>NZ_CP175789.1:0-2439514 GCF_046097395.1 Corynebacterium jamesii
GAAGATGAAGTCATTTGGATGGACTCCACAAATACGAGACGATTCATTATGCTCGTATTCCCCTAGTGCTTGCCCCCGGCAAGCTGGCTAAAGATATGGCCGCAAAGTGGTGTTATGACGTCGAGTGTGTCAGTAACGCCACCAGTAGAGCCTGGAGCATTAATGATGAGTGCTGCTTTACTGCTGCGGTCGCTGAGCCCTATGACGGGTCGGGACAACCCAGCTGTGGGGGTGGAAGACAGACCGTGGTGAAGAATCTGGTTCTCGATGCCAGGGATGCGAGTTGCAATAACGGTGGCAGTAGCTTCGGGGGTTAAATCCCGAGGTCCGATGCCAGTGCCGCCGGTTGTCACAATCAACCTGTAGCCGTCTGCAATAGCTTGCTTTAGTGCATCTCGTACTGATTCTATGCCGTCCGGTATGACACGCACCTGTGGTCGAGTGAATCCCGCCTTGATCAGTGTTTCGACGGCTCTAGGCCCAGACTTGTCCTCTTGACGGCCTGCGAATGAGCGGTCGGAGACAGTGATGATAATTGCCGAGATGTCTGCCAGCGGGTAGTCGGGGTTGTGTGCCATGGCAACGACATTAGTACAGCGATTATCCTGTAGCGTCTTTCCCCTAATGTGCTGGGTAAAGTTCTATCTCTTGTGCTTTGACTGCGACGATGATGGCATTGCCAGTAACGAGTGAAAGTTGCGCTGCGGATGCAGGACTTATTTCTGCCCGGATGGAATCTCCCTTCACATCGCAGATGACGGTGATTGTTCCAGCTCCCTGTTCGAGCCCTTTTATTGTTGCTGGCCATTGATTTCTCATGTTTTCATCCGTGTGGTCCGTGAGGATACTCACTGCGGTAGGGCGGAAGCTAGCGATTGCTCGTTGTCCAGCGGGAATTTTGTGGCCAGGCTTTCCTGTGACGAGTATTTCCCCGGATCCACTGCGAAGTGTTTCGTTTCCGATGCTTCGTCCTTTGATGATGTTGGTACCAGAGAATCGAGCTGTGAATTTGTCGAGGGGTTTCTCAATGACGTCGTCGGTAGTTCCAAGTCGCACGAGGCGTCCGTGTTCAATGACTGCTACATCATCTGCGAGGTACATGATATCGAGGACATCATGGGTAATCAGGAGAACTGTCATTTTGTGCAACAGCGGGTAGAGAAGGGCACGCATATCTGCAGCGACGGTGATATCTAATGCGCGGAAGGGCTCGTCTAGGCACAGTATGTCCGGCGAGCCGGCGAAAGCTCGACCGAGGGCGACTCGCTGTGCCTGACCGCCGGAAAGTTCGTGTGGTTTGCGGTGGGATAGGGGCTCGAGTTCGAGTTTTCTCAGCCAATGCTCGGCGACTTTTTGAGCGTCCGGGCTCCCTTGGCTTTTAGGGGCGAAAGTCAGGTTGTCTATGACTGATAGGTGCGGGAACAGCAGTGGGTCCTGTGCTAGTAGTCCGACTTTTCTTTGGTGTATTGGAACGTATGTTCCGGTGGCGGTATCGGTCAAGACTCTATCTCGGACACTGATGCGACCGCTGGTCGGGACGACAGTGCCTGCTAGTGCTCCAGCTATGGTGGACTTGCCAGCTCCATTGGGGCCGATGATTCCAAGTACTCGCCCCATTGGAAGCTCAAAGGCGATGTCGAACTTTCTTGAGGGGATCGATACATCGAACTCTAACAACTCTGTTGCCTCTGTCATTTGCGCACCCTCCCGTATACCGCTCCGACGATGACAATGGAAGATATGATAAGCAGCAGGGATAGAGCAATTGCCGAGTCGGGATCAATTTCTCGTTGAAGGTAGATCTCAACGGGTAAGGTTCGGGTTACACCTTGGCGGGAACCTGCAAAGATGCTGGTTGCGCCAAATTCTCCCAAGCTTCGGGCGAATGCAAGTATGCCTCCCGACATAATTGCAGGAGTCATCATCGGCACGCTCACGCGCCATAAGGTTCGGGTTGGGGAAGCACCGAGGCTCATTGCCACGGTTTGGTAGCTTCTCCCTGCTGTATTTAGTGCCCCTTCGAGTGTCACCACCATGAATGGGAGCGAAATAAAAACCTGGGATATGACCACCGCAACTGTAGTAAAAGCGATTTCTATTCCAAAGGCTTCAAATTGGGAGCCAATGAGGCCACGCCGTCCAAAAGCCTGAAGGAGTGCAATACCGCTCACTACTGGTGGCAGCACAAGAGGTAAGAGCAGGAGCGCGCGTAGGAGCTTCTTGCCCGGGAAATCGGTCCAAGCCAGAATCATGCTCAGTGGAATGCCGATGGCAACAACAATTGCGGTGGCGGTTGCAGAGGTGCGGATTGATAACCGGAGAGCATCGATAGCAGTGTCGGCGAAGATCAGGGCTGGAAAATTACTCCAAGAGATTTGGGATATCAGTCCGATAATGGGGAGGAGTAAAAAGATTATTCCTAACCCCGCTGGTACGAATAGCCAGCGGGGGACAATTCGTGGTGTTCTAGGGGACACTGTGATGGCCCTATGATTTTTCCGCCGGTTGGAAGCCTGCATCCGAGAGAATTTCCTGTGCATCCGCGGTGGACATGAATTCGATGAACCGCTTGGCATCCCGAGATCTCGGGGTGCCAGTGACGGTATTGATGAAGTAGCTATTGACTGCTCGGTTTGCTTCTGGGAAATCTACTGCCTCCACCGCGCCATTCGCGGTGGCAATATCTGTGCGGTACACTAGGCCAGCGTCCGCTTGTCCTGAGGAAACCTTTCCAAGTACGTCAGTAACCTTCTGTTCCTCAGAGACTGGTCTCAGAATCACTCCGGCGGCTTCTGTAGCTGTTTCGGTAGCGTTACCGCACGGCACTCCCTTGGCGCAGACAACGACTGCGACGTCGGGATTTGTTAAAGATACGAGCTCCGAGATATCAAGTGGGTTACCTGGCTCGACCGCGATAGTCAGTATGTTTTCAGCGAAAGGGATTGGTCTGCCGCTCACAACACCACCATCCACAGCGCGATCCATGGTAATGGCATCTGCAGTTGCTAATAAATCAGCATCCGCACCGTTTACTAACTGCTCCACTAGGGTTTGTGATCCAGCAAACTCAAATTGGAGGTCAACTCCTGGGTTAGCAGCCTCGAATTCCTTTCCTATTGCTCCGTAGACCTCAGCCAGGGATGCTGCGGCGAAGACCGTCAGTGTAGTTGTCTGAGCCTTATCAAAGCTCGAGGTACATCCTGAAAGTAGAAGCGTTCCGACACTCAGAATCGCGGAAGCTGACCTCATTACCTTCCTTCGAACCATGCACGTAGTATATCTAATCAATGCTTCCTTATATCTCTGGCGCTGTGACTTCTGAAGGTAAGAAGCTGGGGTAGCAGCTTCGACGAGTCTGCCACGGGGCACAGGCGTTTGACCTTTAGCGTGATGCCTCATTTGAAGTTTGTGATTCGTAGGCACAAACTTTAGGGTGGTGATGTTCTCACCAGTTTCTACCTGCCTAGGGGCTCGACGTTGCCGCAGTTGCCCTAAATCGTCGACACGGCTGGTATGAGCATGGATACGCTGACGAGGATTATGTTCTGCACCGACGGCTACGATGTCAGTCCGAATTGGGAAGGGGGCTGCGTGTACGGTGCTCTACTAGGGTGAACCATTTGCTGGTCGCCGTTCGCGGGCATGTTTGTGGTGCCCATTTCTCGCGTTCGGAAAGTCCACGAATTCATCGGAGGCGTCATCGCCTTACCGAGAATTGTGCCGATTATCTGGTTCTCTGTTATGGATTGTGCGGGCTTCGAGTTCGAGGCCTCGCAGCCGGGCTTCTTGACCGGAGCCGTCGTGGAGAGCGCCAATCCCTCATCCGCGCTGTTCGTCTCGCTGGAGCAGTTCCTGGTGGTCGTTGCAAAGAGCGTATTTGCGCTATGTCACTCCGGTACTCTTAGTTAACTCCATTGAATCGGCAATGATGAAATTGTCAGTATCGCGATTGTTGAGGAAAGCCAGGGTGATGACGTCCTATCGTGTCCTGGGGAGGGAAGAAAGATAGGTGCCATCGGGACAGCTGTCTTGCTGATTGTCGGTGAGGGGCGCTGGGGGCGTTGCGGCTCTACATGTGGATTATCGGCACCGTTTTCTTCATTCATTTTGTGGTGATGTATTTACTGTTTAAGGGCATGAGCGTAGTTTGTGTAGCTGCGCGCAACCCGGTGACCCGACAGTGAAGTTTTACGGATACGTCGGACAAACTGAAGGTCCACGAGGCCACGCTCACGCGGGGAATGCGAGGCTGAGAGCAAAAGTTTGCTCGCCAGATACTAGCAGTACAACGAGGGGGTGGTGATTAAGCCCGACGGTGATATGGGCGAAGCAGATGAGTCGGATCTTGATGAGGAATATAGCAAAACGGGGGGGGGGCTGGGGATGGCGAAGGCGCGAGTCGAACCACGTACTATGAAATTATTGATTTTTGCCTTTGGTACTCTCGCGCTAGCTGAGATATTGGCACACGGTCCCTTTGAAAAGAGACAACCAACAATCTAACGCCGCATTCAACGTGCGGCCATTTGCCTCGCTTTGAAGCGATTCCGCTAGGTATCGATACAATCGACTATTTCCGCGTGCGGTGTTCGACCGCCACTGCGAAAAAGCCAACACAATCTCAAGGAATTCATCTACCCCGCTTCGCTACTTGTCTTCCAACATATCCGTCGAAGTCCGTCAGTCGAGAACTCCTTGTGCTCAGACGGTGCAGTAATGCATGCAACCGGAGTTAGTGTGGGCGACAATCCTCAAGCTCCGCTTGGTCTACTCGACAGTTGGCCACCATGAGTAACCTTCAAGCTCCTTGCCCTCCTCGGCTAAGGGGCACGCCTAGGCGGCGAGATTAGGGCAAAAGTTTTACGATAGTTTCCTATCCTTCCCTGGATGCGAACGGGACCAAACTCAGTACGCTTCACCCGTTACCCGCTAGTATGAAAGACATGGATGCTAAGGAAGCGGAATCTAACGAAGGGGCTACGCATGAGGGGGCAGACGCAGTCACTTATGAACAACTCGCCTACGATTCGTTTGTTCGCCGACGTCAAGGCTCCGTAGGAACAACACTTCCGGAGCGAGTAGGGAGATTTGAGTTTGAACCCGCAGACCGGAAGTTGATACAGCAGGCTGACTCTTTCTTCCTGTCTACGGTAACTGGTGCAGGTTGGCCTTATGTCCAGCATAGAGGTGGTCCAAAGGGCTTTGTGCACGTTCTGGATGACAGGACTATAGGGTGGTTAGAGTTTATGGGGAACAACCAGTATGTGAGTACAGGCAACATCGACCGAGATGGGCGAGTAGCATTATTCTTCATTAACTACCCACTTCGAACACGATTAAAGGTGTTCGGATATGCGCGGGTAATTGAGCTTTGTGATGACCCAAAAATTGCTAAACAATTACGTAATCTAGGCGATAAAGAAATCCGGTCTAAGTCTGAGAGGGCAATGATAGTTGATATTGTAGCTTCGGATAAAAACTGTACTAAACATATTAAGCCCCGATGGGACAAGGAGCAGGTCGACGAGAGGATTGCCTTGTATCGGGCCGACATAGACGAGTTGCGTAACGAAATTTCTGAGCTAAAAGAGAGGAATAATTTATTAAATGAGAAACTAGATTCTTTGGGCTAATGCCAGTTTTTTCTTACAATATTCTGCCGTGGTAGGTTTTCATTTTGTCGAACCTGCGCTAGGCTTTACAAGAAAAATTATCGAGTTTGTGGCATGGTGGCCCGGTCGATAAAGTAGTGTTGATAGGTTTAAATCGCTACTCGGCGAGCGTGTGATGGGGAGGCCGGTTAGTGACGCTCCTTAGTTTTGAATATGACTTAGGTGACGTCGTACCGGCACTTTGTTAGGTGCATGATGGTCGTATTGTGACGATTGTCTTTTGCTTGTTAACCTTTGTAGTAGCTTCGGGATTTCTTGTGGCTGATGGTCGATGTAAAACGATTAGTGGAAAAGGGGATTTATCAGTCGCTTGCTTCCCTCCCTGGGGAGAAAAGAAGCGGTTTGCTTGGCCTATTAGGGATAGGTGCGCTCAAGCGACTGCCTGCAGTTGTCGAGTCTTCGTTCAAGGGTTGCTCCACCTGAAATGAGATTGCGGTGAAACGCTTTTCGGACGCCTTGGGGAGATATTGTGAACCATCGCCGATGTAGCGAATTGGAGATCTGTCACGAATTACGGTACTTAATTGGATTGAAACGTACTTGCGATCGTGATGATTTCTAAAATGGGTTGGTGGCCGGTATATACCTTTATATTGGGTTAATTGTTTCTGGAGGGGGTGGGTACTTCACTCAGGGGTCTGCTGCAGTGGCGAACTGTATTGTTGCCAGAGATAGTTTCAAGTAGTGCGCACTTAATACAGAGAACCCAGAGGTCGTAGGTTCGAATCCTGCCCCCGCTACAAATTGATCCCCTCGCTGGTTTAGATACCGGCGAGATGATTTTGCGCATGTGGGATTGTGGCCGGACGCCTAAGGTTGTTGACATGTTTGAATCGACCAGTCTGGATGATCTGAAATACTCTTTCGACAGCATTCCCACCCGTCCTGCTCTTGCGCTTAAGGAGAGCACGCGGCCTGATTCACCGACCACTTCGAAGGTATGTGGCACTCCCTACCTGCCGGAACACGCGCCCTACCCGTATTACGATGGTCGGCCCATGTTCTTCATTGCCCAGTTTAATTTCTCCGAGCTAGAGCCCCTTCCAGGGTTCCCGACGACTGGGCTACTTCAGCTTTTCGTACCTGACATAGAATTCTGGGGCGATCCCTGGATAGCGACGGACAAGCCGGATCAATGCGCAGGACCCATTCCGTTCGCCCGATACTTCGAGGATTTCTCAGCGCCGCATGTCGGCGAGATGCCCGAGGAAGAGATCATGGATTCCGGTGAGCACCCTGCATCTGAGCCATTCGATCCCGTCACTATCGACGGAGTTCGATTCGATCAAGAAGTGAATTACAGCACCCACGAGTACGGTCGTTTCATTTTTGATCTGAAGGGTCCCCGCGCCTTTTTAAGGAGGGGGCGGGATTTCGTAGATATTCACACTTATCGAGGAAACTTAGTTTCACGCTGGGTAATTGATGGGCAAACGACATTTGAGCAGCCCCACCTTGACTTCGGGAAAACGACAAAGGATGCGTTTGATGCGGCCGTCGCCCGTGCAGAAAAAGAGGGCTTCACCGTTTACCCTCACGCCGATGAATTTTTGGAGCCAATTGGCTATCCACAAGCAAACGGATCCTCGCTCGGTGGCTACACAGTTCTTGTGAACGAAGGCCGGTTTTCGCCGTCTGACCCTCGGATCGTGCTGGCGACGATTGATCAAGATGGCCCATGTGAGTGGGGCGATAGTGGAGTCGGAAATTTCTTCATCCACCCCGACGACCTGGCAGCATGCAACTTTGATCGGGTCATCTTCGGCTGGGATTGCTTATAGAGTTGCGCGCGGTCTGTGGCCGCCGCTATCTGCCGTTAGTCTTCTGCTCAATCGTCCAAAGCGCGCAGGTAGAAGCGACGAATAAGGGCACGCCTCGGCAGGTCGATGACTGGGCGCAGCGCGGGGAAACGGGCGGGTTGGGACTTGGCGTCAACAAGAAAAAGAACCCTACCGTCCTGCAACCGCTCGAGGGTGAAGGTCTCCTCGCCCCGCTCGGCGTGGCCGGGGAGAGTGCCATAAGTAAAGCCGCAGCGGCCGGGCGTGGAGAAAGTATCGACAACCCGGCAGTGGAACGTCCACGGCCCGAGGCTGAGAGCGACCTCGGCGCCAATCTCCACAACCTCGTGGGTGGGGCGCACGCGGAAGAGGCCACTGCGCTGCACACCCCAGCGGAAAAGCCTGGCCGCGGCGGTCTCGAAGTCCGCACTGATGACCCGCGACATGTGCAGTTCCGGGAAGCCGTCAGTCGAGGTATAGGAGAGGGGAGTCATAGAAAGTCCCAGGCTACTTGATGTGTCCGGCAATCTGCGCGTGCTCCGGCACATACGGGACGAAACCCTGCACATAGGCGCCCATGGCGATCAGTGCGTTGACTCTTTCCCAGATCGGCGGGTGGGTAGCGGAAAAGTTTCGCTTCTTCGTCATGGCGCGCTTGAAGACGGACCCCTTCTTGCCTGCGTCGGAATTGTGGAAGCCCTGGATGATGTCCTGCTCCGGTGCGTACAAAGCCAGGGAGCCGGGCGTGCCGTACATGGAGTTCTGCACGGTTGAAGGGTTCGCCTGGTGGAACGCGCGGATAGTAATCAGGGCTTGCGCCAGTGCGGTGGGGTTACGACACAGGGAGACCCCGTGGCTATCGGCCTGTTGCTCGCGGTGGCGAGACATGTAGGCCCTGGCGATATTGGCCAGCGCTGGGGCGGCGAGGATAACGCAGAAGGAGATCAGCAAGATCACGATGGCAGCTACGGCATTGCCGCCGCCGTTCGAGTTGGAGCTAGAGCGGCCTCGGTTGTTGTTGCTGAAGCTGCCGTAGATAAACACCGACTGCAGGATGGAAATGACGGACGCGATGGCCACCAGCTGCGTCATCACGCGATTATCGTCGGCGGTCAGGTGGCTCATCTCGTGGGCGATGACCGCCTGCATCTGCTCGCGGTTCAGCAGGTACCCAAGCTCTTCGGTGACGACGATGGTGCCGGTATGGGGCTTGTTGCGCTTGCCGCCCAGAGCGTAGGCATTGGGCACTCCGGTGCCGATGAGCACATAGACCTTTGGCGGGGAGGGCATGCCGGCGGCGATCGACATCTCTTCCACAATGTTGTAGACCATGCCTTTTTCCACCTTGCGTTTTTCGCCACCGATGGCGGAAATCACGGTCTTGGTGGAAAAGAAATACGAGTACAGCAGGATCAGTGCGGCAACCGGGATGGCGACCCCGGCGGAGATCAGAATGACCTTGCCCAGAGTGTTGTAGTCAATGTCGCTTCCCTGGATGCCCACGTAGGCCGCGCAGGCACACGCAACGATGGAAAGCTGCAGAACAAACACGTTCGCGATCCACGCGACAGCGATGCCTTTGCGTAGCTGCGAAAGCGATTCGTCGAAGGTTCTTGGCTGGTTGGCCATTGTCCGTTATCCGTCCTTTCAGCACTTTCAGTACTCACGAGTCTTGCCCGCTAGATGTGATGCTTAAGAAGCGGAAGTGGCCTTTAGGGGGCGGGCAGGACAAGAAGGCTAGAAAGAAACGTCCGGAGCCTGGCGCTTGGACTCTTCCACCTGGAAGAACGCGAAAGGCTGGAAGCCGTGCACAGAAGCGACGATGTTGGTCGGCACGGACTGGATGGCGGTGTTGTAGGTGTTCGTGGAGGCGTTGTAGTACTGGCGGGCGAAGCCCACCTTGTTCTCGGTGGAGGCGAGCTCTTCCTGCAGCTGCTGGAAGTTGCGGGAGGCCTGCAGCTCCGGGTACGCCTCGGCAGTTGCGCGCAGAGTTGCCATAGTGCGACCGAACGCTGCGTCTGCCTGGGAGGCATCCTGCACGTCGCCGGTGGCGCGGGCTCGGTCGGTGGCGCTGCGCAGCTCGGCGATGTCGTGGAATACCTTGGCTTCGTGGTTGGCGTACCCCTTGACAGTGGCTACCAGGTTCGGGATGAGGTCGCCGCGGCGCTGTAGCTGGGTATCGATCTGCGCGTAGGCTTCGTTGACCGTGTTGCGTTTCTTGACGAGCCCGTTGTACATGGCAAACCAGATGATGGCGAGGACTACGAGGACGGCGATGATAATGGCGGCAATGATCATGTCAGCAGTACCTTCCTAGGGAACACTTGGATGAGGTTTTACGGGAAAGCGATGGCTAGAAGAGGTCTGAGAGGCAACCTCGCACAGGCCAACATTGCTGAAATGCATTATCGCTAATATTTGTTCCCGGCGCAGGCGAGAATTGTAAAAATTATTGCGCACATCCTGCTCGCACGCCTGCTAGTAGCCTGGATCGTATGGCGAAAATTTCGAATCCCATGGTTGATCGCCAGCTTTCCCACCGCACAATTAGGGAGTTTACCGACCAACCGGTGAGTGATCAGACCCTGGAAACGATCTATGACGTGGCCATGCGCACCGCCTCTTCTCGTGGGATGCAGCAGGCCAGCATCGTGCGCGTCACGGATGCACACCTGCGGGAGCGCCTCGCGGAGATCGGTAACCAGGAGTACGTTCGCCGCGCGCCCGTGTACCTGCTGTTTTTGGCAGATACGGCACGGAATGCGCAGATTCTGCAGGAAAACGGTGGAGACCTGCGGGCGGCGGGCCGCACGGAGGCTTTCGTGGAGGCCTTCACCGATGCTTGCCTGATGGCGCAGAACGTGGTGAACGCCGCGGAGTCCTTCGGCCTGGGCGCCAACTTCCTGGGCAATATTCACAATGACACAGCCGGGGTGATCGACCTGCTGGGGCTGCCGCGCTTCACCTTCCCCGTCGTTGGCCTCACCCTTGGCTGGCCGAACCAGGATCCGCAGCTAAAGCCCCGCATGCCACGTGAGTTTCGCGTGATGGAGAATGGCTACCAGACCAGGGAGAGCCTGACCGCCGACCTAGCGGATTACGACGCAGAGATGCGAACTTACTACGATCTGCGCAACGCTAATCAGCGCGTGGATAGCTTCACCAACCAGGTGCTAAAGAACTTCCCCTTCACCCGGGACAGCAACGATGATTCGCTGCAAGCTGCGCGCTGGCAAGGCTTTATTATTTAGCGTTATTATTTAGCGTTTTTCTTTGTGACGCCCTCACGCGTCATCTGTATCTAACCTCAAATTAACCTGCAGTTCAGATCCTTGGGATAGTCTGCCGAGCAGTTTATAAAACTATGTCAATTGGCGCCGGGCGGGCTTCGGAGGCTTGGCGTCATAAAAATTCGCAGGACGAGACCTCAAGGATGAGAGAAAAGTGACGAACAAGAAGGGCCTAAAGATTACGGCGGCAGCCATGATGGCTACGACCATGTCGCTTTCCGCAGTAAATGTGGCACCGGCAGAAGCGGCACTGAGCATGCCGGCGATCGCTGGTTCCCAGGGGCTGCCGAGCTACCCGCACCCGGTACAGCACAAGGGTGCCCCGAACCCGCAGCCGTTCGGCCCGGAGTACCTGGCTGGCTACATCTCTGATGTCAGCTCCTACAGCTGGGGCGTGTATCTGGATGTTGTCGACGGCTTTAACGACGTGCGTGCCAACCACCCGGCAGTGATGAAGCAGAACCTGGATAAGGTTGTGCGGATCAACAACGGTGTGGCCAAGGACAAGGCTGCCATCAAGCGTGCCCAGGACGATGCACGTGCGGACCAGGATGGCGTGCTCATGGCGTTCTCTGACTCTCTGGGTGCAGAGCTGGGTGGCCACTTCCGCGACGCACTGCGCGAGAACCGCCTGCCGAAGACCCAGTTCCTGCTGGGTGGCGGCTACCTGGCGCGCGCGGGCGGACTGGCATCCTCCACTTTCGTGGAGAAGATGGTTTACGGCTACGACCGCCCGTTCGTAGTCGCCCCGGATCGCATCAACAAGTACCAAGAGGGTCCGCGTAACTTCTACGGCACGTCGAAGTCCTACCCGTCCGGCCACACCAACCAGGCCGTGTGGTCCACCACCCTGCTGGCGCTGGCACTGCCGGAGTTGGCTCCGCAGATCCTGACCCGTGGTTCTGAGGCCGGCTACAACCGCGTGGTGATGGGCGTGCACTACCCGCTTGACGTCATCGGTGGCCGCATGTCCGGTACTGCTGCTGCGGCGGACCGCTGGAACGACCCGAAGATGCGCGACGCGCTGCAGCAGGCTGGCAAGGAGCTGCGTGCAGAGCTGGAGTGGCGCGCTGGGCGCCCGATCGCCGAGGTAGTGAAGGGTGACAAGGCCTACCGCAGCACTGACCAGGCTGTGCGTGAGTACACCGATCGCATGACCTACGGCTTCCCGAAAATCTACCGCAAGGATGCGCCGATGATCGTGCCGCAGGCCGCCCCGGATCTGCTGCTGACGAAGTACCCGAAGCTGAGCTACAGCCAGCGCGCCTCCATCCTGCGTCAGACCGCCATCCCGGCAGGCTCTCCGCTGGATGACCAGAGCCGACGGGGTTCCTGGCAGCGCCTGAACATGGCAGCTGCTTTCGCTGCAAAGGTGAAGGTCAACAGCAACGGAACTGTTACCGTTCTGCGCTAGGTGTTGCAGCCCCGGGAGCAGGGGTAACCTTTTCCAAAATGTTACCTCTGTGACTCATGTGAATCCGATTTTCTGCGCTAGGGTTAGTTCCATCGCCCAACAGAAATGAAGGAAAGAATGCGCTCCCGGTTCCTGTCAGCTTCACCTGTTCCTACTCGCATGGCGTCTCGCCAGGCTGTTCCCTCTCCCTCGCACGAGGGCGCGCCGGCCGGGCGAGTACTGCGTAGCTCCGCCCGCCGCCGGCTCGGCGCGCTGATGGCGGGAGTGGCGCTTGCCGCCTCCGCCGCATTCGGATCGGCCGTCACCGCACCGGAAGCCACCGCCGCTCCGGCAGGCTCCGCCGACGCATTCTTGAACGCCACTGGCCAGCCGGGACCCCACCGCGTTCCGGGCCACTACTTCACCTCTCCGGGTATCCCACAGGCTCAGCGGGCCGCTGCGCCGAATGTGCTGGCTGGCCCCTCCATGCCGATTTACGTCGGCAACAACATCTGCACCCTGGGTGTGGTTGGCTACGACAAGGCAGGTAACAAGGTGGGCATCACCGCCGGGCACTGTGGCGGCCCCGGCGCCCCGGTCATCTCCATGGACAGCGAGCGCGCTGGCCAGATCGGCACCGTTGTGCGCAACGGCTACCCGGACTATGCAGTGATCAAGTTCAACAACAAGGTGCGCCTGACCCGCGGCTACAACAACGTGCACCTTGGCGCCCTCGGCGGCTCCACCCCAGCCAGCCTGCAGCAGATGTGCAAGACCGGTGTGGCAACAGGGGTATCCTGCGGCCCCATGCTGGCGATCTCCGGCCCCTTCCTGGTTTCGCATCTATGCGGTTCCGAGGGTGACTCGGGCGCCCCGATCTACGTCGGCAACCGTCTGGTGGGCATCGTCAATGGCGGCGCAGGCAACCTGCCGTCGTGCACCACTCCGCTGCAGGGGCCGTTCCACGCGCCGACTGCCGGTGCGGCGTGGAACGTGATCGCCGCGGATCTGAATGCCGCCGGCGGGGTTGGTGCAGGATTCCGGCTGGCCTAGTTTTACTTAGCCCAAGCGCCCTCTGCCTAGCTGCAGCAGGGCCTTCGCTATATCTACTCCCTCCGCGCCGAACTCCGCGCGGAACTGATTGATGATCGCGACTTCGCGGGTATAGACCAACTTCGTGCCACCCGAGCCCAGGCGGGTTTTGCCAATGGCCTTAGAGACTTCGCTGCGGCGGTGAATCGCGTCGATGATGGCGCGGTCGAGGCGATTGATCTCCTCGCGGTAGGATTGAATTTCTGAATCCGACAAGGGATCGTCCGTGCCCGAGGGCATGCGGACGGTGAACTCATTGGACTTCGAGAGGCTGTTCGAAGAATCCGAGGATGCCGCAGAATCGTAGTCGTTCATGCGCTGTATTCTACCGCTAGTCAGCCTGCCGAGTTTTAAGAAGAGTTCCGGTAAGAAGTTTTTGAGGGAGCACAGAGGGAAACATGAACAACCAGCACGATCCGTTCGCCGACCTGCCGCTGCCCGAAGAGCCGACACTTTTCGATGACGAAGTTCCGCCGCCGGAGGAAGACCTGCCACCGGAGGGCTACGAAAGTGTTCTGCAGCACCTTCGCGCCAGCGCGCCGGAACCCACACCCGCCCCTGCCCAAAGCCCTGCCGTCGCAGCGGCACAGAGGGTGCAGCCCGCACAGAATCAACGCGGGGCTGAAACGGGCGCGGGGGAGAATGGGCGTTACAAAGAAAAGCTCCTCGAAGGCCTCAACCCGCAGCAGCGGCAGGCAGTAGAGCACATGGGCAGCCCGTTGTTGATCGTGGCGGGCGCAGGCTCCGGCAAGACGAGTGTGCTGACGCGCCGCATTGCATACTTGCTGGCCGGGGGAGTGGCGCCGTGGCAGATCCTGGCGATCACCTTCACCAACAAGGCCGCGGCGGAGATGCGCGAACGCGTGATGGATATGGTGGGTCCGCAGGCCGAGCGAATGTGGGTGTCTACATTCCACTCCTTCTGTGTGCGCGTACTGCGTGCCAATGCACACCTCGCGCCAGGGCTGAACACGAACTTCAGCATTTACGACTCGGACGATTCGAAGCGACTGATGACGATGATCATCAAGGATGCTTCGTTGGATCTGAAGGAGTTCTCGCCGCGCGGAGTGCTGAACGTGATCTCTAATTGGAAGAACGAGCTGGTCGGCCCTATCGGCGCGTTGGACGAGGCGCAGCGAGATTCCAACCCGCACACCGCCCAGATCGCCGCACTGTATAAGACGTATCAGAACCGCCTGCGGGCAGCGAACGCGGTGGATTTCGACGACCTGATTGGTGAGGTCGTGGCGATCCTGAACAACAATCCGGACGTCCGCGACCACTACCGGCGCCGCTTCCGCCACATCATGGTAGACGAGTACCAGGATACGAACCATGCCCAATACGAACTGGTTGCGGCGCTTGCGGGCAAGGGTAAGGCCGAGTCCGAGTTGTGTGTGGTGGGCGATGCCGACCAGTCGATTTATGCTTTCCGCGGCGCGACGATCCGCAACATCGAGGAATTCGAGCGCGACTACCCGGATGCCCACACGATCCTGCTGGAGCAGAACTACCGCTCCACCCAGAAGATCCTGTCCGCAGCCAACGCGGTGATCGACCGGAACCAGGGGCGCCGCCCGAAGAAGCTGTGGACGGATCTGGGTGATGGTGAGCTGATCGGCGGCTACGTTGCGGACAACGAGCACGACGAGGCGAACTTCATCGTCGAGCAGATCGACGACATGGTGGACAACGAGGGCTACTCCTACGGCGACATTTCGATCATGTACCGCACCAACAACGCCTCCCGCGCGATTGAGGACGTGCTGGTGCGCTCCGGTATGCCGTACAAGGTCGTCGGCGGTACGCGCTTCTACGAGCGCCGCGAGATCCGCGACATTGTGGCTTATCTCAAGGTGTTGGACAACGCGGACGACACGGTGGCGCTGCGGCGCATCATCAACACCCCGCGCCGCGGTATCGGGGATAAGGCCATTGCGCAGGTCACTGTTTACGCGGAAGGCCAGGGGATTGGTTTTTCGGCTGCTCTTGGTGACGCCGCCGCGGGGAAGGTCGCCGGCCTTTCCGCACGCGGCCGCAATTCCATTGGCAAGTTCCTGGAAATGATGGACGCGCTGCGGGCGGAGACAGAGTCGATGGAGATGACGGCCTCGGATGGGTCCGGCCTGGGACTGCCCGACCTGGGCCGGGTGATCTCTGCGGTGCTGGACATGACCGGCTACAAGGAGCTGCTGGAGAAGTCCAACGACCCACAGGATGGGGCGCGCCTGGACAACCTGAACGAGCTGGTGAGCGTGGGGCATGAG
This sequence comes from Corynebacterium jamesii, assembly GCF_046097395.1. Lineage (NCBI taxonomy): Bacteria > Bacillati > Actinomycetota > Actinomycetes > Mycobacteriales > Corynebacteriaceae > Corynebacterium > Corynebacterium jamesii. Next base: position 15,496 of record NZ_CP175789.1, read on the forward strand.
TTCTCGCAGGAGTCGGCGAATTTGAAGGCTTATGAGGAGATGCCTGGTGGTAGTGCGGAAAGCGCTGGTGCAGACAGTGCTGACGCGGATGAGGCTGCTGAGGCGATGCTGGCTGAGGGAGAAGCGCCACTGGGTAGCCTGCAGGCTTTTCTAGAGCGCGTGAGCCTGGTAGCGGACGCAGACCAGATTCCGGCAGATGAGCAGGACATGGTGACGCTTATGACGTTGCACACCGCGAAGGGCTTGGAGTTCCCCGTGGTGTTCTTGACCGGCTGGGAAGATGGCCAGTTTCCGCACATGCGCGCACTGGGCGACCCGACGGAGCTGGCCGAGGAGCGCCGCCTGGCCTACGTGGGTATCACCCGTGCGAAGCAGCGGTTGTTCCTTACCCGCGCGATTACTCGCAGTGGTTGGGGAGCGCCAGTGAACAACCCGCCGTCACGCTTCCTGTCGGAGGTGCCGGAGGATCTGATGGAATGGATCCGCGAAGAGCCCGCCCGTTTCGGAAGTGGCGTGGATTCTGCCTGGGGTGGCGGTGGCTACGCCGACGGCACGAGCTTCGGCGGCTCGGGTGGATGGAGCTCTGGCTCGGGAAGCTGGAGTAGCCAGTCTTACCGAAAGCCCGCGAAGAAGACGAAGCCCGCCTTTGGAGCCGGCGCAAAGAAGAACCAAGATTTGGACTTGGCCGTGGGGGATAAGGTGAACCACGACAAGTACGGCTTGGGCACGGTGAAGAGCGTCGACGGCAGCGGATCGCACACCACCTGCATGATCGATTTCGGCAGCCAGGGCACGGTGCGCCTGATGCTGTTTGGCGGCGTGCCGATGGAAAAGCTCTAAAAACGTTATCCCCGAGCGCTACGCTCGGGGATAACGTTTCTTCTTGGTGTGGCTACTGGTGGAGCCAGAGGCTTAGAGCTGAATACCGCGCTCAGCCAGCCATGGCTTCGGGTCAACGGCATCGCCACCGTTTGGATGAACCTCGAAGTGCAGGTGGGAGCCAGTGGAGAAGCCCAGGGAACCCATGCCAGCAATCTTCTGACCGCTGGTTACACGGTCGCCAACCTTGACGTCCAAAGTGGCCATGTGACCGTAAACGGTAATGGTGCCGTCGTCGTGCTTGATGCGGATCCAGTTGCCGAAGCCGGAGGCCGGGCCGGAGTCGATGACGGTGCCGTCGTGGACAGCGCGGATGGCGGTGCCGACGGAGTTCGCGATGTCGATGCCCTTGTGGAAGGTGCCCCAACGCGGGCCGAAGCCGGAGGTGAAAGCGCCCTCGGCGGGCTTAACGAAGTCGGGCATGCGGGCAGCGAGGTCAGCCTCGGTGCGCTCCTTGGCGAAACGCAGGGCAGAATCGAGCTGCTGGGACAGATCGGAAACTGGCTTGGCCTGCGGAACCTCCAGGATCTGCGGAGCCTCAGCGGCGGTAGACTCTGCATCCGCCGGAGCTACAGAACCCTGGGCGCCCGCACCCTCGCCCTGGGCGAGGATCGTGGTGTTCTCGGAGGCCAGTGCGATGTCGTCCTCAGAGTTCTGGGACGCACCAGCGGTAGCGCCAGCAGCACCGGCGGTAGTCACGGCCGTCGTGGCAACTGCCACGAGTGCGAAGCGACGCTTCGCGCTGTGATCCTGCTTGCGGTGGATGGCGGTACGGCTCGCCTTGGTAGTGTTTCGCACTGTCCTTGTAACCCTTTTACCTAATCGATGCTTTTTAACAACTGTCACGCGTGGTTCCTTAAAAGCTGCTTCCGGCAGATCTTCAAGAGCTCCTTCGAGCTTCTCTGTGGGCTCTCGAGTCCGTTGCGCAAGCAATTTGTAACCACTTTGTTATCAACGAAACGTAACACTATCGGTTTGGCCACGTTGCAGCAACTAAATTAGTGGAAAATAACGCTTCGATTACGTTGCGGGGGGTAGCGGGGTAGAGCTGATTGTTGACGGCCGATTCATTTGCCCAGTTCTAGGCATTTTTCTTCGCGTTTTCTTAGCGAGAATTCGTGGTAGTGATCTTTATTACGCTACCTCCAAACCTTCAAGTAGAACATTAGGCGTGTCTGCTTATGGCGGTAAAGAAGGTGGGTCAGTCCGCCAGGTGACGGTGACTCTTAGGCACAATAGGACGGGTGAGTAAAGATTCTGCATCCCAACGACCCGGATCCCGACGATCTGCGTCTTCCCGACGCCCCGGCTCCAGCCGCACCAGGCGGACGTCGGCCGGCGGCGACGCAAGCAGGATCAAGAGCACGGCTGGCGGCAAGGGGAGTGGGCACGAGCGCTTCGTAGCGGCCGACACGGCCAAGAGTGCCACGGGCTCCACGGGCACCACGTCGGCCTCCGGCTCCGCTAGTACCAAGGCTGCTACCAAGGGCACGCCACAGTCCACTGCTAGGGCGGGCGCTGAAGACACTCCCGGTGGCGTAAAGGCCACAGTGGGCAGCTGGTGGTCGAAGTGGAAACCCCACGTCAAGCGTTTCGGACCCCAGCTGATGATTAATCACGCGGTGACCGTGGGCGTGATTGCCATCATCGCCGTACTCATCGGTATCGGCGCTGGCTTTAACAAGATGCCTGCAGCTATCGCCTCGATGTGGATGGTGTTTAACCTTGCGCCGGTAGAGATGGCGGGGGCCACGCTGGGTTTTGTGCCACTGTTGCCGGCGCTGCTGCTGGTGTGGGGGCACGCGAAGCGGGCGACGACGGTGTTGGGCAATTCGATTAGCGTGCGCGGGCTGCGGGTGTTTACTACCTTGAGCCTGCTTATCCCCATGGTGCTGACGGGTATTGCGTGGTTGATGCTGTGGGACGCCTCGCGCGTGTACGACATCACCCCGCCGAACTTGCTGGTGGCGCTGATCGCCACGGCGCTGGTCAATGGTGCGGCGATCGTGATCGGCATGCGAGCCCGCGTGTGGCGCGCACTGTTGCTGCGCCGCGGATGGTCCACCTGGCCGGTAGAGTCCATGCTGCTGGCCGGTCGCTTCCTCAAATGGATGAGCGCGGCCGGAGCCTTGGCAGCCCTCGTGTACCTGCTAACGAACCTGGAGGCGTTCGGCAAGGCCTACGACATCACCTCATCCACAATGGGGGCGGTCGGGCTGACATTCGTGGCGCTGCTGTACGTGCCGAATGTGGTGGTTGGCGCGATCTCCGTGCTGCTGGGTGGGGAGTTCCACGTCGGCAACGGAGCCGTGAGCCTGTTTACCGCGAACAATGTGAACCTGCCGCCGCTGCCGATTTTGGCGGCCATTCCGAACAATCAGATCCCGTTCGGTCCCCTGTTGTTGGCTGTTCCTGCCTGCGTGGCGGTGGGATGTGTGTACACGTTCCTGCGTGGCCGATCCTATGTAGAGGCGCCGCTGCTGCAGGGGGTGGGTGCGGGTGCCTGTGCCGGGTTAATCGGTTTCTGCGCTGCATGGCTGGCTGGTGGTGAGCTAGGCGTATACGGCCATGCAGGAGCCGTTGAGTGGCTCTTCGCGGTGGAGTTTGCCGCCTGGCTACTGTTGCCCGCGGTGGTGATCATGTTCTTCACTGCTCGCCGTGGTGAAGCTGTGGTCGAGGATATTCCGGAGGCTGAGGTAGTAGAGCCCGCTCCCGCTAAGCGGACCACTGATGCCGCGGACAGCGAGGAAACTTACTCTTCTGGGGATGACGCCCCTACGGAGGTGCCGAAAGAAGGGGATGATGGGGGCGTCGATAAGAAGGGGCAAGAAGATACAGAAGACCCAGAGGGCCCAGAAGCCCCAGAGAGCCCAGAAGATCCAGAAGACCCAGAAGGGCCAGCAAGCACAGAAGTCACAGAGGAGAGCACAGACGATGAAGATAGTAATTCTGGCGAGCGGGACGGGGACTCTGCTCCAGAGCGTGATTGATAACGTCGATCGTTCACGGGTGGAGATCCTTGCCGTGGGCAGTGACCGGCAGTGCGAGGCCCTGGATCGCGCCGAGCGTGCGGGGATAGAAAACTTCTTGGTCGAGTACGTACCGAAGCAGACCGACCGGGATCGATGGAACGAGGAGCTGGCAAACAAGCTGGCTAGCTACAAGCCGGATCTGGTGGTCAGTGCGGGTTTTATGCGCATCATCGGACCGCGCGTGGTGGAGCGCTTCGAGGGGAAGATCATCAATACCCACCCGGCGCTACTGCCTGCATTCCCCGGCGCGCACGCCGTCGAAGACGCACTAAATTACGGTGTTCGCGTAACCGGGTCTACAGTTCATGTTGTAGATAGTGGCGTGGACACGGGGCCGATCATCGCCCAAAAGGCAGTAGAGGTCGCGGGTGACGACACGGTCGACAGCTTGCATGAAAGAATCAAAAAGGTTGAGCGCGCCCTCTTGGTAGAGGTGCTGCACGATTTTTCAGACCAGCGAACCTTCTAGGAACGAAAGGCCAGGATCCACAACAATGAGTGATGGCACCACAGCAACCAACGGCGCAAATAAGAACGGCGCAGAAAACAATGGCGCAGAGAAGAAGGAGATCCGTCGCGCGCTGATTAGCGTGTACGACAAGACCGGCCTGGAGGAGCTGGCCAAGGGTCTGCACTCCGCAGGGGTCGACATCGTCTCTACCGGCTCGACCGCCAAGAAGATCGCAGAAGCCGGCGTGCCGGTGACCGAGGTAGAAGCGCTGACCGGCTTCCCGGAGGTGTTGGAGGGGCGGGTGAAGACCCTGCACCCGCGCGTGCACGCTGGCATCCTGGCCGATACCCGCAAGGAAGATCACCTGAAGCAGCTGGAAGATCTGGACATCGAGGCTTTCCAGCTGGTGGTTGTGAACCTGTATCCGTTTACTCAGACCGTAGCTTCCGGTGCGGACTTTGATGCGTGCGTGGAGCAGATCGACATCGGCGGCCCGTCCATGGTGCGCGCTGCGGCGAAGAACCACCCGTCCGTGGCTGTGGTAGTGGATCCCAACCGCTATGAGGACGTCGTGGCCGCAGCCAACGCCGGGGGCTTCACCCGTGCACAGCGCACCGACCTGGCCGTAGACGCCTTCCGCCACACCGCCGCCTACGACGTAGCCGTGGCCACCTGGATGGGGGAGCAGACTGCGGCTCAGGGCGCTGAGGGTAAAGCGGAAGAAGAGACCGTGCAGTTCCCCGAGTGGATCGGTGCATCCTACGAGCGCGCCAACGTGCTGCGCTACGGCGAGAACCCGCATCAGGCCGCTGCGTTGTACTCCGATGGCACCGGCCTGGCTGGCGCCAAGCAGTTCCACGGCAAGGAGATGAGTTACAACAACTACACAGACGCAGATGCCGCCTGGCGTGCTGCGTGGGATCACAAGCGCCCGACCGTGGCCATTATCAAGCACGCCAACCCGTGTGGCATTGCCGTTTCCGACGAGTCCATTGCCGATGCACACAAGAAGGCTCACGCTTGCGACCCGATGTCTGCCTTCGGCGGGGTGATTGCCGTAAACCGCGAGGTCAGTGTTGAGATGGCTAACCAGGTGGCTGAGGTGTTCACCGAGGTCATCATCGCGCCGGGCTACGCAGATGGTGCCGTAGAGATTTTGTCCCAGAAGAAGAACATTCGAATCCTGCAGGCAGAGGCGCCGAGCGAAGAGGCCGAGCTGCAGGGCCGCGAGATTTCCGGTGGCCTGCTGGTACAGCAGGTTGATGCCATCGACGCGAAGGGCGACGCTCCGGCCAACTGGACCTTGGCCGCGGGGGAAGCCGCCGACGAAGCCACCCTGCGCGAGCTGGAGTTTGCTTGGCGCACCGTGCGGGCGGTGAAGTCGAACGCAATCTTGCTGGCTAAGGACGATGCCACCGTGGGCGTGGGCATGGGTCAGGTTAACCGCGTGGACGCTGCCAAGCTGGCTGTGGAGCGTGCAAACTCCCTGGCTGGCGATGAGAAGCGTGCTGAGGGCGCCGTCGCTGCATCGGACGCTTTCTTCCCCTTCGCCGACGGCTTCGAGGTGCTGGCTGAGGCCGGCGTGCGAGCAGTCGTTCAGCCGGGTGGCTCGGTCCGCGACGCGGAGGTCATCGAGGCGGCGGAGAAGGCGGGCGTCACCATGTATCTCACCGGTGAGCGCCACTTCGCGCACTAGAGTGCGTATTCGCGGGGCGGGCTTCGCAGTTTGCTACCCGCGAGCCTGGGGGAGCGCCTAAAGTTGTATTAGTTTTACTACTGACAATACGTTTTAACGCAGGAGTTCCCCGGTTATGTCCGACGAGCAACCCACCGATCCCGGCCTCGGGAAGAACAACCGAGATCAGCCGGAGCCACCCCAGTACCGCCACCACGAGCAGGCTGCGGGGAAGAATGAGTGGCAAGTGCCGGCGCAACAGAGCGGCGCCCCGGGGGCACAGGGGGATCAGAGCCAGCAGCGCTGGCAGCAGTGGGAGGCTTCGCAGTCGCCCCAGAATCCGCAGCAGAACTGGCAGGGGCAGCAGTATCAGCAGCCCCCGCAACCCCAATACCAGCCCGACCAGCAAGCCCAGCAGTACGCATACGCACAGGAGTCGGAGAAGGAAAGCAAGTTCCTGCCCATCTTGGGCATCATTCTGGCAGCGCTTCTAGCTATTGCCCTGGTCGCGGGGGCGGCATATTACATGGGCTGGATTGGGGACAAGAACGGAACAGACGGCACAGGCGGCGCAGATGGCAAGGCTGCGAGCAGCTCCTCCCAATCGGAGGGTGCAGAAGGCGAGAGCGCCGACGACGAGGACGCCACCGCGGAAGGCGAAGATGCCGCATCTGAAGAGGAAGAAGCCACGGACGAGGCCAATGAGGATGAGGAAAGCTCCCGCCCGGCCAATCCGAAGCTGCCCTCCGGTGCCGTGCCGGCCAACAGCGCAGCCGAGGAAAGCAAGCCCGCAGGTGACTTCAACAACGTTTACACCGGCAGCGACCTTACTTCTAAGCCTTTCGCAGTGGCCGTACGCGATGCATTCGTGACCCACTACCTGGATACCGATAACACGAGCGGCACGGTGTCTGCGTATTCGTCTGTCACTGGACAGAGTTACTCCATGAAGTGCAGGGATAACGGTAAGTACGTGACCTGCACGGGAGGAAACAATGCCATCGTCTACATCTCGTAGGCTCGGCACGGTTCGACGCGGCCTGGTCGCCGCCGTGCTCTGCGCTGCGAGCGTTGCCGTTGCGGGTTGCACGATTGGGGATGTGGAAAGGGATGACGCCACCGTCTCCGACCAGTCAAACCAGTCCCGCCCAGCCCAACAGGACGGGAAGCCTCAGTCCCGTGGTCCGCAGCCGACCACTGGGGCGTCCACACCAGAAAAACCGCAGGAAGAGCAGCGCGGGGAGCTCGGCTACGACGGTGCCGCGACCATCGCAGTGGCCGGGATGGGTGGCGCGGGGGATACGTCCGTGGCTCCGTGGTCGACCGCGAAGGTGCCAATCGCGATTGCTGCGCTGCGGAATGATCCGAGCCTGCAGGGGGCGATGACGCAGGCGATCCAGAACTCCGACAATGCAGCTGCGGAAACTCTATGGGGATCGCTGGGCACCCCGGAACAAGCGGCAGAGGCAACCGGTGCGGTAATTGCCGAGGGCGGCAGTACAGCACGCGTGGAATCCCAGGTGGTGCGGCCGGGGTTTAGCTCCTTCGGGCAGAGCGATTGGTCGCTAAGTGAGCAAGCGAATTTCGCTTCTCACCTGCGGTGTATCCAGGGTGCGGAGCCAGTGGTTGCGGCGATGGGGAACATCAGCAATGGCGGTGGCTATGGCCTGGGTACGATTCCGGGGGCGATCTTCAAGGGCGGCTGGGGGCCGGGCCCAACGGGTGCTTACGGGCTGCGTCAGTTCGGCTTGATTCCGAAGTCGGACGGTGCCAGCTACGTGGCAGTGGCTATAGCGGTGGAAAGCCCGGACGGGAGCTACGAGTCCGGGCAAGGCGAGCTGACAGCGGCGGCAGAGTTTCTGCATTCAAAGGTGGATAGTCTGCCGGCAGCGGCATGCTAGGCGGCATATAAAAACCAATTCTTTCGGTTAATGTTTCTTAATCGGTAAGGTCGGGGTTATGAGCTCTCATTATCTTGCCGAACCTAACACCGAAGGCCTATCTGCACGCGCAGCGGCGAAGGAACATCGCCGAGTGGAGCTTCTGCGTGCTGCTGCGAGGATCATGGCAAACAAGGGCTTTCATGGCACGAGTTTGGAAGAGGTGGGGGAAGCGGCCGGGATCTCCGGGCCGGCTGTATACCGGCATTTTCCGGGTAAAGAGGAGATCCTTACCGAGCTAATGACAGGCATCTCGGAACACATGCTCTCGGAGGCGCAGAAAATTGTTGATGGCTTGACCGATCCGCGGGAGCGCTTGGCGGTGCTAATCGACTTCCAGGTGGACTTCGCGCTGTCGCAACCAGAGCTAATTCGCTTGCATAACCGCGAACTTTTCCGCATGGGGGAAGCGGGTCGAGGGTGTGTGCGCTCAGTCCAGGGGAGCTATCTCAAGCTCTTTGCTGAGGCCTTAGCGAAAATGGATTCGCATTATCAGGGAGAGGCGGGGCGCATCACTGCGCAGTTGGTGGTGGGCATGATTAATTCTTCTGAGGTTATTCGCGGATGGGCGTCTACCGCGCTGGCGCGGAGGCAGATGCTAGCTGCGGCTCGCGCGGCAGTGGGGTTGGAGTAGGTCCCACCATACGGGGGTAGTTCACTAGGGGAAACTTTTTAGATTTCCTAGCCAAAGTGTTTTAGCTCACATAGAGTGGCGTCAACAAGTTAGTTAATTGCTTGTAACTGAATGTGGGGAGTGTGGGTAATCGCTCCCATCACAATCCCGCCACCTTTCAAGGAGCTGCACACGTGGAAACCACTACTGCCAACTCAACCGCCCCGGCAGCCGCAGATCTGACCGAGCCGCGCGGAATCCCGAGTCACCGCGAACTTGTCAACGAACTGCGTGAGCGCCTCGCCCGCGCTCAAGCCGGAGGAGGGGAGAGGGCTCGCAAGCGCCACACCGACCGCGGCAAACTACTGCCACGCGAGCGCATCCGTCTGTTGCTAGACCCCGGCAGCCCGTTCTTGGAAATCGCGCCGCTAGCCGCCGAGGAGATGTACGACGGTAAGGCGCCGGCGGCGGGCATCGTCGCCGGAGTCGGGCTTGTGCACGGTCGCCTCTGCTTGATCGCAGCTAATGACGCCACCGTCTCCGGCGGAACCTACTATCCGATGACTGTGAAGAAGCACCTCCGTGCCCAGGAGATCGCCGAGCAGAACCACCTGCCGTGCATCTACCTGGTGGATTCCGGCGGCGCGATGCTGCTGCAGCAGGACGACGTATTCCCAGACCGCAACCACTTCGGCCGCATCTTCTTCAACCAAGCCAACCTGTCGGCCAAGGGGATCCCGCAGCTGTCCGCAGTCATGGGTTCCTGCACCGCAGGTGGTGCTTACGTTCCGGCCATGAGCGACGAGACCATCATCGTTGAAAACCAGGGCACTATCTTCCTGGCCGGCCCACCGCTCGTGAAGGCTGCTACCGGTGAAGACGTCACCCCCGAAGAACTCGGCGGCGGTGCGATGCACTCCCGCATCTCCGGCGTGACGGATCACCTGGCAGCCGACGACGAAGACGCGCTGCGGATCATGCGCAACATCGTCGAGACCCTTCCGGAATCCAAGCCGACTCCCTGGAAGCGCAGCACTCCCGTGCCGGCCCCGCGCCCGCAGGAGGATCTTTACGACATCGTGCCCACAGACCCGAAGATTCCCTACGACGCGCACGAGGTTATTGAGACGCTCTGCGACGAGGGCAGTCTGTCGGAGTTCAAGAGCGAATACGGCAATAGCATCATCACTACCTTTGCCCGGTTGGAAGGCCACCAGGTTGGAGTGATTGCGAACAACGGCATTATCTTTGCTGAAGCCGCGATGAAGGGCGCACACTTCATTGAGCTCTGCGAGCAGCGGAACATTCCCATCATCTTCCTGCAGAACACCACCGGATTCATGGTGGGGCGTCAATACGAAGAGGGCGGCATTGCGAAGCACGGGGCGAAGATGGTGAACGCAGTGGCCACTGCATCAGTGCCCAAACTCACCGTCGTCACCGGCGCTGCCTTCGGCGCGGGCAACTACTCGATGTGCGGGCGGGCTTACTCGCCACGCTTCCTATGGATGTGGCCGAACGCACGCATCGCCGTAATGGGTGGCCCCCAGGCGGCCATGACCCTCTCCACCGTCCGCCGCGCGCAGATCGAGCGCCGGGGCGAGGAGTGGTCGGCCGAGGAGCAAGAAGCTTTCGAGGCACCCATCCGGGAGATGTTCGACGAAAAGTCCACCTGCTGGTACTCCACGGCTCGCCTCTGGGACGACGGGGTGATTGACCCCGCGGACACCCGCCGCACCCTCGCCATGGCCCTCGACATCTGCGCTCAGGCTCCGCGCGAGGAAACCGGTTTCGGCGTATTCCGCATGTAACTCCTGTTCAAGCTACCTACGTACCCACCACAAGAAAGAGAAACAGACGTGAGTGACACACATGCTCTCACCGGCCCGTTCGATACAGTGCTGGTCGCCAACCGCGGCGAGATCGCTCTGCGCGTGATCCGCACCGTGCACCGCATGGGGCTGAAGGCCGTAGCCGTTTACTCCGAGGCAGATTTCGCCGCCCCGCACGTGCACGCTGCCGACAAGGCTGTGTGTTTGGGCCCTGCCGCCGCCGCGGAGTCCTATCTAAACATCGACAAAGTTATTGACGCCGCAAAGGCGACCGGCGCCGGCGCTATCCACCCGGGCTACGGATTCCTCTCGGAGAACGCGGCCTTTGCTAAGCGGTGCGAAGACGAGGGAATCATCTTCATCGGCCCGCCGGCCGGAGCCATCGACAAGATGGGCGACAAGATCACCGCCCGCGCAACCGTGGAATCCCGCGACGTGCCGACCGTGCCCGGAATTTCCCGGCCGAACCTAACGGATCAGGAGATCATCGACGCCGCCGATTCGGTGGGCTTCCCGGTACTGATCAAGCCTTCCGCTGGCGGTGGCGGCAAGGGAATGCACCTGGTGGAGGAGCCGGAGAAGCTGGCCAGTGCGCTGGTTTCCGCCCGGCGCGAGGCCGCTAGTTCTTTCGGTGACGACACGCTGTTCCTGGAGCATTTCGTGGACACGCCCCGGCACATCGAGGTGCAGATCGTCGCCGACTCCCACGGCAACGTCATCCACCTGGGAGAGCGTGAATGTTCGTTGCAGCGCCGCCACCAGAAGGTCATTGAGGAGGCGCCGTCGGCCCTGCTGGACGAAAAGACCAGGCAGGAGATCGGCGAGGCTGCCTGCGACGCAGCTAGGGCCTGCGGCTACTGCGGCGCGGGCACCGTGGAGTTCATCGTCTCCGCTAAGCAGCCCGACCGCTTCTTCTTCATGGAAATGAACACCCGCCTGCAGGTCGAGCACCCAGTCACCGAAATGGTCACCGGTCGCGACCTGGTGGAGTGGCAGATCCGCGTGGCCCGTGGCGAGGCCTTGCCCATCACTCAGGATGACGTGCAGCTCAACGGACACTCGGTGGAAGCCCGCGTCTACGCCGAGGACGCCGCCGCAGGATTCCTGCCCACCGGCGGGTTGATCACGGGTCTTTCCTGGCCGCGCGGGGAAGGGGTTCGTGTGGACGCCGGCGTGGTGGAAGGCCAAGAGGTCAGCTCCGATTACGACCCGATGCTGGCGAAGATTATCACCCACGCCGACACGCGTGAAGCAGCCCTAGAGCGCCTGGACCAGGCGCTTTCCCACACCCGCATCGAGGGGCTCACCACCAACATCGACTTCAACCGCTTCCTGGTCACCCGTCCGGAAGTCGTGGCGGGGGATCTGCACACCGGTCTTCTCGACTCCATCGTCGAAGAGTTCCAGCCCCGGGAGGTTCCCACAGATACTTTCGCCGTCGCACTGCTGCACCTAGCTGGGGCGCTGGCTGGCGGGGCCGAAGGGGCGTCCGAAGCAAAGACTTCCGCATCCCCGCTGGGCAGTGTATGGACCGCGCGCGACGGTTGGCGCGGTGCTGGGCATCGCGCCCCGCTGCGGCTGGTGCTGGCGGACCCCAGTGGCGTCACGGCACCGGTGGAAGCCCGCGCGGAGTACAGCGACGGCATCTGGGAGGTCCAGCTCACACCACTGACCAGCGGTGAGGACGAGGATGCACGGGTACAGGCCGAGACCAGGCGCATCCGGGCAGTAGCCAACCCGCAGGGCAACGCCACCGAATGGAGACTCTCACTCGACGGTAGTCCAGCCGAAAAGTGGAGCGCCACTGCTAATGGCAGCATCACCGGCCCGCACGGCACGCATGTGGTGGAGGTGTTCTCCGGCACTGCGAACGACGCGGAGGCCAGCTCGGAAGAGTCGCCGGACATTTTGAGCCCCATGCCCGGCACGGTCATCGCCGTGGAGGCTGCCGACGGCGACGAGGTCACCGAGGGGCAGCCTGTGATCGTCATCGAGGCCATGAAGATGGAGCACACCCTCGAGGCCACCCGCGACGGGCAAGTCAAGGTCCACGCCACCGTCGGGCAGAAGGTCGGTACCGGAGAAGTCCTGGCGGAGGTCATTGTCGCCGATGGTGGCGACAGCTAAGAACCTCAATTCACACGCATCCTCCTCACCCAGCAACCCAACCCAGAAACCCAACCCAGAAACCCAACCCCGCAACCCAACCCAGAAAGAGGACCCAAACCATGAGCCAGAGCACCAAGAACCGCAACCCCTACCTCTCCGACGAGCTGCACGAGCTGCGCGACGCAGTTGAAGACTTCGCTAACCGTGTGGTCGACCCCGTCGCCGCACAGCACGACCGGGACCACACCTTCCCCTACGATGTCGTCCGCCAAATGGGAGAAATGGGGCTTTTCGGTCTGCCGATCTCCGAGGAATACGGCGGCATGGGCGGCGACTACATGGCCCTCGGTGTGGCCCTGGAGGAGCTCGCCCGCGTAGACCAATCCGTCGCCATCACCCTCGAGGCCGGAGTTTCCCTGGGCATCATGCCTATTTACCGCTTCGGCAGCGACGAGCAGAAGCAGACTTACCTACCAAACCTGGTGGCAGGTAAGAACCTGGCGGGCTTCGGCCTGACCGAGCCCGAGGCCGGTTCGGACGCAGGCGGGACCAAGACCACCGCCAAGCTCAACGGCGGCGAGTGGGTCATCAACGGCTCCAAGCAGTTCATCACCAACTCCGGCACGGATATCACCTCCCTGGTCACTGTCACTGCCGTCACCGGTCAGCGGGAGAACGGGAAGAAGGAAATCTCCGCCATTATCGTGCCTAGCGGAACTCCTGGTTTTACTGCTGAGCCCTCCTACAACAAGGTCGGCTGGAACGCCTCCGACACCCACCCGCTGACCTTCGACAACGTTCGTGTGCCGGAGAAGAACCTCGTCGGCGAGCGCGGTCGCGGCTTCGCCTACTTCCTGTCCATCCTCGAGGAAGGTCGCATCGCCATCGCTGCGCTGGCCACGGGTGCTGCCCAGGGCTGCGTGGATGAGTGTGTGCGTTACGCCAAGGAACGCACAAGCTTCGGCAAGCCGATCTCCGAGTACCAAGCCATCAGCTTCAAGGTTGCCCGCATGGAGGCCCGCGCATGGACCGCTCGCCAGGCCTGGTACGCCGCTGCGGCGAAGATGGCCGCGGGGGAGAACTTCAGCAAGGAGGCTTCCATCGCCAAGATGGTCGCCTCCGAAGCGGCGATGGATAACGCCCGCGATGCCACACAGATCCACGGTGGCTACGGATTCATGAACGAATACCGCGTTGCCCGCCACTACCGCGACTCCAAGATTCTCGAGATCGGTGAGGGCACCACCGAGGTGCAGCAAATGCTCATCGCCCGAGCTCTGGGCGTGTAGGACACACGTCGATGGGCGCGGGGACGACAAGGCGTCAATAAAAGCACCAGTAAGCAAGCGGAGAATAAAGGAGACCAGCGACAATGAGCGCAGAAAAGGAAGTTGTGCAGCGCGGCCTGTGGTTCGAGGAGTTCACCGAGGGGGTGGTCTACCGGCACCAACCCGGGCGCACCGTCACCGAGGCGGATAACACCCTGTTCACCACCATGACCATGAACACCCAGCCGCTGCACATCGACGCGGCATGGGCTGCCACGCAGGATGGCTTCCGTGGCGAGCGGCTGGTGAACTCCATGTTCACCCTGTCCACGGTGGTGGGCCTGTCCGTCAGCCAGCTTTCCCTGGGCACCATCGTGGCCAACCTTGGGTTCAGCGAGATTTCTTTCCCCGCGCCCATGTTCCACGGCGATACCCTGTACGCCGAAACGCGCTGCGTGGGTAAGCGACTGTCGAAGTCGCGCCCCGGGCAGGGCATCGTGGAGCTGGAGCACATCGGGCGCAACCAGGACGGCACCATCGTGTGCAAGGCCACCCGCAAGACCCTGATGCAGTGCGCGCCGGAAGGTTCGGGTGACGATGTCTAACACCGCATGGCTACCACAAGGCCCCGCGCTACTGTTCGCCCCGGCTGACCGCCCCGAGCGCTTCGCCAAGGCCGCCGACCGTTCCGACATGGTCATCCTCGACCTCGAGGACGGCTGCCGCGCCGAGAACCGCGCCGAGGCCAGGCAGAACGTAATCCACGCGGACCTGGATCCGGAGTGCACCATCGTGCGCATTAACCCCATCGATTCGCCCGATTTCGCCGACGACCTCGCCGCCGTCACGGACTCGCCGTTTAGGACCGTGATGGTGCCGAAGGTGGAAAGCGCTCTTGTTCTTGGTGACGCCGATTCCAACCGACGTGCGCTTCCCAAAGACTTTCGCGCAATCGCCCTGATCGAAACCCCCAGGGGCGTGGTGAACCTCACGGAGATCGCCGCAGACCCGCAGGTGGTGGCCCTGTTCTGGGGTGCCGAGGACCTCACTGCGGCACTGGGCGGGACGAGCTCCCGTTACGGTGCTGACGAGGATCCCACCCCCGGCGGCGGGCCGTCCGGCCACCCGGGAGGCTACCGCGAGGTCCCGCGCCTGACCCGTGCAATGGTGCTGCTGCACGCGGCCGCGGCGGGCATCGTGGCGCTGGATTCCATCCACGCCGATACGAAGGATACGGAAGGTGCTAGCGCCGAGGCCATCGACGCAGCCGCCAGTGGTTTCGTTGCCACCGTTTCGATCCACCCCGGCCTGGTGCCCGTCATCCGCGAGGCCTACGCGCCCACCGAGGAGCAAGCCACTTGGGCGCGCCGGGTCATCGAAGGGGCGGCCGAGAACTCCGGGGCGTTTGCGCTGGATGGCCAGATGATCGATGCGCCCCTGCTGCGCCAGGCCGAGGTGATTGCTGCCAGGATTCGCTAGTCCCCCCTTGCTGACCCCGCTTATTCACCCCGCCCATTCCGCCCGCCCACCCGACTTTGCTTCAACGCAAGATTCCTTTCCCACGAAAAGGTTGATAACCATGACTACCCCGACTCGCAACGACCGCCCGATTGTTATTTCCGACCCGGCGGATCTGGATCCCACCCTGTCGCACCAGGTTGGACGTACCGACGTAGACCTGCTGGACGAGACCATCGGCCAGTGCCTCGCCCGCATCGTGTCCGAGTATCCGGACCACGACGCGATCATCGACTTCTACGGTGATGTGCACCTTACGTACACGGAGTTCTACCGCAAGGTGCAGCGCTTGGCTTCCGGCCTGCACGCCGCCGGATACCGCAAGGGCGACCGCATCGGCATCTGGGCCCCCAACCGCTGGGAGTGGACTCTGGTGCAGTTCGCCACTGCCGAGATTGGCGCGATCCTGGTCTGCATCAACCCGTCCTACCGCCACAAGGAGCTGGTTTACGCCATGGGGCAGTCCGGCGTGAAGGGCTTGTTCTCCGCGGGCCGCTTCAAGGACTCGAACTACCGCGCGATGATCGACGCTGCGGAAAGCCAGTTCAGCCGCCACAACTACAAGGAGACGATCTTCTTCGGCTCCGAGCGCTGGGACGAGCTGGCCAACCACGCGATCCTGGACCTGAACCCGGTGCGCGAGCAGCTGCACCCGGACGATCCCATCAACATCCAGTACACCTCCGGCACCACTGGCATGGCCAAGGGCGCCACCCTGACCCACCGCAACATCCTGAACAACGGTTACCTGGTGGGGGAGACCCTGCAGTACACCGACCAGGATAAGGTCGTCATCCCCGTTCCCTTCTTCCACTGCTTCGGCATGGTGATGGGCAACCTGGGTGCTATCACCCACGGTGCAACGACGATCATCGCCGGCCCGGTCTTCAACCCGCAGTCAGTGCTGGAGGCCGTCGAGCACGGCAAGGCCACCAGCCTGTACGGCGTGCCGACGATGTTCATGGCGGAGCTCGACGAGATTGAGCACGCCAAGGCCCAGGGCAAGACCTATGACCTTTCCAGCCTGCGCACCGGCATCATGTCCGGCACCGCCTGCCCCACCCGCACGATGCGGCAGGTGATGGACATCATGAACATCAACGAAATCACCATTGCTTACGGCATGACGGAAACCTCGCCGGTGAGCCATCAGACGCTGGTGGACGATCCGATCGAGAAGCGCGTGGGCACAGTCGGCCGCCCCAACCCGCACATCGAAGTGAAGATTGTGGACCCCGAGACCGGAGAGACCGTGAAGCGTGGCGAGCAGGGCGAAATCCTGATCCGTGGCTTCCTGGTGATGCAGGGCTACTGGGACATGCCTGGTAAGACGGCGGACGCCATCGACGAGGACGGCTGGATGCACTCCGGCGACCTGGGAACGATGGACGAGGAAGGCTACGCGCGCATCACCGGACGCGCGAAGGACATGGTAATCCGCGGCGGCGAAAACCTTTACCCGCGGGAAATCGAAGAGTTCCTTATGGCGCACCCGGACATCTCCGACGTGCAGGTCGTCGGTGTACCGGACGAGAAGTACGGCGAGGAGCTGATGGCCTTCATCATCATGCGCGAGGACGCCGAGCCGTTGGATCAGGCAGCAGTTCGTGAGTTCTGTGCTGGCGACCTGACTCGCCACAAGATCCCGAAGTACGTCGAGTGCGTGGACTCCTTCCCGATGACGCTTTCGGGCAAGGTCCGCAAGGTCGAGCTGCGCGAGCACGCGGTGGAGCTGCTCGGGATCTATCAGAAGTAGGCAACAGCCCAAACAGAAAGGAAGCAACCGTGAGCACAACAGCGCCACATCATTCAAAACTGCGCACTGCCGCGGAGGCAATCGCTGACATTCAAGACGGCGCCACCCTGGCCGTCGGTGGATTCGGGGTGTGCGGCATCCCACAGGTCTTGCTTGAAGAGATAAGCCGCACGCAGGTCAAAGACCTGGAAGCGGTTAGCAACAACGCCGGCCTGGATGGCCGTGGCCTGGGGCTGCTGCTGGCGAACCACCAGCTGCGCCGCATCGTGGCCAGCTACGTCGGCGAGAACAAGGAGTTCGCCCGCCAATACCTAGACGGCGAGCTTGAGGTAGAGCTCACCCCGCAGGGCACCCTGGCGGAGCGGCTGCGTGCCGGCGGTTCCGGCATAGGCGCCTTCTTCACCCGCACCGGCGTGGGCACGCTCGTCGCCGAGGGCGGTATGCCATGGAAATACGACCAGGCAGACAAAACCCAGGTAGAAGTGTCCTCTCCAGCGAAAGAAACTCGCACCATCGACGGCGAGGACTATGTGCTGGAAACCGCTATCCGCGCTGACTTTGGGCTCATCCGCGCCGCCGTAGCCGACAAGGACGGCAACCTGCGCTTCGCCAAGACCGCCCGCAATTTCAACCCCCTGGCTGCCATGAGCGGAAAGATTTGCATCGTGGAGGCCGAAAAGGTCGTGGAGGTTGGCGAGCTCGACCCAGACGACATTCACCTGCCCGGCGTGTTCGTCCACCGAATCGTGGAACTTACCCCGGAACAGGCAGCCGACAAGATGATTGAAAAGGAGACCGTGCGATGACCGGCTGGACCAGGCAAGAAATGGCCGCCCGTGCTGCCCAGGAACTCGAAGACGGCCAGTACGTAAACCTCGGCATCGGCATGCCCACCCTGGTGCCTAACTATGTGCCGGAGGGCGTGACCGTTTCCCTGCAATCGGAAAACGGCATGCTGGGCATCGGCCCCTACCCGGAGGCCGGTCACGCAGATCCGGACCTCATCAACGCGGGCAAGGAGACAGTCACAGCATTGCCCGGCACCAGCTACTTCGATTCTGCCTTAAGCTTCGGTATGATCCGCGCTGGCAAGATAGACGTCGCCATCCTCGGCGCCATGGAGGTCAACACCCGCGGAGACATCGCCAACTGGATGGTGCCCGGCAAGATGGTTAAGGGCATGGGGGGCGCCATGGATCTGGTTGTCGGCGCGCGCCGCGTGATCGTCCTCATGGATCACACCACCAAGACCGGGGAGCCGAAGCTCATCGAGGAGCTCACGCTACCGACTACGGGCCTCGGCGTGGTCGATCGGATCATCACTGACCTTGCGGTTTTCGACCGCGACGAAGGTGGGCTGACCTTGGTGGAGCTGGCACCTGGCGTCACCAAAGAAGAGATAGAAGAAAAGACCCCAGTGCCGTTTAGGACGGCGCTGGGGTAGACCCCCAATCGGCTTCGCTGGGCCATCGTTCGTGCCATACTTGAGGGCACGACGCAGGCTTTCTTAAGCGATGACGCCACTAGTATCGAAAGTTAGGATTTATCAGATGACCTTGCAGGAAGACCCGAAGGACATTGTCGTTGTAGGCGCAGCACGCACCCCGCAGGGGCGCATGCTCGGCGCGCTGGCTAAGAAGAGCGCGGTCGATCTGGGCGCAGAGACCATCAAGGCCGTGCTGGAGCGCTCCGGTGTGTCGGCGGACGCCGTGGATTACGTGCTGATGGGCCAGGTCGTGCAGGCAGGCTCCGGCCAGAACCCGGCGAAGCAGTCCGCGGTGGCCGCAGGTATCCCGATGAACGTCCCCGCAATGACCGTGAACAAGGTGTGCCTGTCCGGCCTGGATGCCGTGATCAACGCCTCCCGCCTGATCCGCCTGGGCGATGCCAGCATTGTCGTCGCCGGTGGCCAGGAGTCCATGACGAACGCCCCGCACATCGCCGCGGGCGTGCGCGCGGGCAAGGGCTACGGCTCCCTGGCGCTGCAGGATTCCCTGGAGCGCGACGGCCTGTCCGACCCGAACGAGGGCACCGCTATGGGGCTGGAGACCGACGAGGGGAACGCCGAGCGCGGCATCACCCGCGAGGAGCAGGACGAGATCGCCGCTCGCTCCCACCAACTGGCGGAAGCAGCCACCAACGACGGCACTTTCAACGACGAGATCGTCTCCATCGAGGTCAAAGGCCGTAAGGAGACCGTGACCGTCTCCGCCGACGAGGGCATCCGCCCCGGCACCACCGCTGAGGGACTGGCCAAGCTGCGCCCGGCTTTCGTGAAGGACGGCACCATCACCGCCGCTTCTGCCTCCCAGATCTCCGACGGTGCGGCAGCCGTGGTGCTGACCACCCGCGAGAATGCCGAGGCCAAGGGACTGGAGATCCTCGCCACCCTGGGCGAGTACGGCCAGACCGCCGGCCCGGATACCAAGCTGCACTCCCAGCCGTCGCAGGCCACCGCCGCGGCGCTGAAGAAGGCAGGCTGGGAGGCCAGCGACCTGGACTTCCTGGAGATTAACGAGGCATTCGCCTCCGTGGTTGCACAGTCCATCAAGGACCTCGACTACCCGCTGGACAAGACCAACATCCACGGCGGTGGCATCTCCCTGGGCCACCCGATCGGCGCTTCCGGCGCCCGCCTGGTGGTTCACGCTGCACACGAGCTGAAGCGCCGCGGCTCCGGCAAGGCCGCCGTTTCCCTGTGTGGCGGTGGCGGTCAAGGCGACGCCCTGCTGCTGTGGCGCTAAGCCTCCGTTCGGGCAGCGGCAGCCGTACTGGCATCGGCGCCGGTACCGGGGTTTTTGCAAAGCTGCTGCCCCTAGCAGCTGGTGCGGCAGCCGTGTGCGCGTGCTGCGCCATCGCTGCCGCCGACCCGCAGACCCCCGGCGGAGCAATCCCGGAGTGCCCCACGAAGGCGTTGTTTGGTTTCAACTGCCCGGGCTGCGGCTCCATGCGCATGATCCAGGCGCTGGTGCAGGGCGATGTCGGGGAGGCTCTGCATTACAACGCGGTTGGAATCCTCGCTGTGATTTTGTTGATCTGGAGTTGGGTAGTCTGGGTCGCACGATCGTGGGGCAAACGCATTCCCAACTGGGAGCATTTCCGGCACGCTCCGCTGGCGGTGGGAGTAGTGATCGGCCTCTGGTTTATCGCTCGTATCTTGCCATTTTCGCCGTTCCTTGAACTGCGAGTGTAGATTTTCGATCCCGGGAACATTCTGGGCTGTTTTGGTATCTTAACCAAGTAATCCCCACACAGGAACCCACCATCACGAGATAAACAACGTGAAAGCTGAGGAAGCAAATGACCAATCCTTATGAGCAGAACCCTTCCAACGATGATCCTTTCGGCAAGCAGGAGAATCAGAGCGGCTATCCCTACAACAGTGGGTACGACCAGTCTCCCAACCAGGGTCAGTCCCAGGGATATGGCGGCTATCAGAGCTACTCAAACAACGCCTACCCAAACCAGTCCGCAGGTTACGGCGCGCAGCTGGGGCAGAGCTACCAGCCGGGCGTGGGCAACACCCCACCGGACAACTGGATGTGGGCCACGATTCTGACAACCCTCTTGTGCTGCCTGCCTTTGGGAGCTGTGGGTATTTACTACTCCTCCCAGGTGGAAAGTCGTTGGTACCGAGGCGACTACCAGGGCTCACAAGATGCTTCTAACAAGGCAAAGAACCTGGCCCTGGCTTCTGTAATAACCAGTGTGGTTCTCGTTGTGCTTTACTTTGTCTTCTTCGTTGGAATCTTGGGCATGAGCTTAAACGAACTATCAGACTCGTAGCAGCACCATAATTAGCGCCATGACCGGTAGCGCGAGACCCGTGGAAACCACTGCGGTGTCTCGCGCTAAAACTTTGTTCACACCGAACCGCTGAGCGTAGGTGAATACGTTCTGCCCGGTCGGGAGGGCGGCCAGAAGAACCATGGCTAGAAGCAATTGAGACGAGGCGTCACAAAGAAAAACACCATAGAACGCGGCGATGGCGGGGTGCACGACAGTTTTGACCAGCGACGCCGCCCACACAGAACGACGGGGCGATAGACCAGGCTGGAGTACGCGAACCTCCGCCATCGACATGCCAAAGGCAATGAGGGCACAGCCGACGGTGGCATCGGCGATGATTCCCAGTGGGTCGGCGATAATGCCGGGCAGAATGAAGCCCGTGTTGTGCTGCAGCAGCGAGATGACGATTCCGATTATGGCGCCGATGATGAGCGGGTTCTTCAGGATCGTCAGCACAGTAGAACGGACGAAGCTGGTGGTCTGCTTGCCGGTGCGCATGTCCAGCGCAAGCACGCTCAGCGGGCCGTAGAATCCGACCTGGAAGAGGATGACGGGGAGGGTAAGGGTGGGATCATCCATCAAGTGTGCGGCCAGCGGGATGCCGAGGTTTGAGCCGTTGCAGTAGGTGCAGGCGAGCATCGCGATGATGGAATCCTCGGTGGACCGGCGAGTAATCCAGCGATAGCTAAGGAAAGCTAGGAAGCCCGTGGTGAGGGTGGACAGTGCCACGACCAGAAGATTCGACCCGAAAAGCTGGGCGATGTCCGTCTTGGACATGAAGGTGATCAGCGTGCAGGGCAGCGCGATCCAGAACACGAACATGTTCAGGGTGTAGACCGCGTTGGGGCCCAAAAGACGAAGACGCCCTACTCCGAAGCCGATCGCGATGACAAAGATGACGACGGCGAAGCCGGAGAGGACGTTCAACATGAGGCTATGTTAAGTGTTTGCGCCTTAAGCGCAGTAATCGCGACCTTAGTTAACCCCGTAGTACGCGGACTTGTCCACCACGTAGGCGTTGGCGAACTTATCGGTGAAGGACTGCTTTTCGGGGCTTTGGCCGATGGTCACGCCCACTGCGATGTACAGCGCGAGCTGTACAAAGCCACCTACGTTTGGAATGAGTCCGAGTACGGCGCCGAGGATGTACCAGCTGTTGCGCTTCAGCGAGTCGACGGCGGACAGGTTCTGTCCATTTATGGAAATAACGCGAGCGCCGATGGCCATCTTGCCGATAGTGGCGCCCTTCTTGGCCTCCATGAGGACGCGGTAGGCCAGCCACACGATCAGCATGATCAGGCTAGAGATCGCAACCTTGCCGGTGGGGTAGGGGACGTCTACCGCATCGGGCGACTCTGCGTTCATGGTTGCCTGGAACCAATCCATCAGTTCCGCGCCGCAAATGGCGTACATCACGATGCCGCCCAAGACAACCTGCACCAACAGGCTATCGATGATCAGGGCCAGCAGGCGCTTCCAAGCACCCGGGCGGTTGCTGCCGAACATGGCACCGTTGTTGGCCGCAGCATTCGGGAATGCGGGCGCGCCATAAGCATTGGGATCGCCGGCGCCGTAGCCACCCTGCTCGGCGCCGTAACCGGCCTGCTCGGCGCCGTAGCCACCCTGTTCAGCGCCGTAGCTGTTCTGTTCCGCGTCGTAACCGGTCTGCTCGTAGGGGTTGGAGTCGCCGGAGTTTCCGCCGGTGTAGCTGTTGTAATCCGGCAGATCATTGGAACCAAAGTCGCCGTTGGGA
Organism: Corynebacterium jamesii; assembly: GCF_046097395.1. Lineage (NCBI taxonomy): Bacteria > Bacillati > Actinomycetota > Actinomycetes > Mycobacteriales > Corynebacteriaceae > Corynebacterium > Corynebacterium jamesii. The sequence goes on from NZ_CP175789.1 coordinate 38,111, forward strand.
TAGTTGTTGTTATTGCTCAACTGCAGGCTTCCTAACTGTTGTTCGGCTTGCGCCCGATGTGGGGGCAGCGCCCCTTCTCAACCCGGCGGGCAAGGGGGCGCGTAAGAGTTTTACTGTGCCAGCTTAGCGAAAGTGCCACGGGTGTACGAACATCGACCGTGAACGTCGGCGCATAGATACGAAAAAGACCCACCGCCTGTCTCGCGCTTGCGCGCGGGGCGTGGGTCTTGATCGTGTCTGTTAAACGTCTTCGGGCTGGCAACCTTAGGTCGCAAGCCCCACAGGGCACAGAGGCTTAGCGGCTGTGGAAGGGCAGGAGTGCCATCTCGCGCGCGTTCTTCACGGCGGTGGCAACCTGACGCTGCTGCTGCGGGGTCAGGCCCGTCACGCGGCGAGAGCGAATCTTGCCACGCTCGGAGATGAACTTACGCAGCAGGTCGTAGTTCTTGTAGTCAACCGTCTCAATGCCCTCGGCCTTGAGCGGGTTCTTCTTCGGGCGGCGGGACTGTTCCATCCGCGCCTTCTTCATGTTGGTGCGCTTCATTGTAAAAGCTCCCCCTTACCAGCTGGACTTGCGTACGCCCGGCAGCTCACCGCGGTGAGCCATGTTGCGAACGCGTACACGGGACAGGCCGAACTTACGCAGGTAACCGCGTGGGCGACCATCGGCTGCGTCGCGGTTACGGACGCGAACCGGGGAAGCGTCGCGGGGCTGACGGTTCAGCTCCCACTGTGCATCCAGGCGCTCCTCGTCGGTGCTGTTCGGGTTCTTGATGATCTTCTTGAGCTCAGCGCGACGCTCCGCGTAGCGGGCGACGATTTCCTTGCGCTGCTCGTTCTTCGCGATCATGGACTTCTTAGCCATAAATTATCGCTCCTCGCGGAATTCGACGTGCTTGCGGGCAATCGGATCGAACTTCTTCAAAGTGATGCGATCCGGGTTGTTGCGCTTGTTCTTACGGGTGACGTAGGTGTAACCGGTGCCAGCCGTAGACTTCAGCTTGATGATTGGGCGGATATCGTTACGTGCCATAGTTAGATCTTCTCCCCACGGGCTCGGATCTTGGCAACGACAGACTCGATGCCGTCACGGTCAATGGTCTTCAGACCCTTGGTGGACACGTTCAGCGTGATGGAACGGCCCTCAGAGGGCAAGTAGAACGTACGGCGCTGGATGTTCGGGTTCCAGCGACGGTTCGTGCGGCGGTGCGAGTGGGACACAGACTTGCCGAAGCTCGGCTTGCGTCCCGTGACCTGGCAATATGCCGACATGGGTTTTCTCCTTCCGCCGGAGATCAAAGGTGCCAGCGCCGCGCACATCTAAAACCCATGGTTAGACGGGCCTTGAGTTTTACGTGGTGGGGCGCTGCATCTAGCGTATCTAGCCTAAAATCTGTCCGGCGATGACGTTTACATAGACAACAGCGGGAGCTAACGTTACCGCACTGTCGCGCCATAACCTAATCGCTGTTTCTGACGCCCCTAGGCCCCGGTTGCTTCCATTCCAGCTCGGGAAACGCGATTTTCTTTACGGCCTTATCTTTCGCTATGATAATTCCTCGTTGTGCGACCGACTTTGTTGCGCCCAGAATCCACTCGCTTAGCGGGCTGGCCTCAGGGGGCGTCCGTAAAAAAGAAGGCGCGCCGCTTTTTATGACCCGACTCAGGCACGACCCGCGCAAGTAACGCACGGGACCGACCTGTTGTACACATACCTAGGGAATAGAAGGAAACTATGAAAAAGGATATCCACCCCGACTACCACCCCGTAGTCTTCAAGGATGCGAGCACCGGACACCAGTTCATCACTCGCTCCACCGCTACCTCCGACCGCACCGTTGAATGGGAAGACGGCAATGAGTACCCGCTCATCGTCGTTGACGTGACCAGCGAGTCCCACCCCTTCTGGACCGGCGCTCAGCGCGTCATGGATACCGCCGGCCGCGTGGAGAAGTTCCAGCGTCGCTACGGCAACATGACCCGCCGCAAGAAGAAGTAAGACCTCTTCGCACCACGAAGATCACAAGAAACCTATTTCGCACCTTTAATAAGGAGGTAGAAGACAATGGCAGTACCGAAGCGCCGTATGTCCCGCGCAAACACGCACTCCCGCCGTTCCCAGTGGAAGGCCGACAACGTTGCTCTGCAGCACGTTAAGGTTCAGGGCCAGGATGTGCAGATCCCTCGCCGTCTGGTGAAGGCTGCCCAGCTGGGTCTGATCGATTTGGACTAGTCTCCGTCTAGTTCCATGCGGGCTAAGCAAAGAGCCCAGCAGCGCCAAAGCAGCGCCACCCCGTCGCACGCAGTGTGTGGCGGGGTTTTTGCGTACCCAGCGGTGCCTGACGTGGGCGGCGTTTAATCGATAACTTCCTGTGCTTTCCTTAAAAATGTCGTTGCGCGCGGGCACTGTAGCGGATTCGTAGGCACAATGGAGAACATGAAGATTCTTGTTGTAGATGATGATCAGGCAGTGCGCGAATCCCTGCGCCGATCTCTGATCTTTAACGGCTACACTGTCGTTCTGGCAACGGATGGCGAGGAAGCTCTTAAATTCATCGCCGACGAACGACCGGATCTGGCAATCCTCGATGTGATGATGCCGAAGAAGGACGGCTTGGATGTGTGCCGCGAATTGCGTAGCCACGGCGACGACCTGCCGATCCTGCTGCTGACCGCCCGCGATTCCGTGGAAGAGCGCGTAGCTGGCCTGGATGCTGGCGCCGACGACTACCTGCCGAAGCCTTTTGCGCTGGAGGAGCTCCTGGCTCGCACCCGCTCGCTGTTCCGCCGTGCGGCCCGCCCGGCGATCCAGGAAGGGGAAACCCGCGAGCCGCTGCGCTTCGAGGACCTGACCCTAAACCCGGAGACCCGCGACGTGTTTCGCGGTGACCGCCAGATCAGCCTGACCCGCACGGAGTTCGCCCTACTGGAGTTGTTGATGAACAACCCGCGCAAGGTGCTTTCCCGCACCACCATCCTGGAGGAGGTTTGGGGCTACGACTTCCCGACCTCTGGCAACGCACTCGAGGTCTACATCGGCTACCTTCGCCGCAAGACCGAGGCGAACGGTGAGACGCGACTGATCCACACGGTTCGAGGGGTGGGTTACGCGCTGCGTGAGACCGCACCGTGATCCTGCGTAGGCTCCCAGAGGATCTCCTCTCGGTAGAGTCCGACCTTACTTCCTCCGACCGGGAGGAAGCGGATGTTCGAAGCGATAGCCGGAGGGGGCGGTTAGTTCAATCCCTCCGCTTTTCTGTGCGTGGACTGTCCCTGCGCGTACGCTTGGCTGCACTGACCGCCATTGTGGTGATGCTGTGTATCGCGATTATCACCTTCTCTTCCTACGCCACCGTAAAACAGGTGCTGTCGCAGGAGATGGACAAGACGCTGCAGACTCAGGCGCAGTCCTACATCGACTCGGGATTCGAGTTCCCTGTTACCGAAACCGGGGAAGGCGAAGATTATCGCCCCCGCTTTTTCGATTCCGATAACAACATGAGCGTGCTCGTCGTCCCCGCCGAACAAGCTGGGCGGCGGGCGCCGGTGCATAAGTTCGAGGGCATTCTCAGCCCCAACGAAATCTCTGTACTTGTGGGGGACGACCCGTACACCTTCGAATCTGAAGGTGACAAGCGTAGCTTCGCCATCGCCGCCCTAGACGGTCGCGTGATTGTGCTGCGCCTTGATATCGCCTTTACCAACCAAACACTGGAATCGTTGTGGCTGGTGCTGATCCTTATTGCGGTGACTGGCTTTATCGCCTCCATCATCGCGGGTATTGCGGTGGCGAACTCGGGAATTCAGCCGATCACGCGCCTGCGCCGAGCGGCCGATGAGGTCTCCCGCACTGGTGAGCTGCGCCAAATCCCCGTGTACTCGCACGACGAGCTGGGCGCACTGACGGACTCTTTCAACAACATGATGAACGCGTTGCAAGAGGCGCAGACGAAGCAGAAAAACCTCGTTGCAGATGCTTCGCACGAGCTTAAGACCCCTCTGACGTCACTGCGCACCAACGTGGAGCTGCTGATGTTGGCGTCGCAACGAAAGGACGGCCCCGGCATCAGCGACCAGGATCGCAAGGACCTAGAGCGCGACGTGATCGCGCAGATCGACGAGATGAGCGGGCTTATTGGCGACCTCGTAGACCTTGCGCGCGAGGATTCAAACCCGGAGGTCTTAAGTACGGTTGAGATTTCTGAATTGATCACCCAAGGCATCGAGCGTGTGCAGCGCCGTCGACCCGACGTGACTTTCGATACGCACCTGATCGATTGGCACCTGCAGGGTGATTCCTTCGCACTGTCGCGCGCACTGCTGAACTTGCTGGATAACGCCGCGAAGTGGTCGCCCGAGGGCGGTGTCGTGCGCGTCTGGATGCAGCCAATTGGTAGTGAGGGTAGCGAGGCCACAGGCTCCGACGCCGACGTGCCAGCACAGCAGGAAGTGGAGATCCGCGTGGCGGATTCGGGGCCTGGTATCCCACAGCAGGATCGAGAAAAGGTGTTCGACCGCTTCTATCGTTCGATCAAGGCACGCTCGATGCCTGGCTCCGGCCTGGGGCTGGCGATCGTGAAGCAGGTCATCGAGAGGCATCACGGAGTGATCGTCGCCGACGAGTCCGATGACGGCGGTGCCCTGATGCGTGCCGTACTACCGGGGCATCCGGACTAGACGGGCAAATCAGTTAAATGCTCGCAAGAAAGGTTTGGGAACTTTTCTATACGTTTTTTCCTTAAACTGACAGAAAACCTACAGTGCGTGTAGCGCTGAACTACATACATAACAGACATACTGCATTACGGACATACCGGTCGCCATGAACGAAAGGGAAGACAATATGGGTGAGAACACGTCGGGGGCGGGGAAGCGGATGCCCGGGGAGCCGGACTTTTCTGGCGCAGGCCAGAAGGCGAACCAGAAGGCAGATCCGGTGGCAGAGTCTGGAGCAGGTGCGAGCGGCCGCGCGGACGGTCCGGCTAAAAGTCGCCCGATTAGTGGTGCAGCGAACCGTGGCCAAATTCATTGGAATGGGCAGCAGGGGCAGCCGCAGCATCCGGGGACTTATGCGGGGCCCGCTGATCCGGCTGCCGATCCGGCCGCAAGGCCAGGCGCCGTGCCGGGTGCTGGGCCAGACGCTGGTCCGAGCGGGGCGCCCACGGGACAGATGGAATCTGTCGCTCCCTACGACCCGGCCTTGGTGCCGAGTTCTTCCCCGAGTTCTTCCCCGAGCGTGGTTCCGAACTCATCCCAGAACCCGGCACTGGCTCAGAACGCGGGGGTCGCCCAGAGTGGGGGGCTAGCCCCGGAGCCAGGTGTGGATCCGGCATTGGCCCAGAACCAGGATCCACATAACGACCCCTTCATGCCGCAGCTTAATGCCCAGCCGCGAGAAAAGAAGCGCTGGTCCACTCCCGCAGTTGCAGCACTGCTGCTGGCCGGTGCGGTGCTCGCCTCCGCTGTGACTTACGTGGGTATGGACCAGCTGAATGACAATAACTCAAGCAACAATGCCACTTCGTCGTTCGACAACTCGAATAGCTCGAATAGGTCTGCGCAGGAGAAAAAGGCCTCTAACCCCGTTGAGCCGGGCAGTACTACCGACGTGGCCAACAAGGTTCTTCCCTCTGTGGTCTCCATTCAGGTCATGACGTCTCGCGGTGGCGACGAGGGGTCCGGCTCAATCATCTCCTCCGATGGCATGATCTTGACGAACAATCACGTCGTCGCCGACGCTGAGGGCGGGCGCGCGAAGATGGAGGTCGTCCTCAACGATGGCCGCGTGCTGGAGGCTGAGGTTGTCGCGACTGACCCGCAGACCGATATCGCGGTGATCAAGGCGAAGAACGTCACGGACCTCACCCCTATCGAGTTCGGCGATTCGGATGCGGTGAACGTGGGCGAGGACGTTATGGCTATCGGCTCGCCCCTGGGGCTATCCGCTACCGTCACCACCGGCATCGTATCGGCAAAGAACCGTCCCGTGCAGGCCTCCGGCGAGGACGGGGGCGAGGCCTCCCTTATCGACGCTATCCAGACCGATGCCTCCATCAACCCCGGTAACTCCGGTGGCGCCCTGGTGGATATGGAAGGCAAGCTCATCGGCATCCCATCTGTCATCGCTTCCACGGGCGGTGGCGAGGTCGCTGGTTCCATCGGTCTGGGCTTTGCCATCCCAATTAACCAGGCCGAGCGGATCTCCAAGCAGCTGATTGATAACGGCAAGGCCGAGCACCCGATCATCGGCGCGAAGGTCAACACCCGTTCTGAGGAAATGGGCGCCGTCATCGCTGACGTGAACAAAGACAGCCCCGCCGACAAGGCTGGACTGAAAAAGGGCGACCTGGTTACTCACGTCGACGAGCGCCGCGTGGATTCAGGCGTGGGTCTTATCGCCGCTATCCGCTCTCACGCCGTGGGCGACAAGGTAAAACTCAAGGTTCGGGGTCGCGATGGTGAGGAGCGAGAGGTGGAGCTGACGCTCACCACGGCCGAATAACTGCTGCCCAATCGCTGGAAATATCGCTATCCCTTTCGTCTGTACAGAAGAGGGCGAACGGGATACCTTATTAGTTACGTTCGTTTTTATTTCAGGAGGATCGCAGTGGCCGCTCGTAGGGCTAAAGGAAAGTCTGCGGACATCAATGAGGTCGCGGCTATGAAGTCCGTGGACCACGCGCAGGTGGATCGGCTGGCAGAGGAAATCCCAGAGCCGGATGACGAACTGTTCCACTCCCTGGATGCCGAGGAGCGCACTCGCGAGGAACTGAGCGACGAGCCTCCGGTGCACGCGATGGTCGTGCTGGTCACGGACTTCCCAGAGGAAAAAGCCAAGAACGGCGAGTTGGTTGCTGAATTGCTGGCAGAAGAAGGTTTCTTCGTCGACGCGGTCTTGAGCGTTGAGTCCCGGAAGTCGGCAATCCGCAAGGCCATCCAGACGGCCGTCGTCGGAGGCGCGGACCTCGTTGTCACCATTGGCGGTACGGGCACCGGTCCGCGTGACAAAACGCCAGAAGCCACCCGCGCCGAGCTGGATCGCAAGATCCCGGGCGTGGCAGAAGCCCTGCGTGCCTCCGGCCTTGCGGCGAATTCGCTGGACGCGGGGCTGTCCCGTGGAGTTGCTGGCATCTCTGGTTCCACTGTGGTCGTCAACATCGCCGGTTCCCGTGGCGCGATCCGCGATGGCATGGCTACCCTCGGCCCGCTGGTTCGCCACGTTGTGGGCGACATGAACAGCCGGGCCTAGCATGGGCACCAGCCGTGGTCGCAGGTTCTTCGGCAAGGTAGGCAAGGCCGGGCAAGGCGGCGGTTCGGGTGCTGCTTTTTTGGACGCCATGGCCTCCGGAACGACAAAACCCCACCCAAACCCTTCCCGGGATGAGTGGGGTGACGATCGCCCCGATGCGGAACAGGATCGCCACTACTTAGAACAACAGCGCCCGCCGCATTGGGGTTAGAGAGCTCGACTAACCGGACTTAGTGAGCGTGCTTGCCGGTCGGCTCGGCCTCACCGCCGCGCTGCTCGATGAGCAGGTCGCGGATTTCTGCCAACAGCTCGGTCTCGGTGGCTGCAGCCTCCTCGGGCTCGATGCCCTTGCGGCGGGCGTTCATCTCCGCCAGCTTGTTCATCGGCATGATCATCAGGAAGTAAATCACACCGGCGATGATCAGGAAGTTCACGGCAGCGGTCAGTACGGCGCCGATGTTTACGAAGGTGGAGGGGTTACCCTCGCGCAGGTGGAAGCCCAAGCCGAACTCGGGGGAACCACCGATGGCAGCCAGTAGAGGCTCGATGATGCCGCTGGTGAAAGCGGTAACGATGGCGGTGAAGGCACCGCCGATGATGACGGCGACGGCAAGTTCCATGACATTGCCGCGCATGATGAACTTCTTAAAACCTTCAAGCATGATGCTGAAAAGACCTTTCCTGTCCGCGGTCTAGCGCAGACCATTCAAGCGACTAAATGATGGGGAAGAAACCGAGGTCGTTGAGCACAGCGTCTACGACCAGATCGTGATCTTGGCTGGGTACGTCGCGCGTGAACTCTTCGTGGTCTATCAGGGCCCACACCTTCACATGCGCCGGGCGGTTGGCCAGAGCGCGGTCATAAAAACCGCCACCCTGCCCGAGCCGTTTCCCATGGTAATCAATCGACAGTCCAGGCGTAATAATTACATCCGCACAGGCAGGAAAACTGTGAACTGCATTACCTATGGGTTCGAGGATGCCCCAGGTGCCCGGGGCGAGATTGGGGCTATCCGGCTGAAATTCGACCCACTCGAGGCGGGGGGTGTCTCCGCGAGAAACCCGGGGCAGAAGCACGCGGGCGCCGGTGGTAGCGAGGGTGGTGTGCAGGTCGCCGCCACCAGGTTCGTCCGCGAGGGGTACGAATGCGGCGATGGTGAGGTCGGACGTGTCTTCCGGAAGGTCAGCAAGCGCGGCCAGGAGGTTTGCTTGGATGCGCTGATCGCGCTCTGGGCGCAGTGGGACGCGGCGGGTGCGGGCCGCGCGGATGTCGGAGCGGGCGCGCTTCTTGCGGGCGGAGAGATCGTTCATCGCTCTTGAGCCTAATGCCTTTCGGGCCTCCTGCGTGGTGGCTGCGGCGAGGGAAATGCTTGATCCGCAAAATAAAACACAGCGTGGGCGGTGTGTAGAGCACAAACTCTTGCCCATAAGCGCTACTATTCCGGCATGACTTCTAGCCCTACGATCTCCACGTCCGAGCGAGCCGACCTGCGTACCGTTGTGGTCCCGGCTGCCGGGCTTGGAACCCGCTTCCTGCCCGCCACCAAGACCGTTCCCAAGGAGCTGCTCCCCGTCGTAGACACTCCAGGGATCGAACTTATCGCGAAGGAGGCCGCCGATGCCGGCGCGGATCGCTTGGCCATCGTCACGGCGCCGAAGAAGGGCGGAGTGCTAGGGCACTTTGATACCGACGCAGAGCTGGAAAGCACTCTGGAGCAGCGCAACAAAACCGACCAGCTAAACAAGGTGCGCGCCACCGACGGGCTGATCGACGTGGTGGCGGTGGAACAGGAAAAGCCGCTGGGGCTGGGCCACGCTATCGGGCTGGCCGAGGAGGTGCTAGATGACGACGAGGATTGCTTCGCCGTTATGCTGCCGGACGACCTGGTGCTGCCGATGGGCGTGATGGAGAAGATGCTGGCTGTGCGCCAGCAGTACGGTGGCTCTGTGCTGTGCGCCTTCGAGGTGCCCCGCGAGGAGACCAGCAACTACGGAGTCTTCGAGATCGACGAGGCAGACCACGCCGACGTGAAAATCGTTAAGGGCATGGTGGAAAAGCCCGCGGTGGAGGACGCTCCGTCCAACTTCGTGGCAACGGGACGATACCTGCTGGACCGCCAGGTGTTCGATGCGCTACGCCGCACCAAGCCAGGCAAGGGCGGAGAAATCCAGATCACCGACGCCATTGAGTTGATGATCACCGAGGGGCACCCCGTGCACATCATCGTCCACCACGGCCTGCGCCACGACTTGGGCAATCCGGGTGGGTACATTCGGGCGTGCGTCGATTTTGCGTTGCAGAATGAGACGTATGGCCCCAGCCTGAAGAACTGGCTGCGCGAGCGTCTGGATCAGGAAAACTAGAAAGCTTCCTCAAGCTGAAGGGAACCCCTCATGCGATCGGTCGAAGAACAACTGGCAATCATCACCTCTGCGGCGGTGACTCCCGAGCCAGTGCGCATCGCGATCACCGAGACCCTGGGGTTGCGCTGCGCCGAAAGGGTAGAGGGTACCGAACCGTTGCCTGGTTTCGACCAGGCAGCCATTGACGGTTACGCCGTGCGCAGCGTAGACATTCGACAGGCGCTTTCGGTGGCCCGCGGAGGCGAGCCCGAGCACACAGCAGAGGGCGCCGCGGAGAACACCAGCGGGGTGAAGGAAACCCTGCCCATCGTCGGCGATGTCACGGCGGGCTCCCTGCGCCCGATTCGTCTGCAGCCGCGCCAGGCGGTGCGCGTGGAGATGGGGGCACCGCTACCGACCTTGGCGGATTCCGTCCTGCCGCTGGATTGGGTGGAAAAAGAAGGCCGTAAGATTCGCCCGCTGGAGGCCATCGCTTCCGGCGAGTTCGTGCATCGCAAGGGTTCTGATGTGCAGCCCGGCGACGTGGTCGTAGAGGAAGGCGCCGTTATCGGCGCAGCTCAAGTGGGCCTGCTGGCCGCCGTAGGCCGCTCCAAGGTGTTGGTCTACCCGCGCCCGCGACTGTCGGTGCTCTCCTTCGGTCGAGAACTGCTGGACATTGACCGCGACCCGGCAGTGGGGCAGGTCTACGACGTGAACTCCTATGCCTTGTCAGCTGCGGCTCGCGAGGCCGGCGCGGACGTTCACCGCGTGGGAATTTTGGGTGGCGAGCCGCGCAAGATGCGCGAGGTTATTGAAAGCCAGTTGCTGCGCTCTGAGGTTGTCGTGATCTCCGGCGCGGTCGGCGGTGCCGCCAGCGACGAGCTGCGGGAGATTCTCTCCGAGATGGGGGAGATGGATATCCAGCGCATCGCCATGCACCCCGGCTCCGTCATGGGCTTCGGCACGCTGGGGCAGGACAAGGTGCCGACCTTCCTGCTGCCTGCCAACCCGTCCGCCGCGCTTGTAGCCTTCGAGGTGATGGTGCGTCCGCTAGTGCAGCTGATCCGTGGGCGCCGCCAAGCCACCCGTCGCGTGGTCCCAGCTCGCACGATCGCCGGCATTGCCTCTGCCCCCGGCCGCCGTGGTTTTATCCGCGGCCAGTTGATGCGCGACCGCGAGACCCGCGAGTTTCTGGTGGATCCCCTTGGTGCAGCTAACGGCGGCGAGCCGACTCATCTGCTGGGCAGTCACGGGCAGGCGAACTGCCTGATCGTGGTGCCCTCGGACGTGACGGATGTCGCGCCGGGCCAAGTTGTGGATGTGCTGTTCCTCAGCAATAAGGAATAGCCTTCCCGTGCTCCACCGATTGCGCGCCGCACTGACCCCTGCGGTGCCCGACAAACGCACACGCACCGTCCTCAGCCGCGGTCATCTGTATGGGAATGTTGACCACGCCCCCTCGGCCGCTCTTCCCGTCGCCCTCCGTCCCGTCCTAGCCACCGATGGAAAACACTGGAGCGCAGCGCGGCTCGAAGACCAGCAACTCCTACAGCCCTTTGAACCGACCGTATCCGGGGACTGGGCTGCTGCGCACAGCCCGCAAGCATGGCGGAAAACCTTCCACAACCTGCAGCTCCTGTCTGCAGATCGGTTGCTACTGCCCATGGTCATCGACATCGACGGGGTATTCGCCGGCCAGCTGACGATCGGCAATATTCAATACGGAACTGTTTCCAATGCTTGGATCGGCTACTGGGTACACTCGCGGTTTCAGGGCCATGGCGTGGCCACCGCTGCGGTGGCTTTGGGGGTGGACTTGGGGATGCAGCAGTTGGGACTGCACAGGATAGAGGCGACGGTCATGCCGGAGAACGTGGCGTCTAGAAAGGTCCTAGAAAAAACCGGCTTCCGTACCGAGGGGCACCTACGCCGAAACCTGCACATCAACGGCGAATGGCGAGACCATCTTTTAGTGGCACAAACACAGGAGGATTCGCAGCCCGAGGGTCTTGTGCGCAGGCTGGTGAATCGCGGAATCTTGGGGCTAGCTGTGAACCGAAAGTAGCCTCGGCGTGGCACCGCATATATGGGTACTGCACGGGTAGCGTGGCAAGCACTTGATCACTCACGCTGCCCGCATTAAACCCGAGGAGAACTGATACTCGTGTCCGGCTCCCTTCTGCTCATCGCCGCCGTCTGGCTGGTGCTGCTAGCGCCGCTTCTGCTGCGCAACCAAAAACCCGTGCGACGGACTGCCCAGGCACTGAGCGAGACCCGAGTGCTGCACCGTGGAGGAAGCAAGCTCAACGCAAAGCGCAAGCTCAAGCCGGCCGAGGGGCTGTACATGGCTTCCGACGACGAGGAGTTGGAGCTGGTCGATGCAGAGCCGGAGTACGTGCTGCTGGAGGACGAAGACTCCACCGCTGGTGCGACATCGAGCAAGCCGCGAGGGCTGCGGGCGTTCATGGCCTCGAAGGGCAGCGAGGACAGTAAGGGGCGCGAGAACAGCGCGGCTGACGCTGAGACGGAGGTTGTCGACGGCGAGGTAGTAGATGGCGAAGTCGTTGATGATGAGGTTGATGAGCAGACCGAAAGCAAGGGCTCGGAGAACGACGAGGGTGCTGTGGCGGATGCGGAGAAGGTCGTTGCAGCTTCCGCGGTCGGCAGCGCGGTGCGTTACACGGCTCAGGACGATGTGGATACTGGCGAGTTCTCCCCGGTGAAGAAGGCTGCGATGAGTACTGCTGACTCTGAAGCCGCAGCTGACGTACCTGCGGCAACCGACGGAGCAGCAGAAGTCCCAGACACAGAAGCTCCAGACGCTGAAGTTTTAGACACTGAGGAGACTGACGCTGAGGAGACAGACGCTGAGGAGGCCGAGGCAGCTGAAGAGGCCACCGCCCGCCAGGCTGCTTACGCTGCAGTTCCGGCAGAGTACGTGCGCGGTGGAGACGTGAAGGCTTCGCCCACCCTGGTTGATGAAGTCGATGCAGCACCGGCAGGAAAGAGCCTGGACATCCTGGAGGAGTCCGACGAACTCAGTGAAGCTGACCTGAAGTACCTGGCCGCCCGCCGTGGCCGGGGTGTGTACGACCCGGTGGCTTCCGCACAGCTGGCTCGCGAGCGCCAGAACCGCCGCAAGAAGGTGCTGCTGGTGCTGCTGGCACTGTGCGCGCTGACCTTCGGTACCAGCCTGGCCTTGGGCGACGGCGTGTGGCTGACCTTCGTGGCCATGGTGGCCTTCACCGCGTTCTACCTGGTGATGCTGCGCCGCCAGGCCATCGAGGAGCGCGAGCTGCGCCACCGCCGCCTGGTGCGCATGCGCCGCGCCCGCCTGGGTGTGCGCAACACTGAGGACGACGAACTGGGTGTGCCGGATCGTTTGATCCGCCCAGGCGCCGTGATTCTGGAGACCGACGAGGACGATCCGGCATTCAGTAACCTGGATTACGCTGACGGCAGCGACTTCTTCCCCGCTCCGGGTGCAGGCTCCGACGTGGCCACTGGTTACGGCGCAGGTACGGAGGGTCGGGCACCCGTCGCAGACGCTGACGAGGAGTACCTCGACTCCCGCTCCGGCATCCGCGCTGTCTAGGAGTAGACCTCCCGCATGCTAAACCACCCCGCCACACGCGACGCGACCCTGCTGCTGGTACGCCTCGTCACCGGCGTGATCTTTATCGCCCACGGTTGGCAGAAAGTCTTTATCAACGGCATGGACGGGGTCACCGGTACCGTCGCCACCTTCGATCGCTTACACATTCCGCAGCCAAAGGTCAGTGCCTGGGCCGCCGCCATCTTCGAGATGGTGGGCGGCGCGATGCTCATCGCGGGGCTGCTGACCACCGCCGTCGCTGGGCTATTTGTGATCTACAGCGCGTTGGTGCTCTACTTTGTGCACTGGTCCAACGGCTTCTTCGTGTCCGATGGGGGCATGGAGTTTGTCTTGCTCTTAGTCGTCTCGCTTATGATGATTGTTGTTTTCGGCGCGGGGCGCGCCAGCCTGGACAAGGCACTATCGCGCTTCGGCTGAGGGTTGCACGCATACTGGAGGCGGGATTAATCGCATGGACTGTTCGCAGGTCAGGACCTCAATGTCTGCCCGGCTGGACGGTGAAACTGCGGAGCTGGCCGACGACCTCGTAGATGCGCACCTAGCCGCCTGTGAGGACTGCCAGCGCTGGTACGCCACCGTTACTGCGCTGGGGCGCCGGATGAACCTGGCGGCCGCACCAGCGGAAATTACGCCAGCGCCGGGGGAGCAGGACGATCGCAAGGCCGCCCTCCTCGAACAGGTACTTGCACAGGCCGATAGCGACCCGCAGGTTAGCGTGGGGCTACGTCGCCGTCAGCTGCCTCTTGTCTTCGGCCGCTTCTTCCTCGTTGCCGTCGCTGTGGTTTACGTGTTGTGGGGCATGTCGCTGTTGTTTGGTTCGCCCATTGGAGAAGACGCCGACTCGTCCCGGCTACACCTAATCTCCGACGCGGCGACGATGCGTTTTGCTCTGGCTGGCGGCCTTGTATGGGCCGCCTGGCGGCCGAAGGTAGCCTCTGCGGTGCTGCCAATCTACCTTGCGATGTGGGCATTTGGCCTGGGGTTTGCGACCCGCGAGATTGTTCTGGGCATGATCGGCGAGCGGGGCGACCTGGATACCCTATGGCTCTTGCTGGTGCACCTTGCCGCGGTGGTGGCATTGGTGGTCGTGTGGGCTGGGCGCCAGAATGTGTTTATGCCTCTTCAGCAGTCGTTGCGAGCGCTGATGGCACAGCCGGTAAACTTTAGCCCCAGCGATGCTCGCCGTCACTCTACCTACGAGCCGGGCGAGGCTCGGCCGCGCGACTGGGAATAGCGCTACGCGGTGCGGCGCCGGTTCTTGCGTCGGTTTTAGAGCCAGGAACGGAGCCAGATCCGCATGTTAAAGGCGGAGTCTGATAGCGGTGTGGCGGTGTAGATCGGCAGGAAGTACAGGAAGTTCCACACAACCAGCATCAGGTAGATCACAACCACCAGTTGGCCCGGGCGGGCGCGCAGATAGGCTCGCGGAGAGGAATACGGCTGGGCCACGCCCGGGCGCTCCCAGCGTAGGAGCTGCCCCATAGCCATTGCCAGGGCGATCGCTAGGAAGGGCACCAGGTTGGCCGCGTAAAATAGGTACATCTGACGGTCCAGGTTGAACAGCCAGGGCAAAAAGCCGGCGGCGAAGCCCAGGACGGGAACCACCCAGCGCCGGTCCTTGTGCGTGATCAGGCACCACAGACCCCACAGCATGGCAGGCACGCAGAACCACCAGATAGCGGGTGTGCCGACTAGCAGAATCACCTTGTGGATGCCCTCGTCGCTGGAGGGGTTGTAGTACATCAACGAACGGCTGGAGACCAACCACGACCACGGCTTGGATTCCCAGTTATGGTGGTGGCCATTGGAGTTTGTCAGCTCTGTGTGGAAGCGCATCACCGTCACGTGGTAGTAGATGAAGTTCTGCACCGTGTCGGGCAGGAAGGACCAGAACCAGTCGCCAGTGGTGTCGGTGTACTGCTTCGATTCCACCGCGTGGCGGAACACACCCGTCTCAGAGGCGAACCACGCCCGCCAGCTGATGAGGTACACAATCGCGGGGACGATCACGATGGAGAAGAAGGAGGGAACCGCATCGAATACTGCGGTTCCTGCAAGGGGACGGCGAACGCCGAAACGGCGGCGTCGAAAATAATCAACCGCAACGATCGTCACCCCGAAGAAGGCCATGTAGTACAGGCCATTCCACTTCACCGATAGCGACAGACCCAGGGCGATTCCCGCGGCGAAGCGCCACCAGCGGTAGCCCATGCGGGGGCCGAACGCAGAATCGTGGATGCGGTTGGTGGCCCAGACGCGCTGGAAGCGGGCCTCCATCTGCTCGGCATCACGCACGATGAAATAGGTGGCCAGGCAGATGAGGAACACCTGGAAATGGTCGAGCATGGCCGAGCGGCCGGTGACGAAGAGGATGCCGTCGCACAGTGCGATGATGCCGGCGAACAAGCCGACCAGATCCGACTTGGATATGCGGCGCGCGATCGCGGCAATCAGCAGGATGGCAACCACCGCCAGAAGGGCGGACATGATGCGCCAGCCCCACGGGGTATAGCCGAATACCGCCATGCCGAGTGCCTCGAGCCGCTTGCCTAGGGGCGGGTGGACGACCAACCCGTACCCCGGGTTGTCCTCGATACCGCCGATCAGCGGGTTGGACCAGCTCTGCAGCATCTGCCAGGCCTGTGGTACGTAGTGCTTTTCATCGAACACTGGGGTGCCCGCATCGGTGGGGCGCTGCAGCATCAGCAATCGGCTGAGCGCACCCAACACACCGAGAGAAATGAGGATGCCCGTCCAGCGGGTCAGCGCGAGCCGGTGTTGGCCGGATTGCGTGATGCGGGTGGCACGGCCGGCGCGGGCGGTGCGAGCGCTGTCGTCGGAGTGGGGGCTTCCGGCGGCAGGCTCCGGGTGAGCATTCGGTAGCGCGGTAGTCGGTGTGGTTGGCACAAAAAATAACTGTAGTAGAAGCTCCGGACAAGCGGGTGCGGTGGCGGGCATACTGGCGGGTATGAGTGATTCTGTAGATCCCGATGCTCTGGATGCCAACGCGCTTGTCGCCCGCGCTGCCGAGAACCGCCCTCTGCCGCAGGGCGGGATCATCTTGGCCGCCACACCTTTGGGTAATCCGCTGGATGCATCAATCCGTTTGATCGATGCCCTGGCCAGTGCAGACATTGTTGCCGCGGAAGATACCCGCCGTACTCGTGCCTTGGCGGACACTTTGGGGGTAGAGATTGCGGGCCGGATCTACTCCAACTTTGACCACAACGAAACGGAGCGGGCGGAGTTTTTCGTGGAGCAGGCCGAGCAGGGTCGCCGCGTGTTGGTGGTGACGGATGCGGGAATGCCGTCCGTTTCTGATCCCGGTTTCCCTCTGGTCGTGGCCGCCCGCCGCGCCGGGGTTCCGGTGACGTGCCTGCCGGGGCCTTCCGCCGTGCCGACTGCCCTGGCGTTGTCCGGCCTGGGCGTGGGGCACTTTGCTTTTCTGGGGTTCGCGCCGCGCAAGGACGGTGCCCGCAGGGCGTTTTTTGGTTCCTTTAGTGCCGCCCCCTACGCCGTCTGCTTCTTCGAATCCCCGCATAGGCTGGCCAGGACTCTGCAGGTGGCAGCGGAAGAGTTGGGGGAACATCGGCAGGCTGCGGTGTGCCGCGAGCTGACAAAGACCTTTGAAGAGGTAAAGGTTGGCGGGCTGCGGGAACTGGCCGAGTGGGCAGCCGAGGGTGTGAAAGGCGAGATCTGTGTGGTGGTGGATGCCGCGGAGGAACAGGGGGAGCCGGATGTGGAATCGCTAGTCGAGTTGGTGGAGCAGAAGGTGGCAGAGGGGGAGCGTCTGAAGGCAGCCGCGAGTGAGGTAGCCAAGGCCAGGGGTGTGAGCAAGCGCGAGCTGTACGAGGCTGTGCTGCGGTTGCGCGAAAGATAAATATATTAAATTGTTATAGAAAGTTTCTCTTTTTGTGATGCGCAAAGGAATAAAGGAGACGTGAGCTGGTGCTTAGCGGAAAAACGGTGGTAAAAGGTCTATAGAGAGGGGTAAATGAAGGGTGAAAAGTGGCTTGTGACCGCCGGTGGGACGGCGCTGGGTTTGAAAAGCCTCTGCAACACCCCCAAGATATGAGGAATGACTGTATCGAGGGAAGAAGTGACGTCGAAAGAGACCGAAGGGGTGACCACTGATCAGCCTGTAGACCAGGCCGATCAGGATCAGTCCATTGACTGGGTGGTGACGGGCTGTGCGGCGGCCCTCATCTTGGCTGTCGTGTTGTGGGGAGTATTCGGGGGCGAGAGCTTCGCTGCCTTCGCTTCGACCGCACTGAGCTACGTGGTGAGCGACTGGGGTTGGCTGTACGTACTGGCCGGCACTGTGTTCGTCGCGTTCATTCTGTTCATTGCGTTTAGCAAGTTTGGGCACATTCGCCTGGGCCGGGACAACGAATCTCCAGAGTTCAACAGTGTGTCCTGGGTGGCGATGATGTTCGCCGCGGGCATGGGTATCGGCCTGATGTTCTACGGTGTGACCGAGCCGCTCACGTACTACCGAAATGGTGTTCCGGGAGCCGAGGATCACGACGTGGCCAGCTCGTTTGCCTCCACGCTGTTCCACTGGGGCCTGCACCCGTGGTCGCTGTACGCCATCGTGGCTCTGGCTATCGCCTACAGCACCTTCCGTCTGGGGCGCAAGCAGCTGCTGTCCGCGACATTCATCCCCCTGATCGGTGAGAAACGAGCAGAGGGAGCGCTGGGCAAGATCATCGACATCGCCGCGATTTTCGCGACCGTGTTCGGTACCGCCGCCTCCCTGGGCTTAGGCGCTGTACAGATTAAGTCCGGCATGGAGGCCACGGGGCTGGTTTCTAACCCGGGCACTTCCGTGATCGTCGGCACTATCGTGATTCTGGGTCTGTGCTTTTTGGTTTCCGCTGCCAGTGGCGTGGGCAAGGGTATTCAGTACTTGTCCAACACCAATATGGTTCTGGCCGGTCTCCTCGCCCTCTTCGTCCTGATTGTCGGCCCGACCGTCGTGATCCTGAACCTGATCCCGACCTCGCTGGGCAACTACCTCTCCCAGTTCTTCGACATGGCCGCACGTACCGCTAACTCCGGCGACGGCGCGGAAGAATGGCTGGGCTCCTGGACCATCTTCTACTGGGCATGGTGGGTTTCCTGGTCCCCGTTTGTTGGCATGTTCGTCGCCCGTATTTCCCGTGGCCGCACGATCCGCGAGTTCGTGTGTGTGGTGCTGATGGTTCCGACCGTTGTGACCATCGTGTGGTTCTCCATCTTCGGTGGCTCTGCGATCCACGCCGAGGACACGGGTAACTCCATTTGGGGTGACGGCGAGGCCACCAGCCAGCTGTTCAATCTGCTACAGACGATGCCGATGGGCAAGGTTGCAAGCATCATTGCGATGATCCTGCTGGCCACCTTCTTTATTACCTCGGCGGACTCTGCCTCTACCGTGATGGGGTCGATGTCCCAGCGCGGCAAACTGGTAGCTAACCGCGGTGTCACGGTCCTGTGGGGCGCACTGACTGCCATCATTGCCCTGATGCTGCTGCTGACAGGTGGCGATGAGGCGCTGACCAACCTGCAAAACGTGACGATTATTGCTGCCAGCCCCTTCGTGCTGGTGATCATCGCCCTGATGTTTTCTATCTACAAGGCGCTGTCCAACGACCAGCTTTACCTGGATGAAAAGGCACAGCGGGAGTACGCGCTACGTATGGCGCGCGAGCGCCGCATGAACCAGCAGCGCGAAGCGGAAGGCAGCGGTAGAATCCGTCGAGTTCGTGGCCCGCGGGTATAAAACCCAGGAGTCGGGGAGCGCTAGTGGTCTTGGGGGGATCACCCGGGAGCTATCGGGGTTATACCTCGGGTAAAATATCCCTGATGGTCTGCGAATTAAGGCTGTCGAAGAAAGCATTCTGGGCAGCCGTGAGCGAAGCCGCCAGCTGGAAGGTCGCTGTGTGGTCGCTCGGGCAGTGGGTATTAAAGTTATCCGGTATCGATTCACTGCCCTCGAGCTCGCGAACCAATTGACCCAGCGGGTAATCGAGTGCAGAAGCAGTGATGTAGATGCCGCCAGTTCGGCCACGGGTGGAGCGTAGGATTCCGATATCGGCAAGTTTGGCGACTACCTTGGCGACGTGAGTTTGCGAAGCGCCGAGTGCACTAGCTACCGCGGCGGTTGTGGTGCGTGGGGGAGTCGCTGCCGATGGGGTGTCAGCCGCCGCGGTCATGGCAGCGAGCTGAACCACGATCCTCAGACCGAGATCTGTAAAGCGTGTCAGTTGCATGGAGTGTCCTGTTTTAGCGCGCTTCTTACTCAAAAGGTGAAATCCTTTCGGGGTGAAAAATCGCAGCTAGTTTGTGGGAGCTACGTCACCTGAAGCCTCTTCTAATTTAGGCTAGCACAGGGGAATTTTGATATGTTTCACAGTTTATTCAATAACGCACGAGGCCAGACCGATAATCCGGCCTGCTTTCGCATCGATTTGGCGGATCACCTAGTCTAAAGATTATGTCGAAACGAGTTCTTACCTCAGTTGCATGGCCCTACGCCAATGGCCCCCGCCACATCGGCCACGTCGCCGGATTCGGCGTACCATCGGATGTTTTCGCACGTTATCAGCGAATGGCTGGCAACGAGGTACTCATGGTGTCGGGTACCGACGAGCACGGCACCCCGCTGCTGGTGCAGGCGGAGAAGGAAGGTACGACTGTTCAGGAATTGGCGGATCGTTACAACCGCATCATTGTCGAAGATCTCGCGGGGCTCGGTCTTTCTTATGACCTTTTCACCCGCACCACCACGCGCAACCACTACGCGGTAGTCCAGGAGCTCTTCACTGGCCTATATAACAACGGCTACATGGTCACCCAGACCACCCGTGGCGCCATTAGTCCGTCGACGGGCCGCACCCTTCCTGACCGCTATATCGAGGGCACGTGCCCGATCTGTGGAGCGAACGACGCGCGAGGCGACCAGTGCGATACCTGCGGCAACCAGTTGGACCCCGAGGATCTGATTGATCCGCGCTCTAAGATCAATGGCGAAACCCCGGAGTTCGTCGATACCGAGCACTTCATGCTCGACCTTCCCGCCTTGGCAGAGGCTCTGACGACGTGGCTGAACGGACGCACCGACTGGCGCCCGAACGTGCTGAAGTTCTCCCTCAACCTGTTGGAGAACATCCGTCCGCGCGCCATGTCCCGCGACATTGATTGGGGCGTGCCGATCCCTGTGGAGGGATGGCAGGACAACAATGCGAAGAAGCTCTATGTATGGTTTGACGCCGTCGTGGGATACCTCTCCGCATCGATCGAATGGGCCTGGCGTAGTGGCGACCCGGAGGCTTGGAGGAAGTGGTGGAACGACCCGGAGGCCCTGTCTTACTACTTCATGGGCAAGGACAACATCACGTTCCACTCCCAGATTTGGCCGGCTGAGCTGCTAGGCTACAGTGGCCAGGGTGCCAAGGGGGGCGAAGCGGGCGAGCTTGCTGCGCCGGCCCTGAACCTGCCGACTGAAGTTGTGTCCTCCGAGTTCCTGACCATGTCCGGGTCTAAGTTTTCGTCTTCCAAGGGAGTTGTGATCTACGTCCGCGACTTCCTGAAGGAGTTCGGTCCGGATGCACTGCGTTACTTCATCGCTACCGCTGGTCCGGAGACCACGGATACCGACTTCACCTGGGACGAATTCGTACGCCGCATCAACTCCGAGCTCGCCAACGAGTGGGGCAACCTGGTGAACCGCACCGTGTCTATGGCCTACAAGAACTTCGGTGAGGTGCCGACCCCTGGCACGCTAACCGAGCAGGATCAGGCGCTGCTGGCAGAATCCTCCAAGGCTTTCGACATCGTCGGCGATAACCTCAACCGCTCCCGCTTCAAGGCCGGTATCACTGAGGCCATGCGCATCGCAGGCCGCGCCAACCAGTACATTGCTGCCATGGAGCCGTGGAAGCTGGCGAAAAACGAAGATCAGCGCGAGCGTCTGGCCACCGTTTTGTACACCGCACTGCAGGTCGTCTCCGACGTGAACACCCTGCTGACCCCCTACTTGCCGTTCTCCGCACAGAAGATCTTCGAAACCCTCGGCGGCGAGGGTGTTTGGGCGGCCCAGCCAGAGGTCGTCGAGGTAACGGACGAGTCTCCGCGGCAGCCGGTGGGCGTCGGGCTCCCGGAGCAGGGGCGCACCTACCCCGTCATCATGGGCGACTACGCCACCCAAAAGGCCACGTGGGCGCGCCAAGAGATGCAGCCCGGCACGGAGCTGCACAAGCCCAAGCCACTGTTCCCGAAGCTGGATCCAGAGCTGGCGGAAACCGGCCCCGAGTGGGCGCCGGTGCAGAAGTAGCGCTGCCGTGCGCTAGTCGGCGCGGCGCAGGCCGGTGATCGGCGAGAGCACCTCGTGGACGGACTGCACTCCGCGCCACGGGAACACGTCCCAACCACGGTGCTTGGCAGCATCCAGGTTGGCCTGACGATCGTCGAAGTAAATCAGGGAAGCGTACTCATGGCCTGCGGCGGCCGCAGCCTGCTCGAAGCGACGGAACGCGCCCTGGTGGGGCTTGGTGAAACGCAGATCGGGGGAGAAACAGGTGACGGCGGCGCCGTCCGCCCAATCCTGGCTCATCACAGCCTCCATCACCGGGCGGGGCGCGTTACTGAAGATGCCCCACGGCTGGTCGATGGCGTTTAAGTGGTTCAGCAGGTTCAATACGGAAGCATTCACGGTCGAGCACAGGCGCGTATCCGTCTCCTTGAGCTCCGCGATCAGCTCCTCGGTCGGCTGCACGCCAGCCGCGCGGCACAGGGTGGTGAAGTAATCGTTCGGTCCCATCGACAGGCTGTAGCTCTCGCGGTAGCGGCCGTAGGCGCTCTCGAAGCTGAACGGGTCGGTGATAATGGTCGGAACGCTGGTCTGATTGCCGGTGGTGGAGTGGGACTGGATGTTCGCGTGGCGAATCATCACTGTGGTGAGTTCGCGTAGGGTGTGACGGCGCTGTACCAATACGCCGCCCAGGTCGAAGACGATCAGATGTTCCATAGTGTTGGTGTTTGCCTTTGCGGTTGAGGTGTTGTGAGAAGTTGCTGGCAGGGACTAGTAGGGTTTGTAGCAAGTGTGCCCCGTCTGCATGACCAGAAAGTGGCGCCAACGCGAAGCGAAAACGAACCGGGGGTGAACATAATGCCGAGTGCCCAAGCCGTGACTCGTCGTGTCCCTTCCGTCGTCGCGCTCATTGCCGCACTTGCGGTGCTGCTGACTAGCTCTAACCTGCGCAGTCCCGTCAGTGCTTTTCCACCAATCGCCGACCAAGTGGCCGGCAGTCTGGGTGCCTCGGGGCTGTTCATCGGCCTGGTCGGCATGGCGCCCACCGCGATGTTCGCCGTCGCCGCAATCCTCTCTGGCCCCATGGCCAAGGCGCTGTCCTTCCGCGCCGTCATTAGCACCGCCATGGTGCTGGCCACCGCCGGGTTCGGCTTGCGCACGGTGGCTTCCAACGGGTTGCTCTTCCTCGCCGGAACCATGATCGGGCTGGTTGGGGTGGGCATTACCAACACCCTGTTGCCGGCCGTGATTAAGGATTACTTCCCGTTCAAGCTCACGGTGATGTCTATCGCCTACATGGCAGTCGGGCAGGTCAGCATGGCTACCGCGTCCGTGGTTTCGGTGCCGTTGGCGGAGCTCGGCGGCTGGCGCGTGGCTATCGGAGTATGGGCCATTCCGCCCCTGCTGGCCTTGCTGTGCTGGGGCATCCTCGTATTTTCTGTGACCCCGGGAACGGCCGCCCAGCGCGGTGGCGAGATGCTACGACGCGCGCACCCGCGGAAGCTCATGGGCGTGATCAACAACAAAAGCACCGACTCTCGCGGTGCGTACCGGCACATGTGGCGTAACCCTGTGAGCTGGGGGATTGTGGTGATGTTCGCCATGACGTCTTCCATCTCCTACTGCTTTATCACCTGGGCGCCGAAAATCATTGTGGAATCCGGCGGTTCGGCGCAGCTGGGTGGCATTATCGGTGGCGTGTTCGCGCTCGTCGGCACCGCGTCGTCGTTCTTCGTACCGTGGATGACGTCGAGCTTCGAGCGCGGCGCGGCGTGGGTGACGATCCTGTCGTGTAGCTGCATGTTCGTGGCCTTGCTTATGGTGATTACTGGCCCGATGCGGCTGCCTGTGGTGTGGATCTCGCTAGTGTCGCTGGGGTGTTCGACCTTTCCGCTGGGTCTAATGTTGATCGCCACCCGCACGCGCGAGCCGAAGGCCGCGGCCGTACTTTCTTCGGGTGCGCAGGGCATCGGGTACACGGTCGCTTGTATCGGGCCGTTTGGTTTTGGTGCTTTGTATGACGCCACTTCGTCCTGGACGACCGGGCTAACTGTTCTTGTGGGGTTCAACTTCGTTTTGCTGGCGGCGGGCTTGGTGGCTAGCCGGAAGGTATTCGTAGACGATCACGAGTGATCGCCGTCGCGCCTGGGTGAGGGCGCTAGGGTGGTGGGCATGGCTAAAAAGAAGCGACCAACCCCCGTTCCGCCCAAGCCGATCGTCCCGCTGTTCGACTCGCACACGCACCTGTGGTCCACGGTGCTGAAGAACCAGCACCGTCAGGATGTGGTGGGAGCGGACGCAGAGGGTAAACCGTTCGGGGAAGACGATCACCGTCGCCTAGTGGGGGAGTTCATGGACCGTGCCAATGCCGTTGGCGTGCGTGGTGTGTGCACGGTCGGAGATGGCATAGAGGAGACCGAGAAGGCATTGCAGGCTGCGGAGTTCCACGACCGCGTGTGGGCTGCCTGCGCGGTGCACCCGACTAAGGCGCAGACGGTGACGGGTGAGGTGCGCGAGCGCTTGCGGGAGATGGCCTTCCACCCGCGCTGCGTGGCGATTGGCGAGACCGGGCTGGATGCCTACTGGGTCGGCAAGGTTACGGGCGCTGATGATGGGGAGGAGACTCCCAGCATCGAGGTGCAAGAAGAGGCGCTGCGTTTCCATATTGACCTGGCCTGCGAGTCCGGCAAGGCCTTGATGATCCACAACCGCGAGGCTGATGCCGACTTGCTGCGGGTACTGGCGGATGCGCCGCAGCCGGAGAGCGTAATCCTGCACTGCTTTTCCTCCCCGCTGGATGTGGCTAAGGAATCGCTGGATCGCGGGTACGTGCTCTCCTTTGCCGGCAACGTGACTTTTAAGCGCAACGAGGAGCTGCGCGAGGCGGCGCGGATTGCCCCGCCGGAGCAGATTCTGGTGGAGACGGATGCGCCGTACATGACTCCGGAGCCTTTCCGAGGCGCGCGCAACGAGCCTGCCTTCGTGGGCTACACGGCGGCCTGCGTAGCGGAGCAGCGGGGGATAGCTCCAGAGGTGCTGGGGGAGCTGGTCACGGGAAACGCTGCACGGATCTACGGGATCGACCTCGGCATGTAGCGGTTTCGCGTGGAACCCCACCCCGCTAGTGAGGTCACTGTTTCTGATGTGGCGCCAGCAAACGAAAATGTATAAAAATTAACGCAAGTTAGGGGGTGTGGCTGCTGTTGTTGCAGCTGCACCCCCATATTTGTGATTTGTGGAACATTTTGCGCCGGAGCTTTGTTTAACAAGGATTGTTATCGTACTGTGACAAAAGTTGAGAAAATCGGCGTTCGGGCGCCCCGGTCGTTTCGCGTACAGCGCGTGGCTTAGTGGAGACCGAGAGGGCGTCAGCAACAAGAGAGGCAACGATCTAGTGTCACCGAAAAAGAAGTCCCACCTGCACCGCATTAACAACACCAGCTCCACCCCGCTACGCATCGCCACGGGTGGCATGTTGGCCACCCTGGTTGTTGGTGGCGGCGTTGCGGTTGCAGGCCAAAAATCGGTCACGCTCGACGTAAATGGCGACATTATCCAGGCCAGCACCATGTCCGGCGATGTCGAGGGCGCGCTGAAGTCCGCAGGCGTGGAGATCGACAACCGCGCCATGGTTACCCCGGCACTGGACGAGTCCATCGGCGACAACTCCAAGATCACCGTTCGCAGTGCTCGCACCGTGGCCGTTACCATCGACGGCAAGCAGGAAAAGATCGATACCACCGCGCTGACCGTCGGCTCCCTGCTGGACCAGATCGGCCGCGGCGATGCTGTGAACCAGCTGTCCCAGACTCGTAACCAGGAGATCCCGCTGGACGGCATGGAGCTGGAGATCGTTACCCCGAAGAAGTTCACCCTGAACGACGGTGGTGAAGACGGCCGCATGAGCCTGCCTGCCCGTACCGTGGGCGAGATCTTCGAGATGCGCGGCACCCCGCTGGGCAAGGAAGACAAGGTCACCCCGGCTGCTGATACTCCGCTCAAGGACGGCATGCACGTAGACGTCACGCGCATCGCCAACCACGATGAGACCAAGGTGGAGGAAGTTCCGGCTCCGGAGCGCGTGAAGGAAGACCCGAACTTGCCCGAGGGTGAGGAGAAGGTCGTAAAGAAGGGCGCGCCGGGCAAGGCTCGCGTTGTTGCGACCGTCCGCACCGTCAACGGCGAAGAGGTCAGCCGCAAGGAGAAGTCCAGCAAGGAGATCACCGCACCGAAGGAGCGCGTGATCATCCGTGGCACCAAGAAGGTGGACAAGGACGACAAGGACGGCGAATCTAAGGGTTCCAACACCGGCGCCGCTGCACCGGCCGTCGCTAACGGTTCCGTCTGGGACCAGCTGGCACAGTGCGAGGCCGGTGGTAATTGGTCCATCAACACCGGCAACGGCTTCTCCGGTGGCCTGCAGTTCACACCGTCCACCTGGGCCGGCTTCGGTGGCACCGAGTATGCTCCGGCTGCCCACATGGCCACCCGCGAGCAGCAGATCGCCGTCGCCGAGCGTGTACGCGCCGGACAGGGCTGGGGCGCATGGCCAGCCTGCACCGCCAAGATGGGTCTGCGCTAAACCGCACCCTCCGCACGGCCCCGCCCTTTCCATCGGTTTTTATAGAGCACCAGCTCGACTATCCTGTGAAAGGTGAATGAACGGAAGATTCGGCTGCTGGGGCCCAACGAGATCCGGCAGCTAGCCGAGGAACTGGACTTAAACCCCACCAAAAAGCTGGGGCAGAACTTCGTCCACGATCCCAACACGGTCCGCAAAATCGTGAAGGCTGCCGACGTGACTGCCGCGGATACCGTGGTGGAGATTGGCCCGGGTCTGGGCTCTTTGACCCTCGCGCTGTTGGAAACCGGAGCCAGCGTGACCGCGGTGGAGATCGATCCGCGCCTGGCCGAGAAACTCCCCGCGACACTGGATCAGCAGGGAGCCGGTCAGGCCGATGCGGCGGTGATCCTGAAAGACGCACTGGCCGTCACGGCGCAGGACTTTGCCGATGCCAAACGCCCACTGCCCACCGCGCTGGTGGCGAACCTCCCCTATAACGTTTCCGTGCCGGTGCTTTTGCACATGCTGGAGGAGTTCCCCAGTATCGACCGAGTTCTCGTCATGGTGCAGCTGGAGGTCGCCGACCGCCTGGCCGCCGCGCCAGGCACCAAGATCTACGGCGTGCCCAGCGTGAAGGCCGGGTTCCACGGTTCCGTCACCCGCGCGGCAACCATTGGCAAGAACGTATTTTGGCCCGCGCCGAAGATCGACTCTGGCCTGGTGCGAATCGACCGCTACGCCGACGGCGAGCAGCCGTGGGCCAACGTTGTCCAAGACTGCAATGAGGGCATCGGCAATGAGGGCATCGATTCGGAACAGCTGCGCCGCGAGGTATTCGCCCTGGCGGATGCAGCCTTCCTACAGCGCCGCAAGACCCTGCGCGCGGCCTTGTCCGGGTACTTTGGCAGCGGCCAGGCGGCCGAGGAGGCACTGCGGGGTGCGGGAATCGAGCCGACCCTGCGTGGAGAAAAGCTCTCCACGGAACAGTTTGTGCAGCTTGCCGTGGCCTCTTTGCACGGACCCCACCGCGACGAACAGCGAGGTATCCGATGAGTGTGTCTCACATCTTCGGCTCCACCGAGCCCAGGTACCGTTCCGTCACGGCCAGTGCGCACGGGAAAGTTAACCTCCACCTTGGTGTGGGACCGGCCCGCGAAGACGGCTACCACGAGCTAGACACAATCTTTCAGGCCGTCTCGCTGAAGGAGGAGGTCACGGTCGCGCTGAAAGAAGGCGCACCGGAGCTGTGCACCTGGACCGTCAGCGGTTTCGACTCGCACCTGGTGCCGCAGGATTTCAGCAACCTGGCCTGGAAGGCCGTAGCGGAGATCCAGAAGCTGGCACGACACGCGCACGTGCCATGGGCAGAGGTCCCCGTACATATCCACATTGACAAGGGAATCCCCGTCGCTGGCGGCATGGCCGGTGGTTCGGCCGATGCCGCTGCCGCCCTCATCGCGGCGACAGAACTTTATTTCCCGGATCCGCGCTCCCCACGCCGGCCGGATAGCGCGCGACTGTCCGAGATTGCAGCCGACCTGGGCGCCGACGTGCCCTTCTGCCTACTGGGTGGCACGGCCAGGGGTACGGGTAAAGGGGAAAACCTCATGCCCGTCATCGCCACGGGCACCTATCACTGGGCCATTGCCACCGATAAGCGCGGTCTGTCCACTCCGGAAGTGTTCAAGCAGCTGGACCAACAACGCACAACTGCCTCTACAGACAGCCCACGGGCAGCGCGGGCAGGCAGCCCTGATGCGCTGATCGCAGCTCTGCGGACCGGAGACCCGGCCGAGGTTGGCAAATTTCTCGTCAACGACCTACAAGCCCCAGCCATCAGCCTGCTGCCCAGCCTGCGGGAAACGCTCACGGCCGCCGACGAAGCTGGCGCCATTGCCGCGATTGTGTCTGGCTCCGGTCCCACCGTGGCCATGCTGTGTGCGTCCGCTGACGATGCGGTGGATGTAGCGACGGCCGTGAGCGTGGCCGGGAAAGCTAGCTCCACGATGACGACAAGTTCCCCGGCTGCGGCTGCGGGCGTCATAAAAAGGGAAGAAATACGTGAGTAACCTCATCAACCTAGAAAAAGTCTCGAAGAGCTACGGGCTAAAGCCCCTGCTCGACGACGTGAGCCTCGGCGTGGCCAGCAACGATCGCATCGGTGTGGTCGGACTCAACGGCGGTGGTAAGTCCACGCTGCTGAACATACTGAGCCAGAAGGACGCGCCGGATTCTGGGCGCGTGAGCCACAACAATGACCTCCGCATGGCCATGGTCACCCAGGATGTACTGCGTGACGCGCCAGAAGGCATGACTGTTGCCGAGGCAGTGCTGGAACCGCTGGGGCTGCAGGAATACGAGTGGGCGGGTAACCCTAAGGTGCGCAGTGTGCTCAATGGGCTGGATATCGCCCGCCTGGGGCTGGATGCGAAGGTACAGGCGCTATCCGGTGGCGAACGGCGCCGAACCGGCCTGGCCGCTGCACTGGTGCAGGATCTGGACCTGCTGATTCTCGACGAGCCGACCAACCATCTGGACGTTGAGGGCGTGCAGTGGTTGGCGGAGCACCTGCTGGGTCGCAACACCGCATTGGTGGTCGTGACTCACGATCGTTGGTTCTTGGATACCGTCGCCAACCACACCTGGGAGGTCCACGACGGGGCGGTGGACGTCTACGAGGGCGGCTACAACGACTGGACCTTCGCCCGCGCCGAGCGTGCCCGTCAGGCAGACGCGGCCGAGCAGCGCCGCCAGAACCTTGCGCGCAAGGAGCTGGCGTGGCTACGCCGCGGGGCGCCGGCGCGTACCTCGAAGCCGCGCTACCGCATCGAGGCCGCGGAGTCCCTGATCGCGGACGTGCCGCCAGTGCGTAACAAGGTGGAGCTCATGAGTTTCTCCGCCCGCCGCCAGGGCAAAAAGGTCATCGAGCTGGAAGATGCACGCATCGCCACCCCCGACGGCCGCACACTGGTAGACGATCTGACCTGGCGTTTGGGTCCCGGCGAGCGCATCGGTCTGGTGGGTGTGAACGGCTCCGGTAAGACCACTCTGCTGCGCACTCTGGCGGGCGAAGCACCCCTGGAACAGGGCCGCCGCGTCGAGGGCAAGACCGTTCGTCTGGGCTGGTTGCGCCAGGAGCTGGACGATCTAGACCCCACGAAGCGCCTGATTGAGGCGGTGCAGGACGTTGCTAGCTACGTGACTTTCGGCGACAAGGAGATCAGCGCCTCGCAGCTGGCCGAACGGCTGGGGTTTAGCGCGAAGCGCCAGCGCACGCCCATCGGGGACCTCTCGGGTGGCGAGAAACGCCGCCTGCAGCTGACCCGCGTGCTGATGGCTGAACCGAACGTGCTGCTGCTGGACGAGCCGACCAATGACCTGGACATCGACACCCTGCAGGAACTGGAAAGCCTGCTGGACGAATGGCCTGGCACGCTCGTGGTGATTTCCCACGACCGCTACCTGATTGAACGCATCTGCGATTCCACCTGGGCACTGTTCGGCGATGGACAGTTGACCAACCTGCCCGGTGGCATCGAGCAATATCTGGAGCGCCGCAAGCGGGAGGCCAGCGACGAAGGGCGCAAGAATACGCTGTCCTTCGACGATGCTGGTTCTGGTGCTGTTTCTTCTGGACGCCCCAGTCTCGGCGCCAAGGAAGTTCACGCGCTCACTAAAGAAATGAGTGCTCTGGAGAGGAAGATGGCCAAGGTCGAGGCGAAGATCAACTCCATCCACGAGAAAATGAACGACGTCGCGGAAAAAGCGGCCACCGGCGAGCCGGTGACGGACGAGTTGGCGGCGCTGGATAAGGACCTCAAGGCCAACCAGGATAAGCACGATGAGCTGGAGATGAAGTGGCTGGAAATAGGGGAGAAGCTTGAAGATAACTGAGGTCGCCTCCTCTGCCGAGGGGGAGATCACAGACAGACTCAGCGCTGCCAAAGATCAGTGGGAGGCCCACGTTGATCCCGGCGGCGTGCTTGTTGGTGCGCTGCTGTTCGCGGCTTCGCTGACACCTTCTCTGCTGCCGCGCGACTGGATGTTTCAGGGCGTGGTCGCAGGAATTTCTGGCGGCACCGGCTACATCTTGGGCGTGTTCTTGCACTGGCTGTGGGAAGCATTCCTGCAAAAGTATGTCGGGGAGCCTGTGTGGAAGGCGCGCAGAAAGGCCCGAGGGATGCTGGAGGTCCTGCAGCACAGAGCTGGGATTAGCGACAGCGGTATGCGCACGCTGCGCAATGGGCTGGAGGTCGGCTTTGTAGTCTTGGTGATTCTGGCTCTGCTGGTGTGGGTTTCCTTCGCCGTACGTTGGCAGCAGGAGTTGGCGCATCTGATGGGGGCGGAGGCCTATACCGCGGGGGAGTTCCTGCTGGTGCTACCTATCGGCATTGGGCTCTGGGCACTGATCGTTCTGGTCGGCAAAGGGCTGATCTGGTTAGTAGAGGCCCTGGAGGACGGGCCGGTGGGGCGCCGTTTGGGCGGAGTTACTCGTCCGCTGTTCGCCTGGCTGGCCGTTGGCATGGCGCTGCTATTCGTCGTGGATACAGTCGTGCCCGGCACCGTCGTCCGCGCCACGGAACGGGTGTTTTCGGTCCGCGATCAGGAAATCCGTCCGGATCTCAAACAACCTCATGTGCCGGAGCGCTCCGGCAGTCCGGAATCGCCTAACAAGTGGGAGGACTTGGGGGCCTTCGGTACCCGATTCGTCGGCTTGGGACTGTACAAGGAGGAGCTGGAAGCCTTGACAGGGCGCCCCAGCAAGGAGCCGATCCGCGTCTACGCCGGCCTGAAGAACGGCAATGCCAGCGCAGATGTCGACCCAGATACGGCTCGCGCGCGAAGCGTGGTGGACGAGTTGAAGAGGACGGGGGCTAAGGATCGTAAGGCGCTGCTGGTGGTACCTGCGACCGGCACCGGGTGGGTCAATCCAACGGCCGCGCAGGCCTTCGAGCTGATGTTTGACGGAGATTCTGCGATCGCCTCAAACCAGTACTCCTATCTTCCCAGCGGTGTGCAGTTCATCGCTGATCAGCAGCGCGTGGAAGATGCGGGCGAGGCTCTGGTCTCTGCCGTAGTGGACTGGTGGCATACCCTGCCGGAGGAGCACCGGCCGAAGCTCTACGTCTACGGTGAATCTCTGGGTACCAATGCGGGCAGTGGCGCGTTTTCTGGCGTACGCGACATCGCTGCCAGCGTGGATGGTTTGCTGTGGGTGGGGCCACCGAACTCCAACAAGCTCTGGCATGGGCTGGTGGATCGGCGAGACCCCGGGTCCCCGCAGGTTTCCGCGGAGTATGCAGGCGGGCTGAATGTGCGCTTCGCGGAGAACACCGAGGAGATCTGGAGGTGGCGCGACGAGCAGGATTTGATTTCCCCCGGAGGCTGGCACAGTCCGCGCATCCTTTTCCTGCAGCATCCCTCGGATCCGGTGGTGTGGTGGTCGCCGTCGTTGATCGCTAAGGAACCCGACTGGCTGAAGGAACCGGCGGGCTTCGACCGTTCGCCGTCGATGTCTTGGATTCCATTTGTAACCTTCTGGCAGGTCACGATGGATCTTCCAGTCGCAGCTAACGTTCCGAATGGCCACGGCCATAATTACGGCAACGGTGTGTTGGACGCGATGCTGGCGATGGTTGGTGGGGAGGACTTCAACCCGGACCGTGCCGCAACGCTTCGCGCGCAGCTGGACAAGGCGATGTCCACGCAGGGGCCGGAAAAAGAAGTCGGCGTGGATAACGGCTAGGTTGCCAACGTCAAGGTTGCCAACGGCTAGGGTTCGCGCAGGAATCATAGGCTAGGGGTGCGCACCGGTGCCTGCCAGCACACCGGTGGGAAGCGTAGGGTGGGGAACCATGATCCTTATCAACGTTAAGTACAAGGTTCGCCCCGAGTTTGCCGACACCTTCCTGCAGGAGGTCTCCTGGTTCACAGAGTCCACCCGCGCCGAAGAGGGCAACATCTTCTTCGACTGGTTCCGTAACCCGGAAAACCCGAACGAATACCTGTTGATCGAGGCCTTCCAGGACGGTACCGACGTCGCCCACGTGGAGTCCGAGCACTTCCAGCGCGCCTGCGACGAGATGCCGAAGTACCTGCTGGAGACCCCGGAGATCATCAACACGAAGATCCCTGGCAAGGCCGAGTGGGATCGCATGGCGGAGTTCCGCGTCGAGGACAACTAGCCCGTTACCTAGCATGACTGTCAGCGTCTTTGACCTCTTCCAGATCGGCGTGGGTCCGTCCTCTTCGCACACCGTAGGGCCGATGCGGGCGGGTCTGTCCTTCGCGCAGCGGGTCAAGGCTCTCGTAGGAGAGGGCGCCACGTCTGCCCACTCCACCGCCGCAGCCGATGAGGAAGGACTGCACCCATTGGGTTCGGACAAGTTGGCGAGCGTCGTGAGCCTGCCCGACGAGGGGGAGTTGGGGCCAAGCATCAGCATTATCTTGTACGGCTCGCTGGCCGCGACGGGGGCAGGGCACGGTACGCTGGGAGCCTGCCTGTTGGGTCTGGATGGCGCCGATCCGGCGCAGGTGGATCCGGACTATATGCAATCCCGACTAGAGGAGATCCGCGCTACGCGCACGATTTACCTGGCGGGAGATAAGAACCTGCCGATAACCTGCGGTTTCGAGGACATTGTTTTGCGCCCTACCGTGCGGCGCTCGGTGCACACCAACGCGATGACGTTCGTGATCAACGGTCTGACCCAGACCGCGGCGCATCCGCAATCCGAACCACTGAAGCAGACGTATTACTCCATCGGTGGTGGCTTTATCCGCACGGAAGAGGAAGTCCCCGCACTGGACGAGCTCAGTGGACCGTGGTTGTTTGAGTCCGGCGACAAGCTCATTTCCCTGGCTGAGCACGAGGGATTGTCGCTGGGGGAGGTGCAGCGGCGCTGTGAGCAGTCGTTGCGTACGGACGAACAGATCAACGCGAACCTGGATGCTATAGCTCAAGCCATGCAGGATTGCGCCAAGCGTGGCGTGACCTTCGCCGGCGTACTGCCGGGGTCCCTGCGGGTTCGTCGTCGCGCTAAGCGGTGGTACGACCAGTTGATGGAGGAGGACCCGCACCGCACCGCGGAATTTTCCGAGGACTGGGTGAACCTGGTCGCCTTGGCGGTGAACGAGGAGAATGCGGCCGGCGGGCGCGTGGTGACTGCACCGACGAATGGCGCGGCAGGCATCATCCCAGCGGTTCTGTTTTATGCTCGCGAGTTCACACCTGCTGGCAGGGAGGACCCATTCCGGGTAAATCGCCGCTTCCTGCTGGCTGCGGGCGCAGTCGGCTCCCTGTACAAAGAGCGCGCCAGCATCTCTGGAGCAGAGGTTGGTTGTCAGGGCGAGGTCGGCTCGGCAGCTTCCATGGCTGCCGCCGGGCTGGCGGAGGTGCTGGGTGGCTCGCCACGCCAGGTTGCCAATGCCGCTGAGATCGCGATGGAGCACTCGTTGGGGCTCACCTGCGACCCCATCGGCGGGCTGGTGCAGATTCCCTACATCGAAAGAAACGCCATCAGCGCGGGCAAGGCTATCAACGCGGCGAAGATGGCGATGCGTGGCGACGGGGATCACCACGTCACTCTCGACGAGGTGATCGAGACTATGCGCCAGACGGGCAAGGACATGTCTGAGAAGTACAAGGAAACGGCCGGTGGCGGGCTGGCAACCAACGTCTCCGTCAACGTGCCGGAGTGCTGAACGAGCTCCTTAGTGCTTCCAAGTTCTCGTTAGGCTTCTGAGGCTTCTTTGTTGACCTCGGCAGAGGCCGCGTTGCGGCGGCCACGGTTCGTGCTGCTGTTACCACGGTACGGTGCGAGGCGAATCACCATCACCACCAGCGCGAGTATGGTCCACCACAGGTAAGCGTTGCCCAGGAGTGCCTGCCAGGCGTTCCACTCCAACTCGCGCTGTTCCTGGAAGGGAACGAACGTCGTGGGTTCGAAGGCGAAAGCCGCGAAGCCCAAGACCACCAGGGTGATCCATAGCCAGCGGGGCGTGGACAGCGGGGAAGCGGGGTGGGCGAATGCGTAGCTGGCCAGCGCCACCAGCAGCACTGGCGCCCACGACCAGTGGTGATTCCAGGAAATCGGGCTGGCTAGAAGCGCGAACAGCGAATTCACACACAGCGCGACGATAGGCGCCTGGATCTGAAGCAGCTTGAACATAACGAAGGCAATGACCGCCAGCGACACGCACACCAGCAGCACCCACAGCAGGCTGGAGGAGTCCGCCGTTCGCAGTCCGAAGCGGTAGAGCAGGCCGTTGAGGCTCTGGTTCAGGGCGTACTCGTGGTTGCCGATACGGCTGGAATCGCGCAGCGTGTGGGTCCAGTACTCCAGAGAATCTCGCGGCAGGATCAGCCACGCCAGAGCTGTTGTGCCTAGCGTGCCCGCGCCCATGCGCAGGATGGAACCCCAATCCTTGCGCAGTAAGAACCAGAGGCCGAACACTGCGGGCGTCAATTTGATGGCAACCGCAGCGCCCGTCAGCAGGCCACGAAAACGGCGAGGAACCACTAGCGCATCGGCAAAAACCATGCCCATCAGCAGCACGTTGATCTGCCCGTAAGCCAGGCTAGTGTGGATCGGGCTCAGGTGAATCAGCACGGTGGTGAGCGTCACGGCGATCCATCCGGCGGACGCACGATCCAGGCGCGCCGACACGTGCACAGTATGGGCGAAAACCCACCAAGTAATCGCTACTGTGGCGACGATCAGCAGGATCGCCGACAGGTCGTAGGGCAGCACTGCCAGGGGGGTGAACAGTAGCGCCGAGATTGGGGGATAGGTGAAGGGCAGGTACGTATCGCCGATGATGTGGAAGTGGCCGCTGTAGAGCTCCTGGCCGTCCAGTACGCGCTGGGCGCCTACGCGGTAGACATCCAGGTCTAGGTGGTAGTGGAAGCCACGGGTGTTGATGATCTTGGGCACAACGGACAGCACCATGACTACGCTGAGTGCGATCTTTACCGGAAGGCTGATTGTGAGGTGTCTGAAGCGTTCCGTCCGCGGAGAAGCGGCTTCCATTGTCTGCATAACGGCTAATTATTGCACCATTTGCGGCACGGTTCGTGCCGCGGCTCGCCGACGCTGAAAGGCGGCAGCACATTAGGCGTTTAGCCTGCAAAGAACTAGACTTAGAACAATGAATAATGCGCTACCCAAGCTAGACAAAAAGGCCTACGAAAAAGAGCTCAAAAGGCTCCAGGCGGAACTCGTCGAACTGCAGCAGTGGGTGGTGGAAACCGGCGCGCGAATCGTCATCGTGATGGAGGGGCGCGATGCTGCGGGCAAGGGCTCGGCGATCAAGCGCATCACGCAGTATCTTAGCCCCCGCGTTTGTCGCATTGAGGCCTTGCCGGCGCCGAACTCTCGCGAACAGGGCCAGTGGTACTTCCAGAGGTACATCGAGAAGCTGCCGACGGCCGGCGAGATCGTCATCTTCGATCGCTCCTGGTACAACCGCGCGGGCGTGGAGCGCGTGATGGGCTTCTGCACCACACAGGAGTACCGTCGCTTCCTGCACCAGGCCCCGATTTTCGAGCGCCTGCTGGTGGAGGACGGCATCATCCTGCGCAAGTACTGGTTCTCTGTCTCCGATGAAGAGCAGATCCGGCGCTTCCAGTCCCGTCAGTCCGATCCGCTGCGCCAGTGGAAGCTTTCCCCCATGGATCTGCAGTCCATCACGCGGTGGGAGGATTACTCGCGTGCGAAGGACGAAATGTTCGTACACACCGATATTCCGTCTGCCCCGTGGTACACGGTGGAGTCTGAGGATAAGAAGCGTTCCCGTATCAACGTGATTAACCACCTGCTGAACACGATTCCGTGGGAGTACGTGGAAAAGAGCGTGCCGAAGATCCCGGAGCGTCCGGATTCCGATTCGACCTACGAACGCCCGCCGCGCACTCAGTTCCGTTACGTGCCTGACATGGCGAAAATGCTGGAGAAGGACGCGGTGAAGAAGTCCCAGGAGGACGCCGCTGCGGCGTCCAAAAAGAAAAAGAGCGACAAAAGCGACAAGAGCGACAACAAAAAGGCCGACAAAAAGAAGGCCAAAAAGTCCAAAAAACGCTCTAAAAAGTCCTAGTAGACCTTAGATTCCGCCGAGTACTTCGCCACGATCGGTAGGGGAAATGCTTAGCTTGGGCTGCGATTTTTCTAGGACCCTGGAATTATGGTGGCATGGTTGATAGGAGAAGGAAACATCCGACGTACGACCCCGACGCGGAAGTAACCACCGTCGTCGCAGGTCACATCGGGGTGATCGAGCTCAATCGCCCGAAGGCTCTGAACTCCTTGAACGTGGAGATGATCCGCCTGATCCGCGAGGCGATCGACAAGTGGGCCGATGATGACTGGATTCAGTTCATCGTGATCAAGTCCTCCTCCGAACGGGCTTTCTGCGCGGGCGGCGACGTCCGCTATGTGCGTATGCGCGACATGAAGCGGATGCATCGCTTCGGCGACACGTTCTTCGAGGAGGAGTATGCCCTCAATGAGCGCCTGTCGCAGGTAAACAAACCCGTCATCGCGCTGCTGGAAGGCATCGTCATGGGTGGGGGTATGGGCATATCGATGCACGGCTCGCACCGTGTGGTGACCCCTCGCACCCTCGGCGCAATGCCGGAGGCCGCTATCGGATTCGTCCCCGATGTGGGCATGTCTTACCGGCTTACGCATTTGGATGTGTCGCCCGCCGTGGGCCTGTTTATCGCCACGACGGGGTGGCGCCTTGGCCCTGCGGACATGCTGTACACAGGCCTGGGCACGAACCTGGTGGCAGATGTGCATGACTTCGAATCCGACCTGCATTCGGGCAACCTGCCAGAGGCGCTGAGTGCGAATGCGCTGGATCCGCGGGAGTTAGACGAACCCGCTTCCGCGTTGCAGCGCCACGCGGAGTGGATCGAGCAGACCTTCGCCGATGGTTCCTGGCCCGACATTGAAGCCCGGATCGTTCGGGATGCGGGTTCTTCTTTGGACGCCGAACTGGAGCAGTTTATTGCCAAGGTGACCAAGTCCCTGCAGGAGGCTAACCCGGAGAGCCTGGTGGCCACGGTGGAGCTTTTCCGCCGGGCAGAGCATGCAACGCTGCGCGAGGCGCTGGATATGGAGTACAAGGTCGGGACGGAGCTGCGTCAAGGGCCTAACTTTATCGAGGGCGTGCGGGCAGTGCTGGAGCACAAGGACCACAACGCGCAGTTCGACCCCGCATCCACCGAAGACGTAGACGTAAAGAAGTGGCGTAAGCTGTTGGGGGATTAGTTAGCTGGCTAGTTGGTTTGGGGGAGGGCTGCGTTATCCGTGCGCTGGATCCGTAGCCAGACGAAGAAGCCCCACAGTACAAACGCCGCATAGACCAGGTATAGCGCGGCTGAGGGGTAGTAGCCTGCGGCTAGCAACAAGGGTACGCCGACGATATCTACTCCGATCCAGATCAGCCAGAATTCCGTCCAGCCCCGGGCCATGCCGAAGGTGGCCAGAATGGAGCCGGTGAAGATCCAGGCGTCTGCCCACGGTCCCCAGGAGCCTAGAGCGTTGAAGATCAGGGCGAAGACGACGGTGCCGATGACGGCGAATGTGAGCATCCCCATGCGCTCCTTGGCACTGGCCCACTTCGGCTGCACCGCAGCACTATCCGCGGCGGGTTCGCTGACGATGGAGCGGGAGGGGTCGGTGTTGTCCGGCTCGCGCATGCCTGCCGTACGGGCACGGTTCCATTGGTACCAGCCGTACAAAGAGACGATGAGGAACATTATCTGGCGCCCGGCCTGACCGTAGAGGTCAAGGTCTTGCGGAGTATGGAAAAGGCCGCCCAGAAACACGGTAAATAGCAGTACATTGCCGACGATGCCCACGGGCCACGCCCACACCACGCGCTTCATTCCCCCGACGGCAGAGGCTAGGCCGAACAGATTGCCGACGATCTCTCGCCAAAGGATTGAGTAGCCGCCAATGACGAGCGTTGCATTGAGAAGCGTTGAAAAGATTCCCTCGGTTTCCACAGTGACTATCTTCCCCCATGCGGTTCCGGCGTAGGAAACCGGGCTCGTTGTCTAGCTACTGTGTTTAGCTTTCGCCCTTGGGGTGTTCCACGCGGGCTAGCATGTCGAAAGCCCGGTTGTATAGCTCTTGTGGGCTCCGGCCACCCGCCAGCTTTTCGTCAACGGAAGCCTCCATGGCGCGCATGGCGATGCTGAAGGAAACATCTAGCAGCAGATACGCCTCGAATGGCGTGAGGACGGGGTCTACGTCGCACAGTGCCTTGGTTGCCGGGGCGGCGAGGGTGGGTAGATCCACCTCCATGCGGCTGCTGCTTCCCCTATCCTGTGGGTTTTCCAGCATAGTGAGTAGCGGCTTGAACTTGCGGATATCCGGGGTCGTGGGATCCGGCTGGGCAAGTGTCTCCGGGGCAGCGGAAGCGTTCGAGGCATTGTAGGGCGGGAAACAGTAGATCCACATGCCATCGCGCAGAATGTCGACGATGCTGCCGGTGGGGTGGTTTGCTGCGATCTCGCGGATCCGGTCTGCGAAGTGCGCGAAAACCTCGTGCAGGTAGTAGGCGAAGACATCGTCGCGACGCTCAAAGTAGTTGTGGAAGGTGCGGGTGGACACGCCGGCGCGTTTGGTGATGGCTTGTACCGTAGCGGCCTCCGGGCCGTAGCCCATAAACAGCTCAATGGCTGCGTCGATGAGGTTCTGCTTGGTTTCGGCCTTCTTCTGCTCGCGCCGGGTGGCGGAGGGTTCGGGGATGGTCGCGCCTATCGACATGTGAGTGGTGAAGCCTTTCATTCTGCCCAGTGAGTTAAATGTGTGAAGTGAAGCTGAATGAAGATTAGCGTAGCAGTTCTGATATTCGCAAAACCTGTATTCAAAAATTAATGCCTGAGAGTCTCGTTAAAATTTTTATTGTGCATAACGAATTTTATTTCGTATCGGACGCTAACCGAGTTGTGAAAGGCCTCCTGCCAATAAGCGAAAAGCATTTCGAAAATCTTTTTCGGTGGCGGTATTTCCGGCCTTAGAGAGCTCCGTGAATGTGCCGGGGACGAACATCACTGTATTGATGAGGAGTAGCGCGTTGGCTGTGGAGAGGCTGCCGCCCTCGCGCTCGCTGTATTGCTGAAATGCCTGGATAAGTGGGGAAAAGAATTCTATGCCGGTGCTGAAGTGACGCTCGCTCCGGGGAAGAGCTCCTCCTTGTGCTGTGCCGAGATACCGCGGAGGTAATCGGCGAGGCGGGAGAGAGTGTCGAAACTATTCGGGTTTTCGGCTGGGCGATTATAGAAATGCACCGCGATATTCTCGGCGACAGAAATCAAAGGTTGCCCAGGCTCTGCATCCTTTACCATACTAACTATTTCATCAATGAATTGATTTAGTATGAATAACAAAGCTGCTTCCCGATGGGGGAAGTAGTTGTGAAATGTGCGCGCAGAAACATTCGCTTTTTCCGCGATTCGGGCAATTGTTGCATTCTCTGTACCCTCGTTGACTAATACGTCCACAGTGGCATGGGCAATGCGCTTCCGCGTTTCGACCTTCTTGCGATCACGCAGGCCAAGAACCTTTTCCTCCGACTGCTCGCCGTTCTGGTAGCTCATCACGGGCGCCTACTTTTCACCCTCCGGGGATCCCATAGGGCGAGCCAGGCTCTCATCTTCAGTGGTGCGGCTTCCGTCGGCATTGAGGCCGACCAGGCTCTCGCCCTCAACATCGACAGCCGGAATGATCTTCCCCAGCCACGTGGGGAATTTCCACGCGTGTTCGTCGAGAAGGAACATCGTGGCTGGAATGAAGGTCATGCGGACAATGAAGGCGTCAAAAAATACGGCGGTAGCCAGGGCAAAGCCCATCACCTTGATAAACGGTTCGTCGGCCATGATGAACGCCGCGAAGACAGAGATCATGATCAAAGCGGCGGCCGTGACGACGCGCGCGCCGTGTTTGAAGCCGTTGGCGGTGGCGTTGCCAGCAGTTTTGCCGTGCGCCCAGCCCTCGCGCATGCGCGTGACCAGGAAAACCTGGTAGTCCATAGCCAGGCCGAACACGATGCCGATCAACATGATGGGCAGGAACGAGATGATGGGCTGCGGGTCGTCGATGATGCCACCGAAACCTTCCTGCCACAGGGCGACGGTGACGCCGAACGTGGCGGCCACCGAAAGTCCGAAGCCAAGGGCCGCGATGAGCGGCACCCAGATAGAGCGGAAGACAATCATCAGCAGGATAAACGCCAGCACCAGGACGATGGCGATGTAGGGGATGAGGGCATCGGACAGGCGCTGGGAAATATCCTCGTACATTGGGGTCACGCCGGTGATGGCGTAGGTAGCGCCGGTCTTGTCGGTGTAGCCGGCCTCCTTGGCACGCATCTGTTCCAGTACGTCTGCTGCGCGGGCGTCTGTAGCGCCATAGGACGGCGTGATCATCACTTGGGCGGCGGTGCCCACGTCGGCGGGGTTCTGGGAATCGCCGTTGGTTTGCACCAGCTGGGCGTTGTCTACACCGTCGGTTCCTTGGATAGTGGCGACGGCTTGCTGAGCTGCCGCGGCCTTTTCCTTGTCTCCCAAATCTGGGTACTCTACGAGGGCAATCATGGGGGCGTTGCGGCCCGCACCGAAGCCTTCCTCCGTCATTTCGTACGCCATACGGTTAGGCGTGCCTTTGGCCATAGACCCATCGGAGGGCATGGCCAGCCGCAGGTTCATCGCCGGGATGGCCAGCAGTACAAGCAGCACGGCAGCGCCCACCAGCCACAGGGCGGGCTTTTTGCGGATGATGCGCACCCATTTCAGTCCCATGGTCGGCTTGTCGTTTTCCGGGTCCGGAGCCTTGACGATCGGTGCGCGGCCTGCGAACACCTTCGTGCCGATCAGACCCATGATGGCGGGAAGCAGGGTGATTGCAACGATGACTGCGATGGCCACGGTGCCGGCGGCGGCCAAGGCCATGGCGGTGAGGAATGGGATGTTGATGATAGACAGTGCGGCCAAAGCAATCAGCACCGTCAGGCCTGCGAATACGACGGCGGAACCGGCCTTACCGACCGCCAGGCCTGCCAGGTGTGCGCGTTCCTTGGCGGGGATTGTCTTGAATTCTTGCTGGAGTTCCTTCGGCTCCAGGTCCTGCCCATTTACATGCGCGATGAGCTCGCTGCGGTAGCGGGAGAGGATAAATAGTGCGTAGTCGATGCCCACGGCCAGGCCGATCATGGAAGCCAGGGTGGGGGTCATGGAGTTAATGCTGTCCGTGACGGACGTGGCTGCCATAACGATGCCGATGCCGGTGCCCACGCCGATCACCGCGGAAAGCAGAGGCAGGCCAGCAGCGACCAGGCTGCCGAAGGTGATGATCAGCACGATGGCGGCGACGGCCAGGCCGATGATCTCGGAGGTCATGTTCATCTCCGGCTGCTGGAACGCGTTGCCGTTCCAGCCGACCTTGAGGTTGCCCTCATTATCCGTGACCGCATCTTCGAACTTCTGAATGTCTTCCGCCGGAACGTCGGCGGCGGTCTCCGCGTCGAAGGCAACCTCAATGATGCCGGTGCGCTGGTCGGGGCTTAGCGGGCTCAGCGCGGCAATATCGGAAGCGATCTGTTCCTTCGGCATGCCCTGCTGCTGCTTCATTGGCGCCATCTGCTGGTGCATGTTTTCGCTTGCCAGGACGGGGGAAACGAGCTTTTCCTTGTCTTTGAGGAAGTCGAGTTCTTGCAGTGCCTGCAGGATGTCTTCCGTCGACTGGGCGGCCTCGCCCTCGGCGAGGGTCTGGCCTTCGGGGGCCTGGATGACCAGTTTGCCCTTGGCGGCCTCTAACTGATCGGTGTTTTCACTGTTGGGGAAGTCCTCCTTGATCTTTTCCTGGGTCTCGATGGATTCCAGACCCGGGATGGTGAAGGACTGCGAGGTTGGTTTGGTGAGGAGGGCGGAGGCAGTGCCCACGCCGACCAGCACGATGAGCCAGACGGCCAGGAAGCGCCACTTGTGGAAATAGGCGGAGCGGCCTACGTGGTAGAGGAATTTAGCCATGTAGAAAATATTGCACAGGTTCTGAATCCTTGCAAAGCCTGTGCAATATTTTTCTGCGACCGGTATCAGCGGCGGTACTTTAAAGGGGGGCTAGGCCAGACTAGTCGGCGACCAAGGTCTCCATCGTCAGTTCCGGGTGCTCCTTCTCTACGAAGGCCAGCTTCCACTTGTCACCGAAGAGGGCGATCAATTCCCCATCCGTACGGGTGAAGATTTCCACACCTCTTTGCTTGGCCAGCACCGGCGCGGATTCGGCGTCGGTACGACGGGCGACAGAGTAAGGAACGGGGTCGGCCACGGTCTCCACGTTGTACTCAACGTCCATCCGGGCTTGCATAACCTCGAACTGCATCGGGCCGACGGCGGCCATGACCGGGTTTGCATCACCGCGCGCATCGTTGCGCAGGATCTGCACAACGCCTTCGGAATCCAACTGCTCCAAAGCCTTGCGGAACTGCTTGTACTTGCCCAGGGACTTAGCACGCAAGGTGCGGAAGTGCTCCGGGGCGAATTGCGGCATGGGCGGGAACTGCACCTTCTTGCCGCTGTAGATGGTATCGCCTGGGGCCAGGGAACCCGCGTTGACCAGGCCCACAATGTCGCCAGGGTAGGCGGCCTCCACGGTCTCGCGAGTACGGCCAAAGACGGTCAGGGCGTACTTCGTGGAGAACGAACGGCCAGATTGTGCATGGGTGACCTGCATGCCCCGCTCGAACACACCGGAGACCACGCGCATGAAAGCCAGGGAGTCGCGGTGGTTACGGTCCATTCCCGCCTGCACCTTGAACACCACGCCGGAAAAGTCATCGGTGGGGTCGCGATGCTCATCCACTGCCACGGAGTTTCCACCCGCAGCGGCTTCGACAACCCGTGGGTCGGAATCACGTCCAGCCGGCGCCGGAGCCAGGGCACACAGCGTATCCAGAATCTGGTGCACGCCGAAGTTCAGCATCGCGGAGGCGAAAATTAGCGGGGAGGTGGTGCACTCCAGGAACAGCTCTTGGTCGTGCAGCGCGCCGTCGGCGGCTAGCAGTTCGACCTCTTCGGCGGCGGTATCCCAGATGTCTTCCTCCCGTTCGGCGGCCTGCTCTGGGGTGTAGTGCTCCTCTGGGGCGATGGTCGAACCACCGGCGGTGCGCAGGAAGTGGATGTATTCCTCGGCCTCGCCGTCGTCGTTAATACGTGCCAGGCCGCGGAAGTCGCCGGCCTCGCCGACTGGCCAGAACAGGGGAGTGGGTTGTAGCTGGATTTCGTTGACGATCTCGTCCACCAGCTCCAGCGGACTGCGGCCCGGACGGTCCCACTTGTTCACGACAGTCACGATGGGCAGGCCGCGGGCCTTGCACACGCGGAACAGCTTCAGCGTCTGCGGCTCCAGACCCTTCGCGCCATCAATGAGCATCACTGCGGCGTCCACGGCAGAAAGAACACGGTAGGTATCCTCCGAAAAGTCCGCGTGGCCCGGGGTATCGACCAGGTTGATCATGAAGGGGGAGCCTTCGTGGCCTTCCGGGGCGTACTCGAATTGCAGTGCGGAGGAGGCGATGGAGATGCCGCGGTCTTTCTCCATATCCATCCAGTCGGAGACGGTGGACTTGCGGCCGGCCTTGCCGTGGACGGCACCGGCCTCCTTGATCATGTGGGCGTGCAGCGCGAGCGCCTCGGTGAGGGTAGATTTACCGGCATCCGGGTGGGCGATGACGGCGAATGTGCGACGGCGCGAGGCTTCGGATGCGGTTGTACTCATAATGCCCACAAGTCTAGCGGGTGGGCACTAGATGCAAGCAGACGTGGTCTTCTTCTCGTTGTTCGCGGCCTGAGTCAGCGCCTCATCGAAGGATTTCACGTATTCCTGCGCGCCCTCGGGCATCGGGTGAATACCATCCTCGAA
This sequence comes from Corynebacterium jamesii, assembly GCF_046097395.1. Classification (NCBI taxonomy): domain Bacteria; kingdom Bacillati; phylum Actinomycetota; class Actinomycetes; order Mycobacteriales; family Corynebacteriaceae; genus Corynebacterium; species Corynebacterium jamesii. The sequence continues at coordinate 82,106 of NZ_CP175789.1, forward strand.
CAGTAGTTCCTGGTGGGACTGCGCGTGGCCGCACCAGTCGGCAATGTAGACGTTGTCGTGAGTTTTGGCAGCGTCCAGCACTTCTTGTTGGGACTGCGCCATCCACTCACGATCGCCGTAGGGCATGGCCATGAAGATCTGACGGTCGGGGCCGATGAGGTTAATCATCTCTTCCAGCTGGCCCGGGAAGGCTGGGCCGTTGGTGCCGAAGCCGAGGAACACGTTCTTGCGCAGCTGGCCGGAATCGTTCAGCTGTTGCAGCACCTCCATGCCGGCGGTGTAGTGGCGGGAAACGTCTGCATCGATGTAGATGCCTGGGTAGTTGGTGTTCAACGCTTCGCTGGCTGCAAGCATCACGGAGTCACCCACGGCGGTGATGTCCTTGCCTTGCACGGCCGGAGCCTTCTTGGCCTCTGGCGGCGGTGGAGTAGCTGGGGCGGGAGCATTGCCCTTGTTGGCCTCTTGATTCATGCGCTGCAACTGGTCCAGCTCCTGTTCCAGTGCGGTCTTGTCGTTGGAGTTCACCACTCCGTAGACCACACCGCCGACGCAAGCCACGACGAGCAGTGGCACGACAGGCCATGCGACCTTCTTAAAGCCCTCGTTGATCTCGTGGAAGCTGGGGCGAGAAGCCCAGTAGTCCTTCCACGTCTGCTTGTAGCCGCGGCGGCGGAAGGGGTTTTCCACGTGCTGGTAGGAAATCTCGGAGATCAGCAGAGCGATCGGCACCGCTACCAGTCCGAGAATCCACTTGTGGTCCATGTGACCGTCGGCGTCAAAAAGAGCGCGCAGAATCATGATGACCGGCCAGTGCCACAGGTACAACGAGAACGAGCGTTGGCCGAGCCAGCGCATGACATTGGTGCGGAAGATCCACGTCAGCGGACCGGTCTCGCGGATCACGCCCCAGATCATCAGCACGCCCAGCACGCTGGTTAGCAGCAGGCCGCCCTGGTAGGTCACCGCCAGGTCGTCGCCCATAAACAGCAGTTGGAAGACGTAGCCGACAAGCGCCAGGGCACCAATCGCGCCCGCAAGCCGCGCCTCGAACTTGCCTGCCGACGGCCAGGAATCCACTCGCGGATCGTTGCGTGTGGAGGTGAGAGCCAGCGAAAGGAAAGCGCCGATGAGCAGGCCGAAAGCGTGCGTATCCGTGCCGTAGTAGACGCGCGTCGGATCCTCGCCGGGGGTGAACAGCAGCGCCATGGCCGCAGCGGAAAGCACGGCCAACAGCGCCGTCACCAGCATCGGGACGCGGCGCGGACTGCGACGGAGCCGGCGCTGGGTGAACACGAAGATTCCGAGTGTCACCAGCGGCCAGATGATGTAGAACTGCTCTTCGACAGCCAGCGACCAGTAGTGGGCGAAAACCTGGACCTCGTTTTCCGCGAAGTACGACTGAGAGGTGGCGATCTGCGTCCAGTTGTTGACGAAGAACAGCGTGCCCAGGAATTGCTCGCGGATCCCCACGGCGATGTCTCCACCTATGGCGGTGACGATTGCGGTGACGATAAACAGCGTGACCAGTGCGGCGGGGAGGATACGGCGGAAGCGCCTGATCCAGAAGTCCTTCAGGCTGATTGTGTTGTTTACCCGATATTCGCGCACCAGTAGCGAGGTGATCAGAAAACCCGACAGGACGAAGAACAGATCCACGCCCAGGTAGCCGCCGGGCAGAATATCGCCGAAGAAGTGGTAGATCACCACGGCGAGTACAGCGAGGCCACGCAGGCCATCGAGGCCCTTCACCTGGCGCAGGCGCGCACGACGATCCTTTTTGACCGTCTTATTCTCCGGCGGGATCGCCAGCGCTTCCGGTACGTTGTTCTGCTGTGGCGCAGGTTGTGCCGTCGCCACCTGTTTCGGTTCGGGCTGTTTCTTTGGTTGTGACGCCGACTTCTCCGCCGCTGGCGGCACCGCCTTCGGCTCCGCCTTCGCGGCTGGCTTGGGAGCTTGCTTCGCAGCGGGCGCCTGTGTGGGCTCCGGTTTGGGTACAGGCTGTGCGGCTTGCTTTGGTGCCTGCTTGGCAGCTGGCTTCGCGGTCTCCTTAGGCGCAGGCTGCGCAGCGGGCGCCTGTGTGGGCTCCAGTTTGGGTACAGGCTGTGCGGGTTGCTTTGGTGCCTGCTTTGCAGCTGGCGCGGGCACAGACTTGCGCTCCGCCTTCGGCTTCGCAACGGGCGACTTCGCTGCTTGCTTGGGTTCCCGTTTGGGAGCAGGCTTCGCAGAGGCCGCCTCCTTGGGAGCTGGGGTCTTTCGCGTCGCGGCGACAGGGGCAGCCCCCGGGGCAGGCGGCGCGCCTACGCTAGCGAGTTTGATGGCCGGAGCAGCCGCAGCTGGCCGGGCAGTAGCAGCCTGCTTGGGGCTAGTGCTTGTCTGCTTCTTGTTCTTGTCTGCTTTAGAGGCCTTCGTAGCCGTAGTGGACTTCTTGGGATCCTGCGAGGCTGTGGTTGCCTTTGGCGGCTCCTGCTTCTGGGATGCAGGAGCCTTTGGTGACTTCGGAGCGGAGGGGGCCTTGGGGGCGCCGACTGCGGAGAGCTTGATCGGCGGCTGCGTAGTCGCCTTGGGAGTTGCCTTTTTTGACTCCTGCTTCACCGGTTCCTGCTTCGGAGGGACAGGCTTTTTCTCTGCGGAGGTCTTCTCCTCGGAAGACTTGGAAGCCGCAGACGGTTCGGAATTCGCAGACGGTTTAGAAGACACAGAAGCCCTGGAAGACGCACCAGATTCTGGTTGTTTCTGCTGGTCGGGGGACGACTTCGCCGAACCTGTTCGAGCGTTACGAACAGCGCGCAGTAGTCCAAATATCTGCTTCACTTTGCATCTCCCAAAGGCAAGATCGAGCGCATTGATTCATCAATACTAACGCCAGGTAGCTCGAAAACCCGCGAGTATTCTCCTTATTGCGCGCTACCTGCACCGCAGCATTTATTAGTGCTTGCGTGTGTGGATATCGTTTCGCGCAATGTCTGTGCCATTGTTCACGATGAGCGTCACTGAGTCCACCGAATCTCGAAGCGTGTTCTCCATCCATCCGCTCTCCGGGTCGATGTCTGCCTCCTCGAACGGGCTCAAAACGAAATCAATCACAGGCGTGCCCTTAGGTGGGCGGCCGATGCCCATGCGGACGCGCACGTAGCGCTGGGTGCCCAGCTCGGCGGTCATAGAACGCAGACCGTTGTGGCCGCCCTCGCCACCTTTATCCTTGATACGCACCTGGCCGGTGGCGATGTCTAGCTCATCGTGGCAAACGATCACCCTGTTCGCCGGAAGATCCAGCGCGGAGGCCAGCGGCCCGACCGCCTCACCGGAGTTGTTCATGTACGTCGTGGAGCGGAGCAGCAGCACGGGAGTTTCCTCCACCGTGATCAACGCCGCATGAGCCTTCTGTCCCTCCACCGGCAGCCACTGCGCCTCATACCGCTCAACCAGGCGATCAATCGGCCAATAGCCGATGTTGTGCCGGGTTTCCGCGTACTTGGCGCCGGGATTACCCAGGCCGATCACAATCCATTCGGGGGCGAACTCTTGCAGCTGCTCGACGGTGAGCTTCGCACGCTTCGCAGGCTTAGCTGGCTTCGCAGGCTTAGCTGGCCTAGCACCAGCACTGTTAGCTGCAGGCCCCTGCGATGCGGAGTTCTTGCGGAAAACGGAAAATAGAGATTGGAAGAAAGACACAGCCACTAGTTTCCCACACCGAGGGTGCGCTCAACCTCGTCGGCTGCGTCGGCGCACATGATCGCCACATCGGCCGCCTCGGCTTTGGGGAAGGGCTTCAACACATAGGCCGCTGGATCCATCCGTCCCGGAGGTCGACCGATGCCGCACGACAGGCGCCAGTAGTCCTTGGTGCCCAGAGATTTAGTGATCGACTTCAACCCGTTGTGCCCCTTGTCACCCCCGGACTGGCGCAATTTCACCGTCCACGGGTCGCCTTCGAGGTCGTCGTAGGCCACGATGATGTTTTCCGCCGGGATCTTGAAAAACGCCGCCAGCTGCTGCACCGGCCCGCCCGACACATTCATGTAGGTCCGCGGCTGCGCCAGCACCACCTTGCGCCCCGCGATAGTCACTTCGGCGATGTCCGTGTTCGTCTTCTTGTGGGTATTCAGGCTGGCCGCCGGTACTTGCCGATCCAGCAGTTCGCCGATCACCATTCGCCCAACGTTATGCCTGGTGTTGGCGTATTTATCGCCGGGGTTGCCTAGGCCGACGATCAGCCATGTGTCGCTGTTGGTGTGTTGTTTCTTGTTTGGTGACGCCACCGTCTCCCAGCCCTCTCTCTAGCTCACTGACGGTCATTGTACTGTCCACCCCGGACAGCCTCTGGCTCCGTAGGGTGGCGTCGATAAGAAAGTGAACAACAAAAAGGGCCACATCACGTACGTTCCCGCACGTAATGTGACCCAATTTCGGTAAGGGGGAGGGGGAGTGGATTACTCCTCGGACTCGCCCTCTGCGGACTCCTCTGCAGCCGCGTCGCCTTCTGCAGCTTCGCCCTCGGCAGCCTCTTCGCCCTCGGCGTCCGGCTCCGGCAGCTCTTCTTCCTCCGGCTCGACGATGTTGATGATCAAGGTTTCCTCGTCGGAAATCAGGGTTGCGTTGCCCGGCATCTGCAGATCGCCAGCGGTGACCTGGTAGCCGATCTCCTTGCCCTCAACGTCAACGGTGATCTCTTCCGGAATGTTCAGAACGTCAGCCAGGATGGTGATGACGTCCGCGTCCTGAGTAACCAGGGCGCCCGGAGCAGCCTCGCCGGTGAAGACGACAGGTACGTCGACCTCAACCTTCTCGCCGCGCTTAACGTTCAGCAGGTCTGCGTGGTCAACGTCCAGGGTCAGAACGTTCTGGTCCACAGCCTTGATCATGACCAGGTGATCCTGGCCCTCGATTTCCAGCTCCAGAACGGCGTTTACGCCCTCGTTACGTAGGATGGCCTGGAACTCCAGGATGTCGACGTGAACGTGCATCGGATCCAGCTCGTTGCCGTAGACAACGGCCGGAACGCGGAAGTCGCGACGCAGACGGCGTGCAGCGCCCTTGCCAAACTCGGTACGCAGCTCGCCCTTCAGGCGGGTGATGTCAGCCATGATGTTCTCCTTCTAGTTTTGCTTCTCAGATGTGTTCTGATTGCTCAATGCGTATCAATCGCGGACACAAAAAATGCCGCGATATCTCGCGGCGTGTATGCATCCCACAGCTAACTTGGTCCGCGCACCCACTCGCGAGGGGGGGCTCGCTGTGCAGAGGTAACGCCAAACAAAAGAAGGGGAGTGTGCTTTCGCGCCGATAACGGCCAAACCTTCAAAGGCTGACTACAACCTTCGAAAATTCAGCCCTCGCCGAGATTCGGAAAAATTTTAGCACACCCCAACCGGGGATGAAAACTACTCGAACAGGGTGGTCACGGAACCATTCTCGAAGATCTCGTGAATGGTCTTGGCCACCAGCGGGGCGATCGGCAGCACCGTCAGGTTGTCCCAGCCCTCGGTGGACTGCGGCAAAGTGTCGGTGGTGATGATCTCGCGGGCGCCGCAGCTGCTCAGGCGCTCGCGGGCCGGACCGCTGAACACGCCGTGGGTGGTGGCGATGATCACGTCGCCCGCGCCAGCCTCGCGCAGCACGCCGACAGCGCCGGCGATGGTTCCGCCGGTATCGATCATGTCGTCCAGCAGCACACAGGTGCGGCCCTTTACGTCGCCGACCACGCGGTTGGCCGTGACCTTGTTGGCCACGTCCACGTCACGGGTCTTGTGGATGAAGGCCAGCGGGGCGTCGCCCAGCACGTTAGCCCACTTCTCAGCCACCTTCACGCGGCCGGCGTCGGGGGAGACCACGCAGATGTTGTCCAGGTTGTAGTTAGCCTTCACGTGGTCGGTCAGGATCGGCATGGCGTGCATGTGGTCCACCGGGCCGTCGAAGAAGCCCTGGATCTGGTCGGTGTGCAAGTCGACGGAGACGATGCGGTCTGCACCTGCGGTCTTCAACAGGTCAGCGATCAGGCGGGCAGAGATCGGCTCGCGGCCGCGGTGCTTCTTATCCTGGCGGGCGTAGGGGTAGAACGGCAAGATCGCGGTGATGCGCTTGGCGGAGCCGCGCTTCAGGGCGTCGATCATGATTAGCTGTTCCATCAGCCAGTTGTTCAGCGGCTGCGGGTGGGACTGCAGCACGAAGGCATCGGAACCGCGAACGGACTCTTCGAAGCGGACGAAGATCTCGCCATTGGCGAAGTCGCGGGCGGTGGTCGGAGTGACCTCGATGCCCAGTTCGCGGGCAACAGCCTCCCCCAATTCCGGATGAGCCCTGCCGCTAAACAGCATCAGGTTCTTTTGATTGTCGATCCAGTGGGTGGTGGACACTTGTGCTTTAACCTTCCGGTCGAAGAGCTGGACTATTCACTTTTTAATAGGGCATTCCCCATTTTAGGGTGCGCCCAGATATATCAACAAAAACCAGCGTAGCTGCTGGGAGCTACTTCTGGTCGGCCTGCGGTGTGGACGTTGGGGAACCGCCTTCCGCCACGCGCTTGGCTGCGGCCTCGCCGGCCTTCGCCGCCGGGGTGCCGGGGCGCTTCTGAGCTACCCAACCCTCGACGTTGCGCTGCTTGCCGCCGGAGACCACCAGTGCCCCCGGCGGGACATCTTCCTTGATGACGGTTCCGGCGCCCGAATACGCGCCGTCGCCCACGACAACCGGGGCGATGAACATGGAGTCCGAGCCAGTGCGTACGTGCGAGCCCACGGTGGTGTGGTGCTTGTTCACACCGTCGTAGTTCACGAACACGCTGGAAGCACCGATGTTGGAGTACTCGCCGATCGTCGCGTCGCCAACGTAGGTTAGGTGCGGCACCTTCGAGCCGCGCCCGATGTTTGCCTTCTTCGCCTCGACGAAGCCACCGAGCTTGCCCTCTTCGCCTAGCACCGTGCCGGGGCGGATGTAGGTGAAGGGGCCTACCTCGGCGCGTGGGCCGATGGTGGAATCAAAACCGTGGGTGCGGACTACCTGCGCGCCTTCGCCGACCGTGACGTTCTTCAGAGTGGTATCTGGCCCGATCTGCGCGTTATCGCCGATGTTTGTGGTGCCCAGCAGCTGGGTACCCGGAAGGATGGTGACGTCCTGGCCTACCTGGACATCCACGTCGATCCAGGTAGTCGCCGGATCCACCACCGTTGCTCCTCCGCGCATGGCGGCGGCCACTGTACGGCGGTTGAGCTCGGCACCGGCGGCGGCCAGCTGTACTCGGTCGTTGACGCCCGCAAGTTCCGCCGCGTCGGCGGCGATGTGGGCGCGCACCGGGTGACCCGCCCGGCGGGCGATACTCAGCACGTCCGTCAGGTACAGTTCGCCCTGCGCGTTGTCGGTATTCAGCTGTGCCAGACCGTCGCGCAGGATAGCAGCGTCGAAGGCGAATACGCCGGAGTTGACCTCGGTGATGGCCTTCTGCTTCTCCGTCGCGTCTTTCTCCTCGACAATGGCGGTAACCATGCCATCGTTGGTGCGCAGGATGCGCCCGTAGCCGGTGGGGTTGTCCTGGTTGACGGAGAGCACGGTCACGCTCGCACCGTCGTGGGTGGCAGTAAGTTCCTGCAGGGTCTCCGGGGACAGCAGCGGTACGTCCGCGTTGGTGACCACTACGGTGCCCTCGAAACCTTCCAGCTCTTCCATTGCACACTGCACGGCGTGGCCGGTGCCGTTTTGTTCTTCCTGAACCGCCGTATCAATCTCGCGTCCCAGCTGCTCGGATACGTCGGCGACGGCCGGGCCGACCTGCTCGCGCCCGTGGCCGATAACCGCCACAATGCGGGCGGGGTCGATGCCAGCGGCAGCGTGCAGGCTGTGGGAAAGCAGGGTGCGCCCGCCGATGGAGTGCAGGGTCTTTTGGGTCGCGGACTTCATCCGCGTACCCGCGCCGGCGGCCAGTACGATCACTGCTACGGGCTGGTCTGGAGCTTTCGGTTGAGCTTCGGGGGTCTGTGCAGAATCAGTCACGTTGTTGGCATTCCTTACTTTCCGATTTAAAGCGATATCCAGCATAGCGCCGCGCACCGGCTGCGTCGGTCAAGGTCGCCTTGGGGCGGGTCAAGAAACCTTCTTCTTGCCCACCGAGACCTCCGGCAGGGTCTTTGACAGCACCGCGCCCAGCAGGCCGAAGAGCGCCAGCGCAGCCAGGGCGACTTCCGGGGAGGCCATTGCCAGCACACTGGTCAGCGCACCGACCAGCAGCAGCAACACTCCCATTAGCGTGTTCGCCACCGATACGTAGCGGGTGCGTTGGGTGCCCTCGGCCATGTCCACGATGTAGGTCGAACGGGCGACTCTAATCGCGGCGTGGGCAAGCGAAATGATGAAAAACGCGAGCGGGAGCCACCACACTAGGACGGTGGTCCACGCATGGGCGTCACTAAGCGAAGAAGCGTAACCCAGCACCACAGTGACGATCAGCACAACCGTCGCCAGAAGCGCGGCACCGGATAGGGTGTTGCGGGAGCTGACATCCGACAGCCAGCCCGAGACCTTGCCAGCCAACAGCGAGGCCACGCCGGCGGCGATAACGAACGTGCCCAGGCCGGTAAAGATGGCGCTCGCCAGCGAAGATTCCTCTGCCACGCTTTGCTGGTTCGCCATTGTCACCAGGAACGTTGGCGACAATGCAGAAGCAAGCAGCAGCGAACGAACCAGCACGAAGCGCCTAAAGTCGCCGTCAGAACGCACGAGGTCCACGATGTCGTCGAACACATCCCGTAGGTAGTTCGTGCCCTGCGGTAGCCCTTTTTGTTCTTGTTTAGTGACGCCCTCACGTATCCCCTTAAACAGCCATGCGCTGGCCAGCCAGGCTGCGGTCGCGATGGCGAAGAGCACTGCGAAGAGGGTAGGGGTGAGCTCGCCCCGGGCGGCCTGAATGCCCAAACCCACCAGGATCGCCACCGCGCCGGACAAGGTGGTGGCAAAGCCAGTCAGCCGCCCGCGGAAGCCCTTGGGAACCGTGCGTCCGGCGATGTCCTTGCTGGTCAGCGAAACCAAAGAGCGGCAAGTGGACAGCAGGGCGAGGGCGAACAGGATAATCAGTCCGGCCAGCAGTCCGTCGGTCAGAAGCGCGGCGGCGACCATGATCGCGCACGCCAGTGCCTGGCCAAGCGTGCCGATCAGCATGAAACCCAGCCGCGAGGTCTTCGTCTGGAGCCACGGGCGGAACAGAGCCTGCGGCAGCATAGAGCCGGACTCGCGGATGGGCACCAGGAGCGGGATGATCCAGGCCGGGGCGGCGACGATGGACAGGAACCACGGCAGCACCGTCTTGGCGGAAACGATCTGATCGCCGATGTTCTGAGTACCGAAGCCGAGGGAATAGCGACCCGCATTTTCCTCGACGTGCTTCAGGTCGCTCTCGGGTGGCGTGCCGATGAATTTCGTGGTGAATGTGTGCCAGAACATGCTGGAATCTGTGCTGGACTTGCCGGACATGTAGCGCCCCACCCTTCCAAATAAAAAAGCTCTCCCACCAGGACTCGAACCTAGAATGACGGTACCAAAAACCGTAGTGTTGCCAATTACACCATGGGAGAAGCGCACATACGAATGTGCAGCGAACACTTTACAGCACGTCCAACCGGGCGCATAAACCGCCGGGTGGTGCGGAGGATAAACTGTTGGCCATGAGTGAGACAGCCACGTCCAAAGTCAGCCCCAACACTTCGCCGATCCCGGCGCCCAGTCTGGCAGGGCTGCTGAAAGCCGCTGCGCAGGACGGGAAACTGCGCGGGATGATGGCGCACCTTGGGGAGGGCTCGCTGCACATGCAGGCTCCTGAGGGGGCGTGGCCTTTCGTCGTCGGCACCCTGGCGCAACGTTCTCCGCTGCTGGTGGTGACGGCAACCGGCCGACAGGCTCAGGATCTTACGACCGTGCTGCGCTACATGTTGGGTGATCGAGTGGAGCTCTTCCCGTCGTGGGAGACACTGCCGCACGAAAAGCTTTCACCGGCCGTGGAGACGGTTGGCACCCGCATGCGTGTGCTGCGTCGGCTGCAGCAGGAAGACGCGAACCTGCAGGTAGTGGTCGCACCAACCCGCGCGGCGGTGCAGCCCGTGCAGTCCAACCTGGGCGATGTCACCCCGGTGCAGCTGAAGGTGGGCGCGGAGATCGACTTCGACTCCTTGACCCACCGTTTGCAGGAGCTCGGCTACACCCATGTGGACGTGGTGGGTAAGCGTGGCCACTTCGCCATTCGCGGCGGCATTGTGGACATCTTCCCGGCGACAGAGGAGATGCCCGTCCGCGTGGACTTCTGGGGCGACGAGATCACGGAGGTTCGCGCCTTTAGCGTCGGCGATCAGCGAACCATCCCCGGGGTGGAGCCCGAAGAGGTGATGGTCTACGCGTGTCGGGAACTGATCGTGACGGACGAGGTGGCGTCCAAAGCAAAGAACCTGGCCCAAGAGCACGCCGGCAACGCGGAACTGGCCGAGATCCTCGACAAGATCAGCCAGAAAATCCAGGTGCAGGGGATGGAGTCGCTGATTCCGGCGCTGCACACGGCCGAGCTGGTGGCATTGCCGGAGCTGATGCCGGAGGGGGCACACACGCTGGTGTTGGCGCCCGCGGCGGTTGAGCGCCGCGCCCACGACCTGCGCGAAACCGGACAGCAGTTCCTCGAAGCAGGATGGGACGTTGCGGCGATGGGTGGCTCGGCACCGATGGAGGGTGTGGCTTATCTATCCATCGACGCGGTGCAGAAGGTGCAGCAGAAGCTGGGGCGGCCGTGGTGGACGCTATCTACACTGGGGATGGCGGATTTCGACGCCGACACTTCCGATGTCCTTGAACTCAACTACGATTCTGCGCCCCGACCGCACGGCGAGATGGAGGCCATCGGCGCGCTGATGAGTGACATCCGCAAGCGCGTGGAATCCGGCGGGCGGGTGGCCTTCGCTGCTCCGACCCCGGCCGTCGCTGCTCGCATGTTGCGGCGCTTCCAGGAGGCCGGCATTGCGGCCGAGGCGATTGGCGTGGATCTGAGCGGTAGCAGGGGCTTGGGGCGCATCAAGAAGTCGAAGCACACCACCGCCGAGGAGCCGGCACCGCACCAGGTGAGCATTTATCACGCTGTGGCCTACGAGGGCCTGGTGTTCCCCTTCGCCGGGGACAATAAGCGTTCCAGCCTGCTGTTCTTCACCGAAACGGATCTGACGGGCAACCGTGTGGATGCGAAGGCTACCGGCAAGCGCAAGCCCGCGAAGAAGCGCAACCGCGTAGATCCGCTGGCGCTGGAGCCGGGCGATCTGGTGGTGCACGATTCCCACGGCATCGGCAAGTTCGTAAAGATGACGGAGCGTACGGTGGGCAAGGGGTCGGACGCGTCCCGCCGCGAGTACCTGGTGCTGGAATACGCCCCCAGCAAGCGCGGTGGCCCGGGGGACCAGCTGTATGTGCCGATGGATCAGCTGGATATGCTGTCCCGCTACGTTGGCGGGGAAAAGCCCTCGCTATCGAAAATGGGCGGGGCGGATTGGAAAAACACTAAACGCAAGGCTCGTGGCGCGGTGCGCGAGATCGCGGGCGAATTGGTGCAGTTGTACGCCAGCCGTCAGGCCGCGCCGGGCTACGCCTTTGCGGCGGATACGCCCTGGCAGCGGGAGATGGAAGATGCCTTCCCGTTCACCGAGACCGAGGATCAGTACAACGCCATCGAGGCCGTGAAGGCCGACATGGAAAAGCCGGTGCCGATGGATCGCGTGATCGTCGGCGACGTGGGCTACGGCAAGACGGAGGTGGCGGTGCGCGCGGCCTTTAAGGCCGTGCAGTCCGGCAAGCAGGTGGCCGTGCTGGTGCCGACGACCCTGCTGGCGCAGCAGCACTTCAATACATTCAGCGAGCGAATGCAGGACTTTCCCACCACCATCAAGGAACTGTCTCGCTTTACCACCCCGGCGGAATCTAAGAAGGTTATCGCGGGCATGGCCGACGGCACGGTGGATATCGTGATCGGTACCCACCGACTGCTGCAGACGGGCGTGCACTGGAAGAACCTCGGACTGATTATCGTGGACGAGGAGCAGCGCTTCGGTGTGGAACACAAGGAGCACATCAAGTCGCTGCGCACTCACGTGGACGTGCTGACCATGTCCGCGACCCCGATTCCCCGCACTCTGGAAATGTCGATGGCGGGTATCCGCGAGATGTCGACGATCCTTACCCCGCCGGAGGACCGTCACCCTGTGCTGACGTACGTGGGCGCGCAGGAGGATAAGCATGTGGCTGCCGCCATTCGCCGCGAGCTGCTGCGCGACGGCCAGGTGTTCTACGTGCACAACAAGGTGCGCAGCATCGAGCAGACAGCTGCTGACATTCGTCGGCTAGTGCCGGAGGCCCGCGTGGTGGTCGCGCACGGCCAGATGAGCGAAGAGCAGCTGGAGACCACGGTAAAGGGCTTCTGGGACCGCGAGTTCGACGTGCTAGTGTGCACTACCATCGTGGAGACCGGCCTGGATATCGCCAACGCCAACACCCTGATTGTGGAAAATGCTCATCACATGGGTCTATCCCAGCTGCACCAGCTGCGTGGCCGCGTGGGGCGCTCCCGCGAGCGTGGCTATGCGTACTTCTTGTACCCGCGCGGCGAGGTACTGACCGAGACGTCGTACGACCGTCTGACCACCATCGCGCAGAACAATGACTTGGGTGCGGGCATGGCCGTGGCCATGAAGGATCTGGAGATGCGCGGTGCCGGTAACGTGCTGGGCGCGGAGCAGTCCGGCCACATCGCGGGCGTGGGCTTCGACCTCTACGTCCGTCTGGTTGGCGAGGCCGTGGAGGCCTTCCGTGCGATGGCCGACGGCAAGCCCGTCGATGGCCGGGAGGAGGAAAAGAAGGAGATTCGCATCGACCTGCCGATCGACGCGCACATCCCGGCCGAGTACGTTGCCTCCGAGCGTCTGCGCCTAGAGGCCTACCGTAAGTTCGCGGAGGTCCAGGACGAAGAGCAGATCGAGAAGGTGCTCGAGGAGCTACGCGACCGCTACGGCGAGCCGCCGGAGCAGATCCAGATGCTCGCTGTGCTGTCCCGCCTGCGCCTGCTGTGCCGCGATCTGCAGGTCACGGAGGTGGTGGCCACGGGGTCTAAGATCAGCTTCAGTCCCATCGAGCTGCAGGATTCCACCCAGGTGCGCCTGAAGCGTTTGTTCCCGGCGGCAAACTACCGGGCAACCACCAAGATCGTGCTGATCCCGGCCCCCAAGCGTGGCCAGGGAATGCGCGCGGTTCCGCTGCGCGATACGGAGCTGGTGCAGTGGTGTGCCGATGCGTTGACGCAGCTGGCGGGCATCCCAATACGCAACATGGCGGGCGGGCCAGGCGAGAGTGCAGACTAGAGCATAGGCAAGGATAAAGGCACGTCCTCAACCCCGACGCGCTAGAATAACCGCCATGTCAGTCGTATTGCTCGATCCCCGTTTCCCCGCGATGATTCCCGTGGATGCCGTCGATCTGCTCCGCGAGGATGTCTGTTACACGGAGGAGGTGCCGATCCGCGTCCGTTGGGTCATCGCGGATCTGGGCGGCCACACGGTCGACGAGTCGAGCATCATCGTCACGACGGATCTGGAAAACGAGTCTGTCATTGAGCGGATTCAGGCCGGCGAGGAGGTCATCACCGCACCGAGCCTTAAAGTACACATGGAGCCCGCACGCGAGCTCGAGGCCGGTGGTTCTTCTTCTCTGGTTGATGACGCCCCCACCGGGGAGGACGACCGCGAGATAACCCACTCGGGCGATGGCGTGGTGGATGGCGAGATCGTTGGAACCGATGAGCACACCGCCGCCGTGGCAGGTTTGCGCCGCACGACGCGCACCGAGGTTCCGGCCTCTGTGATGGACGAGATTGAGGACGCGGTCGCGCTCATGGCGCGTGCTCTGCGCCAGGGGGAGTGGGAGCAAGCCATGACCCACACCAGCCTGGTGAAGTTCCTCCGGGAGGAAACCGAGGAGCTGGCCCGCACCATCGACCTGATGGAGAGCTGGGAGCCTGCGGCTGAAGACGGTGCGGCAGCCGGTGCAGAAGATGCCGCCGAGGATACGGTCGGGGAGGGTGCCGCAGCGCCTGCGCGCCCGGAGTGGATTGAGCAGGATCTGTGCTCTGAGCTATCAGACGTGCTGCTACAGGTGCTGTTCCACGCGGAGATCGCGAACCGCCGCGGCGCCTTCGACATCGGGCACGTGGCCGGGGCGTTTTCGGCGAAGCTGCGGTCGCGTGCTCCGTACTTGTTCGAAGAAGTAGAGCGCCAGGTTCCGCGCCAGGAGCAAGATCGCCTGTGGGAAGCGGGCAAGAAGCAGGAAGAGGCCCAGCGGGTCAGGACTTTCGGCGATGACTACCTGCGCTACCTCGATGCCAAGAAACAGGCCGACAAGCAGTCTGAACCGCAGGCACAGAAGCAAGCAGCAGCCCACGAGTCGGCAGCACAAGCACCTGCCAGCCCGCGCCAGGAGCCGCACGCTCAGCAGTTCCCGGCTGTTCACGCTCCGGGTGAGGCTAGTGCTGCAAGCACCACCAGTGCTTCCCAGACCGTCGCCGGCGGCGCGACCAGCGCACTGTCGGCCGCGGAGGCCGTTATCTCCGAGGCTCGTGCACAGGGGATTCCCGATACGGAGATCCCAACCGACATTCGTTACCCCATGGTCGGCCTAGAGCTCGACAGCCCGGGCGAGGCGGAGCGCCGACTGCACGACGCGGTGGCAGCGTTTCGTGAGAAGCTGCGTGCCCAGAACAACTAGCGCCGAGTTAGCAAAGCGTGTACTAGGCCTTCACGCGGGGCGAAGAGGTACGTTAGCCCGAAAATGGCCGACTGCACTAGCACGATCGTGCCGCCAGTGGATACGTCTACGTTGAAGCTCAGCAGGATGCCCGCGATGCAGCTGACCCACGCCACCAACGGGGCAATCAGCAGCATACGGCGGAAGCGGCGCGTCCACAGGTATGCAGTCGCGCCGGGGGTAATCAGCATCGCGACCACCAGGATCACACCCACGGCTTGTGCGCTGGCAACCACCACGCACGCCAGGCACGCCAACAGCGCCCACCGTATGGCCTTGGTGTTAAAGCCCATGGTTCGGGTGTGTTCGGCGTCGAAAGCCCACAGGGTGAACGTGCGCGCATTGGCGAGCAAAACCACGAAGGCAAGGCCGCCGATGGCCAGAATCTGCCACAGGGCGGATTGCGTTATGCCCAGCAGGTTACCGAATAGGATCTCCTGCAAGTGCGTGCCACTAGGCGTGACAGAAAGCAGCACTAGTCCGAGGGCGAAGAAGGCGGTGAAGATGATGCCGATGGAGGTGTCCTCCCGCAGGGTGGTTCTTTCCTTCACCGAGCCGACCAGGCCGACGGCGATGAGTGCGGCCAGCATCGCACCGACGGCGAAGGGGGCTCCGGTGATGTAGGCCAGCACCACACCGGGCAGTACGGCGTGGGAGACCGCATCGCCGAGCAGCGACCAGCCCACCAAGATCAACCAGCAGCTCAGCAGTCCCGCGACGATGGCCATCACGCTGGCCGCGAGTACCGCGCGGTGGACGAAGCTGTAGCTTAAGGGCACCAGGATCGGGTCGAAAAGAGTCGAAAGTGTGCTCATCAGTGCGTCTCCTCGCTAGCGAGCGGCCGTGCGTCCGTCACGTCGGCGCTGCTGAAGGTGCGGGCGAGGTTCTCTGCTGTCATAACCTCTTCTAGCGCCCCTTCGGCCACAATCCGCCGGTTGAGCATCGCCACGTTGTCGCACAGCTCCGGCAGCCGGTCCAGATCGTGCGTGGAGATCAGTAGTGCTGTCCCGGCCTCGGCGAGCTCGTGTAGCAGTGCGGTGATCTGCGATTGGGACTGCGTATCCACCCCTGCGAAGGGCTCGTCCAGCAGCATGATTTTCGCCTCCTGTGCGATACCGCGTGCTACGAACACGCGCTTGCGCTGGCCGCCTGATAGTGCGCCGACGGGGCGGTTTTGCAGGTCGGTCAGTCCGGTCTGCCGCAATGCTGCGTCGATGATGCGGTTGTCTTTTCTTTTCTCTTGACGCCAACTCTTCAGCCCCCATAGCGCCGAACCCTGCGGCAGCAGGCCTGCCTTGGAGCGTGCGCGGCGCCGTCCGCTGGCAACAATGTCGCGCACGCTGATGGGGAAGTTCCAGTCCACGTGGTCGTGTTGAGGGACGTAGGCCACCGTGCCGCGTGAGCCGGTGGCGTTGACCGTTATGCTCCCGGAGGTGGGGCGCACCAGCCCCATGATGGCTTTGAACAGGGTGGACTTGCCCGCGCCGTTCATGCCGATCAAGGCGGTGATCTGGCCGAAGCCGAGCTGCAGGTTTACGCCGGTGAGAGCATCGACGTGGCCGTAACTCACGTGCACATTGTCGACGACCAGCGCGGGGGAGGGGGAAGAGTGTGGCGAGTTCATTAGTTACTTCGCATCCTTGTCGGTCAGTCCCTTGACGATGGTGTGGGCGTCATAAGAAAGAAGGTCGAGGTAGGTCGGTACAGGACCGTCGGCTGGGGAGAGCGAGTCGACGTACAGTGTACCGCCGTCGCGGGCGCCGGTATCTCGCATGAGCTGTTCCTTCGGCCCGGGCTCCACCGTGGATTCGCAGAAAACAGCGGGGACGTCATTGTCCTTGACGAAATCGGCTGCCTGGGTGATTTGCTGGGGAGTGATCTCGCCCTCGGTGTTGACGGGCCAGATGTAGCCCTCCTTCATGCCGGCATCGTGGGTGAGGTAGCTGAAGGCACCCTCACAGCTCATCAGTGCCCGCTGGTGGCGGGGCAGGGATTTCAGGCCGTCCTGGAGCTCGGTCTGCACGTCGTCGAGCTTGTCTTTGTACTTCTTGCCGTTGTCCTCGTAGGTCTTTGCGTTTTCCGGACGCAGGTCGCTCAAGGCCTGGACGATGTTGTCCACATAGGTTTTGGCGAGGGTGGGGCTCATCCAGGCGTGTGGGTTGGGCTGATCGGTGCCCTTGATGTTGATGGGCTTCACGCCGTCGCTGGCAGTGGTGCGCTGGGCGGAGCTGTCTGCGGTCAGCTTGTCCAGCCAGTGTTCCAGTCCCAGTCCGTTGTTGATGATGAGCTCCGCGTCGGACGCGGCGGCGATGTCGCTGGGGGTGGGGTCGTAGCCGTGAACCTCCGCGCCGGGCTGGGTTAGTGAGCGCACGGTGAGGGTATCGCCGGCGATGTTGGAGGTGATGTCTTCCAAGATGGTGAAAGTCGTTAGAACCTCGGCTTTTTCATCGGGTGTGTTCTCGCTATTGCAGGCGGTGGTGCCTGCAACTGCGAGGATTGTGCTGCACAGAGTTGCCGCTAGCTTCTTACTGGGCTTCATTTTCAAGGTAATAAACTTTCCGATAGTGAGGGGCGTAATGTTCAATGGGTTGAACAATATAGTGCAGCTTAGTCCACACCCTTGAGTTCTTAAAACCCCGATTACCCCCGTACACTGGTCGACATGCATGTCACAGACCTTCCCGAGAGGTCCCAGGATTACCTGAAGAAGATCTTCGATCTGCAGGAGTGGTCCGGAGGTGGGGTTTCCCTTTCCGTCTTGGCCAGCCACATGGACCAGCGACCTTCTACTGCCTCGGAGGCGATCAAGCGCCTCGCCGCCCAGGGGCTCGTCGATCACGCCCCTTATGGGGACATCGAGCTCAGTGAAGCGGGTCGCAGAATCGCCCTTACCATGGTTCGCCGCCACCGCCTGATCGAGACTTTTCTGTGCAACCACTTGGGCTACGGCCTGGATGAGGTGCACGACGAGGCCGAGGTTTTAGAGCATGCGGTTTCCGAAACCTTCGTCGATCGCATCGCCAGCCTGCTGAACAACCCCACACGAGACCCGCACGGTGACCCTATTCCCGACGAGGGCGGCCACATTCCTGCAAGCTCGGCTTTTCTTCTTTCGGACGCCCACAAGGGCCAGCGCCTAGTGGTGGATCGCATCAGTGACAGGGATGCGGCTCTGGTGCGTTACCTCACCCAGCACGGAGTACTCCCTGGAGTGCACATCGCCGTCGGCGAGCGGGTGTTTGCGGATATGGCGGAGTTGCAAATAGTCGAGTCGGAAACGCGGGTTCAACTTCCAGCTAGTAGCCTAAACGCAGTGTTAGTTAGTGCCGTCCCCGCGGCAGAGAGCAAAGCCAAGAGCAAGTCGTCGAGGAACGCTCAGGAGTAATAGCGCAGAATCATCAGCGCGAAATTATCAACACCAGAAGTGCCAACGCGCGCGGGGTGCGAATACTAACGCGAGTACTAGGGAGTAGGAAGGACATTCATGGCGCCACACCGCTATCGCCGCCCGCAGAGGATCGAACCGACCGATCCGACGTGGGACGACGACGCAGCCGCAGGGGGCCGTCCGAACCGGGGTCTGTTGGGTGGTTGCGGATTCTTCGTCGTAGTGCTCGCGCTGCTGGCAATCATCGGCCTGGTTGGCTATCTGGTTGCCGGATTCGTAACGGGTAACCACGACGCGGAATCTGACCGCCTGCCGGTGCCCACCGATATTCCACCGAAGGCCGCGAGTCCGGCGCCGGACTTCGACCCGCAAGACAGCGACCGCGCATACCAGCAGGCTTTGGACTGGGCTAAGCCGAAGTCCGAGGAGCTAAACATCCCTCTGCCGGCCCTCATGGCCTACGGAAAGGCCGAAGACTTCGCTCGGCAGGAGACCCCCGACTGCCACCTGTCCTGGAATACTCTGGCCGGGCTCGGTTACGTAGAGACCCGCCACGGGACTTATGACGGCCAGCGCTTCGGGGCGTCCAAACTCAACGACGACGGCATCGCCGAGCCCGACATCATCGGCCCGCAGCTCAACGGCCGCGAGTTCGCCAAGGTGGAGGATACCGACGACGGGCGGCTTGACGGAGATCGCAAATACGACCGTGCCCTGGGGCCGATGCAGTTCATCCCTGAATCCTGGAAGATCTACGGGGTGGATGCCGATGGTGACGGCGAGAAGAACCCGCAGAGCGTTTACGATGCCTCTGCCACTGCGGCGAAGCTGCTGTGCAATGAGGGGCGCGACCTCAGTACTGAAAGTGGCTGGAGGAGCGCGATCAAGGGGTATAACCTCTCCGACGAGTACGTCCTCCAGGTACGCGACGCAGCGGCGAACTACGCCCTGGGGCAGTCTCCGCTGTAGGTCGTTCCCCCATTCGGGAGGGGTAGTTTCGGCCATGTTTCGCCACGGCGACGGCGAAAAATTTCTGGCGGTGCCACAATGGAGGCAGACCGCTGTGCTCGGCGCCGATTGAAGGTTGTCCGGGTGCGCGGTGGAGACCTTTGTTAGCTGTTAACCCAAGAACAGATAATCAACAGTTTGGCACCCGATGCCACATGCCAAGGAGGCAGACACATGGCCCTGATCCTCAACATTGATGCCCGTGAAATCATCGATTCCCGCGGAAACCCGACCGTCGAGGTAGACGTAGTCCTGGACGACGGCTCTTTCGGCCGCGCCGCGGTTCCGTCCGGCGCCTCCACCGGTGTGCACGAGGCACACGAGCTGCGTGACGGTGGCGACCGTTACCAGGGCAAGGGTGTTCTGCAGGCCGTCAAGAACGTCATCGAGGAGATCGACGAAGAGCTGATGGGCGTAGAGGCCGACGACCAGCGTCTGATCGACCAGTTGATGCGCGACCTAGACGGCACCGAGAACAAGTCCAAGCTGGGCGCAAATGCCATCTTGGGCGTCTCCATGGCCGTGGCACACGCCGCCGCAAAGGCCGCAGAGCTGCCGCTGTTCCGCTACGTCGGCGGCCCGAACGCCCACGTCCTGCCGGTACCGATGATGAACATCCTCAACGGTGGTGCACACGCAGACTCTGGCGTTGACGTCCAGGAGTTCATGATCGCTCCGATCGGCGCAGAGAGCTTCTCCGAGGCCCTGCGCGTCGGTGCCGAGGTGTACCACACCCTGAAGAAGGTCATTAAGGACAAGGGGCTGTCCACCGGCCTGGGCGACGAGGGCGGCTTCGCTCCGTCTGTAGACTCCACCAAGGCTGCCTTGGACCTCATCGTCGAAGCTATCGAGAAGGCCGGCTTCAAGGTTGGCGAGGACGTTGCACTGGCTCTGGACGTTGCTTCCTCCGAGTTCTTCAAGGACGGCAAGTACCACTTCGAGGGTGGCGAACACACTGCTGAGGAGATGGCTAAGGTTTACGAGGAGCTGATCGAGGCTTACCCGATCGTCTCTATCGAGGACCCGCTGCAGGAGGACGACTGGGAGGGCTACACCGCCCTGACCGCCAAGATTGGCGACAAGGTTCAGCTGGTTGGCGACGACTTCTTCGTCACCAACCCGCAGCGTTTGGCCAAGGGTATCGAGGAGAAGGCTGCCAACGCCCTGCTGGTGAAGGTAAACCAGATTGGTACCCTGACCGAGACCTTCGACGCCGTGGAGCTGGCACACCGCAACGGTTACCGCACCATGATGTCCCACCGCTCCGGTGAGACCGAGGACACCACCATTGCCGACCTGGCCGTTGCCCTGAACTGCGGCCAGATCAAGACCGGTGCCCCGGCCCGCTCCGAGCGCGTTGCCAAGTACAACCAGCTGCTGCGCATCGAGGAGATCCTGGGAGACGCTGCCGTTTACGCCGGCCGCTCTGCATTCCCGCGCTTCAAGAAGTAGTTACGCGGGCACGCTAGCGCACACTAGGTAAGTAGCCCACGGCCACCCAACCGGTGGCCGTGGGCTACTCGCATTTCAGCCTCGCTTCGCTAGACTCTGTAGACCATGAGTAAATCGACCAAGGGCGAACCGGACAGGGAGCCGGAGGATCAGCTGCGGGGAGACGTGGCGTCCGAAAAAGAGGGGCAAGGTAACGACCGCCCCGCGTCCGCCCGGTTGCCCAGAGCACGGTCGATCGAGAGGCGCGAGAAGCGTCGTGAGCGCGCGCAGTCCGCGCCGAAGCGCATGGCGCGATCGTTTGTAGAAGTGCCCAAGAACATGAGCCCAACAACGTGGCTCGTGGCTCTGTTAATGGTGATCTTCCTGGCGATCTCCATCACGAACCCGCTGCGCAATTACTTTGAGCAGCGCGCCGAGCTGGCCCGGCTGAATGCGCAGATCGAGAGCCAGGAAAAGACGAAGGCGGAACTGACAAACGAGCTCAACCGCTACCGCGATGAGGACTTCATCAAGGAACAGGCGCGAACGCGACTGGGGCTGATCGAGCCGGGCGAGTCCGCATATCGCATCATTTCCCCGAAGATTAACGCCGAGGAGCTGGGGACCGAGGCGGAAGAAGAATCCACCGGCGAAGGCGACGGCAACCGCGATTGGTATGCGCAACTGTGGGATTCGATTGCCACCCCGGAAGAGCTGGTGGAGGAAAAAGACCCGGAGAACGAGGATCACAAGTTGCCGACCGTGCCAGAGGAGAAGCCGGAACAGCAGAATCCGGAAGCCCCCGCGCCTGAGCAAGAGCCTGCTCCCGCAGCACCAGAGCAGGCACCCGCACCAGCAAACTAGAACCCGCGCTAACCCCCAGGGATAGACCAAGAGTAAGCCCCAAAGTAGAACCCAGAAAGCCCAGGATATGACTAATCAGCGCCAACCCGGACCACCGACCGACGACGACCTCGAAGTGATGCGCCAGCAGCTCGGCCGACCACTACGCGGCGTGGTGGAGGTTAGCTACTACACGCCCGATGGCGTTCCGGCCGTGGTAAAAACTCTACCGAAGCTGCCCGACGGAACCCCGTTTCCCACGCTGTACTACCTGACGGACCCACGACTTACCGCTGAGGCTTCCCGCCTAGAGGTAGCTGGTGTGATGAAGACGATGCAGGCCCGCTTAGCTGAAGACGAAGAGCTGGCAGCTGATTATCAGGCTGCACACGAACACTACCTGGCCGAACGCAACAAGATGGAGGATCTGGGCACGGACTTTTCCGGCGGCGGCATGCCCGACCGTGTGAAGTGCCTGCACGTGTTGATCGCCTACGCATTGGCAGAAGGGCCGCAGCGGGTGCGCCTGGGCACCGAAGCTGTGGCACTGGCCATTGAGAACAACCCGAAGCTAGAAGGCACGGCCCTGCCTGCCGATTGGCCGACCTCGGCCGCGCTTGGCACTTCTATGGAGGCCGCGAGCGTAACAGAGTAGCAGCCGTGCCACTGCGGTAGCCTGGAGAACTATGAGCGCTGCCCAGAACGATACCTCTCACGAGCTGCCCCACGATCCCCAGAACTCCCGTTTCGCCGCGATCGACTGTGGTACAAACTCCATCCGCCTGCTGATTAGCGAACGTACCGCCGACGGTCGGATTAACGAGCTGAACAGGGATAACATCATTGTGCGCCTGGGCCAGGGCGTGGATGCCACGGGTCGCTTCGCCGACGAGGCCCTGCAGCGCGTGGACAAGGCTCTGCAGATCTACGCCGACCGCATGGCGGAGTACGGTGTGATCGACGTGATGATGGGCGCAACTTCTGCTACCCGCGATGCGGCGAACCGCGAGGAGTTCTTCGACATCACCCGTCGCCACTTGGGCCGGGTGCGCGAGGGGGCGGTGGCGCAGGTGATCTCCGGCGAGCAGGAGGCGGAGCTGAGCTTCCGCGGCGCCGTCACGGATCTGCCGGGCGCGCAGGATCGCACGGTCTGCGTCATCGACTTGGGCGGCGGTTCCACGGAGTTCGTGGTTCACGGGCCGGGGCGCCAGCCACAGGCTTTCTCTGCCAACATGGGCTGTGTGCGCCTGACGGAGCGCTTTCTGCACAATCAGCCGCCCACAGAGCAGCAGGTCGCCGCTGCGCGTGAGTTCGTTGAGGAGCTGATGGAGCAGGTGCGCTCTCACGTGGATCTGCGCGGCGTGGATCAGGTCGTGGGTGTGGCGGGTACGATGACCACCCTTACAGCCCTGACCCTTGGCCTGTCCGAGTACGACCCCGAGCGCATTCACATGGCCGCCCTGCCGCTGGAGGAATTCCGCGCCACGGCGCGTAATCTTGTGGGATTGACGCCACCCCAGCGCTGCGAGTACGGGCCTATGCACCCGGGCCGCGCGGATGTGATCGGTGGCGGCTCAATCGTGGTGGATGCTTTCGCATCCCAGTTCCTGGATTGGGGGCTCAGTGAAATCACGATTAGCGAAAAGGATATATTGGACGGGATGCTGGCCGAGGTCATGGCACGCCCCCTATAGCCCAATTGGCAGAGGCAGCGGACTTAAAATCCGTTCAGTGTCGGTTCGAGTCCGACTGGGGGGACTTTTTTGTTTTTCTTTTAGAACTTCTTCTCGAAAGTGATCCAGCTCACGATCGTGCTGTTGTAGCGTTGTTCCCGAGAAAGTATTTTGCTGGCAAAATCACATGCCGGCGTTTCGATTCACTTTTGAGGGAGCCATCGACATGATTCTGGATAACTACCGCGCCACCTGGGAAACCGAGGAAACTGACGCCCTACGCCTGCACGCCCGCGAGTTCATCGCCAGGGAGGTGACTCCCAACGAGCTGAAGTGGGAAGAAAACCACCAGGTCGAGCGCGAGTTCTGGAACAAGGCTGGCGACGCTGGCCTGCTGTGCGCCTCCATCCCCGAGGAGTACGGCGGGGGTGGCGGCACCTTTGCCCACGAGGCCGTGATCCAGCAGGAGCTCGCCCTGGCTGGCGACTCCGCCTGGCACAACGGTGTGCACTCCGTGATCGTCGCCCATTACATCTACCAACTCGGCACGGAGGAGCAGCGCCGCCGCTGGCTGCCGGGCATGGCTAGCGGCGAACTCGTCGGCGCTATCGCCATGACCGAACCCGGAACCGGTTCCGACTTGCAGGCCATCAAGACCCACGCGGAGCTGGATGGCGACGAATGGGTAATCAACGGCTCGAAGACCTTCATCACTAACGGCACGCACTGCGACGTTGTGGTGATTGTCGCCCGAACCAACGACCAGCCGGGCGGCAGGGGACTGTCCCTGATCGTCGCCGAAACCAAGGATCTCGAGGGCTTTGAGCGTGGCCGCGTGCTGGACAAGATCGGCCAGCGTGGTCAGGATACCCGCGAGCTGTTCTTCACCGACATGCGCGTGCCCGCCGATAACCTGCTGGGAGGCAAGGAGGGTATGGGCTTCCTGCAGCTGATGCAGCAGTTGCCGCAGGAGCGCCTGATCCTGGCTATCGCTGGTGCATCCGCTTGCGAGGGTGCCGTGCGCGAAACCATCCGCTACGTCAACGAGCGTGAGGCTTTCGGCCGTCCGATCTTGGGATTCCAGAACTCCCAGTTCGTTCTAGCCGAGTGCGCGAGTGAGACGTTGGCGGCGAAGACGCTGACCGACCACTGCACGGCGCTACACATTGAGGGCAAGCTGACGCCCGCACAGGCCTCGGCAGCGAAGTACCTGGCCTCCGACCTGCAGAGCTCCGTGGCGGATCGCTGCCTGCAGCTGTTCGGCGGCTACGGCTTCATGCGCGAGTACCCGATCTCCCGCATGTACACGGATGCTCGCGTGCAGCGCATTTACGGCGGCACGAACGAGATTATGAAGCTGCTGATCGCCCGCGAGTTTAAGCAGGACTAGCGAGTGGGCTAGGGGGCTAGAGGAAGGTCGGCGGCTCGGCCAGTTCAAAGTCCGTGCCGCCGTTCCAGGTCAGGTAGACCTGCGTGCGCTGGGAGGGGGAGGACATCGGGTCTGAATCGCCGTATCCGAGGTAGTCGAAGAACAGCTTTCCATCCTCGACCTTCATCTCGTCAACCGTCTGGCCTCGTCGCCCCATAGTCGGCAGCTCTTCGTCGAGGTCATCCACCTGGGTGTATCCCATCGGGGTGAGGTTCTTGTCGTACACCACGAAGTGGTTAACGTAGCTGTTTCCTCCCCGGTTACTGTACATTTGCACAACGATCTCGTCCTCCCCGTCACCGTTAAGGTCGCCTTGTGCGTAGATCGGGGAGATTTTGTCACGATCCCCGCTTGGATCGTTGCTGCCGAGTCCGATGCTGAAGCCATAGCCGGGTTCGCCGTATATGCCATCGTTCAAAGTGACTGCCGGAAAATTCGTTTCATCGGAGCGTTCGGCATCTTCCAGCACGCTGAAGTCGGGCACCGTCATGGAGGCCATCCGTGGGATCAGGTCGGCGGCGTCGAACTGCTCCCCGGACTCGTCAGACCCACCGGACTCGGTTCCGTCGTCGGAGTCATCCGCGGCTGGCTCTGCATCAGATCCTGCACCGGACTCTGTGTCAGGCGCCGCTCCTGAGGCTGCGAAAGGCTTGCCGGGGGCAGCCTCGCTACCGGAGGGCTCGGTGAGCTTCTTGTACCCGAACAGACCACCTGCCAGCAGCAGGACGCAGACGATGAAGGTGACGATTGCCGGAAGAAGTGCCGAACTCTTCTTAGGAGGCTGAACCCGCGCCATGGCCTGAGCCGCCGCAGGTGGGGGAGCCATGCCCGGGCCGAATACGGGCGCGGGGCCGGAGCTGGGGCCGGCACCTGGGGCTGAAATGGGATTGAAAGCTGGCTGCTGGGGTGGCGATACCAGCTCGAAAGGCTCCGTGGAGGGGTGCGTGCTGGAGTTAGTCTCCGCATCGGCTTCCGCAGCCGGAGCTTCGTCCGAGCGCACCACGTTCTTCCACTCGTTCCGCGAACTCCACTCATTCTGTGAGTCGCGCGAGCTGCGAGTGTCATTCGGTGCCCCTGAGCTCTGCGAGTTCCACTGGTTCCGCTGGGTTCGCTGGTCTCGCTGGTTCCGGCTGCCGTTTTCCGGTGATTCCACGCCTGGGCTCCTACACGTTGAACCGCCTATGAGCGCTAATCTCACTCGCGCTGCATAAGCCTTGTATTAAAGAAGAACGTACAGAAGCTTAATGTGTTTCCGCACGTTCTTGGGATTTTACGTTCTTGGGAGTTTGGCTCTACAGCCCGGAGTTCACCACCAACTCGTCGGAGGGCTGGCCGCCCTTCGACTTCGGGTAGGCCTTGGCAAGGGCAGCGGGGAAGCGCTCGGCGCGCTGGCTGTTGCCCTCCGGACCGTAGTGGGCGAAATCGCCTTCGGCAAACCACTCGGGCTTTGCCTCGGCGGCCCAGTCGTAGATTCGCAGGTTCGGGTAATCTTTCTGCGCGTCACGCAGAGCCTGGTTGAACTCCTCCATGTTGGAGTTCGCGTAGTAGCCCTCGTTGGTGTTGGTGGTGACCGTCGGCCACATGACCTTTTGGTCGCCCAGAATGTCCATCATGATCTTGATGCGCTCTGGGGCAGCCAGGTTTGCACCCGCCGCGTAGTTCGCCGCATCGTTCACACCGGTAGCAATAACCCAGCAGGTATCCGGGCCAGCGGCGGTGGGCAGCAGCTCCTTTACGGAGTCGATGGCCGGCGGGTAGCTCTGCGAGCCGTCCTCGGACTGCCAGCCCTCGGTGGTGTTGCGCGCGCCGAAGACACTGTCAATGACTTCCTCGGCGCCGTACTTCAGATACGTCTCGAAGGCAGTGTTCTTGGGATCGTTCACCATGTCGTTGGCGAACATGCCGATGGACGTAGAATCGCCGACGTGCACCACGCGCTTGCAGCTCATCAGCTTGGAATCCGGTTCCTGGTCGACGTCAGCGGCAGACCCCTCAGCAGCGGGATCTTGCGTCCCCTCAGCAGCGGGATCTTGCGACCCCGCAGCCTTCCCAGCGCCACCCGGACGCTGTGAAGGATCCAGCTCCATCGCAGGCTCGCCGCCGCCCTTGCCCGCGCCAGCTTCCTGTTGGGATGCCGTGGGGTTGATGCTAATGGGCGTCGCACCAATAGCGACCACCGCGGCCAGCACCACAGCGGCACCGGAAGTGAAGTAGGTGGGGAAGCGTTGGCGGAAGATGCCGGCAGCAGCCCCCGAGTTGTCGCGGCTGTCGCCGACCTCGCGGTCTGCCTTGCGACTACGCAGCCATGCCTTGATCGGCGGGATCACGCCATGCTTGCGGATCGGATCCTCGATAAGCGTCCAGCTGATAGCGGCCAGGGTAACGCTCACGCCGATGGCGATAACGCTGGCCAGGAGCTTATTATTCTCCAGCCATGACTGTGGCATGAAGGCAATCGCCGGCATGTGCCACAGGTAAATGCCATAGGAACGCTCGCCGAGCCAGCGGATGGGGCCAAAGCCCAACACCCGGCTCCACAGACTATCCGGGTGCAGGACGGAGAAGATCGCCAGCACGGAAGCGACGGAAAGCAGGATCAGCCCGCCGTGGTACAGGAACATCGACTCCTGCTCCACCAGCACGACGAGCGCCACGATGCCCGCCAAGCCGATAAAGCCGAACAGGTTCGCGGTAATTTTCGCAGGTTCGACGGACTTACCCGCTTGGCGACGGGAGGAAAGCCAAATCGCCAGGCACGCACCCAACAACAGGGCGCCGGCGCGGGTATCGGTGCCTTCGTATGCGCGTGTGTTGTCCATCCCTGAGGCGGCCAGCATCCACATCCAGGCAAAAGAAACTCCCGTCAGCAGCAAGGTCCCAATCAGCGCACCAATCCGCGAGCGGGTTACAACCAACAGCACAAGCAATACCAGGGGCCAGAGCAGGTAGAACTGTTCTTCGACGGACAGCGACCACATGTGGCTCAGCGGGCTCGGTCCGCCGAAGTTATCCCAGTAGGACTTCTCTTGGAAGATGGTGTGCCAGTTGTTCACGTAGAACAGGGCGGACAGCGCCTCCCAAAAGCGCTCGGTGAGCTTGTCGCGGGTGAGTGCTGCCGCCAAGATCAAGGTGGCGATTAGCGTGACTATCACCGCCGGCATGAGGCGCCGGAATCTGCGCAACCAGAAGGCGCGGAGCGTCAGGTTGCCCTTCTTGTCCCACGAACGCATGAGGTTGGCGGTGATGAGGTAACCCGATAGCGTGAAGAATACGCCCACGCCCATGAGGCCCCCGACGAAGCCGGGAACGTGCAGGTGGTACAGCACAACGACAGCAACTGCGATCGTTCGCAGGCCATCTAGTCCGGATACATACCGCTGATTCTTGTTTATTGGGCGAGGCATGGGAGCGAGTGAACCTTTTTTCAAGTGCGAGGTGCTTATGAGGTTTTATGCGCGCCGCCGGCGCGTCAGTTCAGACTATGCAGTCTAGCCCTTTGGGGAACCTTTGGGAAACGATTTTTTAAGGACGCCACCACGGGGGCAGGGGGTGGAGGTCTGGTTCGAGCGCAGGGGAGGTGCGCTGCACACCTATCATGGGAGTCATGCGCACTCTCTACACAGTCGAGGCCATCCGTGCCGCCGAATCTGCCCTGTTGGCCCGCCAGCAGCGCGAGGATGAATTGATGCAGTCCGCCGCGCATGCAGTGGCAACGGTGGCGGAGAAGCTTCTGGGGGAACTGGGAGACCCCGTAATCTTGCTGGTTGGCCCGGGTGGCAATGGAGGCGACGCGCTCTACGCCGGTGCTGTTTTGGGGATGCAAGGGATCAGTGTGGTCGCCTTCGCACTCGAAGGAGTCGATAATGTACACCAGCGCGCCGCCCGGGCGTTTACTTCCGCGGGCGGGCGTTTCGTTGATCTCCCCTCCAAATTCCATGCAGCCGCCACAGAGCGCTACGGCGTGATCATTGACGGGATGTACGGCATCGGCGGGCGCGGGGAGATTCCTGCGGACGTTGACGATTTCCTCCGCTCCGCGCGGCATAGCACGGCCGAACACGGTTCTGGAGCGCGCGTGCTAGCCATCGATATCCCCAGCGGCGTGGTTGCGGATACGGGCAAGGTACCTGGGCGCCACGTTCACGCGGACGTGACCATCACCTTCGGTGGGCTGCGCCGTGCCCACGGCCTGAACGCAGCATGCGGAGCCGTGATCTGCGAGGACATTGGGCTGGACGATGGTTCGCTGCTGTCCACTGAACTCGCAACTGGGGAAGGCGTCCGTCCCGATCCTTCCGCGCGCCTCTGGCACACTCCGGTGGAGCTCCTTGATTCGGCGCGGTTCGCGCTTCCCCTCGCCTCCCCGGAGCCGCTGCCGGGCACATTGCCGGGGGAGCCAGGCGCGACCGACGACAAGTACTCCGGTGGAGTCGTGGGTATCTGCGCGGGTAGCAAGGACTATCTGGGAGCGGGCGTGCTCGCCACGCTCGCGGCGGTCAAAACCACCAGCTCGATGGTGCGCTACATCGGCGAACACCCTGAATACGTTTTGGCTACCACCCCGGAGGTCGTCGTGCACCCCGCCGTCCGCGGGGCGGGTCAGGTGCAGGCGCGCATGGTCGGCTCCGGCCGCGGTACGGATCGGGACGCTCGCGAAGAGCTGCTCGCTGTTTTAGACATGGTGCAGCCTTTGGTTCTGGACGCCGACGCGATCACCGTCCTAGCGAAGAACCCAGACGTTCTGGAGATCCTGCGTAGGCGCAACGCTCCCACGCTGCTCACCCCGCACAATGGGGAATTCGACCGACTGGCGAGGGCAGCCGGGTTGCCAGCCGACTCGCCGGATCGTATCACCTCCGCGGAGCGCTTGGCTCGTGAGCTGAACTGCACCGTATTACTGAAGGGGCGCTTCACGATCATCGCCAACCCACAGCGCACCGTGGTTGTCGATACCGCATCATCGTGGGCCGCCACTCCCGGATCCGGCGACGTACTCGCGGGCATTCTGGGTGCGCTGGTAGCACGCGATGCCGGCAAGCGGGCTCGGGACACCGGTTACACAGAAGCCGGGCAGTACGAGTTGGAGGCGCACGAGGCAGACTACGTGGTCGATTCGGCTGCGATCGGTGTGGCGATGCACGCTGCGGCGTCATATATAGCCTCCCTTACCCCGTACGGCCCGGCGCCGACCTCGGCGCTGAAGATCGCGCAGCATATCCCGCATGCAACGGCGTGGCTGGGCACTGTGGCGCCCGACCATTAATAGAGCGAGAACGCGCAAGGGTACAGAGCAAGAGAACAAGAGAGCAGAGGAAGGAAAGCAACAATGGATCGAAAGGTCGCACTGATCACCGGCGGCACGCGAGGCATCGGCCTGGCGATTGCCCGCGAACTGCAGGACGACTACCACCTGATCATCGGTGGCAGCTCGGAGAAGGCCCACGACGTTGCCGCGCAATTCCCAAGTGCGCAGGGCTTTGTAGCGGATCTTGCTGATACGGAAGGCATCGGTGCGGCCGTGGCAGAGCTGGGGCTGGAACGTCTCGACGTGCTGGTGCACTCGGCGGGCGTGGTGGCGCACGACCCGGTCACCGAAACCACTCCTGAACAGTGGAAACATGCCTTCGACATTAATCTGTTTGCCGTTGCGGAACTCACCCGGCACCTGCTCGGCGCGCTGCAGGCGGCGCACGGAACCGTGGTGACGATCAACTCCGGCGCGGGCTATAGGTCCAGCGTGGGCTTTGGGCCGTACGCCACCACGAAGTTCGCCCTGCGTGCTTACACCGATGCGCTGCGCGAGGAGCAGCGTGGCAAGATTCGCGTGAGCTCTATCCACCCAGGCAAGGTCGATTCCGACATGCAGCGGCAGATCCAGACTCATCGTGGCGTGGCTGAGGCCGACTACGACGAAACGCAGTTCCTGCGTCCCGAGTCCGTAGCGAAGGCTGTGCGCCTGGCCATCGACGCGACTGATGATGCGATGGTTGAGAGCCTGACGATCCGCCCATCCAACGGGCGGTAGGTAATCATGTCAGATTCTGTATTGGACTGCGCCATCGTCGGCGGAGGCCAGTCCGCCCTGGCCACGGCCTTCTACCTGCGCCGCGAGGGGCGCCGGGGGAATCGGGCGATAAATTTTGCGGTGTTCGACGATCAGCCCCAGCCCGGTGGCGCGTGGCAACACATGTGGCCGTCGATGACGTTATTCTCCTCTACCACTTTCTCTAATCTCCCGGGAATGCCTATGCCGGGCTATCAGGGGGACGGTTACCCGCCGCCCAGCCACGTGGTCGATTACTTACGTGAATACGAAAATCGCTACGACCTGCCCGTCGTTCGTCCTGCACACATTGATCGTGTGGAATACGAACGCACCGCCGGCCTTTACCACCTGCACGGGAACCTGAAAGGGGAAGCGGAGACCTGGCGCGCCCGCACGGTCGTCGCCGCCACGGGGACATGGTCGGCCCCGTTTGTGCCTTACTACCCGGGGACGTTTTCCGGCACGCAGTGGCACACTGCCACTTATCCGGGTCGGGAGCCGTTTGCCGGTTCCACCGTCGCCGTCGTCGGCGCGGCGAACTCGGGCGCGCAGATCGCCGCCGATCTTTCCGAGGTGGCAGACGTCACCTGGTACGTTCGCCACTCGCCCCGCTGGATGCCCGATGACATCGACGGGGCCGAGCTTTTCCGCCGCAACCGCGAGCGCTACCACGCCATTTCGGCAGGCCAGGACGATCCCGGCGCCGATTCCAACCTTGGCGACATCGTGATGCTCCCCGCCGTCCGGCACGCCCGCGATACCGGCCGCCTGCGCCCCACACCCATGTTCGCCACCCTTGACGATATCTCCGCCGACCACCTGGTCTGGTGCACCGGTTTCCGCCCTGCCCTCGGCCCTTTTCGCGGGTTGCTGTCTTTTACTGGGGACGCCCCCTCGCCCCAACACCCCGGCCTATTCCTCGTGGGCTATGGCGATTGGGTGGGTCCCGGCTCCGCCACCATCACTGGGGTGGGAGTGCATGCAAAACGGGTGGCCGCCGAGGTAGTGGCGGCCACCCGAGGGTGACGGTCGCGCGGAGCGGCGCGCGGCCGAAGTTGCTGCAAGGCTTTTTGCGCAATTACGGCGCAGTTTCACTGCAGCTAGTGCACTGCTGAGATGCAACTACGGCAACGTTGAGACGCAGCTACTGCACTGCTGAGATGCAACTAAGGCAGCAGGCGGAGGGTCTTGCCCACCTTCAGCAGCGTGAGCATCATCTTCGAGAAGTTCTTCCGGCTGACAGACTCCGGCCCGCGGAAGTACATGAAGCGCTGCGAGGTGACGTTCTGCGTTGCCGTGTACTTGTGCAGCCCCTCCGCGCCGTGGCGATGGGACACACCAGATTCCTTCATGCCACCCATCGGATTGTCAATGGCCGCCCAGCTCGAGGTGTAGCCATCGTTTAGGGAGACGGAGCCGGATTCGATCTTCGGGCCGACCTGCCATGCAGTATCGTCAGCGGCGAACACGGAGGCGTTCAGGCCGTAGTCCGTGTCGTTGGCCAGCTCGATCGCGTCGTACAGATCCTCCACCGGCTCGATGTATACCACCGGGCCAAAGACCTCTTCGGTGCGCAGTAGCGCATCCTCCGGGACATCCGTCAGAACTGTCGGCTCGTAAAAGTACGGTCCCAAGTCCGGGCGTTTCCGCCCGCCGCAGACGATGTTCGCACCCTTTGCCCGGGCATCCTCGACGTATTTTTCCACCGTCTCCAGCTGATCCGCCGAGGCCAGCGAACCCATCTGCGTTTCCCACTCGAAGCCGGTGCCGATGCTCATGGCCTGCACACGGGAGGTGAAAGTACCGACGAAGTCCTCGTAGGACGCACGCTCGACATAGATGCGCTCGATGGAAACACACAGCTGACCGGAGTTAGAAAAACAGGCATCCACCGCACCGCGAGCTGCGTAGTCGATGTCCGCATCGTTGGCAATGATGAGCGGATTCTTACCGCCCAACTCGGCGGAATAGCCCACCAGACGACGGCCGACCTGCTCGCCCAAAATCTTGCCCGTCGCGGTCGAGCCGGTGAACATCAAGAAGTCGCACTGATCCGCAATCGCACTGCCAACCACGCGGCCTGAACCAGTGACTAGCTGCACCAGGTCGCGGGGCAATCCGGCGTCAAAAAGAAACTTAAAGACCAACAGCGCGGTGAACGGTGTAGAAGAGTCGGGCTTAGCGACCACAGCGTTACCGGCGAGTAGTGCGGGGATAGCGTCGCCGATGCCCAGGGAGAGCGGGTAGTTCCACGGGCTGATCTGCCCCACAGCGCCCAGCGGGTGACGGTACTCGACGGACTTCGCCATGATCGACATTGCCGAAGCTCGTTTGCGGGGCTTCATGAACTTCTCGACATTGTTGGCGTAGTAGCGCGCGTTGTTGGCGACGTCCATGATCTCGTCGAAGGAGCTGGCGCGGTTCTTGCCGGTTTCCAGCTGAACCATGTCGCAGAGCAGATCCGCGTTCTTCAAAACGAGGTCGTGGAAGCGGCGGAAAATGCGCTTGCGCTCGGCGAAAGGGACGTGCAGCCAGGACTGCTGAGCGCGGCGGGCGAAGCGGAATGCCTCGGCGACATCGTCAGCATCACCGCTGGCGACCCAGCCGATGGTTTCGCCGAGGAATGGGGCTTCGATCTCCAGGCGCTTACCGGCGTAGTCGTCGTTGAGGTTGTGCAGGCGGGCATTTGTGGTGAGTTCGCGCAGCTCTACTTCCAGGTCGGCGGGCAGAGCGGCAACCGAAAGGCGCTTGTAATTAGTTCGCTTCATGTTTGGGAGACTACCTAAAAGGCTTGAGGAAGTGTGTTCGATCTAGAACTTTTTTTAATAAACGTATTGGTGCTTGTGGTGGGTAGTGACGCTTGTGGTGGGTAGTGACGGTGAGAAATGAGGCTTGTGGTGGGAAATGACGATGGGGTGGTTACGGCGAGGTGGTGAAAGGTCTAGCTTGTGGGAACCTTTGAGCGGGCTTAGCCGTTGGTAGTATGTACGCGAAAGCGCCCGCTCCCTTAATGCGGGAGTTGGGAACGCACATGACCAGCACAACTTTGGAGTATTAGAAATGAAAAGCTCGAACCCGTACATGGGGTCGCTGGCCAAGAACCAAGGCCGGCACCCGTTCGCACAGCAGGGTAACCAGGGTGGTTACGGCCAGCAGGGCGCTTATGGCCAGCAGGGGATGAATCCCTACGCGACCTCCGCACACGGCGGTGTGCAGACCGCCGCTATGGATTACGGCATGCAGAATGCTGCCAACTATGGCCAGGCTGGATCTGCTGACCGGCCGATGACTGTCGACGATGTTGTGACTAAGACCGGCATCACCCTTGCCGTGATTATTGCTCTGGCGGTAGTGAACTTCTTCATCGGCCTGAGTAACCCCGGCCTTGCGATGGTGCTGACTTTCGTCGGCATGATCGGTGGTCTGATCGCCGTTCTGGTTTCTGCCTTCGGCAAGAAGTACGACTCCGCGCCGGTCACGCTGACCTACGCAGCCTTCGAGGGCCTGTTCGTTGGTGGCTTTACGTTCCTGGTGTCTGGCGCTGCGGTTGGTGATACTGACGCCGGCATGCTCATTGCCCAGGCGGTTCTGGGAACCATTGGCGTGTTCATTGGCATGCTGTTTGTTTACAAGACTGGTGCTATCCGTGTGACCCCGAAGTTCACTCGCTTCCTGGTGGGTGCCATGATCGGCATCCTGGTTCTGGCTCTGGGTAACCTGGTGTTTGCACTGGTTACGGGATCTGCAGGCATCCTTCGTGACGGTGGCCCGATCGCTATCATCTTCTCCCTGGTCTGCATCGGTATCGCAGCCATGAGCTTCCTGCTGGATTTCGACCAGGCGGATCGTCTGGTTCGCGCTGGCGCACCGTCCAAGATGGCTTGGGGTGTGGCGATGGGTCTGGCCGTTACCCTGGTCTGGCTGTACACCGAGATCCTGCGCCTGCTGTCTTACTTCAGGGACTAGCGCTTCAGGGCCAATGCTTCAAGGGGCTAAGTCTTCAAGGGGCTAGTGTCTCAGGGGGCAGTTCTTCAGGGCCTAGCGCCTCAGGGGGCCAGCGCCTTAGGGGGCTAGGTCTTCAAAGGGGCCAGTTCTTTAAAGGGGCTAGGTCTTTAAGGGGTAGCGCTGAGGCGCTGTCAGTTGAGGGGCTTCCGGTTCGTCGGAAGCCCCTTTTTTGCTGCCGGTATGCAGGAGATTTCGCTGCTAGGACGAGGAAATGTCGCTAAAAAGAAAATTCACGGCGGTTGGTAGGGAGGCATGTCGGAAAAGTTGCAGTTCTTGAGGTTAGATGTCGGAAAAGTTGCAGTTCTTGAGGTTAGATGTCGGAAAAGTTGCAAAACTAAAATCCCCGCCATCGACACGTAAATTAAAAAAGGCTCTGATCTGCAGGTATCTGTAAGTGGGAATGTCTCCCAATAACAAATTGCAACTTTTCCGACATCTAGCCCCTTCCGAGGGGGCATTCCCTTCCGAGGGAGGGGATTGGATGCTGCCCGGGGCGGGATTGCGCCCTGCCGGGGGCATTTGCCACCGCCGCGGCAGCATTGGGCACTGCCGGGAGGTCTGAAAGGCAGAGAACAGTAGAAGGGCGCCCGAAGGCGCCCTTCTTGCATTAGTGGATCGGCCACCGCGGTCAACAGCCGTGAAATTGCAGATGCTAAACAGCGACGCTGCGAAACTTCAGACCACCGGCAGCATAGAAACAGATCAGCCGCAGTCGGTCTAGCAGCACAAGCGGTCTGCCTAGCAGCGCAGCCACAGCCGACTAAAGACTAAAGCAGCGCAGCCAGCCGGAAATTACTGCAACTACTGCTCCGCGCGCGGAACGTCCAGATCCGGATCGTAAGGCTCGGCGGAAACGATGGTTACAGAGACCGTGTCGCCGGCCGGGGTCTGGTACTCGCGGGTCTCGCCAACCTTGGCGCCCACGATAGCCGCACCCAGCGGTGCATCGGTGGAGTACGTCTCCAGGTCCGGGTTCGCGGACTCCAGGCCACGGGTACCGATCAGGAAGGTCTCCTTATCCTCCTCGTCACCGTCGTAGTAAACGTGGATCACGGAGCCAACCAGTGCCACGCCAGACTCCTGCGGAGCCTCACCGATGGTTGCGCTATCCAGCAGCTCTTCCAGATAGGTGATGCGCGCTTCTTCCTGACCTTGCTGCTCACGAGCTGCGTGGTAACCGCCGTTCTCCTTCAAGTCACCCTCTTCGCGGCGCTCGTTGATTTCGGCAGCCAGCACCGGACGGTTCTCCTTCAGAGCCGTCAGCTCTGCGTTCAGTCGGTCGTAGGATTCCTGAGTCAGCCAGCGAGTCTGGTTCTCGGCCATTGGGTTCTCCCGTCTTCGTTGAGGGTTCACGCGGTCTCCCACGTGGGCGTCCATAAATTAATCAGTAGGCGTGCAAAGTCTAGCACCTGGGCCCGCGGCAACCCGGGCAGCCCGACCTAATCGACCTAGTCGAGTGGGTCTAGATGCGGCGGCAGCGTAGACGAACAACCGTAGGCGGTGGCCGCGTAACCGCGCTCGCGGGTTGGAATGTCTACTTTGTAGCGCGTGACATCCTCGCCACCGCGCGGGATGACGAACTCGCGGCGCCCAACCTCGTTCTTGTCGTAATCCAAGGCAGTCACGATGCAATAGGCGGGCTGGGAAGGATCCTTGCGGGTGACGTCGATGCTCATGGTCATACGCTCGTCCGAAACGACTTCGCCGCCAGATTCCTGTGCCGTCACGTCCGCATCGGAGGTGCGCAGGAACTGTGTGACCACGTACGTCAGCGCAGCCGCCAGAATCACTGCCAGGATCAGCGCGACGATCTTGCCGGAAAACTTCTGGTTGCGCGTCTCGCCGTAGCGCTCTTCTTGGATGCTCTTCTTCGCCGTGCTCATGATGTTTCTAGTTTAGCCCACCCATTTATTTATGACGCCCTCATCCCCGGCCCGCCCCAACCGCCCACTCGATTGGGCAGGGGAGGGTTGGGTAGTAAATTGTATTGGCGTGAGTGAAAAGACATCTTCCGCAGATACCCCGCAGTATCGCCTGTTGGCGATCCACGCGCACCCGGACGACGAATCCAGCAAAGGTGCGGCAACGATGGCTCGCTATGTCGACGAAGGTCACAAGGTGAAGGTACTGACGTGTACCGGCGGCGAGCGCGGGGATATTTTGAACCCGGAGATGCAGCAGCTGGCTGGCCAGGGCATAGGCGAGATGATCGAGGTGCGCCGTGAGGAGATGGCGCAGGCCGCCTCTATCCTGGGGGTGGAGCACGAGTGGCTGGGGTATGTGGATTCCGGTCTGCCGGAGGGCGACCCGAAGCCGCCACTGCCGGAGGGTTGCTTTGCGCTGGAGGATACGGAAAAGGTTACGCAGGACGTCGTACGGGTTGTCCGTGCATTCCGTCCGCATGTCATCATCACTTACGACGAGCACGGGGGATACCCGCATCCAGACCACATCAAGGTCCACGCGGTATCGATGCGCGCGTGGGAGGCCGCAGGTGACCCGCAATACCACCCAGAGTTGGGAGAACCGTGGGAGGTAAAGAAGCTGTACTACACTCACGGATTCATCCGCGAGCGCTTCGAGAACCTGGCCACGGCCTTGCACGAACGCGGCGTGCGGCTGCCAGAGAACGTTCTGCGCCACCTGGAAATGTGGAGGCAACTGCCGGACATCTTATCCCGGGTGACGACACGCGTAAACGTGGCGGATTGGTTCGACCGCCGCGATGACGCCCTGCGTGCCCACCGCACCCAGATCGACCCGAAGGGTGCATTCTTCCTGGCGGACACGGATCTGCAGCAGCAGGTGTGGCCGACGGAGGAGTTTGAGCTGGCGCAGTCCCGTGTGCCCAGTGAGCTGCCGGAGACGGACTTGTTCGCGGGGCTCGAGTCCGCCGACTAGGCCTGGTTCTTAGCCGTCGCAGCGCTGATGAGAGAGGCGGCACCGGGGTTTCCCCTCAGACCGCCGACAAACTACAGTTAATGGGCAGAGATTGTTGAAGGAGTTTCCAGCGATGAACACCGCCACCTGGATCATTGCGCAGGCAGAGCGCACCGGCCCGAAGGGCGCCGAGTTCGGCAAAGCCGCACCCGTCGGCCTGTTTGTGATCATCATCTTGCTGCTGGTCGTGCTGCTCATTGGCTTTGCCATGAACAAGCGCATCCGCCGCTTGGAACGCCGCCAAGCATTCGCAGAGTCGCGTGGGATCAACCTTTTTGACACAGAGAAACTGGAAGCTGCGATGAAGGCCGAGGGGTTTGATGAGACCGCCGGTAAGCGCTCCATGTTCGCCCGTACGGAGGTTCCCCAGACCGATGAGCGCTTTTTGCCCTCCTCCGGCACGCTGACTGGTCCCGCTGCTATTGACGCTGAGCGGGCGCGGGCTGAGGGCGTCGAGAAGAAGGATAGTCAAGAACCTCCGAAGCAGTAAGATTAGCAACGTGAATCGCATCCCACAGCTGCTATACCCGGCCTACGAGGCGAGCCTGGCGCGCTCGCTGCGCGATAAGCCGCGGCCGAAACACGTTGCCATCATGGCCGACGGCAATCGGCGCTGGGCCCGCGAGAACGGGTTTACGGATGTGTCGCACGGCCACCGCGTGGGGGCGAAGAAGATCGCGGAAATGTGCGGGTGGTGCGATGAGTTGGGGATCGAGACCGTCACGGTCTACCTGCTTAGCACCGAAAACCTGAAGCGCTCTGCGGAGGAGCTGTCGTTGCTGTGCAGCATCATCGGTGATGTTGCTGAGGAGCTGGCGGATTCGGACGCCGGATTTCAGCTGCGTACCGTCGGCCACCTAGAGCTGTTGCCGGAGCAGTTGCGCACGCGCCTGGAGGCAAACCAGGCCAAGACGGCTACCCACACGGGTGTGCGGGTGAACGTGGCCGTGGGTTATGGCGGCCGCCAGGAGATCGTGGATGCGGTGCAGACACTTGTGGCCGAGTTGGCGGAGCAGGGGACCGCGCCGGAAGATATGGCGCCGGCCATCACAGCCGAGGCGCTGGGGAATCACATGTACACCTCGGGCCAACCGGACCCGGACCTGGTGATCCGCACGTCGGGGGAGCAGCGCTTGTCGGGCTTCTTGCTGTGGCAGTCGGCGTATTCCGAGATTTGGTTTACGGATACGTACTGGCCCGCTTTTCGCCGCGTGGATTTCCTGCGCGCCCTGCGCGACTACTCCCAGCGGCACCGGCGCTTCGGGCTGTAAGCGGGGGGGATAGCCGGCGATAGGGCGCGGACAACAACTTCCCGTGATAGAGCGCGGGGCTAGATCTTCCGCATCCGCACTTTTTGTACCAGGTGGTCCGGTCCCTTCCGTAGAACCAAAGAGGCGCGCACGCGGGTGGGCAGAATATTTTCCATCAGGTTCGGCAGGTTAACGGTCTGCCAGATCTCCCTGGCCACGAGCGTGGCTTCCTCGTCGCTGAAGTTGGCGAAGTGGTGGAAGTGGGCTTTCGGATCCTTGAACGCGGTGTTCTTGAGGCGCAGGAAGCGATCGATGTACCAGTCCTCGATATCCTCGCGGCGCGCATCGACGTAGACGGAGAAGTCGAAGAGGTCAGAGACCATGAGGGTAGGGCCGGTTTGTAGGACATTGAGCCCCTCGACGATGAGGATGTCCGGGCGATCCACGGTGATGGTTTGGTCTGGGATGCGGTCGTAGGCCTCGTGGGAATATACCGGAGCTTCGACCTTCTGGGTGCCGGACTTCACCTTCGTGACGAAGCTCAGCAGCTCCGCCTGGTCGTAGGATTCCGGAAAACCCTTGCGGTGCATGAGCCTGCGGCGCTCGAGTTCTGCGGTGGGCAGTAGGAAGCCATCGGTGGTGACTAGATCCACCCGTGGGTTAGTCTCCCAACGCTGCAGTAGAACCTGCAGAACACGCGCGGTGGTGGATTTGCCTACGGCGACGGAGCCGCACACACCGATGATGTAGGGGATCGGCGGCAGGGGCTCGCCTAGGAAGGTTTCGGTGGCAGCATTGAGGCGACGGTGCGCCTCTACGCGTAGGAAGATAAGTCGGGATAGTGGCAGGTAGACCTCGGAAACTTCTTCGAGGTCGATCTCGTCGCCGATGCCGCGGAGTTGTTCCAGTTCGTCTTCGGTGAGGACCTGGGGCATCGACTTTCTTAACGTGCGCCACTGAGTACGGTCCAGCTCAATGTAAGGGCTGGGGGAAGTCATAGCACCCATTGTGCCCCGAAAATGAGGCCAGGTGAAATTGCCGGTGAAATTGAGCGGGTGCCGGGTTGGCTATGGGGTTGTCCAGGCCACTGGCTATGATGGTGAGGCAGATAAGCAAACGGATTTATCTTTCTTAACTTCATCCCCCTATGGAAGGCCTTGGTCGACGTGACTTCTCCGCAGAATTCGTCCACTCAGAACTCGCAACAGCACAACACTCCCCTCGCGGAGCTGGATCCGCAGGTCGCGGAGGCCATCGCCGGTGAGCTGCGCCGCCAGCGCACCACGCTGGAGATGATTGCTTCAGAGAACTTCGTTCCGCGCGCTGTGCTGCAGGCTCAGGGATCGGTGCTGACCAACAAGTACGCCGAGGGCTACCCGGGTCGTCGCTA
Organism: Corynebacterium jamesii; assembly: GCF_046097395.1. Taxonomy (NCBI): domain Bacteria; kingdom Bacillati; phylum Actinomycetota; class Actinomycetes; order Mycobacteriales; family Corynebacteriaceae; genus Corynebacterium; species Corynebacterium jamesii. The sequence continues at coordinate 122,308 of NZ_CP175789.1, forward strand.
CTACGGCGGTTGCGAGCACGTGGACGTCGTCGAGGACCTGGCCCGCGACCGCGCCAAGCAGGTCTTCGGGGCGGAGTTCGCCAATGTACAGCCGCACGCCGGCGCACAGGCCAATGCTGCTGTGCTGATGTCCCTGGCCAACCCGGGTGACAAGATCATGGGTCTGTCCCTGGCACACGGTGGCCACCTGACCCACGGCATGCACCTGAACTTTTCCGGCAAGCTCTACGAGGTCGCCGCTTACGAGGTGGATCCGGAGACGTTCCGCCTGGACATGGACAAGATCCGCGAGCAGGCCATTGCGGAGAAGCCGCAGGTGCTGATCGCCGGCTGGTCCGCATACCCGCGCCACCAGGATTTCGCCGCCTTCAAGTCCATCGCCGACGAAGTCGGGGCGAAGCTGTGGGTGGATATGGCACACTTCGCCGGCCTGGTTGCCGCAGACCTGCACCCGTCGCCGGTTCCGCACGCTGACGTGGTCTCCACCACCGTGCACAAGACCCTGGGCGGCCCCCGTTCGGGAATGATTCTGGCTAAGCAGGAGTACGCCAAGAAGTTGAACTCCTCCGTCTTCCCAGGCCAGCAGGGCGGCCCGCTGATGCACGCCGTCGCAGCCAAGGCCGTCGCCATGAAGGTGGCACAGACCGACGAGTTCCGCGACCGCCAGCAGCGCACCCTCGAAGGTGCGAAGATCCTGGCGGAGCGTCTGAACGCTCAGGACACGAAGGATGCTGGCGTGCAGGTTCTCACCGGCGGCACCGACGTGCACTTGGTGCTCGTGGATCTGCGCAACTCTCAGCTGGACGGCCAGCAGGGCGAGGATCTGCTGCACGAGGTTGGCATCACCGTCAACCGCAATGCCGTGCCCTTTGACCCGCGTCCGCCGATGGTGACCTCCGGCCTGCGCATTGGTACCTCCGCCCTGGCTTCCCGTGGCCTGGATTCCGAGGCCTTCACCGAGGTTGCGGACGTCATCGGTACCGCGCTGGCGGGCAACGCGGACGTTGCGGCTTTGCGTGCCCGTGTGGACAAGATCGCCGAGGATTTCCCGCTCTATGATGGGCTGGAAGACTGGAAGCTGGTCTAGGCAGACCTCTAAACAGGCCCACGCCTTCCGAAGAATGGGCGCGCGAGAGGACGGGCGTGCGAGCTAGGGACACGAGCTAAGTATCCACACTAGAAGTTAACGCTAGGAGTTAACAGGAATGGTCAGCACCTACACCAAAGACGCAATCATCGTCGTTGACGTTCAGAACGACTTCGTCGATGGTTCCTTGGGAACCGACCGCGGCGTAGAGGTGGCTCGGGGAATTAACACCTGGCTGCGCGAGGTGCTAAGTGTCGATCAGGGCGAGGGCGCAGAAGAAGCAGGGGAGGGCAGTGGCGCCCGCAAGGCTGCCAACTCCCGCCCCCTCATCGTCGGCACAAAGGATTGGCACATCAAGCCCGAAGGCCACTTTGCGCCAGAGGGGGAAGAGCCGGACTACCAGAACACTTGGCCCGTCCACTGCGTAGCCGATACTCATGGCGCGCAGATCTGCGCCGAGCTGAACTCCGACCTGGTGGACGTCTGGTTCCACAAGGGCGAATACACCGCCGCTTATTCCGGCTTCGAGGGCCATCTTGCGGGTGAGGAACAAACACTTCAGCAGTGGCTAAACTCCCACGAGGTCGAGAACGTGACGATCGTGGGCATCGCCACCGACTTCTGTGTCCGTGCCACGGCGCTGGATGCTTTGAATGCTGGGTTCCACGTGCGCGTCATCGAGCAACTGTGCTCGGCGGTGACTGAGCAGGGCGGCAAGTCCGCTATTCAGGAGCTGGAAGACGCAGGTGCGGAGATCATCCGCGACTAGGCCATCTCCCACGCAATGCTTTAGTGCTAGCCGGCACTTACGATGTCCGGTCGCCGCGATAGTTTGCGAGCCCCGAGTGCTGCCCAAACGACGTGGAGCAGAAGTAAAGCCAGTAGGGCGGCGCTGAGGGTGTCCATCCATCCCAGATCCCACACCAGAAGCGTGGAATTTATGGATTTCTCGGCCAGGGTATGGGTTCCAAGACAGCACGTACCCACGGGGAAAGTGCTGGCCCACCAGGTGGGGTTATAAGGCATGGGGGCACTGCCCAGGGCTGTTCCCCAGTGCTTGACTATGGCGTAGCCGGCGAGGGGAATGCCAACGCTCAGTATTACTAAGCCGTAGACCGTGGCACGGAAGTGCCACTGGTCACCCGCAAGCAACTGTGCGGCCACGGTGGACTGGCCGACGAGTCCCAGCGGAATCCACGCGGTGGTGGCGAACTGGGCGGGGATGATAGGGAAGGTGCGCGCGTAGACGAAGGCAAATGTCGGTACTGCCGTCACCCAGGCCAGGACAAAGCATGCGACCCCGATTCCGTGCACAGTTGAGGCCCACTCACCCACATGGGGTGCCAGCTGAGCCGAGGCGGTAGCGGCAACCATAGGCGCTACTAGGGGTAGCCCCCAGGTAAAGGCGGGAGCTGGGCGGCTAACAAAGAGATAGCGGAAAAACTTCACGCACGTGATCGCGCCAAGGACAGTCCCGACGGCCCAGCAGAAGGTGTGAACTGACCAGCTGCTGAAGATGAGGGAGTAGGCACTTCCCAAGGCGAGGATGCCCATGGAAGCCATTCCCCATGCCGGCATGACGCTCGAGTGGAAACCCGGGTTGCGATGTCTAAGGAACCCCACGGTGAGAGCCAAAGCGAGGAGTGTCGCCACGCCAAGCATTAGCTCGGCAGGGAGGTGCCCCAGCGTTGAGCTCAGGTGAATGTCTATGAGTGACGCCGTGATGCCCAGCCCCATCACCGCTCCGGCCCAACCGGGGCCTAGGGGCGGTAGGTCGAGCTTGCTGTGCTTCGTATTCATATTCTTGAGGCTAGGCAGTGCTCGGCAGTAGCGGGAGAGTGTATGTGCTGGACAGGGTTACAATGAATGCATGTACCCCCAAAGGAATCTTGATAACGAAGCGGATTCTTTCCCTGCTCGACGTAGCTATGTTCCTGACGCCCTCACAGTAGATTCCGTCCTCGCTGTCGCTCGGTATGGAGGAATGAACCGGGCCGCAGAGCATCTGAACGTCTCGCAACAGACCGTTAGTATGCGTATTGCCAAGTTGGAAAAACACCTAGATACGCGCATTTTCTGGCGCGGAGCCGCAGGGAGTTCCACCACGGAGGTAGGCCGCCAGGTCGTCCGCGTACTGGAGAGCCTAGAAGAAGCGCTCGACGAATGCGCTCGTGGCCTTGAAGAAGCACTGGGAAAAGGCGTTGTCGAAGAGGTTAAACTCGTGGCCTCGAACACCGTGGCGGAATTGGATTACCCACGCTGGGCAGCGAAGTATTTGCGCACCAGCCCACAGACCCATCTGCATATGCGGCAACTCAATAGCCAAGAGGCGCAGCGCCAGGTTATTCAGGGCCAGGCGGAACTGGCGGTAGTAGAGGGAAACTGTGTCTCACACGAATTGCACCAGCGGGTGCTGGGGCACGATGAACTGGTGGTTGTCGCGCCTGCAGAACACCCCTGGGCGCAGGCCAACGATCATGGTCATTCGGACACTAAGCCGGGGAAAACGGCGTCAAGAGAAAAAATAGTGACGAAGAACGAGTTGAAGTCCACGCCTTTGGTGCTACGCGAACCGGGAAGCGGCACCAGGGAAGTGGTGGAGGCCGTGTTGGGCGACCTTGCTCCACCGGCGGGGGAATTTGGTTCCCTGGGGGCTCAACGTACGGCAATCGGTGCGATCGGGGCGCCAGGGGTGATCGCGCGAAGAGCCGTAGCGTCGCAACTAGCTACTGGGCAGTACGTGGAGGTTCCGGTGGCCGGAGTCAAGTTCGACCGGCCGCTGCGAGTGGTGTGGAGCTCGAAGAACCGCCTCTCCGAGCCGGCTCTCCGTTTCCTTCGCTTCCTTGCGAGCCAAGCTGACGGGCAGATGGCCTAGAGTTTGTTCTATGACTCAGGACACTCCAAACTCTGCTAACTCTGTTAACTCTGCAAACACCGCTAACTCTCCAAGCACCGCTGCTGCGTCGACGACGGCGGGCGACATCGTGCAGGTTTCCACAGTTGGAGCCGTACGCTACATCACGCTCAATCGCACGGAGGCATACAACTCGCTGAATCAAGAACTCCGGCTCGCGCTGATCGAGGCATTCCGCAACGCGCAAAAGGACTCGAAAGAACTCGGCTCCGCCGTGCGCGCTGTGGTTCTGCGCGCCAATGGTAAAGCGTTCTGCTCTGGGCAGGATCTGAATGAACAGCTGCAGGACACGCAGAACCGCACTGGCATAGAGAAGGTTGTGGAGGAGTACAACCCGATGGTCGAGCAGCTCACCGGCATCAGCGTTCCTACGATTGCCGCGCTGCAGGGGCCAGCAGCGGGGGCCGGATGGGGTCTGGCAATGGCCTGTGACTTCCGCGTGATGTCCACTGCCGCCTCCTTCAAGGGTGCCTTCACGGGCGTGGGGCTGGCGGCGGACTCCGGTTTGTCGAAGACCCTGGTGGATTGCGTAGGGCGTGCGAAGGCACTGCAGCTGCTGCTGATGGATAGCAAGGTGCCCGCGGAAGAGGCGCTGGACTTGGGCTTGGTGGAACAGCTGGTGGAGCCTGCGGAGCTGGGCTCGGCGGTAGAGAAGCTGGCGGGTACCTTTGCGAGCGGCCCGACGGCTGCGTACAAGGAGATGAAGGCGCTGGTGAAGGCCGCGGCGGCCATCAACGATGCCGCGGCGGCGGAGGCGGACGCGCAGATGCGCTTGTTCAAGACCGCCGACCATAGCGAAGCGGTGGCCGCCTTCCTAGGAAAGCGACCACCGCAGTTTAAGGGGGAGTAGGGCTAGAACCTTACTTTTAGAGCCTTACTTCTCGCCCTTGGCCAGGCGGCGGGAGATGATCTCGATCATGATCTCGTTCGGGCCGCCGTAGATCGGCTGGACGCGGGAGTCCAGGTAGTGCGTGGAGATCGGGTACTCCAGCATAAAGCCGTAGCCACCGTGCAGCTGCAGGGCCTCGTTGACGACCTCGATCTGCAGTTCGGTGGTCTGGTACTTGGCCATCGCACCGGTGACCTCGTCCAGGGTGCCGGCAACCTTCTCCATGATGCAGGCATCAACGAAGGCCTGGGAAGCCTGGATGTTGGTAGCCATCTTGGCCAGCTCCCAGCGGTATGCCTGGTGGTCGATCAGGCGCTGACCGAAGGTCTTGCGATCCTGAGAGTGCTTGTACACCAGGTCGAATGCGCGGCGGGAGGTAGCGATGGAGCCCACGGCGATGGACAGGCGCTCCTGAGCCAGGTTGGTGCGCAGGTAGCCGAATGCGGCGCCCTCTTCGCCCAGCAGGTTCTCCTTCGGAACGCGGGTGTCCTCGAAGGACAACTCAGCGGTGTCCTGGGACTTCAGGCCGACCTTCTTCAGCGGGCCGGTCTTGGTGTAGCCTTCCATGCCGTCCTCGACGATCAGCATGGAAACGCCTGCGCGACCCTTCTCCGGGTTGGTCACGACGACCAGCAGGGTGAAGTCTGCCTGAACACCGTTGGAGATGAAGGTCTTGGAGCCATTGACGATGTAGTCGCCGTTCTCGTCCTTCTTAGCGAAGGTGCGGATGCCGGCCAGGTCAGCGCCTGCGCCCGGCTCGGTCATGGCCAGTGCGGCGATCTTCTCACCTGCACAGAGCGGCTTCAGGAAGCGCTCCTTCTGATCGTCGTTACCGAAGCGCTGCAGGTAGGGGATCACTAGGTCGTTGATGGTCTGGATACCCACGATGACGGAACCGGAGTCAGCCTTAGCCAGCTCCTCGGTGAGCACAGCGTTGAAGCGGTAGTCGTTCTCCATACCGCCGCCGCCGAACTCCTCCGGAGCCATCATGCCCAGCAGACCCTGCTGGCCGGCCTTCTGGAACATCTCGCGGTCGCAGTAGCCCTGCTCGTGCCAGCGGTCAACGTTCGGGGCAACCTCGGCCTTCACGAAGTCCGCGCAGGCCTCGCGGAACATGTTGTGCTCTTCTTCGAAAATGTTGCGTGGCAGGAAGTTCTTCATGGGTTCCTTTCAAACCAAGACGCTGGCTGCTGGAAACACTGAAGCGCGCACAGCAACAACGTCGGCTATAGAGATTTCTTGTGTTGCAGCTCGATTTTACGTCGTATTGTGACGTGCATCTCTGCATTGCTTATGAGAATAGCATCTTCATGCGGTGGAAGTGCAAGAAAACCCCTCGATGTTGGGCGAAAACACACTGTCGTATGCCCCACATCTGTGGGATCTCACCTCTGCGGTGTGTCAGTCAGCGTCGCACGGTACGAAGAGGCAGGTCAGGTATTTATTCAACATTTTTGTTGTTTAAATATTGACAAGCGCGATAAGGCTTGGCTAACCTCATAGATGTGTCGCAGGCTAGTCACCTGAGGCGCACTGCAGTTGTGGAATATGTTGCAGCACCTGTGAAAAGTCGGGCTACCGGCGCACTAATCATGTGACGAGGGTTTCTCTCTTCTCCCCGAAGCGCATGCGCACCGGTTATCGCTTTTCCTCCTAGGTGCTGTGGTTGTTCGTCCGGTTTTCCCACGACCGTCAGCCTCGTCACCTGGCGTTCGTGTACCGGAAGAAGGCTTCTGATGGCTCGTCACCATCGAAGGCTAAAGGCGAGGAAGAATCCAAAACATCGGGTCCATCCTCGCCTTTTTCTTTTTTATTGACGCCCAGTTTCCTCGCGCTCACTAGCCAGCTTATGCCGAGCCTCTCGCAGCCAATCGGGCTGATTCTCCAGCAGTGCCTTAATATCCGCAGTAGTGAGGGGTTTATCCATGTCGTTACCCTTCAACGAGGTGATGCTAATGCCCAGCTTGCGTGCCACCTCGGGGCGTGGATGTGGGCCTTCACGGCGCAGGGTCTGCAGCCATTCGGGCGGGTTCTTCTGTAGTTCCACGAACTGTTCGTGGGTTAGCGCGGAATCCTGAAACTCCTGGGGAGTGGCAGGCAGGTAGATGCCTAGTTTCTTGGCTGCGGTCGCGGGCTTCATGGGCGGGCCGGATTTGTAACTCGGGTTCGCGTCAGTCATGTCCATCATTCTAGTGAACAGCCCTAGTATTGGTGCCATGCCCAATCAGCCCCAGCCGCGTCAGCCCCAGCCCCGTCAGTCGCCGGGTCGCGGTTCGCGCCCGGGCCGTCACTTGAAGGTTGTCTTTAGCACTGGGGTGCAGCCGGATAAGTGGTTCCGCCGCTTCGATGAGCGCGTCCCGGGATGGAAGATCGCCAGTGCTGGTACCGACGATCCGCTGGCCTACATTCGTGCAGGCCAAGCTGATGTTGCCCTGGTGCGCGTGCCCGCCGAGGGGTTCGAACGCCCCGCGGGCATGCACGAGGTCGCCCTCTACGAGGAACAGACTGGTGTGGCTGCGCCGAAGGATCACCCGGTCAAGGTCATGGATTCCATCAACTTCCGCGAGCTCACCGACGAGAAGCTGATGTACGTCACTCCGGCTACGGGTTGGGACGATGTTGGGGTCCTGCGCGAGGCGTTGCAGGTTGTTGCCGCCAATGTAGGCATCGCGGTTGCTCCGCGACCCTTGCTGCGCGCAATCAATCAGCGCGGAGTGGTGCACCGCGATGTTTATGGGGTAGACGCCACCACGTCCCCTCGCACTCGCGTCGTCCTGATGTGGCTCACCGATTCCGACAGTGATGTCATCCAGGATTTCGTTGGCATATGTAAAGGGCGCACCGCTGCCAGTTCGCGACAAGTGGCGGTTAGACGGGGTGGTGGCGTCAATAAAAAAGCAAACAAAAGAAAGAAAACGGGGAAGCAAAAGAGCCCCCAAGGCGCGCGGCGAAAATAAAGAATTGATTTCGATTGGGTTAAAAATCCCAAACAATACGTGCATTATTCGGAGGGATGCTATTAGGAATAGTGGGGTAGTGCTTTTGCGGTTAGCGAGAGCCTAAAGAGAATCGACGAAAGGTATTAGTAATGAACTCCAACAAGCGTTTCCGTCGTTCCGCAGTAGCGCTGGCTGCAGGTGTATCCCTGGTATTTGGCGTGTCTGCATGCTCCGACGAGGCGGAAGACGCCAAGGACAAGGCCGGCGACGCGGCAAACTCTGCCACCGAGAAGGCGGGCGAGGCTGCCGACTCCGCTACCGACAAGGCTGGCGAGGCAAAGGACGAGGCGGAGGAAGGCGCATCTGACTCCGAGAGCTCCGAGGGCGCAGACGCTGAAGGTTCCGAGAGCTCCGAGGGTGCTGACGCCGAGGGTGAGACCGAGAAGGTTCAGACCGCCAACGGTGAGGAGGTTGAGCTGCCCAAGGAGATCAAGACCGCGTGGGACAACGAGGGCGGCGAGAACGGCGCTTTCGGTAAGCTGACCGAGTTCGCAGAGGGCGAGAACGGCTCCCTGGCTACCTTCGCTAAGGGCTGGATCGCTAACTCCAAGGACAACGGCGCGGTCCCGCTGATCGGCAAGATCGGTGAGACGTGGGCCAACGGTGGTGGCCTGGACAACGAGCTGGGTCTGCCGACCGCTCCGGAGAAGGGCGACGCAGCCAGCGGCTGGACCCAGTCCTTCGAGAACGGCACCATCAAGTGGGCTAAGGACGCTTCCGGCAAGTTCTCCGAGACCATCGAGAAGCGCTAAGCAAAGGCTCTAACCTTAAAGTAGAGCTTGATAACCCCAGGTGAGGGGCATTAACTGCCCCGAATCCTGGGGCTTTTTCGTGTTTACCGAGTGTTCATCTAACAACAATGTAATTTCCATGCAGCGCGCCTAGCGTCGGGGTTGTCCGAAGCAAGTAACAACTACCCACCTCATCCGTTTCCCGGATGTAAAGCGTAGCTTTTGCGGCGTGGAACGTCCGGGTTGATTAACTCCTAATCCCTACAAGGAGCACCACCTCCATGACTTCCGCCGCGCCCACTGATCAGACCCATCAGGCACCTGAGGCCGACCAAGCTCTGAACGCTCACACAGACGCAGAACTCGGTCTGCGCACCTACGTCCTTGACACTTCGGTGCTGTTGTCCGATCCCTGGGCACTCATCAAGTTTGCGGAGCACCGCATTATCCTCCCCGTCGTCGTCATCAGCGAGCTGGAAGGCAAGCGCCACCACCCGGAGCTCGGATGGTTTGCCCGCCAGGCTCTGCGCATGCTCGAAGACTTTCGCCAGGAGCACGGCCGCCTAGACATGCCTAGCATTGTCAATGGACAGGGCGGGACTGTGCAGGTCGAGTTGAACCACGTTGACCAGTCCGTGCTACCCACCGGCCTGCGCGGGGAGCAGAACGACCACCGCATCCTGGCCTGCGCCCTGAACCTGCGAGCAGAAGGCCACAACGTCACGCTGGTGACGAAGGACGTGCCGTTGCGCGTGAAGGCCGGTGCCGTGGGCTTGGATGCCGACGAGTACCATGCCCAGGACGTCGTGCTGACCGGCTATAACGGCATGGCGCGCGCGGAAGTTCCCTCCGGCATCATCGACGAGCTGTACGACGTGGGGGAGGCCGACATTTCGGGCGCCCTGACCGTAGACGGCGACGAAGTCGACGAGCTGCCGATTCACTGTGGCCTGCAGCTGACCGCGGGCAGCCAGTCCGTGCTCGCGCGTTCCATGGGCGACGGAATGGTGCGCCAGGTGCCTACCGACCTGGAGGCCTTCGGTATCCGCGGGCGAAGCGCACAGCAGCGCGTGGCACTGGATCTGCTGCTAGATAGCGAGGTCGGCATTGTAAGCCTCGGTGGCTCGGCAGGTACCGGTAAGTCCGCCCTGGCGCTGTGCGCCGGTCTAGAGGCCGTGCTGGAACGCGGTGAGCACAAGCGCATCGTCGTATTCCGCCCGCTGTACGCCGTCGGAGGTCAAGACCTCGGCTACCTGCCGGGTAGCGAGACAGAGAAAATGAACCCCTGGGCGCAGGCGGTGTACGACACCCTGGAAGGCGTTGTAAGCGACAACGTGCTGGAGGAGGTCGATGAGCGAGGCTTGCTGGAGGTTCTGCCGCTGACTCACATCCGTGGCCGCAGCCTCAACGACAGCTTCGTGATCGTCGACGAGGCGCAGTCCCTGGAGCGCAACGTTTTGCTGACCGTGCTCTCACGACTGGGCCGCAACTCTCGGGTAGTGCTGACCCACGACGTTGCCCAGCGCGACAATCTGCGCGTTGGTCGCCACGATGGCATTCAGGCGGTCATCGAGAAGCTGAAGAACAACCCGCTGTTCGCCCACATCACCCTCACCCGCTCCGAGCGTTCTGCGATCGCCGAGTTGGTGACAAACCTGCTGGAAAAGGGCTAGTTTGCTGACAGCTGCCAGTGGTCAGGTGGCGTAAACGATGGGTTGTGAGGCACAATTTCTTCCATGACTTCCGCGAATACCGCAGGGAGCACTGCAACCAGCAGTGCTGGCAATAATGCTGAGAACAGTGCCAAGCAGGCTGTCTCCATCCGCTTGATGGAGGAGAAAGACTACCCGCAGGTCCAAAACATCCTGCAGGCCGGGATGGATACGGGCGAGGCTACTTTCGAGGAAAGCGCGCCGGAGGCGTGGGAAGACTTCATGCGCCACCGCCTGCCAGAGCTCTCCTTCGTCGCCATCGACACCGACCCCGCAGCTGCCCCGGCTGCGGGGCTGGGCGAGGATGGGGAAAAGATCCTGGGGTGGATCACCGCCACCTCCGCCAGCCACCGCGATGTCTTCGACGGTGTGCTGGAAGATTCGATCTACGTCCACAAGGATGCTGCCGGCAAAGGCGTGGCAGGTAGCTTGCTGGACCGCCTGCTCAAAGACGCAGCCGACCAAGGGCACTGGGCAATGCACTCCAGCATCTTCCCGGAAAACGAGGGTTCCGTGCGTTTGCACGTTTCCCGCGGCTTCGAGAAGGTGGGTATTTTCCACTGCATGTCCCACATGAACTACGGCCCGAAGAAGGGGACGTGGCGCCACAACATGGTGATGGAGAGGATCCTCGAGGGAGGACCGGCCTGGGAGTACTACCAGCAGAACCTGGAGCACTCGGCCGAAGAATCCGAATAGCTGCGGAATTGCTGGGGGCTACTCGACGGTCTCCTTCAGATTATCCTGGCGAACCAGGATTAGAATGAGCGCGGCCAGTACAGCCGCTGGAGCCATCGCTCCCAGCACTGGAACCAGCGCGTCGTTGTACGCGGTAGTAATCGCCTCGTGTAGCGGTCCCGGAAGGGTATCGACAATCTCCGGGGTGAGGCGTGCGCTGCCGTCGCCTTGGAACTTCTCTGCAAACGGAGCACCTTGCGGCCCCATCTCCTGCAACGCGCCGGGCAGGCGCTGACCCATCAGATCTGACACGCGGTGTGTGAATAGTGAACCGATGATGGCGGAGCCAGCCGTACCGCCAATCTGGCGGAAGAAGTTGTTCGAAGCCGTCGCAGTGCCCACCATCGAGATCGGGAATGAGTTCTGCACGATCAGGACCAGGATCTGCATCGAAAGCCCCAGGCCAACACCCATGAGGGCCAAGACGAGGCCAAGGTGCAGAAGGGAATCGTGGGCGTCAAAAAGACCCATAAGTCCAACCGCCATAGCGGCGACGAGCAGACCCGCGACGGGGAACCACTTGTACCGGCCAGTGCGGGAAACATACTGGCCAGACGCGGTGGCGGTGACGATCATGCCGGCCATCATCGGAATCATCATCAGTCCGGCCTTCGTGGGGGTCATGCCGTGGACCATCTGGATGTAGGTGGGCATGTAGGCCAGCACGCCGAACATCACCACGCCAGTGATTGTGCCTGCCAGGGTGGTGACCACGAAGTTGCGGACGGTAAACAGCTGCATCGGAATCAACGGATCCTGTGCCTTGCGCTCCACCACGACGAACAGCGCAGACAGCACTACAGCAGCTACGCCTAGGCCGATGATTACGGGGCTGGACCAGGCATAGTCACGACCGCCCCAGGTGAGTAGCAGAATCAGTGAACTAGTGGCGCCGGCCATCAAGACAGTGCCCGGCACGTCCAGGCGTGCACCGGAGCCGCGCTGCGGTAGTTTCAGATTGAAGAAGACCATCAGCAGTGTAATAACTGCCAGTGGAACGTTGAACCACAGCGCCCAGCGCCAGCCGGGACCATCGGTGAAGAAGCCACCCAGCAGCGGCCCTAGCACGGAGCTCAGGCCGAATACGCCGCCCATGATGCCCATGTAGCGGCCACGGTCACGAGCGGAGACAACGTCAGCGATGATGGCCTGCGCGCCGATCATGAGGCCACCGGCGCCGAGCCCCTGTACGCCACGGGCGACGATCATCATGTTCATGCTCTGCGCCAGGGCGCCAATAACGGAGCCGACCAAGAACAGGGAAACTGCCACCAGGTACAGCGGCTTGCGCCCCATCTGGTCGCCCAACTTGCCGTAGACGGGCATGCCGATGGTCATTGTGAGTAGGAAGCTGGTGATGACCCAGCTCATTTTGTTTGCACCGCCAAGCTCGCCGACGAGGGTCGGCAGGGCGGTGGAGAAGATCATCTGGCCCAGCGAGGACATCAGCATGCCCAGCATCAGGCAGCTAAAGACGAGGGGGACGTTGTTGTGGTTTTCCTGGCGCTGCTTGTCCGCCGCGTCTAGCCGCGCCTTGGCTGCTGCGGCTTCTTCGCGTGTGTCTTTCATGGGCGCTCCTTCTTGGGGTTCTGCAAGTTGTCTTCTGCGATAGGTTGGGTGGCTGGTGTGGTGGTGGGTGTGGTGGTGGGCTTCATACCGGCGAAGATTTGCTGTAGGCCAGCGAGAGGAATGTCGAAATCCTTTGTGCTGGTCAGCGTTCTGCCGCTACGAGTGGCTGAGGTGGCAGCGGCCCATTGCACGGTCGTTGCTGCGGTGACGATGAGGTGTGCTTCCTCCATCGCCTCCAACTGGGTACTGCGGTTGCAAGGGTTGTTTTTGAGGTTCCGGCTCACTGCCTCGGCAAGGTCGCTGCGCAGCTTTTCGTAACTGGCGAGCTTGGCCAGTGCCAGGCTGGGAAATCTCTTTATTATTTGGGATCGACGCCACCGTATCGACTCTGCCAATTCCGGATCGAGGTTGGCATTGTCCGACTTTCTGGCCTCCTCGATGCGCTTTTGGGTCAGCATGTCGTAGAGGTATTGGGGCAGGCTGCCTTGGGTGGGGGTGAAGTTCTCTAGGTCGGAGAAGTCATTGTCGGTGAGCAGGGGAGGTTGTTTGCCGACCGCGACGTGTTCCTTTGAAGAGAAGTAATTGAAGAAGGTGCGGCGGCTAATGTCGGCGGCGTCGCAGATTTCCTCCAGGGTGACTCCATCAAAGGATCGATCGAGGAAGAGGCGGGTGGCCTCGTCCTCGATCCTTAGCCTGGTTTCCAGGCGTTTGCGCTCGCGCAACCCCATGGTGGCGGGATCTGAGCTATTTGAATTCATCACTCGCTTAAACTTACACCGAGTGCAAAGTTTTAACCAGTGCAAGATTTGTGTGATTCCCCATAAGGCTTTGCGTGGTGTGGCGTGGTTAACGGTTTGTGGAGTGGATGGTCTGCTGTGGATAGGTGAGCTGCGGCGGAAGTGTTGGGGTTAACGGTTTGCGCTGTGGATAGGTGAGCTACGGCGGAAGTGTTGGGGTTAACGGTTTGTACTGTGGGTGGGTGCGCTGTGGCGGGAGTGTCGGTGTTCGTCCGGTGGGTGCGCTGTGGATGGTGTGCTGTGGCGGGGCAGTAGGGTTCGCGTGGCGGTTGGGGGTGCTGTGTAGTTCACGTCGCGGGCCAGTGTGTTTTGGTTCGTGCGGTGCTTAAGTGTCGGAAAAGTTGCAATTCAGAGGGCTGATTGTCGGAAAAGTTGCAAAACACTGTTGGGAGCCTTTTCCATTAATGTAAAAGTGCAGGTCAGAGACTTGCGAGTTGATATGCGCTTAAGCGAGAAGAAGAGTTTTGCAACTTTTCCGACATTCATGAAGCTTGTGGTGCTGGTGTGATTACTTGTGGTGCTGGTGTGATTAATGGCGGGTAGTTAGCGGCAGGTGCCTTATGCAGAGGTGGTATGAGGGGGTGGTGAACCGTGGATATTTCATGAAGAGGTGCGGATGGCAGGGGCGAGGCTGTGGGTAGTGGGAGGCGATCGGGACAGAAGGGGCTGGAAAAGGCGGCAAGAAAGAAGCGGTGGAGCCAGCCGGGGCCACACAATAGGAAAACCCGCTGTCGCTCGTTCAAAAACGGTGAATAGAAGCACCAGTGCCTTCGGAAAGCAACAGCGGGTATGTCGGCGCAGTTTGCGGGCTAGCCAGGGCGACCCAGCCAGGATGGCCCAGCCAGGATGGCCTGGCTAGGGCGACCCAGCCAGGATGACCCGGCCAGGATGGCCCGGCTAGGGCGGCCCGGCCAGTGTGACCCGGCTAGGGCGGCCCGGCTAGTGTGACCAGCTAGCCAGCTAGCCACGGGACAGCGTCAGTACTAACTTTTCGCCTACTTGTCGCGGTCGGTGTTAGCCATAGCCAGAACGTCGAGGCGCTTATCCAGCTCCTCCTCGGTCAGCTTCTCACCGTCGACGAAGCCCAGATCAATCACAGTCTGGCGGATGGTCTTGCCCTCCTTCAGAGCGGTCTTAGCAACCTTTGCCGCAGCCTCGTAACCGATGGCAGAGTTCAGCGGGGTGACGATGGACGGGGAAGACTCAGCCAGGGTGCGCATGCGCTCCTCATTCGGCTCTATGCCGTCGACCAGCTTCTCTGCGAACACGCGGGCGGTGTTGGCCAGCAGCTTCGCAGACTCCAGCACGTTACGAGCCATCATCGGAATGAAGACATTCAACTCGAACGCGCCCTGGGAACCGCCGAAGGCAACGGCAGCGTCGTTACCGATAACCTGCGCGGCCACCTGGGTAGCGGTCTCACACAGAACCGGGTTGACCTTGCCCGGCATGATGGAGGAGCCCGGCTGCAGGTCCGGCAGGTGGATCTCGCCCAGGCCGGTCAGCGGGCCGGAGCCCATCCAGCGGATGTCGTTGGCGATCTTGTTCAGGGACACAGCGATGGTGCGCATGGCGCCGGAGAACTCAACCAGGCCGTCGCGGTTGGCCTGCGCCTCGAAGTGGTTCTCTGCCTCGCGCAGCTGCTCTACGCCGGTCAGCTTTACCAGCTCGGCGGTAACGTTCGCGCCGAAGTCAGCCGGGGTGTTCAGACCGGTGCCCACTGCGGTGCCGCCGATCGGCAGCTCGCCCAGGCGGGGCAGGGTGGCCTCGACGCGCTCGATGCCAGCGGCGATCTGGCGGGCGTAGCCAGAGAACTCCTGGCCGAGGGTAACCGGAACAGCATCCATCAGGTGGGTGCGGCCGGACTTCACAACCGTCTCCCACTCCTTGGCCTTCTTAGCCAGGGAGTCGTGCAGCACCTTTAGACCCGGGATCAGGTCGTTCACGGCAGCCTGGGTGGCGGCCACGTGGGTGGCGGTCGGGAAGGTGTCGTTGGAGGACTGGCCCATGTTCACGTGGTCATTCGGGTGAATCTCCACGCCATTGTTCTTGGCGATGGAGGCGATGACCTCGTTGGTGTTCATGTTAGAAGACGTACCGGAGCCGGTCTGGAACACGTCGATCGGGAACTCAGCATCGTGCTTGCCTTCAGCGATCTCCTTGGCAGCGGAGATGATGGCATCCGCCTGCTCGTCGGTCAGTAGGCCACGGTCCTTGTTCACCTGCGCGCAGGCCGCCTTCAGCAGACCCATTGCGCGGATCTGTGCGGACTCCAGCGGACGGTCGGAGATCGGGAAGTTCTCCACTGCGCGCTGTGTCTGTGCACGCCACAGAGCCTTCGCGGGAACCTTAACCTCGCCCATCGTGTCGTGTTCAATGCGGAATTCTTGCTCGGTCATTCTTTCATCACCTTTATCTTCTTAGCTTTTTGACGCCTCCCGCTTCGAACCCTCCAAAGGGCTTACAAGCCGGGAACCGTGCCGAAAGCGGATTGTTTTTCGTGCCCCGCACGGACACCGCCCAATTTACCTAAAAGGCCTTAAAGGGCGGTTGCGCCGTGGGGGCGTCATAAAAGAGCTAGTTACGGGTGTAATCCAGCACAGAGTAGGACTGCAGCTTCGCCAGCTGGTGGTGCGACTCGACGAAGCGGATTGTGCCGGAACGAGAGCGCATAACCAGGGAGCGTGTGGTGGCGGAGTTGCGGTGGTAGGAGACACCGCGAACCATGTCGCCATTCGTCACGCCGGTGGCCACGAAGTAGCAGTGCTCGGAGTTCACCAGGTCGTCGGTGGTCAGCACACGGTCCAGGTCGTGGCCCGCATCCAGAGCTTTCTGGCGCTCCGCCTCGTCCTTCGGCCACAGTTTGCCCTGGATCTCGCCACCCATGCACTTCATGGCGGCTGCGGCGATAACACCCTCCGGGGTGCCGCCGATGCCCATCATGATGTCCACGGAGTTAGTGGAGTTATCCTGCGCGGTTGCCACGGCGCCGGCCACGTCGCCGTCGCCGATCAGGCGGACCTTCGCGCCGGCCTCGCGGATATCGCGGATCAGGTCTGCGTGGCGCGGACGGTCCAGCACGACAACGGTGATGTCGCCCGGGACGGTGCCCTTGGCCTTGGCTACGGCCTTGATGTTGTCGGCGACCGGTGCATCGATGTCGACCTTGCCCACGGCCTCCGGGCCTACGGCGATCTTTCGCATGTAGAACACGGCCGACGGGTCGTACATGGAACCACGCTCGGCGGCCGCAATCACGGAGATGGCGTTCGGGCGACCCTCAGCCATCAGGGTGGTGCCGTCCACCGGGTCGACGGCGATGTCCACGGCCGGACCGTTGCCAGTGCCGACATTCTCGCCATTGAACAGCATCGGGGCTTCGTCCTTCTCGCCCTCACCGATCACCACAACGCCGTCCATCTGCACGGAGTTGATCATCTGGCGCATCGCATCCACGGCTGCGCCGTCGCCGGATTCCTTCTGTCCACGGCCGACCCACTTGCCGGAGGCTAGGGCGGCGGCCTCGGTCACGCGAACCAGCTCCATTGCCAGGTTGCGATCCGGGGCCTCCGGGTTGGGGGAGACAGCAGGGATGTGCTCAGTAGACATGATCTTCAAGCTCTTTTCTGTTGCTGATGTGGTGGCTGATAGGTAATTATTTCCACTCTTCTTCCATTGTGCACTATTTCAACCCGGCGCTGTCCTAGGCTCTGCCAGGTACTGGATTGTCTAGCCCTACCCAGGGTTAATTTGGCCGGGCCAGCGGGGCTAATGCGATAATGACGGACGTGCAGATTCAAAAACCCCGCGCGTTTCAATCCACCAAGGACATTGTGCTGTCCTTGGTGGTGTTGTTGGTTGCCATGTTCCTGACGGTCGGGTTCACGGGCCTGTGCTCCTTTGACCCTGGAGAGGCTGATCGTTCGGGTCCGGTGCAGGAGGTTGATGCGGCTTCCGTGCTGCAGATGGATGCCCGCAGCCTGGACATTCCGATCCGCAATCCAGAGATGCCGGAGGGCTGGGTTCCGAACTCCGCTCGCCGGGTGATGGTCGGCGGCGAACCATCCAGCCTGGTCGGCTGGGTAGTCAACGGGGAAAACTACATTTCATTGACTCAGACTGGTGCCGACTTCAAGGCCGCCACCCAGCCAGACGATTCCTTGCGGGAGGAGACCGACACGGAGACCACGGGCGATGTCGAGTGGCACATCTTCACGGGTGAGGATGCCCGTCCGCTTTGGGTCGCCGACCTGGGCGATGTGCGCCTGGCTATTGAGGCTATGGCCTCCCAAGAGCAGACCCGCACTGCCGCGGAGAAAATAGCTGCGACGGAGCCCATCGACGTTGAAGATGCTGCCGACGGGGCCGGCCAGGGTGGCGGCGCTAAATAAACAGCGAGCCTAACTAGCCCTCCGCGTTGCCCGGAGCCTGCTGTTGTGTGGCACCGGAACGCTCGTCGCGCTGCTGTAGAGCCTGTTCGATCCGCTTGGAAGCACCGTTGAGGTAGTCCTCGCAGTACACGGCGAGCTCCTCGCCACGCTCCCAGTAGTTCAACGATTCATCGAGGCTCATTTGCCCGAGCTCGAGGATCTTCACGACCTCCACCAGCTCATCGCGCGCCTGCTCGTAGCTCAGCTGATCGAGCGGGCGGAACTTCTGTTGCGCGTTGTTTCCCGTGCCGGTGCTGTTGTTGTTCTCCGCCATTGTTTAAGCCTCTCCAGTTTCGTTGTCGTTGCTGTTTTTATTGTGGACGCCCCCAGGCGCCGCCTGTACACCCATCGCCGCGGCCGTAATGGATCCGTCGGGGACGCGGATGCGCAGTTGCGAACCGGGATCGACCTGATCCACGGTGGTGACCACCTGAGCGCCTGATTTGTCGCGTGGAAGAACCTGCACAATCGAGTAGCCACGCGCGAGAGTCTGGGACGGGCCTAGTGCGTTGACCTGTGCCTTGAGAGACTCAATGGAGGAGCGCAGCGAGCGGACGTGCACGCCTAGCGCGCGATCCTTGCGCTGCAATGCCTCCGCAATGATGTCCATTTGGCGCACCACGGGCAGGTTGGGGTCAGCCATGACGGGACGGCTGCGGATCTGCGACAACCCCCTGCGTTCGGTAGCCACCCAACTGCGCAGGGCACCGGCGCCACGTTGTCGAGCTTCGCTGATAATCTGCAGTTCACGCACCACGTCCGGTACAACAGTCTTTGCGGCGTCGGTGGGCGTGGCTGCACGGACGTCGGCTACGAAGTCCAGCAGTGGATTATCCGGCTCGTGCCCAATGGCCGAGACCACCGGGGTGCGCACACGGGATACCTCGCGGACCAGCGCCTCCTCCGAAAACGGCAGCAGGTCCTCCACAGAGCCACCGCCGCGGGCGACGATAATCACGTCCACTGCCGGGTCCCGTTCTAGCTCCCGCAACGCATCAACCACCTGGGGGACAGTCTTTGGCCCCTGTACCGCTGTGTTGATCACCCGGAAGCGCACGGCGGGCCAGCGTCGTTTGGCCACTTCCATCACGTCCCTCTCTGCAGCCGAGCCGCGGCCGGTGATCAGGCCGACGGTGGTGGGCAGGAAGGGGAGGGGGGCTTTTAAGCGCGGGTCGAAGATTCCCTCGGCGCTCATTGCGCGCTTTAATTGCTCGATCTGCGCCAGCAGTTGGCCGATGCCAACCTGTCGGATTTCAGTAACCCACAAGGAAAAACTGCCGCGCTTGGAATAGAACGAAGGCTTGCCGAGCACGACGATGCGGTCGCCGTCCTTTACCGGCGTGGCCAAGTTCTTCAGCGCGCTGGTTTCTACGGTCAGGGAGACGGATGCCTCGACGTTCACGTCGCGCAGGGTGATGTAGGAAAACCGCCAGGTGCTTTTCATGTTCACCTGTGTGACTTGGCCCTCGACCCAGATGAACCCCAGCTTCTGGATCCAGTCCTTCACCTTTCCGTTTAGCTGCTCGACGGCCCAGGGGGTCTCTGCAGAATTAGGAGCGCTCATAATTATGCATTCTAAAAGATGGGTCGGGCACCTGGCGATGGGCGGGGATAGGCAGTGTCTGGGACTTCCATTACGATGGGGCACATGACTACCCCAACTACCGAGGCAACTGCCGATACCAAGAAGGTCTACCTGGCTGCCCCGCGCGGTTACTGCGCGGGAGTTGACCGTGCTGTCGAATCGGTCGAGAAGGCTTTGGAGAAGCACGGTGCACCGCTATACGTGCGCAAGGAGATCGTGCACAACAAGCATGTCGTGAAGACTTTCGAGGATCGCGGCGTGATCTTCGTGGACGAGACCACGGAGATTCCGCGCGGTTCCAACGTTGTGTTCTCTGCGCACGGTGTGTCGCCCGCCGTGCACGAGGAGGCGCGCCAGCTGGAGCTGAAGACTTTCGACGCCACCTGCCCGTTGGTAACCAAGGTCCACCACGAGGTCACGCGCTTCGCAAAGCAGGGCTACCAGATCATTCTGATCGGGCACCATGGGCACGAAGAGGTCGAAGGTACCGCGGGCGAGGCGCCGGATGTCGTGCACCTGGTCGATGGAGAGGACGACGTGAACGCGTTGGACTTCCCGGAAGGGACGAAGCTGGTGTGGCTGTCCCAGACCACCCTCAGCGTGGACGAGACCATGGCGACTGTGAAGCTGCTGCGCGAGAAGTTCCCGCACATTCAGGATCCGCCGTCCGATGACATCTGCTACGCCACCCAGAACCGCCAGGTGGCGGTGAAGGCGATCGCTCCGAAGGTAGAACTGATGATCGTGGTCGGTTCGCAGAACTCCTCTAACTCTAAGCGGCTGGTGGAGGTTGCACTGCAGCACGGCGCGCAGGACGCGCACCTGGTGGACTACGCCGAGCAGGTGGATCCGGCCTGGCTCGAGGGCGTTGCACACGTCGGTGTGACCTCGGGTGCGTCGGTGCCGGAGATTCTGGTTCGTGGTGTGTTGGAGCTATTGGCGGAAAAGGGCTTCAGCGAGGTCGAGGAGGTCACCACCGCCACGGAGGATCTCATCTTCTCCCTACCCCGCGAGCTGCGCCCGCCGCGTACGCAGAAGTAAGGTGAGGGCGCCCCGGGGGAAGGGGGGCAACACGCACCAGAGTGGGGACAAGGAAACCAAAGGGGCGCCTGGGGGTGCGCTACTCGTGATCGTCGTCGAGGTAGCGCTGGGGGGACATGCGGCGCTCCGGGAGCGGAACCCGGCGGCGCCGAGCGTTATCCCGCAGCTGATCGGAACTACGGGTCACGCGCTTGGCGCTGGCGCCGGAGCGCTGGGTCGAACGCTGGGTTGAACTCTGAGCCGAATGAGGGCGCAGGAATTCCTCATCCTGGTCGAAGCCCGTTTGGTATGGAGCCGGAACCGCATTCCCACCGCGCGGAATGCGGGTGCCTTCCCTCTTTGACCGGTGCGCTTGCTCCTCCTGTTCCGCCTGCGTTGAACGTTGGGCCGGTTCTTCGCTGGGGGCGTCGTCAATAGAACGATTACCCCTGCGCGCCTGGCTTCGGGCTTGCGAGCGCTCCTTGGCGCGACCGTAGGTTTCGATGTTGCTGCGGTCGGATTCGCTGCGACGGCGGCACTGCATTTCCAACCTCGCGGCCTTGCGCGTGAGGTTCTCCCGGTAGTTCCACCAGCGGAAAATAGCGATGCCTACGGCAACGAGGAACGGGATCAGCAGCCATAAAAAGTGCTCGATGGCGGGGTAGATCGATGTAATGACCTTCGTCTTCTTGCTCGCAATTGTCGTCGCGCCAGAGCTAAACCAACCGATCGCGAGTGAGCCGAATAAATAAAACAACGGGAACGAGGCGGCGGAGAGAAACAGGCCACGCGGTTCCACGAAAACGGTGCAAATGATCATTGCCACCGCAAAAAGCGCGAAGAAGCTGGTGGGGATCGTGGCATCGCCCTTGGCCAGTACGAGGCCGGTGAAGATTACGGCCAGCATAACCAGTGCGGGCGCCCAGACAGGGAACCAGTGCGATGGGGTATCTTCCTGCAGCAACTCAGCTGGCCGGCGATTACGGTCACCACGGTGCACGGAGCGACCGTCGCTGTGCGATGTGGCGCTCGTGCGACTATTGCTTCTGGTTCGGCTGCTATCGGTCACGGGGTAATGCTACTTCTTCAGTTCGCTCTACTGGTGATTGCCACGGAAGGACTTAAAGATTGACTGCACCTTGCCACGGATTTGTGCCGTGGTGTTGCTAAGGGGGAACGCCCCATTGTTTCTACCGGCCATGGCATCCGTAGCGTCATCACTGACCGCTGCGGTGGTACTACCCTCCGTGGCTGCGGCGGCCGCGTTCTTGTCGGTCTTGGCTTTATCGGACTTCTGCGAGTTGGACAACATCATTGCCTTGCGCAGCTCCTGCCAGCGCTGGGCGGCACGCTCGGACTGCTCACCTGTGAGTGAACCGGCCGTGGTTGCGAACTCGATATCCCGCGACGTTTTCTCGCCTGTAGCTAGATCTGTCAGGTCACCCATGTACCGCAGGATGACGGCGATCATGGCGGCGAACGGCACGGCCAGGAAGGCACCAATAATGCCGAACAGAGTGGAGCCCAAGGTGACGGACAGCAGGATGATAACCGGGTGGACGTTCATCGCGCGGGACTGCAGCACCGGCTGCAGGATGTTGCCCTCTAGCTGCTGGACGGCAACGACCAGAAGCAGAGCCATGAGGGCGGTGTTGAAGTCTACGGCCACCAGTGCGATGAGCACCGACAGCGCGCCGGCGACGAACGCACCGACCATGGGAATGAAGCCACCGAAGAAGGTAAGGATGGCCAGCGGGCCTGCTAGCGGCACGTTCATCAGCACCAGTCCCAGACCGATAAAGATAGCGTCGATGGCGGACACGACGGCCTGGGTGCGGATGAAGCCGCCCAGGGTGTTCCAGCAGCGGGTCAGGACCTCGGTGAGGTGCCAGCCGACGCGGCGGCCCGTCACGCGACGCAGCATCGGCAGGAAGTTCTCTCCGTCCTTCAAGAAGAAGAACGTCAGAACCAGCATCACGAAGAGAGTGACCAGCAGGGAGGCGGTTTCCGTACCGAAGGCAGCGATGCTCGTGGCGATGTCACCGGACTTGTTCTGCAGCCAGTCGGTGATCTGCTGCACGCCGTCGTTGAACTGGCTCTCCTGCAGGTTCACCGGTGGCCCCTGCAGCCAGTCTTGGATGCGGCCGATACCGTCGCTGGCCTGGTTGACGATGGTTTTGCCCTGTTCTACCGCACTGGGGGCGATGGCGGCGAAGATGCCGATGATGAGGGCGAAGAAGCCCAATATGGTGATGAGCACGGCCAGGCTATTAGGGATTTTCGCCTTGCGGAGCAAGCGCACGACCGGCCACAGCACCGTACACACGATGACGGACAGGCAGACCGGCAGAATGCCGGCCCACAGCTTTCCGAACACCTGGAACCCCAGGTACAGCGCAGCAGAAATGATGATGAATCGCAGGCACCAACCCGCAAACCAGCGGCCCGTGGTGCCGATGACCTCGGCGCGATCGCGGAGCTCGGGGTTGAGTTCCTCGTCGATGGCCGACTTGGTGGAAGACCTCTCAGACTTCTTCTTTACCTTGGCCGCGCGCGAGCGCATACCCGGGTGGTCGTCGGTTTCAGTCTCGCCGTCGGGCTCGTGATCCTCCTGCAGCGGCTCCTCGTTGCCCGTGGTGGCACGGGCCGTATTGCGTTCTTGGACGAAAGCCTCGCCCTTGTCCTCCACGGTGGGGGCGGTCTCTGCCCGCTTGGATTCAACGAGTTCAGCTTCGGGAGAATCAGGGCTAATGGTCGGCCCCTTGGCGGCTTCGGGCTCGTCTGCGAACGGGCCGTCGCCTAGTCGTTCTTCGTCCCGATCGTCACCAGGAATGGGGATATTTTCGGTATCCATACGATGGGAACCCGCGATAATGTCTGCGAAGTCACGGCCATCCTCATTAGGAAAGGACCTGTCGTGTGGGTTCTGGGAGTTCATTCTCCCTATTCTGCCTCACGCAGGTCCAAAACGGGAGTTAGAAATGCCCTCCCGGAGCATGTTTATGCGGGTCTGTGTGGTTTGTTAGCTGGCTGTGGTGGAAGCATTCACGCTCAACAGCGATTCATTGTCCGTGCCGGGTGCGGTGCCCAGCTCTCCAGTGGAATCGTCGTCGGTTTTGGCCAGCATGAGGATCGCCGACACCAGTCCGCCCCAAATCACAATGATGAATAGGGCCATGAGGAGAATGGCGGGGCCGGTCATTAGCTTTCCCTCTTTTCGTTCTGGGTGGAGACTTCGGTGGGCGCTGCGGAGTGGTAGTCAGCAGCGGCAGTGGACAGGGGGTTTGGCTGGTCGAGACGGCGCCCTTTCGGCGGTACGCCGTAGTTGGAACTGGGCAGACCATCGAGGATCTGGGTGCCACGGAACGGAACCGTCGACCACAGGGCTGCGCCGAGGGCGATGAGGATGAGCACAAGCCACCCGTAGGCGAAGATCGTGCCGCTGGCGTAACCTTCGTAGCCTTCGGAGAGCAGGGTACGGATTTCCTCGATCAGGAAGTAGAGCAGGACAGCGGGGGTAATGACGAACACGCAAGCTTGCCACACGAATCCCAGCCTCAGCTCAGAGACCGCGTTGAGGTGCTGTGCGATCTCGTTGCGGCGCCCTTGAACCCAGCCGATGGACAGAACTGCGGCGACGGCGCAGATCACGATGCCCAGGTTGTTCGTGAACTTGTCCATGATGTCCAGCGTGATGAGGCCGGAGGTGGTGGAGAATAGTAGGCAGGAAACGACGGCCATTACACCGCCGACGCTTGTCGAGGCGACCTCCCGGGACAGGTTCAGTTTGTCCTTCACCGCGGAGATCACGACTTCCATGATGGAGATTAGCGACGTAATGCCGGCCAAGAACAGGGAACCGAAGAAGAGCACACCGAACAGGGGACCCGCCGGCATCTCGTTGATGATAGTTGGGAATGCGACGAAGGCCAGGCCGATACCGCCGGAGACAGACTCTTCGACAGAGGTGCCGGACTGTGCGGCCATGAAGCCCAAGGTGGCGAATACGCCGATGCCGGCCAGAACCTCGAAGGAGGAGTTAGCGAAAGCGGTAACCATACCGGTGCCGGTGAGGTTTGTCCGGGGCTTCAGGTAGGAGGCGTAGGTGATCATGATGCCGAAGCCGATGGACAGGGAGAAGAAGATCTGGCCATAAGCGGCGATCCATACAGATGTGTCAGATAGGACGCTCCAGTCCGGGGTGAAGAATGCGTTCAGCCCCTCGGCGGAACCCTCGAGGAACAGGGCGCGGATCACCATGACAACGAACAGGACGACCAAAACCGGTACGAAGAACATGGTGATGCGGCCGATACCTTCGTTAATGCCGCGGGCCAGAATGAAGATACAGACCGCCCAGACGGCTGCCATGACCAGCAGAATCGGGATGACGAAGTCACCGGTCCAGGCGGAGGAATCGTCGAGCTTAAGGAACTCTTTCTGGAAATAGGTTTCGGCGTTGTCGCCCCACGCCTTGGAAAGGGAGTTCCAGGTGTAGATACCCGCCCAGGCGATGATGGCGGCGTAGTAGACTGCAATGAAGAAGTTCACGCCCACCTTTAGCCAGCCGATCGGCTCGGCGTACTTGCTGGTACGGCGGAATGTCAGAGGAGTGGAACCGCGGAAGCGGTGCCCCATGGCGAGGTCGAACCAGAGTAGCGGAATACCAGCGCTGAGGAGAGCGACCAGGTAGGGGATCAGGAAGGCGCCGCCACCGTTTTCATAGGCGGCGTAGGGGAAGCGCCAGATGTTACCCAGGCCGACTGCGGAGCCGATGGCGGCCATGAGGAAGACGAGTCGGGAGTTGAATGTTTCCCGTCGCTGACGGGGGTTGGCTTGAGACGTTGTCATTGCGAGGCAACTTTCTTGCAGGCATCTCGGGGCATGAAGGGGGAAAGACGAGACTTTAGGGGTGGCAAAGCCTCAAGTTTTTTTAAGGTGCAATTACTATACGACCGTGCAAGGGGGCTAATAGTGGGTTTTCACAATTTTTTCCTGAGTTTGATTACCTACGGGGTGGGGTGGTGGGGCTGCGGAGATTTGAAAGGGCTTTAGAAACGGTCTCGGCGGTGAACTGTGGGCGTCAATAGAAAGGGCGCGTTGTTGGCAGCAACGGCCGGGCGATAGGATGGGGCACGTGACTCTTACTCTAGGAATCGTCGGCCTGCCCAACGTGGGCAAGTCCACGCTGTTTAACGCCCTGACCCGCAACGATGTTCTGGCTGCGAACTACCCGTTCGCGACCATCGAGCCCAACGTGGGGCTGGTGGAGCTGCCGGATCCGCGCCTGACGCGCCTGGCGGAGATCTTCGAATCGGAGCGCATCTTGCCCGCGACCGTCTCTTTTGTGGACATCGCCGGTATCGTCAAGGGCGCTGCTGAAGGCGAAGGCATGGGCAACGCCTTCCTAGCGAACATCCGCGAGGCGGACGCGATCTGCCAGGTGGTGCGCGCGTTCTCCGACGACAACGTGATCCACGTTGACGGTCGCGTGGATCCGGCAAGCGACATCTCCGTCATTGAGACGGAGCTGATCCTGGCCGACCTGCAGACAGTGGAGAAGGCCCTTCCGCGCCTGGAGAAGGAAGCGAAGAAGAATAAGGACCTTGCTGAGCAGGTTGAGGGAGCTAAGAAGGCCCAGGCGATCCTGGAAGATAGCCGTACGTTGTCGAGCGCTGCTGCGCTGGGGGAGATCGACCTGGCGACGGTGCGCGACCTGCACTTCCTGACGGCCAAGCCGTTCCTGTACGTGTTCAACTCCGACGAGGCTGTGCTGACCGACGAGGACAAGAAGGCGGAGCTGCGCGAACTGGTGGCTCCGGCGGACTGTGTGTTCCTGGACGCCGCGACAGAGGCGGATCTGCTGGAGCTGGACGACGAGGAGGCAGCTGAGCTGCTGGAATCCGTCGGGCAGACCGAACCCGGGTTGCAGACGCTGGCAAAGGCTGGCTTCGCGACGCTTGGCCTGCAGACCTACCTGACTGCTGGGCCGAAGGAGGCCCGCGCGTGGACGATCCACCAGGGTGACACCGCTCCGCAGGCGGCCGGCGTGATCCACACGGACTTCGAGAAGGGCTTTATTAAGGCTGAGATCGTGGCCTTCGAGGATCTGGACGAGCTCGGTTCCATGGCGGAGGCCCGTGCCCACGGCAAGGTGCGCCAGGAGGGTAAGGACTACGTGATGGCCGACGGCGACGTGGTGGAGTTCAAATTTAACGTCTAACGTTATTGACGCTTCGCGTTATGGGGGATAGGGTGAAGCATGATCCAGTCGTTCGCTGACAAGGACACTGAGCGTCTGTGGAATCGAGAGCGGGTTCGCTCGATCGATTCCCGCATTCACTCAGTAGCGCTGCGTAAGCTTCGCCAGCTTGGGTACGCGCAGACTCTTGATGAGTTACGGATTCCCCCGGGAAACCGGCTCGAGACGTTGAAAGGTGATCGGCGGGGTCAGTTCAGCATTCGAATCAACGACCAGTGGCGGATCTGTTTTCGGTGGTCCGCCGCGGGGCCAGAGGAGGTTGAGATCGTTGACTACCACTGACAAGCTCCCTTCGGTTCACCCCGGTGAGATCCTCATGGAGGACTTTCTCAAGGAAATGGGGATCACCCAGCACAAGCTCGCCGTCTCCATCGGCGTTCCGCCCCGCCGGATCAACGAAATTGTTCACGGGAAGCGGGCTGTAACCGCGGACACTGCTCTTCGCTTGGCTAAGTTCTTCGGAATGAGCCCCCAGTTCTGGCTCGGGTTACAGGCTCAATATGACTTGGACGTGGCGGAAGACAAGATCCTCTCGGAAATCGAGCGGATTCAACCGGTCCAAGCTGTCTCAGCGTAGCGGTTACCCGAACCAGGTCCGTCAGCGTGAGGATATGCACGCGGATGGTTCGAACTAGGGAATTTGGGGCCGCTGTCGCGTGGACTTGAGTTCCGAGCGCCGCTTCTTCGCTTCGAGACGGCGCCGCACCGAGCCGCGCGTCGGCTTCGTTTTCCGCCGCGGGGGAGGCGGTGGGGCGAGCGCCTCGCGCAACAAGATGGCCATACGTTCCCGCCCCTCGGCACGGTTGCGGACCTGCGACCGCTGCGTCGATGCGCTCACGGTGAGCACCGTGCCGTCCAGGCGGTGTTCGAGGTTGTGGAGGGCGCGGCGGCGTTGGGTGTCGGAAAGCGATGCGCATTCCGCGATGTTGATGGAGAGCTGCACCTTACTGTCGGTGGTGTTGACGCCCTGGCCGCCCGGGCCCGATGCCTTTGCGAACCGCTCCGACAGGTCAGCCGCGGCGACGACGAGGCCGCCGGGGATCCCTGGGCCGGGCGCGATGGTCAAGTCCTGCATGCCGCCCATACTACGTTCTTGCATCCTGCGTCAACCAACCTAGACCGCAGCCCAGTTGCAACGTAAGTCTCAGCGACCGACCTCCCGGTAAATCTCATCCATCGTGAACTTCCTACCGGAGTCAATCTCGACGGCTGAGCGAAGTTCCTGCAGATCTTCGATTCTTTCCGCAATGGCGGATCGAGCAAAACTCGGAAACAGCTACGCCCTCAGCACGCGCAAGCTTCGTTACGAGTGATGCTTCCTCGCTGCTCAAACGGATTCTCAGGAACATAACTGCTACCTATCTCGTGGAGAAAACCTCTATGCTTTCTTCTCGTCTCGACGGAAACGTAAACCGCGTCGCGTTGTGCGGGTTTCTGTCGCAGATTGATCTTCGTCGCCGGTCGACTCGAGCGCTTTTTGCTCCCCCCGCTCCCGTCGCGCTTCGATTTCTGCGGCCTTTGCAAGCAGCCGGTCGTCGTTCATGTCGCGAATTTTCTCGGTGGCTTTTTGCGCTTGCCCCACCGCCGATTGGCGGGCGCGGTTCGCGGCATCGATGGTGTCGCCCGCTAGCGACACCACAGATTGACGCCATCCTTGGACGTGGAGACGCTCTGCGTCCTCCACGCTCATCCGCAAATGCTGCGCAAACGCACTAATAATGTCGTGAATTTCGTTCGCGTGCGCGGTGATATGGCGAGCACGAATCGGGTTTGTCACCCAGACCTGATTGCTCAACTTGGCTGTCTCACGGATGGCTGTATCCATCTCGAGCAGACGTCGGGTGGTCGATTCCAATCGGTCCTTGCGCGCGTCGTGGATTCCCTCACGGTGAGAATCCAGCTGGCGAGGCTCAAACTCACTCACGTGGGCGATCTCCAGGACATACGTCCGATCGTGGAGGTAGATGCTTCGAGCGGCCACACCCAGCCAAAGCGGCAGATCGCCTTTCAGCCCAGCTAAGAAAGTTTCAAGTTTCTTGGAGTTGTTCTTCTGTTTCCGGAGCTGATCAACGGCATCATCGAGTTGTTCGATGGCGTAAGACTCGATGCCGTTGAGCGCCGATCCGAGGTGGTCGACCTTCGACCAAGTAGTTGCGGAGACACTACTGCTGCGTCGGTAAAGTTCGTCCGCTTCTTCAATCGTGTACTGGATACCCCCAAGCTGTGCCAGTGCATCAACCTTGCGCTGCCGGAGGAGAGTATCGAGCTTCTCATCGATGACCTCTAGATACTCCCTGATTTCAGCAATTGCTGCCTCAATTGCGGCCTGAGCTGCGATGCCAGCGGCGCCTGAAGCCATGGCGGGCGAAAACTTCACCTCTTGAAACGAGGTGTGTTTGAAGAATCGACTTGGATTGTCGGCGAGCCCAAGATCGCTTCGGCGTAGGACTCCAGGAACCGGTCCAGACGACGTGCGATGCTGGAGTAGCTTCGCAGTTTCGTCCGTTGCCTTGTAATACTTGCCGGATTTGAACTGCCGGTTGGAAATCGTGCTCAACACATTGTTAGCGCGGAAAAGCACTTGCGGTGACGCAGGCGAAAATGCGGGTGCGGAAGTGGCGGGGAAGCGATCTTCCTCGCTAAGGGTCAGCAGACCCTCTTCATCTGCCAGGAAAGCTAGGTCCTTGTTTGAAGTCTCCATAATCAGAAATTGTAGTCCTGGCGGGCTGCAAATTCGTCGCAAAGCACTTGCGCCTATCGCCGCGGCAGCACGACCTCTAGGTGTACTTCCCCGTGAGGTTGTGAACGCGGTCGGCTGGTGAGAGTCCCCCGATGGCGGTGTGGGCTCGGTGGTGATTGTAGTCATGTAAGAACGCTGCGTACGAATCCTCGCGAGCACTCTCACTGGCATACGGTCTCGCGTAGGCCCATTCGTTCATCAGCGTCCGGTTGAACCGCTCGACTTTCCCATTCGTCTGCGGACGGCGAGGCCTCGTCCGCTTGTGCCTGACCCCATCTCCGAGGGCTTGCTGGAAGTCTCCGGACCGGTAACAAGCCCCGTTATCGGTCATGACTGCTTCGATCGCGACACCGATACTGGTGAAGAACCTGTTCGCCCGCTTCCAGAAGCCTGCTGCGGTGTGTTTCTTCTCGTCATTGAGGATCTCGGAGTACACCAGCCGGGAGTAGTCATCGACGGCGTGATGCAGGTACCGATACCCCCGCGACGAAGGCTGCCCGGCACGCGCGGCTTTGCCCCGTGAGGACTGGACCTTCCGGTCCTGGCCCGATCCGCGGCCATGAGCCCGCCAGCCGCCACCGTCAGGGATGCGGCCAAGCTTCTTGATGTCGACGTGGACCAGCTTGCCAGGCTGATCGACCTCATACCGGTGAGGTGCCGGCCGGCGGACCGGCAGGCCGGTGGCCTGATCGATACAGTCCAGCTTCGGCATCCGGTAGCGGGCCAGGACCCGCCCGACGGTCGAGCGTGGCACGCGCAGGTGATAGCCGATCCGGTGCGGCCCCCATCGGCGGTTGAACCGCAGCGCGATGATCCGTCGCTCGGTACGTGCGCTGAGCCTGTTCGGGCTGTAGTGCGGACGGCTCGAGCGGTCAGCCAAACCGGTCCCTGCCCGATGCCGGCTCACCCAGCGAGACACCGTTGCCGGGGACACCTGGAAGCGTTCAGCAACGCGTCGCTGGGGCCAGCCGTGATCGACAACAAGACAGACGAGCCGGCGCCTACCCTCGATGGTCATCGGGGCGTTACGGTGTGTCATGGAAGACCTCCGGGTCAGGGTGCGTGTCGTTACCCACCTCGATACCGGGGGTCTTCTCTGACCTCAAATCCCGTTCACAACCTCCCGAGGAACTACACCTAGAGCAGGCGCGGTGGGAGAGCATCCTGACTAGGCGGCTAAGCCGAGGTCATCCTGTGGTTTCTCCACGTCGAAGATCCAGGAGACGCACTCTGCGAGATTGAAGCCGTAACCGCCGCCGAAGGTGCTGATGCGATCAGGCCCGTAGAGCTGCTCGAACGGGCAGGCCGTGAGATTCAGCGGCTCTGACATGACCTCGGTGACCTCGTCGAGGTCATCGGGCGGGTGCTCCAGCGGTGTCCAGTCGATGGTGACCTGCGTGTGTCCTGGGGACGCCAGGAGCAGATGGGTTTCGAACTTGCCGACATCCCGGCCGTCTGCGGTGAGGAAGACGAACCCGGTGCTTCCCTGCCGGGCTCCGGCATGCGGAGCATCGGGCGGAGTAGGTCGTCGGTGAGGCCGCGGAAATCGCCGGCTGCGGTTCCGAACACCCGGGCCCACGCGCTGCCGTCATCGAACAGGGTCCGGCTGGTCGCGAAGACATCGCGCACCGCCGACGCCCCGCCGTGGTCGAGCGGGTGGGCGTACTGGATCTCCGGCCACTCCCAGGCTAGACCGTGGGCCGCGAGGTCGACGGAGCGGCTGAAGGCGTTGTCGACGGCCAGCGGATGGAAGCCGGAGCACTCATCGTGGAGAAGTCCGGGGAGCGTTGCCTCCGCCGATCGGGCACCCCCGCCCGGTTGCGCAGCGGCCTCGAGCACGGTGACCTCGATGCCGCTGCGGGCAAGGGTGAGAGCGGCGGAGAGTCCGTTCAGACCGCTGCCGACGACGATCGCGGACGTCACTGCGGGCCGTCATTCACAGCTAGACCCCCGAGCCTCCGCAGCACCTGACAGAGCAGGATGGAACTCACACGGTGGTGTCGTCGGTGCGCGAGCGCTTTCCGGTGTCGCGGCGCCAGAAGTAGATGACGACGAGTGCGACGATGATGAGGATGCCGGCACCGAGGAGCTGCCGCCAAAGCTCTTCACCGGCGATGCCGAAGAACATGCTGACGACGGCGATGCCGATGACGATGAGAACGACGATCCATGCTGCGTTCTTCGTGGAGTAGGGACTCTTGGCCATGGTCGAACCTTTCGAGCGAGGGGAGCGGTACATGCCTGCCGGGATCACATGCCCGAACCGGGCGATACCTGCAATTTCCGTCACGGTCAGATTACACCCGGGCTTTGCCCCGTGAGGACTGGACCTTCCGGTCCTGGCCCGATCCGCGGCCATGAGCCCGCCAGCCGCCACCGTCAGGGATGCGGCCAAGCTTCTTGATGTCGACGTGGACCAGCTTGCCAGGCTGATCGACCTCATACCGGTGAGGTGCCGGCCGGCGGACCGGCAGGCCGGTGGCCTGATCGATACAGTCCAGCTTCGGCATCCGGTAGCGGGCCAGGACCCGCCCGACGGTCGAGCGTGGCACGCGCAGGTGATAGCCGATCCGGTGCGGCCCCCATCGGCGGTTGAACCGCAGCGCGATGATCCGTCGCTCGGTACGTGCGCTGAGCCTGTTCGGGCTGTAGTGCGGACGGCTCGAGCGGTCAGCCAAACCGGTCCCTGCCCGATGCCGGCTCACCCAGCGAGACACCGTTGCCGGGGACACCTGGAAGCGTTCAGCAACGCGTCGCTGGGGCCAGCCGTGATCGACAACAAGACAGACGAGCCGGCGCCTACCCTCGATGGTCATCGGGGCGTTACGGTGTGTCATGGAAGACCTCCGGGTCAGGGTGCGTGTCGTTACCCACCTCGATACCGGGGGTCTTCTCTGACCTCAAATCCCGTTCACAACCTCCCGAGGAACTACATCTAGGTACTTGTGCACGTAGCCGACCGCGATGACGGCGAGCGCCGCGAACGCGCCGATGACGGTCTCCGCGGTGCGGGCGAGCAGCATCGGCCAGATGGGGGGAGGCCTCGACCGTCTGCACCATCAGCAGGGCGGTCGGGGTGATGAAGCTGACGGTGATGGTGTAGTTGTGGGTCACGTACATCTCGGTGACGGACTGCAGAATCACAATCCACACGACGATCTGCCAGCCCTGCATCGGGGGGCAGCAAAAAGCCGGCTACCGCGATGCCAGTGAGGGTGCCCAGGACGCGCTCGATAGCGCGGTAGTACTGTGTTCTTTTCGTTTTCGTGATTACGAAATACCCTGTAAATACCTGCCGTTACCTGAAACGATACGGTTTCGTATTTTTGTGTTTTTTACGAAACCGCGCAGCGGACACCCCACCGTGCTCTCGCGGTACCGTCGTCGGAACCTTCTTGCGTGAATCTCTCCAGCAGCCCTACTACATGAAAAGTACCTACAAGTAACGCGCATCTTCCTGTGTCCTGCTGTTTCCCGAGTTGCTAGATGTTCCGGGAGCGATAGTGCCATGGCCGCATCCTGCGGTACTTCTCTGGATTTACCTACTGTCTTTCGCGGAATGGTTATTTACCAACGACACGTGGTGGAGTTCAAGTTCAACGTGTAACGCGAGCAGCCGCCGCCGGATTCTCGGTGGCGATTCCGGCCCGAACCTCGGGGACATTGTCGCGCTTCCTCATTTACGTGAGCTGCGCGACTCCGGCCAGCTCACCGCTACCCCCATCTTCGATAGCTTGAGCGAGCTCGACCACGACCATCTGATCTGGTGCACTGGTTTCCGTCCGGCCCTCAGTCCATTCCGCCACCTCATGCGCGGCCGCGAAACCGCGGTGACGAATCTGCATCTCGTCGGTTATGGCAACTGGACCGGCGACGCCTCGGCAACACTGATGGGTGGGGCCCTTTGCCAAACACACTGCCCAGGTAGTTGCGGACCGTGTCGATGAAGCTCGGCATCAAAAGTTTTGAGGCGACGCTTGGTCCCTGGGCAGCTCGATCCTTCCAAGATCCGCGCTGGAGAGCCAGCGTGCTGGGCGAAGGTGTGTCTCAGCGCTTCGCTCGCGCAGCCCGCAGGCCGTTCAAAATCACGATGACCTCGGCGACCTCGTGAACCAACACGACGGCGGCCAGGCCCAACACGCCGCTGATCGCCAGCGGCATCAACACGATGATGATGGCCAGAGACAGCACGATGTTCTGGTTAATAATCCTGCTGCCTCGACGGGCGTGCTGCAGCGCCTGCGGGATCAGTCGGAGGTCGTGGCCGGTGAAGGCGACGTCAGCGGACTCGATTGCGGCGTCAGAGCCGGTCGCTCCCATCGCTATGCCCACCGTCGCGCCCGCCAGCGCAGGAGCGTCGTTGATGCCGTCGCCGATCATCGCCGTCGGCGTCTTGGAGGAGAGTTCGGCGACGATGCTTGCCTTGTCCTCCGGGCGAAGCTCGGCGCGCACGTCGTCGATTCCGGCGATTTCAGCCAGCGCCCGGGCGGTGCGAGTGTTATCGCCGGTGAGCATGCTCACTTCCACGTCGTTGGCGTGCAGGGTCTGCACAGCTTCGGGCACCTCGGGCCGCAGCTCGTCGCGGACCCCGATCGCCCCAGAGAGGGCGTCATCGACGGTGACTAGGACGCAGGTCTGGCCCTCGGACTCCATGCGCTCAACGTCTGCCTTTAGTGGCCCGGCGTCGATCCACCGGGGGCTGCCCACCAGCACCCATCGACCTTCGACGGTGCCGCCGATGCCATGCCCGGCCTCCTCGCTGATGTCCAAGGCAGCGGGCGCTTCGGGCACTGCTGCCGCGATCGCCGCAGCAAGGGGGTGCGTCGATTGCTGCTCAACTGCCGCCGCGAAGGCAAGCACCTGCGCCCGATCGAATCCGTCTGCCGGGACCACGTCGGTAACCTCGGGCTGGTTGCGGGTAAGGGTTCCGGTCTTGTCCACCGCCAGGTGACGGATGCCGCCGAGCCGCTCGAACGCCGCGCCGGACTTGATGACCACTCCGAACTGGCTGGCCGCGCCGATCGCGGCCACGACCGTCAGCGGCACGGAGATTGCCAGCGCGCACGGCGACGCGGCGACCAGGACCACCAGTGCACGGGTGATCCACGTCTCGGGGTCGCCCAGCAGCGAGCCGATCACGCCGACCAGCACCGCGAGGATCATCACTCCGGGCACGAGGGGTTGGGCAATCCGGTCGGCGATCCGGGCGCGGTCGCCCTTTTCCGCCTGCGCCTGCTCGACCAGGTCCACGAGTGTGGTCAGCGAGTTGTCCGTTCCAGCTGCGGTCGTCTCGACCTCCAGCGAACCGGCGGAGTTGATTGCTCCCGCGGGCACTTCGTCGCCGGGCGCAACCTCCTCCGGAATGGATTCTCCGGTGATCGCTGAGGTGTCAAGGCTGGAGCGCCCAGACCGAATGATGCCGTCCGTGGCGATCCGCTCTCCGGGGCGCACGAGCATCAGCTCGCCAGCCACGAGGTCCTTCGCTGCGACCTCGACCGTCGTACCGTCGCGCAGCACCGTCGCGGTTTGCGGTACCAGCTTCAACAGTGCCCGCAGTCCGCCTTGGGCCCGGTCCATCGCCTTGTCTTCCAGCGCCTCGGCGATCGAGTACAGGAACGCTAGCGCCGCGGCCTCTCCGACGTAACCGAGGATTACCGCGCCGACCGCGCTGATCGTCATAAGCAAGCCAATGCCGAGCTTGCGGTTCGTGACAAGGTTCCGGATCGCTCCAGGTGCGAACGTATACGCCCCTAGCAGCAGGCCGACCCAGAACAGTACTGTCGCGGGTGTCTCTAGCCCGGACCAGCCCAGTGCCAGTCCTATGCAGAGGGCTACGCCGGAGAAGATCGGCAGTAGCAACTCGGGGTCCTTCCACCAGGGCCGATCGAGATCTTCGATCTCCGTGGCTGGTTCGTGTTCGCATCCACATGCTGAACTCATGCGTCCGCTCCTTTTCCGTCGCAGCCGGGCACCGAGCACTCAGGGTCGATGCACGGGGCGTTTTCGTCGACATCCAACGTCGCGTTCACTAGCGCGTTGAGCGCTGTCGCGAGGTGCGGATCGGCGATTTCGTAGCGTGTCTTGCGGCCCTCCGGCTCGGCGACGACGATGCCGCAGTCACGCAAGCAGGTCAGGTGGTTCGAGACGTTCGAGCGGGTCAGGTCCAGGTCGCGCGAAAGCACGGCCGGGTAGCTCGGGCCGTCGAGTAGGGTGATCAGGATTCTGGAGCGCGTCGGATCCGCCATGGCCCGGCCGAGCCGGTTCATGACGTCGAGGCGTGAAGAAATAGTCAGCATATGCTGAACTATACAGTATTCACTGAACTATTCAACACGCACTGAGCTGACGTTGGAGCGAAGAGCTTGCGACCTGCGGGAATTACAAGATGGGATAGCCGGTAACTGCGCCTTCGCTGTTCGGCCGCCAGCCCAGCGCAGGGGCGACGTGGGTGGCGAAGTTTTCCAAGATTTTCACGTTGACATCTACGCCCATGCCGGTCGGGATGGTGATGAGCAGGGTGTCGGCGGACACGACGGCGGCGTCGGCTTTGAGTTGCTCAATGAGCTTGTCTGGCTCGGCGGCGTAGGTGCGGCCGAAGGTGGAGGCGCCGACATCGGGAAGCATGCCCACCTGATCGGAGCCGGAGGCCTGCATGCCGAACAACTGCATGTCCGCGCCGTCGACGATGGGGAAGACGGAGCGGGACACCGACACGCGCGGCGTCCAATCGTGGCCCGCCTTCTTCCACGCGGCGCGGTAGCGGCTGATCTGATCCGCCTGGATTTCGCCCAGAGTCTCGGCGGTGGTCTCGGGAACAGGGTGGAGGACATCAGGTTCAGCCCGTCCTTGGCGGTTTGCTCGGCAGAAGCATGGGTGCCGGAGCCGTAGAAAATGTGCTTACGCAGCTCGGGCACCATGGGGAAGACCGGCAGGGCGAGGCCGGGCTGGAACATGTTGGGGTACTGCCGATCCAGCGGTGCGGCGGTGGCGAATCTGTTGCCGTCCACTGCAGCCATGAACGCCTCGAGGTGGGCTCGTGCCACGTCCGCGCCGTTGGGCGCTTCGCCCTTGTAGCCGAAGGCCTCCCAGCCGCGGTCAGCTGAATGCTGCAACTGAATTGGTCGAACTCAAAGTGGCGCCTAGTAACCAACTGGGAAAAACTCAGTGGCGACCGAGCAGGGCAGCGCAGTGTCAGAATTAGCAGCCAATGGCGCATTTGCTTCATCTGGGCCATTGCTGGGCCATGTGACGCGGAGATTGTCGACTGTCACTAGGAAGCGGAATGACAAGTTTTTACCCTCCGATTCATCCCGGGGAAATCCTTATGGAGGAATTCCTGGAACCAGCGGGTATTTCTCAGCATAAACTCGCAGTGTCTATCGGCGTTCCGCCTCGACGCATCAACGAGATTGTGCATGGCAAGCGCCGTATCACTGCGGACACTGCCTTGCGTCTCGGCCGTTTTTTGGCATGACGGCGCGGTTCTGGATCAACCTGCAGTCGCACTATGACTATGATGTAGAGAGTGAAACGATTGCTGATCAGCTTGAGTTGATCAAGCCGCACCAGGTTGCGTAAATCAGGAATGGAGAAGTTCATTCAGGACGGTTGGAACCATAATCGGCACTATCATAATCTGATTCTTGAGCAGTGCCAGCCGACAATGAATAGCGCCCTCGACGTGGGATGCGGTGAAGGTCTTTTGGCACAAGTATTGAGTGCCCGTGGTTTGACCGTGACAGGGATTGATGCCAATGATGATGTGCTAGCCACTGCGCGTCGGCGTGAGTGTGGAGTCAGATGGGTGCAAGGGGATGTGTTGACCCATGACTTTGGAGAACGGCAGTTTAATTTTGTTACTGCAGTAGCAACGGTTCATCACTTGCCGGAGTTTGAAGCGGCGCTGGCTCGGCTGCGCAGTCTAGTTTCCCCGGGTGGCACGTTGGTAATCCTCGGTTTAGCCAGGAGTACGACCACAGTCGACTTTGTCTACGATGTTGTCGGAGCAGTTCAGCACCGGTTCTATGCAAAGCTCCGTGATCACGTAGAAGATTCGGCACCCAAAAAGTTCGAGTTTCCCTTGACTTATCGGCAAGTTCGAACACAGGCACGCTCATGCTTGCCGGGGTGCTCTTTCCGGCGGCTCCCGTTGTTTCGCTACCTATTGGTGTGGAATCACTCCTGAGCGCGAGTAGAACGTTGCGCATGTTAACTACCAACGGGATTCGGTGGAGTTCAAACTCAACGTCTGGCTAGGCTTCGGGGCTGCCCACGCAAAACTCGTTGCCCTCCGGATCCTGCATTATGGTCCACACCAGGCCTGGCGCCTCGTGGGAGCTAAGTTCGATAGCGCCCAAACTTTTAAGACGCTCCACAAGGAGTTCGCGGTCAATCCCGCCGCCGTCGATATGTATGCGATTCTTGCCGGGCGTGGGATCCGAAACGCGCTGAAAACCTAACGCTGGGGTGGAATCGATCAAAACGAAGTCCCCATAATCTGCGGCGATCTCGCAGTTAGTTACCGCCGACCAAAACTTGGCTAGCTTGGAAGGATCGTGGCAGTCGAAGGTGACCTGGCGGATAGCGAAAGCTGGGTTACGCATAATCCGCAGCGTACCTGTGTTTCGTTGTTTCCGCTTGTTATCTACAAGCGAGTAAGAAACCCTGCAACGACACTCCATCGAGTTCAAGTTCAACGTGTAGCTAAGCCGTATTTTCTGCAATTTTCCGGCGATCTCTCTGCAAGAATCCCGGCGATCAGCGACGGCGTGCTGTGATGAGCACGTAGCCGGTCGTGGAGTTGACGCGTCCGGACGTGTCGGCATGAGATTCGAGGTGATCGCGCAATGCAGTCCACAACGCTTCTCGGTGGGGGCCTATATTCTCGGCCATCCATGCATGCGTTGGACTGCCTTCGCGGTATAGCCGCATACCGTCCTCAACGCTGTCGAAGGACCATTCCAGCTCGCGGTGCTCGATGTGGATGCTTTCGAACCACTGCGACAGACGCTCGTGTGCCACCTCGTCAATACCCCAGGCCATGTGCGGTGGGGTCTGCTTGGAGGAACCTGGATTGACCGCCTCCATCATTGCGTCTGTCATTGTGGCGAGGAAACCCTTTTGATTCCAGGCGGTCATCACAAGCTCGCCTCCCGGACGCAAAATGCGAGCCCATTCTGCCGGGCCGGCGATCGGGTCGCAGAACATTGATCCGAATGTGCTTGTTACCGCGTCGAAGGATGCGCCTGCAAGACCTGTTTTTTCGCCCAGTGCGTCTATCCACGTGGCGTTCGGCACGTTTTGCTTCCCAACCTCACGGATTCGGGCGGTCGGCTCGATAGCGGTCACGGTGTAGCCTTCGGCGACAAGCGCTGTGACGCCATCGCCATGCCCCGATCCGATGTCGACAACCGTTGCAGGGGTGGGCAAGCGCCCGGCCAATTCCTCGGCGACGAGTTCAGAGATCGGTCGTAGGCGTGCAGCTGTCGGGGCGTAGTCGCTGGCTGACCAGATATCGCTGGGGGAGCTCATGTTGCTCACCCTATCTGAAAAACGTTTTCTTTTGTCATGCAGCTGGCTTGGTCCATTCGATAGTGTGCCTGAACGCTAGTCGACGGCGGACGCATTCACCGGGAAAGTGATCGCCTGTTGCCCGGATTGTTGCTACCGCCAGTTTGACGCCACATAGAACCAGAAACATCGCAGTGAAGGTGCAGGCAAAGGCTGTCCACCAAATCCCATGGAAAGAAACAAAGCCGGTGAGGTGGTCATTTACTATGCCAACGGTCAGAACAGTGAACACTAAAACCACCATTGCAGCCGTTCCGGTGAGCGCGAATGCTTCGCCTATTTGAATTAGAATCCAGGACCTACTGGGCGCGCCTGCAAGGCGAAGCCCATGGATATCCCTTTTGATTCGGGCATGCATAATGAGCGAAGTCATTACGGCGCCCACGATACTGGGGGCAAGGACTGGACCAAGGACAACCACAAAAACTTGCCATGCCGACATTGAGCTCCCAGGCTCTGCGTCCTTGATTAATCGAAGCCCTGAACCCACACTGATGATGAGGCCTCCGAACAATACCCATGGAACGATGTGAGGCGAGGAAAACTTACGTCGGACGCGAACGTTGGCTCCTGCAATGCCGAGTACGCGTGTCCACTGGTCAAGAAAAGGGAGCAGCCAGGGCAGTAGTAGTGGTATGAGGATTGACATTCCCATCGCCCAGGCCAGTACATCACCTGTTTTCTCGATGTAAGCGCCTCCAACACTGCAACCAGCAATCGCGACCGCAGCAACCACGCTTCGGACTGTGATCCACCACGGATGTGCATCGGCCTGCGGGCGAAAAATCTGTCTTAGCGGTAAGAGTGCGCCAGCTACAGCGGCCCCACCACAAACAAGTACGACCCACATCACCACAGAGGCGTCAACCGATAGGTCAGGCATGGGGATACCATCACCACGAAGAGCTTCGACTGCTGGGTTTAACGCTGGGCGAATAAGTTGTGCCCCGATTAAAGAGGCAACGGCACTAACGAAGGCAACTTGGCCGAGTATGAGGAGGTTGATCATCCACCCAGGCATGCCGACCATGCGCCAACTCTGATAAATGGGTTGGTGTTCTTCGATGGTCAAACGCATCTGACTAAACGTGACTAGAACGATGGCACAGATCGACATGCCAAGGATCGTTCCGCCAAGGGGAATTGCATCGTTGCCACCCGCGGAAATCATCGAAATTGCCAGGCTACAGCTAGCGGAAGAAACGAGCATCGTAATTGAAATCGCAAGCCATGACAACCAATTCGACTGTAAGTCTTTAAGCCAAACAATCATGAGTTTCCGCTTCCAGGAGTGGCCAGAGATTCCTCAGCAAGATCAATTACGCGATCCGCATATGTGGCTGATCTTTGGGAGTGGGTAACCATTACCACTGTCGATCCAGATTGAGTTGCCGTTTTGAGGTGCCTTAACACCACATCAGCAGTCTGATCGTCGAGAGCTCCCGTGGGCTCGTCAGCAAAGATGAATGGTGCGTTAGCAAGCAGCGCACGAGCCACGGCTACACGCTGTTGTTGACCTCCAGAGAGTTGATGTGGCAGATAGTTTTCGAATCCTTTAAGCCCTAGTGAATTAAAGATTGTGTTGACTTGGGCCTTGGAGCAGCGGCGCCCACAGAACCTGGCGGTAAGCATGGCATTGCGCCTTGCCGTGAGGGATTCCAGCAGGTTGTAATCCTGGAAGACGAAGGCGCGGTCTGTACGGTTCGGAGCATTCACTGTGCCTGATGAAGGCTTGTCTAAGCCGGATAGAATTTTGAGCAGTGTTGTTTTGCCGCTCCCAGATGGGCCCATCACAGCGACAAATTCACCAGCTTTAATGCTCAATTCGAGACCGTCTAGCACCTTGTGCTTGCCGAATCGCTTCGTAAGGTTATGAGCCTGAAGTGCTCGCGAGGAGACTGGTGGGCTAGCCGATGTGGCGGTGGTGTGAATTCTTGTTTTTGATTGCTGCATACTCTCATCTGACCAACCACACATTATGGAAGCCATGTAGCCAACTACCTATATAACGGTAGAGCTGGCTCTACCGTTTTTCTCAAAGGCGACCACTAATGTTGAAATCGATGAAGACGTTGAAGAGTTTGGGTTGGAGTGCAGTGCTCGCGCTCCTTTTCGTACCTGGATTCGTTATCTCGTTGCTGCTGCTGCCGTGGATTCCCCTTGTTGCACGTGGGGCAGATTTTGTCTGCAGGCGTGGAGCGTTGTGGATGGGCGTGGACGTCCCGTACCGCAAAGCGAGCCGCTGGTTCGACTGGCCACAGTTCTTTCATCTGGTGATGCAGCTTGTGCTTGCTGCGGCTGCCTTCTTCACATGGGTTTCTTTGGGCTTCTTCGC
This sequence comes from Corynebacterium jamesii, assembly GCF_046097395.1. Classification (NCBI taxonomy): domain Bacteria; kingdom Bacillati; phylum Actinomycetota; class Actinomycetes; order Mycobacteriales; family Corynebacteriaceae; genus Corynebacterium; species Corynebacterium jamesii. The sequence goes on from NZ_CP175789.1 coordinate 163,686, forward strand.
AGGAGTACTAATTGCCATCCCATTCCTACCGGTCGGCGAGCTTTCTCTGGGCGAATGGTCCACCTCAAATCCAATTCTCATTTTTGTCGTTTCTTGGGGTGTGGCTGCCATTGCTATTGGTCTTTTGATGATCTTCTCGCGACTGCTTTCCGCGGCGTCAATAGCTGTAGTTCGGTTTGCGCTATCTCCCAGCGACAAGGAACTCGCTGCTTCTCGTGCCACTCTTATCGACGCTTTTTCTGGCGAACGCCGTCGCATCGAGCGTGAACTCCATGACGGGCCACAACAATATTTGACAGCGCTAAAACTCAACCTCGCTACTGCAAAATTGCATTACAAGAATCAGGCTTCCGCTGAAGTTATGGAGATAGCATTGGAGGATGCAGAACACAATGCCTCCCAGGCGCTACGCGCGTTACGTGCGACTGTGCGGGGAATCGCCCCGCAGGTGCTCTTTGACAGAGGGCTGATTGCAGCCCTTGAAGAGCTAATCGCACACGCAGGGGTCGACGCTTGTTTGCAGGTCGAAGGTAGCTCTTCGGAGTTGGACGAAACAATGGCGCTACTGGCCTACCACTGCGTTGCCGAAGCTTTGACGAATGCAACGAAACACGGCCAAGCTAAGCACGTTGACGTGAGGGTTGCCTTTTCGAATCGGCTACGAGTGTCTATTACAGATGATGGGGTGGGATTTATCGAGACCTCTTCAGAAGATTCACGTGACTTAAACGGTACAGGTATCGCAGGTTTGCGTGAGCGTGCTGCTGCACTTGGTGGAACGGTGAAACTCCAGAACATTAAGGATGGTGAAAGCTCGCTTAAAAGTGAATCTGGTGCGCAGTTAATTCTTGAACTGCCTCTGTCGGAATCCCCCAAATCAACCTAGTGGAGAATAGGGAGAATAGATTGAAGGTCTTGCTTGCAGAAGACTCTGCGTTGCTTCGTGCCGGGCTAGAACAATTACTAATGGCACTCGGGCATGAAGTCGTGACGGTGGTCGATGCGTCAGAATTGCGAAATGCCACGATGGCGAGTGATGAAAATGGGCAGAAATACGATGTAATTATCACCGATGTACGTATGCCTCCCACCATGACTGATGATGGCCTGCGTGCGGTATATGACCTGCGCAAACGGTATCCTTCCCAACCAGTTATGGTGCTTAGCCAGTATGTTGCGGCGAGCTACCTCGATCGGCTGTTGGAGCACGGCGGCTTTGGCTATCTTCTGAAGGAACGCGTCTCTGACGTGGATGAATTCGTTCACACTCTTGGCGAGGTTGCTCGGGGAGGAACCGTCGTCGATCCAGAGGTTGTATCTGCCCTACTTTCGGCGCGACGAACCGGCCTGGCTGCGTTAACTCCTCGGGAAAAGGAAGTCCTTGCGTTAATGGCTCGTGGTCTGAGCAACTCGGAGATCATGGATAAATTGGTGCTGACCGCAGGAGCAGTGAGCAAGCACGTTGCTAATGTTTTTATGAAGCTTGGGTTTGCACCCGAGGATGCTAATCGCCGTGTAAAGGCAGTGCTTGCTTGGTTGCGACATACGGAGCGATGAAGGCTAACGCCAACTAGTCGAGGATCTCCGGCTTATAGTCGGAGTTCTTGATCGTCACCGCTGTCGGGGGAGCTGACGGGTCCGTCGCGAAGGTCATGTTGTCTCGGTGCGCGATGACGCGGATTTTGTGCCCGACCATGGAGTCCCAGTTCATTTCGCTTGGCATACTGCTGCTACCAACGATGGCCCATGCGGGAGTTTGGGTGCCAATGCCTATCCCCAGCTTCGCCGTCACGGGCTTCTTCGGATCGAGCTTGATCGCGTAGTAGACCACGCTATCGTCCACGATGTCCGCCACTCGTGCGAAGTCCTCCGGTGGAGTCATATCGCTGAAGTGCACCTTCATCAGCTTGCCCTCTAGAGCCGTTTCATTCGGGGCCAGCTCGACCTTATCGGGCTTCGGAGTGCTGGGCGCTGTGGGTTTGGGGCGCTTCTTGGCTCCGTTGCCAGTGTTGTCTGTGTTACCTGTGTTGCCAGAGGCCTCATCTTCTTGCACTTCTTCCGAAGTGCCTTCTTGTCCTGCGGCGGCGGAAGTTTCGCCGGACTCCTTCGAAGGCTGAGCAGCGCTCGGCTCAGGCGGAGTCTCGTCATCCGAACAAGCTGCAAGCGAGAGAGCCGTCAACGCGGCAACGGAGAGTGCAACAAGGCGATTTCGCATGAAGCTAAGCGTACAACGTCGCCCGGTCCTGTCCAGGTAAAAACAGCAGAATCAGGCAGGTGGTTCGGCGAATTAACCTGTCACAATGGCGCGCGCCATGCGGTGCAGTGTTGCCATTGCTTGTTCGAGGTCTTCGGGAGTTTTTGCCATTTCTGACGCCCTTACCACCGCCGCATTCAGCAATCCGATGTCGATGGAGGAAACACCGGGGCAGAAGCTATCCACGATCTCCTTAAAACCAGCGTGCGATTTCTGCACCTTTTCCTCGGCGAACGCTTCCGGGAAGTGCTGGACCGCGCGGTGCTCGGCTACTGTCGTCTCCGTGATCTTCGGCATAGTGCCCTAGTTTACTACCCGCTTTTCGGCCTGCGTAGCTGCCTATTTGGATGTCTAGTTACCCAGTTGCCTAGTTGTCTTATGCCTAGTTGGAGGTAGGGCTCAAGCGCCCATCGACCAGCAACACCTGTGGGTCGCCGACGAGAGCTCGGGCGATGCCCACCCGCTGACGTTCGCCACCCGACAGACTTCCTGGGCGGTGCTTAGCTCGGGGCGTCATACCAACCTTCTCCAAAAGCTCCGCACCAGAGTAACGACCGTGTTTACCCATGACGCGCGCGGCGAGCTCCGGTTGTTCCTCAGCGGTGAGGGCGCCGGGCAGGCTGCCGGAGGATTGGAAGACGAAGCCGATGTAGTCCCGGCGAATGCGGGCTAGTTCCTTGTCATCGTATTTGGTGATGTCTTCGTCGCCGACTTTGACGCTGCCAGAGGCTGGGTTGGTCAGCGCTCCAGCAACGGCCAGCAGTGTGGACTTACCGGAACCGGAAGGGCCGACGACGGCGACGAACTCTCCGGGCTCGACGGTCAGGTTCACCTTGTCCAACGCGGTGATCTGGGAATCACCGTCGGTGTACCCCAAGCGAACACTTTGTGAATGACAAGATTTCCTGTTGGCTAGGGTTGGCTCCATGACTAACGGAACAGAACCGTCACTGCCTCTAGAGATCACGGAACAGTTGGGTGTGATCTCGGGGCAAAAGGTGGGTTATGCCCGGGTGAGCTCGAAAGATCAGAATCTTGATCGCCAGATTGAGCAACTCAAGGTGGAGAAGGTCTTCACCTATTACACAGATAGGGCTAGTGGTGGTTCACGAAAGCGGCCTAGTCTTGATGAAGTGATGCGGTATGTCCGTGCGGGGGATCAGCTTGTGGTCGCGTCGATGGATCGGTGCGCGCGGTCCTTAACGGATCTGTATGCCATTGTTGACGAGTTAGTCAGCAAAGGGGTGTCGGTGGAGTTCCTCAAGGAGGGACAGATCTACTCGAAGGACTCCACCCCGATCGCCAAGCTGATGCTCGGGCTGCTGGGTTCGGTGGCGGAATTTGAACGCTCAATCATTAGGGAGCGTCAAGCCGAGGGGATTGCTCGAGCGAGGGGTGTACAAAGGTCGTGCCCGCGCGCTTACTGCGGAGCAGGTTGATCAGGCGCATGCATGGGTGGATGCTGGTGTACCGAAAGCGGAAGTCGCACGACGTTTTGAAGGTAGGGCGAACAACGCTGTATAGCTGCTTTGGCAAGCCAACGCGAACTACGGATTTGGCTTAAGGAGACCATGGTCAGGTCGATCATATCGATAGCGGACTTGGATAATCTGACCTATTATAGCAGTAGTCAAACAGTATGGATTATCTTAATAGAGAAATCAAATAGAACCTAACGACCATGGAGAACCCTGCCAACAGGAGGACTTCGCCGACTAAAAATATGAGACCTCCGCCAATGTTAGGGCTATTGTCTGCCATGCTTTTAACAAGTACGACAGCCACCGCTCCAGCGGCAATGATCGCCCACCCTGTAGCGATTTTATTTGGGGCAATTACCGCAAGAAAAATGCCCAAAAGGGCAGAAATTGCCGAGATTATTACAAGAGATTGATTGAAGGAATCAAAAAACTGGCTCTCCGTACCGTAAGATGGGTCATAAAAAGGCATTATGATCCATCTTGATAAGCCAAACAGGGACAGAGAAATAAGAATAAGTTCAATGATCGGCAAGAAAAGAATGCGCTTTATCAAATTAATTATTCCTTAAAAATCATGAGGAGCATTCTTTACGACTTGATAGTAAACCTGGGCTACATTTCCGCACCGATACCTATCTACACTGTATTGTGAGTATACGCCTTCGCAGGTTAGCAATAGCTGCGAGTGGAACCTTTCATCACAAAATGATTGGGTCCTTTCTCCTCGAGAAACTGCCTGGTAGCACATATCATGAATAGCGCAAGGTCCTCTGAAATCTGCATTCTTTACTCCTCCAGAGTATTCATCAGGGCTAGATGTGCAGTAGTCGTTTAGATTTCCTCTATGCCAGTCATATACATAGTAGCTAGGGACTGGAATGATTGTCACTACCTCTTTTCCGCCCACTACACGAGAATCTCTAGTTTCTGCATTGGCGACAAGGTCATTTCGTGCGCCTATCTCCACATTCCCCCCACTAGCCAACTCAGGATAAAGAGCAACTAGTTTATCGTTAAGTAGCTTCTCTCCCACTCGTGTAGTGGCGGTGTTTCCTAGGTACACACTTAGATCCAGTCGACTTTTTGAGAAGTTTTGAACAACATTTCCTTTACTGTCCAAAAATTGTTCGGAAGTAGGGTATCCATAGATACCTTGCTCACGTCCGCTCGCTTCCCAGATCAACTGCTGTGCTCCTACAACGCTATGTGCTCCATATTGTGGGTGCCAGTAGATCTTCCCGCGGGTGAAGTTATGGAACCGTCCGATGCCGTCAGGGGTTTTTGTTTCATCACCTGTGGGGTAGCCAAGCGGGCCTTTTTCTGCCCCGGTTTGCACCCACTTGTCGTAGATCGCCCCGTGGATTGTGGCCAGTCCTGCCAATGAGCCGTAGATGTGGCCGTGCTCGAAGGATTGCTTACGCCCGATACTGCCAGACAGGCCAAATTCGTCAGTGGTGGGGTAACCTAGCGGTCCACGTTCCCATCCGATACGTGCCCAAGCGACAGAGAAGTGCGTGGTGATCGAATGAGCACCGGTATTAGGGTGCCAGTAGATGAATCCGTTGACGAACTCGTTGCGGCGCCCCACACCATCGGGAACCTTCAGTTCGTCGGATTTTGGCCAGGTTAGGAAGCTTTGTGGTCCGCCGAGGGAGTCGTACTTTTCGCGGATCTTTCCGCAGACCTTGAACGGGCTGGGCCAGTACGTTCGGCACGTATCGACAACGGCAAAAGTCTGGATCCCAGAGCGTGCCTGTGTGGCCTGTTCTTTAGCTTCTTGGACCTCGGCGCGGTTGGCCTGTTCTTTGGTGAAACCACCAGGGATTTCTTCTTTATCGGAACGCATCTGTCCTGGGATGACTTTGCTTTTGGGGTTGGTGGTGGGGTGCCAGTTTTTGCCCGCTTGGTTATCGACGTTGTTGTCGTCGAAGCCTGGTTCTGCCGGTTCGAGATCTTCGCGCCCGGGTGCGACGTAATCGGCGTTGTTGTCGGCTGGTGTGCTGGCGGCTGCTGGTGGTTGTGCGGGCTGAGCTTGCACGGTGGGGGTGAAGCCGATGCCGAGGGTGAGGGCGAATAGGAGAGTGGTGATAGTGCGAGATGGTCTGGCCATGGTGGGGCATCTTTCGCTGTGGTGAATGGTTAGAAATGAACTTAGCGCGAGATAGTTCCTTTGGGGATGAAAAATGGTTGAATAGTTGGGAAATCTTGTAAATATGCAGGAAGATTCCTGAAATTATTCTGCATGGCTGTTTGTCGACAGTCTATTCAGCGCTATATCTGTTCTTCTTATATATGGAATAGGTGAGCGGCCGGGAGAGGGGATGCGATGCGACGTGCCGTGAAAGAGATGCGAACTCCCCGGACTTTCCTCATATCCCGAGCCAGGCATACTCGGAGGCAATCGACGTGTGGCATTGTTCACCCCGATAGCCACGTATCCGGCAGCAGCCTCAAGTACTGCCCCCGCTTTCAAGCGGCGTCCGGTTTTCCCTTCCCCATCATCTGCACTACGTGTTCAGTGCCCAAGTCGATCAGTGCCGACAGATTATTAATCGCACTCGGGTTCGCGGAACGGAAGGCCTGCACGCGGTTCCTGACGCCTTTGCCAGGTGTAGCGGAGTCGTATTGGGCCTGGATTGAGAACACAGCATCGATAAGGGCTGTGCTGATCTCCTGGGGGTAACCACCGCGGTAGGCGGTGAAGTTTGATTCGGGGATGTGGCGGGTTGCGGCAATGACAGCGTCAAGCTGGGCCGAAGTTATGGTCATGCCTGTGAGATCTCCGTATCAGTGGTATTTGGTACGCCTACGTGGGCTGCATTGATCCCTAAAGCGAAGTAGTACTGTAGGTCACCGTGACGTCTTTAAGTTCCAGGGTCGGAACGTGCGGGGCGGGAAGATGCGAGGCGGGGCTCATCGGTTCTCTCCTAGGGCTGCAAGTGGGTTGGTGCGGGTGACGCGGACGACGGCAATCAACGCGCCGATCAGGCTAGATACGAAGAGGATCGCGCTGCCGCTGAGGACGGATCCGAGTTCGGTGGCGTAGGGCATGGCCGTGGTTTCCAGGAAGCTTTCGAGGCCGACGGCGATGAGTGCACCGACGATGACGGAGATTTCCTTGTACGCCTACGGGCTTATCTCTTCGCCCTTACATGCGCCAGCGTGGATTTCCTGCCAGACGTCGAGGGGCAGGTAGGCTGCGTCGACGTTGACGATGTAGCGGGTGAAAGCAGAGTCCGTCTGGGGGCCATCGGCGAAAGCGATGACGTCACTATCCATTGCCTTCAGGCCGGAAACACCGTCGTTAACCAATCCGGCTGTGAGGCCGGAGATGATGACGACCAGCAAGGACATGAGCGCCAACACGACGCTCATGAGGAGGAATCGGGTGCGCGCAAAAAGCATTTCGCGCAAGGCTAGAAACATGATGAAAAACCCTGGGGTTGAGGTTGGGGGAGGTGAGCGGTTGATCAGTCGCTACACAGGCTTTAGCAACAATGTGTTGCAAAGATAAAAACAGGGCGTTTCTAACAGCGGGTATTGAAAGTACCGCTGGTTAGTTAGAATGTAGGTACGTTGCTACAAAAGGAGGGTTCTCATGACTAGCGTGAGTGCGCGTGAGTTCAATCAGGATGTGAGTTACGCGAAAAGGAAGGCCAGTGAGGGGCCCGTTGTTATTACTGATCGGGGTGAGCCGGCCTTCGTATTGCTTTCCATTGATGACTACAGGAAGATCTCCGGCTCGAATAAAGGCTGGGTTTCGCGGTTGCAAATGGAAGAGGACATTGACCTCGAGGACGTAAGGATGGACTTCGAACCGCGGGTGCCCGAGCTATGAACTACCTGCTCGATACGAATGTGGTAAGCGAACTCCGGAAGCCGCCCGGGAAAGTAAATCCCAGGGTGTTTGAGTGGGTTAATGCGCAGATCTTGCACAGCCAATTCCTCTCTGCCATCACTATCTATGAGCTCAAGTTAGGTATCTCCCGAAAGAATCACATCGATCCTGTGCAGGGGCAGCGGCTGCAAAAGTGGTTCACTCAGGATTTACTTCCGCTGTTCGAAGGCCGGGTTCTTCCTCTTGATGAGCGAGTGGCTATAGAGGCGGCCAATTTGAATGTTCCGGATCCCCGGCCCCAGGCTGATCCATTAATTGCTGCCACCGCGCGTGTGCATGGGCTGACAATCGTGACTCGAAATCAGAAGGATTTTGAGCCGATGGGTGTGCAATATTTGAACCCCTGGGAGCTCTAGTCCACTAGCACTAAACCGCCAGCCCACGGTTGCGCCGCCACTGGCGGTACACCAGTGCAGTCACGGTTCCCGCGTACAGCATGCCCGTCACCACCAGAACCGCGTGCAGGCCCACCTGGACATACATCCAGCCGCCCAGCAGTGCCCCGCAGGCTAGCGCCATCCACAGAGCGAAGTAGCGTATCCAGTCGATGTGTGCCCCACCGAACAAAGCGGCCACGAATCGCTGCGACATCTTCACCAGCGTGCCGGTCATATATGTCAGCGAGATGCTCACCTCGCCATCGCGTTCGAACGTGGAGTTCATCGCACCCACGGTGAACGATAGACTGTACACCGCCAGCTGCTCGTGCCCCGTTAGTACCATCACCGATGCGAGCGTGGAGGTTGCACAAATAAACAACAGGATCACCTCACGAGTGCGCGTGCGTGGCAAATGCCTATGTCCCAGTTGGCTGATCAGAGCCCCAATTCCCACGCCGACCAAGAACAGCACCATCACGCCGCCCGCTGTCGCAGCAACCTCCCATTTCCCCGCGTTTACTGCCGCCGTCAGGCGCGTGGTGTTACCCGACATAAACGAAAGGAAGTACCCTCCCAAGTACAAAAACCCCAGCGTATCTACGAATCCTGCGATGGAGGATAAGTAGATAGCCAGTGCGTGTTCTCCGGTGCGGTAGCCTTTCATGGCGCAATCGTAGCAACCGGCGCCGTAGAAGCTCAGTAGACTGCCTCCGTTTTCTCGCGTCGGAGCTCGACTCAGAACGGCGGAAGCAATTCGATTCATCTGCAAGCTCTTGATCAGGCGGCTCGCGTGTGCTGGAGGGGTAGCGGAGCTGGTGTGCTTGTGCGGCCATGGCTCGCACTAAGTCGGCGTTGTCGAAACAAGCGGATCTCCCAGTCCCGGTTTAGTTCTTCTACCAGGGCTTGAGTTATCGAACTATGGCTGATCTTGAAGCCGAATCTTGGAAGCAGAAGCCGTTACGGCAAAGAATAGAAACTAGGGTGAAAGCTTAGGAAGCAAAATCCGGGGCACCATCTAAAGAATACTTTCTGCTACAATAGTAGTGAAATGGGTATATCCTTTCTAAACGTTGACATTGAATGGAAGTCATGATGGAAAAGTATAAACAGCGCTCCCCCAGGTAGTTTTGTTGGAAACGGAACAGGTGCTAACAAGTGGACGCGCCTCACACAATCGACGACGAACTTTCTAGCAAGTTTTTTGTTGGTTTTCACTATCACCTCTCCCGCAGCGGCTCAACAAACCCCTGAGGTTCTTTCCGATACGGAGAGCAATAATGCCAACTATGTTGCACCGGATCGTCAGGGGCTTGAGCCGACCGAGCCAGGGTTTGACGATAACACGGTAGATAATGACGCTGGCGCCGACTGGGAGCCGACCGAAAACCCGAAGAGCATGGTCATCCCAGGACAGATGCGCTCAGACCGAGAAACTGTGCCTGCTGGTTTCACAAAAGAGGAAGCCGATCTAGCTGAGATCCAGGAAGCTCAAGAGCAAGCTACTGCGCGTGGTGCCGAGCTGCAGGCTTTCGCAACGGTTGCACCGACGAATTGTCGAACCTACTGGCCGTCCACTTTTAAGGTTTGCGGCGAAATCCGTAAAAAATACGATTCGATGGGGGGACCGAACAGTTTTCTAACGTGGCCAAAGTCTAATGAACTCGGACTTCCAGATGGTGTGGGGCGTCGGAACGAATTCATCAATGGTTTTATTTACTGGCATCCTAGCTTTGGTGCACACCCAGTGACGACACACTTTTCAATCGCATGGGATCGCACGGGTTGGGAACGCGGCGCACTGGGGTACCCCACCACTGATGAGATAGCTTTGCCGGACGGCATCGGTCGTAAGCAGTCTTTCTCGAAAGGGCACATCTACGGGTCTCTTGCTGGACTTGGAACTATCAAAGGCGCAATCTACGACAAGTGGATGTCCATTGGGGCAGAAAAGGGAGTGTTGGGCTATCCAATAACTGATGAAACCATCACACCGGATGGAGTTGGCCGATTTAATCGGTTTACTGGTGGAATGATGTACTGGCACCCACAACACGGAGCACATAGTGTCAGAGGGTCAATCCTGGACAAATGGGCCAGGCAGGGGTATGAGAGAGGAGCGAGCGGGTACCCTGTCGGGGACCCAAAGGACGACGATACATTCAGAATCACCCAGCACTTCCAACGAGGGAGCTTGTCTGGATACGAAACACCCATTCCTGAGCTCGCCGAAGCTCTGGATCTGAGTGAAAAAGAGACGGACGAACTATACACACAACTCAGTGAAGACTTTCGCCGTCACCAGATTCCTTTGCGCAAAGGGTTTGAAGATGCTTACCAGCGTGCCAAAGAGTCTCTAGAGTTCACAGCCTTCGGATACAGCCCAGTTCCGTCCCAGACGAATCCCTACGCAACAAATCGCGCGTCGGTTCCTGGAACAGGTTGTGATGAGGCCGATTTCAAAGCGCCAGGAAACGAGCGAACTAATCGGGGTGATGTTTTCTACTCAAAAGCAGTAAGGGCTAAAGTGATTAACCATGGACACAATGGAATTTTCGTAAGCCAAGGAAATGCTGATCCGCGGAGAGTGTCTACCGTCGAAGCGGTGGGACCCGGTCAAGGAGTGCAGCTATTGCGAGGTGGGGAACGATTAGGTGTATGCCAGCCTACTTACCTTTCTGTCAAAACAGACAATGCTACTAGAAATAAGGCTGCTAGCTGGGCCGAGGGTAAAATTGGAAAGGGTTATAACAAAAACTTTGCACTCACGAGGATAGGGTATCTAGACAGAGACTCATATAATTGTTCTCAACTCGTTTGGGCTGCTTATAAGCATGCCTCAGGTGGCGGCTTAGACATAGGCGAAAGATACCCCTACGAGCGATATCAGGCAGGGGTATACCCTATGGACATCCTTCTCTCGCACAGAACAAGAGCGTTCAGCTAATGAGTAAGCGTAACGCTATTCTGATCCTACTGACACTAATCTTAGTGGCGGGGTCGTTTCTGTTGTGGAAATATATTCCAGCGACCCCAAGGATCACGGAATCTGGATCAGAAGAAGCTCAATACATAGGAATTTCAACCGAAACAAACGGACCTCTGACGCCAACCGATAGAAACAATATTTTCTGGACTTCGGAATCAGGTGAAGGTGGCGTATATTACTCCACAGTGCCCGTATATTTCCCATCGCTCCTTAGGGTAGGTAATGGCTTCGCCTCTCCCGATAAGGATTCAATCATCCTAGTAGATCAAGATCTCCACGAAAAAAGAAGCTTCCCGGTGCCTGGACTAGGTACAAGTACGCAAAGTGCTTCAGCAAATTCACGTAACTATATGCACGGAGTTTTCTTATTCAATACGGGCGACTCCACCTCTTCCAATTCTAGAAAAGTGGTCGCAGTGAGTTCAGGTGGGGTGCGGAGTATAGACCGCGAGAATTACCTAAGCGCGCTTACGGCTTGCAATAATGGAACCATAAAATGGATTGAATTCTTTCCTCGGGATAAGGAATCTATAGACGATAAGGGTACGGCACAAATAGTTACTTGGACTCCTGACGGAGAAATTGAGACTTCCGATATTATTTGGGACTTTCAATACGAACCGGGTCACGAGAATCAGCTAGCATGCGACTCGTCTTCCAATGTAATCATCAGTGAAGATAACAACGGAAAACCAGTGTCGCTTCTTTTGAAAAGTCTAGGTGAAAAGACAGAAGTTGAGGGCAAGGTTGATCTTCCGGAAATTCCGCCGCCCGCAATGGCAAGGTTCTCTAAGGTTATTCAAGGTACTCTGTATTCGTTAGATAAAGATAATGCGTTAACTGCTGTCGATATCCGAACAGGAAGTATCAAATACAGAGAAACGCTTGATGTTAAAGGCCCTTCGCCAGTCTCCGTAACTTTCGAAAACGATATAGCCTATCTGGTTGTTCGTCCAGATCGCTTTGAAAACAAACAAGCTGTATTGCCTGTGGACTTAAAGAACCCACAGTGCGTCGGGGAGGTGGTTCCTCTTATGGGGTATGATGAGACTTCTCAAAAATCGAGACTGGAAAGACTGGGAAACTCTTTTATGGTAGCTACAAGCGTGCTCCCTATAGATGTAGATAGAAAACCTATTTGCCGGTAGGTGCTGTTTAGGCTGAGCGCTATTTGAAATAGCCTGGCTTTTGTGTCGTTTAGGGTTGATTGGAAGACCTGGGCTTAGGCAGGCCCGCCCAGGAAACATCCCAGAACCAATTTCTGTTGGTTCTCCCGGCTAGTCATCCCAGCTGGGATTAGTGATTCCCTCCTGGTTGGCACGGTGTTCCACCAGCGAAAGCAGGTAATCCTGTGCTCCCTGGTATGCTTCGGCAAAACGCTCGTCGTCTACGTACATCCGTGCCAGAATCAACTGCCGCGAGGTCGTAACCTCGTACCACTGGTTAATCGTGGCGCGGTGCCGCTCCACGAGGGCTTGTGCTTCTTCGCTATCGGGGGTGACGCCACCATCTCGGGCGGCTACCAGATCCGCCACGAAGCGGTCGTGGTTGGCCTTAACCTCCTGGAAGTCGCCATCAGTCATAGAGGCCAGCTTTTCCTGAGACTGCTGGTATTCCGGGGTGTCGCCCCAACGTTCGCGAGCTTCCTCCTGGTAAGCGGGCATCTTCTCGCCGAAGTACTGCTTGATCTTGTCCATTTGTTCCATGGTGTATCCCTCCACTCGGGTTGTTGTTATCAAATCCTCGACCGCACGCAATTGGCTCTCCACCTCGTCGCGCTTGCGCGCCAAAGCTTCCCGGTGGGCGCGGAGGGCACGGTCAAGGGCAGCGTCGGAAGGCGCTTCAATCAGGTCGGGGATCTCCGCCAGCTTGAAGCCCATGTTCCGGTACAGCACAATGGCCGCGCCGATGCGCAGATTTTCCTCGGTATAGAGGCGGTAGTCGCCCAAGGTGCGCCACTGTGGGCTGAGTAGCCCAATGGAATCCCAGTGGCGCAGGGCTTTGGGCGTCACTCCCAGAAAATCTGCAGCATCACCAATCGTGTATTCGGTCATGGGCTACATCCTTTCGGTTGCCGCAACGGCAAGGTCAAGCGGAGAGATCAAGTGGCAAGGTCAAGCGGTGGAGAGGGAAAACGCGAAGTTGTTATGAATTCATCTTCATGCAACCTCGCGCTTACCTGCTGGCGATAGTTTGTGGTGGTTCAATTCTCGCAGAAAAAGGAGCACCCTCACCTTGTCTAATAATTTGTCTAATAATTCGTCTTAAGCGCCGTCTTCCAACTCGCAGCAGCCGGAAGGCCGGCAGAAGCCCAAGCAGTTTAATGTGAACCGCCGTAACTTCCTGGCGGGAACGGGAGCGTTGGGCGTCACCGCGGCGCTTGCACCGGCAGCACAGGCGCAGGCGTGGAGTTCGTCGGCTGGCTCGCTGGCCGGTTCCAGCTTTGGTCTAGGCCGCGGAAACGGCAGCAACGGCAACGACGGCAGCGACAGTAGCGGTGGCGACAACAATGGCACCGGAGCAGACATGCCGCTGAAGTTCAACGGCGACGGCAAGTTCAAGATCGTCCAGTTCAACGACACGCAAGACGATCACCTGACCGATCGCCGCACCATCGAATTCATGGGTAAAGTGCTGGACCAGGAGAAGCCGGACTTCGCGCTGATCAATGGCGATGTGATTTCCTCGGGCCCCAAGACCACCGAGCAGGCCTTCCAGGCCGTCAACAATGTGGTACTGCCGATGGAATCTCGCAAGATCCCGTGGGCCATCACCTTTGGCAACCACGACGAAGACTCGATGGAAGACGGCACCCAGGCCGACGAGATTGCGCTGCTGAACTTCGTGCGTAAGTACAAGTTCAACCTCAATGCCGCGGACGATCCGATCTACGGCGAGTCCAACGTTTCCCTGTTGGTCCAGGGCAACGCCAACCCGAACCCGGCTTTCGCTATCTGGCTACTGGATTCCGGTAACTACATTGGTGAGGAGCTAGCGGGGCAAGAGACCAAGGAGATCCCCGGCTACGACTACATCCACAGCGACCAGATCCAGTGGTACCGCGAGACCTCCCGAGCCTACGAAGAGCGCTACGGCAAGAAGGTTCCCGGCCTGATGTACTTCCACATTCCCACTTACGAGCATCGCGACATGTGGTTCGGCGGTCCTTACAACAACGGCCCCATCAAGCACAGCCAGGCGAAGAAGCGCCACAGCATTGAAGGCGTGAAGAACGAGGATGTTTATGTCGGATCCTTCAACCCGGGCATCTACTCCGCTGTCCGCGAGCGTGGCGATGTGCTGGGCATCTACTGCGGCCACGACCACATCAACACGTTTAACGGCAACTACTTCGGCGTAGAGCTGGGCTACTGTCCAGGCACCGGCTTCGGGCCATACGGCCTGCACGACGGCACCTGGTCTATGCACACCCTGCGCGGCGCCCGCGTGTTCGAGCTGGACGAGGCCGACGAGCGCGTCTACAAGTCCACCCGCCTTGTCTTTGCCAAGGAACTGGGGCTGGATATGAACCCGAAGAAGCAGCCGCTGGAGAAGCCTGCGAACCTGCCGGAGTACGTGTCCTTCGAGTAGCTCGCCCAAAGTTCGTCTGAGGAGGTTCGCCTAAGGAGTGGCAGCGCACCGGGCGCACACGTGGTGGCCAGTTAGGATAGGGGGCAATGTCCGTCAATTCCCCTGAAAACATCCTGCTGAACCTGCCCGACGAGCAGTGCGCCACCATCCGTGGCATCTTCGACGAGCTCGCAGGCCGCGGGTTCCCGCCGCAGCGCCAGACTCCGCACATCACGGTCACCTTTTCCCCAAGCATGGCTCCGCATGTTGTGGAGCGTGCTCGCGAAATTTTGCCGGGTGCTATTCCTTCCGAACTCGCACGCCGGGGCGTGGTGGTCTTCGGGACGGGCAAGAAACAGACCGTCGCGTGGCTGCTCGAAGCCACTGATGAGCTGGAAAACGCTGCCCGCGAACTCAGCGCCCTCAACCCCGACGGCCGCGGCCCGCGTTGGGTTCCACACCTCACGGTCGGCTTACGGTTGCCGCGGGATGTCGTCCCTTCTTATATTGACGCCCTGTCTCAGATCACACCGCGAGATCTAAAGTCCATCACCGCAGCTGAGGCGACGTATTGGAGGCCAAGTGTGGGGGAGCGCGTGGTACTTGCCTGATGGCTGGTGGCGGGCCGGGGGATGAGGGGGCGTCTACAAGTAAAGAGAGGAAAGAAGTGAACCCTGTCTCACTTAGGCTGCAGATGTTTGGTAAGCTGCTTCACGTAAAAATTCACGGCTGATCTAATGGGAGCCATAGACCGCAGCTAAAACCACAATTTCAGAAGAAGGTGTCTTTCACGTCCGCGTCAGCGAATAAACCGAAGAATCTACACGAAGACCCCAACGCGCAAGGGCACGCCACAGCGAAGGAGCCGGTTGTAACACCGGCTTTTGTCTTTGCATGGTTAGTAAACTTTGCCCAGTTCATGGTCTTCTACGTCCTAGTGACGACCATGGCGGGATATGCAGTTAAGGAATTCGCCGCCAACAACGCGAGCGCGGGTCTGGCCTCCAGTGCCTTCGTTATCGGCGCAACCGCCGCGCGTGTGTTCTCGGGGTTCCTCGTCGACGCAGTGGGGCGCCGCCGGGTGCTGTTCACCGCCCTGGTCATGGTGATCGTGACCTGTGCTTTCTACATTCCCGCGAGCTCGCTGGGGTTACTGATTGCCGTGCGCATCATCCACGGCATCGGCTACGCCTTCGCTAGCACCGCGGTGATGGCGGTCGCTCAATCGGTTATCCCCAACGCGCGCCGCGCGGAAGGCACCGGCTACTTTGCTTTGGGCACTACCTTGGCTACCGCGGTTGGTCCGGCGCTGGGGTTGTGGCTGGTCGGTTCCGTCGGCTACACCACCATGTTCCAGGTTGTCCTGGGGATGTCCGTCGTGGCGTTTCTGCTTTCCCTGCTGGTTCGCTCTCCGGAGCCTAAGGGTGCGGATGGGCACCACCACCAGCCGACGTTTAACCTGTCGGCTATCGTCCACCCGAAGGTCGCGCCTATTGGATTCTTTATGCTGCTGGTCGGTATCTGCTACGCAGGTGTGATCACCTACCTCAACAGCTACTCCGAGGACAACAACCTGGTCACCGGTGCGAAGTACTTCTTCCTGGCCTACGCCCTGGTTACCTTGGTGATGCGTTTTGTGCTGGGCAAAATCCAAGACCAGAAGGGTGACAACATCGTCATCTACCTGGGCCTGGTCACTTTCGCCATTGCACTGGTCATCCTGGCCTTTTCCACACAGGACTGGATGGTCATATTGGCCGGCGCGTTGACGGGCTTGGGGTACGGCTCGCTGATGCCGGCCGCACAGGCGATCTCCGTGAAGTCTGTCGAACCGCATCAGATGGGCGCGGGCATTTCTACGCTGTTCCTGCTGCTGGATGTCGGCGTGGGCTTCGGGCCGATTTTGCTGGGTATGATCGTTTCCGCCACCAGCTACCAGGCTATGTACACGATGCTGGCCGGGCTGGTCGTGGTTAGCGCCGTCGTGTACTTCCTTGTTCACGGTCGGAAGGTTAGCTAGAGTTCGCTAGAGTTCTAGTCTTCACTTCCGCATGGCGCCTGTGGGCGCTGCGGGAGCCACCGAAAGGACCCCGCCGTATGCAGCACGCCGTGAGTTTCGCGTTGGCCGATTCCGTCAACGTACTGCTCATCGGCGTGCTTTTTGCTGTCGCCGTGATGCATCCGAAGCCGCATCGTTATGCCGCCATCGCCGCAGTGTTAGTGGCAGGCGACTGGTGTGGGGTGTTTTTGCTCTCGTTGGCTGTACTGCTGCTGTTCAATGGCGTATCAGACTCTGTGCAAGCCGCCCTGGACTCGCCGATCTTCGGCCTGGTTCTCATCGCGGTGGGTCTTTTAAGTATTTTCTTGACGCTGCGCGGCGGCGATCCTTCCCCCATGATCAATCGTCTGGCGCGGCCTCTGCGCGCAGCGTCGTGGGGGACGTTCTTCTCGGGCATGGTGCTAGGAATTGTGCAGTCGGCAACGTCCGCGCCCTTCTTTGCCGGGCTGGCCTATCTGAGCACTGCGGGTATTTCGGACGCGGCGAAGTACCTGACGGTTTTCCTGTACGCCACGCTGGCGCTGAGCCTGCCAGCGCTGTCGGCCGTGGCGCTGGGAATTGTGCTCCGGCGGCCGGAGAGTGGACTGGCGCGGTTTATCGACGGGCTGCGCCATCGCAAGGAGCAAATGGTTGCACTGGCGGGATACGTCGTGGCTGCGATGCTGATCGTGCTGGGGTTGCTGAGCATCCTCTAGTACCGCCGTGCAGTCTGGGTGCTAGGCCTCGCCCAGAAACTCCATCCACGTATCCCACTCCCGCTTCGTCTGTTCCAGGCCATCATTCCAGGACTGCTCTAGACGATCCATGCGCCGCTCGGTATTGCTGACTCTCATCTTTTCCGGGTAGAAGACGAGTGCCTGGCCTTTGGATTCGAGCTCTGCGATTTTGTCGGAGGCCAGGTTGTACTTAGGCGGGCGGTCGATCATCGCTTGAGCCACGGCAGGGCGCTTGCGCAGCAGCGCGCGCACTAGCTGCGGACTGCGCAGTGCCGGGCGGACGTACCCCTTCGGCTTGGTGCGCAGCACCAGGAATTTTTCAAAGCCATCCTCGATGGCCGCATCGATCAAGAGGCCGCCGGAGGCACCGAGGGCACCATCAACATAGTCCACACCGTCGATAGTCGGCACAGGCATCAGACCCGGCAGGGTAGAGCTGGCGCGCACCTTGCGCATCAGGTCCGGAAGATCCTTCACGTCCTTGCGGCGCCAGTAGATGGTCTCGCCGTTATCTGCACGGGTTGCACCGATGCATATTTGCGAGTTGGAACGCCGGAATGTTTCCCAGTCGAATGGCAGGTCGTTGCCTGGTGCGCCGGCGGTTTCGTAGATGTACTCGGCGTTGAAGTACCCGCTACCGCGTACGAAGGACGTTAACCCGCCGGTCTTGGGGTGCCCGCCGAATTCCACGAAGGACTCACGCGCGCGCTTCCTATCACCAGAGAGGAAGTTCACGGTGTGGGAGGCTCCAGCGCTGATTCCACCAACCCAACCAAACTCGATATTGTGCTCTATCAGCTGGTCGATGCACGCGGCGGTGTAGCTGTTGCGCATTCCACCGCCCTCGAGAACAAGGGCTACATCTTTGGCAGACACGACAGTGGAGCCTCCTAGGTCGACGAGGAAGTATGAGTGCGCGCTCCGGCGCTTCTATTTACATATGTAGCGCAGTTGCTGTGTCTTTGTTGGTTGGGGGTAGACAGTTAGCGGGAGCGCAGCTTCTTTACGCCACCTACGACTGCGACGATGATCAGGCCAATGATCAGGCCGCAGAGCAAGCTAAAGCCGGTCTCTACCAGCCAGGTCACCGCACCGCCGAAATGCTCAAAGTTTTCCACAATGTGGTGCACTGTCTCGTACGGCCAGTGCAGCCCCAGTTCGTCGAAGCCCACCAGCAGAATGTGGCCACCGACCCACAGCATGGCCAGGGTGCCAATAATGCCGATCAGGGTGAGCAACTTTGGCATGCCCTGTACCAGGAACCGGCCGAACTTCTTCGTCCCGTCGCCCGCACCCTCCTTGTGCATCAGTGCCAGGCCCATGTCGTCAATCTTGATCAAGATGGCCACTAGGCCGTACACCGCGAAAGTCACAATCAGGCCAACAATGATGAGAACTAGTGCACGGGTGAGCAGGGGCTCGGGGGCGACCTCGTTAAGGGAGATCACCATGATTTCGGCGGAAAGGATGAGGTCCGTGAAGATCGCACCGCGCACCATCGCATCCTCGGACTGGTCTTCGCCCCCGTCTGTTTCTTCGCCCTTGGTTCCGGCCTCGCCTTCGTCTTCCTCATGGGTGCCGTGCCCACCCAACCCGAGTTTCTCAACGATCTTCTCGGCGCCTTCGTAGGAAAGATAAAAGCCACCGAGCATCAGCAAGGGGGTCAGCGCGCTGGGCAGTAACCAGCTCAGCAGCAGGATGATCGGGAGGATAATGATCAGCTTGTTGACGAGGCTGCCCTTGGTGATCTTCCAAATGATCGGCAGCTCGCGCGCCGGGCTCGCCCCGGAGACGAACTTCGGGGTGACGGCAGCATCATCAATAACAACCCCAGCCGCCTTCGTTGAGGTGCGGCCCGCCATAGCAGCGACGTCATCCGCCGTGGCCGCGGTCTTCTTCGCGATAAGGGCAATATCGTCTAACAGTGCCGCTAGGCCAGCTGCCATGGGGTTCTCTCTTCTCTGTTGGGGGTTAGCTCGATCGGTTCTCGGCGTGTGCGTCGAGTGCCTCGGCGATGGGGGTTTCGCCGTTGTTGAACTCGATAAAGTGGCCAACCAGGTTCGGTCGATCCACAACTTCGGCGATAACGGTGGCGACGTCGGCGCGGGAGACCTGGCTGGACTTCAGCGCGTCGTCGCCGTTGGCGGTGCCATTCGCCTTCGGCGCGCGTGTCTCGATCTTAGCGGTCGGCTCGTCCAACGTCAGGGCAGACGGGCCGACGAGGGTCCACTGAGTTGCAGATGCGCGCAAGTGGTCGTCTGCCGCTGCCTTGGCCTCGCAGTAGGTGAACATGGAGTGATCCTCCGGCACACCGTGGTCTGCGCGGGAGTTGAAGTAGCTGACCATGATGTAACGCTTGGTGCCCGCACCGTCGATAGAGCGGATCGCTGCATCGCGATCCACGCGCAGGGTACGCGCGTCGTCCCCGCCGCCTACGCCCGCGGACCAGATAATAACGTCCTGATCTGCGAACAGCTTCTCAAACCCAGCGACATCCAGCTGCTCGATATCCTGCACCACGGCCTGTGCGCCGGTGGCCTCCACGTCTGCCACGTGGTCGGGGTTGCGCACCACGGACGTTACCGTGTGGCCAGCTTCCACGATCTGCGGTGCTGCCTTCAGCGCCACCTTGCCGTGGCCACCGAGGATCATAACGTTTTGAGCATTCTGAGCGTTGGACATGTAGTGCCTCCTTGAGGGAATTGCTTGAGTTAGCTCTAGTTGCCCTCAACGGTACGGAAGCACGAGGTATTCCAGCCCTAGTCGGCCTTCTTTGCCGCCAGCGGGCCGATGCTTCCGGCACCGATACACACGTAATCACCGTGAGCGCGCCCCTGCGTTGTGCCCTGCGCGCCATTGGTTGTTTCTGCGCGGACCAGCAGGATTCCACCTCCGCCGGAGACCCGCACCCAACGGGGCTTCAGCTCGGTATTGACGTGTGCCTCCACTGCACGCCCCTCGGTCCGCTCGGCTTCTTCCAGACCGTTGGGGGTGGTGATGGTAAGTGTCATGTCAGTGCTTGCGGTCGCGTTGAGCTGCCAGGTCCAATCGCCGAACGGTAGGGCCTTATCCAGCACAATGGCCTGGGACTGCCCTGCGGCGATGCGCACCCCACACTCCGGTTCTTTACCAGGGGTACTTGTTGCGGACGCCACCACTTCCGCATCCACAATCTGCCCCGATTCGTCAATAATCTGTGGCGGTTGATCTACCTGCGTGACGGCGGGCTGGCCTGTCAGCGTGGAGATGCTGTCATAGGGGTGCACCACAGGGGTGAGGATATCCAGCGGAGCGGGTTGTTCCAGCAGCTGCGGGGGATCCTCTGGTCCGTCCAGCTGCGTGGAGGCGCGTAGGTTGGCTAAGTATTCGGCTGTCCGGTCGTTGCTCCAGGCACCCACCCAGGTGTACGTCGAGGTGAGGCTAATGGCAATAGCCGCGAGGATCGCACCTGCCCCGACCCACCGAGGAGGCCGGGCTGCGGCGCGGAGGGTGGGGCGGTAGGCGGCGTGGGGGCGTCTATAAGAAAAGGCGCAACAACCTACGACAAGGACGGCGAAGGTGAACCAGTCCGCAAAGTAGTGCATGGAACTCAGCAGCAGCCCCGCAGTGCCGGAGCCACTGCGGGCACGGCTGAGCAGCGCGTAAATAATCGCGAGGTAGCCCAGAATTGCGAGCAGGCCGAGCGCACGGCGGCGAATGTCGCGGCGCAGCCAGAATGCCGCGGCGACGAGGAGTAAGACCGCGCTGACCACGCCCCACCACGTCGGGGCAGTGGCGAAAGCGCTGGACGGTGACCATCGATCCCAGGCCACAGGACCGCCCAACGCGCCGGGCAGTACGGCAGTGAGCAGGCTATTAGGCAGAGCCGACCACAGTGACTGCTGATCCGACGAGCCCGTGGGCAAGGGAGAAAGGGTGAGGAAAAGCAGCGACCAGGCGACGAACAGAGCGCCAGGGGCGGCGAAGAAACGAGCGATGCGAGGCCGGGGGAGGCCGGAGAGCAGTGCAAGGGCGAGGGCGGCCGGGACGATGGTGAGGGCTTTCTCTGTGAAAAGCAGCGCGCCCAGCAGTACCGCAGTAGCAATAAGGGAGTGGCGGAGCCGGCCGGCGAGCACACAGAGCAGGAAGCCCGCCATGCCGATCTGCCAGGCCAGGGCGTTGAGGGCGGCGGACCACCAACCGGCGGCGTCCATTAAGAAGGGGCTAAACAAAAAAGCGGCGTAAAGGCCCAGGGTGGTCAGCGAGCGGCCGGCGAGGCGCACGCACACGAGCGCCCAGAGGGCGGCGGCGACGGCGCTGAGAAGCATGATGAAACAGGCGGGGAGCCACCAGTTCAGGGGTGCTATGCGGTGTGCTAACACCTGGGTGAGCGCCGAGGCGGGCATGAGGTGCCCATCGTAGCTGGCGAAGTAACCTCCAAATGAGGCGCCACGGAAAGTGGCGGGGATGAGGAAATCATCCCAATAGAACGTTCGCTGGCTGAGTTGGAGCGCGCGGGTGATGAGGGCGAGGAGGGCAACCGCGACGAGCAGAGCGGTGAATCGGCGGGATGGCTTGTGGGCAGAAAGCACAGTGTAGTGAGATGCGGCGCTACTGGCCAGCCTTGTCGTCACCCCTATTATCCAGACCGACGGGTTGGACGGATAGGTACTCGACATCCCCGGAGCAGCCCTCCAGGTTCTTCATCGGTACGTATGCGGCCTTAGTTTGCTCTGGCGGGTAAACGCGCAGACCGTCAGCCTTCTGCGACTTGCATTCCTGGGGATCCAGTACGCCGGTCTTGGTGATCTTTACGCCGGCGATGGCGGATGCGCCAGGGTCGAGCTTTACGGTTTTGCTCGGCACGCCATCTTCGCGCTGCGCGGGCTTGCCCAGCTGGGTGCCGTTATGGTTCGTGACCATGGACACGCCTGGGAAGCCGCGCATCGAGCACGGTGTAGAGGAGGTGTTTTCAAAGACGACATTCACCAGGGTGGATCCGGCCGCACCCTGCAGACCGGTGGTCGTGATCTCCAGGTCGTTGGTGGCGCACATGCCGCCCTTGTCTACGGCGCCGTCGTCGGTTTTGCTGCCGGTGCTGCCGGTGCTGGCGGTATCTCGGTCGGCGAGGGTCTGGGCGGAGGTGTCTTCGCTAGAGGTGCTCTCGGTGGATGCAGCCTCGGTGGGCGCTGCGCCGTCATCCTCGCAGGCGCTCAACGTCAGCGCGGTGCCCGCGAGCAACAGGGCAGTGGCGCCCGCGGCAAAGGTGGAGCGTGGGGCGCGGGATCGGGGCGTGGCCGGGTGGCGGCGTAGGCTCATCATGGTTACAACTGTAAACGTAAGGTGCACATGTGGCCAATGAGATTGGCATATTGTTACCGAAAGGTAAGCGGACAGTAATCCCGCCGCGTCTAGGGCGGGAGGGTGGGATGCAAAGTTCTTTATGTATTTATGGCTTTCAATCACCGAATGGCCGAAGCGCATTACACTCGGAGGGAAAGAACGTTCTCAACTTCATTGCTAGAGAGGCGAAGAATTAACCATGGGCTTCAACCCTGATTTCGAACCATTCCGTCTGCCCGACGAGTACCTCGCCCTGCGCGAGGCTATCCGCGACCTGGCTGAGCAGCAGATCGCGCCCTACGCCAAGGACGTTGACGAAAACGAGCGTTTCCCGCAGGAGGCCCTGGATGCCCTGAACGCTGCGGGCTTCAACGCCATCCACGTGCCAGAAGAGTACGGCGGACAGGGGGGCGATTCCCTCGCAGCCGTTATCGTCATCGAAGAGGTAGCCCGCGTTTGTGGGTCTTCCTCCCTGATTCCAGCGGTGAACAAGTTGGGCACCATGGGGTTGATCCTGCAGGGGTCCGATGAGCTGAAGAAGGAAGTTCTGCCGGACATTGCTAACGGTGCTCTTGCCTCTTACGCACTCACGGAGCGCGAGGCTGGTTCGGACGCCGCAGCGATGAAGACCCGCGCTGTCCGCGACGGCGACGAGTGGGTCATTAACGGTTCCAAGTGCTTCATCACCAACGGTGGTAAGTCCACCTGGTACACCGTCATGGCCGTGACCGATCCGGAGGCTGGCGCTCGTGGCATCTCCGCGTTCATGGTGCACAAGGACGACCCGGGGTTCAGTGTTTCGGGTTACGAGCACAAGCTGGGCATCAAGGGCTCCCCGACGGCCGAGCTGCTATTCGAGGACTGCCGCGTTCCGGCTTCCCGCATGATTAACGAGGAGGGCACCGGCTTCAAGACCGCCCTGCAGACCCTGGACCACACTCGTCCGACCATCGGCGCGCAGGCGCTGGGTATCGCGCAGGGTGCATTTGATCAGGCCGTGGCTTATGTGAAGGAGCGCAAGCAGTTCGGCAAGGCGATCGCCGACTTCCAGAACACCCAGTTCATGCTGGCGGATATGAAGATGAAGATCGACGCCGCACGCCTGATGATTTACACCGCTGCCTCCAACGCAGAGCGTGGCGTGGCTGAGGATGGCGCCAAGCTGGGCCTCATGGCTGCAGGCTCCAAGGCATTTGCTTCCGACGTGGCCATGGAGGTCACGGTGGACGCGGTTCAGCTGCTCGGCGGCTACGGCTTTACCCGCGACTTCCCGCTGGAGCGCATGATGCGCGACGCGAAGATCACCCAGATCTACGAAGGCACCAACCAGATCTGCCGCATGGTGATGGGCCGCCAGATCTTGGGTTAGTAAAAGCTCACGATCGATATAACGAGGGCCAGACGAATAACGTACACCCCGCACAGGTCGGTGAGTAGGGCTCGAAGCGATGGAAATAACCGGGGTCGAACTCTCAGAGTGCTTCCAGCTCATTGAAGCTTGAAGTTCTATTCGGGGGGGGGCGAAAAACCACCCCCTGAGCATTTGCTTAGAAAAAGGTTAAACAATGGTTTACCTTTACAGCATGATGAAAAAAGTTGTGGTGGCCGCGCTGTCGGTCAGCCTGATCATGGGAGGTATCTCCCCGGTCGCGGCGCAAGAAAATTCCGTGGTTTCTGAAGGACTTTCCTCATCGGGGTCGAGCGCTTCTGATCGGACAAACGCAGAGAGCAACGACTCGGAGTCTGAAGCCGCTGGAGGTCAGTCTTCCTCCGAAGATCCAACAAACGTTGAGCTAAGCGCAACGCCGGTTGGGTCTACTGACCTGAAGACGGTTATTGGCGCGATTGTCGGAACCCTCGCGGTGGGTGCACTTATTGCCGCTGGTTTAAATTGGGCAGTTCAGTCACGCATCATCCCCAACCCCTTCCCAGGGCTAATCCCCAATCCGCCTGCACCTCCAGCTCCGGTAAAGAAGGCGCCGGCAAAGCCTGCTCCGAAGCCTGCGCCGGCAAAGAAGCCTGCTCCGAAGCCTGCGCCGGCACAGAAGCCTGTTGTTGCGAAGCCCGCACCGGTTAAACGTCCAGCCCCAGCAAAGCGCCCGGCTCCTGTACGCCCGCAAAACGTGTACTACGCAAATTGCAAGGATGTGTGGAATCGCTTGGGCCGTCCGATCTACCAGCGAGATGCAGGTTTCTCTGGCCGTTTCGACCGTGACGGCGACGGCGTGGGCTGCGAAAAGCGTCCAAACTATTAGTCAGCCGTAGCTCTCATTACCTGTGTCGGGTGGTGAGAGTCTTTTGGTGTTTCGGATAGCTGAGGCAGTGCGTCAAAGACTCACGCCATGGGCTGTTAGCCAATCGGCCACGCAGCCGTGTTCGTGTAACCCGTCAAGCAGACGCTGGGTGGACTCCAACGCCCTGCGTGCCTCTTCGGCGGATATGTAACCCGCCAGGAGCGCTTCACCTAACTCGTCCAGGTCCAAGACCTGGACTTTTTGGTG
Organism: Corynebacterium jamesii; assembly: GCF_046097395.1. Lineage (NCBI taxonomy): Bacteria > Bacillati > Actinomycetota > Actinomycetes > Mycobacteriales > Corynebacteriaceae > Corynebacterium > Corynebacterium jamesii. The sequence continues at coordinate 188,853 of NZ_CP175789.1, forward strand.
TGCGGAGGCTCCGAGGGTGTGCGTCACCACATCGACGTAAAGGTCGCGGGTGTGCCAGGTTGCTGGGGTGGTGGCGTCATTAATGTCGATAAAGGCGATGTCGATGTAGAAATCCTGCGTCGGCTCGATGCCGTCGAAAAAATGAAATTTGTTGAGGCGGATATCTAGGTGGGTGACGAGCCACGACTCGAGGTAGTGGAAGCGTGGGTGGCCGGGGGTGGGGCGGCGCATGTAGAGCACCGGGTGGGGTGTTGTCGTGGAAGATTGCGCGGTAGATAGTTCATAGGCATCGACGGAACGTTCGTATCCCTTTGGGTCGATGTTGATCCTGCGGGCGATGTCGAAAGTCTCTTGCTTTACTCTGTGTAGATCAGCCATGGCTTTGGAGGGGACGTTGTGGGGATATGAAAAAAGCCGCGCGGAGGGCGCGGCCATGAGGGGTGGGAACCCAGATTGTCTAGGTCTAAGCTCTTAGACGTGCAGCAGCGCTGCGGTCGGCAGGAAGTTGCAGTTGGAGTTGCCGGATTCCTTCTCGTGGGTGGTCACGCCACCTTCCAGTAGGGCGATAACGGTGCCCTTGCCGGTCTTGGCAACACCGTTGACGGTGGCTGGTCCCTTGGGGTTGATGCCGGTAAAGCCCAGCGGGGTGCGGCCGATCTTGCCGGTGTTGATGTTGATCCAGTGGACGTTCATCGCGGTGGTCTGCTTCTTGGCCACGGTGCCGGTGCCCATGGCGGTAAAGACGAAGTTGATCTCGCCCGGACCGATGCCCGGCAGCGGGAGCTTAGCTGGGCCGGGCACGCCCATAGCGGTACCGACGGCCTTGTTCTTGCCGCCGATGCACTTGCCAGAAACGGTGGGCCAGCCGAACTGAGTAAATACCGGAGCGTTCTTCGGAACCTCAACGCCCGGCTTGCCGTCGCCACGGAAGAAGCCGACCAGCTTCTTGAGGGAAGCCTTGACGTTCGGCGGCAGTTGCGGGTTGTTGGCGAAGGCCTCGATCTGATCCAGGACGTGTGGCGCGGGGCGACCCAGGTGGTCGATGGAGCCCTGAACCTGGGCGCCGGCAGTTGCAGGGGCCACCACGGTCGGGACTGCCAGTGCGCAGGCAGTGGTCAGTGCAGCGGCGGCACGGGTCAAGCGTCGAGAGAAAGCCACGGTGAACCTTTCGGGTTTTGTGTTGTCGTTTCTTGTATGTGATGCGACTAATGCGTCTATAAACAGAGGATGGCAACCACATTAGTCACATCAGTAACATTTGTCACGCAGGTAACATTGATTGGAAACCTTTTGTAAACAATAACACCGGCCGGGGAGCATGTCTCAAGGTTGTGGGAAAAACTTCTTCGCGCCCTTTGCGTTATTGTGGGGAATCAAAGGAGTAGGCTATGAAGGGTTCCCTTGAACCCTGATTGCAGGAGCTGCTTCCAGCGTAATCCGGTGCTACCTATGCGCCCGATGCTCCCGAAGTGCCTACCGCGCACATCGAACTTGAACCCAAGACCCCAAATAAAGGAAAGCTCGGATCTGTGTCTTTGACTGAATTCCGCAATGTCGCCATCGTCGCGCACGTCGACCACGGCAAGACCACCCTCGTCGACGCCATGCTGCACCAGTCCGGCGCCTTCTCTTCGCACGGCGAGGTTGAAGAGCGCGTGATGGACTCTGGCGACCTGGAAAAGGAAAAGGGCATTACGATCCTGGCGAAGAACACCGCCATCCACCGTAAGGGCCTGGGCAAAGAGGGCAGCGACCTGATCATTAATGTGATCGACACGCCCGGCCACGCCGACTTCGGCGGTGAGGTCGAGCGCGCTTTGTCCATGGTCGATGGTGTGGTTCTTCTTGTAGACGCCTCCGAGGGGCCACTGCCGCAGACCCGCTTCGTACTGGGTAAAGCCTTGGCTGCGAAGATGCCGGTGATCATCTGTGTGAACAAGACCGACCGTCCGGATGCCCGTATTGACGAGGTTGTCGAAGAATCCCAGGATCTGCTGCTGGAACTCGCCTCCACGCTGGAGGACGACGAGGCTGCAGAGGCTGCCGAACAGTTGCTAGACCTGCCGGTACTGTACACCTCCGGCCGCGAGGGCAAGGCCTCCACTGAGAACCCGGGTAACGGCAACGTCCCGGATTCCGAGGACCTGCAGCCGCTGTTCGACGTTCTCTACGACGTTCTGCCGGAGCCGTCCGCCGACGTGGACGGCCCACTGCAGGCGCACGTTACTAACCTGGACTCCTCTTCCTTCCTGGGACGCATTGGCTTGGTTCGAATCCACGCTGGTCGCCTGCGCAAGGGCCAGCAGGTCGCGTGGATTCACTACGACGAGGACGGCAACGAGCACACCAAGACCGCCAAGATCGCAGAGCTGCTGCGCACCGAGGGGGTGACCCGCGTGCCGGCCGACGAGATGATCGCCGGCGACATCGCCGCCATCTCCGGCATCGAGGACATCATGATCGGCGATACCCTGGCGGATCCGGAAAACCCGGTCGCCCTGCCGCGCATCACCGTCGACGAGCCTGCGATCTCCATGACTATCGGTGTGAACACCTCCCCAATGGCTGGCCGTGGCGGCGGCGACAAGCTGACCGCCCGTATGGTCAAGGCTCGCCTGGACCAAGAGCTGATCGGTAACGTCTCCCTGCGCGTGCTGCCCACCGAGCGTCCGGATGCCTGGGAAGTTCAGGGTCGTGGCGAGATGGCTCTATCCGTGCTGGTGGAAACCATGCGCCGTGAGGGCTTTGAGCTGACCGTCGGCAAGCCGCAGGTGGTCACCCGCAACATCGACGGCACCGTCCACGAGCCCTTCGAGAACTTGGTTATCGACGTTCCCGAGGAGCACCTGGGTGCCGTTACTCAGCTGCTGGCCGCCCGCAAGGGTCGTATGGAATCCATGGATAACACCGGCACTGGCTGGATCCGCATGAAGTTCATCGTCCCGGCCCGTGGCCTGATTGGCTTCCGCACCGTCTTCATGACCGAGACCCGCGGCACCGGCATCGCCAACAGCTACTCCGCTGGTTACGAGCCGTGGGCTGGCGAGATCAAGGGTCGTGCGTCTGGCTCCCTGGTCGCCGACCGCTCGGGCCAGATCACCGCATACGCGCTAATCCAGCTGGCAGACCGCGGTACCTTCTTCGTCGAGCCGGGCGCAGAAGCCTACGAGGGCATGGTCGTCGGCGCGAACAACCGCGACGAGGACATGGACATCAACATCACCAAGGAAAAGAAGCTGACGAACATGCGTTCGGCCACGGCGGAATCCACGGTGACCCTGGCCAAGGCCCGCACCCTGACTCTGGAAGAGGCTATGGAGTTCTGTGGTTTCGACGAGTGCGTTGAGGTGACCCCGGAAGTTGTCCGCGTACGCAAGGTGATCCTGAACGCCACCGATCGTGCCCGCGCCCGTTCCCGCGAGAAGCAGCGCAACAACAACTCATAAAAGTTGGCTTTGTTCCCGATCTTTTCCCCGCCCACCTCGTCGGCGCACCGTTCACCCAATGCGCGTCGTCGAGGTTTTTGGGGTGCGGCGCCCACAGTGGCTACCTCCCTGGCCGCCGCCACCTTCGCGGTAACGCTTTCCGCCTGCCAGGCGAACCCGGGCGAAGCCCCGACGGTGGAAGACCCAGCCTCTCCCACGCAGACCCGCCAGCCGCAGCCGGTGGACGAGAGTCTGCGAGAGATCACGGTGGGGCTGGACCGCTTTACTAGCAACCTCAATCCGCACCTGGTGGGCAACCGGAATCCGGTGGTGGCGGCCGTGGCCGACTTGACTCTGCCGAGCGTGTACACGAATGGATCGCGGGGAGAAAACCTCAATGACGACCTGATCGCAGAGGTAAAACCGAACGACCCAGCGAACCCGACAGAGGTTGTCTACACCCTCCATCCGGAGGCGCAATGGTCCGATGGCACGCCCATCACCATTTCCGACTTCCAGTACCTTCGCGAGGCGATTGTGGACGAGCCACTCGCGGTAGCCAAGGGCCTGTATCGGCACATTAGCTCCATCGAGCCGGAGAAGAAGGACAAGAGCTTTAAGGTAACCTTCGACCAGCCACTGAGCGATTGGAAGCGGCTGTTTGCGCACCTGCTGCCCAGCCACATCTACCGGGCTGAGGGGCGCTCTTTCGACACGATGATGGACGAGGGCTCTGTGGCCTCGGCGGGGCAGTACTCCGTGAAGACAGTGGATGAAGGCCGTGGCCTGTTGGAGCTACAGCGCAACGATCGCTACTGGGGTGCGAAGGCGGCCAAGAGCGACGTCATTCGCTTCACCGCAGTTCCAGACAAATCCACGGGCGCCCAGATGATGCGTACCCAGCAAATTCAGATGTACATGACACAGCGGTCGGCGACGAGCGACCTGGCCCTCGACCAACTGCCTTACACCCAGATGCGCAATACCGCCCGCGGGGTGCAGCTAAACCTGCAGGTCAATCAAGCCAGCCCTATTTTCTCTGACCACGAGACTCGCCGTCGCGTTCTGGGCGCTATCAACGCGGAGATGGTTGCGCGCATCGTCTCTGGCGATCCGGAGATCGAAGCTCCGCGGTGGCACGTCACCCCGGACACGGCCACCGAAATGCCAACCGACTTGACCTCTGAGGAACGTCCAGATGGCATCGTCATCGGTGCGGTCACGGACGACCGCGTCGCGGTAGACGCAGCGCGCTCCATCGTGGATCAGCTGCTGTTGGTCGGCATTCCCGCGAGTGTGCGCACCGGAAAGGCCGGAGAAATCCTCGGTGCCGCGGTGGAGAACGGGGACGTCGATGGTGTGGTGACGTGGCAACGCAGTCCGCAAGTCGTTTCCGATTACGTGGAACAGTACGGTTGCACCTCCGCCCCCGGCTCCGAAGATGCGCAAACTCAATCCGATGCAGATTCGCAGGATCCGGCTGACAGGTCTGACAGTGAGGGCAGCGAGGACGAGGGGGCGCCCGCAACCCCGAAGAAGCCCGGGGGCGGCAACCTGAGCGGCACCTGCGACCACGACCTGCAGCAGCGCCTGGACGACCTGAGTGAAGGCCGCACCAAGCTCCACGATGAGCGGGAAAAATTGGACGATCGGATCGCCGAGATCTCCACGGTGCTGCCGATCCTGTCCGACGGCTTCACCGTAGTGGCCTCAGACCGGCTCAACGGCCCCACGCCGGGGTTGGAGGACTGGCCACTGGATGACAGCAGCTCGGTGCTCATCTCCGCACCGCAGTGGACACTCAGCCCCATTGAGGAGATCAACCGCAACTCCGCCGAAAACGCCCGCAAGGAGGACTAACCCCCGTGGCCAACACACCCGCCCCGACGCAGAACATCACCGTGATGGCGGTGCACGCGCATCCCGATGACGAGACCCTCTGGACGGGGCTGGCGCTGGCCAAGGCACGCCGTCTGGGCCACGACGTTGCCGTGGTCACCTGCACCCTCGGGGAAGAGGGGGAAGTGATCGGGGAGAAGTACCAAGCTCTTGTGGACCCTCAGCAGTATGAGCGCGGCACGGGGATGCTCGGGGGCTACCGCATCGCGGAGCTGCAGCGTGCACTCAGTGCGCTGGGCGTGCAGCACGGACCGAACCTCCTGGGCGGCTGTGGAACATGGAGGGACTCGGGCATGGAAGGCAGCGAGTCGATTCGCCACCCGCGGGCGTTCTCCCGCGTGGCGGAGGCACCGGCGTTGCAGGCCGACGAGGGCTTTGAGGCGCAGGTGGAACAGCTAATCCAGCAGATTCAGCGTATCCGCCCGGAAGTCGTGCTGACGTACGCCGCCGACGGCGGCTACGGGCACCCGGACCACAAGCGAGCCCACCGCATCGTGCACGAGGCGGTACAGCGGCTAAGTGCCGCGGAATCTGCACCGTTTGTACCCAGCCAGGTGCTGTGGTGTGTGACGGAAGACGGAAAGTTTGCAGAGGGGATGTACGGGCTCGCAGACAACCCCGTGGCGGTGCCCGCGGGGTGGACCCTGCCCGGCGAAGGTGAGATCGCTACCGTTCCCTCCGCCGAGGTGGATCTGGTCGTCCACGGTTCCAACGAGGACATAGCCGCCAAGCAGGCCGCCATGCGCGCCCACGCCACCCAGATTTGGGTAGCCGACGGCACGGCCTCGGACGTCAATGGCGAAGTGCGGAACTCCAACCCGCCGGCTCCCACGGCTGCCACGCTGTTCTGTCTGTCAAACCTCATCACCCAACCCCTGCTGGATACCGAGAGTTACTGCGTGGCCTGGACACACCCCGGTGTGCCGGAAGACTATTTTGCCCGTGCGCTGGGGGAGAACCTGGTGCATCGGGGCGCTTAAAGCCACGGGGGTCGGAAGGGGCGTCTAGAAGAGGAAAGAACAACAACACGCAGCCTTGAAAGGGCGCTATCGAGCAGGGCACTAGGATGGAGCGACGTGAACGCGAAGAAGAGCACAGCCACGGCCAAAGGTCTGCAGGACGAGCCGAACTGGGGCCACCCCACGAAGAGCCAGGCGCGCAAGGATACCACGCGCGCTGAGCGTATTTCGGGCATCGTGTGGCTCTCCATCGGCGCACTGTTTGGGCTGTTCATTAGTGTTTTGTACATCGGTTCCAGGATCACGGTGGGCGACGTGCAGGTGCCGGTGCCGTGGACGATTTTGTTCGCGCTGGTGTTCAACCGCGCCCTGACCAAGACCGCACTGCTATGGACCGACAACAAGCTCATCGCCGGTATTCCGGCGTTGGTATGGTTGGCAGGCTACCTGCTGGCCGTGATGTGGCCAGAGCTACCTTTCGGCGAGGCGACGATCATGCCACAGACCGTGTGGTCTATGCTGCTGCTTGTGGTTGGTATGGCAGCCGCCGCGTGGCCGCTTCGCCCCCAGTTTTCGCTGGAACCACTGAAGTGACAGAATAGAAGCCCATAAGAACCCCATAAGATCTGTGGAGTATGACGAACTTTCCAGAAAGGGTAGGTAGACGATGACCTACACGATCGCGCAGCCCTGTGTAGACGTGATGGATCGCGCTTGCGTTGAAGAGTGCCCCGTTGACTGCATCTACGAGGGCAAGCGTTCCCTGTACATTCACCCCGACGAGTGCGTCGACTGTGGCGCCTGCGAGCCGGTGTGCCCGGTTGAGGCCATCTTCTACGAGGACGACGTGCCGGACGAGTGGGAAGAGTACAACGACGCGAACGCCGCGTTCTTCGACGACCTGGGCTCCCCGGGTGGCGCCGCCAAGCTGGGGCCGCAGGACTTCGACGCAGAGCTGATCGCCGCTTTGCCGCCGCAGGCCTAGGCTTTTCTTTGTGACGCCCACATTTCCACCGGGTAGCGCCGGGCGTTAGAGACATGCGGTATAGAGTACAAGCATGACCTTGAAGCGCACCCCAGTAGCCGACCGACTGCCCGATTTCCCATGGGACTCTCTTGCCGAGGCTAAGGCTAAGGCGACGAGCCACCCAGACGGGATCGTGGATTTGTCGGTCGGCACTCCCGTAGATCCGGTCTCTCCTGCCATTCAGCTGGCGCTGACGGAATCTGCGGCGGAGCCGGGTTACCCACAGACCAAGGGCACCTTGGCGCTGCGCAAAGCCATCGTGGGGGCGATGGAGCGCCGCTTCCACGTAACCGGTTTGGATGCCGACACCCAGGTGTTGCCGGTGATTGGCACCAAGGAGGCCATCGCCTGGATGCCCACCCTGTTGGGCCTGGGCGCAGGCCATACGGTTGTCATTCCAGAGCTGGCATACCCAACCTACGAGGTGTCCGCCCGTCTGGCCGGGGCCGACGTGCTGCGTAGCAACTCGCTGCTGAAGCTGGGGCCACAGACCCCGGCGTTGATCTATCTGAACTCCCCGGCGAACCCCCACGGCCAGGTGCTGGGAGTGGAACACTTGCGCAAGTTTGTGGAGTTTGCCCGCGACCGTGGCACCATCATCGTTTCCGACGAGTGCTATCTGGGGCTGGGCTGGGGCGACGAGCGCCCAGTGTCGATTCTGGACCCAGAGGTATGCGGGGGTGACTTCACTAACCTGATCGCCGTGCACTCGCTGTCGAAGACCTCCAACCTGGCCTCGTACCGTGCGGGCTGGCTGGCTGGTGATAGCGTCCTGATCCAGGAGCTGCTGGGTATTCGCCGCCACGCGGGCCTGATGAACCCCGGACCGATTCAGTCCGCCATGGTCGCCGCACTGGAGGAGGACGGCCACGAGATTTTGCAGAAGCAGCTGTACCGCAACCGCCGCGATCTGCTGCGGGCCGCTCTGTTGGAGTCCGGCTTCGAGATCGAGTACTCCGACGGCGGACTGTACCTGTGGGCGACGCAGGGCCGCGATGGCCGCGAGACCGTGGCTGAGCTGGCTGAAAAGGGAATCCTCGTCGCGCCGGGCGATTTCTACGGCCCGCAGGGTAAGAACTTCGTCCGTGTGGGACTGACCGCCACCGATGAACGCATCGAGGCAGCCGCCCGCCGCCTCACCGGAACCGCCGACTAGCAGGAGCTCTGGCTTCCCATTCCTCCCCTGCAACGGTGGCGCCCGCCGCCACGACACGGCGTATCCGCCGTGAAAACCATGTTGCGCGGCGCCGTCCCCGACGATGGTCGCACCTACCTGGCCGCCGCTGCGGGGGATTCGCCCTTTGCTCCCGGCACGCCGCTGTCTCCGGGGCTCGTTCTTGTGGGGCGGACGCCGACATGGGTCTATCCCGACTTTCCAGAAGAGCCCGCGGAGTTGTTGGCTGCGGACATTCCCATCTTGTATTCCGGGCCGGACGCAGTGGTGGTAGATAAACCCCACGGCCTGCCCTCTACGCCCAACGGCAAGTTGCTACGCGCTACCGCCCAGTCGTTGCTGCGAGTGCGCTTGCAGGAGCCCGAGCTGGTGGCAGCCCATAGGCTGGATCGGGAAACCCGTGGCGTGCTGGTGCTTGCCCGCAACCCCATCACCCGCGGGTTCCTACAGACCCAGTTCCAGCGCCGGGAAGTCACCAAGACGTACCAGGCGCTTGCCGCCGACATTCCGCAGGTCGGGGAGCAATGGCAAGAGCTGCGCTTGCCGATGCTCAAGGTGAAAGACGATCCCCAGGTGCGGGTAGTCTCAGCCGCGTCGGCGCGGCGAGGGGCGAAGCCCACGATCACGCGCATCCGCAAACGTGGGCGCAGGGAATGTTGGCAGGCCGCAGGCGGCGCTACCGCCGTATACGAGCTGCAACCCGTGACCGGGCACACGCACCAGCTCCGCGTTCTCATGCATCACCTGGGAGCGCCCATCATCGGCGATGACACGTACCCGCACTACCGCCCCGGCACGGCAGCGCTGCACTTGCGCGCGGTCGCGATAGAGCTGGCGCTGGTGGCCTCACAGGAAAACGGCGCCAGTATGAGCGCAACAAAAACCAGGCAGCGCATCGAACTCGAGCGCTGCCTGGAAGATCCCTGGTCCGGGTGGGAAAGAGATTAGTTGGCGTGTAGAGCCTCGTTGAGCTCGACGGTGGAGGCGTTTGCCACAGCCTCGACCGCGCCGGTGAGAGAGTTGCGGCGGAACAGGATGCCGCTGGCGCCGGAGAGCTCGGCGGCCTTCACAGATTCGCCGTCCTGCTTGCCCAGCTGCTTGGCGACCTCGCCGGTCAGCGTGACCTTGGTGCCGAAGGTGACATACAGGCCGGCCTCGACGGTGACGTCGTCGCCCAGAGAGATGCCCACGCCGGCATTCGCTCCCAGCAGGCAACGCTCGCCGATGGAGATAACCTGCTTGCCACCGCCGGATAGGGTGCCCATGATGGATGCGCCGCCGCCGATGTCGGAGCCATTGCCGACGACCACGCCGCCGGAGATGCGACCCTCCACCATGGAGGAGCCCAGGGTGCCGGCGTTGAAGTTGACGAAGCCCTCGTGCATAACAGTCGTGCCCTCGGCCAAGTGGGCGCCCAGGCGAACGCGGTCGGCATCGCCGATGCGCACGCCAGTGGGGAGGACGTAGTCGACCATGCGGGGGAACTTGTCCACGCTGTAGACCGTCACCGGACCGCGCTCGGCCTGCAGACGGGCGCGGACAGACTCGAAGCCGGGAACGGCACACGGGCCGTGGTTGGTCCATACAACGTTGCTGAGCAGGCCGAACAGCCCATCCAGGTTGCAGCCGTGCGGCTGGATCTTACGGCCAGAGATCAAGTGCAGGCGCAGGTAAGCATCGTGCGCATCGGCGGCCGGGGCATCCAGATCGGCAATGGTGGTGGTCACTGCCACGCGGCGGGTGCCGCGGACATCGTCCGTGCCAGCCAGCTTGGCTAGGGGACGGAAGGACTCAGGCGCGGAAGCGGTGGCGTCATCAAGATCGAACTCCTGTGTGCCCGCCTCAGCAGAACCGGCGGTACCAGAGGTGCCCAGGTCGAACTCGAAGAACCAGGTATCCAGCACATCGCCGGAGTCGGTCAGAGTGGCAAATCCATTTCCATATGCAGCAGTCATGGTTGTCGATCCTACCTAAGCCTGGATATCACTGTGCTGCGGAGTCTGCGCCTTCTGCGTCTTCTGTGTCTTCTGTGTCTTCTGCAAAAACCATCCGATCGCACTCAGCACGACGAATGCGATGGTAACGGTGAGTACCTGCAGGCGGGCGCCGTCGTCGAAGAGCATCAGGATGGTCAGGGCGATCAGCGCCAGGAACGTCAGCCACGACAAGATGGGGTAGCCCCACATGCGAACGCTCAGGGTGCCATCGCGAACGAAGGTCGGGCGAAGTTTGATCTGTGCCAGGACGATGACCATCCAGATCACCAGCAATGTGCCGCCGACTGCGTTGAACAGAATGTTGATCAGGTTCGTAGGCCCCCACACCTGCAGCGCGACCGAAATGAAGGCGAACAACAGCGAACAGCACACGGCGCGGTAGGGAACCTTCAGCGAATTGGTCTTGCCGAACCACCGCGGCGCATTGCGATCCCGGGAGAAGCTGTACATCAGTCGGCTGGTTGCATAGATCTGCGCGTTGAAGGCAGATAGCAGTGCCAGGACGATCACGCCCTCCATGATCTCCGCGATGCCCGGGATCTGGGCGAGAGCCAGGATTCGGGTGAAGGGCGACTCCTCGGCGGACTCTGCCTCGCCCAGCGTGTCGAAGGGCAACAGGGCGGAGATCAAAAAGACGCTGCCCAGGTAGAACACCGAGATGCGCCAGATGACCGCGCGGACGGCAGCGGCGATGGAGGTGGCGGGGTCCTTGGACTCGGCAGCGGCGATCGTCACGATCTCGATGCCTCCAAAGGCGAAGGCTACGGCCAGCAAGCCCACGGCCATGCCAGAGATGCCGTTAGGGGCGAAGTTGGAGAAGTTGCTGAGCCCCGGGGATTCGTAGCTAGGGAAGAATCCCAGCAGAAGGCCCGTGCCGACAACCAGGAAGATGAAGATGATCGCAACCTTGATGAATGCAAACCAGTACTCGAACTCGCCGAAGCCACGCACGCCGGCCAGGTTCACGACGGTGAACAGCACCACGCAGACTAGGCCGGGGATCCAACCATCCACGCCGAACCACGAGCCCATGATCGCACCGGCGCCGGTGATCTCGGCGCCCATCACCATTATCAGCATGAACCAGTAGAGCCAGCCCAGAGCAAATCCGTTCCAGCGGCCAAAGGCCATCTGGCCGTAGGTGGCGAAGGTGCCGGAGGCGGGGCGGGCAGCGGCGAGCTCGCCCAGCATCTGCATCACTGCGATCACCACGATGCCGGCCACAGCGTAGGACAGCAGCACTGCGGGGCCCGCGGCCTGAATACCCACGCCGGTACCGAGGAACAAACCTGCGCCGATGGCTGAGCCGAGACCCATCATTGTGAGGTGACGGGTCTCTAGGGTGTTTCCCAGCTGGTTAGAGGTGCCGGAATCGGCACCAGTTTCGGATTCTCGAGTCTTCATACACAAAATTAGAACACAACCATCGCCGCTAAAGGCCAGCATGGGTACTTTTAGCTGCGTTGGCTTTGGTTCAGCTCGGCTAGGATCGCTAACAATGAGTACTGCAGAATCTTCCGAAACTTCCATCGACCTGTCTGCCGGGGCGGTTGCCCTGACCCGCCAGCTCGTCGACATTTATAGCGAGTCGCACCACGAGCAGCAGATTGCCAACGCGGTAGAGCCCGCATTGCGTGCTATCGACAATGTGGAGGTCACGCGCCGTGGTAACACTCTTGTCGCACGCACCCACCGAGACCTCGGCGACCGGGTAGTGCTGGCCGGGCATCTGGATACCGTGCCGCCAGCGGATAATCTGCCTTCCCGCGTGGGCCCGGACCCCGAGACGGGGGAGCAGACTATCTTCGGCCTGGGCTCCGTGGATATGAAGTCCGGCGCGGCCTGCTACGCCCACGCCTTCGCCACCTTGGCGAACTCCCCGGAGCTGGCCTGCGATCTAACGCTGGTGCTCTACGAAGGCGAGGAAGTCGCCACCAAGTACAACGGCCTGAACCATCTGGTGCAGTCGGACCCGGACCTGTTGGCGGGCGATCTGGCTCTGCTGGGCGAGCCGTCCGGCGGGAAGATCGAGGCCGGGTGCCAGGGCACCATTCGCGTGAAGGTCACCGCCTTGGGCGCTCGCGCCCACTCCGCCCGTAGCTGGCTTGGCCACAACGCGCTGCACGACCTGGCCCGCGTGCTAGTGCGCGTAGCGGACTACGAGCCGCAGGACGTGGAAATCGACGGTTTGACCTACAAAGAGGGGCTCAACGCCGTTGTGGCAGAATCCGGCGTGGCCACCAACACCATTCCCGACGAGGCCTGGGCTTTTATTAACTTCCGCTACGCGCCACACCGCAGCGTGGACGAGGCTTTGGCGCACCTGTACGAGGTGTTGCAGGTAGGCACGCCCGATGCTCCTGCCGAGGGGTTTGCTGTCGAACTTGATGACGCCGCAGCGGCAGCCGCCCCGGGCCTCAACCAACCTTTCGCGGCGAAGCTAGTGAACGCCACCGGGGGACGGGTCGGTCCGAAGTACGGTTGGACCGACGTGGCTCGTTTCACCCAGCTGGGTGTCCCGGCGGTGAACTTCGGTCCCGGCGATCCGGGGTTGTGCCACACCAAGGACGAGCGTTGCCCGGTCGGGCAGATCGAGGACGTCAGCCGCGAATTGATCGAGTTCCTTACCCGCTAGCTCTGTACAGCCTGCACCGCCCCCTCACTACTCACGGCCCCGTTGTGTGGTGCGTAGAGGGGGGGTGAACAGGGGAGATGCGCTATGTCGTTTACTAAAACGAGCGCCACGGCGGTGCAACCAGTAGCGTGAAAAGCGTACAGAAACGTAAAGTTCGACCAGAGATTTAAGGCATACTCACGCATGACTACCAGCGAAAACAACCGTGATTTCCGACTCCGCGGCCCCATGCTGTTGCGCGGTAAGAAGCACAGCCAGAAGCAGAAGTCGACCACGGACCAGCGACTACTGGACGAGCAGGCCAGCACCGACTGGCTGCACACCGACCCGTGGCGCGTAATGCGCATCCAGTCCGAGTTCGTCGACGGCTTTGGTGCGCTGGCGAAGATCCCGAAGGCGGTTACGGTGTTTGGTTCGGCGCGAGTGAAGCCCGACCACGAGTACTACGCCATGGGGCGCGAGCTGGGACGGCTGATCAGCGAGGCCGGCTACGCGACGATTACCGGCGGCGGACCGGGCCTGATGGAGGCGCCGAACCGTGGCGCACAGGAATCCGGCGGCATGTCCATCGGCCTGGGCATAGAGCTGCCCATGGAGCAGAGCATGAACCACTGGGTGGATCTGGGACTGAACTTCCGCTATTTCTTCGTGCGCAAGACCATGTTCCTGAAGTACTCCCAGGCCTTCATCTGCCTTCCTGGCGGCTACGGGACTTTGGATGAACTGTTCGAGGCGCTGGTGATGGTGCAGACGGAGAAGATCCGGAAGTTCCCGATCATCCTGATTGGTAAGGAGTTCTGGGGTGGGCTGATCGACTGGATCACCACCCGCCTGGTGGATGAGGGCATGATCTCCCCGGAGGACGTGGATCTGTTTCACGTCACCGACGATCCGGCCGAGGCGGTGCAGATCTGTGTGAACGCGCACGCCACCCACGTGCGGAAGCTGAAGCTCCGCCAGGAGGAGCTGGCTCTGGAGCAGGAGCGTATCAATGCTCAGCTGGAGCGCTTCGGCGCCGAGGACGCACCGGCGGCGCAGGCTGAGCCGGGAGAACAGCCGGGGGAGAAGTAAGGTAGTAGAAGGCGCCGAAACCCCCGCAAAGCACCAGAAGGCGCACAAGAGACGGTAGATTAATAGGCATGTTTTGGTTGTTGTCTCTCGTTGGGGCGTTCCTTGTGGGCGCGCTCCTGGTCTACTTGCTCGGTACCGTTTTCGGCCGCGGCGAGGCACTGCCTCCCGTGACTGCGGGGAACGCGAAGAGGCAGCACTGGACGGATTTAGGAAGCAGCCCGCTGACCGAAGAAGGGATCCGCAACACCGGGTTTTCATTGGAGATCCGCGGCTACAACCAGGCTGAAGTGGACTTCTACATCGATCGCTTGGCTGGGCGCATAGCGGAGCTGGAACAGCAGGTTGGTGTTGATTCTGGCACCGATGCTGCAGCAGGGACCACAGAAGAAATCGTCACCGCCCACAGTGAACAGGAGCGTTAGAAAAATGGCACCGATCCCGAACATCCCCCAGAAAGTGACCCATGTGACGATCGGCCCGCGCGCGGAGGGCTCCGAAATCATCGAAACCCAGGTGAAGGTTGCCCCGGGAACGAGCGCACCGGGTGAGGTAGAGCTAGATACCTCCGGCCAGTGGGTGGCGTGGGTGCCGTCCGAGCCGAGCCGCCCATTGGATCTCAGCGACGGCAGGGATTTCCTGGAGGACGGCTGGCGCGGTGCTGGCGCCAGACTGGTGCGCCGCATCGGCAAGGTTGTCGACGGCCATCCCGTGCGTGCCAAGAAGCACATCGTGCAGGTGCACCTGCCGGAGGAGTTCACCCCGGCCAATGTCCGCTCCCTGGTGATCGGTCTGATCGTCGGTAACCACAGCTTCGTAACCACCAACAAGCGCAAGCCCGCTCGCGTGCGCGACGTCCATGTGGTGCTGCCAGAGGGCTACGAGTTCTCCGGCTTCGATACCGCCGACTATGTGGCGGCAGTCAAAGAAGGCAAAGCGCTGGGTAAAGCAACCTGCCTGTCCCGCGACCTCGCGAACGCACCCGCCAATGTGAAGTCCCCTGAATGGCTGGCCACACAGGCCAAGAAGGCTGTAGAGGGCATCGACGGAGTAAAGGTGCGCCTGCGCGACGCGGGTTGGCTGAAGGACAAAGGCTTCGGCGGAATCCTCGCCGTCGGTGGGGGCTCCTCCCGCCCGCCGATGCTCATCGAACTGGTGTGGGACCCGCAAAAGGTGGACCAGCGTCGCCGTCGCCGCACCGTGGTGCTGGTGGGTAAGGGCGTGACCTTCGATACCGGCGGGATTAGCGTGAAGCCCGCGGCAGGCATGGATACCATGCGTACCGACATGACTGGTGGTGCCAGTGTCATTGCTGCCTTCCGCGCACTCGCGGAGCAACAGGTGCCACGCAAGGTTGTGGCGCTGATCCCGACAGCGGAGAACATGATCGACGGTAAATCCTACCGCCCGGGCGACGTGGTCGAGCACTATGGTGGTTTGACCTCTGAGGTGACGAATACCGACGCGGAAGGCCGCATGATCCTGGCTGATGCCGTCAGTTATGGAGCAAAGAAGTACAAGCCCACCGCTGTGGTGACCGTTGCCACGCTTACGGGTGCAGCGAAGGTAGCACTGGGGCTGCGCACCGGTGCGGTGTTCTCCGACAACTGGGGCGCAGGCGTGAAGCTCGCCCGCCGGGGTGCGATCGTAGGGGAGCGCTGGTGGCCGATGCCAATGCAGGAGTACCTGGAAGAGAACGTGACCTCTAAGATTGCCGACGTGCGGCAGACCCCGAAGGGCCCGGGGGCGACCACCGCTGCCATGTTCCTGCGCCGCTTCACCCGTGGTTTGCCGCTGATCCACCTGGATATCGCCGGGCCGGGTCGTGCGGATTCCACCTTTGACGAGGTCACCCCGGTGGGCACGGGCTTTGGCGCGCGCACGCTGGTGCAGTGGCTGATGCACTAGCACTGCCACCAGCTTTTTAGCCCCGCCCGATATAGGTTTCGGGCGACGGACGGTTTACCATGGGGTGGTCGTTTATTAGCTCCCGCTCCAGCGAGCTTTTCTAAAAATTTCAGGAAGGAATCTGTTCGTGCTTGCAGATGTCATTGACCTCCTCGCCGACCCCGTAGACGGTTCCCGCTTGAGCGCCGGCGACGAAGAGTGGCGTACTCTGGTCTCTGAATCGGGCCATAGCTACGACGTCGCACGACAGGGTTACGTCACGCTCGCGGGTGGCTCCGGGCTGCGTTATTCGGGCGATGATGCTTCGATGATCGAGGCGCGCGAGACCTTCCTGTCGGGTGGCCACTTCGCGCCCTTCGTGGAGGCCGTGACCGCCAACGTTGAAGATGTCTTGGATGACGGCGAGGTCGCCGCCGAGCACGCCCCGTCCATTGTGGAGATCGGCGCGGGCACGGGTTACTACCTGGCTCATGCCCTCGATACGATCGAACGCTCTCGGGGTGTCGGCATCGACGTTTCTACTGCAGCGGCGAAGCGCCTGGCCACTTCGCACTCTCGGGTCGGGGCTGTTGTGGCTGACGCCTGGTCGCGCCTGCCGATTCTTTCGGAAAGTGTGGACGCCATCATGGTTGTCTTCGCACCGCGTAATGCGGCAGAGTTCGCCCGTATCCTTACGCCGAAGGGACAGGTGGTTGTCCTGACCGCGGAGGTCGGCCACCTGGGCGAGCTGCGTGAACCGCTGGGCATTCTGGATGTGGAGGAAGGCAAGGTGGAGCGGATGATCAACCAGGCATCAGGTCACCTGGTGCCGGTGGGGGACCCGGAGCACATCGAGTTCCCGATGCAGCTGGATCAGGCTTCCATTGCTGCGCAGATCGGTATGAGCCCCTCGGCGCGCCACATTCACCCAGACGTGCTGCAAGAGCGCATTGCGGCTCTGCCGGAGACCATGGAAGTCACCGCCCGCGCGGCTATCACGCGCCTGGCGAAGGCCAACGGCTAGCGCTTTCACGCGCCTGGCAAAAGCCAACCGCTAGCGCTTCGGCGAGGGGGCTGGCGGCTAGTCTTCGTCGAAAATTCCCTCAGCTACGTCGCGGTCGGCGATGAGGCTCTCGGTCATGTAGCGTTCCTGCTCCTCGGGGGAGGTCAGGCCTGCCTGCATACGCATCAGGTGACGGCCCGCGGTTTGCATGGAGGAGATGATTTTTGCCCCACCCGTCGCGCGCACGTCGATGTCGGAAATCTGCGAGTGTGCAGGGATGGCGCTGGTCAGAGTGACCGCGCCGCCGTCGGCGAAGACCTCGCACACGGGACCGTCGAGGAAGACGGTCAGTGTATCCGAATCTGCGTCCTGCAACGGGGCGGTGCGGGTATCCACGCCCAGGCGAGTAACGGAGACCGCGTCGCTGGTGTAACTGATCGTGGCGATGACCTGGCCGGAATCGTCCGTAACGTCGACATCCACGCGCCCCTCGGAGGCATCCAGCTGTGCGGACCAGATGAACGCGTAGTCCGAGAAGGTGCGCACGGCTGCCGGCGCGCCGACGACGTCCTGGAAAAGCTCGCCGTCCACCAGCGACAGGTAGCGCGGGGCCGACAGGCAGTTGGCCCACTGGCCGTCCAGCGACGGGTGAGCGCCCACCAGGCCGAACATCACTGGAGTGGTGTGGTCGATCACGCGCGGACGTGTGAAGTCATGGCCGAAGTCAATGACGGTGAAGGGGCTGGTCACGCTGAATGACGTACCACTTAGGTTGCCGACGACGTAGCCCGCCACCTCGTCGGACTCGCCAGCGCCGCCGGGGAAGGTCACGAACAAGACATCGCGGCGGGTGGAAGAGTCGGCGTCCACCATAGAAACAATGCGCGGAGCGAACGGCCTGCCGGGGCGCAGGGCAGCCTCGGCAGGCAGCTCGATCGGCCCCAGAACGCGCCAGTGCTGGCGGTCGGCGGAGCGCAGGGCAACGATCTGCGCATCCGCCTCGCCGGTGAGGGAGAGCGCGACCATCAGCCAGCCCTCGTTCGGGTGGGCGGGATCGTCGTGGCGAATCACGCTGGGGGTCACCAGGTTTTCTACCGGGCAGGCGGAATCGTCGATGTCGATGGGCCCTAAGCGACGGACGTGAGGGTCCGGGAGGCTTGGGTCATCGGAGACTTCGGTGGCCTCCAGCAGGTTCGGGATCTCCGCGCGCTCGATGGTGAAGGTGCGCGGGCCGCGCTGGCCGTGGGGGATCTCTGCGGAGAGGGCATCTTCGGCGGAGGCATCCTCCACCGCGTGGGTGACGACGAAGAACAGCTCCGCTCCCAAGCCCACCGGGACGGCTGCACCGGCGAGGATGTCCACCTCGCCGACGTTCGTGCCGACGTTCGCGTCGGTGTTTGCAGTGCCCTGCTCGGCGCCATCCCGCTGCGCTAGCCCCTGGTTCGGAACGACGACGTCGTCACAAATGTCCCAGTCGTACGTAGCCTCCGAGGCAACCTGGTGCGCCCAGCGCGACCCCTCAGCAGGGCGCGGGCGGAACTGGTGAAACACGTGCAGGGCATCGCCAGAGAATACGGCTCCTGCAGGGGCTTCCAGCACCCCTGTCTCTGCAGTGACGTGCAGTTCCGGGCGGTGCTTATGGGAGGAAGAATGCATGCCACCATTCATACCAGCGGTTTGTGTTTAAAGCAGGGATCTATACACGTCCACGGTCTGCTCGGCGATGGTGGCCCAGCTGAAGGTCGTTACCGCGCGCTGGCGGCCGGCCTCGCCGAAGGCGCGGACCTTGTCCTGGTCCGCAACCAGTGCGTTGGTCGCTTCGGCCAGGCCACGCTCGAAGGTCTCTGCGTCGTTCTCGTCGTAATGAACAAGGTGGCCAGTCTCGCCGTCGACGACAACCTCCGGGATACCGCCCACGTCGGAGGCCACCACTGCCGTACCGCACGCCATGGCCTCCAGGTTTACAATGCCCAGTGGCTCGTAGATGGAGGGGCAGAGGAACACGTCGGAGGCCGACAGGATTTCCTGCAGGTTCGGCTTGTCCATCATCTCCTTTACCCAGTACACGCCGTCGCGCTCTGCCTGCAGCTTTTCCACCAGGCCGGTGACCTCGGCCTCGATCTCTGGGGTATCCGGCGCGCCGGCGCACAGCACAACCTGGATTTCTGGATCGAGATGAGCCACGGCCTTCAGCAGGTGGGGTACACCCTTTTGCCGGGTGATGCGACCGACAAAGGAGACGATGGGGCGGTTCGGATCCACGCCCATCTCCGTCATGACGGAACGGTTGCCAGCCTCCACTGCCGCTTCGAAAGTCGGGCGAGGCTGCCAAAGCTCGGAATCAATTCCATTCAGCACCACGTGGATGCGGTCCGGGTCGATCGCCGGGTAAGCATCGAGGATGGATTCTTTCATCTTGGCGGAAACAGCGATAACGGCATCCGCATGCTCCATCGCGTTCTTCTCCGACCACGAGGAGACGTCGTAGCCGCCGCCGAGCTGCTCGCGCTTCCACGGACGGTGCGGCTCCAGGGAGTGGGCGGTGGCGATGTGGGGGATGCCGTTTAGCAGGCCACCGACGTGGCCACCCAAGCCGGTGTACCACGTGTGAGAGTGGACGACTTCCGCGTCGCCCAGGGAGTTCGCCATGCGCAGACCCGTGGACAGGGTCTTGATGGATCCGTTTGCCTCGGTGAGTTCGGGATCTACGCCGTGAACGTAGACATCTTGCTCCTCGCGTGGGCCACCCATGCAGTGCACGTCTACGTGCTCGAGCTTCCGCATGTAACGAACCAACTCGGTGACGTGCACGCCGGCACCACCGTAGATCTCTGGGGGATATTCCTTTGTCAGCATGGCGATACGCATGGCTCCAGATTAACCGCGTATGGCTCCGTCTGTCCTGGCAACGAGGCGCTATGGCCCCTGTGGGCACCGTCAGTGCCTATAAAGGGGGCACCACTTGGAGGCCCGATTGCCTGCTTGGCAAGCAAAACTAAAGCTGTATCGCTAGGTTGGAAAGTGTGAAGAGCAGATCAAACGTCCTGTCCATTGTCCTTGCTGGTGGCGAGGGAAAGCGCCTATACCCTTTCACCGCCGACCGCGCTAAGCCCGCCGTGCCTTTCGGTGGCAACTATCGCCTGATCGACTTCGTGCTGTCCAACCTGGTCAACGCTGGTTACTACAAGATCTGCGTGCTGACCCAGTACAAGTCGCACTCCCTTGACCGCCACATTTCCCAGTCTTGGCAGCTGTCCGGCCTGACTGGCCAGTACATCACCCCCGTCCCAGCACAACAGCGCCTGGGTAAGCGCTGGTTCACCGGTTCTGCAGACGCAATCCTGCAGTCCCTCAACCTGGTGTACGACGAGCAGCCGGATTACATCATCGTCTTTGGCGCCGACCACGTTTACCGCATGGATCCGGAGCAGATGGTGCAGGAGCACATCGCCAGCGGTGCTGGCGTGACGGTCGCCGGCCTGCGCGTGCCGCGCCACGAAGCAACCGCGTTCGGCGTGATCCAGGCCGACGACGACAACAAGATCGAGCAGTTCCTGGAAAAGCCTGCCGAGCCGCCGAGCGTGCCGGATGACCCGGAGGTCTCCTTCGCCTCTATGGGTAACTACGTGTTCACCGCACAGACCCTGATCGACGCGCTGAAGGAGGACTCTGAGGACGAGAACTCCAACCACGACATGGGTGGCGACATCATTCCGCGCCTGGTGGATCGCGGTGAGGCCTACGTCTACGACTTCTCCAACAACTACGTGCCGGGCGAGACCGAGCGCGATAAGGGCTACTGGCGCGACGTGGGTACCGTGGATGCTTTCTACGAGGCCCACATGGATCTGATCAGCGTGCACCCGGTGTTCAACCTGTACAACCAGCAGTGGCCGATCCACACTGCAGAGACGGGCAATCTGCCTCCGGCGAAGTTCGTTAAGGGTGGCATTGCGCAGTCCTCCATGGTCTCGGCGGGCTGCATCATCTCCGCTGGTACGGTGCGCAACTCCGTACTGAGCGAGAACGTGATCGTCGAGGAAGGCGCCTCCGTTGAGGGGTGTGTGATCATGCCTGGCGTACGCATCGGGCGCGGTGCCGTGGTGCGCCACGCAATCCTGGACAAGAACGTGCAGGTTTCCGCCGGTGAGATCATCGGCGTGGATCGCGCTCGCGATCAGGATCGCTTCACCATCTCCAAGGGTGGCGTGGTCTGCATCGGTAAGAACGTGGTCGTCTAACCCAGCTGTTCGAGGTTCGGGCTCTGTTCAGGACGAACTTTTTTGCTTCCCGCCCCCGGGGCTTGCGTGTGCGCGAGCCCCGGGGTTTCTCGTTAGACGATCTTCGTGATCAGCGTGGCACCCGCACCGAGGGGCAGGCGCGAGATCTTCGCGTTATCCATCTCGCGGAAGAACTGATCGGCCTCGCGGGCACGGGTGGTCTGGCGATCGGTGTGCTGCTCGTCGCCGACCAGGCCGTCCATCAGGCTGTCCAGCAGTACGAGAACACCACCGGAGCGTAGTGCCGGGAGGGTGGATTCCACGATGGCTGTGAATTCCTCTGTGGCGGCCTCCGCGACGGCAATGTCGTAGCTATCGTTGGCCAGGCGACGAATGACGTCCAGCGGGGCGCTGGGTAGGAAGCGGAACGTGTTGGGGCGCTGGCCCGCGTTAGCGAAGGCCTGCTTGGCCAGTTGCTGGTGCTGCACCTCCGGCTCGATGCACGTCAGGTGACCCTCTACCTGTGCCGCGTTCAGACCCTTAAATAGGTGCAGGCCGATCACGCCACTGGCGGGGGAGACGATGATGCCGGTGGGGGTGTGGCCGCGAGCGGCGGCGTTTGCACCCGCGCGGGTGGCGATGAACTCCAAGAACTCGGCAGTCATCGCATCGGGGGTGAGTAGACCGAATTCCTCGGCTGCCTCGACGGCAGCGGTGGTCACCTCGTCCGGCTCGGTGGTTGCCCGAACGTACTCACGGATGGCCTCAATGGGGGAAGATGATGCAGCATTCACGCTTCCACACGATAGGGCAGGTTTGCGCCGATGTTGTGCTTACCCTCGGCATGTCAGACGGTGGCGTCCAAAATAGAAAAGAGAGTGAACAGGAGTGACCGAAGTGACGAACTTTCGCCACTCCTCCTCAGAGGGTAAAATCCTCACAGGAAACTGCCAGGTGAGCAGCACAAGATTTTGAGGACGATCAGCCACAATATGGCCATGAACGCAGACCAGAAATCCGCCCGCCGAACTACCGCAGAGTTTGATGCGGGGACGGGCGAGCTTCCGACCTGGGGGGAACTGGTTTCAGAGCACGCGGACAGCGTTTACCGCCTAGCCTATCGGTTGGCGGGCAACCAGCAGGATGCTGAGGATTTGACGCAGGATACGTTCATGCGCGTGTTCCGGAGCCTGAAGAGCTACCAGCCGGGCACCTTCGAGGGGTGGCTGCACCGCATTACCACCAACCTATTTCTGGATATGGTTCGCCGCCGCGCGAAGATCCGCATGGAGGCGTTGCCCGAGGACTACGACCGCATCGAGGGGGGCATCGCCGACCCCGCCGCCACATTCGAGCTCAACAACTTGGACCCGGCGCTGGAGCAAGCGCTGGATCAGCTCGCTCCTGAATATCGTGTGGCCGTCGTGCTGTGTGACGGCTTGGGGATGAGCTATGACGAGATTTCCCAGACACTCGGCATCAAGATGGGCACCGTTCGCTCGCGCATTCACCGCGCCCGCGCGCAACTTCGCGGTAACCTGGAGCGTAACCAAGGCGAACTGGTCTTCATCGGGCAGGTCTAGGGTCTTAATCCGGGCCCCGCAAAAGGCACAGCAGGCAAGCCCCAGGACGTACAGAAAGGCAGGTTAAGGCACGTGACATCTTTCGTAGAGAACCTCGCGGGGGAGCTGTCCGTTGATCACCTGTCTACCGAAGCCATCGCCGCTCTCGTGGATGGTGAACTGTCCCGCCGTGCCGAACATCGCGCGAAAATCCACCTGGTGCACTGCGAGGCCTGCCGCGCTGAGGTGCGTGCCCAGCGCAGTGCTGCCGACCGTATGCGCGAGCACGCTGCCGCGGTGCACACCCCGGGCGGGCTGATGGAGAAGCTGCAGCGAATCCCAGAAGAGTGCCGGGCGGACGAATCCCCGCACCGTTTCTCCGTCGACGGTTGCCGCCGCCCGGAAACGCTGGTCGATCGAGTTGACCTTCTGCTGCGGAAGATACACTTCCGCGGTAAGTAAAGTGAAAGTCTCTGCGCAGTAGGTTAGGTTAGACAGGTGTTTTCCAATGTAGGTTGGGGCGAAGTCCTCGTACTCTTGATCGTTGCGCTATTTTTGATCGGCCCGGAGCGTTTGCCGGGGCTAATCAAGGAAGTTCGTGCGATGTTGCTGGCGGTGCGTAAGGCCGTATCGCAGGCTAAGGAGCAGATCGATGGCGAGCTGGGGGAGGACTTCAAGGAGTTCTCTAAGCCGCTGCAGGAGCTCAACTCCGTGCGCCAGATGGGTGCGAAGGGCTTCATTACTAAAACCCTGCTAGACGATGACGATAGCTTCCTGACCTCATTCAATGAGACCAAGCAGGATGTGAAGGACACCGTGGATGCGGTGCGTAAGCCTAACCTGCGCGCAACGCTGAAAGCAGACAATGACAACGGGAAGCAGGCTGCAGCCCAGGGGCAGTCTGCCCCGGCTAGCGGCAGCGCGGATAACGGTGGGGTCAACGTGACCCAGCAGTCTTCCGCGGGAGAGTCCCGCTCGCAGCTCGACGATCCGGTGGCCGATGCCGCGGCGCAGCTGATGAATGGCGGCAAAGAAAAGCCCTCCGCACCCGGATCCGGGTGGGAGGATGTGACCTAGGCGACCGACCTAGGCGATTGCCCCAGTCGGCTACCAGACGAAGCAACCCGCGGGTTCTCGCCGCGGGTTTTCGCTTATTTCTTTGTGACGCCGAGGTTCAGCGACTTACCTGCCAGCGAACTGCGACGCACCGCCAGCTGGTCGGCGATACCTCCGAACGCGATGGTGGCCGGAGAGTTCGGCTCGGACAGGACGATCGGGTTGCCCAGGTCGCCACCGATGCGCAGGTTCGGGTCCAGAGGGATCTGCCCCATCAGCGGCACCTTTGCGCCGGTGATCTGGGAGAGGCGGTCCGCGACGAACTGGCCACCGCCGGAACCGAAGACCTCCATGCGGGAGCCATCCGGCATGTCCATCCAACTCATGTTTTCGATCACGCCGCCGATGCGCTGGCGCGTTTGCTGGGAAATCGATCCGGCGCGTTCTGCGACCTCGGCCGCGGCGGCCTGCGGGGTGGTAACGATCAGCAGTTCGGCGTTTGGCACTAGCTGTGCCACCGAGATCGCTACGTCGCCGGTTCCCGGGGGCAGGTCCAGCAGCAGGATGTCCAGGTCGCCCCAGAAGACGTCTGCCAGGAATTGCTGGATCGCGCGGTGGAGCATCGGGCCGCGCCAGACCACGGGGGAGTTGTCACCGATGAAGTGGCCGATGGAGATCAGCTTCACGCCGTGCGCCTGCAGCGGCATGATCATCTCGTCCACCTGGTGTGGCTTGTCCGTGGAGCCCATCAGGCCGGGCACGGAGTGGCCGTAAATGTCGGCATCGATCACGCCGACCTTCAGGCCCCGCTTCTGCAGCGCGACGGCCAGGTTGACGGTAACGCTGGACTTGCCCACGCCGCCCTTGCCGGAGGCGACAGCGAAAACGCGGGTGGTGGAATCGGCTTGAGCGAACGGGATTACCGGGTCGGCAGAGTCGCCACGCACCATCTGGCGGATGTTGCGGCGCTGCTCGTCGCTCATAACGTCGGTGGTGACCGTGACGTTCTCCACGCCTTCGACGGATGCTGCGGCCTCGCGGGTCTTCTCCGTCAGGTGATTCTTCATCGGGCAGCCGGCGATCGTCAGGTAGATCTCCACGGCGACATCACTACCGTCGATGTCGATGGACTTCACCATGCCGAGATCCGTGATCGTGCGGTTTAGTTCTGGGTCCTCTACGCGGGATAGCGCGCTGCGTACAGCGGATTCAGTGACTTGGGACATGATGGGTTTTAGTCTATCGAACGACCGGCGAGACACTAATTCGGCCTCTTACTAGCTTCCCCGTTAATCCTCGCGGCCGTCTCCTCGCGCTTCCTCGTCACGGCGGGTGTCGTCGATCTTGTCGTCGATGCGCTGCAGGATGTCGTTGAGTTCTTCCAGCTCGCGGCGCAGATAGTCGCGCGTGACAGTTTCGCCGACGGCAATGCGAACACTGGCGACCTCACGGGCCAGGAACTCGGTATCGGCTTTCGTCTCCGCAGCCCGGCGGCGGTCCTCGTCCAAGCTGACACGGTCGCGGTCGTCCTGACGGTTCTGCGCCAGCAGAATAAGCGGGGCGGCGTAGGCCGCCTGGGTTGAGAAGGCAAGGTTGAGCAGGATGAATGGGTATGGGTCCCAGTTCCACCACATTCCGCCCAGGTTTAGCGCGATCCAGGCGACCACAATGATGGTCTGATAAAAGAGGTACTTGCCGGTTCCCAGGAAGCGGGCGATGTTCTCTGCAACGCGACCCACACCGTCGCCGTCCAGGTTGAACTTCTTTTTCTGGCGCGTGGCATCCGTCGGCGTATCGAGATCCGCACGGGAGAATTTGCGTGCCATAGGCCTAAACCCCCTTACTTTCGTTCGTTACTTTCTTGGCCTGGGAGCTGCTGATAGGAGTGGCGTTTGTGGCGGGTGTATCGATACGCCAGTCTTCCTCGCGCCAGTCCTCCGGCAACATGTGGTCCAGCAGGTCGTCGACGCTTACGGCGCCCAGCAAGTGTTGGTCGTGGTCCAGCACCGGGCCACACACCAGGTTGTAGGTCGCGAAATAGCGTGCCGCGGTCTCCTGATTGTCCTCGGCAAACAACGCCGGCAATTCCAGATCGAGGATGCCACCGATGAGGGAAGACGGCGGTTCGCGCAGCAACTTCTGCAGATGCACACAGCCCAGGTATTTGCCCGTCGGGGTGGCCTGGGGCGGGCGCACAACGAAGATCAGGGAAGATAGGGACGTCGGCAGTTCTGGATTGCGGGCATGGGCGAGAGCCTCGGCGACGGTGGCCTGGGGCGTCAAGATGATCGGCTCGGGCGTCATGAGCGCACCAACGGTCTCGGGCGAGAAGTCCATGAGGCGACGGACGGGTTCGGACTCCTCTGGATCCATCAGCTCCAGCAGCACGTCGGAGGTATCGTCCGGCAGTTCGGCCAGGATATCGGCGGCATCATCCGGGTCCATCTCCTCCAGCACGTCGGCGGCGCGTTCGATGTTGAGGTGCTCGAGGATCGCGGCCTGATCGTCATCCGGCATTTCCGCCAGAACGTCCGCCAACCGTTCGTCGTCAAGCTCCGAGGCGATCTTGTTACGCCGCGCATCGTCCATATCCACCAGGGCGTTCGCCACGTCGGCGTTGCGCATCTGCTTGAACGAGGCAATCAGCTCTGCATCCTGGTTCACCGCGCCCGTACCGGAGGCATGGAGGCCCTGAATGTGTTCGATGGGGATGACGTCGATGGACATCTTGCGGCCCAAACGGCTGCGCTGGGTGACTGCCAGGTTACGGATCTTCCACTCCCGGCGACGGCTGCGGCTGAGCTCCACGTCCGTGATCTCCACGACTTTTCCGTGTAGCTCCTCGTGTTCCGGATCGTCCGTGTGCACCTTCGAACCGATCAGATCCTCGAAGATGGTCAGTTCGGCGGAACGGGACTTGAAGGGGCGCAAGTTCACCGAACTGGAGGCGGTAGTGATGTCCGTGGCGGTGATTGCTGCGATACGGAGCATGGGCAAGAAGATCTTACGCTTATTGGAGATCTCCACCACGAGGCCTAGCGCAGTCGCATCGTCGCCATGGATGGTGATGACGACATCGCGGACACGGCCGACGGATTCGCCGTCTGGCCCCAGCACAACCAGGCCGGTCAAACGTCCTGCATAAACACGACTAGTACTCATGACTACTTAGGTTACTTCATCGGAACCACGGGGTAGAATGTGGCAAGTTAGGTAGAGGCCGCATGGGCGGCTGTATCTACGCAGCACGAATGAGGGCGAAGGGGCCAGGTAGAGATGCGAGTGTTGGGCGGGCGAAACGTGGCGTCACTCATCGCGACAGCAACATGCTTGGCAACCGTCACCAGCCTGACGGCCTGTGCGGACAGCGAGCCCGAACAGTACCTGGTTGGAGTGCCGGAGCAGTCGCTGGGCAATGCGCCGATGCCGGAGCGCTATGCAGACGCCTTCGGGCGCTATCTGGTGCGAGGGCTCAACGGCGACGGGCGGAAGGCTGAGCGTGAACCCGTGCCGGCGGACAATCGTATGCGGCAGCTCCGAACGGGGGATATCACAGTCTCTTTTGGTTGTACGGGGGAGCTGCTGGAGCTGCTGGATCGTAATCGGGCAATGGATCTGCGACGGGATTTCAAAAAGCAGAGCCAGGAAAAGACTACTAGCGCAGAGAACGCAGAGGCAGCAGGGGCAACTGGGGCAACTGGGGAAGCCACCACGGGCAGTGCGGCCGCGGCCAGGAGCGAGGAAGAGTGGAAGACACTCGTGTACGACGAACTGCTAAGCACTTTGCCGCAGGAGATCGGGGCGACGGTGCCGGGGGAGGCCACCCCGTGTCTGGATAGCACCCTGCCGCAGCACGCAGTGGTTATTTATGCGAAGCGGGTGGTTGGGCGCGACGAGCTTGGACGGCTGAACTCTGTGGCTACTGGGACGACGATGGAGATGCTCGGGGCATAAGGGGGAAGGCGCAAAGCATTGGGGGCGGGTGCCTCCGCCAGACGCACAAGAGCCCGCCTGAAGAATCTTTCGGTAGGTTCTTCGGCGGGCTGCTTCAGCTAACGCAGGGGGGCTTTATTCGAAAGCTTCCTCTAGCAGCTGCTTCTGCTCCAACTGGTGCACCTTCGCAACACCGGTAGCGGTGGAAGACTGTGCGCGGCGGGATACGCGCTTCAGCTGGAGACCCGGGATGTGCTCTGGCAGTTGCAGCGCCAAGAACGGCCACGGGCCCTGGTTCGCCGGCTCGTCCTGTACCCAGCGCACCTCGGCGTTCGGGTAGTTGGACAGCGCTTCCTTGATGCGGTTGAACGGAATCGGGTGCAGCATCTCCACACGGACGATGGCGACGTCGTCGCGGCCGTCTGCCTGGCGCTTCTTCTCCAAATCCCAGTAGATCTTGCCCGAGCACATCAGAACGGTCTTGATGTTTTCGTTCTTACCGTTCTGGTTCGGGTCGTCTATGACGGACTGGAACTTCTTGACCTCGGTGAAGTCCTCCACAGAGGAGACTGCCATCTTGTTACGCAGCATCGACTTCGGGCTGAAGACGACCAGCGGGCGCTTCAGGGAGCCCAGTGCGTGGCGGCGCAGCAGGTGGAAGTAGTTGGCCGGGGTGGACGGCTGGGCGATAGTCCAGGAACCTTCTGCGGACATCTGCAGGAAACGCTCGATGCGTGCAGAGGAGTGGTCCGGGCCCTGGCCCTCGTAGCCGTGCGGCAGTAGCAGAACCAGGGAGGAAATCTGACCCCACTTGGCCTCGCCGGAGGAGACGTACTCGTCCAGGATGGTCTGGGCGCCGTTGGCGAAGTCGCCGAACTGGGCCTCCCAGGCAACCAGGGCGTCCGGGTTACCCACGGAGTAGCCGTATTCGAAGCCCATGCCCGCGTACTCGGTCAGTGCGGAGTTGTAGGCCTCGAAGCCACCGCCCTTACCGGACTCGCGTGCCAACTCCTCCAGCGGGCTGTAACGGTCGTGGTCGGCGTGGTCGAACAGGATGGCGTGGCGCTGGGTGAAGGTTCCGCGCAGGGTATCCTCACCGACCAGGCGCACCAACTTGCCACCGTTGACCAGAGAGCCGAAGGCCAGCAGCTCTGCAAAGCCCCAGTCGATCTTGCCGTTGCGGGACATCTCCTTGCGGCGCTTGATCACCGGCTTAACGCGCGGGTGTGGGGTGATGTGATCCGGTACGTCGGCAAACAGGTCGCCGATGCGCTCGATCAGCTCGTGATCCACGGAGGTATCCAGGCCGTGCGGCAGATCCTGGGAGCCGGTAATGCCGCTCTGTTCCTTCGGCTTGGTTCCCTTTTCTGCCTCGCGTACCTGCGTGAACACGGTCTCCAGCTGGTCGTGGAAGTCACGCTGTACGCGCTCGACATCTTCCTCGGTCAGATCGCCACGCCCCAGCAGGGTCTCGGTGTACTGGTCGCGGGAAGTCTTGGTCTCGCCGATCAGCTTGTACATCAGCGGCTGGGTCATCGACGGATCATCGGCCTCGTTGTGGCCGCGGCGGCGGTAGGTCACCAGGTCGATGAAGACGTCCTTGCCGAAGCGGTTGCGGTAGTCAACTGCCAGCTGGGCAACCCACACCACTGCCTCGGGGTCGTCACCGTTGACGTGGAAGACCGGGCAGTCGAAGCCCTTTGCCAGGTCAGTGGCGTAGTGGGTCGAACGGCCAGCGTCCGGGGTGGTGGTAAAGCCAATCTGGTTGTTTACCACGATGTGGACGGTACCGCCGACCTCGTAGGCCTCCAGGCGAGCCAGGTTGATGGTTTCCTGCACGATGCCCAGGCCGGCAAACGCAGCGTCGCCGTGCAGCAGCAGGGGCATGACGGTGTGCTTCTCGTGCAGCTGATCCTGCTTAGCGCGGGCGATGCCCTCCATGACCGGGTTCACGGCCTCCAAGTGGGAGGGGTTAGCAGCCAGGTAGACGTCGATCTCGTTGTCGCCGAACATCTGGTGGTAGTGGCCCTGCTGACCCAGGTGGTACTTCACGTCACCGGAACCACCGGCGGCGGCTGGGTCGATGTTGCCCTCGAACTCGGTGAAGATCTGTGCGTAGGGTTTGCCCACGATGTTCGCCAGAACGTTCAGGCGACCACGGTGCGGCATACCGATAACGACCTCGTCTAGGGCTGCGTCTGCAGCGCGGTCGATGGCGGCATCCATCAGCGGGATCAGAGTCTCGGCGCCCTCCAGAGAGAAGCGCTTCTGGCCGACGTACTTGGTCTGCAGGAAGTTCTCGAATGCCTCGGCGGAGTTCAGCTTCTGCAGGATGTACTTCTGCTGTGCCGGGGTGAACTCGGCCTGGCCAGCCTCGATGCGATCCTGCAGCCAGTTGCGCTCTTCGGCGTCTAGAATGTGGGTGTACTCAGAGCCCACCTTCAGGGTGTACGCCTTGCGCAGGGTGGAGAGCACTTCGCGCAGCGTCATGGTTTCGCGGCCGGCGAATCCACCGACGTGGAACGTGCGGTCGAAGTCCCACAGGGTTAGGCCGTGGGATTCGATGTTCAGGTCGGAGTGATCCGGAATCGGCAGACCCGGCTGGGTCCACTGCAGCGGGTTGATGTTGGCGATCAGGTGGCCGCGAGAGCGGTAAGCCTCGATCAGCTGCATCACGCGGGTGGACTTATCTACGCCAATGTTTGGCAGGTCCTGGCTCCAACGGGTCGGGGCATAGGGCACGCGCATTGCGTGGAAGATCTCGTCCCAGAACTCGTCGTTGATCAGCAGACGGCTCATGGTGCGCAGGAACTCGCCGGACTCTGCACCCTGAATGATGCGGTGGTCGTAGGTAGAGGTGATGGTCACCAGCTTGCCGATGCCCATCTCGCCCAGGCGATCCTCGGAGGCGCCTGCGAATTCAGCGGGGTAGTCCATGGAGCCCACGCCGATGATGGCACCCTGGCCCTTGGTTAGGCGCGGCACAGAGTGGCGGGTGCCGATGCCACCCGGGTTGGTCAGGGAGATGGTCACGCCGGTGAAGTCGTCCATCGTCAGCTTGCCTTCGCGGCCGCGGTGAACGACATCCTCGTACTTCTCGACGAACTCGCCGAAGGACATATTCTCGGCTTCCTTGATGGCGGCAACCACCAGGGAGCGCTGGCCGTTCTTGCCAACCATGTCGATAGCCAGACCCAGGTTAATGTGCTCTGGGGTAACGAGGGTCGGCTTGCCGTCGACCAGCTCGTAGGCGTTGTTCATGTCCGGGTGGGCCTTAACGGCCTGCACCAGTGCGTAGCCGATGATGTGGGTAAAGCTAATCTTGCCACCGCCGCGAGCACGCAGAGTGTCGTTAACCATCGCGCGGTTTTCGAACATCAGCTTCGCAGGCATGTCGCGCACGGACGTAGCCGTCGGGATCTCCAAGGAGATATCCATGTTCTTAACTACAGCCTTGGCAGCACCCTTAATCGTGGTCTTGCCCGGCTCCGGTGCGTCTACCGGTTGCTTCGGAGCAGGCGGAGCGGTGCGCTTCGGGGCGGGCTTAACGCTGCTGTTTTGATCCTTGGATGCAGAACCCTTGGGCTGCTTGCCGCCTGCCGTCGTGTCCCGGGTAGGGGTGACGGTGCCCTTGGTGGAGTTCTGGCCGCCCGTGGTCTTCTGTGCTCCGTCGCCCGCCGGTGCCTGGGCGTTGCCCGACGCGCTTGCCGGAGAGGAGTTATTTTCAAAGTAATCGCGCCATTCAGCGTCGACAGACTTTGGGTCTTCCTTGTACTGCTGGTACATCAAATCGACCAGCCATTCATTTTGACCGAAATTTGCGCTGCTCACAGCAGGTCCTCGCCTCTTTCCTTTATGACTTTAAGTCTCGTCGTTCCACCCTACTACAAACCCGCAGTTGGCCTTCGGGCGGCATTCCACAATTTGGCGTACGCGCCACCGTTTTGTAGTAGCTTATTATGCTCGCCTATTTCAACGATGCGGCCGTGGTCCATCACTACGATGGTGTCGGCTCGGGCAGCAGTGCGTAGCCGGTGTGCCACGATTAGCGCGGTGCGGTCGCGTGTAACCTGGTTGATAGCCTCTACTATCTGCACTTCCTCGTCGTCGCTGATGTTCGCCGTGGCCTCGTCCAGCAGCATGATTGCAGGGCGAATGTACTCTGCCCGTGCCAGCGCGATCATGTGTCGTTGTCCTGCGGATAGGCTGCTGGCTCCCGGAGTGATATGTGCCTCGAGCCCTCCCGGGATCGTCTGCAGGATCCTTTCCCCGCCGATGCGTTCTACCGCCGCCTGTACGTCGGGTAGGTGGGGGTGGCCAGTCTGGTCTGTGTTGACCGAACCATACTCTGCGCCATAAGCGATGTTCTCCGCCACCGTTCCCGTAAACAGCTGTGGCTCCTGCGGCACCGTGCCGATACAGCGCCGCCAGCAGCGCACATCAAACTCGCGGATGTCCACTCCGTTCGCGCGAACCGTCCCTTCCGTCGGATCCATAAACCGATTGACCAGTCGTAACAGCGTGGTCTTGCCCGCGCCCGTCGCCCCCACCACGGCCGTCGTGTCACGGAAGGTGTGGTCGATGTCCAGCGTGGGCTCGCCGCTGTTGCCGTCCTCGCTGTCATTTTTGTTGCTGTATTTATATATGACGCCCTCACACCGAATCGCCGGGCCTTTCCCAAAGGCCGGCTTTGTGGCGTTGGCTGGCGCGGTGATCGCTGGGCGCTCGCTGAGCAGTTCGCGGATTCGAGAGGCGCTGACGCTGGCCTGCTGAAACTGGTCGAAAACCTGGGATAGCTGTTGGATCGGACCGAAGAGCATTGTCAGGTACAGACTGAACGCCACCAGCGCGCCTTCGGTGGTCTGGCCGTCCGCGATCAGCGCCCCGCCCGTGCTGAGCACCGCGGCTTGCGCAAGTTGAGTGAGCAAGTTGATGCCCGGGAAATAAAGGCTGACCGCCAACTGGGAGTGGGTGCGCAGGCGGAGGTATTCGTGGGACTCGCCCTCTAGCCGGTGCTGCAGCGCGGAGCTGTAACCGAAGGCCTGGCCGGTGGGCAGTCCCATGAGGGCCTCCTGGAATGTCGCATTGACCTGGCTGATCTGGCTTCTGGCGCGGGTGTACAAGCGGCGCGAAATGATGCGGAAGACCACCGTTGCCACCACGATGACAGGCAGAAATAGTGCGACGATTCCAGCCAATGTGAGGTCGGTGGTGACTAGCATCGCGATGATGCCAATCGCCAAGGTGGCCGAGGCGATCGTCTGGGAAAGCCCCGATTGCAAGAAGTTGGACAGCGAGTCGATGTCGGTCGTGAGGCGAGTCATGATTCGTCCGCTGGACTGGCGGTGGAACCACAGCAAATCCATCCCCGTGAGGTGCCGAAAGAGCTTGTTACGCAGCGCAAAGATAAGCCGCTCGCCGGTTAGTGTGGTGAGTATTGTATTGGCGACCTGCGCACCCCACGACAGCAAGACCACCAGCAATGCGGCCGTGCAGGTGGCCCACAGTGCGCCCATGTCGTTGCCCGCAATTCCGCCGTCGATGGCGTGGCGGATGAAGGTCGGCAGCGCGATGTCGGCGGCGGACGAGAGCAGTAGCGTGACAACTACTGTCGCGATAAGCCCAGGCACCATGGAAAACAGGGTGCGCAGGCGGAAGGTGCCGTCGCGGTCGCCACTAGCATGCTTGAGATCCGCGATGCGGGGTTCTGTCGCCGGGTAGTCGGAGGTATCGGCGCCGTGCTCGTCGGCAGCAACGCTGTCAGCTTTTGGGGCGCGGTCGGGGCACGCTGCGGGCAGGGTAATGGTCTGATCTGGATCGCGGAAGCCGCCGTCTGCCCGGTGGCTGATATAGATCACCGTAGGGTCGGAGATCGCGCCGCGGAGGTTGGCCAGGATCTGCGCTTCCGTGGCCTGGTCGATGGCCGAGGTGGCGTCATCAAAAATGATTGTCTGGGGGCCTCGCAGCAGCACGCGCGCGATGGCGATGCGCTGACGCTGCCCACCGGACAGCGTGATGCCACGCTCGCCGACCACCGTATCGAGGCCACCGGCCTCGGTGATAAAGCGATCCGCGCAGGCCAGCCGGGCAGCCTCCCACACTTCCTCGTCTGATGCCGGATGGCCAAGCAGAATGTTTTCCCGGATCGTCCCGGAGTAGAGAAAAGCGTCGTCCATCACCAGCGCCGGACGGTCGGCCTCCTGCACATCCAGCAGGGGGATGGTGCCGGCTTCTGTGCCAACGACAACCCGAATGTCCGCCGCATCGTCGCTGTTCAAACCTGCTAGTGCATGGGCCAGGCGTGTCTTGCCAGAGGCCACGGGCCCTTCCACGAGCGTGGTGCTGGACGGGGAGATGTCCAGGTGGATCGGAGGCTGCCCCGGCGCTGCAGGAACACGTCCTTTAAACCCCAGCGGGCCGCGCGCAGGCGTGGTGCCGGTGGGGCGCGCAGGAGTGTCAATAATTTCGAAAATGCGATCCGCACACGGCTGGGTGACGTGCACATTAACCAGCATCCCCGCCGCCATGCGGGCAAGGCGGGCAAGCATGGTGATGAACGTGGAGACCGCCAGAAAATCGCCCACGCTAATCGCTCCGCGCATCGCCAGCCAGCCGCCGAGTGCAATTGCAGCCACCAGCGCCACGTTCGGTAGTGCGGACAGTGCGGGTTGGAAAACGGCGCTGAGCTTGCTGACACGCATGTGGATGACATACTGCCGAGCGGATTCCCGGCGGTAGCGGGCGACCTCGCGGGGTTCTTGGGCGAAGCTCTTCATCACCTGCACCCCGGAGATCGTGCGTTCGACCTGTTCCGCGATCACCGCCGCTTGCTGCTGCGAGGCTAGCGATGGGCCGTACAACCGCGTGCGCGAGACGTAGGCTACCGCGAAAAGCAGCGGGATCTGCACTGCCACGATTCCGGCGATGGGTGGGGAGATCCACAACACGACCGCGAAGATCAGCACCAGTTCCAACACGCTGGAGGCCATCAGCGGCAACATGGCGACTGTGCCCTGCACCTTCGTAAGATCCGTAATCGTGCGCGAAATCACCTGTCCCGTGCCGAAAGACCGCGCACCGTGCTCATCGACCGATTGGATTGCCCGGAACATGCGCGTGCGCAGACTGTGTTGGATGCGCACACTGAAAGTGCCGGCGAGGAAGCGGCGCAGCGATTGAGTGACAAAGCGCGCGCAGGCCACCGCCACCAGCAGGCCGATTGCGCGTGTATTGCCGTCTACGGATGCGCCAGCGAGCAACGGCAAAAGCAGCTCGATGGAGGGCAGGAGCACCGAAAAAACCACCACGGCGACGAACAGCCACCGGTGGTGCTGGGCGGATTCTCGGATGACTCTGAACACGCCGCTGATTTTAACGCGGGGGTTGGACAACCCCCATTGAAAGGGAGAGAGCTAAAACAGTTCGTCTGCCTCGCGGATGAAGACGTGCACGTTATCGATCATCTGTTCCGCGATCTTGCGGTTGGCCTTCGCGCCCAGATAGGCGCCGACGCCGAACGGTAGCACCTTCTTAAACATCGCACCGCCGAAGCGCTTGCGTACCTGGCGGAATGCGAAGCGACCCAGGACGTTATTGGCCTGCTTCAACTCAACCGAACTGGGGTTGCGCAGCTTGCGCGAGCCTCGCAGGCCGTTGGCGGCCTTAAGCGAACCGAACGTGCTGTCCTCGGCCAGCGCCTGTACAAGCTCCTTAGCCGTGGCTCCGGAGATCGCCAGGTATACCACAGCGCGCCGGGTTTCTTCCTTCGAGATGTCAATGTTGTTCAGCTCGGCAGACGCCAGGGCGTACAGCGCGCAGACCTCGATCAGCACCGCGGATTCGGCCGCAATGCCCGCCAGCGAGAGCAACGTGCCCACGCCGGGGACAGCTGCCACGCCGCCGGTGCCCGCGCCGGAGCCCGTGGCCAGGTTCTTAAAGTGTGTGTCTAAGACTTCCTGTCGGCGCTGGAGCGTGGCGTCACCATGTTTCTTTTCGATCTTGGCCACATAAGACCGGATGAGCGGCTCCTGAATCGAGACCGTGCGATCGATAGCACCGAAGAATCGACGGGCGACGGGGCCGGAGGGGTAGGGCGCACGCCGGGCCTGCTGGATGAGCTCGGAGGTGGCCGTGGCTTCGTCACGCTGGTGGTCGGACTTGCCGAAATTGAAAATTCCCATAGCTACATAGGGTAGGCGAAAAATTCTCTGACGGTCGGCTCAAGATAGGCAATAGGATGGTGGGATGATGAATCAGGACGGCGTGCGGGTAGAGACCTCCGGCGGGATCGTCCGCGGCGTGCGAATCGACGGGGTGCGCACGTGGCGCGGCATCCCGTTCGGTTCCGCAGAGCGTTGGCAAGCTCCGCGACCGGTGCGTTGGCAGGGCATTTGGTTGGCGGACGAGTATGGCAACGTCGCACCTCAGACGGACTACAATTGGAAAGACGAGGTTATTGGCGATGAGGACTGCCTGAATCTGGACATCGTCCGGCCGGATACGAACGCCACGCTGCCGGTCGTTGTGTTCCTGCACGGCGGTGGTTTCTTTGCCGGTGCTTCCCATACTGCCGTGCTGCGCGGACATAACTTCGCCAAAGAATTGGATGTCGTGTACGTCGCGCTGAACTTCCGGCTCGGTGCGCTGGGGTACGTGGACATGAGCTCCTTGGAGGTCCCCGACGCTTTTGGCTGCGAGGCCAACCCCGCGACCCGCGACCAGATTATGGCGCTGAACTGGGTGCAGGAGAACATCGAGCGCTTCGGCGGTGATCCGGACAATGTGGTGCTGATGGGCGAATCTGCAGGCGGAACTTCGGCCGCGGCGCTGATGGCCATCCCGGAGGCGCAAGGCCTGTTCCACCGCGTGATTCTGCAGTCGGCACCCGTGATGACGGTGCACACCAACGCGCAATCGAACCTGTGGGCTCGCAAGCTCGCGCAGTACTCCGGTCTGGTACCACGCACGACCACCATTGCGGAGCTGCGTGCGTTGCCCTTTGACGACGTGGTGCGCGCAGGCAAACAGATGTTGTGGAAAGGCGGCGGGCTGCGGGAAGGCAACGCGGCTTTCGGCATCGCTATCGATGGCG
This sequence comes from Corynebacterium jamesii, assembly GCF_046097395.1. Taxonomy (NCBI): domain Bacteria; kingdom Bacillati; phylum Actinomycetota; class Actinomycetes; order Mycobacteriales; family Corynebacteriaceae; genus Corynebacterium; species Corynebacterium jamesii. The sequence continues at coordinate 225,789 of NZ_CP175789.1, forward strand.
AGCTGCTGTCGGATCACCCGCTGGACATCTTCGAGCGCGCCGAGCACCAGCAGATCCCTCTGTTGATAGGAACGAACAACGACGAGCTTTCGGCAGCGCAGGTACTTTTCTTTTCCAAATCGGCGCGTCTGAAGGCCGCTCGGACGATGCTGCGCGCGCACGATCCGGCCTTAGCCGACCAGATTGAGGCTGCCTATGGCGACATCGGGCGTCGTGGTGTGTTCTCGCAGATGCTTACAGACGCAGTGTTTTGGGCGCAGTCTGTGCGCCTTGCCGAACTGCACCAGGCCGCTGGTGCGCCCGTGTGGATGTATCGCTTCGACTATGCCCCCGCGATGTTGCGGCGACTCGGGGTAGGTGCGATGCACTCGATGGAGCTGTCGGCTCTTTTTGGTGACGCCAAGTCTTCGAAAGCCAGCTTCGTTCTGGGGGATGAGATGGCGGTGGTGTCCGAACACATGCAGCGAGCCTGGAAGAGTTTCATCTGGGATGCGAATCCGGGTTGGGATCAGTACTCGGTGGGGCGCCGCGCAACACAGGTGTTTGAGCGGGAAATGCGGATGGAGGAGGACCCTCGTGCGCAGTTCCGCAAGGTATGGGAAAAGTTCGACATGCGGGGGTGGGACGGCGACGAAAGCTCTGTGGCCATGCCCCGGCCGGGGCGTTAGCGCGGGCACTAGGGTCGTCGCTGGTGCCTGACTGGATTTCCCGGGGACACGGTGCCGAAGATCGGGTTACTATGGTGCCCAAGTCACGGAATGCACGTTCACTCTGGGCTGAAAACACCTCATCAAACACTGGGAAATACTAGGAAACGCTAGGAGACGTTGGCTGTGGGTTTCTACGAGGACATTGCTCAGGCACTGGATACTGAGGGCATTGAGTCGCGAGTAAACGACGATATGTTGTTCGTACCGATCGCTCCGGAGCTGGAAATTCACTTCCAGCAGATCGAACAGACTGGCACCACAGCAGGGATCAACTCGGCGAATGTATTTTTGGCTAAGGGGGAGCTAGACGAGGTCGCGGGCATTGAGGAGTTCGAGGACAGCCTGGTTGGCGTGGTGTTTTCTGTGGAGGCGGCCGTCTCTGTGGTAGCTCAGTACATTGCAACTGACCAGTGCATTACCGTGCTACACGATTTGCTGGAAGGCACCGATGACCGCATCTCCGACCTGGAGTTCGAGCAGGACTTGATCGAACCGATGATGGTGCGAGCCGAGGTGGGTAACGGCTCCCTGATCACAGTATTGCTGGGATCCGGCGCCGACGAGCCCGAGGCGACTGTCACATTCGTGACCTTCGGTGAGGACTACGACGAACTGGTGGCCCAGGCCGAGGCCGAGCTGGACAGCGACGAGAGCCTCAGTGATTTTGAGCGTGAAGTGATGTACCAGAACGTGCTGGAGGACGCTGCCGAGATGACCCAGGAAGTCCTGGAACTGGGTACGTTCAAGGATTTTGATCAGCTCTTCGACGCCCTGGCAGTCGCACAGGTGCAGGCCACGGAGTGGGAGGAAATGCTGGTTCCGCTGGAGGACGAGTACGAGTACTACGACGAGTTTGGCGAAGAGGACTTCGACGAAGACTTCGACGGCGACGAGGACGGCGACGAGGAAGACTTCGACGACGACTACTTTGACGACGGCGACGAAGACGAAGATGATGCAGAGGACGAAGACTAACCCGTCCCGCTAGGGGGTCAGGCGGCTCGCGGGGCCGGGGCCTCGCCCGCCTGCAGATCCTCCTGCGTCATCAGGGCGTGCCACGTTAGGCCTATCTGTGGCTGCTGACTGCGATCTCTAAACTCCCGTGGATCCTCCCGCACCGTCCATGCCTGGCCGAGGATCAGCTCTAATAGTCGGGTGGATTCGTGGTGCATCCACCGCGGGCCCTCGACGGATACCGTGACCAGGAATAATTCCTGCCCCGCTGGCGCTGTGCGCTGACTAAGCCGGTGCCACATCACAGGCGATACGCGTCGCCGTGAGACGTAAACCAGGGCAACCGAATCGCCTGCGCCCACAGCAAAGCGGGGGGCACGCCAGCCGGGGGTGATCCGGATGAGGCTGCGCGGGTGCCGCAGCATGGCGCGTGCTTCCGCAGTCGCACGTTGGGGGTCGCCCAAGCCGAAGCGCCGAATGGCAGGTGCGCTGGCGTTCATGCGCTGGGGAGTAGCGCGCCGAGGGGTGGGTCTCCGAGTGGTGATGCGGGATTTCATGGTGGCTCACTTCCTTTTGCTAGGGATCGGCTGTGCGGGCTCTCCACTGGGGAGACGTGCCAGCAGTGGTTTGCGTTCAGGGATGAACACTAAGGCAGGGGGTGGACAGGGTGGCGTCGCTAAGAAAAAATAATAGAACACACAATCGAATTAGGGAAGGGGTTTCGGGCGACCGGCTACCACACCTCGTGCGATAGCATGGGCAGGGAAGAGCGCGGGCAGAAGCGCCGAACTAACGGCAATAGGTTTGGGAGCAGCGACATGGCGGAGGCGACACACAGCGCGACGAATGGTGCGGCGGACAGCGTGGCCATCGTGGGCGGTGGGCTGGCTGGCCTAGCTGCAGTACGTACCCTGCACAAACACGGCGTGAGCTGCACTGTCTTCGAGGCCGGCGACCAACTCGGTGGCCGCGTGCGCAGCGAGAAGATCGATGGTGTGACTGTCGACTACGGTTTGCAGACCTTCAACTCGTGGTATCCGGCCGTCAAGGAGATCCTGGAGCCGGGAGAGTATTCTGCCCTGGGGATTCGCCCGTTCCAGCCTGCGATTCAGACGCTGACGGACGACGGGCTAGCGCTGATTAGCGATCCCATTCGTGCCCCGCGCCTACTGCCCAGCCTCATGCGTTCCAAGGTTCGCAGCGCGCTGTCCTTCCGGGACCTCATGGCGTTGCGCCGCTGGTTGCGATCCGAACTTTCGCACCGCTCTAGCTTGGAGCTGCGCAGCATTAAGCAGAAGTACATCGACGAAGACGTCAAGACCTGCGAATCCCTCGACCAAAGAGGCGTGCACCGGCGCACCCGCTGCGTGGCGATCGACCCGCTGCTGAGCGCGTTTCTTTTCGACACAGAAGGGGAATCTTCCGCGATTTTTGCCAAATGGATGGTCGGAACAATGATGCGCGGGAACTTGGCGGTGTTGAACAACGGTATGGGGGATCTGGCGGCGATGCTGGCGCGCGTGCCGGGTGCACATTTCCGGCTGAACTCGTCGGTGACGGGCATCGAGGAAGATGGCGACGGGGTACGCGTGACTGTCGAAGGGGCAGGGGCAGAACACTTCTCGCATGCCATCGTGGCCGTGGATCCGAAGCGCGAAACCGAACTGTTGGGATCGCCGGAAGTGCCTACAACAAGCGTTTCTTCCTGGTGGTTCGTCTCTGATGAGCCAGTGATGTCAGAGGGGTTGATTACCGTCGACGGTACAGGGCGCACGCCCGTCACCTCAGCCACGGAGGTGACCGCCGTGGCGCCCAACTACGCACCGGGTAAGCACGTGGTGGCTGCCAACCATGTGCATCCACGTGGTGCGAACCCCGCAGATGGGCCGTCGGTGGCCGAGGTACAACGCGGTCTGGGCTCGCTGTTCGGTGTGGACTCTTCCGGTTGGGAGCTGGTTACGGAGCAGAAGTTTATTGACGCCATCCCACTGATCCTCCCGCAAAGCCTGCAACGCATAGGTAAGGAGCTCGGAAAGCGAGAACTCCAAGGCAGCCGCATAGCCTTGGCGGGCGCTCAGCATGCCACACCGAGTATCGACGGTGTGCTGCGCAGTGGGCAAAGGGCAGCGAACTACGTGGCCTCCCTACTGGATCAGTAAGCATCGTTAAATCCGGACCTAGCGCGGGTCTGCAGCTGACCTGCAGTGGGCGGATCCGCCACAGAATCGCTTTATTGCTCTATGCAGCGTAGGCTTGGGGCTACGATGAGTGATACTGAAAACGTCACCGGCGACGTTAACCAGCCGGTCAATGACGAGTCGGTATCTCAGAATGAACTGCAGGGTGGCATCACGGAGAATTCTTCGCAAGATTCTGCCGTGGAAAAGCAAGAGCCACAAGATGTGACTAATGAGGCAGTGGAGTCTGAGAACGCCGAAGCGAAAGTTCCAGAAAACAACAACACGCATAGCCAAGAGCAAAGCGGAAAACAGAACGAAGAGCAGCAGCCCTCTTTCGACGGGCTGGGATTGCCCGATAACGTACTAGCTGCAGTTAAGAAGGTCGGCTTCGAAGTACCTTCCCCAATCCAGGCAGAAACCATTCCGGTGCTGATGGAAGGCCACGATGTTGTTGGCCTCGCACAGACCGGTACTGGTAAAACGGCGGCATTTGCGCTCCCCATTCTGTCGCGTATTGACGTGTCGAAGCGCCACCCTCAGGCCCTCGTATTGGCTCCGACGCGCGAGCTTGCGCTGCAGGTTGCCGAGAGCTTCCAATCTTTCTCCGAGCACCTGGGTGGCATTCACGTGCTGCCGATTTATGGTGGCCAGGCTTACGGCGTGCAGCTGTCCGGCCTGCGCCGCGGAGCACACATTGTTGTCGGCACGCCCGGTCGTGTGATTGACCACCTGGAAAAGGGCAGCCTGGACATCTCTGAGTTGCGCTTCATGGTGCTCGACGAGGCCGACGAGATGCTGAATATGGGCTTCCAGGAGGATGTCGAGCGCATCCTGGAAGACACGCCCAGCGAAAAGCAGGTTGCCCTGTTTTCCGCGACGATGCCGTCCGGCATTCGCCGTTTGTCGAAGCAGTACCTGAACAATCCGCAGGAAATCACAGTCAAGTCCACCCAGCGGACCAGCGAAAACATCGAGCAGGACTACCTGCTGGTCAGCCACCGCGACAAGCTGGACGCACTGACCCGCATCCTCGAGGTCACCGAGTTCGAGGCCATGATCATGTTCGTGCGCACGAAGAATGAGACCGAGGAGCTGGCCGAGCGCCTGCGTGCCCGAGGCTTCAATGCGGCCGCCATCAATGGTGACATTCCGCAGAACCTGCGCGAACGCACCGTTGATCAGTTGAAGGACGGCCGTCTGGACATTCTGGTGGCCACCGATGTGGCTGCCCGTGGCCTGGATGTCGATCGCATCACGCACGTCTTCAACTACGACATCCCGCACGATACCGAGTCTTACGTGCACCGCATTGGCCGCACGGGCCGTGCAGGTCGCAAGGGGCGCGCTATTTTGTTTGTGACGCCCCGTGAGCGCCGACTGCTGAAGGCCATCGAAAGGGCCACCAAGTCTCGCCTGAATGAGATTGAGCTGCCGACGGTGGACGCTGTTAACGAGGCTCGCAAGGAGAAGTTCCGCGATAGCCTGACGGAATCTCTGGCCGACCCGCAGATTGGAATCTTCCGCGACCTGGTAAGCGAGTACGCGGAGTCTAATGAGGTGGAGCTGGCGGACATCGCAGCCGCGCTGGCTGCGCAGCTGCAGGCGGGCGAGGACTTCCTGATGAAGGAGAAGCCGAAGGAGGAACGTCCGCGCCGTCGTGATCGCTACGGCGACGATAACCGCAATGGCGGCGGAGCATATAAGCCTTTCGACGAGCGCTTCAATAAGGAAGCTCCGCGCATCACGGATCGCAGCGGCAAGGAGCTGGCCGTCTACCGCCTGTCGGTTGGCCACCGCCAACGCGTGCGACCGGGTGCCATTGTCGGCGCTTTGGCGAACGAGGGTGGCATGAACTCCCGCGACTTCGGTCGTATCAGCATCTTCGCTGAGCACTCCCTGGTGGAGCTTCCGGCGGATTTGCCGATGGAGGTCTTTCACGCTCTGGACCAGACCCGCGTGTCTGGCCAGCTGATCAACATCGAACCAGATCCGGGTGCGCCGGCTGGCCGCCCCGGCAGCCACAAGCGCCAGCACCGCAATGATCGGGGAGATCGTGGCGGGCGTGGTGATCGTGGCGGGCGCAACCGCTTCGACGACCGCGATGATCGTGGTGGTCGTGGCGGACGCGGCGGTCACGGTGGCCGTGGCGGGCGCAACCGCCGAGATGATCGTGGCGGTCGCGGTTTCAAGTCAGACCGCGGGCACCGTGGAGGTCGCCGCTAGCGGCAACGCCTACGCTGGGCCACGTCGCGTACTACGACTACGCAAATAAGAACGCACCCCGGGTGGGGTGCGTTTTTGTGTACCCGCGAGTTTATCCGCGGGTTTTAATTAAAGCTTCGATCCTAGACGAACATCAGAATCGCAGTGACCAGCCACAGTAGGTTGAAAATGCCTGCGAACATTGCAGCCTGACCTGGGATCTTGGAGGTGTCGGCCTTGGCAGCCTTGGCAGCCTCGGACTCGGAAGCCGGAGCGTCGCCAGCCTCCACAGCATTCAGGGCAACCAGGCCCTTGCGCTGACGGGGGATAACCAGGGCGATCAGTACACCCCAGGCGATGATGGCCAGCAGCAGAGCGAAGTGCAGTGCGGTGTTCTTCATTGCACCGTCAACGACGAAGAATGCGATGAGACCCAGTACCGGAACCAGCAGGGAGATAAAGCCGTAAGAGCGGGTGATGCGGTGCACCAGGCGCAGGGCGCCGATGGCCGCCGGGTCGCCAGACTGAGCCTTGCGGAACTGGGGAGCGTACATGGAAGAAGCAATAGCTACGGGGCCGATAAGCAGGATGGCCGCCAGGACGTGAAGTGCAACAATGAAGGTAGACATGGCCTCTACTCTGACAGATCAGCAGGCCGGTTGTCACTTCGGCAGCCCGCGGCGCCTTCAGACGTTGCAGGCCTCCCGCGCCACCCGAACGTCTGCAGCTGTCAGGGCTAAACCATAATCACCCACTACCCGCACGAACCTCGCGCAATAACCACACTGATCCACGGGCGGCAGCCACTGGCTCAGCGTAGCATCGGACTTCTCCCGGTTTACCGCCGAGGACGTGACCACCAGATTCCGCAGAGTGTCATTCGCAAACTTCCGGCGCTGAGCCTCCGGCCACGCATACGCCCCCAGATCCCACGCGGCCGCCAAAGGGACGATGTGATCGATGTCCACACCGTGGCGGTCCATGGGGCGATGTGTGTAGGGGTCTAGGTTTTGGGGTTCGGAGCCCCTGCGTGTCGCCCCACCGCCACCTCTGCCGTCGCTTGCGCACCCGCCGGTCGCACCTCCGAATGTCTGCACCAGTAGCAGGTTCCGGGTATCGCAGATGCCGAGTTCTGTGATTTGCATTCCCCACCCGTTACCGAAGCGGGCGCGCGAATAGCCCAAAACGCGGGGTCGGGCGGGAATCTGGCGGATGTGCTGCAGGTAGTCCCGAACGGCTTTCTGGTCCTGTGGGTGGTGATAATGCGGCGTCGTCACCCAAGAAACAACACAGGCCACAGCAGCCAGCAACAGGCAGTAGATAGGGAAGGGGGCTAGGCGAGAGGGCAAGAAAAAGCGCCGCATGCAGTATTAGACTGCAGCGGCGCTAGAAAAGTTCGCGCGAGGTTAGGCGGCTACTTGGCGGTTACCTCTGCGGCTTCCTCGAAGTCGATGTCCTTCTTGATAGCGACCTTGGACAGCTTGGCTGCCTCGTCGAAGGTGTCGGTGATGGCCTTGGACGGCTCCTTGGTCAGCAGGGTCACCGCGACCATCACGATGATGTTCAGGGCGACACCCGGGATCATCTCGTACAGACCGAACGGCTTGTCAATAACACCGAACTGTGGCAGGCCACCCCAGATGAAGGCGACGATTGCACCGGTGACCAGGCCAGCGGCTGCGCCCGCAGCGTTGAGACGACGCCAGAACAGTGCACCCAGAATGACTGGGCCGAAGGACGCACCGAAGCCGGCCCAGGCGAACTCGACGAGACCCAGAATTCCGGAGTCCGGGTTCAGTGCAATCAATGCAGCCAGCACGGCCACAACCAGAACGGCGATGCGGGAGAGGTTCTTCAGGGACTGGTCAGAGGCGTTCTTGTTGATGAGGCCGTTGTAGATGTCCTCGATCAGCGCGGAGGAAACCACCAGCAGCTGGGAGGAAATCGTGGACATGATTGCGGCCAGAACGGCGGTGAGGATCAGACCGGCGATCAGCGGGTGGAACAGGATGCGACCCATGTCCAGGAAGATGGTCTCGAAGTTGTCCTGGTCAGTGATGGCGATGGAGGGGTCCATGCCGAAGAAAGCCGGACCGATGATGGCGACCATGACGGTGCCGATCAGGCAGAGGAACATCCAGCCAACGCCGTAGCGCATACCTGCGCGGGCATCGGACGGGCCGCGCAGTGCCATGAAGCGCACGATGATGTGCGGCTGGCCAAAGTAGCCCAGACCCCAGGCTAGGTTGGAGATAATGGTGACGAAGGAGACCCCGGTGAACAGAGAGAACCAGTCCGGGTTCGGTTCGATGGTGTCGAGACCGTAGGTGTTCTCCAGCTGGTAGGTCCAGATCGCACCCGGATCGTCCATGTGCAGCAGTGCCATGACAGGCACCAGCAGCAGGGAGATGAACATGATGCAGCCCTGGACGGTGTCGGTGAAGGATACGGCTAGGAAGCCACCGATGAAGGTGTAGCCCACGGTGACGGCGGCGATGATGATCATGCCGGTCAGGTAGTCACCTTCGAAGGTGGACTCGAAGTAGCGGCCACCCGCGACCATGCCGGAGGACACGTAGAAGGTGAAGAACACCAGAATGATGATGCCGGCGGCGATGCGCAGGAAGTGGCTGCGATCGTTGAAGCGATTCTCCAGGAAGGAGGGGATTGTGATCGAGTTGTTCGCCACCTCCGTGTAGGAACGCAGGCGGGGTGCCGTGACCAGCCAGTTCACCGCAGCGCCGATGAGAAGGCCGATGGCCATCCACATCTCGGAGAATCCGAGCATGTACAGCGCGCCGGGTAGACCCATGAGGAGCCAGCCGGACATATCGGAGGCGCCGGCAGACAAGGCGGCAACGAAGGGGTGCAGGTTACGGCCGCCGAGCATGTAGTCCTCATACTCGTCGGTCTGGTTGAAACTATAAAGTCCAATCAGCAGCATGACGATCAGATAGATCACCATGGCTATGACAAACCATGTTTGGTCAGCCACGAACAGTCATCTCCTCAAGTTGAATGTATAAGTTCTATACGTCAGCTTTCGGGCTCTCTGTGCTCCGAAGTGTAGAAGGCGCGCGCATGTGTGACGCGCACAACTCGACTTCCACGTTAGCGAACGTAGTCGCGCTTCGAGGGGTGTCGGGCGTACGTGGTAAAACTTCCAGCATGGGATTCACGCATCAGATGCACGTAGTTGCACCGACGTCGGGTGGGTTGTGGTTGTGGGTGGAGCGGGTCGCGGGACACGGGGTGGTGCTCGATATCGATGAGCTAGAAACGGGGGATCTACCAGCGGTTTGTATGGACATTCTGGGGTCGCGCCCCTGGCGCAATAGGGGCGGGATCTGGCTTGCGACGCCACGGGGAAGAGTGAAGGAATTACCGGTGCCTGCGGTGGCTTTGACGCCCGAGGAATCCGTTGCACTTATGGGGGCATTATGTGAGTATGTGCATAAAAGTACCAGTAATGAAGCCCCGGATAAGCGCGAGCTAATCGATGGGTTCGCCCCGGAGCTCAAATTTCTTATGAACCTTTGTGTGTTCGTTGAAGAGGCAGTGTTGGCCGGGCGTGTGATGCTGCGCATGGAACGCGTGGACGATCAGTGGTTCCCGCGTTGGACACTGTCGCCGGCTGGCGATCACATGCGCGTGCTGCAGCAGTTCCACGAGCGTGTGCCCGGGGTGCTCACGCGCAACGGCGGCGAGGATGTGGTGGAGCGGCTAGCGGACGAGTTCGCTCACTGGATTGCCGTGGCGCACCTGCGTGATAAGCCGATGGAGTTTACGTCGGACTTCGTGCGAGCCTTGGCCACGGGGACGGCGACCCGGCGGGGAGGGGCAAGCACTGTGGCCAGCCTGGGGCAGTGGCGGCGGGAGGCCGAGGCGGAAGCTGGGCAGCTGGTGTTTTTGCTGTCCGCGCCGTCCGAGGTGGAAGAGCCATATGAGGGCGACACAGAAGAAGGCGAGGGACCCACGCCGACCTGGTGGCTGCAGATAGCCCATTCGGTAAACGGTAGGCCTGCCGAGCAGATTAACCCTGCCACCATGGATGAAGAGCTAAAGGTACGGGTGATCTCCAGCCTCAAGCGAGCCGGAACTGTGTGGCCGGCCTTTGAACCGCATCTGCGCGGCCTACTGACGTGGCTCAACATGGGTACGAATTCGCAGGCGCGGGGCTGGTGGCGCACGGAAGAACTGCCGAGCGAACAGCCGACCTTGGGAACGAGCTTGACCCTGTCCGAGCTGGCGAGCTTCCTGGAACACGGAGCAACCGCGCTGCGTGAGGCCGGGTTTGGGGTAATGATCCCGCGCGGGTGGGGCAAGGTGCGCCCGCGGGTGAAAGCGATTGCCACGCCGGTCGGGCAGGGGCCGGGCGCGGGCAAGCTGGGCATGGATCAGCTGCTGAACTTCTCGTGGGAGGTTAGCGTTCGCGGCGCCGACCGTGCGGACGGTGCCGGCGGCGCGGGCGAGAACCTCGACGAGGCAACGCGCCAGGAGCTCCTGAACGCGGCCGAGGCGATCGTGCGCATCAATGGCGAGTATGTATTCCTGGACCAGGAGACCCTCTCGACAGCGCGCAAGTGGTTTGCACAGGTGACGAAAGAACAGGACAAGCCGGTTGGGGAGGCCACGGTCAGCGTGCGCGACATCCTGGAAGCCGACCTGCTGAGCGCTGCCGAGACGGTAGATGCCGACCACGAATTCCGCCTGGAAGCCGACGGGTGGGTGGCACGGCTGCTGGACGGCGAAGCACAGCTGAAACCGCCCGAAGCTGTGGAGATACCCGCTACGGTGCAGACCACGCTGCGTGACCATCAGCGGCGGGGTGTGAGCTGGCTGGCCTGGAGGCACCGCCACCGCATCGGCGCGATCCTGGCCGACGACATGGGGTTGGGGAAGACGCTGCAGGTTCTGGCGCTGGTTGCCTGGGAACGTGAGGTTGACGACTGTGAAGGACCCACCTTGGTCGTTGCGCCTACCTCCGTTGTGGAAGCCTGGCGCGCTGAGGCCGCGTTGCACGTGCCAAGCCTGGAGGTCTTGGTCGATCACGGCTCCGGGTTGTTGGATGACAAGGAATTTAGTGACGCCACATCCCAGGGGCTAGAGGGGCGAATAAAGCGCCCGGATGTGGTGGTAACAACCTATGGGCGAGTGGCGCGCAATACCACCCGTTACCAGCAGATTCAGTGGGGTCGGGTGGTTGCCGACGAAGCACAGGCGATTAAGAACCCGGCGACGCAGCAGTCCCGCGCAGTACGCAGCCTGCCGGCCGCGACGCGCATTGCGCTTACTGGCACGCCGGTGGAGAACCGGTTGAGTGACTTGTACGCGATCATGGATTTCGCCAACCCCGGAATCTTTGGTTCCGCCGCAGCGTTCCAGAATCGCCTTGCTATCCCTATCGAGCGCTACGGGGACGAGGAAGCCAAGCGCAGGCTGCGTGGACTGGTGCAGCCGTTCATTCTGCGCAGGCTGAAAGACGATGCGGCAATTGGCCTGGATCTGCCAGAGAAGAAGGACATCGTGGAGCGGGTGCCGCTTTCAAGTGAGCAGGCAGCACTGTATGAGTCCTTCGTTAAGGATATGGAGATGCGCCTGCAACTACCCGGCGGCAAACGGCGCGCGAGTATTCTGGGGGCGCTGGTGAAGATTAAACAGATCTGCAACCACCCGGCGCATTACGCGGGCGACGGATCGGGGATTCTGGCCGAGGGCGAACATCGATCGGTGAAGATCGAGCGCATCTTTGAAATCACCGAAAATGCCCTGGAAGAAGGCAAAAAGGTGCTGATGTTTACGCAGTTCCCGACGTTTGGAAAGATGTTAGCGCCAGAGCTGGAGGCCACCTTCGGTGTGGAGGTGCCCGTGCTGCACGGTGGGGTGTCGCGTACCCAGCGAACCCAGATGGTCCGCGATTTTCAGAGTCCGGATGGTCCGCCGATTATGATCCTCTCAGTGCGGGCAGGCGGCACCGGCATCACCCTGACGGAGGCCTCGGTGGTGATCCACATCGACCGTTGGTGGAACCCGGCGGTGGAGGACCAGGCCACGGACCGGGCGTATCGCATTGGCCAGAATAAGTCCGTCGAAGTTTATAAGCTGGTGGTACAAGGCACCATCGATGAGAGAATTCACGACATCATCATGAGCAAGCGTGAGCTGGCGGGCGACATTGTTGGTGCCGGCGAGGGGTGGATCGCCAACCTCGACGATGCGGAGTTGCGCGAGCTGCTGCAGCTGCGCGAGTCTGCCCAGTTGGAGGAAAACGATGGTTAGCAAGCAACCAAGGAAGCGTTCGCGCACGGATGCGACCTGGGGCGATAACGTTGTGCTCGCTGATTTTGGGGCGAGGCGACGCCAAGAGACCAACCGCCTGCGGGATCAACACGGCACGCACATCAGGGGCGAGGATAGCTGGGCTAGTTCGCAATTGATGGAGGCGGTATCTAAGGCCACGGACTCGGGGCGCTTGGCGCGAGGCCGAGAGTACTTCCGGGGCGGCAAGGTGTTGAGTGTGGATTTCGCGAGAAACGTCGTTGCTGGCCTGATCCACGGCTCGCAGTTGGAGCCGTTCGAAACCTCCATCCATCTGCGCGCGCTCACCGATCGACAGCAGGACTTTGTGTACCACGAGATGCTGTCCGATAGTTCGCACATCCGCTCCATCCTGAGAGGCGGCGCGCCGGGCATGGAAGTAGCTTCGGTGTTGCTACACCCCGGGCACGTCAATCGGGTCAGCTGCACGTGTCCGGACAAAGCTGCGATCTGCAAGCACGTGGTGGCGTTGGCCTACTCGGCGGCGGAGAGGTTGGACAAGGATCCCGGCATTTTGCTGAGGTGGCGGGGGCTGAATGCGCAGGAGCTGCTGCGCCCGGTGCAGGGCTGGGGTAATGGGGGCGTAGGGGCGCCCCCAGTTAAGGGGTCTCGAGCATCCGGTGGTGTGCCGGAACAGGCTTCGCAACCAGAGCAGGTGGATTCGGAAGAGTTCTGGGGCACGTCGGCGGAACCGGTGCAGTGGCATCCGCTGAGTTGGGAATCCGGCTTGGAGCAGGGCGACCAGCAGGCGCTCAAGGAGGCTATGCGTTCGGTGGCATGGCACGCAGTGGATCAGTTAAAAGCCACACATGAACTGGAGGTTTGCTACGAAACCCTAGAGGATTCCGCGCCTTTGTTCTATTTCAAAGATGGGTTGTCCGAGGCACCTGATAGAACTACGGGCGAGGCAAGGGACAGGGCGAGCAATCGTTCGGGCGACAATGCAAGTGGCGAGATGAACAGTGAGAGCGGAAAGAACGAGTAGGGCAGACATGACACAACCATTGGCGGCACCGTCCGCGCACCGTGCGCGGATCGTGCACACATCAGACTGGCAACTGGGGATGAGGCGGCGTTTCCTCAGCGCAGAAGCGCAATCGCGCTTCGATGAATCGCGGCTGGAAGCGGTCGAAGCGCTGCTGGAACTGGCGCAGGAGAGGGAATGCGACGCAATAGTCGTGGCGGGTGACGTTTTTGACGATAACCTGCTGAAGCCAGAAATCTACGGGCGTGCGATGGACGTGCTGAAGCGTTCGACTGTGCCGGTGTTCCTACTACCCGGAAACCACGATCCGCTGGATGCGGCGAGCGTGTACCACCGGGAGGAGTTCGATGAACTGGATAACGTTTACGTGCTGAAGAATTCCGAACCGGTGGCGGTGCCAAACTCGGGCGGCGCCAGCGTGGATGGTGCGAGCGGTGCTGCCTTGGAAATTGTGGGGGCACCATTGCGCGGGAAGTCAGCAGATGAGGATCTGGTGGCAGCTGCGCTGAGCGGTCTGAGCCAGGTGAAGGGTGCCGGCATCCGTGTAATGGTCGGCCACGGAGCGGTGAACTCCTTCGGTGAGAGGGACGATTTCGACCGCATCGACGTGGCTAACGCAGCCCGGGCGTGCCAGGAGCGCAAGGTGGATTATGTGGCGCTGGGCGATACGCACTCGGCCATCCCTCTAGACGCGGACAGTGCGCAGGCGCGAGTGTGGTATTCCGGAGCCCAGGAAGTCACGGACTTCATAGAAGAGGACGGGCGCGGCGAGGCGAACTCGGGCAATGTGCTGGTGGTGGACATTGGCGTGGACCCGGCACGCCCCGAGCAGCAGGCGCAGGTGCAGGTCGAAGAGGTGCCGGTCGGGCGTTGGGCATTCCAGGCGTTGAACGCGACGGTGAACTCGGCAGAGGATATCGACGAGTTCCTGGAGCGGCTCGAAGCTATCGAATCGAAGCGCACAACCGTTATCAAGTATGCGCTGCAGGGCACACTGTCCGTTCACGATGCCGCCTACCTAGACGAACAGGTTGCCAAGATTAGGCCGACCTTCGCGGCTTTATACGAGCGCGAACGGTTGATGGACTTGCACGTTATCCCTGACGAGGAAGAACTATCGGAGGGGTTGCTGAGCCAAGGTTTCATCGGCGAGGCCGCGCAGAAGCTTAAACAGCTGGCCGAAACCGAGAGTAAGGATCCACAGCAACTGCAGCAGGCGCAGCAGGCACAGGATGCGCTGCGTTTGTTGATGCGTCTGGCTCGCCATGCGGAGCAGGGAAAATAGGGGAGAGATGCAAGAAATGACTACTGCAACGAAAGCCAGCTTCGTGCTGGAAACTCTGGATGTAGAAAACTTTGCGGGTATCCAATCCGCCCACTTCGCGCCCAATGCAACGGGAGTGACCGTCGTCCACGGCAGCAACGAGGCTGGAAAATCCAGTCTGATGAATGCTTTCGGTCTGTTGCTTTCTGATTGGAAGGTAAAAAGTAAATCCAAGAAGGTAACCACCTTCTTTCCAGTGGGAAATGGTGCCAAGCCCAGGATCACGGCCCGTCTGCGCCTGGGAAAAAATCAGGTGGAGTACACCAAGGACTTCGAAAAGGAGAAGATCTACCTGGATGTGCTGCACCCTTCCGTGCAGAACTTCACCGGCGACCAGGCGATGCAAAAATTCAATGAGCTGTTGAACGAGAACATTGATGCGGCACTGCGTGAGGCGCTGTTCGTCAGTCAGGGCGAGCGCCTGGATGCCCTCGATTTCACAGCCATTCCCTCACTGTCCTCGGCTCTACGCACCGCTGATGAGGACGCCACCCTAAGTGTTGCCGGTGGCATCAGCGAAGGTGACCAGGGGGCTGCGGAGTTACTGGTCCGTCTGATCGACGATGAAGATACGAAACTGCGGGACCGCCGAGTTAACAGGAATTCCAAGGGAGAGCTGGCCACAGCCGAAACAGAACTAGCTCGTGCACGGGAATTCCTGGCGACCGCCGAGCTGGAATACAACAATGCTCAGGCAGCGATTAGCGAAATCGAATCCAAGCAGGTTCAGCGTGCGGATGCCGAAGACGATCTACCGGATGCGCAAAAAGAGTTCGACGAATGTAACGGGCGGTTAGAAGCTGCGAAGAAGATCGCGGAGGCTTTGAGCGCTTTGGAAAATGAGCTGGAACTGAAGCAGGACCAGGTCGGGCGGTGGAGGGAAGCCTCCGAGGTGCGGGAGAAACAGAAGATCACGCAAGGGGAGCTAGAGCAGTTGCTCAACACCGCGACGGAGGAGCTACGTGGCGTCCAGAAAAAGGCCGAGGAACAACAGGCCGAGCGGGACGAGGCAAAGATAGCCTACGACAATGCCCGCGCCGCGTACGTGCGTGCGGATAAGCGTGCCAAGCTGGCTACCGCGCTGAAAAACACGGCGGAAATCCAGGAGCGGCTGGAGTCCGCGACAGAGGAGCGGGATAGGGCAGTAGGGCTGGACACGAAGGTCGCGGAGTTGGCGCAGAAGGTGGATCGCAACCTGGCCACGCCCAAGGCGGAACAGCGTATCCGCGAGGCGATGACGGACCTGGATGCGCAGATAAAAATCCGCGATGCAGGCGCGACCTCCGTGCACATCGCAGGTCCAGCCGGCAGCACCATCGTTGACAACGGAATGGAAGGCACACTGGGGGAGCGCGGTCTGGAAAAGAAGGTCACCACCGAATGGACAGTTGGCCTGGGCGAATACGAGGTGCGAGTTACCCCTGCGCAGAATTCCAGCAACCTCGACCTGAATGTCGACGAGGCTCTTCACAAAGTCAATGCGGAGCTATCTGCGGTCGGGCGCGAGCGCGTAACACTCGAAAGCCCCCGTGCGGAGATTCTTGAAGAGTTTGGGCTGGCTGTGCGGGCGCGAAACGAGGATGAGGAAACCCTGCGCGACCAGCGGGCGAACCTCAAGGCAATCCTCGGTAAGCGCACGGTTTCCGACCTTAATGCACAGGTTGAAAGCCTCACTGTCGAAGTTGAAAGGCTGCGGGAAACCTGCAGTGCCTTGCGAAGCGACGCCAACGTGAAAGCTGGCGAAAAAGTCAACGAGGAAGAAGCTATCGCCACGATGGAGGCAGCTACTCGGGCTCGTGACGAAGCCTATGAACGACTGCTCACCCTGCAGAACAGCGACGCGATCGGGCGCAGGATCCAGCACGAGGCGAAGGTGGAAAACCTACAGCAACGGCTGGATGGGGCGGTGAAGGATCTGGAAGCAGCCCGCGAGCGCTATTCCGACGAAGACCTACATGCGAAGTGCACCCAGGCAACGAAGGCCGTGGATGTGGCGCGCGAAAAGCTGGATTCCAAGCGTCGGGAAGTAGGCGAGCTCGGCGACGTTGCAGACGTGCAGGCTAGCCTCGAGGGCGCCCGGAGTCGGGTGAACATGTTGAACCAGCAGATACAGGAATGTCGCGTGGATATTGCAGCCCTGAATGCCAAGCTCGGGCAGGCTCGCGGGTCCGCAGGAACGAAGGAACAGGCAGAGGCGGAAGTAGAGCGTCTGGAGGGCGTAGTCGCTAGGCTGCGTAGGCAAGCGAATGCCGCAGAGTTACTGCACCAGGTGGTTCAGGAATCTCGGAAGCGCATGCAAGAAAAGTACTCCGAGCCATACCGTAATGCTCTAAACAAGCTCTCCGGAATTGTCTTCGGCGGCGATGTTGATCTGGGTGTAGATGAGCGGTTCCAGGTTTCGAGCCGCGCTATTGGCAACGTGCGCTTGGATAAAGAGCAGCTCTCCGGCGGCGCTCAAGAGCAGGTGGAGATTCTGCAGCTGCTCGCCATCGCCCGCCTGGTGGGGCACGACGGCAGCGGGGTGCCGATCTTCCTTGACGACGTACTGGGATTCAGTGATACCGACAGGGCCAAGAGTATGAATAAGGTGCTTGGCGCGTTGGGGCGGGATAACCAGATCATAGTCCTGACCTGTGACAAAGATAGGTTCTCCCGGATCCCGGGCGTGGACTTCCAGAGCATCGACAGCGTAAAGAAGGCTGGAGCTACGGGGAGGGCTGCGACCTAAAATGACCTAGTAGTCGCTGTACTCGTCGTAGTCATACTGCGCGTCGTCGTAACCGTCGAGGTAGCCCTCGTAGTAAGAATCATCCGGCGCGGGGGCGGGCTCCGCCGGGCGGGCGGCCATCATCTTGTTGGCACACGTCAACGTCCATCCCGACGTTCCATCGGTAAAGAAAGTTGTGCCGGTCTCGTGCATCGAGGGATCCCCGCAAGAGGCGATCGTCTTATTCATGACGGACGGGTTCGCCTGCCCCGGGGCCTCAGTGTGGCCAATGACCACCTCACCGGTGGGATTCGATTGCTGTGCTCCGCCTGGGCTGGGGGTGGTGGAAGCTTTATCCTCTTCGGAGGCAGAAGGCTGGGAAGTTTCTGAATCCTCAGTCTCACTTCTCTCTGCAGTGGTTTCCGGGGAAGCGGTGACCGTGGTGGTGTGTCCGCTATTCGAATCGCTTTCATTGGTACTGCAACTACTCATGGCGATGGCGGAGCCGAGAGCTAGAGCAAAAATGCCTGCGCGACGCAATAGGCGCATTGGTTAATCTCCTTCGAGTAGGCCGTCGCAGAGGAAGCTTCAGAACCAGCACGATCCGCTCTTGACTTCGGCCCTTGGGGGTACGGGGGAATGACTTCGGCCCTTGGGGTACGGGGGAAGGGGACGAGGGAAGAGTCTAAGCAGAATCTAAGGTTCTTTTTAATGATACCCAGTGGGGTCATTAGAAAGCAGAGTTTCGCTTCGGCGCCGAGGGAGATTTCTTGGTGGCCGCTCTTCAGGCGACCGTGCGGGAAAAGTAAAAGTCCCGGAAACCACATCTGAAGCGATGTGCCGAGACCTCAAGCGTGCCCTCGGCGAGATTCGAACTCACGACCCCTGGTACCGGAAACCAGTGCTCTATCCCCTGAGCTACGAAGGCGTGTATCGGCGGTTCACTTAGTGTTCACGCCAATACGGGTTGAAAGTCTAGCACTGCACCGGGGCGGTAGTTTAATCACCTCCGTCACTGCATGGGGCGTCTGCCCTCACTGCTAGTGTTTAATGCTGTGACTCCTGCTGAATTGTCTGAACTGATTACCGAAACTGCCCGCACGACCTTGGATGCCCACGGCCTGGATTCCTCCGTAGTGCCAGAAACTGCCACCGTGGAACGCCCACGCAACCCGGAGCACGGCGACTACGCAACGAACATTGCCATGCAGGTCGCCAAGAAGGCCGGTACGAACCCGCGTGAGTTCGGTACCTGGCTGGCGGAATCCCTCGGCGCGCACGAGGACATCGACGAGGCCACCGTCGCAGGTCCGGGCTTCATTAACATCCGCCTGGCCGCCGCCGCGCAGGGCAAGATCGTGGAAGAGATCCTCGCCGCCGGCGCAGACTTCGGCCACGGCGATGAGTTCACCGGAACCGCCATCAACCTTGAATTCGTCTCTGCAAACCCAACTGGCCCCATCCACCTGGGTGGCACCCGCTGGGCCGCCGTGGGCGATGCACTGGGACGAGTGCTAACCGCCCGCGGCGCGAAAGTTACCCGCGAGTACTACTTCAACGACCACGGCGCACAGATCGACCGCTTTGCCCGCTCCCTGTTGGCCGCCGCGAAGGGTGAGCCCACCCCGGAAGACGGATACGGCGGCGACTACATTCAGGACATTGCCTCGCAGATCGTAGAGAAAAACCCCGACTGGCAGCAGCTCAGCGCAGAGGACGCACAAGAGCTATTCCGCTCCCAGGGTGTGGACCTGATGTTTGCCCACATCAAGCGCACCCTGGCGGAGTTCGGTACGGAGTTCGACGTGTACTTCCACGAAAACTCCCTGTTCGAGTCCGGTGCCGTCGAAGCGGCGATCCAGAAGATCAAGGACAACGGCAACCTTTACGAAGCCGACGGTGCCTGGTGGCTGCGCTCCACTAACTTCGGCGACGACAAAGACCGCGTGGTCATCAAGTCCGACGGCAACGCAGCCTACATCGCCGGTGATATCGCTTACGTGGCCGACAAGTTCGACCGTGGCCACAATCTATGCATCTACATGCTCGGCGCCGACCACCACGGTTACATCGCCCGCCTCCGCGCAGCAGCTGCAGCCATGGGATACGACCCGGAGCAGGTCGAGGTGCTCATCGGCCAGCTGGTAAACCTCGTCAAGGATGGCAAGGCAGTGCGTATGTCGAAGCGCGCTGGCACGGTCATCACCCTGGACGACCTTGTGGAGGCCATCGGCGTGGATGCCGCCCGCTACGCCATGATCCGCAGCTCCGTGGATTCCTCTCTGGACATCGACATGGATCTGTGGGCCTCCAAGTCCAACGACAACCCGGTGTTCTACGTCCAGTACGCACACGCTCGCTTGTGCTCCCTGGGACGCAAGGCAACGGATCTCGGCGTCACCCGTGAAGGCGCCGATCTAGCCCTATTAACGCACGATCGCGAGGGCGACCTGATCCGCACCCTGGGCGAGTTCCCAGCCGTGGTGAAGACTGCCGCCGAGCTGCGCGAGCCCCACCGTGTGGCTCGCTATGCCGAGGCCCTAGCTGGCACCTTCCACCGTTTCTACGATGCCTGCCAGATCCTGCCGAAGCCCAGCGATGATGAGCAGACTGTTGCCGAGAACAAGGCCCTGTTTGCCGCACGCCTGTCCCTGGCTGCCGCCGCTCGCCAGACCCTTGCCAATGCTCTCGAGCTATTGGGTGTAGCCGCCCCGGAGCGTATGTAGTTGCTATTTTCTTTGTGACGCCCACACGGTCCCCCTTCTATAAAAACTCACTCACCTAGGAGATTCCCTTGGATCCGGAGACTCATCTGAACTCCACGCCCTTGCGCCGCCGTACGGCAAACACGACGGAGTTCAACGCGATCCCCGCGCACGTCTACCCGCAGACCCTGCGCCGAGAGATAGCGGGGGAGCACCAGGGCGAGGTCACCATTGGAGGCGTGCCGATCACCGAGATCGCTGAAACCTTCGGCACCCCGGCCTTCGTGATGGACGAGGAAGACTTCCGTACCCGCTGCCGCCGCCTGGCCAAGGCCTTCGGTGGCGGAGCTTTCGTGCACTACGCATCCAAGGCTTTCCTGTCGAAGACGGTTGCCCGCTGGGTGATGGACGAGGGGCTATCCCTGGACGTTGCCTCCCTCGGCGAACTGCAGGTCGCCCTGGCCGCGGGATTCCCCGCCGACCGCATCACCGTGCATGGCAACAACAAGTCCCCGGAGTTCCTGCGCCTGGCAGTTTCCGAAGGCGCGGAGCTGATCGTCGTGGACTCGCTGCAGGAGATCGAGGCGCTGTCCGCCGTCGCCGGTGAGCTGGGGAAGTCCCAGGATGTGCTGGTGCGTGTGACCCCTGGCGTGCACGTCGATACCCACGAGTTCATCGCCACCAGCCACGAGGATCAAAAATTCGGATTCTCCCTGTCCTCCGGCGCTGCTCACCACGCAGCCATGGCGTGCCATACCGCCGACGGGGTGCGCCTGCGCGGTCTGCACTGCCACGTGGGTTCCCAGGTTTTCGAGGCCTCCGGCTTTGCCCTGGCAGCTGAGCGCCTGTTGGGGCTGTGGAAGCAGCTGTTGGATTCGATCGCCACGCTGACGGACGACAACGCTGTTGAATCGTCTCGCGGTGTTGATTCGGACGCCCCCACGGTGCTGGATACCCTCGATCTCGGCGGTGGCTACGGAATTGCCTACATGCCGGATCAAGAGGCTCTCGACGTGGAAGAGGTGGCGTCCGAACTCAAGAGTAAGGTGCGCAAGGCAGCGCAGTCGGCCGGAGTGCCCGAGCCGACGCTCAACGTCGAGCCGGGGCGCGCGATTGCCGGGCCGTCAATGATCACGCTGTACCGCGTGGGCACGGTGAAGGACGTCGAGGTGGCCGATGGCATGACGCGCCGCTACATTTCCGTCGACGGCGGCATGAGCGACAACATTCGCCCTGCGCTCTATCAGGCGGAATACGACTGCCGCGTGGCCAACCGCGAAGTCGCGGGGGAGTTGTTGCCGACGCGTATCGTGGGGTCCCACTGCGAGTCTGGCGACGTGCTGGTTAACGACGCGCTGGTGCCGGAGGATGTGCGCCCCGGAGACCTGTTGATTATTGGTGCGACGGGGGCTTACTGCTACGCGATGGCCTCCCGCTACAACATGATGACCCGCCCCCCGGTGGTGCGTGTGGCGGAGGGCGAGGCGCGGCTGATGATCCGCCGCGAAACCATCGACGACGTGCTCGCTTTAGAGGAGTAATCTCCCTCGTTGCAGGGCTAGGCAGGGGTAATGGACAGCTTTGTCTAGTCGCGCGGTAGATTGGTGCGATAACCTAAGAAAAATTACCTACGAAACCTCTCATCGAGACCTCACAAAGGAGCGACATGACCGAGCAGAAATTTAAGCCAGGCAAGGGAATTGGCCAGACCGTTGGTGTGGCTCTGCTGGGCATGGGCACCGTCGGCGCGGAGGTGCTGCGGCTGCTGGGGGAGCGTAGCGATGAGTTCGCGGCCCGCATCGGTGGACCGCTCGAGGTTCGCGGCATCGCCGTGAGTGACTTGTCGAAGCCCCGCCCGGGTGTAGACCCAGAGAAGCTAACCGACGACGCGCTCACCCTCGTAGCTCGCGACGACATTGATCTGGTGATTGAGGTCATCGGTGGAATCGACTACCCGCGCGAGGTGGTGCTGACTGCGCTGCGCGCCGGCAAGTCCGTCGTCACCGCCAACAAGGCCCTCATCGCTGCCCACGCCGATGAGCTGTCCGCCGCGGCCGACGAGTCCGGCGTGGATCTGTTCTTCGAAGCTGCCGTCGCCGCCGCTATCCCGGTGGTTGGTCCGCTGCGTCGCTCCCTGGCTGGCGACAAGGTCAACCAGGTGATGGGCATCGTCAACGGCACCACCAACTTCATCCTCGATGCAATGTACAGCCGTGGTGCCAGCTACGACGAGATGCTGGCGGAAGCCACCGAGCTGGGTTATGCGGAGGCCGACCCGTCTGCCGACGTCGATGGCTTCGATGCCGCCAGCAAGGCCGCCATTCTGGCTTCCCTGGCCTTCCACACCCGCGTGTCGGGTGAGGACGTGCACACTGAGGGCATTCGCGACATCACCGTCGCCGACATCGAAGCAGCTAAGGCCGCGAATTCCACCATTAAGCTGCTGGCCATCTGTGAGCGTCTGGTGGATGAGCAGGGCGGGGAGTCCGTCTCTGCCCGCGTGTACCCGGCTCTGATTCCGATCGCGCACCCACTGTCCAGCGTGTCCGAGTCTTACAACGCAGTTTTCGTTGAGGCCGAGTCTGCCGGTCGCCTGATGTTCTACGGCAACGGTGCGGGCGGCGGTCCGACCGCCTCCGCGGTACTGGGCGACGTTGTGGCTGTGGCGCGCAATATCGTGCTCGGCGGCCGCGGCCCAGGAGAGTCCACCTACGCCTCCCTGCCCATTGCCGCATTCGGCGACGTCCGCACCCGCTACCACGTAGACATGCAAGTGGATGATCGTCTGGGCGTGCTGGCCGAGGTAGCCTCCGTGTTCTCTGAGCAGGGTGTGTCGCTGAAGACTGTGCGTCAAGAAGGGTTGAACAACGGGGCGCGCCTCGTCGTCATCACCCACAGCGCGAAGGAGCAGGACCTGGAGGAGACCGTCGCAAAGCTGAAGAAGCTGGACGCGGTGAAGGCCATCGACTCCGTCATCCGCATGGAAGGCTAAGCGCCGACTTCCAGCACAGCGCCAAAAATGCCAAGGCATGCCTGCGCGTGCCTGTTTGGCACTACAGTGGCAGTAAAATAGAGCTTCTAAAAGTAGCAACAACAGGGAAGAAACGACAGGGAACTTATGACTGACAAGGTTCTGAACCACTGGACCGGCCTGATCAACATGTACCGCGACCGGATGCCGTTCGCGAAGGACTGGGAGCCGGTAACCCTCAACGAGGGCGGTACTCCGCTGCTGCGGGCGAACCACCTGTCGGAGCTCACCGGCTGCGAGGTCTACCTGAAGATCGAGGGCGCCAACCCGACCGGCTCCTTCAAAGACCGCGGCATGACCGTCGCCGTCACCGATGCGTACCACAAGGGCCAGAAGGTTCTGATGTGTGCCTCGACGGGTAACACCTCTGCTTCCGCCGCCGCCTACGCGGCCCGCGCTGGCCTGCAGTCCGCTGTGCTGATCCCGGAGGGCAAGATCGCTCAGGGCAAACTGGCCCAGGCTGTGATGCACGGCGCGCAGATCATCCAAGTTCGTGGCAACTTCGACGACTGTCTCGAATTGGTTCGCAAGACCACCACCGAGTTCCCGGAAATCGCACTGGTCAACTCTGTGAACCCGATGCGTATCGAGGGTCAGAAGACCGCCGCGTTCGAAATCGTGGATTGTCTTGGGGATGCCCCTGATGTTCACTTCCTTCCCGTTGGTAACGCGGGCAACATCACCGCATATTGGAAGGGCTACTGCGAGTACGCCGAAGATGGCGTTTCCACCCAGCGCCCCGTGATGAAGGGCGTGCAGGCGGCCGGAGCTGCACCGCTGGTGCAGGGCGAGCCCGTATTGGAGCCTGAGACGATTGCTACCGCGATCCGTATCGGTAACCCGGCATCCTGGCAACAGGCAGTGGCGGCCAAGGAGGAATCCGGCGGAGACTTCCGTGCGCAGACCGACGATCAGATTCTGGAGGCCTACCGCACCATCGCAGGCCGCGAGGGCATCTTCGTTGAGCCGGCCTCTGCGTCTTCTGTTGCCGGCCTGCTGGACGCGCACGCTAACGGTGAGCTGACCGCTGGCCAGCGCATCGTTTGTACCGTCACTGGCCACGGCCTCAAGGATCCGACGACCGCCCTGTCCCAGATGCCGAACCCCACCGTCACCGACGTGGATCCGCACGCGGTGGTCGACGCTCTGGGTCTGAAGTAATGGGCGTAGAGATCCCCGTAGGCCGCAAGGCCACCGTCAAGGTTCCCGCATCGACCGCGAATCTGGGGCCTGGCTTCGACACGCTAGGTTTGGCGCTCGGACTGTACGACTTCGTGACCGCCGAGGTTATCGAATCCGGCCTGGAGGTAGAGGTTTCCGGTGAAGGTGAGGGCGAGGTTCCGCTGGACGAGCGCCACCTCGTGGTTCGCGCGCTGCGAGCCGCGCTAAAAGAAGCCGATGTCACCGTCCCCGGGCTGCGCGTGAGCTGTACGAACTCCATCCCACAGTCCCGCGGCTTGGGTTCTTCGGCCGCCGCTGCCACAGCCGGCGTGGCTGCAGGCAATGCCTTGGCCGGGTTCACCTTGGACGAGAAGGCGCAGGTGCAGATCGCCTCCACCTTTGAGGGGCACCCCGACAACGCAGGCGCTTCCGTACTGGGCGCCGGTGTGGTCTCGTGGACGAACACTCCGATCGACGGTGTTTCTGCGCCGGACTACCATGCCCGCCGCATCGACGTACACCCGCAGATCCAGGCCACCGCGTTTATCCCGGACTTTCACGCATCCACAGAGGCTATCCGCCGCGTGCTGCCGTCCGATATTAGCCACCTGGATGCCCGCTTCAACGTCTCCCGCACCGCCGTGATGACCGTCGCGTTGCGCGACGATCCGGAGCTACTGTGGGAGGGTACTCGCGACCGCATGCACCAGACGTACCGCGCTGAAGTGCTGCCCGTCACCGCGGAGTGGGTAAACCGCCTGCGTAACCTGGGTTACCCTGCGTTCCTCTCGGGCGCTGGGCCGACCATCATGGTGCTCAGCACGGAGCCGGTGGATAGCGCACTGGTCGAGGAGGCACGGGGTCGGGGGATGAAGGTCCTGGAGCTGGACATCGCCGGCCCCGTCGAGGTGGACGTTACCGGCTAGGCAGTGGCCGTTCTGCGGCCGCTGTTTGCGGACGGCGGCGCTTCTGCCAGGCCGCCCACGCAGCCGGAACTACGGTGAACGCGACGATGCCGAGGAAGATGGCTTCGATGTTGTTACGCACAAACTCCACCCCGCCCAGCAGCGATCCCAGGTACACGATGCCGCTGGCCCACAGCGCGGCACCGATAATGTTGAAAGAGATGAACGTGCGGTAGTTCATGCCAGACATGCCCGCCACCAGCGGGGCATAGGTGCGCACGAAGGGCACGAAGCGTGCCAACACCATCGTGATGGCACCGTATTTGTCGAAGAACTCCTCGGAGCGGTGCAGGTGTTCCTGTTTGAAGAACCGTCCGTCTTTGCGTTCGCGCAGCTTGGGGTGGAAGCGGTGACCGATCCAGTAACCCACCTGATCGCCCAGAATCGCCGCGATCGGGGCTAACAGCAGCACCTGCCACAGTGGTGCAAAACCATCCGGCTGGCTGGCCAGCAATCCGGCGGTGAAGAGCATGGAATCGCCGGGCAGGAAAGGGAAGAATAGTCCCGATTCGATGAAGATAATCACCAGAATCGCGGGCAATACCGCCGCCCCGAATGGCCCGGAACTGGAAAGCAGCTGCACCGGGTCTAGCCACTCTGGCCCCAAGGCCATAACTGTTACATCGGTCATGCAGTGAAACGCTACTCTACATACCCTTGCAATAGTTGCAATAATTGCCGTTAGGCCGCGGTGAGTGTACCCCCAAGGCCCTTAGATCGTGATGATGTCGAACTTCCCCTCGCGGAAGTACTGGCGCAGGTCCTTTTTGTCGAACTTATCCACGCTGGTCTTATCGATGTGCTCGACGAAGGTCCAGTTTTCCGGCACCATCCACCCCGGCACGCGCTTGCGCAGGTCAGCTGCCAGAGCCTGGGCGGTTTCTGTAGTCCATGGTGTGCCATCGGCTACCACGATGACCGCTAGCGGGCGCTGCCCCCACTTCTCAGAGGGGATGCCGATGACCGCGGCCTCGATCACCACGTCGGGTTCCAGCAGGTAGTTCTCCAAGGCAGCGGAGTAGATCCACTCGCCGCCGGAGCGGATGATATCCGCCTTTCGGTCGTGAATCGTTAGGTAGCCGTCCTTGTTGACCGTGGCGATGTCTCCGGTACGTAGCCAGCCGTCTTCGGTGAAGCGCGGGCTGTCGTCCTGGTAGTAGGAACCCGTCACGGTATTTCCGCGTACCTGCAGTTCACCCTCGTTGCGGTCGTTGGCCTCGAGCACGTTGTCGTTGTCATCTACGATGCGGTAGCGCATTCCCGCGTGGAAGCGCCCCTGACTTTCGCGGTATTTCGCGCGCGCTGCGCCGGCCACGCCCGCTGGTGGATGAGCGACGGTGCCCACGGGCCCGGTTTCCGTCATTCCCCAGGAGTGGATCACGTCCACACCAAAGCGCTCCTCCCACGCGTCGATCATGGCAGGGGAGACCTGTGAGCCGCCGACGTAAATCTCTTGCAGGCTCATCTTCTTTGGTTGGTGCTTGGCGTAGTGAACCAACAGGCCGGTCCACACGGCCGGCGATCCGTGAGCCTGGCGCGGCATGGCGTCTGCAATAACATGCGCAAGGTGCTCTGGGTCGGCGCTATGCCCGGTAAACACGATGGGCGCGCCCGCCATAAACGCGGCCAGGGGCACACCCCAACTCAGCACATGGTAGATCGGCACTCCGCACAGAAAGCTGGTGCCGTTGCGGATACTAAAGCTGTCGGCAGCGCGAAGCTGCATGGAGTGCAGCCACAGTGCGCGGTGGGAGTAGACCACGCCTTTCGGCTGGCCCTCTGTGCCCGTAGAGAAGCAGATCGCCGCCGGATCCGTCTCTTCTATATTTGGCCAGTCGTAGTCGGCGCTGCGCCCGTCGAGGGTAGCCTCCAGATTGAGCACGCGCAGGTGGCTTAACCCCTGCGCCTGGGCGAGCGAGTGCACCGCGGTGGTGTCGGTGAGGTTCGCCCCGATCACCAGCACAGCTTCGACACATGGGCAGTCGCTCAGCAGGGGAACGATCTGTTCGCTGCACATCGCGTCGATCACCAACACTTTCGGCGCCGCGGTGTTGATAATGTGCGTGATCTGCGAGTCCATGAGGTGCCGATTGATGGGGTTAAACACCGCGCCCATTGACGCCACAGAGAGCATAACCTCGAGGTGCTCGGTGCAGTTCGGTAGTACGGTTCCTACGCGGTCGCCCCGTCCAATGCCGAATTCATCGCGCAGCATATTGGCCATCGCGGCGGCGCGAATGCCGATGTGCAGGAAGCTAGTTTGCTCTGCGTTCTCGCCAAAATACGTGGTCACGGCGGTATTTCGGTGAACGCTGGCCCCGTATTCCAAAATCCTCGCAACGGAAAGTGGGATCTCCTGCATCGTCGACTTCATGCATTTCAGCCTAGCCGTTAGGTACAGGCTGCGCGTAAGGTGCTATTGTTACCTAAGGAAGCCGGATGCGAGGCTCGTTTTTCTTTTCTTTTTCTTTCTTTACGACGCCACCCCGCGCTACACCCGCCGCCAGTCACATCGTGGGACTTTAAGGTGGCAATCTTTCTAGAAGATTCCCGCAATCTTTGGGTTAAATTAAAAACTGTTGTCGAATACGCATGTCTGGCCGATTCTGGGGCTTCGCAGGCTCTTGAAGGATCGTTAGGGCGCTGGACGTGAAAGGACTTTTGTGAGCCTGTCCGATATTTTGGCTCGTGGCCAAGCCAATGGCCTCGCCTCGTTGAAGTTGCCGGAGCTGCGCCAGGTCGCAGCGGCGCAGGGGCTGAAGGGCACCTCTGGACTACGCAAAGGCGATCTGATCGCCGCCATTGAATCCGCTGGTAACGGTGGTAATAAGGGTAACGGTGGGGGAGCTGAGCGGAAACCTCAGCCAGCGCAGTCGCCGGAACCAAAGGAAGAGCCGGTTGCGGAGGCGCGGGAGGGGCGTCACCAAGAAAACAGCCACGAGGAAAACAGCCGCGAGAATAACCGGGCCAACCTAGAGCAGCGCGACGGCGACGACCGCGGTAATAACGGCCGTGGTGGTAACAACCGCGGTGATAACAATCAGGGCGATAACGACCGTGGCGACATTAACCGCGGCAACCGTCGCAACCGTCGCAATCGCCGTAACCGCCGCAACCGTGGCCGTGGGGATAATCGCGATAACAATCGCGACAATAACCGCAATAACGGTGGCAACAACAACGGGGACGGCAATAACACCGGCGATGGCAACAACCGCGACCAAAAGCCGGAAGAGCTGGCTCCCGTTGCGGGCATCCTCGACTTCGTCGATGCGAACACTGCCTTCATCCGCACCACCGGCTACCACGCGGGGCCGACCGACGTGTACGTTCCGATCAACACGGTGCGCAAGTACGGCATGCGCCACGGCGATGCCATCGTTGGCACCATCCGCCCGAAGAACAACAACAATAACGGCGGCGGCCGTGGGCGTAACCGCCAGAAGTACACGCCGATCTACCAGGTAGAGACTGTCAACGGGCTGACCCCGGAGCAGGCAGCAGCGCGCCCGAACTTCGCGAAGCTCACCCCGCTGTACCCGAACCAGCGACTGCGCCTGGAAACCGACCCGAAGACGCTGACTACTCGCGTAATCGACCTGATCATGCCGATCGGCAAGGGCCAGCGTGCGCTGATTGTCTCCCCGCCGAAGGCCGGTAAGACTACGATCCTGCAGGACATCGCCAATGCGATCTCCACCAACAACCCCGAGTGCTACCTGATGGTCGTGCTGGTCGATGAGCGCCCGGAGGAAGTGACCGACATGCAGCGCTCCGTCAACGGCGAGGTCATTGCCTCCACGTTCGACCGCCCGCCGGGGGAGCACACCAACGTGGCCGAACTTGCCGTCGAGCGCGCAAAGCGCCTGGTGGAGCAAGGTAAGGACGTTGTTCTGCTGCTGGATTCCATCACCCGACTGGGCCGTGCGTACAACAACTCCTCGCCGGCCTCTGGGCGCATCCTGTCCGGTGGTGTGGATTCCAACGCACTGTACCCGCCGAAGCGCTTCCTCGGTGCGGCCCGCAACATCGAAAATGGCGGCTCGCTGACGATCATCGCCACCGCCATGGTGGAGACCGGCTCGGCCGGCGACACGGTGATCTTCGAAGAGTTTAAGGGCACCGGCAACGCGGAGCTGAAGCTGGACCGCAAGATCTCCGAGCGCCGCGTGTTCCCGGCCGTGGACGTGAACCCGTCGGGCACCCGCAAGGACGAGCTGCTGCTGAGCCCGGAGGAAGCACGCATCATGCACAAGCTGCGTCGCATTCTGTCCGCGCTGGACCCGCAGGCGGCTATTGACCTGCTGATTAAGCAGCTGCGCAAGAACAAGACCAACCGCGAGTTCATGCTGCAGGTTGCTAGCTCCGCGCCCTTGGCGGGCGAGGACGAGGAGGATTAAACCATGAGCCAATCACCATCAGTCATCGACGACATCCTGTCCGAGTACCAGGGCCTGGAGATGCAGTTGGGGGACCCCGAGCTGCACAACGACCCGGCGGCCGCGCGTAAGGTCGGCAAGCGATTCTCTGAGCTGCAGCCAATCATTCAGACGCACCAGAAGCTCGAGCAGGCCCGCGAGGATCACGAGGCCGCGTCTGAGATGGCCTCCGAGGACAAGGAGTTCGCCGAGGAAGCCGAGCGTCTGGAGCAGGAAATCAGTGAGCTGGAAGAGCAGCTTACCGACCTGCTGGCTCCGCGCGACCCACACGACGGTGACGACATCGTCATGGAGATTAAGTCCGGCGCCGGCGGTGAAGAAGCTGCATTGTTTGCCGGCGAGCTGGCGCGCATGTACCAGCGCTACGCCGAGCGCCACGGCTTCAACACCGAAATTCTCGGCCTGAACGAGACCGACCTGGGCGGTGTGAAGGACATGACGCTGTCCATCCGCTCCAAGCAGCCGTCCCGCGACGGTGCCTGGTCCGAGTTCAAATTCGAAGGTGGCGTGCACCGCGTGCAGCGCATCCCCGTCACAGAGTCCCAGGGTCGCATCCAGACTTCCGCCGCAGGCGTGCTGGTGTACCCGGAGCCCGACGAGGTGGAGGACGTGCAGATCGACGACAAGGACATCCGCGTGGATGTCTACCGTTCCTCCGGTAAGGGCGGCCAGGGCGTGAACACCACGGACTCTGCCGTGCGCATTACGCACCTGCCGACGAACATCGTCGTAACCTGTCAGAAGGAGCGCTCCCAGATCCAGAACCGCGCCCGCGCGATGCAGGTGCTGGCTGCGCGACTGCAGCAGATGAAGGAAGAAGAGGCGGAAGCCGAGGCGGCCGAGGGCCGCGCTGCGCAGATCCGCACCATGGATCGCTCCGAGCGCATCCGCACCTACAACTTCCCGGAGTCTCGAGTATCCGATCACCGCATCGGCTACAAGGCCAACAACCTAGACGCCGTCCTGGGTGGCGACCTGGAAGCACTGTTCGCCGCACTGCAGGAAGCCGACCGCGCACGCCGCCTCGAGGCGGAAGACTAGCTTTTCGCAGCGCGGGCGCAGAAGCAGGATAGAACGTGGATATCAATCAGGCAGTCCGCGAGGCTACCACCACGCTGGCTGCAGCGGGCATCGATTCTGCCTCGGTCGAGGCACGCCTGTTGATGCGTTACCTGCTCGCGGAGCCAAGCGCAGGTGCACCCTCTGCACCGCCTGCTTCGCCCGAGCCCCGCACCGCCGTGACCCCTGGCACCCTTTTCCTGCGTGCCGACGACCCCGCCCCGTCCACCTACGCCGAGTGGGTGGCCCGCCGCGCCGCGCGCGAACCGCTACAACACATTGTTGGCTCCGCACCTTTTTGTGGCCTGGACCTTTTCGTGGAACCCGGCTGTTTCGTTCCGCGCCCCGAAACCGAACTGTTGGCCGACTGGGCCGCACGCTTTCTTACTGACTGCCCTTCGCCGCGCGTAGTCGATCTGTGCTGCGGGCCCGGCACGCTGGGGCTCGGGGTGGCCTTTCTTTACGACGCCCCCATTTCCCTGACCGGCATCGACATATCCGGCCCCGCACTCCGCCTGGCAGAGAAAAACGCAACACTGGTTCCGCAGGTTAATGCTGCCTTTACCCAGGCGGATCTGGCTGCCGACGATCCCGCGACGCCCACGCAACCGGCCGACGTGGTGGTGTGCAATCCGCCCTATGTGCCCGAATCCGCAGACGTCACACCCGAGGTGGCTGCCGACCCGCACGCAGCCGTGTTCTCCGGGGCAGACGGGCTGGAACTGATGCCACGGGTCCTGCAGTGGGCGGAGGCGCTGGGGCGCGCAGGAGGTGGCGTCGGAATAGAACACGACGACTCCAACGGTGCGCGGGTAGCAGGCATGATGCAGCAACGCGGCTGGCGAGACGTTACCCAACACCGCGACTTAGCTGGACGACCGCGCTTCGTCACCGCCCTGCTACCGCAGTAGTACCGGCGATGGGGTTAAGGTAGAGCACGTAATAAATAAGCAAGAAAGGCCAGCAATGTCGAGAACCGTAGACGCAACCGATCCGCAGAATCGCGAGGCCGCGCTGGATACAGCGGCGAACGCGGTGAAGGGCGGACGGTTGGTTGTGCTGCCAACCGATACGGTGTACGGCATCGGCTGCGACGCTTTCGACAACGAGGCAGTCGCCGCACTATTGCGAGCCAAGGGGCGCGGACCCGACATGCCCGTACCTGTGCTGGTGCCTAGCTGGACTACTATCGAGGGGCTTGTGCGCGAGTACACCTACAACATGCGCAAGCTGGTAGAGGCTTTCTGGCCGGGCGGGCTATCCATGGTCGTTCACCAGGCGCCTAGCCTGCCGTGGAACCTGGGTGATACCCGCGGCACTGTGATGCTGCGCATGCCGAACCAGCCGATCGCGCTGGAACTTCTGGAGCGCACCGGCCCCATGGCCGTCTCCAGCGCCAACATCTCCGGCCAGCCGCCGGCGACTAATGTGCAGATGGCAGAAGACCAGCTGGGAGCCGACGTTACGACGTACATCGATGGCGGGGAAGCGCATCACGGTGTGGCCTCCACGATCGTTGACCTTTCCTCCGGTCGCCCGCGCATTTTGCGCGAGGGTGCGGCTACCACCGAGCGCGTGGCTGAAGTACTGGGCATGAGCACCGCGGAGCTGCGGGGAGCCGTCTAATGCACGTTCTTGCCCAGCCGGCCATCGGCGCAGGAATACCCCTGCGCGAGTTGGTGCTGGTGCTCTTCGTCGCCTGCACGGTGACGTATCTGGTGACGGGCGTGGTGCGCTCGTTGATCTTGCGCTTCGGGCGAATGGCCGCACCGCGTGCGCGCGACGTGCACACGGTGCCTATGCCGCGCCTCGGCGGAGTGGCGATGTTCACCGGGCTGGTTGTGGCGGTCATTGTGGCGAACCAACTGCCCGCATTGACGCGCGGTTTTCCACCGGTGACACCCGATATGACGGCGGTGCTGATGGCCGCCTTTGTGATTGTGGTCGTGGGAGTAGTAGACGACCTCTACGACATTTCTTGGGTGCTGAAGCTCGGCGGACAGGTTGTGGGCGCCGTGGTCATGAGTCTCATGGGCTTGAGCTGGTACCTTTTCTATCTGCCTTTTGGCGAAGGCACCACGCTGATCCTGGACCAAGTCCAGTCCACGATCCTGACTGCGCTGCTGACCGTGACTATCGTGAATGCCATGAACTTCGTGGACGGCCTGGACGGGCTGGCCGCGGGTTTGGGGGCCATCGCGGCCGGAACGATCCTCATCTATTCGCTGACCATCCTGCACGATCAGGGCGGCACGGTGGCGGCCTATCCACCGGCGATTATCTCGGCAGCACTGGTGGGCATCTGCATCGGGTTTTTGCCTCACAACTTTTCGCCGGCGCGCATCTTTATGGGGGACAGCGGCGCGATGCTGATTGGCCTCCTGCTGTCCGCTGCCTGCACGTCTGCCTCCGGGCGTATTAACGCCGCACTATACGGCCCGGCGGACATCGTGGCGTTGATGTCGCCGATGATCGTGGTGGTGGCTGCGCTGTCCATCCCGTTGCTGGATCTGGTGATGGCGGTTGTCCGGCGCGTATCCAAGGGCAAGAGTCCGTTCTCGCCCGACAAGAAGCACCTGCACCATCGGCTGTTGCACTTCGGCCACAGCCAGAAGCGCGTGGTGTTGGTTTTGTACACCTGGGTTGGGGTAGTGGCCTTTGGGGCCGTGGGGCTGACGGTACTGCCGCTACACGTGATGGCAATCTCCTTCGGGTTGCTGGTGATAGTAGCCGTTTCGGTGACGGTGGTTCCGCTGTGGCGGGAGAATCGGAAGTCTCAACCGGCTCAGGTAAGCTAATCGCCATGAGTGACGCGACTGAGAACAACGGTGCGGTGAACGACGGTGCGGTGAATAGCGGTGCGGGCGCCAACGAGCTACCCGAGCTCAACGACGTATCCCAAGCCAGCGACCACGTAGCTCCGCTGAAGGTCGCCATGCGCGCCGGGGCGCTAGCGCTGGTGGTGCTGGGCGCGCTGTCCCTTCTGGTCTGGGGCCTCATCAGTGGTGCCGCAGGGCTGTGGGGAGCAGGCATTGGGTGGCTGGTCGGCGGCGGATTTATGCTGCTGACGGTCGTGATCGTGCTGATTAGTTCCAACACGTCGCCGTCGATGACGATGGGACTGATCCTGGGTAGCTGGCTGGTGAAGGCGGCCGTGTTGCTGGGCATCCTGTTCTTCCTGAAGGATAAAACCTTCTACGACACTCCGGCACTAGCCGTGACAGTGATGTTGTGCATGATTGCCGTATTGATTATCGAAACGTTGGCAGTTACCCGTACCCAGAAGCTCTACATCAGCTAGGAGAGATCAGCTAGGCGAGATCAGCTAGGTGTTACCAGAAGCAGAGGCACGCTCAAGCTAAGGGCTAGTTCTCGCCTGTGCCCCGGATTGCGACCCGCACGCCGGGGCATATTCATGTTTCGGGTTCATGTTTCGGGGCGCGCTAAGGAGGGGCTGTGACGGTGTGATCGGCCCCGCACTGGGGTTGGCGGAATGCGGATGTTTGTTCAACCAAAACGTTGAAATGCACGACCAAGTGGGGGGACCCGTAAAGCGTTTCACTTAGCGATTCGCGAGTTAAAACTGATATTGTTCTATCGGGCCATTTATTGGCACACGTATGTGTGAACAGTAGATACGGCACCGGCTGATTATGTAGGGACGTGCGACGGAGTCCCTCAATATCGGCCTAACTCTTCGAAAAGAGACCTCCATCGCACCGCAGTGATTCTATGCAATCTTGCGGCCCAATCACGGGAGAGAACGCTGAGCGTAACAACCTTGGCCATGAAGGGCGAATTTCACGTGCCTTCATTGGAACACGAATTCTTCCCGGGGCAAGTGGATAGCGACCATCTGTGGTTCAGTGAGTTTGCTGGTGGAGCGTTCGCGCTCGACCGCCTCATGGTCATCCGTATTGTGATGATTCTGCTGGTTACCGCATTCTTCTTCTTTGCAATGCGGAAGCCGAAGCTGATTCCGAGCGGCGTACAGAACGTTGCTGAGTACTTCTTGGACTTCGTTCGGATTCACATCGCGGAGGATATCTTGGGCAAGAAGGAGGGGCGTAGGTTCCTGCCGATTATCGCCGCTATCTTCTTCACCGTCCTTGCCGTCAACATGTCGACGATCATTCCGTTCATGAACATTTCAGCCAGCGCTCGAGTGGGTCTGCCACTGGTGCTGGCTGTTGTTGCGTATATTGCATTCATCTACGCGGGTGTGAAGCGCTATGGTTTCGGCAAGTACATCAAGTCCTCGCTGATCATTCCTGGTTTGCCTTCCTGGCTCCACTTCATCGTGGCGCCGATCGAGGCATTCTCCACATTCGTCCTCCGTCCGGTAACGCTGACCATTCGTCTTATGGCGAATATGTTGGCTGGACACATCATCCTCGTCATGCTGTTCAGTGCCACGAACTTCTTCTTCTGGCAGATGAGCGGTTGGACCGTGGCTGCTGGCGGCACGATCCTCTTCGCGATCGCCTTCACCCTGTTCGAACTCATGGTGATCTTCCTGCAGGCATACATCTTCGCCCTGCTGACCGCCGTGTACATCGAGCTGTCCCTCCACGCAGACGAGCACTAATTCGCCCCTTTTAAGTACTCAAATGACCAGGCCGGACAACAACAAAAGAAAAGCTGCAACCGGCCGGTTCTCAGAAAGGTAATGGAAACCAAATGAACGACATCTTCCTCATCGCGCAGGACACCACCACCAAGTTCCAGGGCTTCGGCACTATCGGCTACGGCCTGGCTGCTATCGGCTCCGCTATCGGTGTGGGTAACGTTGCAGGTAAGACCGCTGAGGCTATGGCTCGCCAGCCCGAGATGGCCGGCCAGCTGCGCACCACCATGTTCCTGGGTATCGCTTTCGCCGAGGCACTGGCGCTGATCGGCTTCGTCGCCGGCTTCCTGTACTAATTTCAGTGCGATTGGCCGCTCGTTAAGAGCACTTTTTAACCACCGCACCAGAATCGAAAGCTGGAGACTATGACGAACACCTTTTTGTTAGCAGCTGAGAAGCTGCCAATGGAGGAGTCGGTGAACCCGCTGCTTCCTCCGCTGTACGACATCGTCTGGTCCATCATTCCTTTTGCAGTCATCCTGTTTGTCTTCTGGAAGTTCGTTCTTCCGAAGTTCCAGGAAGTGCTGAATCAGCGCGAGGATCAGATCGAGGGCGGCATTCGGCGCGCCGAGTCCGCTCAGGCAGAAGCTAAGGCTGCCTTGGAGAAGTACAACGCTCAGCTTGCTGAGGCACGCACTGAGGCTGCCCAGATTCGTGATGACGCCCGTTCCCAGGGCCAGAAGATCATTGCGGACATGAAGGCTCAGGCAACCGAAGAGTCCAACCGTATCGTCGAGTCGGGCCACAAGCAGCTCGAGGCACAGCGTTCTGCCGTTGTTACCGACCTGCGCAAGGAGATGGGTGAGAACTCCATCAACTTGGCTGAGCGCCTGCTGGGCGAGCAGCTGTCGGACGACGTGAAGCGCTCGGGCACCATCGATAACTTCCTCGCCGGACTGGACAACGTCGGCGCATCCGGGAAGTGATCGGTATGCACGCAGCGAGCCGAGAGGCAATTGAGCGCCTCGAGCAGACTCTGGACCAGGGGCTGAACGAGACCTCCGACAAAGTGGGCACCGGTGTAACCACCGGCACCGAGCTGTTCGACGTCGTCGAGCTGCTCGACAGTGACCGCGGCTTGCGTGTCGCGCTGATCGACCCGGCGAGGGATGCCAACACCCGCGCAGAACTGGCAAAGAGCCTGTTCGGCGGCAAGGTATCTGCCTCGTCGGAAGAAATCGTGTCTGCTGCTGTATCCCAGACGTGGTCTAACACTCGCGACCTGCGCGACGGACTGGTAAAGCTGGGCCGCCTGGCTCTGCTGCGCGCCGCCGACGCCCAGGGGCAGCAGGACCGCGTTGAAGACGAACTGTTCCAGCTGGCTCGCACCATCGAGCGTCAGCCGGAGCTGGAACTGAAGCTAGCCGATCGCGCCGCATCCCCGGATGCACGCCGCGACCTGCTGGCGAAGGTTCTATACGGAAAGGTCACCTCCACGACCGAGGCTCTGGCGCTGCAGGCAATTGGCCGTCTGCGTCAACGTCCAGTCGAGGAACTTGACTCGTTGACGGATGAGGTAGCTGCACTGGAGGGACGCACCGTAGCGCGCGTCCGTTCCGCAGCCGCCCTGGGTGAACAGCAGAAGTCGACTCTGTCGGACAAGCTGGAAAAGATTTACGGTCGTAAGATTGCGGTCCACTCCGAGGTTGATACCAGCCTCCTCGGCGGTGCCGTGATCCGCGTCGGTCACGAAGTTATCGACGGCAGCACTGCAGGCAACCTGCAGCGCCTGCGCCAGTCGATCGCTTAGGGCGTCACCAAAAAACGCCTAAAGAAACCGACACAGACCAAGCAAGAGAATAAATGCTGGAAGACGAAACCGAGAGCAGGAAGAACATGGCGGAGCTGACGATCTCCTCCGATGAGATCCGTAGCGCGATTGCGAACTACACCTCGAGCTACTCCCCGGAGGCCTCCCGTGAGGAGGTCGGCGTGGTCACGGCGGCTGCAGACGGTATTGCCCAGGTAAGCGGCATGCCTTCTGTGATGGCTAACGAGCTACTCGAGTTCCCAGGCGGCGTGATTGGCGTCGCACAGAACCTCGACACCGACACCGTCGGCGTCGTGATCCTGGGTAACTTCGAATCCCTCAAGGAGGGCGACGAGGTCAAGAGGACCGGCGAGGTCCTGTCCATCCCGGTCGGGGAGAAGTTCCTCGGCCGCGTTATTAACCCCCTGGGTCAGGCCATCGACGGCCTGGGCGACATCGAGTCCGAGGAAGAACGAGCCCTCGAACTCCAGGCGCCCTCCGTGCTGATGCGTCAGCCTGTCGAGGAGCCGATGCAGACCGGCATCAAGGCTATCGACGCAATGACCCCGATCGGCCGTGGTCAGCGCCAGCTGATCATTGGCGACCGCAAGACCGGTAAGACCTCGGTCTGCATCGATACCATCCTGAACCAGCGCGACAACTGGGCAACCGGCGACCCGAAGCAGCAGGTTCGCTGCATCTACGTTGCCATCGGCCAGAAGGGCTCTACGATCGCCTCGATCCGTAAGACCCTGGAAGACCACGGCGCGCTGGAGTACACCACCATCGTGGCAGCACCGGCATCCGACTCCGCCGGCTTCAAGTGGCTGGCACCGTTCACCGGTGCCGCACTGGGTCAGCACTGGATGTACCAGGGCAAGCACGTCCTGGTTATCTACGATGATCTGACCAAGCAGGCTGAGGCCTACCGTGCGATCTCCCTGCTGCTGCGTCGCCCACCGGGCCGTGAGGCATACCCAGGTGACGTCTTCTACCTGCACTCCCGTCTGCTGGAGCGTGCAGCGAAGCTCAACGACGAGCTGGGCGGCGGTTCCCTGACCGCACTGCCGATCATTGAGACGAAGGCAAACGACGTGTCTGCCTTCATTCCCACCAACGTTATTTCCATTACCGACGGTCAGGTATTCCTGGAGTCCGACCTGTTCAACCAGGGTGTCCGACCGGCTATCAACGTTGGTGTGTCCGTCTCCCGTGTTGGTGGTGCCGCACAGACCAAGGGCATGAAGAAGGTGTCCGGCTCCCTGCGTCTGGACCTGGCTGCCTACCGTGACCTGGAGGCCTTCGCAGCCTTCGCGTCCGACCTGGATCCAGCCTCCAAGGCACAGCTGGAGCGCGGTAAGCGCCTGGTTGAGCTGCTGAAGCAGAAGGAGACCGAGCCGCAGTCCGTTGAGGACCAGATGGTTTCCATCTACCTGGCTGGCGAGGGCGAGTTCGACGACGTTCCGGTTGAGGACGTTCGCCGCTTCGAGTCCGAGCTGCTGGAGAACCTGCACGCTTCCCACGGTGGCGTGTTCGAGCAGATCAAGGGTGGCACCCCGTTCAACGACGAGTCCAAGGCCGCACTGGCTGGTGCTGTTCAGGACTTCAAGCAGGGCTTCCAGACCACCGACGGCACCCCTGTCATCAACGAGCCTGAGGCTCGTCCGCTTGGCGACGACGAGGTCTCCAAGTCTCAGATCACTGTCTCCCGCAAAGCAAAGTAACCGCGGAAGGTAAGTGAGCACAGTGACCACCAAGAACATTAATGAAACAGAAGGGAGGCGATAGTTATGGCTAGTCTTCGCGAGCTGAGGACACGCATCAAGTCCGTGAACTCAACGAAGAAGATCACGAAGGCCCAGGAGCTCATCGCCACCTCGAGGATCACCAAGGCTCAGGCGCGCGTTGCGGATGCAGAGCCCTACGCGGATGAGATCACCCGCGTGGTTCAGCGTCTGGCATCCGCAAGCTCCCTGGATCACAAGATCCTGCAGGAGCCTGTCGGGGCTTCCCGTGCCGCGATCCTCGTGGTTTCAAGTGACCGTGGCATGTGCGGTGGCTACAACAACAACGTCTTCAAGAAGACTGCAGAGTTGCGCAAGCGCCTGGAGAACGAAGGCAAGGACGTTGTTCTGTACGTCTCTGGTAACAAGGGCATCTCCTACTACAACTTCCGCGGTGAGGACATCGCAGGCGCCTGGTCGGGTTACTCCCAGGATCCCGACTACGCAGCCACCCACGATGTTCGTCGCCACCTGATTGATGGCTTCGTCGCCGGTTCCGAGGGAACCGCTAAGTGGCGTGAGGGCCTCAATGTGGAAGAAGGACAGGGCATTCAGGGATTCGACGAGGTGCACATTGTGTACACCCGTTTCGTTTCCATGCTGAGCCAGACCCCAGAGGCACACCGACTGTTGCCGATCGAGACTGTGGTTGAGGAAGAAAAGCTGGAACTCGGCGAGGACTTGGTCTCCGACAAGGCCGACCATGTCGCTGCCGACTACGACTTTGAACCCGACCCAGACACCCTGTTGAAGGCTTTGCTGCCGCAGTATGTCTCCCGAGGCATCTTCGCAGCAATGCTGGAGTCTGCGGCGTCGGAATCCGCAGCGCGTCGTACCGCGATGAGCGCCGCAACCGACAACGCGACCGACCTGGTCAAGCAGCTCTCGCGAGTGGCTAACCAGGCTCGTCAGGCCCAGATTACCCAGGAAATTACAGAGATCGTCGGTGGCGCATCCGCGCTCGCCGATAGCGGAGAAAGTGATTAAGTATGACTACAGCAAACAAGATTCAGCAGCCCGCTGAATCGGCTGTTGCGGGCCGCGTCGTGCGAGTTATCGGCCCGGTCGTCGACGTGGAGTTTCCGCGTGGCCAGCAGCCAGCACTGTTCAACGCCCTGACCGTCGAGGTGGACCTCGAGGCAGTGGCAAAGACCATCACCCTGGAGGTCGCACAGCACCTCGGGGACAACCTCGTTCGCGCCGTGTCCATGGCTCCGACCGACGGTCTGATCCGTGGCGCCGCGGTTACCGACACCGGTAAGCCGATTTCCGTGCCCGTCGGTGACGTCGTCAAGGGCCACGTCTTCAACGCGCTGGGCGACTGCCTGGACGAGCCAGGTCTGGGCCGCGACGGCGAGCAGTGGGGCATCCACCGCGAGCCGCCGGCATTCGACCAGCTCGAGGGTAAGACCGAGATCCTGGAGACCGGTATTAAGGTCATCGACCTGCTGACCCCGTACGTCAAGGGCGGCAAGATCGGCCTATTCGGTGGTGCAGGTGTGGGTAAGACGGTGCTCATCCAGGAGATGATTACCCGTATTGCTCGCGAGTTCTCCGGTACCTCCGTGTTCGCAGGTGTTGGTGAGCGTACCCGTGAGGGCACCGACCTCTTCCTGGAAATGGAAGAGATGGGCGTGCTGCAGGATACTGCGCTTGTGTTCGGCCAGATGGACGAGCCGCCGGGAGTCCGTATGCGCGTGGCTCTGTCCGGTCTGACCATGGCGGAGTACTTCCGCGATGTACAGAACCAGGACGTGCTGCTGTTCATCGACAACATCTTCCGTTTCACCCAGGCCGGCTCTGAGGTATCGACCCTGCTGGGTCGTATGCCTTCCGCCGTGGGCTACCAGCCCACCCTGGCTGACGAGATGGGTGTGCTGCAGGAGCGTATTACCTCGACCAAGGGTCGTTCCATTACCTCCCTGCAGGCCGTGTACGTGCCGGCCGATGACTACACCGACCCGGCACCGGCTACGACCTTCGCCCACCTGGATGCGACCACCGAGCTGGATCGTTCCATCGCCTCGAAGGGTATTTACCCTGCTGTGAACCCGCTGACCTCTACCTCTCGTATCCTCGAGCCGGGTATCGTCGGCGAGCGTCACTACGAGGTTGCTCAGCGCGTGATCCACATCCTGCAGAAGAACAAGGAACTGCAGGACATCATCGCCATCCTGGGTATGGACGAGCTCTCGGAAGAGGACAAGATCACCGTTCAACGCGCACGTCGCCTGGA
This sequence comes from Corynebacterium jamesii, assembly GCF_046097395.1. Classification (NCBI taxonomy): domain Bacteria; kingdom Bacillati; phylum Actinomycetota; class Actinomycetes; order Mycobacteriales; family Corynebacteriaceae; genus Corynebacterium; species Corynebacterium jamesii. The sequence continues at coordinate 266,926 of NZ_CP175789.1, forward strand.
GCGCTTCCTGGGCCAGAACTTCTTCGTTGCGGAGAAGTTCACCGGCCTGCCGGGCTCCTACGTGCCACTGAAGGACACGATCGATGCCTTCGAGCGCATCTGCGATGGCGAGTTCGACGCGTACCCGGAGCAGGCCTTCAACGGTCTGGGTGGTCTCGACGACGTCGAGGCCGCTTACAAGAAGATGACCGAAAAGTAAGGGGTTAAGCACATGGCTGAGATTGCCGCACAACTGGTCTCCGTGGAGCGTCCGCTGTGGGTTGGTACCGCAACGTCCGTCACTGCGCAGACCACTGAGGGCGAGATCGGCGTGCTCCCTGGTCACGAGCCCCTGCTCGGCCAGCTGGTCGAGAACGGCGTCGTTACCATTCGGACCAACTCTGGTGAGAAGCTGGTCGCCGCGGTACAGGGCGGGTTCCTGTCCGTGTCCGACAAAAAGATCACCATCCTGGCGGATTCTGCAACGTGGGCCAACGAGGTCAACGTTGCGGATGCCGAGTCTCGCGTACAGTCCGCCGAGACTGAGCACGACAAGGCAGTCGCCGAGTCCGAGCTGCGCGCTGTGAAGCGTTTGGACGTCTAGCTGAGACTAGCTCTTACGTCCCTGATAAACGGGTTCCACTCTTTTCTTAGAGTGGGGCCCGTTTTGCTCTCTCGAAACCTCCTTCATGGCTGTAAGTTAGGGACATGGCGTGGTTGTGGTATTTCCTAGCGGCGGTGGTGCTATTCATCATCGTTGTGGTCGTGTGGCGATTTTTTGCGTTGCGCTCCCAGGGGTATCCCGTGGTTGTCCGGCGCCTACCGAATTCCGATGGCAGGCACTGGCGGCACGGGATTTTGAAGTATTCGGGCCAGTCCGCCCAATTCCACAAGCTGCGCAGCCTGCGCCCGGCTTCGGACGTTGTGCTCACTCGCCTGGGCACTACTATCGTGTCGCGCCGCGAAATTACACAGCGCGAGTCCGCCTTTTTGGAAGACAACGTCCACGTTGTCGAGGTTGCGCATCGTTCCACGCATTGGGAGATCGCCCTGGATAGCGCCGGCGATACCGCACTGGTGGCGTGGCTCGAGTCGGCGCCCTCCGAGCGGCGCATACCCCGCCACTGATTCGCCGCCAGCCGCCGTAGCGTAGTCTAAACAACCATGCGCTTAGTCATTGCTCGTTGCTGTGTCGATTACGTCGGCCGTCTCGAGGCTCATCTGCCTCCAGCCGATCGCCTGATCCTGGTCAAGGCCGACGGTTCGGTCTCCATCCACGCCGACGATCGCGCCTACAAGCCGCTCAACTGGATGATGCCGCCGTGTACCCTCGAGGCCGTCGAAGCTAGCTCTTTTGATGGTGATGACGCCCCTACGGAGTATGCGGAGCTAGACAACGAAGGAGTCGAGCAGTTGTGGATCGTAGCGAACCCCAAGGGGGAGCAGCTGCGAATTCAGATCTTCGAGATCTTTTCAGATACGGAGCATGATCTGGGGGAGGATCCGGGCTTGGTTAAGGATGGTGTGGAAGCGCACCTGCAGGAGCTGTTGGCAGAGCAGATTGAGATCTTGGGTGAGGGGTACTCCTTGGTTCGTCGCGAGTATCCGACGGCTATTGGACCGGTGGATATTCTGTCCAAAGACTCGACGGGCGCGACGGTGGCGGTGGAGATCAAGCGCCGCGGCGGCATCGACGGTGTGGAGCAGCTTACTCGCTACGTGGAGCTGCTGAACCGCGACGAACTGCTAGCGCCGGTGACAGGTGTGTTTGCAGCTCAAGAAATCAAGCCCCAGGCGCGCACGCTGGCAGAGGATCGCGGATTCCGGTGCGTTACGCTGGACTACGAAGCAATGCGAGGAACCGATTCCTCGGAGCTGAGGCTCTTTTAAGACTGAGCGGCTGCTCGCTGGTGGCCATCCCTCGCGCGCGCAGAGAGCGCGGGAGGACTAAGCAGAAAGGACACTTCCAAGGTGACTAATCCTTCTAATATCCCTCCGTCCCGTTTTGTGGCCGGTGCAGTGGATCTGGGTGCGGTAAAACAGCAGGCAGAGCAGCGCGCACAGGCGCAGGCCGCGCAGCGCGCACAGGCGCAGGCCGCGCAGGCGGGCGCAGCTGGTGGTGCAGCCGGTGGTTCAGCCACGGGCGGAACCGTGGCGTTCGTCAGCACGATCACCCCAGAGAACTTCGAGTTCGACCTGGTGGTACGTTCCACGCAGGTGCCAGTGATCACGCTGCTCGGCTCCGCGCGCTCGGATGCTTCGGAGCAGATGCGCGCTGACTTCATCACGCTGGCTGAATCCCAGCAGGCGCCGACGAAGTGGCTGTTCCGCTATGTGGATGTGGATGCCACCCCGGAGGTAGCCCAGGCTTTCGGCGTGCAGGCGATCCCCACTGTGATTGCCTTGGCTGCCGGCCGTCCGCTGACAAACTTCGAGGGCGGCCAGCCCGCCGCCCAGTTGCACGGTTGGGTCGATGCAGTGGTAGAAGCCGTTGATGGCAAGCTGCGTGGTCTGGCTCCGGAGGAGGATCCGGCCAACGGCGCCGGTGCGGCTAGCGCGGGCGAGGGCGCGGGCGCCGATGGCGTGGATCCGGATCACGGAGACCCGCGACTGGCTGCCGCTGCAGAGAAGCTGGAGCAAGAGGACTATGCGGGTGCCGTTGCCGAGTACGATGCGATCCTGGCCGCCGCCCAGCAATCGGCCGAGCGGGTTGATGAGGAAGTTGTGGCGGAGGCTCGCGCAGCCCGCGCAAACGCCCTGCTGATGCAGCGCCTGTCCACCGGTGGCGACGAATATGCGGAGTCCGATCGCCTGCTTTTGGCTGGGGACAAGCCTCAGGCCTTCGATCTGCTCATTGAGGAACTGCGCCCCTCCGCCGAGGGCGGTGCGGAACACAAAAAGCAGGCGAAGGCTCGCCTGCTTGAGTTGTTCGCACTGTTCGACCCTGCAGATCCGGAGGTCATCGCGGGGCGCACCCGTATGGCGTCCGCGCTGTTCTAACCCCGCCCCCCGGAGACGGTGAGCCGACCGCCCGCTGGCTCGCCGGCTCGCTGCTGGAGCAAGGGCCAGCGGGCAAGGGCCGGCGGGCCAGCGGCTCTTAACCCTCCAGCACGAACCAACGGGCCGTGTGCGCCGGGATCTGCAGCACGGCGGAGGCATCCATACCGTGGGAGCCAGTGGGCTCCGTGTGCAGGTCTCCGTTGACGCGTCCGGCGCCCTCGTACTGCACGTCGTCGGTGTTTAGCACCTCGCGCCACGTCCCGGCCTGTGGCAGGCCGATGCGGTAGTTCTCCTGGGTGGTGCCCGAGAAGTTAATAACACACGCCAGCTCGCGCCCACGGTGGCGTCGCACAAAAGAAAGAACGTTGTTCGCCGAGTCGTCGCTGGCGATCCACTGGAAGCCCTCCGGAGCGTGATCCTGGCCCAGAGCGGGCTCGGAGTGGTAGAGCTTGTTCAGCTGGCTAGTCAGGGTGCTGATTCCGCGGTGGAACTCGCCCTCCCAGCCCTCGAGGTTCTGCCAATCCAGGCCGCGGGATTCGTTCCACTCCTCAGTCTGGCCCCATTCCTGGCCCTGGAAAAGCAGCTTCTTGCCCGGGTGCGCCCACATAAAGGCCAGGTAGCTGCGAACCATCGCGGCCTTATCCCACGCGGAACCAGCGGGCATACGCGACCATAGAGTGCCCTTGCCGTGGACGACCTCGTCGTGGCTGATCGGCAGCACGTACTTCTCGGAATAGGCGTAGACCATAGAGAAGGTGATTTCGTTGTGGTGGTAGCTACGGTAGGCCGGGTCGCGCTGGATGTATTCCAGGCTGTCGTGCATCCAGCCCATGTTCCACTTCAAGCTGAAGCCCAGGCCACCCTCACTGGTGGGGGCGGTCACTCCTGGCCAGGAAGTCGACTCTTCGGCAATGGTCAACGAACCCGGGCACTCGCGGTGCACGGTGGCGTTCATTTCCTTGAGGAACTCCACGGCATCCAGGTTCTCGCGGCCGCCGAACTCGTTGGGCAGCCAGTCGTCGCGGGAGTAGTCCAGGTAGAGGATGGACGCTACGGCATCTACACGCAGGCCATCGATGTGGAACTCCTTGCACCAGTACAGCGCGTTGGCCACCAGAAAGTTGCGGACCTCGTTGCGCCCAAAGTCGAAGACGTAGGTGCCCCAGTCTGGCTGCTCGCCGCGGCGGGCGTCCGGGTGCTCGTAGCAAGCCTCGCCGTCGAAGCGCCCCAGCGCCCAGCCGTCCTTGGGGAAGTGGCCGGGAACCCAGTCCATGATCACACCGATTCCGGCGCGGTGCAGAGAGTCGATCAGCAGGCGCAGGTCGTCCGGGGTGCCGTAGCGGTTGTTCGGCGCGTAGTAGCTGGTCACCTGGTAGCCCCACGAGGGCTCGAACGGGTGCTCGGAGACACCCATCAGCTCTACGTGCGTGTATCCCATCTTCGTAACGTATTCCACCAGCTCCACGGCAAGCTCCTGGTAGCTCAAGCCCTTGCGCCAGCTGCCCAGGTGCATTTCGTAGATGCTCATCGTCTCGTCCACGCCCACGGCCGCGCGGTGAGCTAGCCATTCGTCGTCGGCCCAGGTGAACTCGCTGTCCGCGACCACGATGGAGGCGGTTGCCGGGGCAGGTTCCGCCCACCGCGCCATCGGATCCGCCTTATCCAAACGCACTCCATCACCGGTGGTGATGGAGAACTTGTAGTGCGCTCCAGCGCCAATGCCCGGGAGCCACAGCTCCCAGATGCCGCTGCTGCCGAGCGCGCGCATGGGGTGCTGGTTGGCGTTCCAGCCGTTGAAGTCACCGATCACGGATACGCCTGCGGCATGCGGAGCCCACACGGAAAACGCCACGCCGCCATCGAGCACGTGCGCACCGAGAACCTTCCACAGCTCCTCGTGGCGCCCTTCGCCGATGAGGTAACGGTCCAGGTCGCCGACGGTTGGCAGGCGCCGGTAGGGATCTTCCAGGGTGGTGGTTGTGCCGCCTGCCCAGGTGATCTCAAAAACGTAGGTGTCTACGAAGTAGTCGACGGTGGTGGAAAATAGCGCTGGGTATTCCTCCGCCGGTGCCATCGGCTCCGGCTCCCCGCCGTTAATACGGACGGCAACGGACTCCGCCCCGCACTGCGCTGTGCGGATGGTAGTGGTTCCGTCGCCGTTGTCGTGCGCTCCCAACACGTCGTGGGGGGCGTGGTGCCTACGTTCTGCGAGCCGGTGATAGTCGTGGTTCATACCCGCCGATTCTACCTGCGGGGATCGTATTCTTCCTGGGCTCGCATGCAGACGCGCTCGCGCTCACCCTCACCAAGGGTAGGTAGCTGGAAGATGTGCGCGACCTGGAAGTTCGGATCCAGGCGCACATAGTTGCTGGCACTCCAGGTGTAGGTCTGGTTCGTCGGCAGGTCGGTGACCTCGAAGTGCGCGTCCTCCGGTGCACCCAGGCCGAGAGCCTCGGTATCCAGGTTCACAGCCCCCTCGACGATCGCGTTCGGGTTGAGGTTGACCACCACGAGCACGGCGTTGCCGGTTACACCGTCCACCTTCGAGTATGCGATGAGGTCGTCGCTTGTGGTCTCGTGCAAGCGCAGGGTGCGCTGCTGCTGTAGCGCCGGGTTTTCTTGACGCCACGTGTTCAGATCCCTAATCCATTCAGAGCAATTGTCCACCGTGTAGTCGCGCGGACGCAGTTCATACTTCTCGGAATCCAGGTACTCTTCCGAGCCGACGTGGACCGGGGTGGATTCGTAGATCTCGAAGCCGGAGTACACACCCCACAGTGGAGACATCGTGGCAGCCAGGGCAGCGCGGATGGCGAACATGGCCTTGCCGCCGATCTGCAGGGATTCGTGCAGGATGTCTGGGGTGTTAACGAAGAGGTTCGGGCGGAAGACGTCGGCGTAGTTGGCGATGTCCCCGGCGAACTCCTCTAGCTCTTCCTTGGTGGTCTTCCAGGTGAAGTAGCTGTAGGACTGCGTGAAACCGGCCTTGGCCAGACCGTACAGTCGCGGCGGGCGGGTGAATGCCTCGGAGAGGAAAACCACGTCCGGGTCGGTGGCGTGGATCTCGGCGATCAGCCACTGCCAGAAGTTCGCGGGCTTGGTGTGGGGGTTATCTACGCGGAAGATGCGCACGCCGCGGCCGATCCACAGCCGCACGACCTTCAGTACCTCGTGGTACAGCCCTTCCGGGTCGTTGTCGAAGTTCAGCGGGTAGATGTCTTGGTACTTCTTCGGCGGGTTTTCCGCGTATGCGATGGTGCCGTCCGGCAGGACGGTGAACCACTCCGGGTGCTCCTGGGCCCATGGGTGGTCGGGTGCACACTGCAGCGCCAGGTCCAGGGCTACCTTCAGCCCCTGGTTGTTGGCGGCGGCGACGAAATTCTCAAAGTCCTCAACGGTGCCCAGGCGCGGGTGAACTGCCTCGTGGCCGCCGTCCTTGGAACCGATGGCCCAGGGGGAGCCGACGTCTTCCGGGGTGGGGGTCAGGGTGTTGTTTTTGCCCTTCCGGTTGACCTCGCCGATCGGGTGGATGGGCGGCAGGTAGACTACGTCGAAGCCCATGCCCGCGATGCGTGGCAGATCCGCCGCGGCGGTGGCGAAGGTGCCGTGCACCGGGTTGCCCTCTGCATCCCAGCCGCCCGTGGAGCGTGGGAACATCTCGTACCAAGCGCCTACGCCGGCGGTCTTTTCCTCCACCAGCACGTGGAACTCCGGTCCGCGGGTCAATAGGTCGCGCAGCGGGCGCTTGTCCAGAGCCTGCTTGACCTCTGGGGACAGGGCAGTGGCCAGGCGCTCGTCGATGCTTAAGGACTCGTCACGCAGCTGGCCAGGGACGGAAGACACCAGATCGCGGTGCTTGCGGGAGGCCTTTTCTGCGGCCCGCTCGAACAGGCGCGCGCCGAGCTCAAAGTCGTTTGCCAACGCCTGGGCATCCTGGCCCGCGGCTACCTTCTTGGTGATGGCGTTGAACCATGTGGCGGCTGGATCCGACCAGGCGTCCACACGAAAAGTCCACATGCCCGGCACATCCGGAACGAACACGGCATGGCGACGGTCAACGTCCTCGGGATCCTGCGACATGGTGATCTTCGCACGGCCGCCTTCTGCGCCAGCGGGGCGGCGGACGACGAGGGTGGCGGAGATAGCGTCGTGCCCCTCACGCCACACGCTGGCGCTTACCGGGAATACCTGGCCGACGATGGCCTTAGCGGGGGTAGCTCCGTGGGAGATGACGGGGGAGATGCAGTCGATGCCAAGGCGGCCGATCATGGGGGAAGCTCCTTCGAATGGCGGTTATTGTGGCGTTCCACAGTAAGCCTATGTTGTTGGCACACTTCGCGTGGATCTTAAGGCACCATGGGGGAGTGAGCGAGAACGTGACGAACCTGATTTCCACCCCGGCCACCGCGCAGGTTGACGAGGACGACCTGATCGTCAACATGCGCGGGGTGTCCGTCGTGCGCGATGGGCGGGCGATCCTGGCGCCGATGGATTGGCAGGTAGAGCTGGACGAACGCTGGATCATCGTCGGGCCGAACGGTGCGGGCAAGACTACCTTGATGCGCCTGGCTTCGGCACAGATGTTCCCCACGACTGGCACTGTAAAGCTGGTCGGCGAGCAGGTCGGCAAGGTGGCTCTGCGCGAGCTGCGTACCGCCATCGGCATGAGCTCCTCTGCCTTGGCGCAGCGTGTGCCGGGGGAGGAGAAGGTCGCGGATATCGTAATCTCCGCCGGCTACGACGTGCTGGGACGGTGGCGCGAGGATTACGACGAGATGGACTACGAGCGCGCCATCGAGATCCTGGAGAGCGTCGGCGCCTACCACCTGGCCGAACAACACTGGAGGACCTTGAGTGAGGGCGAGCGCAAGCGAGTGTTGATTGCGCGTGCCCTGATGAACGACCCCGAGCTGTTGCTGCTGGACGAGCCGGGCGCGGGCCTGGACCTGGGTAGCCGAGAGGATCTAGTGGCGCTGCTATCCGACCTGGCCGTCGATGCGGACTCCCCGGCGATCGTAATGATCACCCACCACGTAGAGGAAATCCCGCCGGGGTTCACCCACGCCCTGTTGCTGGACGAGGGCGAGGTCGTAGCCCAGGGCATCCTGGAAGACGTGATGACCAGCGAGAACCTGACCCGTACTTTCCACCAGCCGATCGAGGTTACCCAGGAGGACGGTCGCTGGTTCGCCCGCCGTAGCCGTAAGCGCCGGGGCAGCCACCGTTCTCTTCGAGGCTGATAGAGGAAGATCGGTAGACTCAACCACATGTTGGAAAACCGTTTGGGCCCAGTGCAGCCACGCCACGCGTCAACGGTGATTCTGTTGCGCGATACGTTGTCGGGAATCGAGGTGTACGTCCAGGAGCGTGCCTCGACCATGAAGTTCTGCGCGGAGATGACGGTTTTCCCAGGGGGCGGCGTGGATTCCCGCGACATGCCGGGGGATGTAGATGGCGATGGTCACGAGTCCCCGGCAATCAACTGGCAGGGCGCGGAGGTCAAATGGTGGGCCAAGCGCCTGCAGAAGCCGGAATCCATGGCCCGCGCCCTGGTCTGCGCTGCGGTACGAGAGACCTTCGAGGAAAGCGGCACGTTGCTGGCCACCCACCGCGATGGCTCCCCGGTGGTGGACACGACCCCTTACCAGGAGCAGCGCAAAATGCTGGAGAACCACCAGCTGAGCTTTTCTGATTTCATGAGCAACAACAACCTGGTCCTGCGCTCCGACTTGCTGCGCCCCTGGGCCAACTGGGTCACCCCGGTGGAGCAGCCGATTCGCTACGACACGGCCTTCTTCGTCGCCGCCATGCCGGAAGGCCAGCAGACCAGCGCCGATACCCGCGAGGCGACCTCCACGGGCTGGTTTCGTCCTTCCACGTTGTTGGACGGGTGGCGCTCCCGCAAGATCTCCCTGATGCCGCCGACGTGGGCCCAGCTGAAGTTGCTGGATACCTTCCGCACGGTGGAAGAAGTTCTGGATTTTTCGTCTAATCTCTCCGTCGACCCGGTGCTCGCGGAACCCGTCGACGAGCCCTACATGGCTGAGTACTACCTGATGGAGCAGCAGATGTATGGCACACCCGCTCGCCATTTCGCGCCGGGCATGAAGTTCGCCGTCGACCCTGCGGAGCTGCCCGCCAACCCCTTCGCCAGCCGCCCCGATTCCTACGAGCAGTAGGGCGCGCGCACGCATGGCCTATTCCTCTGCCGAGCTGAGCTTTTTGCTCGCCGATTGCGCCGCTGGCTCGTCTCTTATTAACGACGCCACCACGTACCAACTAACGAAGAAGTCCCTGGTAAAGGACCTTTCCCACCTGCGCAAGACTCACGGCGAGCATGCCCGCGCCCTTGTGGAGTTGGTGCAGTCCCGCCGCGCGGGCAAGCTGCCTGACAGTTGGCTGATGGATAGCGAATCCACTCAGCAGGCCACCCCGCCCGTGGTTGCAGCGTGGCGCGCAGACGTGCTGAAGGCCGCCGGGGTGGACGCGGCCGTGGACGTTACCTGCAGCATCGGCACCGAACTAGCAGCCCTAGCTGCCGCAGGGCTGCGGGTACTGGGCGGAGACCTAGATCACCAGCGCCTGCGCATGGCTCGCTTCAATGTGCCGGAAGTTTCGGTCGTGCGGATGGATGCGCTGCGACCCGCGTTCGCCGGTGACCTGAAATCCGGCGCATTGAAATCCGGCGTGGTGGTGGCGGACCCAGCACGTCGGAACTCCTCGGGGCGCATCGCGAAGCTGGAGGATCTACAGCCGCCACTGCCGGATCTACTTGACCGTTACAACAACCTTGTAGTGAAGTGTGCGCCGGGAATCGACTACTCCGAGTTCGACGGTCACGTAGAAGTCGTTTCGGTGGATGGGGGAGTGAAGGAGACGTGCCTGTATTCGCCCGGCATCGTAGGCCGGGGACGTAGAGCGGTGGTGATGGGGGCGTCCTCAGTTAAAGAAACAGTGACTAGCGATGAACCCGAGACGGACCGCGTGGGTGCGGTGGGGCGCTACATTGTGGATCCCGATGGGGCCATCGTGCGCGCCGGCCTGGTGCGCCAGTACGCGGCGCGGCATGGGCTGTGGCAGCTCGATCCGCACATTGCGTACCTGACCGGCGACGAGCTGCCGACGGGCGTGCGCGGGTTCGAAGTCGTTGAGGAAGTGCCCTTGAAGAAGGCGCGGTCGGCGCTGGTGGGGTTGGGTGCAAAGTCCGTGGAGATCCTCGTGCGGGGCGTGAACGTGGATCCGGACGAGCTGCGGAAGAAGTGGAAGCTGAAGAATAGCAGTGGCGAAGCCTACTCCGTGGTGGTCACGCGCATCGGTGAGGGTGGAGCAGCGAAGGGTATGGCTTTCATCTGTCGGCCGACGATTTCCTAGCCCGCTGCAGCTCACGGGGGTAGTTCTAAAACAATATAGGAAATTTGTGGCGATGATCACCTAGTGATAGGTAGTATGGTGCCACATCACATTACCCAAGCAGGAAGGTCAACGAATGTCGAACATCGTTGTTCTGGTTAAGCAGGTGCCGGACACCTACTCCGAGCGCAAGCTCACAGACGATGACTTCACCCTCGACCGCGACAGCGCAGACGCTGTCCTGGACGAAATCAACGAAAACGCTGTCGAGGCTGCACTGCAGCTGAAGGAAGCTGACAGCTCCCGCAACGTCATCGTCCTGTCTGTCGGTCCGCAGCGCGCAACCGAGGCGCTGCGTAAGGCACTGTCCCTGGGCTGCGACGAGGCCAAGCTGGTCATCGACGACAACCTGGCTGGCTCCGACGCACTGGGCACGGCGTGGACCCTGTCCAACGCTCTGAACCAGATCGAGGATATCGAGCTGATCATCACCGGTAACGCTTCCACCGATGGTGGCGCTGGCTCCGTTCCGGGCCTGTTGGCTGAGTACCGCCAGATCCCGGCTCTGACTCACATGGAAGAGCTGACCGTCGAGGGCGGCAAGGTCACCGGCAAGCGTGTCACCGAAGAGGGCGTGTTCGGCCTGGAGGCTCCGACCCCGGCCATCGTGTCTGTGACTGAGAAGTCCAATACCCCGCGCTTTGCTGCCTTCAAGGGCATCATGGCTGCCAAGAAGAAGACCATCGAAGAGCTGTCTCTGGAAGAGATCGGCGTGGACGCTGCAAACGTTGGCCTGGCAAACGCCACCACCTCTGTTTCCGCTTCCACCCCGAAGCCGCCGAAGTCGGCCGGTGAGATCATTAACGACGAGGGCGAGGGCGGCAAGAAGCTGGTCGAGTTCCTGGTCAAGGAAAAGCTGGTTTAAGGGAAGTAGGGAATTAAGGACATGACCAACGTACTAGTACTGGTTGAGCACGGTGAGGGTCAGCTGAAGAACTCCACCGTCGAGCTGATCACCGCTGCACGCGTGTTCGGCACCGTCGGCGCCGTCGTTGTTGGCGCTCCTGGCACCACCGAGAAGCTGCAGGGCGCACTGGCCGAGGCTGGCGCAGAGACCATCTACGCCGCTGAGTCCGATCAGGCAGAGTCCCTGCTGATCACCCCGGAGGTAGACGCAGTATCCGGTCTGGCAGCCCAGCTGCAGGTCCCGGTTGTTATCTCCGCTACCGCAACGGGCAACGAGATCGCCGGCCGCGTCGGCGCCCGCGTTGCTTCCGGTGTTCTGTACAACACCAACAACATCACCGCTGAGAAGACCGCTGAAATTAGCATCTTCGGTGGCGCTTACACCGTTACCGCATCCGCCGCTGGCGCATCCCCGGTATTCACCCTGGCTCCGGGCTCCCTGGATCCGGAGCCGCAGGCTGCGGCCGGCAACGTCCAGCAGGTTGAGCTGCCGGGCGCTGGCCCGACCGCTGTCACCATCACCTCCTTCGCTCCGGCGGAGCAGGGCGACCGTCCGGACCTGACCGAGGCCAACATCGTGGTCTCCGGTGGTCGTGGTGTGGGTGGCCCGGAGGGCTTCGCCGACGTTGTCGAGCCGCTGGCCGACGTCATGGGCGCTGCTGTTGGTGCTTCCCGTGCAGCTGTGGATGCCGATTACTACCCGGGCAAGTTCCAGGTTGGTCAGACCGGTGTTACGGTCTCCCCGAACCTGTACGTCGCACTGGGTATCTCCGGCGCCATCCAGCACAAGGCTGGTATGCAGACCTCCAAGACCATCGTCGCTGTGAACAAGGACGAAGAGGCTTCCATCTTCGAGATCGCAGACTTCGGTGTTGTGGGCGACCTGTTCAACGTTGCCCCGCAGGCTACCGAGGAGCTGAAGAACCGCAAGTAGTTCTTCGCCCTAGGCTTTAACAGCCGCCCTGTCGCCACTACTGGCGCGGGCGGCAGCCATTAACCGGCGCCCTTTCGCTCAGCTTTCACGCTGGCGGGAGGGCGCTGGTTTTTTCCTGCGCCCGTTCTTGCGCACCCCAATAGGCTGCGTTGTGAATGGCGGTGTGTGCAGTTAGGTGTGTGCAGTTATACGTCCTGCTGACGGATGAAGTCCTCCATATACGGCAACGTGAAGCGCACCCGGCCGAAGCCCGCCGCCTCGATCAGATCGCGAGTGATAAGGCGGCTACGCCAAGTGGACAGGCCTTTTGGCTCCACGCCCAGGCGAGCGGCGATGTCGCCAGTCCTGACAGCTGCCGTTTCCGGTGTTGCTGCGCTCACCGATTCTGCTTCGCGCGTCCGCTCGTCGGACATAATCGCTGCCATCGCACGGAGAAAATTCATTTCCCCCTCCGGCAGGCGGCTGAGAGCGGGCCGGTGCACGTGGCTAGTCATGCGGTCGATAGCCCGCTGGGAGGCAGTTTCCACGTGTGCGGCCTCGATGGTGCCCAAACCGTCGATCCCGGCTGCCGCCCAGGACAGCGCGCCAACCACTTGGATGAGGTAAGGGTAGCCGCGGCACATGGCGGTGGCGCGGCATAGGGCGTCATCAGTAAAAGGGCGACCAGAGTCCGCAGCGGTGATGGCGAGAGTCTTGGAAACCTCCTCGGTCGGCACAGCGTGGAGATCCACGCGGAAGGCGCGGCGCAAGAACGTGGTGCCCTCGTGCTGCAGCAGGGTGTCCACGCCGTGGGGGAGTCCCGCGCAGACGAAGGCGATATCGCGCTCGTCACGCATGAGGTCCTGGACTGCCGTGGCTAGGCGGTGGAGCTGGTCGAGGTCGGCGGACTGCAACTCGTCGAGGGTGATGAGGATGCCAGCGCCCGTGATGGCGCCGGAGAGCTCGCGTAGACGGGTGATGAGTGTGGGCACACTGCGGAGCTCCTCGGCTCGCGAGTGAACCTCCGTGCGAAAGCTGCCTACGCCGGTGAGGGAGGCGCCGGAGAGTTTGCGCTCTGGGGGTTGCTCGATGTTGGCGATAGCGGTGGGGATGGTTGTCTCGACCAACTCGGAGATCATGTCGCTGTTGGGGTAGGCGCGCAAGATGATCCAGCCTTGTGTGCGGGCTTTGTCCTCGATCTCGTTGAGTAGCACTGTCTTGCCCACGCCACGCAGACCGCTGGCCAGGATTGTGCGATGCGGGGAGCCGGGCCCTTCGGCTAGGCTGAGTTCGAAATCCTGTAGCAGCTCCGCCCTGCCTGCCAAGTAATATGGCGATGTGCCGAAACTGGGGCGGAAGGGGTTGCGCTGGCTGGGTGTGGGCGTCTGATGTGGGTGCTCGGACATGCCTCATAGCATAGCGCCACCCTGGTGGATTATGTTAGATCTGTTAGATCTTGGTGGTCTTGTTAGAAGTGTTAGATCTCGGTTTAATTGTTAGATCTTTGAAGTGAAAGAAAAACCAGGATCTAGCTCCCATGACCCTGAAGCATCCGAATTCGAGAAACAAGTAGGGTAGGGGCGTGAACGAGACAAACCACGCAGCGAGCGCGCAAGGGCGCCTGTATGTGGACAACGCGGCATCCCAGGCCCTGCGCCCCGAAGCGCAGGAGGCGATGGAGCGAGCCGCAAGTCTGCTGAACCCTGCAGGCCAGTACAAGACCGGCCGCGAAGCCCGCCGCAGCCTTGAGGAAGCCCGCGAACAGATCGCAGAACTCCTCGGCGCGGATGCAGCAGAAGTAATCTTCACCGGCTCCGGCACGGAGGCGGATAATATCGCCATTCAAGGGCTCGCGTTTGGCTCGAAGGCTCATCGGGGTGCGCACGTTATCGCCAGCTCCGACATCGAGCACCCCGCCGTGGTCGAGTCCGTCGACTGGCTTACCACGGGGCCGCTCGATCTGGGCTTTGACCGTGCCGTTCTTCCTGTGGACGCCACCGGTCGCGTCCGCGCCGAAGAGTGGATAGCCGGTCTAGAAGGCGGCGCGGACACACCTAGCGACCTGGCGCTGTTGACTTGCATGTGGGCCAACAATGAAACCGGCGCGATCCAGCCGGTGCAACAACTGGCGGAGTTCGCCCGGAAGCACAACGTTCCCTTCCACACCGACGCAGTGCAGGCAATCGGCCACCTGCCAGTCGACTTTCATGCCCTCGGTGCCACCACACTGGCCGCAAGCGCCCACAAGTTCGGCGGCCCGAAGAACACCGGTTTGCTGCTTGCCCGCCGAGATGCGGACATCCTGAGCCCCGTGCGTGGAGGCGGACAGGAGCGAAAGCTCCGTTCCGGCACTGTGAACGTCCAGGGTGCGGTGGGATGTGCGGCCGCGCTGGCGTCATCAATAAAGGAACTAGACCAAACAACCGCCAGAATGCGCATCGCGCGCGAGACGCTCCGGGCGGCGGCGCAGGAGATCGACGGAGTACGGATCTGGACACCTGAGGACGGCGCGCTGCCCGGGCACCTGCACATGAGCTTCCCTGGCGCCGAGGGCGACTCGCTGATCATGCTTTTGGACGCCGCCGGGGTGGACGCCTCGACGGGCTCGGCATGCAGCGCCGGGGTGAACCGCGCCAGCCACGTGCTCACTGCCATGGGAGTTCCCGTAGATGTGGCCCGAGGCGCGCTGCGACTCACCATCGGTGCGGACATCGCCGATGAGCAAGTCGAATACCTGGCAGGAATCTTGCCGCGCGTGGTCGAACAGGCGCGTGCCGCCGGAATGGCCTAACCGGAATGGCCTAATCCACCGGAACGCGAGTAGGGTGCCACTCATGCGAGTAGTAGCAGCAATGAGTGGCGGTGTAGATTCCGCCGTGGCAGCGTCCCGAGCGCTCGAAGCCGGGCACGAAGTGATCGGTGTGCACCTGGCGCTTTCCCAATCTCCGGAGGCCGTGCGGGCAGGTTCGCGCGGATGCTGCTCCCTGGAAGATTCCGCGGATGCGCGTCGCGTAGCAGACAAACTGGGGATTCCGTTCTACGTGTGGGACTTCTCCGACCGCTTCAAGGCAGACGTAATCGACGACTTCGTGGATTCCTACGCTATTGGCGAAACCCCGAACCCGTGCCTGCGCTGTAACGAGAAGATCAAGTTTGAGGCACTGCTGGATCGCTCCATCGCACTGGGCTTCGATGCCGTGGTAACCGGCCACTATGCCCGCTTGCACGATGGCGTGATGCGCCGCGGAGTGGATCCCAACAAAGACCAGTCCTACGTCCTAGGCGTGCTGACCGACGAGCAATTAGCGCATTGCATGTTCCCGGTTGGAGACACAATTAAGCCGGAGATCCGCGAGGAGGCGAAAAGCCATGGCTTCGGCGTGGCCTCCAAGCCAGATTCCCACGACATCTGCTTCATCCCCGACGGGCAAACGCAGGCCTTCTTGGGCAAAAAGATCGGCCTGCGGCCGGGGCTAATGAAGGATCAGGACGGTTCCACCGTCGCCGAACACGAGGGCGTATACGGATTCACCATCGGCCAGCGCAAGGGGCTGGGGCTGCCACGCGAAGGTCTGGATGGAAAGCCGCGCTATGTAACGGATATTGACGCCGCCACGGGCACCGTAACCGTCGGTCAGCGTGACGACCTACGCATCGGCGGGATCACGGCAGATCGTCTGAAGCGCCTGGACCCTTCCGTACACGGTCGCGAGTTTGAGTGCGAGGTGCAGGTTCGTGCGCATGGAGGGGTAGTGCCCGCCACCGCACGACTGGTCGACGACCCGGAGGGGATCACGCCGGCAGGGCGCGTCAAGAAAGACGGCGAGAGCCCATGGCGCCTGGAGCTAGAACTGCATGAGCCACTGCAGGGCGTGGCGCGCGGGCAGGCGGCAGTGGTCTACCAGCCGGATGCAGATGGTGACATCCTATTGGGCAGCGGCACCATTCGTGCCACCACGCCGTGGAGCAGCGCAGGTGCGGCGGATACAGCTCCTGTTGAGTCTGCAGCGCCTGCAGCAGAGGCGTAGCGCGAACTATGGCAGATGACGCAACGCAACCCGAGCCCATGGGGCGCCTGGGTTGGTGGGAAAACACCGTCACGGACCACGCGGATCTGCGCGCCGCCGCCCAATCCGCACTCACCCGCACGTGCGACGTGGATGAGGATACGGGCGTGCCGCCCACCCTGTCGCTTCCGCGGTGCGGACGGGCAGGGGATCTCACGGCGCTGTCTGCCAGCTTTGCTCAGCTGCCGATTCGCGCGAACCCGCGCGGCTGGGAGCTGACTGCCCACCCTAGCCTCGAGTCTCGCCGCATGGACGGCTGGGTGCGGGAGGCCTCGGACATTGCCGAGGAGTTGCTTGCGGGGAAAACCGAGCGGCTGATGCTGCACGTCACTGGTCCGTGGACGTTTGGCGCGGACGTGGAGTTCCGCGGCCATCCAGTGCTGCGCGACCGTCCGGCGTTTAAAGACTGCGCGTTGCACCTGGGCTTTGGTGCGGAACAGATCACCCGCACACTGTCGGCGGCACTTGGCTGTGAGGTTGTTATTGCACTGCATGAGCCGCGCGCCCGCGAGGTCATGGGCGGCCTGCCCGGCGCCACCCGCTTCGACGCTATCCCCGCCGTCGACCGCGAATTCATCTACGGCGTGTGGCAGCGCTTTCAGCAGCAGGTTGGGTGCCCCGTGGTGCTGGACACGGGTTCGTTTATTGAAGACGCCCTCTCGCATGCGCCCGGCTTTCACCGCATCGTGGTGCCGGCGGACCAGCTGCAGACAACCAGCGGCAAAGACCTGGTTGGCGGGATGATCGGACGCGGCCAGGGGATCGGCTGGGCGGTGCCCCAGGCAGCGCCGTTAGCCGGCGGGGCGGGTGCCGACGCTCGAGGGCATGCTGCTGCGCATCCGGGGCCAGCTGGCGTGGAGAGTGCCGGCGACTCGGCCGGAGATCCCAGCGGGGCCGACGTGGAGGCCGTCGCGGGCGACATCGCCCGCGGCGTTCTGCGCCAGTGGGAGCAGTGGACCCTGCCCGCCGACGAGTTGCCGGAGTTGGTGGACATTGTGGTGCCCGAGGGTAAGCGCACCGCGGCTCAGGCCTCCGTGGCGGCGGCCCGCGCCCGCCACGCGGCGGCGCTACTGTGGCGCAATTGATAGTGCAACGGGTGCTGCTCTAGCACGGACCCGGCGCGCCTGAGCGCGGACTGCACCGCTGAGCGCGCCTGAGCGCGG
Source organism: Corynebacterium jamesii (assembly GCF_046097395.1). Classification (NCBI taxonomy): domain Bacteria; kingdom Bacillati; phylum Actinomycetota; class Actinomycetes; order Mycobacteriales; family Corynebacteriaceae; genus Corynebacterium; species Corynebacterium jamesii. Next base: position 284,364 of record NZ_CP175789.1, read on the forward strand.
TGCACGCTAGCAGCGCTAGAACTCCTCGTAAACCGCCGGATCCTGGTTCTTCCGGCGCCCATCAGGACGTCCCAGCGCGGTAATGGCCTCGATCTCCTCATCACTAAGGGAGATGTCCAAGGAGTCAAGGTTTTCGCGCTGCCGGTCCTCCGAGGCAGCCTTCGGGATTGCCAACACCCCGCGGCCGCGGTGCCAGGCCAAAACGACCTGCCCGGGGGTTGCGGAGTGGGCGTCCGCAATCTCGGCAATGACCGGCTCCTCCAGCACCGCGCCGCGCAACAGCGGCGACCAGGCCTGCGTCACAATGCCCAACTCGCGGTGTGCCGCGACGGCCTCGGCTTGTGGGAAGTGCGGGTGCAGCTCGATCTGGTTGACCACCGGATACTCGCCGGTGGCAGCGTGGACGGCCTCCAGGTGCTCGGGTAGGAAGTTACACACGCCCACGTGCCGGATGAGCCCGCGTTCGCGCAGCTCCAGCAGTGTTTCGAAGGCTTCCACATAGTGGCCTTGTTTGGGGTTCGGCCAGTGGATCAGGTGTAAGTCGATGCGATCCAGGCCTAGGCGGAAGAGGGATTCCTCGACGGCGGCGACAGCGTCGTCGTGGCGCTGGTAGCGGCCGGGCAGCTTGGAAGTAACGATCACCTCGTCGCGGGGAATCGCGTAGGCGGGGTCCGCGGCCCCAGGCGCGCCTGCGGTTCCGGGCGCTGGGTTTCCGACCGTGGTGGCACCCGTCGCAGCGCGGATGCCCGTGCCCACCGCGCCTTCGTTTTCGTAGTTGTAGGCCGTGTCGATCAACCGGTAGCCCGCGCGGATGCCCGCTGCCACGGAGTTCGCGCCCGCCTGGCCCTGCATCTTGTACGTACCCAGCCCGATTTCTGGAAGGGATAGTGCTGTGGTTTCAGTCATTCGTTCCTGCCTTTCGCATCTGTTCGGTCTGTGTTGTTCGTGGTCTGCACAAGAACTCTGTATCTAGCCGTCCACACTATCGGCGCTAGTGCTTGCATCATCGCCGGAACTTGGGGTGCCGCTTTCCAGTAGTTCTTTAAAGCCTGCCTCGTCCAGCACCGGCACGCCCAGGTCCTCTGCCTTCTTCAGCTTGGAGCCAGCCTTTTCGCCCGCCACCAGAAAATCCGTCTTCTTCGACACGCTGCCCGCCGCCTTGCCACCGCGAGCCTCAATGGCCTCCTTCGCCGCAGTCCTGTCGAAATCCTCCAGCGAGCCGGTGACCACGATCGTCAGACCCTCCAGCAGCGCAGTATCCATGCCGTCCGCCGCACCGGACACGTCCCCGGCCTCCTGGTGCATACGCACACCGGCGGCTGCCCAGCGGTCCACAATACGGCGGTGCCAATCCACCGCGAACCACGCGGAGATCGACTCCGCGATAGTCTCTCCGACCCCGTCGATGCCGGCCATGTCCTCCACCGAGGCGGAGGAAATTTCCTCCACAGACGCGAACTGCTTGGCCAGCGCCTTCGCCGCGGTCGGGCCAACGTGCCGGATCGACAGCGCGACCAGCACCCGCCATAGATCCGCCTCCTTCGCGGCCTGAAGCTTCTCCAACAAAGTCTCGCCGGACTTATTCAACTTCCCGGCTTTCGTTGCATAGGAAATGGTCTTTTCCAGATCCTCCGGGCTCAAGTCGAACAGCTCCGACTCATCCGCCAGCACGCCGGAGTGGATCAGATCGTAGGCGCCCTTTTCCCCCAAAGCGTCGATATCAAACGCCTTGCGGGACGCCAGATACGTCAGCCGCGTATGCAACTGGCCAGGGCAGTATTGAGTGTTAGGGCAGCGCCAGTCGGCGTCACCAACCTTCGAGGGAGCCAACCGCGTGCCGCACTCGGGGCAGAACGTTGAGAACAGGAAAGGTCGCTCTGTACCCGTGCGCTTGTCCTCGACTGGGCCCAGCACCTCCGGGATGACTTCGCCGGCCTTGCGGATGGTGATGGTATCGCCGAGCATCACGCCCTTGCGGTGGGCCTCCGTCGGGTTGTGCAGCGTGGCCATCGAGACCGTAGAACCCGCGACGTACTTCGGCGCCATCACAGCATACGGGGTGGCGCGACCCGTGCGGCCAATGCCAACGCGGATGTTATGCAAAGTGGTCATGGCCTCTTCTGGCGGGTATTTGTAGGCGATCGCCCACCGCGGGGCACGACTGGTGTGGCCCAGTTCCAACTGCTCGTCCAGGGAATCGACCTTAACGACCAGCCCGTCCATCTCGTGCGCCGCGTCGTGGCGGTGCTTGCCCCAGTACTCGACCTGCTGCTGGACCTCCTTAGCGGAGTGGACCTGCTTGGTATAAGGGCTCACCGGCAGCCCCCACGCAGCGATCGCGCGGTATGCATCGTGCTGGGAGGCTGGGGAGAAGCCCTCGCGCGCGCCGATACCGTGGCAAATCAACTTCAGCGGGCGCTTCGCCGTATCCGCGGAGTTCTTCTGCCGCATCGCGCCAGCCGCGGCGTTACGAGGGTTGGCGAACATCTTCAGCCCCTCGGCCTGGCGCTGGGCGTTCATGGCGGCGAAGTCCTCGACGTCGATGAACACTTCGCCGCGGATTTCCACCAGAGCCGGGACGGGGAATTCGTCCGTGCCGTGGAGTGTATCCGGGATGTCGTCGAGGGTGCGCGCGTTGTGGGTGATGTCCTCGCCCGTCGTGCCGTCGCCTCGGGTCAACGCGAGTTCCAGCTGGCCGTCGATGTAAAGGAGGTTTATTGACGCCCCGTCGATCTTCAACTCCGTCAGATATGTCTTCGCGGGGGTGCGGTCCAGCCAGCCGGCGAGTTGCTCGGTATCAAAGACGTTGTCCAGGCTGAGCATCTGCTCGCGGTGGTCGACGTTGCGAAACGGGCTGCTGGTGGGCGGGGCCGGGGCGACTTCCGTGGTAGGGGATGGGCCGTTGACAACTTCGGGGTGGGCTTGCTCCAGGTCTTTGAGCTCCTGCAGCAGGGCGTCGAAGTCCGCGTCCGAGATCTCCGGTTCGCCGTAGTAGTAGAGCTGCCGGTGGTGGCGCACCTGGTCAGCGAGTTCTTGCCAGCGGGATTGAGTACTCACCCCCGCTAGTCTACTTGCGGCGGATCTACTTGCGGCGGACGGCGGTGAAGTAGACCGCCACTGCTGCGATCAGAATGAGGACTAGGACTCCCAGGCCGATGTACAGGATCGTGTTGCTCTGGGAAGTATTGTCGATGTCCTTTGCTTGGGCGTCGGGCTCGTCGTCGCTAGAGTTGCTGCCCTTCGCGTCGCCGTTGCCGTCGTCGCTGGTTCCTGGCGGCTCGGGGGTGGGTGCCGGTCCGGGCTCAAGGGGCTGACGCCACTCCGGTCCATCGACCTTGTTGCCTTCCACCGCAGTGGACAGGCGGAACTCGACGTCCTTATCCTGCATGCCATTTTCATGACCTCCATCAAGGGTAACCATGACGTACCACTGACCGGCATCCGCGGCTTCGCCCTGTGACATGGATCCTTCACGGTTGCGGTAGAAAACGTACGGCGTTCCCACAGCACGTGCGGTGACAGGTACGTCTTCGTCTAGGGATTCCGAAAGCGAATAAGACGTATGGGTGCGTCGTGGGGAGGCGATGAATATCTGGCCGGAGCGGTAGGAATCTGTCTGCTTCTTGTCGAACTCAACTTCCGCGATGGGGCGTTGGCCCCAGTCGACGTTCATGCGGTAGAACTTCGTCTCACCTGGTACCAGGGTGTCGGATACCGTGCCCGGGGTGATTTCGGTTGCATCGTCGTGCAATGGAAAGTGCACCTCCTTCTCCAAGGAGGTCACTCATGGCAACGAACACGAGCGAGACGAGGCACCGCCCCGGGCCGAACGCACGGCCTGGCCGCAGTCGCCGATCTGTCGTGTACCCGGCGTTCACACGGACCGGTCCCGACGAGCCACTGCCGGGGACCAAGCCGATCTACCTGTACTTGCGGCTGTCGAAGTACCACAAGGACAAGGCAGACGCGATCGAGCGACAGCGGCTTGACCTGACCCGGAAGCTGGCCGCTGAGGGCGGCTGGACGGTCATGGGCGAGTACATCGACAACGATTCGGCCAGCAAGTCCGCAGCGCGTACCCGGAAGGGGTGGCGCCAGCTCAACCACGACATCAGGGCGGAGAGGGTTCCGGCGCTGGCGTTCTGGAAGCTGGATCGCACCAACCGGATCGCGGCGAAGACCATCGAATGGATCGCGCAGTGCCAGCAGGCCGGCGTCTACCTGGTTTCGCACCAGGACAGCGTCGACGAGCTGAACACCGCAACGGCGGGGGCGAAGCTGGTGACCGGAATCAAGGCCCTGCTGGCTGAGGTCGAGACCGACGCGATGAGCGAGCGACAGCTGGCATCAAAGAGGCATCTGGCCGAGGCCGGGTTCATCCACGGTGGCACACTGCCGTTCGGGTGGCAGGCTGGTCCGCGTGTGGTCGATGAGTTCGGTCGCTCCGGGGTGCGTTTGGAGCCGCATCCGGTGGAGCATCCGGCGTTGAAGGACGCTGTGGACATGGTCTTGGCCGGGAAGAGCCTCGCCCAGATCGGTCGGCACTGGCAGGAGCACTACGGGATCACGACCGCGAAGGGCGCCCCGTGTATGAGGCGAGCATTCGTCGGTTCCTGGTCTCTCCGCGGATGGTTGGCTATCGGATGCGGAAGGTTCCCGAGCACCAGCGTGGGGTGGCGATCGAGCTACTGGATTACATCGCCCGCGACTCCGCCGGGGAACCGGTGATCGCTCACGAGCCCGTGTGCGATCGCGCGACCTGGTTGCGGGTGCGACGCCTTCTGGAACAGGCGAGGACATCGAAGACCAGGCGGCCGTGGGGCCCACATGAGTGGCTGCTGACCGGGCTGCTGTACTGCCAGTGCGGGGCCTCCCTGTACGGGAAGCAGAAGTACTGGACGAAAGCCTCGGGAGAGAAGGTGAAGGCGTTTGAGTACACCTGTCAGGCGAACCTCAGGCACGGTCCCGGCAATTGCTCGAAGGGTTGTTCGGTCAACGCGGAACGTGCGGAGGCCTACGTGCTGGGGTGGTTCTTCTCGCAGATCACCGACGATGCCCTGGAACGAGCGCGAGCACGTCGACGGGCCGCACGTTCGGATGCGGGGATCAATGAGGTGCTTGCTCAACTCGATGAGGCCAAGGCCGAGCGAGACACGCTCGTCGCCAAGCAGGGCACCGGCGAGTACCGGGCTGCGATGGTGACGGTGCTGCTGACACTGATCGAGGACGCGCAAACGCGCGTGGAGACTCTACAGCGGCGGCTGGACGCGATGGAGCTCGACGAGGTCCCGTTCGAGGATGGGCCGACGCTGATCGCGACGTGGAAGGGCCGGGACATCAAGGAGAAGCGGGCGTATCTGCGGCGGCTGATCCAGAGCATCGACGTACTCCCGATCAAGGGAACCGCTGAGGATCGGTTGCAGATCAATCCTGTTCAGTGAGGGTGTCCGCGACGTGAACGGCACCAAGCATCGTCGCGATGTCGTCGATGACCTCTGCTGAGGCGGGTTGGGTGGTCCGTTGGAGAACACCGGCGGACCACCCCGCTGTGAAAGCCCTGTAGGCCGCGGGGGCAACGACTCCCTCGAGTGCGGACGCCGGCGGGTAATCCGGGTCGGCAGGCATCGGCTGATCACCACAGCGGCCCTCCTCACCCGGGGCTACGGTGTGGTGGCCGTCCTCGACGACCGGAGAGTCCGAACTCGTCGCCGAAGTCGTGCAGTCGTTGGTGGAGCGTGTCATACCAAGCAGGTGCTACTGCCGTACCCGGTTATGAGCGGAAGAACGCATAGACTCGCCATCATGGGCAAGAAGATCATTGAACAGATAGTGGACGACCTAGACGGCACGGTGCTCGCATCGGGCGAGGGCGAGACGGTGGCGTTCCAGTTCGATGGTCGAGCCTACGAGATCGACCTCACCACTGCTCACGCCGCAGAACTGCGTGACGCATTGACCCCGTATATCGACGCGGCCCGCCCAGCAGGCCGCAGTGGAATGCCTCGGCGACGTGCCCGGCGGGTGGCCTCTGCGCAGCGCTCCGGGTACCCGTTGGCAGCGATACGGGAGTGGGCGCGGAAGAACGGCCACGACGTCCCTTCCCGCGGCCGAGTACCCAACGCCGTGATCGACGCGTACAACGCCGCACACTGACCCCCAGCCAGCTCAACTGGCCATGACCGCCTGGCAGCACCGACACAGTTGCCCGTTCGGAGTCTGCCTGGCGTGTGGCCGGTTCAGTCGTGCTCGGGTGGTGGGTCGATGACGAACTCGGAGATCAGGTCCTCGATCATCCGTGCGCCGGTCTCGGGGTCAAGGTCGCCTTCGGCGACGCGCTGGCGGATCTCGGACCGGGCGCGCCAGGCCTCGGCGGTCGCGAATCCGCACACACGCGTTCCCGGTGGGATCGCGACGGCCCCGTAGTCCGGCGCGTCGATGGGGGCCAGTCCTGCGGGAGCCGGTCCACGCCCTCAGGGAGCGGCACCGGGGCGGGCAATGGTGGGTACTTCAGCGCCTGGGTGAGGACGTCGCGGGCCTCGGCATCAGTGAGCACATCATGGTCGACGGCGTCGCGGACGCGCGCGAGGAGACGGCGGGTGTCGTCCATGCCTGCCAGCAGCCACAGCGCCCGGCCCCGGCTGCCGCCGACCTCGAATCCTGCGGCCAGGCTGTCGAGGATGTGACCGATGGCCTCACCGTTGCTGGCGGCGTGACGTGAGGCGAAGGTGAGTACCCAGGCGTGGTACTGCTGGTCGGTGATGGCGCCGCAGTGGTGCTCGATGAGCCGCTGCACGGACTCTCGGTCCGGGAACGGCCCGCCCATGTAGCTCATCGCGAGCGTCTGCGTGATCACCCGGGCATCGTCCTCGGGTAGCCGGTCCAGGAGGTCACGAAGATAGCGGTCTGCGTACTCGCCGATCGTGCGCGGCAGACGATCGGTGTCCTCCGGCGCTGAGGACTCTCGCGCGCGGCTGTGAGCATCACCTTCGTGATCAATCATCGCGGTAGGTCAGGCCCCGATCCGGGTGGGTTCCGCTGCGGGCTCGTGCTCGTCGCCGGTAGCGGTGCGGGCTTCGCGGCGGTTCTGCAGGTGTTCGCTGACGCGGGCTGCGGCCAGGCGGACGAGGCTGATGGAGCCGATCCAGACGAACTTGAATCCGGACCAGATGCCGATGAGCACAACGAGGTGGAGCCAGCCCGGGCCGCCGTTGTCGATGGTAACCGTGCACCAGTAGGCGAGCGCGAAGTACGGGATCGCCAGGAGCATCGCGGGCAGGCCCCATTTGAGGCCGCGGCGGGTGCGGATGGCGTTGAGGACGAGGTTGCTGGGCAGCCATGGGCTGATGACCACGGTGTAGCGGGTGGTGATGAACACGCCGACGGCGATAGCAGCGAACCAGATGAGGGCGAGCATGACGCGATCCTTCCTACGTGGACGGCGACGTCACGTATAGAAGGACTCACCCGAGTGGCTCCTCGGGGTCGTCAACTACCAGTCGGGCTGGTAGCGCAGGCAATTTTCACTGCCGCCGTGTCCCCGATTTTACCTCGCCCGCTGGCCGAACGGAAGGGCGCTGCCCGTCGCCCGCTCGGCGGTGGGGGTGCACCTGCCCGGTGGGAGGTGACCGGGAGCATGTTTTCATCCGATGGGCAGTTGGCGTTCGACTTCGACGAGCTCGCCCGCGAAGAGGCCCGTCAGCAGGTCGATCAGTGGCAGGGTGCGCCGCTGCGCTTCACCACGGACTACTACCCGCCGAGCCAGTTGGTCGAGGCGTTCGAGCACTGGTGCTTCCTCCACGGCCACTTCGGCTCCTATGCCAGCAGTCACATGTGGCATCGCGGGATCGCCCACGATCAGCGCACCGAGCTGGGTGAACACGCCGGAGAGATGTTCACCGCGGAACTGCGACCCGATCACGGGGAGGAAGGCCCCGGCGCTCTCCTGTATCAGATGATTTGCGAGCCGTGCGGCTGGCACTCTATCGCCGGTGATGAGAACGCCGCGGTCGAGGCGTGGCATGATCACACGCTGCCGGGCTGGCGAGATCTTCCCGTGGTGCCCGGCACGGTGCTCGCGCGCACCGAGACCGGTCTGAGCAGGGTCGGGCGCGCCTGGATCACCGAGCGCTACCCCTCGCACATGCAGACACCCGGTGCCCCGATCATCACCGAGCGGGCACCCCATGGGCACCGCCACGTGCCGGGACGCTCACCGTGGGGCGGGTACGACCTGTCCTCCACTGCCCTCGATGCCCCGCCCGCTCCGCGCGCTGAGGCCAAGCGGCTCGAGCGTGCGCTGTCGTCCTTCGAGCACGGCGTCCGTCCTTCGCGGGAGCCGGTGCGGGGCCGTTCCCTGACCGACTGACACCCGCGCTCGATACGCGGGCGGGACCAGCACCAGTATGGTGCCGGCCCCACCCGGGATTGTGGGTGTGGGTCAGGTGATCTCGCCGGTGTCCGGGTCGATGCGATGGTAGGCCGCTTCCTCGGCGTGGCAGCGTCGTTCGACGTCGTCGAAGACGAAGGCGACGAAGTCCTGGTCCCGATCGGTGATAGGGGTCTCCTCGATGGGCGGGGCGGGCTCTTCGCCGGGCCAGGTCGTCTGCCGGGTTGGCCGGTCGCGGTCGAGCCGGGTCCCGGAGGCGGCGACCCAGTCGCGTAGCCGCATTCGGGCATCGGCGAAATCCCTGTGCCAGCCGATCGGGGCGCTGCCGTTTTGCTCCGGTTCGTAGGCGCACAGCCAGTGCGTGTGCAGGGCCGAAAGTTCCCACACGAGTTCCGGGTGGCGATGCCACATGGGCGGGATCACCGAGGCTGGGAGCCCGTAGGTGTGGCGAAGCCAGTCGACCCACGCGTTGAGCTCGAGCCAAGCGAACTCGGCTTCGTCCGCCCGCAAGAGGTTCCAGTTGACCGGAGCAGGTGGCTCCTCGGCCATCTGCTCGGGGCGAGGCTGGCCGAACTCCTCGCCGTCGAAGGGGCCCATGGACTCGGTCTCGTCGTGAGAGTCGTCGTGTTCGGTGTTCATCGTCCGATCACCGCGCTCGGTGGTGCCTGCGCCGGGCGCGGAGGTGGCTCGAACGCCTGCCCCCGGTTCTCGACCGTGCCGGCCTGCCGCTGCGGGGCGGTCTGTGCCTGGGAGTGCTGCGGTGGGGTCCGGGTCAGGCCCTGACCGGGGCCGGAGGCGTTCGGCCAGGTATGGCGGATGACATCGGCGACGAACTCCTCTTCCCGCAGCTTCCCGTCGGGGCCGGGCTCCGGGGTGTGCTTGTACCCGGAGGCGAGGAACGGGTCGCGCTTGGCGAAGTTCTGGTAGGCGTACTCGGCTTCCTGACCGAAGATGACCAGGTTGTGGAACGACGGCGGCAGCCGGGTGCGGCTCCCGTCCTCCTCGGGTCGGGAATGCAGCTGCTTGAACCGGGCGTAGAAGCGGGCGACGCCGGTCTTGCCGTAGGTGAGCTTGGGGTCCGTGGCGATGTAGCCGCGCACCGAGGTGCCGGTCTGCATCTGCGCCTGTGCGTCCATCATGTCCTCCTGATCCGTACGACCCCGGCGGATCCCACCGCTGGGGTGACGGCAGGAAGGTGCACAACCCGCCCCTCGGCACCGAGAGGCGAGACAGTCAGAGGCGGGGTGACGGCGGGTCGGGTCTGTGATCGCGAGGGCCGGTGGGCTCGGCGAGCGAGGTGGGGGCACGGTGCGCATCAGCGCGTACGCCCAGGGCGGGCCGGAGTTCGCGCACTGTCTCGACGGTGAGTCCGGTCTCGGCCCCGGCGTGCGTGACGTCATCGCGCATGGTCGCCAGCTGGGTCTCGACCTTCTCGAGGTCCGTCTCGGCCTGGGTGAGCGCGGCGGCGTGACGGAACGGTTCGCCGGTGCGCTGCTCGGCTTCGGCGGCCGCCTCCCGTGCCTCACCGAGGTCACGCTGGGCGTGCTCCAGGAGGGTGGGGATGCCCGCGGCCCGGTTCTCGATGCGCTGAATGAGGCCGATGCCTGCGTCGATGAACTCCGACCGGCTCATCAGGAACGCGGTGCGCGGCACCCCGGCCAGCGAGATTTCGACATGCGTTTCATCACCGAGTGTCGGCCGGGTGGTCACGGTGATGTCGAACCCCGAGACCGTGCCGAGGACGCCGAGATCGCGCGAGGCGTACCGGGAGGCCCATCGCAGGTCCGAGGACTGTGCCCACTCGGCCACCGCGGCCGCGGCGTCGGCGCGCGAGTCGTAGCTCCGATCACCGATGCGCATGCGGAACCGGTCACCGGAGGTGTCGGTGACCTGCGGCAGTGCCGCCTGCAGGCTCGCGATGTCGCTTTCGGCATGCCGGATGTCCTCGCGGGCCGGGTGTGGGCGAGCATCGCTTGGGAGCGTTCGTGGGCACGTTCGAGGCGCCGCAGCCGGGTGACCTCGGTCTGGATCGTGGCATGGTCCAACAGCAGCGGGTTCCCGCTGGAGATGGCTTTGGCCTCGGCCGCGGACAGGGCGGAGGAGTCGATCTCCTCGATCTCGCGGGCATCAAGGCTGCCGCGCATGATCTGGGCGATGAACGTCGCTTTGCGCTCCACGCCCTGCCACATGTAGGAGTCGAAGGAATGCTCGGTGACCAGCCGGACGATCGCGACCTGCTCGTTCTGGTTGCCCTGGCGCAGGATGCGGCCTTCGCGCTGGGCGATGTCGGCTGGCCGCCACGGACAGTCCAAGTGGTACAGGGCGACCGCGCGGCGCTGCACGTTGGTGCCCACGCCCATCTTCCCGGTGGAGCCGATGAGCACGGCGATGTGCCCGGCGCGGGCGGCAGCGAAAAGCTTGGCTTTCTCCACGTCGGTCTTGGCTTCGTGCATGAACCGGATCGCATCTGCGGGCATGCCCCGCAGGGTCAGCTGGGCGGCGAGCTCGTCGTAGGCGTTCCACCGGTCCGACGGTGTGCCGATATCGGAGAACACCAGTTGCAGACCACCGCGCACCGGGGAGGGCTCTCCTGTGGTCGGGTCGAGATATTCGCGGTCGCGGGTGTTCTGCCAGGTGTCGTAGATCATCTCTGCGGCGACGTCGATCTTCGTCGGCCCGGACGGGTCCTATGGCAGCACCATGTGAATGTCCAGGGCTGCTTTCCTGCCATCAGTGCTGATCAGCAGCATGTTGTCCTCGTGGGGCTTCACTCTGCGTTGGGCGACGCTCTCCGCCCGGTCGCCGAGCTGGGCTACGAAGTCCTCGAGTTCGACCGTGGGCGGGACTGGGATCGTCGCCGGTGCCCGCTGTCCGTCGTTGCGCTCGGTGATCTCCGGCGTCGGCAACTGGAGGTCCGCGGCGGTCTTGACGTCGGCGAACACGCTGAAGAGCCGCAGCATCTCGGGGACGTTGGAGAACTTCGCGAATCTCGTCTTCATGCGGAAGCTATTGCCCGTCGGGGACATCTCCATCTGGGTGACGGTCTGCCCGAACGTCGCCGCCCACGCATCGAAGGAGTCCACTCCGGCCGCTTGGAGCAGGTCCGGGCGCATATACCGCTGCATCACGTAGGCCTCGGTGACGCTGTTGGCGATCGGTGTGGCCGTCGCTCCGGTCACCACCCGTCCCCGGCCCTGGGAACGGAGGTAGTCGAGCTTCATGTGCAGGTCGGAGGCGCGTCCACTGCCCTCGATCGCCGCGTCGCGGATGTTGGATTCTGTAGCGAGGTTCTTGTACATGTGCATCTCATCGATGACCACGTAATCGATCCCGGTATCTTCGAAACACACGCCCTGGTCTCGGTCGGAGTCGAGACGGGACTTCAGCTTGTTCTCCAAGCCCAGGAGACGCCGCTCGATGCGTTTGACGCTCATCGCCTCTTCGCCGGTGGCCTTGTCGAGGACCCGTTTGACGTCCTGGACGCGCCCCTTGAGGTAGGCCTGTTGCGTTTCGGTGCGCAGCGGGATCTTCGCGAACGCTCCCTGCGTGAGCACGACCGCATCCCAGTCGTTGGCCGCGGCCCGGGCGATGAACTCCCGCCGCTTCTCGGCGGTGAGGTCTTTGGTGGACGCGGCGAGAATGCGGGCTCTCGGGTAGATCTGCAACGATTCCCGCGAGACCAGTTCGAGCATATGGTTGGGCACCACGACCACCGGCTTGGTGACCAGGCCCATGCGACGCATCTCCATGGTGCCCATGACGAACTCGGCGGTCTTGCCCGCACCGACCTCGTGGAAGAGCCCCGCGGCCGGTTCGCTGACCATCCGGGCGACCGCGGCGCGCTGATGCGGGCGCGGCGTGAAGGACTCGGCGACCCCGGGAAGGGTGAGGTAGTCTCCGGCTTCGGTGTAGTCGCGCAGCACGATGGAGTTGAAGCGCCGGTTGTACTCCTCGACGAGCGCCTGGGCACGGTCGGGGTCTTCCCACACCCACTCGGCGAAGCGTTCTTGGAGCTGTTCGGCCTTTTCCTGCGCGGCGACGGTTTCGACCTGATTGAGCACCTGCGGTTTCCGGCCGTCTCGATCTTTGACCTCGTCGTAGACCAGGAGCGTCTTCTGCTCCATCAGGGCCTGGGCGATGTCCGGGGCGGGCCGACGGTCGGTGCCCCATTCGGAAGTTGCCAGCAGGCCCTGCCTGCCGCCGCGGACTTCCCACATCCCGCTCTTGGGGTTCTCCACGCGCACGTCCGGTGCCCGCAGCAGCTCCCGGAGGAACTCCTGATGGACCTCGGCGCTGATCCAGACCGCGCCGAGGCGGGCGGTGATGTCCTCGACGCCGAGTGGGTCCGGCAGCACCGCGGTGAGCGCGTCGACATTGGCCTGGAAGGCGGGATCGGTCTCGGCACGGGAGTGGGCGGCGTCGAGCTTGTCACGCACATTGCCCGAGAGGTAGGCCGGCGCGTGAACGAGCTCGTCGGTGTCCGGGTCGGTGAACACGAGCCCGCTCAGCGCGTCCCGGGCCTCGGTCTCGTCCATGCCGAGCATGTCCGCGATCAGCGTCAGGTCGATGCCACCGGTGCGATCCAGGGACACGGCGACCGCATCGGCCGGGGTCTCCACGCCCTGGATCTCCGCCCGCGGGGCGACGACCCGCCGGGAGAGGATCTCGGCCGGCGTGGCGGTCTGGTCGGTGTCGTCGAAGTTCTCCAACGCCAACACCAGGGGCCCGAACGGGTCCGAGCGCAGCAGTCGGATGGCCCGTGGAATGACCCGGGCGTGGGTCTCCTGGCCAGCGTCGTTCGTTCTACCGGTCCGGCGCAGCGTGTACCGGTTCAACGGGCCGTAACGGCCGACGTACTTCTGGTAGGCCCGGCGCAGATCCTCACGTGCGCCGGTGATCTCTTCGGTGTCATCGGCGGTGGCGGTCTCGGCCTCGAGCAGGCGGGTCGCCTTATCGCGCAGTCCCAGCAGGGTGCGCAGTTCCGCGGTCGCGTTCTTCGCAACGGCCAGCTCGTCGATGCCGTCTTCGGTGACGGTGCCGAACCCGCTGCCGGTCTCCACGATGGTCCCGGCCCACTGGTCCGCAGGCGACGGTGCCCCGGCCACCGGCCGGGTCTGCCGGGCGGCTGGAGCTTCGGTCAGTGTCAGGCCGGTGCGGCGGGCGGTGAAGGTGATCTGGTCCAGAGCGTCGGCGAGATCCGCGTCCAGCCGGTCGAGGTCCCCGGTGACCGTGAGCGTGGTGCGCCCGTACTGGCCGGTCTCGACGCCAATCTGTCCGAGAACGTGCTCCGGGTGCTGGTCGAAGTACCGGTTCATCCGCAGGGTCTGCCCGTCCACGGTGATCGGGGCGACCGTTTCCCACAGATCGTCCCGGACCGGGTCCCCGTCGGCGCGGCGGCGCAGGATGAGCAGATCGGTGACCACATCGGTGCCGGCCGTGCGCCGGTGGGCGCCGGCGGCAGACGGAGCGCGCCGACGAGGTCGGCCATCAGGTTCATCTCCCGGCGCGCTCCTGGGTTCTGGGAATCCATCGTGTACCGGGAGGTCAGCACCGCCACCAGTCCACCCGGCCGGGTCAGGGCCAGGGACTTGAGGATGAAGTGGTTGTGCATGGAGTGCTTGTTCGGATTGTGCACCCGGTCGTGCAGCGCCACGTCGGAAAACGGCACGTTCCCGATCGTCGCGTCGAAGCTGCCCTCGGGCAGGCGGGTGTCGGCGAAGGACTCGGCGTGCACCTGCGCGTGCGGGTAGAGGGCACGGCTGATCTGCGCGGTCACGGGGTCGAGCTCGATACCGGTCATGTCCGCCGCCGGTGGTGCCAGGCCGATGAACGTTCCCAGACCGCTGCTGGGTTCGAGCACGCTCCCGCCGCGGAACCCCAGCGCGTCCAGGGCGCGCCACATCTGCCCGGCGATGGCAGGGTCGGTGTAGTGGGCGTTCAGCGTCGTCCGGGCGGCCGCGTCCCATTCCTCGCCGGAGAGCAGGGCCCGCAGCTGGTCCCGCTCCGCCTCCCAGTCAGGCTTTCGGGTATCGAAGACGTCGGGCAGGGCACCCCAGGAGGACCAGCGGGCAAGCACTCGCTGCTCACCGGCCGTGGCCGGGCGGTCCTGGTCGGTCAGGGTGCGTGCGAGCCGGATCGCGGCCACGTTCGCCTCGAACCGTGCCTTCGCCCCGGACGGGGCCAGATCCTCCCGGGAGGACGGCACGAACCGCCCCACCTCCACTAACGGCCGTGGGGCTGGGGTGGTGTCGGTTACGGGGTGCCGGTCACCTCGCGCAGGAACCTCACGTCCGCCGCCTCCCGCAGCACCTCCTGGTGCTCCCTGGCGTACTGGCCCGGGATCTCCGCGGCGAGCAGGCCCTCCAGGAACCACATCGGGATCGCCCAGTCGATCGCCTTCTGCTCCAGCTCGTCCGTCGAGTACTGCGGGTACTGGGAGTCCAGGGTCCGCTCCGCCCAGGTGATCAGGTTCTCGTCGGAGGCTCTCGTCTCCTCCCACTCCTGCCGGGCTTCGTCCAGGGGCAGGCTCGGGTCGTGAATCCAGGCCAGTTGGCTCATCACGACCTCCTCCGCGATCCGGTGCGCCGTCATCCCACGCGAGACCTCCTGGAGGTAATTGTCCTCCCTCTGGCCGGGATTCTCCAGGCCCCAGACCCGGTCGGCCTCCAGCCGGGTCGCCAGCTGTGTCACCTGCGCCTGGATCTCCTCGCCCAGCTGGGTGAAGAACGCGACCGGGTCCTCCATCGCCGCTACCCGATGCGGGGCGTGAACCATCCAGTGGTCCCTCGCCCGTGTCCCGTACTGGTTCATCGTCCTCCTCCTGTCTCGCCTCGATAGGCGCCTGCCCGGCCTCGGCGAGGGCGGTATCCGCCTCGGTCTCGCCGAGGCCCCACAGATCGAACTCGAGCTGACCGGGAGGCGGCGTGCGGCGGCGTCGGGCCATCACCACCACCCCCGCACATCGAGAAGCAGCGCACTGCCCCCACCCACCCGGGACCAGATGAGCCGTGAGGGACGGTCGTGTCGTGCGCGGGTCATGAGGCGGGGCCCTCGAGCAGCGCTTCGATCTCGGCCCGGTCCTGCTTCAGCTGGTCGGCATCGGCGCGGGCAGGCCACGGCCGCAGATACGTGAGGATCGGCGGAGCCGAACGCAGCAGCGTCACCCCGGTCCCGAACGGCAACATCCGAATCCTGTCCGGGGGCATCACCGCGACCCGGCGGATCGACCGCTGGTTCGACCGGGAGCCGTGATCGCCGAGCGTGACCGAGTCGGTGTGCTCATCGCGCTCACCGATGAGCGTGGACAGATCCTGTAGATCCCTGGAGTTGGAGGCACCGCCGAGGATGATCTTCACGATCGCGGCATCCCAGATCGCCCCGGCCTGGGCTTCGTTCCACTTGTCCCTGGCCTGGGCCAGGGATTGGAGCACCGGCATCGTCGTGATGTCCGTGCCTCCGCCCTCGGCCATCAGCGTCGGCAGCGACGGCAGGGGGCTTAAGTTCCCGATCTCGTCGCGGGCCAGCAGCAGCAGCGGCGGGTCCAGGCGGGCACCCGGGGACCGGGCGGCCATGCGGCGGGCGACCTCGAAGAGATCCTCGACGAGAGCGGCCACGAGCGCCGCCGAGGCTCCGGCTCCGGCGCCGGTGGCCAACAGGTAGAGGGTGCCCTGGTCGCGGATGAACTGCGCCGGGTCGAACTCTTCGCCCTCGCCGGGGCTGACCGCATCGAGCACGCGCGGATCGGCCAGGGCCGACAGGGCCAGGGACACGCCCTGCCAGATGCTATCACGGGTGCGCGGGTCGGCGTCGATCATCGACTCCAGCGAGTCCGCCCACCCTTCGGCGGCCTCGGGATGGTTGGTGAGGATCGCGACCGCATCGCTGGCCGCCGTCGGGTCGAGCGTCCACCGGAACAGCTCCGAGGACGGACGGTGATCCAGCGCGACAGCATGCAGCAGGGCTTGCAGGGCGGTCTTCGTCTTGCCCTCCCAGAACCCACCGGACTCGACCCCACCCGAGCCGAGCCCGGTCGAGGCGGCCAGGCCCGCGGCCCGGATCATCGCCGTCAGCGGGTCCGAACACCCCCGGATCGGTGACCAGCGCAAGCCCGCGGGCAGCCCCTCGGCCAGGTGCTGGGGGTCGAACACCGCCACCGGTCCCCGCCGCTGCCGTGCCCGCAGCGTGGCGGTGAGATTGTCGGGGCGCGTGCTGGTGGCGATGACCGCGCCGGGGGCATCCAAGACTCCGTTGATGACCACATGTAGGCCTTTGCCGAACCGGGGTGGTCCGAGCAGCAGAATCGAGTCCTCGACCGAGGCCCAGACCTGGCGGCCTTTCGACCGGCCCAGCAGATACCCCACCTCCTCCGTGGCCTGCCGACCAGCGGCAACCGGGCCGACTTCACCGCCATCGGAATCGACCGGTCCGAAGGCGACCACATCGTCGAGCGCGCCGCCTACTTCGACCTGGCCGACCTCATGCGCCAGCTCGGCCACACCGACCTGCATGTTCCCGAGGTCGACCGCCCCTAGCACGACGAGAACCAACGACAGCGGAGGCAGCAGCCTGTACGGGCTGGTGCCTCCGCTGTCGCTCACGCCGTGTCGGCGCAGGCGAGGCGACGGGCCGCTGTGACAACGGCCGCGCGTCGCACGCGATGTTCCTCCTCTGAGGGCGGACCACACAGCATCCGGGCCACCTGAGGCACCGTGGACCACCAGCCCGCGATCGAGAGCACGAACAGAATCAGGTGAGCGGCATCAATGTCTCGGGTGATCGTGCCCGCCTCTTGCCCCCCCACGACGGCAGCCGACTTGTAGCCGTAGTACTCCCTCCGCTGGGCTTCATCGGGCACTTCGCCATCGAATGCCAGAGCCTCCCAACGCAACAGGCGGATCAACTCGGGCCGTTCACGGTGGTAGTCATAGACCCGCCCGGCATAGTCCCCGACGTCCTCCCTGGCGAACGAGGCCACGGGCACCGACTGAGCGACCTGCACCAACTCATCACGCAACACCGCAGCGAAGAGCTCCTTCTTGCCTCCGAAGTAGTTGTACACCCGCTCCTTGTTGACACCCGCCTTCTTCGCGATCTGCTCGATCGTCGTGCCATCCGGCCCGCGGTCGGCGAACTCCACCGTTGCCGCGTCCTTGATCTTGCGCTTGGTTCCTTCTGTGTCCCAGGCCACAGTCTGCGTCACACTCCTAGATTGCATCTCCAACGTTGAGGTTGCACCCCACGGCCGAGCATACTAGGGTAAATTCCAACGATTGCGTTGGAAGGAGACGTGTATGCCCTCGAACCTCCCACATCCCGAAGCGACGGCCCCGGAGAGACCGCCCTCACGTGGCAGCGCCAGCCCGGACTTCCCAGCAGGCCGGGTCGCTGTCGTCATCCTGGTGGTGACGGCCCTGTTCGTCCTGACACAGCTCTACGCGGCAATCCCGCTCTTGAACCCAGTCGCTGCCGACCTGGGGGCTGATGCGACCTTCGCGCTGTCGACGAGCTTCAGCCTCACCTACGCCGTGGGCTTCCTCATCTGGGGACCGATCTCGGACCGGTACGGTCGAAAGCGAGTCATGGCCGTCGCCATCGGGGTGCTCGCGGTTGCCACGCTTCTGTGCGCGACGGCTTCCTCCGTGCCGGCGATGGCGGCACTGCGTGCCCTCCAGGGGCTCTCGGCAGCCGGGTTCGCCCCCGTTGCGCTGGCCTATCTGACCGAGGCTGTCGCTCCCAGCAGACGCGCTGGAGCGATCGGAGCGATGTCGACCGCGTTCCTGGTCGCGGGCATCTTCGGCCAGGTCGTAGCCTCCACTGTGGCGCTGCAAGCGGGCTGGTCGTGGTTCTTCGTGCTCTGCGGTGTCGTCCTCGCAATCACCTTCGTGCTGATCCTCACGCTCGTGACCGAGGCGCCCAAGCACGCCCCCTCGATTTCGCTCTTCAAACAGTTCGGCAACCTTGCGCGACTACTGGTCACGCCAGCGATCGTGCTGCTCAGCATCGCTCACGTGACGCTTCTGCTGTCCTTTGTCGCCCTCTACACCGGCATCGGACAACACCTGGAAAGCCTCGATGTGCCTGCCTCTGACATCATCCTCATCCGATTGGCCGCCCTGCCGGCGATGTTCGTCAGCCTCGGCGTCGGGGCCCTCGCGAAGCGATTCGGCATCGTTCGGGTCGCCCAGACCGGCTTCACGCTCGCCGCTGTGGGCATGCTTGGAGAAGTCGTCCTCTCCGGCACCCTGCCCGGCCTGATCGCCGCGAGTATCGTCTATGTCGCGGGCGTCGCCCTGGCTGTGCCGTCCATGATCAACCTCTACGGAGAGACAGCCGCCCCGAGTCGGGGCAGCGGGATGGCCATCAATGGATTCATCCTCTTCATCGGAGCCAGCATCGGCCCGATCGTAGGTGGCGCGATCACCAACCTCAGCACTCTGGCGATCGTTCTGGTCGCGCTTCTGGTTATTGCCGCAGTGTCCATCCTCTGCGTCTCCATGCTCAACCGAAAGGCAACCCGGTCATGACTGATGTCCTACTCCTGGGAGCTACCGGCCGCACCGGCGGTTTCCTACTGAACCATCGCCCCGCGGGTATACGTCTGCACGCAGGAGTTCGACCCGGAGACAGCACGCAACCACTCCCGGTACCTGCGCACGCCGACGATTCGCGGACAATTGACCTCGATGACCCCACCCGTATGCGAGAAGCACTCACAGGTATCGACATCGTCGTCAATGCCATCCGACTACGGGAGCAAATCCCAGCGAGAGCACTCATCGATCTCCATGACCGAATCGTCGACGCTCAAGACGAGTCCAAGCTCCCGTTGATTGTCCACGTTGGCGGAGCCGGGGCACTCCACACGGGCAACGGCCGACGCTTCTGGCAGGACCCCGCCTTTCCCACCGTGACGCTCCCGCGCGGAATCGCCCATGCCGCTCTCCGAGACCACCTCGAATCCGAAACGACGCCACACCGATGGGCCTACCTCATCCCGCCACCCAGCTACCAACCCGGGGGGCAGTTCACCGGCACCTACCGGAGACGGCAGCCCGCCGTCGACGAACGCACGTTTCTACAGTCCAGCATCAGCTACGAGGACTTCGCCCTCGCCCTTGCCGACGCGATCCGCGACCGCTGGACCGGAACACATCTGATCTCAGCCTGACCGCACCAGCTGCTGACGCATCTCCGAGCAACGATGGTCGCCGTCAAGTAGCAGCGCCCGTTGCTGGTCGGCGCGAAGTACGAATCCAGTCGCGTCTGTGCAGTCGGCAGGCTCTTGCGCAATACGTGACGCGACACGCAAGGTGGCACATCCCAACATGCCTGGCCGTTCAGGGAGCCCCCTCGACCCCAGCTTCACCCCAGCACTTCGACAAGCCGCGGCCGAGATCCTCGCCGAAGGCAACAAGCTCACGGTGCACGCCCTCTCGGAGCGTACAGGGGTAGGCAAACCGGCGATCTATCGCCGCTTTCCGAACACCGCTGCACTCGCCCTCGCCGTCGTCGCCGATCGTCTCACCGGAGGACAAGGACCAGACACAGGCAGTCTTCGTGGTGACCTCACCGCAACCCTCCGGCAACTACGCGACAGTCTCGCCGACCCCGCGATATCCGCCGGCCTGACCCTTGTCGTCGTAGAACGGCGTCTGCCTGGAGTCGACTTCGGTCGAACACTCATCGACCCCTGGTCGGACTCCATCGCGCTGATGCTACGGCGCGCAGTCGAACGTGGCGAGATACCTCCGGGAGTCGATACCGAGGCCGTATTCCTTCTCCTGCTCGGGCCCCTTCTGCTACACGTGATGCTGCCCGAGCGTCCCGCGCTCGACGATGACTATCTCGAGTGGTTCGCCCAAGCCGTACTGGACGGCCTGGGGTATCTCCCCGAACTCGCGCATCCCCGGTGTACCAGCCAGCGCATCCTCGATGCCGCAGGAGCCGAGTACGCTGCTCACGGCTTCCACGCGACCACCTTGGACCAGATCAGCGAGCGAGCAGAGGTCGATCCCCACGAGATGCACGCCCGATTTGGCGACAAGAAACAGTGGCTCGCCTGCTCCTGGACTATGAGCGCACAGCATGGTCGACATGGGAGAAGACGATCCGCGGCCGATCACTGACTGGCGTCTCCGCCGTCCGCGAACTCCTCCTACTTGCCGCCAACCACTACGCCACCGATCAACGCCTCCAAGGCGCAGCCAGGCTCGCCGTCGAATCTCATTACATCGACCCACGCCGTCCGCATCCCTACAAGCGCCAACTCCAGGTATTGTACCGAACGGTAGGCCGGAACCCATCAGGCCTACCCGACGGGACAACCGCAGACGGATTCATCGCCACTGTCCTCGCCACCTTCGCCGGCCTGACCACTGCGGTGAACGGCCAATGGACCGACCTCCCCGAACGGATCAGACAGTTCTTGGATCTACTCAAGACCGCCACTTAGGTGAAGCACCTCACCGGCTCTTTCCGCGCGTATCCGATGCCAACCCTCCCTTCACTTGGAGCGATCTTGCGGGCCTGCTCCGTCCCGTCCCCGTCTCTGGCGAAGGAGGTCTCGCACGGAGAACCCTGGTCGTACCTGGGGCGGTCGAGGTCGATGAGGACTGGCGGTCACCGCGCTGGTAGATCCCCAGATTGCCACGCATGTCGCGGACCCGACGCCTCGCACCCGTCGGTTCACATCGGTGTGCGTCGGTGCCCACGTGCTCGCAGCGACGGGACGGCTCGACGGCAAGCTGGCGACCACGCACTGGTCGACGGCCCAGCAGCTCGACGACGAGCATCCCAAGATCATCGTCGACGCCGACCCGATCCACATCCGTGACGGGGACGTGTGGACCGGTGCCGGTTTCAGCTCTTGTCTGGATCCCGCCCTGGCGCTGGTCGCTGATGACTTCGGTGAAGCACTCGCACAGAAGGTTGTCCGCCAGCTGGTCGTCTGCCTCAAGCGCCCCAGCGGGCAGAGCCAGTTCAGCGTGCCCTTGGGATCCGCATCGACCACACGGCGAGTGGACGAACTGCGCCACTACATCCGGGAGCATCTGGCCGAGCCGCCCACCGTCGCCGAGCTCACCGAACAGCTCCACGTCAGGACTGGCAACTCACCCGAATCTTCAAGACCGAGCTGGGCATGACCCCAGCCGCCTACCTCGAATCAGCCCGCCTGGAAGTCGCGCGGTACCGGCTGGAAACCAGTGACGCCACCCTCACCCGCATCGCAACCGCCTGCGGATTCGGCACCGTCGACACCCCCACCCGCGCCTTCCGCCGAGCCCTCAACGTCACCCCGGCCGAATACCGCGCCCGCTTCCGCATCCACTGACCAACCCGATCCAGCCTCTCGTCGGCGCTCGCACCGTCCGATGCCCAGGGCGCCGCACTTCCTAATACCCCACACACTGTTGGCACCTCGGGTGCTGGGGTGCGCTGGCGCGCACCTGACCGCCAAGGCGGTCCACCATCGCGACCGCCTCGAGAGGCGGTGCGTGATGGTCATGACCATCCGGGTGATGTCGTCGGGGCGCGGCTACGAGTACCTGATGAAGTCCGTGGCCACCGGCGACACCGCGCGCGAGTCCGGTACGCCGCTGACCCGCTACTACACCGAGACCGGCTGCCCACCGGGCACCTGGCTCGGCTCCGGCCTGGACAGCCTCGACACCGGCCACGGTCCCGCCCTCGCCGACGGCGACACGGTCACCGAGGAGCAGCTGGAGAGGCTGCTCGGGCAGGGCGTGCACCCGCTGACCGGCGCGAAGCTCGGCTCCCGCTTCCCGCGCTTGCGGCCGCCGGCCGAACGGATGGCTGCCCGCATCGACCAGCTCGACCCCCGCACTGGATGCAACACGGCGGCAGAACGCGATCGATGAGATCCGGGCCGAGGAGATTGCGCGCAAGCCGAAGACTGCTGTTGCAGGGTTCGATCTCACGTTCTCGCCCATGAAGTCGCTCAGCGCCCTGTGGGGTGTTGCAGACGCAGCGACACAGGAACTGATCGTGCAAGCCCATCACGCGGCGATGCGCGACACGCTCGCGCTCCTGGAGCAGAGGGTGTCTGCAACCCGGGTGGGCAAGGGCGGTATCGCGCGCATGCCGATCACCGTAGTGATCGCGACCGCGTTCGATCACTACGACAGCCGCGCCGGGGACCCGCAGTTGCACACGCATCTGGTCGTGTCGAACAAGGTCCAGGGTGTTGACGGCCGGTGGCGGACGCTGGACTCGCGGACCCTGCACCGGGCCACGGTCGCCCTGTCCGCGTCGTATAACGCGTTCCTTACCGACCACACGGCGGCCCTGGTGGGGGTGAACTGGGTGGAGGTCGATCGCGGAAAGGACCGGAATGTCGGGTGGGAGATCGACGGTGTGCCCGCGGGGCTGATCGCGGAGTTCTCCCGCCGCACCATCGGCGGGTCCGGGGAAGGGATCGCGGCCGCGACGAAGCGGCTGATCGAGGAGTACGTGGCCAAGCACGGGCACGCGCCGTCGAAGACGACGATCACGCGACTGCGCCAGCAGGCAACCCTGGAGACCCGCCCGGAGAAGGAGTTGCGCTCGTTCGCCGAGCTCACCGCCGACTGGCGGAACCGCGCCACCACCCTGCTCGGCGAGAATGCAACAACCTGGGCGCGCGAGCTGCGTGCACGCGGTCTCGCTGAGATCCCGTTGCAGGCGAGCGACCTGACACCGAAGCAGCTGGGCGAGATTACGGACGTGGTGATACGCGAGGTTGCCGACCGGCGGGCGACGTGGACGCGCTGGCATGTGCACGCCGAAGCGATGCGGCAACTCATGCCCTTGCGCTTCACCACCACCGCCGAGCGCACCAGAGTGCTCAACCAGATCGTCGAGCACGCCGAGGCCGCGTCGGTGCGGCTGACCCCGGCCTATGACCGCGCCGTACCGGAGGAGTACGTGCAGGCGGATGGGGCGAACCGGTTCCAGGGCGTCGATCAGGTGATGATGACCAGTCAGGACATCCTCGACGCCGAGGCCCGCCTCCTCACCCACGGGCGCGCGAAGGACGGCCCGCGCCTGCCGGACCGGCTGGTGAAACGGCATGTCGCCCGGAAGGTCCAGAGCGTAGCCCCGCTGCGGATCAGGCGGGGGTGATCACCGCGATCGCGACGTCCGGGCGCGGCCTCGATGTGCTCGTCGGGCCGGCCGGTGCCGGGAAGACTGTGGCGCTGCGTGGCCTGCACCGGGCCTGGACCGCCCGTCACGGGAGGGACTCGGTGATCGGTCTCGCGCCGTCAGCGACCGCGGCTGAAGTCCTCGGGGAATCGCTCGGGGTACAGGCGGAGAACGTGCCGAAATTCCTCTACGAACACGACGAAGGCCGGTGGGATCTGCGGGCCGGGCAGTTGGTGATCGTCGACGAGGCCTCCCTCGCTGGCACCCTGACCCTGGACAGACTCGCCACGCATGCTGCCGAGGTCGGAGCGAAGATCGTGCTGGTCGGGGACTGGGCACAGCTGTCCTCGGTGGAAACGGGTGGGGCGTTCGGGATGCTCGTGCGCGCCCGCCGGCGGGCGCCGGAGCTGCACACCGTGCGCCGGTTCGTCCACGACTGGGAGAAGGCCGCCTCCCGGGATCTCCGGCACGGCAAGCGAGCGGTGCTCGACACGTACGAAGAGGAGAGGCGGCTCCATGACGGGGATCTCGAGGCGATGCTCGATGCCGTCTACAACGCCTGGCAGCACGACCGCGATCAGGGGGGTGTCCACGCTCATGCTCGCCGGGAACGCGGAGATGGTCGCCGAGCTCAACCAGCGTGCCCGCGCCGACCTCATCGCCGCAGGCCTCGTGCACGAGACTGGGGCGGCGTTGCACGACGGCACCACGGCCGGAGTCGGCGATCTCGTCGTCACCCGCCGCAACGAACGCCGCCTCGCAACCGGGAAGTCGTGGGTGAAGAACGGAGACCGCTGGCACGTCATCGCTCACCGGAAGGACGGGGCGCTGGTGGTGCGACGGCTCGGCGAAGGTGATACTCCGCGCGGGCGACGGCTCGTGCTGCCCGCGAAGTATGTGCGGGAGCATCTCGAGCTCGGCTACGCGTCCACGGTCCATCGCGCTCAGGGCTCGACCGTTGACACCGCGCACACCCTCGTCGACCCCGACACCGCCTCCCGGGAACTGCTCTACGTCGGACTGACCCGCGGCATGCACGAGAACCACGCCTACATCATCCAGCCGGACCCGCACGAGATCGAACCCCACCTCGACCCGCCCGAGGAACTCACCCGCGTCGAGCAGCTCGCACGGGTGCTCGCTCGCAGCGACGCCGATCTCTCGGCCACCGAGACCCGCAAATTCGAGGCCGACAAGCACGCTTCCCTCTCGACACTGCTGGACGAGTACGACCTCCTCGCCCGCGAAGCCCAGGCCGACCGGTGGGAAGCACTCCTCGACGTCGCGCCCTTCGCTACCGGGGAGATCGCCGACGAGGTGTTCACCAGCCCGTACTACGAGTACCTTGAAGCCGCCCTCGCCCGGCACGAGGCCACCGGCCACGACGTCACCGCGGCCTTGACCGCGCTCGCCCCGCAGATCCAGCCCGCCGATGACGACACGGACCCCGCCGCCGAACTCGCCGCGTGGCTCGATCGGGTCACGCTGAACCAGGCTGTTCGCCGCAGCGGGAACCGGCACCGCGTCGCCGGGCTCATCCCAACACCGGCCGAGCCTGTCTCCGAAGACATGCGTGCCGCCCTCGCGGAGCGGCAGGAGCTCGTCGAATCGGCTGCGGGACGGCTGCTCCACTACGCGATCAGCGAGGGCGAGTCGTGGATCAAGCGGCTCGGCGCACCGGGAGATGACGCACGGTCCCGTACCGTGTGGATGGGGCACGCCACGACGGTCGCCTTGTATCGGCACCGCTACGGCATCGCTGATCCGAAGCCCCTGGGAGCGGCCAAGAGGATCACGTCGGCCCAGCAAGCTGTCGAGTACCGGTATGCCTCCGCTGCGCTCCGCAGAGCCCAGGCGAAGGAAGCACCCTCCCCCGTACGACCATCCCACAGCACTTCCAGGAAAGACCTGAGTCGCGGCCTATAGCCAGAGGCATGCTAGGACTTGGGCGCCGCTCCGTCCCAGCTGCGTCGTTTCGTCAGATGCCACGAGCCGCACAAGGGGCATTCATAGATACGCAACGGTCCAGCATACCGTGATCGACGCAACGCCACGCGCGCGGCCTCGCCGTAGTCGCCATACTGACGCTTGCCGGTTTCGGAGCACAGCGGGCTACGACGCGGTGGGTGTCGCTTCTTCTTGGGATGCCGAGCCATACCTCCTCCGCTTTCCACCCGTGGAAGTCACTGGCCGTGCGAGTGATACTCCTGTTCGACTTCGTCCTTGACTTCTTCCCACCACTCGCGATGAGTCTTGTACCACTCGACCGTTTGCTGGAGTCCTTCGCGGAATTCAGTGTATCGAGGCGCCCAATTGAGTCCTGCCTCCAGTTTCGTGGTTCAAGTGCGTATCGGCGGTCGTGCCCTGGCCGGTCTCGAACGTACTCGATGTCTTCCTTGTCGCGTTCCATTATGTCGAGAATGGCCCTGGTTGATTCCCGCTTCCGTCAGCACCTGGAATCCTGCGGTCGAATCTTCGAATCCCAGGCAGTGTCGAGAGTCGACTGCGAGGCGACGCGTGGCCGCCAGGAACCCTCCCGGTGATGGTTTCCCTTCGATCACATCTTCTACACAGATCGTGACCGCGGGGATAGGCAGCCCCGCGCCGCAGAGCCGGGCTTCCATCACCATTCTGGGGCTGCAGTCACGACTGCCCACTGATTCTTGGGAAGTGCGCGCGTGGGGGCTTCTGCTCCCGGTACCGGCGTGATGGTCCCGGATGCGGCGATCTCGCTCCGGCGGATGGTGTCGAGTTCGTTGGCGATCTGGGCGTCGGTCATCGTCGGCATGATGGCGGCGAGGATGTCGCGGCCGCGCCGCCCGGGTAACAGCGTGCGGACCTTTTCGAAGTCGAGGCCGTGCCGGTCTGCGAACCCGTGCCACGCCGCCTCGATAGACGGCGTGGAGAGGACAAGTGTGTCGTCGAGATCGAACAGTAGCGCGGAGCATTCCAAATGGGTCATCGGAGCTACTTCGCTTTCACGTCTGCGATGTCTGACGCCCACGGGGTGCCGGAGAGCACGAGTGAGTGTCCACCGACCTCATCGATGCCGCGAGGTGACTCTTGTTCGCCCACCCCGTGTTCGAAGAGTTCGATGTTGAGGCCGCTTGCGACGACCATGGCCATTGTCGACGTACAGGCCACGTCGATGCCGAACTGACGGCGGGTGAACGCCTCGTCCACCGTCAGTGAGGTGCCGAGCACGTACTGTGCACCAGCCTTCTCCGTTAGGTTGGCGATGCTGGAGTCGAGATTCGCGACGCTGTATCCGGCATGGTCGAGACCGCGGATACCGGGCAGCGCCCCGGCTCTCTGTCGTGGGTGCTCGTGGTACAGGCGTGCGTTGTTCTCACGGGTGTAGGCGGGCGGGTCCGGCCACTCTTGAAGCTCGAAGAGGCTTCCCCAGGGCGACCGGAAGTAGATCCACTTATTGCCTTGGATCGGACCGTCTGGTGTCTCGATGATGTCGCCGAGAGCCTCGGTGCCGGGGAGGCCATTGATTCGGTCCACGACCTCGTTGATCCCGTCGACACGGAAGCACAGGTGGAGCGTTCCCAGATCGGTGATCGACGGTGGCGTTCTGCGTGCTGCGCGGCAGGCCGTGAGCCTGACTTCCACGCCCGGATCGAACGCAAAGACGGGTCCACTACCTGTCGGCCCTCCGACAATGGAGGCCAACCACCGAGCGGCGGCGTCGACGTCGGGGACGGCCAGCGTGATCTGTTGCGGTTGGCTCATGGGATCAGCAGCACCTTTCCGCGGAGGCCGCCACGTTCGAAATCGCTATGAGCGGCGGCAGCTTGCGAGAGCGGATAAGTCCGTCCGACAGGTACAGAAAGTGTGCCCTGTGCCAGCTGATCTGCGATCTCGGCGAGCTGTCGACCGTTTTCCTGGACGTAGCTCTTCGTCGGGGTGATTCCGCGCTCGGGCTGGGGCTGGGTGTTGTCGGCGATGGAGATGAACTGGCCGTCATCGCGCACGCTCGCGATGGCTTCTGCGATTCCGGCGGTGTCGATGACCGCGTCGAATGTCGCGTCGGGGAGACTGTTCGTGGAGTCGTAGACTGCCTCGGTGCCGAGGGCTGTGAGGTCAGTGGTGTCGCTGAGACGAGCCAGTCCGTTAACCCGATGTCCGGCCTGCAGTAGCCACTGCACGGCGACTCGTCCGACCGCTCCGGCCGCCCCCGTGACGAGAACGCGTGCCTTATCAGGCAGATCAAGCTTGCTCAACATCTGCGCGGCCGTAAGTACGGTCAGGGGCGCAGCGGCGGCCTGCTGCATGCTGACCCCGGTGGGGACGGGTGCGAACAGCTCCTGGGGTGCGCTCACGTACTCGGCGTAGGTTCCCTGGTCCCGCGCTGGTTGCGCGACCATCCCCATGACCTGGTCTCCTTCACGGAACCGTGACACGTCGGAGCCGACGGCATCGACAGTTCCGGCCACATCCCAGCCGAGAATTACAGGGAAGCTCAGGTCCATGTTCAGGAACCCGGATCGGGTCTTCACGTCGACGGGGTTGACGGCTGCCGCTCCTACCTTCACCCGAATGTCGCCAGGCCCGACGTCTGGTGTCGCAATGTCAATGATCTGGATCTCCGAGGCGGATCCTGTGTGGTGGATTGTTGCTGCTTTCATGAGTGTGTCCTTTCGTGGAGGTGATCGGTGTGGATGCGGCCTTGGCGTTTTCTTCGGCGGCGGTGAGCATGAGGCCCCCGTCGACGTAGAGTGTCGCTCCCGTCATGTACGAGGCCTCGGGGCTGAGGAGCCAGGCGACTGCGTTGGCGATCTCGGCCGGTTGGCCGACTCGCCCCATCGGAATTGCCGGACGTTCGA
The DNA here is from genome assembly GCF_046097395.1 of Corynebacterium jamesii. Classification (NCBI taxonomy): domain Bacteria; kingdom Bacillati; phylum Actinomycetota; class Actinomycetes; order Mycobacteriales; family Corynebacteriaceae; genus Corynebacterium; species Corynebacterium jamesii. The sequence goes on from NZ_CP175789.1 coordinate 312,723, forward strand.
CGATTTCCCCGTCCGAATCTTGCGGGGTTCCGTTCATCGGGGTCGCTGTTTCTCCGGGCGCCACCAAGTTCAGGCGGATGCCATGTTCGGCGAACTCGAGAGCCAGAGCACGAGACGCTACTGCCAGCCCGCCCTTGGAAGCGCAGTACAGCGTTCCTCCCGTTATCGGGATCTGGTCGTGTACCGATGTGACGGTGACGATAGAACCGGTGACGTCGTTGGCCACGAAATAGCATGCTGCTGCCGAGGACAGCAGGAGGGGCGAGGAGAGGTTGACGGCTATGACCTCTTCCAGGCGAGCGTAGTCGAGTGCCAGCGCTGGCGATCGGTCATTAACCCCTGCGTTATTGACGAGGTGGTGAACGGGTCCGAATTCCGCTGTGAGCTCGTCAAATCGACTCGGAATGTTCCTCGGGTCGGTCAGGTCGATGTGTACGGGAACTGCCTCACCCACGTTGCTGGTATTCAGGGTGTTGCAGAGCTGCTCCGCCCGTGAGCGTCCGGAATGGTAGCCGACCAGCACTCGGGCGCCGTCGTGGACGAGTCGCCGGGCGATGGCGCTTCCGATTCCGCTGCTTGCACCTGTGACAAGGGCAGTACGCTGCTCATCCAATCTTCAGCACCACCTTCGGCCGTTCGCGAGGCTGCTCGAGCCTTTCGAACGCCGCGCTGACCTCGGTGAGCGGATAGACGCGGTCGACAAGCTGGTCGATCTGCTGTGGATGCTGGCGGATGAACTCGGCTGCCGCGGGATAGTGGTCGACACCGTGCCGGACGCCAAGGATGCTCTGTCCGTTGAGTGCGAGTTCGGAGACGTTGAGCCGCGTGTCTGCGGACGGGACGCCGATGAATACGGCGCAGCCGCCGACTTTGAGGCATGTCAGTGTCTCTTCTGTTGCGCTCTGGGCTCCTGAGCATTCCCACACCGCGTCGTAGAGCTCGCCGCCGGTACTGGGCAGACCGGTGACGGTCTTGATGCCCAGGTGTGCGAGGTGAGCCGGCGAGGTCGGATCGAGGACGACAACCTCGACCGGGTAGCTTGCGAGCACGAGCGCGGCGAGACTACCCATGGTTCCTCCGCCGATGACCAGGATGCGGTTGCCCGGTGAGGGGCACAGCTTCGCGATCCCCTCGAGGACAGTGACTAGTGGTTCGACGAGGACGTGGCCGGGGCGTGGTTCGGCGGAGTCCGTGTCGTCGAGAACCGTGAGTGCGGGTGCGGGCATCGTCAGGAGTTCTGCCGCGGCACCGGCGTGGTCGTACAGGCCGACCTCCCTGACACGGAGGCAGAGATTCTTGTGGCCGGATCGGCATGTGGTACAGGTGTGGCAGGAGAGCATGGTGCTACCGGTGACGACCGTTCCGCGTTTGAGGTGGTCCGCGTTTGGGCCGGTGGGAGGCTCTTCGATGGTGCCGACCCACTCGTGTCCGAAGTGGTGCGGGTAGGTGGTCTGCCCGGCGCGGAGGTACTTCGATGTCCCGTGGTAGAGCTCGAGATCGGAACCGCAGAGCCCCACGTAGGCGATCCGTATCAGCGCTTCATCTGTGCCCGCCGGCACAGCGTCTGGAATTTCGCGGGGTACGGCGGCTCGCGTGCCAGTGAGGAGAGCTGCCTTCATTCTGCGCTCCCGTCACGTACGCGAGAGGTGCTCGCACGGTTGGTGATCCACAGAAGTGCCGCAGCTGCGAGGGCGAGGACGGCGCCGATGGCTGGGAGGACGCCAATCCCGAATCCGAAAGACAGGGCGGTGGAGCCAATCCAGGCTCCTGCGGCGTTCGCGAGCTGGAATCCTGCGATGTTCACCGTGGTGGCAAGGTTCGGGGCATTGCTTGCCGCGCCGATGAGCTTCGACGTCAGCGGGGGAATGATCGAGAACCCAGCTGCCCCGACCACGAACATCCACGGTGCGGCGAACCAGGTGTGGTTGCCGAAGAGGAAAAGTAGGAGAAGTGAAAGAGCGAGCGAACCCAGTGCGATGTACAGCGTTGCGTTCATGTTCCGGTCTGAGAAGTAGCCGCCGAGCATGTTGCCAGCGATAGACCCCACGCCGAAGACGAAAAGGAGAACGGTGATGACATTGGGGCTGAATCCGGCATGCTGCCCGAGGTACGGTGCGATGAAGGTGAAGAGCACAAAGAGCCCGGACTGGCTCAGCATGGTTAGGCCAAGAGCGTTGAGGACCTCGCCCTGGCCGAAGACCCGTACTTCTGCCGAGATGCTGCCCGAGGTGCGCTCTGGTGCTCGTCGCGTCGTCAGCACAAGAGCGACGGTGACGAGAGTCTGGATGCCCGCAATGATGAGGAACGAGGACCGCCATCCGTACTGGTTGCCAACCAGTGTTCCCAGGGGGACGCCCAGTACCGTCGCGAGATTGAGCCCGAGTGTGATGCGGGAGATGACGCGGCCCTGGAATTCGGGTTCTACGAGTGTGGTTGCGAGAACGAGACAGAGTGCGAAGAACGTCGCGTGCGGCAGCGCGGTCATCACCCGAGCGATGACCAGTACGGGGAAGTTCGGTGCGACGGCGGTCAATATGTTGCCGACGATGAACAATGCCATGAGCACGAGGACCAGGGGGATGCGTCGGACGCGGGAGGTGATGATCGTCAGAAGCGGCCCGCCGATGACGACGGTGAGGGCGTAGACGGTCACGAGGAGTCCGGCGGTCGCTTCCGTGACGGCGACATCGCTGGAGATCTGGGGCAGAACACCGGCCACGAGGTATTCGACGGTTCCGACCCCGAATACTCCCAGGAGCATCCAGGTGATGGCGAGGTTGATATTGACGGGGGTCTTGCTCGTGGTGGACTCGCTGGTATGTGAGTTCATGTGTTTTCCTATCCGTGGTAGCGAAGAACTGCGCAGCTCCAGGTGAAACCTGCGCCAATTCCGATCAGGGCGACGTGGTCGCCGGGTGTGAGTGCGGATTCGCTCCGCAGATGCTGCAGGCCAAGGAGGGGGTCGGCTGCACCGGTGTGTCCGATCTGCGAACCGAACCGGCTGGTCGTGTCCGTGGGTGCGAGGCCGAGGGGTTCGAGACACTGTCGGCGTAGCAGCGTCTCGCCGAAGTGAGGGACTGACCATGCACGAAGAGCGGCGAGGTCGATGCCAGCGTCGTCGAGGGCCTGGTCCACAGATCGTTGGACTCCTTCGGCGTTTGCCTTCCAGAACGATTCGAGGCCATAGGTGCGTGCGTAGTCGGCTGACCTGGCGCGCATGCTGAAGGGGAGCGGTTCTCGGTACTCCGGAAGATCTAGCGGAGCGTTACCGCGATGCATCTGTTCGAAGCGTGAGTTCTGTGTCAGCGCGGTCGACAGCACCTGGAACGGCCCGGCGGATCGTGTAAGAACGATGGCAGCACCAGCATCGCCGTATGCCAGGCCCGAGTCTGTGGCCCACCGGTCAAACATGGGCAGACGCCACACATCTGATGCGGTGAGTATGCCGTAGCCTTCATTATCGAGGCGCCTCGCGAGCAGGTCGATGCCGACGATGGAGCCGGCGCACGTGTTGTGGATCTCGATAGCGAGAGTCTCGGGGAAGCCGAGCTCATTGCCGATGTAGGCGCCCCCGTTCCATGCCTCGAGGCCGGTGTGGAGGGCGACTGCGTGAACGATGAGCTCAGGGCTCGCTTCTGTTGGGTGCTCCGCGCCGTACTCTTCCAGTGCGACGCGGCCTGCACGAACCGCCATCACCGGAGCGGACTCCTCGGGCTGTCCCACGGCGGCGCTGACTTGTCGCGATTTCTCCAGTTCATCCTGGGTTAGACGCCCGGCTGTGACAGCGTCGGCGGCTGTTTCCACGGTGCTGGGCAGGTAGCTTCCGAGGCCTCCGATGTAGAGGCTGTCCCACCTCATGCCTTCAAGACCAGGTCGTATTCGGGCTCTAACGCTGTGGCGATATCTCCTGCCTGCAGCTCGGCGACCGTCCGCAGGGTGTGCAGAGCGTGCGCGACTTCGTCGGCGGACACATCGTTGGCGAACTCGTGATCGCCGATGCCTACGGGGCAGCGGGATCCGCTGTTGTCCGCCGCGGTGACGCACCGTGTCGGCCAGGGCGGCGTCGAGGACACCGGGCTCTTCGAGTGAGCTGTTCCAGATGGGCAGGTCAAGAGCCTGCATCGTGGAGAGCACGTGGGCCAGCTCGTGGTGCGTCATGCGTCCGCGGTGGAACGACAGGACGCTGGACAGTGCCATGTCGATGCAGACGGCTTCCCCGTGGAGAAGCTCAGGCAGTGCCTTCATCTCCACGGTCGGGCTGAAGGTGTGGCCATAATCGACGCACCGCTCCAAGTTTGCTTCCCACAGGTTGGGCTGGAGTTCTTCGAGCATCAGGTGAATCGAGGTTCCGATGATGTCGTCTGCCGCGTTTGCGAGGGCGGGGGTGCTGCCGACGAATCCATCGTCGAGGGTGGCGCGTCCATAGGTGTCTAGGAGCGACATCAGGCGGCGGGACTTGATGAGCGCGATCTTGAGGATCTCTGCCATACCGTTGGACAGGTGCCGCCGATTGAGTGAGCGCAGGAAGGAACGATCCACGTAGGTCACGGCCGGGGTGGCGTAACTGCCGATCTTGTTCTTTCCCGTGCCGAAGTTCACTCCCGTTTTCACACCGACGCCGGCGTCCACGAGGCCGATCAATGTGGTCGGAATGCGGATGTAGGGCGTGCTCCGGCGGTAGATGCTGGCGGCGAAGCCCACGATGTCGAGCAGCACCCCTCCGCCGATTGCGATGACGGGCTCGCTGCGGCGGTCGATCCCAGCCGCGGCCATCGTGCGGATCACCGAGTCGACGGAGTCCCAGTTCTTGACCATCTCGTGGGCCTCGAGGACGTGGTACGTGGCCTGCACGCCGTGGCGGGTGAAGTATCCGCGGACCTGGTTCCCGTAGAGCTGTTCGACGGTTTCGTCGATGACGATGAGCCGTCGCGAACGCTCGTCCGCGGCGGGGATCGCACCTGCCGTGGCCAGCGTGGGGTTCGTGACGTCGAAGAGCGCTTGCGCAGCGACTACGTCGTACGTGACCTCGTGGACTGCTCGCACGGTCCAGCGGTCGACGCCGTCTCGAGTGGTCGCTCGCGACAGTCCTTCCTTCTGGGTGTGACGTTCTGCCATCTGGGTCTCCAAGTCTGTTGGTGTTCGAGCTAAGCCGCGTGCCAGGGGCATGGAGGTGCTCAGGCGCCGTGGCACAACGACGCCGACGGTTGTCTGCTCAGGGGGGCGGGGCGTCCGGTCGGCACAGGAACTTCCCCCGTACGAGGCTAGCATCATTCGTGGAATGATCGCTACACGAGTGTGAGGATGATGACCCCGAGGCGAGCATCACATACGTCTCCAAGGAAGCGGCGTATGATTGTGTCGCCCGATGACATGCGATGGGAGGCGGTCCCTTATGGCCGGTGTGCGCGGCCAAGGTAGACGGTTCGACACCCAGGCGGCGCTAGATAATGCGATGGAAGTCTTCTGGCGACATGGATATGAAGGCACCTCTATTGCCGATTTGACGCGAGCAATCGGGATTACGGCATCGAGTCTTTATGCGGCCTTTGACGGCAAGCGTCAGCTCTTTGACCAAGTCGTAGAGCGCTACTTGAACACCAAGGGACGATTCACTTCGCTTGCCCTTGAGGAGGAGAAAGACTCTCTATCTCTGATTCATCGACTGCTTTTTGAGGCATCGAATGAATATGCCGATAGGAGTGGGCCGGGAGGGTGTCTGATCGTCAGCGCTGCAACCTGCGTAACGGATGCAAATCGCGATGTTGAAGAGAAGCTTGAGGCGTACCGTCATTCAAACATCAAGCGAATTGAAGCCGTCCTACGAGCCGATCTCGAGGCAGAACGAATTTCCGAAACCGTTGATCCTGCGGCTGTAGCCAGCTTCGTAGGAACCGTGTTGCAGGGCATGGCTCAGCGAGGCCGGGATGGCGCGACTGTCGGTGAGTTGCGCTCTACGGCCGAGATGACGTTCGCTCAAGTAGAGCGAACCTTGCAGCGTCTGTGAATCTTCCAAGTCGAGGACGCAGAATAGCGTTACTCTCAGATCGGAACGCAGGGCTTCATCTAATACGCGCGTAAGAAAGGGGGGGGGGCAATGGAGAGCTTTGTAACTGCACTCATTGGCACGGGCGGGCTGCTCGTTATCGTCAATCTTCTTGCCGGAATCTTGGAGCTTGCGACGATCCGCACTATCCGTCCACCCGAGCATAGGACCTTTACGTATATCCGACTTGCTGCGAACCAGAACCAGACCATCTTCGCCCCTGCACTGGGGGCACTCGTCTCAGGTTTACTCGTCAGCATTTCGGCGTCGTTCTTCTATGAAGGTTTGAGATTGAGCGAGCCATTTTGGTATCGGTACGCTGGAGTTGCTTCCTTCTTCGCCGCCGGGTTCGCGTTGGTTGTGACACTCAGGTCGGCAATCAAAGGAGTTGGCGATCCATCTGAGTTGGCGAATGATCCGTTTACCATACGGGCTGCAGCCGAGGAATACTCGGAAGATGCTAGGCGGGCAACATTGTCGCCGGAATTCCTGGAAAAGCGATTGAGTCAGTGGGAGCGCGATTTACCTGGTCACTCGCTGAACATATCGAGAAAGTCCGATGCAAAGCGAGTTCTTGGGGTTCTCGATAAAGCTGCCGCAACGACAGGCCTCCTGCGATCGACTCGAGCTTCGTCCTCCGTTTACATGGCCGCCCTGGCGGAGTTTCCCCTGCGATTCGTGTAGCCGCTTCTTGGGTTCGTCATACTGCTCCTTGGTGCGCTCTGGTACGGATTTGGTTTTACCGATCTTCGGTCAGCAGCCTGGTGGCGTTCAGCCCTTGCCGTGGCGATCTTCGTTTTTGTGGGGGCGCTGCCAACTTTGACATACTGCGTAGCGCGCGGTAATCGCGCCCGGCTTTGGCATCGAGTCAATATAGAAGCAGTTCGAGATGCTCGAAAGGCTCTGCGTGACGCGCAAAAAGCGAAAGTTGTCGCTGAGGATGAAGATGCCGCGTTGAAACGAGTGCTCGATCGGGCCGATCGATTCCTCTCTGGCAACGATGGATTAACCGGCAGTGATGCCATCTCAATAATTCGCTTTGGGCGACTGCAGATTATGATCAGGCCAAAATAAGTCGCTGAAGCACACGGGTGATCGCGACCGTTGATTAACGTATCCTGGTGCTGCAACGCGACTGGAGAGGGTTGGAAGCTTGACCTCGACTCGCGTTGGTTCCTTGGAGGCTCTTGAGACCTGTGTGAACGCAATATCAACCGAATCGGCGTTGTCTGGGAAAAGCGATTCGTCCAATCTGGAGTTCACAGTACTCTCCCAACGAGAGCGCCCTGGCATCGGCGGTAGGACCCGTTGACGGGCGTCCAGCGACGTACGTACATGCCCGTCGGATAAGATCACAGACGCTCGGCACCACTAGGTTGGTCGCGCGCTCTTTACGTGCGGGCTAACGCTCTGCCGAACCGCCGGTTCGTTTCTCTACTGTCAACAGCAGGCTGGGGGCAAAGGAATAGAGGACGAGGCCAAGGGCAAACAGCAATAGAGGCACACCGAGTGCCCAGGCGACCGTCGAACCAGAGAGTCCAAGTGGGTCTGATGCTGTAGGCATGACAGCAAGGGCCTGGATCAATAGACCGATGACAGCCCCGCCTAGCACCGGACCGGTTTGACGAAGAACGTTGAGGAGAGATGACGCTGCACTGAACTCCTCGCTCCTGAGTGCAGACATGCCCACCGTCGTCAGTGGCGCGATCACGAACCCGTTGCCGATACCGAATACGGTGGTCGCGCCCAAGAGCCACAGCCATGAAACCCCCGTGGCCGCGATCAGTATGCTCAGGGCGGTTCCGATCGCGGAAGCGCCGAACCCGATTTGCAGGACGAGGCGGGCTTTGCCGTCATCCACCCAGCGGCCAGCGGTCGGTGCGGTGACGACGGACGCGATCGAGGCCGGCGCGAGGACCGCGCCCGCCCAGAACGCTGGTTGGCCTGCGACTGATTGGACGTAGTTGGAGACAAGGAAGGTCAGGGCGAACACACCCAGGGCTGCGGCAAGACCAAACAACGCGGCAGTAATGAACCGCGAATTTCGACGGAGAGACTCTGGAAAGACCGCGCGCGCTGGATCAACCCGCCGTTCGTACCAGAGAAGCGCGATCAGGCAGAGCACAGCGAACGGGAGGCAGGCGATGGTCACCGGGTCCCAGCCCGCATGGGGGCCTTGCAAGCAACCGTAGAGGAGCGCTACGAGGCCAACGCCTGCAAGGAGGGTGCCTACGAGGTCGAACTTTGAGGCCTGGGTGACCCCGGTTGGAAGACTTCGCAGGCCTAGGATCACGACGAGGACTGCTATCGGGAGGTTGATGAAGAAGACCCACCGCCAGCTGAGGCCATCGATCAGCACGCCGCCGACGAGGGGGCCGATGATGGAGGCGGTTCCGGCAATCGATCCCCAGATGCCGACTGCGCGGCCTCGGGCCGCTTCGGGGAAGGTGATTCCGATGAGCGTGAGGGTCTGTGGCACCAGCATTCCGGCGCCGAGTCCCTGAACGAAGCGGCCGGCGATCAGGAGGAACGGGGAGTTCGCGATACCGCAGACGAGGCTGGCTGCTGCCAGGATGACGGTGCCCAGGAGGAACAGGCGTCGGTGCCCGAATCGGTCACCCAGGCGGCCTGACGGAATGATTGCCAGCGCAAGAATCAGGCCATAGCTGTTGACCGCCCAGAACACTTGGGCCGTGGTGGCACCCAAGTCCTGTGTCAGCGAAGGCACGGCAAGATTGATGATCGTCAGGTCGAGGAGAGCAATGAAATATCCTCCGGCCAGTGCACACAGCCCAATCCATTGTCGCGCACTGATTGATGGAGCAGGGGAATCTTCTGTCACGTTTTCTCCTCTTTGTCTATAGGGCGGTGTCCACGCCGGTAGCGCATTCGTCGGCGATCGCGAGGTTATCGCCGAACTGAACTAGCCCCCGAAAGTTGGACTGGTTTAACTCTAGGCGGTTAGGGCTTCAAGGGTCTGATTCCGATATTGCATCGGGGTCAGGCCCTTGAGTCGTTGCTGGATGCGTTCGGTGTTGTACCACCCGATGTATTCGTCGATTGCTTGGTTGAATTCTGCGACGGTGTCGAAGACTTCACCGTGGTACATCTCGGTTTTCACGTGCCCGAAGAAGTTCTCTATGACCGCGTTGTCGTAGCAGTTGGCTTTACGCGACATCGACTGAACACCACCGTTGTCACCGATCAGGTCGCGCCAGGAGGCGTGCTGGTATTGGAAGCCTTGGTCAGTGTGCATCATCCACCCGGGTTCAGGCGCACTCGCCGCGATCGCCTTGGGACAAAGAGGCAGCGGTAAACGCTGTCGACGGCGATGTAGCCACGGTGTGAGCAACAATTGAACGGTCAAACAGGTCCATCACCGGTGACAGGTAGACCTTGCGGCCTGCGACCCTGAACTCAGTGACGTCGCTGACAAAGACGGTGTTTGGCTGATCCGGGGTGAACTTGCGGTCAAGCTTGTTGTCAGCGATGTGACTGATCGTCCCAGCATAGGAAACATAAGGTCTACGTTGGCGAATCTTGGCTCGCAGCCCCATCTCGCACATGAGTTTGTACACGAGTTTGTGGTTGACCACCCACCCCTGATTACGCAGGTCAAGTAGCACTCGTCGGTAGCCGTAGCGATGCTTGTTACGTTCAAAACTTGCCCGGATCGCGTCTTTGAGCTCGGCGTGCTTATCTGGCTGGCCGAGTCGTTTCTGGTGGTAGAAGAACGTCGACCGTGGGATACCTGCTGCCTCTAGGAGGTACTCCAAGCGGTGGTGCGACTTGAGGATGACAATCGCCTGGACTTTCAGGCGCGTCCCTGATTCCTCAAGTCCCGCAATTTTTTTAAATAAGCGTTTTCCGCTTCTAACCGCGCGATCCGGCGCCGCAGCTTCTCCTCTTCGGTCAGCGGCTTTGGCGCAGCCGAGCCTTTGGGTCTGCCCTTCGGCTTCGGTTTTAACGCCTCATCGCCACCGTTGCGCCATTCCCAGGACCAACTAGTGACGAGCTGGTCTGACGACAGGCCAAACTCACGTGCAAGATCCATCTTTGTCTCGCCGGCCAGGTGGCGTTGGACAACTTCCTTTTTGATCTCGAACGAGTACTGCTGCTTTGTCGGTTTCTCCACAAGACATAGCCTGCCATGCAGCTGAAACCGCCGATAGAGTTTGCGCGTCACATCTCTCGAAACTCCAACCACCTTCGCAGCAGCTTGGCTGCCCATGCCCTGCTCGAAACACTCCACTAACTGCTCGCGCTGATATTCACTTAGCGAACTTCGTGCTCTCAATGACAACTGCTCCCCACTAGTCGGTAACTGATTTCTCAGTCCAACTAATGGGGAGCAGTTCAGATTTCGGCGAGGCTTTGCACTTTGTACCGTTGGAGACTGCCGCTGTGGCTGCTGTCGCTGCAGCCGCAGCCGCAGCCGTAACAGCAGGTACTACTTGCGGCGGACGGCGGTGAAGTAAACCGCCACTGCTGCGATCAGAATGAGGGCCAGGATCCCCAGGCCGATGTACAGGATCGTGTTGCTCTGGGAGGCATTGTCGATGTCCTTGGCTTGGGCGTTGGAGTCGTCGCTGGAGTTGCTGCCCTTCGCGTCGCCGTTGCCGTCGTCACTGGTTCCTGGCGGTTCGGGGGAGGGCTCCGGCCCGGGCTCTAGGGTTTGACGCCACTCCGGTCCATCGACCTTATTGCCTTCCACTGCGGTGGACAGGCGGAACTCGATGTCCTTTGCTTGCTTTCCGTTATCGTCGTAGCCCTCGAGGGTGACCATGACATACCACTGACCGGCATCCGAAGCTTGCGAATCCCCAACGTTTCCTTCACGGTTGCGGTAGAAAACGTACGGCGTACCCACAGCACGTGCGGTGGTGGGGACATCCTTGTCGAGGGTCCGAATTGTCTGCTCTGACGTGACTTCGCGGCGCGGCGACGCCACGTAAATGTCGCCGTTACGGGAATCGTCCGTGTTCTTCCTATCGAATTCAACCTCTGCGATGGGGCGCTGGCCCCAGTCGACATTCATGCGGTAGAACTTCGTCTCGCCGGGAACCAGGGTGTCGGACACAGTGCCCGGGGAGATCTCGGTTGCGTTGTTGTAGGAATTGCCACCGGGGGTCGGCTTCGGAGTGGTGCTAGGCACCTTGACCTTATCCTTGTCTTCACCCTCCGGGACTTCACGATCGTTTTCCGGGCCGGCATCGGCGCCGTCAACTTCGGGCGCAAAGCCGATCATGATCTCGACCGGCAGGTCGTGGTCAATTTCGGTACCGGTATGGTTCAGCTTCACGCGGTACTTCGTCGGGTCGCAGTCCTCATCCGGTTCGATGGTGACGGTCTCCGCTTCTGGCGGGCCGGGCCAATTGGAGCCGTTGTAGTGGCCGGAGCCCTTGTCGCTGCAGCTGTCGTTCTTATATTCGACGTCGACGTTGTAGTAGATGTGGTCACCGCCCTCGAAGCCAACGGGAACCAGGTTTGCAGTTACCTGCGCCTTCTTGCCTTCGGGGACGCTGATGCTGAACCACTTTTCGTCGCCGTCCTTGTTGGATCCCTTAGGGGAAGGCAGGGTGCTTTGGTAGAGGCCTTCGCCGAGGTAGAACCCGTCGGTGGCGTTGTCTGCTAGTTGGACTGGGGTGCCGGCGGATTCGTAGTTGCCGGCGACGCGTTGGGCGGCGTCGGTGAGTGCTTCGGTGAGGGCTTCGGTGTCGTCTGCGGAGGTGTAGGTGCCGCCGGAGACTTCGGAGATGCATTCGAGTTCCTTTTGGGCCTTGTCATCCACTTTGAACCCTACGGTGTGGATGGCTAGATCGATGCCGTCGCCGGCGATGTCTTCGGCGACGTCGCAGACTGGTGGTGGGGCGCAGGTGTCGATGCCGTCGGAGACGAGGATGATGTTGCGCTTGCCGGAACTACCGAGTTCCTCGGCGGCCTTCTTGATGGCATTGCCGATGGGGGTGTAGCCCTTGGGCTCTAGCCCGTTGATCTTGTCCTCGAGGTCTTCGGGCTTGTTGTTGCCGAGGGAAGCGAGGGTGGTGATGTCTTGGCAGCCTTTGTCGCGGTTGTCCGGGGCGTTGGATTCTTCGGAGCCGTAGGCGATGACTGCGGTTTGGGCTGAATCGGCGAGGGTGTCGATGGTGTCGTTGGCTGCTTTTTTGGCGGCGTCCATGCGAGTACCGCCGTCGCCGGTGTCTTTTTCGGCCATGGAGTCTGAGGCGTCGAGGACGACGGCGACTTTGCTGTCGTCGGTGTTTCCGCTGTCTTGTCCGTTCCCGTTGTTGTCTTCGGCGTTGGCGTTGACGGCGAGGATGGGGAGGAGGGTGATGATGGTGAGGAAGGCGAGTAGTGCGAGGGTGAGGCGCCAGGGTGTGGGGTGTTTTGCTGAGGTTTGGGGGGTGGGGCTAGCTGGGTGCAAAGGGGATCAGCGCCTTTCTAAGTACTGCGAGGTTTTGTTTTACAAGGGTGGGACGCAACGCGGCCGCATAATGTTCCCAGCCCGGAAAAAGTTCCGCGCTGAGAAAAATTGTGGTGAAGAAAATATTAGGAAATAAAGCTCTGACCCGCATGAAAAGCGTTCTGATTTGAACGGTAACGAGGGGTGTCCGGGGGCACCTATAAAGTGGTCAGCATGACTGCACCGCATTTTGACCCGGCACACATGCTGAGCTTCGACCTGGAAACCACTGGAGTAGACCCGAAGACCGCCCGCATCGTCACCAGCGCACTTGTGACCATCAAAGGGCGCGAGCGAAACGACATCGAGATGCTCGCCGATCCCGGCGTGGAGATTCCTCAGCAGGCCTCCGACGTCCACGGCATCACTACCGAGTACGCCCGCGAGCACGGCCAGGATCATGGAGAAGTGCTGGCCAAAACCATCGAGGGGATCCGCGAGGCTTGGCGCTCCGGCGCCACGCTGATCGTCTACAACGCCGCCTATGACCTCAGCGTTCTGCGCGCTCTGGAGCCCAGTTTCACCATCGACGGGCCGGTATTCGATCCCTATGTGGTTGATAGGGCAAAGGATCAGTACCGTAAGGGCAAGCGCACCCTGGAAAGTGTGTGCCAGCACTACGGCGTGAATTTGGACAACGCCCACGAGGCGACGGCGGATGCAGTGGCTGCCGCCCGTGTGGCGTGGATGCTGGCGCGCAAGTATCCCGAGGTGACACAGATGTCAGCAGATGAACTGATGTTTTCGCAGGCCACGTGGTTCTACGAGTCTCAGAAGGGGCTGCAAGAGTGGTTTCAGAAGAAGGGCAAAGACGTGCAGGTCAACACCGCCTGGCCACTAGCGGAGTAGCGCCACCGGCGGCGTAGCGCTACTGGCGGAAAATTGCTACTGGCGGCGAACGGCGGTGAAGTAGACCGCCACAGCAGCGATCAGGATGATTGCCAGGATTCCGAGGCCAACGTACAGCACGGCGTTGCTCTGGGAACTGTTCTCGTTTCCGGAGCTAGCGCTATTGGCACTTTCGCCGCTATTCCTGTTGTTTTCGTTGCTTGTGGGCTCGAGGGTTGGCGCCGGACCGGGCTCTAGGGGTTGACGCCATTCCGGTCCATCGACCTTGTCGCCTTCCAGGGCGGTGGACAGGCGGAACTCGATTTCCTCGGACTGCATGCCGTTATCACTGCTTCCATCAAGCGAGACCATCACGTACCACTGGCCAGCTTCCTTGGCATCGCCTTGGGATGAGCTTCCTTCGCCATTGCGAAAGAAGACATAGGGCGTGCTTACTGCGCGGGCGGTAACTGGAAGATCCTCATCCAGTGATTCCGAAGACGAATATGACGTTTGAACACGTCGCGGAGAAGCGACGAAGATTTTTCCACTGCGGGAATCATCGGTCTGCTTCTTATCGAATTCCACCTCTGCGATGGGGCGCTGGCCCCAGTCGACGTTCATGCGGTAGAACTTTGTTTCGCCTGGAACCAGGGTGTCAGAAACGGTGCCTGGGGTGATCTCAGTCGCCTTGTCATAAGACAGGCCACCAGGGGTCGACTTCGGGTCGGTGTGTGGCACCTTGACCTTGTCCTTGTCATCGCCGTCCGGGGTTTCTCGGTCGTTTTCCGGACCGGCTTCGGCACCGTCGACTAGAGGCGGGAAGCCGACGACAATTTCCACCGGGAGTTCGCCGTCAAAACTGCTACCCGCAGAGCTGATATTCACACGGTACTTCGTGGGGTCGCAGTCACCCTCCGGAACGATTGTTACACTTTCCGCCTCCGGTGGATCGGGCCAGCTACTTGTAGAGGAAGAACCACTGACTTTGTCGCTGCAAGAGTCGTTTTTATATCCCACCCGGGTGCCGTATGAGGCTGAATCGTCCTTAGCGGATCCCAGGGGAACAGCATTGACGGAGATCACAGCTTTCCTCCCTTGAGGGACGCTGATGTTGAACCACTTATCGTCACCATCATCTCCGCTGTTGCTGGATCCGGGCAAGGTGCTTTGGTACAAACCCTCGCCTAGGTAAAAAGCGTCGGTGGCATCGTCGGATAGCTGGACGGGTGTACCTGCAGCTTCATAAACTCCGGCGACTCTGCTTTCGTCGTCGGCGTTCGCGTTAACGGCGAAGATCGGCAGCAGAGCAATGCCGGTGAGAAACGCGAACACTGCAGCAGCGAATCGCCAGGTTTGTGGAAGCTGATGGGTCTTTGCTTGAGGAGCCCGCACGAGGAACTAGCGCCTTTCTGGGTTTGTTGGTGTTCTATAGGGATGGGATGAAGCGTGGCCACGCAATGTTCCCAACGCGAAAAAGTTCTCCACTGCAAAGAATCAATGCTGCAAAGAAACAATGCTGTGGAGAATCAATGCTAGGGAGAACACTAGGGAACGATTCACCTTTTCGCAGGAATAAGCTTCTGCTTCGTACCCTCAGGGGGTACTGCTCGCTATAAAGCGGCTGACTTAGCTGCGCTGCACTGTGGTGCTGCACAGTGCTCCAGCAGCTCCAGCAACCATTTATTCGAACTTCCTTCTAAGAAAAGGCAGGTCAACACTGTCCGCCCGCTGGACGAAAATCCTCGGGGAAACCTATCGCTTTCTCTATTTGTTTCTTATCTTGGTGAAGTAGCACAATAAAGGTGTTGAGGTTAACTCCTGCGTGGTTTTTGTGACGCCCACACGGCTCCCACCGAGCCCCATGGCTGTTGCGGACTGACAAGGGGGAAAAGATCAGCACTTTCAAGAGTCCATCTCATAGACATCGAAATGGGGCACTAGGGATCCATGAACGACAAGCACAATCCCCAGGGCGCAGACCACAATGCGGATCACAAAAACGCGCAGCAGCATGGCGTTGATCACCACGTCACCGAGCAAAAGGCGCAGGAAGTAAAAGCTTCGTTGGGGGCTGCGGTAGCTAGCTCCCCGCAGATCGCGGAGCCGAAGAAAGAGAAGAAAGATAACACACACTGGCTATACATCGGCGTGATTATCGCCGTGATCGCCGGCATCATTTTCGGTCTCGTGGCACCCGATGTCGCAAAGGGGTTCAAAGAGCTCGGAACCACCTACGTCACGCTGATCAAAATGATCATCCCGCCGGTGATCTTCTGCACGATCGTGTTGGGAATTGGCTCGGTGAGGTCTGCGGCGTCAGTAGGCAAAGCAGGAAGCATGGCACTGGCCTACTTCATCACGATGTCCACCTTCGCCCTCGCAGTAGGCCTAGTCGTGGGAAACCTGCTGCAGCCGGGCGAAGGGCTGAACATTGGAAATACCGGTGGCTTCGACGCCAATAAAGGGCAAGAGACCGGGTTCGTGCAAAGCATCATTCCTGAAACCTTCTTCAGCGCCTTCACCTCAGGCAAGATTCTGCAGGTACTGCTAATCGCCCTGTTGGTCGGCTTCGCAACGCAATCCATGGGCAAGGCCGGCGAGCCGATCCTGGGCTTCGTGGCCGCTCTGCAGAAGCTGGTCTTCAAGATCCTGTCCTGGATCCTGTGGTTGGCCCCGATCGGCGCGTTTGGTGCGATGGCTGGCGTAGTCGGCGGCACTGGTATTAAGGCAGTGCTGCAGCTCGGTATCTTGATCCTAGGCTTCTACATCACCTGCATCATCTTCATCTTCGTGATTCTGGGAACCATCTTGCGAGTCTTCACTGGCTTCAATATTTTCAAGCTGGTGAAGTACCTGGGGCGCGAGTACCTGCTTATCTTCGCTACCAGCTCCTCTGAGTCCGCGCTGCCGAACCTGATGCGCAAGATGGAACACGTCGGCGTGGACAAGTCCACGGTCGGAATCGTCGTGCCGACGGGCTATTCCTTCAACCTGGACGGCACCGCGATTTACCTGACCATGTCAGCCATCTTTATTTCGGACGCCATGAACGTGCACCTGAGCATGGGGGATCAGATCAGCTTGCTGATCTTCATGATCATCGCCTCCAAGGGTGCCGCGGGTGTATCCGGCGCGGGTATCGCAACCCTGGCTGTCGGTCTGCAATCGCACCGTCCGGAGCTGTTGGACGGCGTGGACATCATCGCTGGCATCGACCGCTTCATGTCTGAGGCCCGCGCCCTGACCAACTTCTCCGGTAACGCAGTGGCCACTCTGCTGGTTGGCAAGTGGACTCACACCGTGGATAAGGAACAGGTCAAGCGCGTGCTCAACGGTGAAGATCCGTACGTGGACACCGGGGACGAGCACGATGTCAACCTCAAGTACCCGTCGGTGAAGAACCCGGCTACGGATCAGCTGCAGCCGACCCCGCAGGTGAACCTGGACGATTACCGCCAGCAGTAGCGGCAGATAGGAGACCGCCGCAAGCAGTGGCGGCAGATGGGGGCTGCCGCAAGCAGTGGCGGCAGATAGGGGCTGCCGCAAGCAGTGGCGGCAGATAGGGGACCGCCGCAAGCAGTAGCGGCAGATGGGGACTGCCGTGTAAGGGGGATCACGGGCGGGACTATACTGAAGCGCATGTCACAAGAAGCTTCACATCCCACCACCGGGGCGGAGTACCTCAAGAAGATCGTCTCCGCACCCGTCTACCGAGTGGCCACGAACACGCCTCTCGAGCACATGGAATCCCTGTCGAAGCGCATAGGCAACGAGATTCTAGTCAAGCGTGAGGACCTGCAGCCCGTCCACAGCTTCAAAATCCGCGGGGCCTTCAACCGCATGGCGCAGCTCACGGAAGAGGAACGCTCCCGCGGAGTCGTTGCCGCCTCCGCCGGAAACCACGCACAAGGCGTGGCACTATCCGGCACGGAGCTGGGTATCCGCACCGTTATCGTTATGCCGGAAGTGACTCCCAGCATCAAGATCGACGCAGTCCGCAGCTTCGGTGGGGAAGTGCTGCTGCACGGCGCTAACTTCGACGAGGCCAAGGCCAAGGCGATGGAACTGTCCGAGGTAGAGGGAATGGTCTGGGTCGCTCCCTTCGACGACGAAGCCGTTATTGCCGGACAGGGCACCGCGGGCCTGGAGATCTTCCAGGCCCGGCCGGACGTCGACCGCGTCTTTGTCCAGGTTGGCGGCGGCGGATTGGCCGCAGGAATTTCCGTGCTGCTGAAGGAATTGAATCCCAACATCCAGGTCATCGGCGTGGAACCGGAGGAATCCGCCTGCCTGACCCACGCCCTGGCCGCGGGCCAGCCTGTCGCCCTCGACCACGTGAGCCTCTTCGCCGAAGGCGTGGCCGTCAAACAGATCGGCGCCGAGACATTCCGCGTGTGCCGCGAATACTTGGACGATGTCATCACCGTCAGCTCCGACGAGATCAGCGCCGCGATTAAAGACATCTTCGACGACACGCGTGCCATCGCCGAGCCCGCCGGCGCCGTCGCATTGGCTGGTCTGAAACGCTACACCGCCACCCACCAGGTGGAAGGCGAAACACTAGCGCACGTCCTGTCCGGCGCGAACGTGAACTTCCACTCCCTGCGTTACGTCTCGGAGCGCGCGGAAATCGGTGAGGGCGGCGAGGGCATCTTCGGCGTGACCATCCCCGAGCGCGAGGGCGCGTTCCTCGAGTTCTGCAAAATCCTCGGGCATCGAGCCGTCACAGAATTCAGCTACCGAGTCGGCCAGCGCGAGGCGGAGAAGCCGGCGCGCATTTTTGTGGGCGTCAAGCTCAAAAACGGCGAGGAAGAGCGCAAGGCCATCGCCGAAGACCTCCGGGGGGCGGGCTACGGCGTGGTGGACTTGTCCGACGACGACGTGGCGAAGGAACACGTGCGCTACATGATCGGCGGCACTCCCGGCCAACACGTTGACGAGACCGCCTACAGCTTTGAGTTTCCCGAAAATCCGGGTGCGTTGCAGCACTTCCTGGAAGTGCTCGGGACCCGCTGGAACATCACGGGCTTCCACTACCGCAGCTTCGGCATGGACTACGGCCGCGTGTTGGCGGCGTTCGAAGATGTCTCCGGTGATACAGAATTCCAGTCGCACCTGCAGCAGCTCGGCTACCACGCCACGGACGTGACGGAAAGCCCGGCGTACGACTTCTTTATTAGTGCGGAAGAGCGCTAGCGGGCAGAGCTAGCGGGCAGCGCTAGCGAGCAGAGCTAGCTAAAGAACGCGCCGAAAATCGCACCCAACTGACGCAGGTGTTCGACTTCGCTGAGCAGGAAGTCCGGCCCGCCCGGGCGGCCGATGATCAGCAGCAGGTTCGTGCCCTCAATGGGCGTGCCCGCCAGCGCGGAATCCATGACGGTCCAGTTCTCGGGAATCCAGCCCTCGCGCTCCGGGTTCAGCACGCGTGCCTCGTTGAGAGGCGGCTGGTCCAGCTCGCGGCCGTTATCCTCCGGCGCGGCAGCAGAGGCCGCCACGCGATACGTACGCGGTGAAGTATCCAGCACGACCGCCCAGCCCGCAGTCATGGAGCGGGGCAGGTCCTGCATCATGATCTCTAGCGCCTTTTCTTTGTGACGCCGCTTTTCCGCCACACCAGAAAGCATCTGAATCTGGCCGCGTCGGTCGATGGAGCCTGCGAAGGGGCGAATCGAGTCGACATAAAAGCCATCGAGCTCCTGAGTAGCCGTAATGAGGCTGTCGGGAAGGTGGCCCGAAGGCAGGGAGACGACAATGTCGTCGATCACGGAACTAGGGTCGTCCTGCTCCGCCTGACCGACAATATCCACGCCGCGAATGTCGCCGCCGACGGTCCCCAGCGCCATGGCCAGCAGGCCGAGGGAACCGGGGGAATCGGGCATACGCACACGCATGAGGAAAGACATGCAACCGATACTAGCGCTACCTGAAGTCCACGGGGGCTGGTTGGCTTGGCTAGAGTAGAACCCATGTCTGAGATTTCGCGCGAAGATGTTGCCCACCTGGCCCGCCTGGCTCGCCTGGACCTGGGGGAGCAGGAGTTGGATGAATACGCAGCTCAGATCGACGGGATTGTCGATCACGTGGCCGCGATCGGGAAGGTGGATACGGCGGGAGTCGAGCCGCTAAGCCACCCCACCCAGAACGTTGACGGCGATGTTGCCGTTATGCGTGAAGATGTAGTCGTGCCCAGCCTGACGGCGGAACAGGCACTGGATCAGGCGCCGAAGCAGAGCGAGCAACGCTTCGAAGTCCCGCAAATCCTCGCGGACTAGCCACCACACAGTTGACGGCATTGACCTGCCATGGAACCGCCATCGGACACTGCAAGCCGATGGCAGTGGCACAACCGCCGGGGTTGTAAGGCGGCGGGGGCTGGTGGCGTCATAAAAAGCTCAAACACCGTTAGAACAACGAACGTCAAAAACAAGCGTTAGAGATAAAGGAACTGTAGGAACACTCATGGCTGAGAACAAGTACGTCGTCGGTTCTCGGGACGACTCGGACTTCACCACCTGGACCGCTGCGGAATTGGCGGAGAAGATCCACGCGCGGGAGATCAGCTCCCAGGAAGTTACGCAGGCTCACCTGGATCGCATCGGTGAGCTCGACGGGGACATCAACGCATTCCTGCACGTGGGGGCAGATGAAGCTCTGGCAGCGGCATCGAACGTCGACGATGCATTGGCCGCCGGCGATCAGCCGACCAGCAAGCTGGCTGGCGTGCCACTGGCACTGAAAGACGTCTTTACCACCACCGACGCGCCAACTACCTGCGCCTCCAAGATGCTAGAGGGCTACATGAGCCCCTACGACGCGACCGTCACTATGCGACTGCGTGCGGCCGGCATCCCGATCCTGGGCAAGACGAACATGGACGAATTTGCCATGGGCTCCTCCACCGAGAACTCCGCCTACGGCCCGACGAAGAACCCCTACGACCTGGACCGCACCCCAGGTGGCTCCGGTGGTGGCTCTTCGGCGGCACTGGCCGCGGGCATGGCTCCGCTGGCCATCGGCACGGACACGGGTGGCTCCATCCGCCAACCCGCCGCGCTGACCAACACCGTCGGCGTGAAGCCGACCTACGGTACTGTCTCCCGCTACGGCCTGGTGGCCTGTGCGTCCTCTCTGGATCAGGGTGGCCCGACGGCGCGTACGGTTATGGATACCGCGTTGCTGCACGAGGTTATCGCGGGGCATGACGCCAACGATTCGACCTCCTCCTCCCACGCCATCGCGCCGGTCGTCGAGGCTGCGAAGGAGGGTGCCTCCGGGGACTTGAGCGGTGTGAAATTGGGCGTGGTCAAGCAGTTTGAGCGGGCCGAGGCCTTCCAGCCCGGCGTGTTGGAGGCGTACCACGCGAACCTGGAACAGTTGAAGTCGCAAGGCGCGGAGCTGGTAGAGGTCGATTGCCCGAACTTCGACCACGCACTGAACGCCTACTACCTGATCCTGCCGTGTGAGGTCAGTTCCAACCTGGCCCGCTTCGACGGCATGCGCTACGGCCAGCGCCGCGGCGACGACGGCTCCCATTCCGCCGACCAGGTGATGAGCCTGACCCGTGCCGAGGGGTTCGGCCCGGAGGTCAAGCGCCGCATCATGCTGGGCACCTACGCCCTGTCCGTCGGCTACTACGACGCGTATTACCTGCAGGCTCAGCGCGTGCGCAACCTGATTTCCCAGGACTTCGCCAAGGCCTACGAGCAGGTCGACGCGATCGTTGCACCGGTTACGCCGTCCACCGCCTTCAAGCTGGGTGAGAAGTCAAACGACCCGCTGGCGATGTACATGTTCGACCTGTTCACCCTGCCGCTGAACCTGGCTGGTGTGTGCGGCATGTCCGTGCCCGGCGGCTTTGCCAGCGACTCCGGCCTGCCGACCGGATTGCAGATTATGGGGCCGGCACACGGCGACGACCGCCTGTACCGCGTCGGCGCGGCCTTTGAGTCCGGCCGCGCCTAGCTAGCCGCGCCTAGTTAGAGGCGCCTAGTTGGCGGCGCCTAGTGAGTCGCGCCTTGTTGGCGGCGCCTAGCTAGCCGCGCCTAGTTAGTGGCGCTTAGCTTGCCGCCCGCGAACGGGCTGCGCTTGCCGCCCGCGAACGCCCGAGCATTTCCAGCCAGCTACAGTTTGCCGGGGCCAGGGAGCCGAAATGGCTGGGGCTAACAGGCGACTACGCGGCGTAGACCGCTGATCCGCGTATGGTGGAGGGCATGGGAAAACTGCCCGAACTCTACACCGGTGACGGCCTCGTCGAAGACCCCGACGGGTCCCGACGTTGGGGCGTGCTCGGCGCGGCGGGGTTGTTCCTCGTGACCGACGACCGCCACGTACTGATGCAGCACCGCGCCAAGTGGACCAACCGCGGCGGAACCTGGGCACTGCCCGGGGGAGCCATCGACGTCGGTGAGACACCCACCGACGGCGCCCTACGCGAGACGTGGGAGGAGACGGGCGTGGGGGCGTCCGCCGTTAAAGTACACCGAGAGATCGTGACCTCCACCGTGCCCGTCAAATCTGCGTACTGCCGCCTACCGGTACGCGAAGACGAACGGCACCTGTTCGCCAACGTCGAAGAGATCATCGAGCGCAACGGAGATCCCCGCCAAGCCCTGCAGGACTATCCCGTCAGACACCCCAGCCTCGACGCCTCGCTGGACGCACGCGGCATCTTCGGGCTCGGCGGCACGTTCTGGTGGCAGTACGTCAACCCAGAGATCACCGAGTGGACATACACCACCGTCCTAGCCACCTGCTCCGAGCACCTGGAACTGCATCCGACCGCCGAATCGCTGGAACTGCTGTGGCAGCCCATCGACCGGCTGGAGGAGCTGCCACTGATGCCCGAGTTCAAGGACAGTTTGCCTACTCTGCGGGCGGCAGTAAACTCCCTCTAGGTGAGCACCCCAGAATCGCAGAAACTGACGCGCCGTGGCCAACGGGCCGAAGGTAAGTATCCAGCACTGCCACTTCCGCTGCCGCAGGCATGGCGCGCCCTTGTGGCGCTGTGCATCGGCTTTTTCATGATCCTGCTGGATCAGACGATTGTGGCCGTAGCCACGCCCGCGTTCCAAGCAGAACTGCACGCCGACTACGGGCAGGTGCTGTGGGTTACCAGCGCATACCTGCTGGCGTTCGCGGTGCCGCTGATGGTTACCGGCCGACTGGGCGACCGCTTCGGCCCGAAGAACCTATACATCGCAGGCATGACGATCTTCACCCTCTCGTCGCTGGCCTGCGGGCTGGCCGGGAGCATCGAAACGCTGATTGCCGCCCGCGCCGTGCAGGGCATCGGCGGATCCCTCTTGACACCCCAAACCATGAGCGTGATCAACCGCATCTTCCCGCGCGACAAGCGCGGGGCGGCACTGGGTATCTGGGGCGCCACAGCGGGTATCTCCACCTTGGCCGGGCCGCTGCTCGGAGGTTTCATCACGCAGTACGCCACCTGGCAGTGGGTGTTCTTCATCAACGTCCCGATCGGGGTGCTGTCCGTCGTCATGGTCGCCCGCTGGGTACCGCGCTTCCAGCCGAGCCACGAACGCATGAACGTGCCGTCCATCGTACTGTCCATGGTGGCGATGACGATGGTTATCTACGGAATCCAGGAAGGCGACCCCGCCGGCTGGGCACCGTGGATCTGGGTGCTCTTGCTCGGTGGCATCGCTCTGATGGTCGCCTTCGTCTGGCTGCAGTCGCGCCTGTCGGCGGGCAGCGCGCTGGTGCCAATCGCACTATTTGCACGCCGCCACTTCGCATTTGGCAACGCGTCTATCTTCACCATGGGCTTCACCATCGCCGGCATGATGGTGCCAGTGATGATGTTCCTGCAGGAAGTCCACCGCTTCAGCCCACTGAAGGCAGCCTTCGTCGTGACGCCCATGGCCATCATCGCTGGAATCATGGCGCCATTCGTAGGCAGGCTGGTCGACCAATATGAGCCCCGACGCTTCGCCGTACTCGGGTTCTGCCTGATGGCCATTGGCGTGGCCTCGTTGGCGCTATCCATGCGAGCCGACCGGCCTTTGTGGATGATGATCGGGGCATTCGTGATCCTAGGGTTCGGAAACTCCTTCGTATGGGCCCCGAACTCCACTACCACTTTGCGGGACCTGCCGCCGCAGTTCGCCGGCGCGGGCTCTGGAATGTACAACGCCACCCGGCAACTCGGAGCCGTCACGGGTGCCGCCGTCATTGCTGCCGTCGTGCAGGCACGCGTCGGTGTGGTCGGCCCCCAGGCTTTCGGGGAGTCCCTCCTGCCCGCGGTGGTCATGCTGATGCTCGGCGCCGTGGCCTCCGGCATGGCTCGGCAAGAGGCGAGTCGGGGAGACGAGTAGGCGTCAATAGCTTTAGACACCTAGAAAGAGGCGGTCAGAAGATTCCACCCGGCAGAACCAGCAGCGGATCGCTACACTCTTAAGCATGCGTATTGCGACCTTGACCAGTGGTGGAGACTGCCCAGGATTGAACGCCGTCATCCGAGGCATCGTGCGGACGGCGGCCGGGGAAGGCCATACCGTTGTTGGCTTCGAAGACGGCTGGCAGGGGCTGCTGGAGGACCGTCGCGTGCAGCTATACGACGACGATTTCATCGACCGAATCCTGCGCCGCGGCGGCACGATCCTCGGAACCGGTCGCCTGCACCCGGATGACTTCATGGCGGGCATCGACCGTGTAAAGGCCAACTTGGCGGACGCGGGCATCGACGCTCTGATCCCCATCGGCGGCGAGGGCACCCTGAAGGGTGCGCGCTTCCTCCACGACAACGGAGTGCCAGTCGTGGGCGTGCCGAAGACCATTGACAATGACGTCAACGGCACCGACTACACCTTCGGCTTCGACACGGCAGTCGCCGTCGCCACCGACGCCATCGACCGCCTGCACACCACCGCCGAGTCCCACGACCGCGTGATGATCGTGGAGGTCATGGGCCGCCACGTCGGTTGGATTGCGCTGCACGCGGGCATGGCCGGTGGTGCGCACGAGATCCTGATCCCGGAGTTTCCGTTCGACATCGACGATGTCTGCCGCCGGATGGCGCGTCGCTTCCAGCTGGGGGAGAAATACGGCATCATCGTCGTCGCAGAGGGCGCGCTGCCGAAGGAGGGCACCCTGGATGTCGCTGAGCGCGAAGTGGACCAGTTCGGCCACGAGAAGTTCCAGAACATGTCGGCGCTGATCGCCAAGGAGATCGAAAACCGCCTGGATACCGACGTGCGTTCCACCGTGCTGGGCCACATACAGCGCGGCGGTACGCCGACTGCGTTCGACCGTGTGCTGGCCACGCGCTTTGCCGTGAACGCCACCAAGGCTGCGATCAATGGAGACTTCGGCAAGGTCGTTGCGCTGCAGGGCGGCAGCATCGAGCTGATCGACTTTGAAGAGGCAGTTGGCACGCTGAAGGAAGTTCCGGAGCGCCGCTACGAGACTGCCCGATCGCTGTTCGGCTAGCACCCCGAGGGCACGCGATGGCACGCCTGAAGGGGGCGTGTCAAGAGGAAAATTATTTGCCTGTGGATAACGCGCTGTGGGGGCTCGTGTTATCCACAGGGGATGGCGCGGGGCGGGGCAAGAATTGTGCCGATGGTTTAGCGTTCGGGCCATGGAAAAACTACGGCAGCTCGCGGAGCTTCGGCGCCAGGTGGCGGATGCGCAGAGTCATGGCGTGGAGCTGTTGACAGAAGCCTTCGGCACGCCCGCCGAGCAGCTGCCACTAGACCGGGAACTCGCCCGGAGCGTGGCGCGGGCGGCAGAGCACTTTTCCGGCTCGGCATATTCGCGGTACAAGAAGCGGGCGCTCCAGGCCGCACGGCGTAACGGGCACGGCCTAGATGTGTTGATACTCATCGCCGAACGAGCACGCATGCTGGGGATCAAGCAGCGTTACGAGTTCACGGAAGAGCTGTGCAAAACCGCCGGGGACGTGGCGGCAATCTCGCGCCGAGCCACGCAGCTGCGCCGGCAAATGCAGGGGCCACGTGTGCCCGACGACGGCGGACGTCGCATCATGCACGGGACGAAGACCACCATCCAGTTCACCGGGCCATCACATCGTATGTCGGAGATCTGGGAATCCGCCCGGCTGGATCCGCTGGCATGGCTCACAGAAAATCGCACCATCCAGCGCAGCACCCTGACCACCAACGTCGTCGTCAGTTTGAATGAGTATATGCAGGTTGTCAGCGGGCAGGGCGATGAGGTCGAACTGCACGCGACCAACGGCGCTGTCCTCACAGGAGCGGAGTACGTGGCCCGCAGACTGGAGGAAGCCGGCAGGCAGGCAAACCCGGGCAACCTTAACGCTTCCGATTGGCCGGCAGCAGGAGCCTCGACGGACACCACGCCTGTTGCGAACGAGAATGGCGGAAAGGAGATGAACTCAGAGCGGGTAGAGGTAGCCCTCGCGGGAAGAGGCGGTGCCACGGAGCTGAAGGATGGAGATCACATCACCCTGATATCCCCGGAGCAAGGACCGGTGAATTTGTACCGGGTAAGGCGGTTGGCTTCGAAGAAGCAACGCCGCATGTTGGAAGCCGAGGCGACGCGGTGTGCCTGGCCGGGGTGTGGGCGTCCGGCGAGTGAATGCCAAGTTCACCACCTGCAGGAATTCGCGAACGGAGGGGAGACAAACCCCGAGAACATGGCACTGCTGTGCCCATATCACAATGGGGTGAACGGGCAACGCGGGCGCGGGCGGATGGCTCGCGTGGCCGGGCGCGTCACTTGGCTACCACCCGGACCGCGGCCGCCTGCGGCGACTGGGGCGACTGCGGCGCTTGCGGCGACTGGGGCGACTGCGGCGCTTGCGGCGACTGGGGCGACTGCAGCGACTGTGATGGGTGGGGCGGCGCCAAGGGACATTTTGCGGGAATAGCCGTAGCTGGGGAGGACCACTAAAGGATTACAGAGGAAACTACTAGGCGGTGGTGCACCAAGCGGTGATGCAACAAACGGTGGTGCACCAAGCGGCGATGCAATAATCGGTGGTGCACCAAGCGGCGATGCAATAATCGGTGGTGCACCAAGCGGTGATGCAACAAACGGTGGTGCACCAAGCGGCGATGCAATAATCGGTGGTGCACCAAGCGGTGATGCAACAAACGGTTCAGACCCCAACGACACATGGCGACGGGGACGTATTAAGATGGCTGGCATGACTGCGCCTGTCTACGATTACTCCGATGATGTGATGGACTTCGACGAAGTGCTGGAGCGCTTCGACCCGGTTATGGGCATGGAAGTCCACGTCGAACTCGCGACGAAGACGAAAATGTTCTCCACGTCCTCCGCGGAATTCGGCGACGCACCGAACAGCAACGTCGACCCCTGCAGCCTCGGCCTGCCGGGCGCGCTGCCGGTCGTGAACAAAGTCGGCGTGGAATGGGCTATCAAAATCGGCCTGGCGCTGAACTGCAAGATTGCTCCGAAGTCCCGCTTCGCACGCAAGAACTACTTCTACCCAGACCAGCCGAAGAACTACCAAATCTCCCAGTACGACGAGCCGATCGCATACGACGGATACCTGGATGTTGTGCTCGACGACGGCACCGAGTGGCGCGTGGAGATTGAGCGCGCGCACATGGAGGAAGACACGGGCAAGCTGACGCACCTTGGTGGCGCAGACGGCCGCATCCACGGCGCAACTGCCTCCCTGGTGGACTGCAACCGCGCTGGCGTGCCGCTGATCGAAATTGTGACCAAGCCGATCGAAGGCGCCGGCGAGCGTGCGCCTGAAGTTGCGAAGGCATACGTCTCCGCGCTGCGCGACCTTGTCAAGGCCCTGGGTGTTTCCGACGCACGCATGGATCAGGGATCCATGCGCGTGGATTCCAACCTATCCCTGCGCCCCATCGGCACCGCCGAGTATGGCACGCGTACTGAAACCAAGAACATCAACTCGCTGAAGTCTGTCGAGCAAGCCGTGCGTTTCGAAATGCAGCGCCAGGCCGCATGCCTCGACAACGACGTGGAGATTGTCCAGGAAACCCGCCACTACCAGGAGACCGACGGCACCACCTCTAAGGGGCGCCCGAAGGAAACCATGGCGGACTACCGCTACTTCAACGACCCAGATCTGCCGCCGGTACTCGCGCCAGCGGAGTGGGTTGAGGAAATCCGCGCCACCCTGCCGGAAATGCCGTGGATCCGCCGCGCCCGCATTCAGAAGGAGTGGGGCTTGAAGGACGAGGAGATGCGCGACCTGGTGAATGCCGGCGCTCTCGACCTGGTTATCGATACCGTCGAAGCGGGAGCCAAGCCAGATGAAGCTCGTTCCTGGTGGGTTTCCTACCTCGCAGGCAAGGCAAACGAACAGGGAGTGGAGCTCGGCGGTCTAGACATTACTCCGGCTCAGGTGGCGCGGGTGGCGTCACTAGTAAACGACGGCAAGCTAACCACCAAGCTTGCACGTAAGGCAGTCGACGGAGTGTTGGCCGGTGAAGGCGACGTGGATGACGTAGTCGCTGCCCGCGGGCTGGAGGTCGTTCGCGACGACGGCGCCATCGAAGCTGCTGTCGACGAAGCTCTGGCGGCAAACCCGGACATCGTGGAGAAGTACCGCGCGGGCAATAAGAAGGTCACCGGTGCAATTGTCGGTGCCGTCATGAAGGCCACCAAGGGCAAGGCAGACCCCGCACAGGTCAACCAGCTGATCGCTAAGAAGCTCAGCGAGTAGCGCACTCTCGCACGGGGGCGGCTAGCAGATAAGTGTCGGCCGGTACGTAGACGATGTAATATGCCATCGAAGACATGCCGAGTGACCTCCCGTGCAAATCATGCTGGTCAGAATAATCTGGGTGGCGTGAATAACAACGCGAAGCCCAACAGCCCAGACGACGCTTTGTTTGACAATTCCGCGGACGATCTGGCGGATGACCTGAACAATGATATCGATGTGCCCGTGTACCGTCGCGATGCACAGCCGCCCGCCAACGGAGCGCCCGCCGGCGCGACCAAGGTGGAAAAGCCCGGCGCGGTAACCCAATCGGAGGCGAAGCCTGCGCCACAGGCAGAACCGGTGCAGGATGATTCGGTTTCGGATGCAACCGTTTCGAATTCAACCGTTGCGAAAGGAACCGTTGGAGAGAGAGCGGCAGCTAAAAGTCCGGCTGAAGCGGAGCCTGAGGCTCCGACGGAAGCGGAGCCGGAGGCCCCGATGGAATCGGAGCCCGCCAAGCGAGACATTTACGCGATGCTCGGCCGGGCGCGGCCACAGCGCATCGACAGCCGTCCGCCGGAGACAGCGCCCGCTGAGACGACCGAGTCTGATGTTGATCTAACGAGCATTGACTCCCCACAGTCCACCACGGCTAACACTGCGGGCGACGCTGCTGCGGCTGGCGCTGCGAGTGATCGTTGGGGCAAGGTCGATGACGCAAGCCCGGCGGAGCGGCCCGCCACCGCAACCAACGACCAAGCTTCCCGCCCGCAGGTGAAGGAGGATGCCGCTCCAGGCGGAACTGAACCCCGAGGCGAGGAAGTTGTCCGCGAGGATACGTCCCAGGGCGACAGCGCCGGTGCAGCTGAAATGCGTACGGCTGAAATGCGTACGGCCGACGGAGAGCGTTCCGCTGCGCCCGCCGCCGGTGCTGGAGTAGCTGGCGCTGGTGCATTGGCCGGAGCGGGCACCGGCTATGGCACTGAAACCACTGTGGGCACTGAGGCTACTGGGGGCACTGAAACTACTGCGGGCACTGAGGCTAGCGTTGCTGGAACTGATCGCGGGGCTGATGCTGCCGCGGGTGCGAAGCGGGGAACCACCAGCTTCGGCCTGTTCCTGCTGCGCACCGTATTGGGCGCATACCTACTGGTACGCGGCCTGCAGACGATGTTCGCCTTCGGAGGAGACCCCGGCGTAGACGTATTCCAAAGCCAACTGGAGCAGTACAACTTCACCGACATCCTCGCCATCGGCATTCCGGTAGCGGAGATTGTCGCTGGTGGTCTGCTAATCCTCGGCCTGGTCACGCCGCTGGGTGCGGCGCTTGCCGCTGTCGTCTCGGGCTTTATGGCGCTCCACAACCTCGACGGGTTCCAGGGATCCCTGTGGCCGTACGGCATGAACCCTTACGTCCAGGTATGGGCGGCGCTGACAGTAGTGTCGATAAGTATTATCTTCGTCGGTCCCGGTCGCATCAGCCTGGACCGTAGCAGGGGATGGGCAACCCGACCGTTGGCGTCTGCATGGATTTTCTTGATCGTCGCAGCAGCGGGAATCGCCGGACTGTGGATCGGCGTCGGTGGAGGTAACCCCTTCAACTGACGCCGGTTGGGGCGGATCAGCTCCGCTCGGCCAATACCCGGCCCGTCGCGGTGTCCGTTTGGGCCACTGCGGCGGGGCTTCCGTCTGCCACAATGCGCCCGCCACGCGCACCGGCACCCGGCCCCATTTCCAGCACTCGATCCGCTTGCGCAACCACGCGCATGTCGTGCTCGACGACCACTACCGTGTTTCCTCCGTCGACCAGTCGGTGAAGCTCCGTGATTAGCAAGTCCACGTCCGCGGGATGCAGACCGGTGGTCGGTTCGTCCATCAGATACACAGTGTGTCCGCGCTGCGCACGTTGCAGCTCGGTGGCCAACTTGATGCGCTGCGCTTCACCACCGGAAAGCTCCGTCGCCGGCTGTCCGAGTCGCAGATAGTTAAGCCCCACCGCCGACAACGCCTGCAGCGCCCGGGCGATCGCGGCCTCGTCGGCGAAGACGTCTCGGGCCTCCGCAACTGTCAATTCCAGAACATCTGCGATCGTCAGCCCGTTCCACGTGACCTCGAGCGTTTCAGACTTATAGCGCGCGCCGTGACAGTCGGGGCAGGGGGTATAGCTGCCAGGCAGGAATACCAGCTCCACCTCGATTTGCCCTTCGCCGTTGCAGGTCGGGCAGCGTCCTTGGGTGACGTTGTACGAAAATCTTGAGACAGTCCAGCCGCGTCGCTTCGCTTCGTCCGTTTGCGCGAAGAGTTTCCGTACTCGGTCGAACAGGCCGGTGTAAGTGGCCAGACAGGACCTAGGAGTTCGTCCAATGGGCTTTTGTGAAATTTGAACGAGCCGGTCGACTTGGCTGTCGCTACTGTTCCCATTGGCACTGCGCTTGCCGTCTTTACTACTAGACACCACATCTCCGTCGTTAATCGCTGTCTTCACCTGGCCGCGTAGGGTGCTGGCTAGCACGTGCAGGAGCGTGGATTTGCCGGAGCCGGAAATGCCAGTAATAGCCGTGAACGTGCCGAGGCCGACGTTCACGGTGAGACGGTCCAGGGTTCGCTCGGTGATGCCCGCGAGCTGAATTTCGCCGGAGGGGGTGCGGGCTTCAGCGTCGCTGGTTAGTTCCAGTGGCCCGGCGGTCAGCGCCCGCCCGGTGGGGGTGTCCGGTCGGGGCCCGTTGCCCGAGGCAGCGGGCTTGGCGTCAGCATCAGAATCAGTGCCGAGGTTTGCGGCCGTGCTGGAGTTTGCGGCCGTGCTGGAGTTTGCGGCCGTGCTGGAGTTTGCAGCCGGGTTGGGATTTGCGGCCGTGCTGGGGTTTGTAGCCGTGCTGGGGTTTGCGGCTGAGCTGGAGTTTGCAGCCGGGCCGGGGTTTGCCGCCAGGCTGAGGCCCGCAACCGGGCCGGAATAAAGGATTTCACCGCCGAGTTCGCCTGCGCCGGGGCCAACGTCGACGATCCAGTCAGCCTCCGCGACCAGGTGCATGTCGTGTTCCACCAGCAGGACGCTGTTGCCCGCGTCCAGGAACCTGCGGATCAGCTGCATCACGGCACGGCGTTCCTCGGGGTGTAGACCCGCAGACGGCTCGTCCAAGACGTAGGCCACGCCGAAAAGCCCCGACCGTAGCTGAGAAGCCAACCGCAGTCGCTGCAGCTCACCAGCGGAGAGAGTAGCAGTAGCACGGTCCAGGCTCAGGTGCCCCAGACCGAGATCCACTACCGATTCCAGGGTCGGGATCGCTTGTGCCAGCAGAATCCGTTCTGCCTCCGCGCTGGCGGAAGTCTCCGCTCTGCCAGAAGTCTCCGCTCTGGCGGTTTCCTCTGGCGGCTCAGTTCCTGCTGCGATTCCGGACACAGTGGTTCCAGGGACAGCTGAGGCTCTGTTGGATGCTCCGTCGGTGTCGGTGTCGGTGTCGGTGTCGGTGCCGGTGTCGGTGTCGGTGACGGTGCCGGTGTCCGTACCGGTGCCGGTGTTAGCAGCGGGGATGGAAGCCGTGGTCGATGCGCGGCGAGCAGCGAAGCGTTCCAGCACGTCCTCTAACGGGAGCGCACCAAGAGAGTCGATGGGAAGGCCGAGGTATTCCACTGAGAGGGCGTCGACAATTAGGCGACGACCATCGCACACTCCACAGCGGGAAGAGTGCATGAAAGACAGAACCCGTCGGCGCGTGGAATCGGAGCCCGTCTCCGCGAGCGTTTTCCGCAGATAAGATGCCACCGAACGCCAGGTGCCCTCATACGTCCGCTGGATCTGATCCGCACCTCGGTGGGGGTGAATTGTCACGACTGGGCGCTCGTCTGTGTAGAGGATCCAATCCCGGTCGGCCTGGGGGATGTCCCGCCAGGGAATGTCCATAGGGTAGCCGAGCTCCATGAGAATGTCGTGGAAGTTCTTCCCTGCCCACGCGCCGGGCCACGCGGCGATGGCTCCCTCGTCGATGGAAAGTGAAGGATCCGGAACCATGGACTCTTCAGTCGGTTTATGGACGACTCCCGTGCCCTGACACTCCGGACACATGCCGGCGGTTGTGTTGGGAGAAAAGCAGTCGGAAGCCAGCCGACCACGACGTTCGCGCACGTCCTGTGGATAAGTGCCGCAGCGTGAGTACAGCAGACGGATGGTGTTCGCCAGGTTGGACACTGTCCCCACTGTCGATCGAGCCCCGCCCGCGTGCGCGCCCTGCTGCAATGCGACCGTCGGCGGCAGCCCCTCGACGGACTCCACGCGCGGATCCACGGCTCCGCCGATCAGCCGGCGTGCGAAAGGGGCTACTGATTCCAGATACCGCCGCTGGGCCTCTCCGTGCAAAGTGCCAAACGCCAGTGATGATTTCCCCGAGCCGGACACGCCTGTCACCGCCACGAGCGCGTTGCGCGGCAGCTCGACGTCCTGATGCTTAAGGTTGCGCAGGTGTGCGTCGCGGACGCGGATCATCCCGTCGTCGCCACGGACGCCACCGCGTGCATCGCTTTCCGTGTCAGCGGCCGTGCCTGTGTCGGCGGCCGTGCCTGTGTCCGTGTTCGCGTGCCGGGTGCGGGACTGGATGGTTGAATCGTGCATGCCCTCCAGCCTACGGATTCCTTCATAGTTCAGAGCCTGGATGTAGCGGGGACGCTCTATCTCTGAAACCGCTGTGTAGTTGGGGAACATTGTCCCCCCGGGGACATGCAGTGGCTGTCGGGCTACTTCACTTCGCGGACGGCTCCGCGGTCTGCGGAGGTGGCCATCGCGGCATATGCACGCAGTGCCTTGGTTACCTTGCGCTGACGGGTGGTGGGGGTCCAAGGCTTGTCGGAGGCCTCCATCTCGTCGCGGCGACGCGCGATCTCCTCGTCGGAGACGTTCAGCTCTAGGCGGCGCTCATGCACATCGATGGTGATCGGGTCACCGTCGCGAACCAGGCCAATCACGCCGCCGTGCGCAGCTTCGGGGGAGATGTGGCCGACGGACAGACCGGAGGTACCGCCGGAGAATCGACCGTCGGTAATCAGAGCACATTTCTTGCCGAGCCCCGCACCCTTGAGGAATGCGGTCGGGTGCAGCATTTCCTGCATTCCCGGCCCGCCGGCGGGGCCTTCGTAGCGGACGACCACCACGTGCCCCGGCTGGACCTTCTTGTCTAGGATCACGCGCACGGCTTCCTCCTGGGACTCGACAACGAGCGCAGTACCCTCGAAGTGCCAGATCGATGGATCAACGCCTGCGGCTTTGATGACGGCGCCGTTCTCGGCGAGGTTGCCGCGGAGGATAACCAGGCCGCCGTCAGAGGTGTACGCGTGTTCTACATCGCGGATGACGCCACCTTCCGCGTCGGTATCCAGGCTGGACCAACGGTTCTCAGTACTGAATGGCTCTGTCGTCCGGACTCCGCCGGGAGCAGCATGGAACAACTCGATGGCTTCCTCTGTTGCAGCTCCGGAGCGGATGTCCCAGGACAGCAGCCACTCCTTCAGCGTGGCGGAGTGAACGGAGTGCACGCCTTCGTTCAGCTTGCCGGCGCGGTAGAGCTCGCCGAGGATGGCGGGGATGCCTCCTCCGCGGTGGACGTCCTCCATGTGGTAGTCGGAGTTTGGGGAAACCTTCGACAGGCATGGAACTTCGCGCGATAGCTGGTCGATGGAGTGTAGGTCGAAATCGATCTCGCCTTCCTGAGCAGCTGCGAGGATATGCAGCACGGTATTGGAGGATCCGCCCATGGCCATGTCCAGCGCCATGGCGTTTTCGAAGGCCTCGCGGGTGGCGATATTGCGTGGCAGAACTGAGGCATCTCCTTCGCCATAGTATCGGTGGCACAGCTCGACGATAGTGGTGCCAGCTTTGCTGAACAGGTCGCGGCGCTTGGCGTGGGTCGCCAGTGTGGAACCGTTGCCCGGCAGGGACAGACCCAGAGCTTCGGTCAGGCAGTTCATCGAGTTGGCAGTGAACATGCCGGAGCAGGAGCCGCACGTCGGGCACGCAGCGGACTCAACTTCCAGTAGCGACTGCGCATCGACTTCGTCAGATGCGGAGGCGGAGATGGCGGTAATGAGGTCCGTTGGAGCTTGAACGACACCGTCGACGGCCACGGCCTTGCCGGCCTCCATCGGGCCGCCCGAGACGAACACCACCGGGATGTTCAAACGCATGGCGGCGTTCAGCATGCCGGGCGTGATCTTGTCGCAGTTGGAGATACACACCAGCGCATCGGCGGCGTGGCCGTTGACCATGTACTCGACGGCATCGGAAATAACTTCGCGGCTGGGTAGCGAGTAGAGCATGCCCGCGTGCCCCATAGCGATGCCATCGTCGACGGCGATGGTGTTGAACTCACGGGGAACGCCGCCGGCTTCGCGGATGGCGTCTGCGACGATCTCACCAACGTCCTTCAGGTGCACGTGCCCCGGAACGAACTGCGTGTACGAGTTCGCGATGGCGATGATGGGCTTATCAAAGTCCTGATCCGTCATGCCTGTTGCGCGCCACAGGGCGCGGGCGCCGGCGGCGTTGCGGCCTTGGGTGGTGACGGTGGATCTCAAGGGGATGGCGTTCATGCTCTTCTCGGTTCTGTTCTTGTCTGTTCTTGTCGTTCTCGTCTGGTGATGTGCTTGCCGGCTGATTCTGCATTTCAGCTCTGCGCTCTAGGCCGGCGTGCTCAGGGCCGGCGCGACTGCCCGTCGGCTATGTGCTGGCGAGCTGCAGTTATTTGTCTTCGGAGCCGTCCTTCACAGCGCTATCGGCGTCAGCGCTATCCGCGCCAGCGTTTTCCGTGTCAGCGTTTTGCGCGTCAGCATTTCCTGCGTTTGCGTTTTCTGTTCTGGCGTTGTGTCCGTCGACGCCGGCTTCGCGGCGGCGCTGTTTTTCGTAATCCTTGTACTCGTCTTGGTCCATGAGTACGGCGTAGCCTTCCTTGTTCACAACCTGCACCTTGTCGTCCGTGGCCTCACGCGCTGGTGTGACGGGATCGGGAATGCGTCCGCCACTGGCCTTGTGCAAGCCGACTAGGGAGTTAAAGCTGATGCCCGGCAGCCAGAAGCTGTTTTCCTGGTTATCGACGGCGTAGGCGCGTCCGGCTCGGTTAAAGCGCAGCGCCCGGAAGTCTTCCCACTGCATGGTTTTACCTGCGCGGAAGAGGTAGCGCGTGGTGATGGCTTTGTCTGTAACGGTGGTGCGTACTCGCAAAGTCCACACAATAAACACTAGCGGCACCAGCGGAACCCAGAAAAACCAGGCCACCTTATAGCCGGTGAAGAGCAGGCAGATCAGGAACATGACGAACCCGCCGAGGATGTGTTCGCGGCTGGGGTGGAAAACCTTCGAGTTCATGTTGTTCATTTAATCAGCCATGAGTGGTGTCGGTCGCATTGGGCGCACCCATCGCGCGCATCCGACTGCCATTCTGAGCGTTGGCATCACCGCCACCGTTGACTCCGTTGGTACCGGCGGCACGGGGCTCGTTCGCGGGATTACTCTCGGCGCCACCACTTGCATCGCTTTGTCCGCCAGTGTTCGTATCGGAATTGGTGTCGGTGGAGTTCGAGGCACCGTCCGTGGATTGCCTGCTCGAACTGTCGGAAGTGTTCTCGGTAGCGTTGCCAGTGGATTGGTCATTCGCCTGGCCGGTGGGTGTGTCGGTGGAGTTGTCAGTGGAGTCACCGGTGGAGCTGTCGGAGGTGTTCTCGGCGGTGCCTTCGCTGGTGTTCTCGCCGTCCTTGGGGTCGTGCGTGGTTTCGCTCTTGGCCGGGCGGTCGCGCCAGTAGTCGGGGGAGAGCCACCCGGTGCCGCCTCCCTCCGGGTTCGACGATGCCAATGCCAGCCCACCGACCACCAGCAGCGCTAGGATCAGCCCGGTGGTTGATGGGCGGGTGCGGCCTCCGACGCTCATGATCCGCTTGAACTTTGAGGAGTAGTGCGTGTTGCGCCAGATACCTCTGAACTCCTCGGACTCGTCGGCTGCTTCACCCGCGGCATCGGAATCCGCCGTGCCAGTGGCACCCGCCGTGCCAGCGGTGCCAGCGGTGCCCGCAGAGCTAGCGGTGCCTGTGGTGCCCGCCGTGCCAGCGGTGCCCGCAGAGCTAGCAGAGCTGGCGGTGCCTGTGGTGCCCGCCGTGCCAGTGGAGCCCGCAGAGCTAGCAGAGCTGGCGGTGCCCGCCGTGCCAGTGGCTCTCGCCGTGCGAGCAGAGCTGGCGGTGCCTGCGGCTCCCGTCGAGCTCGGAGTATCGAATTTTTCTGGGGCGCTGGTGCCATCGACCGTAATTGCGTCGGGATGCGTGCCAGGTTCAGAACGCTCGGTGTGTGAGGCCGGGGCAGCGAGCGCGGACGCTTCAGTAGAGTCGTGCGCGGCGGAATTAGGTTCCGCGCGGCCGAGGGTACCGTCGCTATTCAGGGGTGTCACGCCTCGACGTTCGGCCTTTATCGCGTCGGTTGCGGCGCCAGCGGCCGAGGAGTGGTCGGCGGGTGCGGTACGAGCGCCAGAGCGCTGCGCCGGCATGACCTCCGTAGGCGCCAGTGCGGATTCTGCCGCTACTGCCTTGATGGGATTGGGTGCGGGGGTGTCGGCGTCTGAATCATCGAGAAAGACCCGCGGCATTTCGTAACGATCCCAGAAATCGTTTACCAACGCCGAGCGTAGAACGCGCTCCACAGCCCACTGGCGCGCCGGGTTCACCACGACCATCACGCGGAAGTTCACCTGCCACGACTGCCCCGCCGCCGTCGGAGCGACGATATCCGTGGCGGGCAGCACCTCCAGCTCGCCGGTGACGTCGCTGGAGATCGAAGGATCGCACAGGGCCTTTGCCGCCGTCGCCTCCACACGATCCGTCAGCTGCGACATGGACTCGTCCGCCTGCAGCGGCACGGCCAAATCAACCACCGCACGCGACCAATCCTGGGAGAAGTTCGTGATCACGCCCGCGGAACCGTTCGGGATCGTCACCACCTCACCCGAAGCCGTGCGAACCTTCGTCGCACGCAACGTCAGCCCCACTACGGTGCCCGAAATATTGCTGGATGTGCCGTCGAAGGATACGAAATCTCCCACGCCGAATTGGCGCTCCGAAATAATGAAGAATCCTGCCAGGAAATCACCGATCACGTTCTGCGCGCCGAAACCAATGGCCGCCGAGACAACCGTCGCCGGCAACGCGGCTCCCATGGCGGGCACGCCCAGGTTCGTCAGCCCCAGCATGATGATCGCAAAATACGCAATCGCCTGGAGCACGTACACCAACGCACCGACTAGGGCGAGACGGGACTTCGTGGCCTCTTCGCCTTCGTCGAACCGGCCGCTGACTATGCGAATCGCCAAACGCCCTACGCGGGGGATAAGAACTGCGATAATTACTAGTGCAGCTAGTGGAATGCCGTGGACGACCAGCCATTCCCAAAGCTGAAAAGCATAGAACTTAAACATGTTTTCCTACCGTAGCCGGGGAACCTGCCAAGCAGCTGCCAGTTGTGTGCTGTTGCGCGTATTTTAACGTGTTTCCAGCCAGTTTCACGGCTCGTGTTCAGGCGTGGGAAGTACAGGTCGGGGGCGGTTTTGAGGCGTCCATTAGGTGAGATCTGGTTGTCATATTTTGGGAAACATGTGGTCAAAGGCTTGACGATTGGCGGAAGAAGCGCTAGGTTTAGAGCTATGAAATCCACGCAACTAGTACGAGTGCTCATTATCGAGGGGCACCACTAGCTTCCTCGTCGAGTTCGACACGGTGCCCCCAACAACCGACGCAGCAGCGTCGGCTGCTTGGGGGCTTTTGTAGTTAGTCGTGTGGAGGACATGCACCTAACCGAACAAGCGATTCCACACCGAAGATTTTTCGGCCTTTTCGCTTCCTGGAAGAAGTGGGTGTTGCAGGTTTTAGCTTGCGAGGCCCCACTGTCGCGTCGGCGTTGCACTGAGCGAATCGGCGCTGACAGGTGCCGGCAGGTGCCGATCGGTATCGACCGGCTCGGATCGGCTCGGATCGGCTCGGATCGGACCGGATCAAACCGGCTCGGACCGGTATCGACCGGCTCGGATCGGCTCGGACCGGATCAAACCGGCTCGGCTCGGACCGGTTTCGACCGGTACTGACCGTAACACCGGTAACGATCGGCTCGGACCGGTTTCGACCGGTTTCGACCGGTAACGATCGGTATCGATCGGCTTGAACCGGACAGGGAGTAGAGGCAAAGAATTGAAGGCAGGACGGACTCAAGGACTCAAGGAGCGAAGGATAACGTGACACACACATCACGCTCGCAACCCAGCCCCGCCACCTTGGCGAACAACCCCCGCGGCAAGCGGCCAGAGCGAATTAACGGCGCACAGGCCGTGGTTCGCTCGCTAGAAGAGCTCGGCGCCGATGTCGTATTCGGCCTGCCCGGAGGTGCCGTGCTGCCGCTCTACGAGGCGCTGTACGACTCCGAGAAGCTGAACCACATTCTCGTCCGTCACGAGCAGGGTGCCGGCCACGCCGCCACCGGCTACGCGCAGGCGACCGGCCGCGTGGGCGTGTGTATCGCAACATCCGGTCCGGGTGCCACGAACCTCGTCACGCCCATCGCCGACGCCAACATGGACTCGGTGCCTCTGGTCGCCATCACCGGCCAGGTTGGTAAGGGGCTCTTGGGTACCGACGCCTTCCAGGAGGCGGACATTCGCGGCGTAACCATGCCGATCACCAAGCACAACTTTATGGTGACCCGCCCAGAGGACATCCCCGGCGCCATCGCCGAGGCGTTCCACGTGGCCTCCACCGGCCGCCCGGGTGCAGTGCTGGTGGACATCCCGAAGGACGTGCAGAACGCAGAGTTGGAATTCAACTGGCCGCCGACGTACGAGCTACCCGGCTACCGACCGGTCACTAACCCGCACCCGCGCCAGGTTGAAGAAGCCGTGCGGATGATCAGTGCGGCCAAGCGCCCGACGCTGTACGTCGGCGGCGGTGCAATCAAGGCGGAGGCGCACGCGGAGCTGCTGGAGTTCGCCGAGACCAACGACATTCCCGTCGTCACCACACTGATGGCGCTCGGCGCGTTTCCGGCCTCCCACCCGCTGTACATGGGCATGCCCGGCATGCACGGAAGTGTTCCGGCGGTGGCAGCGCTGCAGCGTTCCGACCTGCTGATCACCATCGGTGCCCGCTTCGACGACCGCGTGACCGGCCACGTAGAGAGCTTCGCCCCGGACGCGAAGGTCATCCACGCGGACATTGACCCGGCGGAGATTGGCAAGATCCGCGAGGTTAACGTCCCGATCGTCGGCGACGCTCGCGAGGTGCTGGCCGCCCTGCACACGGCCATGCGCAACCTGGATCTGCAGAAGCCCGCCACCGCCGGCTGGCTGAACTACCTGAACAAGCTGAAACAGGACTTCCCGCGCGGCTACGACGAGCAGCCCAACGGCAAGCTCGCCCCGCAGTACGTCATTGAGACCCTGTCCAAAACCGTCGGCCCGGAGGCTATCTACGTTGCCGGCGTGGGCCAGCACCAGATGTGGGCTGCCCAATTTGTGGACTACGAGAATCCCCGCACCTGGCTGAACTCCGGCGGTCTCGGCACAATGGGATACTCCGTGCCCGCTGCCATGGGTGCCAAGGCTGGCAAGCCGGAAATCTCCGTCTGGGCTATCGACGGTGACGGCTGCTTCCAGATGACCAACCAGGAGCTCGTCACCTGCGCGGTGGAGAAGCTGCCGATCAAGGTCGCCCTCATCAACAACGGAAACCTCGGCATGGTTCGCCAGTGGCAGACGCTGTTCTACGACCAGCACTACTCCCACACCAATCTGAAGCCGGGGGAGACCTACCTGCCAGACTTCCTTATGTTGGCTGAGTCCATGGGCTGTGCGGCGTTCCGCGTCACAAAGCCAGAAGATGTAGAACCGACCATCCGTAAGGCCGAAGAGATCAATGACCGCCCCGTGGTCATCGACTTCATCGTCGGCGAGGACGCGCAGGTGTGGCCGATGGTGGCCGCCGGCACATCCAACGAGGAAATCCAGTACGCACGCAACCTGCGGCCGCTGTTCGACGAGGAATCCTCGGCGGCAGAAGAACCCGCGGAGATCCACGACATCACCCAGGAAGGTGAGGAAGGCTAATGAGCACGAAAAAGGTACAGGTCCACACCCTGTCCGTCCTGTGTGAGGACGTCGACGGCATCATCTCCCGCATTTCCGGCATGTTCACCCGCCGCGCGTTCAGCATCATTTCGATCAGCTCCGGGCGCACGGAGGTGGAGGGCGTTAACCGCATCACCATCATCGTCGAAGGTGAGGATCACGTGGTCGAGCAGATCACGAAGCAACTGAACAAGCTGATCCCCGTTATAAAGGTCACGCGCCACGACCCGGAGACCATCGTCTCCCGCGGTCTGATGATGGTGAAGGTGTCCGCGGATAACGCGAACCGCACGCAGGTGGTGGAGTCGGCGAAGCTGTTCCGCGCGCACGTTGTGGACGTGGGGCCGGAGTCGGTGATTATCGAGTGCACGGGCACGCCGTCGAAGTTGCAGGCGTTGCTGGATATCCTGGAGCCGTTCGGTATTCGCGAGCTTGTCGAGGCGTCGCCGACTGCAATCAGTCGAGGTCCGCGCGCCATGTACCCGGCGAATCTTTAGGTCTTTTTAGTGACGCCCACGGCACGCGGCCGGGTAGGCGTCGCTACCTACAGAAGAGGGGTGCCAACCCCCGAAAGTTCACTATGTGGACGCAAAATCTCACCAATTGAAATAAAGTCTGCTATAAAGGTAGGCAGTCAACGAAAGGAAGCTCCCCATGGCAATTGATGTTTTTTACGACGACGACGCTGATCTGTCGATCATCCAGGGTCGCAAGGTAGCCATCATCGGCTACGGCTCTCAGGGCCACGCTCACGCTCAGAACTTGCGTGAGTCCGGCGTGGAGGTCGTCATCGGCCTGCGCGAGGGCTCCAAGTCTCGCGCCAAGGCTGAGGAGGCCGGCTTCACCGTGAAGACCAATGCGGAGGCTGCGAAGTGGGCAGACGTGATCATGCTGCTGGCTCCGGACACCTCCCAGGCGAAGATCTTCGCCGAAGACATCGAGCCGAACCTGAACGACGGCGACGCGCTGTTCTTTGGCCACGGCCTGAACATTCACTTCAAGCTGATCGAGCCGGCGGACAATATCGTCATCGGCATGGTCGCTCCGAAGGGGCCGGGCCACCTGGTTCGCCGCCAGTTCGTCGACGGCAAGGGCGTTCCGTGTCTGATCGCCGTGGAGCAGGATCCGAAGAACAACGGCCGCGACCTGGCTCTGTCTTACGCAGCCGCCATCGGTGGTGCGCGTGCCGGCGTGATCCCGACGACCTTCGAGGCCGAGACTGTGACCGACCTGTTCGGCGAGCAGGCTGTTCTCTGTGGTGGCACCGAAGAACTGATCAAGACCGGCTTCGAGGTTCTGGTTGAGGCAGGCTACGAGCCGGAGATGGCCTACTTCGAGTGCTTGCACGAGATGAAGCTGATCGTGGATCTGATGTTCGAGGGCGGCATTGGCAACATGAACTACTCCGTGTCCGACACGGCTGAGTTCGGTGGCTACCTGTCCGGCCCGCGTGTCATCGACGCAGACACCAAGAAGCGCATGAAGGATATCCTGACCGACATTCAGGACGGCACCTTCACCAAGCGTCTGGTTGCCAATGTTGAGGGCGGCAACAAGGAGCTGGAGGAGCTGCGCGCTTCCTACAACGATCACCAGATCGAGCAGACTGGTGCCAAGCTGCGCGACCTGATGAGCTGGGTCAAGGTCGACGCTCGCGCCGAGACTGCCTAAAGCGGCCCGGCCGAAACTGCCTGGCTGAGGCGGCCTGGCCGAAACTGCCTGGCTGAAGCGGCTCGACCGAAACTGCCCGACCGAAACAGCTCGGTCGAAGCAGCTCGGTCGAAACAGCTGGGCTGAAGCGGCCTGCTTAAAGCGGTCTGGCTGAATAGCTGAATGCTTTAGATTTTCAAGTTTATGGATTCTGAATTTGGAATCTGTTTAGCGGGGAGCCCATGTTCCGGCCGCCAATGGCGAGCCGTTCTGGCTCCCCGGCTTCGTTTTCAGTAAGTTGTCAATAAGGGATGTGGCTGCCTAAAGTGAGGGTATGAACGACCCCGCAAACGCAGCTCAGCAACAATCACAGGACCGTGGTGGTGCCGACGCGCACCGCCGCGGTCCTGCGCGTTCCGGCGAGTCCGCGCCCGCTGGCACACCTGCGCGTTCTAGCGCGCTTGCGGCTACCGGCGTATCTGAGGGTGGCAGCCAGCATGCGCCCGGTCATGGCCGCGCGCACTCGCAGGCGCCTTCGCGCTCGCACGCGCCTGCCGGAGCATCTGAGGGTGGTCGCGGGCGTTCGCGCGGCCATGCACATTCGCACGACTCCGGCCACGCACACTCTCACGGGCATTCGAATTCGCACTCGCGCGCGCACTCGCACGCGCCGACGGATGCTCCGCTGCGCGCGCTGCTCATTGTGCTTGGCGTCACTGGCACAGTCTTCTTTGCAGAGCTGATCGGCGGCTTGATTACGGGCTCTGTCGCACTGCTGGCCGATGCGATGCACATGCTTTCGGACGCCGCCGGCCTAATCATCGCGGTCGTCGCCATTTTTATTGGTCGCAGGTCCGCAACCGCGCAGGCGACCTTCGGCTATCGCCGGGTGGAGGTGCTCGCCGCGCTCGTCAATGCGGTCACTGTGTTGGGAATTTCGGCCTGGATTGTGGTCGAGGCGTTCCAGCGCCTCAGCGAGCCGGTGGAGATCATGGCCGGTCCGATGATGATCGTCGCGGTGATTGGGCTGATAGCTAACATAGTTTCCGCGTGGGTTTTGAATCGCCAGCGGAACCATTCCGTCAATGTGCAGGGTGCATTCCTGCACGTGCTGGCGGATATGTTGGGTTCGGTGGCGGTGCTCGTGGCGGGTGGTGTGATCATTTTTACCGGCTGGCAGTATGCGGATGTTATCGCCTCGCTGGTGATTGCCGCGTTGGTGTTACCTCGTGCCTGGCAACTGATGATGCAGGCCTTGCGCATTCTGCTCGAGCAGGCGCCTCCGGGTTACCAGCCCGCTGAGGTCGATGCTCTGCTGCGACAGGTCGACGGTGTGCTGGACGTGCACGATCTCCACCTGTGGTCGCTGGATGGGACGAGCGCGTTGGCGTCGGTGCACTTGGTGGTTCCGGAAGATCGCGACCCGGCCGTGGTGCTGTGCGTGGCACAGGCCGCGCTGCAGGAGCGGGGGATTGCACACGCCACCATTCAGGTGGAGCGTGCCAGCCACGCCGACCACGAGGGTCCGCAGAACGTCTGCTAGCGGTTGTGTGAGCAACGTCCGACAACGGTTGGGAGAACAAAGCTCGCCAGCGGTTGGGGCGGTAACGCTCGCTAACGGTTGAGAAAACCCTTGGCAAACGCAGTGGGGTGAAAAGCTAGGTATACCTTGCTTAGGTGAACCTAAGTCTGATAGCGTCCAGGGAATGATGAACTCCCGAGACCTTCGGCGTCGCTCCCTGCGCCGCACCATTGCCGTTCTTGTCGCGACGATCCTCGGTGCCACGGCTCTTGCTGCCTGTGGCGCCGGTGACGGTGACAACGGGGGAGGCGGTAAAGACGGCACGCCCCGGGTAGTCGCATTGGACTGGCGTTATGAGGAAATCCTCGAGGTGCTGGACGTAAAACCTGTCGGCATCGTCGAGATCGGCAAGTCCGCAGGGCCGAAAACTCTAGAGGGCAAGCTCGAGGGGATCGAATCGGTCGGCCAGGCAAAGCAGCCGAACCTGGAGGTCATCCAGTCTCTTGAACCGGATATGATCCTCGCTAGCCCAACGCGGCAGGAATCGATCATGCCGCAGCTGGAGGAAATTGCAGAGACGAAGTCCTACAGTGACGCCAGCTACACCGACGTCCTGGATTCCATGGACGACATCGCAAAGAAGCTAGGCAAGGAAGATAAAGCTAGGGAAGTACGCGAGCGCATCGAAGGCAAGGTCGAAGAGGCCAAGAAGCTCGTTAAGCCGAACACGCGAGCAGCGCTGGTCGGATGGTCGAAGGGTACCCTTTACACCTGGATCGAGGATTCCTTTGCCGGTTCCCTTCTTTCTGACGCCGGCTACGTGTACGGCTACGACGGTTCCCGTACCGCCATCGAATCCAAGACTGACGTTGCCGAAATGACGGGTGATAAGCTCCCCTCGATGAAGCTGGATCGGATGTACCTGTACAACGACATCGAAGGATTTAAGTCCAGCCCGTACAAGGACGTTGTGAAAGACATCGTGGATGTGGAGCAGGACACGTGGTCCCGTTCTCGCGGTCCACTGGCCGCAGAGGCAATGCTGGATCAGATCATCGAAACGGAGAGCGCGCGTAAGTAGGGGGTACCTTCGTGCGTTTGCGACCGAAGGGATCTAAGTGCAACGAGGGTTAAAGCCACGCCTTACCCAGCTAGGGATTCTGCTGGCGCTGGGA
Organism: Corynebacterium jamesii; assembly: GCF_046097395.1. Taxonomy (NCBI): domain Bacteria; kingdom Bacillati; phylum Actinomycetota; class Actinomycetes; order Mycobacteriales; family Corynebacteriaceae; genus Corynebacterium; species Corynebacterium jamesii. The sequence continues at coordinate 357,188 of NZ_CP175789.1, forward strand.
TTGGCTGTCATTTTCGCAGTATGGGTCTGGCGCATGAACAGCGTGGAGGTTCCCGCTAACGCGCCTGAACTCGCGGGGGAAGTGCACTCCGTTACCCGCGACCGGCTCTTGGCGGCGACCGTGATCGGCCTGGCCTTGGGTGCCGCGGGTGTGTTGCTGCGCACTGCTACTGGCAATCCACTAGCGGATCCGGAAATCACGGGCGTGAACGCTGGGGCTGCGTTTGGCGCGGTTCTGAGCACGACGATAACGGGATCGGTTTCCGGCGCCGCGGTACTGCCGGGTGCACTGTGTGGCGCGGCGCTTGGAGCGCTGATAACGGTGGGCATTGGAATGCGTGTAACAGTAGGAGATCCGACCGGTGCTCAGTCGGTACAGCGGATGATTCTGCTGGGCATAGCTGTTTCTGCACTGTTCTCGGCGTGTACCGCGATCACTTTGGTGATCGATGAGGCTCAGCTTTCGACTGTCCTGTCGTGGCTTTCGGGTCGCTTGGGTGGGGTGCGTTTCGGGGACGTAATACCCAGCATGATTGCTGTTGCGGTGGTGTTGCCTCTCGCGATTGCTGCTGGTCGGGGACTAGATACTCTCTTTGCTGGCGACGCCCTTTCGTCTTCCGTCGGAGCTAACCCCCACCGGCTACGAATATTTGCGGTCGTGGGCGCCGTGCTGCTGATCGCCCCGGCGGTTGCAGCTGCCGGACCGATCGGATTTCTTGGCCTGATGGCAGCGGTTGTGGCGCATCGGGCGGCAGGTCCGCGGCACCGGGCGGGGCTAGTTCTTGCTCCCGTGGTAGGTGCAGCGGTTCTGTTGGTGGCGGATTCCGTGGCGCAGGCGCTGTGGGCTCCCGCGGAGACTCCCGTGGGCGTGGTTACTGCCCTCGCAGGCGTGCCTTTGCTGCTATGGGGGATTAATCGACTGCAACCGGGCGGTGCGCGCCGATGAACAACAGGAGGGATAGCGGGTTGAATCGCAAACGAATTCTCCGGAGTGGCATTCCCGGGCCCGGCACTGTAGCACCGCGGGGTGTCGCTACAGCGCCGCAGAATGACACTCCCGGGCCGCAGGGTAATACTGCAGCGCCGCGGAGTGACGCTACAGCGCCGCAGAATGACACTCCCGGGCCGCAGGGTAATACTGCAGCGCCGCGGAGTGACGCTACAGCGCCGCAGCGCGCTGGTGGCACCGGGGTCACCAGAGTTATAGCGGTGTATGCAGCACTCTTGGCCTTGCTAGTGTTCGCGATCGTCTTGGGCTTAAGTGTCGGTGCCGTAATGAAGCCCCCGGCAGAGACTATCCACGACCTTTTCGCGGGCGGGAAACTTATTTGGCGCTACCGCATGCCCCGTGTGCTCGTGGGGATCCTCGCTGGCGCGGCCATGGCTGTATCCGGTGCGTTATTACAGCTTGCATTGCGTAATCCGCTGGCAGCTCCGGATACTGTGGGCGTCACCGCGGGTGGGGGATTGGCAGCCGTGGCGGCTCTGCTAAGTGTCGGGGCATTGCCAGCGCAGGCGCTGACTCCCGTCGCGTTCGTTGGTGCACTGGTAGGTGCAGGCCTGGTGTTGGTGCTCGCCGGGCGGGGAGCAACGGATCCGGTGCGTCTCACCCTCACAGGAGTGGCGGTCTCTGTTGGTTTGGGCGCGCTTACTCAGCTGCTACTGGTGAAAGCTGCCCCGGAAGCCGGCGCGGCGATGACCTGGCTCAAAGGTTCGCTTTACGCACGCACGGTCGCGGATGCGCAAGTCGTAGGGCCAGTGGTGTTGGTGGCTAGCATGGTAGCCGTCGTGCTCTCGAGGCACCTAGACATGCTGAACTTGGACTCTTCTGCCATGGCGGGAGTAGGTGTCAGTGAGCGAACCTGGCGCACCGTGGCGGTGCTATTCGCAATCCTGTTGGGAGCCGCCGCAGTGGCCGCGGCGGGAGTACTGGGGTTTGCAGGATTAATCGTTCCGCATGCCGCGCGCTTGCTTGTCGGCGGGGTGGGAAGGCGAGTGTTGCCTGTATCCGCTTTGGCAGGTGCGGGACTTGTCGTTCTGTGTGACGCTCTCGGCCGCTGGGCATTTGCCCCCACCGAAATCCCTGTGGGGGCGTTGATCTCCATTGTCGGCGCCCCGTATTTCATTTATCTTCTGCTGCGAATGTCCCGCACCCCAGCGGGAGTATCTCGCAGACTAGCGGAGGTCCACGCAGTGCCCACGACAGTTGAAAGGAGTTCCCGATGAGTGAACCTGCCTTGTATGCCGAGGCCATCACGGTGAGCTACGGCGGCCCAGATGTCTTGCGAGACGTTTCCCTCCAGGTTCCGGAGGGAAAGATTACCGCCCTTATTGGCCCGAACGGCTGCGGAAAATCTACGCTGCTGCGAGCGCTGGGGCGCCAACAACCAATCGCGAAGGGGCAGGTCTACCTTGGTGATCGCACTATCCAAGAGATGAGCGCCCGTGAGTTTGCCCGGCACGTTTCCTTCCTGCCGCAGCAGCCCATTACACCTGAAGGGGTGAGCGTGCGGGAAGTCATCGCGTACGGCCGGTACCCGTACACCGGTGCTTTTGCCTCGTTGAAGGCGGAGGATCACCGGGCGGTGGAGGAAGCAGCAGAACGCGCCGGGGTGACCACCCTGCTGGATGCGCCAGCGACAGATTTGTCCGGCGGCCAACGCCAGCGTGTGTGGGTGGCGATGACGGTGGCTCAGCAAACTCCCGTGCTGCTTCTTGACGAGCCAACGACGTACCTGGACCCCGCTCATCAGATCGCGATCCTGGATTTGGTGCGAGAGCTGAATTCCGCCGGTCGGACTGTCGTGATGGTCGTGCACGAAATGACGCACGCGGCCCGCTTCGCCGACTTCATCGTCGCTATGCGTGACGGCCAGGTGCTGTCGGCGGGAGAGACAGAAGACGTTATGTCCGCGCAGCTCGTGGAGCGGCTTTTTGGGATTTCCTGCCTGGAAGCGCGGGACCCGGAAACGGGTCGAGTTTTGCCGATCCCGTATCGCTAAAGACGTTAAAGACTCTAAAGGCGCTATAGATAGGGCCGTTAGAGATATTTCGCAGTGTATCTTCCGGAACCACTAATGAAAACATATTTCAATAGCGCGTAGGGTGGCGGGCGATGAGGCACGCATATAGCCATTCTTCCGACCGCCCAGCCTGCGAACATGAAGAGGCTGAACGACCTCCTCGCCAACCGGGGCGGCCGGCGCATTGCAGTGATTGTCAACGACTTTTCGGAAATTAATATCGACGCCGCCCTCATCGCCGGCGAAGGCCACCTCACGCGCGGCGAGGATCGCTTCGTCGAACTCACTAACGGCTGCATCTGCTGCACACTGCGTGAAGACCTGGTGGAATCCGTCGGCACGCTCGCGCGCAGCGGCAGCTTCGACCACATCGTCATCGAATCCACCGGCATCTCCGAGCCCATGCCCGTCGCGGCAACCTTCGAATGGCGTTGGGAGGACGGCACCCGCCTCGCGGGCGCGCATCGTGAAACTCTTCCACGGCCGCATCGTCGACGACGAGATAGGCTCCCCAGCAAGTGGCTTGTCGAGTGGAGTGACGCCAGGCGCGACACGCGACTGCGTGGCGCGCCGAAATCCCACCGGCGCGGCTGAGACTCCGAGTGTGGCGACCGGCGACGCAGCCGCAGGGCGGTCGGCGGTGGACGACATTCTCGGCGCGTATCTCTACGACGAGGCTACGGCCCGCGCCTATGAGGGGTACCTCGACGAGCTGGAAAACCCCCACACCCCAGAAACGGAGGAGTACGGCATCAGTTCCGTGGTATTCCGCGGGGATCGTCCCTTCGATCGGGGTAGGTTGATCGAGGCGTTACGCTCCACAACCGGGCTGGTGCGCTCCAAGGGGTACTGCTGGATAGCTGACCGTCCGGAGCTCGCCCAAGTCTGGCACCAAGCTGGCCCCGACCTGCGGATTCAGCCCGCGGGCGGGTGGCGCCAGGTGGGGCTAACTCCCTCGAGTGAGGTGGTGCTTATTGGCGTCAATTTCGATACAGACAGAGCGGTACAAAAATTCCGGAAGGCAATGCTGAGTGACGCAGAGGTAAAGGATATGCTGTAAGGGTCGCACGTCACATTTTGGATGGCGTGTCCCTTCCCGCGTCGGCGCGGTCGTTTCGGCGTGGGCGAGGCAACGTTCCATATCAGGAGAAACATTCGTGAGTAACACCCGTCCGGTAGTCCTCATCGCCGACAAGCTTTCCCAGTCCACCGTCGACGCGCTCGGCGATTCCGTCGAGGTTCGCTGGGTTGACGGCCCGAACCGTCCCGAACTGCTGAAGGCAGTGGCAGACGCAGACGCGCTGCTGGTCCGCTCCGCAACCACTGTCGACGCCGAGGTGCTCGAGGCAGCACCGAAGCTGCAGATCGTCGGTCGCGCAGGCGTGGGCCTGGACAACGTTGACATCGACACCGCCACCGCCCGTGGCGTGATGGTGGCCAACGCTCCGACCTCCAACATCCACTCCGCCTGCGAGCACGCGATCAGCCTGCTGCTGTCCACCGCCCGCCAGATCCCCGCCGCCGACAAGACTCTGCGCGACGGCGAGTGGAAGCGCTCTTCCTTCAAGGGCGTGGAGATCCTGGGCAAGACCGTCGGCATCGTCGGCTTCGGCCACATTGGCCAGCTGTTCGCACAGCGACTGGCGGCATTCGAGACCGACATCATCGCCTACGACCCGTACGCGAACCCGGCTCGCGCTGCGCAGCTGGGTGTGGAGTTGGTGGAGCTGGACGAGCTGATGGGGCGTTCCGACTTCGTGACCATCCACCTGCCGAAGACCAAGGAAACCGCGGGCATGTTTGACGCGGACCTGCTGGCTAAGTCCAAGAAGGGGCAGATCATCATCAACGCCGCCCGCGGTGGCCTGGTGGACGAGGCCGCCCTGGCGGAGGCCATCAAGTCCGGCCACATCCGTGGCGCCGGCTTCGACGTCTACGCCTCCGAGCCGTGCACCGATTCTCCGCTGTTCGAGCTGGACGAGGTCGTCGTTACCCCGCACCTGGGCGCTTCCACCGTCGAGGCGCAGGATCGCGCGGGCACCGACGTTGCCGCATCCGTCCTGAAGGCTCTGTCCGGCGACTTCGTTCCGGACGCTGTGAACGTTTCCGGCGGCAAGGTTTCCGAGGAGGTTGCCCTGTGGCTGAACCTGGCTACCAACCTGGGGCGCGTTGCCGGCGAGCTGCTGCACGGCGCTCCGAGCACCGTGACTGTCACCGCCCGCGGCGAGCTGTCTACCGAGTCCGTCGACGCACTGGGCCTGGCTGGCCTGCGTGGCGTGTTCTCTGGCGTGATCGACGAGCAGGTCACCTTCGTCAACGCCCCGCAGATCGCTGAAGAGCGTGGAGTGGAGCTGGATGTGCAGACCCATGACGAGTCCGTCAGCCACCGTTCCATCCTGGAGGTTCAGGTTGTGGGCGCAGACGGTTCTTCCGCCACCGTCGCCGGCGCACTGACCGGCCTGGAGCACGTGGAGAAGATCGTGCGCATCAACCACCGTGGCCTGGATCTGCGCGCCACCGGCACGAACCTGTTCCTGGTCTACCCGGATCAGCCGGGTGCGCTGGGTAAGGTCGGTACGCTGCTGGGCAGCAAGGGCATCAACATCGACGCCGCCGCGCTGTCCCCGACGGACGACGAGGCAGCGGCAACGCTGGTTCTGCGTGTGAGCGAGGAACTGGACCAGCAGCTGGTCGAAGAGGTCAAGGCAGAGCTGAACGCCTCCAACGCGTTTGTGCTGAACCTCTAGCGACCTCTAGCGACTTCTTGTCGCTTAAAGCGCTAGGCCGGGCACTTGTTGCCCGGCCTTTTTTATTACCGACGCCCCCACGCCGCGTCGCTGCAGGTGTCGTTACAGGTAATGCTGCACCTTCTGTGCGATGTCCGGCCACTCGAGATCTAGCCGGCGGGAGGCGCGGCGGTTCATGATCCAGGCGACGCCGATGACGATGCCCCAGTGCAGTAGCACGCCCACCCAGCTGAGCAGGGGAATGGCGGCAATGCTGTTGCTTGCTTCGTCCGCCATGGCCAGAGGGATTAGTGCGAGCAGCCCGCCCGGCAGGAACGAAAAAGTCAGGATCAGCATCGTCACCAGCGCGGAGACTATTGCGTTGCTGCCGCCGTTGCGCTGCTTGAAGGAGTTGGTGCCCGGCGCGGTGGTTTGAGCGGGGAAGCGGGTGGCGCTGAAGTTCGCCATCGCGGAGGCGAGGAGGATGCAACCCAGGGTCAAAAGGCTAACCAGCAGCCAGGTGGCACTGAAGCCGTCGATGGCTCCGGCAGCGATGCAGACGATTAGCCAGATCGGTACCAGCACCGTCACGGTGGAGAGGCTGCGACTGGCGACGATCTGCTTGCCGCGCACGCCGGCGACCATGTGCACCCAGTTGGATGGGCCGTCCATGCCCAGGGAGTTGCCCGCGGCCTGCTGGGGACCAAGGGATACGAAGAACAGTGCGAACCACAGCATCCAGCGGTTGGCCGCGTCGAGCATTCCCATCAGTAGGTACAGTCCGCAGAGGACGACCACGACCATCAGGCTCATCACGAAGCGGTTGTCGCGGCGCCAGTAGCGGATCTCGCGGGAGTAGAGGGCGCCAACGGGGGAGCTGGGGACGCGCGGCAGCAGCAGGCTATCGCCCTTCGCCGCTCGGGTGGTGTGCTGCGTCGGCAGTGGGTTGTTGAGGTCGTGCTTGACGGCCACGCGCATTATGTAAGCCACGGCGAGGATCGCCACGAGGCAGATCGCGCCCTTGGCGAGGCCGGTGCCGACGCCACCGCCTCCGATGTTGGCCATGTCAGCAGCCGCTCCGGCCGCGGCGGCGAAGGGTGTCCAGGACAGGATGTCGGCGCTGGTCCTGATGGCCGCGGTGGGATCGGTTCCGTCGGTGAGCAACTGCGGCAAGAGGTACAGTGCCAGGAAGCCGAAAGTAACGATGAGCCCGGCGACGTTGCCCCACAGTTCGCTGAACTTGGTGGCGATGCTGCTGAGCGCGGCGGCCAGGGCCTCGCCCGCTAGCAGGGTGATCACCAGCTGGAGCACGCACGCCAGCACCCACAGGGTGCCCGCGCCCGCGGAGGCTACCTCCGCGAACGCGAGGTATCCGAGGGCGGCCATGATGATGGTGTTCACCAGTGAGATCGCCGCCCGGGAGTTGAGGAACATCGCCGTGACCATGCCCGGCAATAGGTCGCGGTCGGTCAGCGGCAGAGCACTGAACATGCGCGGGTCCAGCATCCGTTCCTCGCTGGGGAAGATGGCCGATAGTGCCAGGTACAGCACGCTGCCGAGCCCCATCGTCAGCACGAACATCGCTGGGTCTCCATCGATGACGAGTGCCCCGTAGCTGCTGAACCCCAGCCAGACACAGCCCATCACTGCAGTGATGGTTACGGCCACCGAGGCGATGATCATCTGCAGGTTGCCCACGAACGCGTGCGCCCACAGTTTGCAGTGGAGTTTGAGGAGGGTTTTAGTCTTCGACACCGGCCTGCTCCTCGTGTGCCCCGTCCGCCTGCGCGCCGCGCGCTGACTGTGGTCCGCCGCGCAACCAGCCGAAGGATTCCGTGTCGAGCTGCTTGCCGCCTACGGCTTCTACGAAGCGCTCGGAAAGCGACTTGCCTGCGCGCACTTGCTCGGTGGTACCGGCGGCAACGACAGTGCCCTGGTTGATGATCGCGACGTGGTCGCAGAGGCCTTCGACCAGTTCCATCACGTGCGAACTGAGGATCACAGTGCCACCCGCTGCCACGTAGCGGCGCAGGATCGTACGGATCACTTCGCCGGATACCGGGTCCACGGCCTCGAAGGGCTCGTCCAGGATCAGAACCTCCGGGCTGTGCAGTAGGGCACCGGCCAGGAGGATCTTCTTCTTCATGCCTGCAGAGTAGTCGGCGATGTACTTCTTGCCGGCGTCGTCCAGATCGAGTGCCTGCAGCAGGTCTGAGATGCGCTGCTGCAATTCCCCGCCGGGAATGTCACGGAGGTAGCCCAGGTACTCCAGATACTCTTTTCCGCTGAGGCGTTCGAACACGGGAAGGCCGTCTACTAGCAGCCCGTAGCTGCGTTTGGCCGCCAGCACTTCCTCCTCCGTCCGTGCGCCTTCGGCGGGATCGGCCCACAGTGGGTGCCCGGCAACCCAGGAGTTACCGCTATCGGGGCGGATAATGCCCGTGGCTGCGAGGATGGCGGTGGTCTTGCCTGCGCCGTTCGGTCCGACAATGCCGTAGAAGCTGCCCTTCGGCACGGTCAGGTTGAGGTTGTTAACCGCCACCTTTCCAGTGAACGTTTTTACTAGGTTGCGGATGACTAGCGCTGCGTCGCCGACTTCCGGGTCTCCTGCGTGAGGGGTTGAATGTGAGGGATATGGCTCGTAAGTCATAAACGTCACTCTATCAATCTGCTCTTTGGGTAAAGGGGGTGCGACGCCCCCACGATCGCAGCCGTCCGGTGGCTCATGACGTGCCTTCTTTTGTCAGTGTGAGGGAAGTGTCCAGGTTGCGTGCTATGGTCTTAGATGACCAACTAGTGAGACAAAGGAGTTCATATAATGAAACTCGCAGTGATTGCCGGCGATGGCATCGGCACCGAAGTAACCGCCGAGGCCCTGAAGGTTCTGCACGCTCTGCGTGACGACGTGGAGACTACCGACTACGACCTCGGCGCCCGCCGTTACCTGCGCAATGGTGAACTCCTGACCGACGCCGACCTGGAATCCCTGCGCGAGCACGACGCTATCCTGCTGGGTGCTATCGGCGACCCCCGTACCGTGCCCGCCGGCGTGTTGGAGCGCGGCCTGCTGCTTCCACTGCGCTTCAAGCTGGACCACGCAGTGAACCTCCGCCCGTCGAAGCTGTACCCGGGCTCTTCCAGCCCGCTGGCCAACCCGGGCGACATTGACTTCGTCGTCGTGCGAGAGGGGACCGAGGGCCTCTACTGCGGCAATGGCGGCACGCTGCGTGCGGGTACTGACCACGAGGTGGCGTCTGAAGTATCCCAAAACACTTACTACGGTGTGGAGCGCGTGGTGCGTGATGCTTTCGAGCGCGCACAGAGCCGACGCAAGAAGCTGACCTGGGTGCACAAGACCAACGTGCTGGTAAACGCCGGTTCTCTATGGCAGCGCGCCATCGAGACGGTGGGGCAGGAGTACCCCGAGGTGCAGGTTGATTACAACCACATCGATGCTGCGACGATCTACATGGTCACCAAGCCGCAGGATTACGACGTGATCGTGACGGACAACCTGTTCGGCGACATCCTGACCGACCTGGCGGGCGCTGTTACCGGCGGCATCGGCCTGGCGGCCTCCGGCAACATCGACCCCTCACGGAAGAACCCCTCCATGTTCGAGCCGGTGCACGGCTCCGCGCCGGACATCGCGGGCCAAGGCATCGCCGACCCGTGCGCGGCGATCCTGTCGGTGGCGCTGATGCTGCGCCACCTGGGTGACGATGCCAACGCAGAACGCATCGAGGCCGCCGTGCTGGCCGAGGCTGGCTCGCGCGACGGTGGCCCGGTGAAGACTGCAGAGGTTGGCGACCGCGTGGTCGCGAACCTCAAGTAAGCCACCCGGCTAGCTTGTGGCGGCCCGCGCCCGCTCGTGGTACGCCCTGCTACCGCGCCCCGCTCGTGGTACGCCCTGCTACCGCGCCCGCTCGCGGTGCGCCCTGCCGCTACGCCCGCAGCGTGTAATTACTGCGCGCGCAGCGTCTTTGACCACAGCTCCTTGCCCCGGGTGGTGAACAGCCGGACGGTCAGATCCTTCGACCCGCCGTCGATGTCCACCTCTCCGAAGTGCTGAAAATCATCCAGCGGCGAGGAGTTTTGCTTATCCTTCGCCGGAGCGTGCACGTACACGACCTCCGGGCCGAAGGTGCCGTCCATGTCGTTAGGGCCGAAGCCGCCGGCGTTTAGCGGCCCGGTGACGAACTCCCAGAACGGCGCGAAGTCCTGGAAATCCGCGCGATCCGGCGAGTAGTGGTGGGCGGCGGTATAGTGCACGTCTGCCGTCAGCCACACCACATTGCGCACGTCCTTGATGCCGCTGAGCACGCGCCCGATCTCCGCCTCGCGACCGACGGCCGTGCCGCCCGCTCCGTTGGACACACCCTCCTGGTCGTCCCCATCCGGCACCACGATGCCCAGCGGCAGGTCGTTGGCGATGATCTTCCACGTTGCAGTGGAGTTCTTTACTCCCTCGATCAGCCACTTTTCCTGCTTGGCTCCCAGGATCTGCCCCGGCTTGGTGGTCGACGGCACGTTATCCGGGTTGCGATCCTTGTAGCTGCGCATATCCAGCACGAAGATGTCCAGTAGAGAGCCGTAGGAGATCTTGCGGTACACGCGGCCGTCCACGGCCATCTTTCGGTCCAGGGGCTGCCACTCGTGGAAGGCCTGGAACCCGCGCTGCGCCAGCAGGTTCACATCCTTGACCTGGTACTTGTCGTCCTCCAAGATCTCGCCGGGGTACCAGTTGTTCGTCGTCTCGTGGTCATCCCACTGCACTAGCTGCGCAACCTGAGAGTTGAAGCGCTTGTAGTTTTCGTCCAGCAGGTTGTAGGCGTGCTGGCCGCGGAACTCCTCCAGGGTCTCAGCGACCTTGTTCTTGTAGGGGCTGGTGAGGTTCTTAAAAACCCGCCCGTCGTCCATCTTATGGTTCGCCTCGATTGGCCCGTCAGCGTAGACCGTATCGCCGGAGTGGATAAACAGATCCGGGTTGCGGTCCGCCATCGTCTTCCAGCAGTACATGCCACCCAGGTCCGGGTTGATGCCGTAGCCCTGGCCTGCCACGTCGCCGGACCAGTGCAGGCGGACGTTCTTTGGTGCCTGGTTGGTGGACGGCGCGGTGGTGAAGCTGCCGATCACCGGCGTGGACCGTACGGCGGTTTCCTGATCCTTCATCGTCACGCGGTAGTGGACCTTTTTGCCAGGTTCCATACCGACCAGGCGTAGGCGACCCGTGCCGTCACTATCTGGCGTGAGCACGGATCCGCGGAAGGTCTTGGTCTTGTGTGGCGGGAATGCCGGGTCTGTCGATGCCTCTACGACCATGCGCGCGGGTCGATCGACGCGCGCCCATACGAGGCCGCCGTCGGGTCGCACATCGCCGGTAGCGACGCCATGAGTGATCACTGGCCGACCGCGCTGTAGCCCGATCGAGCCGATTGCGCCGCTGGAACCCACCGACGATCCGGCGGCGGAGCCAGCCACGCTGCCGGCCTGCGAGCCGAGCGCGTGGGCCACTCCTGTGCCCAGTAAGGCAGCGCCGGTGGCGCTGGCGCCGGCCAGGAATGTACGGCGGGTGGTGCTGCGAGGGTTGGAAGCAGCTGCGGAATTGGAAGCAGCTGCGGAATTCGAAGGAGTCGAGGGAGTCGAGGGATTGGGGAGTTGAGGATTAGCACTGCGATGTGTCATAGCGGCCAAGCTAACGGCTAAAACTGTCGGAGCTGTGGCAAGCGCGTGAACCGTGCATTACGTGAAAATAAATTCATGGTTAATGGGCGGGGTGGAGGGGGCGTCATGAATAAATACAGGAACGAACTCTTAAAGAAAGGGGCATAGCAAGAGGTAGAAGGGGTAATGGAGTAGGGTATGGAAACATGCGTATTGCTCGAATTGCACACCCCGAGGGCATGGCCTTCGCGATCGTCGAGGGTGGCCAGCCGGACGGCACCGGCGCCACCTGCCGCGAGATCGCAGGCCACCCGTTCGGACAGCCCGAATTCACCGGAAAGTCTTGGCCCATTGAAGACGTTCGACTGCTGGCCCCGATCCTGCCGTCGAAAATCATTGCCGTCGGGCGCAACTACGCTGACCACGTCAAGGAAGTCTTCGACAAAAGTGCTGAGCACCTGCCGCCGACGATTTTCCTGAAGCCCCCGACAGCCGTCGTAGGCCCAGAGGCTCCTATCCGCATCCCCGAGTGGGCAACGCGCGTGGAGTTCGAAGGCGAGATGGCGATCGTTATCGGTCGCCCGTGTAAGGACGTCAACCGCAACAACTGGAAGGACGTGGTGCTGGGGTTCACCATCGTCAACGACGTGTCCTCCCGCGACCTTCAGTTCCAGGACGGCCAGTGGGCGCGTGCGAAGGGTCTGGATTCCTTCTGCCCGCTGGGTCCGTGGATCGAGACGGCTGTGGACAGCATCGACATCGACAACCAGCCGATCAAGGCGCACCTCACCCACGAGGGCAAGACAGAAACCAAACAGGATTCCAACTCCAACCAGATGATCAAGTCGATCCCTGAAATCGTCGAGTGGGTTTCCTCCGCGTTCACGCTGCTGCCGGGCGACGTGATCTGCACCGGCTCGCCCGCGGGTACCGCAGAGATGGTTCCGGGCGACCGCATTGAGGTCGAGGTCCCGGGCCTGGGCAAGCTGGCCAACCCGGTGCAGGCCTACGGCAAGTAGCGCCCGCGAAGTCCGGTTTGCCGCTCGCGCCACTGGGCTCGCCAGCCACGCGGTTAGCGCCGGTTGGATGCGGCTTCCGGGCGCTACACTTCCCGCAGCGCTGCAGGTACGTTGAGTGCCCGCAGCGCTGTTTGCAGCTTCGCGGACGTTTCTTCCGCCTCCTTGGTGGGGTTCGAGTCCACCACGATGCCGCCGCCGGCCCACGCCCGGGCGGTGTTGTCCTCCACGATGGCGCAGCGAATGGAAACCATAAATTCCCCGTCGCCGCTGGAATCGCACCAGCCCACCGCGCCGGAGTAAAACTCCCGCGGGGACTTCTCCTGGGAAATCACGCCCAGCGCGTCGTCCGTCGGCGTACCGCCGATTGCCGGGGTGGGGTGCAGCATGAGGGCTAGATCCAGCGCAGAGTATTCGTCGTCCTTCAACGTGCCACCGATCTGGGTTCCCAGGTGGATCATCTCATTCGTCTCGTGGATCTCCGGAGTAGTCGGAATGTCCAGCGTTTCGCACAATGGCTCCAGCACACGGCGGTAGTGTTCCACCACAAAGCGGTGCTCGCGTAGGTCCTTGGTGGAGTTGGCGAGGTCGCGGGCTGTGGCGTCATCTATAGAAAAGTTCCCGGTACGCGGCGCGGAGCCGGCCATGGGGAAGGCAGAGACCTTGCGGCCCTCGCGGCGAATCAACATTTCCGGGGAGCTGCCGACGAACATGGCGCCTGCGTACTCGTCGCGGCCGGTGGAAGATAGATCTACTGCGAAGCCGTCGCGGTAGGCGGATAGGTCGATCAGGCGGGCGGCGATGAGTAGCGGATCGACCGTCTCCGCGAATGTGATGTCCACGGCACGGGCCAGGACGACCTTCTCTAGTTGCGTCTGTTGGATTGTGGCAACGGCGGCGGCGACCATGGTGGTGTGTTCCTGGGCGGTGGTCTGGGCCTCCACGGACTCGACGGTCAGGGCGCGGGCGGCGCTGCGGCCACGGAAAAACGCCGGGGGTTCCAGCGGGCCTTCGGCGCGGACGACCTTCTCTGGCTCCATGAGTGCCGCGCGAAGGGAGGTGTCGAAGGGAAAAGCGCCGACGATCAAGTCTGCATCCTTGTTTCGAAGCGCGGTGGAGGCCTCGAAGGGGTCCGGAAAGGTTGCCTTGCGGCCCTGCGTGCGGATGCTGCGATCTGGGCGGGAAAGCAGGAAATCCGGGGCACTGGCCGGTCGCTGCTCGTGGGTCATGCGTGCCATTTTACTGTCCGGCTTGTCTGCGGGCTGCCTCGGCCTGGGTTGGTGGTGAAGTTGCTGCGCGCTCCCGCTAGGGTTGAATTCTGGATTGTCGCCCTTACGTGGAAAGATAATGCTTATGAACACAGAATCAGGCTCTCAGCAGGCTGCATACGCCACTGCGATGAATTACTCCCTCGGCGCGCCAACTGGCGCGGACGCCCTCGCGGCCGTGGCGAATTCCCCCTACGACAAGGTGGAGCTGTGGTGGCCGTGGGATACGCCCCACCCGTCGGAGCAGCAGATGCGCCAGCTCGTCGATGCGTTGGCCAAGGGGCGCCCGGAGAACCCGCGTCAGTTGGTTGCGCTGAATCTCTGGGCTGGAGACCTAGATGCGGGAGAGAGGGGGGTGTTACACCTCGTTGGGCAGGAAGACGGTGACCTAGCCATTACCGACGAGCTGATCGAGCACCTCAACGTCATCGAGTATCTGCACCGGCTGACGGGCGTGCGTCGCTTTAACGTACTCGTCGGGCGTGGTGGCCGTGTTTTGCAGCGCCGCCAAGTCCGCGCGTTCGAGGCAGTGGCGAAGCGTTTGGCTCGCTTCGGTGGCGTGGCGCTGGTTGAGCCGCTCAGTGGTATTGCGAACTATCCTGTGACCAGTATCAAGGAGGCTGCGCCCCTCGTCGCCGTCGGTGGTCGCCTTCTTATCGACGCCTACCACCTCGCCGCCAACGGTGAAGACTGGACTTGGCTTGCTGACCGGGGACCGGGGTACGACCTGTGGCCGGAGCACGTGCAAATTGCGGACTTTCCAGGCCGCGGGGCGCCGGGGACAGGCAATGCCCCGCTGGAGGAGTGGATCGACCAGTTGCGAGCGGCTGGTTACGACGGAGAGGTCGTCCTCGAGCACGTCTAGCGGAGTTCGGCAGGCGCCGCTATGCGAGGGAGGGGAACGTGCGAGTACGTGCACCTGAATGCAACCTGAAAAAATTTAGGCGCTGCGGCGTGTTGTGGCGCGTTGGCGAGCGGGCTTGCCCCTACCGTTACTCTCGTGACTCATGTGACTGTTGTTAAAAGTGTTAAAGCTCTAAGTTCCGCACCACGTGAAGGGGCCCGCTGCTGGCGTTTCAGCCAGGGGCGCGGCCTAGCCCTCAGTGGTGCCCGCCGTGGCGCGCACTTTGCCCTGCTTATCGGAGTAACTGTAGTCACGACACTGGCGCTGATTGGCGCCATGCTTGTCGGTGGTGTCGGTGTAGCCAGTGCGCAGGAAGCGCCCGCCCCCGCTCCTGCACCGGCTCCGCATCCTCACCCTGCGCCGAGGCCGGCACCGGCGCCGAAGTTGGCGTCCACAATAGATAGAGCGCAACCCGGGCAGCCAGGGAACATCGAATTCACCCGGCCCGACGGCAGCACCCGTAGCGCAATCGTCAGCGTGACTTCCGCCTACGATCCGCATAAGCCCACGCCGGTGCTATTTGGGTTCGGTGGGCGCGACGATACCCCGGAGAATTACCGAAACTACTCCCGCTTCTCGACCACGGGCGCGGCCGGCGAGGCGATCGTTGTCTACCCGCGTGGCATTGATAACGCCTGGGA
Source organism: Corynebacterium jamesii (assembly GCF_046097395.1). Classification (NCBI taxonomy): domain Bacteria; kingdom Bacillati; phylum Actinomycetota; class Actinomycetes; order Mycobacteriales; family Corynebacteriaceae; genus Corynebacterium; species Corynebacterium jamesii. The sequence continues at coordinate 372,429 of NZ_CP175789.1, forward strand.
GGGGGCGCCGTACGCCACTAGTACGCGCGGTCAGGACGTTGCCTTCGTGCGCCAGATTGTCGACGAGCTGGATAAGAAGTTTAATATTGACCGAAACCGCATTTACGCTGCGGGAATGTCGAATGGCGGCGGGTTTGTGATGAATCTGGCGTGCCAGGCTCCCGATCTGATCGCCGGCGTGGTGAGTGTATCCGGTGCCTTTTATAACCCGGTTAATGAGGGGTGCGCGCCGGAGTCCGTGCCAACCTTTGTGATCCACGGTCAGCAGGACGAATTGACCCATTATCACGGCGGCACGCTGCACAACGCGCCGTATCTGCCCGCGCCGCGACTGATTCACTCGCGTGCCATGCGTAACGGGTGTGCACCACAGCCGGTGGTAGAGCAGAAGCCAAACAACGTTACCCAGTTTGGTTACCCGGGCTGCCGTGATGAGGCTGTGTTCTGGCGCATTAACGACCAGGGGCACAACTGGCACTTTGCACCTGACGTGGCGAATGAGGCGTGGAACTTCCTAGCTCGCCAGAACAAGGCGTTGCCGGGGGCTGCAAGCTAGGAGAGGTGTGAGCCTGCGCTGGAGGTGCGAGTCTGCGCTGGGGGTGGGGGCAAAATGGATTGGTTTTACCCCCTCGTTATCGCACCTCAGGAGTAACATCAACCCCTGATGTTGACGTTGGTTAATAATTGTCACACCAGGGTTCAGGGTTTTGTAAGAAAAAGTTTTTCGAACCTTGTGCGCGGTGTATGTTGAAACGGTGCAAAACTCCACTACACGATCTACTCACATGGCTGTCGCGGCCACTCACACTGATTCCGCGGCCACTCGTCCGTTTACTCGCCGTCCTAGCCGACTCCGCAAGTTCACCGTCTCCCTTGCGGTAGCACTCGGCCTGGGTGCGGGCACCCTTGCCGGTCCGGCGCTGGACACGGCCGCTGGCACCGACTCCGCAACCCCCCAGGCTAGTGCCGCCCCGAATCTTGCCGGCAGCCTCTCTGGCAGCATCAGCGGCATCACTGGTTCGCTAAGCCCGCGCCCGGGCAACAACTACCAGTCTTTTAATGTCAAGGGTAAGACTCGCACTGCGATTGTCGACGTTCCGGTGAACTCGGCGAAGCGCAAGAAGCCGATTCTCTTCATGTTCGGCGGTTATGGAGACACCGCGGCAAATGCGAAGCGTTACTCTCGCCTGAATGCCATCGCGGGCCGATCCGCCATTATCGTCCACCCCGAAGGTATTGGCCGCGCCTGGGAAGGCGCCCCGTATTCCAAGACCCGCCGCGGCGAGGACGTCGCTTTCGTTCGCGAGATGGTTCGTTCGCTGTCTAAGCGCTACAACGTTGACACTCATCGCGTGTACGCAGCCGGCATGTCCAACGGCGGCGGTATGGCAATGAACTTGGCCTGCCAGGCTCCTGACCTGGTCGCCGGTGTTGTGTCTGTTTCTGGTGCTTATTATGACGCCACCCTGAATAACTGCCGCGGACGCAACGTACCGACCATGCTGATCCACGGCGTACACGATGACGTGGTCCGCTACGGCGGGGGTGTCCGCCACGGCATGCACTACTACGGTGCTCGCTCTGCCTTCGACAACGCGGCACGCCGTAACTCCTGCAACATGCGTACGCTCCATGGGGTGCGCGCTCACGCATTGACCGCTGGATTCACCTACGACGGCTGCCGTGCCTCCACCGTACTGTGGCGTGCATACGCCGGTGGCCACAACTGGAATGCTTTCGCTCCAGACGCCCCGCAGGCCGCGTGGCACTTCCTGTCCCGCCAGCGCCACGCTTAAACCAGCACCACGCCAAGCAACCGCGAAGCCGCGAACGCGAAAAGGTACAGTTAACTACCATGAGTGAAGTTAGCGAAGTTCGCGTTCGATTCTGCCCGTCACCGACTGGTACCCCGCACGTCGGCATGGTCCGCACGGCCCTGTTCAACTGGGCTTATGCCCGCCACACCGGTGGCAAGTTGGTTTTCCGCATCGAGGATACCGATGCGAAGCGAGACTCTGAAGAGTCCTACCAGGCCATCATCGATTCCCTGAAGTGGCTGAACCTCGGTTGGGACGAAGGCATCGAGGTCGGCGGCCCCCACGAGCCGTACCGCCAGTCCCAGCGCATGGACATCTACGCCGATGTTCTAGAAAAGCTAAAGGAATCTGGCGACGTATATCCGGCTTACTCCACTAACGAGGAGGTCCAAGCTCGCCACAAGGCCGCAGGTCGCGACCCGCAGCTGGGATACGATAACTTCGACCGCGACCTCACGGAAGAGCAGATCGCGCAGTTCCAGGCCGAAGGCCGCGAGCCGGTGTGGCGCCTGCGGATGCCCGATGATCGTATCTACGAGTGGCATGACCTGGTCCGCGGCGATATGAGCGTCGACGGCAAGACCGTCCCGGACTTTGTGGTTGCCCGCTCCAATGGCCAGCCGCTGTACACGCTTGTGAACCCGGTGGATGATGCGCTGATGGAAATCACGCACGTCCTGCGAGGTGAAGACCTGCTGCCGTCCACGCCACGACAGATCGCACTGTACGAGGCTCTGGTACGAGTAGGCGTCGCTAAACAAGTACCTACATTCGGCCACCTGCCGTTCGTGATGGGCGAGGGCAACAAGAAGCTTTCGAAGCGCGATCCGGAATCCAACCTGTTTAACCACCGCGACAACGGCATCATCCCCGAGGGCATGCTGAACTACCTGTCGCTGCTCGGCTGGTCGCTGTCTGCGGATGAGGATATCTTCACGATGCAGCAGCTCATCGACAACTTCGACGTGGCGGACGTGAAGCCCAACCCGGCGCGCTTCGACCAGAAGAAGCTGGAGGCCATCAACGCCGACCACATTCGCCTGCTGGAGCTGGGCGACTTCACCCAGCGCCTGCGCGCCTACCTGGAGGAGCATAAGGACTTCCCGGCGGATTACCCTGCGGACAAGTTCGCATTCGCCGCGGAGCTGGTGCAGACGCGCATCAAGACTCTTTCGGACGCGGACGGTCTGCTGCGCTTCCTCATTACTTCGGACGCCGACCTGTCCCTGGACGAGAAGGCCGCGAAGAAGAACCTGAAGGAGGACGCGGTGGAGGTTCTCGAGGTTGCTATCGCGGAGCTGGAGGCAATCGCGGACGGGGAGTTTAAGACCGACGTCATTGAGAAGGCCCTGCAGTCGAAGCTGATCGAGGAGATGGAGCTGAAGCCGCGCAAGGCCTATGGTGCCCTGCGCGTGGCTATCAGCGGTGCGGCTGTGTCTCCGCCGCTGTTCGAGTCCATGGAGCTGCTGGGTAAGGAGTCCACGCTGGCGCGCCTGAAGTCCGCCCGCGAGCAGACTCCGTTCGTGCCTGCGCAGTAGTAGTCGCAGCGGAAGGCGCAGCAGTAGGCGGTTCCCGCGGGGCGGGGACGTGGCCGACTGGAGCCGGAAGCGGGTGGGCTGTCGCCAGAAGGGGTCGGTCATCGCCGAAACGTGGGCAGCCTTCGCCGAAACAGGTCAGCCTTCGCCGAAACAGGTCAGCCGTCGCCGAAACACGGGCGGCCTTCGCTGAAACGGGTTAGCCGTCGCCGAAACACGGGCGGCTGTTGCCAGAAACACAGGCGGTTGTTGCCGGAAAAGGTGTGCTGAGCAGCTGATTTGCTTGTAATTCACTGTTCTGGTTATAGTATTCCTCGTTGCGAACGAGGTTCGCCGCGTTAAATGCCCTGCATTCGGAGGGCGTATGGCGTGCGAGTTTTGTTCGACGAACGATGGCCTATGGTGTAATTGGCAACACTACGGTTTCTGGTACCGTCATTCTAGGTTCGAGTCCTGGTAGGCCAGCGCCCCGTTCGTCTAGCGGCCTAGGACGCCGGCCTCTCACGCCGGTAACACGGGTTCAAATCCCGTACGGGGTACAAGTATTGAATACGTTGACCTCCGGTCAGCTTCACTTTTCAGAGGCTGGCCGGAGGTTCTCGCTATTCTGGGCGGCATGCTGAAGTCGAATGAGTTGATCATCTCCCAGTTTTTGGCGATCGGCCCGGATGAGTTCACTATCTCCGATCCACAGGACGTACAGCTTGGCAGTGCTCGCCAAACGTGGAAGGCGAGCGATCTGTTCAAAGGTTCGCACGGGGTGGAGATTTTCGATGCTGCAGACACGCTTGTGCTCTCGATCGAGAACCCGCTGTATGTCTTCGGGGACGAGTACTTCGTACACCGAGCAGACCCTGAGTCCGGCGAGAAGGCGGAGCTCGCGCACATCTCGAAGCGGTTTGCGTGGTTCAGCACCAGATACGATGTGCATATTGCCGGTTATCCCCAGATGGAGATCAACGGCGAGGCCTTCCAGCTCGACTACACGCTAATAAGCCAGGGGCGCACCATCGCGCAGGTGAACGCGGAATCTCCTGGTGTAGGCAGGGCACTGATGGGCAAGACTGCGTACCGCATCACCTTAGAACCGGGGCTCGACGGGAACCTGCATGCCGCTGTCCTCGGTATAGCGTTTGCACTGGATATGCGCCGGAAGAAGATGCGCAAGAGCTAAGCGCGGGTGCCGGCGTTGCCGTCGGACATGAGAGGCGCGCCGTCAGCATTGCGCTGCACGGGGAAGCTCTCTGGCAGGTAGAGGGATACGCCGTCCTGGGCGGTGAGAACATCCCAGTTGTTATCGTGCACCCAGAACGTCAGAGGGGAGATGTTCACCGGGTGCTGCCGCAGCTCGTGGCGGGTCTGGGCCATCTGCTGCATGATGTTGTCCGCTGGCTGATCCGGAACCACTGGGTGAACCAGAACCGTGCTGCCACCGGGCATGGAGACCACGTGTCCGTGGCCATGGTCAGGAATCTTGGTGATCTGCAGGAAGAGATCGAACGTGATGGCGAGCGTCGCCGCGAATGGGAAGTCCGACTTAACCTGGAAGAAAACATCGCCAGCGCTTGAAAGCTTCAACGTTTCGAGAGACTTACGCGTGGTGGCCATAGAGGCCGCTGACCAAAAAGTGTGGTTGCTCCCGGGCATGTCCAGCCCCGGGAAGGTTGCGTCGCCCAGAACTTCCAGGTCAAGGTCGAAGCCCTGCGGAAGATCAGCGTCGGAGAGTGGCTTGAAACCGGAATCTACGGTGGCGAGGAAGCGGTAGACGCCCGGCAGGATCTCCTTTGCGTATGAATAGTTGCTGGCATCCTTCGGAGCAGGGGAGATGATGCCGTACACAAGCTCTCCATTCGGGGCGGTTAAGGTCGCGTTACCGTCGCTGTCGTGCCGAAATTTCAAGTGGCCGTGCTGAGCTGCTGGCTGCTGCGCTGTTGATTGCTGACCAGCAGCTTCCTGCGGTGCTGGCTGCTGTGGTGAGGTGTTGTTCTGCTTCTTCTTGCCGAATAATCCAAACATGGAAGTGAGAGTACGCAAATTCTGGAAGCTCCGCATGGCTTTGCTTCGGAAACTCTGAATGGCTTTAACCGGCGTCGCCTCCCCAACGCCGAGGCTGAGGGCGTCAACTCCCAAAATATGAGAGGTACGGGGGTATTTCTCTCAAACCGTGATGTGGGGCCAAATAATCGCCTATGGTTTTAGAACTACCCAAAATGTAGTTAACGGGCTCGCACCCACCGTCCTAACTAGGCATAACAGCCTTAAGAAACGCGAGCAGAAGTAAGTATCCAAGAGCTGGCAAACCAGAACGTGACCTCCGTGGCCATGGACACCGTGCCGCGCATCTCCCGTGCGCAGTCCATGGACGTACTTAGCTCCCAGGCCAACATCGCCGGCTATCGCGCGGTCATCGAGGCAGCTAACACCTTCGGTCGCCTGTTCACCGGACAGGTCACCGCCGCCGACATCGTCATCACCACCGCGAATATCCCGGGCCGCAAGTCCCCGGCGCTGCTCACCGCCGCCGATGTAGCTGCGATGAAGCCCGGCTCCGTCATCGTTGACATGGCCGCTGCCAACGGCGGCAACTGCGAGCTCACGGTCCCCGGCGAGATCACCGTCACCGACAACGGCGTGAGCATCATCGGCTACACGGCCCTCGCCGGCCGCCTGCCCGCCCAGGTCTCGCAGCTCTACGGCCAGAATGTGGTCAACCTGCTCAAGCTCATGACCTCAGACAAGGACGGCCAGCTGACCTTCGACCTGGAGGACGAGATCGTTCGCGGCATCACCGTCACACACTCCACCTCCGCCGCGCTGCCTGCTGCCGCTTCTTCTGGCAAGCCTTCTAATGACGCCACGTTCCAGCCCGCCGGGGAGGTCGCATAGATCCTCTGGCCTCCTCCACCGGTCAAGGTCTCTGCAGCCCCGCCGCGCAGAGTGCGGATGCCAAGGCTGATACGGATGCGGTTGCGGCGGAGCAGTCGGCGTCAAACCAAGAAGGCGAGGCAAAGAACAAGGGTGCGGAATGGAAGATCCTTGCCGCGCTGCTCGGCATCGCGCTGATACTCGCCAGCCCGATGCAGGTCGCCGGCGACTACATGCTGCTCATGCTGGCCAACCCGCTGCTCATTATCGTGGGCGCGCCGGTCGGTTCCTCCGGCGCCTACCTGTCCTACGTGATGTGCCAGGCGATGAACCGTAGCTTCGTCTCCGTTATCCTTGGCGGCTTCGGCGCCGAGGCTGCGGCATCCGACGACCGGGAATATGGTGAGCACACCGAGGTCACCGCGGCCGAAACCGCGGAGCTGCTCAAGGGGGTGAAGAACGTCATGATCACTCCGGGCTACGGCATGGCCGTGGCGCAGGCACAGTACCCGGTGGCAACACTGGTGGAGCGCCTGAAGGAACAGGGCGTGGACGTCACTTTCGGCATCCACCCTGTGGCAGGCCGCCTGCCAGGACACATGAGCGTGTTGCTGGCTGAGGCCAAGGTGCCTCATGACATTGTCCTTGAGCTCGACGAGGTCAACGACGACTTCGGGGACATCGACGTGGTGCTGGTCATCGGCGCGAACGACACTGTCAACCCGATCGCCGAAGAGCCAGGTTCCCCGATCGCGGGCATGCCCGTGCTGAAAGTCTGGGAGGCGGAGAAGGTCATCGTCTTCAAGCGCTCCATGGGCTCCGGCTACGCGGGCGTGCAGAACCCGCTGTTCTTCAACGAGAACACGGACATGCTGCTGGGCGATGCGAAGAAAACCGTCGAGGACATCATCGTGAACCTGTAGGGCGACGTTGCTACGCAGCTCGGGGGTGCTAGGGCTTTGTTCGAGCTGCTAGGGCTTGCTCGGGCTTTGCCCGGGGCAGTGAGAATGTCCAAAATTACAGTTCTTAGAACATAACTATTCTATTCTTGCAGGTCACAGCGTCGCGAAAAAAAGCTTCAGATCCTCTACCTTCAATAACTCGTAGATTTTGGACATTTGCCGGGGATAGCAGGCGGGATGGCGCTGAAAGCCCCGGCTCCGACCAGGTGGCACTGGGAGGCCCGGCTTCGACCAGGTGGCACTGGGAGGCCCGTCCTGTCCAGCTGGCACTGGGAGGCCCGTCCTGTCCAGCTGGCGCCGTAGCCTGCCTCGCTACTTCAGCTTGCCCAGGCGCAGGAAGACGGTCTCGCCGGTGGCATCCTCCAATGCGTCATTGTCCGTCACCGCGTACATCTGGCCATCCGCCGCGATGGTGAAGCCCTCCAGCTTCTCCTGCGTCCAGCCGTTGGTGGCGCGCAGCTTCGGCAGCACGTCCACGGCCAGCTCCTTGTTCACCATCGGCAGCGCGCCACCAGTGGCATCACCGTTCGCGCCAGTATCCGCGCCAGCGGCTGCACCCTCAGCACCGCCCTCCGGCAGGGTCACCTTCATCACGCGCTTGACCTTCGCATCCGGGCCGTTCAGCTTGTCACGCTCGATCACCAGCAGGTGCTTGTCGTCCAGCGCGGTGATCTCCGACAGACCCATCCAGTCGCCCTTGCCAGCGGGCTTCTCCAGTTCGTAGCCGAACCACTGCCACGTCTTGGTCTTCGTGTCGTACTTGCCGATTCGCGTGGTGTTGTCGCCCTCTAGCGCCTCGCGGTCCTTCGCCTCCGGATCCTTCCACAGCGGTCGCTGTACGGCGACGAAGAGCTGTTCCACGCCGTTGGCGTCCTTTGTGGAAGTGACGCCCTCTAGCCCCCACTTGCCGATGTGCTCAGCCACGTCCGCAGGTAGTTCGACGGTGGAGGTGATGTTGAGGTCCTTATCGGTGTGGAATAGGCGGTTATCCTTGCCCTTCTTTCCCTCGGAGGCGATCCAGAAGCCACCGTCGGCGGCAACGGAAATGCCCTCGATGTCCAGGCCCTCAGCCGGAGCGCCGTCGCGCTTCACAGCGCGGCGCTCGGTGATCACGGCAGGCTGCTTGGAGGTGTCGATGGTGTAGACCCACCCGTTGGCGTATGCGGAGTCAGAGGCCGCGTACAGGCGGTTGGCGTCCTTCGGATCGGCGGTCAGAGCGCCCAGCGCGCCCCAGCCGATCGGCGCATCGCCCTCATCGGCGGACACAATGGAGGGCTGGGATTCCTTGCCACCCAAGCGGTATAGCGTCACGGCACTGCGCACGGCGTTGTCTGCCTCGTCGACCTCGCTGGATACAGCGAGCATGTTGCGTTCCGGGATCGGCAGGATGCCCTCCGGGCCGTTGGTGGTGAACAGCATCTGCACGAACTGCGGGTTCGCCGGGTCGTTGACGTTGTACACGGCCACGAAGTTGGAGCGCTCGGAGCCGACGAAGGCATAGTTGGTCCCGTTCATTTTGGCGGTGGCGATACCTTCGATCTCCACGCCCTTCTTCTTAGCGCGCTTGTTGTTGTGCAGGCCATGGCGGATGGCCAGGTTCTCCACGGAGTTGCCGGCATCCCAGACGATCTTGCCGTTGGCGTCGAAGACGGTCCAGCCGCGGGTGCCGCCCTTCCAGTCACCCTCGTTGGCGGTGGCTACGTGGTTATCGTCGATCCACGCGATGGCATCCGGCTCGCGCGGAGTCTCTGGCAGGGTATCGGTGGGGTTGATGATCTTGTCGGACTTGGTGTCCACGCCCTTGACCTCCGCACTTCCCGCGCTGAACACGTTAGTGATGCGGTTGGTCTGCAAGTCGATGATGACCACACCGTTGTTTTCTTGCAATGTGACGGCCAGCTGGTTCTTCCCGTTGATGCTGACGTATTCCGGTTCCAGATCCTCCGGGGTATCCAGCCCGGCCTTCTTCACGATGTCCAGCAGTTTGCCGCTTTCGTCCTCGAAGCGGATCGGGGTGGCCTTCCAATCCTTTGGCTCGCCGGATAGGTCGATGGTCTGCACAAAGCCGGTGGGCAGCTGCGGCAGGTTGCCGTCGTTGAGTTCCTCGTCTCGCTGGTTCTCCATAGCGATCGCGGCCTTCGGCTTGCCCGGTGCGCCAGCGGGGGAGATAGCGATGGAGTCCGGCTGGCCCTGCAGGTCGATGGAAGAAACGCGGGTGCGGTCGGAGACACGCACGATGTCTACGCGTCCCTTCGGATTGGCGAAGTCGCCTCCCGTCTCGTCGATGACCACCAGCAGGTAGTCGCCGTACACAGCTACGGAGGTCGGCTCGTCCTTGGCGTGACCCTGCGCCTTCAGATCCAGGGTACCCAGACCCTTGGGCGCGTTCGGGTCGCTGATGTCGATAAAGCCGATGCGCTGTGCCAGTGCGTCGGTGTGGATTAGCGTCTTGCCGTCCTTCGACACAGTGGAGATTTCGGCAACGGTCGGGGTGGCCTTATCCTCGCCCTCGGGGCGGTTCTCGTACACCGGGTAGGTGGCGGTGCGCTCGAAAGTGGACTGTGCGTCCGGGGTGCCTGGGTTACCTGGGTTGCCCGGTTGCAAGGAGCCAGCAGGGCCGCTGGAACCGGGTGCGCTGGAACCAGGTAGGGATGAGCCGGCAGTAGACCCCGCAGAAGATCCAGCCGAGGAGCCGAAGCTGGAGGATCCCAGGGTAGAGCCGACCACGGTCTGCGAGCCGACCGTCGCGTTAGCTGCGGGAACTGCACCGAAGGGAACTACCGCCAGAGCCAGCGAGATACCTGCGATCTTTCGCTTACCAGTCGAGTTAAAGGACTTCTTGCCGTTGGACTTAACGCTGTTTAGTTGCATGGAGCGCCTTACACCTATCTGTTCTTATAAATTACGAATAACCGAACAGATTTTTTCACGTAGTTTTTGCCGCAGGTTTAAGACAACATGGCGTTCAGGTGAACTCACAGCACCAAGCGGTAGCCGATTCCCGTCTCAGTCGTAAAGTATTGCGGGTTCGCCGGGTCGGCCTCCAACTTCTGCCGCAGCTGTGAAATGTAAACCCGTAGGTAGTTCGTTTCCTTCTTGTACGCCTGACCCCACACGGCCTGCAGCAACTCCACCTTCGTAACCAACGTCCCGCGGCGACGGATCATGTGTTCGGCAATGCCCCATTCGCGCGGGGTGAGGTGCACGTCCTCACCGTCCACCGTGACGCGCTTTTTAGGCAGATCAAACTTCACCCGCCCATCGGAGGTTTCAACCACCGGCTCTTCGGGGATGCTCTCGCCGGGAGCCCTGCGCAGCGCCGCCCGCAGGCGTGCCAGCAACTCGCCGACGGAGAAAGGCTTGGTCACGTAGTCGTCCGCCCCCTCGTCGAGCGCGTTGATCTTGCCCGATTCGTCGTGGCGCGCGGAGACCACCAGCACCGGAATATCCGTCCAATTCCGCAGCGAGCGCAGGACCTCCAGGCCACTCAGGTCCGGCAACCCGAGGTCTAGCAGCACTGCTTGCGGGTGCCAATTCGAGGCCTTTTGAATCGCCGCCGTCGCGGTCGTGGCTACCTGTACGTCGTAGCCACGCGCCCGCAGAGTGACGAGTACCGCGTTTGCCAGGGCGACGTCGTCTTCTACCATCAAAATCTTCTCGCCGCTCATGAGGCTAGCTGTTCTCCTTCTTTTTTCTTTGTGACGCCAGGTGCCTCCCCGTCCTCCAGGGCTCCCGTTGCCTTCGGCAGGGATAGAACCAGTGTGGCGCCTCCACCTGGGGTTTCTCGGGCTTCAAGTGTTCCGTTCATGGCTTCGGCAAATCCGCGCGCAACTGCCAGGCCAAGCCCAAGGCCATTGGTGTTAGCAGTTTGATCGCCGAGGCGCTGGAATGGGGTGAAAATGTCGTTTAAGTGTTCCGAGGGGAATCCCGGACCGTGGTCGATAATTGCCAACTGCACGGTGCCACCAGAGCCACCAGAGCCACCAGAGCCACCTGCGCCACCAGAGCCACCAGAGTCAGCGGTCTCCTCAGCGCGCAGTTCAATGCGAGAGTGGGGAGCGTAGGTGCGGGCATTAATCACAATGTTTGCAATGATGCGCTGCACTAGACCTGCATCGCCCAAAACCGGCGGGACTGAGGCGTCGATAAAAGAGTCGATGTGCTGCGTGGCCTCCGGCAGTTCGGCGCGGACGGCCTCGACCACATTGGTGTAGAGCACCGGGGAATTGTGCACGGCGACGGCATTGGAGTTCACACGGCTCATATCCAGTAGGTTGCCGATGACGGTTTCCAACCGGTCGGTACTGGTCTCGATGGTGTCCAGCAGTAGAGCGCGGGAATCGTCATCCAGCTCCATGTCGTCCATGTTCAGAGCACTGACGGCGGCTTTGATTCCCGAAAGCGGAGTGCGCAGGTCGTGCGAGACGGCTGTAAGCAGCGCGGTGCCCACTCGGTTGCCGGCCTCCAAAGCGGCGGTGGCTCGGCGCATTGCGTCGATCTGCTCACGGTCAATGATGGCGGTGATACGGGCACCGTGCGCCTCGATCATCGCACTTTCGGCAGGGGAGAGATCGCGGCCACCGAGCACGAAGCGCATGCCATCGCCCGCTCCAACGTGAGCCGGAGCCTTCTTGCTTTTCCACGGTTCACCGATACCACCGGGGTCGGTGGTCTCCATCGTGAACCACTTCTTGCGTTCCTTCGAATATTGCTGCAGATCCACGCGGCGCAGATTAAAGGTCTCGCGCAAGCGCTCCAGCAGGCTGCGGATATCGTCGCCCTCGTCTAGAGCACCGCGAGCCAAATCGGAGAGCACCACGGCCTGCCCCAGGCGCCGATTGGCGATGGCGCGCCGCCTTTCCGCAATATCCACCACCACGGCCACGGCTGCGGAGATCACAAAGAACAGGATGATCTGTACGACGTTGGCAGGTTCCGTGACTGTGAGCGTGTGGAAGGGGTGGGTAAAGAACCAGTTAGCCATCACCGAGCCGATGATCACCGCCACGATCGCCGGACCGAACCCGCCAGCCAGAGCGGCGAACACCGCAATGGTCAGGTAGCCCAGCAGGATGGATCCCAAGGCACCGTCTTCGCGGTCGAAGGGCAGCATGGCGAAAGTCAGCAGCACAGGCCCTGCTATCGCTAACAGCCAACCGAGTAATCGGCGCGCCGGGCTGAGCTGCTTCGAGGTATCCAGACCCGACTTGCGCACTCGCGACAGGCTAAAGAGCCTGGGCTTTTTGGCATCAGCAGACTTAGTAGACGCGCTGGACGTGGACACGATATGCACATCGATACGCCCGGAACCGTCGATGATCTTGTGGCTGGTCGAGCTGAACAGGCGGCTCATCCGCGTGCCCAGGCCAATCACCAACTGCGAGGCATTGACCGTGCGGGCGAACTCCAGCAGCGTATCCGCCACGTCATCGCCCTCAATCACCCGCCACTGGCCGTCGAGGGATTCGGTGAGTTCCTGCAGCCGCCGCAGCCGCTGGGGCAGATCGGCCCCCAGCGCTTCGTCGGCGCCGGAGACATAAACCACCAGCATCTCGCGCCCGGCCACGCGCTGGGTGATGCGAGCCCCGCGGCGGATGAGCGCCTCGGACACCTCATCGCCGCGCACGGCGACCACCACGCGCTCACGGGTCGGCCAGTTTTCCTCGATCTTTTTGTCTTCGCGGTATTTCGCCAGCCCCTCATCGACCTTGTCCGCCAGCCACAGCAGACTCAGTTCGCGGAGCGCCGTGAGATTGCCGACCCGGAAGTAGTTATTCAGCGCAGTTTCCGCCTGCTGTTGGCGGTAGACCTCACCGCGGGCCAGGCGGATACGCAGCGCGTCGGGGGAAAGGTCCACCAGCTCGATCTCGTCGGCGTCACGCAGCACCTGATCCGGCACCGTCTCAAGCTGGCGCGTACCGGTGACAGCAGAGACCACGTCGTTGAGCGACTCCAGGTGCTGGATGTTCATAGTGGAGATGACATCGATGCCGGCATCCAGCAGCGCGTACACATCGTGCCAGCGCTTTGCTGTCTCGGCAGTGCGGGTACTGTCCGCGGCTTGCTCACCCACCACGGTGTGCGCCAGCTCGTCGACAAGGATGATCTCCGGGTGCGCCTCCAGCGCCGCTTCAAGGTCCAGTTCCGAGTAATTGCCACCCCGGTGCGGAACCGTTTTGCGGGGCAGCATCGGCAGTCCCTCGGTAAGCTTACGGGTACGTTCGCGCCCGTGGTCCTCCACGATGCCAACCAGTACGTCGCGCCCGCGGTCATACAGGTCGTGCGCTTCGTTGAGCATGGCACACGTCTTGCCCACGCCAGGGGCGAAGCCGAGGTAGACCTTCAAAGTGCCACGCTTAGTCATTGTCGCTACTCCTGTTTTTATCGTGCACCGAAAAGCTTTTGGACGCCACGTGTCCGAGCGCTAGTGCCTGTTTTACACCGCCAGGCTGTCCGCGCCCGGAAAATGCGGGCACGTGTTTGTGGCCGTGCCAAGGGGCCCAGCGCTACTGCTCGCTGAGTGCCTTGTTGAGCTTCACCACATTAACCGGTGCTCCGTCGGCGCTTCCGGTGTAGTTGCCCTCGGTAGCGTCATTGACGAGCTGTTCTACCTTCTGCTGGTCGAGGCCGCGTTCTTTCGCTACGCGCGGAGTCTGTAGCTTGGCGTAGGCAGTGGAGATGTGAGGGTCTAGGCCGGAACCGGAAGAGGTCACGGCGTCCACCGGAACCTCCTCCGGCGATACTCCTTCGCGCTGGGCGATTTCGTCTCGCTTTTCAGCGATAGCCTCCTGGTACTCCTTGCTATAGGGGGAGAGGTTGGTAGCGGAGGACGCCATGGCGTCATAACCATTGTCTCCCGCAGCAGAAGGGCGCGGGAAGAAGAAGCCCGGCTTTGTGACTTCTTGGGCGATCAGGGCGGAACCGGCGGGCTGGCCTGACGCATTGGTGATCATCGAACCGTCCGCCTTGGCGGGCATAATCCGCCCCACGCCGACCATGAATGCAGGGTAAGCGATGCCCAGGATCAGCGTGAGCAGGAAGAAAGTGCGCACTGTTGTAGAGGCCAGACGCAGGCCATTGCTAGATGTTGCGCGTGCCATGGGATTACTGTGTTTCCTTTCAAAAGGGGCCGGCAAAAGCAGACCCGCAGGGTTAGAGTCCGAAGACTCCGGAGATAATCAGGTCGATGATCTTGATGCCGATGAACGGCACGATCACACCACCGAGGCCGAAGATGGTCAGGTTTCGCGAGAGCAGGGAGGCTGCGGAACCCGCGCGATACTTCACGCCCTTCAAGGCCAGCGGGATCAGCGCGATAATCACCAGCGCGTTGAAGATCACGGCGGACAGGATCGCGGACTCGGGGGAGTGCAGACGCATGATGTTCAGCGCGGACAGGCCAGGGAAGGCAACCACAAACATCGCCGGGATGATGGCGAAGTATTTCGCAATATCGTTGGCGATACTGAAGGTGGTCAGCGCACCACGGGTAATCAGCAGCTGCTTGCCGATGGCCACCACGTCGATCAGTTTCGTCGGGTCAGAATCCAGATCCACCATGTTGCCGGCCTCCTTGGCGGCGGTGGTGCCGGTGTTCATGGCCACGCCCACGTCGGCTTGGGCCAGGGCAGGAGCGTCGTTAGTGCCGTCGCCGGTCATAGCTACTAGGCGACCTTTAGCTTGTTCCTTGCGGATCAGCTCTAGTTTCTGCTCCGGGGTGGCTTCCGCCAGCACGTCGTCCACACCGGCCTCGGCAGCGATGGCCTTCGCGGTCAGTGCATTATCGCCGGTGACCATGACAGTGCGAATGCCCATCTTGCGTAGCTGCTCGAAGCGCTCGGTCATGCCGGGCTTTACTACGTCTTTCAGGTGAATGACGCCCAAAACTCGGCCGGTGAGATCCTCGCCCTGGGAGTTTAGGGCGATTTCAGCGACAACGAGCGCGGTGCCACCACTGTTGGAGATGTCGTTGACGACGTCGGTGATGGAAGGCGGGACGTCACCGCCCAGGTTGGTGACGAGCTTGGCAACCTCGGACGCAGCACCCTTAACGATCTTGCGGCTCGTGGCATTGCTGCGGGCGGACCATTCTGTGTGCTCCCCAGCGCCAGCGGGTAGCTGAATGCCACTCATGCGGGTCTGAGCGGTGAAGGGGATGAACTCGGCCTCGCGGAAGGTTTCCTCGGGAATGACGAATCCAGACTGCTGCTCGGCGAGCTGCACGATGGAGCGGCCTTCCGGAGTTTCGTCCGCCAGCGACGACAGCTGGCAGGCGTAGACGAGCTCTTTCTGGTCGATGCCTTCCATGGCCACGAACTCGCTGGCTTGGCGGTCACCGATGGTGATGGTGCCGGTCTTATCCAACAGCAGGGTGGCAACGTCACCGGCTGCCTCGACGGCTCGGCCGGACATGGCCAGCACATTGTGCTGCACCAGGCGGTCCATACCTGCGATGCCGATAGCGGATAGCAGCGCACCGATGGTGGTGGGGATGAGGCAGACAAGCAGGGCAACCAGCACCACAGGGGACTGTTCTGCGCCGTTGAAAGCAGCCATAGGAGCAAGCGCCAGAACCACGATCATGAAGATGATGGTCAGCACGATCAGCAGGGTGCCCAGAGCCAGTTCGTTCGGAGTCTTCTTGCGCTCTGCGCCTTCGACGAGGCCGATCATGCGATCCATAAAGGACTCGCCCGGCTTGCTGGTGACCCGGATAGCGATGGCATCGGAGAGTACGCGGGTACCACCGGTCACGGCGGAGCGGTCACCGCCGGATTCGCGGATAACGGGTGCGGATTCGCCGGTAACAGCGGACTCGTCGACGCTGGCGGCGCCCATGATGACGTCGCCGTCGGCAGGGATCACGTTACCTGCGCTCACCAGAACAATATCGCCCGGCAAGAGGGATTCGCTGGAGACTTCCTCGCTGACGTCCTTAATGCCTGCGCCGGAGTCCTCCAGTGCGCGAGCCAGATGGGGATCGTTGACGTCGGAGCCGCCGAATTTGAGTGCATTGGATTGGGTGCGAGTGGAACGAAGGGCGTCTGCCTGTGCCTTACCGCGGCCTTCAGCAACGGCTTCGGCGAGAGTGGCGAACAACACGGTCAGCCACAGCCACACTGTGATTGACCAGGTAAACAGTGAGGGGTGCGCGATCGCCAAAATGAGGGTGAATAGCGCGCCGACTTCCACCAGGAACATCACTGGTGTCTTGTACAGCAGGCGCGGGTCCATCTTCTTCAGCGCCAGCGGCAGGGCCTGCTTTAGCTGGGCTGCGGAGAACGCACCTTCGTTCTTCTTGTTGTGCTTGGCTGGAGCCGAGGCACGCTTCGCGGTGGAGCGGGAAGGGGCATTGAGGGTTGTCATGACAGGGCCTCCGTCAACGGGCCGAGAACCAGGGTGGGCAGGAAGGTCAGGGCACCAACGATGATGGCGATGCCGACCATCACTCCCACGAACTGCGGGCGGTGGGTGGGTAGGGTACCGGCGTTTTCAGCAGCCGGCTTTTGCTTAGCGAAGTCTCCTGCCAAGGCCAGAGCCATCACGATCGGCAGGAAGCGTCCCAGCAACATGCACAGACCCAGGGTGATGTTGAACCACGGGGTATCTGCACCGAAGCCGGCGAATGCGGAACCGTTGTTGTTGGAGGCTGATGTGTAGGCATACACAATGTCGCTGAAGCCGTGCGGTCCATCGGCAGAAACCGATTCGCGGGTGTCCGGCAGCATGGCGGAAATACCTACGCCTGCCAGCACCAACGTTGGCATAACCAGGATGTACAGGCTCACCTTGGTGATCTCGGAAACGCCGATGCGCTTGCCCAGATACTCCGGGGTACGGCCAACCATCAGGCCGGCGACGAACACGCTGAGCAGGGCGATCATGAGCATGCCGTAGAGGCCGGTGCCCACGCCGCCGGGGGAGATCTCGCCCAGCATCATGTCCAGGATCAGCATGCCGCCCGCGAGTGGGTGGTAACTCGAGTGGAAGGAGTCCACAGCGCCTGTGGACGTCATCGTGGTGGTGACCGCGAAGAAGGAGGAAGGCAGCACGCCCAGGCGGTACTCCTTACCCTCCATACCGCCACCCTGGAATGCGGCCAGGGAGGTCTCGCTGGACATAACTACTGCCAGGGAGGAGAAGTACAGCACAGCCATGGCTGCCAGAACGGCCCAGCCCTGGCGGGTATCGCCCACCATCTTGCCGAAGGTGCGGGTCAGGCTGACCGGGATCACCAGGATGAGGAAGATCTCCAGCATGTTGGTCCATGCATTCGGGTTCTCGAACGGGTGGGCGGAGTTGGCGTTGAAGTAGCCACCACCGTTGGTGCCCAGCTCCTTAATGACCTCCTGCGATGCCACTGCACCGCCCGGGATGGTCTGCTGGCCACCCGTAATCGTCTCGACGGTGGTCGGGGCGTGGAAGTTTTGGATCGCACCCTGGGAGATCAGCAGGATCGCACCGATGATTGCCATCGGCAGCAGGATGCGGAACACAGCACGGGTCAGATCCACCCAGAAGTTGCCGATCTGGCCGTTGCCCATGCGGTTTGCCAGGCCACGAATCAGTGCGATGGCCACGGTAATGCCCACCGCGGCGGAAACGAAGTTCTGTACAGCCAAGCCAGCCATCTGGGTGAGGATGGTCATGGCTTCCTCACCGGAGTAAGACTGCCAGTTGGTGTTAGTCGTGAAGGAAACAGCGGTGTTCCACGCCTGGTCCCAGTGCACGGGTTCCTTACCGTGGTTCAGGGGAAGCCACTGCTGCACGCGCTGCAACAGGTAGACGAACACGACGCTGATAGCGGAGAAAGCCAGCAGGCTTGCACAGTAGCGAGTCCACTTCTGCTGGCCGTCGGGGTTTACACCGATGAGTCGGTAGAAGCCACGCTCGAAGCCATTGTGCTTCTTAGCAGTGAACGTGGTGGCCATGTAGTTACCCAGCGGCACATAGAACGCTGCGAGGGCAATAATGACCGTGATGACAGGGATCCACCCTGTGATGCTGCCACTCATGAGAACTTCTCCGGGTTCAACAGGGCAACCAAAAGGTAGGTGATGGCAAGGATCCCCAGGACCCCACCGACGATCAGTTCCCAGCTCATAGCTTATCCACCGCCTTCAAGGCGGCACCCATTGCGCCGAACAGCGCGCAGGTTACTGCAACCATTACAAAGTCAAAAAGCATGGGAATATAACAACACCGTTGCCACCCCATGCTTATGACTCTTTACGCTTTCTTAACGCCCCTCCTTAACACCGCCTTTTGACGCCCCGACCTGCGCCGGTGCCGGCGGATGATTATTCGCCATCGATCGGCGTTGGCTGCAGCTTCCAGACCTCAGTGGCGTAGTCGCGGATCGTCCGGTCAGAGGAGAACCGTCCCGATTCGCAGATATTCACCCATGCCTTCTGTGCCCAACCCTGCGGGTTCGCAGCGTAGTCAGCGGCCATGCGGTCGCGGACATCGCGGTAGTCTGCGAAGTCGCCCAGCACGTAATAGGTATCGGATGCGTCCTCGCCAAAGCCGTGGATCAGAGACTGCTTCAGATCGTAGAACCATCCCGTGTAGTCATCGTGCAGGGTGCCGTTATCCAGCGCATCGAGGGTGCGCTTCAGCCCCGGCACGGACTCGTAGAGCTCATAGGGCTTGTATTCGGCGCGCAGGGACGGCAGCTCCTCTTCGCGAGCGCCGAAAATGTAGGCGTTTTCTTCACCGACGGAGTCCACAATCTCCACGTTCGCGCCGTCCATGGTGCCCAGCGTCAGCGCACCGTTCATCATGAACTTCATATTGGAGGTGCCGGAGGCCTCCTTACCCGCCGTAGAAATCTGCTCCGAAACATCGGAGGCCGGCAGGATGTGCTCGGCGGGGGAGACATTGTAGTTCTCGACGAACACGACCTTCAGCAGCGGGGAGACCACCGGGTCGTTGTTTACAAGATCCGCGATCGCGTTGATGAGCTTGATGATCGCCTTCGCCCGCGTGTAACCCGGCGCGGCCTTTGCACCGAAGATCACCGTGCGCGGCGGCAGGTCGCGCTGGTGATCCTCCTTGATGCGGAAGTACAGATCCAGCACGTACAGCGCGTTGAGGAGCTGGCGCTTGTATTCGTGCAGGCGCTTGATCTGTACATCGAAGATGGAGTTCGGGTCGACGACCACGCCCTGGCGCTCGGCGATCCACTCGGCGAAGTCGTGCTTGTTGGCAGCCTTGATCTCGCGGAGCTCCTGCATGACCGCCGGGTCGGAGGAGTAGCTGCGCAGTTCCTTGAGCTTGTCGAGGTCGGTGACCCAGGCGTCACTACCCGATAGGCGGGTAAGCAGCGCAGACAGGCGCGGGTTAATCATCCGCAGCCAGCGACGCGGTGTTACACCATTGGTCTTGTTGTTGAACTTCTCAGGCCACAGCGCAAACCAATCGCCGAGGGTTTCGCGCTTGATGATCTCCGTGTGGAGTGCGGCCACGCCGTTGATGGAATACGCGGCGTAGCAGGCGATCCACGCCATGTGCACTACACCGTGTTGGATGGGAGCCATTCTTTGGATGGTGACGCTATCCATTCCCTCCGCCGAGCGCTCGATGCGGAAGCGACGATCGATCTCGGCGATGATCTCCCAGACACGCCAGAACAACTGTTGGAAGATCTGCTGATCCCACTGCTCCAGAGCCTCGGTAAGGACGGTGTGGTTGGTGTATGCGAAGGTGTTGGAAACGATCTCCCAGGATTCCTCCCAGCCCATGCCGTGCTCGTCCATCAGCAGACGCATGAGCTCCGGAATGGCCAGTACCGGGTGAGTGTCGTTGAGCTGCACGGAGTGGAACTCTGCGAAGTTCTTCAGGTCATCGTGCTGAGCCAGGTGACTGCGAATCATCGCCTGCAGGGAGGCAGAGGTGAAGAAGTACTGCTGGCGCACGCGCAGCTTCTTACCCTCGTACGTCGTGTCGTTCGGGTAAAGCACACGGCAGATATCGCTGACGCGTTCGCGCTCGATAATGGCGTCGGTGAAACGCTGGGAGTTGAAAGCGTCGTAGTCGAACTCCTCCCACGGCTCAGACTTCCACAAGCGCAGGGTGCCGACGTTGCGAGTGCCGTAGCCGGTGATGGGCATGTCATAGGGAATCGCGCGGACCTTCATATCATCGAAGTGCACGACCAGCTGGTCGGAGGCGCGGCGGATGGTGAACGGATACTCCTCCTCACGCCATGGATCCGGGCGCTCCACCTGGAAACCGTTGTCGAAGGACTGACGGAATAGTCCGTAGCGGTAGAGGATGCCGTAGCCGGTGACGGGGTAGTCCTGAGTGACGGCGGAATCCAGGAAGCAGGCGGCCAGGCGGCCTAGGCCACCATTGCCCAGGGCGGCATCGTTTTCGACCTCCAGCACATCGGTCAGCTCGTGGCCCAGTTCGCGGGCGGCGGCCTGAGCCTCCTCCACCAGGCCTAAGTTGGTGAGGTTATTTAACAGCGCGCGCCCCATCAGGAACTCGGCGGAGAAGTAGTGCTGCTGGCGGGTTGCGGCATAGGCAGAGCGGGTACGCTCCCAATCGTCGGCGATGCGCTCCTGGATGCTGCGGGAGAGTCCCGTCCAGAACTTGCGGGTGGATGCTTGCTGGGGCGGTGTACCTGCGGCAGCGCGGACGTGGCCGCCAATGGCAGTGGAGTTTAGTTCGTGGCTCATAGGTACTGATTCTATGGTGCCGGTTGGGAACTCGCTGGTCGGGCGAGGGGTGGGGGTTAGTGCTCCAGGAACCTCCGCGCATCTTGCCGAAGCGAGTCCTGCAGCCGGTTGAATCCATCCACCGATTCGTCCGATGTTGGGGGAGCCTGGATAATCTCGCTGGAATCTAGCCCAGCTTGCAGCTCACGGGCGCGCGTGATCTCCGCATCCAGCTTCAACCCCATCAGCAGCAGGGTGTTGGCTGCTACCAGTCCCACAAAACCGACAATCAGACCACCGAGCGCGCCATACATACCGAAGTGCAGGAAGTTGTTCAGGTACAGCTTCACCGCCAGCGCCACCAGGATTATTCCGGCGAAGGCAAATATCGAGCCGACTGTCAGCCACCGAAACCGCCCGTAGGAAACGTTCGGTGCCACGTGATACAGCGCGGCGATCAGGAAGGTCGACAGCACCGCAATCACCGGCCACCGCAGATAACCCCACACCGGCAGGAAGTCCTGGATAATGAAGCGTTCCAACCACTTGAGGTGTAGGGGTTCGGCAAAGCGGTCGAAAAGGGGCGTCAATAGGTCACCGCGGAAGAAAAAGGCCACAGCGACGAGCACGAGCCCCACGACTAGTAGGAACGTCAGCCCCCACATGACCAGCCACGTGCGCACGATGCTGCGACCTTCCAGCCGCCCGTACAGGCCGTTGGCGCTGCGGGAGAACGCGCGTATGTAGGCAGAGGACGAAAACAGTGCGATGATCACACTCACCGTCAGCGTGACGACGGATTGTTGGGTGGAGCCGATGATTACGTCCACGATGGTGCGCGCATTGTCGGCAAAAGTCTCGGGGATGTTCTCCTCGATGAATTCATCCGTGATGTCGGTGACCTGACTGCGGTTTTGGTCCAGCACCAGGGTGGTGATGGAGTAGAACGCAGTGAGGGTTGGAATAGCAGTGAGCAGGGTAAAGAAGCTCAATACGGCGCCCCGATCCATCATCGCGCGGAAGAAGTACTCGTAGTACATGCGCTTGAGGATGAGCGGCCAGGCACGAGGCGCGACCAGCCAGTTCTTGCGCGTTACCCGTGTGCGGTACTCGTCGCGACTGAGCGCCATGGTGCCCGCGCCACCATCGGGTCCGACGATGCGCCGTGGGGTGTGCTTGTTGTCCCGCACCTTCTTAATGACGCCACTCGTGCCCCCAGTATCCTCTGCGCCCTGCGCAATCGCGCGTGGGGCATCGCCGAGCACGTGGGCAGGGGAGTTCGAAGGCGTGGTTGAAGAGTGCATCAACCACAAACTAGCAGGTACGAGCAGGGATTAGGTGGATTGGCGCTGCGTTGTGTAGAGTTCTCTCTGCTGCTTACAAAAAGCACGCGCGCCGACCTGCGGCGCACGCGCCCCGTTCGTCTAGCGGCCTAGGACGCCGGCCTCTCACGCCGGTAACACGGGTTCAAATCCCGTACGGGGTACAAAATTTTTTCAGCACGGCTTTCGGGTCGTGCTTTTTCTTTTTGTGGGTCGGTGGGCGGTAAAATTGGGGTTAAAGGACAAAAGGGGATGCGGACGTTTTTTAGACAGTTTCAATCTCACGCTACATTGACTTTTCGGTATTCGGCAATGCTCAAACCATCGAGGCTGATCTTGATTCGGTAATCGTTGTAGAACTCAATGTATGTCGCGATTGCTTCTTTGAGCTCTTGGGGGTTCTGCCAGGTTCTGCCGTAGTACATTTCGTTTTTCATTCGGCCGAAGAACCCCTCGCATGCTGCATTGTCGGGGCTACAACCTTTCTTCGACATCGAGCGAAGTATTCCGAACTTCTCGGTCATACTTCGCCAGCTGCTGCCTCGATAATGTGCTCCGCGGTCTGAGTGAATCACCAAGGAGCCATCCATTGCCGGCTTTTCGGTTGCGATTGCTGCGTACAAAGTTTCTTCTGCTAACTCCATGGTGGGATGAATACTTGTTTTTGCTGCCACGACCTTCCCGTCAAAACAGTCGATGATGGCAGACAGGTACATGCGACCTTGGTTAGTAGCGAAAACACTGATGTCAGTCAGCCACAACCGATTTGGATGCTCAGCATGAAAATTGCGGTTCACCAGGTTAGGTGGTGCGGGAGAAATTTCCCCTTGATAGCTGGAGTAACGCCACTTTCGTTTCGGGAACCAGGGACGAATTCCCTCTTCGTGCATGAGACGGCGGACGACCTTCTCACTGATAACGATCCCGCGATGGCGCAGTTCCCACCAAAGTCGGCGATAGCCGTAGGTGTTATTCGACTCAGAACTAATCTCATGAAGCATTTCGCGGGTATGCGCGTGCTTATCCGGAGCAAATCGCTGTTGGAGTTGGTAGTAGAAGCTTGATGCCGCAAGATCAATAGCAGCAAGCAGCATAGATAACGGAAGCTCGCCGCGTAACGCGTCAACCACTTCAGCCTTGTGCTTATTGCTGAGCTGACCCGGGATGACGCTGACGTCTTTTTTTACAAGTTCCAGCTCCTTTTCCAAAACAGCCTTGTCAACGAGCAGTTGAGCCATTTGCTTTTTCAGTTCTGCAGGATCATCGGCTAATGATTTCTCGAATGCTGCTCGGGTGGGCATGCGAGTGTGCTCTTTGCGTTCTCTTTTCGACATCAAACCCCATTTTCCCTCTTCACGGTGGCGTTGTGCCCAAGAATAGACACTCATCTTTGAGCGCAGCTCGCATTCCACAGCGATGTCAGCTGGCCTCCAACCAGCGTTGAAGAGCTCAACAGCACGAAGCTTGACCTCAAACGGGTAGCGGGTCAATGTTTTTGACTGTTTGCGGGGTCGACCAGGTTTGGCGGGTTCACGCAACCATTTGTACAGCGTCCATCGCCCTGGATAACCAAGTTCACGGACGGTCTTGGTCACCGATTGAGTGCGCTTGTAAACCTGCAGAGCTCTGCGTCGCTGCTCCTTGGTGTATGAGCGGTTCATGATGGAATCCTCCAAGATTCCGTCCGCATCCCCGGCCACCTTGCGGTGGGTGCATTGGTGGAACACCAAGCGCCTTCACGAAGCATTGGACTACGCCACCCCGCGTGAAGTAGACATCGAGTATTATCTCACCGAGCCCGTCGGTACGGGGTAGTAAAAGAAGCGGAACTAAACCCAGGACGCTTCAGATGAACCGTCATACAGGAGTCCCTACGAGCGTCCCGACAGAAAATTTGAGAAGCGGGTTGTAAGGGGCGCGAGAGCTTCAAGAGAACAGTCGAACGCGGGGTGTTTCGTGGAAGCACGGCTTAGTTCGCACTCCTGTTTGGAGAAATCGGCTATTGAAATGAAAAGTTGATGCCCTGCCCCCTCATATGAAATGGCAGGACATTAGCTTCGCGTTGCGGATGTTTAGATCACTCCGTCAGCCATCGCGGCGGGGGCAAATTCTCGAAGGATAGTTCCGTTATCCTTAGTTCTATTGCGTGTCTCATATGACGGTGGAGGTACGGTAACATTGTCAGCAGATAGTCTCATTGCAGAAACGGAGTATGAATTTTGTCAAACAAATGTCTCTTAGTCGTTGACGTTCAGAATGGATTTATTTCTGACTACACTTCGAAATGTCTACCATTTATCTATGATTCATTGCAGAGCGGTGAATTTGACTTGGTTGTAGCTACGAGGTTTTATAATCCTGAAGGTTCGCCGTTCCGCAAACAGATTCATTGGGAAAAGTTAGTTACCGCCCATGAAATCGCGTTGGATCCTGAAGTTGAACAGCGTGCAGATGTAATCATTGATAAGCCGACCTACACGGCTGGGCAGGCTCTACTTGACGTTATTGCGGATCGTGAGATTGACGAAGTTGTCGTGATGGGGATTGACACGGATGTTTGTGTTCTCGTCAACTCTGCTTTGCTATTTGACAACGGAATAACCGTGACAATTGACATTAGGGGCTGTGCGACCAACGGTGGGCCGGACGCGGAAGAAGCTGCACGTAAACTTCTAAAAAGGTATATCGGCTGGGACTACGTAATTGAGTGATCTTGATGTCCCTCACCCGTTTTGAGTTTGTCCCGTTTGAAATCGGTATACCGCTTCGCAACGAAAAACTTATTGAGGATGTTAGAAACGAGGCGGCTCAATTAGGCTGGAATGAAGTTTCGGAGAATTTTGATGAGACTGATCTAAAATCCGTCGTCCCCAATTGTGTCGGGATTTTCTCTCGAGCAGATACCCTCTGCTATATTGCAGAGTCAGGCTTCGGTGTGTTCCGAATAGGATTCGATTACGGCGATTCTGATGCAAGTGTTGCGGCGGCTGAAGCACTTGTGGACAGAATTGATTTCCAGTCTCAAATTTCAGATGGAGAAGTACCGAATTCCCTTGAACCAGGCACGACCCTGATTCACGGGCTGAGAGAGAGTTTACGAAAAATATCAAAGTTCAAGGTCTCTTTTTCGGGTTCCAACTCAGTATTTACATATTCGCTCTCGGCGTTTTCACTTGTAGGTGTATTTGATGATTCAATTCTTTCAGCGTTATTGAGCCCTCGGATCGTGGGCTGCAGTGTGAGTCAGGTGGATCAGCGAAAGCCCACCGCTCACAATGTGTCAAAATTGATTCGAAAGATTGAAGTTGAACAGCCTCAGGAGATTATCTGTCAGGAACATCGAGGCAAGTTTTATTCTTCTTGGTCTAGCGTGGTTGTTTCATCTGAAGTTAGCACTGAACTGCAGGACTTGGTTACGCTTTGCGAGTTCCGAGTGCAATCAACATGGTTGACTGCTTTTACAATGAATCGTCGGGCAGCGGACACGCCACCTGTTCGTGCTACGTCACCCAAAGGCATCCAGATTTTGACGAACTTTCACGACTTTTCTCAGATCGAGTCAAGGGTTGGTACGAGATTAGGGGCCAATTCTCCCCATGATGCCACGGTGATTGTTGAAGACATCATTCGGACGAGTGAACTCGAGGATGAGATAGCCCGAGCTAATGGTGCGCTGGAACTCGCACGAGCTCGTATTGAATTCGCAACTTCTCAATACGAAGCCCGAGGAAAGCAAGCGGTAGAAGTTTTCGGTCTCATTTTCGCCGCTGCGGGCCTAGCTCAGTTGATGTTCACTTTGCCGATTTCCGCTGAAACTTTCAAGCATGACCTGATCCCGTTTATATTGTGGACCTTAATCACTCTCGCAGGTGTCGTTTTGGTGTTACGACAACGCTGAGGAAACAAGAGCACCCACCCCGAATCATCGGATTGGGTGCTTCGTCGTACCTAGCGTCCTGCCGGCCCAGAGACGTATCGCAGTGGCATGCCTTCCTCAGTCCACGCACGCTCACAGTCAAAGCGGGGAACAGTTCCGTCAGTGGCGAGATCGTGATTTCCTTAGCCGGGTCGATGCACTTTGCGTAGCCCGCACGGTTCCCTGATTAGCCGGTGAGAATCATGATCTCACGGTCCATCGTCTCGACCCAGATGCCGATCAGCGCGTCCCCTTCCCCTGGTGGGATCGTGTCGAGAGTATGCGACGGGGTAAATGCTGACGTGACGCGGTGGCTAGGTTCGTGCTCCATGTTCCATGCCGGCTTGCAGCTGGGGTCAAAGCCGTACTCCCTGTCACGGTCGGCTCAGCGGACGTGGTGCGTGTGCGACGGGATGAATAGGATTACCTTGTTGCTGACGTAGCGGTGGATGATCATAGGCGTGTCGACAACCTGAATCCAGCCGCCGGTCGGGATAGAAAGTGGACGGAGAAAGAACATGTGACCTCCTGGTGTTGAAGTGGAAACCGGAGATTACAGGGTCCATCGCCGCTTTGTCCGGTCGGAGCTGTTGCCGCTGATCACAGCTAGAACGTGATGTGTGCCGACATAGGGGAGCCGTTTGGTTGCCATGCCGCGACCAGCCGCCAGTTCGGCGCTACAGCCTTGAACGGCAATACGAACTCACGCGGTGCGCCGAAGTAGTCGGGGCAGAACATCAGGGCACAATGGTCTTTTCCGTTCGGCTCAACCTCGACCAGAATCATGTCTCCTGCTACTGTCCTGCACCAGTAGCCTTGTAGGTCGAGTCGGCCCCTCGGATTAAATTTGGTGAGGTTATCGAGGATGAGGCTGCGGTTTAGCGGGAACATGTGTGTCTCGTGCCCCCGACGCTCATAGCTGAGGCGTGCATCGGCTTAACCTCGATGGACCAGTGGCTGACCAGGCGCAGCCACTCGTGAGTCTTGATAGTTCCGGGGCAGTACACCCACGCCGTGTCGGGCTCATTGGTGAGCGGCTGGATGATGACTGGTAGGTGCTCGCAGTCATCTGTCTGGCACCACATCCCTCGTGTGAGTACCTTGTGCTCGGTGTCGAAGTTGGACAATTTCAACGGTGTGACCTCCTGAGTCTCGGGAAACACCGGAGACTGCCGGACTAAAATTTGTTTGTCCGGTTGTAACAGCAGACTATGTGTAGTGTTCGACCTCAATTGGATCGCCGCCCCAATGCTCCACGACACAGTTACCCGCACGTGCCCGCTCCCGAGCGTCGTGAGAGTTTTCGGGAACCCAGCCGCGACCTTTGCAGGTTGGGCAGGCACGTAGTTCCACAACCCAGCCGGTCTCAGGATCCCACGCGTTTACCGCCCCGTTGCGTCCCCACCCTGAGCAGTCCTCGCACAGCATGGGGTAGGCGGTGTCGGTCCTGAAGATGTCTGGGGTTGCTGCGTCACGGACACGCGGGTGTTTCCAAGTCGTTTCGAGGTACGTCTGAACAATGTGTTCGTGGTCGTCGGTACTAAGAGCTTCATCTGGGTACTCGTAGGTAAAGTCAGGTTCGATACCAGCTGTGAAGTGCGCTGAGGTCACGGCGGGCTGCGGCTCAGTGGGAACAGCGAGCTCTGTGGGTTGGACGGCAACAGGTTCGAGACTCTCCACAGCTGATAGCTTTGATGAGCTGCTGTTCTCGTGGAAGAGTCCGCGCACCGACCATATATCCGCTGTGGTTGTCACTCCGCCGATGAGCCGTTCAAAGGTGCGGTTATCCGACATTCCTGCAACTGCCTGTATCAGCTTGAGCGGGACTCCGTCCTCAACATGCAGATTGATCCAGGTGATCCGCAAACGTGCCAAGGTTGGAGTCAGTCCCTCATCGGCTCCACGAGCAATCACGCTCGACGCAACACTTGACCGTTTCTTGCGAGCGGGATAAAGGACATTCTCGTCAAGCTCCGCCTCGGTCTCTGGACGTAGGTCAATGAGAGCTTGGTCAAAGCGGCGCAGGATGGGGACATCTCGGTCTGGTAAATGGATCACACAGCCGAGCTCGTCAACTGAGAGCTGCGTCCAGGTCAGCTCGTCCATCTCAGTGCCGCGCAGGCCCGCCCCGAAGCCCAACGCCACGACGATAGCCTTGTAGCGCGGCAACGGGGCTTTCTGCTTGTAGTTAGCCCGGTCGAGGACTGCTTGAATCTATTTCTCGGTGTAGGGCTTCTCGGCTGGAGACCTGGTAATGCTCGGAGTAACTTGGTGGGCATAGGGGTCGAGGACATGGTGCACGGCTACAACGGTTCGCCGTTCGGCGGCACGCAGACCCACCTGCCCAACGAGTTCTGCCATGCGGGTGTCGGCAAAGATAGAGTCCAACGGCTCATCTTGGTCAGCAGCGGGAACTACTTTGGTCACGGTATTGATGAACACGTACGGCTCACCGATCTTGGAGGGCTCCTGCTCGTGGACCGCTAACACAGCCTGTAAGACTCGGTCGCGGACGGAATCCCACGCCTTGTCAGAAAACTGTCTTAGGCTTGCGGACCTCGCCTCGTTCAAACCATGCCGGCCACTTAGACACTGTGGAGTCCTCCGTGAGAGCCGTGGAACCATGCGCGGATCGTCTCAGCTGAGTAGTCGCGTTCGGGACGAAAATGTTCGTAACGGCGCAGTGTGGAGGTGTCAGCCGCAAGACAGATGAGTTCGTCAGCAATGTCGGCGTTCATGAAGTGCTGAATCCACGTGACGCGCAGGCGGGCGGGTTTCGGGGCTAGACCTTTCGAGTGGTACATCGATGAGATGTTGGACGCGACGTTGCTTCGGTCTGCCTTGGCGCTGTCGGGGGCTAGGACATACTGCTCGGGGCGGAACTGATCTTTGCCGTGGACCAACGGCGTGTCGTAGCGTTGGCGCACCGGCAGGTCGCGACCTGTCACATCGAGCAGCATTACACCTGTCTCATCGACATAGACCTGTTCCCACGTCAGGTAAGAAGCTTCCTTGGCCCTCAGACTCGCACCGAGACACAGAAAGACCACCAGCTGCTTGTTCATTACGTTGGTCGCAGCATTCGCCGCGTAGTTCATCCATACCTCGATCTGCTCGATCTCTGCTGGTGTGTAAAGCTGCGGGGTGGAGTCAGGTTCGACAGGGTCGAGTGCGTGCGGTTCGACGTAGCTGGGATTGACGATGCGGGTCATGGTTCGCAGTCTAGAGCGGCGGCGTTGCGCGGTTCCCGGCGCGTAGGCGGAGATGAGGGAATCTGCGTAGGCGTTGATGATGTCCCAGTCGAGTACGTACTCCGTCTCCAACTCGTAGCCTTGCTCCTCCACAGCCCACGTCACGAGACAGGTAAGCACGAGGTTGTCCTGTGAGTCAGGGGACAAGTCGGGGTGGTAGAGCAGCTGGGCTACGAAGTTGGGGATAGGGGTGGTGGGCATTAAGAGTTACTTCTTCTTGCGACCAGTGACTTTGATCGGGTGAGCTTCGAGATACTTGTTGAATAGGAACAACTGCAACTCAGAATCATCAAGGTCATTGGACGTTCCGTATGCGGTGGCGACTGCCTTATCTAGCGTGGTGTGTGCCTCGAAGAGATCGGGATAGTAGCGCGAGTCACCAGGCTTGTACATAGCTTCGAGTGTCTTTCCACGCTGAGCCAACTTGGCTCGCTCATCAAGAACTCGCTGCGCTAGAGATGCGATCTCGTCTCGGGTCGTCTTGTCTGCGACGGGCAGCGGCATCGTGTTGTACACCGTGTCTGAACCAAACCTGTAATCCTGACGAATACGTCCGCCCGCAATGTCCAACCACAAGGTGCACATCCGCGATATAAGTAGTCCCAAAACATATCGATCGTCAGAGGGGATGAAGCTGACCGCGTCTCCGGGGATCATGCTGGAGTTCTTAATTAGATCGATCGGAATGTATCTCCTTAAATGTGACGTATGACGTGGGATGAGGATGTAGTCGGAGCTATCCACAAACGCACTTGCTTCACGTGGACGGTGCGCCGAGTCCTTGAGCTTAAATGCATCTCCCGACTCACTTTGTTTGCTGCGCCATTCTTCATTCTTTTCAATACGCTCACGCAAGAAGCGATGCGCTGCGACATCTGGAAGATCATTGTCATGAACCCAGATGATGTACGCGCGGGTGCCATTAATGAATTGCTTAGCCTGCGTAAATCTACGGATGAAAGGTTCAAGTCCGGGGTCACGAGCTAGCTCCGCGCCATAAGTCCCAGCATTAATTAGGAGGTTTCCATTGTCCGTAGGTTGGAAGCCTTTCGACATGCGCGGCATATCCTTAGGGGACTTTCTTGTGGCCTGAATGAATACATCGGGCGCGTCAAGCAGATAAGGATTGATATTCGATACGGTCTTGATTTCTGTCTCTTCGTCGTTTCGGTCGTGAATGTACAAGACTCGCTCGGTGCGTTGCTTATGCGCAAAGCCGATGATAACTACGTGCACCGATGCTACATTTCGTGTTTCATTTGCCCAGGTAAAAGCGCGGTGAGCGAAGTTGATTTTGATGCCTGAGTTGTACATTGGTTGCCACAATGCAGGTGCTTGTTGACCTTGGCAGATGGAGCTCGTAGACACGAAAGCGACTTCACACTTAGTCCCCTTGGTGTATTGAGCGGCTAGCAGGAACCAACACGCCACGTAATCGAGTTTGCTGCCATTTTTGCCGAAAATCCGGGTGCGTTCTTTCTTTTGTGCACTGGTGAGCGAGTCTCCAATAATGAACGGCGGATTGCCGATGATATAGCTGCAATCTTCTGCAGGGATGACAGACTCCCACGGAATCTCAAGAGCACTGCCTAGGTGAATGTCAGCGGAGTCTCTCAGCGGAAGATCATCAATGTTTCGCTTGACGATGATCGAGGTCTCTTGATTGGTTTGTAGCTCGGCAATCCACAACGCGGTCTGTGCAACCGCCACGGCGAAATCGTTGATCTCGATTCCGTGGAACTGACGGAGGCTGACCTTGACCGGAGACGCGTTAACGTCCTCGAAGCCGATGACATACTGGTTGTGATAGAGATGCGTCAACACAATGTTTTCAAGGCGGCGGAGACACAGATAGGTCTCGGTAAGGAAGTTGCCTGAACCACAGGCCGGATCGAAAAACGTCAGAGACGCGAGCTTGTCTTGGAAGCGCTCGAATGCATTTTTCTGGGCTCGTGCTCCTTTGCCGGCGTACTGACCCTGCATGTTCACGATGTCCTCAAGCTCCTGCTCTAAAACATCGAAGAAGAGCGGGTCAATGACGCGGTGAATATTCTCGGGGCTTGTGTAGTGCATGCCGCCGGACTTGCGTGTATCCGGGTTCAAAGTTGACTCGAAGACACCTCCGAAGATTGTGGGGCTAATTTTCGACCAATCTGTTTGACCCGAGGAGTCCACGATGAGGACCTCAAGGATTTCCTCCGTCAGTTGCGGGATAATGACCTCCTCGCGGAACAAGCCGCCGTTGACATACGGGAAACCAGAAAGCTCAGTGTCGTACTCGTCGCGTTCTGCAACGGGGGTGTCCAAGGTTTTGAATAGACGCATGAGGCCAAAGCGGGCATCAGCGGGTGACTTGTCTTTGAGGAACGAGTAGAAGGAATTCTTGTGGAACACCAGGGCATCTTCTGCAAACAAACAGAACACCAGACGCACCAGCAAGACATTGAGCTCATGCTGTGACTCAGGGGAGTCAGGGTTTGAGTATTGCTTGCGGAGTAGTGAGTACAGCTTGGCAATCGTCTCGCCGGCTGTCCATGAGACTTGAGTCTCGTAGCGTGTGAGCTCGGCGGTATCAGCGTCCAGGAACATGAGAGCCGAGAGATTATCGGCTAGGTCATCGACTTTGAACTCCTGGTAATTCTCAGCCGCGCGTGGTTCGTCCAGATCATAGATACGCATGACTTCAAAATTGGACGTGATGATGTAGCGGGGCCGCTTGTGCCCTGGAACCTCAGAGACATATGTGTATGCCTGCTCAAACGGGGTGACCTCTGAGCCTCGGTGGTTTTGCTTTGCGTCGAGAGATTTCCCTCGGCTCTTCATTTCCACAAACGTTCGTGCAGAGGGGATCACTGCGTCAATCCAGCCGCCGTACTCAGTGCCTTGTTCAAAGAGAGCTGCGGTCTCGGGGTTGTCGTGGTGGAACACACTGCGAAGTAGGTCAGTCCAGAATGACTGTGAATCGGACTTTTCCTGCCCTCGCTCTTTCCACCTTTCGGCGAACTTCTCGGCTTGAGACCGGCGTAGGGTCATGGAATCAGAGGACACAGATACTCCTTGAGTTATGGGGCTTGAATTAGCTTAACAGCGCCGGAATAGGTATTGATGTAAATCAAACCGGTGAACCAGTCGCCCTGGTGCTTCTCGCACCTACGATCAGTCACAGCTGCTGTTGCCGAACAAAAGAGGCCGTATGCCCGCTTAGAAGCGCCTCGTGGACTGGCCTAACACCGATCCTGCAGATGCGCGCAACGAGGTTCATCGCCACCTGCCCTTGTTGGCGAAGGATGTGTACATGGAGGCTGGTAAACAAGGCTCTGTTCGCTATGTGGCGGAGAGTTCGCAGGTCTCGCACGCGATGATTACCCGCTTCGTTCGCGGCGAGTCGATCCCCAGAGTCGATAAGATCATGGCGATTGAGCAATTCGTTGAGACGAGTGTGTGGCCGGTACGTGAGACCACAGCTACCCCCGTCGTGATTGCCTAGGGGATCCTGGACCCGGTAGTCCGGTAGGTCATCCCTACGGCCTCGAATCTGTCGAGAGAAAGGGTTGGCGAACGTGGCCCTCGAAACCTACCAACCGTTCACCATCTGCCATGAGCGCTGGGAAACGATTCGCGACTTCACAGTGAACCTAGGGCAGCAATACCGCGACCTCCACCCTGAGATTGCCTACAACCGCTACTTGCCCGTCCTAGCGCGGCTGGTTGATGTGATGTGCAACAGGGACGGCTATAAGCAAGACGTCGAGGTCGTGCTTTACGCTGAGATGATCGAGATGATGATCCGCGATGAGCTAGACGATCTTTCCGTTCATTCGTGGGGCGTGTACAAGACCACGCTGTGCAGGCTCGGCGAAGCGCTAAACTCGAGGCGGATGGGGCAGATGATTCACAAGAAGCACGTCCGCACGACCCCACAGCCGCCGTACACCCCCGCTGAGATCACCGACGTGCTCGACTGGTGTGTGGACACGGACGAGTTCATCAGCCGTGGGCGGCGCAAGATTGTGGGGCTTGGCCTAGGTGCAGGGCTGACGAGCAGGCAGATGAGTGGGCTGAAGTGGCCAAGTGCCGAGGTTGACGGGCGGGGCCTGCTCATCCACTTGCCCGACCCCACGATCCCCGTCACGGTTCGCTGGGTCCACCTACTCGACCTGGACAAGGCGGATCTGGATGAGTACGTCCTGCGCCCCAATGTGACGAGTCGAGAGGCTGATGATGTGACAGGCAGGACCGCACGCAACAAGGTTGAGTCAGGAATGCGGCCTGATATTCGCCGGCTCCAAGCGACATGGATCGTGGACTTGATGAACCGATATGTGCCCGATGCGTTTATCTGTCACGCGGCGGGGATTAAGTCGTTGAAGCGCTACGAGCCGTTCCGCCCAGATTTAGGGGATAACGATCTTGTGGCGGTGCGGGGGCTGTTTCATGGAGACGGACGTGGCGAGGGGCTGCGGGTGGTTTAGGGGGCGGGAGCGACGTTGTTCTCGGTCATCCAAGCTACGAACTCGTCATGGACTGCTTTGCGTATGCCTAGCAATATGTCGAGGTTAGAGTACGCAGAAGCAGTCTTTGTCGTATCTCGATAGTTGACGAAGGAGCGTGCAGCGTAGTCAG
Organism: Corynebacterium jamesii; assembly: GCF_046097395.1. Taxonomy (NCBI): domain Bacteria; kingdom Bacillati; phylum Actinomycetota; class Actinomycetes; order Mycobacteriales; family Corynebacteriaceae; genus Corynebacterium; species Corynebacterium jamesii. The sequence continues at coordinate 406,381 of NZ_CP175789.1, forward strand.
CTGCTGCTAACGCGTCTATGACGAAGCGAATCGTTCGGAGCTCTAACGGCAAAGGGTTTTGCATGACGTAATTGCTGTGCTTGTAGGCGGTCCAAGCATGCTGGTGCGTATATGCGCTTGTCTCCTTGTACATCCGGTAGCCGCCCAAGACTTTAAACGTTTCACGTACTAGCGCGGTATTGCCAGGGAAATTAAATTTCGTCCCACGGTGCCGGTCCGTGTGGACCATTGTTGCTTCTTTGAGTCGGGGGAATACACCTGGAACGAGGTCACGCTCCTTTTCATAATCAATTTTGTCTGTGACCGCTCGCATGGCCCAGAAGCATCGCTCGATCGGTTCAAACGCGTTGAGGTATGCGATCTGCGCACTGGTCTCGATTGCTGCACGAGTAATGGGGGCGATGGTCACGGGGCTGACGAAAGGACCATCGAGAAGGTTGTTGATCGTGTAGAGCCACCCGCCAACGAGGTCTGCAGACCCTCCGGTTATCTCTTCGGCGATGAGAGCGACGTTGTAATCCTCGGCTTGGAAATACTCGTTGATGTCTTGCTTTTCTTCCGCTGTGAGACTGAGGTTGGCCTGGCCTATCGTCTGCATATTCTGAGCTGTTTCTCGACACAGCCTCGCTAGTGTTGGAAACCAATGGTCAGGGAAGGGGCGAGAATAATTGGCGTGGGTTTGCATCATGTCGAATAGGATAGTTGGAGGGGCCGACTCCGAACTTGGGGGTTTATGGCTCAGAACCTCAACATTCCTGGTCTGACCTTCTAATCTCAGCCGTTGACACAGACCCCATCCCGCCAACTCGACGGAGCGGGGGTTCGCTGATCCTGCTCCCATCCAGCATACTCGTTCCTGTCCCTACGACGCAGGAGCTTGTATGTCCGCACCCTTATTTACTTCCGATGGGTTCTGGATCATCGGGGCCGAGACCAAAGCCGCAATCCCACAATCAGAGTTCCCGCCCAACATCGTGGCGATGATTGATCTGCTCACGGCTCGACGATACTGGCCTTACCTCCCTCACGTGGAGCTTGATGTGATGGAGCAACACCACCCAGGAGCCAAGGTACTTATCACTGACCTGAATCGCGCTTTGCATAACGAGTGGGACATGCTCGGCGGCTGGACGGGACTGTATGAATCTGGTCAAGCTCAGCGAATCGTAGCGCGGGTGACAGCCGAGGTCGAGGATCGAGAGCTGGCTCCTTTTTGCGGCGGCATCATCGAGGATCTGTTCCTGTGGGCCATGAATAATGAGCGCTCAGCGATGGAGGGGCGTGAAGTGCTCAAGGAATACCGGGTGCAGTCCCCAGAAGTCCTGTTGACGTTCCCGTATGACCCAGCTGGGCTTGCTGGCGGCGAACTGGAGTTGTGGCACTCGGAGCTTCGGCGGAACTATCTACACTGGCTGATTCAGAATGCTGCGGCAGTGGAACAGGAGGTGGATAGGTTGTTGGGGTGGCATGTGACGGGGTTCGCGGCGGTGAGGGAGGGGCTGAGATTCGTAAGCTCGACATGGTGCTGCAAAAATCAATCTCCATTTTCGTCGCTGTAGGATGGTACCTTAGACTCAAAGTTAAATTCGTCAAATGGAAAGGGGAGAAGCGCAATGTCTGAAATTTCAGCGTTTCAAGTCGCACGAGAAATCGTTCGACGGACTGACGGGCAAGAAGTGAACTCAGTGGCTTTGCAGAAACTCTGCTTCTTTTCTTTCAGTTGGTATGCATATCTTACCGGTCGCCGTTTGTATCCAGAGGCGACTTGGGCAATGCAAAGAGGCCCCGTCATCGGAGAACTCCTTACTGCTCACAGTGGGAAACTGGAAGTTTCCGTTGATTTGCTAGAAAAGTCGATTGATACATGGATGCTTCCCCGAGAGATTGAAGATTCATATGCCATTGAAGTGATAGGCAGTGTCTTTGACGCGTACTACAAGCACTTTGATCCTTGGACTTTAGAGAAGATTTCCCATCTAGAACCAACTTGGAAATCTGCTTGGGATCGAAGGAAAGGTAAACGCGCTGCCATGCCTGGAGATGCATTGCAGGACTACTATCTGACCCATGCACCTGCAACGGATGGTGTATTGGAAGACGGTACTTCTTTTGACCTTGAAATTGATTTGCCGCCGCGTCTTGTGACTGTCGCTGACTCAGAACTTTTAGACCCGTTGTTAGACGCTCCCGGAAAGGCCCACGAACCTTTCGTAGAAAGGCTGCTTGCGCTCAGATGAGCAATAGACTCGGTGATTTTAGCTGTGAACTCTTGGAAGACCAGTTTTCCTATGACCTGGAGAGATTTGCGAGTCGGGATCTGGGGATGAATGCCTGGTTAGCAGATCATGCTTTAGATTACGTGAATCACGGATATGCACGCGTTTGGGTATTAACGCCTACGAAGGGGGATATTGGTGTCGTGGCGGGATTCTTCGCGCTGAGTAACTTTGAGATTCTTCGCGGTGATGTCCCCAGAGGTCTCTTGCAAGAGGGCGGCGGGAAGACCCTGTCCCAGCGTATTCCGGCAACTTTATTGGGTAAGTTTGCTGTCGCAAGGGAGTTTGAAGGTTCTCGCGTTTCGGACATACTGATGCACTGGGTCAACACCAAAGTATTGGAGGCATCTAGGATTGCTGCCAGCAAGTTTCTGGTCGTAGAACTTCGTGGTAGTGACCAGACTCGCAGTTTCTTAGATAATTATTATCAAACACGCTTCGGGTTCAGTACGCTTGCAAGAGCCGAGGACGGTATATCGGATTCCTTAGCCCGATCGGTAGACGATATTGCTGCGGATCTTGAAAAAATTAGCGGCTCCTAGCGGTCACCTACGAGTTGGATCCACGAGAGTGGTGCAAGCTCCGAAATTCCGTGGTGCAGGCGTATTAGCAGGTCAGAGGTTCGGGCTGGTGGAGGGAGATTCGTGAAACTGCCAAAATTTTTTCAGCACGGCTTTCGAGTCGTGCTTTTTCTTTTTGCGGGTCGGTGGGCGGTAAAACTGTTTTCGCGCGGCAATCTTCTCCAAATTTTTGCCGATGGCTTCGTTAATCCGCAGTGGGTGTGATGGAATTAACGAATGACTTCTCAATCGAGTACGGAGGATTCTCCCACACCAGACGGAGCCTCCGCAGCAACCGCGCATTCTTCTAGCGCGCACCAGAACGAACGGACTTTCTTCGGCCACCCCTTCGGCCTAGCCAACCTCTCGGGCGTGGAGATGTGGGAGCGCTTCAGCTTCTACGGCCTTCAGGCTCTGCTGGCGTACTACCTGTACTACACGGTCGCTGACGGTGGCCTGGGGATGGAACAGTCCACCGCTCTTTCCATCGTCGGTGCCTACGGTGGCCTGGTGTACCTGACCGGCGTGGCGGGCGCCTGGGTGGCCGACCGCATCCTCTCCGCGGAGCGCACTCTGTTCTACTCCGCAGTGCTAGTGATGTTGGGCCACATCAGTTTGGCACTACTGCCGGGCTATGTCGGTGTGACCCTCGGCCTGGTGTTCATCGCCGTTGGCTCCGGTGCTCTCAAGACGACCTCCCAGGTGGTCCTCGGTTCTCTGTACTCGCACGATGATCCCCGTCGCGACGGCGGTTTCTCTATCTACTACATGGGCGTGAACATCGGTGGCCTGCTCGGCCCGCTGATCACCAACGCGCTGTGGGGCTGGAAGGGCTTCCACTGGGGCTTCGGTGTCGCCGCCGTGATGATGGCCATCGGCTTGATCCAGTACACCGCTCTGCGAAAGCAGACCATCCGCGATGCGGGCCACGATGTAGTGAACCCGCTGCCGCACAAGAAGTACCTCCCGGTCTTCCTCGGTGCTGTTGTAGCGGTGGCTACTTTCGTTCTGCTGTTCGTCACGGGCGTGCTGAAGGTAGCGCAGCTGTCCAACATTGCGGCTCTGCTCGCCGCGGTTATCGCCATTGTCCTGTGGATTCAGATGTACCGTTCCCCTCTGACCACGGATATTGAACGTTCCCGCCTCGTTGGTTTTGTCCCTATGTTCGTGGCATCCGTCGCGTTCTGGTCGCTGTTCCAGCAGCAGTTCACCGTGATTGCGCTGTACTCCGACGAGCGCCTGAACCGCAACCTGTTCGGCATCGAGGTTCCTCCGGGCATGGTGCAGTCCATCAACCCGCTGTTCATTATTTTGTTCGCCGCTGTGTTCGGCGCTTTGTGGACGAAGCTGGGGGACAAGCAGCCTTCCTACGCAGTGAAGTTCTCCATGGCCCTTGGCCTGATTGGCGTGGCGCTGCTGCTGTTCATCCCGTTTGCCGGTGGTGGCGCGAACTCCACGCCGATGTGGGTGATGGTGCTGATTCTGTTCCTGTTCACTATGGGCGAGCTGATGTTGAGCCCCGTGGGTAACTCCATGGCCACCCGTTTGGCGCCGAAGGCGTTCCCCACCCGTATGTTCGGCCTGTGGCAGCTATCTATCAGCCTGGGTACTGCTCTTTCGGGCAGCCTGGCGGGCTTCTACAACCCGGACGACGCCTCCGCGGAGCGCACCTACTTCCTGGCGATGTTCGCGGTCATGATTGCCCTCGGCGCGCTCATCTTCCTGGCACGGAAGTGGATCGTTAAGAAGTTCGTGGACGTCCACTAACTTCCAACTAGGTTTTCCCCCTCTCACCCCACGCGCACTAGCTCGTGGGGTGTTTTGTTGATGGGCTCTACGTTTTTGGACGCCACAATCACAATGTCTTCGATGCGTGCGCCCCACTTACCGGGGATGTAGATGCCGGGTTCGATGGAGAAGGCCATGCCCTCCTCAATCACAAAGTCGTTGCCAGCGATGATGAAGGGCTCCTCGTGGCAAGACAGTCCGATGCCGTGGCCCGTGCGGTGAATGTAGTACTCGCCGTAGCCGGCCTCGTCGATAATGTCGCGGACGACCTTGTCCACCTCGCCGGCGGTGACGCCCGGCTTGGCGAACTCCAGCCCGGCTTCCTGGGCGCGCTGCAGGACGTCATAAATCTGCTGCTGCTCGTCCGTGGGGTCGCCGACGACATAGGTGCGGGTGCAGTCGGAGTGGTAGCCGCTGGCCAGGGTGCCGCCGATGTCGACAACCACCACGTCGCCATCTTCGATGACGCGATCGGAATGGTCGTGGTGCGGGTCGGCGCCGTGTGGGCCGGAGCCGACGATGATGAAGTCCACTACCTCGTGCTCTTCGAGGATGAGGCTCTCCAGCTGCTTCGCAACGTCGTTCTCAGTCACGCCTGCGCGTAGCAGGTTCGGTACCTGGCGGTGGACTTCGTCGATGGCAGCACTGGCGCGGCGCAGCTCGGAAAGCTCTTCATCGTCCTTGCGGATGAACGCCTGGGCGAGCACCTGGGTGGCATTGACAGTGGAGATTCCGCGGGACTGCAGCTCCAGCAGGTGGTCGGCGGTCATAGCTGCACTGACTGCGTAGGAACCTTCAGAGATATGGCCGTAGGGGTCTTCGCCATCGTTCCACCCGATGATCTCGATGCCGAGCTTGCCGGCGACGGACTTCTTCAAGTCAGCGACATCCACGCCGGGGACGATGATGCGGGTGGCGTCATTAGTAAGAACCAGAGCCGTGAACCGCTCGTGGGTGCTGATCTTCGACGAGATCAGGTACTCCATGTCGGGGCCGGGTGTGGCGATGACGCCGTCCAGGCCGGCTTGCGCGGCGATATCGCGGACGGTGGCGAGGCGCTTGCTAAACGTTTCGACTGGGAAGAATTCACTCATGGCACCCAGGGTACGCGCCTGGGGTGAGTCTCTGAGCCTTCAACAGGGCTTCGCGAAGCTCGTCGTCGCAGGCGTAGACAAAGAGGCCATGAACACCTCGAGTCATCAGCACATATAACTGATTCCATAGGAGTGTATCTGAGAAAATTCCTTTGCCGGAGCCATCGCTCAACGTTCGCCTATTCGTTGCTGCTCGGAAGTAACTCTCATCTGGAGAAATTACAATCTGTCCATCTCGTAGCTTCACCGAGGGGCCAATGATCACTCCTACGTAATTCAGGTCGAAGCCCTGAATGGTGTATACCGAGCCAACTTCGTTAATCGTTTGAGGCTGTTCTGCCCAAGAAAGATTCTTTTTCTTCACCTTGGCATCAACCGTGATTTCTCTATTCCAAGGCATAGAGAAGTCACCTATGGTTACGCTCCATAAACCAGTACCATCGGGCTTCTTTTTAGAATGGTATGGCCAGTCGTAAGTTGCGACCATTCTGCTTAAGCCGCGATCGGTCTTGGATGCTTTTCTGACGATTGCATATCGCATATCCTTCACATCTGTGAAAAAGCGAACATGGTAACCCTCACGATCTCGATAATTGGTGTCTAGCGAGAGGTTAGAAATCGTACGGTTCTCGAAAAAGGATTTGAACCAGTTGAGAGTTTCCTGGGAGGCAGACATACGCATTTGATTCTTCAGAAGAATCTTTGAGTACCTATCTTCCGGGACAAGTTCGTGAGGTTCTTTCTCCCACCATTGATTAGCCTGCAGAACCTGACGTGCATCATAGACTGCGATGGTTACCTTTGCGCGTTCGATGATATCTAGTAGTTGGTGATCGCCTCGGTAGCTTTGCTTACCTTGAGTCCACAACAGGTGTGCTTCGTCGATCAGTGCCAGGTCAATCTTTTCGTCAGGAGAGTGTTGCTCGATAAACCTCGTCGGTTTTAAAACGGTTTCGTTGGCTTTCGAGTGGAGTCCTAGCTTTTCAGCAATTTGAGTGTAGACATTCACCTGTTCGTCGTGGTTAACAATCAGATAGCAATTTAGTTGGCGTTCCTCACCAGATTTGGTGATGACCGGGTTTTGCATAATGTCGTAGAAAAGACTACTAAGCAGCACGGTTTTTCCGGCTCCTGCCTCACCTTCGACCATGACAAGATTGCCACGAGAGCCTGTGTGAATCTTGTCGTAGAGAACCTCCATGATTTCACGCTTGGCCTTGATCTGTTCTTCGGTCAAGCTGTGGAAAGGAGAGGCCTTGTAAAGAGCGGAGTCGTAAATCTTCTCCAGTTCCGGAAACAAATTTTGATCAACAGTCTGTAGCTGTCCCCAAATTTCATGGAATACCTCGTCAAAGCGCTCTTTAGTGTAATAGTCCAGCTGGTCATTACTTCGCCGGTTCTCGAGCTTTTTTACAGATTCGACGCTCGAGAGCATCAGCATTAGACGATTCTCCACGTCGAGTGTCAATGATTTATTGAAAAGTTCATGCCCGAGAATGATGAGGCTACTATTTTTAGAATCCTTGAGCTTTGTCCAGTCAGCATCATCCTTGCGTGTATTTTTAAGATGCGACGTGGTGCGTTGGATAATATCTGTGGTTTCACCTACATATGCGGTATAAGGTTTCGCATGTGTCTTTTCTTCATTCTTGATGACATATACGACCGGAAAATTGTAAAGAAGGTCATCGTCGGTTTTGATCTTTTGATCTCGATAAGCTGCTAAATGGTCATTTTCTTCACGATAGGCCTTTAGCTGCTGAACGCCTGCCTCGCTGAAACGGATTTCTTGGTAGGTTGCTCCTGTTCCGGGCTGCTTTCGCATATTTTGCTCCTAACCCCGCACAACCTTCACGGTCACACCGCCGAAGACCGAAAGTCCACGGATCTTTAGCAGGGGAGCGTTCGCAGGCAGACTGCCGGGGTGGATCGCGCCGCTTTCCACGATCAGCTCTGAACCGCCGAAAATGCCCAGGTTGCCCATATCCACGCGCACGCCCTCCGGCACCACAACGTCCACACCACCAAAGGTGGAGTTCAGCCACAGCGTGGTTACGGGATCGCTAAATCTGCAGTGGCGGAGGTCGAAATCAGTCCCGCCGAACACAGTGAAGTTCCAGTGGTTCTTCGGCAACACCCCTGCAGACTTTTCTGTTCCACCGAAAATAGTCAGGCTGAAGCCTGTCTCGGTCCCCTCGCCAGTCACCATGTTCTGCGCCCGCGCAAGCACAAGCTCACGGTGGCGTTGAGCGTCCGAACTCTCGCCAGCTTCGGCGACGTCACCGGTCGCGCGGCGCTCAACCGCACCCGCCCCAAAGAGCAACGCTGCAGGCTCGTCCACCAAGTCATCCAGAAGATCCACCAACTCGCTACGCTGGATCGCAGCATGCGCCTGGCCGGAACGCTCGTCGAACTCCGAGATGCTCAGCTGCCCATTGGCCATCGCGTCGGACAGCGCCCCCACAGTGGCAGAACGTTCCTGGTCAGTGCAGCGCTTGTCCTTATAATCGCTCATAGATTCACCCTACGTCAGGAGGCTCCCATTCTCTCCCCATATCGCGTAAACCTGGACTGGCTCTGGGGCACCCCGCCCGGCAACGACGGCACGCCCGCCACGGTTCGCGCCGTTCTTTTTGGTGTGGACGCCCACACGTCAGCCGAAGCCTGGCTCCGTACCCTATCGGCGGACGAGGACGGTCGGCGTGGGGAGGGCGGCTGGGGCGCCGAGCTCGCCAACGCTGGCGCGGCGGATGAATCGGCGATGGTGGACATCACCTCCGCGGGCGAGGATGTCGCCGATGGCATCGAGGACGGCACGGAAAGCCTGTACAACTTCCTGGCCGCCCGTGCCGACGAGCTGGATTCCGAGCTGACGGTGGAGTGGCGGGAGCTGCCGCGTACCTAGCGCACGGCTAGTTGTCGTCTCTCTCTAGCGGGCCGAGCTCTGCTACCAGCACCTCCTGGGCAACTTTCATTGCCGACAGTGCCGCGGGTGCGCCGCAGTAGCCCGAGGCATGGATGATCGCCTCCGTGATCTCCGTGCGAGTCAGGCCGTTTTCCAACGCACCGCGGACGTGCCCGCGCAGCTCCTCAGTGGCACGTAATGCCACCAGCATGCCGATGTTCAGCAAGCTGCGGTCGCGGCGGGCCAGGCCGTCGCGCGTCCACACGGAACCCCAGACGGTTTCGGTGACATGCTTCTGCAGCGCCTCGCCATCAGAGCCCGCGTTACGTTCCAGGGCGGCATCGACGAAGGCATCACCCATGACCTCCCGGCGGACTTGAATGCCTGCGTCGTAGCGCTTGTCGTTTGTGGCCGGGTTTGTTCTTGCGGAATCGTCGCTGGTCATGGCGTCAGTTTCTCCTTTAATGTGCGGGCGAGCGTGTTGTACAAAAATTTTTTGCTGGCAGCCGATGGCTACTTTCGCAGTAGGTCCTCCAGCAGTCGGGCGGCTTCCTTGAGATCCGCGCCGAATTTCTCAGCCGGGTGTTCGCCCATGCGGGCGACGGGGCCAGAAATGGAAAGGGAGGCAATGACAGTGCGATTGTGTGCATCCGCTCCAAAGATGGGGACGGAGGCGGAAGCGAGGGAGGGATCGCGCTCGGCGGAGGATTCCGCAATGCCATCGGCAGCGATCTGCTCTAGGTCCTTGCGGGTGTAGGCGGCATGGGGGAGTACTTGGTTCTGGAATGCCTCCGGCGCATAGGCAACCAACAGCTTGGCTGCGGAGCCCGCGTTCAATGTCATGCGGTGACCAATCGGCACGGTATCGCGCAGACCGGTGGCGGGTTCGGCGTTGGCGATGCACACGCGTTCCATTCCGGAAAGGCGATATAGCTGCACGGACTCGCCAGTCTTTGCCATGAGGTCGGGGAGGATGAACTCTGCGGCGTCCTCCAAACGAGAAGAGGTAGACGGTGCCATCTCGGCCAAGGCTGGACCAGTGACCCACGCACCGTCCACCCCGCGCTCGATCAATCTGTGTTTCTCTAACGCGACGGCGATGCGATGCGCCGTGGCGCGCGGCAGGCCGGTGATGGCGCACAGGTCGGAAAGATTGCGAGGTTCTGCTGCGATGACCGATAGGATGAAGATCGCCCGGTCCAAAACTTGAATACCGCTAGTTGCGGGAATTTCCGTATTGTGTCCCATGATTTGATACTATACATTCCATCCAGTGGAACTGTATAGCGGACACAGAGGAGAGACCGTGACGAACCAACCCTTAACCCTCGCGGAAAAAGTCTGGCGCGACCACGTCGTCGAAGCCGGAGAAAATGGCGGCCCCGACCTGCTGTACATCGACCTGCACCTGGTACACGAGGTTACCTCCCCTCAGGCATTCGACGGCCTGCGACAGGCCGGGCGCAAAGTCCGCCGACCAGATCTGACCATCGCCACGGAGGACCACAACGTTCCCACCGTTGGCGTGAAGACAGGTCAACTGACCGAGATTCAGGAACCCACCAGCCGCCTGCAGGTCTCCACCCTGCGCGACAATGCCGAAGAGTTTGGCATCCGTCTGCACTCCATGGGCGACATTGAACAGGGCATCGTCCACACCGTCGGTCCGCAGCTGGGCCTGACCCAGCCCGGCATGACGGTGGTCTGCGGCGACTCGCACACCTCCACCCACGGCGCCTTCGGCTCCATCGCCATGGGCATCGGCACCAGCGAGGTCGAGCACGTGCTGGCCACCCAAACCCTGCCGCTGAAGCCTTTCAAGACCATGGCCATCGAGGTCTCCGGCGAACTGCAGCCAGGCGTGACCTCCAAGGACCTGATCCTGGCCATCATCGCCAAGATCGGCACCGGTGGCGGCCAGGGTCACATCATCGAATACCGCGGCGAGGCTATCGAAAAGCTGTCCATGGAAGCCCGCATGACCATGTGCAACATGTCCATCGAGGCCGGCGCCCGCGCCGGCATGATCGCCCCCGATCAGACCACCTTCGACTACCTCGAAGGCCGCCCGCACGCGCCGAAGGGCGAGGACTGGGACGCAGCCGTGGAGTACTGGAAGTCTCTGCGTACCGACGACGACGCGCAGTTCGATACCGTCGTCCACATCGACGGCTCCGCGCTGACTCCCTTTGTCACCTGGGGCACCAACCCCGGTCAGGGCTTGCCACTGGCGGAATCCATCCCACAGCTGGAGGACTTCACCAACGACAACGACCGCCTCGCCGCCGAGCGTGCCATGGAGTACATGGATCTCAAGCCCGGCACCCCGCTGCGCGACATCAAGATCGACACGGTCTTCCTGGGCTCCTGCACCAACTCCCGCATCGAAGACCTGCGCGCCGCCGCGGAAGTCATCAAAGGCCGCACAGTTGCCGACGGCACGCGCATGATCGTTGTGCCTTCCTCCACGCGAGTGAAGATGCAAGCAGAAGATGAAGGCCTCGACCAGATCTTTATCGACGCCGGGGCGGAATGGCGCACCGCAGGTTGTTCCATGTGCCTTGGAATGAACCCCGACCAACTCGCTCCCGGCGAGCGCTCGGCCTCCACGTCCAACCGAAACTTCGAAGGCCGCCAGGGTAAGGGCGGGCGCACGCACTTGGTCTCCCCACCAGTTGCTGCCGCCACCGCCGTGACGGGCCACCTCGCAGGCCCAGCGGATCTGTAAACCGACCACGACAACGCAGAGGAACACAAACACCATGGAAAAGTTCAACACTCACACTGGCGTGGCGGCCCCCCTGAACCGCTCGAACGTCGACACCGACCAGATCATCCCCGCCGTCTACCTGAAGCGCGTGACCCGCACCGGCTTCGAGGACGGCCTGTTCGCCGGCTGGCGCAAGGATCCAGAGTTTATTCTGAACCAGGAGCCCTACAAGAACGCCTCCATCCTGGTGGCAGGCCCCGACTTCGGCACTGGCTCCTCCCGCGAGCACGCCGTCTGGGCGCTGATGGATTACGGTTTCCGCGTGGTTCTTTCCTCCCGCTTCGCCGATATCTTCCGCGGTAACTCGGGCAAGGCGGGTCTGTTGGCCGCACAGATGGAGCAGTCCGACATTGAACTGATTTGGAAACTGCTGGAACAGCAGCCAGGGGCGGAAATTACCGTGAACTTGGAAGACCGCACCGTCACCCTCGGCACCCACACCTTCGGTTTCGACGTGGACGATTACACCCGCTGGCGCCTGATGGAAGGCCTGGACGACATCGGCCTGACCTTGCGCAACGAAGAGGCCATCGAGGCCTTCGAATCCCAGCGCGCCAGCTTCAAGCCGCGCACCCTGCCCGCCAGCTAGCGCTTACTTCACAGCCAACGGGCTGGCCAAGTAGTCCAGCCCCAGCAGCTTGTCCCCGGCGAAGTGCAGCACCCACGTGCTGGACTTCTTCACCCGCATATCCTCAATCTCCACGCCGTGCTCGCCTGCCACGCGGGCCAGCACACCCGGGATCACCGTCCCCTGACCAACAACCATCGACACAGGCGCGGTCGTGGCGGCGTGGAACGCATCCACCGCCGCATCTGAATCGGCAGCCCAACCGGCATCGCCCAGGTTGGCGTCCGAAATAACATCCAGCCCCAAATCCTCCGCAATAGGCGCAGCCGTGTGCTCACAACGCACCGGCACAGCAGAGGAAATCGCCTCCGGGCGGTAACCCGACAACCCGGAAACCAGCAGCTCCGCTTGACGGCGCCCCTTCTTGCCCAGGGGACGCAGATCATCGTCACCAGCCCACCCCTCACGCGCATGCGCCTTCGCATGGCGGACATACAGCACTCGACGATCGCAGCCCAACTGCAACAGACCCAAAGCCGCATCCACGACCTTCAGGTCCGCCTCATAGCTCAGCAGCTCCTTCGCCTCGGCGGGGGAAACCCAACGCAGCTCATCGGATTCATCATTGGCCTCGAACTCACCGGAAAGATGCTGGGCAGTCCAGTAATAAACTACCTTCGTGCGGGAACCCACAGGGTAGTGGACATAGCCCAACAGCCAGCCCAGGCGCACGCTAAAGCCGGTCTCCTCCCAGATCTCGCGCATGGCGGTACCCGGCAGATTCTCACCCGGATCAACCTTGCCCTTCGGCAGAGACCAGTCGTCGTAGCGGGGACGGTGAATGATTGCGATCTCCACGTCCGTGGACTCGGGGGCGGAAGGGGTGGAGTCTGCGGCGTCGCCAGAAAAGCGCCAAATAACCGCGCCGGCGGCGAAAGTAGGGCGAGCGAACTCTTCGCTGGGGCGGGATCCGATGCGGGTCACATGCCCCTGATCGTGCCGCGACATGGCCAGGGACGTAGAAAGATCGCCGGTTCCTGTGTGAGTGATCACTTTTAAAGGGATCCCTTTCGATAGACTATTGCCGACAATCGTATAACGAACCCAAAAATTATTTCGAACTGAAGCCACAGCAGACGGGAAGGCAACAAAGCGACATGGTGCAAGTAGCGGTGATGGGTGCGGGATCCTGGGGCACGACTGTTGCCAAGGTTTTTGCCGACGCCGGTAACGAGGTCCGTCTCTGGGCACGTCGCGACGAAGTCGCAGACGACGTGCGCAACAACCACCGCAACAGTGCCTACCTGGGGGACATTGCGCTGCCTGACTCGCTGACCGGCACGAGTGACCCCGCCGAGGCGCTCGACGGCGCGGAGATCGTGGTGCTGGGCGTGCCTTCACAGTCCCTGCGCGGGAACCTGCAGAAATGGAAAGAGCAGGATCTGATCGGCGCGGATGCCTCCCTGGTGAGCCTGGCCAAGGGCATCGAACACTCCAGCGGCCTGCGCATGAGCCAGCTGATCTCCGAGGTGGCGGACGTGCCCAGCGAACGCGTGGCCGTGCTGACAGGGCCGAACCTGGCACGCGAAGTGGCAGAGTGCCAGCCTGCGGCAACCGTAGTGGCGTGTTCCGACATGGATCGTGCGAAGCTGATCCAGGCCGCCGTGGCCGCCCCGTACTTCCGTCCGTACACCAACGCGGACGTCATCGGCTGCGAAATCGCCGGTACGTGCAAAAACGTCATCGCCCTGGCGGCGGGCATTGCCGCTGGCATGGGATTCGGCGATAACACCGCCGCCACCGTGATCACCCGCGGCCTGGCGGAGACCACCCGTTTAGCGCTGGAAGTCGGCGCCGACGCGCGCACGCTCAGCGGCCTGGCGGGCATGGGCGACTTGGTGGCCACGTGTACGTCTAAGCTCTCGCGCAACCGCAGCTTCGGCGAGCGCCTCGGCAAGGGCGAAAGCCTGGAAGAGGCCGCCAAGGCCACCAAGGGACAAGTTGCTGAAGGCGTGGTCAGCAGTCAGTCCGTGTTCGAGCTGGCGGGGAAAGTCGGCGTGGAAATGCCGATCACCGAAGCCGTGGTGGGAGTGTGCCACGAAGGCGCAGACGTGCAGCAGGTGATGATGGGGTTGCTCGGCCGCAGCCGGAAGGCCGAGTAAGCCACAGGTAGACTGGCAGTCGGGTCGAAGTGGCGGGGCGGTGGGAATGCGGCGTCAGAAAAACGGCTAAGGTAAAACACCGTGAGTAACCAAGCCAAGAAGCACGCACGTACCACTGTCGCCGTACTGTACGGAGGGCAATCGACTGAGCACTCCGTCTCCTGCATTAGCGCAGGCGCGGTGATCGACCACCTGGATCCGGAGATTTACGAGGTCGTGCCGGTGGGGATCACTGAGGCGGGCGCGTGGGTGCCGGGGACGACGGATACTACGCAGCTGCGCGCGGATGGGCGGGACATGCCGCGCGTGAAGGACGACGGTGTGCACGTGCAGCTGACTTTTGGTGGCTCGGCTGGCTCGGCTGCGGCGGGGGAGATGCGCTACGTGACCGGCCCGCAGGCTGGCGAGGTATTTGCGAACGTAGATGTGGTGTTCCCGGTACTGCACGGCCAGAATGGCGAAGACGGAACCGTGCAGGGCGTGCTGGATCTGGCGGGCGTGCGGTACGTCGGCAATGGCGTGCTAGCTTCCGCTGCGGGCATGGATAAGGACTTCACCAAGCGGCTGGCACGCGAAGCGGGGATTCCGGTGGGCGAGGAACTGATTCTATTCCAGCCCCGCGATCTGGCCGCTGAAGAAAAGCAGCGGCTCGGGCTGCCGGTGTTTGTGAAGCCGGCGCGCGGCGGGTCGAGCATCGGCATTTCCAAGGTGGATAGCTGGGAAGAACTAGATGCGGCTATTGACCTGGCCTTTTCCCATGACAACAAGGTGATTGTGGAGGCGATGATTCACGGAGCCGAGGTCGAGTGCGGTGTGCTGCAGTATGCGGATGGCTCGATCGTCTCGTCGGTTCCTGCCATGCTGAACGGCACCGAGGATGGCGCCGAAGGGTTCTATGGTTTTGACGCCAAGTATGTCGATTCGACCGTCTCCGCTACCATCCCGGCGCCGCTACCTGCGGACGTTGTGACGGAGGTGCGCAAACTGGCGATTCGCACGTTCAATGCGCTGGGGTGTGATGGCATCGCGCGCGTGGACTTCTTTGCCACGGAGAACGGGCCTGTGCTGAACGAAATCAACACCATGCCTGGATTTACGCCGATCTCGATGTATCCGAAGATGTTCGCGTCTGAGGGGATCAGCTTCGGCGACCTGGTCAGCGCGCTGATTGCCCGGGCGCTGGCTTAGGCCTGGGGAACCTTGTGGCGGGCTCCTTTTAACCTGCTCACGAGTCCCGAACGTCGCTAGATCGGGAATCTGTTACCGGTAATGGTTGTCCATAAAATAAAAGCCCAGGTCAGGGGTTTGCGGTTTGGTGGGCTACTTATCGGCGCGTGGGCACTTTCCCGTTTTAGCGACATTTCCCCTGGGGCACTCACTCCTGAGGGGCTGGTGTCGCTGCAGGGAAGGGGGTTAGCGCGACTGAGTAGAGCTTCCAGCCTTCTCCGTATTCTTCAGGGATGTAGAGATCGCACTCGAGACGGAAGAGATTACCTCGTTGCCAGCAGATTGCGGCATGGCTAGGCCGATGACCTGCTCGTGGCCCAGGGCAAACCAACGCCCCATGGTCGACCCGCGGGAAAGAGATGGATCAGAGAACCAGGGAACCTTGTTTACCTGGGTCAACTGTGCACCCGGGGCATAGGATTTAGGCATAGCCAGACCACAGCGAATCACCACAGGTTCTTGCTCCTCGGCGAGATAGGTAGCCGATCCGCTGGGAGCCTTCTCCAACACAGACCGGTCCAGTCCATCGGGAAGGAGATCAGGCTTCAGCAGGTCAGTACCCTGCTTGTCCTGGTCAGCGCTCTTTTCCGATCCTCCAGCGGATCTGTGGACCAGTCGCCAGTCGCCCAGTGCCTCCGGCAGAGATCCCAGGAACTTATGGCATGCAGGGGACTCGGTCGCGCCGCCGGAAGTGGGACCGCCGGCCTCGCGGGATCCGGAACCGCCAGCCACCGCAGCATCGGACAGTGGGTAGGGGGCGGGCTTTGCTGGAGAGTTGGCGTCATAAACAGAGGAAAGAGCAGACCCCACCGCACCGAGGGCATCGCCGACATCCGCCGACGCAGTCACCGCAACCGCAGGCGAACCGCCGACCGCGTACCACGTCCGCAGGTCAGACCCAGGAGTAGCATCCGAGACGACGGTCCAGCGCGTATCGCCTTCCGACACCACGGGCGACAACTCCGAGTACTGGTCGGGCACGTTCACTCCACAGCGCACAGAAAGCTCCGAACCCGAAGAATCGCGGTACGCCGCCGTGCCGTCCGGCCTAGGATCCCGCACCTCAACGGCACGGAAGCGATCCATTTCCTCCGGCAACCCAGCCACAAAATCGGCGCAGACCTGCGACGACGCCTCCGGCGCATCCACCGGGCCCAGCGCCACAGGCGCGTACACCTTCCGATCCACCGTGATCTTCGCAGCGGTGATCACCGCAATAATCAGCACCACGGCAAGCACCGTCGACAGAATGATCAGGTACCGCGGGGTGGAGACGGGGGAGGAGGCTTCGTCACTCATAGCGCACCATCTTAATTAGACTAAGCGCGGGAACCCAAGCATTGGAACCCAAGCATTGGAACCCAAGCATTGGAACCCAAGCATCACCGCAACCACGGAAAGGTTCGCATGCGTACTCAACTCACTGTCGCCGAGGCAGGCGAGGCCGCTACCATCGCGGCGATCCGCAACGCCGCGCCGAGTTCTCTTAATGGCGATGACGCCGCAGTGTTGGAGCCAACAGGCACCAATTCACGACACGTGTGCTCGACGGACATCCTCGTTCAGGGGCGGCACTTCACCTTCGACTACTCGACTCCGTGGGAGGTCGGGGTGAAAGCTGTGACACAGAACTTCGCGGACATTCAGGCGATGGGAGCACGCCCCACCGCGATCCTAATGGCGATCGCCACGCCAGGGGATTTGCCGCTGCAGACGGTGGCGGATATCGCGCGCGGCATCGACGAGGGGGCTTCGCCGTGGGCCGCGGAACTTGTCGGTGGAGACGTTGTGACCAGCAAGGATTTGGTGATCTCCATCACCGCCTTGGGTGAGATTTCCGGGCCTGCCGCGGCTCTGACTTTGGACGGCGCGGGCGTGGGGCAGCGGATTATCGCCAGTGGGCCAATCGGCTACAGCGCGGCGGGCCTGGCGATCCTGCGCCACTACGGCTCGCGCAAGGCGATCCCGGCAAACGATCCGATCCTCAACGAACTGGCAGATTGGCACTGTGCTCCGCGTCTGGAGCCAGGCCGCGGATCCGTCGCCCGCGCTACGGGTGCGAGCGCCATGACGGATAATTCCGATGGCTTGATCGTGGACCTGTGTGCCATCGCGGAGCGCTCCGGGGTGTGCCTGGACCTGGACGGGGCGGCGCTGGTACCCGATGAGAAGCTGCGGCATGCAGCTCAGATGACTGGCAAGAATCCTCTGGAGTGGATTTACACCGGCGGTGAGGACCATACTCTCCTTGGAACTACGGACGCCCGCATGCCCAGTGGCTACCGCCGCATCGGGACTGTTCGCAGCCTCTCGGATGAGGTTGGGGAGGACTCGCCTGGCGGGGTGGACTACGTGCTGGTCGACGGCGGCCGCCCGCCGTTTTCATCTGGCTGGCAGTCGGTGTAAGGAGCAGGCATGAATTCCGTACGAGAACAAGCGCACCAGCTGATCGAGCGCATCCACCCGGCGTGGTACCTGCCGGGGCTGCAGTCGGTGCTGGAGGGTGCGCTGGCTGAGGGGCAGCTGGTGGCCCAGCAGGTGCAGGCGGGACAACGAGCGCAGGTCCTGCCCGCGCCCGAAAAAATTTTGCGGGCTTTCGAGTCCGACCCTACCCAGGTGAAAGTGCTGATCGTTGGGCAGGATCCGTACCCCACGCCCGGACATTCCGTGGGGCTGGCGTTCTCTGCGGAGCTGCCCGCGGGCGAGCCACTGCCGAAGTCGCTGAAGAATATCTACACCGAGTACACAGACGACCTCGGCCTGCCAGCCCCCTCCAACGGGGATCTTTCCCCGTGGGCCGACCGTGGGGTGCTGCTGCTTAACCGCGTGCTCACTGTGCAGGCGGGCAATGCCGGTAGCCACCGCGGTCGCGGCTGGGAGGCCATCACCGAGGCCGCTGTCCGCCAGGTTGCCGCCAACCCGCACTTCGCCGCCATCCTGTGGGGCAAGCAGGCCCAGCAGCTCGCTCCGCTGATCGGCGCGGAGCGCTGCGTGATGTCCCCGCATCCCTCGCCGCTGTCCGCCTATCGAGGCTTCTTTGGTTCGCGTCCCTTCAGCAGGGCAAATGCGATCCTCCAGGCTTCCGGCGGCGCGCCCGTCGACTGGCGGCTCTAGCGACGATGGCCGGGTCCGTTCGCTTCTTTGTCGGATTGTGCGGCCTCGAGTTTTCCGAGGAGTTCTTCCAAGTTGGTCAACTCTCTATGGGTGAGTCCCTGGAAAAATGAGTCACGTCCTTGACGTAGGGCAGGCTGAACATCGTCCCACCACTGCTGGCCAGCGGGTGTCAAACAGAGGAGTCGTGATCTCGCATCGGCGGGGTTTGATCGAGCTTGAACCCACCCCACCGCCGTGAGCTTTTTGATTGTGGCGCCGATGTTTCGCGGGTCAACGGCTGTAACCATTGCTACGTCGTTTTGCGTTCGTTCGCCTTCCGCGATCGCCGCCATGGCTGTGAACTGCGCGGTGGTAATTCCCTGCTCTGTGAGGAGAGCTGCCCATGCTCTCTCGGCGCGGCGTCCAAGTGTGGCCAACAGGAAACTAGCGCCTTGGCGGTACTTGACTTTGCTCGAATTATTCATATTTTATGTATACATGACTTCGTTGAAAATCCCGACTGGACACAACACAGTAAATCCCTTCGCTATCGTCCCCGACTCCGTGAGCTTCATTCACTTCGTGGAAACAGTTTTCGATGGTCGAGAAGCAGCCCATGTTCGCACGCCGGATCGAGATGGTTCGATCATCCATGCGGAAGTTATGGTTGGAGATGCCACCATCATGCTGTGTGATCGAAAGCAGAATTGGCCGTTCACGCCAGCCCTCCTGCAGATCTACGTTCCTGACGCCCAGGCGTGCCTCGATAGGGCTGTAAAGGAAGGAGGCCGCGTCGTCACTCCAATTAGCGATTTCTACGGTGGCTATCGTCTCGCAAGACTTCTTGATCCGTGGCAAAACCTGTGGTGGCTCTACGAGCCGACGGCTCAACCGCTGAGCCAGGACGAGCGCGACAGTGACACTGAGTGGCACGATAACAAGCCGAGTACCGTCTACAGCACTCTCATGGAGACTATGTGCTCTCTGGGTGAACGTTAAGCAGGTCAACACAGCCTGGATTCGCGATGGATACGGCAGATCTACATCACTGGCACGGAAGTATCAACGCGCCACGATTCCGCAAACCGCCCTGCTGTCCGGCTGTTTCGCTAGGGTAGTGGGAGTGAAATCTAGGAAGGCAGAGGCGCAACCGGTGGCAGAAGCACAGCCGGTGAATCAGGCACCCGCCCAGCTCGACGCGCAGGTTGTCGCCCAGTGGGCGCGGCATTCCGCCAGCCAGTTGCGCGAGAACTGCCAGGCCATCAACGCCCTCAACGTCTTCCCGATCCCGGATTCCGATACCGGCTCGAACATGGCGCACACCATGGCCACCGCTGTCGCCGCAGTGGATGCCTTGGAAGGCGCCCCAAGCACCTCCGAGGTCACCATCGCTCTGGCTACCGGCGCGGTTCGCGGCGCGCGCGGCAACTCTGGCCTGGTGCTTAGCCAGATGCTCCGGGCATTGGCAGAAAATGCCTCCCAGGGGCCGATTGATGGCCTCGCAGTGGCCGATACGCTCTCGCAGTCCGTGGGGTTCGTCCGCACCGCAATTTCCACGCCCGTCGAGGGCACCGTCATCAGCGTGCTCGCGGCCGCCGCAGCCGCCGCCCACGACGGTGATCCCCAACTTGTCGGTGTCGCCACCCGCGCCCTGAGCGCCGCAGAGGAAGCCCTCGCAGAAACTCCCAACCAACTCGCCGTTCTGGCCGAGGCTGGGGTTGTTGACGCAGGTGGCCAAGGCCTTGTGGTGATCCTGCAGGCCCTTGTCGATGTACTTGACGGTGCCGGTTCTACTAGTGACGCCCTCACGCCTGACCACGCCCGAACCCAGCAAGAGGTCGAGGTGATGTTCTTCTTCGAGGGGAACCTGGATGCCCTGCGGGAACTCCTGGAGGCCTACGGCAACTCCGTCATCGTTGGCCCTTTGAGTCCGGAAGCCGGCACTGCGCACGTGCACACTGACCAGGCCGGGGAAGTGATTGAGAAGGCCTTTGGGCTGGGCGCCGTCACCGAGCTGCGCATCGAGGTGCTCCCCACAGCAGGGGAACCTGCCGCTTCGGGAACACAGAGCACACCAGCCCAGGCTCCCCGCCAGCACTCGACGGATAACCGCGCGCCATCCATCGTGGCTCTCACGCCCACCGGTGGGGTTGCACAGTTGTTTGAAGCTGCAGGTGCGGTGGCTGTGGCGTCACCAAACAGCACAACCTTGAAAGACGCGATGGGTCAGCTAGGCAACGGCCCGGTGGCAGTGCTGACCAACGGGCAGGACGTCGCGGCGCTGCAGGGCCTCGACGGCACGCGGGAAATCGACATTATAGACACGAAATCGCTGGTCGGCGGGTTGGCGGCGCTGGCGGTCAACGACCCTACCGTGGATTGGGATGACAACGTCGAAGAGATGATCGATGCGGTCGACGCGCAGCGCTACGCCAATTGTCCGCCCGAGAGCATGATTGAGACCCTGAGCGACATGCTGGCCGATGGCGGTGAACTAGTCACCCTGCTGTGGAGCCGCCCTGCCACCGACCAAGAAACCATCGACCACCTGAAAGCCACCTTCGCGGAGCTCTACCCGGACGTGCAGATCGACGATCACCGCATCGAGCTGCTGGGAAGCGACAGCGACCCGCGCCTGGTGCAGATCGGGGTGGAATAGCCCATGCTGGGGTGGCAGGATTCGCGTCCGCTTTCCGTGGCGATCACCAACGACCGCGCCAAACGGCTGGCGGATAAGCCGGGCATCAAAACCATCGCCGATGCAGTGCTGAACTTCCCCGTCACCTACGCGCGGCTCGGCTCTCCGCAGGGGCTGGACGAGCTGCGTGTGGGAGAGAAGTACACCTGTGCCGGAGAGATCCTCAGCGTGGGGGAGAAAGACAACCACTCCGGGCGTGGACCCAGAAAATTTTTGACGTTCACCTTCACCGACGGCGTGCGGAGCTTCCGCTCCGCGCTGTTCGGGAACGTGGCCTACCACCGGAAGCGAATCAAGCGGGGTTCGATGCTGCTCCTGCACGGCAAGCTCTCCGAGTTCAATGGCCAGTGGGAGCTGAAGAACCCCAGCTATGTCTCCATCCTCCCTGCGATGGATGCCGAATTCGGCATGTTTGGGCCGCTGAAGACCATCGTGGATGTCATGGGTTCCGAAACCGCTGCACAGGAGCTCTTGGCCAAGCCGTGGATGCCGGGCTACAAGCGTCGCCCCGGTACGTCCACCGCAGAGATGTTGGGGGTGATGGATCACGTGCTGCGGGTGATGGACGAACCCGGCGAATTCCTGCCGCTGCCACGCCGTAACCCCGGCGCGCCTGCCTGGCCCGTCGACGGAAAGGGGCGCCCGCTGATTAGCTTCGCGGATGCGCTCCGGCAGATTCACCAACCCAGTGAGGCCGGCCCCGCACCTGCCCGGAGAAGGTTGAAGTTCAACGAGGCGCTGGAACTGCAGCTGGTCATGGCTCTACGGCGCAATGACGCCACCAAGCGCACCGGCATGGCGCTCGCGCCGGGCGAGAACGTGAAAAAGCTGATTGCAGGGCTGCCATTTGACCTCAGTGCGGGACAGAAAATGGCGCTGGAGGATATCGGCTCCCGCCTTGGCGGAACCACCCCGGCAAACCTGCTACTGCACGGAGAGGTCGGTTCCGGCAAAACAATGGTGGCGCTGATCAGCATGCTGTGGGCGGTGGATTCCGGCTATCAGTGCGCCTTCGTTGCCCCGACGGAAATTCTGGCCGTGCAGCATGCCCGCAACCTGGTGAAGATGCTGGAGAACACCGATGTGCGAGTATCCGTGTTGGTTGGCTCCCAGAAGCAGGCCGATAAACAACGCACTTTGCTGGACCTGGTTTCGGGGCAAACGGACATTGTGGTCGGTACCCATGCGGTGATTCAGGACTCCGTGGAGTTTTATCGGCTTGGCATGGTCGTGGTGGATGAGCAACATCGCTTCGGCGTGCAGCAGCGCAACAAACTGCGGGAATCAGCGCCGGTGGATGCGACTCCACACATGATGGTGATGACCGCGACTCCGATTCCGCGGTCGGTGGGTATGACGATGTTCGGCGACCTGACTCCCATTACCTTGGTGGGCAAACCCGGCGGTCGGGGTGATATTGAAACCGTGGTGGTGCCTGCTGACAAAGCACGCTGGGTGCGTCGCGCCTGGGAGCGCATGGGGGAGGAGATCCAAGCCGGAGGACAGGCCTATGTAGTGGCACCCCGAATCGATGGTCCCACTGGCGTGGAAAAGTGGTGCGAGCGCATCGCTACGCAAGAGCTGCCTGGCTGCAGCGTGGCAATGCTGCACGGCAAAATGGACGCGGCCGACAAGGACGAGGTCATGCAGGACTTCGCTGCCGGGAAGATCGACGTTCTGGTTGCTACCACAGTCATTGAAGTCGGCGTGGACGTGCCCAATGCCTCCATGATGATGATTCTGGAGGCCGAGAACTTCGGCTTCTCCCAACTCCACCAGCTACGCGGGCGAATCGGCCGTGGACGGCGGGATTCGCTGTGCTTGCTGCACACCACCGCCGCACCGGATAGTCCTTCCTTCCATCGCCTGCAGGTGGTGGCCGACAGTAATGATGGATTCCGCCTTGCCGAAGAGGACCTCAAGATGCGCACCGAGGGGGATATCCTCGGCCAGGATCAGTCGGGACGCTCGGCGCGGAGGGCGCGTCTGCTAGACCTCAGCACCGACGGCGAGGTGATTGAGTCGGCCCGCGACTACGCCGAAGCGCTGGTGGCTTACGACGAACAATTAGCGCGCTCCTTGGTGGTGGACATCGAGATCGACGATCAGGACTTCATCGAAAGGAACTAGTCACCCCAATTGCTAGACTCTGGGGCATGGAAATCTGTGCCCCATTTGCGGGAGTCGTGCACTTCCTCGTCGCCGACGGTGATGCCGTCGCCACGGGTGATGTTTTGTGCACGGTGGAATCGCTAAAGCTGGAAGCGCCCGTCCTCGCGCCGGGGCCTGGCGTGGTGCGCAGAAGCAACTCGCAGGACTATGTGGATGTGCACGGCGGGGACGTCCTGTTAAGGGTTGAAGCGCCAGAAGACACAGCAGTAAGCAAATAGGCAGGTTGAACGCAAAGCAATGACACGCATCATCTCTGGAACGGCTCGCGGACGCAGCATCAAGGTTCCTCCGGCGGGCACGCGCCCCACCTCCGACCGCGCCCGCGAAGGCCTGTTTTCCTCCCTGCAGGTTCGCTTCGGCTTTGTTGATGAAGTAGTGCTGGATCTTTTCGCCGGTTCCGGTGCCCTGGGTTTGGAGGCTGCCAGCCGTGGAGCCAAGGAGGTCACGCTGGTGGATAGTAGCGCCGCGGCGATCAAGGTGATCAAGGACAATGCGCACGTCGTACCTGAGGCGAAGCTGCAGGTAGTGGAGGCGAAGGCGTCATCCTTCCTAGCCGCAGCACCGCGCAATCACTACACCATGGTGCTGGCCGACCCGCCCTACGAGCTCGCCGATGAGGCCGTCGCCGAGATGGTGGAAGCTCTCATTCCGGTTCTTACGAAGGACGCCGTGGTGGTGGTCGAACGCAATAGTGCCTCACCGGAGACCGCGTGGCCGGAGGGCTTTGAGCCGACGGGGCAGAAGTTGAAGAAG
Organism: Corynebacterium jamesii; assembly: GCF_046097395.1. Taxonomy (NCBI): domain Bacteria; kingdom Bacillati; phylum Actinomycetota; class Actinomycetes; order Mycobacteriales; family Corynebacteriaceae; genus Corynebacterium; species Corynebacterium jamesii. The sequence goes on from NZ_CP175789.1 coordinate 430,447, forward strand.
CGTACCTATGGCATCGCCCGCTTCGACATGGCGATTTGGCGGGGCGAGGGTTAGGTTAGGTGCCATGCGAGTAGTTTGCCCTGGATCTTTCGACCCCATCACGCTGGGCCACCTGGATATCTTCACCCGTGCTGCGGCCAACTGGGAAGAGGTCGTTGTTCTGGTGACATATAACCCGAACAAGAACGGCCTGTTTACCGCTGAAGAGCGTATCGAGCTGATCGAAAAATCGATCGCCGCTATCCCGAACGGCCCGCAGAACATCACTGTGGATACCTGGGACAAACTGCTGGTGGATTACCTAAAGGAAAACAATATTCAGGCGATGGTCAAGGGGCTGCGCAGCTCCCTGGATTACGAGTACGAGCTGCCGATGGCGCAGATGAACCAGCGCCTTTCTGGGGCGGAGACGTACTTTCTGCTGACCTCCCCGGAGTATGGGTATGTTTCGTCCACCTTGTGCAAGGAAGTGGCGAAGTACGGCGGTGATGTTTCCGGTCTGCTGCCCGAGCCGGTGGTTTCTGCGGTGGAGGAGAAGTTCCGCGGCTAACGCACGCAAAGCCGTGTCTAAACCTGTACTTGAGGTCAAGTGATGGCACAGTGGAGGCCATGTACAAGACATTCCAGGGTATGGATGACCTACAGCAAATGGTGGAGCAGGCCTATGGCGTGCCCATGACCTCTAACTGCATGGTTCCGCGCCGCGAGGTGCTGGACATTCTCGACGAAATGCGCAACGCAATCCCCATCGAAATGGATGATGCGCAGGACGTCCTCGACCACCGCGATGACATCATCGCCGACGCCCGCGACCAAGCCGATGCGACTATCGCCGACGCCAACTCCGAAGCTAATGCCATCGTCCAGGACTCCCAGGATCAGGCTGATCAGATTCTCAACGACGCCCAGACGCGCGCTACCAACACCGTCGCGCAGGCTGAGGATCAGGCAGACCGCCTTGTCAGCGATGCCCGTCGCGAGTATGACCAGGTAACCAGCCGTGCCGCCGACGAGGCCGAGCGCCTGGTCAGCGAAGGTAACGCCAGCTACCAACGCTCCGTCGACGAAGGCCTGGCCGAGCAGCGTCGCTTGGTTTCCGAGTCGGAAGTCGTGCGCAATGCACAGGCCGAAGCCAAGCGCATCATTGAATCCGCCCACGCGGACTCCGACCGCCTGCGCACCGAATGCGACCGCTACGTCGATTCCACCCTGGCAGACTTCGAGGAGACCCTCACCACCACACTGCGCACCGTCAATCGTGACCGCTCCGCCTTGCGCAAGGGCGCCGGCGCCTCCGGTTATCAGAACGAGGGCGACCCCCACGGTTACCGTCAACAGCTTTAGACGGGTAGAAATAGGGGTATGAGTAACCCCTTCGTTCTTGCAGTCGGCGACATCCCAACTGGACTCAGCGAGCCGGTCGACGCCCAGGGGGCGTCACCAGTACCGTGGGGCGGCAACATGCTGGGCGTAGCCGAGGGCGCGCCCGTCGAAGTTCATGGAACCCTGGCGAACTTGGGCGAGGCGATTATGGCCACCTTGCAGGTAAGCGGTGAAGCTACGGGCACGTGCTCCCGTTGCCTGCAGAAGCTTTCCACCACCCTGGAATATTCCATCAGCGATGTGTTCGGCCTGACCCCGGACTTCATCACCACTGACGACAGCTCCGATGATGAGGACGACGTCGACGAGCCGCTGCTAGTGCACGACAATGCCATCGATATCTCTCAGCTGGTGATCGACGAAGCTGGCTTAAATGCACCCTTTAGCCCTGTGTGCACGGACTTTGGCACCGAATGCCGCGAGGATACCCCGGCACCGGATGGCATCAGCGAGGAAGCTGAGGAAGAGGACCGTCCGGACCCGCGCTGGGCCGGGCTGGAAAAATTCAAGAACCTCTAAAACATCGGGTAAAGCATCGAGAAAGGCAATCTAAAACCACATGGCTCGTAAACGCCGACTAACCGGCGAAGCCGCCCTCAACGCCGCCTATGGCAAGTCCGACCACACCCCGCTGCTTGCAGCCTGGGGTGTAGATCTTCCGGATGACCTTTTGTGCCTGGCGCTGACGCACCGTTCCTTCGCCAATGAAAACGGTAACCTGCCCAACAATGAGCGCCTGGAATTCTTGGGCGATGCCGTGCTGGGCCTGGCCGTTGCGGAGCAGCTGTACCGCCAGTTCCCCGATCGCTCGGAATCCGACATCTCCAAGATGCGCTCCGGAGTGGTCAACATGTACGCCTTGGCCGGTGTAGCCCGCCGCCTGGGAATGGGTGAGTACATCCTGCTCGGACGCGGCGAAATGCTGACCGGAGGAAAGGACAAGCACTCCATTTTGGCGGACTCCGTAGAGTCCATGCTCGGCGCGATTTATCTGCACCACGGTTTTGAGACTGCTCGGGCCACAGTGCTGCGCCTGTTCTCCGAAATGATTACCGAGGCTCCCACCACTGGCCTAAACATGGACTGGAAGACCGTGCTGCTGGAGAAGCTCTCTGAACTGAAGCTGCCGCTGCCCACCTACGAGGTACGCGGCGAGGGGCCGGAGCACGATAAGACGTTCTACGCCACCGTCACCATTGGAGACCTGGTCACCCACGGCGAGGGGCACACCAAGAAGGTTGCCGAGCACGCTGCCGCCAAGCAGGCCGTACAGAAGCTCAACGAGCGTGCCTGAGCTACCCGAGGTAGAGGTCGTCCGCCGCGGCCTCGAAACGCACCTGGTCGGCCGTCGCTTCACCGACGTTGAGGTCTGTCACCCGCGCGCCGTTCGCTCCGGCGATCCATCGGAGCTTGTTTCTTTTCTTCGTGACGCCACCTGTACCGCCGTTCAACGCCGCGGAAAATTTTTGTGGATAGATTTTGGCCAAGATCTCCTCGTACAAGTGCACCTGGGTATGAGCGGCCAGATGCTTGTGGCCGAACCCGGCCAGGTGCAGTCTCCACATGTGCGCATTCGGGCCGGACTTTCTGACGGCCGCGAGCTATGTTTCGTGGACCAGCGAACCTTCGGCGAGTGGCGGCTGGAAAAGGCCGTGCCAGACTCGTGGGCAGAGGAGACCGAGGGGGCGTCAAAAAAATTTTTACCCCGCAATGTTCAGCACATTGCCGCAGATCCTTTGGAACCTGCGTTCGATGCCACGCTGGCAGTGGAACGGATGAAGGCCAAACGCGCGGCTATTAAGACGGTGTTGCTTAACCAAGAGGTCATCTCGGGAGTCGGCAATATCTACGCGGACGAGGCGCTCTTTCTGGCTGGAGTGCGGCCCCGACGCAGTGCCGCGCTGCTTAGCCGACCGACACTGCACCGCGTTCTCAATGCAGCAGCAGAAGTGATGGAACGTGCCCTTCAACAGGGTGGAACCAGCTTCGACTCGTTGTATGTGAACGTCAACGGTGCGTCCGGCTACTTCTCGCGCTCGCTGAACGTGTACGGGCGCGGAGGCGAAGCCTGCAAGAGGTGCGGGGAGCCGATCAAGCGGGTTGTTGTCGGTGGGCGTTCCACACACTATTGTGCGGCATGTCAGACCTAGGGGACTGACATAACTTAGAACTTCCTGAACTGCGGTGATGGGTGAAAAAATAGGCGCGTGCATTTATTTTTGGCACTCGTTTCAGGTAAATTTCTCGCCATGGAAACAATTGAAAATTTCGTGGCGAATACGCTCAACGAAAATGTGTGGAAGATCATCCCCGTCTTCCTCCTCGCAGCCGGCGCGTACTTCGGCATCCGCACTCTGGTAGTGCAAATCCGCATGGTTCCGGACATGTTCCGCTCAGTCAAGGAACCTGCGGTGGGCAAGAGTGGAGAGAACATCTCTGCTTTCCAGGCATTCAGTATCTCTGCGGCGTCTCGCGTGGGTACAGGCAATGTGGTGGGTGTGGCCATCGCGATTACCCTCGGCGGACCGGGTGCAGTGTTCTGGATGTGGATAGTCGCCCTGGTCGGCGGCGCAACCGCTTTTGTTGAGGCCACTTTGGCTCAGCTGTGGAAGTCCCGCGACAAGGAGGGGTATGTCGGTGGCCCGGCGTACTACATGACGAAGGGACTGGGAGCGAAGCCGCTGGCGCTGATCTTCGGCATCGCCATCACCATCACCTACGGCTTTGTGTACAACGCGGTGCAGACCAACTCCATCGCAGAGGCCGCGGGCTCCTCGCTGCACTCCCTGAACCCCAATATTGCGCCCGATGCCACTTGGCTGAAGCTCGCTACGGGCCTGCTGGTGGCCGCTCTGACCGCGCTGGTGATCTTCGGTGGTGTGAAGCGTATCGCCAACGCCACCCAGGTGATCGTTCCGCTGATGGCGACCGCTTACATTCTGCTGGGTGTGGTGGTGCTGTCCATGAATATCACTGAGGTTCCGGGCATGTTCGGAACGATCGTCGAGCACGCGTTGGGCATTAAGGAGATCGCTGGTGCCACCCTGGGCGCGGCCTTCATGAACGGCATGCGTCGTGGCCTGTTTTCCAACGAGGCTGGTCAGGGTTCCGCCCCGAATGCAGCCGCCACCGCAGCGGTATCGCACCCGGTCAAGCAAGGCCTGGTGCAGACCCTGGGCGTATATTTCGACACTCTGGTGGTTTGTACCATCACGGCCTTCATCATTCTGCTGTCCAACCCGGCCTATGGCGAGGGCGTGCAGACGGCCAACTTGACCCAGAGTGCACTGTCCGCCGAGGTAGGCGAGTGGGGTACCCACTTCATCACGATCATTCTGTTCTTCCTGGCGTTTTCATCTGTGCTGGGCAACTACTACCTTGCCCAGGCCAACGTGGAGTACTTCACCAAGTCCAAGGCGAAGCTGAATACCTTCCGTGTACTTGTTGTCCTCTGTGTCTTCGGCGGTGCCATCGGCACGGTGCCGCTGGTCTGGTCCCTGGCCGACACCTTCGCAGCCACGATGGTTCTGATCAACCTCTGCGCAATCGTTCCGCTGGGTGGTGTGGCCATCAAGCTGCTGCGGGACTTCTCCCAGCAGAAGGCCGCGGGCATGGATCCGATCTTCCACCGCGACAGCCTGCCGGAGCTTAAGAACGTCGAGTGCTGGGATGGCACGGACCCGGAGTGCCAGCGCGCCGAGGCTCATAACGGAGCAACCGCCTAGCGCTCTGATAGCATCAAGCAATGCACTTAAAGTCGTTGACGCTCAAAGGATTCAAGTCCTTCGCGTCCGCGACGACCCTGAAACTAGAGCCAGGCATTTGCGCTGTGGTGGGGCCAAATGGCTCCGGAAAATCCAATGTCGTGGATGCCTTGGCATGGGTCATGGGGGAGCAGGGGGCGAAGACCCTGCGCGGCGGGAAAATGGAAGACGTCATCTTCGCCGGAACGGGGGACCGCAAGCCACTGGGGCGCGCGGAAGTCACACTGACCATCGACAACTCTGATGGCAAACTACCCATCGAGTACTCCGAGGTTTCCATCACCCGTCGCATGTTCCGCGACGGGGCCTCGGAGTACGAGATCAACGGAGCTAAAGCCCGTTTGATGGACATCCAGGAGCTACTCAGCGATTCCGGCATCGGCCGCGAAATGCACGTGATCGTCGGACAAGGCCGACTATCGCAGATCCTGGAATCCCGCCCCGAAGAACGCCGTGCCTTCATCGAGGAGGCCGCGGGTGTGCTGAAGCATCGGCGTCGAAAAGAAAAGGCGCAGCGCAAGCTCGTTAACATGCAGGCCAACCTCGACCGCCTGCACGACCTGACCGATGAGCTGCGCAAACAGCTCGGGCCACTCGCGCGGCAGGCAGAAGCTGCGCAGAAGGCGTCTGCGGTACAGGCCACCATCCGCAGTACACGCGTGCAGCTGGCCGCGCACAACGTCAAGCAGCTATCAGAGGAGCTCAACGATTCCACGCGCCGCAGTGAGCTACTGGCCGAACAGCGCGCCGAACTGCAGGCGGAGCTGGAGGAACACAGCGAGACTCTGGCCGTCACCGAGGAAGAACTACGCACGGCCCTGGAGGAAGCCGAGGCGGCGAAAAACCTCTGGTACCGGCTGTCCGCGGTGCAGGAGAAGAACTCCGCCACCCTGCGTATCGCCACCGACCGTGCGGATCAGGCTCAGGTCGCCGAATGGTCGGGCCCCGACCCGCAAGAGCTGCTGGAACGCGCCGAGCGCGCCGCCGAGGAGCAGGCCGAGCTGGAAGAGAACGTGGAGATCGCGGCCGAAAAGCTGGAAACCATCGCCGAACAGGTCGCCGAGGCAGAGGAAGCCGCCCGCGCCGCCGAACAGGAACACTTCGCCCAGGTGCGCGCCATCGCTGACCGGCGCGAGGGCGTGGTGCGTCTGCTGGCCCAGCACGAGGCCGCCGCCACCCAGCGCGACAACGCCGCCGCGGAGGTCGAGCGCCTGCAAGAAAATGCTGCCGAGCAGCAGGAAACCCTCGACGGCCTGATGGAGGACATCACCGAGGCGGAGGAAGCCCTGCGCGAGACCGAGGCCTCCGGCGGCGACCTGGAGGAAACCCGCACCCAGGCCGACCGCGAAGCCGCCGGTGCGGAGGAGCGCGCCGAGCAATTACGCGCGGAGCAGCTGCAGCTGGAGCGCGACATCGCCACCGCCGAAGCCACCATTGCCGCCTGGCAGGACCGCCTGACACCCACCGACGGCGCTGCAGTGGTTGTCCGCGCCGCCGACAAGGAGGGCATCGCCACCCGCCGCCTGGCCGAGCAGCTGCACATTCACGACGGATGGGGTGCCGCCGCGGCCGCCGTTTTGGGCGATGCGGCGAGCTCGGGAATTGTTGCCCCTCTTTCTGACGCCCTCATCTCCGCCCTCACCGATGCCCGCGAAGGCCGCGCGGTGCTGCTGGCCCCGGGAGCCCCGGAGGGGGATACGAGCGCGACGTTCCGCCTGGATACGGACGTCTCCGCAGGCAAGTGGCTACTGGATCTGATGGACGTACCCGCAGACCTGCTGCGCCCCCTGACTGCCTTGCTGGTGGACGTGGTGGCCGTGGGCAGTGCCGCGGAAGCCCGGAAGGTCGTGGCCGCGGACCCGCGCCTGCGCGCGGTGACGAAGGCAGGCTCCGTCTACGGCGCCGGGTGGGTCGCCAGCGGCTCCGGCGGGACAACCCCTGTCGAGTTGGCGGATAAAATTGCGGCGGAGACAGAGGGCGTCACAAAGAAAAAGAAGGAACTAGGCGACCTGCAGGCCGCACTATCCGGTGCGCTTGACGCGGCCAGCGACCTGCGTACCGCCGCGGCTGCGGCGCGGGCGGCGGAACAGGAGCATCGGGCACTGCGTGATGCGGCGGCCAAGCGCCTGAGCGCACTGCAGAAGCAGGGCGAGGCCGCACAGCGCCAGCTGGAGCGCAGCACCGCAGAACAACAATCCGCCGAACAGCGCCTGGCGAAGGCCACCGAGGAACTCGACGAGCTCGCCGACCGCGTGGCGCGCGTGGACGATGAGGAGCACACGACCGAGCCTTCCTCGGCCGAGCGAGATGCCGCCGCTCTGCACCTTTCGCAGGTCAAGGCCATGGAGATGGAGGCCCGCCTGGCACAGCGCACCGCTGAGGAGCGCGCGCAATCCACCCGCGGACGGGCAGAGAACCTGCGCCGACAGGCCCGCGCAGAGGAGGCCGCGCGCAAGCACCACCAACAGCAACAAGCCCGCCGAGCAGCCGCCCGCGAGATGGCCACCTGCGTGCGCGAACAGGCCCAGCGCATCGCCGAACGCATCGCCGACGCGCTGGCTACCGCCGAAGCCAACCGCTCGCACACCGAGCAGGCGCACAAGCAGTGGCAGTCCACGATGGCACAGCAGCGCGATAAGGTCTCCGCCCTGACTGCGCACCTGGGGCGCATGAACGACAACGCGCACTCCGCCGAGCTGGCGCGCACCCAGGCGCAGGTCAAGATCGAGCAGGCCGTGGCTGGGGCGATGGAGCAGCTAGGGCTCACCGCTGAGCAGCTGCTGGCCGAGGAACTGCCGGAGGACTTCGACGCGGCCGCCACCAAGGCCGAACTGAAGAAGGCCGAGAAGGCGCTGAACTCCCTGGGCAAGGTGAACCCGCTGGCGCTGGAGGAGTTCAAGGCGCTGGAGGAGCGTTACAACTTCCTGGCCCAGCAGCTGGACGACGTCGAGCGTGCCCGCAACGATCTGCACGAGGTGATCGCGGATGTGGATGCCACGATCCTGCAGCTATTCACCGAGGCCTGGCAGGATGTCGAGGTTGCCTTCCCGCAGGTCTTCAGCACCCTGTTCCCGGGTGGCGCGGGCCGGCTGGTGCTCACCGACCCGGATGACATGCTGACCACCGGCATTGAAGTCGAGGCCCGCCCGCCGGGCAAGAAGGTCAAGCGCCTATCGCTGCTATCCGGTGGCGAGAAGTCCCTGACCGCGTTGGCGATGCTGGTGGCTATCTTCAAGGCCCGCCCGAGCCCGTTCTACGTGATGGACGAGGTCGAGGCCGCGCTGGATGACGTGAACCTGCGGCGCCTGCTCGCCCTGTTCGAGGAGCTGCGGAAGGATTCCCAGCTGATCGTTATTACCCACCAGAAGCCCACCATGGATGTAGCGAATGTGCTGTATGGTGTGACGATGCGCGGCGACGGCGTGACCAGGGTGATTTCGCAGAGGATGGCTCCCGAGAACAGCGCCTGACCGGTGACGTAGGATAGTCGCGTGAGTTCCAGCGAGAAGATCCCAGCCAGCGCAGCACCAACCACCAGCCCGATCTCCGACATGCAGGATTCGCTCCTGCCGTGGGCCTCGTCCACCGAGGCGGCACTGGCCGGAAAGCTGGCCGACGTGGAACTTTTCGTAGAGCTAGACATCGACGGCGACGAACTGGAGCGCACCAGCCGCTTCTTCGGCACCTTCATCGCCCGCCAAGTCGCCGCCGGTTCCACAGAGGAGGCCCTGCTGCAGGCCTGCCCCGCGCTGACGATCGCTACGTTGCTCTCCCGCGCCGCGCGGTTTAACGAGGTCTCGGAACTGCCAGCCGAGTACTGGTACGGCCTTGGTCTGGAACCGACGCCCACACGTACCCAGCTGATCGAGGGGCGCTTTGGGGAACTACTTTCCGCCGCTGGGCTGGATCCCATGGATGCGGTATCTGGCGGGCCGGACGGGGAGCTCGGGCGCCTGTTTGCCCACGTGGGGATCGCCTCGGACTGGGTGCCGGAGCTGATCGAGCTGGTGGATAACCGCCGGGCGGACAGTGAAGCCAGTGAGGACAGTGGGGAGGGAGCCGAGGCTGCCCATATCGCGCGGGCAGTCGTGGCCGAGCTAGCCGATGAACCGCGCCAGGTCGGCCCGCTGTGTGCCACTCTGCCGGAGGCGGCGGTAAAGTTGATCGCCCCGATCGTGGAGATCGTCTCCCATGCCGCCGCGCACCCGGACTCCTGGGAGTACACGCTTCCCGCCGTGGAGCTGCCCGCACTCATCCTGGAGGATGTGATTGAAGAGCTGCGGGAAAGGCCGGTGGGCACGCAGGATCGGCGTCACAGCGTAGGCGTGGCACACCGCGAAGACCAGCCGCGCCTGCAGCTAGACACGCTGCGCCAGCGCGTGGTTCTGCGCCTGCCCTCGCAGCCCCTGGAGAGCGAGGGGAAGGTGCACACCGAGGTGCGTTGGCGCCTGGATTTCGACGGCGAACCCGCGGCCTTCCGCACCATGCACGCGGACAACGCAGGTCGGCCCGTGACCGAGATCCTGGACATTCCTGTGCGCCAGCCGCTGCGCAAGGTCAGCGTGCGCAACGCCAACGACGGCCAGCACTGGCAGCTGCCGCTGGTGGATACCGAGGATCCGGTGCTGGTTTTCACTATCCGCGGCACGGACCTAACCGACCGAGTTTCCCTGCACCACGAGCAGGTGTACGTGGTGGTTCCCGCCGAGACTTCCGCCGTGGATCCGGTGACCGGGGGGGACATCCCGGTGCTGGACGAACAGCCGATGAAGAGCTGGAACGGCTGGGTCATCCGCCTGCTGGACCTCAGCGAATCTTTGAGCCTGCACATCGCCAAGCCGGGTGAGCGCAGCCCGTCCATGGCCGGAGTGCGTGCCGTAGATCCGCGTCAGCGCGCCCAGTTCGTGGAGCCCGATGACGTGGTGGGCGGCGTGGAGACCACCTCGGGCAAGGTGATCCATTCCCAGAGCCTGCAGGTGGAATTCCCGCCGACGATTTCCGGCGCGGACGAGATCTGGTACCTGTCCGTCTCCGCCTATGCTGGCCCCGGGGAGACCGGCGAGGCCGTCTCCGACGAGGAACCGCTAGAGGTGCCCGCCGAGGGCGGCGTGTTCGATGTCTTCGACCCCGAGGCGTGGGATAGCCCGTGGGTGGGCGAGTACCTGGTGCGCCTACGCGGCCCCCGCAACGAATCCTTCCGCCACGAATACGCACTGGTAGAGGGACTATCCCTGGAGATGGAATTCGGCGGGCCCAGCACCCAAACGCGCCTGCCGATGGCTGGGGGCCTAAGCCCCGTGACGGTGCGCCTGCTGCCGGGGGAGAAGCCCTTCGAGAAGATCCCGCCGCAAAAGCTCGGGCCCACCGACCGCTTCAGCACCACCGTCGTGCAGACCGACGCGGGCGACGCACTGCCCATCATCGTCAAGCCCTCCCGCCTGCGCTACCAGCTGACGATGCAGGGGGAGGACCCGATGTGGCGCACCGACCCCATCGAAGTCTCCGCCCGTTCCATCGACACGCAGACCCGCTTCCGCGTACGCCCCGGCTTCCGCCCCGGCATGGGCTCCAAGGCGGAGAACCTGGCGCTGATGGACGACGCCCGCGTGGTGATCCGCAACCACCACGGCTCGCCCGTGCGCACCCTCAAACTGGAAACGATAGACGAGGTCACCTGGTTCGTGGACCTCGCCAGCGCCGCCGGGTCCCTGGCCACACTGACCTCCGGAGCAATCGAGCTGGAGTTCGTGGAGGACCGCCGCGTAAGCGTACGCCTGGCCCGCATCGTGCCCGGGTTCGACTACACAGCCTCCGTCGACGGGGACGCCCTGTTCATCCACGGCGGGGGCGAATCCGAAGAGACGCCGGTACAGTTCGGCGCGCCGGGCGCCGGCGCGTGGGTCTGGCCCATCACCGCGCCCTGGCAGGCCGCATACTTCGTGGAGCTGCAAGCTACGCCCAGTGCTGCAGGCACCCTAGATCAGGGCACTCTAGCCCAGGGCACACTGCCCGCCGAGCTCGTGGGCGCTGGCCCCTTGAGCGTGCAGCTGTTCGGCCGCGACCGCTTCAACTACCTGCGGGCTCCCGTCGCCGCCGGCCAACACGCCGCCGTCGCACAGGCCGAGGGCTACTTCGGGGCCAATAAGGAAGACGCCGACACCGACCCGTGGGTGCAGCTGGCCGCCTTCCTGGCAGGCGAATCCGAAGAGCTCCCCAGCGATACCGCCACGCTTTCCACCCTCTGGGACGTACAGGCCGGCTGGCTGCGCGGACGCTTCGACGTGCTGGACAACCTGCGCACCGCGCTGACGAACAACCCGCGGGAATCCGTCCACGCCATGTCGCAGTCCCTGGTTCCCGCCGCCGACCGCCCCGCGCAGTTCATCCTCTCCGGCCTGGTGCACTCCACCCTGGTAGGGGAAGAATCCGAACGCTCGAATACCCCGTGGATCGCAGCACTCGAGATCCTGGGGGACATGTCGCTGGTTGACCCCGAAGGGGCGTCAGAAGAAAAGGAACAAGACAAGCGTCTGCGACAGGAGCTCAAGAAGATCGCCGGGCAGCCCGCCGTGCAGACGGTCGATACTGGCCGCGACGTATCCCTGGATACCGCGTGCATTGACAGCACCACCGTGCAGATCGCGCACATGGACCCCGCACAGCAGAAGGCCGTGCTGGACATGTTCTTCGGCAAGGCCGGGGTGGTGCCGGGCGCGCTGAGCGAGGAGAACAGTCGCCTCATCGCCGTGTTCGAGACCTTTAACAAGCGCGCCGAACTCTCCGAACTGCTGGGCGACCCGGAGCTGATGAAAACCGCCGTCACGCTGCTGCGCAAGGTGAAGGCCGCCAACCGGCAGCTGTACCTGTCTGCACGCGTGCGTTTCGACCGCCTGGAAGGCGTGGATACCGACACTCCGGAAAACCGCTGGGCGCTGGCGCCCGTGATCTCCATGGTGTTCGCCTTGGCCACCCGCATGTACGCACATAAGAAGATGTCCAGCCTGGGCAAACTGCTCAGCGCCTACCCGGGATGGGCGGCCATGGCGCGGCTGGTGCCGGACCTCGTGACCGGAGACATCGTCATGGCAGATGCCATGGTCCGCGGCGTGTTCGGGCCGACTGTCTGACGGTGAGTCGGCATTAGCTACGAAGTTCTGATTCACTGGAAGCTATGAATAGTGTTTTGATGTGGGTCCTCATTGGACTTTTGGTTCTCGTCATTGTCGTGGCGATTCTCGTTGTTCTGGGGCTGCGCCGGAACAAGGCGAAGCAGGTTTCCTTCGAGAAGAAGGAGGAGATCGAGCAGAAGAAGCCCAGCAGTGGCGATTACAAGGCTCAGGGCGGGTTTAACTTCACCGCCGGTGGTGGCGCCGGAGCTGGTGCCGCCACTGCCGAAAAGCAGCCAGAACTGCGCCCTGACCAGGAGCTGAAGAAGCCGAAGGGAACCCCGAAGGCAACCCCAGAGGCAACCCCGGAGCCAGAAGCGACCCCCGAGCCTAAGGCGACCCCGGAACCGGAGCCGACCCCGGAACCAGAGGCTGCCCCCGAGCCGGAAGCAACCCCCGAGCCCGAGCCAACTCCCGAACCAGAGGCTCCGAAGGCCGCCCCGGCCCCGGCGCCCACGCCCAAGCCAGAGCCGGTGGAGGAGCCGGAACCTGTCGCTGAGCCCGAGCCTGAACCGGAGGTTGAGCCGGAACCCGAACCCGAGCCGACGCCCGAGCCGGAAGTTGAGCCCGAGCCGGAACCCGAACCAGAACCAGCTCCCGCGGAACAGCGCGAGGAGATCGCGCCCGTCCAGGGCCGCCTTGGCAAGCTGCGCGGCCGCATGTCCAAGTCCCAGAATGTCATCGGCCGTGGCGTGCTCGGCATCCTCAGCGCCGGCGACCTCGACGAGGACGCATGGGAGGAGATCGAAGACACCCTCCTCATGGCCGACCTGGGTACCCCAACCACGATGAAGGTCGTCGACGACCTGCGCGAGCGCATCGCCATCAATGGCGTTTCCAGCGAGGAGGAAGCCCGCGGCATGCTCCGCGAGGCGCTGATCGACGCCTGCAAGCCGGACATGGACCGCTCCATCAAGGCCATGCCCTACGAGGGCAAGCCAGCCGTGATCATGGTGGTGGGCGTCAACGGAACCGGCAAGACCACCACCACCGGCAAGCTCTCCCGCGTGCTCATCGGCATGGGCCACAAGGTTCTGCTCGGCGCGGCGGATACGTTCCGTGCGGCTGCGGCTGACCAGCTGGAGACGTGGGGGCGTCGAGTGGGGGCAGAAACGGTACGCGGCGCAGAGGGCGCAGACCCAGCCTCCGTTGCTTTCGACGCAGTGGCTAAGGGCATCGACTCCGGCGTGGACGTCGTCCTGGTCGATACCGCCGGCCGCCTGCACACCAGTGTGGGCCTGATGGACCAGCTGGGCAAGGTCAAGCGCGTGGTGGAGAAGAAGGCGAAGGTCGACGAGGTGCTGCTGGTGCTGGACGCGACCGTGGGCCAGAACGGCCTCATGCAGGCGCGCACGTTCCGCGAGGTCGTGGACATTTCCGGCGTGGTGCTCACCAAGCTCGACGGCACCGCAAAGGGCGGCATCGTCTTCCAGGTGCAGGAAGAACTCGGCGTGCCGGTGAAGATGGTGGGCCTCGGCGAGGGCGCGGACGACCTGGCCCCGTTCGAGGTCGAAAGCTTCGTCGATGCACTGCTGGGGTAGAAAATAAGCCCCTTCGGACAGCAAAAATTAAAAAATTTACGTAAATAGCCCCGTATGCGTGCAGCGTACGGGGTTATTCGCGTTGTCCGGCTAAAAAGTCGGTGATCTGCGTCTCAGAAAATTTCTTCTTTCCTGAATGCGAGTTTTCAGCATTTTATTCTTTGCAGCACAAGTGCTGAGGCTCACAGATATGGATGTGAAAAATGACCCCAGATCAACTTGTACTGACCTCCGGAAATTCGGCTTGGATGCTCATCAGCGCGTCGCTGGTTCTGGCTCTGATCGTTGGTAAGCGCGCGGGCTTCCCCTCCAAGGTGGGCCGCCCGCACAACCTGCCGATGGTGATGCTCGGTGCCGCACTGCTGTGGTTCGGTTGGTACGGCTTCAACGGCGGCTCCGCCTTCGCTGCCGACGGCATGGCTGGTCTGGCCTGGATCAACACCACGGTCGCTGCCGCGGCCGCGATGCTCGGCTGGATGCTCTGTGAAACTATTCGCGACCGCGCCGCTACCTCCCTGGGCATCGCCTCTGGCGCCGTGGCAGGTCTGGTGACGATCACCCCGGCGGCTGGAACGTTGACGCCCCTAACTTCCATCGTCATTGGATTCATAGGTGGCGTCATCGCCTGCATGGCAATCGGTCTCAAGTACCGTTTCGGCTACGATGACTCCCTTGATGTCGTGGGTGTGCACCTGGCTGCAGGGCTGTGGGGCACGGTGGGCCTGGCGCTGCTGTCGAAGGACAACGGTGTGTTTACCGGCGCCGAGTTCGCGGCGGACTTTGTGCCGAAGGTAAAGCTAGAGATCGTGGCGGCAGACGCCTCGGTGGATAGCATCGTCGACGCGATTGTCGGCGCCGCCTGCACAGGAAAGATTGGCGATGGCAAGATCTGGATCACTCCGGTGGACGAGGTGATCCGCGTGCGCACCGGCGAGCGCGGAGAGGATGCGCTATAAAACGGCGCTGTAAAACACCGTAAAACACCGGTGAAATGTGACTGTCGTGTAGGCCACTGGCTAAGCTAGGGGAGTTATAAGCCAACCCCCGATACCTACAAGGGAGCACTAAATAGTGTTTGAGTCTTTGTCAGACCGCCTGCAATCTGCCATGAAGGGCCTTCGTGGCAAGGGCAAGCTGTCCGAGGCTGATATTAATGCCACCGCGCGCGAGATCCGTCTTGCGCTCTTGGAGGCAGACGTGTCCCTCCCGGTGGTGCGCGCCTTTATTAAGCGCATCAAGGAGCGCGCCGCCGGGGCAGAGGTATCCGAGGCGCTGAACCCGGCACAGCAGGTCATCAAGATCGTCAACGAGGAGCTCAAGGAAATCCTCGGTGGCGAGACCCGCCGGCTGAATCTGGCTAAGCACCCGCCGACAGTCATTATGCTAGCCGGTCTGCAGGGTGCCGGTAAGACCACCCTGGCCGGCAAGCTGGCCCTGCACCTGGCCAAGCAGGGCCATACTCCCATGTTGGTGGCCTGTGACCTGCAGCGCCCGGGTGCGGTGCAGCAGCTGCAGATCGTCGGTGAGCGCGCCGGCGTGAAGACTTTCGCCCCGGATCCGGGCACCAGCCTGGATTCCCACGATCACGAGATGGGCACCAGTCACGGGGATCCCGTCGACGTCGCGCAGCGCGGTATCGAGGAGGCTTACCGCAGCCAGCACGACATCGTCATTATCGATACCGCGGGTCGCTTGGGCATCGACGAGGAGCTCATGCGCCAGGCGCGCAACATTCGCGATGCGGTGGAGCCCGACGAGGTGCTCTTTGTTATTGACGCCATGATCGGCCAGGATGCCGTTACTACGGCCGAGGCATTCCGCGATGGCGTGGACTTCACGGGTGTCGTCCTGACGAAGCTGGATGGTGACGCCCGCGGTGGTGCCGCGCTATCGATCCGTGAGGTCACCGGTAAGCCGATCCTGTTCGCCTCCACCGGCGAGAAGCAGGAGGACTTCGACGTCTTCCACCCGGATCGCATGGCCAACCGCATCCTCGGCATGGGTGACGTGCTCACCCTGATCGAGCAGGCCGAGCAGGTTCTGGACGCCGAAAAGGCCGAAGACTCCGCCATGCGCATGGCCTCCGGCGATCTGACGCTGGAGGACTTCCTCGAGCAGATGCTGATGATCCGCAAGATGGGTCCCTTGGGCAACATCCTGAAGATGATGCCCGGTGGCTCCCAGATGTCGAAGATGGCCGACATGGTGGATGAAAAGGAACTGGACCGCATCCAGGCCATCATCCGCGGTATGACCCCGGCTGAGCGCCAGGACCCGAAGATCCTGAACGCCTCCCGCCGTAAGCGCATCGCCAACGGTTCTGGCGTGAGCGTTTCCGACGTGAATAAGCTGGTGGACCGCTTCTTCGAGGCCAAGAAGATGATGGGCAAGATGGCTGGCCAGTTCGGCATGGGCGGACGCTCTGCAACGAAGAAGCAGAAGAACCACCGCAAGGGCAAGAAGGGCAAGAACGCCAAGAAGCGTAAGAACATGCGTAAAGGCATGGGCGGTGGAATGCCTGGAATGCCGGGAATGCCAGGCATGGGTGGCGGCATGCCCAGTATGAAGGATCTGGAAAAGATGCAGGAGCAGCTGCCCCCAGGCTTCGAGGGGATCGATCTGTCGAAGATGAACTTCCCCAAGAAGTAGCGGTTCATTCGCCCGGTGGGATAACGCCTAAGTCGGTAACTTGGGCTACATGGAATTTGAGCTTCATTTCATCCGGCCCACTTCGCGCATCGTCAACAACCACGAAGTTCAGGCGGCGTTGTTGCAGGACGCGGATCTCGAGGAGCTGCGACGCACGCCGGATCCAGCAATGGAGCACTTTGCCCAGGATTTGGGGGACATCCTGGAAGCAGACTTCCCAGCCCGCCGGGTGATCAGCGCCACCGTAGATACCGAACATCCATTCGCGGTACATGACATTCGACTCGCAGCGGTTAAGCACCGCGTAAATGCCTATGTGGGTACCAGAGATCTTCTCGTCGACGCCAGCGGTATCAACGGCGCAATTGCCCCAGAGTTTTATCTGACGAACTCCCTGGGCACGGTGTGGACTCAGATCAGCGAGCACACCGTGGATCGCGCGTTCGCAGATGCGTTGCGTGCCAGCACCACCGACGGGGTATGGGTGAGAGTCACCAGTTATGAGCCCCGCCCCGATGAATTCGGGCATTCGATGCGTTTTCACCTACTGGAAAACGGCGAGATCACAGTGATATGGGCAAAAACCAGCAATGAGCTTGTTGATGTGCAATGGCGTCAGGCTGGCGGGTATGAGGACGCACGCGCGATGCTCCTCGCCTTTGCGGATCGCTGCCCGACCATTCTCCACCATTACTGGTCGGTTTCTTCGCAGCGTTTGGGGAGTGTGCTGAGAGCGGAACTATGTATTGCGACATGCGACCTTAACCAGCGCATGCAGTACAGACTGCGACGGCTCGGGGCATTTCGCGAACTTCCTCCAGGTGTTCCGCTACGCCTGTACGACCAGGTTGAAGGTGCTCTGGAGCTGGGTAGAGATCAGGAAGGGCAGTGGCGTGCTGCCTTGAAGCGATCGCCTTACGAAGGGGTTGAAAAAAATTTTGAAAGCCCCGATACCTTGCTGGAGATCGCGGAGGCCTATACCTGCAAGGAGAGAGGGAAGGTTCTCGACTACTTCCCGGAGACCGCCGAGATCCCTGCGCCGCTGGCGCATACCGTGAGCGCCGTGGTGCTTCCGGAGCGCGACGAGCCGTGGATCAACTCCTCAGTCTGTAGAATCCATGACTTTGCGATGAGCCGTAACTTTGTAGCGGTCGGCTCTGTGGAAAGTTTTTTGCAGAAGATAAAACTGGACTTCGCTTCGTGGTTCGATGTTATCGACCCACACAATGCAGAGCGCGGGCAGATTAAAATCAAGATCCCGCGAAAGGAATCCAACCGTGCCTTCGACCTGCTAACTGCAGTGGCGATGCGGCACGGCGTTTCTTTGGTTGTTGACAACAGTGAGGTGCTGTTTAATCCGTCTGGTCGGCGCCGAGAAGGGCAGTGGCGCAGCACAGCAGAACTTTTTGAGTCCGGCCAGTGCCGAAATCGGTGGGAAGTCGCCACGCCTCAGGTGCTATTGGAAGCGATGGTGCTGAACTATTCTAACTGGCAACTCCGGCTAACCTACACGTCCGAGGATCACCCCAGGTGTCGACAGATTCTCATCGTCGAACCGAACAGCCAGGAGCACGACCGCTTCACCATCACGGCCTACGAATCCGGCAGTTTCTTCCATGAGCAATGGCGGAGCCGGTCAACACGGGAAGCTACGTCGCTGTCGCAAGGACAAACCCTCGACCTTATCCAGCAGGTAGCCTACGAACCGCTACAGCTTGACGAGTTTATTCACTGGGACTCTAGTCTTGGATATTCGTTCGGCCCCGAGGAGCTGCCGTTCAAGATCAGCACCCACACTCGGAAGTCCACCTCCTTGGACGACCGCCTGTTCAAAAAGGCACTAAAGGAGTTTGCGTCCGAAGAAGCTGGCGGCTGGATTGAGATAACGGACGTGCGCACCCCCGGAGATTTCCTCCGGATCGAACCTGCCGACAACCCCGGGTGGGTCATTACCAAATGGGGATACAACCGCGGCGGAACCGAACGTGGCAACGTATACGCCAGCGATATGGACGCGGCCACCGAGATCTACCAGTCATTCGTCGGCGACAACTGGACTTCGCTGGATAGAAGGCGAATCAAGGTAGAGCCGAAGAGGGCGCACACCCCGTTGTACGTTTCCTTCCCTAAAACTCAGACACACACAAGCCACCACGAGCTTGTCCACGAGTTTTATGCCGAAAAGCATCCGGATCTGGACGTTCCGCCTCCAAGGATGGAGGACGTATGCAGGGATCTCGAAGGCTTTTTGAAGCAGAAGTATGTGCCACAGCAACGGGTGAAGATCCTCGTAGATCCAGTCGATACGAAACGGATTCGGGGCATCTGTCAGATCGCAATGAAGCACCATGCTCTCGTCTTCGATGACAATAGAGGCCTACTCGCGAACGGCGTCGGCTCCGATATGCAGGTTGGCAATGGAGCCAGATTGACGAACTCACTCGGAAGTTTTTGGCGTGAAGTCTCCGGCAGAACCTTGGACCTAGCCTTTGAGGATGCTCTGCGCCCCCGTCATCCGACCGACGTATGGCTGAAGGTGGGGATCGGACGGAACTTTATCCGGCCAAGCGACACATTGTCCTCCACACTTGAAGAGGATGGCAGCTGGCTGATGACGTGGCAGTTTGCGGAGCCTGCGCTCGGCGTCCATAAAAAGAACCTCGAGTTTCGTGCCAGTAGCTACGAAGAAGCACGAGAGTTGCTGCTCGCGTTCGCGGATCGTAGCCCATACCTTGAGCATCTCCCGTGGCAAGAGAGTGAAGCAAAGGCCACGTCAGAGAATGTAACTCTGGTGCAGCGAGCGGCGATGCCACTGCGCAGGTTTGAGGCGGTGCTCGAACTGCCGCGGGGGACCATGATGCCGCTGCAGGACAAGAATGGTGAGCGCCTACTATTTGGCCAGACTCGCATGGGCCAATGGCTCGCTACCTTGAGCCGAGACAACGGGTTTGTTGCGACCCGCACATTCACCAGCGGCCAGGGGGTAGTGGAGTTTGCCCGCTGGTACGTAGCTGCTGACGTGGCCGAAGTTAATAATGTCTTCAAGGCTTTTATTCCATCGCTGGAAGAGCGTTGGGCACCCCGAGGGATGGCGGAGGTGAGCTTCCTGATGCTGCCGCAGCGCGCCGAACCGTGGGCGGATACGACCGTTGTGCACTTCCAGCACTGGCTTGCGCAGAACAACCACGCCGCCTCTGAACAAATGCGTGGCTTTGTCGGAGCTTTGCTGGAAGCGCGTTCGGCTGGTTTGCAGTTCACGAGTTCGGCTGGTGGCGCTGTCGAAGCTCAGGCTCTAACGAGCGTATTGGTGGATCGCGGCGGGCTTTTAGATACATTGACGCAGATATCTAGCATCGCGTTGGCTTCCGGTATTTCCATGGTGGTGAACGGAAACCACGTGCTACTGAACTTTGCATGGACTGCCACAGACTCGTCGAATATCTGCCTCATGATGAAGGGAACCGATAGCTTCACTAGTAAAACTTGGATGCAGCCGACCAGTGCCGCTTTTGCGCAAGCTATACAGAGAATCGCCGACGATGAAAAGGTAGTTGTGTGCAACCGTATTCACACGGGACCTGGTGTGGCAGACGAAGACTTCCAAGAGTTTCTGATGGTTATCGAAAACGATAAGCGAGGCTACTGCCTATCGTACGAATTGCCCGGTGGGATGAAGAATGATGCGCATGATTTGTCGGATGGGCAGGTCAGCGATGCTTTCGACACCTTCGTCCAGGATCCGACACGACTTCTCGGCTCGGTGAGCTGGGACAGTTTTGGTCAATCGCAGATGCTAACGGCGGAATTGGAGCGTTTCGAGATGCAGTCGAACCTTTTTGAACCCGTTCCGCTGGGGGCTGACAATCTGCACGAACTGCAGGCCGTGAAGCTGCCGGCGACCGGAGACTTCATCCAGGTGCTCGACTCGCAGGTTGAGGGCGATTACATCCGCGTCTACAACGACAGCGGTAGGTTCCGTACCGGCTTCCTCGTCAGTTGGGGGCACGACTTTGGGCAGATCGAAAATTATCAGCGCAAGACCAAGCACCTCGACGAGGCGCTGAAGCTTGTCGAGCACTACGTTGCGGGAGATCGTCGTGAGTTTGCCGGGCTCGGTTGGAAGCGGCGGGCGGTGAAGGGGCACTAGAGCTGGATTTGGTTAACGCATGTACCCGCCACTACACTTATCCAGGTTGTCTGTGTAACACCGTTCCCGACTACGGTCGGCCGGTGGTCACGCGCAGCAAAAATACCAAGGGTTGAACCGGCCCTGCCAGAAATTTTTTCCAAGAAATTTTTTGCGGGGTGTCTGAACTGCCCAGTGACCAACTAGAAGAAAAGGAGCCAACACATGGCCGTCAAGATTAAGCTGCAGCGCCTGGGTAAGATCCGTACCCCGGAGTACCGCGTCGTCGTTCAGGATTCCCGCACCAAGCGTTCCGGCAAGGTTATCGAGAACCTGGGTATCTACCAGCCGACCCAGGAGCCGTCCCTGATTCAGATCGATTCCGAGCGTGCACAGTACTGGCTGGGTGTCGGTGCTCAGCCGACCGAGCCGGTTTTGGCTCTGCTGAAGATCACCGGTGACTGGCAGAAGCACAAGGGCATCGAGGGCGCCGAGGGCACCCTGAAGGTGGCCGAGGAGAAGAAGTCCAAGCTGGACCTGTTCAACGAGGCTCTGGCTGAGGCTGCCGATGGCCCGACCGCTGAGGCCATCACCGAGAAGAAGCGCAAGGCCAAGGAAGAGGCAGAGGCTAAGGCCGCTGCTGAGGCCGCCGCTGCTGAAGAGGCTGCTGCCAAGGAAGCTGAAGAGGCCGAGAAGGCTGAGGCTGCTGACTCCGAGGGCGAGGCTGAGGCTGAGTCTGCAGAGTAGTTTGCAGAGTTCCTCTGCACTATCTGCTAGCTAACCTCAGGTGGGCACACCGCTCACCTGGGGTTTTTGCATGTCTGAACGCGACCTCACTGCCCCCATATGCACACGGTGAAAGTGTTGTCGATCGTAGGTAGTAAAGTTAGTAGCTGTCATCACAGAAGCGGCTAAAGTCGAATCTGAACCTATACAAGAGGGCAAAGAGGCAGTCTCTATGAACGTCGAAGAAACCGTCAACGGTTACTACCAGCAGATCATTCAGCGCAACGCCGGGGAACCAGAATTTCACCAGGCTGTTGCCGAGGTGCTGGACAGCCTGACCTACGTGCTGAAGAAGGACGATCACTACGCTGACTACGCTCTGATCGAGCGCATGTGCGAGCCTGAGCGTCAGGTTATCTTCCGCGTTCCGTGGATTACCGACGAGGGCGAGGTTCGCGTCAACCGCGGCTTCCGCGTGCAGTTTAACTCCGTGCTCGGCCCGTACAAGGGTGGCCTGCGATTCCACCCGTCCGTCAACCTGGGCATCATTAAGTTCCTGGGCTTCGAGCAGATCTTCAAGAACTCCCTCACCGGCCTGCCGATCGGCGGCGGTAAGGGCGGCTCCGACTTCGACCCGAAGGGTAAGTCGAACCGCGAGATCATGTCTTTCTGCCAGTCCTTCATGACGGAGCTGCACACCCACATTGGCGAAGAGGTCGACGTTCCCGCCGGCGACATCGGCGTGGGCGGCCGCGAGATCGGTTTCCTGTTCGGCCAGTACCGCCGGATGACGAACCGCCACGAGTCCGGTGTACTTACCGGCAAGGGGCTGACGTGGGGCGGCTCCCTGGTGCGCACCGAGGCCACGGGCTACGGCACCGTGTATTTCACGCAGGAGATGATGGGCGCCCACGGCGACCGCTTCGATGGCGCGAAGGTCATTGTCTCTGGCTCCGGTAACGTCGCTATTTACGCAGCTCAGAAGGCGCAAGAGCTCGGCGCCACTGTCGTGGCTATGTCCGATTCCTCCGGATATGTCTTCACCCCGGAAGGCGTGGACATCGAGCTTTTGAAGGACATTAAGGAGGTTCGCCGCGCCCGTCTGTCCGACTACGCCAAGGAAACCGACGGTGTGACTTACCACGCGGGCGGAAACATCTGGGAGGTCGAGGCCGACGTGGCTTTGCCGTGCGCTACCCAGAATGAGCTGGACGGCGAGGCCGCGGTCAAGCTGGCCGACAACGGCTGCCGCTATGTTGCCGAGGGCGCGAACATGCCCTGCACCCCGGAGGCTATTGAGACCTTCCGCAAGCGCAAGATCTTCTTCGCTCCGGGCAAGGCGGCCAATGCTGGTGGCGTGGCTACCTCCGCCCTGGAGATGCAGCAGAACGCCTCGCGCGATTCCTGGACCTTCGACTACACGGACAAGCGCCTGCGCGATATCATGCGTGGCATCTTCAAGTCCTGCGACGTTACGGCGAAGGAATACGACAAGGAAGACGACTACATCATCGGCGCCAACATTGCCGGATTCCGCAAGGTGGCCGATGCAATGCTGGCACAGGGTGTTATCTAGCCTATGGAGTTGCAGATCGGCCGGGTGATTAAGCCCCACGGTGTGCGCGGAGAGGTTGTTGTAGACCCGACCACGGACACCCCCGACCAGCGCTACGCTGCCGGTCAGGTGCTGAAGGGCAAGCAGGCGGGCAAGGAACTCACCTTAACCGTCCGCTCTTTCCGCCCGCACCAGGGGCGCCTCCTCGTTACTTTCGAAGAGATCGCCGACCGCACTGCAGCTGAATCCTTGCGTGGCGTGCGTTTCTTCGCCGCCCCCGTGCATGACGCGGACGACGATGGCTTCTACGACCACGAACTCGAAGGCCTCACCGCCTACCTATTGGCGCCCGGCACGGATGCTGAGGGCGACGAGATCGAGCTCGGCGATCTGGTCGGTGAGGTGGTAGCCGTCGAGCGCACCCCGGCAGGGCAGTTGCTCGTTATTCTTATCGACGCCGAATCCCAGCTGCCGACCGCCGGAAAGGAAGTACTCGTACCCTTCCGCCACGAGATTGTCCCGGTGGTGGATCTCGAAGAAGAAGTGCTGGTACTTACCCCGCCCGAGGGGCTTTTGGAGCTGAGCTAAATTTGCGCCTGGATGTAGTAACGATCTTCCCCGAGTATCTGGAGCCGCTGCGCCATGCCCTGCTGGGCAAGGCCATCGAGCAGGGGATTCTGAGCGTTGGGGTGCACAACTTGCGCGACTGGACCAATGACGTACACCAGTCGGTGGATTCCACCCCCTGCGGAGGCGGCCCAGGAATGGTGATGAAGCCCGAGGTCTGGGGGCCGGCCCTCGACGACGTCGCGGCTGGTACGGGCCCGGCGGCCACTGCCACGGATCTTGAAAGTTCCGCCGAACACAAGCGCAACCTGCTGCCCGCAGTCGCCGCGGGGAAGGCTGAGGTGGCGGGGGCGGAAACGGGTGGCGTCCAGAAACCGCTGTTAATCGTGCCCACACCGGCAGGGCGACCGTTCACCCAAGAAATGGCCGAGCATTGGAGCAGGGAAAACCACGTGGTGTTCGCCTGCGGTCGTTACGAGGGTATCGATCAACGTGTGGTTGACGACGCGCAGAACCGCTACCGGGTAGAGGAAGTCAGCATTGGCGACTACGTGTTGATCGGCGGTGAGGTCGCCGTGCTGGTGATGGCCGAGGCGATGGTGCGACTGATCCCTGGAGTGCTGGGCAACCAGGCGAGCCATCAGGAGGATTCCTTCCAGGACGGGCTGCTCGAAGGCCCTAGCTACACGCGCCCCCGGCAGTGGCGCGGTCTGGACGTGCCCGAGGTGCTGTTTAGCGGCAACCATGCCAAGATCGCCCAATGGCGGCGCGAACAATCCCTTGCTAGAACCAAAAAAATACGCCCTGACCTGCTGGATAACGTGGAGTTATCCAAGGCAGATCGGGCGTATCTGGAAAAGCTAGAGCCCTAGATATCAGAGCCCTAGCCATCAGAGCCCTAGCCCCTTAGTGGTCAGCGCCCGGGATAGCGTTGACGTGATCGCGGATCTCTTCGCCCTCCGCGTACAGCGGCATGTCCTGCTTAGCGTGGTAGAACGGGATATCGATCGGATCCAGCGGCTTCTCGCCCTTGATCAGGTCGGCGGCCTTTTCGGCCAGCATGACGACCGGGGCGTAGATGTTGCCGTTGGTGATGATCGGCATGACGGAAGCGTCGGCGATGTACAGTCCCTCAACACCGTGGACCTGCATGGTCTCCGGGTCGACAACCGCCATCTCGTCATCTGCCGGACCCATCTTGGCGGTGCAGGACGGGTGCAAAGCGGTCTCGGCATCGTTGCGGACCCACTCCAGGATGTCTTCATCGGACTCGACGTGGGTGCCGGGGGAGATCTCGCCGTCGGTGAATTCCTTCATCGCCGGAGTGTCCAGCAGTTGGCGGGACGTGCGCACGGCCTCGACCCACTCGCGACGGTCCTGGTCGGTGGCCAGGTAGTTGAACAGGATCTCCGGCTTCTCCTTCGGGTCGTTGGACTTGATGTGCACGTGACCCTTGGTGTCGGAGTACATCGGGCCGACGTGGAACTGGAAGCCGTGCTCGCCCTCCGGCTGGGAACCGTCGTAACGGATCGCCATCGGCAGGAAGTGGAACATCAGGTTCGGGTAATCCTCGTTCTCGTTGGAACGGGCAAAGCCGCCGGCCTCGAAGTGGGAGGAAGCAACCGGGCCACGGCGGGTCAGCAGCCACTGCAGGCCGATGAACGGGCGGTTGATCATCTTGTAGTACGGCTGGGAGCTCACCGGCTGGGTGCAGTTGTATTGCACGTAGACCTCGAGGTGGTCCTGCAGGTTGTTGCCCACACCTGGCAGGTGCTTCTTGACTTCGACGCCTGCCTTTTCCAGGACCTCGCGGTCACCGATGCCGGACAGCTCCAGGAGCTGCGGGGTGTTGAAGGCGCCGCCGCAGAGGATGACCTTGTCCGCGAATACGCGGTGGGTCTGACCCTTCCACTGGTACTCCACGCCCACAGCCTTGCCGTTGTCGAGGATGACCTGCGTGGTGAATGCGCGGGTGCGCACGTCCAAGTTCTTACGATCCTTCACCGGGTGCAGGTAAGCACGGGCGGCAGACAGGCGCTTGCCCTCGAAGATATTGCGGTCGAAGGGGGCAAAGCCCTCCTGGCGGTAACCGTTGACGTCGTTGGTCAGGTTGTAGCCAGCTTCCTGGACGGACTTGAAGAACGCCTGGAACAGCGGGCTGGTGGCCGGGCCGCGGGTCAGCTTTAGCGGGCCGTTGTGGCCGCGGCGCGGGTCGTTGGCGTCTGCGCCCAGGGCAGTTTCCATCTTGTTGAAGTAGGGCAGCACGTGGTTCCAGCCCCAGTTGGCCATGCCCGGCAGCTTGCCCCACTTTTCGTAGTCCATGGGGTTACCACGCTGGAAGATCATGCCGTTGATGGAGGAGGAGCCACCCAGCACCTTGCCGCGGGCGTGGTAGATGCGGCGACCGTTCATCTCCGGCTCCGGCTCGGACTCGTATTCCCAGTCGTAGTGCTTGTCACCGATAGGGAAGGAGAATGCGGCCGGCATGTGTATGAACAGATCCCACAGGGAATCCGGGCGGCCGGCTTCCAGGACCATGACGTCCTTGGTGGAGTCTTCGGAAAGTCGGTTGGCCAATACGGAACCTGCGGAACCGCCACCGACGATGACGATATCGCGACGGCGATCCTCGACTACCTGGCCTTCGGTGTCGTTCTTCTTACCTGGAATCAGCTTGTCGATGAAGCTCATCTATTCACTTGCCTCCTAGTTAAATGACTGAACAAATACCAGTATGCCAGTTTCTTTATGCATTCGCTAGGTAGCAGGTGGAGGGCATGATTAAACAACCTCGCTAGTGAGGTTGAATTAACACCTATATGAGGGGGATCGCTAGCTTCTTAGAAATACCTGTGTAGTCTAGAAAATTGTATTTCTTAGAAAATGAACTCCCTTTGGCGGGGACGTACTCGAGGAGAATTACATGACCAGTTCCGACAATGACCACGGGTCTGTGGTGCCAGGGAGCGCCCGGAAAGCGACGCAGACCCCAAACCGCAACAACACCAACCACAGCAACACCGACCACAGCAACACCGCAACCCGCGTGATCGTTGGCTCTTATGATGTTAACGACCGTGGCAGCTATTCGCCGGGTGAAGTGACAGCCCCTAAGCCCAACTGGCCTGTGTTTGTCATCTCCGCACTGGGCATCCTGGCCGTTGCTCTCTATGCTTTCTTCGGCCGTGAGCAAGCAGAAGAAACCCTGGCATCCGTCACCGGATGGATCTCTACCAACCTCGGCTGGTTCTACATCGTCACCGCCACGGTCGCCGTGATCTTCGTCCTGGTAGTCGCGTTCTCCAAATCCGGCAACATCCGTCTGGGGCCGGATCACTCTCGGCCACAGTTCCGCCTGTTCTCCTGGTCGGCCATGCTCTTCGCCGCCGGCATCGGCGTGGATCTGATGTTCTTCGCCGTTGCGGAACCCGTCACCCAGTACATGGCTCCACCGGTAGGGGACGCGCAGACCCGCGAGGCCGCTGAGCAGGCCGTTGTGTGGGCCCTGTTCCACTACGGCATTACCGGTTGGGCTCTCTATGCCCTGATGGGCATGGCCTTCGGGTACTACGCTTACCGTCTGAACATGCCACTGGCGATCCGCAGTGCTCTGTACCCGCTGATCGGTAAGCGCATCCACGGCCCCGTTGGTAGCGCGGTCGATATTGCCGCCGTCCTGGGCACCGTGTTCGGCATTGCCGCCTCCCTGGGTATCGGCGTGGTGCAGCTGACGTACGGCCTGCACCTCATCTTCGGTTGGGACACGGGCATGGCCACCCAGTCCGGCCTGATCATCGTCGCCGTCGGCATCGCCACTCTCTCCGCCATCTCCGGCGTGGACAAGGGCATCAAGCGCCTGAGTGAGATTAACGTGTTGCTGGCCATCGGCCTGGTCGTCTACGTCACTGTGACGGGCCAGACTGCCTTCCTTCTAGACGCCCTCGTGATGAACATCGGCGACTACGTTTCTTCCTTCCCCGGCATGACCATGGACACGTTTGCCTTCTCCGAGGATCCGGAGGCCACCAAGGCCTGGATGGGTGCGTGGACGCTGTTCTTCTGGGCCTGGTGGGTAGCCTGGGCGCCGTTCGTCGGACTGTTCCTGGCTCGCATCTCCCGTGGCCGCACCCTGCGCCAGTTCGTCGTGGGCGTGCTGACCATCCCGTTCCTGTTCATTCTGCTGTGGATGAGCCTGTTTGGTAACACCGCCCTGGAGCGCGTGATCGGTGGCGACGACAGCTTCGCTTCCAACACCATGGACTACCCGGAAAAGGGTTTCTACGCTCTGCTGCAGGATATGAATGGCGGCCCGGTGCTCATCGTCCTGGCCACGTTGATCGGCCTGCTGCTGTACATCACCTCTGCCGACTCCGGAGCGCTGGTGACTGCCAACTTCACCTCGAAGATCGAGGATTCCCGCCAGGACGGTGCTAAGTGGTCCCGCATCTTCTGGGCCGCGCTGGTCGGCGTGCTGACGCTGGTCATGCTGCAAATTAACGGCGTGCAGACAGTGCAGTACGCAACTATCGTGATGGGCCTGCCGTTCACGATTGTGATCTACCTGATCATGTTTGGACTGTGGCGATCCCTGCGCTTGGAGAACTACGCAACCGAGGCTCGCAGCGTGTCCCTGCACAGTGCAATGTCCGGCCGCTCTGGTGCCAGCGGGGATAAGCAGTCGTGGCGGAAGCGTCTGTCGCGTGCCTCTACGTGGCCGAGCCCAGACAAGGCCAACGAGTACCTCACGAACGTTGCAC
Source organism: Corynebacterium jamesii (assembly GCF_046097395.1). Taxonomy (NCBI): domain Bacteria; kingdom Bacillati; phylum Actinomycetota; class Actinomycetes; order Mycobacteriales; family Corynebacteriaceae; genus Corynebacterium; species Corynebacterium jamesii. Next base: position 458,681 of record NZ_CP175789.1, read on the forward strand.
AGCCCGCCCTCGAGGCCGTCGCCCGCGAGCTGAACGACGGAGGAATCGAGACTACGCTGGTGGCTGCTGAGGTGCCGAACTTGCCAGTGAACCAGCTGGATCTGACCCTGCACCTGGGCGAAGAGCAAGACTTCCGCTACCAGATCTACCCGATGGAGCACCCGGTGCCGAGCTTCACGCGCAGCACCAACAACGGCGAGAATTACTACCGCCTTGAGGTCTTCGATAACACCGGCTCGCTGGGCTACGACGTTTACGGCTACACCACGGAGCAGCTGATCGTAACGTGCTGGATCTGTACGAGCGCCACTTGGAGTTCCTGCACATGCAGCGCGATCTTCCGGGCACCTCCGACATGTCGGATGGCGCCGACCCGGTGCGCGCCTGGACCGAAGACTAACCCCCATCGACCCACTTGACCGCTAGAGCGACAAGAAAGCGAGATTTCTAACCATGAACGCTGCACTGTTCGACCCCACCACCTGCGAACTACTGGCCGGGGTGCACAAGAACGAAGGCGCCCCCGCCTCGCTGTTCATCAACGGCGAGTGGGTACCTGCCGCCAAGGGCGAGACCCGCACCATCATCAACCCCGCCGATAACACCACGGTGGGCGAGGTTTCCGAGGCCTCCGACGAGGACACAAACAAGGCCATCGCCGCCGCTCGCGCCGCCTTTGACTCCGGTGTGTGGGCCGATGTGCCCGCCGCCGAGCGAGGCAAGCTGTTGCTGCAAGTGGCAGCCAAGATTCGTGAGAACAAGGATGCTTTCGCGCGTGCCGAATCCGCCGATACCGGCAAGCGCCTGGCCGAGTCCGAGATCGACATGGAGGACATCGCCAACTCCTTTGAGTACTTCGGCACCCTCGCGCAGCACCAGGCCGGTCGCGTGGTCGACCCGGGCGATGCGAACGTTCGTTCGCGTATCGACGCAGAGCCGGTCGGCATATGCGGCCTGATTACCCCGTGGAACTACCCACTGTTGCAGGTGGCCTGGAAGGTCGCCCCGGCTCTGGCCGCGGGCAACTCATTTGTGCTGAAGCAGGCGGAGCTCACGCCGCACACCGCCATGATGCTGATGACTGTGCTGGATCAACTGGGGCTGCCGGCAGGCGTAGCCAACCTGATCACCGGTGCGGGTGCCAACTGTGGCAACCCGCTGTCGCAGAGCCCGGACGTGGACATGGTGAGTTTCACCGGCGGTTTGGTTACTGGCAAGCTGATTGCCCGCAACGCCGCGGAGACCGTCAAGCGTGTTGCGCTGGAGCTGGGTGGCAAGAACCCGAACGTCATCTTCGCGGACGCGGACTTCGATGCTGCCGTGGATAACGCCCTGAACGGCGCATTCGTACACTCTGGCCAGGTGTGCTCCGCAGGCGCGCGCATCGTGGTGGAGGAGTCGATCCACGACCAATTCGTAGAAGCCCTAGCGGCCAGGGCCGAACAGATCAAGATCGGTGGCCCGTTGGACGAGAGCGCCGAGACTGGCGCCCTCATTTCCGCCGACCACCGCGACAAGGTTGCTGCCTACGTCGACCGCGCTCGCGAGCAGGGCGCGAAGATCCTCTGCGGCGGTCGTATCCCGACTGCAGAGGACAACAAGGGCACCCACTCAACGGGCAACACCGACCTGACCCAGGGCGTGTTCTACCTGCCGACGATCATCGACGGCTGCACCCGCGAGATGGACTGCGTCCACGACGAGGCCTTCGGCCCGACCGTGACCATCGAGACGTTCTCCACCGAGGACGAAGCCGTTGCCATCGCCAACGACACTGAGTACGGCCTTGCTGGTGCGGTGTGGACGTCGGACGCTGGAAAGGCCGAAAGGGTAACTCGGAAGCTGCGCCACGGTACTATCTGGATTAATGACTTCCACCCCTACCTGCCGCAGGCGGAGTGGGGCGGAATGAAGCAGTCCGGCAACGGCCGCGAGCTGGGGCCGACCGGACTCGCCGAGTACCAAGAGCACAAGCACGTTTACACCAACATCGCACCAGCGGTGACAGGGTGGTTTAAGGGATAGGAAAAGTTGGCGGACGAGAAGCGATCCAGGTTCACTGCTGGCCCACGGGCCATCGTAGGCACATACTCGGCGGGTGCCGACCGCAGCCGTAGCGGCGAGCCTCCGAAGGCGAATTGGCCCGTGGTGGGGGTGACCGCCGTCATCACTATCGCAGTCGCTATCTGGGCCGCCATCGCCAGCGATAATTTCGATTCGGTCGTCGGTGGCATCACCACTTGGCTCACGGAGAGTCTCGGCTGGCTATACATAGCCACCGTTGCCATCGCGCTGATCTTCATGGTCTGGATCGCAGTGTCCAAGGCGGGCAGCATCCGCCTTGGACCTGACCACTCCAAACCCCAGTACAGCCTGTTTTCGTGGTCTGCGATGCTCTTCGCCGCGGGCATCGGCATCGGTGTGATGTTCTATTCAGTAGCTGAGCCGCTGGCGCAGTATGCCACCCCGCCGGTGGGGGAGGGGATGACCGAGAAGGCGTACAACGAAGCCATCGCCTGGACTTTATTCCACTGGGGTGTTTCCGGTTGGGCGCTCTACGCCCTGATGGGGCTGGCCTTTGGCTACTACGCCTACCGTCTGAACATGCCACTGGCGATCCGCAGTGCGCTGTACCCGCTGATCGGCAAGCGCGTGCATGGCCCCATCGGTGACGCAGTCGATATCGCCGCCCTGCTGGGCACGATCTTCGGCGTGGCCGCGTCCTTGGGAATCGGCGTGGTGCAGCTGAACTTCGGCTTGAACATGGTGTTCGGCCTGCCCGAGGGCCGGGCCATGCAGATCGCCCTGGTGGCGCTGGCAGTGGGCGTCGCAGCGATCTCCGCAGTTTCCGGTGTGGACAAGGGCATCAAGCGCCTCAGCGAGGCGAACGTCTACCTCGCCACCGCACTGCTACTGTTCGTCCTGATTACCGGCCGCACCGGCTGGCTGCTGAACTCTGCAGTGAAGAACATGGGCGACTACCTGGCCTGGCTGCCGCGCTGGACCTTCGAAACGTTCTCCTACTCCCAAGACCCCGCCGCCACCGCGGACTGGATGGCTAACTGGACGCTGTTCTTCTGGGCCTGGTGGGTGGCCTGGGCGCCGTTCGTCGGCCTGTTCCTGGCCCGCATCTCCCGCGGCCGCACCTTCCGCCAGTTCGTCATCGGCACCTTGTGCGTGCCCTTCCTCTTCGTCGCGCTGTGGGCTTCTATCCTGGGCAACACCGCCTTAGATCGCGCCGTGGGGTCGGGGGACGAGCAGTTCCTCAACACTGCCATCGATAACCCGGAGCGCGGCTTCTACAATCTGCTGGACGGGTTGCCGGGCGGAAGCGTGATCGTGTTGATCGCCATCCTCGTGGGTCTGCTGTTCTTCGTCACGTCTGCGGATTCCGGCGCGCTGGTGATGTCCAAGTTCTCTTCCATCTCTAAGGACCCACAGCAGGATGGTGCCCCGTGGATGCGCCTGATGTGGTCCGCGGCCGTTGCTGTGCTGACCATTGCCATGCTGCAAGTCGGTGGCATTGCCACGCTGCAGATGGCCACGCTAATCATGGGACTGCCTTTCATGGTGGTGGTGTACCTCATCATGGTTGGCATGGTGCGTTCGATCCGCATGGAAACCGCGCAGGTGGATTCCCGCGCCGTCGCTTTGCACTCCGCCATCTCCGGGCGCACCCTGCCCTCCGGCAACGACCTGGACTGGGAGAACCGCCTCGACCGCACCTCTACCTGGCCGTCGGAGCAGACCGCGCAGCGCTACGTGGTGCAGATCGCCAAGCCAGCGCTCGAATCTGTTGCCACGGCGTTGCGGGATAGGAATTACGACGCCACGTTGTTGGTTGCCGACAGCTCCGACACCAAGGTGCCGCAATTGGATCTCTCTGTAGTATTCGGCGAGGCTCCGGTGTTCCGATACCAGCTCTACCCGGTGCTCTCCAGCACCCCGGAATTCGCTGTTCGCGAGGGCGGGTCCGACAAGCTCGACAATGGTGAGAACTATGTGCGCCTGGAGGTCTTCGGCATGAACGGCTCCCTGGGCTTTGACGTCTTCGGGTACACCCGCGCTCAGCTGATCAACAATGTGCTGGATTTGTTCGACCGCCACCTGGAGTATCTGCACATGCAGCAGGGCTTCAGCGGCGAGCACGATCTGACCGAATACACCAGTGATGCGCCCGAATGGGGCGAGGACTTCGGCAAGCAGTAGCCCCTCTAGAATGTGGGGAATGACCGATAGCATCGCTAGCATCATTGCCCGCGAACTCGGGGTGGAACACGCCCGGGTTCAGGCCACCATCGATTTGCTCGACGGTGGCGCGACTGTGCCCTTCATCGCCCGTTACCGCAAGGAAGTGACCGGCGGTATGGATGACGGCCAGCTGCGCCAACTTGAACAGCGTCTGGAGTATATGCGCGAGCTGGCAGCGCGCAAGGAAACAATCTTGAAGAGCATCGACGAGCAGGGAAAGCTCACAGACGAGCTGCGCCAGAAAATTCTGGACGTGGACACGAAGGCCCGCCTCGAAGACCTCTATCTGCCGTTTAAGAAGTCTCGCCGCACCAAGGCCGCCATCGCCCGCGAGGCTGGTCTGGGCGAACTGGTGGATAAGCTGCTCGCAGGTGGTAGCCCCGATCTGGCTGAGGGGTATGTGCAGGAAGGTTTTGAAGACGCCGCCTCGGTGATGGCCGGCGCCAGAGCCATCGTGGTCGAGGACATCTCCACCAACGCAGATTTGGTGGGCGAGATCCGCGAGGAATACTTCAGCCGTGGCCGTGCCGAATCCGCCGTGATTGAGGGCAAGGAGGAGCAAGGCCAGAAGTACCGTGATTACTTCGAGTTCAACGAGCCTTTCGGTGATCTGCCCAGCCACCGGGTGCTGGCGCTGCTGCGCGGCGAGAACGAGGGTGTGCTGCGCGTGAACTTCGCACCGGGGGAGGACGACGAGTTTTACCAGGGCATCATCGCCGACCGTACGGGTTTGACTGCCCAGGGCGATGCCGCCGACAAATTCCGCGCCGAGTGCGTGCGCTTCGGCTGGCGCACAAAGCTGGCGGTCAGCTCTGCAGTGGATGTGCGCATGCGGCTGAAGGAGAAGGCCGACGAAGCCGCCGTGAGTGTGTTTTCGAAGAACCTGAAGGATCTGCTACTGGCCGCACCGGCCGGTCACCGCGCAACACTGGGACTGGATCCGGGCTACCGCAACGGTGTGAAGTGCGCCGTGGTCGATGGCACCGGCAAGGTGCTGGACACGGTCGTCGTCTACCCACACTCCGGCCAGTGGGATAAGGCCCGCACGATCTTGAGCGCCTTGGTGAACAAGCACGGTGTGGAGCTGCTGGCCGTCGGCAACGGAACCGCCAGCCGGGAGACGGAGAAGCTGGCTGAGGAGATCGCCGGCCAGGCGGAGGGGACGACACCCCAGACGGTCGTGATTTCCGAGGCGGGCGCGTCGGTGTACTCGGCCTCCGAAGTCGCGGCACAGGAGTTCCCGGACATGGACGTCTCGCTACGCGGCGCCGTCTCTATCGCCCGCCGACTGCAGGATCCGCTGGCGGAGCTTGTGAAGATTGACCCGAAGTCGATTGGCGTGGGGCAGTACCAGCACGACGTGAATCAGGCGCTGCTGGCAGCTGGCCTGGATACCGTGGTGGAGGATGCCGTGAACTCCGTGGGGGTGGACGTGAACCTCGCGAGTGCGCCGCTACTGAACCGCGTGGCGGGTGTAACGCCCACACTGGCGGAGAACATCGTGGCCTACCGCGACGAAAACGGTGCGTTTAAGTCCCGCAAGGAGCTGCTGAAGGTGCCGCGCCTGGGGCCGAAGGCCTTCGAGCAAGCAGCGGGCTTCCTGCGTATTAACGGAGCAGCTGACCCCCTGGATGCCTCGGCCGTGCACCCGGAGGCCTACCCGCTGGTGCGCCGCATCGTGGATGCCACCGGCGTGGAGGTCGCGCAACTGGTGGGAAACTCTGGCGTGCTGGGCAAGCTGCGGGCAGGGGATTTTGCAGACGATACCTTCGGCATCCCCACGGTCACCGATGTTCTCGCAGAGTTAGACAAGCCAGGCCGCGACCCGCGCCCGACTTTCAAGACCGCCACGCTGGCAGAGGGGATCGAGACGATCAAGGACCTCCAACCCGGCATGGTGCTGGAAGGCACCGTTACGAACGTTGCCGCCTTCGGCGCTTTCGTAGATATCGGCGTGCACCAGGATGGCCTGGTCCATGTTTCCGCGATGAGTGATCAGTTCGTCAAGGATCCGCACGATGTCGTGAGCTCAGGCGAGGTCGTCAAGGTGCGGGTAGTCGACGTCGACGTGCCCCGTAACCGCATCGGCCTCTCCCTTCGATTGCAGGACGAACCCAACGCCCCCAAAGCCCACGGCAGGTCCAAGTCGCAGAAGTCGGCGGGGCATACGCGCAACCCCCGAAGGAAGTCCAACCCCCGTAATCAGGTTCCCCAGGGCAGCATGGCCGCCGCGTTGAAGAACGCGGGATTTGGAAATAGCCGCTAGCCGATGGCATACTACTCAAGTTAATTTCTGTTGTGGGTACGAACCCGTAGGCGCGTTTAATAAGCGAAAAGCCGCGAGGATCCTCTATCCAGACGAGCAAAAGGATTTCATCCATGCACATTCTTGATAAGGTCGACGCAGCTCAGCTGCGCGACGACATTCCCGAGTTCCGCGCCGGCGATACCCTGGACGTTCACGTCAAGGTTATCGAGGGCTCCAAGTCCCGTCTGCAGGTTTTCCGCGGCGTAGTAATCCGTCGCCAGAACTCCGGCATTCGCGAGACCTTCACCATTCGCAAGATCTCCTTCGGCATTGGTGTGGAGCGTACCTTCCCGGTTCACTCCCCGAACATCGACCACATCGAGGTTCTGTCCCGCGGTAAGGTTCGCCGTGCGAAGCTGTACTACCTGCGCGAGCGTCGCGGCAAGGCAGCGCGCATCAAGGAGCGTCGCTAGTACTTACCCCTTAAGTGCTAATAACCCAGTCACAGTTGCGTGGCTGGGTTTTCTGCTTTTTGGGGCGCTGGTATTCTCTTTCCTTGTGACTCATCCACAGGAACCCAACGACCCTAACGTGCCCAATGAGCCTGCCGCGCAGGCGGAGGAGGGGGCGTCGCCACAAAAGAAGAAGCAGAAAAAGACCTACCCATGGTGGGTCGAGATGCCGATCATCATTCTGGTGACGATGCTGGTGCTGGGTGCCTTTAATAACTTCGTGGGTCGCATGTACCTGATTCCTTCCGAGTCGATGGAGCCGACCCTGCACGGCTGCCAGGGCTGCACGCCCGATCGCATCTTCGTGAACAAGCTGGCTTACCGTGGCGACAAAATGCCCGACGCGGGCGACGTGATCGTGTTCGTCGGTACAGAATCGTGGAACGAAGAGTACACCTCCCGTCGCAGTAGCAACGATGTGGTGCGCGGGCTGCAGAACCTTGGCGCCACCATCGGCATCGTCGCGCCGGACGAGAACACCCTGGTTAAGCGGGTGATCGCAACTGGTGGGCAGACCGTGCAGTGCCAGGAGGGCGACCCGGGCATCATGGTCGACGGTAAGGAAGTTGACGATTCCTACACGATGAACCCGCCTGTAAACCCGATCGACCCGACCATGGGGTCCGAGGAATGCCAAGGCAACTACTTCGGCCCCGTCACTGTGCCGGACGACGCTGTCTGGGTGATGGGCGACAACCGCACCAATTCGCTAGATTCCCGCGCACACATGGGCGACGAACACCAGGGGACCATCCCGGTGGAGAACATTGTCGGTGAGGTCGAGACCATTCTGTTGCCGTTCAACCGCATCGGGGGCGTGGATTCCCTGCCTATCCAGGGATAGATGGAGCGCGAGTTAGAGGCCGCGGGCTTGGGCCCTGTAGCGGGCGTGGACGAAGCCGGGCGCGGGGCGTGTTGTGGGCCGATCTCCATAGCCGCCTGTATTTTGCCGACTGACCTGGACGGTGCCGGACTGGACCGGCTGACTGACTCGAAGAAGCTGACGGAGAAGACCCGCGAGCAGCTGTACGACGTGATTCGGGACGTCGCCGTGTCTTTCTCGATCATCCATATCAGCGCCGCGGACATCGACCGCTTCGGCATCCAACACGCCAACGTCTCCGGTATGCGGCGGGCGGTGGCCGCGTTGGAGGTGCAGCCAGGCTATGTGCTGACGGACGCGGTCAAGGTCCCCGGCTTGCCCATGCCGCACCTGCCCGTCGTCAAGGGGGACCAGATGGCTAAGTGCATTAGTGCAGCCAGCGTGCTGGCGAAGGTTTCCAGGGATCGAGTGTTGCGAACGCTCGACGAGGAGTTCCCGGGGTATGGTTTGGCTAGTCACAAGGGCTATGGCACTAAGGCGCACATGAACGCGGTGAGTCTGCATGGTGGCACCCCTTATCACCGCTACAGTTACAAGAACGTGGCCGCTGCGCATCGGCAGTGGCTTGAGGGAAAGGATCGAGGGTAAGTCCGTGAGCGCTGAGGAACTAGACGACTACGAGGCAAACGTCGAGCTGTCCATGTACCGCGAGTACCGCGATGTGGTCAGCCAGTTTTCCTACGTTGTAGAGACCGAGCGCCGCTTTTACCTGGCCAACGCCGTCGAGCTGATCCCCCGCAACTCCGGCGGAGAGGTCTACTATGAGGTCCGCATGTCGGACGCCTGGGTGTGGGACATGTACCGCCCCGCCCGCTTCGTTCGCTACGTCCGCGTGATCACTTACAAGGACGTCAATATCGAGGAGCTCGACAAGCCAGAACTGCAGTTGCCGGACTGACCTGCGCTTTTATTGTTATTCACAGCCCAGGGGTTATCCACAGCCCCCTGGGCTTTTCCTGTGTCCTTTTCTTTGTGGACGCCACCTTGCGCGGTTAATGCCCCACACTTATGAACCAGGTGCTGGCCGTGGGGGCCGGTGCCGGTAGAGAAAATGAGGGGAAGTAAGCGCAGTGGAGCCAGCGAAGGCAGCGAACAAGCGGTCGGTGGGCAACGCGGGGGAGAATCTGGCCGTCGAGTATTTGCAGCGGGCGGGGTATGAGGTGCTGGATCGCAACTTTTACACCCGCTACGGGGAGCTGGACTTGGTGGCGCGGACGCCCGAGGACGACCTGGCTTTCGTGGAGGTGAAGTATCGCACGGCGGATACCGACGGGGGCGGTGTGGCGGCGGTGGGGCCGCGGAAGCTGCGGCGAATTCGCACGCTGGCGGGTCTGTGGCTGGAACAGAATCGCGAGGGGGTGCGCTTTTCCGGGGGACTGCGCGTGGATGTGATCGACGTGGGGCCGAGTGGGGTACGCGAACACGTCGAGGGGGTGTGGTGACCGGTGGCCGTGGGGCATGCGCAGTCGATGGCGCTAGAGGGAACCAGGCGGACGGTGATCACCGTCGAGTGCGATGTGAGCAGGGGGCTTCCGGGCATTTCGATCGTGGGCATGGGGGATACCGCGGTGATGCAGGCGAAGGATCGCATCCGCTCGGCACTGAAGAACTCCGGCGTGGGTTGGCCGGGATCGCGGACGGTGATGAGTTTGTCGCCCGCCGGACTGCCGAAACAAGGGGCGGGCTACGACCTGGCGATGGTCTGTGCCATGCTGTCCGCAGTAGCGGACGATGCATTGGTGGCCGGGCGCTTGGCCGATGCGGTTCTCGTGGGGGAGCTGGGATTGGATGGGCAGATCCGTCCCGTGCAGTCGGTGTTCGCATTGGTACTGGCCGCCGCGCTGGAGGGCTTTTCCACTGTGGTGGTACCCGTCGGCAATGAGTCGGAGGCCGCGGAGGCTGCAGCTGCGGTCGATGGAGGAGTGACGGTACTGGCCGCTCGCAGCCTGGGCGGTGTTATCGACTGGCTGCGCGGCGGAGTGCTGCCGGAGGCGTGCCCGGGGGAGCGTGCCTCGCCGTTGCCAGTGGGCGACTTGGCGGACGTGTTGGGCCAGCCCGGCGCGCGACGAGCTGTGGAGGTGGCCGCCGCCGGGGGCCACAACCTGCTGCTAATGGGCCCGCCGGGCAGCGGTAAGTCCATGCTGGCCGAGCGACTACCGGGGATCCTGCCACCGATGACGGATAACGAGCGGGTGGAGGCCGCCAGCGTGCACTCGCTGGCCGGGGCAAAGGGGAACTTGCCAGAGGTGCTGGCAGGGCGGCGCCCATTTATCGCTCCGCATCACAACGTGACCCCGGCCGCACTCATCGGAGGCGGGCGCGTGCCCGTACCCGGGGCGGTCAGTCTGGCCCATCACGGGGTACTTTTCCTCGATGAGGTCAGCGAGGCGCGCCGGGACTCCCTGGAATGTCTGCGCGTGCCTATGGAGCTGCGCAGTGTGGAGCTTATGCGAGCACACCGAATCTCTAGTTTCCCGGCAGACTTTCAGCTGGTGCTGGCCGCGAACCCCTGTCCGTGCGGAGCGGAGCTACCTACCGACTGCACCTGCCCGTCGGGTGCACGGCGCCGGTATCAGGCGAAGTTATCCGGCCCGTTGCGAGACCGCGTGGACGTGTTTGCCACTACCACGGGTAGACCGCAAGTTGCGGGTCTAAAAAATTTGGGGGAGCCCAGCGCTGTTGTGGCCGAGCGGGTGGCCGCGGCCCGGGATCGGGCTCGGCATAGATGGGGCGCGGCCAGCAACGCGCAGGTGCCCGGAAAAATTTTGCGTCAGGTCGGCGTGGATGATTCCAGCTCTTTGTTGCTGGAAGACATGCTGCGCACCGGCACTATCACGCAGCGGGGAGTGGACCGGGCCATCCGGGTCGCTTGGACCCTTGCCGATCTCGACCGCGCAGACGCCCCGCACCTGGGGCACATTAGTGACGCGGTCGAACTCTTCGGAGCAGACAGAGAGCTAGCGGAGGCACAGCGATGACTACCCAGAAAAATTTATCTGCGTGGGCCTACGTGCGTCGGGTCGTTGAGGCCTCGCGCACTGACGTGTTGAACATGCTCTGGCCTGACGGCTGGGAGCAAGCCGGACCGTCGGAGGTGCAGGCGGTCGCCGCGGCTTTGGGGCGCCGGGGTGGCCACCTGCCCAACGCGCTGGCTGATGCAACCTCCCAGCGCTACAAGCACGACCCGGCTGGGGACGTGGAGTTCGCTACCGCCAGGGGCTGGCGGTTAGTCACCCCGGAGGACGACGAGTGGCCGGAGGAACTGACCGCTAGCTTCGTCCGTATGGCCAACTCCGGCGCGGATCACGACGCTTCCGTCCGTGGCCAGGCCGCCGCCCCGTTCGCTCTGTGGGTACGCGGCGAGATGCGGCTGGATTCAGCGGTGCGCCGCTCCGTCACGGTTGTAGGAACCCGCGCCGCTACGCGCTATGGCGAGCAGGTCACCACGTCTTTCGCGGGCGACCTCGCTGCCGCAGGCTACAGCCTCATCTCTGGTGGGGCTCTGGGCATCGACGCTCTCGTGCATCGGGCGGCTCTACAAGTGCAGGCACCGACTCTTGTGGTGATGGCCTGCGGCCTGGACGTTTCCTATCCGAAGTCACACACGGACCTGTTCGAGCAGATCGTGGCCGCCGGTGGCCTGCTCATCAGCGAGTACCCACCGGGTACCCCACCAGCTCGCCATCGCTTCCTCACCCGAAACCGCTTGGCCGCCGCGCTCAGCCAGGCAACCCTGGTGGTGGAGGCTCCGCTGCGCAGCGGAGCGTTGAATACCCTGAACTGGGCCGAGGCCTTTGTGAAACCAACCTTTGCCGTACCCGGTCCTGTGACTTCGCACGCCTCGTTGGGATGCCTGGATCGGATACGCTCGTCGCGGGCCACGCTGGCCGTCAGCGCGCGCGACCTCATCGAACAGCTCAGCCCACTCGGCGAACAGATGGCGCTGGGGCTCGACGAGGAGGATCGTTCGTCACTGTTGAGTTGGGAGCACGTCGCGGTTATAGACGCCGCAGGTCTGCCCAGCGGTCGTGGGCCCGAAGGTCGGCTACCTCAGTTGGTAGAGGCCACCGGCCTGCCTGCCCGGACGGTGATTCGTTGTCTGCGAGACCTGGAGGGGATGGGCCGACTCCGCAGAGAGGTCGACCGCTGGATTAGGGTCGAGTGACCGGCTAGATTGGTCACATGAGTAACTCCCGTCCCACTGGCACCGTGGCTTCGCTGTGGTCTGCGCTGGACGACTACGAACAGCACCTGCGCCACGTCGTCGGCCGCAGCGAGAACACCATCCGCGCGTACCGACGGGACCTGCACAGTGCGCTGGAAGGCCTGGAGCGCATCGACGAGTTCGACCTCGACCGTGCCCGCGACGTCCTCGGCTGGGCGGTGGATAATGGCGCCAGCCGAGCCAGCCTCTCCCGGCTAGCATCTAGCATGCGCGGCTTCGGAGCCTTCCTGGCCCACCGAGGATTCGTGCAGGCCAACCCAGTCGCTGCGCTGAAGGCACCGAAGCCACAGCGCACGCTCCCGCGGGTGTTGCGCGCCGACCAGGCTTCCGACATGCTCGACGACCTGCGCCCGGAGGAGGCTTCGGCCAAGTCAGAGAACAAGCCCGTAACTATCCGCGATTGGGCGATGGTGGAGCTGTTGTACGCAACGGGCATCCGCGTCTCCGAGCTCACGGGATGCGATGTAGACGACGTCGATTTCTTCACCAACCTGCTGCGTGTAACGGGTAAAGGCAATAAGACTCGCGTGGTTCCCTTCGGAGCCACCGTCGTCACCGCCCTGCAGCAGTGGCTGGCGGTCCGTGACGAGATTGCGCAGGCCACCTCGGCACTCTTCGTCGGCGTGCGTGGTAAGCGTATCGATCCTCGCCAGGTACGCACCGTGGTCAACCGCGTGACGCAGGCCGGTCCCGGCCCGCGTCTTTCGCCCCACGGACTGCGGCACTCCGCAGCGACGGCGATCCTCGAGGGCGGGGCGGACCTGCGCGTGGTGCAGGAGCTGCTCGGCCACGCCAACATGTCCACCACGCAGATTTACACCCACGTGGGCACCGAGCGGCTGAAGGCAGTCTTTAACCAGGCGCATCCCAGAGCCTGACGTGCACGCCACCGAGCAACGTCATCGGGTCGATATATACCCGCCCCTTGCCCTCTAAGCGTGCGCCCCAGGAAAGCCCCGGGGATTTGCGCGCATAGTCCGGCAGTGAGGCGGCATCGGCCAAAACGCCGATGGCCTCGCCCCGCTTAACCCGCTGGCCCGCGCGAACGCGCGCCAACACCGGCTCGTACGTAGTGCGGATTCCATCCGAATGGCTGATGGATACCACCGGTGTGCCCGCCACCACTCCCGCGAAGGCAACGGTGCCGCCCCTGCTGGCAACGATCATCTGACCAGGGGAGGCCTGCAAGTCTACGCCGCGGTGGCCCGGCTGCCAGACGGCCTCGGGAATATCCGCGGCGCGGATCACCTGGGTGCCTGGCGCCGTGGGTAGGCGGTGGGAGCGAACGATCTGCGAAGTATCCGGTGCAGAAAGGGCAGGGGAGGCAACGAAAAGGATCAGTGCGAGACTGCAACACAGGGCGCGGTAAAGCCGTGGGATCATGGTTATAGATGATGCGTGGGGGCGTCCATAAAAAGAAAGAGCACACGAGCCGGGCTGTGGAGAACCAAAACTTATCCACAGATCGGGCGCGACGCGCAGTGGCTGACTTGTTTCAGCAGCGCGAATGGGGGTAGGGTAGCAGTCGCAGTATGTCCGGATTCGTCTCTGCACCGCTCGATGATGTGCACGCGGTTTCGCGAAGACCGCGAGGCGAAGCAAGGCTACTGACTACGCGTAGATAATTCGCACCCCACACAATGGCTCACCAGCACGGTCCCGCTAATACGGCGGGCGAACATGGCGAGCCACAGCTACATCGGGGGACTATCTGCCAGGACGGTGCATAAGCCACGCACGTACAGTGGGTGTCGAGTGCATCGTGAAGAAAACCGTCAAACCCCAAACTTTGAAAGCGAGGAAGGGGCGGCGCTGACCGCAAGGCCGGCGAGAAAAGATCCGCCCCTGTAACACCATGGCTGTTGTTACTATGCGCGAGCTGCTGGACGCTGGTGTCCACTTCGGTCACCAGACCCGTCGTTGGAACCCGAAGATGAAGCGCTTCATCTTCACCGACCGCAACGGCATCTACATCATCGACCTGCAGCAGACCCTGACCTACATTGACGAGGCATACGAGTTCGTCAAGGAGACTGTCGCTCACGGCGGCAACATCCTGTACGTCGGCACCAAGAAGCAGGCTCAGGAAGCAGTTGCTAACGAAGCTGAGCGCGTGGGCATGCCCTACGTCAACCACCGCTGGCTCGGCGGCATGCTCACCAATTTCCAGACCGTTGCTAAGCGTCTGCACCGCCTGAAGGAGCTGCAGGCAATGGACGCGGCTGAGGACGGCTACAAGGGCCGTACCAAGAAGGAAGTTCTGATGCTGACCCGCGAGCGCAACAAGCTGGAGCGCGTTCTGGGCGGTATCGCGGACATGACCAAGACCCCGTCCGCACTGTGGATCGTTGACACCAACAAGGAGCACATCGCTGTCTCCGAGGCACAGAAGCTGAACATTCCGGTCGTCGCAATCCTGGATACCAACTGTGACCCGGACGTCGTCGACTACCCGATCCCGGGCAACGATGACGCAATCCGCTCTGCAAACCTGCTGACCAGCATCATCTCCTCCGCTGTTGAGGCTGGTCGCCAGGCTCGCGCAGAGCGCCAGGAGGCTGCTGCCAAGGAAGCTGCCGGCGATGCTGAAAAGACCGAGGCTCCGGCTGAGGCAAAGTCCGAGGCTGAGAACACCGAGTCCGCCGAGGCATAAGCTGCCTTAAAGTCAGCGTATAGCGCCCACCCCCGTATGGGACACAGTTTAAGACCCGTGTCCGACGGGCGTGGGCGTTACTTGTAACCTAGGCTGGGAAACCAGGACTGAATTTAAATACTGTTATTTCAGCCACTATTAACACTTCCACCAGAAGGAGGATCGCCCCACATGGCGAACTACACCGCTGCAGACGTTAAGAAGCTCCGTGAGATCACCGGCGCCGGCATGATGGACTGCAAGAAGGCCCTGGAAGAAGCCGCTGGCGACTTCGACAAGGCTATCGAGATCCTGCGCATCAAGGGCGCCAAGGACGTCGGCAAGCGCGCAGAGCGCTCTGCGTCTGAGGGCCTGATCGCCGTTTCCGGCAACACCATGATCGAGGTCAACGCTGAGACCGACTTCGTCGCCAAGAACTCCGAGTTCATTGAGTTCGCCGACAAGGTTGCAGCCGCAGCTGCTGAGGCCAAGGCAAACTCCCGCGAAGAGCTCGAGGCGGTCGAGGTGGATGGCCAGAAGGCTGTGGACGCTCTGCAGCAGCTGTCCGCAAAGATTGGCGAGAAGCTGGAGCTGAAGCGCGCCACCACCATCGAGGGTGACAAGGTTGCCGTCTACATGCACCACCGTTCCGCCGACCTGCCGCCGGCAGTCGGCGTACTGGTTTCCTACGAGGGCGATGACGAGGGCGCAGCGAAGGCTGCCGCTATGCAGGTTGCCGCTCTGAAGGCTAAGTTCCTGAGCAACGACGAAGTTCCGGCCGAGACCGTCGCCAAGGAGCGCGAGATCGCCGAGGCTACCGCTCGTGAGGAGGGCAAGCCGGAGAAGGCTCTGCCGAACATCATCGAGGGTCGCCTGAAGGGCTACTTCAAGGATGTCTGCCTGCTGGATCAGCCGTCCGTCACTGAGTCCAAGAAGACCGTCAAGCAGGTCATGGACGAGGCTGGCGTGACCCTGAAGGGCTTCAAGCGCTTCGAGGTTGGCCAGGCTTAAGGCCAAGTAGTTAAGGTCCCCGGCCCGCGAGGGTGCCGGGGCCTTTTTCTATCTATAGGTGGGGTACTATGACGGTCAGTGTCAACAACCTCGAACAAGGAGTATCCCCGGTGTCTACAGCCGAAAACCGCGAAGGCTACAAGCGCGTTATGTTGAAGCTGGGGGGTGAGATGTTCGGTGGAGGCAAGGTCGGCATCGACCCCGACGTTGTGCAGAACGTCGCCCGCCAGATCGCAGAGGTGTCCAAGTCTGGAGTAGAGGTCGCTGTGGTTATCGGCGGCGGCAACTTCTTCCGCGGTGCCCAGCTGCAGCAGCGAGGCCTGGATCGTTCCCGTTCCGACTACATGGGCATGCTCGGCACGGTGATGAACTGCCTGGCTCTGCAGGACTTCCTGGAGCAGGAAGGCGTGGACTGCCGCGTGCAGACTGCCATCCAGATGACGCAGGTTGCTGAGCCATACCTACCTTTGCGTGCCTCTCGTCACTTGGAGAAGGGGCGCGTTGTTATCTTCGGCGCGGGCATGGGTATGCCGTACTTCTCCACGGACACCACGGCCGCCCAGCGCGCCCTGGAAATCGGCTGCGAGGTACTGCTGATGGCTAAGGCCGTCGACGGTGTGTACAGCGACGACCCGCGCACCAACCCGGACGCGGAGCTGTTCCACGAGATCACCCCGTGGGAAGTTATCGAGAAGGGCCTCAAGGTGGCAGACGCCACCGCGTTTTCCCTGTGCATGGACAACAAGATGCCGATCCTGGTGTTCAACCTGCTCACTGAGGGCAACATTGCCCGTGCAATCGCCGGCGAGCGCATCGGCACCCTGGTCGATGGCAACGTCAGCAGTCGCTAACGCGCTAACACGACCCGACACCTCAACACTTTCCCCACCATAGGCTGGTAAATTCTTAAACATGATTGACGATATTCTGCTTGAGTCCGAAGAGCGCATGACCAGCTCTGTGGAGCACGCTCGCGAAGACCTGACGACCATCCGCACCGGTCGCGCGAACCCGTCTATGTTCAACGGCGTTGTAGCCGAGTACTACGGAGTTCCCACCCCCATCACCCAGATGGCGACCATCAGCGTTCCGGAGCCCCGCATGCTGCTGATCAAGCCCTACGAGCAGTCCACGATGGAAGCGATCGAGAACGCTATCCGCAACTCCGACCTGGGCGTAAACCCGACCAACGACGGCCAGGTGCTGCGCGTAACCATCCCGCAGCTTACCGAGGAGCGCCGTAAGGAAATGGTCAAGATGGCTAAGTCCAAGGGCGAGGACGCGAAAATTGCCATCCGCAACATCCGCCGCAAGGGCATGGAGCAGCTGGGCAAGATTCAAAAGGACGGCGAAGCTGGCGAGGATGAGGTTCGCGCGGCGGAGAAGGACCTGGAGAAGATTACTCACAACTACGTCGAGCAGGTTGATTCCCTGGTCGAGGCCAAGGAGAAGGAGCTGCTCGAGGTTTAACTCGAGAGGCCGGTATCCCTCAGCCCCCGCGTACGAAAGGCCGAAGTTCTATCGCTGCTCGCCCGAAACCCAAGAACGGTCCTGGCCGTGACCTAAAGCAGGCCATCGTCGTCGGTGTATCCCTGGGGGCTATCGCCATCGCGGGGCTCTTCACGCCTTTCGCGTGGTATCCGCTGGTGGCTCTGGCGCTGTCGTTGGCCGTCTATGAGGTGTGGCGCCGGCTATACGAGGGCGGGTACGTGCTGAACCTGCCAGTCCTCTTCTTGGGTGCGCAGGTTATTGTATGGCTTTCGTGGCCCTTCGGCCCGACGGGTGCGCTTGCGGGATTCGTCATCAGCGTGCTGTTACTGATGGTCACGCGCCTGTTCCACCACGGGCGATCTTCGCCGCCGCATAATTACCTGCGGGATACGGCGGTCGGCATTTTCGTGCTGACGTGGATCCCACTGTTCGGCAGCTTTGCCGCCATGCTTTCGCGTATGCAGCGCGACCACATCGACGGCTGGGCTTTCATCGTCACGTTCATGCTGTGCGTGGTCGGTTCCGACGTGGGCGGATACATCGCGGGCGTGCTTTTCGGTTCGCATCCGATGGCGCCCGCGGTGAGCCCGAAGAAGTCCTGGGAAGGATTCGTGGGCTCCCTGATCCTATCCACCGCCATCGGCGTGGCCTGCGTGACACTGCTGCTGTCCGGCCCGTTCTGGGTCGGCCTGCTGCTGGGGCCGGGCCTGGCCTGCTGCGCGACCCTCGGAGACCTGGTGGAGTCGCAGTTCAAGCGCGACCTAGGCATCAAGGACATGTCGGGCATGCTGCCGGGCCACGGTGGCCTGATGGATCGCCTGGACGGCATGTTGCCGTCGGCGATGATTACCTGGGTCGTGCTGAATATGCTCAGCGGCGTGTAGCTGGCGTGTGGCTACTGCGTGACCTGCTTGCGCAATTGCACAATGCGCACGCCACCGACCAGCGCCATAATTAGCGCACCGACGATCGCGGCGATCAGCATGCCCACACCAATCGGGAAGGTCATCGTCCACGCGAACAGCTGCAGCTCTGCAGACTCCTGATTCTGCAAAATGAACACCAGCAGCACGATCAGCAGTAGCACGCCGACGATGAGGCCGACCCATGTCGCGCCCGCCAGCGACTTCTTTACCTCGCGGTGCTCTTGCTTGTACACCGGGTCGATGTTGGTATTTGTAGAGTTGTTATTTGTGGACGCCTGATTCTGAGACGGCGTTCCAGCGACAGGCTTTGGGGGTTGCTGATTGATCGGCTGGGGTTGGGGAGTGGCCGGCTTCGGGGCGGGCTGACGATTGATGTTGTCGTTCATACCTACCATTCAACGGCAAAACTTGGTGGGGTTCAGATTTTCGCGATGTGAGGGTTACCCCCGGTACGTGCAATAATGGGCGCATCATGGCTACACCAGTAAAACTTCAGTTCGCAGCACCGAAAAGGGGCATGCCGCCGGTACACATGGCGGATTTGGATGAGGAGACCCTCAAGCAGCACGTGCAGGAACTCGGCTTGCCGAAGTTCCGGGCGGATCAGATTAGGCGTCAATACTACGGGCGCCTACAGGGCGACCCGATGGAGATGACGGATCTGCCCGAATCCAAACGCGCAGCGGTGAAGGAGGCACTATTCCCCGAGCTGATGCACCCGATGCGCAACATGGAGGCAGATGACGGGGAGACCCGCAAGACCCTGTGGCGCCTGCACGACGGCACCATGCTGGAGAGCGTGCTGATGCGCTACCCGGGCCGTGCCACCCTGTGTATTTCCTCCCAGGCCGGCTGCGGCATGGCCTGCCCGTTCTGCGCTACCGGCCAGGGCGGGTTGGACCGCAACCTGTCCGTCGGCGAGATGGTGGAGCAAGCCCGCGCAGCCGCCAGCGTGATGCAGGAAGAGGACGGCCGACTGTCTAACATCGTTTTCATGGGCATGGGCGAGCCGCTGGCCAACTACAAACGAGTGGTGGAAACGATCCGCAAGGTCTCTGCCCCCGCCCCGGACGGCTTCGGCA
The DNA here is from genome assembly GCF_046097395.1 of Corynebacterium jamesii. NCBI lineage: Bacteria > Bacillati > Actinomycetota > Actinomycetes > Mycobacteriales > Corynebacteriaceae > Corynebacterium > Corynebacterium jamesii. The sequence goes on from NZ_CP175789.1 coordinate 477,942, forward strand.
TCTCTCAGCGCAACATCACCGTTTCCACGGTCGGACTGGCTCCGGCGATCCGCAAACTGGCAGATGAGGAGATGAAGGTCCGCCTGGCAGTATCCCTGCACACGCCCGACGACGAGCTGCGCGACGAGCTGGTTCCCGTAAACAACCGCTGGTCGGTGGAGGAGGTGCTGGATGCCGCGCGATACTATGCGGATACTTCCGGCCGCCGAGTTTCTATCGAGTATGCTCTGATCCGCGACATGAACGATCAGGACTGGCGCGCGGATCTGCTGGGCAAAAAGCTGCGCGGTGCACTGGGGACAAAGGTGCACGTGAACGTGATCCCGCTGAACCCGACCCCCGGTTCCAAGTGGGATGCATCCCCAAAGGCGCGCCAGGATGAGTTCGTCCGGCGCGTGGAGGCCCAGGGCGTGCCGTGCACGGTGCGCGATACGAAGGGGCAGGAGATCGCCGCGGCCTGCGGCCAGCTGGCGGCAGAAGAGCGATGAGAGATTTTGAGTTAAGAGCTAGTGGTTAAAACTAGCGGTGCAGCGTTGCCGGGTCGATGTTCTGGGTGCGCAGCTCGTCATCGCTCAGGTCAGCGTAAGCACCCGTCAGGTTCAGCTGGTCAGCGGACCAGACCGGCTCCACGTGACCCTCCGGCTTGTTGCGCGCGGTAACGGTCGTGCGGTTCTTGAGGGTAGGGCGAGCCACCCACAGGCCAACACCGAGGAAGACCACGACTGCCAGTACGATCAGCCAGACGTTCTCAACGTTGCCCTTGTGGTTGCCGAACAGCATGCCCAGCAAGAACAGGCCGCCGATAACACCGGCGGAAATAACTCCGCTGCGCGGAAGCTCGCTCCAGCCCCACGCCGCAGACGGTACGTCCGCGGTGGATACGCCGTTGTAAACTTCAGCTTCCTTAGAGTGGTGCGCCACCGTTTCCTCCTGAAGGTCAAAAAGAATTCTATCCCCCGTATTTTGACACATCGCCGCCAGTTTTTCCCCATCCGCGCGCGCAGACGGGCAGGAAAGTACCCAATTTAGGTGTGGAGAAGGGGGGCGTCCTAAAGAAAAGAAATAGAATAGGCCGCGTGAAAACGCGAGTAGTAGTCCTAGGCAGCACCGGATCCATCGGCACGCAAGCGCTGGAGGTGATGGCGGACAACCCGGAGCGCTTCGAGCTCGTCGGCATCTCTGCGCACGGCTCTAAGCCCGAGCTGCTGGCACAGCAGGCCCGTGATTTCGGTCTGAAACTAGAGCGCGTGGCCGTGGCCTCCGAACGCACGGCGGAAATGCTTGACCAAGAAACCGGCGGTGGCGGCCGTTGTATTCGCGGCAAGGATTCGGCCCGCGAGCTGGTGGAGGCCATCGGCCCGGAGTTGACGGAGAACGACGTCATCCTTAACGCGCTGGTCGGCTCGCTGGGGCTCGACGCGACGCTGGCCACTCTGCAGACGAAGGCGAAGCTCGCTTTGGCCAATAAGGAATCCCTCGTGGCGGGTGGACAACTCGTGTTGAAGGCCTCCAGCGAGGGGCAGCTGATCCCTGTAGACTCCGAACACTCAGCGATGGCCCAGTGCTTGCGTTCCGGGCGCGTGGACGAGGTAGATTCGCTGGTACTCACCGCCTCTGGTGGTCCGTTCCGGGGTTATAGCCGCGCGCAGCTGGAAGACGTCACTCCGCTGCAGGCCGCCAATCACCCGACGTGGTCCATGGGGCAGATGAACACTCTGAACTCCGCGACCATGGTGAACAAGGGGTTAGAGTTGATCGAGGCTAGCCTGCTCTTCGGCATCCCTGCCGAGAAGATCGAGGTGACCGTCCACCCGCAGTCGATCGTCCACTCGATGGTGACTTTCATCGACGGCGCGACAATTGCTCAGGCTTCTCCACCTTCCATGAAGCTTCCTATTTCCCTGGCGCTCGGCTGGCCGGACCGCATCGCAGATGCGCAACCTAAGCTGGACTTCTCCGGGGCCACCGACTGGCACTTCGAACCTCTGGATAATGAGGTCTTTCCAGCTGTGGATCTGGCGCGCCAGGCAGTCACTGCTGGCGGCACGATGCCCGCGGTCTATAATGCTGCGAACGAGGAAGCAGCCGTCGAATTTCTTAACGGCAGGCTCAGTTTCCCCCGCATTGTGGATACGGTCGCGGCAACCATGAAGGCCTGCCAACACCTATCCGCCGAACCCAACAACCTGGAGGACGTGCTGGCGGCGGAGCGCGAAGCCCGTGCAAAGGCGCATGAAAGGATGGCCGCGTGGCTTTCGGACTAGGGGTTCTTCTCTTCGCCCTAGGTATCGCCGTGTCTATTGCCCTGCATGAGGCCGGGCACCTGATTGCAGCTCGCATGTCGGGCATGCGAGTTCGGCGCTATTTCATCGGTTTTGGCCCGACGATCTTTAGCTTCCGCAAAGGTCACACCGAGTACGGGCTCAAGGGCGTGCCGCTCGGTGGCTTCTGCGACATCGCCGGCATGACGAAGCTAGACGAGATGACAGACGAAGAGCGCCCGCATGCCATGTACGACAAGCCAGCGCACCGCCGCATCTTCGTCATGCTCGGCGGCATCATCATGAACATCGTGCTGGCCCTCGGCATCCTGTATGCCGTGGCTCTGGCCTGGGGGCTGCCGGATCGCGGCGTGGTCTTTACCCCCACCGTCGAATCCACCCAGTGCGCCCCGGCTAAGCAAAATGCTGACGGCACGCTAGCCACGTGCACGGGCGATGGCCCGGCGGCGGAATCGGGCGTCCGGACCGGCGATACCTTCCTTTCCGTCAACGGCGAAGAGACCGAAGACTTCCGAGCCTTCACCAAGGCCATCGCTGCCGAGGCTGAGCACGCCACCGACGATGGCAAGCAGGTCGGCGACCGCATTACCGTGCCGGCCGTGGTGGATCGCGACGGTCAGCACCAAGACATCGATCTGCAGATCGAGCTGGTCGAGCGGCTAAACTCCGCGGGCAACACCATGATCTCCGGCGCCGTCGGTATCCGCGCCAAGCGCCCCGACTTCGTCCTCAACCAGTACAACCCCGCCACCGCCGTTGGCGGCACGCTCTCTTTCACCGGGGGCATGGTTAACGACACCTTCCATGGGCTCATTGAACTGCCACAGCGCGTGCCCGGTGTGGTTGCGTCCATCTTCGGCGGCCATCGTGCCGACGACTCGCCGATGAGTGTTGTCGGCGCCTCCCGCGTGGGCGGCGAGCTGGTGCAGTATCAGCAGTGGATGAGCTTCCTCATGACGTTGGCCAGCCTGAACCTATTCCTCGCGGCGTTTAACTTAGTACCACTACCGCCCCTGGATGGCGGGCACATCGCCGTGGTGATCTACGAAAAAATCCGCGACTTCTTCCGCCGCCTGCGCGGCAAGCAGCCGGGCGGGCCTGCCGACTACACCAAGCTGATGCCCCTGACCTATGCGGCGACAGCGGTGCTGCTGATCTTTGGCATCATCGTTATCGTCGCAGACGTAGTAAACCCGATCCGGATCTTCTAGTTCTTCGCTGTAGGATTGGTGGAAGTTCTACGACATTCACGACTGAAAGGTTGTCCTCGCCCATGTCTGGTATTTCCCTGGGTATTCCCGACGGCCCGCCTCCGGTATTGGCACCGCGGCGCAAGACCCGCCAGCTGATGGTCGGCGGCGTAGGAGTTGGCAGCGATCACCCGATCTCCGTGCAGTCCATGACGACCACGAAGACGCACGACGTTAACGCGACGTTGCAGCAGATCGCCCAGCTGACTGCCTCTGGCTGTGACATCGTCCGCGTCGCCTGCCCGAAAACTGTCGATGCCGAGGCCCTGCCCGCCATCGCCAAGAAGTCCCCGATCCCCGTGATCGCAGACATTCATTTCCAGCCGAAGTACATCTTCAGCGCTATCGACGCGGGTTGCGCCGCCGTGCGCGTGAATCCCGGCAACATCAAGGAGTTCGACGGCCGCGTCAAGGAAGTTGCGAAGGCAGCCGGGGATGCGGGCATTCCGATCCGCATCGGTGTTAACGCAGGTTCCCTTGATAAGCGCATCATGGAGAAGTACGGAAAGGCCACGCCCGAGGCGCTGGTCGAGTCCGCCCTGTGGGAAGCCAGCCTCTTCGAGGAACACGGCTACGGCGATATCGCCATTTCGGTGAAGCACAACGACCCGGTCGTGATGGTGGAGGCGTACCGCCAGCTCGCCGCCCAGTCGGATTACCCGCTGCACCTCGGTGTGACGGAGGCGGGGCCGGCCTTCCAGGGCACCATCAAGTCCTCCGTGGCGTTCGGTGCACTGCTGGCCGAGGGCATTGGAGACACGATCCGGGTCTCCCTGTCCGCCGATCCGGTGGAGGAGATCAAGGTGGGCGACCAGATTCTGCAGTCGCTGAACCTGCGCCCCCGTAAGCTCGAGATTGTGTCGTGCCCGTCCTGCGGCCGCGCGCAGGTGGATGTGTACAAATTGGCCGACGAAGTCACCGCGGGTCTGGAGGGCATGGAGTTTCCGCTGCGTGTAGCCGTCATGGGCTGCGTGGTGAATGGCCCGGGCGAAGCTCGAGATGCCGACCTGGGCGTGGCCTCTGGTAACGGCAAGGGCCAGATCTTTGTCAAGGGCGAGGTCATCAAGACCGTGCCCGAGGATCAGATTGTGGAGACCCTCATCGAGGAAGCTATGCGCATCGCCGACGAGGAGGGGCTAGAGGCCGTCGAGGGCCAGAAGGCCGATGTGCGCGTAACTAAGTAGTAACGAGGTCGGCCTCGGTGACCTTGCCGTCCACCAACTCAATGCGGCGGTCCAGCGTGGCCAGCTGCTCCTGGTCGTGGCTGACGTAGAGCACGGGGGTGTTGCGCTCGCGCGCCAGATCCACGATCAGTTCCGTCACACGCTGCGCGTTGGCGGTATCCAGTGCTGCGGTTGGTTCGTCGACCAGCAGCAGCCGTGGGTCGTTCATCAGTGCGCGCGCCAGGTTCACGCGCGCCTGCTGGCCACCGGAAAGTTCGGAGACCTTCGCGCCTTCGCGCCGTTCCAGGCCCACTTCCTTGAGTAGGTACTCGGCCTTCTCTTCTTTTTGACGCCACGCTTTTCCGCCAATACCGAATGGCCTATCGAGGCGGCTCATCACCATGAGCTGTTCCTTGGCCGTCAGCGCCGGCAGCAGATTCGGCTGCTGGAACACGATGCCGAGGTGGTTACGGCGAATCGCCGCGGCCCGGCGCCCGGTGACAGTGCCGAGTTCCAGCGTGTTTTCTCCGTGGAGGACGGCGGAGCCGGAGGTGGCGGTCTCCAGGCAGCCGATGATGGCCAGCAGGGTGGACTTACCGGAGCCGGAGGGGCCGGTGATGCCGACGACCTCGCCGGGGTTCGCGTTGAAGGAGACGTCCGTCAGCAGGTTACGCTTGGTGGTGCCGTCAGTGATCTCGAGGCTGATGTTCTTTACTTCGAGTGCGGGGGAGATCATGAGTTCATTGCCTTTCGCGGATCGACCTTCAATACGGGGATGATGGACAGGCCCGCGCCGAGCAGACCTGCGGCCAGCAGGATGACTGCCGGGATGAGGGTGGTGCTGGGGGAGACGTCCATGGGGATACCTTCCATGAACCCGCCGACGCCGACGGTCAGCAGGGTGCCCGCGGCTATGCCGACCACAAGGACGACCAGAGCCTGGCCGACCGCGTCGCTCAGGATGCTGGAGCGGGTGCCGCCCAGTGCGACGGTGATTGCCACGCCGCGCAGACGCTGCATTGTCCACACAGTGAAGAACGCTCCCAGCACCAGAGCGGAGATGACGTACAGCAGCACGATCATGAGGTTCAGGGAAGACTGCTCGCCCTTGTAGGAGGCGCTGGCCTCCAGGGCATCCTTGCCCTGCAGCATGATGGCGCCGTCGATCGGCTCGGCATCTTCGGCAACCACGCCGAAGGCGGAGGCTCCGGGCAGCTTTTCTACCTCTTCGGTGCTCATCCAGTGGATGGGCTGGTGCTCGAGGTAGAGGTCCTCGCTGGGCTTGTCGCCTTCGTAGGACATCGCGATGAAGGCCTGACCCTCCGCATCCTTCGAGCGGGCCATCGTGACGACCTCTCCGCCACGGCTCTCGACCTCGCTCAATTGGGCGTCAGTAAGAGAACCAGTGTTGAGGGACACAGTGCCGCCGGCATCGTTCAGCACGAGTTGACGGTCGCTTCCGACCTTGTGCTGTAGGCCGGAGGCGGACTGGAAGCTCAGGCCCGCAGACAGGGAGCTCAGCAGCGTGACCATAGCGGTGATCAGCAGGACGGTGGTAATGATGAGCGCCGTCTTGTCACGGGAAACGCGCAATTCGCGAATGCCCTGGAACATGAATCCCCGTACCGGGGTTAACGACTTATTACTTAGCATGGCTCCTATTCTTCGCGCGTTATAGAAGGAACACATCGGGCTAAGGAGTAGTCTTCGGCTCATACTTTAGGCGGAGGTGAATGGCACCCCGTGGCCGCTAGACTTAGGGACAAATGATTCACCATGCCAAATCCACCAAAGTCGTCGCACTGAATCGCGCCTGGGCCTACCTGGGAATAGGCCTGCACCTGCTGATGGCACTCCTGATGGCTGTGACCATCATCCGCGATGGATGGTCGTGGAACGCCGCGGCCGTGTGCTTCATCTACGTCATGGGCCTGTGGCTGCGCCCCACCTGGCTATGGCTCACACTGGTCATCTCCGCGTGGGCCTGCCTGCTGCTCGTAGCCCCGAGCGCGGCCTTTATGGCGTTCGCGCTGTTCTTCCTGTGCGTCGGCGTGCTGCCCCTGTGGCCGGCGATCGTGTGCAACACGGTGGTAACGGTGCTTTCGATCTACCAAAGCGGCGAAGCTTTGGGGCCGATCGTCGCTGCAGTGGTGGCAACCGTCGTGGGCGTGGGCTTCAAGGAGCTTCGCGACGAGGCCAGCGCCCGCGAGACTGCCAGCCGCCACGCAGGCGAGATGAACGAGCGCACGCGCCTGGCCGGGGAGATCCACGACACGGTCGCGCAGGGCCTAAGTTCCATCCATATGATCCTGCAGGCTGTGGAGAAGCGCGTGGACGACCCCGAGATCCTCGAGGACCTACGCCTGGCCCGTACCACCGCCGAGGACAACCTAGCGGAAACCCGGCGCATCATCGCCGCCCTGCAGCCCGGCCCGCTGGTCGGTGGCGACCTGCCCATCTCCTTAGCCCGCGTGAGCTCCGGCACTCCGTTGGGCGAGGCCTTGAGCTTCGAAGTCGAAGGCGAGCCCTACGACCTGGACGAGAAGGTGGAGCAGGAACTCACCCGCATCGCTCAATCGTTGGTTTCGAACGTGGTGAAGCACTCTGCGGCCACCCGTGCCCGGGTCACCCTGACCTACAGCCAAGACATGCTGATCCTTGACGTGGTAGACAACGGTCGCGGCATGGACGAAGAACAGGTGCGTAAGATCGCCGCCGACAAGTTGAGCCTGTCGCCCGTCGGGCTGGCGGGAGTCCGCCGCCGCGCTAATCTGATCGGTGCGACAATGCATGTGGAAAGCGCCCCGGACTCCGGCTGTGGCGTGTCTATTCAGGTACCGATCCGTTAGGAGCGCACCATGCCAAGCCTTCTTCGAGTGCTAATCTGTGACGATCACCCTGTTGTGCGCGCCGGGATCGAGGCGATGCTGCGTGGCACGGGCGACGTGGAGATCGTGGCCTCCGTAGGCGACCCCGACCGCGCCGTCACCATCTGCGCCGCCGAGCAGCCCGACGTGGTGCTGATGGACCTGCGCTTCGGCGAAGGCCCCGGCAGCGAGGGCGCCGAGTCCGGGGGAGTGCGTGCCACCCGCGCTATCCGCAAGCGCAGGCCCGCTCCGGAGGTTTTGATCCTGACGAACTATTCCACGGACAGCGACGTGTTGGGCGCCATCTCCGCCGGCGCGGTTGGCTACCTCCTCAAGGACTGCGCCCCCGAGGAACTGGCCGAGGGTATCCGCCAGGCCGCCCGTGGGCAGACGGTGATGAACAAGAACATTATGGGCAAGCTGCGCGGCCGGCTGGCCAACCCCTTCGAATCGCTGACCAATCGTGAACAAGAGGTCCTGACTCTCGTCAGCCGGGGGAAGTCCAACCGCGCGATCGCGAGGGAGCTGATCCTCACCGAGGCGACCGTTAAGTCCCACATGGCGCACGTTTTTTCCAAACTCAACGTAAAAAACAGGACAGCTGCCGTCGCCGTGGCGAGGGAGCGCGGAATTATCGATTAACCCTGTTACGCTCTGTGCCTATGCGCACCACCTCTTGGACCCCTCGCCGGAGCATCACCGCGGCCGTCACGACGGCTGGCCTAGTGCTGGGCGCTGCGGCTTGCACGCCGAAGCCCGATGTTGCTGACGACGCCGCCCAGGCCTTCCTGGCCGCCCTGTCCAATCCGGGTGAAGCCTCACAGGCCGGAGGGGAGACCGATAACCCCGACAAGGCGACCCAGGCCATCGAGCAGGCGTGGGAGTCTCTGCAGGCCGAGGGGCTGCAGACGGAGCTCAAGGAAGTTAATACGCAGGATAACCAGGCCACCGCGCAGTATTCGATGCGCTGGAACCTGCCTGGTGGGCGCGAGTTTTCCTACGACTCCTCGATGAACCTCACCCGTACCGGCGAAGACTGGTCCGTTCGCTGGCAGCCCGCAGTGCTGCACCCGGAGCTGGGCGCCAACCAGCATCTGGAGCTGCGCACTGTGCCCGCAACGGTGGCCAACGTGGTGGGCTCCGACGGTGCCGTGCTGCTGGAACCCGGCACGCAGTACCGGATTTTTGTGAACACGGAGGAAGCCCCCGACGTCCTCGGCACCATGCGCCGCATCGCCGGCGAACTCGATGCCATGCGCGGAGCCGACAAGTCCGTCCCTCGCATCGATCCAGTGAAGAAGGCCAATGAGGCCAAGGACGTCGACGGTGAGTACTCCGTGCTGACCGTCAACCAGGCTCAGGGCAAGCGTCTGCAGGGCGCCCTCGGGGGCGTTTTGGGCGTGCGCCTCAACGAGGAACCCTCCCTGGTACGCCCGGACCCCTCCTTCGCGCCGGACATCATGGCGCGCGTCAGCAGCGTGGTAGAAGAGGATCTTCAGGGCGAGGCAGGCTGGAAGGTCGTTGCCGCCACCAGCGAAGGCAACGAGGTAGCCAAGGTTGGGGGCGAGGATCCGAAGGCTTCGCCTAGCGTGCACGTCTCCCTGTCCCGCAAGGTGCAGGAGGCCGCGCAGAAAGCCGTGGATACCCGCGACGACGCGAAAGCGATGATGGTTGTCATGCGTCCGTCCACCGGCGAAGTATTGGCTGTTGCCCAGTCCCAAAAGGCAGACGAGGATGGCAATGTTGCCCTGACGGGCCAGTATCCACCAGGTTCGACGTTTAAGATGCTCACGGCCTATGCGGGTCTGCAGAAGCAGGGGCTCACCCCTGATTCAATCGTCGGCTGCCCCGGAACCCAGGACATCGGCGGGCGCATCGTGACCAACTACAACAGTTTTTCTCTGGGGAACACCCCGCTGGAGAACGCCTTCGCCAAGTCCTGCAACACCACCTTTGCGGATATCTCCACCAAGCTGAAGCCGGGCGAATTGAAGGACATCGCTGCGCAGTTCGGTCTCGGCGCGGACTACGACATTGAGGGGCTGGATACTATCACCGGCTCCGTGCCCGAGGGCGAAAAGATGCTCGACCGTACCGAATCCGGCTACGGCCAGGGCCTCGATCTCGCCAGCCCCTTCGGCATGGCCATGGTGGCCTCCAGCGTGGCTGCGGGGAAGGCTCCCACCCCGTACCTCATTGCGGGCGATAACCACCACACCGAGGCCACAAACGACGAAGCCCAGAAAGAGGCCCAGAAGAAGCTCGACCCCCAGGCCATTAAGCAGCTGCGCAGGATGATGCGCGCCGTGGTTACCAATGGCTCGGGATCCGGCGTGGCCGGCGCGGGTGAGGTGTATGCCAAGACTGGTGAGGCCGAGATCAACGAAGGCTCTCACAGTTGGCTCGCTGGATACCGTGGCGACTTGGCTTTTGCCACCCTCATTGTGCTTGGCGGCGGGTCCGAGCACGCCACAGCCGTGACCGCAGATTTCTTCAGCAATCTGGATGGCCCAGACGAGGAGGCGAAGGGGCGTCCAGAGTAGGATAGGGAGCCATGACTCGAGCACCTTTGACTCCCGGAAAGCCCACCCCGATCCGCTCTGTCCCGGCCAACATCGAACGGCCGGAGTACGCGTGGAAGGACAGCGTGCAGGAAAACGTGGGCGAGCCGTGGGTACAGACCCCCGAGACGATCGAGAAGATGCGCGAGGCCAGCCGCATCGCCGCCGATGCACTCCAGGCCGCAGGCGCCGCCGTGGCCCCCGGGGTGACCACCGACGAGATCGATCGCGTGGCGCACGAGTACATGTGCGACCACGGCGCGTACCCCTCCACACTCGGCTACCGTCACTTCCCGAAGTCCAGCTGTGTAAGCCTCAACGAGATCATCTGCCACGGCATTCCCGACAGCACGGTTATTCAGGACGGCGACATCGTCAACATCGACGTCACCGCCTACAAGAACGGCGTGCACGGCGATACCAACGCGACGTTCCTGGCCGGTGACGTCTCCGAGGAACACCGCCTACTGGTTGAGCGCACCGAGAAGGCCATGTGGCGCGGTATCAAGGCCGTGAAGCCCGGCCGCCAGATCAACACCATCGGCCGAGTGATTGAGAGCTACGCCAAGCGCTTCGGCTACAACGTCGTGGAGGACTTCACCGGCCACGGCGTGGGGCCGACCTTCCACAACGGCCTGGTTGTGCTGCACTACGATCGCCCGACTATGTACACCGACCTGCTGGAACCGGGCATGACCCTGACCATCGAGCCGATGATCAACCTCGGCGGTCTCGATTACGAGGTCTGGGACGACGACTGGACTGTCCAGACAAAGGATCGCCAGTGGACCGCGCAGTTCGAACACACCCTGGTCGTTACCGAGGAAGGCTACGAGGTTCTCACGATTCCCAGCGAGGCCTAGCCCGACCGATTAACCTCCCAGAAGTATGGGAGACAAAACTACACCTCTAGGGCCTGGCCCCGTCCCGCGTAACCTCCACTTGCGCTGCCTCAGCCCCTTCGGCACCTTCGCCACGCGCGTCGGAGCTCGCATCACTAAGAAGAAGAACCTCGGCGTGTTCGCCACCATCGGTCGTGCCCCACGGCTCTTCTTTTTCTGGCTGCTTTATGGTGGCTCGATGATGCCCTTCGGCTACCTCTCGCGCGTCGAGACCGAAATGATCATCCTGCGCGTCGCCTATCTGCGCGGCAGCGCCTACGAAGCCGACCAGCACCGTGCCCTCGCCGCGCGTGTTGGGGTCAAGGGTATCGACGCCCTATTCCAGCCCGACCACGGCTTCACCGGCCGCCACGGCACCCTGCTGGACGCCACCGGGCAGCTCGTCCGCAACCGCGGCCTGACCACCGACATGGCCGAACGGCTGCGGGGTCTGTTGAGCGAGCGCGAGCAGGTTGCGTTCGTCATGCTAGTCACCAACTACGACGGTCTGGCCACGGCGCTGGACGTCATGGGAGTCCCAGTCGACGAGCCGCGCTAGGCCGCCCGCCGACGATTCTCCGCTCGCTGGGCAAAGGTTTCCCGCCCCAGCGGCCCGTTGGGTGCCGTCATCACGGTGTGTCCGTCGCCGTGGCTAGTCCAGGTTTCGTTGCCGTCGGGATGGATGGTGACATCCCAGGAGCCAGTCGTCTTCGCGTTGTGGTGTTTGGCGCACAGGCAATGGAGGTTCGAGGTGGACGTCGGGCCTCCTGCCTGCGGGTTTTCGTGGTCGTAGCGCTGCACGTGATCCAGCTGGCACTTGTGCGCGGGCACCGAACATCCTGGAAAGCGGCAGGTTCCGTCGCGCCCTTCCACGCTGGCTCGCACCAGGGGTGTGGGGGAGTAGCCCTCGTTGCTTGCAGCACCAGGGAACTGGATATACGTAACGCGATCCTTCCACCTTTGTGTGGCCTTTGAGCTGAGCCAGCCCCCGGCTGCCCAGATCTGGGCCTCTGGCTGATCGGTACTTTGGTACAGGTTCAGCGTGATGTCCGCCGTGGTCTGTCTGCGCACCAGACGCATCAGGGCTTCGGCGCGGGAGCAAGAATTGTTCTTGACCACGTTGTTGAGCGTCCGCTGAAGTTCTAACCCTTCGAGCTTGGGTAGCGTCAAGAAGAAGACAGTGGTGGTATCGGGGCGATCGTCGATGTCGAGGCGCGCGGAAGAATCCGCATCCTTCGGCTCCTCCGGCAGAGCCTGGGGATCGTGCTTGCGGATCACATTCTCGATGCGGCTGCGGATGGTTGCTCGGGCCAGCATGGCCTGGTTGGGGACGGTGGGGGAGATCGCCTCAAAAATTTTTTCCTCGAAAATTTCGGGCACGTCCATCTTGACGGGGCTGAGGCATTCGGCCATGCATCGCAGCAGGTCAAGAGGGTAGGCGCCAGTGCGGGCGAGCTCGAGGATGGTGGGGAAGCGGCGGAACATGTGGCCGATCTCTACCAGTGTGAGTGCGCGGTATTCCGTCAGGCCGAGACGCACGGCCAGGCGGGTGGATACGTCGATGACGCACTCGTTCATGTCGGGCGTGCAGGCCACGGCGAGGTTTACGTGCCCGCGGTTTACTTCGCACGCTGCGGCGCTTAGTGGATCGTTTGGGTCGGTGATGCGCCAGCAGGGTGTGGTGGTGGAATGCTCGAACATGGTCTTTCCTCTTTTGCCTGTTCGGTGGTGGTTTTGTGGTGTTGCCAAAAAATTTTTCTTGGCTTGTGTGGGCAGTATATAAGCCGCCTCGGACACCCCCTGCGTCTAAGTAGAATTAATCGAACACCGAGCTTGAAAAAATTTTTGAGGAACAACGATGAGTACAGCAAACCGCACATGGGCGCTCACTGGGACAGCGCTGGCGCTGCTTGGCCTGGCGGCCGGGTACGTGGCCGTTCGCTGGAAGGACATTCCGGAGCGCTTTGCGACCCACTTTGGTACTCGCTTCGAGCCGGACAGCGGTATTGGTGCTGTTTTTCGTGCTGATAGCCGCGGGGATACTGCGTTGGAAGCCCTCGCATGGTTACACGGCGGTGATGAACCTTAGGACAAGCGCCTCGGGGTCGGCATGGACTTCAACTACGCCCACTGGCAGGGCAAGGCGTTCCTCGCCTTTGTCGTCCTGGTGCTGATCGGTTCGATCCTTTTGCTCTTTTTACTTTGACGCCCACCGGAACCCAGCGTTAAGAGCTTTCATTGCGCCCTTGTAGGCCCAGGGGGCGTTAACTTGTGCCCAGCGGGCCACAGGGATGTCGGGGCTGGTGTTGATGAGGTATTTGCCCTTGTCCACGCCCTTCAAAATTTTTTGAGCCGCCTTGGCGGGAGTGACCGCGTGGCCCTGGAACAGGGCCGTTGCTTTCTGTATGCGCTTCTTGGAGCGATCTACGCCGTGGATGTCGATGGTGCGCACCAGGGGAGTGTCCACCGCGCCTGGGGCGACGGCGTGCACGTCCACGCCGAACGGAGCCATGTCGAAACGCAGCACCTCGCACATGCCCAGCACCCCGCCCTTAGAGGCGGAATAGGCCGCGTGCCACGGCAGCCCGATGATGCCGGCGGCGGAGGAGACGAACACGAACTTCCGGCGCCCCTCGCCGCGTTCCATGAGCTTCGGCGCGAAGGCCTCCACCATGTGCACGGATCCCATGAGGTTCACGTCGATCACCCGCTGCCACTTCTCGTGGGGCATCGTTCGCACGTCGCCCCAGATGGCGATGCCCGCCACGTGGTGCACCTGGTCAGGCGTTCCATGGGTGGCGATGATGTCCTCCGCCCAGGCCTTTACAGCATCCACGTCAGTGACGTCCACGGTGCGCTGGTCGGCGACGGTGCCCCCGCGGGAGGTAATCTCGCTGGTGGTGGAGGTGAGTCCCTTCTCGTCGCGGTCGCTGATGGCGACTGCGTAGCCACGTTCGGCCAGCTGCAGTGCCACCTCCCGGCCGATACCTGAGGCTGCTCCGGTGACTACAGCAAACATGGCGAGAAAGCTCCTTTGTTAGTTTTCGAGATCTAACCCCAGCAGGGCGTTCTCGACCAATTCTGTCAGAGCGGGGTGAGGCCAATACTGCTTTTCGGCGAAATCGCGGGCTGTGATGCCGAAGGTCATGGCTGTGACGAAGCTCTGAATCAGCGAGCTGGCCTCCGGGCCGATGATGTGCGCGCCGAGGATCTCACCGGTGCCGCGGTCGGCAATGACCTTGCAAAAACCGGTGGTATCTTCCATCGCCCAGCCGTAGGCCACGTCGCCGTACTTTTGGATCTTTACGGCGATGGGGCGGTCAGTCGCGCGGGCTTCGGCCTCGGTCATGCCCACCACGCCGATCTGCGGATGTGTGAACACGCCACTGGGCACAACGTCGTGGTTGAACTTCCGCAGGTCGTCGGGGTGCGCCAGGTTGTGCGCCACCACGCGAGCCTCGGCGTTGGCCACATGCTTGAGCTCGAAGTCATTGCAGGCATCGCCCAGCGCCCACACGCCGTCGGCGCTGGTGCGGCCGTACTCGTCGACCTCTATTCGGCCGTTCTCTTTGGTCTGGACGCCACCCGTTTCACAGTCCAACGTGTCCGAATTATTGACCCGCCCCATCGCGACAAGAACCTCCTCGCCAGTGACGATGGTTCCATCGTCCAGGGTGAGGGTGATCTGCCCGTCGGCTGTTTCCTTGGCGGCGGTAATGGTGCGCCCCAGGTGGTTCGTCCACTGCTGTTGTGCTGTAAAAGCCTCGGAGATGTCGGCGTCCAGCTTCCGCAACAGCTTGTCCGAGCGATTGATGAGCGTCACCTGCGTGCCGAGGCCAGAGAACATCGCGGCGAACTCGACGGCGACGATGCCACCGCCGACGATGATGAGGGACTTCGGTAGTTCATCCAGCCGCATGATGTCCTCGTTGGTGCGATAGCGCACATCGGCGAGGGCTGGGTGAATGCGTGGGCGGCCGCCGGTGGCCAGCACAATGTTGGTGCCGGTGATAGTGGGGCCGTCGTCGATCTGCAAGGTGCGGGGGCCGACGAAGCGGGCGGTGCCTTCGAAGAGGGTGATGTTCGGGGTTTCGTCGCCCGCACGGTAGGCGGCACCGCCGGCACTGATGGGGTCGATGCGATCGGCGAAGACACGACGCTGGATGCCCTGCCAGTCCACATCCTTAAGCTCGCCGGTCAGGCTCAGGCGGGAAGCCTCGGAGAAGCTGCGGGCCACGTCGGCGGTGTGCACAAACATCTTGGTGGGAATGCAACCTACGTTTATACAGGTGCCACCGAAGGTGCCCTTTTCTATGATTGCGATTTTCTGGTGCTCGTTGGTGGGGTTGGGGAGGGAGTTGCCGGAGCCGGTGCCGACGATGATGAGGTCGAAGTTATCCACTATGAACTTTCCTTTCGTTGAAAACATCCGCCAGCCACTCGTCGGCGGCAGCGAAGGCGCGGTCGCGGACCTTGGGGCGGGAGAGGAAGACGTCGTGCAGCGCACCCTCGATCACGATGGTGGTAGACAGAGACGATGCGTTGGAAGCCTGCTGCCACATTTGGCTGGGCATGAGGATGAGGTCGGCGTTGTAGGACTGCCGCGACAGCTTCTTAGAGAAGTGGTGGGTGTGGCTGGTGAGGATCAGCGTGGGCACTCCGGTATCGCCTTCGCCGGAGTGAAGTCGACGGATTTCGCGAGCCACGCCGAGGAGCCATTGGATGTACTTGGGGCGGGGTTCTAGAGGCTTGAGACGCAGGTTGTAGTTCCACTCGCCGGCCTCGCTGACGTGTAGGGACCGGCCATAAGTCGGGTTGATCCCGCCGGGCAGCAACATGGTGGGCTTCAACTTGTGCACGATCGGCAGCACGCGGTTGATGAGGAAGCGAACGGCCGGGTTGAACTGCAGGCCAAACCACGGCGAGTTCAAAACTATGGCGGCGATGGAGCTGTGGAGGGGGGAACCGGCGTCGAAAAGGCGATGAGCCCACATCGTGACATCCAACCCGCCGGTCGAGTGCCCCACAGGAACCACCGCGGAGTGGGCGGCGGCGAGCAACGACGTGGCGGCGGTGAGGTCGACGTCGTAGAGGGACTGGTCGCTCACATGGTGCCATGTCTGGCCTTCGCGCCAGGAACGACCGCACTTGCGAAGATCGAGGCCGTAGACGGCGAAACCGCGCTCGTGAAAATGGCGGGCGACGTGATCCTGGAAGAAATAGTCCGTCATTCCGTGGACAAATAGCATGGCCGGGCGAGAGAAAAAGGAATCGTTGGCCGAATCGGGGCAGTAACGCACCAGGGTGCAACGAATGGGGGACTCACCGTCTGGGTCCGCGCCTAGTTCGAGGAAGTAATGGCCGAAGCCCTCGCCCAGCTCATCGGGCAAAAAATCGAGGTCGGCAGCGGAGGGTGGAAGAGTGGAACTATGAAGCATGCCCTCATGCTAGCGCCACGGGTAACCGAATTTCATTGAAACATTGGCCTATAGGCGTAGAGTAAATATGACACAATAACGGTCTGACTTTTTCGCCTCCGAAGGAATGAATAGATAGTGGCACATAAAGATTCTGTGGATGTTGCATTAATTGGTGCGGGTGTTATCTCCACCACCCTGTCCGTCATGCTGAAGCAGCTGCAGCCGGACTGGAGCCAGGTGATCATCGAGCGTCTGGACACCCCTGGTGCGGAATCCTCCGACCCGTGGAACAACGCCGGCACCGGTCACTCCGCGCTGTGCGAGCTGAACTACACCCCCGAGGTCAACGGCAAGATCGACATCTCCAAGGCCGTGGGCGTGAACGAGAAATTCCAGGTCTCTCGCCAGTTCTGGAGCTACCTGGTGGAGCAGAACGTGCTGGGCGACCCGTCTGAGTTCATCAACAAGGTGCCGCACGTCTCCTTTGCCCAGGGCATGGATCAGGTCGACTACCTGAAGGCTCGCTACGAGGCGCTGAAGGATCACCCACTGTTCCCGAACATGCAGTACAGCGGCTCCGACGAGA
Organism: Corynebacterium jamesii; assembly: GCF_046097395.1. Lineage (NCBI taxonomy): Bacteria > Bacillati > Actinomycetota > Actinomycetes > Mycobacteriales > Corynebacteriaceae > Corynebacterium > Corynebacterium jamesii. The sequence goes on from NZ_CP175789.1 coordinate 494,952, forward strand.
AGTTCGCCGAGTTCCTGCCGCTGATGGCTAAGGGCCGCGACTTCAACAACCCGGTTGCGATCTCTTGGTTCGACGAGGGCACCGATATTAACTACGGTGCGCTGACCCGCCAGTACCTGGACGCCGTCACGGCTCAGGGCGTGGAGGTGCGTTATGGCAACGAGGTCAAGAACATCGACCGCGACGGTTCCAAGTGGAAGGTCACCACTAAGAACCTGCACACCGGCGACACGTCTGTGATCACCGCGAACTTCGTCTTCATCGGCGCTGGCGGTATGGCTCTGCCGCTGCTGCAGAAGGCAGGCATCCCGGAGATCAAGGGCTACGGTGGCTTCCCGGTATCTGGCCAGTGGCTGCGCTGCACCAACCAGGAGCTGGTGGAGCAGCACCAGGCCAAGGTCTACGGCAAGGCTTCCGTCGGCGCGCCGCCGATGTCCGTTCCGCACCTGGATACCCGCGTGATCGACGGCAAGAAGGGTCTGCTGTTCGGCCCGTACGCAGGCTGGACCCCGAAGTTCCTCAAGAAGGGTAGCTTCCTGGATCTGTTTAAGTCTCTGCGCGTGGGCAACATCCCGTCCTACCTGGGTGTGGGCGTGCAGGAGATGGGCCTGACGAAGTACCTGATCGAGGAGGTGCTGAAGGATCAGGCGGCTCGCGTGGAATCCCTGCGCGAGTACATGCCGGAGGCTCGCGCCGAGGATTGGGAGCTGGTCACCGCCGGCCAGCGTGTGCAGGTCATCAAGCCGATCGGTGCGCCGAAGTTCGGCTCCCTGGAGTTCGGCACCGCGCTGATCAACTCCAACGACGGCTCCATTGCCGGCCTGATGGGCGCTTCCCCGGGTGCGTCTATCGCACCGTCCGCCATGCTGGAGGTGCTGGAGCGCTGCTTCGGCAACCGCATCGCCGACTGGGCACCGAAGCTGAAGGAGATGATTCCTTCCTACGGCACCCGCCTGGCTAAGGATTCCAACCTGTTCAACGAGCAGTGGGATCGTTCCCAGAAGGCTCTGAAGCTGGTCTAAGTACCGCAATAGGTCGTGAACTCGGCTTCCGCACGCGGCACCGCGGTGTGGAGGCCGAGTTTTTCATATTTGGCGTCCCATACGAAGGGGTTCTGCAGGGCCTCGAGCGCCAGCAGGTAGCGGGTCATGTCGCCCTGCTCAGCCTGCTGCAGCGCAGCCTGCATGCCGTGGTTGCGTGGCAGGAAGATGGGGTTACGAGGCTGCGGGTCGTGCTTTGACCAGCGCTCGGTCCACTCAGCGGCGCCGGGGGTTTCTTCGAGCCCCGGCGGGATGTTGCCAGGGGCGAGCCCGGCCAGCATTGCGTTGTAATCGGGTGCGGCAACCTGCATAAGGTCCAATAGTTGCTCCGCGCAGTCCGGGGCACCGAGTGCGAGGGCCATCTTGTCGTCCCACGCCGCGGCGTACTGCGGCTGGAAGCGGTACAGGTGCTCTGTAAATTTTTGGACGCCCCCATCCACCAGCGGCACTAGCGCCTCAGCTAGGCGCGCGAGGTTCCACATCATCACAGCGGGCTGCTGGCCGTATGCGTAGCGACCACGGGCATCGATCGAGCTATACACCGTGTCGGTGGCGAAGTAATCCATGAAGGCGCAGGGGCCGAAGTCGATCGTTTCGCCGGAGATCGCTACGTTGTCGGTGTTCATCACACCGTGGATAAAGCCGAAGCGCATCCAATTGGCGACCAGGTCGGCTTGGCGGGAGACGGTGGCGTCGAAAAGGTCGAGGGGGGAGGCGCCCTCCGGAAAGTGGCGGGCAAGGGTGTAGTCGACGAGGCGCTCGGTGACCTGAGGCCCCATGAGCGCGGCGTATTGGAAGGTTCCGATGCGGATGTGGGAGCTGGCGACGCGCACGCCGACCGCTCCTGGGTGGAGGCGACGGCGCTGCACAGTACGGCCGGTGGTGAGAACGGCGAGGGAGCGGGCGGTGGGGATGCCGAGAGCGTGGAGAGATTCGGCGAAGGCATACTCCTTGAGGGCGGCATCGAGTGGATAGTGACCGTCGCCGCCGCGAGAAAACGGGGTGCGGCCTATGCCTTTGGCGTGGATGTCTCGGCCGTTTTCGCACAGGAGGAGGGCACGGCCGTCGCCCATGCGGGGGTTGAACTGGCCGAACTGGTGGCCTGCGTAGCCGAGGGCATAGGACTCGTTCTGGCCGGTGAGAAAGGCGATGCCCTCGGTACTACGGAGCCACTGCGGGTCGAGGCCAAGCTCGGCGGCAAGGGGCTCGTTAAGCACTAGCAGCTGCGGGTCGGGGAAGACCTCGCCGGTGCAGGGGAGGGCTAGTTCCGGGAATTCTTCGGCGAACGTATTCATGGTGCTGCCCATTGTAGGGGTAGGGTGATAACCCATGAGGGAGACAGGAAAAGTGGTGCTGATCGGCGGCGGGCCCGGGGCGTGGGACCTGATTACGGTGCGCGGCATGCGCGCGCTGCAGAGGGCCGACGTGATCCTTACTGACCACCTGGGACCCACCAGTGAGCTGGACAAGCTGTGCGACGTGGAGACCAAGGAAGTCATCGACGTGGCAAAACTTCCGTACTCCAAGCAGGTGAGCCAGGAAAAGACCAATGAACTGTTGGTGGAGCACGCGCGGGCGGGCAAGACGGTAGCGCGGCTGAAGGGCGGAGACCCGTTCGTGTTCGGCCGCGGGTTCGAGGAAGTGCAAGCATGCGCGGCCGCTGGCGTGGTCTGCGAAGTTATTCCGGGCGTGACCAGTGCCGTGAGCGTGCCCGCAGCCATCGGAGTGCCAGTGACCCAGCGTGGGATGGTGCACGCCTTTACCGTGGTCTCCGGCCACATGGCGCCAGAAAACCCGCGGAGCCTGGTGGACTGGCGCGCGCTGGCGGCCTCGGGGGCTACACTGTGCGTGATTATGGGCGTGCGGAACGTGGCTGCGATTGCCGCGGAGTTGCAGGCCGGGGGATTGGCCGCCGACACCCCGGCGGCGGTAATTCAGGAGGGCACTACCGACCAGCAGCGGGGATTCCGCTGCACGCTAGGCACGCTGGCAGAAACATTTGAGGCCAACGGGGTGACCTCGCCGGCGGTGTACGTGATAGGCGAGGTCGCGGGTCTCTAGACCACGAGGGTTAGCACCGAGGAATTTTGCTCCACGGTGAAGCCGGCGGCGCGGGCAATGTCAGCGACCTCCGCGGTGGTGGTGCCGGTGGGGTTCTGGGCAAGCGCGCGGGCCAGCAGACCCTTGTAGTGCTTGTTGAAGTGGCTCACCACCTTGCGGCTGCCGTCGGGGCGTACGGATTCCACGCGCACCGTGACGGCGGTCTTGAGCTTGCCGAGCTGTTGATAGGCCCCGGAACGCAAGTCCACCACCAAGCCGTGCTCCTGCTCTGCTCGCTGCAGCGCCTCAGTGATAGCGGAGCCCCAGCGCTTTTTCATCGTGGTGCCGGGGGTCAACTTGGTGCCGCCCGAAAGCCGGTAGTGGGGGATCGGATCCCCACCCATGACCAGGCCATACAGGGCTGAGCCGATGGCTAGGTGGGACGTGGTGGCGTCTGCAAGAGAAGGCGCATCGAGCGCATCGTAGAGCACGCCCGTGTAACGGTGAAGGGCCGGCATCGTCGGGGCGGAAAGCAGGGCTTGGTTGGCCTCGACCTCGCTGCGTAGTTTCTCGGACAGTCCCAGGACCTGCATGGCGGCCTCCGGATCGTCGGTGCACAGTGCCACCAGATCGCGGGTAATGTCCGCACGGATCGGGTCGAGCTCCGGGAAGTGCAGGGGAGCGCCGGCAGGCAGCGAACCGCCGGGAGCCTTGGTTTCGGACGGGGGAAGCACGATCAGCATTCCCACAGACTAACTAAAACCCCCACCAAACGACACAAGTCACAGGGGAAAAGGTAAAGTCTTGACTCATGATTACTCGGATGTCACAACTCTTTTTGCGCACCCTGCGTGACGACCCCGCAGACGCAGAGGTGCCCAGCCATAAGCTGCTGGTACGGGCGGGATACATCCGCCGCGTGGCCCCCGGCGTGTACTCGTGGTTGCCGCTTGGCCTGCGGGTTCTACAAAACATTGAAAAGATCGTGCGCGAAGAGATGGATGCCATCGGCGCCCAGGAGATCGCCTTTCCCGCGCTGCTGCCACGCGAGCCCTACGACACGACCGGTCGCTGGGTGGAATACGGCGACGCGCTGTTTAGGCTGAAGGACCGCAAGGACGCGGACTACCTGCTGGGCCCGACACACGAGGAGATGTTCGCCTCCATCGTGAAGTCCGAGTACAACTCGTACAAAGACTTTCCCGTAATCCTGTACCAGGTGCAGACGAAGTACCGCGACGAAGAGCGCCCGCGTGCCGGCATCCTGCGTGGCCGCGAGTTCATCATGAAGGACTCGTACTCCTTCAACATGGACGACGAGGGGCTAGAGGAGTCCTACCAGCTGCACCGCAAGGCGTACCAGAACATCTTCGACCGATTGGGCATCGAGTACGCAATCTGCTCTGCGACTTCCGGCGCGATGGGCGGCTCGGCATCCGAGGAGTTCCTGGCTGTCGCCGCGAACGGTGAGGACACGTTCGTGCGCTCCACTGAGAGCGATTACGCAGCAAACGTCGAGGCCGTGGTGACGCAGGTCCCGCAGACCCGCCCGATTGCAGGACAGCCGGAGGCCAAGGAGTATGACACCCCGGTTTCCGAAACCATCGAGGCGCTGGTGAACTGGGCCAACAGCGAAGGCATCACTATCGACGGCCGTGCCGTGGAGGCCAGCGACACTCTGAAGTGCATCGTGGTGAAGGTCACCGACCCGACGCTTGACGAGGAAGGCCAGCCACGCGGCGAGTCCCTGGCCGGCGTGCTGGTTCCGGGCAACCGCGAGGTGGACATGAAGCGCCTGGAAGCTGCCATGGAGCCTGCGCAGGTGGAGCTGGCCGACGAGGCCGACTTTAAGAAACACCCGTTCCTGGTGAAGGGGTACGTCGGCCCGAAGGGGCTGGCGGCCAACGGCGTGCGTCTACTGGCCGACCCGCGCGTGGTGGAGGGCACCTCCTGGATCACTGGCGCAGACGCGAAGAACCGCCACGTCGTGGGTCTGGTTGCAGGCCGCGACTTCACTCCGGACGGTGTGATCGAAGCTGCCGAGGTGTTGGAGGGCGATCCGTCCCCGGACGGCAAGGGCACCCTGACGCTGGCTCGTGGCATCGAGATCGGCCACATCTTCCAGCTGGGTCGCAAGTACACAGAGGCCTTTGACGTGAAGATCCTAGACGAGGCCGGCAAGCGCTCCGTGCCGACGATGGGCTCCTACGGTGTGGGCGTGTCGCGACTGGTGGGCGTGATCGCCGAGCAGATGCTAGACGATTCCGGGCTGCGCTGGCCTGCCTCTGTGGCTCCGTTCGACGTGCACGTGGTAATCGCCAACAAGGACGCAGCCGCGGGCGAAGCAGCAGCGGAGCTAGTGGAGACGCTGTCTAACGACGGCCTGGAGGTTCTCTTCGACGACCGTCCGAAGGTATCCCCGGGTGTGAAGTTCAAGGATTCCGAGCTGCTGGGTATGCCGCTGGTGGTCGTGGTTGGCCGCGGATTCGCCGACGGCAAGGTGGAGCTGCGCAACCGTATGTCAGGGGAGACCTACGAGGTTGATTACGCGGACGCGCTGGACGAGGCTAAGAAGGCTCTCCGCGGAGCGTAACCTGCAGTGGATCGCCCTCCAGGGCGGCCTCTCCACGGGAAACCAGGCCGCACCAGGTGGCCGCGAAGATGCGCGCCTCGGCCGTGCCACCCATTCCGGCTAGGCGGCGCAACTGCACGGTGATGGGCCGGAGGGTGGGGTAGAACAAGCTGTCGCCCGGCTTGTCGCTGGTGTACGCCGCTTCGGGGGTGGGGACATGTGCACCGAGCTCGTCGAGCACGTCGATGGTGGCATCGCGCAGCGTGCGCAGGCGGTTCGCTGTGGTTTCGATCGGCGGCCGCGTGCCTTCGTCGGCCTGCGCCAGCGCGGGGCCGGAGGAATAGATTGCCGCGTAGGACATCTTCAGTAGGTCGCCGAGCTGTTCGTCTTGGCCTTCGCCTCGGAATCCGCCGGCGACCTGCGGGGTGATCTGGGGCTTGCGAGGCGCGCGCTCTTGGGTGGTCATGTATGCCGCATACAGGCCCGCGACCAGTGAGTGCCCGGCCTCCGGGCCGTCTTCTTGCAGAGCCTCGGTGTACGCGCTGTCGAGTTGGCCTTCGCTGCTGCCGCCGTGTGCCGCATCGGCGCATTCTTGGGGCGGGTTGCCATTCTTGTCCTCACCACACTGGCGCAGCGATTCCTGCAGAACCAACTTGTGCTGTTCGCCGAGGAAAGTGGCCATCGCTTTGTTGCCTGCGCGGCGCTGTCGTTCTTGTGCGCCTTTTATGACGCCCCCTAGGCGGGCAAGCGCCTCACTCGTCTGCGGAGCTTGGGGGAATACCTCGTCGCAGGCCGTGAGCGTAATTCCGGCGCCGAACAGCGCACCGGCGCCCAGGAAGCGGCGGCGGGTAAGGGTGAGGCGAGAGCTGGGCATATCCATCAGGATTAGAAGTCTACTAGAAGCTAGCTGCTGCTAGACTGCCGGTCATGGCATTTCCACATAAGGAGCAGCTGGAAGACTCGCTGCGCGGACTGGTACAAGAATTCGGTTTGGTGATCGAGGACATCAAGATCACGAAGGCTGGTGCGAAGTCTGCGATTCGGATTGCAGTCGATACCGCCGACCCGCGGGCTGAACGCCCCGATCTGGATCGGCTGGAAGAGCTGAGCCGTGAGGTATCCACCCACCTGGACGAGGCCGAGGCCGCAGGAGAGATGAGCTTTGGGCCCGGATACACCTTGGAGGTGACGACTCCGGGCGTCGATTTCCCCCTCGTCGAACAACGGCATTGGGTACGCAACATCGGGCGCCTGGTGCGACTAGCAGGTGGCGTGGAGCGCATCGCGCAGGTAGACGGCGAAGATGTCGTGTTGATCACACCGGACAAGAAACAACCCAGTGTGCGCCGAGTGCGATTCGCAGATGTAGCCGGCGCGGTGGTAGAAGTGGAGTTCTCACAAGCGCCCGCCGCAGAGGCCGACCTCGTCGGATTGGCCATTGAGGCTTATGGGTTGCCGAGTGCAGAAGAGCAAGAGGATAGTCCGGCTGAAGACTAGGAGAAACAAGTGAATATTGATATGGCAGCACTGCGTGCAGTCGAAAAGCAGGAGTCGGTGGACTTCGACGACCTGCTGGAGGGGGTTAAGAGGGGGCTGCGCGAGGCATACCGCGCAAACAGCCGCTTCACCGGGCCGGTAGATGTGGACATCGATCCGATTAGTGGCGAAGTCACCATCTACCAGGTGGAAAAGGACGAAGAGGGAAACGTCACCGGGCGCATCGACGACACTCCGAAAAATTTCGGACGCGACGGTGCGCTGGCCGTGCGCGAGGCTATCCGCTTCCGCATCAACTCCGCCCGTGTTCAGAACCGCTATGACGAGTACGCCGAGCTGCGCTACCGCGTGGTATCCGGTGTGGTCTCTGCCGACGCCCGCGCCAACGAGCGCGGCGTGACTATCGTGCACCTGGGCACTGAGGCCAATGGCCAGGATGGGCAGATTCTTCCTGCCGAGCACATCCCCGGCGAGGAGCTGGAGCACGGCATGCGTGTGAAGGCCTTCGTGACAGACGTGATTAACAACGCCAACCGCATGGTGCAGATCAACCTGTCCCGCACGCACCCGGAGCTGGTAAAGGGGCTGTTTGCCCTGGAGGTTCCGGAGGTTGCCGATGGTTCGGTGGAGATCGTCTCCGTCGCGCGTGAGGCAGGCCACCGCACCAAGATCGCAGTGCGTTCCACGGTGAAGGGGCTCAACGCCAAGGGGGCCTGCATCGGTCCGCGCGGTCAGCGCGTATCCAACATCATGCACGAGCTGGGCGGAGAGAAAATCGACATCATCGACTACTCCGATGATCCGGCGACGTTCGTGGGCAACGGGTTGTCGCCGTCGAAGATCGTAAGCGTGCAGGTCACCGACCCGGAAATGCAGATCGCCCGTGCCGTCGTGCCGGACTATCAGCTCAGTCTGGCGATCGGCAGGGAAGGCCAGAATGCTCGCCTGGCGGCTCGCTTGACCGGTTGGAAGATAGACATTCGCTCGGAGACCGATGCCGCGGCGGAGGACACGCCCAGTTAACTGTTTCGGGGGTCGGCGCGATACACTGGACTGGTGGTATTCCATGAATGTCCCACGAGCAAGCACCTTCCCGAAAGGACGTGCATTGCAACGAAGCAGGTGATGGGAATAGATCAGCTGCTGCGTTGTGTTGCGCAGAAAAGCACGGAGGGCGCTGAAGGCAAGGTTCAGGTCGTCCCCGATCCGGAAAGAAAGCTTCCCGGGCGAGGCGCGTGGATCACCCCCACAGTGGAGGCATGGGAAATCGCCGTGAAGCGCAGGGCTTTTGGCCGTGCGTTGAGGGTATCCGCCAACGTGGATGCAGCCCCTGTACGTGACTACATCGTCACACTGCCAGTGACAGTGACAATAAAAGACGAGGAAATTACGTCGACATGAAGAACAACGAACACTGATGAGCACGCGATGAAGCAGCATCAGCGATGAGTATCTACAAGTACGGGAGTCGTAAGTAGGCCCGGCAGCAGGCAAGCCTGCACGCTAGAGCGCACTACGGCTCCGCAAACATGAAGGAGAGTAGTGGCCGGAAAGCTACGCGTACACGAGTTGGCCAAGGAACTCGGAGTGACGAGCAAGGAGTTGCTCGCCACCCTGAAGGAACAGGGCGAGTTCGTAAAGACCGCTTCTTCGACGGTGCAGCCGCCCGTCGTCAAGAAGATGAAGAAGCACTACGGAGTGGGCCAGGAGGCTCCCAAGGAGAGTGCAGCCGCTCCGAAACCCGCTGCAAAGCCAGGACCGAAGCCTGCGCCCAAGGCAGCAGCGAAGCCGGGTCCGAAGCCCGGTCCCAAGCCGGGTCCGAAGCCTGCTACCAAGCCCACCTCCTCTACGAAGCCGGCGCCGAAGCCCACGCCCAAGCCGGGTGCTAAGCCGGGTCCGAAGCCTGGTGCCAAGCCGGGCCCGAAGCCGGGTGGCCGCGCTCCGCGTGTGGCGAACAATCCGTTTTCTTCCGGTGCGCCCTCTGAGCGCCCCGCACCGCGTCCGCGCGGTGGGCAGGCAGGCCCTGGCGACATGCCCCGTCCGGGCAACCGCCCGGGCGGCAACAAGAAGGCCAGCCCGAAGCCGGGCGCAAAACCGGGCGCTAAGCAGGGCGGCGGTCGTCGTCCTTCGCCCGCAATGATGCCGAGCCACCCGAACCCGGCACAGATGCCGTCCAAGTCCGACAACTTCGGCGGTGGCCGTGGACGCGGAGGGCGCCGCGGAGGGCCAGGCGGCCCCGGTGGCCCCGGTGGTCCGGGAGGCCCACGCGGTGGACGCGGTGGGCGTCGCGGCGGTACCGCAGGTGCATTCGGCCGTCCCGGTGGCGCACCGCGCAAGGGGCGCAAGTCGAAGCGTCAGAAGCGCAACGAGTACGAGGCAATGCAGGCGCCGAGCGTCGTTGGCGGCGTGAAGCTGCCTAACGGCAAGGGCGCTAAGATCCGCCTTGCTCGTGGTGCATCTCTGATGGACTTCGCCGAGAAGATCGAGGCGGATGCAGCGGCACTGGTCCAGGCACTGTTCAACCTGGGCGAGATGGTGACCGCTACCCAGTCGGTCTCCGACGAAACCCTGATGCTGCTGGGCGAAGAGATGGATTACAAGGTCGAGGTCGTTTCCCCAGAGGACGAGGACCGCGAGCTGCTGGAATCCTTCGACCTGCAGTTCGGCGAGGACGAGGGCGAGGACGACGACCTGGCCCACCGTCCGCCGGTGGTTACCGTTATGGGTCACGTCGACCACGGTAAGACCCGCCTGCTGGATACGATTCGTGAGGCCAACGTCGGTAGCGGCGAGGCTGGCGGTATTACCCAGCACATCGGCGCCTACCAGGTTTCCGTGACCATGGAGGGCGAGGATCGTTTGGTCACCTTCCTGGATACACCGGGTCACGAGGCCTTCACCGCCATGCGTGCCCGTGGTGCGAAGTCCACAGATATTGCGATCTTGGTGGTCGCTGCTGACGACGGCGTGATGCCGCAGACGGTGGAGGCGATCAACCACGCCAAGGCCGCCGACATTCCGGTCGTGGTCGCGGTGAACAAGATCGATAAGGATGGCGCACAGCCGGACAAGATCCGTGGCCAGCTGACCGAGTACGGCCTGATCCCGGAGGAGTACGGTGGCGAGACGATGTTCGTGGACATCTCTGCGAAGCAGGGGACGAACATCGATCAGCTGCTGGAATCCGTCCTACTGACGGCCGATGCTTCTCTGGATCTGCGCGCCAACCCGGACATGGACGCCCAGGGTGTGGCCATCGAGTCGCACCTGGACCGTGGTCGCGGCCCGATCGCCACGATTATCGTGCAGCGCGGTACGCTGCGCGTGGGTGACTCGATCGTTGTTGGAGACGCCCACGGCCGCGTGCGCCGCATGATCGACGAGCACGGCCAGGACGTGACCGAGGCAGGTCCGTCTCGCCCGGTTCAGGTGCTGGGTCTAACCAGCGTCTCCGGCGCCGGCGACAACCTGCTGGTGGTGGACGAGGACCGCACTGCGCGTCAGATCGCGGACCGCCGTAACGCCCGCCGCCGAAACGCCATGCAGGCCAAGAACCGCAAGCGCGTATCCCTGGAGGACCTGGATGCGGTGTTGAAGGAAACCAACACCCTGAACCTGATCCTGAAGGGCGACAACGCCGGTACGGTCGAGGCCCTGGAAGATGCCCTGCTGAAGATCGAGGTCGACGACGAAGTGGATCTAAACATCATCGACCGTGGTGTCGGTGCTGTGACGGAGACCAACGTCAACCTGGCTGCCGCTTCCGACGCGGTGATTATCGGTTTCAACGTGCGTGCTGAGGGCAAGGCCACCGAGGTGGCCAACGCCGAGGGCGTGGATATCCGCTACTACTCGATCATCTACAAGGCGATCGAGGAGGTTGAAGCAGCGCTGAAGGGCATGCTGAAGCCGATCTACGAGGAAAAGGAGATCGGCACCGCGGAGATCCGCCAGATCTTCAAGGCTTCCTCCGTGGGCCTCATCGCAGGTTGCATGGTGGAGACCGGCAAGGTACGCCGCAACGCCCAGATTCGACTCATCCGCGACGGCAGTGTCGTGGCGGAGAAGGCGACGATCGAGTCGCTGCGCCGCGAGAAGGACGACGTTACCGAGGTCTCCGCAGGCTACGAGTGCGGTATGGTGCTGTCGTACCCGGACATTCAGGTCGAAGACAAGATCGAGGTCTTCGAGCTGGTCGAGGTGCCGCGTACCTAAAAATTTTGGAAGCGTCTTAAGAGCGTCTGAAATCTTAAGAAAAGGAGAAGTTCATGGTTGATCACGCACGCGCTGCGCGCATGGCCAAGCGCATTCAGCAGATTGTTGCAACGGCCATCGAGCGGCAGATCAAGGACCCGCGCCTGGAGTTCGTGACCATCACGGATGCGCGCCTTACCGGCGACCTTCACGATGCGACGGTGTTCTACACCGTTCGTGGCAAGACCGTGGACGAAAAGCCGGATAACGCAGCAGCGGAGGACGCGCTGACCAAGGCGAAGGGGCAGCTGCGCAAGATCGTCGGCGATCAGCTGAGCGTGCGCTTCACCCCGACGCTGAGCTTTAGCCTGGATACCGTACCGGAGGCCTCCGCACACTTCGAGGAGCTGCTGGCCCGGGCTAAGGCCCAGGACGAGGCTCTGCGCAAGCAGTCCGCGGGCGCCCGCCCGGCGGGTGACGAGGATCCTTACAAGACGCAGTGATTAAAGACGCTTCTACCGGCCAGGCCGATGCCCGCACAATTCTGGGGCTCGCCTGGCCGGCTCTCGTTGTATTGGCGGCCACACCGCTGTATTTGCTGTTGGATACGGCGGTCGTCGGCCGTCTGGGAGCAACCGATCTAGCCGCATTGGCTGCCGGCGCTACGGTGCTTAGCACTGTCACTACCCAGCTGACGTTCCTGTCCTACGGCACGACTGCCCGGGCGGCACGTCACTACGGTGCCGGTCGCCGGTCCGCCGCGATCTACGAAGGGGTGCAGGCCACGTGGGTGGCACTGGGTGTAGGCGCGCTGTTGGCCGCCGTCGTGTTCGCCTTCGCCCCGGCGATCATGGGCTTCTTTTCTGGCGACGCCGCCGTGGTCTCCGAGGCCACGACATGGATGCGGGTGACTTGCGCGTCGATCATTCCGGCGCTGTGCACCATGGCGGGCAACGGTTGGCTGCGCGGCATGTCTAACACGAAGCTTCCGCTGTGGTTCACGCTCGCCGGAGTGATTCCGATGGCGGTGATCGTGCCGTTGTCGGTCAAGCACTTCGGCTTGGTGGGCTCGGCGTATGCCAACGTCGTGGGGGAGTCCATCACAGCCCTGTGTTTCCTCGGCGCACTGGTCGTTTATTGGCGCGCGGAGGGCGACGGTAAGCCACTGGCTCCGAATTGGCCGGTGATTAAGTCCCAGCTGGTGATGGGCCGGGATCTCATTTTGCGTAGTTTGAGCTTTCAGGTGGCTTTTATCTCTGCCGCGGCCGTGGCCGGGCGCATGGGGCCAGCCCCGCTGGGCGCCCACCAGGTTCTGCTGCAACTGTGGAACTTCCTGACCCTGGTGCTGGATTCCGTGGCCATCGCCGCACAGGCTCTGGTGGGTGCGGCTCTTGGTGCTGGGTCTTACGCAACCGCGCGGAAGGTCGGCGTGTCCGTGCTGCGCTTTTCTGTCGGTGCCAGCCTGGTTCTGGCCGCGGGATTGGCGGCAGGGGCCCAGGTTATTCCACGGATTTTCACTACAGATGCCGACGTGCTGGCCACCATCGGCGGACCGTGGTGGTTACTTGTCTTGTTGGTGCTGGCCGGGGGCGTAGTATTCGCCTTGGACGGGGTGCTTCTGGGGGCTTCCGACGCGGCATTCTTGCGCACTGCCACCATCGTCTCGGTTCTGGCTGGCTTTATTCCGCTGGTCTGGCTTTCCTGGATCTTCGGCTGGGGTTTGGTCGGCGTGTGGTGGGGGCTGCTCGCTTTCATCCTGCTCCGCTTGGCATTTGTTTCTTGGCGGTTCTCCGGCGATAAATGGATTAACTAATGTTAGAGTTGTTAATTATTGTGACTTAAGGCGGAGAGAGGGGGAGTGCCCGATGACTCGCACTTTGTGGGCAGTCAGCGACCTGCACGTCCGCGCCCCCGGCAACATGGATCTTGTCCGCGAGCACATTCGACCCGCAAGCCCCTCCGATTGGCTGATCGTCGCCGGAGACATCGCCGAGGATCTGCCCTCCATCGAGCGCACCCTGGGGCTGTTGCAGAGCCGCTTTGCGCAGGTAATTTACACCCCCGGCAACCACGAGCTGTACAGCCGTACGAGCGACCGCCTGCATGGCCGCGCTAAGTACGAGGCCGTCATTGCTGCCGCGCAGCGCCTCGGGGTGCTCACCCCGGAAGATCCCTTCCCGCTGTTCGCAGGCCACACCGTGGTGCCGCTGTTTACTCTCTACGATCACTCGTGGCGCGATTCTTCGATGACGCCCACGGACGCGTTGGCCGCAGCCCGCGACAAGGGCATCGTGTTGATAGATGATTTGGCGATTGCCCCGTACGAAGACATCGTCCTGTGGTGTCGCGAACGGCTCCGCTATTCCGTCCGCCGCTTGGCGGCGGTGAAGGAGCCGACGATTCTAGTGAACCACTGGCCCTTAGTACGAGAAGCGATGAGTAACGTGCGGCACCCGGAAATCGGGTTGTGGTCCGGCACGCGACACACGCAGAAGTGGCCGCAACGCTACCGTGCGAGCACAGTGGTTTATGGCCACTTGCATATTCCTGTAGAGTTTTCGGTCGAAAATGTAACGCACGCGGAGGTCTCTCTCGGTTACCCCAGAGAGAGGAAGGTGAGCCTTCCACCCCGCTTAGAAAAGAAATTGTGGCCCTACCCAGTACTCGTTGAGGAGGTGACGGTATGAGGCACGACGGAACACTCGCCACGGCGCTGGATGACCTGGCGGTCGTAGAGAGCTTCGGCGCGCGCCAGCCGACCATTCCCCGCGGATTGCTGCCCCGTGGCGCGGCCTGCGCAGAGCTGCACAGCACGACTGGGGATCTGCGACAGTTCAATGCCCTCTCGGCGGAGGAACAGGCACTGGTGGGTGGTGCTGTGGACCGTCGCAAGGCGGACTTCGGCGACTCGCGCTGGTGCGCGCACCAGGCGCTGAAAAATTTTATGGACGTACACCCGCCTATCCTGCGTGGCCCCCGTGGCATGCCCCTGTTCCCGCACGGCATCTCCGGGTCCCTGACCCACACCGAGGGGTTCCGCGCGGCGCTGCTGGCGCCGGCTCGGCGTTGGGCGTCGGTAGGAATCGACGTGGAGGCCGCCCGACCGCTGCCGGAGGGCGTGTTTAACACCATCGCCCGCCCTGGCGAACAGCGGCGGATTCACAAGGCAATGCGCTCCGAGGATCTGCAGCTGTTGGATACCGTGTTGTTCAGCGCGAAGGAAGCCACCTACAAGACGTGGTTCCCGCTCACGCACCGCTTCCTGGATTTCGACCAGGCAGATATCGACCTGCGCCCCGACGGTACGTTTACTTCGTACCTGCTGGCACGCCCGGTGCCAGTACCGTTCATCCAGGGGCGCTGGACTATCCGCAATGGTTACGTCATCACCGTCGCAGCCGTACCCGCCAGCTAGTCCATTCCGGCGGGGCGGGCGACAAACACGCTGGCCGCGCGCTTTCCCTTCTCCTCGATCAGGGCGATGGCCTGCCCGGAAGGCGTGACGGCCGCGCGCACGCCCTTGTTGCCCACCGGCTCCAGCCACTTGCCGAGGGACAGATCCACACCCTCTGATTCGCTGATGTCGCGAGTGTCGAAGCAGCGCACCATCGCCTGGTCCAGGTTAAGGGTCAGGCTCGGGTTCTCGTCGAGTTGCTCCAGCGTGCGAGCCTCGGAAATGTCGAATGGCCCCACCGAAGTGCGGCGCAGCTTTGTTAGGTGGCCGCCGACCCCCAGCGCGGCGCCGACGTCCCGGGCAATCGCCCTAATATAAGTGCCGCTTGAGCAGTGCACGGAAATTCTAGCGTCGATGCACGAGGTGGCGGCGTCGACCACAACATCGAGCACCTCCAGCGAAAAGATGGTGACGGGGCGTTCCGGTAGTACAACTTCTTGACCTTCGCGAACCAGCTCGTGGGCGCGCTTGCCGCCGATCTTGATGGACGAGACAGAGGTGGGGCGCTGCATGATGTCTCCACGCTGCGTGTCGAAGGCCTCACGTACCTGTTGCTCGGTGAGTGCCCGCAGATCCTCAGGGGCGGCGGTGGACAGCACGTCACCCTGCGCATCATCAGTCTGGGTGGCGGCGCCAAGGCGCACCGTTGCCTCGTAGCGCTTGTCGTGCGCTACGACGTGGGCCAGAAACTTTGTTCCTCTTTCGACGCCCACAACTAGCAGCCCCGTTGCCATCGGGTCGAGGGTGCCCGAATGGCCGACCCGGCGCGTACCCATGATTCGGCGGAGCTTGGCAACCATGTCGTGCGAGGTGGGGCCGGAGGGCTTGTCTACGAGAACCACCCCGGAACGGCTCAGGACGGAAGGGGCACTGCGTTGATTCATACCCACAGGCTATCGACTAGCATGCAACGTGTGAGTATCTGGTACGGACTGGACCGAATTCCCGAACACCTGGCAGCCGGAGGCACCGTCGTCACCATTGGCGTATTCGACGGCGTGCACCGTGGGCACCAAGAACTGCTGCAGCGAGCCGTAGAGCTAGCGCGTGAGCGGGGAGTGCCGAGCGTGATGTTCACCTTCGACCCGCACCCGACCGTCGTTTTCCGGCCGGATGCGGTACCACCGCTGCTGTCGAGTGTGCGCCGACGTGCAGAGCTGGCTCACGAGTACGGCATCGACCACGTGGTGGTGGTTTCCTTTACGAAGGAGATTGCCAGCTGGTCGCCGGAAGAGTACGTGGACCATGTGCTGGTGGAACTGCTGAACGCGAAGGCAGTAGTGGTAGGGGATAACTTCACCTTTGGCCACAAGGCGGCCGGTACTTCCGAAACGTTGCAGCAGCTGGGCGCGGCGCGCGGTATGCGGGTGGACGTGCTGGGCTTGCTCGAGGACGGCGACCACGTGGTGTGCTCTACCTGGATTCGCCAGGCGCTGGCCGAGGGGAACGTGGATGGCGCCAACGAGGCCTTGGGGCGGAACTTCCGTGTGGCCGGCGAAGTCACGCACGGCGCGGGCCGGGGTGGTCGGGCGCTGGGATTTCCCACGGCCAACCTGTACTTCGCGGAGAAGTTCGCGCTGCCGGCCGACGGCGTGTACGCCGGGTACGTGACGGTACTGCCGGGGCACGGGATTTCCGCCGGGGCAACCGTCGGCACCATGCCGGTGGGCGAGCGGCTGCCGGCGGCGATCTCGGTGGGTACTAATCCCACGTTCGGCCACGAGCCCCGCAGTGTGGAGAGCTTCATTCTGGACCACGATGCCGACCTGTATGGCCTGGACATTGCCGTGGAGTTCGTGCACCACCTGCGGGGGATGGAAACGTATAACTCCTTGGAAGAGTTGATCGAGGCGATTGGCCGGGACGTCACCGAGACCCGCAAGGCACTGGGCTAAGCGTTTTGGGAACTGGTGCGTGGGCGTGCTAGACTCCCCAGGTCGAGCGACTGTGGTCTGCGGTAGTCGCTGGTTACGAACCTTTTGCGCAGACTGAAATAACTATCAAGGAGAATCATCCATGGCACTGTCCAAGGAAAAGAAGACCGAGACTCTGAAGGAGTTCGGCCTGCACGAGACCGACACGGGCTCCCCGGAGGCTCAGATCGCGCTGCTGACCGTCCGCATCCGCCAGCTGACTGAGCACCTGAAGTTCCACAAGCACGACCACCACTCCCGCCGCGGCCTGCTGCTGCTGGTTGGTCGCCGCAAGGGCCTGCTGAAGTACCTGGCTGAGAACAACGTTGACCGCTACCGCTCCTTGATCGAGCGTCTGGGTCTGCGCCGCTAGGTCTTACTCCTAGTTTTCCACACGCCCGCCACCTTCAACGTCGGTGAAACGACGAGGTGGCGGGCGTTTGTGCTATTTCGTGCTAACCTTGATGCCGGTTAAAACCTCAAAGCCAATGGAATATTGAAAGAAGAATCCCACGGTGGTGGCGTCGGCATCGAAGACCAGACGAACAGGTAGCCGCCGTGGAGTAACGCAGAAAGGCGATTGCGAAACTCCATCATGAGTACGAAGAAGCAGAATATTCAAGCAGAGCTCGTGGACCCGGATGCCGGTGTGTGGGAAGTAGAAGCCACCATTGACAACGGCGACTTCGGCACCCGCAGCATCCGCTTCGAGACCGGACTGCTGGCTCGCCAGGCCGATGGGGCAGTGACGGCCTACCTGGACGAGGACACGATGCTGCTGTCCACCACCGCCGCCTCCCGCCAGCCGCGCGAGGGCATCGACTTCTTCCCGCTGACCGTCGACGTGGAGGAGCGGATGTACTCCGTCGGCCGCATCCCCGGCAGCTTCTTCCGCCGCGAGGGTCGTCCGGGCACCGATGCGATCCTGGCTGCCCGTTTGATCGACCGCCCACTGCGCCCCACCTTCGTCCGCGGCCTGCGTAACGAGGTGCAGGTGATCGTGACTGTCCTGTCGATGGATCCGCAGGATCGCTACGACGTGCTGGCTATTAACGGCGCTTCCGCCTCCACGCAGCTGTCCGGGTTGCCAGTTTCTGGTCCGGTCGGTGGCGTGCGTATGGCGCTGGTTGTCGACGACGACCACCCGGAGGGCCAGTGGGTGGCCTTCCCCACGCGCGAGCAGGAAGAAAAGGCAATCTTCGAGCTAATTGTGGCTGGTCGCGTGACCGAACCGGTGAAGCCTTCCCGTGGCCGTGGCCGAGGTCGCAAGGGTGCGGGCAACGACGAGCCGAACGTGGCCGTCATGATGGTCGAGGCCGGTGCGACTGACTCTGTGGTCGAGCGCATCGCCGATGGCGCGCCCGCACCGACCGAGGAGGTTGTGGCGCAGGGTATCGAGGCCGCCAAGCCGTTCATCGCCACTCTCTGTGAGGCGCAGGATGCTCTGGCCAAGGCTGTGGACGCCGAGACGCGCGAATTTGAGCTGTTCCCGCCCTACGGCGAGGACGTTTTCGCCTCGGTGCAGGCGGAGGCACTGGATGCGCTGGAAGACATTATGGCCATCGCCGACAAGCAGGAGCGCGACGAGGCCCTGGCTGCGAACATGCAGGCCAACGTGGACGAACTACTGGCGGAGTTCCCGGAGCGCGAGGCTGAGATCCGCGCGGCGCACAATGAGGTGACCAAGACTGTCGTCCGTCGCCGTATTTTGGAGGACGGCTTCCGCATCGACGGCCGCAACAGCACCACGATCCGCGACCTGGGCATCGTCGTCCAGCTGATTCCGCGCGCCCACGGTTCCGCATTGTTCGAGCGCGGTGAGACCCAGATCCTGGGCGTGACCACGCTGGACATGCTGAAGATGGAGCAGCAGATCGACTCTTTGGGGCCGGAGACCACGAAGCGCTACATCCACCACTACAACTTCCCGCCGTACTCCACTGGTGAGACTGGCCGGGTGGGCTCCCCGAAGCGCCGTGAAATCGGCCACGGTGCGCTGGCGGAGCGCGCATTGACGCCCGTTATTCCCAGCCGCGACGATTTCCCGTACACGATCCGCCAGGTGTCCGAGGCTCTGGGCTCCAACGGCTCGACCTCCATGGGTTCCGTGTGTGCCTCTACGCTGAGCCTGTACAACGCGGGTGTGCCGCTGAAGGCGCCGGTGGCGGGCATCGCCATGGGCCTGGTAACCGGCAAGGTCGGCAAGAATGGCAAGGACAAGTACGTTACCCTGACCGACATCCTGGGCGCCGAGGATGCCTTCGGCGACATGGACTTCAAGGTCGCCGGCACGAGCGAGTTCGTGACCGCCCTGCAGCTGGACACGAAGCTGGATGGTATTCCTTCCGACGTGCTGGCAGAGGCTCTGCAGCAGGCTCGCACCGCGCGCCTGGAAATCCTGCAGCTGATGGGGGAGGCCATCGACGCGCCGGACGACATGAGCGACCTGGCCCCGCATATCACCAGCATCAATATCCCGCAGAACAAGATCGGTGAAGTCATCGGCCCAAAGGGTAAGACGATCAACCAGATCACCGAGGAGACCGGTGCGAACATCACCATCGAGGATGACGGCACGGTGTACATCTCCGCCGTCGGAGGCGAGTCTGCGCGCGAGGCGGAGGAGAAGATCAATGCCATTGCTAACCCGCAGCAGCCGAAGGTCGGAGACCGCTTCCTGGGCACGGTAGTAAAGACCACCGCCTTCGGCGCGTTTGTCTCCCTGCTGCCGGGCAAGGACGGCCTGATCCACATCTCTAACCTGGGTGGCGATCGCCGCATCGAGCGCGTGGAGGACGAGGTGTCGGTGGGCGAGAAGCTGGAGGTAGAGATCGCGGACATCGACAACCGCGGCAAGATCTCCCTGGTTCTGGTTGAAGAAGACTAGCCGACTGGCTGACTAGCTAAAAGGAGCGATACATCTTATGACTCGCATTGGTGTTTTGGGTGCCCGTGGCCGCGTAGGAAGCGCGGTTGTAGCCGCTGTCGAGGCCGACGAGAACCACGAGCTGGTAGCTGCCATCGACCACGGTGACGATCTGCAGGAGCTGGTGGATAACCAGGCGGAGGTCGTGGTGGACTTCACCGTTCCGGACGCTGTGATGGGCAACCTGGAGTTTTGCATCAAGAACGGCATCCACGCCGTTGTCGGTACCACGGGCTGGACTGAGGAGCGTTTCGACACCGTGCGCGGCTGGCTGCAGGATTCCCCGCAGACCGGCGTGCTGGTGGCCCCGAACTTCGCTATCTCTGCGGTTCTGACCATGAAGTTTGCGGAAATCGCCGCGCCCTTCTTCGAGTCCGCCGAGGTCGTCGAGCTGCATCACCCGAACAAGGTCGATGCTCCCTCGGGTACCGCAGTGCACACTGCGGAGGGGATCGCACGCGCTCGGAAGGCCGCCGGTCTGTCTGCACAGCCCGACGCCACCACGCAGTCCCTCGACGGCGCGCGTGGCGCGGACGTACAGGGCGTACCGGTACACGCCGTGCGCATGACGGGCATGGTCGCCCACGAGCAGGTCATCTTCGGAACCAAGGGACAGACCCTGACCCTCAAGCAGGATTCCTACGACCGTGAATCTTTCGTGCCGGGCATCATGATCGGCGTGGAGAAGATTGGCGCTAACCCAGGTCTGACTATCGGGCTGGAGAAGTTCCTGGGTCTTGATGGCGGTGCTAAGGCCTAAGCACATGGCTACTGTTGCACCACTACAGATCGACCTGGTGGGCCACACCGCCTTTAGCTCGGTGTCGGATTTGAACTGGCAGACGGACGCGCAGGATAGCTCGGCTTTGGTCGAGTTTGCGGGGCGAGCGTGTTACGAGACGTGGGATAAGCCCAATCCGCACACCGCCACGAATGCGGCGTATGTGCGCCACATTATGGATGTCGGCCACACCACCTTGCTGGAGCACGCCAGCGCCTCGATGTACCTGCGTGGCGTGTCGCGCTCGTGTAGCCACGAGATTATGCGCCATCGGCATTTCAGCTTTAGCCAGCTGTCGCAACGCTACGTGCCGGCAGACGAGGCGCGGGTTGTCGTACCCGAGGCAGTGGCCGGCAACGACGACCTGAAGAAGCTGTTCTTGCAGGCTGCGGACGTGGCCTACGATGCCTACCGGGAGATCCTGGACGGGCTGGGCGAGGACTTCGCGGAGGAGCCGAACGCGGTGTTGCGCACCAAGCAGGCCCGCCAGGCGGCCAGGGCAGTGTTGCCGAACTGCATCGAGACCCGGTTTGTCATGAGCGGCAATTTCCGCAGCTGGCGGCACTTCATCGCCATGCGCGCAGCCGAACACGCGGATCCGGAGATTCGTCGGATTGCCGTGGCTTGTCTACGGGAACTGCAGAACGTGGCGCCGAACGTGTTCGAGGACTTCTCGATCACACAATTGCACGACGGCGGAGAGATGGCGACGAGCCCCTACGTGGGAGAGTCCTAAGCACACCAAGTAAAACTGGTCGAAATTAACACCCAAATACGTGAGTTTTTCGCGAAGGAAGGTAGTCTGGGAAGTCATGAGTACAGGTAACGCAGCTACAAGGGGATCCGCGCACTTCGGAACTATCTCTCTTGCGATGGTGACCCCCTTCAAAAAGGACGGTTCCATCGACTTGGACGCAGGAGTGGCACTTGCTGGCCACTTCGCGGATGAGGGCTGCGATTCTTTGGTCTTGGCCGGTACCACCGGAGAGTCGCCCACCACGGGCGCGACCGAGAAGCTTGACCTGCTCAGAGCAGTACGATCCGAGCTCGGCGACCGCGTGAAGTTGATTGCCGGTAGCGGATCTTATGACACAGCTGCCACCGTAGAGATGTCTCGCGCTTCGCAGGAGGCCGGTGCAGACTCCCTGTTGGTTGTGACTCCTTACTACTCCCGTCCCAGCCAAGAGGGGATCTACCAGCACTTCACGACTGTTGCGGATGCGGTGGATATTCCCGTGTGCGTCTATGACATTCCCTCTCGTTCCGTCGTTCCGGTAGAGCCGGCGACCCTGCACCGACTGGCCGATCATCCAAGAATCGCAGCCGTGAAGGATGCCAAGGGTGACCTGGCCGCTGGGATGGAGCTGATCGAAAACACTGACCTGGCTTGGTACTCGGGCGATGATCCGCTGAACCTGCCGTGGTTGGCCGCAGGTGCTACTGGCTTTATCTCTGTGATCGGTCACGTGGCAACGCGACAGCTGAAGGAACTGAGGGATGCGTTTGACGCTGGCGATATCGCCACGGCTCGCAGCATCGCCGTGCGTCTGCAGCCACTGCAGAAGGCACAGGCTCGCCTCGGGGGCGTGACATTCGCGAAGGCAGCTCTGAAGCTAAAGGGGAAGGACGTGGGTGCGCCCCGTCTTCCGATCATCGAACCGACAGCCGCTGAGATGGATCAGCTGGCTCAAGACCTGCAAGCAGCAGGGGTATAGGGAAAATATGACTGAACAACGTTCCCGAGGCCGCAAGGTTACTCGGAAGGCAGCTCCGCCGAGCGCTGAGGCGGAAGCGCAATCGGATAACACCGCTGTCTCCAATGCGGAGGCTGCGACGGTTTTCAACGACGGTGGCGTCGCTAAGAACAACGGCGGCAACAACGACAGCGACGGCAACAACGGCAACAACGACAGTAACGGCGGCAACGGCGGTAACAAGAACAACAACGGTGGTGGCAACCGTAACCGTAACCGCCGTTCCCGCGGTCGCGGCCGTGGCGGCAACGGAAATAACAACGGCAATAACGGCAACAAGGGTCGTGGCCGTGGCCGTGGTGGCGACCGCCGCAAGGGCGCGCTGAAGGCTATGCAGGGCGCGGACTTAACGCAGCGTCTGCCGAAGCCGCCGAAGCAGCCCAAGGGCAGCCTGCGCATCGTAGCGCTGGGTGGTATCTCTGAGATTGGCCGTAACATGACGGTCTTCGAGTACGAAGGTCGCTTGCTGATCATCGACTGTGGTGTGCTTTTCCCGAGTTCCGGCGAGCCGGGCGTGGATCTGATCCTGCCGGACTTCAGCTACCTGGATGACAAGTGGGACCGCGTGGAAGCGCTGGTCATCACCCACGGTCACGAGGATCACATCGGAGCTATTCCGTGGCTGCTGAAGCAGCGTGCGGACATCCCGATTATTGCGTCCCGCTTCACCTGCGCCCTGATCTCCGCGAAGACGCAGGAGCACCGCCAGCGCCCGAAGCTGATCGAGGTCGACGAGAACTCCCACGAGAGCCGCGGACCGTTTGATCTGCGCTTCTTCGCTGTGAACCACTCCATCCCGGACTGCCTGGGTATTGCCCTGAAGACCGGCGCTGGCCTGCTGGTGCACACCGGCGACATCAAGCTGGACCAGACCCCACTGGACGGTCGCCCCACCGACCTGCCGGCGCTATCCCGCTTCGGTGACGAGGGAGTGGATCTGTTCCTGTGCGACTCTACGAACGCTACCACCCCTGGCGTATCCGGTTCCGAGGCCGAGATCGCGCCGACGTTGAAGCGCTTGGTACGCGATGCCAAGCAGCGCGTGATCATCGCTTCCTTCGCGTCGAACGTTTCCCGCGTGCAGTCGGCTGTGGACGCCGCCGTGGCGGCCAACCGCAAGGTTGCCTTCAACGGTCGTTCCATGATCCGCAACATGGAGATCGCCGAGCGCATGGGCTACCTGAACGTCCCGCGCGGCACCATTGTCTCTATGGACGAGGCCTCCAAGATGGCACCGCATAAGGTTGTGCTGATCACGACCGGTACGCAGGGCGAGCCGATGGCCGCGCTGTCCCGTATGGCGCGCCGTGAGCACCGCCAGATTACCGTTCGCGACGGTGACCTGATCATCCTTTCTTCTTCCCTGGTTCCGGGTAACGAGGAAGCAGTGTTCGGCGTGATCAACATGCTGTCCCAGATCGGCGCCACCGTTATTACGGGTCGCGACGCGAAGGTGCACACCTCCGGCCACGGCTACTCCGGCGAGCTGCTGTTCCTGTACAACGCGGCCCGCCCGCGCAATGCCATGCCGGTGCACGGCGAGTGGCGCCACCTGCGTGCCAACAAGGAGCTGGCTATCAGCACGGGCGTTAACCCGAACAACGTTCCGCTGGCGCAGAACGGCGTGGTGGTGGACCTGCACAACGGCCACGCGAAGGTCGTTGGCCAGATCACCGTCGGTAACCTCTACGTCGACGGCACCCGCATGGGCGACATCGACAGTGGGGTGCTGGAGGACCGTACCGCGATGTCCGAGGGCGGCCTGGTTTCCATCACCACCGTCATCGACAACCGCACTGGTCGCCCGCTGGAAGCTCCGAGCGTTCAGGCCAAGGGCTTCTCCGACGATGCTCGCGAGATGCTGAAGGTCATCCAGGAGAAAGTCGACAACGTCATGATCGACCTGGCCGGCGAGGGCGAGAACGACCCGTACCGCATGGCTCAGGCTATCCGCCGCAAGGTGGGCAAGTTGATCTCCGACAAGTGGAACCGCAAGCCGATGATCGTACCGACCGTCGTTCCGATGAGCTCGGAGATTGTCGAGGAGCTCGACGAAGAGGAATCGCGCGAGTCCGTATAGCCACAAGTTTCGCTACGCTGGGGTGGCATGGAACAACACATGAACACCTCCCAAGTGGAACGCGAAGCTCTGGCACACCTCCTGCAGCAGTCCAGCCCTGAAGCACCTACACTGTGCGCGGGCTGGACTGCTCGCGATTTGGTGGTCCACCTGGTGGTTCGCGAATACCGCCCGGACGCCGCCGCAGGCCTGTTCTTTAAGGGCCTGGCCAACCGTTTGGATTCCGTCAGCCACGACTACGAATCCAAGCCCTACGCAGAGCTGGTTGA
Organism: Corynebacterium jamesii; assembly: GCF_046097395.1. NCBI lineage: Bacteria > Bacillati > Actinomycetota > Actinomycetes > Mycobacteriales > Corynebacteriaceae > Corynebacterium > Corynebacterium jamesii. The sequence continues at coordinate 519,472 of NZ_CP175789.1, forward strand.
GATGTATCGCACCGGCCCACCCGCGTGGAACCCAATGCGCTTGGCCGATAAGTACGCCAACATGTCCGAAAACTTCATTCACCACGAGGACCTGCGCCGCGGGGGAGGGGACTACACGCCCCGCGACCTCCCGCAGTCCGTTCAGGATGATCTTTGGAACGCATTGGGCAAGATGGCAAAATTTTTTCTGCGCTCCTCGACCATCCACGTAGTGTTGGAACGAACCGATGCTCCCGCGCCGTTCGTGATCCGTGCGGGAGCCGATAGCCCCGACGAGGTGCGAGTCGCTGGCTCAGCTGGCGAGCTGCTGCTATGGCTGTACGGCCGTGACGGGGCGGTGGATGTGACGCTCACGCCGGCGGATGAGGCAACCTCGGCGCGGATCAAGCGCCACGTGTTCTAAAAAATTTTCCGCCGTATCTGTGCATCTTTTTAGAACAAAGCGCGTGTTGCTCATGTGACTACTGTGATTGCTGCGACTAAAGTGGTGACCATGTCTGTCACTAGTCGCTCTCGTAATTCTGCGCCCCGGGGAAAGGAAACCCGTTCCTTCTCTCATGTAGATACCGGGTACTCCGGCTACGCTAGGGGCGAGGACTTCGAAAGAACCGGTAGCGCCTTCGGGGTGGTAGGCCACTCTCTAGGAAGCGCGTTCAGTGGGGCCGCGCGCGGCATCGGAGGTCTGACTCGTCGCCTGGCAACCCGAGGCGGAGCGGACGACATGGACGTTTATGATGATGCAGAACTTCTTGAGGAGGCGGAAACACAGGTGATCTCCAAGCGGGGGAAGCAGCGCAGGTCGCGGGGGAGTCAAGCTAAAAAACTTGACAACCGTCGCGTTTCTGGTGCTGCGGACGGTTGGACCCCGGATACTGGGGACGATGATTTCGACGCCGACTTCCGTGCGGAGGAGGCGGCGCCGGATCGCATAGGCGGCGGGTATGACGGTGCCGCCATCGGCGTGTTCGCGGTTGCGCTGATTCTCGCCGGCACCCTGTGGTTCGGAGTGGGCGGAGCCGTGGGTAACGGCATTGCCGGTGTGCTCACGTGGATCATTGGCGCGGGTGGATACGTCGTGCCGATCGCTATGGCCTTTGCAGCTTGGGTTCTGATGGTGGGCATTGAGCGTACCCAGCGCTCTACCTTCCGCCTATGGCTGGGCTCTGCGCTCGTTGTGCTTCCCATGCTCGGACTGATCCATATATTTGCGGGTCAACCGACCGCCGGCGCGGACAAGGCCAACGCCGGGGGCATCGTCGGCCAGGCCATCGGCACCCCGATGGCCGTCGGGTTCAGCTCCTACCTAGCTGTCCCGCTGCTCCTGCTGGCTATCGTCTACGGGGCGCTGCAGCTAACCGGCCTGACGGTGAAGCAGATCTACACGCTGGCCACGGACTTCCTTGGAGTCGGCGGCGGCCGCGCTGCGCACGACCTGGATGGCGCCGACTTCGACGATGATTTCGATGAAGACGATCAATACGGGCACGTGGACCGCCAGATCACTCGGGCGGCTCGGCGCACGCCAATGGAAAACTATCCGGTCCAGAACCGTGGTGACGATCCAGTTGATTCCAACGAGACTTTGGTGCTGGAAACCCCGTCGGAGCCCGAGCCAAAGGCGCGACCCCAGCGGCGCAAGCGCACCCAGCCGAAGCGTTCGCAGCCCAAGCCCGCACCCCAGGTGGAGGATGTAGCGGAGCTGCTGGACGATGACGAGGAGCCACAACCCAAGAAGGATCCCGTCGCCGATTCTCGCGATTCGGTGCGACAGGCTATCATCGCCCGTTCTGGTATCGACGCTGCAGCGGTTCCGGCCTCCACGCCTAAGTCGGAGTTGGAGGAGGATGTGGCTGAGGGCGTCGACAAGAAGGACAGCGACTACGCGCTACCTTCGACGGACCTCCTGCTCAACGGCGACGCACCGAAGACCCGCAGCGAAACGAACGACCGGATGATCGAGGCGATCACCGATGTGTTCGAGGAGTTCAACGTAGACGCGCAGGTAACTGGCTTCAGCCGCGGGCCGACAGTGACCCGCTACGAGGTAGAGCTGGGGCCGGGCGTGAAGGTCTCTAAGATTACGAACCTTCAGTCCAACCTGGCCTACGCAGTGGCAACCGATAACGTGCGATTGTTGACGCCGATTCCCGGCAAGTCGGCCGTGGGCATCGAGGTGCCGAATACTGACCGCGAGATGGTGCGCCTCGGTGACGTGCTGGAGGCGCCGAAGGTGCGCGGTGACCACGACCCGATGGTCATCGGGCTGGGCAAGGATATCGAGGGCGACTTCGTTGCGCACTCGATTCAGAAGATGCCGCACCTATTGGTCGCCGGTTCGACGGGCTCCGGTAAGTCGGCGTTTGTGAACTCGATGTTGGTATCGCTGCTGACGCGCGCCACCCCCGACGAAGTGCGGCTGATTCTGGTGGATCCGAAGATGGTGGAGCTGACCCCCTACGAGGGCATTCCGCACCTGATCACGCCGATCATCACCCAGCCGAAGAAGGCGGCCGCGGCGCTGACCTGGCTGGTGGAGGAGATGGAGCAGCGCTACATGGACATGAAGGCCAGCCGTGTGCGCCACATCAAGGACTTCAACCGAAAGGTGAAGTCGGGAGAGATTACCACACCGCTGGGTTCCGAGCGCGAGTACCGCCCGTACCCGTACATCGTCTGTGTGGTGGACGAGCTCGCTGACTTGATGATGACGGCCCCGCGCGAAATCGAGGATTCGATTGTGCGCATCACCCAGAAGGCCCGCGCGGCTGGTATCCACCTGGTGCTGGCAACGCAGCGTCCGTCCGTCGACGTGGTCACGGGACTGATCAAGACTAACGTGCCTTCCCGACTCGCCTTTGCCACCAGCTCTTCAACCGACTCCCGTGTGATCCTGGATCAGGGTGGCGCGGAGAAGCTAATCGGTATGGGCGACGGACTGTTCATCCCGCAGGGCGCGGGCAAGCCGCAGCGCATCCAGGGTGCTTTCGTCACCGACGAGGAGATCAACGCAGTTGTTGAGTCTGCCAAGGACCAGGCCGAGCCCGACTACACCGAGGGTGTGACCGAGGACAAGGCCGCTGAGGCGAAGAAGGATATCGACCCGGATATCGGCAACGACTTGGAGGATCTGCTGCAGGCCGTGGAACTTGTGGTGACCAGCCAGTTCGGCTCTACCTCAATGCTGCAGCGCAAGTTGCGCATCGGCTTTGCCAAGGCCGGGCGCCTGATGGATCTGATGGAAACCCGCGGGGTGGTAGGCCCGTCCGAGGGTTCGAAGGCCCGCGAGGTGCTGGTTAAGCCCGAGGAGCTAGAGACGATGCTCTGGATGATCAAGGGAGCGAACCCCGAGGACGCGCCCAAGGAGGTTGTCGACGGGGGCGTCGAGGGCGACGACGCCGACGAGGCCGACGAGGGCTACGAGGGCGACGAGAATACACGTGTGATTCCTGCGAACCCGCCGAGCGGCGCGGTGTAGCCCCGCATTCACAGTGGCTGCGGGCGGAAGTGTAGAGTAGTCGGCAGTTGGAGGGGAGTACCCTTTCTCGCGACATTGATCGTCAACACGGTAGGTGCGGCTGGACCGCTCACCTCCCGGTCATGTCGGCCTGAACCCAGGATGGAACGGGCAGGGGAGACCTCCGGTCTATTAAGTGATGGATTTTTTCGACCGGAGGTTTGTCCATGGAAGTAAACGCATTAACTTGGGTGATCACCATTGCAGTGGTCGCCGGATTCTTTATCTTCGACTTTTTCAGCCACGTCAAGACTCCCCACGAGCCTTCGATGAAGGAATCGGCGCTGTGGTCTCTGTTCTACGTGGCACTCGCCTGCGCCTTCGGTGGCTTCTTGTGGCTTACCTGGAGCGAGCCAGGCAACCCGCACCAGCACGGCATGGAGTTCTTCGCCGGTTACATCACCGAGAAGGCCCTGAGCGTAGATAACCTCTTCATCTTCGCGCTGATCATGGGTTCGTTCAAGATCCCTCGCAAGTACCAGCAGAAGGTACTGCTGATCGGAATTGCGCTGGCGCTGATCCTGCGAGGAGTGTTTATCGCCCTGGGTGCGGCGATCATCGAGGCATGGTCCGACGTGTTTTACCTGTTCGGCCTGTTCCTGCTGTGGACTGCCGCGAAGCTGCTGTGGGACGAGATCGCCGACAACGAGGAGCAGGACCCGCAGGACATGGCCGTCATTAAGGTGGTGCGCAAGTTCATCCATGTCTCGGACCACTACGAGTCGGACCGTTTGTGGTTTAAGGAAAATGGCAAGAAGGTATTGACGCCTCTTTTCATCGCCTTGGTGGCCATCGGTTTCGTCGACGTACTGTTCGCCCTAGATTCCATCCCCGCCATCTACGGCATTACCAGCGAACCGTACATTGTGTTTACGACTAACGCCCTCGCGCTGCTGGGCCTGAGGCAGTTGTACTTCCTGCTGGACGGCCTACTCGATCGACTGGTGTACCTGTCCTACGGTCTATTTGTCATCCTGGCCTTCATCGGCGTGAAGCTGATCCTGCACGCACTGCACGAGAACAACTTGCCGTTCGTCAATGGCGGCAACGGTCTGGCTGTGCCCGAGGTATCCGTAGAAGTATCGCTGCTGACGATCGTCGGCGTGCTGGTCATCACCACGGTGCTGAGCCTGACGGTAGGCAAGAAGCAGCAAGCTAAAAACGAAGAGCGCGCCACGGTAGGGTAGATACTTGTGAACACTTCTGCACCGCGATCCTCGTTTGGCACTTTTGTCCACAGCGTGAGCTTGCCGAATGTACTCACGTGCATTCGCATCGCCTTGATCCCGGTGTTCCTCTGGCTGATCCTGACTTCCGGGGAATGGGACGTGGCCGGGGCGGAACTCGATAGGGCACATCGCTGGTGGGCCCTGCTGGCATTTAGTCTTCTGATGTTTACTGACCAGCTGGATGGCTACCTGGCTCGGCGCTACGAGGTCATCACCGACTTCGGCAAGCTGGCAGATCCGATCGCGGATAAGGCGCTGATGATCTCCGCATTCGTCAGCCTTAACATTCTGGGCGAGCTGCCGTGGTGGGTCACCGTTATCGTTGTGGTTCGCGAGCTGGGTATTACTATCTGGCGGATGGTGCTGGCGCGGAAGGGTAACGTGGTGCCGGCATCCAAGGGCGGCAAGTTGAAGACCGTGTTGCAGACACTCGCGGTGTTCCTCTACATCCTGCCTTTCGGTGGAGTGGTGCAGACTGTCGCGATGATCGTTATGGGTGTGGCCGTGGTGCAGACCGTTGTCACCGGTGTGCAGTACATCCTGGATTCGCGCAAGGAAAACGCCTAAATGCCGATGCATTCCGCCGCTTGGAACCTGGTACGGCAGTTCACCGAACGGGGGCTGACGATCGCCACCGCGGAATCCCTTACTGCGGGTCTGTGCGCGGCCACTATTGCAGAGGTACCGGGCGCCTCGGCGGTCTTACGCGGCGGCGTCATCGTTTACGCAACAGAACTCAAGCACGACCTTGCCGGAGTGAGGGAAGAAACGCTGCGCACGTACGGGCCCGTGGCAGCAGAGACCGCGGCGGAGCTGGCGGCAGGCGCTGCGAGGCGATGTGGAGCCGACGTGGGAGTGTCGCTGACGGGCGTAGCCGGACCGGACCCACAAGACGGGCACCCGGTGGGAGAGGTCTTCATCGGAATTTTTGAGGCCGCCAGGGGAACGCGCGTGGAAAAGTTATACGAGGAGTTCGCACGTAAGCAGGCTACGGGGGACTTCGACGGGATGGATCCGGCGCAGTTGCGGGCGGAAATTCGGAAGTTCAGCGTAATGCGCGCGCTGGAGTTAGCGAGCACGTAGAATGGCGGGAACAAATTCGCCGCCAGAGACGTTGGGATGATTGATGAGTCACAATACTATGGTCATGGATACGGTTTTAACGGAGCGTCCGGCCGAGCGGATGCCGGCGGACGAGCCGCTGCTGCGAGAGGCGTTGGGGGCGACGCTGAAGGAATACCGCACTAACAATGGCTTTACGCTGCGACAGCTGGCCTCTTTGGCGAATGTTAGCCCGGGCTACCTCTCGGAGCTGGAGCGCGGCCGCAAGGAAGTGTCCTCCGAGCTGCTGGCTAGCGTGTGCCACGCGATGGCGGTCTCAGTGGCTTCTGTGATCCTGGAGGCGGCCTCGATGATGGCTCTGGATGCTGCGGCCGCAGAGCTTGCCGCGAACATGGCGGCTACGGCCGGGGAACGGGCTCAGGCGTAGGGGCGGGGCGTGGCGGATTCTTGGTAGAATCGGGCGCGCGAAAGAATTTTTATGCCCAATTTTTCCGACCTCTACTTTTTGAAGGAGCTATAGCTCATGGCCAATCCGTTCGTGAAGGCGTGGAAGTACCTCATGGCGCTCTTCGACTCCAAGATCGAAGAGAACGCTGACCCGAAGATTCAGATCGAGCAGGCCATCGCGGAGGCACAGAAGCAGCACCAGGCGCTGTCCCAGCAGGCAGCCGCCGTGATCGGCAACCAGCGTCAGCTAGAGATGAAGCTGAACCGCCAGCTCGAAGAGGTAGAGAAGCTGCAGGCCAACACCAAGCAGGCGCTGACGTTGGCTGACAAGGCACGCACCCAGGGCGATCAGCAGAAGGCCACGGAGTACGAGAACGCTGCGGAGGCTTTCGCTGCTCAGCTGGTTACCGCCGAGCAGTCGGTGGAAGACATGAAGAGCTTGCACGACCAAGCACTGCAGCAGGCAGCACAGGCCAAGAAGGCCGTGGAACGCAACTCCATGCAGCTGCAGCAGAAGGCTGCGGAGCGCACCAAGCTGCTGAGCCAGCTGGAGCAGGCGAAGATGCAGGAGAAGGTGGCAGACTCCCTGCAGTCCATGAACTCTGTCACCGCCAACGGCTCCCCGAACCTGGATCAGGTGCGCGAGAAGATCGAGCGCCGCTACGCCAACGCCCTCGGCCAGGCCGAGCTGGCGCAGAACTCCGTACAGGGCCGCATGGCAGAAGTAGAGCAGGCAGGTGTGCAGATGGCTGGCCACTCCCGCCTGGAGCAGATCCGTGCGGAGATGAACGGTGGCGGGAACAACCAGCTGTCCGGCGGCCAGCAGCCAGAGGCCATCGAGCAGGCCAAGCCACAAGCCGGCAACGTCAGCCAGGATGCCGTGGCAGAGCGCATGCGCCAGCTGCGTAACGAGAGCTAGTTACCCACCCCGCGGGATTTCAACGCTTCGCCCAGGCGGCGGGCGCGTAAGAGGCTGCGGACGATCACCGGCACGCCGAAGGCCAGCACGGAGCGCGATGCGCCCCGTGCTTTTCTTGCGTCCAGCACTTCATTTACAGTTAGCGCCGTTAGCGGGATCAGGCGAATCGTCAGCGCTACCAGCAGGCTGATTGTCTCGACGGGCAGGCCGATCTTACCCAGCGGGCGCAGCCCAGCCTCCACCGCATCCATGAGCTCGCCGATGGTGGTGGTGAGCGTGAGGAGCGTTGCCATTGCCACCGCGGAGAGGATCACCACGAAGTAGGTCAGCGCTGTGGGAAAGTCCCGCTGCCACCACAGCAACAAAGCGAAAGCCAACAGCAACAACGATGGAGCCAGCATCTGCCGGAGCGCCAGGAGGGCCGGAATCCGCGCTACCGCGAAGCAGATGATCGCGATGGTGGCGAACACTCCCGCCTGCCACGGAACCGTCGCCCCTATGGCGCTGCCGACGAGGTAAACGAACAGCCAAAAAATTTTTTGGCCCGCCGGGGCGCGGTGCAGAATCGACCTGCCGGGGTGGTAAACCGACAGCGGCACGTCTATGCGCAGAGATTTTGTCATCTGCGTCTAACCGCCGTAGCTCGCTACGTAGTCGGCAATCACGCGTGCGGGTGCCCCGTCGCCAAGCACCTCGCCGTCGGCGATCCACAACATTCGATCCATTCCCTCCAGCAGCTCAAGATCGTGCGACACCACAATCAGCTGCTGTGGCAATTCCGCCAATGTTCGGGCGATCATTCGGCGATTGCCCAAGTCCAGCAATGTGGTGGGCTCGTCGGCAATCACCAGCTCCGGCTCCATGACCAGCACCGCGGCCAGCGCTAGCAGCTGTTTCTCCCCGCCAGATAGGAAGTGCGGGGAGGATTCAGCCAGGTGCTCAAGCCCCATGGTGCGCAGCATGGCTGCGGCCCTTTCCTTTCGCTCCCGGCTGTTCATGGAGGTTGCTCGCAGCGAAAACGCGACGTCTTCGGCGACCGTGGGCATGATGATCTGGTTGTCGGCGTCGCTAAAAACGAACCCCACCTTGCGGCGCACCTGGCGACCGCTCTTGGCTACATCGAGCCCCGCGACGCGCACATGGCCGCTCGTGGGTTCGGCGAGGCCATTGATGAGGCGCACCAGGGTGGACTTGCCGGAACCATTAGCGCCGACGATGCCGATGCGGCGTTCGTCGAGGGAAAGGTTGATGTCCCGGAGGACGGTGCGCTGGCCTGTCGAGGTATCGAAGGTGACGCTAACGTTATCGAACTCGATGAGGGGCATTCTAGGCCTTGCGCTTAGTTGGCAACAGATCCGGCACCGCCTTGGTGACGGCAAGGGCGATCGCGACGGCGAGTACGACCTTGATCAAGTCACCGGGGATGAACGGGGCATTGGTGGCCAGGGCGGTGCCGAAGTCGTAATCCAGGCGCACCATCAAGCCGACGGAACCGCAGAGGTACTGAATGATCACGCCGACGACGCCGGCGAGGAAGAAGACAGCCGCGCGGGCGTTCATGCTACGCGGGGCGTACTGGGCGATGAGGCCGATGACGAACGCGGCGATTACATAACCGACGATGTAGCCAACGGTGGGGCCGGCCACGGCTGCGGCAGCGGGCTTCCATCCGGCCATGTTCGGTACGCCGACGAACCCTACGGCGATGAACAGGGTGGTGGCCAGGCCACCGCGCCAGAAGCCGAGGATGAGGGAGGCGAGGACAATGCCCATGTTCTGTAGGACGATGGGCACGCCAGAGGTGCCGATGGGGAACTGTACGCCACCGAGGACGATGATGAGGGCTGCGAAGACGGCGATGTACGCGAGGTCCACCGCTTTAAATCTTGTACTTTCGGGGGTTGACATAAACATGATGATAGCCCAGATCGATACCGAACTTGAACACCGTTCAAGGACGTGGCTTATTGGGGAGCGTGTAGATTGGTGAACCATGCGCAGAACAGAGTTTGATCGGCTGACCGAGGGTGAGTATGGAGATAGCTTCCGCGCCTTTATCGCGGACACTCACGTGCTGAGCTCCCTGGGGGACACGCCCGCGGCGCTAATCGAACAGGGGTATGATCCCCGCGACGTGTGGTTGGCTCTGTGTGACGACTTCGATGTGCCCGAGGAACGTCGCTTAGGTGAGGATATTTAGCTTTTTTCTAGGTGACGCTCCACGGTGCGCACCACCTGGCGCGTCAGTTGAACATTCGAACAAAGGTTCGTGTAGGCTGTATGTCGAAACGATGGTTGTCCGCGCGGTCGAGTACAACTATCACTGAACCTTTTCGGAGTGCCCGTGGTCTAAGGAGACCGGGGTGCGAAGAAGATGGCGACAGTAGACACGCGAGACGCGCGAGACACACAGACAAAGCAAGACAATCCAGACACACCAGGTGTCACACCAGATGTAAGGAGTAGCGACTCTATGCCACCGAAGAAGAAGCAGACCGCCGCGGGGGGAAAGGATCGGTCCAAGGCGCTGGAGCTTGCGATGGCGCAGATCGAGAAGGACTTCGGCAAGGGCGCGATCATGCGCTTGGGGGATGACACTCGTCCACCGATCCAGGCTATCTCCTCCGGCAACATCGCAATTAATGCGGCGCTGGGCATCGGCGGTTTCCCGCGCGGTCGCGTGGTGGAGATCTATGGTCCGGAGTCTTCCGGTAAGACCACGGTGGCGCTGCACGCGATCGCGGAGGCACAGCGCGCCGGCGGCATCGCGGCTTTCGTGGATGCTGAGCACGCGCTGGATCCGGAGTACGCCCGTGCGCTGGGTGTGGATACAGATGCGCTGCTGGTTTCGCAGCCGGATACCGGCGAGCAGGCTCTGGAGATTGCGGACATGCTGATTCGCTCGGGCGCCATCGACATCATTGTGGTGGACTCCGTGGCGGCGCTAACGCCCAAGGCGGAAATCGATGGCGACATGGGCGATTCGCACGTCGGTCTACAGGCTCGTTTGATGAGCCAGGCGCTGCGTAAGATGACCGGCGCGCTGTACCAGACGGGTACGACCGCGATCTTTATTAACCAGCTGCGCGAGAAGATCGGCGTGATGTTCGGCTCCCCGGAGACCACGACTGGTGGCAAGGCGCTGAAGTTCTATGCCTCCGTGCGTTGTGATATCCGCCGTATTCAGGCGCTAAAGGACGGCCAGGATGTGGTGGGTAACCGCACGCGCCTGAAGGTTGTAAAGAACAAGGTCTCGCCACCATTTAAGATCGCGGAGTTCGATATCCTCTACGGCGAGGGCATTTCGCGTGAGGGGTCTATCATCGACCTGGGCGTGGAGACTGGGCTGATTAAGAAATCCGGCTCCTGGTTCACCTACGACGGCGACCAGCTGGGGCAGGGCAAGGAGAAGGCTCGCGAATTCTTGAAGAACAACCCGGATCTATCCGCGGAGCTCGAGGATCGCATCGCTCGCGAACTGAAGATCGGCCCTTACACAAAGATGAAGGACGAGCCGGAAGAGGGAAGTGCTGCGGGGCAGCCAGATGAGGATCAGCCCATCGAACTGAGCCCGAACTTCGACGATGACGATGACGACAAGGCCTAGCGAGCGCGACCGGAAGATCGAGGCGCTCCGGCAAGCCATCGCCAATTACACGCCCGGTGAGGGCGGGGGATTGGTGGATGCGGCGGAGGAGGAGAAACTCGCGCCGATTAAGGCCAAAGCCGTGCGCCTGATTAACCACCGCGCGCGCTCCACAGAGGAGTTGCGGCGCCGTTTGCTGGAGGCGGAGTTCGCCCCGGAAGGGGTGGAAGAGGTTATCGACCGCTGCACGGCCAACGGGATGTTGGACGATGTGGAATTCGCCCGGGAATGGGTGCGTCAACGAGCGAAGAACCAGAAGAAGTCCGTCGCCGTGTTGCGCCGGGAGCTGCAGCGCAAGGGAATCGGCGCGGCGCTTATCGAAGACGCGCTGGAACAGGTGGACGAAGAATCCCAGGAGCGCATCCTGGAAGACCTCGTACACAAAAAAGCGGCCAGCATTAAAACCCGTCCGGCCGATCGGAAGGAATACGATAAGGCTTTGCGCCGGGTGGTCGGAGTGGCCGCCCGCCGCGGGTTCCCGGAAGGCTTAGCCCTGCACTACGCTCGCCGTGCTCTGGACGCGCGGATAGAGGAGTTGTAGCGGGCGTCACTAGGTAAGAACCGCGCTTTCGTAAACGCGGTAGGCAAGGGGGTAGGGTAATCCACGTGACACAGACGATTCAGACGCAAAAGGGCGAGCAGGACGGCGCCGCCCGCACCTACGAAGTGCGCACTTTCGGCTGCCAGATGAACGTCCACGATTCCGAGCGGCTGTCGGGTCTGCTGGAGGATTCCGGTTACGTACCCGCCGGTGAGGGCGCTACGCCGGACGTGGTGGTGTTCAACACGTGCGCCGTCCGCGAAAACGCAGACAAGCGCCTTTACGGCACGCTCGGCCAGATGAAAGCCATCAAGGAAGACCATCCGGGCATGCAGATCGCCGTCGGCGGTTGCATGGCGCAGAAAGACAAGCAGACGGTGGTGGACAAGGCCCCGTGGGTCGACGTGGTCTTCGGCACGCACAACCTGGGTTCGCTGCCGACGCTGCTTGAGCGTTCCGCGCATAACCACAAGGCAGAGGTCGAGATATTCGATGCGCTAGAGGAGTTTCCCTCCGTGCTGCCGGCCAAGCGCGAGTCCGCTTACGCCGGCTGGGTATCGGTCTCTGTAGGCTGCAACAACACGTGCACCTTCTGTATCGTGCCCGCGCTGCGCGGCAAGGAGCAAGACCGCCGCCCCGGCGAGATCCTGGCCGAAGTCAAGGCACTGGTCGAGCAAGGCGTGAGCGAGGTGACGCTGCTGGGACAAAACGTGAACGCCTACGGCGTGAACTTCGCCGATGCCAGCCTCGAACGCGATCGCACCGCGTTCTCCAAACTGCTGCGCGCCTGCGGCGAGATCGAGGGGCTGGAGCGCCTGCGCTTCACCAGCCCGCACCCGGCCGAGTTCACCGACGACGTGATAGACGCTATGGCCGAGACCCCCGCAGTCTGCCCGCAGCTTCACATGCCGCTGCAGTCCGGCTCGGACAAGGTGCTCAAGGACATGAAGCGCTCCTATCGCTCCAAGAAGTTCCTGGCGATCCTGGACAAGGTACGCGAACGCATTCCGCACGCCGCCATCACCACCGACATCATCGTCGGCTTCCCCGGGGAGACCGAGGAGGACTTCCAGGCGACCATGGACGTGGTGGAGAAGGCCCGGTTCTCCAGCGCCTACACTTTCCAGTACTCGCCGCGGCCCGGCACCCCGGCCGCGGAGATGGAGGATCAGGTGCCAAAGGCCGTGGTGCAGGACCGCTACGAGCGCCTGCTCGCGCTGCAGGAACGCATTAGCGAGGAGGAGAACCGCAAGCTCATCGGCACCACCCAAGAGCTGCTGGTACAGGCGGACGGACGCAAGAACGACCGCACGCAGCGCCGCTCTGGCCGCTCCCGCGACGGCCGCCTCGTGCACTTCACGCCCGAGGGCGAGATTCGTGCGGGCGACGTGGTGGAGGTCGTTATTACCGACGCCGCGCCGCACTTCCTCATCGCCGACGGCGGAGTTGCGAGCCACCAGCGCACCCGGGCCGGGGACATGACAGAGTTGGGGGAGACTCCGACGACGGCGCCGGTGGGCGTCGGGCTAGGAATGCCGAGCATCAAGAGACCAGAGCCAACCACGGCGGGCGGATGCAGCACGGGAGGATGTGGCTGTGAGTAATTCCGGCGCAGAAGACAAGCTGGCGAAGTATCGGGACGACCTCGGCGGTGCGGAACGCCGCGTGGCCGGGCGAGTCGTACTGGGGCAGTACCTGCCGCTGATCGCCTTTGGCTTCCTGGTTCCACTCATCACAATTTTCTTACCGCACGCAGGCGACGTGCGCGGTTTCGACGTGCTCTTTGAGACCCCGGTGGCACAGAACAACGACACGACGAAGCCGGAGATGATCTTTTCTTGGTTGCGCCTTCTCGCGATTCTGCTGACCATCGGCACGATTGTTTCTAAGTCGTGGATGGTGGCGTGGGTGAACTGGGCTGTTGTTGGCGTGGCCTGGTGGTACAACGTGTTCGCAGTATGGATGCGCCAGACCCGCCCGCCCACAGCTACTGGCGACGGCCCGGCGGTCCCGCTGTTGTTTAGTCTGCTGGGGCTGACGGTGCTGTTTATGGTGATGTCCGCCGTGGTGTTTAAAAAGAACCCGCTACAGCGGGCTTTGGCTGCTGCGCGTCGCGAAGAAGCCCACCGAGACGAGGAATCCCGCATGGCGCAGCAGCGACTGCGTACCGGAATTGAAGAGCGCGAGGACGCAGTGATCGTCGACGATCGCCGAGCCCGCGCGAAAGCCCGTCGCGCGCGGAGGGCCGAGCAGGCCGAGCAGGCCGAGCGCGACGGCGAGGGGGACTAGCTCTCTAGGGCGGCCGCGGCGGCGTTTGCCCACTCCTGCCACTGTGCAGCCTGGCCGCGTAGCTTCTCCGCCTTCGAGGACTTGCCGGCCTTCTCCGCGGCCTCGGCCTCGCGGTTGAATTGGTCGACCTTGGCCTGGAACTGGGCCACACGCGCCTGCGCTTCCGGGTCGGTGCGGCGCCACTCGGCGTCTGCGGCCTTTTCTACTCGAGCCTCGATGGCCTTAATCTTGTCTTCGAACTCGCGCACCCGGCCGCGGGGGACATAGCCAATCTGTTCCCACTTTTCCTGCAGCTCGTGCAACACCTTGCGGGCCTTGTCCACGCCCTGTGCCTGCGGATCGACCTTGGGGGAGTATTCGTCGATGAGGGCCTGCTTGGCCTCCGCATTGCTCTCGAATTCCTTGTCGCGCTCGGCGGAATCGGCCTTACGAGCCTGGAAGAATACGTCCTGTGCCTTGCGGAAACGTTCCCACAACTGGTCGTCGACGTTGCGCGGTGCGCGGCCGGCGGCCTTCCACTGGCTCATGAGGTCGCGGAACTTGGCGCTGGTCGGTCCCCACTCGGTGGAATCCTGCAGAGCCACAGCCTGCTCGATCAGCTCTTCCTTCTTCAGACGGGCGCGCTCGCGGTTGCGGTCCATTTCGTCGAAGTGCGCCTGGCGCTTGCGGTTGAATTCGGAACGGGCCTTGGAGAAGCGCTTCCACAACTCGTCGTCGGTGGAGCGCTCCACGCCCTTGATGCCGCGCCACTGTTCGACGATGGCGCGGATGCGCTCACCGCTGCGCTTCCAGTTCAAGGTGGAGGGATCAGCTGCGGCAATGCCCTCAACCTCGCCCAGCAGCTCCTCTTTTTGCGCCAGTGCGGAATCGCGGCGCTGCTGCTTGGCTTCGGCCACCTGCTGCTCGGCAGTCTCGGTGCGCTGGGAAATTTTTTGCAGGCGGGCATCCAGCGCCGGGATATCGCCAATCACGGCAGCGGTGGGCAGGGAATCCTGCAAGATCCTCGCGTCGTGACGGATGGTTTGGGCCTGTTCCGGGTGGCTCTTCAGTCGCGCCTCAAGCATCTGCACCTCGGTGCTGAGGTCGTCGTAGCGAGCGCCGAAGTGCTTCAGCCCCTCCTCGGGAGTACCGGCCTTGAACTCACCAATCTGGCGTTCGCCGTCGGCGGTTTTCACCCATGCCACGCCGCCTGCATCCACGCGGCCGAACTTCGCTGGGTCGTTCTTGGGGATTGTGACGCCCCCAGCCGGAGCTCCCTTCGGGCCGGGCTTCGGGCCGGGCTTGGGCGCCGGGCGAGAATTCGTGGGATCAGTCATTGCGGATACTCCTACCTAAAACCAAAACATGCCAATCGCCTTATGCAAGGCAATGAAGTAATTATTACATCAGCTGCACCGCTACACTATGTTTCTATGAGTTCTTCCGCTCAGATCCGCCCAGTCACCGTCGTTGGCCCTACCGCGTCCGGCAAGACGGCAATCTCTCTGGAACTGGCCAAGCGGCTGGACGGGGAGGTGGTGAACATCGACTCCATGCAGCTGTACCGCGGCATGGATATCGGCACGGCAAAGGTGCCGGTAGAGCAGCGGCAGGGCATTCCACACCACCAGCTGGACATGTGGCCGGTCACTAAGCCCGCGAGTGTGGCCGAGTACCGGGCGGGGGCGATTCAAACGGTGGAAGAAATTTTTTCGCGGGGCAATACCCCCATCATCGTCGGTGGTTCGATGATGTACATCCAGGCTCTCGTGGACGAGTGGGACTTCCCGCCAACAGACCCGGCCGTCCGCGATAAATGGCAGCGCGAGCTGGACGAGCGCGGCGTGGCCGCCATGCACCAGTACTTGGCATCGATCGACCCGGAAGCCGCGCGAATCATCGAAGACAACGACCCCCGCCGGACTGTCCGCGCCCTGGAGGTCATCGAGCTGACCGGGAAACCTTTTGCCGCCTCGCAGCCGCCGAAGAATTCCACACCCCGGTGGAACATGCGCCTGCTGGGCCTGCATGCCCCCGCGGAGTGGCTGAACCCCCGAATCGAATTGCGCGTGCGGCAGATGTTCGACCGGGGGCTCGTCGAGGAGGTGCGCCGCCTGGTCGCCGAGGGATTGGTGCGTCAGTCCACCGCCGGGCAGGCGATTGGCTATGCCCAGGTATTGGATTACTTCTCGGGTGAGCTTACGTATGAGGAGGCCGTGGAGCGCACCATTACTGGTACCCGTCGCTATGCTCGACGGCAGCGTTCCTGGTTCCGCAGGGACAAGCGCATTGTTTGGATTGACGCCAACTCACCCGACCCCGTCCGCGCGGCAACGGAAGCATTAGGGATTGTCAGCCAGCAGTAAATAAAGGGAGTGCTCACCATGATCGATTTCATTAAGGCCCACGGCACGGAGAACGACTTCGTTATCCTGATGGACGAGGCGACCCAGGTGAACCTCACTGAGGATCGCGTGCGACACCTTGCAGACCGGCGCGTCGGCATCGGCGGCGACGGCGTGATTCGCATTGCCACCGGTGAGGCGCTGGTAGGTGCCGGTGTGCTTGACCGCCTGCCCAACGGCGTGCACGGCGACGAGTGGTTCATGGACTACCGCAACGCGGATGGCTCGCTGGCGGAGATGTGCGGCAACGGCGTGCGCGCCTTCGCCCACGTGCTGTGCCGACAGGGGAAAGTTACTGTCGGCGAACAGTTCGGCATTGGCACCCGGGCGGGCCGCAAGCTGGTGGAGGTCCACGAGGTAACCGGCGACAACCTGGAGCACGCCATCGTCAGCGTGGACATGGGTACCCCAGAGGTGCTGGGTCTGTCCACCGCACAGGTGGGCGACATGAAGGTCGCGGGGCTAGGCGTGGATATGGGCAACCCGCACCTGGCTGCTGTGGTGCCGAACCTCACCGCGCAGAAGCTGCAGGAGCTACCGATCGACCAGCAGGTGCAGTTCGACCCAAAGTTCTTCCCGGCAGGGGTGAACCTGGAGGTCCTCACGCCACTGGACGATGCGGGCGCGGTGCACATGCGGGTTCACGAGCGCGGTGTGGGCGAGACTCGCTCGTGTGGAACCGGTACTGTGGCCGCTGCTGTGGCCGCTCTTGCAGACGCCGAACGGGCCACAGGTACAGTGACCGTGCATGTTCCCGGTGGTGACGTGCAGGTGGAGGTCTCCGAGGGCGGCTCCGTGCTTCGCGGGCCGTCGGCGATAGTGGCCTGGGGGCAGACCGTCCTGTAGCGGCCTTCTAGTGGCCGCCGCAGCCACAGCTGCCGGAGCCGCAGTCGCCGCCGCATCCGGCGGCCTCCACCGTGCTAGCGGTGAACTGCACAGTACCCGACACGATGAGTGGTGCGCCGGACCGCGCGGCCTCCTCGTCGACGGCATCTGCGGGCAGTACGACGGTGAATTCGAAGGGGGAGGCCACCGTCGCGATCCAGAACTTCTGGCCTGTCAGGGCGTTGATCTTGTGGGTCCAGCCGGAGGCCTCCACCGCGATCTGCGCCGTGGCGTGCGGGGTGGTGGCAGGGGAGTTGATGTCCTGCAGACCGGTTGAATCCACCACGCCAACCTTCAGCCCTCCATCCTTGGCGAACTCAGTCGAATTCGCGTACACGCGCACGGAGCTCCCCAAGGCCCCAATGTGGAACTGGTGGTACTCCATCGTGGGGGCGTCTACAAGCATAGGACCTTGAGCGATGGTGGCCGTGAGGGACGCGATCGTGGGAGCCTGCTGGCCAGCGATCTGCAACGCAGGGTTGTCGTCGACAACATCAAGCACGCCGACGATGTCGTTCAACATGGAGAGGTGAGCCGTGGCGGGCACGCCGCCGGAGTAGCTGGCGAAGGAGCCGAACGGTTCGACGGCGAGCACGACCATGCGCGCGCCCGAGGGATCGTCGAACTGCAGTACCTGGCCGCCGCGAACCTCGGCCGACACACCCAAGTTGCCGGATCCGTAGGCGGCTTCAAGAGCCTGCTGCCACTTCGGGAAATCCATACCAATGCTGCGGAGTTCAGGAATCATGCCCACCACTCTAGTCCGCCTACCAAATTTCCTATTTACCGCCCCTGACAGGTAAAAATAGACACTAATGACGGAAATGACCGAAGACACTACACACCTTTACGACGTACACCAGGATCCCACGGTCGGTGAGCTTGACCTCGAGGCTCGCTCTAGCCTGCGACGGTTGTCCCGCGGGGTAAGTACCTACACCGACGAACAGTCGGACGGCTACGACGTTGAGTACCGAAAGCTCAGGCTGGAGAAAGTCGTGCTGGTTGGCGTGTGGACCGCCGGTACGATTGCGCAGGTCGAGGCGAGCCTGGAAGAGCTGCGCGCGCTGGCGGAGACCGCCGGCTCCGAGGTGACAGACATGCTTTATCAGCGCCGCGACAAGCCGGACTCCGGCACCTACATCGGCCGTGGAAAGGTCGAAGAGCTGAAGTCGGTGGTGCGTGAAACCGGCGCCGATACCGTGGTTTGCGACGGTGAACTGAGCCCCGGTCAGATGATCGCGCTAGAAAAGGCGCTGGACGTTAAAGTGATCGACCGCACCATGCTGATTCTGGATATCTTCGCCCAACATGCGAAGTCCAAGGAAGGTAAGGCGCAGGTCGCTCTGGCGCAGATGGAATACCTCATCACGCGCGTACGTGGTTGGGGTGGCGCGCTGTCCCGTCAGGCGGGTGGCCGTGCGGGTTCCAACGGCGGTGTGGGTCTGCGTGGCCCCGGTGAGACGAAGATTGAGGCTGACCGCCGTCGCTTGCGCTCTGACATGGCGAAGTTGCGCAAGGAGATCGCGGCGATGAAGACCTCCCGTGAGGTCAAGCGCGAGCGGCGCGATGCAGCGGCGATTCCGCAGATCGCGATCGCCGGGTATACGAACGCCGGTAAGTCATCGTTGATCAATGCCCTGACGGGTGCGGGTGTGCTGGTGGAGGACGCACTGTTCGCCACCCTGGATCCGACCACCCGCCGCGCGCAGCTGGCCGATGGCCGCGCTGTGGTGTTCAGCGACACGGTTGGTTTCGTCCGCCACCTGCCCACGCAGCTGGTGGAAGCTTTCCGCTCTACCCTCGAAGAGGTTCTGGCAGCCGACGTGGTTCTGCACGTCGTTGACGGATCGGATCCCTTCCCGCTGGAGCAGATCAAGGCGGTGAACACGGTGATCGGCGGGATCGTCGAGGAGTCCGGCCAAGAGGCCCCGCCGGAGATTCTGGTGATTAACAAGATCGACTCGGCTGACCCGCTGGTGTTGGCGGAGCTGCGTCACCGCGTGCCGGATGCCGTGTACGTATCGGCGAAGACGGGTGAGGGAATCCCGGAGCTGGAGGCACAGTTGGAACTGTTCCTGAACTCCCTGGATTCTCACGTGAAACTGCACGTGCCCTTCGACCGTGGAGACGTGGTGGCGAAGGTGCATGAGTTTGGCACGGTGATTGCGGAGGACTATGACGCGCAGGGCACCACGATGGATGTGCGTCTGCCGAATGTGGTGGCGGGCGAGCTGGGGGAGTTTATCGTCGCCGACTAGGTTGTCGGGGGGGAAATTACTCGGCGAACGTGACGTCTATGCCGAGGTTGCGCAGTTCGATGACGTAGGGTTCTGGCGCGTCACGGTCAGTGACGATGGCGCTAATATCCTCGATACGGGCGAAGCTGACGAGGTAATCCAGGCCGAACTTGGTGGAATCGCACAGCGCCACTACGCGTTCCGAGTTGGCAACCATGGAGCGTTTGATGGCGCCTTCTTGTGCATCCGGGGTGGATAGTCCGTGGTCGATGGTGAGGGCGTTTGTGCCGATAAAGGCTACATCCGCGTGTAGCACGCCGAGTGCGCGGGTGGCTAGGTCGCCAACCACGGCTTGGGAAAGCGCGCGGACGTGCCCGCCGATAAGTTGCACATCGCAGCGAGAAGATTCCGCCAGTGTGGTGGCGATGAAAAACGAGTTCGTGACGATGTTCAGCTTCGGAGCCATGACGTCGGGGTCGTTGGTCGAGTTCGCTTCCGCGATGGCTTCGGCAAATACGCCGGTGGTGGTGCCTGCGTCGATAAACACTGTACTGCCCGTTTCCGGCAGCAACTTCACTGCAGCCTTCGCGATAGCGCGCTTGGCACCGAGGGAGGTCTTCGACCTGATGGCCAGTGTGGTGAAGTCCGTGCGGAAGTTCTGTGCGGGCACGGCCCCGCCATGAACGCGGAACAGCTCGCCGCCGTCATTGAGGATCGCGAGGTCGCGCCGGATTGTTTCTGCGGTGACGCCGAACTTTTCTGCCAGCTCATTCACAGTTACTCTGCCGTGAATAGCCGTGAGGGAGGCTATCTGACGGCGCCTTTCTGCTGATTCCATAAGGGCTACTGTAGTTCCTTGCGGGCGGGGAAAGGCGGCGTCCGAACCAATAGGGGGGAGCCTAGATCTTGCGCAGAACCGCGGCCACCTTGCCCAGGATCGTTGCCTCCTCGGCCGGAATGGGTTCAAACACCGGGTTGTGAGGGATCAGCCATAGCCCGTCGGCATCCTTCTGGAACTCCTTGACCGTTGCCTCCCCGTCGATCATCGCGGCGACGAAGTCGCCGAACTCCGCCACCGACTGGGAACGAACGACAACCCAGTCGCCGTTAAAGATGCCGGCATCGTGCATCGATTCGCCGACGACTTGCAGCAGGAAAAGCTCGCCGTTGCCCACGAGTTCCTGGGGAAGGGGAAAGTGCGCCTCTACGTTCTGCTCGGCGAGGATTGGTGCGCCTGCGGCGATCTGCCCCACGACAGGCACGTAGGTTGCCTCGGGCATGGCTTCGCCCTCGTCGGTCGGTTGCGGAGCGGCCGGCTTAGGCTTCGACTTGCTTTCGTTCACCAGCTGTCCACCCTCAAAGGAGCGAACGTCAACCGCGCGCGGCCGCTTCCCATCGCGCCGCAGATAGCCGCGTTTCTCCAGCTGCGTTAGGTGGTAGGAGACAGACGACGTGGAATGCAGTCCTACAGCGTCTGCGATCTCGCGGATGCTCGGCGGGTAACCGCGGATCACGGTTGAATCCCGGATGACCTCCAGAATACGGCGCTGGCGAGTGCTAAGCGCCGGCTTTTTGCCGTCCTTTTCTGCCTGCTTTTCCGCGCGCTTATCCGCCTCTGACTTTGGCGGGCGCCCCAGCTTACGGCGCGTGGTGGAGTTGTCGGTCGTCTCTGGTTCGTCGGTTCTCACGGGGTGTACCTCATTCGGTGATTTGGGGCCGGTTTCGGTGCCGGTTTCAGTGCCGGTTGAGTGCCGGTTGAGTGCGTTCAGGTTCCGAGCGGCCGTTTGTGGGCAGTATTGCACGATCGACTCTCACTCTACCGGAAAACGAACACTCTTCTAGTGTATGTGTTCGAAAAATTTTGAATTGGGTTAGACATCATCGAACAAGCGTGCTAAATTTTTCAACATGTTCGAGATTCGAACACATGAGCTAACCCTCTAAAAGCTTTTCTAACCCTGTCCATGCCGGGTGGTTCACTATGAACCACAGCGAAGGAAACAAAGCGTTTGGCCAAGCGGTCAGCGTGTACCTGTAAAGGAGTATCTACGTGACCACCTCGATCGTAATCCCTACAACCTCTGATGAGTCTTTCCCGGTGTCGCGTGTTCGCGTGCTACCTGGCGATCGCGTAGCCCCCCTGCGCAAGCCGCAGGTGCGCAAGCCTGACTGGAATGCGATAGGCCAGCGGGGTAATTCGAACACCTACAGGTATTCCTCGGCGCCGGTGGCACGCCCGGTATCTGGTGCCCGCAGGGAGCGTATCTCCGGAGCTAACGAAAAGACGTTCGAAAGTCGTATAGACCGTAAGGAAAGGTTCTACGCCCGCGTGGAGCGCGTGATCCACTCGCCGGGGGCGACAGTGCTTTCGCTCGGGGCGATGTCGGCTGTGCTCGGGTTGGCGCCGATTCTCATGCCTTAGCCACGGCTTCAAAGTGGGGCGAGAGGCGACTAGGCTAGGGGGCGTGTTGTGCCCCTCTTGTAGCTCCGAATCATCTCGCGTCGTCGACTCGCGCTCTATAGAAATGGGCGTGTCTATTCGGCGGCGCCGCGAATGTAGCGAATGCCAGACTCGGTTCACCACCATCGAGCGGTCGGTTCTGCTGGTGGTGAAGCGCAATGGGGTGACTGAGGAGTTCAGCCGGGAGAAGGTCATCAAGGGTGTGCGCCGCGCCTGCCAGGGGCGTGACGTTTCGGACGATGCCCTGAAGCGCCTTGCGCACGAAGTAGAGCAGGCAGTGCGCGTGGCACACGGGTCCCAGGTGCCCGCCAACCAGATTGGTCTAGCCATCCTGGATCCGCTGCGAACACTCGACGAGGTTGCGTACCTGCGCTTCGCCTCGGTCTATAAATCCTTCAACTGCGCCGAAGACTTCGAGCAAGAAATCGAATCCCTGCGGGCGCATCGCCACGCGCTGGCTGATCGCACTATGGATACGGGCGGCGCCGATAGCTAAGCGCATGGCCTAGCAGATCTTTTCGAGCTTTTTGCGAATGCGCTGCAGTGAAACAGAATGAGCCGTGCCGAGGTTCTGTGCGAAAAGGCTGACCCGCAGCTCTTCAATCATCCAGCGGACTTCCTTTAACTGCGGTGAAGCGGCGCGTGCGGTCGGCAGACGCTTCTTCGTCTTCTCCAGTAGCTCGAAAGCCTCCTGAACCTCATCGTCCAGGTCTTCTTCCTTGTCCGGATCCGTCTTCATCAATTCCAGACGGGCGCGCATAGCCTCCACATAGCGGGGCACATGGCGCATGTGATCGATGCCGTTGCGAGCTATTGCATGCTGTCCCAGGAAGAATTCCAGCTGAGCCCGCATGTCATCGATAGCATCTCCCGACCAGCCCTTCAGCTCCGCAGAGATGTCAGCCACGGCCAACACCGCCGGAGCCAAAGCAACCACATACTGGCGCACCCTGCCCGGCCCCTGGGAACGGGCCGCACCCACAACCTCGTCGCACTTCTCGGGGTCGCGCACGACGGGACCTAACTTCATCAGCATGTCGCGGCACGCCAGAGCCACCACATCGCTGACTAACCCGTCCACGCCACCGGGAGTGTGCTCCATGGCTACCCGCTGTCGCAGGGGTAGCCCCTTAATCATCTGCTTCGGGGAGACCGCACAGGCCGCTACCATCATGTTCAGCACTGTCGTGAACTGCTGCCCATCGGCAGCCTGCTTGGTGGGGAACGCCTTCAGCGTCACGCGATCCTTTGCCACGACGATGGCCGGGTAGGTGTGTAGGGTCTGCCCATCCACCACAGTCTCCACGGTCTCGGGCAGCACACCGATGCCGTCGGCAGTCCAGGCATCCGCCGTGGCCAGAACTCCGGTGGACGTTCCACCCTGCTTCTTTGCCTTGTGCTTCTTTCCGGCCTGCTTTGGGTGCGGCGTGTGCTGCGCCGCGTCGCTGGGAGCGGCCGTCTTTGATCGAGCCGCCGCCTGTGCGATGGCGGAGGTTACCTGCCCGGATAGCTTATTCTGCAAATACTGCAAGTCACGAGATTTTTCGATCACCTTGCCGCGGCGATCGATGGCGGCGAACTGCATCCGCAGGTGGTCTGGTACCCGCGCCCAGTCGAAGTCCTGCGCGGAAATTCCCTGGCCGCCGAGCCCACGCAGCGCCTCGGCCAACGCGTAGCCGAACTCACCGTCGAACGGTACCATCCTCTTCAAAGCGGCCGTGGCGAAGTTGCTGGCGGGCACCACGCTGGTGCGCAGGGCCTTGGGCAGCGAACGGATGAGCGCCACCGCAAGCTCCTCACGCATACCGGCCACTAACCAGCGCGTCTCCGGCTCGGACACGTTCGCCAGCAGGGGGAGTGGCACGCGCATGGTCATGCCGTCGTCCGGGTCGCCAGGCAGGAAGATATAGCTCAACTCGAACTCCAGGCTGCCTTGGCGCCATACGTCGGGGAACTCGTCGGCGGCTCGGGCTGCTTCCTCCGAATCGATAAGCGCGTCGAGCGTGAAATCCAGCTGATGCGGATCCTTGTGGCGAGCTTTCTTCCACCACGAATCAAAGTGCTTGGAAGATACGATTTTCTCTGGCAATCGGGCGTCATAAAAATCAAACAATGTTTGATCGTCGACAACGATATCGCGACGTCGAGCTTTATCCTCCAGGTCGGTCGCCTCAGACAGCAGCTTTTGATTGTGGGCGAAGAAGTGGTGTCGAGTTTTCCAATCGCCCTCTACCAGTGCGTGGCGGATAAACAATTCGCGCGCCAAAGGGCGATCCACCTTGGAGGCATTAACCATTCGGTCGGCGACAATCGGCAAGCCCAAAAGCAGCACTTTTTCGTGCACCATTGCCGCGCCGCGCGAAGAAGACCACACGGGTTCGGAATAGTTGTACTTCACCATGTGCGGGGCGATTGCCTCTATCCAACTGGGATCGATAGGCCCCACGGTGCGGGCAAACACCTGCGAGGTTTCCACCAGCTCAGCGGCCATTAGCCACTGTGGGGGCTTCTTCGACACATGCGACGACGGGTGCACAACGAAGTGCGACCCGCGCGTGCCGGTGAACTGCTTGGAACTGCCCTCGCGCATTCCGACATGGGTGAGAAGTCCCGTGAGGATGGATTTATGAATCACGTCCTCGTCAATGGTCTCGGGCTCGAAAACGAGTTCCCGGACGTGGCGGATATTCGGAATCTTCCAGCTGAGGTCCTGCACGACGGAAAGCATTTGTCGCACCAGATCCATCCATTCGCGCACGCGCACGTAGTGGATGAATTCGCGCTGGCAGAGCTTTCTAAACTTATTTGCCGATAGTTCCTGGCGCTGTTCTTGCAGGTAATTCCAGAGTTTGAGCAGGCTGACGAAGTCGGAATTCGCTTTAAAACGCGCATGCATTTCGTCGGCTTGTTGCTGCTTTTCCAACGGTCGCTCGCGTACGTCCTGGATCGACAGGGCGGAGACGATTACGGCGATTGGCTCGATACTGTTGTTGGCGTGCCCGGCCGCCAACATGCGCGCCAGCCGGGGGTCTGTCGGAATGCGTGCCATGTCGCGGCCGATGGAGGTCAGCGTTGCTTCTTTTGTAGACGCCAACGCTCCGAGTTCCTGCAGCAGCGCCACACCGTCGCGGATGGATTTGTTGTCTGGCGCCTGCAGGAAAGGAAAGCGCTGAATATCGCCCAACCCCAAGGCTGCCATCGACAGGATCACGCTGGACAGGTGGGTGCGCAGAATCTCGGGATCTGTGAACTCCGGGCGTGCCTCGAAGTCCTCTTCGGAATACAGGCGGATCGCAATGCCGTCGGCAATACGTCCGGAGCGACCCGAACGCTGCTTGGCGCTGGCCTGGCTAATTGGCTCCACCGGTAGCCGCTGCACTTTGGTGCGGTGGGAGTAGCGGGAAATGCGGGCATAGCCGGTATCCACGACGTAATGGATACCCGGCACAGTCAGCGAGGTCTCGGCGATGTTTGTTGCCAACACGATGCGGCGACGCGGGCCGGTACGGAACACGCGGTGCTGCTCGGCGTTGGAAAGACGACCGAATAGTGGCAGTACGTCGACCTTCTGGGCTCCACCGGGGCCAGCGAACTCACCTTCCAGTGCTTCAGCGGCATCGCGGATTTCACGCTCGCCGGAGAAGAAACACAGGATGTCTCCCTCGCCAGCGCGCATCAACTCATTACAGGCATCCACCAGACCGTCCAGGGGATCGGTTTCTACCTCGATGACCTCGCCGGTTTTGGGGTTTTCTCGTTCAGTAATTAGCGGGCGGTAGCGGATCTCCACCGGGTAGGTACGGCCGGAGACTTCGATGATCGGGGCAGGGGAGCCGTCGGCGGCGCTGAAATGCTCGGCGAAACTCTCTGGGTCGATAGTTGCGGAAGTGATGATGACCTTAAGATCCGGCCGCTGCGGTAGCAGTTGCTTGAGGTAGCCGAGGAGGAAGTCAATGTTGAGGCTGCGTTCGTGGGCTTCGTCAACAATGATCGTGTCGTAGTCGCGCAGAAGGCGGTCGCGCTGGATCTCGTTGAGAAGCACGCCGTCGGTCATGAGCTTGACGGCGGTGTGCTTGGAGATCGTGTCGTCGAAGCGAATCTTGTAGCCGACCAGTGATGTGTCGTTGCCGATCTCTTGGTCGAGCTCTTCAGCAATGCGCTCTGCCACGCTGCGGGCGGCGATGCGTCGGGGCTGGGTGTGGCCAATTACCTTGGTGCGACCACGGCCGAGTTCTAGGCACATCTTGGGGATTTGTGTGGTCTTACCCGAGCCGGTCTCGCCCGCGATAATAACGACCTGGTGGTCCTCGATGGCTTTTTTGATGTCCTCCCGCCTCTCCGAGACCGGCAGGTCGGGGTAGGAGATTGACGGAATGGTGCGGACGAAATGCGGGCGCCGGCGCTTCTGAGAGCGCCGCCGAGATCGCCTGCGCCCCTGCGGCTTGCCCTGGGTGCGACCTTCGTTGGTGGAGGAGGCCGACCCGTGCGCGTCCATCATTTTTGTGAATCACCCGTCTCGCGAACCAAAACATCCCCTATTTTCTGGGGCTGAACAGGCCGATTTTAGCAACGTCATGGCAGTGGAGGAACCCACGGCCCAAGTTGTTTCCACCCCCAAATGTACTTAAATAAAGCTAAATATTTGGTTAAAATATGAAAACCATCACATCACTCCACGATTCAGGCCTAGTGTTTCGATAGTCAAAACAATTGGACTGTTAATGACGCTTCTAGGAAACGAGAGACCTCATGTGTGAACACGGCCAGACGAGAAACCCCAAAAACCTGCAGAACCCTGTGAAATCCCAGTTCAGCCGCCGCAGCTTCTTCCGTGGAATTGCTGCGGTATCGGGTACAGTCCTGTGGGCCTCCGCCGGAGCCCCGGTGGCGGGTGCACAGACTACCGCGGGTACGGGTGGGGGAGGGTTCCACGTCGGGCGCGGTATGGCGGACATGACTGGCGAGCCGTGGGGCGCCGGTATGTTCGGCTACGCCGTTGATGACCAAAAGACCGTAGGTATTCAGCGCCGCCAGTATGCTCGGGCATTTATTTTTGTGGACGCCACCCGCGATAACTCCCGGTTAGTGCACGTCACCTGCGACGTTGGACTGATGTTCCAATCCATCCACCTGGAGGTACTCCGCCGTCTGAAGGCCAAGTACGGCGACATGTACAACCAGTCCAACGTGATTCTGACCGCCACGCATACGCACGTGGCTCCGGGCGGGACCTCCCAGCACCTGATGGTTGATATCACCCATGGCGGTTTCCGCCCCAAAACCTTCGAAGCTTCTGTTGCGGGGATCGTTACCGCAGTGGAACGCGCCCACGCGGATATTCAGCCCTCAGACGTAACGGTGGCTGAGAGTACGCTCGTTGATGCGGGCGTCAATAGGTCTAAAACATCGTGGGATCGCAATCCCGAAGTAGACAAGAAAGCTCTCCCGGGTGGGGTTGATACCCGCAGCGTGACATTGCACGTATCCCGCGGTGGCACGCCGGTGGGGCTGATCAACTGGTACTCGATGCACGCCACCAGCTTCGGCGCCGAGTACAAGCACATCGCGGGAGACAACAAGGGCTACGCCGCCTGGGCGACCGAAGAAGCTCACGGCGTGGTGCATCGCCATCCCGAGAAGGCGCCGTTTGTAGCGGCCTTCGCAAATATGTGCCCGGGCGACATCACCCCGAACATGGGATTAACGCCCAATTCTGGGCCGGGAGCAGACGAGCGGGAATCCGCACAGATCCTGGGCGAAAGGATGATGAAGTCTACTAATGGCGTGGGTAAGGACTGGTCAGCGGGAGGCATCGATGGGCGCTTGCGTTGGGTGAACTGCCCGCAGCTGGTGGCGAGCCCGCGCTTCACCCCCGACAAAAAGGAACACAAGCTGGGGCCTGCAATTCTGGGGGCGGCATTCGCGGGATCATCGCAGGAAGACGGTGGCGGAGTGCCGATTCTGGGCTTCAACGAGGGCGAGCGCGGGGGTAACCCGTGGGTGCGCGACCTCAGTAACTTTATCGCTCCCCAGGAGGTCAAGGACATTCACGGGCCGAAAGAATGCCTGCTACCAATGGGCTACATCGACGGCATGATCCAGCAGGTGCACCCGTTTACGATCCACCGCCTGGGAGCTTTTGTGCTGGTGAGCCTGGGCTTCGAGCCGACTGTTACCAGCGGCCTGCGAATCAAGCGCACCGTGGCTGCTGCGCTGGAAGTTCCGGAGAACACTGTGGTGGTGCAGGGGTACACCAATGCCTACGGGCACTACATCGCCACTCCGGAGGAGTACGAGGCGCAGAACTACGAAGGAGGGGCGACAATCTTCGGCCAGTATCAGCTGCCCGCCTTCCAGGATGTGTTCGACGGCATGGCGCGGGCAATGAAGGAAGGCAAGCCTGTGGAGGTGGGGCAGCCCGCTGGCGACCTGACCGGTTTAATCCCGAATGTGCCGGGCAGTGATAACTGGATGGACGCGCCCCCGCTGGGTAAGAAATTCGGTGACGTGTTGGAGGCTCCGCGAGAGGTAAAGGCTGGCTCGAATGCCAGGGTGGTCTTTGTAGGTGCTAATCCGAATAACGACATGCGCCACGGAGAGGGGTACGTCACTATTGAAGATTCCAGCGGAAAGGTGGTGGCGGATGATTCCAGTGAAAATACGCTAATCACTTTTGCGAATTCGTTCGGGCAGACGCGAACAACGATCGATTGGGGAACCCGCGATGTTCCACCGGGCACGTACACCGTGCGACTACGGGGCGACTGGAAAGCATTTCTGGGAAAACTGTCTCCATTTGAGGGCACCGCGAAGTTGCGTGTGAATTAGGTAAAGAGGGGTACTTACTTTTCTTACTGTAATTATACTTTTCTAATAATTGCTGTAGAATCGTGAGCGTGGTTCAAAGAGAGTATCGCCCAACAGTTGCCCAGCTGCGCACGTTCGTGACCATCGCGGAACACGGTCATTTTGGAACTGCGGCGTCCCATCTAGGGATCTCCCAGCCCTCGCTGTCCCAGGCACTCGCCGCGCTGGAGGCAGGGTTGGGGGTACAGCTGATCGAGCGATCTACCCGTAAGGTGATCGTCACCCCGGTGGGCCGGAATCTGCTGCCCTACGCTCAGGCAACCTTGGAAAGTCTGGAAACCTTCGTCACACACGCTCGGGGTGCCCATGGGGGCCTGGTCGGCTCGTTGGCGATCGGCATGATCCCCACGGTTGCGCCGTACATCCTGCCGGATGTGCTGCACTCGATAAACGACGTGGCGCCGGAGCTAGAGCCGCGCATCGTGGAAGAGAAGTCTCCGATGCTGGTCGATGCTCTGCGACAGGGCAAGATCGACGTTGCTGTATTGGGCATGCCCGGCGAGGGCGGCGGCCTGAACACGGTAGACCTGTACACCGAGGAGTTCGTCCTGGTGCTGCCCGACGGGCACCCGATGGCCGGTCGGAAGAACTTGGCAGTCGACGAGCTGAAGAACGTCGAGTTGCTGCTGCTAGACGACGGACACTGCCTGCGCGACCAGATCTTGGAACTGTGCCGTACGGTTGAGATGTCCAACGACCCACGCCACTCCGTCACCCGTGCCGCAAGCCTATCGACGGTCATCCAGCTAGTAGCTGCTGGTTTGGGTGCGACCTTGGTGCCCCTGTCGGCCGTGGCCGTAGAGTGCCAGCGTCCGGGCATCGCCTTGGCGACTTTCTCCGGGGGTGCGGTTCGCGCAGGCCGCACTATCGGCATGGCCTACCGTTCGAGTTCCACGCGTATCGACGACTACGCCGCGCTGGGGGAGATCGTGGCGAAGTCCTTCAACAATGTAGCGACGGAAAGCCGCCGCGTGCTGGATCGTTATCTCTAGATTTGCGCTAGCTCCAGTAGGCAAAGCAGGCCGAGCTGAGGCTAGCCCTGCACAATGGTGAGTTCCGACAGACGAATCTCACCGGCCTCGTCGGTTGCGGCGAGGTCCACTACACCTTCCAACGCCCAGCCGTGATCGCCGTCCGGATCGTCGATGATCTGGCGTACAAACCAGCTGCCGGCCTCGGAGCCGGTGCCCCGCTTGATGAGGATGTTTTTATTTGACCGCGCGGCGGCGTCTACACCAACATCCGCATATTCATCGAAGTAGTCATCCATCGCGGCGGGCCAATCCGGTGGCGCGTCCAGATACTCGTCCATCTCCTGCAGCTCGCGCTCCTTTTCGAAGGCGAAGAGCTCCACGTGGCGGAAGAAGTAGTTGCGCACCATGCGGGTCAGCGCCTGCGGGTTGGCGGACAGTAGGTTCGTGTCCTCCACACCATAGGCATGCTCTGCCACCTGGTCCTCGGTCAGCGGCGCATCCGGATCTGCCATCTGCACCCACTCGTCGATGAGCGAGGAATCGACCTGGCGGATGAGCTCGCCTAGCCATACGAGAATGTCCTCGAATTCCTCCGAGCGATACGACTCGGGCACGGAGTGCTCCAAGGTGCGGTAAGCATCAGTCAGGTAGCGCAACACAACGCCTTCGGAGCGGCCCAGCCCGTACGTGGAGACGAAGTCGGAGAAGGTCATGGCTTTTTCCACCATGTCGCGCACGATGGATTTCGGGCTGATCTGAAAGTCCCGCGCCCACGGGTTGCCCTCGCAGAACGTGTCGTAGGCCTGGTCGAGCTCGTCTACTAGGGGCATGGGCCAGGTGATGTCCTCTACGATGGCCATGCGCTCGGTGTAATCCACTCCCTCTGCCTTTAGCGCCGCGATCTCCTCGCCCCGCTCCGCCTTCTGCTGGGCGATAAGAACTTGCCGGGGATCCTCCAGCACGGCCTCAAATGTGGAGATGACGTCGAGGGCGAAGGTATCGGACGCTGGATCCAGCAGCTCCAGGGCTGCCAGCGCAAACGGGGAGAGTGGCTGGTTCAGCGCAAAGTCGCGGCTCAGTTCCGCTGTGAGGCGCGCGTCCTTGCCACTCGGTGTATCGGCGGAGTACTCTTCCACGACCTCAGCGTTGATAAGTCCGCGGTAGAGCTCGATGGTGCGCAGAATCGCCTTATTCTGCTTCGTACGTGTGTCATGGTTGGTGCGTAGTAGATGCTGCAACGCCTCGAAGGTCCACTGCTTTCGGGCGACGACGTTCAGCAGCATCGAGTTGCTCATGCGGAATTGGCTGGTGAGCTCCTCTGGCTCGGCATGTGTGAGGCGCTCGTAGGTGGATTCGCTCCATGTCGCCTGCCCCTCCGGAGCGGAACGCTTACGCAGCTTTTTAATCTTTTTGGGATCGCTGCCGGCACGTTGGCGCAGGCGGAAGTTTTCTATCTCGTGCTCGGGGGCCTGGACGACCACCGTGCCCTCGGTGTCGTAGCCCGCGCGTCCCGCACGGCCTGCGATCTGGTGGAATTCACGAGACTTCAACACGCGGTGTTTCACACCGTCGTATTTGGTGAGACCCGTCATCAGCACGGTGCGGATGGGCACGTTGATACCCACGCCCAGCGTGTCGGTGCCGCAGATGATTTTCAGCAGTCCCTTCTGGGACAGCCGCTCCACCAGGCGGCGATACTTCGGCAGCAGCCCCGCGTGGTGCACGCCGATGCCCTTGCGCAGAAGTCGGGATAGCGTCTTGCCGAAGGCGGAGGTGAATCGGAAGTCGCCGATCTCCTCGGCAATGGCGGTCTTGGCCTCGTCGGTCACCAGCTTCATGCTCGTTAGAGCCTGGGCGCGCTCGATGGCTTCGCGCTGGGTGAAGTGGACGATGTAGATCGGAGATTTGCCGTCGCTTATCAACTCTTCCACGGTCTCGTGAACAGGGGTGTAGACGTAGTGGAAGTTCAGTGGCACGGGGCGCGTTGTGCCCGTTACCAGCGTGGTTTGGCGCCCAGTGCGCTTCGTCAGATCTTCTTCCAGCCACTTCGTATCGCCCAGGGTGGCGCTCATCAGCAGAAATTGTGCCTTGGGTAGCTCCAGCAGGGGGACTTGCCAGGCCCAGCCACGATCCGGCTCGGAGTAGTAGTGGAACTCGTCCATCACTACCTGATCGATCTTTGCTTCCGCGCCGTCGCGCAGGGCAATGTTGGCAACGATTTCCGCAGTTGCGCAGATGATCGGTGCGCCACCATTCACTGTGGCGTCACCAGTCATCATCCCGACGTTCTCCGGGCCGAAGGTCTGGCATAAGTCGAAGAACTTCTCGCTGACAAGAGCCTTGATGGGCGCGGTGTAGAAGCTGCGCTGTTTGCGGGCCATGGCGATGAAGTGCGCGGCGATGGCGACCATCGACTTGCCGGACCCGGTGGGGGTGGCCAGGATGACGTTGTCCTGGGCGACCAAGGCTGTGGCCGCTTCCTCTTGGGCAGGGTAGAGGGTAATTCCGCGGTCGCGTGTCCAGCCGAGGAAGGATTCCAGAATCGCGTCGTCGATCAACGACTCCGGAACCTCGTCCAGGTCGGGCAGTAGCTCTGCTAGTTCGGCGGCAATACCCACTGTTATCTAGTTGTCCTCTTGCTCGGTTTCGTCGGTGTTGTTCGAAGCGTCGCTATTGTCTGCGCTGTGGTCGCCATCAGACATGTTCTGCAGGAAGGCCTCGAACTCGGCACCAAGCTCCTCACCGGTTGGGATGTCCTGGCCTGGCTTGAGCAGGTTGTTCTCCCGCTTGCGGCGCATCCGCTCCATTTCCGCGTCGTACTGCTGCTCCAGAGCGTGGACAACCGTGGCGATTTCCTGCGAATCCTCAACCTGGTCTTGCAGCTGATGCTGCATCTGCTCCAGCTCCTTTTCCAGTGCCTTCAACGGCAGCTCGCGGTCTGCTACCTCCCCGAAAGCACGCAGCAGGCGCAGTGTGGCCTCCGGGTATTCCGACGCTGCAATGTAATGCGGCACGTGAGCTGTGAACCCAATCGTCTCAAACCCGTGGCGATTCAGCTTCTTCTCCGTCTCCAGCGCTGCTGCGCCCGGGACGATCATCCGCGAATCCCAGGTGTGGTAATCCCGGATCAGGGCAGAATCCGAGGCATGCGCAGAGATCACCAGCGGACGAGTGTGCGGCACCGTCATCGGCGCAGAATACAGGGAGGCGACCATTCCCACTTGTCCGCGGCGGGCTAGATCCACTACAGCGTCGCTAAAAGCACCCCACTTCAAGTCCGGCTCCAAGCCACTGAGCAGTAGGAAGGGGCGCCCCTGAGTGTCCTTCACCAGGTGCAGATCCAGGCGCACATCGTCGCTGTCCACCACTTTGGAGTTGTCGATAGTCACGCCGGGGCGGCGGGAGCGGTAATCGATCAGTTCATCGACCTTGAAGGAGGCCACCGGGCTGTGCTCCAGGGCAGCCAGCAGGTGGGAGCTAGCACTGGACACTGCCTGTCCCGCATCGGCGTAACCCTGCAGTGCGACCAGCATCGGCAGTTCCTCGCCACCAGCGTCAACCCCCAGGCCCGCGGGCTCGTCCGCGATGGACGGACGGTCAAACTGGATCGGAGCCGGGTATTCTAGCTCATACATCCGACCCGCACCCTGCCGCTCGTGGCGGGCATCGCGACCATCGCGGTCGCCGCTATTGTTGTCGAAGTGCTCATGCATAGTTTCGCTCTCCCTTCCGGCGGAACCTGTGTCCAACCAAGCACCGTCTGCCTAGCCTATCAGGCAGTTCGGACATCCCAGGTCGAGACGGCGCCTTTTCGAACACCCTTATTCACAGTTTCGAGTTATCCACAGGCCCCTGGGGCTTCGCCACGTCCAGTGGCCGTCGTGGCCGCAGGATAAACCCTTTTCGGCAACGATTCGTGGCATGAGGAACTCACCACAGAACAACGAACAGAACGCACAGTCTATTCCCGCGCCCTCGGTCCATCTAGGAGCCAACAAGGGCAAGCTCATCGCTGCCATTCCGTCGCTACTGGGCTTCCCGCCGGTGGATTCGATGGTCATCATCGGCCTGGTGGCTTCCACCGAACCCACCGACCCGATCAACACCGACGCACCTGGCCCGGCGCCCTTGCCGGAGAATCACCGCCGCTTCCGTATCGGTCCGGTGCTGCGGTGCGACCTGCACCCCGCCGCCGTCGCCGAGGCCGTGCGTGGTATCACGACCATTCTTAGCGACGCCCCAGCGGCCGAGGCCATCATCCTCACCATCGGCACCATGGATGACCTCCTGCGGGCCTGTGTAGCTTCCGCCGTCTCGCAGTTAGAGGATGGCTGCGTGGAGGTTCAGTCTGCCCTGGAGGTGTCGCGTATTGCTACCGGGGAGCCGTGGACGGACGTGCTGGATGGGGAAACTGGCACTGTGGACAGCGTGGAGACCAACGAGCTGGCCGACATCAGCGCGCTTAGCGGGGCTCGTCGAATGGGGGACCGGCAGGAGATGGAACGGTGGCTGGATCCCGCCAACCTCGCCGCACCGGACTGGATGCTGCAGGAACGCGGCGAGGCCACCACCGTGGATCTGATCCAGGTTCTGATTTCCGTGGCAGCGGTGGCAGAGGGTAACCGAGTACTGGAAGAGGAATGCGAGAACGAATACCTTATCGACAGCCTCGCTGCTATCTGTACCGACGAGTTCTTACACACCGTCGTCATTGCATGGTCTCTCGGGGCCAATAGTGCGATCCTGCGGGAAATGCTGGCGAGCGCTGCGCGACGGACGACCGGCGAGGTGCGCCGACGGGTGATGTTGATTCTGGCACTGGTGGCGTCGGCTAACGATGAAGGAGTGCTCGCCTACCACACGCTGACGAGACTGCTGGAGGAACTCGAGGCCGATCTCTATACC
Source organism: Corynebacterium jamesii (assembly GCF_046097395.1). Lineage (NCBI taxonomy): Bacteria > Bacillati > Actinomycetota > Actinomycetes > Mycobacteriales > Corynebacteriaceae > Corynebacterium > Corynebacterium jamesii. Next base: position 553,835 of record NZ_CP175789.1, read on the forward strand.
GAAGATGCGTGCGCGAAGTTGGATCGGATGGGGCTTAACAACGCGGACCCGGAGGCGACGATGGAGGATCTGCTGCGGGGCATAGAGGATATAGAGGATATCGAAGGGCAAGCCACGGAACCCCAGCTGGGGCCGATCGACGAGTTCACCGCAGACATTGCGATCACCGCGCTGGACGCACACCAGAAAGGCAAGATCAAAATGCTCTTGGCAAAGGCGGTACGTGCGGCCTGTACCGTCATGGCGAATGTGCAAATGGATCTGGATTCCGCAGAAGACCCCGATGCGCCCGGGGAGCTGGACGACGACAAGGATCCGGAACACACCTACATCACGGTGCGCGAGTACGCCGGGCTGGACATTGCCTGGGAGTACGAACGGTTACTGCAGATTGTGGACTGGGACGCGGTTAACGCTGTGCGGAATGCAACCTATCACCCAGTTGTCCGCTAAAAGCCCACGCATCGGAGATGATGGTGTGCAGGTCGGAACGGGTGGGATTCCAGCCGAGCTCTGCCTTGGCCAGCACCGAGGAGGCAATGAGGGTGGCAGGGTCGCCCGCACGGCGGGGAGACTCGACGGCGGGGATGGGGTGGCCGGTGACTTCGCGGCACGTCTCGATGACTTGGCGGACGCTAAAGCCATCGCCGGAGCCGAGGTTGAAGATGCGATGGCTACCTGCGGTGTTCGACGCAGCGGCCAGTAGGTGCGCGTCGGCCAGATCGCGGATATGGATGTAATCGCGCACCGCGGTGCCGTCAGCGGTGGGATAGTCGGTGCCGAAGATGGAGATGTGCTCGCGGTGGCCGAGGGCTACCTGCAGCACCAGGGGAATTAGGTGCGTTTCGACCTTGTGGTTTTCTCCGATATCGCCGTGGGCGCCGGCAACGTTGAAGTACCGCAAAGAGGTTGCCGCAAGACCGTAGGCCTTGGCGTAAGAGGTGATCATGTGGTCGATCGCCAGTTTGGAGGCGCCGTAGGGGTTCGTCGGGGAGGTCGGCATCTCCTCGGTGATCGGCACCTGCTTCGGCTCGCCATAGGTGGCGGCGGTGGAGGAGAACACGAGGTTGGCCACACCGTGCTCGCGCATCTGATCCAGTAGATACAGGCTGGTGCCCACGTTGTGGTGCCAGTAGATGTCGGGCTTTTCTACCGACTCTCCAACCAGGGAGCGGGCGGCGAAGTGCATGACTGCGGCTACATCGCCGGCGCTGAAGACATCGGAAATGACGTCGCGAATGTCGCCCTCAACGAAGGTCGCGCCCTCCGGTACGGCGTAATCGTTGCCGGTGGACAAATCATCGACGACCGTGACGCGGAAGCCGTGTTCCAGCAGCACACTGGCGCAGACGCTGCCGACATATCCCGCACCGCCAGTGACGACGATGTGGGACGAGGGGGATAGGGCGGAAGAGGAAAGATCGATGCTACTCACACTCTCCACGCTACCGCACTGGTTAGAGGACTTTCTCTACCCGCACGGCGTGGCCAAGCTCTTCCGGAATTACGATGGCGCCGTTGTCGTTGCTGAACTCTAGGCCGTCTTCGGTGGCCACCAAATTCACTACGCTGCCGGGGCGCATATCCAGCGCATGAAACTTGGCCATCAACTTGTGCTCCACCTGGATGATTTCGTTGATGCTCAGGATCTTCACCTGGATCGGCTCGGGAGGCTCGATATCGGAGGCTCGCTGCGAGGATCCTTCCTGGAGGCTACGGATCTTGTCTTCCATTTCCGCCCGTTCGGCGTTTGGAATGCCTTCCAACAACTCGTCCAGGCCGGGGATAGGGTTGCCGAAGGGGGAGGTGGAGTATTCACTTAAGACCTTCACCAGCTGTACTTCAACCTCGTCGCCCATGACATGCTCCCAGCGGCAGGCCTCGTCGTGGACCTTCTCCCACGGCAGGCCGATCACGTCGGTTAGCAGGCGCTCCGCCAAGCGGTGCTTGCGCATCACGGCGGTGGCTAGTGCTCGTCCCTGGGCGCTGAGCTTCAGCGAGCGATCTTTCTCGATGGTCAGCAGCTCGTCGCGCTCCATGCGGGCAACGGTCTGGCTCACTGTGGGGCCGGACTGATCCAGTCTTTCGGCAATGCGGGCGCGCAGCGGTAGGATGCCTTCTTCTTCCAACTCGTAAATGGTTCGGAGATACATCTCAGTGGTATCGACGAGATCCCTCACGTGCACTACGCCCTTTCTTTGCTTATTAACTGCAGACGATTATAGCCCCGTCCACATGGGGGACGAGGCGGAAGTGGTGGTACTTGCCTTACGCGGGAGGTTAGACCGCGTACTCGCGCAACTTGTTTGCGCGGTCTCCCTCGCGGAGCTTGGCCATAACCTCGCGCTCGATCTGGCGGACACGCTCGCGGGACAGGCCGAAGCGGCGGCCGATCTGGTCAAGGGTGCGCGGCATGCCGTCGTCTAGGCCGTAACGCAGCTTGATCACATCCTGCTCGCGCTCCTCCAGAGTGCCTAGCACGGCACGCACGTCAGAGTGGCGGAGGGAAGCAACCACTGCGGTTTCCGCGTCCGTTGCCTCGGAATCCTCGATAAAGTCGCCCAGCGGGGCCTCTTCGTCACTGCCGACCGGCATGTCCAGGCTCACCGGATCGCGAGACTGCTTCAGCAGCATCTCGATCTTGGATTCCTCGATGCCGGATTCTTCCGAAAGCTCCTCATTCGTCGCCTCGCGACCCAGCTGCTGGTACATCTCGCGCTTAATGCGGGATAGCTTGTTGACCTGCTCCACCAGGTGAACGGGAAGGCGGATGGTGCGGGACTGATCTGCCATGCCGCGGGTGATGGCTTGGCGGATCCACCAGGTGGCGTAGGTGGAGAACTTAAAGCCCTTTGAGTAGTCGAACTTCTCCATTGCACGGATCAGGCCCAGGTTGCCCTCCTGGATGAGGTCCAACAGCGGCATTCCGCGGCCGGTGTAACGCTTGGCTAGCGAGACGACCAGGCGCAGGTTGGCCTCTAGCAGGTGGCTGCGGGCTGCCTTACCCTCGCGAGCCAGAACCTTCAGGTCGCGCTTCTTGGCGCGGGTCAGCTTCTCGGCGGTGGCCAGCAGGTGTTCTGCGTACAGACCGACCTCGATGCGCTTAGATAGCTCTACTTCGTCCTCGGCGGTCAGCAGCGCGGTCTTACCAATGCCGTTGAGGTAAACGCGAACCAGGTCTGCGGACGGGTTCTCGTTGTTGCCGCGGCGCCGACCTTTGTCTTCTTTCTTTTCGCTATCGTCGGCCGAATCGCCGTTGCCCCCGCGACCGGTGTTGATGCCGTTGTACTCGTCATCAATCATGGAGTTTCTCATCATGCTGGTGTGCCTCCCGTGGCTCGATAGCGCTCAAGCCCTTCAAGATTTTTCTCGTTGTGTGCCGAAGCTCTAAGGGGTTAACGGACGTCCGTGAAGAATTGTTCCCCACACACCCCGGTGGAGGGAACCGCGCTTACCCCCGCAATAGGGTTCGGCCGTGTGCTGCGCAGGTCGAGCGCCAGTGCAAAACGTCTGTGACCTGAAACAATGTCGACGTCGCGCCAGTGCACTAGGTTTCGATCAGAACGGTAAACGGTCCCTCATTCACGCTGGTGACCTTCATCATCGCGCCGAATCGGCCTGTTTCTACAACTATTCCGCGCTGGCGTAGTAGCTCGGCGAGGCGGTCGAACAGCGGCTGTGCAGCGTCCCCCGGCGCCGCGTTTGCCCATGATGGTCGGCGCCCCTTCTTCGTCTCGCCCATCAGCGTGAACTGGCTGACTAGCAAGACCTGCCCGCCAACCTCTTCCGCGGAGTGGTTGCGGGGGCTGTCCCACGGCTCCCCGGCCGCCGGCAGCAGACGCAGCTCGGCGATCTTCCGCGCCATCTTCTCCACAGCGTCCTCGGCCGCGGCTGCTGCGTCGGCTACATCTGCCACGCCGATGCCTACCAGGGCCAACAGCGCGGGGCCATTGACGGCACCGACCACCTCGCCGTCAACGCTAACCTCGGCGCTACTCACCGTGCTTACTACTGCCTTCATGTGATTACTCGCTTTCCTCACCATTGGCGTTGTCCATGTCCATGTCGCGCAATGCTTCCGGCACAATCATCCCGTGCCGCACCAGGTCCACTGCGATCGGTACCAGCTGCTTCATCAGCTCATCGGCGGATGCGCCCAGCTGATCCCCATTCACCGCATGGTAGAGCTCCGCCACATCACGCAGATTGAGCCCCTCCCAGCTCAGCCCCGCGAGGATTGCAGCCAGTGTTCCGTCGATCTGGTGTGACCATCCTGGCCCATCGGTTCGCGTCAGCCACGTCTCTTCGTCGCCGAACCCCTGCTCGGCGGCGCTTGCTGTTTTTTCTAGTACGACGCCACGTCGCAGCCGGTACCGATTTTCCGCCACTGCCTCGGCGGCGGTGCGGCCTGGAACCTCCAACTCGTCTATCCACCGGCAGCGGGCGAACCACTCGGCGACCTCTTGGCCGAGGAACGCCCCGGCGGGCAGGGCATGGTCTAGCACCTCGACGGTCAGCTCGGTGGCGCCGTCAAGCTTTTCAATGTGGATCCAGCCCATGCCGATACGCGTGATGCCGTGGCGGGCGAAGAAGTCTAACCACGCGGCGGTGCGTTGCCGGCCCTCTGCACTGCGGGGGTCGATGCTTTCGTCGCGCAGCCAGGTGGTGACGTAGGTCGCCACATCCACCTCGTCGCGCTGTAGTACCCAGGCCCGCGCACCTTGGTCGGGAAGCCAATCGAGGATTCGCTCTGCAGCTGTGCTCGTTGTGCCGGTGCTTTCGTCGCCGAGGGCCCAGCCGACCAAGAGGTGGGCGTGGCCTCCGGGAGCCAGGTGCGCCACGGACTGTTCGACGACGAGCTTGCTGGCAGCGTCGAGGGGCAGGCCGGAATCGCGGTACACGTGCCCCTCGTCTGCAGCGAGGTCCACCGACGGTCCGATAACGAATGGCGGGTTGGCGACGATAACGTCGAAAGACTTGTCGGCAAAGGGCTCGAACCAGGAGCCTTGTACCCACGTGACCAGGGGAGATTGCAGACCCTGCGCTGCGGCGGCAATGCGGGCGTACTCCAGGGCGCGGCCGTGAATATCGCTACCAAAAATTTTTGGCGACTCTGAGCTTGCATTAGCGGCCAGCACCAGCGCCAGCACGCCGGAGCCGGTGCCGAGATCCAGAACCCTAGCGCCGGCAGGTAGCTGGGGAATGGAGTTCAGCAGGGATAGGGGAGCGTTTCCCACGCCCGGTACGTGTCCGGGGCCGGGGACGCGCTGTTCCAGGGAGGCATCCGGGTCGGAGAGCACTAGCACCTCTGCGGTGCCATGTGCTGGGTGATGGGCGGGGCGGATATCGAAGTTGAGTCGTAGAAGATCCTCCTCAGCGTCCACCGGGATGAGTGCATGCTCCTCCACCAGGTCGCGGACGGCATCGGCCCCGACAAGATGCTGGAAGAAGGCGGCGGGTTGGGGGCGTCGTAAATAAACAGCATCGATCAGCTGCGCGGTCGAAGAACTGCGCTGCCGCAGGTGCCACAGGGCGGCCGCAGGGGAGCCGGATTGAGCAGCGGCGACACCGTCCACCCCCAGGGCATCCAGGATCAGGGAAGAGCCGTAGTTTTTTGCGACGAGGGTGCGCACCAAGTGCTCGGTGGCGGAGCCGGGCGTGCAGGCGGGGGTGTCGGACATGGAGGTTCCTTGTTGGTTACTGTGCCAGGTCAAAAGGTTAAAGTGAGGACTGATTGGGCGCGTGGTCGATGATCTGCGGATGCTCAGATTCGGACTCGAGCATCGGACGGGCAGTTTCTCCGCTGAGCGCGGCGCGCTCAGCACGGCGTTGGGCGCGCACAAGAGCGGGCTTGTAGACCTTGTTAGTGGTCTCGTCCACCTGACCGGACTCGTTGGCCAGCAGCACGGCGACCCACGGTAATGGCAAGCTCACCACGGCTACGCATACAGACAAGGCGACGTTGTGGGTCAGCAGCATCGTCACTGCGGCGAGAATGAGAATGGGGATGCGCAGCAGCTGCAGCACGGTGTAGACCTTCCGGCGATGGTGCCAGCCCTGCAGGGGAGAACGTTTGGCGTCTGTGATGATTTCCACCTGCGAGGCGCGCTTGGCACGGGATTCACCTCCCGTTTTCCTTCTTCGTGCATCAGCCATGAAACCCACGCTAGTACGCAGCTGGAAAACAGGCAGATTCAGGGGCATGATGGTGAACTGTGAGTAATCCAAGTACGACAACGATTGAGCGCCCCGAAGTCAATACGGACACGACGACGGACGATGATGTTCCGAAGTTCTTCCACTACGTGAAGAAGGATCAAATCGTCGAGTCCGCAGTGATGGGCAAGCTGGTCGTGGCGCTATGCGGCGAGACTTTCCCCGTACGCAAGCAAGCCAAACCGGGCTCGCCCGTCTGCCCGGATTGCGAGCAGATCTACAAGGGGCTGCGCAAGAAGTGAAGCACCTCCGCCTATGGCAGCAGGAGGCACTGAACAAATACGTCGAGGCCAGCCCGAAGGACTTCCTGGCCGTGGCAACCCCAGGGGCAGGTAAGACGACCTTCGCCCTGACGATCGCACGGTTGCTCCTCGATACCCGTGCGGTGGATCGCCTGGTAATCGTTGTGCCCACCGAGCATCTGAAGGTGCAGTGGGCCCAATCCGCCGCGGAGCGGGGTATTGCGCTCGACGCTGAGTTCACAAACTCCTCGCCGTTTAACAACGCCTTCGACGGCGTGTGTGTGACCTACGCCCAGGTGGGCATGAAGCCGACGAAGCACTACCAGGTGGCCACGGCTAAGAAGGCTCTGGTGATTTTGGACGAGATCCACCACGCCGGCGATGCGAAGAGCTGGGGCGACGGCGTGCGGATGGCCTACGAGCACGTGGAACGCCGCTTAGCGTTGACGGGTACACCGTTTCGCTCCGACGATTCGCAAATTCCTTTCGTGCGTTACGAGGCCGTGGAAGGCGCGGACGGCGCCTTGGTGTCGGCGGCCGATTACACCTACGGATATTCGGATGCACTGAAAGACGGTGTGGTGCGCCCCGTGGTGTTCCTGGCGTACTCCGGCCAAGCCCGTTGGCGCAACTCAGCCGGCGAGGAGTTCGAGGCCCGATTGGGCGAGCCCCTCAACGCAGAGCAGACAGCTCGGGCGTGGCGCACGGCGCTGGATCCGAAGGGTGACTGGATCCCGGCTGTACTCAACGCCGCCCAAACGCGGTTGCAGCAGTTGCGCGAGGCCACACCCGACGCGGGTGGCCTGGTGATCGCCACAGATAAGACCAGTGCCCGCGCCTACGCAAAGATCCTAGAGCGGATCAGCAACACCCCGGTGACGGTGGTACTTTCCGACGAGCCGGGCTCTTCGGACCGCATTAAAGACTTCTCCGCCAGCACAGACGAGTGGATGGTAGCCGTGCGCATGGTCTCGGAAGGCGTGGACGTGCCCCGCCTGGCCGTGGGCGTGTACGCCACGTCATCCTCTACACCGCTGTTCTTTGCCCAGGCCATCGGCCGCTTTGTACGCTCACGACGGCCGGGCGAGTCGGCTTCTATCTTCCTGCCTAGCGTGTCCGTCCTCCTCGAGCTGGCCTCGAAGATGGAGCAACAACGCAACCACGTGCTGGGTAAGCCCGACCGCCCCAACGAGGGGTGGGACGACGAGCTGCTGCGGCAGGCAAACCAAGAGCAGAACGAACCGGAAGAGGATAAGGGCTACGAGTCTGTCGGCGCCGAGGCCGAACTCGACAGCCTCATCTACGACGGCTCGACGTACGGCACCTCGACGTTGAGCGGATCGGACGAGGAGCAGGCATATCTTGGCCTACCCGGTCTTCTAGACGCCGAACAGATGCGTACGCTGCTGCGCCAGCGCCAAGCCGAGCAATTGGACGCGCGGGCGAAGGAAGAGGAACAGCGCCGCAAACAGGAACAGCAGAAACCAGCCCCGGAGGGCAGTGGTGCGGACTTGCGCAACAAGCGCGTAGCCAGCGAGGAGCTGCCTGCGCTACGCAAGGAGCTGAACGCGCTGGTGTCTATGAAGTCCGCCCGCACCGGCAAGCCACACGGGCAGATTCACAATGATGCCCGGCGTAACTGTGGTGGCCCGTCAACGGCGCTGTGTACCGCGCAGCAGTTGCGGGACCGCATTGCGTATCTAAGGGACTGGTAGGAAATTCGGCGTGGGGTAAGATACACCGCGTTGAGTGCCGGTCGTGCCCGACCGGCCGCATCAGGGGCAACAAAGCCCGTACAGGAAACAGGAAGGTAAGGCACCGTGGCTCGAGAAGACTACACTGATCTGGATAAGTCCAACGCGCAGGAGGTCGAACTTCAGAAGATCGCGCCCCGCAGGGTTAGTGGCCTGAGCCTGGCGGCCCTCATCGTGGGTATCTTGGCCATTCCGGCGGCGATGTTTCCGCTGATCGGCATCGTCGTGGCAGCCATTGCGATCCTCGTGGGTATTGCGTCGGTGGTGATCGCTAACCGCCGGGGAACGCAGCGCAGCTACGCGATCATCGGCCTGGTTCTGGGAGTGGTAGCGATGGCGATCGCGATCTTCTTCACGCAGACGGCCATGAAGAGCATGGAGGGGTGTGAGGATCTGCGCGGCACGGAATTCTCCGACTGTGTGAAGAACAACCAGCAGCGTTAGGGGAGGGCTGGCGGCTAGTCCAGGTAGTCGCGCAGCACCTGCGAGCGCGACGGGTGGCGCAGCTTGGACATCGTCTTCGATTCGATCTGGCGGATACGCTCACGGGTCACGCCGTAAACCTGCCCGATCTCGTCTAAAGTGCGCGGCATGCCGTCGGTCAGGCCGAAGCGCAGCTTCACCACGCCAGCCTCACGCTCGGAGAGGGTGTGCAAGACGTCCTGCAGCTGATCCTGCAGCAGGGTGAACGAGACCGCGTCGACGGCCACAACGGCCTCCGAGTCCTCGATAAAGTCACCCAGCTGGGAATCGCCCTCGTCGCCGATGGTCTGGTCCAGAGAGATGGGCTCGCGGGCGTACTGCTGGATTTCCAGTACCTTGTCCACGGTGATGTCCATTTCGCGGGCCAGCTCCTCCGGGGTCGGCTCGCGGCCTAGGTCCTGCAGCAGCTCGCGCTGGATGCGGCCGAGCTTGTTGATGACCTCCACCATGTGGACCGGAATGCGAATGGTACGGGCCTGATCAGCCATTGCGCGGGTGATGGCCTGGCGGATCCACCAGGTGGCGTACGTGGAGAACTTGTAGCCCTTCACGTAGTCGAACTTCTCGACTGCGCGGATGAGGCCCAGGTTGCCCTCCTGGATCAGGTCCAAAAACGCCATGCCGCGACCGGTGTAGCGCTTGGCCAGCGACACGACCAGTCGCAGGTTGGCCTCCAGCAGGTGGTTCTTTGCACGGCGACCATCGCGGTCGATCTCGCGCAGGTCGCGGCGGTGCATCGGGGATAGCTTCTCGCCCGACTCTTTGATCTCCTGCAGGCGGTAGGCCGCGTATAGGCCAGCCTCGATGCGCTTGGCCAGCGAGACCTCTTGCTCCGCGTTCAGCAGCGCAACTTTACCGATCTGCTTCAGGTACGCGCGTACGGAGTCGGCGGAAGCCGTTAGCTCAGCATCCTTGCGGGCCTGGCGCAGCGCGGCGGATTCATCCTCATCCCAGACGAAACTTCCGTCGTTCTTGTCGGTCTCCTCGTCGGAGTCCTCGGAATCGTCCTCGTCCCCGTCCTCGTCGTCGTCCAGGTCGTCTTCCAAGTCGTCGTCGAGGTCATCGTCTTCGTCATCGTCGTCGAGGTCGTCCAGATCATCCAGATCGTCATCATCGTCTAGATCATCCAGGTCATCGAGGTCGTCGTCCTCGTCCAAGCCGTCTAGATCATCGATGTCCTCCGGATCGTTGTCGAAGTTCTCGACCTCGGCCGGGGATGCGGTTGCGTCTTTTTCCGGAGCGTCGGTGCCGAGCGAGGCGTCGTCGATTTCGGCGATCTCCTCTGCCGCCTTCGCCGCCTTGGTGCCGCGCTTAGCAGTGGTTTTCTTCGCCGCCTTCTTGGCAGTCTTGCGCGTAGTCTTTTTTGCTGTCTTCTTGGCAGCCTTCTTTGCCGTCTTCTTAGCGGCCTTGCGCGCGGTCTTCTTGGCAGCCTTCTTTGCGGTCTTCTGTGTCGCCTCCTCTACTGGGGTTGACGCCTGTTCTTCCGCCTGCGCAGCGACCTCTGTGGTCGCGGACGTAGCCTTCTGCGTGGTGGTTTTCTTGGCTGCGGTCTTCTTGGCCGTCGCCTTGCGGGCAGTCTTCTTTGCAGCCGTCGACTTCTTAGCCACCTTTCGGGCAGTCTTCTTCGCTGCCGTCTTTTTAGCAACCTTCCGCACAACACCCTCGGTGTTGTCGTCGCTGGTGGTCGTCGAGTCGTTCGCTGCCACTGAAGCCCTTTCGCTCGTAGTGCATGGTGCGACGAAATAGCCACCTGACGTGGCCACATTCTCAAGAAGAATTGGGTCGCACCGGGTTACGGCATGCCCGCAACCGATGGTCTAGGGGGTTCGTCAAACCCCTTCTGTGGGAATCGACCGCCCATTATAACTAAAAATTCAACAAGGTGTTGCATTCGAGCCCTGTTGATAGCGTTTTTCCGCGATAGTGCGTTAGGGCTTGATTCCGTCGCGGACGGCCATAGCTGCACCGATGATGCCGGCCTGGTTGCGCAGTTTCGCCGGGATGACGTCTTCCTCGACGGTCAGCAGCGGTACCCACTTATCGGCCTTGCGGGAGATTCCGCCGCCAACAATGAAGGTCTTGGGGCTGAATAGCGCGCTGTAAGCGTGCAGAACTTCGTCCACGCGAGCGGCCCACTTCTTGTAGGACAGTTCTTCGCGATCCTTCGCCGCGGAGCTTGCGTACCACTCCACGTCGCCATTGTCGTCGTGCGGCAAATGCCCCAGCTCGGAGTTAGGAAACAGGTAGCCATCGCACAGCATGGCGGAGCCGATTCCGGTGCCGAAGGTCAGCATCAGCACAGCGCCTTGCTTCGCGCTGGCCTCGCCATACTCGACCTCTGCCAGTCCCGCCGCGTCGGCGTCGTTAAGAACGGCGATCTCGCGCTCGCCAAGGTGGCGCTTGAACAGCTCCTGCATATCCGTGTTGATCCAGGACTTGTCGATATTGGCGGCGGAGCGAGCCTTCTGGTCCTTGACCACGGCGGGAACCGTCACACCAACCGGGCCGTCCCATTCGGCCATGTCCATCAGCTTGCGCACGACCTCTGCCACAGCGTCTGGGGTGGAGGGCTTGGGGGTGAGGATCTTAAAGCGTTCGGTGACCAAGTCGCCAGTGTTGAGGTCTACAACTGCGCCTTTTACGCCGGAGCCGCCGATATCCACGCCGAAACTCAGGTTCTGTTCTGCCTTGTCCTCAGTCATGGTCATAACCCTACCTTGAAGCCATAGGGCTGTGCTGGTCGTGTGGCTGGCCCCACTAATGGGGCTAAGAAAGTGGCACAGTGGAGGGTATGGAAGCCACGGATGCACAACTATTCAGCGGCCCGGCGCGCGAGGTGGCCGACGTCTTTCAATCGGCACAGTCCCAGCAGGTGCCATTGCGGGTGTTCGACGAGAAATCGACGGCGGGAGATAAGGGGCTACCAGAAACAAAGAATTGCTTGAGCCCCGCCGAGCTGGAGGGTGTGGCGCTTGAGGTGGGGCTGGCAGCGGCCGCGCTTATTCGACGCCGCCGTGGCGAACTGGCGGACGATCATGGCCACGTGAGCGTAGTAGGAACCAAAACCTCCGAGGTGGACCCAGTGACCGAGGTTGATCAGGCTAGCGAAAAGCTGATCGCTGAACAGTTACTCGAGCGCGTACCGGGCTCGCGCGTGTTGGGTGAGGAAGGCGGACTGAGCAGTGAGGAGACGGGTCCGGGTGAGGTGCTGTGGATCGTTGACCCAATCGATGGCACCGTAAACTTCCTCTACGGTGTGCCAGCCTACGCAGTGAGCATCGCGGCAATCGTAGACGGACAGCCGGTGGCAGCTGTGGTGATCGATGTGACGGCGCAGACGGCGTACGTGGCGCACGCAGGTGGGCTCGCCCGGCGGCTACGAGGCTCGCAGCAGGGCGCGGAGGCGCTGCGAGTGATTCCGGAGGGGCAGGAATCAAACCTAGGTCAAGCTCTGGTTGCCACCGGGTTTTCCTATGTGGCCGACGACCGGCGGCGCCAGGCACAGCTACTAACACGCGTGTTGCCGAAGGTGCGGGATATTCGCCGTATCGGCTCGGCGGCACTGGATCTGTGCCGCGTGGCCAGCGGAGAAGTGGATGCCTACTTCGAGCACGGCCTGGGGCCGTGGGATCACGCAGCTGGGTGCCTGATTGCCGCCCGTGCGGGCGCTATCTCGGTAGCTCCCGATTACGGCGTGACCAAAGAAGCGAAAGCCCTGGTCATGGCGGTGAAGCCGGGGGTGGCTAAAGAGCTGGCTGAGCTGCTGGTGGAATAGTTTCGGGGGGAGGTCGATTACCCCAATAAGGAGCCAGTGCGCGCGTGAAAGTGACAAGTGGCGGGCATGTGCTCTACGATCCGCGAACAGTGAGACGAATTTAGGCGAAATTTAGCCAGTCCTGCTGGCTGTTTTGCCTCCCTGTCCAGGATCTACAAAACGACACAATCGACGTGAAGAGGACCCCCATGGCGACTGACTACGACGCACCGCGCCGCCGCTCCGAGGATGACATTGAAACCGACTCCCTGGAGGGCCTGAAGGCCGCAGAGAAGGCTGAGCCTGCCGTTTCCGATACGGACGATGGAGAGATCGTCGAGCCCTTCGACGTTCCTATGGCAGACCTTTCCGGTGAGGAGCTGTCGGGCTCCGTGATCCCGCGACAGAACGACGAATTCACGTGTAGCGTGTGCTTCTTGGTGCAGCACCGCAGCTGCATCGCAGAGACCGTCGACGAGGGCGAGTACATCTGCAGGGACTGCGCCTAATACCGCCTGTCGCTGTTTAGCGAGCAGGATCTTCTAGTAAATCGGGCGACCCAGCTGCTCCAGAACCTCCTGCGGTTCCTTGGTGGAGATCAGCCAATAGGGGGTAGGGTCGTCCGGATCGTCCAGGACCAGCATCGCCATCGTTGGAATCCATCCCTTGTGCACGACGTAGGCGGCCGGGTCTAGCTGGCGCCCCATAGCGGCGCGCTTCGCGGTTGGGGGGATAACCAGGCTGCGGCTGACAACGCTGGCGGGAAGCTTAGCTGGCCCCACGTGCAACCAACGCTCACCGGAGCTATCCTCCGTTACCTCCACCTTCGTGCGCGAGAAGTAGAGCAGCGCCCACACGGCCAATGCGCCGGTGACTACGAGGGATACGTAGAAGGCCCACATCGGTCGGCCCATCTGCGCCTGCCACGAGATGATGGCGACTACGCCTGCGGCGAACAGCCACCACACTAGGGGTACGCGCTGATGCTCCGAATACAGCAGCTTTTCCCACTGAGCGTCCGATGCCAATTGAAAACTCCTGTTGATCTGTTCGCTATAGGTACCGCCTAGTAATTCTAGCCCTTGGGGGTTCGGAGATCGTAACTTCGCCGGTGGACTTGTAATGTTGGTGACCGTGACTCTTAAGCAAAATGCAACCGACAGCACTAGCTCTTTTGGTGATGACGCCCCGCTGCGCATCGTTCGCCTGGATAAAGAGCTGCCCTTGCCGCGCCGCGCCCACCCCACGGATGCAGGTATCGACCTGTACTCGAGCGCGGATGTGACGATTGCCCCGGGCCACCGGGAGCTGGTGGGCACCGGCATCGCTATCGGACTGCCCGTTGGCACCGTGGGCTTGGTGAACCCCCGCAGTGGTTTGGCGCTGAAGAAGGGGCTTTCCATTGTGAATGCGCCCGGGACGATCGACGCTGACTATCGCGGGGAGATCAAGGTCTGCCTGATTAACCTGGACCCGGAGCACCCCATTGAGGTGTCGCGGGGGGAGCGCATCGCCCAATTGCTGGTGCAGGAAGTGAGCCTGTGCGACGTGGAGGAAGTAGACAGCGTAAATGATTTGGGCGAGACGGTGCGCGGCGAGTCTGGCTATGGGTCCACCGGGGTGTAGTACAGCGAGCCACTACAGTTGTTTTCAGAACAGAACGTTTGCACGCGCTGTAAATGATCTAGGGAACAAGAAAACTAGAAAATTAGAGAAGTAAAGAGCTAGAGGACGAAAGAACACGGAGTTTGTGGGATGTTTGGGCGCAAGAACAAAGGTGATAACAGCAACGACCAGGCTGGTCAGGTAGAGCAGGCTGGGCAGGCTCAGCAGAGTCAGGCGGAGAACGACTACGGACCGTTCGACGGCGATACAGTGGATTTCCGCGAATTCGACTTCTCGGATTTCGCCAGCGGTGCGTTGGACCTGGGTTCCATGTTGGTTCCTGTGCCGCATGGCGGTGAGGTGAAGGTAGAGATGGGTCCAGACGGCCCACAGATGATTCACCTGGAAATCGATGGCGGACGAATCACGCCAATCGCTTTTGCTGCCCCGCGCAATGGCGACCTATGGGCGGAGGCCGTCGATGATACCGTCGCCGGCATGACGAAGGATGGCCTGGAGGTGCATCTGGAGGATGGCCCGTGGGGCCAGGAGATCTGTGCCGTGGCCGGGGAGGGGCAGATGCGACTGATCGGCGTGAATGGGCCACGCTGGATGTTCCGCGTGACCTTGGCCGGAGAGAAATCCAAGGCCGACGAGCTGGCCAAGATCGGCCGCGAGATTGTGGCGCGCACCTTTATTCGCCGCGGTAACGACCCGATCCCGGCGGGTCAGCCGCTCCCAGTGCTGATGCCACAGGCGATGGCCGAGGCGCTACAGGAGCAGCTGCAGCAGCTGTCCCACCGCCAGTACGACGCACCCCAGGGTGGCACGCAGGCCTCCGGCGGGGAACAGCAGTAATGGCGGACGAGCAAGGCACTCTGCTGGAGCAGATGGGCGGGCTGTCCGGTCTGGTTTCCTCCACACTCCCGGTGCTAGTTCTGGTGCCGGTCAACAGCCAGTGGGGGCTGACCCCTGCGTTGATCTCGGCGCTTGCCGTAGCTGTGGTAATTCTGCTGTGGCGCTTGGCGCGCAAAGAGAATCTGCAGCCTGCGATCTCCGGGTTTCTGGCCGTCGCGCTCTGTGCTGCCATTGCATGGTTCATGGGCGATGCCAAGGGGTATTTCGCCTACGGCATCTGGTATTCGCTGGCAGCAGGCATCGCGTTTACGATTTCAATTCTGGTGCGCTGGCCGCTGGTGGGAGTGATTTGGCGTGGCATTAATGGTGACGACCAACGCTGGCGCACCAACCGGCGCGCAGTGCGAGCCTTCAATGTTGCAACCATCGCGTGGGCGCTGGTGTTCTTTGCTCGCTTCGGTATTCAGCAGTGGCTCTACGCTGCCGACAAAACGGATGCCTTGGGCTACACCCGTATTGCGATGGGGTGGCCGCTGACGCTCATTGCGGTGGCCGTCACGGTCTGGGCTGTGAAGGCTGCGAACAAGGCGGAGGGGCGCCACGAAAACAAGCCTGAAGGCGCGCCGCAAGAAGATGCCGAGCCAGCGGAGCAAGAAAGCATGGAAGCACGTAGCGAAGAGGTGGGGACCGATGGGCGTCGCTAAAAAAGAAGAAGTGGTGGTGGACCTTGCCGGGCCGGCAAACGGTGGCACCGTGATCGGTCGGCTAGATGGGCAGATCGTGTTCGTGCGCGGCGGGCTGCCGGGGGAGAAGGACGTGACGGTCGCGCTGGATCCGGCGCGCAACTCGAAGTCGAAGAAGGGCTTCCGCACGGGTGAGGCGACGGCAATCGGGAAGCCGAGTGCGCACCGCGTGGCTCCGTTGTGTCCGGCCGCGCAGGCCGGCGCCGGGTGTTGCGATCTGGACTTTGTAGATGCTGCTGGCTCGCTGGATTACAAGCAGCAAGTGGTACTAGATCAGCTGTCGCGTGTGGGAAAGATCGACGCGGAAACGCTAGAGAAAATTGCCGTAACTACGCAGAGCTTGAAGCCGTTCGCGGGCTCGCGCACGCGCGTGCGCCTGGCCGTGGACGCTAACGGAAACGTTGGGCAGCGGGTGCGTGGCTCCCACAAAGTGGTGCCCGTGGATAACCCGTGTGCGCAGTGGAGTGAAGCTCTGAAGGCCGGCCTTGCGAAGGACATTCAGCAGCTGCGCGACGGGGGAAGCTGACCCCCAACACCGAGATCGCCGTGGCTGTGGCGGACGATGGCACGCGCCGGATGGTGCAGCTGCAGGGGCAGCCCACCGACCCGCACGTGGAGATGTTTGAGGATGGCACTCCGGCGCCGACCGTCACCCGCACTGTACACTTCGGGGCCGGTCTGGACCGCGAGTTCGACGTGCAGTGGGATAGCCAGGTGCAGGACTTTTGGCAGGCACACAGCGCCGCACCGGAGTTTTACTCCGCATGGATCGCCCGCCATATTCCACCAGTAGCGCCGGGTGAGAAGGACAAGCAGACGGTGGCATGGGACCTTTACGGCGGTGCGGGAGTGTTCAGCGCAGCACTTTCCCGCAAAGCCGACCACGTGGTGTGCGTGGACGTGGCGGGAACAGCCAGCGAGTCGGGACTAAAGGCGCTGGCCGCGGCGGGCATCGACAACGTTGAGTTCGTCGCCGGTGATGTGCCGCGCCAGGTGCTGAGCCTGCCGCGCGGAAATCTCGTACACGCCGTGGTGCTGGACCCACCGCGCACCGGCGCGGGCACACAAACCGTGGCGGATATTGCCAAGGCCCGCCCGTGCCACGTGGTGCATGTGGGGTGCGACCCGGCAACCGCCGCCCGCGACCTCGGGGCCTGGATGCAGAACGGGTATGCCATCAAGGAGTTGTGCGTGGTGGATGCGTTCGGTTTGAACCACCACGTAGAGCTGCTGGCTCACTTGGTTCCGGCCCGTGGTGGCCGGGGCGGTTAGACCACGAGGGGATTGTTTCAATTTGTGTGAGCGCCGTTAGAATGGACGGAAACATTATTCGGCGCGCGACATGAGGACGGAAAAGAGTAGTTTCACATGGGAATTCTCGACAAGGTGTCTTCGCCCGCTGACCTGAAGGGGCTGGACGCAGACCAGCTGGAACAGCTGGCAGCAGAGATCCGCGAGTTTCTGATCCAGAAGGTTTCCGCAACCGGCGGCCACCTGGGGCCGAACCTGGGAGTTGTGGAACTAACGATCGCGATGCACCGGGTGTTCGACTCACCCTCGGACCCGCTGATCTTCGACACGGGTCACCAGTCCTACGTGCACAAGATTCTGACGGGTCGCCGCGACCTTTTCGACACGCTGCGCCAAAAGGACGGGCTGTCCGGTTACCCGGATCGGGCGGAATCTCCCCACGACTGGACTGAGTCTTCCCACGCCTCGGCATCTCTGTCCTACGCCGACGGTCTTGCCAAGGCCTTCGAGCTGACCGGGCAGGTTCACCGCCATGTGGTGGCTCTCGTCGGCGACGGTGCGCTGACCGGCGGCATGACGTGGGAGGCGCTGAACAACATCGCCGCCGCGAAGAAGCGCAGCCTGGTCGTCGTTGTTAACGACAACGGACGATCCTATTCGCCCACCATCGGTGGTCTAGCCGAAAACCTGGCTGCGCTGCGCCTGCAGCCGATGTACGACCGCGTGATGGATACGGGCAAAAACGCCCTGGGTCGCATGGGATGGGTCGGCGATCGCGCCTTTCAGGTGATCCACGGCTTCAAGGAAGGCGTGAAGCACACCGTCATTCCGCACGAGATGTTCCCGGAGTTGGGGCTTAAGTACATCGGCCCCGTTGACGGCCATGATCTGAACCAGGTCGAAAATGCCCTACGGTACGCCAAAGACTACGGCGGTCCGGTGATCGTCCACACCGTCACCCAGAAGGGCAAGGGTTTCGACCCTGCCGAGCAGGACGAGGCCGACCAAATGCACTCCACCGGCGTGATCGATCCGATCACCGGCGAGTCCATCGCCAAGAAGTCCGCGGGTGCGATCAGCTGGACCAAAGTGTTTTCCAACCACCTGATCGACATCGCCAACGAACGCGAGGATGTCGTGGCCATTACCGCCGCTATGGCCGGCCCCACAGGTCTCGCCGACTTCGCGAAGGCTCACCCGAGCCGCACCTACGATGTTGGAATTGCCGAGCAGCACGCCGTCACCTCCGCTGCGGGTTTGGCCCTCGGTGGTCTGCACCCGGTTGTCGCGGTCTACTCCACGTTCCTTAACCGCGCCTTCGACCAGCTTTTGATGGACGTGGCGCTGCTGAAGCTAGGCGTCACCCTCGTACTCGACCGCGCCGGCATCACCGGTTCCGATGGCGCGAGCCACAACGGTATGTGGGACCTGTCGATCACCGGTATCGTCCCCGGCATCCACGTCGCAGCTCCGCGCGATGCGCGCACCCTGGAGCTGGCCCTCGACCGCGCTGTCGCCATCGACGACGCACCGACCGTCGTGCGCTTCCCGAAGGGCAATGCTCCAGCGGCCGTGCCTGCGGTGCGTGAAGAGGCCGATTACGACGTGTTGTTCGAGCAGACCGCAGAGGCCGACGGATCCCACGGCACGGTGCTCATTGTCTCGTTCGGAGCATTGACGGACCAGGCGATCGGCGCTGCGGAGGCTCTTGTAAGCGCCAAATTCTCCGCCACCGTGATCGACCCCCATTGGGTAGTCCCCACCGCGCGCAGCGTGCTGGAGCTCGCCCGGGACTGTGACTTGATCGTAACGATCGAGGACAACGGGGTGCACGGAGGTGCGGGCAGCCGTCTGCACTATGACCTTTCCCAGGCAGGCATTGACGTGCCAGTACGCAATCTGGGGGTGCCGCAGAAGTTCCTGGCGCACGCGTCGCGTGGCGAAGTGCTGGAAGAACTCGGCCTGGACGTTGAGACGGTCGCGCAGACCGTCGTGGGATACGCCGAGAAGCTCTAACTAACCGGCGAAGACCCCGACTACCGCGGGAGCAGTGGCGTTCAGCAGGACTTCCACCTGCCAAGAGCGCAGACCCAACTCGGTCCATTGTTCGCCCAGTAGGTCTTCCCATTCGGCGATCGCATCCTCGGCGCGCGCAAGGGCGCCAGAATCCTCTGCCCGCCAGCACTGCCAGGCGGCTCTGCGCAGATTCTTGCGGGTAACGATCGTATCCAGGCGAATCTCCAGATCGTCGGCCGCCCGCTGTGCTGCGTTGAGGATCGCGTCTGCGTAGGCGGCGGCGCGCGGGTATTCCGCAGGCCAGATTTTGTGGTCCGGGATGCCACGAGTGGTGATCCGCGGCGGGTGAAACTGTTGGTTTTCGACGTCGGAGGGGTCGGACATGAGGGCGTCCGAAAGAAGCTCGGCCAGGTGCTTGCGGACCCGGGGCTTCATGCGCGCCCGAGAGCGATGCAGGCAGGAGTTCAAATGGCGCAGCGCACCGCCCCGATCCCTTTCGGCACGCCCGGCAATATCCACAAGGTCCCGGCTGCGCAGAATAGATTCCGGGGAGATGTCGCTGCGGCGAGCCATTTCATCGCGAGCTTCCCACAGGTCGTGCGCGATCCGACGGGGTAGCGCACGGCGCAGCGAACTGAGCCCCTTCAGGCCGGTCCAGTCGTGGGCGGCCAACGGCGTGGCTGCGGCGAGTATGTGGGCGCATTCCTCGGTGTACCAGCGTGTACGGTCGACCGCGGCAAGGTCGTTGAGGCAGCATTCCAGTAGTTCTAGAAGCCATTCAACGTCGAGTGCGGCGTAGTTCAACATCGCGGGTGTCAGCGGCCTGCGCGACCAGTCCGCGTTGCCCTTATCCTTCGGTACCTCTATGTCGAAGTAGGCTTCCAGCATGGCGGATAGGCCAATGCGCTCGATACCGAGGATCTGCCCGGCGATCTGCGTGTCGTGCAGGGCTTTCGGGTACCAGCCAAGGGCCAGGAGGCAAGGCAGGTCAGTATGGGCAGCGTGGAGAACCCACGTGGCCTCGTTAACAACCTTGGCCATGCGGCGGGTGGCCTCCGGTTCGGCCTCCGGGTCGATGAGGAAGGTGCCGGTTCCGTGGCGACGCAGTTGGATGAGGAAAGCGCGATCGTCGTAGCGATAGGCGGAGGCACGCTCGGTGTCTATCGCAATGGGGCCGGTGCCCGCGGCGAGTTCGCGGGCTGCTGCGTCGATCTGCTGCGGGGTATTCCGAAGGATCGGGGTACCGGCGGCGGGGACGGACACAAAACTCACAGCAACTACGATACGTCACCGCAGTGAGTAGCGGGATCCTCTAGGAATCGTTAGCAGCCGTTGCGGTGTGGGAGTTGCGGGCACCGAAAGCTAGGGTCGTTACACCCTCTGGCGGCAGCCCGGCGACATTGGCTAGCACCTCGGCGAAAGCCTGGACGTGGGCGGTCAGATCGGAGCCGGTGGCGGTCCAGGAAGCGCGCATCTCTAATTGGAAGGCGCGCGGCGGGCCACCGATGTCGCCGTAGCGGACAGAAGCTGTGGAGGTAACGGTGCCGCCCAGGTCGGTGTATTCGCAGGCGGGGGAGTCGAGCTGTTCCTTTAGCCAGTCCCAAGCAACGTCCGGCAGTAGCGGGTCGGAGGCCACGGCTGCGTCCATGTCCGCCTGAATGTAGGCGACCATGCGCATCTTTTTGCCCTTCCACTGCTCGTCGCCCTGGGGGTCGTGGAGCAGGATCAGGCGGCCGAAGGCATCGCCTGCTGGGGTAGAGCTGGAGTCGTCGTTGTCGTCGGCGGGCAGCACCTCGAGGCCGATGGCGTGGCTGAGGGGTGCGAGGTTGCGCGGTGGGCGGATGTCACCGACGCTGATGCCGCGTCGCACTTGTGCTTCCGACATAGAGCGCACGGCTTCGTGGAAGTACTCTGGGATCTCAGTCTCTTGGCTCACAAGGCCTAAACCTAGCCTTTAAGGTTTATCACTTTGGTGAGGCGCGCCGATGGCAGTGGTAATGGCGCTGGCATAATGGCATCTATGACGAGTGAGCCTACTGATTGCACTTTCCTAGCTGATATTCACGCTGATACAGCGGGGGCGGAGGCGCGGCGTCGCGCCCACAAGGACGCGCCCTTCTTGGCCGCAGCGCGCGGAGAAACCCCGAGCCGCCGCCCCGTGTGGATGATGCGGCAGGCTGGTCGATCGCTGCCGGAGTATCGCGAGATCCGCAAGGACCACGGCATGCTGGAATCTTGCTTTCACCCGGAGTTGCTCGCGGAAATCACTCTACAGCCGGTACGCAGGCACGATGCCGACGCGGCGATCCTGTTCTCCGACATTGTGGTGCCACTGAAAGCGGCGGGTGTGGCGTTGGACATCGTCGCCGGACGCGGGCCGGTTGTAGAGCACCCGGTGCGCACGGCCGAAGATGCCGCAGATTTGCCGATCGTGGAGGCGGGGCAGTTGGAAAGCATTGTCGAGGGAATCGGCGGAGTGCTAGAGGGGCTGCGCGATGACCAAGTCCTCATCGGCTTCGCGGGCGCACCGTTTACCCTTGCCAGCTACCTCGTCGAAGGAGGCCCCTCGAAAAACCACGAGCTCACGAAGGCTCTGATGTACTCGCACCCCGATGTATGGCATGCCCTCATGGGTCGTTTGACGCCCACAATTATCCGCTTCCTTCAGGTTCAGGCGGAAGCGGGCGTGGATGCTTTGCAGCTGTTTGATTCCTGGGCTGGCTACCTTTCCGCACGGGATTACCGCGAGTTTGTGCAGCCATACTCCACCCGTATTTTCGATACGATGCGTGCCTACGGCATCCCGATGATTCACTTCGGCGTGGGCACCGGAGAGCTGCTGGGCGACATGGCTCTGGCGGGCCCCGACGTGGTGGGCGTGGATTGGCGCGTACCAATGGATTCCGCTGCCGCCCGCATTTCCGCTGCGTTGCAGGAAGCCGATCCAGTGGCAGAGCCCGGTACGCGAGCGAAGACGCTGCAGGGGAACTTGGATCCGGCGGTGCTGTTCGCCGGTCCGGACGTTGCTGCCGAACAGATCACCCGCATCTGTGCCGAGGCCGATCGGGCGATCGATCGCGGTCAGGCTCGCGGGCACATTTTCAACCTGGGGCACGGGGTTCTGCCGAACACCGACCCCGATGCCATCACCCGTGCCTTTGAGGAGGTTCACAAGCGATGAAAGCCAACCAGTTTTCCTGCCGCTTCGAGAAACTGGATACGTCCGGGCTGGAAGGGCTGCGCGTCGCCATCATCGGCGGTGGCATTGCTGGCCTGTCGGCGGCCTGGGAGTTGCGCCGTCAACTGGGCCCCAGCGCCAGCATTTTGCTGACCGAGGCCTACGACCGCCTGGGCGGCAAGCTGAAGACGGTGAACTATGCGAACGGGCCGGTGGATATGGGGGCAGAGGCCTACCTTGGTTTCCGACAGGACTTCACAGAGCTTGTTGAGTCCATCGGTCTTGGCGATCAACTGTGCACACCCTCCGGCCTGCCGAGCGGCTTCTTCGTCGACGGTGCGCTGGTAGATATCCCGCGCCGCACCCTGATGGGCATCCCGGCGAGCGGCGAAGACGTAGTGGAAGTCGTTGGCGAAAGCGGCGCAGCGCGGATAGACGCGGAGCGCAACGGTCAGCCGATGACGTGGACCCCGGACCAAGACACTTCGGTTGGCCAGCTTGTAGAGGCCCGCTTGGGCCGCATTGTGGTCGATCGTCTGGTCTCCCCGCTGCTGGGTGGAGTCTACTCCTGCAGCGCCTTTGATCTGGGCGTTCGTGCAACCATCCCGCGGTTGGCCGCTGAGCTGGACCGTCTGGGCGCGGAGGGCAAGCCCTTCTACCTGGTGGATGCCGTCGATGCCATCCTGTCGCAGCGCCCCTCCCCGAACACGGAAGGGGACAAACCAAAGCCCGTCTTCCGCAGCTTGCGGGGCGGATACGCCAGCCTGGTTGATGCTTTGGTGCGCCACGCGAACCCGGAGCTGTTGCGCAACACCGCCGTCGAATCCATCGGGCGCACGCGCGGCGGATACTACATCGACCCGATCGGCGAGTTCGACGCGGTCATCGTTGCCACGCCCGCGCCCACTGCCTCCGCAATTTTGCAGTACATGGCTCCCACGGCGGCGGACGTTCTAGGTGGCATCGATCTTGCTAGCAGCGTGGTTGTTGGCATGCGGATGGCTTCCGCCCATGGCATCCCGGAACGGTCGGGAGTTCTTTTGGGAACCGACGCCCCCACGGAGGCCAAGGCCTTCACGTTCTCCTCCCGGAAATGGCCGCACCTGGCCGAGCGCGGGGGTGCCTTTGTCCGCGCTAGCTTTGGCAGCTACGGCAACCCGTGGCACCTGGATGTGGATAACCGTGCCTTGCTGAGCTTTGCGGTGGAAGATTTGGAGCGCATCACCGGTGAGCGCAAGACCCCGGAGGAGTACTTCGTGCAGCGCTGGTGGGGTGGCTTGCCACGCTACGGTGTGGGCTACATGGATGCGATGTCGCAGGCTTACAGCGAGGTGCTCGACATTCGCGGCTTGGCTCTGGCCGGCGCCATGCTCAACGGTGTGGGCGTGCCCGCGACAGCGGCCTCCGGCGTGGAAGCTGCTCGGGAGATCATTCGCGAGATGGCGTAAATTGGAACCCATCGATGCATAACATCAAGAAAGGCTAAAAAGGCTTAAAACCATGACTGAACTGAACGCGCAGGAAATCAAGCGTCTCAATGCTGTCGTCCGCTTCGCTACCTACTCGGTATTTAAGATCGAGCCAGGCGTGCTGGGCGACCGCGCGGAGGTGGCCGCGGACTTTCAGGCATTCATCGACTCTTACGCGGATGAGGATCTGGAGATCCGCGGTGTCTATGACCTGTCTGCGCTGCGCGCGGAGGCCGACGTCATGATCTGGTGGCACGCAGAGAAAATGCAGGACCTGCAGGTGGCGTACCGCCGCTTCCTCAAGGAGACCAAGCTGGGGCAGGCCTGCGAGCCAGTATGGTCCAACACCTGCCTGCACCGCCCTAGCGAGTTCAACAAGGCCCACCTGCCCTCCTTCATCATGGGCGAGGAGCCGGGCGATTGGATCTGCGTCTACCCGTTCGTTCGCAGCTACGAGTGGTACACCATGGAGCGCTCGGAGCGTTCCCGCCTGCTCCGCGAACACGGTAAGGCCGCTCTGGGCTTCGATGAGGTGCGCGCAAACACTGTTCCGGCTTTTGCACTGGGCGATTACGAGTGGATCCTGGCCTTCGAGTCTCCGACTTTGGAGCGTATCGTCGAGCTAATGCACAAGATGCGTTACACGGAAGCACGCCACCACGTGCGGGAAGAGATCCCGTTCTTCACCGGTCGTCGCGTGAACGGCGACAAGGAGAACCTGGCCAACTTCGTAGAGTCGCTGGCCTAATCCGTAGTCGGCTGGAGCGTCAACGCAATGCTGTTGATGCAGTAGCGCAAATCGGTGGGGGTGGGGTAACCCTCGCCCTCAAATACATGGCCCAGGTGCCCCTCGCACTGCGCGCACAATACCTCGATGCGGCGCATACCCAGGGAATTGTCTTCGCGGGTAATCACTGCATCTGAATTTTTCGGGTCGAAAAAGCTCGGCCAGCCGCAGTGCGAGTGAAACTTCTCGGTCGAGCGGAAAAGCTCCGCACCGCAGCCCTTGCAGGCATACACGCCCTCGGTCTCCGTATCTGTGTACTCGCCCTTGAAAGGAGCCTCGGTGCCAGCCTGGCGTAGCACGGCGAACTCTTCGGGGGAGAGGCGCGCGCGCCAGTCTTCATCGGTGAGCGTGCGGAAGTCGGTGGTGGGGTTCAACTCAGCCATTAATTGCGTCTCCTGTTTTCGTTTTAACCCGGTAGAAAAAACCGTTCGTGTGTAGATCGCCTAAGGGGTGGACGTTGTGGCGTCTTTCCCTCAAGAACCACATTGTAGAGACCGCCGCGGCAGCAACAATCAACAGTGACCAACCAATCGTGCCGCGCGTATATTCCGCCACCCGGCCGTAGTTGACCCAGCGGTCGGAGGCCCAGGAGTCGAGGCTGAAGAAGAAGTACACCCCCAGCCATGCCACTGGGGTGTGCATTACGGAGCGGGAGCCCAAGACCGTGAAGATCATCGGTAGCAGCAGCATTGAGTAGTACATCTGGCCGAGACTGCTGATCAGGAACACGCCTGTGAGCAGCACACCCGCAGTAGTGGCGGACCACATCACTGGATCGCGGTCGCGGAAGCGCAGCAGCATAGCCAAAGCCACAAGCACGCAGATAGCCGCCAGGATGCGCCACAGCCAGATGGTCCAATCGGGGAAGCCGAAGTACACGCCCACGCCGGGGATGGAGGAGTTGGCGAAATCGCGCACCTCGCCCAGATAGGGAAGCAGCTTATCCAGGTACTCGCCGGCGTTGGCGGTCAGAGGCCAAGCGATGACGTTCAGCAGTACCGGAACTAGTAAGCCACCGGCAATGGTGGATAGCTGCCGACGCATCAGGGGGATAAACAGCAACGGTAAGAACTGCGGCTTGATGGTGATGGCCAGGCCGATGACAAGCCCCGCGAGTAGGCCACGATTGTTGATGAGTAGCCACAGGAACGCAGCCTCGGCCAGCAACAGCACGCCGTTGATGTTGCCGAATCCGAGAGTGTTGGCAATGGACTCGGAGCTGAAGAGGAAAAAGATTCCTACCGGCAGCACCCAAGAACGAAGGGAGAAGTTGAACAGTTTCGTCAGCACCATGACGGCCAGTACGGCGGCAATACCGTTGCCGACGACGTAGACCGCTCGGGCAGCCTCGATGTTAGAGAGCAGCGACATCGGGCTTAACAGCAGCGTGGCGCCGGGGGAGTAGAGGTAGTGCGGATCTGTAGACGAATAATCTTGATCGTAGATCGCCTCGTGCGCCCGGAATTTGTAGAGGGAGTTGATGACCGTTCCGAAGTCGTCCGTCAGCCGGGAATTCCACGGGTGCACGAACACGCGCTGGATGAAGGTCATCACGGCCAGCGGCCAGAAAACCCAGCAGAGGATCTGAGAGGTGTTTACCGGGCTGCTTGCATGACTGTCTACACGAGAGTGAGAAATTTTTTCGGCGTTCATTGCCGATTGATTTTAGCCCCGGAACTTCCTGCAAGCCCCGCCGCCACGCCGCAGGTAGGGTACTAAAAAAGGGGGACGCAGTGCGACCCCCAAAAAATTTTGGAGCGGATGACGAGACTCGAACTCGCGACCCTCACCTTGGCAAGGTGATGCGCTACCAACTGCGCTACATCCGCGTGCGAAAGATAATAATCCTTCGCTAGAGGATCCGAATGGGATCCAGTGCGCGATACTGGGATCGAACCAGTGACCTCTTCCGTGTCAGGGAAGCGCTCTCCCGCTGAGCTAAACGCGCCTTAAGTTCACTATGGGTTTAAAGAATGTGGAGGTGGAAACGGGAATCGAACCCGTGTACACGGTTTTGCAGACCGTTGCCTAAGCCACTCAGCCATTCCACCGCAACAAGAAAAGTATCTTGCACGTGGCCCACTTTAGTGAACCGTGGAGCGGATGACGAGACTCGAACTCGCGACCCTCACCTTGGCAAGGTGATGCGCTACCAACTGCGCTACATCCGCATTGACCAACCACCGTACAACAGTAGGCGGCTGCTCGTGCGCGATACTGGGATCGAACCAGTGACCTCTTCCGTGTCAGGGAAGCGCTCTCCCGCTGAGCTAAACGCGCTAAAACAACAACCCAAGCCACTAAAGGGGCTTGAGCGTGGAGCGGATGACGAGACTCGAACTCGCGACCCTCACCTTGGCAAGGTGATGCGCTACCAACTGCGCTACATCCGCATTCGCGACGGTAATGCATTGAAAAAACGATGCATCTTCGCTGCGACAACAAACACTAGCCTGTTAGGATCGCAGTTCACAAATCACCAGGTAGATCGCCTCTTTCGGAGGTATGCTCTAACACATACCGCAGGGACTGAACTACAACATTGCAATTCAGTCCACCCTGTAACAGCTGCTGTTTACGTACACCCCGGTAAGCCCCGTGCAATGCTCTGTGAGCTAAATTCCTGCAGTTTTGGTTCTGCCAGAAGGCAAGTGGTAACTTTCTTTCCCAGTGGTTAAGCCGCTTGAAGGTTCCATAGCTCAGTGGAAGAGCATTCCGTTCACACCGGAAAGGTCGCTGGTTCGAACCCAGTTGGGACCACCACGCACCGCCCAGCGCTCAGATGTCGGGCGGTTTTTGTTTCCCCCGCGTATTGCCCCCGTTAGGCGGTCGAGGGAACTTATGGCAGGCCAGCGCCGACCACTCTTGCAGCGCCAGACAATTTCGCAGGATTGATCGCACTGTATTCGGCGCTATGGTGTTAGCAGTGTTGTGACAGAAAGGTTCACCGTTTACATGCCTCGCCGTTTTTCTACTTTTGTGCGCCCCCTCGCCCGAGCTCTCGCAGCATCGGGAATGGTCGCGGCTTTTTCCGTGGGGATGAGTTCCCCAGCTTCGGCTCACGACGTCGTGCTGAAATCCACGCCGGAAGCTAACTCCACCGTGGATAAGCTGCCGGAAAAGATCGTCCTCAACTTCTCCGGTGAACCGCAGGGAGGCTTCAACACCATTGCGCTGTCGCACGATGGAGAGGTGCTGTTCCGTGGGGAGCCGAAGGCAGATGGCCGCGAGCTGAGCCTGGAGGTGCCAAAGGACGTGCAGTCCCAGCAGGAAAGCGGCAAGTACATCGTCGGCTATCAGATCACTAGCTCTGACGGTCACTCCACCCGCGGCAGCGTGGACTTCACGTTGGAAGCGGAAGGCGGTAGTGACGGAGACGGTGGCGTCGATAAGAACGACGGCAACGGCAGTACCGTTGACGAGGGGGCACAGGGGGAGCAGTCCCCGCATGTTCCTTCCTGGTTACTGCCTTTGGGCGGTATCGTCGTTATCGTAGGTGCTTTGGCAATCGCCATCGCACGATTCCGCGATGCGAAGAACGATTAACCGATTCTTCGCTTCCGATTAGTTATCGTTTACCTGATCAGGAGAATTCCCGTGAAGAAGTTCCGCTCTGCAACCGCCGCTGCACTGGCTCTGACCTCTGCTCTCGCACTGTCCGCCTGCACCCCTCCGAATGAGAACGACGGCGACAAGCGCGAGGACACCGCTACTACCGGACCGGCTACCCCGAGCATCCAGTCCACCGAAGAGGCCGCTACGGACTCCGGCGAGGCCAAGGCTTCTGAGTCCGCACAGTCTGAGGAGACCGAAGCGACCGAGACTGAGGCCACCGAGACTGAGGCCACCGAGACTGAGGCCACCGAGACTGAGGCCACCGAGACTGAGGCTACCGGCGCCGGCGCAGCTAACACCGCAGCCACCAACTAACCCGCGGACCACCAGACATTGGAGACCGCGCCTAGGGGGTTTACCCAGGCGGGTTGTTCCTTGTGTGCCCGCAATCATCGCAAAACGAAAGGTTCGTTATGTCCCTGTCTGCTCTTATGACTGCAAAGAAGCGCGCCGCGTCTGTGGCGGCACTCGCTCTGAGTGGCGCGCTCGTATTGTCCGCGTGCTCTGACAGCGAGGAGGAGAGTAACGATTCCACCAGCTCTTCTGCAGCGGAATCGTCCAGCACTGCAGCGGAATCGTCCAGTACTGAAGCCGACGAAGAGGTCGAGGAATCCGACGCTACCGACGATGCTGACTCTGCCGACAAGAATGCCTCTGCGTCCGTCGGCGATGACGAGCTAAAGTTCGACGGCGCCTACGCTGCTACCGAGCACTCGGACAGGCAGATGAGCGCCGTCTACGGCAAGCTGCGCAACGTTGCGAACCGGGACATCACCATCGTCGAGGTCAAGGGCGACCTGGAGGGCGCTCGGTACGAGCTGCACGAAGTGGACCTGAATGGCAACATGAGCGAGGTTGGCGGCTTTAAGTACCCCGCCGGTAAGGAAGGCACCTTTGAGCCAGGTGGCAACCACATCATGATCATGGATACGCCGGAGGACCTCGCAGCGGGCGACACTATCAACATCACTCTCGTCGAGCAGGACGGCACGGAGCACCAGATGGACAACATTCCGGTGCGCGTCCTGGAGACCAGTCACGAGCACTACGGCGACGGTCAAGAGCGCTAAACGCCATGCCTGACCCCGTACGTTCTGTCTCTATACCTATGGACGCCCCCGTTCCCGGGCCCACCGGGGATCCCACGTTCACCCGACGGGGGTTCTTCGCTGGACTGGGAATGACCGGTGCCGCATCCGTCCTGGCAGCCTGCAGCACTGCGGAAGATTCCGCCGCCTCGGACGGGCAGGGCGACGCCGACGATGGGGCGTCCATAAGAACGATCAGCTTCGACGGGGTGCACCAAGCAGGCATCCAGGAAGATTCGCAAACCCATGCGCTGGTGGTTGCCTTCAACATGAAGCGCAACAACGTGCCGAAGGGGGGTCTGAAAAAGAACCTGACGCGCCTGATGCGCATCTGGACCGGCGATGCACGATCTATGACGCAGGGCGAAACAGCGCTGGCGGACCTCGAGCCGGAGCTGACGGTCGCCCCGCAGAACCTCACTATTACGATGGGGTGGGGACCGCGTCTAATCAAGGACGTGGACTTGATTGATGAGGCTCCTGCGTGGGTGAAGAAAAATCTGAACGGCCTGCCGAAGTTCAAGGGCGACAAGCTCGACAACGCTTTCGGCGCCGCAGACGTGGTGCTACAGATCTGCGGGGATAGCCTCACCGCAGTGAGTCACGCCGCTCGTGTGCTGACTCGCGGTGGCCGCGACTACGCAACACCGAAATGGACCCAGCGTGGATTTGTGGATTCGCCGACGGGCGAGACTCCCCGCAACCTGCTGGGTTTCAAGGACGGCACGGCCATTCCGCGCACCGACGCGGAGTACGACGAGGCAATCTGGGACGATCAGGGCGGCAGTGCCATGGTGGTGCGCCGCATCGTGTTCGACATGCCAGGTTGGGAAAAACTGGACCGAAAGTCGCGCGAGGTCGTCTTCGGCCGCCACGTGGATACCGGCGCGCCGCTGGGTGGGAAGGACGAGTTCGACCCGGTGGACCTCAACAAGTCCGGCGAGGACGGCCTGCCGCTGATCGATGAGCGCAGCCACGTGGGCATCTCGGTGGGCGAGGGCAGCCGTATTAGGCGCCGCGCTTACAACTGGGACAACGAGGTCACGCCGCTGGGCAACAGCGGGCTGATCTTCATCTGCTTCCAGAACGATCCCGACGAGGCGTTTACTCCGTTGCAGAAGCGGCTGGCGGAGAAGGACAGGCTGAACACGTGGATCACTCACGTGGGTTCGGCGGTGTTTTGGGTGCTGCCCGGAACACAAAACGGGGCGCACTGGGGCCAACAGTTCCTGGAGGGGTAGAATCTACGGGCGTTGAGGACTGTCACCAGGTATGTGACCGTCACTGAAGGCCCGAGAAGGAGCGCGATCCACAAGTGAGTACCCCCGAAAACACCCCAGCCGCCGACAACGCCGACGCTGCCGCAGAAGGCACCGCAGCACCCGTGACGTTCCGGGTTCCAGCGGGCACCGCGGCCGGTGCTGCCATGCGTGAGCTGGGACTGCCGAACAAGGGGCCAGAGGCCATCGTCTGCGTGAAGGAGGCGAAGGGGGATACCGCAGGTCAATTGCGCGACCTATCCTGGGCGCCGGAGCAGGATGTGGATGTGACTGCCGTTCCGGCTAACACGGATGAGGGGCGCGGGGTGATCCGCCACTCCTGCGCACACGTTTTGGCGCAGGCAGTGCAGAAGGAGTTCCCCGGCACCAAGCTGGGTATCGGCCCGGCGATTGATAACGGCTTCTACTACGACTTCCAGGTTGCGGAGCCCTTCACCCCGGAGGACTTGAACAAGCTGGAAAAGACGATGAAGAAGATTATCAAGTCCGGCCAGAAGTTCGAGCGCAAGGCCTACGACGACGCAGAGCAGGCCCGTGCGGAGTACGCGGACGAACCCTTCAAGACCGAGCTGATCGCGGACAAGGGTAACGTGGACCCGGACTCTGACGAGGCCACCGAGGTCGGCACCGGCGAATTGACTGCTTACAGCAACGTAAACCCCCGCACCGGCGAGGTCGAGTGGTACGACCTCTGCCGTGGCCCGCACGTGCCGACCACCCGCTACATCCCGGCTTTCGCCCTGACTCGATCCTCCGCCGCCTACTGGCGAGGCGACCAGTCCAAGGCTGGCCTGCAGCGCATCTACGGCACCGCATGGGAATCCAAGGAGGCTCTGGCGGACTTCCAGACAATGATGGCGGAAGCCGAGAAGCGTGACCACCGTCGCCTGGGCCAGGAGCTGGACTTGTTCAGCTTCCCGGATGAGATCGGCTCCGGCTTCCCGGTATTCCACCCGGACGGCGGCATTATTCGCCTGGAGATGGAGGAGCACTCCCGCAAGCGCCACATCGCCTCCGGCTACAGCTTCGTCAACACCCCGCACATTACGAAGGGCGACCTGTTTCAGAAGTCTGGCCACCTGGACTTCTACGCCGACGGCATGTTCCCGCCCATGCAGCTGGATGGGGAGACCGACGACGAGGGCACCGTGACCAAGCCGGCGCAGGACTACTACGCCAAGCCGATGAACTGCCCGATGCACAACCTGATCTTCGCCTCCCGCGGGCGCTCCTATCGCGAGCTGCCGCTGCGACTGTTCGAGTTCGGAACGGTGTACCGCTACGAGAAGTCCGGCGTGATCCACGGCCTGACCCGCGCCCGTGGTTTTACCCAGGATGATGCGCACATCTACTGCACCGAGGATCAGCTGGAGCAGGAGCTGACCACCGTCCTGGAATTCATTATCTCCCTCCTGCGGGATTACGGTCTGGACGACTTCTACTTGGAGCTTTCCACCAAGGATCCGAACAAGTTTGTGGGTAGCGACGAAATCTGGGAGCGCTCCACTGAAATCCTGCAGCGCGTGGCCACCAAGTCTGGCCTGGAACTGGTTCCGGACCCGGCAGGTGCTGCCTTCTACGGCCCGAAGATCTCCGTTCAGGCCCGCGACGCGATCGGTCGTACCTGGCAGATGTCCACCGTGCAGCTGGACTTTAACTTGCCCGAGCGCTTCAACCTGGAGTACACGGCACCGGACGGCTCCAAGCAGCGCCCAATCATGATCCACCGCGCCCTGTTTGGCTCCATCGAGCGCTTCTTCGGCGTGCTGCTGGAGCACTATGCTGGCGCCTTCCCGGCGTGGCTCGCCCCGCACCAGGTCGTCGGCATCCCTGTCGCAGATGAGTTCAACGACTATTTGGAGGACTTCGCCGCAGAGCTGCGCACCCAGGGCATCCGTGCGGAGGTCGATACCTCAGATGACCGCATGCAGAAGAAGATCCGCAACCACACCACCGGCAAGGTGCCCTTCATGCTGCTGGTGGGTGGCCGCGACGTCGAGGCAAACGCGGTAAGCTTCCGCTTCCTGGACGGCACGCAGGTCAATGGTGTACCGCGCGGGGAGGCTCTGCGCATCATCTCCACTTGGATCGGCGAGCGCCGCAACGACCAACCAAGCGCGGAACTGGTTCAGCCGCTGGTGGAGGCTTAAGGCCGCAGTGGAGGAACAGCAGCCGGATCAGAACCAGTATGTGGACCAGGGCGTAGGTTCCCAGCCGGACCTGCAGGGTGGGCTGGAACGCCTGTGGGCGCCCTACCGCTCCCAGTACATCGCCAAATCGAAGCGTTCCGCTGACCCTTTCGCCACGCTGCCGGAGCAGTCGGACGAAGAGGCGCTGATCGTCGCCCGCGGCCAGACGGTCTACTGTGTACTGAACCTATACCCGTACAACCCCGGCCACATGCTGGTGGTTCCTTATCGACAGGTGGCCGATTACACGGAGCTCACAGCAGAGGAAACCGCCGAGCTCGCGGACTTTACGAAGACTGCCTTGAAGGCTCTACGTGCGGTGTCGAAGCCCGATGCGGTGAACGTAGGCCTCAATTTGGGCAAGGCCTCCGGCGGCTCCATTCCGACACACCTGCACCAGCATATAGTGCCGAGGTGGGTTGGTGATGCTAACTTCATGACAGTCATGACGGGCACCAAGGTGTTGCCGCAGACGCTGCGGGAGACCCGTGCGCTGTTGGCAGATGCCTGGGAAGCCGTTACCCGTTCCACCGACTAGCGGTTCAGATCATTAGGGAGAAAAACTTCAGCGATGCTTAGCGTGCACGGCCGCGGCCCCGCCGCGGTCATCATTGAACCGATCGCCCGGGTACTGCACAAGATGGGGATCACCCCCAACACGGTGACAGTCTTTGGCACCATGCTGGCGATTGGTTTCGCGCTGTGGCTGATCCCGACTGGCCATCACTTTGCTGCCGCGGTACTGATTGGCCTGACTGTCGCCACCGATATGGTGGACGGCACGATGGCGCGCATGCGGGGCGGGGGCACACGCTTCGGCGCCACATTGGATGCCACCTGCGATCGCTTGAGCGACGGCGCAATCTTCGGGGCTCTTGTTTTGTGGTTCGGCCTGCAGGAGCCCGTGAACACGGTAATGATGAGCGTGTGTCTGGCGATTCTCGTTACCAGCCAGGTCACCAGCTACGTCAAGGCTCGCGCCGAAGCCTCGGGCATCAAGGTTGTCGGCGGCCTGGTCGAGCGCCCTGAGCGCCTGATCATCTCTCTTGTCGCCGTGGGACTTGGCGGCCTGGGTATCCCGCACGTTCTTGCGTGGGGTCTATGGATTCTGGCTGCCGGTTCGCTGTATACGGTTGTTGAGCGCATGGTCATTGTTGCTCGTTCGGACGCCGCTTCTCAGACCATCGCCGCCCCCGAAGGAGCCCGCGAATTCTCTAGCAACAGGGGTGAGGAGTAATGCGCGAGCGGCTCACGGCCGCAGCCTACATTGCCGGCTGGAAGCTGACCTCCACACTGCCGAAGCCGGTGGCGAAGGTGCTGTTTGACTGGGGCGCAGACGTGGCGTCTAAAAAGGGCAAAGGCCCAGAGCAGCTGCGCCGCAACCTCGCCCGCGTCGTCGGGCCAGAAAACGTTACGCGCGACCTGGTGCGGCGCTCCATGCGCAGCTACATGCGCTACTGGCGCGAAGCGTTCCAACTGCCGGCGATGGCCGGTCGCGAGCTGGCGGACGAACTGAACCGCAACTTCGTCCCCGGATCGCTGGAGTTACTGCACACCAGTGCGGAATCCGGACGCGGCACGGTGATCGCACTGCCGCACGCCGGCAACTGGGACATGGCGGGGGTGTGGTTGGTGCACCATTACGGAACGTTTACGACGGTGGCGGAACGGCTGAAACCAGAGAGCCTGTTTGAGGCGTTTGTGGAGTACCGCGAGTCGCTGGGATTTCAGATCATCGCCCTCACCGGCTCCAAGGTGCCGCCGCTGGCGCAGATGGAGGACGTGCTGCGCGGCGGGGGAATCGTGTGCCTGATGGGCGAGCGCGACCTCACCGGCCACGGGGTGGAGGTGGAGTTCTTCGGCGAGAAGACCTCGATGCCCGCCGGTGCCGCACTGCTGGCACAGCGCACGGGGGCGAATTTGTTTACTGCGCGCGTGGCGTTCCACGGCGGGTCGACGGATGCGCGCCCGGAGCGGCGCGGAGGCCCGGAAACCTGGGAGCACGAAGTCACGCCCGTCGCGGTGGAAGGCCACAGCCTGCAGCAGATCGTGCAGCAGATGGCCGATAACTTCGCCCGTGGCATTGCCATGGATCCGCAGGACTGGCACATGTTGCAGCCGCTGTGGTTTGCGGATTTGTCCGAACAGCGGCGACAGCGGCTAGGTCTGGATTCCGTTGTGGGGGAGGACACATGAGGATAGGAATGGTCTGCCCGTACTCGTTTGACGAGCCGGGTGGTGTGCAGATCCACGCCATAGACCTGTGTTCCGAGCTGCGCAAGCGTGGCCATGAGGTCAGCCTGATAGGTCCGGGAAAGTCCACGGAGGGCCTGCCGGACTTCGTGGAGCTGGGCGGTTCCAGCATCCCGATCCGCTACAACGGCTCTGTAGCGCGCCTGAGCTTTGGCCCGCGCACGAAAAAACATCTAAAGCGGTGGATCCGCGACAATCAGTTTGATTTGTTGCACATCCACGAGCCGAACTCGCCGTCGTATTCGATGATGGCGATGGCCATAGCGGAGGGGCCGATCGTGGCGACCTACCACGCCTCGGCCAGCGAGTCGAAGATCCTCAAGGTGGCGCTGCCGTTTCTGCGCCCGTACCTGGAACGCATTCACGGCGGCATCGCGGTTTCTGAAGAAGCGCGCCGCTGGCAGGTGGAAAACCTGGCGGGCGATCCGGTGCTGATCCCGAACGGCGTGGAGACGTCGGTCTATCGCAACGCCCAGCCACTGGCGGGATTAGGCGACGCGGGGGAGGACCGCCCGCGCCTGATGTTCCTCGGCCGCTTTGAGGAGCCGCGCAAGGGGCTGCAAATCTTGCTGGAGGCACTTCCACGCATCGTGGAGACGGTGCCTACCGTGGAGCTGATTATCGCGGGCGGTGGCGATATCGATGCGCTGGTCGAGCGAGTGCGGAAGCTCGGCCTGACTGCATGCGTGGGGTTGGGGCCTAGCGACGCCCACGTGCGCGTGCTGGGGCGCGTCAGCGATGCGGACAAGGCCAGCGCGCTCGGCGCAAGTGACGTCTACGTGGCGCCGAACACCGGCGGCGAGAGCTTCGGCATCGTTCTGGTGGAGGGAATGGCTGCCGGAGCCGCAGTGCTGGCCAGTGACATTCCCGCCTTTGAGGCTGTGGGGCAGCACGGAAAATCCGCCCGGTTGTTCCGCAACGGCTCGGCCGCTGACTTGGCAGATAAGGCCATAGCTCTGCTGCGGGACGATGCCTCCCGGGCCGCGCTGATCGAGTCCGGCGCGCGACGTGCTGTGGACTTCGATTGGCAGACGGTAACGGATCAGGTGGAGCGGGTGTACGACACTGTGACAGTCAAGGGGAGAAAGGTGACGTTGGCATGATTACGATTCCCGTATGGGGCTTTATCGTCGCTTTGGTGTTGATCCTTGCGATCATTGCCGGCGTATGGGCTTCCGATATGGCCAGCCGCCTGAACCGCTTGCACATCCGCACGGACTCTGCGCGCGTGAGCTTGGAGGGGGCACTGCATTCCCGGTCCAGTGTGATTTCGGCGTTGCAGCCGGAGCTGGGGCAGGACGTGGCAAAGGTGAACCGCGTGGCGCTGCGGGCCACCGACATGGGCGCGCGAAGTGGCGCAGAAAACGAACTGCTCAGCGAGTTGAACCCCGAGGTATGGTCTAACTCGAGCTTCCTGGAGGCTTCCGCGAAAGTGGATCTGGCCGCGCGCTTCTACAACGATGCGGTCTCCGACACGTTAGGCGTGCGCTCCCGCCCCTTGGTGCGCGCTTTGCGCTTGGCGGGGCGCGCACCGCTGCCGGAGTACTACGAGGCATTGTTGGCGAGCCCCGCACCGACCCAGAAGCCCGCGGCGAACGGTAGCTCCTCCGAGGGCTAGTTTTTAGGCAATCCCGATACTTGGATCGGGAAGTAGACAGGTTAGACTAGAACAAATTTAGAACTCTTCAAAGATGGGAAGTCAAGCATCGTGACTAACAACTCTTCTGTTGCGAACACCGGCACCGCTCGCGTGAAGCGTGGCCTGGCCGACATGCTCAAGGGGGGCGTGATCATGGACGTGGTCACCCCAGAGCAGGCAAAAATCGCCGAGGATGCCGGCGCCACTGCAGTTATGG
Source organism: Corynebacterium jamesii (assembly GCF_046097395.1). Classification (NCBI taxonomy): domain Bacteria; kingdom Bacillati; phylum Actinomycetota; class Actinomycetes; order Mycobacteriales; family Corynebacteriaceae; genus Corynebacterium; species Corynebacterium jamesii. Next base: position 590,472 of record NZ_CP175789.1, read on the forward strand.
CTCTGGAGCGCGTACCCGCTGACATTCGTGCGGAGGGTGGCGTGTCCCGCATGTCCGACCCGGACATGATCGAGGGCATCATCAACGCCGTCTCGATCCCGGTTATGGCTAAGGCCCGCATCGGCCACTTTGTGGAGGCGCAGGTTCTGCAGTCCCTGGGTGTGGACTTCATCGACGAGTCCGAGGTGCTGACCCCCGCCGATTACAAGAACCACATCGACAAGTTCGCTTTTGAGGTGCCGTTCGTTTGCGGTGCTACCAACCTCGGCGAGGCTCTGCGCCGTATTAATGAGGGCGCTGCCATGATCCGCTCCAAGGGCGAGGCCGGCACTGGCGACGTCTCCAACGCGGTCACCCACATGCGCACCATTCGCGCGGAGATTAACCGTTTGACCTCCATGGCGGAGGACGAGCTGTACGTCGCAGCCAAGGAACTGCAGGCCCCGTATGAACTGGTCCGCGAGGTCGCGGCCAACGGTAAGCTACCGGTCGTACTGTTCACCGCCGGTGGCATCGCTACTCCGGCCGACGCCGCAATGATGATGCAGCTGGGTGCCGAGGGTGTCTTCGTTGGCTCCGGCATCTTCAAGTCCGGTAACCCGGAGCAGCGCGCCCGCGCCATCGTGCAGGCGACCCAGAACTACGACGACCCGGCCACCATCGCTAAGGTCTCCCGTGGCCTGGGCGAGGCAATGGTTGGCATTAACGTCGACGAGATCCCGCAGCCGCACCGCCTGGCAGAGCGCGGCTGGTAATGGCTCCGCACCGTCCGAAGATCCTGGATGTCCTGGATCTGGAGCGCATCGATCGCGACATCTTCCGCGGCAGTCCGCTGCCGTCCAGGTTGGCGCGCACCTACGGCGGTCAGGTTGCCGCCCAAGCTTTGGTAGCAGCCACCCGTACCGTGAGCGAAGAATTTAACGTGCACTCCCTGCACGGCTACTTCGTTGGCCCGGGCAACCCGGATGCCTCGACGGTGTTCTTGGTCGACCGTGTACGCGATGGTCGTTCCTTCGTCTCCCGCTCTGTGAAGGTGGTGCAGGACGGCAAGGCGATCTTCATTATGCAGGCCAGCTTCCATATTCGCGGTGATGAAGGCCCGCAGCACTCCGACGAGATGCGCGCCGTGCCGGATCCGGATTCCATTGTGGTGGATACGGAGTCGCTGACGGACGTGCAGCGCCTGTTCCGCGATGAGTGGGCGGACTGGGACGTGCGCATCGTCCCGCCAGAAAACTATGAGCACAACAAGTACACGGCCTCGCAGCAGGTGGTGTGGTTCCGCACGAATGCCACGCTGCCGGATGTGGACACGCTGCACGTGTGCACGCTGGCGTACATGTCGGACATGACCCTGCTTTCTTCCGCCCTGGTGCCGCACCGTCCGGCGGAGTTTCAGGAGGCCTCGCTGGACCACGCCATGTGGTTCCTGCGCCCCTTCCGCGCCGATGAGTGGTTGCTGTACGACCAGATTTCCCCCTCCGCCCACGGCGGCCGTGCGCTGACCCACGGACGGATCTTCAACCAGCAGGGCGACCTTGTGGCCGTGGTGACGCAGGAGGGCTTAACCCGCAGCCTGCGCGAAGGCACTCAGTCGGTGCCGGTAAAGGAGCAGTAACACAGTGATCATTGGCGTGATGAGCGTGCAGGGCGGCTTCGTCGAGCACATCCGGAGCATCGAGAGACTGGGGCACGAGGCTCGCGCGGTGCGCCGTACCGAGCACCTGAACGGACTCGACGGTCTGATTCTGCCCGGAGGTGAATCCACCACCATGTCCAAACTGCTGGACCTGGGTGGAATGCTGGAGCCACTGCGTGCCCTCATCGCCGATGGCCTTCCCGTTTTCGGCACGTGCGCGGGCTTGATCCTGCTGGCCGATCGGGTGCTGGATACGCGTAGCGACGCCCACAGTTTGCACGCCCTGGACATCACAGTGCGGCGCAACGCTTTCGGCCGCCAGGTGGATTCTTTCGAAACCCAACTGCCGTTCGGAGACATCGACACGCCCGTCGAGGCCGTGTTTATTCGCGCTCCCAAGGTCGAGGAAGTGGGGAATGACGTTGAGGTCGTTTCCGCTTTGCCGGATGGCACCATCGTCGGTGTGCGACAGCGCCACGTGCTGGGATGTAGCTTTCACCCGGAGCTTTCCGAGGACGACCGCGTGCACGCCTACTTCCTGTGGATGGTTGAGCAGCACCGCGCTTAAGGCCGTCGGTGGGGATGCAGCCGTGGGGGCGTCGAGAAGAAAAAAGCGACGTGCGTGACGGCCGCGACACCGTGGGGGTCTAGTATGGAAGCGTTACAGACGAACCCGACTACCGAAAGAGGATAATGTCCGGCCACTCCAAATGGGCAACGACCAAGCACAAGAAGGCTGCCAACGACGCAAAGCGCGGCAAGGAATTTGCCAAGCTGATTAAGAACATCGAAGTGGCGGCTCGTACCGGTGGTGGTGACCCCAGCGCAAACCCGACGCTGCAGGACGCGATTACCAAGGCCAAGAAGTCCTCGGTGCCCAACGACAACATTGAGCGCGCCCGCAAGCGCGGCTCCGGCGAAGAGGCCGGCGGCGCCAACTGGGAGACCGTGATGTACGAAGGTTACGGCCCCAACGGCGTGGCTATGTTGATCGAGTGCCTGACCGATAACCGCAACCGCGCGGCGACCGACGTGCGTACCGCTATGAACAAGAACGGCGGCAACATGGCAGACGCGGGTTCCGTGTCTTACCTGTTCACCCGTAAGGGTGTGGCCGTTCTAGAAAAGGGCGAGAACACCGAGGATGACATCCTGTTGGCCGTGCTCGACGCGGGTGCGGAAGAGGTCAACGACATCGGCGAGAAGTTCGAAGTTGTGTGTGAGTCTTCCGACATGAACGCTGTGCGTGACGCACTGAAGGAATCGGAGATCGACTACGACTCGATCGAACTGGATTTCCGCGCCTCCATGGAGGTGCCGGCGGATGCTTCCACCGCGAAGAAGGTGTTTAACTTGATCGACGCGCTAGAGGATTCCGACGACGTGCAGAACGTGTTCACTAATATGAACCTGACCGAAGAGGTTCTGGCGGAGCTAGACTCCGAATAATTAAAACACGTGTGCTATTCTTAGTTGCACGATGAGTATTCCACACAATTCCGCCTGGGGAACGCCTGCCGGTGGCCCGACCTCTCTGGCCGGGCTGCGGGTGATGGGGATAGATCCCGGGCTGACGCGCTGCGGGCTTTCCGTTGTGCAGGCGGGGAAGGGGCGGGCTGTGTACCCCGTCGCTGTGGGAGTGGTGCGCACTCCATCGGACATGCCGGTGGAGCGGCGCTTGCAGAAACTTTTTGGCGCTGTGGAGCAGTGGTTCGATGATTACCAGCCACATGTCGTTGCGCTGGAGCGGGTGTTTGAACGCTCAAACGTCTCTACAGTGATGAATACCGCCCATGCGTCGGGGGTGCTGATGCTGGCTGCCGCCCAGCGTGGGGTAGAGGTACACATGTACACGCCCAGCGAGGTGAAGAAGTCCATTAGTGGCAATGGGCGGGCGGATAAGGCGCAGATGACGCGCATGATTACGCGCATTCTGGGCCTAAGCGAACCGCCGAAGCCGCCGGATGCCGCCGATGCGTTGGCGCTGGCCGTGTGCCACTGCTGGCGGGCACCACTCAACCACCTAGTGAAGGGGAAAGCATGATCGCATCGCTGCGCGGAACCGTCATCGACAAAGGCCTGGACTATGTCGTTATTGAATGCGCGGGGGTGGGTTACCAGTGCACCGGCACGGCCACGACCATCGCGGAACTACCACGGGGTGAGGAGGTCTTCGTCACCACCTCCATGGTGGTGCGGGAGGATTCGCAGACGCTTTACGTGTTTCAAGATGGCGACGAGAAGCGGGCCTTCGCCATCCTGCAGTCCGTCTCCGGGGTAGGCGCGCGGTTGGCGTTGGCGATTCTGTCTGTGGTGTCGCCGCAGGAGCTGGCGCGTGCGGTATCCAACGGAGACCACAAGGCGCTGCAAAAGGCGCCGGGTGTGGGTAAGCGCCTGGCCGAGCGTATGGCTGTGGATCTGAAGGGCAAGGTGGCGGATCTGGGCGAGATGGTCGATTCCGGTATCGCGGGTGCCGCCGAGGCTTCGGGGGCTGCCACAGATGGACAGGCAGTGGCGCCGGACGTGCGCGAGCAGGTATTGGAAGCGCTGGTCGGGCTGGGCTTTACCGAGTCCAAGGCCGGCGGCACTCTGGATGCAGTATTGGCCCAGTGGTCCGAGCCGGTAGCCCCGGATGCCTCCGCGCTGCTGCGTGCCTCGCTGGCGGCGATCAAGTAGTTGGCCGCGAAATAGGGGAGACTTAGAGACCATGAGCGATATCGAGCGCACAGAGTTTGAACTTCCGCCGGGAGTAGGGCCGGGCAGTCAGAACTTCGCCCAGAATGCGGATCTGAATCCACAGGAGGCAGCCGGGGATTCCGATATCGATACCTCGTTGCGCCCGAAATCCCTTGACGAGTTCATCGGTCAGCCGAAGGTTCGCACTCAGTTGGATCTTGTGCTGGGCGGGGCCCGGTCGCGCGGGGTCGCTCCCGACCACGTTCTGCTGGCTGGGCCGCCGGGGCTGGGCAAGACAACGATGGCCATGATTATCGCCCAGGAACTCGGCAGCTCTTTGCGTATGACCTCCGGCCCGGCGCTCGAACGCGCAGGTGATCTGGCCGCCATGCTTTCCAACTTGATGGAGGGCGACGTGCTCTTCATCGACGAGATTCACCGCATGGCTCGGCCCGCCGAGGAAATGCTGTACATGGCAATGGAGGACTTCCGTATCGACGTCATCGTCGGAAAAGGCCCCGGTGCCACCTCGATCCCCATCGAAATCGCCCCGTTTACTCTGGTTGGTGCCACTACCCGCGCGGGCATGCTCACTGGCCCGCTACGCGATCGCTTCGGCTTTACCGCCCAGATGGAGTTCTACGAGGTCGCTGACCTCACCCGGGTGGTCACGCGCGCCGCGGGAATCTTGGGGGTGGATATTACTGGGGACGCCGCAGCGGAGATCGCCTCGCGCTCCCGTGGAACGCCCCGCATTGCCAACCGGCTGCTACGCCGCGTGCGCGACTTCGCGGATGTCAACGCCGACGGAAGGATCACCGTGGAGGTGGCGCGAGCTGCCTTGCTGGTTTTCGACGTGGACGAGTCGGGGCTGGATAGGCTCGACCGGGCGGTGATCGAGGCGCTAGTGAAGGGTCACGGCGGCGGACCGGTGGGCGTCAATACCCTTGCCCTGGCGGTAGGTGAAGAACCGTCGACGGTCGAGGAAGTGTGCGAGCCCTACCTGGTGCGGGCAGGCATGGTGAGCCGCACCCCGCGCGGGCGCGTGGCAACGGCGGCGGCGTGGCGGCACATTGGACTGGAGCCGCCGGAGGGCACCATCGGGCTATAGCGGGGCGCAGAAGGGACTATGGCAAGATTGGCACTATGCCAATTGACATTATTCTTATCGTCCTCGTTCTCGTGGTCTTCGTCGGCTTGCCGCTGATCCAGATCCGCAAGCAGAACAAGCGGGTTCAAGAGATCCGCCAGTTCCAGGAGCAGCTGGGTCCGGGCATGGTTGTGAAGACCACCTCCGGCATGCACGGCCGCGTGGTACACGTGGGGGATACCACCATTGACCTGGAGATTGCCACGGGTGTGGTGACTACCTGGGAGAAGGTCTCCATTCTGGAAACCGTCGACTCTGTAGAGCCAGGTTCGCAGCAGGAAAACCAGTTGACGGAAGAAAAAGACGACTAACAACCCCGGTTCGCTGTTCCGTATGTCCGGAGCAGGCGCTAGTATCACGGGGTTGGATTTTTTAGTTCACCGGCCGCGCAAGTGTGCGGCTGGATTGCAGGAGACTTAAAGCGGTGGCAAAGAAGAAAAAGAAAACTGCTGCACGGGGCGGCTTCGCGTGGCCGAAGCGGGCGATCGCCGCATTCGTGGTGATTGTGCTCATCGTGCTGGGCTTGATTATGTTTACGGGCAACAAGTCGTTCGGCCCGAAGCTGGGTATCGACCTGCAGGGTGGTACGCGCGTGACTCTGGTTCCGCAGGGTGGCACGCCCACGCAGGATCAGTTGGACCAGGCACGTACGATCCTGGAGAACCGCGTGAACGGCATGGGTGTTTCTGGGGCCTCCGTGGTAGCTGATGGCAACAACCTTGTCATCACGGTTCCGGGGTCGGATGCAGGCGAGGCTCGCACGCTGGGCAAGACCTCACAGTTGCTCTTCCGTCCGGAGGCGCAGCCGGGGCAGCCGACCGATGACTTCCCGAAGGTGCTGAAGAAGATGGCAAACACTTGGGTGAAGAACGGCATAATTACCCCGGAGTTTGCCAATGAGCGCCTGGACCAGATGGTGAAGGCCTTCCCACAGCTGGGCTTGAAGGATGCACCGAAGGAAATGAAGGTTACCGCAAAGCCACCGGCGGAGCCGAAGGATTCCGTAGCGGAGCAGAAGCGTCGGGACAAGCAGGTCGAGGTTCTACGCGCTGACCGTCAGAGCATGGACGGCAACAAGCAGCAAGCAGCTGGAGCGCTGCTGGACTGTGAGAAGGCCGACCCGATGGCAGGTGCGGACGACGCAGATAAGCCGTTGGTTACCTGTAGCGACCAGGGTCCGATGATTCTGGGGCCCGCGCCGCTGCTGCGGGGTGAGACCGACGAGAAGAACGGTGAGCGCCTGACCGGTGAATTGATCGATACTAACTCGCAGATCACCGGTGGCCTGCAGCCGAACTCCGCGCAGATGGCCATCACCTTTAAGTTCAAAACCGGCGAGCAGAACCCGGGCGGCGAGACCTGGTACGACCTGGGTCAGCAGATGCTGGGCAAGCGTGTGGCCATCACTTTGGACTCCAAGGTGATCTCCGCACCAGAGATTCAGTCGCCGACCCCTCCGGGTGAAGTCTCCCAGATCACGGGTAGCTTCTCTGAGAAGGAAGCTCAGGACCTGGCCAACAACTTGCGTTATGGTGCGCTGCCGCTGAGCTTCGTTGGTGAAAACGGGGAACCCGGCGGCACGACAACCACAATCTCTCCGTCGCTGGGTGCAGCCTCGCTCAAGGCTGGCATCATCGCCGGCCTGGTGGGTCTGGTGCTGGTAGGCCTGTACGCCCTGGCTTACTACCGCGGCCTGGGTGTCGTTGCCATCGTCTCGCTGATCGCAGCGTTCTCCCTGGTATACGGCTTCATTGTCTTGCTGGGGCGCTGGATCGGCTACAGCCTGGATCTCTCCGGCATCGCCGGATTGATCATCGGTCTGGGCACCACTGCAGACTCCTTCGTGATCTACTTCGAGAGGATCAAGGACGAAATCAGGAATGGTTCGACGTTCCGCTCTGCGGTACCGCGTGCCTGGCAGCGTGCCCGCAGCACGATCGTCACCGGTAATATCGTCTCGCTCATCGCCGCCCTGATCCTGTACTTCCTGGCCGTCGGCGATGTGAAGGGCTTTGCCTTCACCCTGGGCCTGACCACCGTGTTCGACCTGTTGGTCGCATTCCTGCTGACCGCACCGCTGCTGATTTTGATGTCCCGCCGCGCGCATTTCGCCTCGCCCAAGCTCAACGGCCTGGGGGCTGCCTACCGGGTAGCCGAGCGCAAGTACGGCCGTAAGCCACACGTGCCTGCGGCCAAGCAATCCAAGGCCGACAAGGCAGTGAAAGCTGAACAGGCCGAGAAGGCCGAAAAGGTTGAAAAGGCCGAAAAGTCTGAGGAGGCTGATTCGTCTGATAAGTCGGAGACGGTGGCGTCCACAGTGAAAGACACCCCGGCCACCGACAACAAGGAGGGGAAGTAAATGAGCAACGCCGAAACCCTGAGTGCGAACGAGACGACCGAGCTGACGGCTGCCGAGGCCACACCCGTGGACGCACCCGACGCAGAGGCCAGAGGCTTCTTCGAAAAGCTATACAACGGAAACGGTGGTTTCCGCATTGTGCAGAACCGCGGTCGCTTGTACGGCATCCTCGTCGCCGTCGTTGTGGCGTGCCTGCTATCCATCCTGGTGCGCGGCTTCAGCCTAGGCATCGACTTCGAGGGCGGCACCCGCATGACCATGCCGCCTGCAGGTGGGGCCACTGAATCCAGCGTGGCCGAGGTCTTTGAGGAGGCAACCGGTATCGCACCGCAGTCCACCCAGACAGTCGGCAGTGGCGATGCGAAATCTATCGAGATTAACTCCGAGCGCCTGGGCGAGGAACAGATCCGCGAGGCTCGTTCCGCGCTGTTCAATGCTTACCACCCGGAGAATAACGTCGGAGAGGTGACGCAGGACGCGATTAGCGATTCCACCGTCTCCGAGTCGTGGGGTAGCAGCATCACGAAGAAGATGCTTATCGCCCTGGGCGTGTTCCTGCTGGTTGTGTTCCTGTATATCGCGATCCGCATGGAGCGCGACATGGCCGCTTCCGCCATCCTCTGTGTGCTGATCGACCTGACGGTCGTGTCTGGCATCTACGCTCTGATCGGCTTCGAGGTATCGCCGGCGACGGTCATCGGCCTGTTAACGATCCTGGCGTACTCGCTGTACGACACGGTCGTGGTGTTCGACAAGGTGCAGGAGAACACGGCAGGGCTGTTTGGGTCTACGCGCGCAACCTACGCCGAGGAAACGAACCTGGCCATCAACCAGACCATCATGCGTTCCATCAACACGTCGATTTTCTCCCTGGTACCGATTGCCTCGCTGCTGATCGTCGCCGTGGGCATCATGGGCGTGGGCACGTTGAAGGACCTGGCGCTGGTCCAGTTCATCGGCGTGATCGCCGGTACCTTCAGCTCTATTTTCTTCGCTGCGCCACTGCTGGTGACGTTCAAGATGCGCCAGCGCAAGTACAAGCAGCATGAGGCTCGCGTGGAGCGCGCCCGTTCCCTCGCTGCGGGTAACGATGATGTTGTTGAGGGTGGCACCGCTGTGGAGTCGGACGACGAATTCAGCGACGAAGCGGCCGAGTCCACCGCCAAGCGCAGCGTGTCTAGCCCGAACGCCCGCCACACCGAGGATTCCATGGACGACTTCAAGCGCGACGCAGGCCACCAGGACGCTGGAAGGTCCTGGCGCCCAGGCATGTAGTCAGCTAGGCATTTTTTTCAGGAGGCTCCCAGTGAACCGCACGCCGCACGCAGCACGGTCTGCCAAGGTCACGGCAGCGCTGTTACTTTCCACCACTCTGGCTGGGGCGGGGCTAGTTGGGTGTTCTGAGGGCACGCCCCTGAGTTCGCCACCGGAGCAGTTCGGCTACGTGCTGACCAGCGACCTAGTGACCTCCAATGCGGGCACCGGAGTGGGGGTCGCGACGGACGCCGCGAAGGTGTCCGCGCGCCTGTACCCCGGTGCATTTATTGCGGGGCCGCGCGGCCAGATCTTGCCCAACGGCGACCTGGTGACGGCCAAGCCCGCCCCGGGCGACCCTCGCCGGGTGGACTACACCATCAACGCGGACGCGACCTATTCAGACTCCCAGCCGGTGGTGTGCGACGACTTTCTGCTGACCTATCAGGCCAGCAAGCGCCCTGACCTGTTTGGCTCCGACATGCCGTTGTTTGGCCAGGTGCAGAACGTGGACTGCACTGCCGGAGCCAAGCAATTCAGTGTGCAGTTCGCCGACAAGCGAGGTGCCCGCTATCGCGAACTGTTCGGGCCCGGCACGGTACTGCCCTCCCACATTGTCAGCGAAAAGGCTGGAGTGGACGATGTGGTTGTGGCTATAGACTCCATGGACGAGCAGGCACTGACGGACTTGGGTAAGGCGTGGCAGGACGTGTTCAACTTCGAGACCACGGATCCGTCTAAGGTGCCGACCTCCGGGCCGTACAAGATTGCCGCCCGGGAGGACGATGGCTCGCTCAAGTTGGAGAAGAATCCGGAGTGGAGAGGCGTGGAAGCCACCCAGTCCCCGGTATACCTGTGGCCCCAGGACGCGGATGTGCAACAGCTCGCGGAAGACAAGCAGCTATCCGTGGTGGATATTAGCCGCGGAGCTGGTGATAAGCCCGGGAAGGTGGTCGCTGAGCTGGGTGTGAACGGCGACGACTTCCGCGTGGTTGAGAGCAACTCGGAGCGCGCAGATACCCTGCGACTATCCGATTTGGGGGTGCTGCAGGCTCCAGCAACCCGACGTGCGCTCAATGCTTGTATCGATCGGCAGGCCATTGCCCAGTCGGTGGAAGAGGAGACCGGTGCGCCCGTGCAACCCACCGGCCTGCGGGTGATCGGTTCTATGCATCCGCTGCGCAGCTACCTGGACGACATCAACGGCCGTAACACCGACGTGGATACCCAGCAAGCTCGAACGCTGCTCAACGGGCTGACCATCCGTGTCGGGTTCCTGGATAGCGTGCCACGGTATAAGAAGATTGTGGATGCGTTGAAGACCAGCTGTGAAAAGGCCGGTGTGACTATTGAGCCTATACCTCGCAAGGCAGAGGACTTTGGCCTGCTGGGCGTGGACTACGACGTGGCGTTGGATACTCGTTCGGCCACTGGGCGCAATTCGGAGGTGAACTCCACGCAGGCATCTGGCCTCAAGGAGATCCGAGTGGCCGAGACGATCCTGGCCGAGCAGGCGATGACACTGCCTCTGGTGACCGAACCTCGCACGATCCTCGCCGAGGTGCATGCAGCAAACGTGCTGGATAGTTCCTCGGATACGGGAGTGAGCTGGAACATGGATCGTTGGGTGGAAGCCGACGAGCCGGTGGCCACAGGCCGCGCGTCCGACGCGGGCAACGAAGGGGCAAATGGTACAGAGGCCAGCGAGTCCCCCGAACCGGAATCGCCCAGCAACTCAGGCGAAAAGCCATAGACCCAGCAACAAGGCTGAGGACGGCGCTAAAGTAGACGCGTCGCCGCCGCACACAGAAAAGAGGATTCAAGAGCGTGACTTCCGCCGACCACGACAGCATGGCCCAGCCAACGGAGACGGCCGCTAAGGCACTCCGCCGGCTTATCCGGATTGTCCCCGATTTCCCCTCCCGCGGCATCGTCTTCGAAGACCTAACGCCGGTGTTGGCGGACCCAGGAGCATTCAGGCTTCTGGTTAAGGATCTGGCTAACCACTGCCGGAATTTTGATATCGACCTGATTGGTGGGTTGGACGCCCGCGGCTTTTTGCTGGGAAGCGCCGTGGCCTACGAATTGGGCGTGGGCATTCTGGCGGTACGTAAAGGCGGCAAACTGCCGCCTCCGGTTCACCACGTGGACTACTCTTTGGAGTATGGCACGGCCTCACTAGAGATCCCAGCAGGCAACGCCATACCGCTGCAGGGTAAGAACGTGTTTTTGATCGACGACGTTCTCGCCACCGGCGGTACGCTGAGTGCCTCCCGTGAACTTCTTCAGAAGGCGGGGGCAAACGTCTGCGGTCTGGGCGTAGTACTGGAGGTAGCCGCATTAGACGGTCGCGACCGTCTAAAGGATCTTCCGCTCTACGTGGTGGACCAGGCCGGCTAGATACGCTGGGTCGTTATTGGCGCAGGCGGCGTCAATAAAAAGAAGAGAAGAAATAGGCAGGACTTAAAGCAGCAATGAGCAACGAAAAGGGCTCGCTGTGGATGGCGGCCCGCATCGCGCGCAGCCTCACTGGCACCGGTAAACCGAAGATCAACCCGGTACTGGGGCCGCTCATTTCCGTTCATCGGCGCTTCCATCCGCGCGCCGACCTGGCGCTGCTAAACCGAGCCTATGCCACAGCTGAAAAGCTGCACGAGGGCGTGAAGCGCAAGTCCGGTGAACCGTACATTACGCACCCATTGGCCGTAGCGACGATCGCCGCGGAGATCGGCATGGATACCACCACCGTTGTGGCCGCACTGTTGCACGACACGGTGGAGGACACGGAATACTCGCTGGCGGACCTTTCCCGTGACTTCGGTAGCGAGGTTGCGCGCCTGGTAGACGGTGTGACAAAGCTGGACAAGGTGGTGCTGGGATCTGCGGCGGAGGCAGAGACGATACGCAAGATGATCGTCGCCATGTCCGAGGATCCGCGTGTGTTGGTGATCAAGGTATCCGACCGTCTGCACAACATGCGTACCATGCGTTTTCTGCCTCCGGAGAAGCAAGCGAAGAAGGCGCGCGAGACCCTGGAAGTAATCGCTCCGCTGGCTCACCGCCTGGGCATGGCGACCGTCAAGTGGGAGCTCGAAGACCTGGCCTTCGCGATCCTGTACCCGAAGAAGTACGACGAGATCGTGCGACTCGTGGCCGACCGTGCGCCGAAGCGCGACCAGTACCTGGCGAAGGTGAAGCAGGAGATCGAGTTGGCGATGTCGCGCAGCTCGCTCCACGCCACCGTCGAGGGGCGCCCGAAGCACTACTGGTCCATTTACCAAAAGATGATCGTCCGCGGCCGCGACTTCGACGAGATCTTTGACCTGGTCGGCGTGCGGATTTTGGTGGACAGCGTGCAGGACTGCTACGCGGCCGTCGGCGCGATCCACACTTTGTATCAGCCGATGCCAGGGCGGTTTAAGGACTATATTTCCTCGCCGCGGTTCGGCGTGTACCAGTCGCTGCACACCACGGTGATTGGCCCGGATACGAAGCCACTGGAGGTGCAGATTCGAACCCACGAGATGCACCACAACGCCGAGTATGGCATCGCGGCGCACTGGCGGTACAAGGAAACCCGGGGCAACAACAACAGCGAGTCTGCCGAGGTGGACCAGATGGCGTGGATGCGCCAGCTGTTGGATTGGCAGAAAGAGGCCGCGGATCCGAACGAGTTTTTGGATTCGCTGCGCTACGACCTCTCTACGAACCAGATCTTCGTGTTCACCCCGAAGGGCGACGCGATTACGTTGCCGAATGGTTCCACGCCGATCGACTTCGCTTACGCGGTGCACACCGAGATTGGGCACCGCTGTATCGGTGCCAAGGTCAACGGCAAGCTAGTCGCACTGGAGTCCAAGCTCAAGACTGGCGACAAGGTGGAGGTCTTTACCTCTAAGGATCAAAACTCGGGGCCGTCGAAGGACTGGATGAACATTGTCGTCTCGCCCCGGGCGAAGGCGAAGATTCGCCAGTGGTTCGCCAAGGAACGCCGGGAGGAAGCCGCCGAGAAGGGGCGCGACCTGCTAGCTGCGGAGGCGCAGCGCGGTGGCCTCGCGGTGCACCGGCTGTTTACGCACGAATCGCTGCGTTTGCTGGCCAGCGAGCTGCACTACTCGGACGTCGAAGCGCTGTACACGGCAATTGGACGGGGAGAGATTACTGCAGGGAACGTGTGCCACCGCCTGGTGGAAGGCCTCGAGACCGAATCCGAGGCAGATGACGTTCTACAGTCGGGCCCGGCGACGTCGAAGATCGCGAACACTCCACAGGAGGGGCGTGGCGATGGTTCTGGAATACTCGTGCAGGGCGAGGCAGACTTCTCCGCGAAACTGGCCAAGTGCTGCACCCCGGTGCCGGGAGACAAGATCTTCGGCTTTATCACCAAGGGTGGGGGTGTAAGCGTCCACCGTACGGACTGCACCAACTCGGAGAAGCTACACCAAGAAACGCAGCGCATCATCGAGGTGTCGTGGGCAAGCAGTTTCCACAATGCGGTGTTTATGGTCACAATCCAGATCGAGGGGCTGGATCGCAACGGTCTGCTTTCGGAGGTCACGCGCGTGGTCTCGGAGCAGAAGGTGCCGATCATCGCTACGAACTCGCACACCGCCGGCGATCGGGTGGCGACGATCCGCTTTACTTTCGAGGTGTCGGACACGAAGCAGCTGGGTTACATGATGAACCAGCTACGCAACGTCGAGGGCGTGTACGACGTCTACCGGGTGACGACGGGCGGCTAGGGCACCGGTGTAGCCCAGCGCCGTTCTAGCATTCTAGCGTTTTAGCCCAGTACAGCGGACTCGATGTTGATGTCCTCGGTCGGGGCTGCGTCGCCCTCCGGTGCCTTCTCCAGCAGCTCGTCCAGCACCTTGAGACCGTCCTCGTCGATGGTGCCGAAGACGTTGTACTTCGGCGGCAGGGTGGTATCGCCGGTGACCAGGAAGAACTGGCTGCCGTTGGTATCCGGGCCACTGTTGGCCATGGCCAGGGTGCCACGCTTGTAGTTGACCGGGGTCTCGGCCTTGTCTTCCTCCACGCCGTTGGTCGGGAACTCATCTGGGAAGGAGTAACCCGGGCCGCCGGCGCCGCTGCCCTCTGGGTCGCCGCACTGCAGAATCGTCATAGAATCGGACTTCACGGAGCGGTGGCACTTGGTGGAGTCGTAGAACTTCTTTTCCACGAGGTGCGCGAAGGAGTTGGTGGAGCACGGAGACTTGTCGTTAGCCAGCTTTAGGCCGACCTTCTTTCCGTTCATCGTCAAGGTGACCTTCTGGGTGCCCTTGGCGGTGACGTCCTTGCCGTTTGGCAGCCCGGCCTCGCTGAGCTTGCCTTGAGGATCTTTCTTATATTCACACTTCACGGTATCGCCGTAGGGCTTCGCCGGACCGTCGGGCATTGCTACGGCCTCTACCTCCGGCTCGGTGGTCTGCTCTTCGCTTTCTGCGACTTGATCTTCACCCTCGTCAGAGGTGTAGGTGGTGGCGAACCAGATGCCGCCGACGATAACCACCAGCACCGCGAGAGTTGCGGCCACCACGCCCAGCGGGGCGATCTTGGCCTTGCGCTCGCGGGACTTTAGAGCCTTTTCCAGCTCCTTGAGCGCTTCGTCGCGCTTCGCCTCGTTCGGGTAGTTCTTTTCAGACACGTTCTTCCAGACCCTTTCTTGTGCTAGATACGGTGAACCATTATGCCCTATACACTGGCCGAATCGTGCGTAGGGGCACGCCCCGTGCGCGCCGTTCGCTAGGGTTGGGTGGCATGAGTGCAGATAAAGTAAACCTGCCGGATACCACCCAGATACTGAGCTTTCCCGCCGGACCTTTCGAGACCAATTGCTATGTGGTGATTGATGGTTCGGACGCCGCCGCGGGGGAAAACTCCCCGGCGGTCGTTATAGACCCTGGAATGGGTGCCTTCGACAACATCCAGAGGCTCGCCGAAGAGCATAATTTCTTCGTGGAAAAGGTCGTATTAACCCACGGGCACATCGACCACATCCGCGACGCTGGAGCCTTTGGAGTGCCCGTGTATGTTCATGAGCTGGATCGCTTCATGCTGGAGATGGACCAGGCGGCCAGCCCGCTGGCGCAGCCTTTCGACGTGGCGAACATGCCGGAGATCGAGGATATTCGCCCGCTGGGCGAATCCATCAGTATCGGTGGCGCGGAGTTTGATATCCACCACATGCCAGGCCACTCGCCGGGGCACGTGATGTTCCGCGTGGGCGGGCTGATTTTCGGCGGCGACGTCTTGTTCCGCGGGGGAGTGGGCCGCACCGATCTGCCCGGCTGCTCGCCGGAGGACATGATGCTGAGCCTCAAAAAGCTGACCACCGACTTCGCCGACGAGGACATTGTGCTGCCGGGACATGGACCGCACACCACGATTGGCGAAGAAAAGCGGACGAATAGTTTCCTGGCGGCAGTGCAATAGCCGTTTAGTAGACTGTTCACTTGTGACTGAGAGCGAGAAGAAGCAACAGAAGTCCCAGAAGCCTAAGACCGAGAAGTTTAAGGCGCTTAGCGCGCCGAAGGGCGTGCCGGACTACGTGCCGCCGACATCGGCGGAGTTCAAGGCGGTAAAGGATGCCTTTACCGGCGCCGCGCACGCCGCAGGCTACGAGCACGTGGAACTGCCGATCTTCGAGGAGACCTCTCTGTTCGCCCGGGGCGTCGGCGAATCCACCGACGTCGTGTCGAAGGAAATGTACACCTTCGCCGACCGGGGCGGCCGTTCGGTGACTCTGCGGCCGGAGGGCACGGCGGGCGTCATGCGATCCGTCATCGAGCACAACCTGGACCGCGGGCAGCTGCCCGTCAAGCTTGTCTACAACGGCCCCTTCTTCCGCTACGAGCGCCCGCAGGCCGGCCGCTACCGCCAGCTGCAGCAGGTGGGCGTGGAAGCCATCGGCGTGGACGATCCGGCGCTGGATGCTGAAGTTATCGCGTTGGCACACCGCTGCTTTACCTCCATCGGTCTGAATGGCTTTCGTCTAGAGCTGACAAGCCTCGGAGACTGGGACGACCGTCCGGCCTATCGGCAGAAGCTGCAGGACTTCCTGGCAACTTTGCCGCTGGACGAGGATACCCAGCGCCGTGCGCAGCTAAACCCGCTGCGCGTCCTGGATGATAAACGCCCCGAGATGCAAGAGATGCTGGCCGAGGCTCCCTTGATGCTGGACCACCTCAGCGATTCCTCCCGCGAGCACTTCGAGACCGTGACCGGGCTGCTCGACGACCTGGGCGTGGGCTACACCATCAACCCGCGGATGGTGCGCGGCCTGGACTACTACACCAAGACCTGCTTTGAGTTCGTCCACGACGGCCTGGGCGCGCAATCCGGCATCGGTGGCGGTGGCCGCTACGACGGTCTGATGGGTCAGCTGGGCGGTCAGGACCTTTCCGGAATCGGCTTCGGGTTGGGCGTGGATAGAGCGCTGCTGGCGCTGGAAGCGGAGGAGAAGAAGGCGTCAACAGGAAGAAGGGTTGATGTCTTCGGCGTGGCACTTGGGCAAGAGGCCAAGCGGCGCATGGTGGGCATCATTAACGATCTGCGTGGCCGCGGTATTTCCGCCGACATGTCCTACGGCGACCGCGGGCTGAAGGGTGCGATGAAGGGCGCCGACCGTGCCGGTGCACTGTATGCCCTGGTGCTGGGTGATAAGGAGCTGGCTGAGGGGACCGTGACGGTCAAGGATCTCGCAGCCCACGAGCAGCACGAGGTGGATCTGGCAGCAGTTGTGGAGCTGCTCGCGGAAAAGACGGCCGACGCTTAAAACACCGCCGAAATAACACTGGCCACACCATTGCCCTCGCGTAACACTACGCGGGGGTATTTATGGTGAATTAAAGATTAATAGTTTTGTTACCTAGTGTGAAGTGGCAGGTAGCGGGGCTTTTCGAGCAGGTTCTTGCCAAGACAAGAATGGCTAACGGTGGTTAGCTCTCCATCGTTGTTACACATCTACGCTGTGCAACTTGCTGACGCTAAATTTCAACGAGGAGTAACCCCACCGTGTTTAAACTATCTCGCCGCAGTTCTCGCGCCGTCATGACCATGGCCATGGCGCCGACCCTGGCCCTAGCGGGTCTGAACGTCCCTGCTTACGCCGCCGAAGCCGACCAGGTGAGCCTGAATATCCTAGGCATCACCGACTTCCACGGGCACATTTCCCAGGCCAAGAACCGCAAGGACGAGATCAGCGAGCCCGGCGCGGCCGTCATGGCCTGCTACATCAACAAGGAGCGCGAGGCTAACCCGAACACCAGCTTCGTTTCCGCAGGTGACAACATCGGTGGTTCGCCGTTCGAGTCCTCAATCCTGCAGGACAAGCCGACCCTCGACGTGCTAAACGCGATGGGTCTGGAGGCCTCCGCAGTGGGCAACCACGAGTTCGACCAGGGCTGGGATGACCTGAAGGATCGCGTGGGCGTGAACGGCGATAAGCTGGCAAAGTTCCCGTACCTCGGTGCCAACGTCAAGGGCGCAAAGTTGGCACCGTCGAAGGTCATCGAGAAGGACGGCGTGAAGATCGGCTACGTGGGCACCGTGACCGATACCACCTCCAATCTGGTTTCCCCGGATGGCATCAAGGGCATCAGCTTCACTGACCCGGTTGCTGCCACCAACGCCGAGGCCAAGCGACTGAAGGACAGCGGTGAGGCCGACGTAATTGTGGGTCTGGCTCACGAGGGCGTAGTCAACACGGGCTTTTCTGGCGATGTAGACGCTGTGATTGCCGGCCACACTCACGTGCTGCGCAAGCTGGACGGCAAGCCGGTACTGGTACAGCCGGCCAACTACGGCATGGATCTGGCTGATATCGACATTGTCTACGACAAGGCGGAAAAGAAGGTTGTGTCCGTGACCGCAGCCAACCGCTCGACCAAGGACATGATGGATCGTTGTGGCGATACCCCGAACCCCGAGGTGTCCAAGATCGTCGCTGCGGCGCAGGACTCGGCAAAAACTGAGGGCGACAAAGTAGTCACCAACCTGAAGAACGATTT
The DNA here is from genome assembly GCF_046097395.1 of Corynebacterium jamesii. Lineage (NCBI taxonomy): Bacteria > Bacillati > Actinomycetota > Actinomycetes > Mycobacteriales > Corynebacteriaceae > Corynebacterium > Corynebacterium jamesii. Next base: position 608,561 of record NZ_CP175789.1, read on the forward strand.
CTACCGTGGTGCAGACGCCGGTGCCGAGACCGGCAGCAACCGCGGCACTGAGTCCTCCCTGAACTCCATGATCGCAGACGCCACCCTGTACGGCGTAAACAAGCTGACCGACTTGAACGCCGACATCGGCGTTATGAACGCAGGTGGTGTCCGCGAAGACCTGGCATCCGGCAAGGTGACCTTCGCTGAGGCTTTCGCCGTTCAGCCGTTCGGCAACTCCCTGGGTGTCGTTGAAATTTCCGGCGAGAAGTTCAAGGAGGCGCTGGAGCAGCAGTGGCAGCCCGATGGTAAGCGCCCGTTTTTGGCACTGGGTCTGTCCGAGAACGTCCAGTACGCTTACGATCCGGATGCGGAGCAGGGCAAGCGTGTTACCTACGTCACCATCAACGGCGAGCCGTTGGATCCGTCTAAGAACTACCGCATCGCCGGCTCCAGCTTCCTGTTGACAGGTGGCGACGGATACAAGGCTTTCGCAGCAGGTGACTTCCAGGACGCGGGCCAGATGGACATCGACGTGTTCAACCGCTACCTGAAGGACAATAAGAACATTGCCGTGCGTCCGAACCAGACCTCCGTCGGCGTGCAGCTGTCCGGCGCTGGCGTGGACGAGGCTCAGGTGACCGACGAGGCGCTGCGTGGGACCATCCTGGCCCCGAACAAGGGCGTGACCGTTAAGCTCAGCTCCCTGAGCTACACGGGCCCGGAAGCAAAGCCGAAGACGGCGACCGCCAAGTTCCTGCGCTGCGAGGGTGAAAAGGCCATCACTGTCGGTGAGGCTTCCGCAGATATGGACAACACCATCACCGACTCCCACGACGAAACCGGTAAGGCCACCGTTAACCTGACGGTCCCGGAGGAAGCTGCCTTCCTGCAGATCACCACCGACGCTGGTTCCAAGCTGAACTACCCGATCTCCGTGGAGGGCAAGCTGGAGGTCGAGCGCGGTTGTGGCACCGACCAGCAGAAGCAGCCAGGTGCTGACGGCTCCCTGTCCGGTTCCTCCACCGGCGGCGTCATCGCTGCCGTGATCGGCGTTCTGGCCGTCATCATCGGTGGCGCCACCGCCATTTCCTGGGTGCAGAAGAACGGTGGCATCCCCGCCAACATCGTTCCGCAGTGGGCCCGCGACATGCTGCCGCAGTGGGTCCGCGACGTCCTGCACATCTAAATCCGACTACCAGCACCACACTGACCCACTTTGAGCTCCCGCCTTACCCGCGGGAGCTCACTTCACCAGAAAGCAAGGTTGATAACCATGAAGGATCGTTTCAAAAACATCACCTCTGTGGCTACATTCAGCGCACTCGCCCTGAGCGTTAATGTCCTCACCGTCCCGACGGCTGTGGCAACGCCGGCGGGCGACAATGTCGTGATCAGCGCCGTATACGGCGGTGGCGGAAATAAGGGTGCGACCCTCAAAAACGATTATGTTCAGCTGTTTAACCCCACCGACAAGCCCATCAGCCTCGACGGCTGGACCGTACAGTACCTATCCGCCAAAGGCAACAACAACGGCAAGCCCATTGCCCTCTCCGGCACCATTCAGCCGAAGTCGTTCTATCTGATCAAGGGCGCTGCGGGTAACGGCGGTACCCAGGATTTTGTTTCGGACGCCACCGGGGACAACCTGGACCTGAGCGGTTCCAACGGCACCGTCGTGCTGACCAACTCCTCCGAGAAGTGGGCCGCTGGAAACCCCGCGATCGACGTCGTGGGTTATGGCAATGCGCCGGTGAACGAGACCGCTGGTACAGCGGCTCTCTCTAACACCACGGCTGCCGCCCGTAGTGAAGATGGAAACGATACGGACGACAACAGCGCCGATTTCACCCTCGGTAAACCAGCGCCGAAGTACAGCGGCGGCGATGCACTGGACCCGAACGCGGAGGACCCAGATAACCCAGAGCAGCCGGAGAACCCGGACGACCCCAACGAGCCGGAGCAGCCGGGGGAGGCCGAGGAGCACAAGATCTCCGAGATCCAGGGCACGGGTGCAGTGTCCCCGCTGGTGGACAAAGAGGTAAAGACCGCAGGCTGGGTAACCGCTAGCTACCCTTCCGGGGGATTCGATGGCTTCACCATTCAGGAAGGAGGCACGGCGAACCTGCACAAGCCGGGAGAGGCCTCTCAAGCCGTATTCGTCTACACCGGCAAGAATGGCACCCCGGCCGACCTGGGTAAGTGCGTCGTTGTTACGGGCAAGGTAGGAGAGCACGCCGATTCTACGCAGATCGGTTATGCAAAGTACACCGAGTCCACCAACCCTGCCGAAGACTGTGGCGAAAAACCAGAGCCGATCACGGACGCCGTTCCTCTAGACGAGGAAACCCGCGAGGCCAACGAGCACATGATGTTCCAGCCTTCTGAGACCTACACCGTTACCAACAACTACGAGCTGAACCAGTATGGATCCGTTGACCTGGTGGCGGGCAACGAGCCTCTGTACCAAGCCACATCCGTGGTGGCGCCGGGAGCAGAGGCACAGGCTTACGAGGCTGGCAATGCCAAGAAGATCGTCACCCTGGACGACGGAGCGACCTTCAACTACTTCCGCAACAAGGATGCGCAGAACACCCCGCAGCCCTACCTGAAGACTGCCGAGGGCATAAAGTCTCTGCGCGCCGGAGATCAGGTTACTTTCGCCAACCCGACGGTGCTGTCCTACGGCTTTGAGAAGTGGTTGTTGCAGCCGACCAGCCAGATTACGGGCGACACCGCGCAGAAGGATCTTCCGATCAGCTGGGAGGACTCCCGCCCAGCCGAGGAGAACGGTCCCGAGGAGGTCGGCGGTAGCCACTCCATCGCCAGCTTCAATGTGCTGAACTACTTCACGGATCTGGGGCAAGATGAGTCCGGCTGCGGTGCCTACAAGGACCGCGAGGGTAACCCGATCTCTGCTAACAGGTGCAACGTTCGCGGTGCCTATACCGAGGAGGCATTCGAGGACCAGCAGGAGAAGATCGTCAAGGCGATCAACACCCTGGATGTGTCGGTGCTGGGGCTGGAAGAAATCGAGAACTCCTCCAAGTTCGAGCAGGATCGAGACGCAGCCCTGAAGCACCTGGTCGACGAGCTCAACGCTGCCGGCGGCAACTGGAAGTACGTTCCCAGCCCGGCGACAGTCGCGAAGAACGAAGACGTCATTCGTACTGCATTCATCTACCAGCCGGAGAAGGTGGAGCCGGTCGGGGAGTCCAAGATCCTCGACGTAGAGGCTTTCGATGGCATCGCCCGCCAGCCGCTGGCGCAGCAGTTCAAGAACAAGGGTGCGAAGGACGAGCAGGCTTTCGTCGCCGTCGTGAACCACTACAAGTCCAAGGGCAGCGTGGCTCGCGATGACGCGGATACCGGCGATGGCCAGGGCAACAATGCCAAGCTACGTGCCGAGATGTCCCGTCAGCTGGTCAAGTGGCTCAATGAGGATGCAGACTTCAAGGACAAGCCGCAGTTCATCCTGGGAGACTTCAACGCCTATGCCAAGGAGGATGCAATCCGCATCATCGAGGAGGCCGGCTACACCAACCTCGAGGACAAATTCGATGCGGGCCAGTCCTACCAGTTTGGTGGCCGCCTCGGCTCTCTGGATCACGTGCTGGCCAACGAGAAGGCCACCCAGATGGCCACTGGCGCAGACGTATGGGATATCAACGCCGACGAGTCGGTTGCATTCGAGTATTCTCGCCGCAACTACAACGCGGTTGATTTCTACGAGCCGAACGTGTTCCGCGCATCGGACCACGACCCGATCAAGGTGGGCTTCAATGCCCCGGGCGCAGAGCCGAAACCGGCGCCAGGGCCGGGCGAGCCGAACGATCCGAACCAGCCCGGCGGGTCCACCGGGTCTCTGGGTGGTTCCAAGACGGAGCTCAGCGGCTCCGCCAAGGCGGGCATTATAACCACGATCATCCTGGGCATCCTCGCCCTGGGTGTCGGTGGAGCCGGCTTGTGGGGTTGGGTGAATAACCTGATTCCGGCTAGCGCAGTTCCAGACTGGCTGCGCCCGTTCCTGCCGCCGCAGCGCTAGGGAGGGGGGGCAGCCGGGGCGGCTAGCCACGGATAGTCGCCTTTAGCGCTGGAAGTCCTGGTGGCAGGACTTCATGGTGCCGCCCTGGTAGCCGCGCATAAACCAATCCACGCGCATTTTGGACGAGCCGTGGGTCCACTTATCCGGATTTACTTCCTGGCCGGCGCTGGACTGGATGGCGTCATCGCCAATGGACCGAGCAGTATCAATCGCCTGCTCGACCTGCTCTTGGGTGAGGGGCTCCAACAGAGCGTCCTCGCCCTTGTCCGCATTCTGAGCCCATACGCCTGCATAACAGTCGGCCTGGACTTCCATTTTCACCGCGTTGGAGTCCTCGCCTGGATTGTCGTAGTCGCTAAGCCCCAGGTTACCCTCCAGGTTTTGTACATGGTGGCCGAACTCGTGGGCAGTGACGTACATCTGTGCGAACGGTCCATCGGAACCGCCCATCTGTTTTAGCTCCTTAAAGAAGGGCGTAGACATGTACACCGTCTCATCGCCGGGGCAATAAAACGGCCCGGTGCTGGCGAGGTTGGCGGATCCGCATCGGGTGTCCGTCTGTCCCTCGGCCACCACTAGACCCGGCTCGGTGTATTCCACGCCGGCCTCTTCGGACAGCGCCGAACCCCAGAACTGGTCTACGGACTTCGCCGTGGCAAGGATTCGGCAATCATCGTGATTGTTGGCATCCTCGGCGGTCTTGCAGTGCTCGAAGCCTTCACCCTGCCTACTATTACTGACGCCCGCACGCTGGTCTGAGGCATTGTTTCCACCCAACATTCCGAGTCCGCCGTTAAAGAGGAACACCAGAATGGCGGCAACGATGATTCCCGGAATGCCGAAGCGGCGAGCGAGGGCGCCAAAAAGTAGGCCGGTAAACAGGCCGCCGCCCCCACCTTGGTTGCCGCCCCCGCCCCCGAGGCCGAAACCGCCTCCGCCGGAGCCGGTACCTCCGCGCTGTCCACGGTCGGAATAGTTGTTCAGATTGTTGTTAAAAGTCACAAGTGAATCGTGCCATACCCGGGCGACGTACACACCCTTTCGCAGACAAGGTAGGCTGTAAGGTCGAAAAAGGCTAAGTAACGAGGAAGGAACTTAAGGAACGTGCTGCGCACACACCTTGCGGGCGAACTGCGCCCAGAAAATATCGGCGATGAAGTGACCCTGACCGGATGGGTTGGTCGCCGACGTGACCACGGTGGCGTCATTTTCATTGACCTGCGCGACCGCACCGGCGTGGCACAGGTCGTCTTCCGCGAGTCCGAGGTGGCGGAGCGTGCGCACGACCTGCGCAGCGAGTACTGCCTCAAGGTCACCGGTGTGGTGGAGGCTCGCCCGGAGGGGTCGGAGAACCCGAACCTGGCTTCCGGCGGCATCGAGGTTAACGTCTCCGAGCTGGAAGTCCTCAACGAGGCTGCGGCGCTGCCGTTCCAGATCGACGATCCCTCGACCTCCGGCGAGGTGGGCGAGGAGACTCGTCTGAAGTACCGCTACCTGGATCTGCGCCGCAAGACCCAGGGCGATGCGCTGCGTCTGCGCTCTCGGGTGAACCAGGCTGCCCGGGGTGTCCTGGCCGACCATGATTTCACCGAGATCGAGACCCCAACGCTGACCCGCTCCACCCCGGAGGGTGCACGCGACTTCCTGGTGCCGGCACGTCTACGTCCAGGCTCCTTCTACGCGCTGCCGCAGTCCCCGCAGCTCTTTAAACAGCTGCTGATGGTTGCCGGCATGGAGCGCTACTACCAGATCGCTCGCTGCTACCGCGATGAGGACTTCCGTGCCGACCGTCAGCCGGAGTTCACTCAGCTGGACGTGGAGATGTCTTTCGTGGATCAGGAGGACGTGATCTCCCTGGCCGAGGAGATCCTGGTGGCCATCTGGAAGGAGATCGGCTACGAGATCTCCACCCCGATTCCGCGCATGACCTACGCCGACGCGATGAAGTACTACGGCTCCGACAAGCCGGACCTGCGCTTCGACATCCAGATCACCGAGTGCACCGAGTTCTTTAGGAACACCACCTTCCGCGTGTTCCAGAACGAATACGTCGGCGCGGTTGTCATGGACGGCGGCGCAGATCAGCCTCGCCGCCAGCTGGATGCGTGGCAGGAATGGGCTAAGCAGCGCGGTGCCAAGGGTCTGGCCTACATCCTGGTGGGCGAGGACGGCGAGCTCTCCGGCCCGGTGGCCAAGAACATCACCGATGAAGAGCGCGCAGGCATCGCCGAGCATGTCGGCGCGAAGCCGGGCGACTGCATCTTCTTCGCAGCTGGCGAGACCAAGCCGTCCCGTGCCCTGCTGGGTGCCGCCCGCGGCGAGATCGCCAACAAGCTGGGTCTGATCAAGGAAGGCGACTGGGCCTTCACCTGGGTCGTCGACGCACCGCTGTTCGAGCCGGCTGCAGACGCTACCGCTTCCGGCGATGTTGCACTGGGCCACTCTGCGTGGACTGCCGTGCACCACGCGTTTACCTCCCCGAAGCCGGAGTACTTGGATAACTTCGACGAGAACCCGGGAGAGGCTCTGGCTTACGCCTACGACATCGTCTGCAACGGCAACGAAATCGGTGGCGGTTCCATCCGTATCCACCAGCCGGACGTACAGGAGCGCGTGTTCAAGGTCATGGGCATCACCGAGGAGGAAGCACGCGAGAAGTTCGGCTTCCTGCTGGACGCTTTCGCTTTCGGTGCCCCGCCGCACGGTGGCATCGCCTTCGGCTGGGATCGCATTGTATCTCTGCTGGGTGGCTTCGAATCCATCCGCGATGTCATCGCATTCCCGAAGTCCGGCGGTGGCGTGGATCCGCTGACCGACGCTCCGGGTGAGATCTCCGCGGCACAGCGCAAGGAATCCGGCATCGATTTCAAGCCGAAGAAGGCACCGAAGGGTCAGAAGGCTCAGCAGGAAAAGTAGGCGAGTAGCAGTGCAGTCAGTCGAGTCCACCGTCGAGGCGGCAACCCACGTGTTGGCGACCCGCTTCGGGGGTACGCCCGAGCTCAGCGATCCGCAGGATCTGGGCGGAAGCGGTTCCTCGATGGTTCTGCGCTGCCGTATTTCGGCCGAGCCGTTCCTGCAGGAGCGCACGGTTGTCATCAAACAGCTGCCACGGGAAAGCGAATCTGCTGGCTCCGACGGCAACGGCTTTGGTCCCGACGCCCTGGGTATGCTCCGCGAAGTCGTGGCCTACCAGTACACCAACACTTTGGCCGAATCCGTGCGCCCCGGCCCGGTGTTGCTGGCCTACGACATCGAGCAGCGCTTGCTGGTGCTGTCCGACGCGGGCGACGGCACCAACTTCACCGACGTGCTTACGCTGCACGATTCCAAGTCCCGCACCGGCGCACTGCGCAAGCTGGGTCGCTCACTGGGCAAGATGCACGCTGCCACCTTCGGCGGTGCCGATTCCTACACCACCTTGATGCGCCGGCAGTGCCAGCGCCACCAGATCAGCCCCGAGGCGATCGAAGAATCCGACATCGACGTCGGGGAGCTCATTCAGTCTGGCGTGGATCTGATGACCTCTAATGGCCTGACCATCGACCCGGTTGTAAAGCGTTACGCCACGCAGGCCGCCGAGCGGCAGACAAAGTCTGAGTTCCAGGTTTTCACCCCCTTTGACCTGGCTCCAGACAACGTGATGCTCACCCAGAACATCGTGTTGCTGGACTACGAATGGGCCGGCTTCCGGGACGCTGCTTTCGACGTGGCTTGCGTCGTCGCGGGGTTCCCGCAGGATAACTCCACCCCCGCATTGGACGAGCCGGAGACCACGGAGTTCCTCGCCGCCTGGCGCGCCGAGGCGCAACAGATCTGGCCCACGATCTCCGATGACGAGGTTTTCCACGACTGGGTCATGTCCGCCCTGATCGGCTGGGCTTTCCTATCGCTGATCATGATGTACTACGGTCGGCTTTCCGTTGCGGAGCACTCTTCCTTCGTTTTCGGTGAGGAGTCTGACAACCAAGAGGTCTCGCGCTCTATCCGCCATATGTCGGAGGAGCAGTTGGAGGATATAGCCACCACGGTGGAGGCCATTGAGCGATTCTCCCGCCGCCGCGATTCCCAAAACTTCGAGGCCGTTGGAGCATTTGCCCGGGTGTTGTTAAAGGTGCTGGCGCAACTGGGCGCTTTCCCCAACGAGCGCGACGAATAGCCCCCTTAGAAGCCCAAGTCATGGACGATCTGTTTTCACAAGACCAGGAGGGCAGTGCTGCCGAGGCCTATTTTCACCCCGGCGCCCACGCGCCGCTGGCCGTTCGTATGCGTCCCCGTTGCCTGGACGAAGTCGTAGGCCAGGAGAAAATCCTCGGCCCCGGTTCGCCACTACGGCGGTTGATTGAAGGCGAGGGCGATACCTCCGTCATCCTTTATGGCCCACCCGGCACAGGTAAGACGACCATTGCGAGCCTCGTTTCGCAGGCCTCCGGCCGCCGCTTTGAGGCCTTAAGTGCCCTGAACTCTGGCGTTAAGGAAGTTCGCGCCATCATCGAACAAGCCCGCAAGCGCCTGCTTCTCGGCGAGCACACCGTCCTGTTCATCGACGAGGTTCATCGTTTCTCGAAAACCCAGCAGGATGCCCTGCTCGCCGCCGTTGAAAACCGCACTGTGCTTCTGGTCGCCGCCACCACCGAGAACCCGTCGTTTTCCGTGGTCTCTCCGCTGTTGTCGCGGTCGCTGTTAGTGCAGCTGTCTTCCCTAAGCGACGCCGACATTCGCACCGTGCTGCAGCGCGCCCTCGATGACGAACGCGGGTACGCCGGGCGTTTGCGCGTTACTCCCGATGCCATGGATCAACTCGTCGCCATGGCCTCCGGGGATGCCCGCCGCAGTCTGACGTACCTGGAAGCCGCCGCCGAAGGAGTCGAGCCGGAGGGGGAAGATGGCGTGGGGGAGCTGGTGGCGTCCCAAGTAAAAAAGTCCCTCAACAAAGCAGTGGCGCGCTACGATCGCGACGGCGATCAGCACTACGACATCACCAGTGCCTTTATTAAGTCGATCCGCGGTTCGGACCCGGATGCCGCACTGCACTATCTGGCTCGCATGCTGGAGGGCGGCGAGGATCCACGGTTTATCGCTCGTAGGCTAGTGATCCATGCCAGCGAGGACATCGGCATGGCCGACCCACAGGCGCTGCAGGTGGCGGTGGCCGCCTACCACGCCGTGAGCTTCATTGGTATGCCGGAGGCACGGCTGAACCTGGCACAGGCGACGATTCACTTGGCTACCGCTCCGAAATCTAACGGGGTGATCGCCGCAATTAACGCGGCGATCGGCGACGTGCAGTTGGGTAAGGGCGGGGCAGTGCCAGCGCACCTGCGCGACGGGCACTACCAAGGCGCGAAGGCGCTGGGTAACGCGGTGGGCTACGTTTACCCTCACGACGATCCGAAGGGTGTGGTGCCACAGCAGTACCTGCCAGACGACGTGCGCGACGCGATCTACTACCAGCCGACGAATCACGGGCACGAAAAGACCATCGGTGCGCGCTTGAGTAGCCTAAGGGCTATCGTTCGCTCCTTCTTAACCCGGGGGTAGAATGTACGCATTCCATAGACAGTCGACACAATATTGACGAGGTAAAGCCAACGTGCAAACGCATGAAATCCGCCAGCGCTTCATCGAGCACTTCACCAAGGCCGGGCACACGGAGGTTCCCAGCGCATCGCTGATCCTGGACGACCCGAACCTTTTGTTCGTCAACGCAGGCATGGTTCCGTTCAAGCCTTACTTCCTAGGGCAGCAGAACCCGCCGTTTGAGAGCGGCACGGCAACCTCCATCCAGAAGTGCGTGCGCACCCTGGATATCGACGAGGTCGGCATCACTACCCGCCACAACACGTTCTTTCAGATGGCGGGCAACTTCTCCTTCGGCGCGTACTTCAAGGAAGGCGCCATAACGCACGCGTGGACGCTGCTGACCAACCCGGTGGAAGACGGCGGACTGGGGCTGGATCCGGAACGACTGTGGGTGACCGTCTACACCGACGACGACGAGGCCGCGGAAATCTGGAACAAAAAGATTGGCGTGCCGGAACACAAGATCCAGCGCCTGGGCATGGAAGATAACTACTGGTCCATGGGTATCCCCGGCCCGTGCGGCCCATGCTCGGAGATCTACTACGATCGCGGCCCGGAGCACGGCCAGGAAGGCGGCCCGGTTGTCGACGACACCCGCTACATCGAGATCTGGAACCTCGTGTTTATGGAGAACGAGCGCGGCGAGGGCCTAGGCAAGGGCAACTTCGAGATCGTCGGCAAGCTGCCGAAGAAGAACATTGATACCGGCCTGGGGATCGAGCGCGTGGCCTGCATTCTGCAGGATGTAGAAAACGTATACGAGACCGATTTGCTGCGCCCCGTGATCGACGTGGCACAGGAAGTCACCGGAGCGAAGTACGGCGCCGACCATGCCAGCGATGTGCGTTTCCGCGTGATCGCCGACCACTCCCGCACCGGCCTGATGCTGATGCTGGACGGTGTGACGCCCGGCAACGAAGGCCGCGGCTACATCCTCCGCCGCCTGTTGCGCCGCATCATTCGCTCCGCCCGCCTGCTGGGAGCGACGGGGGAAACACTGGAGAAGTTCATGGATACCGTCCGGGAGACCATGACGCCTTCTTACCCGGAGATCGCTGAGAACTACGAGCGCATCCGCACGGTGGCGCTGGCGGAGGAGAAGTCCTTCCTGAAGACCCTGGAATCCGGTTCCCAGATGTTCGACGACTGGGCTCACGGCGCCAAGGCGCGCGGCGAGGAGACCGTGCCAGGCGACGTTGCGTTCTCGCTGCACGATACCCACGGCTTCCCGATCGACCTGACCGAGGAGATGGCTGCCGAGGCCGGCCTCAAGGTGGACATCGACGGCTTCCACAACCTCATGGCCGAGCAGAAGGCCCGTGCCAAGGCCGACAACAATGCAAAGAAGCTGGGCCACGTGGACCAGACCATCTACCGCCCGTTCGTAGATAACCAGCCGACCGTGTTTACCGGCTACGACAACCTCACCGACGAGGCCACCGTGCTGGGCATCATCCGCGACGGTGCGCTGGTGGAGAGCGCCTCCGAGGGGGCAACAGCCCAGGTTATCCTGGACCGTACCCCCTTCTATGCCGAGGCCGGTGGCCAGATGGCCGACCGCGGTGAGATGACCACCACCTCCGGAGCCGTCCGTGTCGAGGACGTGCAGAAGGTTGGCAAGAAGGTCTGGGTCCACCACGTGACCGTCAGCGGCGGAGAGCTGGCTGTGGGGCAGAAAGTACAGGCCACCGTGGATAAGGCGTGGCGCCACCAAGCCCGCCAGGCACACTCCGGCACGCACCTGATCCACGCCGCCCTGCGAGAGGTGCTGGGGCCGACAGCCGTGCAGGCAGGCTCCATGAACAAGCCGGGCTACCTGCGCTTCGACTTCAACTACGGCGAACAGTTGACCGAGCACCAGTTGGGGCAGATCGAAGAGATCGCCAACGGTGCCGTAGACAGCGACTACCAAGTAAACACCATCGAGACCTCGTTGGAGGAAGCCAAGGCGATGGGCGCCATGGCTTTGTTCGGCGAGAACTACGGCTCCGAGGTGCGTGTCGTCGAAATCGGCGGCCCGTTCTCCATGGAGCTGTGTGGCGGTATCCACGTGGATCACTCCTCCCAGGTCGGCCCGATCTCCGTGTTGGGCGAATCTTCCGTCGGCTCCGGCGTGCGCCGCATCGAGGCCTACACAGGCATGGATTCCTTCCGCTTCTTAAGCACCGAGAAGTCCCTGGTGGCCGGATTGGCTAGCAGCCTCAAGGCCCCCAGCGAGGAACTACCGGAGCGTATTGATGCCCTCACCGCCAAGCTCAAGGCCGCCGAGAAGCAGATCCAGCAGCTGCGCGGCCAGCAGCTGCAGGGCCAGGTAGGAGAGCTGGTGAAGAAGGCTGAGACTATCGGCGCCGTGAAGGTGTTGGCCGAGCAACTGCCCGAGGGCGTGGCCGCCGGAGACCTGCGCACCCTCGCTATGGACGCGAAGAACCGCCTGGGCTCCGAACCTGCAGTAGTTGTCTTTGCGTCTGTCGACGGCGAGAAGGTGCCGTTCGTTGCCGCAGCCAACGATGCTGCCGTGGACAAGGGAATCAAGGCCGGAGAGCTGGTCAAGGCGTTCGGCCAGAAGGTCGCGGGCCGCGGTGGCGGCAAGCCGGCTATGGCGCAGGGCTCTGGTACGGACGCCGCCGGCATCCCCGCCGGCATCGAGGCCGTTAAGGGCGCGCTGCGCGGATAATAGCTGGAGGGAGCTTTTGCAGATGCAGACCGAGAAGCCAGACCCATCTACTGACCCCGGCCGCGGCAGGCGGCTGGGATTGGACGTGGGCACCGTGCGCATCGGAGTGGCGATCTCCGACCCGGACTGCATCTTGGCTACCCCCGTGGAGACAATACAGGCGAGCGCGGACGACGCGGATGTGCAGCGAGTAGTAGAGATTTGCCGCGAGAACTTCGTAGTGGAAATTGTCGTGGGTTTGCCCGTGGCGCTGCGCGGTAACCACACACAAAGCACCTTCAATGCCGAGGAGTTTGCCCGGCTGGTGCAGGAAGAACTGCCAGACATTCCGCTACGCATGGTGGACGAGCGCATGTCCACGATGGCTGCTACGCAGGCGTTTCACGCCTCTGGCGTCAATAGTAAAAAAGGACGAAAGAAAATCGACCAGGCCGCGGCAGTGCATATCCTGCAGGGGTGGTTAGACACGCGGCGGCGCGCGCTTTCCTAAATTTTATCAATTCGTGAGAAAATGGGCGCCGACGTTTATGAGTACCCCTGACGAAAGGCCGAACTGACCTATGGGATCGACCCGTAACATGCAGCCAAAGTTTAGACGGCGCCGACAGCATGCCGCCGCGCTGGCTCTCGGTCTGGTCGTCCTGTTGATCGGTACGTGCGCGTACATCTGGTACCAGCGCGATGTTGTCGCCGTGCGCGACTACGCAGGCGAGGGCAACGGCAATGTCGTGATGGTGCGAGTAAGCCCGGGTGACTCGGTGGATAGTCTTGCGGAACAGTTGGTGGACAAAGACGTGGTGGGTTCTCGCCGCGCCCTGATGTCCGCCGCGGAGCGTAAAGACCCAGAACTGCAGGCGGGTTACTACCCGTTGCAGGAGCAGATGTCCGCAGATAAGGCCCTGGAGTGGCTATCCAGTGAAGACCGCCGACGGGGCGTGGTGGACATCCCGAACGGCTTGACGCTGAACGACGTGCAGGTAGTTGGTGGTGATAACCGCAAGGGCATCTTCACCCTAATCTCTGAGCAGACCTGTCAGGACGAGCACACCTGCGTCTCCGTTGAGGATCTGCGGACGGCTGCGGCGCAGACCCCGCCGGAGCAGCTGGATATAGCGGAGTGGGCGCTGGAGCCGGTGAACGCGCGTGGCGACGATCCGAAGCGCATCGAGGGTCTGATTTCTCCGGGCGTGCACCTATTCGACCCGACGGGTAGCCCCGAGGAGATTCTGAAGTCTCTGTTGGGCACCTCCAAGGAGCAGTATGAGAACACCGGCCTGGTCTCCACTGCCGAGAATGTGGGCCTGAGCCCGTACGACATGCTGGTTGCAGCTTCCCTGGTGGAGCGCGAAGCACCGGAGGGCGACTTTGACAAGGTAGCCCGCGTGATCCTGAACCGTCTGCACGAGAATCAACGGCTCGAATTCGACTCGACGGTGAACTATGACCTCAGCGAGGTTGAGGTTGCCACCACCGATGAGGACCGCAAGCGTCCGACCCCGTGGAACACCTACGCCAAGGAGGGACTGCCGGATACTCCGATCGCTTCGCCTGGCCAGCAGGCCCTGCACGCGATTGAGAACCCGGCTGAGGGCGACTGGCTGTACTTCGTTACCGTGGACCGCAATGGTCGCACCGTGTTTAACCGCGACTTTGAAGCGCACGAGCGGGCTATCGAGGAATCACGCCGCAACGGTGTGCTGGATTCAAACCGCTAGAGCAGATTTAACACTGAACAACGTAAAGGGTGAATTTCTATGTCCGCCGCAGGCCACGTGCTGACGGTAGATGAATTCCTGGAGTTGTCCGGCCCACGATGTGCGGTGCTGGGCAGCCCGATCGAACACTCGCTGTCCCCGCAGCTGCACACCGCCGGCTACTCGGCACTGGAGCTGCAGATGGATTACGTCCGCGTGGAGGCGGGGGAGTCCCGCGATATTCGCCGTCTTCTTGGCGAGTCCGACGATGAGGTCCGGGGCTTCTCCGTGACCATGCCCGGCAAGCAGGCCGCCCTGGAGTTGGCGGATCTGGCAACGAGCCGGGCGCAAGAGATTGGCTCCGCGAACACCCTCGTGCCGCAAGGCGACGGTCAGTGGTTGGCGGACAACACGGACGTGGATGGCGTGAGCCGCTGCCTGGAACACCTGTACGGCGGGGACACCTCCGCTCTGCAGGGCGCCAAAGCGGTGATCGTCGGCAACGGCGGCACTGCGCGGCCGGCCGTGGCTGCGCTGGCGGCTGCCGGCGCCACCGAGGTGACGGTGCTAGCGCGTTCCGAGCGCGCCCTCAACCTGCAGGCCGTGGTGGAGACCTTGGGTATGGAGTTTTCCTGGTCCCGTTTCGAGGACACTGACGTTGCCCAAACCTGCTCTACGGCCGCAGCAGTGATTTCCACCATTCCGGCCCACGCTGCCGAAGAGCTCGCCGAGGGGCTGTGTGCTGCTGCTGGCATCGTGGACGTTATCTACGATCCGTATCCCACACCGTTGTTGACGGCCGCCTGGGAGAAGGGCGTGCCGCATGCCGACGGCTTGCGCATGCTGGCGGGCCAAGCAGAGGAACAGTTTCGCCTTTTCACCGGCCGTCCCGCCCCGGAGGGGCTGATGCTGGATACCGTGCTGCGGGCCAAGGGGCAAGCCTAGTTTCGCTGCCCTGTGGATAACTTTTATTTATCCACACGCGCCTCCTTTATGCCGGCTCGCACAACCGCTGCCTGTCCGTACGGTCAGCTAGCGTGCGAGCTGTGTTTGACTCCTCGCTTGCCTCCTGGTGGCTGTTACCGTTTGTGCCGTGGGCCGTCGCGCTTTTTATTCTGGACGCCCACACCTCCCGCCTTCCCAACTTCCTTACCCTTCCGGCGATTCCGATCGCCATGGGCGTGCCCTGGGTGGTTCCGGGTACTAACAATTGGGCGCTTCTAGGAGGCCTCGCGTGGGGCGCAGTTGCCTTTACGCTGCCTTTGTTACATCCCCGGCTGCAGGCGGGCGGCGGGGACGGCAAACTTGCGCTGACCACGGGAACGCTGGCAGCCACAGCCACGCCCCTGGGCGCTCTGGCAGCGATGGGGCTCAGTGGCCTGTTGCAGTGCCTCCTTCAAGCCACGTTCAAAGGACGGCACGCCAGGGCGAGCCCGCACGGCCCGGCGATGCTGATGGCAACGGGGGCGGTGGTGGTGGCGTCACTAATCTTGCGTTAATAAAAGGGGACGTCATTGGGGCTAACCATGCAGGTGACCTGTATTATGCTTCTTATGCTTCGTTGGACTACTGCAGGTGAATCGCACGGCCAGGCTCTCATTTCGTTGATCGAAAACCTCCCAGCCGGACTGTCGGTTACTAGGGAAGACGTTTCTTATCAGCTGGCCCGCCGCCGTCTGGGCTACGGTCGTGGGGCGCGCATGAAGTTTGAGGCGGACGAGGTTACCTTCGTCGGCGGCGTGCGTCACGGCAAGACCCTGGGCAGCCCCGTGGCCGTGATGATCGGCAACACTGAGTGGCCGAAGTGGACCACCATCATGTCCGCCGACCCGATCAACGAAACCGATCCGGAGATCGGCAAGGAGATGTCCAGCGGACGCGGGGCCAAGCTGACCCGCCCGCGCCCGGGCCATGCCGATTTTTCCGGCATGGTGAAATACGACCACTCCGAAGCGCGGCCGATCCTGGAGCGTTCCTCTGCGCGCGAGACTGCAGCCCGCGTGGCCGCCGGTACGTTCGCCCGTGCCCTGTTGCGCGAGGTTTTGGGCGTGGAGGTGCTGTCGCACGTCATCAGCATTGGCCGCTCGGAGCCCTATGCGGGGCCTACCCCGGAGTTTGCAGATCTGGAAAGCATCGATGCTTCCCCCGTGCGCGCCTTTGATTCGGCGGCGGAAGAGTCCATGATCGACGAGATCAAGGCCGCGAAGAAGTCCGGTGACACACTCGGCGGCATCGTGGAGGTCGTTGTGAAGGGCCTGCCGATCGGCCTGGGGTCCCACGTCTCTGGCGACGAGCGGCTGGACGCACAGCTGGCTGCTGCCTTGATGGGCATTCAGGCCATCAAGGGAGTGGAGATCGGTGATGGCTTCGAGGAGGCCCGCCGTCGCGGTTCCGAGGCACACGACGAGATGCAGGCTGGCGCCGCAGGGGGTGTGCAGCGCCTGAGCAACCGCGCCGGTGGCCTGGAGGGGGGCATGACGAACGGCGAGGAGCTGCGCGTGCGTGCTGCAATGAAGCCGATCAGTACCGTTCCGCGTGCGCTGAGGACTGTGGATATGGCTACGGGCGAGGCCGCCACGGGCATTCACCAGCGCTCCGACGTCTGTGCTGTACCGGCTGCCGGTGTGGTTGCGGAGACCATGGTGGCCCTGGTGCTGGCCCGCGCCGTATTGAAGAAGTTCGGGGGCGATTCGGTGGAGGAGACCAAGCGCAATGTGCAGACTTACCTGGACTACGTTAGCTCTCGACTGAACTGGTCCGGTGAGGTAACGGCAGCAGCGGATGGGGAAGTGGCGGACGGAGAAGTCCGATGAGTCCCCGCGCGGTACTGGTGGGTCTGCCGGGATCCGGCAAGACGACCATCGGCAAGCGCCTAGCCAACGCCCTGAACCTGCAGCTGGTTGATACCGACCAGCTGTTGGAGCAGAAGCTCGGTAAAACCTGCACCCAGATCATGGGCGAGCTGGGGGAGCCAGGCTTCCGGGAGCAGGAAGCCATCGTGGTCGCCGAGGCACTGAACTCCGACGGGATTGTTTCGCTTGGCGGCGGCGCGGTCGTTACCGAGAGCACCCGCGACCTGCTTGCTGACCAGACGGTGGTGTATCTGAACGTCTCGATTGACGAGGGTGTGCGTCGCACCTCGGGATCCAAGACGCGCCCGCTGCTAAATGTTGCCGACCCGCGCAGTAAATACGAACAGCTCTTTGCCCAGCGCTCCGCATACTACGAGGAAGTATCCAACTTCATGGTGCGCTGCGATGGCAAGGAGCCCCGCCGCGTGGTGACGGACATCCTCATGTTTATCGAAGAGGTCCGCTTAGAGCGCCTCAACGAGCGCGATCACGACCACCACGACCCGGCCTTCCGCTAGCAATTCCCCCCACCCGACGAACTCGACAAGGATCTTCGACCTCCCATGACCAACGCCCAGCATGCAGCCTTCAACCAGCAGCGAATCAAGGTGGCTTCCCAGTCGCCCTACGAGGTGGTCATCGACCGGGGCATTGAGTTCGCTACCGAGGAGATCCTGAATGTCGCCGGCGCTACCGCCACCTACCTCCTCATCCACCAGCCTGCCCTCGCTGAGCGTGCCGCCGACCTGGCCGCGCGCCTTACGCAGGCGGGGTTTGCCGCGCACACGCACCAGATCGAGGATGCGGAGTCGGCGAAGACCGCCGCCTCCGCAGCCGAATGCTGGGACGTTTGTGCCAACGTCGGATTGACTCGCGCCGACACCATCATTGGGCTCGGCGGCGGTGCGGCCACTGACCTGGCGGGGTTCATCGCCGCCACGTGGATGCGAGGCATCAAGGTCGTGCACTATCCCACCACGCTGCTGGCCATGGTGGACGCCGCCGTGGGTGGAAAGACGGGTATTAACACTCCGGCCGGAAAGAACCTGGTCGGAGCCTTCCACGAACCCAGCGCGGTGATCGTTGACCTGGAGGTTCTAGAGACCCTGCCGCGCGACGAGATGGTCGCCGGTTCTGCGGAGATCGTCAAGGCAGGGTTCATCGCCGATACGCAGATCCTTGACCTCTACGAGGCTGATCCGCAGGCTGCGCTGGACCCCCACGGCAGCCTGCCAGAGCTGATCGCGCGCGCGATCCAGGTCAAGGCCGACGTGGTGTCGGTGGACCTGAAGGAATCTAGCCTGCGCGAGATCCTCAATTACGGGCATACTTACGGCCACGCGGTCGAGCACCACGAGGAGTACCGTTGGCGCCATGGCCAGGCCGTTGCTGTGGGCATGATCTTCGAGGCAGAGCTGGCAAAGGCCGCGGGGCTGCTGAGCGAGGAAGACGTTCGGCGTCACCGCAACATCCTTAACTCCGTAGGCCTGGCGACCAGCTACGACGGCGCCGAACTCGACGAGCTCCTGGCGGCGATGGGGCGAGACAAGAAGAACAAGGGCGGCAAGATCCGCTTCGTCGTGCTGGAGCAGATCGGAACTCCCACCCGCCTGGAAGGGCCGAGCGAGGAACTGCTGCGCGCGGCCTACGCGGCTAGCGTGGAAGCCTAAAAGGGTCGACAGCCAGCTAGAGACAACCAACTAGGAGGAGACAGCGATGAATGCAGCACAGCCGCAGGCGCCGAAGGTGTGCGTGATCAACGGTCCGAACCTCAACCGCCTGGGTAAGCGTCAGCCGGAAGTCTACGGCAGCACTACTCTGGCTGACGTGGAAGATCTGCTGGCCCGCGAGGCGGAATCACTGGGCATTGACGTCGACTTCTTCCAGTCCAACCACGAGGGCGAGCTGCTGGATCGAGTGCATCGCGCCGCCGATGAGGGCGCCGCAGTCATCATCAACCCGGGTGGCTTCACCCACACCTCCGTTGCTCTGCGCGATGCCCTGGCCGAGATTGCCGACGGCGCGGGCTTCGTGGAGGTGCATATTTCTAACGTGCATGCGCGCGAGGAGTTCCGTCACCACAGCTACCTCAGCCCTTTGGCTAGCGGCGTGATCGCCGGATTGGGCATCTACGGTTACGTTGCCGCCTTGCGCTTCTTTGCCCAATAACGCCGGGTAGACCCCCTGCGTACTTTCACACCTTTAAGGAGTGTTGATGTCTCAAATTTTTTTTGACGCCCACCGTACCCGCCGCAACCAGGCCACGGCTTTGATCCAGCAGTCCGCGCACACAGCCTTGCTGGTCAGTGACCTTAAGAATGTGCGCTACCTGACGGGTTTTTCTGGTTCCAATGCGTTGCTGGTGATTCGCGAGGATGGCCAGCACCTGCTACTGACAGACGGGCGCTACGACACCCAGGTCCGTATCGAGACCGGCGCGCCGGAGGACGTGACCATCGAGATCGGGGGCAAGTTATTTGACCGCGCGGCGGAGTTTGCCACGCAGGCGGCAGGCGAATCCTTCGCCGTCGAACCCGGCCTTGCCTACGGACAAGCACAGGCTCTGGGCAAGCCTCCGGTGCTCGACTCGGTGATAGAGAAGCTGCGCCTGGTGAAGGACGAGCTGGAAATCGAGGCGTTGGCCGAGGCCGGCGAGCTGGCAGATAGCGTGTGGCGCTCGTTCATTGAGGATGGCGGTATCCGCGAGGGCATTACCGAGATCCAGGCCGCTGCAGAGCTGGAGTTCCAGCTGCGTACCGCCGGGGCCGACGGCCTGAGCTTCGACACGATTCTGGCCAGCGGAGTAAACGCCACCAAGCCACACGCTAGGGTATCCCGCGACAGAATCGTCCCTGGCCTGGTGACTGTGGACTTCGGCGTGTACCTCAACGGTTACGCGTCCGACCAAACCCGTACCGTCTGCGTGGGCGAGCCCGACGAGCTGGCCCGCAAGCTTTACGACGTGGTGTACCGCGCGCAGAAGGCCGGAGAGGCGATCTTGGCCCCTGGTGTGGCACTGTGCAACGTGGATGCCGCCTGCCGAGACGTCATCGCAGAGGCCGGTTACGGGGAGTACTTCGTCCACTCCACCGGACACGGAGTGGGGCTGGATGTGCATGAGGCCCCGCGGGCAGCGAAGGGGGTGGATCCCGAAGAAAAGCTTGTAGAAGGGATGACCGTAACAGTCGAGCCGGGCATTTATATCCCGGGTAAGACGGGTCTGCGCATTGAGAACACGTACGTGGTTACCGCCGACGGGGCCCGTAGCCTTAATGCCTCGCCGACGGAACTCATCGTCGTTTAGGCACCAGCCAGCTGCTAGACTGTAGCAGCCCAAAAAATTTTTAATCGCTCAAAAGGAGACCATTCGTGGCAACTACCGCAGACTTCAAGAACGGCCTTGTGCTGAAGATGGACAACAAGCTTCAGCAGATCCTGGAGTTCCAGCACGTCAAGCCGGGTAAGGGCCCCGCATTCGTGCGCACGAAGCTGAAGGACGTTGTCTCCGGCAAGATCGTTGATAAGACCTTCAACGCCGGTGTGAAGGTTGAAACCGCAACCGTCGACCGCCGCGACATGACCTACCTGTACAACGACGGCACCAGCTTCGTCCTGATGGACGAGAAGACCTACGACCAGGTTGAGCTGGCTCCGCACCTGATGGGCGACGGCGCTAAGTTCCTGCTGGAAAACACCACCGTGCAGGTTTCCTTCCACGAGGGCGAACCCCTGTTTGCAGAGCTGCCGGTTTCCGTGGAGCTGAAGGTTGAGCAGACTGATCCGGGCCTGCAGGGCGACCGCTCCACCGGTGGCACCAAGCCCGCTACCCTGGAAACCGGTGCGGAGATTCAGGTTCCGCTGTTCATCGAGACCGGCAACGTGCTGAAGGTAGACACCCGCACGGGCGAGTACCTGTCTCGCGTGAACAACTAAGGCAGCGACTGTTTTTCACCCATGACCGAAAAACACACAGCTGATTCGAAGACGGCTGCGCCGGCGAGGGGCTCCTCGTTCAAGCGTCACGGCTCCCGCTACAAGGCCCGCCGTCGCGCAGTGGACATCCTGTTTGAGGCGGAGTTCCGCGACATCGATCCGGTGGAGATTGTCGAGGAACGCATCTCTCTGGCTACGGACCCCGCCAACCAGGTGAAACCCGTGCCGGAATACACCCAGCAGATCGTACCCGGCGTGGCAACCAACCTGGATGCTCTGGACGAGGCCATCGCGTTGCACCTATCCAGCGAGTGGCGTCTGGATCGCCTGCCCGCCGTCGATCGCGCAGTGCTGCGCGTGTCGGCGTGGGAATTGAAGTTCAACGACGACGTCCCCGCGCAGGTGGCCGTAGTAGAAGGCGTGGAGCTCGCCAGCGAGTACTCGCACGATAAAGCCCCCAGCTACATTCACGCGGTGCTGGACGGCATCAACAAGGACATGCAGGTTCAAGCGGACTTGAAGATCGCGGATGCGTCCGCAACGCAGCGTGCCGAAGCCGAGAGCGCCGAGGCGCCCAAGTCGGAAGACCAGGAGCAGTTAGACCTGCTGCTCGGCGGTATCGTCAACGAGTCCGACGAAGCGTGATAAACTGCGAGTCGTCATAAAAGTAGACATCCTTTAACGGACCGCACAGAGAGGCGGGAAAGGAGGTCACGATGAACTCGACGGCTGAGGAAGCTGGCGTCACCTTACTCGACGCAGATCAGGTTTCCCGTACTGTCGCGCGCATCGCGCACCAGATTATTGAAAAGACGGCGCTGGATGGGGAAGACGCCCGGCGCGTGGTTCTACTCGGCATTCCATCGGGGGGAGTGCCGCTCGCGGCTCGCCTGGCCGAGAAGATTCAGCACTTCACGGGGGTGGAGGTATTCCAGGGGTCGCTGGACATCACCTTGTACCGCGACGACCTGCGCACCACCGCGCACCGTGCGCTCAAGCCCACCAAGGTTCCTTCCGAAGGCATCGATGGCACCATCGTCGTGCTGGTCGACGACGTCCTCTACAGCGGACGCTCTATCCGTGCCGCACTCGACGCGCTGACGGATATCGGTCGCCCGGACGCTGTGCAGGTTGCCGTTTTGATCGATCGAGGTCACCGCAAGCTGCCGATCCGAGCCGACTACGTGGGTAAGAACATCCCCACCGCCGCCGACGAGGACGTGACCGTAAACCTCGCTGAGTTGGACGACGTGGACAACGTGGTTCTACACCGCAGGCCTGCCGTTGGGGAAGGGAGCAACTAAACCATGAAGCACCTGATTAGCATTGCTGATCTGAATAAGTCCGAAATCTTAGGCCTGATGGACGAGGCTGACCGGTTCGCCGAAGCGCTTGAAGGCCGAGAGATGAAGAAGTTGCCCACGCTGCGCGGCCGCACGATCTTCACCATGTTTTACGAGAACTCCACGCGCACCCGCTCGTCTTTCGAAACCGCGGGCAAGTGGATGAGCGCGGACGTCATCAACATCTCCGCTTCCAGTTCGTCGGTGAAGAAGGGTGAATCGCTGCGCGATACTGCACTGACTTTGAAGGCCGTGGGCGCCGACGCGATCATTATGCGCCACCCGTCCTCCGGCGCGGCTCGGCAGGTCGCTGGTTGGCTGGACGATACGGCCATCATCAACGCAGGTGACGGTTCCAACCAGCACCCCACCCAGGCTCTTTTGGACGCCACCACGATGCGCAACCGCATTGGGGACATTAGCGGCAAGAAGGTCGTTATCGTCGGGGATATCCTGCATTCCCGCGTGGCCCGCTCCAATGCCCAACTACTTTCGACACTGGGCGCGGAGGTGGTGTTTGTAGCGCCCCCGACTCTGGTGCCATTGGGCATCGAGCGCTGGGGCAACTGTGCGGGTAAGGGCACAGGCAAAGACAGCGTGCGCGTCAGCTACGACTTCGACCGTGAGATCCCGAATGCCGACGTGGTGATGATGCTGCGCGTGCAGGCAGAGCGCATGAACGGCGGCTTTTTCCCCTCGCACCGTGAGTACGCCGCCCGCTACGGCCTGTCGAAGGCCCGCGCGGAGCGGATGAAGGAGGGAGCCATCATTATGCACCCCGGCCCGATGCTGCGCGGCATGGAGATCAACTACGACGTAGCTGACGCACCGCAGACCGTGGTGTTGAACCAGGTGACCGCGGGCGTGCACGTGCGCATGGCGGTGCTGTTCACCCTGCTGGTCGGGGAAGAGAGCTAGGCGCTGATATGGCCACACACATGGCACAGACAAACAGTACGACGAACGACAGAGGGACTTCGACCATGACTTCCGAATACCCGGCCACCGGTGAGCTGGCCAGCCAACCCACTGGAGCTGATACCGCGGTTGTGCTGCGCGGTGTACTGATTTACGGCGAGGGCGACAAGCAGGACGTGCTGGTACAAGACGGCGTGATCGCCGAGATCGGTAGCGACCTTGCTGCTCAGGCACCGGCGGGCGCCGAGGTGCTGGACCTGGATGGCCAGGTACTGCTGCCGGGCTTGGTGGACATGCACGTTCACTTACGGGAGCCGGGTCGTGAGGACACTGAGACGATCGCCACCGGTTCTGCGGCCGCTGCCCAGGGCGGCTTTACCGCGGTGTTCACCATGGCGAACACCGCGCCCGTTACCGACAATCCGGCTATCGCCGAAATGGTCTGGTACAAGGGCCAGAACACGAACCTCTGCGACGTGCACCCGGTCGGCTCTATCTCTAAGGGGCTGGAGGGAAAGGAGCTCACGGAGTTTGGCATGATGGCCGACTCCGACGCGAAGGTGCGCATGTTCTCCGACGACGGCAAGTGTGTCGACGACCCCCGCCTGATGCGCCGAGCGATCGAATACTCCAAGGGTATGGACGTGCTGCTGGCGCAGCACTGCGAGGAACCGCGACTGACCATCGGCGCAGTGGCTCACGAGGGCGAGACCGCCGCGCGCCTGGGGTTGGGCGGCTGGCCACGCGTGGCCGAGGAGTCCATCGTCGCCCGCGATGCCATCATGGCTCGTGACTACGGTGGGCGCCTGCACATCTGCCACGCCTCGACCGAGGGCACCGTCGAGTTGCTGCGATGGGCGAAGTCGCACGGAATCCCCTTGACCGCGGAGGTAACCCCGCATCACCTGCTGCTGACCGACGAGCGGCTGGAAACCTACGACGGTGTGAACCGCGTTAACCCGCCATTGCGCGAGCAGCGCGACGTGGAGGCGCTGCGTGCAGCCCTGATCGACGGCACCGTCGATTGCGTAGCCACCGACCACGCACCGCACGGCTCCGAGGACAAGTGCTGCGAGTTCGATCAGGCTCGCCCCGGCATGCTGGGCATCGAGACCTCGCTGGCACTGATCGCCAAGATCTTCGTTATCGACGGCGACGAGGACTGGCGCTTTGTGGCCAAGGTGATGTCCGAACGCCCCGCCGAGATCACCAAGCTTCCCGGCCACGGCCGTCCGATCGCTGTGGGGGAGCCAGCAAACCTGTGTGCCGTGGATCTCAACCAGTCCTGGACCGCGCATGGCGAGGACATGGCCTCGAAGGCCAGTAACACTCCGTACGAGGGTATGGAGATGCCGGTCAAGGTGAGCACCACGCTATTGCGGGGCAAGGTGACCTGCAAGAACGGCTCATCGGTGAAGTAACACCCACGAGTGGGCGTCCATAAAAAAGAACCAAACACAACAGCTAACAGTTAAGGAAACAGACACAATGAGCTACACGCCAGCAGCACTGGTTCTCGCTGACGGGAAGATCTTCCGCGGACGCGCATTCGGCGCGACCGGCCGCACCCTGGGCGAGGCTGTGTTCACCACGGCTATGACCGGCTACCAGGAGACGATGACGGATCCGTCCTACCACCGACAGATCGTTGTGGCGACCGCCCCGCAGATCGGCAACACGGGGTGGAACGACGAGGATTCCGAGTCTCGCGGCGACAACATCTGGGTTGCCGGCCTGGTTATCCGCGACCTGTCCCGCTCCGTGAGCAACTGGCGCGCGCAGCGCAGCCTGCCGGACGAGATGATCGCCCAGGACATCATTGGTATCCAGGGGGTAGACACCCGCGCCATCGTGCGCCACCTGCGCGACAAGGGGTCGGTAGCTGCGGGCATCTTTAGCGGTGACGCCCTGAGCACCGACGACGACATGATCAGCCAGGTGCAGGCACAGCCAGCCATGGCGGGTGCAGACCTGTCCGCCGACGTGAGCACCGATGAGGTTTACGTGGTGGAGCCAGAGGGGGAGACCAAGTACACCGTCATCGCCTACGACATGGGCATTAAGACGAACACCCCGCGCGAGTTCTCCAAGCGCGGCGTGCGCAGCGTGGTGGTTCCCTCGACGACCACTTTCGACGAGGTACAGAAGCTGATGGCCGAGTACAGCGCCACGGGCGTGTTCATCTCCAACGGCCCGGGCGACCCGGCAACCGCTGACGCGACGGTGGAGGAGCTGAAGAAGATTCTGCAGGCCAAGATTCCGTTCTTCGGTATCTGCTTCGGCAACCAGCTGCTCGGACGCGCGCTGGGCATGGAGACCTACAAGCTGAAGTTCGGCCACCGCGGCACCAACGTGCCGGTGCTGGACCACCTGACCGGGAAGATCGACATCACAGCACAGAACCACGGCTTCGCGCTCAAGGGTAAGGCGCTGGAGAAGTTCGACACTCCGTTTGGCGAGGCACAGGTGACGCACACCTGCCTCAACGACGACGTGGTCGAGGGCGTGGCACTGCTGGACGGCAGCGCGTTCTCCGTCCAGTATCACCCGGAATCGGCGGCCGGCCCGCACGACGCTAACCCGCTGTTCGACAAGTTCTTCGCGAACCTCGAGAAGAACAGCTAACGCCACCAGCAAAGCAAAGCAACAAACAGCAACTTCGGATAAGAGGGAAAACACCAATGCCACGTCGCGAAGACATCAACCACGTACTCGTCATCGGCTCTGGCCCGATCGTCATCGGCCAGGCCTGTGAGTTCGACTACTCCGGCACCCAGGCCTGCCGCGTGCTCAAGGAAGAGGGCCTGCGCGTAACGCTGATTAACTCCAACCCGGCGACCATCATGACCGACCCGGAGTTTGCCGACCATACCTACATCGAGCCGATCTCCCCGAAGTACATCGAGAAGATCTTCCAGGAGGAGCAAGAAGCCGGCCACAAGGTAGACGCCGTCCTGGCAACCCTGGGCGGGCAGACCGCGCTGAACGCCGCGATTCAGCTGGACCGGCTGGGCATTCTGGACAAGTACGGCGTGGAGCTGATCGGTGCGGACATCGACGCTATCGAGCGCGGCGAGGACCGCCAGAAGTTCAAGGACATCGTGGCGAAGATCGGTGGCGATTCCGCCCGCTCGCGCGTGTGCCACAACATGGACGAGGTCCACGAAACCGTCGCCGAGCTAGGCCTGCCCGTCGTCGTTCGCCCGTCGTTCACCATGGGCGGCCTGGGATCCGGCCTGGCCTTCAACGAGAAGGATCTAGAGCGCATCGCCGGTGGCGGTCTGGCCGCGTCGCCGGAGGCCAATGTGCTGATCGAGGAGTCCATCCTCGGTTGGAAGGAGTTCGAGCTGGAGCTTATGCGCGACGGCAAGGATAACGTCGTGGTCGTCTGCTCCATCGAGAATGTGGACGCACTGGGAGTGCACACCGGCGATTCCATGACTGTGGCGCCGAGCATGACTCTGACCGACCGCGAGTACCAGGTGATGCGCGACCAGGGCATCGCCATCCTGCGCGAAGTCGGCGTGGATACCGGCGGCTGCAACATTCAGTTCGCCGTGAACCCGAAGGATGGGCGCATCATCACCATCGAGATGAACCCGCGCGTCTCCCGTTCCTCCGCCTTGGCTTCTAAGGCCACCGGCTTCCCAATCGCGAAGCTAGCGGCCAAACTCGCCATCGGCTACACCCTCGACGAGGTTCGCAACGACATCACTGAGGTCACACCGGCTGCCTTTGAACCGACGCTGGACTATGTGATCGTCAAGGCTCCGCGCTTCGCATTCGAGAAGTTCCCCGGTGCCGACGACACGCTGACCACTACCATGAAATCCGTCGGTGAGGCCATGGCCGTTGGCCGCAACTACATCACCGGTCTGAACAAGGTTATGCGTTCGCTAGAAACCAAGCAGGCCGGGTTCTGGACTGTCCCGGATGAGGCATTCGCCGGCGAGCGCGCCGCCGACAAGCAGGCCGTGCTGGAGGACCTGAAGCGCCCGACCGAGGGCCGTATGTACGACGTGGAGCTGGCCCTGCGCCTTGGCGCTACCGTCGAGGAGGTCTACGCGGCCTCGGGCATTGACCCCTGGTTCCTGCACGAGCTCGCCGGTCTGGTCGAGTTCCGCACCCGTCTTATCGACGCCCCAGTCTTGGATGTCGACCTGCTCCGCGAGGCTAAGTACATGGGTCTGTCGGATCAGCAGATTGCTGCGCTGCGCCCGGAACTAGCGGGCGAAGACGGCGTGCGCGCCCTGCGCTGGGCGCAGGGCATTCGCCCGGTCTTCAAGACCGTGGACACGTGTGCAGCCGAGTTTGAGGCGAAGACCCCGTACCACTACAGCTCCTACGAGCTGGATCCGGCCGCAGAGTCCGAAGTAGCCCCGCAGCCGGATAAAAAGAAGGTGCTAATCCTAGGCTCCGGCCCGAACCGTATTGGCCAGGGCATCGAGTTCGACTACTCCTGTGTGCACGCCGCCCTGGAGCTTTCCCGAGTGGGCTACGAGACCGTGATGGTCAACTGCAACCCGGAGACCGTCTCTACGGACTACGACACCGCCGACCGCCTGTACTTCGAGCCGCTGACGTTCGAGGACGTGATGGAGGTCTACCACGCCGAAGCTGCCTCTGGCGAGATCGCCGGCGTGATCGTGCAGCTGGGCGGCCAGACTCCGCTGGGTCTGGCACAGCGCCTGGCAGACGCTGGCGTGCCGGTTGTCGGTACCTCCCCGGAGGCCATCAACCTGGCCGAGGATCGCGGAGAGTTCGGCAAGGTTCTGGAAAAGGCCGCCCTGCCCGCACCGGAGTTCGGCACCGCCACCAGTGTGGAAGAGGCCCACGAGGTGGCCGCCCGTATCGGCTTCCCGGTGCTGGTGCGCCCGTCCTACGTGCTAGGTGGCCGGGGCATGGAGATCGTCTACGACGACGAGAGCCTCTCCGACTACATCCAGCGTGCCACCGAAATCACCAGCGACCACCCGGTGCTGGTGGACCGCTTCCTGGACTCCGCGATCGAGATCGATGTAGACGCGCTGTGCGACGGCGAGAACGTCTACCTGGCGGGCGTAATGGAGCACATCGAAGAGGCCGGCATCCACTCTGGCGACTCCGCTTGTGCGATCCCGCCGATGACGTTGGGCGCCGAGGACATTGAGAAGGTCCGCAAGGCTACCGCTGCGCTGGCTCACGGCATTGGTGTGAAGGGCCTGATGAACGTCCAGTTCGCGCTGAAGGACGACATCCTCTATGTAATCGAGGCAAATCCGCGTGCGTCCCGCACCGTGCCGTTCGTTTCCAAGGCCACGGGCGTGCAGCTATCCAAGGCTGCGGCGCGCATCATGTTGGGCACCAGCATCCAGAACCTGATTGAAGAGGGCGTATTGCCGAGCGACCGCGACGGCGGATCCCTGCCACAGGGCCACCCGATCGCCGTGAAGGAAGCCGTGATGCCTTTCAACCGCTTCCGCAGCCCGGAGGGCCACGTGCTGGATTCCCTCCTGAGCCCGGAGATGAAGTCCACCGGCGAGGTCATGGGTCTGGACGACGACTTCGGCTCCGCCTTCGCTAAGTCCCAGGAGGCCACCGGCGACCTGCCGACGGAGGGGACCGTTTTCGTTTCCGTCGCCAACCGCGACAAGCGCACCCTGATCCTGCCGATCCAGCGTCTGTACTCCCTGGGCTTTAAGATTCTGGCCACGCAGGGCACCGCTGCCATGCTGCGCCGCAATGGTGTGGAGTGCGAGGTGGTGGCCAAGATCTCCGACGAGCGTCGCGCCGCCGCGGACAACACGCCGCTGGTGGATGCCAATGGCGAGGCTTTGCGCACCGTGGGCGACTGGATCAAGGAGGGAGATGTCGACCTGATTCTGAACACTCCCGCCGGCTCCGCCGGGGCGCGTCACGACGGATACGACATCCGCGCTGCCGCCGTGAACATGGGTGTACCGTGCGTGACCACCGTCCAGGGTGCCGTAGCCGCTGTCCAGGGCATTGAAGCGCTGCAGGGCGCGGAGCCGACCGTGCGCGCCATCCAGGAGGTCGATCACTCGTGACCGCGAGCGCGGGCGACGGCCTGACCTTCGGCCAGCGGTTTCTCGAGCGATCCGACAGCTATGGGCAGCTGTGTGTGGGAATGGATCCACACGTGGGCATCCTGGAGGCCTGGGGTTTGCAAGTGACCGTTGCGGGGCTGGAGACCTTTAGCAAGACGTGTGTGGAGGCCTTTGCTGACGTCGCGTGCGTGGTGAAGCCGCAGGTGGCTTTCTACGAGCAGTTCGGTTCGGCGGGTCTGGCCGTGTTGGAGCAGTCGATTGCGGAACTGCGGCGGGCCGGAGTGCTCGTAGTTGCAGACGCCAAGCGCGGTGACATTGGTTCTACAATGGCCGGGTACGCACGGGCATGGTTGGACCCAGAATCCCCTCTGTGCAGCGACGCAGTGACGGTCTCCCCGTGGCTGGGATTCGATTCTCTGCGGCCGGTCATCGACCTCGGTGAACGACACGGCAGGGGAGTGATCGTGTTGGCTGCGACCTCTAATCCGGAGGCTCGCGGACTGCAGCGCTCGCTCTACGACGGCACCGAAACGAACGTGGCTCAGCACATTGTGGACCGCGTAGCGGAAGAAAACGCGCTGCACGCCGGCGCCGGAAACCTCGGCGTGGTGGTCGGGGCCACCCTCACCGACCCACCGCGGCTAGACGGCGTTGGTGGCATGGTGTTGATGCCTGGCGTGGGCGCCCAGGGAGGAACCATGGAAGACGTCAGGCGGATCGCTGGGGGAGAGGAAACTGCACAGTTGGTCTCCCCGAACGTCTCCCGTGGAGTACTCCGCGCAGGACCACAAATTGCAGACCTGCGCAATGCTGTGGCCGAGCAAACGGCAGCATTGCGACTGTAACCGCCCATCAGCAGGGGCTTTTGCTATTCTTTAAGCATTCAGGTGATACACTGATACCTATTGTTTGAAGCCTGCCCTCGCGGTGCCCTGCCTGCACTTATAAGCAGAGTGGGTGAAGCGTGTACAGTAGTCGAGAACATGCATCTCGGTGTGTCAGCTTGGCATATTTATCCGAGACGATTTAATATCCAGCGTTGCTTGGAATACCGTTTGGTCTCTACAGCATGTTGGTTATTGACCAGAAAACTTTCGATCCAAAGACGAGAAAAATTTAACGGAGGCACCCGTGGCACTTCCCCAGTTGACCGATGAGCAGCGCGCTGAGGCGCTGAAGAAGGCAGCCGAGGCACGCAAGGCACGCGCAGAGCTGCGCGAGAAGCTGAAGCGTGGCGGCACTGACCTGAAGCAGGTTCTGAAGGACGCCGAGACCGACGAAACCCTGGGCAAGATGAAGGTTTCCGCTCTGCTGGTTTCCCTGCCAAAGGTCGGTAAGGTCAAGGCTAAGGAGATTATGGAGCAGCTGGAGATCGCCGAGACCCGCCGCATTCGTGGCCTGGGTGACCGCCAGCGCCGTGCCCTGCTGGAGCACTTCGGTTTCGAGGAATAGTTTTGAGCCAGGACCTGAATAGCGGACGGATTGTCGTACTCGCGGGCCCCTCGGCGGTTGGGAAGTCCACCGTCGTGCGTCGGCTGCGCAGCGATGTTCCGGATCTGTTCTTCAGTGTGTCCATGACCACCCGTGACCCGCGTCCGGGTGAGGTCGACGGCGAAGACTACATCTACGTCACCCGCGACCAGTTCGAGGAGAACATCGCGGCAGGGAAGATGCTTGAGTGGGCGGAGATCCACGGCGGTCTACAGCTTTCCGGCACCCCGCGCGAACCGATCGAGGGAGCGCTGGCCGATTCCCGTCCCGTGCTTGTCGAGGTAGACCTCGAAGGTGCTCGCAACGTGAAGAAGATGCTGCCGGAGGTGCAGACGGTCTTCCTCGCCCCTCCATCCTGGGAGGAACTCGTAGATCGCCTCACCGGGCGAGGTACGGAAACTCAGGACGTTATCGAGCGTCGCCTCCAGACCGCGAAGGTCGAAATGGCTGCGCAGTCCGAGTTTGACCACGTGGTGGTTAACGACGACGTAGATCAGGCAGTGGCCGCCATCAGCGACATTCTTCGCTAGTGGTCGCAGCGGCACGCATAGAGCCCCGCGCTACAGAACTAAAAAATAAACAAACAACCCACCAAAGAAGGTGCATACCGTGGAAAACCAGGACGTGAATGCGAACGACAGCGTGTTCGATCCTCCTGTAGGCATCACCAATCCGCCGATCGACGAGCTGCTGACGAAGGTCTCCTCCAAGTACGCCTTGGTCATCTTCGCCGCTAAGCGCGCACGTCAGATCAACGACTACTTTCAGACGGTCGACGAGGGTGTCTTCGAATTCGTCGGACCGTTGGTTACCCCGGATGTCCACGAAAAGCCCCTGTCCATCGCCCTGCGCGAGATTAACCGGGATCTGTTGGAACACACCGAGGGTTAAACCAGCTAGGCTGATTCGTTGTGAACGTTGCATCAGCTGAAGTAAACACCAAGCCGCTCCGCGTCGTCATCGGCGTAGGGGGCGGCATTGCTGCGTATAAGGCCGCCCACCTGGTTCGGTACTTCACCGAAAGGGGCCACCAAGTGCGGGTGATCCCCACGCCTGCGGCCCTGAACTTCGTTGGCGCGGCAACCTTCGAGGCGCTATCCGGCCAGCCCGTCGCCACCGACGTGTTTGACGCTGTAGATGAGGTTCAGCACGTCCGCCTCGGCCAGGAGGCTGACCTGATTGTCGTTGCTCCCGCCACCGCGGACCTGATGGCTCGCATCGCCCACGGCCGTGCAGATGATCTGCTGACCGCCAGCTGCCTGGTGGCTACCTGCCCCGTGGTCCTGGCTCCGGCGATGCACACTGAGATGTGGACCAATCCCGCCACGGTGGATAATGTGGCAACGTTGCGCCGCCACGGTGTGACGGTTTTGGATCCTGCCCACGGTCGTTTGACGGGCAAGGACACGGGCGCTGGGCGCCTGCCGGAGCCCGAGCAGATCGGCGAGTTGGCACTGACAGTGGTGGGCGATCGCGAGGCATTCACTCGCGACCTCGAAGGCAAGCGCGTAGTCATCAGCGCCGGCGGCACTCACGAGCCGCTAGACCCCGTGCGTTATCTGGGTAATGCCTCCTCCGGCCGCCAGGGATTTGCCTTGGCGGAAGTCGCGGCGCAGCGCGGCGCCCAGGTCACCCTCGTCGCCGGTGTGACCGATAGCCTGCCTACTCCCATCGGCGCGCAGGTGGTGCGTGTGAAGACGGCCCGTCAGATGCAGCGCGCCGTCATGGAGCACGCCACCAGTGCAGACGTTGTTGTCATGGCCGCGGCCGTGGCTGACTATCGCCCGGCAGAAGTCGCAGAATCGAAGATGAAGAAGGGCTCGGAGGCTGACCTGTCTACGATTAAGCTGACCGAGAACCCGGACATTCTCGCGGGTGTGGTTGAGGCGCGCAGGAGGGGAGACATGGCGTCCACAACAAAGATCGTCGGCTTCGCAGCAGAAACGGGCGACGAGAACAGCACGCCGTTGGACTTCGCACGCAAAAAGCTCAAGAAGAAGGGGTGCGACCTGCTGATGTGTAATGCCGTCGGTGAGGGAAAGGTGTTTGGCCAACCGAATAGCTCCGGCTGGATCCTGCGCCCGGACGGTACGGTTACCGAGGTGGCTGAGGGGCCAAAGACTCGGGTCGCTGCCGCCATTTGGAAGGCTGTGTGCGAGACTAGCTAAGCAGCTACGTGACAAATACAGACAGCTTAGTCTAGTATGTGTCCATCGACTGAAAAGTCCAGAGCAAATCGAACCTACAAAAGGAAAAATCCACGTGTCTTTGCGCCTGTTTAGTAGCGAGTCCGTCACCGAAGGGCACCCCGACAAGATCTGCGACGCGATCTCCGACAAGATCCTCGACGCACTGATTGCCAAAGACCCCGAAGCGCGCGTGGCTGTCGAGACCGTCGTGACCACCGGCCTGGTGCACGTCGTCGGGGAAATCCGTACTACCACCTATGTAGAGATCCCCGCACTGGTGCGCAAGACTCTGCTGGAAATTGGCTTTAACAGTTCCGACATGGGCTTCGACGGCTCCACCTGCGGCGTGAGCGTGGCCATCGGCGAGCAGTCCCAGGAGATCGCCCAGGGCGTGGATACCGCTCTGGAGCACCGCTCGCACGACGCGGAGGGCGGAACCGAACTGGACGAGATCGACCGCCTCGGGGCGGGCGATCAGGGGCTGATGTTCGGCTACGCCACCAACGAGACGCCAGAGTTCATGCCGCTGCCGATCGCCCTGGCGCACCGCCTATCCCGCCGCCTGACCGAGGTACGCAAGAAGGGCATCGTGCCGCACCTGCGCCCGGACGGCAAGACCCAGGTGACCTTCGCCTACGACGCGGAAGGCACCCCGGTGCGCCTGGATACCGTCGTGGTCTCCACCCAGCACGACGATGGTATCGAGCAGGAGTGGCTGCACGAGCAGATCCGCACTCACGTGGTTCAGTACGTACTGGACGAGGCCGGGTTGACCGGCAACCTCGCCGATACCGACTACACCCTGCTGGTGAACCCCTCCGGTTCCTTCGTACTGGGCGGACCGATGGGCGATGCTGGGCTGACCGGCCGCAAGATCATCGTGGATACCTACGGCGGCATGGCGCGCCACGGCGGCGGCGCATTCTCCGGCAAGGATCCGAGCAAGGTGGATCGTTCCGCAGCCTACGCGATGCGCTGGGTAGCTAAGAACATCGTGGCTGCGGGGCTGGCCGACCGCGCCGAAGTGCAGGTCGCCTACGCCATCGGCCGCGCGACCCCGGTGGGACTGTACGTGGAGACTTTTGGCACCGAGACTGCCCCGGTGGAGGACATCCAGGCCGCTGTCCGCGAGGTCTTCGACCTGCGCCCGGCAGCGATTCTGCAGGAGCTGGATCTAAAGCGTCCGATCTACGCCCAGACCAGCGCATATGGCCACTTCGGCCGCACCGACCTGGACCTGCCGTGGGAGCGCACCGACCGGGTGGAGGCCCTAAAGAAGGCCGTCAACGCTGCCGAGTAGCGTGGCAAGGGAACACCAAGCAAAGTAGCAGAAGAAGCACCGTGGATCAGCCCGTCGCCCGCGTACTGCCGATGCTCGGCGTGCCGCACCTGGACCGGCTGTTCGACTATGCGGTGCCCGCAGACTTGGACGCGCATGCCCGCCCGGGGGTGCGCGTCCGCGTTCGTTTCTCCGGCCGTCTGGTGGATGCGTTCGTCATCGAGCGGCGGCGGCGCAGCGATCATCCCGGCGAGCTGCGCCCATTAGAGCGCGTCATTAGCCCCATCGAAGTGCTGCCGCAGCCACTGTGGCAACTGGTAAATACCCTGGCCGACCGCTACGCAGGAGTACGGTCGGACATCCTGCGATCAGCAGTGCCCTCTCGGCACGCCTCGGCCGAGAAAGCGGGACTGTTCGCCGACGGTGCGGTATGGGAGGATCTCGGCGCCACACTGCAATCCGTTGAGCAGGCAGCCACCGATTCATACTCCGCCGCCGAGGCTGCGCTGGCGCCCTACGCACACGGAGCGGCGTACCTCTCCGCGCTCGTGGCGGGCAAAGCCGCGCGTGCTTGTTTATTGACGCCCCCAGGCAGCGACATCCCCACCCTCATCGCAGCCGTCGCAGCGGCCGTCGCCTGGAACACGGACGGTAGTGTGCTGGTGGTGGCACCCAACCAACGCCTGGTGGATCGCCTGGTCGCGGGGTTGCGGGAGTACATGAACCCCGCGCAGGTGATGGAGCTGACAGCACAGGTGGGACCCAACGCGCGCTATCGTCGCTACCTGTCGGTGTTGGCGGGTCAGGCGCGCGTGGTAGTGGGCACGCGGTCGGCGGCACTACTGCCCATGGTCAAGCCCCGACTGATGGTGCTCGTGGGCGAGTCGGACGACAACCTGGTGGATCCCCGTGCGCCGTACATTCACGCCCGCGAGGCGCTGGGGCTGCACGCGGAACACACTGGCGCGGGGCTGCTGATCGCCGGGGTACACCGATCCGCGGAGGTGCAGCAGTGGGTGGATAGCGGGTTTGTGTACCCGCTGTTGCCCGGCAGAGAGGAACTCCGCGCGGCGATGCCGTGGATCCGGGGCTTGGGGGAGACCGACGGGGCGACGGAGCGAGAGCTACACGCCCCGGGCGCACGCATTCCATCCATGGGCTTCGCTGCCTTGCGCGAGTGCGTGGACAACGGCGTGCCCGCGCTGGTGCAGGTGCCCAGGCGGGGTTACGCCCCGGCCTTGGCATGTGCGAAGTGTCGAACTCCCGCCCGCTGTCGCCACTGTAATGGGCCGTTGGAGTTGCCAACGAGTGCCCAGGCCGCGCCTCCGCGCTGTCGGTGGTGTGGGCAGACAGCCGGCCTGTTTACATGCTCCGCCTGTGGCAACCACTCAGTGCGCCTGTCCGTCATCGGCCACGACCGGACAGTGGAGGAACTCGGCCGCGCTTTCCCCGGGGTGCCTATTATCGCCAGCGGTGGCAAGAACGTCGTAGATAGTGTGCGGTTGCGTAAGAGCATCGTCGTGGCAACACCCGGTGCAGAGCCCACGGTGGTAGGTGGCCTGTATGGTGCGGCGATCCTGGTAGATCCGTGGATTCTGCTGGGCAGGCAGGACCTGCGTGCAACCGAAACAGCACTGCGACACTGGATGGAGGCCGCGGCCCTTGTTGCTCCGCGAACAGAGGGCGGCAAGGTGGTTTTCGCCGGCGCGGCCAGCCTGCCCGCAGCGCAACAGCTGATCCGTTGGGATCCCGTAGGGGCTGCCCGTGCGGAATTGTCCCACCGCGCCGAAGCTGCCTTCCCACCGGCCTATGCCGTGGCGGCCATCGACGGCACCACGACAGCGATTAATGCTCTTGAGGCTGGCTGGGAGCTGCCCGCAGACGCTGAAACACTGGGCCCTGTGGAGCTGCCACCCGGTGTGCGACTGCCCGCGGGCATAGACAGCCACGACCCGCAGGCTAGGAAGTCCGCTCGGCGCCTACTGGTGCGCGTCCCGGCCGCCCAGCAGGCCGCGTTGGGCCAGGCGTTGCGCAGCGCGCAGTCGGTGCGCACCATCCACCGGGTCGGGCGCGCCTCGCAGCCGGAGGCCTTGCGGGTTGTCATGGATCCCGTGCGTATCGGTTAGGGTTAATAACCATGACCGTGCTTAATATGCGCTACTTTGGGGACCCGGTTTTGAAGACCGTGGCGGACCCCGTCAAGGACGAACAGATCCAGGATGCCGGCACCCGGCGCCTGATTGAGGACATGCTGGAAACCATGGACCACTACGGGGGTGTGGGACTAGCCGCCAACCAGATCGGTATAACTCGCCGCATCTTCGTCTACGACTGCGACGGCGACCGTGGCCACGTGATCAACCCGACCTGGGAAGCCGTGGGCGAAGAGACCCAGACCGGCGGCGAGGGCTGCCTTTCCATTCCCGAGGTCGGCGGAGACGTTACCCGCGCCCAGCGCGTGCGTCTGCGTGGCACCACCGTGGATGGCAAGCAGGTAGACCGCGAGGTCACAGATCTGATGGCTCGCTGCGTGCAGCACGAAACCGACCACCTGGACGGCGTGCTGTTCATCCAGCACCTGTCAGCCGACCAGCGCCGTGAGGCCATGAAGCAGATCCGCGAATCGGAGTGGTTTAAACAGTGAAGATTGTCTTTGCCGGAACCCCAGAACCCGCCGCTGTAGCCCTCGAGCACCTGATTGCCGATAAGCGCATCGAGGTGGTCGCGGTGGTTACTCAGCCAGACGCCAAACGGGGGCGCGGCCGCAGCCTGCATCCGTCGAAGGTTGCGGAGGTCGCCACAAAGGCAGCCATTCCTACCTACAAGTGGCCCAGCCTGAAGGCCGGAACGGAGTCCGGCGACGAGGCTCGCGCAGTACTGGGGAACCTGGCCGAGCGCGGCGTATCCGCCGCAGCAGTCGTCGCCTACGGCAACCTGATCCCCACGGATATCCTCGATGTCTTTGAACACGGCTGGGTAAACCTGCACTACTCGCTGCTGCCGCGCTGGCGCGGTGCCGCCCCGGTACAGGCCGCATTGGCTGCGGGCGACGAGACCACCGGCGCCTCGATCTTCCGGATCGAGCAGGGTCTGGATACCGGTCCGGTGGCCGCCCAGCTGACCCAGACCATCGCAATCGAAGATACTGCGGACGATCTGCTGACAAGCCTGACGTACTCCGGACGCGAACTGCTGGCCGATACCCTCATCGCGATGGACGACGGCGCCGTGGAACTGATCCCGCAGGACGACGCGGAGGCCACCCATGCGCCGAAGATTCACTCCGCCGACGCGCAGATCGACTGGTCCCAGCCCGCGGAGGTTATCCAGCGCGTTGCCCGGGCGCACACCCCGGCTCCTGGTGCGTGGACCTTGTTGGACGGCCAGCGTTTCAAGATCGGCATGCTTATGCCCACGGAGGCATCCGAGGCGGCTGAGCTTGGGGCGGGCGACGTGGCGGCGGCGTCAAAAAAGGTGTTCGTCGGCACCGGCACACGTCCGCTGGAGATCACCCGCATTCAGCCGCCGGGCAAGAAAATGATGGAGGCCGCGGCATGGGCACGCGGGCAGCAGGAACTGCTCGCTGGCCGCCCGACCTTCGGTGCACGCGAAAGCGCTGCGGAAGCAGGGGAGTAGACGATGGCAGGCTTTAGGGCGCGATCCGAATCGGCACGCGGTGGTGAGGGGAAGAGCAACCGGGCTAGCAACCGGGCTAAGGGCTACCAGCAGCGCCGACCCGAGCACAAGCAGCGAAAGAGCAGGGCCCGGGGCTCCGGCGACAAGGTGCGCGACGTGGTGTTCAGCGTATTGCGCGCCGTCACGGCAGACGAAGCCTTCGGCAACCTGGTGCTGCCCAAGGCGCTGCGGGAGGCCGGAATCAAGGGGCGGGACGCGGCGTTTGCGACCGAGCTGACCTACGGAACGCTGCGCGCGCGTGGCCTACTAGATGCGATCATCGAGGACGCTGCCGGGCGCAAGATCGAGAAGATCGACTCTGTGGCTCTCGACGCGCTGCGTCTGGGAGCCTACCAAATTCTGCGTACGCGAGTGGAGGACCACGCCGCGGTGAATACCTCGGTGGAACTGGTGAAAGCGCATGGCGCAGGCCAGGCCTCCGGGTTCGTTAACGGCGTGTTGCGTGGCCTGACCCGCAAGAAACCCCAGACGTGGATCGAGCGCGTGGCTCCCGGCGACGGCCTGGCAGACATGGCGTTGCGCAACTCGCACCCCGAGTGGATCGCAGAGGTGTTTGCCGAGGCGCTCGGTGTAGATGCCGCGAGCGACCCTGGCCGCGCCGAATTGGAGCGCGCCCTCGTGGCCGATGACACCCGCCCGATCGTTCACCTGGCCGCTCGCCCTGGGCAGATCAGCGGCGAAGAGCTGGCGCTGATCACCGGCGGGACGGAAGGCAAGTATTCCCCTTATGCGGTGTACCTGGATGAGGGCGCACCCGGCGAGATCGCCCCGGTGCGCGAGGGGATGGCCAGCGTGCAGGATGAAGGTTCGCAGCTGATTGGCCTGGCCACCACCCGCGTACCCGTGGCGGATGGGCTGCCCGCCCGCTGGCTGGATCTGTGCGCCGGTCCGGGCGGCAAAACCGCCTTTATCGCCTCGGTGGCGATGTCTGAGCAGGCTACGGTGGATGCGGTCGAGATCGCCGAGCACCGCGCGGCACTGATAGAGCAGACCGTCCGCGACCTGCCGGTAAATGTCCACGTCGGCGACGGGCGTTCACTGGAGGCCATCCGTAGCCTCGAGGCCCCCAAGGGCGGTTTTGCCCGCGTGCTGATAGATGCTCCTTGCTCTGGCCTGGGTGCTTTGCGCCGTCGTCCGGAGGCGAGATGGACAAAGGATCCAGACGACATTGCCCCGCTGGTCACCTTGCAGCGCGAGCTGCTGGTCGCCGGTCTGGAGGCCACTGCCCCTGGCGGGGTGGTTATCTATTCCACGTGTTCGCCGCACCCTAAAGAAACGTCGGGGGTCGTTCGTTCCGTTGCAGCCCGCACGGGTGCGGAGATTCTGGACGTCACCGAGTTCCTGCCCGAGCTGGCCGAAACCAACACGGCTCGCACGGCACCCTTCGTGCAGCTCTGGCCACACATCCACGGCACGGACGCGATGTTCTTCGCAGCTCTGCGTCCGGCTAACTAGAAAGGCCCAATAAGCATGTCTGATTCCCGCCGTCCCTTAATCGCCCCGTCCATCCTGGCCGCCGATTTTTCCGCCCTGGCCAGCGAGGTAGCTCGCGTGCCCAACGCGGACTGGCTGCACATCGACGTGATGGACAATCATTTTGTGCCCAACCTATCCTTCGGCCTGCCCGTCGCTAAGTCCCTGCTGCCGCACACGGACAAGCACCTGGACGTGCACCTGATGATCGAGAACCCGGAAAAGTGGGCCGAGGATTACGCGGATGATTTCCACTCCGTCACCTTCCACCTAGAGGCCGTCGCCGACGTCGACACCGCCATCGCCCTGGCCGATAAGCTGCGTGGCCACGGAACTATGGCCGGAATTTCCATCAAGCCCAACACCCCGGTGGAGCCGCTGCTGGACCACCTGGCTAAGTTCGACCTCGTACTGGTCATGAGTGTGGAGCCTGGCTTTGGCGGCCAAAAGTTCATGCCCGAGGTGCTGGATAAGGTTCGCGCTCTGCGCAGCCGCATCAATGCCGACGGCCTGGATACCCTCATCGAGATCGACGGGGGCATCGGTGTTGACACTGCTGCCGAGTCGGCTGCTGCGGGCGTGGACGTCTTCGTCGCCGGATCCAGCGTGTTCGGCAAGCCGGATCCCGCCGCGGCGGTCGATGAGATCCGCGCCAGCGCCAAGTAGCTCTATGGATCTTTCTCTTTTTTCTGACGCCCACACGCTCGGCTGGCAGGCGGCCCAGCTAGCCAGCCCGAACCCGCCGGTGGGCGCGGTGATCGAGGATTCCTCCGGTCACGTGGTGGGCCGCGGGTTCACGCAGGCCCCCGGCGGGGCGCACGCGGAGGTCGTCGCCCTGCAGCAGGCCGAGGAAAAGGCACGGGGCGGCAGGGCGATTGTCACCCTGGAACCCTGCAACCACACCGGCCGCACCGGCCCGTGTGCCGAGGCCCTCATACATGCCGGCATCCAGCGGGTGGATTTCCTCTTCGGTGACCCTAACCCAGCGGCCGAAGGCGGGGCGGCCACGCTCCGCGCCGCGGGTGTGGAGGTTCACGGCCCCTACCTGCCACACCCGACGGCAGCCAACACGGCAGAGCTAGCGCCGTGGACTGAAATGTACAGCGTGGAGCCCTGGCTGATAGCCATGGCGCAGCAGCGCCCGCACGTCTGCCTAAAAGTCGCCTCCACGGTTGATGGCCGCGTGGCAGCGGCAGATAAGACCAGCCAGTGGATCACCGGCGAACCGGCTCGCGTGGCGGTGCACGAGGATAGGACGCGCCGCGACGCGATCCTCGTCGGCACCGGCACCGTCGCCGCCGACGACCCCCGCCTAACAGCCCGCAACGCGGACGGTGAACCTTTCGCAGAGGAGCTGCAGCCGCTGCGGGTCGTCATGGGTACGAGTGAGATCCCCACCGACGCGAAGGTTTTCCTGCCACCCGGCCATGCGCTTCATGTACAGACTCGAGATGTGCGAACGGCGCTGGACGAACTATGGAACCACGATGTGCGCACCCTTCTGGTGGAGGGAGGATCCCAGGTGGCGGCGGCCTTTCTCCGCGCCGGTGTCGTGGACGAGGTGCAGTACTACGCAGCCCCGGCGATGTTGGGGGCGGGGGTGGCGTCGCTACGAGACGGCACAAACATCCTCGGCCGAACGATGGGGGACATACGGCGCTTCGTACCTCGTGAACTGCAGGTATTCGGAAACGACGTGCGGTGGACGATGACGGCGCCAGGCCGCACCCCCTGACGTTGGGAAGAACCCACAGTGGGATAATGTGTATGTAATCACATACACAAGACGTTAGGAGCGCGTATGTTCACCGGGATCATCGAGGAGGTCGGGCGCGTCGCCGCGATCGAGGTGGCCGGAGACTCGCTGCGAATGCGTTTTACGGCACCAGGTGTGTTGGAAGATGCCAAGCGCGGTGATTCCATCGCCATCAACGGAGTGTGCCTCACGGTTGCGGAATTGACGACTGATGAGTTCACCGCTGACGTGATGCAGGTGACGCTGGACTACAGCGCCCTGGGGAACGTCTCCGTAGGTGATCGGGTGAACGTCGAGCGTGCAATGGCCAGCGGCCAGCGTTTCGGCGGGCACATTGTGCAGGGGCACGTGGACGGTACTGCCGAACTGTTGGAGCGCCGTCCTTCGGAGCACTGGGAGGTCTTCCGCTTCCGTCTGGCCGACCCCGACCTTGCACGCTACGTAGCCAAGAAGGGTTCGGTAGCGATCAACGGGACGTCGCTGACTGTGGCGGAGGTGTCGGAACCGGCGGGGTCTGCGGAACGGGGCAGCACAAACTGGTTCGAGGTATCGCTGATTCCCACGACCTTGGCAGACACGATGCTGGGTGACCTGCAGCCCGGTGCCCAGGTAAACGTGGAGTGTGATGTGCTGGCGAAGTACGTGGAGCGGCTAACGCAGAGCACACGGCCCAGCGCGGCGCAGCACGGTGACCAGGACTAACAGCGAGAGGCAAGAAGCACCTATGAGCACGAGCGATACGCAAGACATCCAGCTGGACTCCGTTGAGCGCGCCATCGCCGACATCGCGGCGGGCAAGGCCGTGGTGGTCGTCGACGACGAAGATCGAGAAAATGAGGGCGACCTCATCTTCGCGGCAGAACTGGCCACCCCGGAACTGATGGCCTTCATGGTTCGCCACAGTTCCGGTTATGTGTGCGTGGGCATGGATAGCGCGGACTGCGACCGCCTGGGCCTGCCGCCGATGGTGGCCCGCAACGAGGACGTCCGCGGTACCGCCTACACCGTGACGGTGGATGCCGCCGAGGGCGTGGACACGGGCATCAGCGCCACCGACCGCGCCCACACCGTGCGCCTGCTGGCCGAGCCCACGTCTACCGCCGCCACCTTCAACCGCCCCGGACATGTGGTTCCTCTGCGTGCCAAGCGCGGGGGAGTACTGGTGCGCCAGGGGCACACCGAGGCCGCTGTGGACCTCGCCCGCGCAGCCAACTTGGCGCCGGCCTGCGCACTGTGCGAGATCGTTTCCGAGGACGACCCCACCACCATGGCGCGCTTGCCGGAGCTGCGACGCTTCGCCGACGAACACGACCTTGCCCTGATCAGCATCGAGCAGCTGCAGCACTGGCGCCGCCATCACACCCAAACCCTCGAGCGTGCCGTGGAAACGCGATTGCCTACCGTGCACGGGGCCTTCCGCGCCATTGGCTACGTAAATATTATCGACGGCACGGAACACGTGGCGCTGGTGAAAGGCGACGTTGGCGCGGTGGCAGAGGAGCCGATTCCGGTGCGGGTGCACTCCGAGTGCTTGACCGGCGACGTCTTTGGCTCGCGCCGCTGCGACTGTGGCGACCAGCTCTCCGCTGCTCTGGACTACATCGAGGCCAAGGGGCGCGGCGTGGTGATCTACCTGCGTGGCCACGAAGGCCGCGGCATCGGCCTGCTTCCGAAGTTGCGCGCGTACGTCCTGCAGGACGAAGGCCTGGATACCGTCGATGCGAACCTGGAGCAGGGACTTCCGGTGGATGCCCGCGAATACAGCGCCGCCGCGCAGATCCTGAAGGATCTGCAGATCCGGTCCGTAGCGCTGATCTCTAACAACCCCGACAAGATTCACGACCTCGCCAGCCACGGCGTGGAAGTGACCAAGCGCATCCCGGTGGAGCTCAACGCCAACGAGGACAATGTGGTCTACCTTCGTACGAAACGCGATCGCATGGGCCACCAGCTGGATACGCTGGACTAGAACCCAACAATCCAGACGACTGAAGACCACTTGAAGGAGCAGCCCCCACCATGGCACACAACGGAGTCCCCGACGTTCAGCTCAAGGCCGGATCGGCGTACGGCATGACCGTTGCCGTCATCAGCGCCTCCTGGAACGCCGATATCACCGATCAGCTGCACGAGCACTCTATCGCCGCGGCCAAGGAAGCGGGCGCGCAGGTTACGCAGTGGCGGGTCGCCGGTGCACTCGAATTGCCGGTCGCCGTTGCTGCGGCATGTCGGAGGTTTGACGCCGTCGTGGCGAACGGCTGCGTGATCCAGGGGGAGACGGAGCACTTCCGCGTGGTCTGCGATGCCGTTACCTATGGCCTGACGCGCGCCGGACTGGACTCGGGCACTCCCGTCGGCAACGGCGTGCTGACCGTCGGTACTCACGAGCAGGCGCTGGACCGCGCGGGTGGTGTGGATGCCAAAGAAGACAAGGGACGCGACGCAGCCGTCGCCGCTATTCACACCGCCTTGGTGCTGCGCCAGATCGAGCGGGGCGTTTAGGGGCTACCAGCCCGAACAGAGTAGGGTGGATTGCCGTGAGCGATAAGGAGAACTGGGAGCTGGAGGTATCCTCGCCCTTCTTGAAGAAGCTGGCGTGGATCCTGGTGGTACTGATCATGGCCGTGCACATATTCATGGCCATCGTCGTGGCGGTGGGTGATACCGGCGTGACGGTTTCGCGCGCTGACCAGTGGGGGTTTGTCGGCATCGGCCTAGTCTTTTCCTTCGTAGCCCTGTCGCTATTGCGGCCGCACGTCAAGGTGAATAGCCAGGGTGTGGAGGTTCGCAACAT
Organism: Corynebacterium jamesii; assembly: GCF_046097395.1. Classification (NCBI taxonomy): domain Bacteria; kingdom Bacillati; phylum Actinomycetota; class Actinomycetes; order Mycobacteriales; family Corynebacteriaceae; genus Corynebacterium; species Corynebacterium jamesii. Next base: position 652,304 of record NZ_CP175789.1, read on the forward strand.
CGTGAACGGCCAGTTCTATCCGTGGGAAATCATCCACGGCCTATCCTTCCCGCAGGAGGCCAAGTGGGCGCGCCTAGAACTGCCCGATTTTGAGTTCGTGCCGATGATGGCTCTGAACATTTACGACAAGCAGCTGATCGCCCAGCGTGTAGAGGACTTCCGCCAGCTGGAGGATCGCTACATGCCCTTCGACGAGTAGCATTGTCTAGCGTTTCCTACCGCCCCGAGCCCGGCAGTATCCCCACCGACCCGGGGGTGTACACGTTCCGCGATGCGTCCGAACGCGTCATCTACGTCGGCAAGGCCAAGAACCTGCGGGCACGTCTGTCGAATTACTTCCAGGATCTTAACCAGCTGCACCCACGCACCCGGGCGATGGTGCAGTCCGCCAACCATGTGCAGTGGACGGTGGTCTCCAGCGAGCTAGAGGCCCTCAACCTGGAATACACCTGGATCAAGCGCTTCAACCCCCGGTTTAACGTGATGTACCGGGACGATAAGACTTACCCCATGCTGGCGATCAGCGTGAAGGAGCAGATTCCGCGAGCCTTCATGTACCGCGGCCCTCGCCGCAAGGGCGTGCGCTACTTCGGTCCCTATCCCAAAGCGTGGGCAATCCGGGAGACCCTCGAGTCGTTGACGCGCGTCTTTCCGATTCGAACGTGTTCGGCGGGCGTATATAGGCGCCACGAGGCACTGGGGAGGCCCTGCCTCCTCGGCTATATCGACCGGTGTAGTGCGCCGTGCGTAGGCAACATCGCCCCGACCGACCACCGAGCACTGGTGGATCAGTTTTCTAGCTTCCTGGCGGGCAACACCGAGCCCGTGCTGCGGCGCGTGCGAAAGGAGATGGAGCAGGCCAGTGAAGACCTCGACTTCGAGCGCGCCGCCGCACTGCGCGACCAGCTACAGGCCATGCAGAAGTCCATGGAGCGGCAGGCGGTGGTGTTTTCGGATAAGACGGACGCGGACCTCATCGCCTTCGTTGCCGACGAATTGGAGGCCGCAGTGCAGATCTTCCACGTCCGCGGCGGGCGCATCCACGGCCAGCGCGGTTGGGTGGTAGAGCACGAGGACTTAGGCGAGGAAAAGCTCGTTGCGGACTTCATCACCCAGTTCTATGGCGAAACCGCTGAACTAGCGAAAGCGACGGAGACGCAGGTCGGCGGTGCCTCGGGGGCGGAGGTGGACCGGGAACTCGCACGTGCGATCAATCCGGCGGCCGCGCAGGATCTGGGAGACTTGGTGGGCGATGTGCAGGTCACCCCCGTCCCCCGCGAGATTCTGGTGCACACTATGCCGGAAGAGGCTGGCGACCTGGCGAGATGGCTAACCAGCCTGCGCGGTTCTAACGTACAGATCCGCGTGCCACAGCGCGGCGATAAAAAGGCGTTGATGACCACCGCCGAGACGAACGCCACCCAGGCGCTAGCGCAGCACAAGCTGAAGCGCGCTGGCGACATTACGGCCCGTTCTGCCGCGCTGAAGGAGCTGCAGGAGGCGCTGTGGATGGATGAATCTCCGCTGCGTATCGAGTGCACGGACATTTCACACATCCAAGGCACCGACGTGGTGGCCAGCCTGGTGGTCTTTGAGGACGGGTTGCCGAAGAAGGCCGACTACCGCCGTTATAAGATCCGCGAGGCCGCCGGAGACGGGCATTCGGACGACGTCGCCAGCATTGCGGAGGTCGTGCGCCGTCGCTTCAAGCGCTATCAACAGGACAAGTCGGCGGTGCCTGCAGGCGACGACGGCGGAGATTTGCTGGAGGGCGAAGCGGAGCTCGATGCTGACGCAGCGGCCACAGAAAAGCGTAAGTTCGCTTACCCGCCTCAGTTGTTCATCGTCGATGGAGGTCAACCGCAGGTCAACGCGGCACAGGAGGTTCTAGACGAGCTGGGGATCACCGACGTCACCCTGGTGGGCATTGCCAAGCGCCTGGAGGAAATCTGGGTGCCGGGGGAGGAGTATCCCATTATCGTGCCCCGCAATTCGCCCGCATTGTACCTGGTGCAGAACCTGCGAGACGAGGCGCACCGCTTTGCCATCACGTTCCACCGCCAGCAGCGCAGTGCCCGCATGCGCCGCAGCAAGCTCGACGACATCCCGGGGTTGGGGCCGAAGCGCCGTAAGCAGCTGGTCAAGCAGTTTGGCTCCGTAGCGAAGGTGAAGCAGGCCAGTGTGGAGGACATCGCCGCGCTGCCGGGCTTCGGGCGCAAGTTAGCGCAACTCATTCACGATGCCCTCAATGCTGGGTAGGATCGGGAACATGAGCGCATCAACGCAGCAAGAGCCCACTTTGATCCTTATCACGGGCATGTCCGGGGCAGGGCGCAGAGCCACTGCCGCGGCCTTGGAAGAGCTCGGGTGGTACGTCGCGGACAACCTTCCGCCCGAGCTCATCGTGCGCATGGTCGAGCTCAGCTTCTCTGAGGACTCGCCGATCGAGAAGCTGGCTATTGTCACCGACGTGCGCTCCCGCGATTTCGCGGGCAACCTCTCTAGCGTGCTGCACGACCTGCACACCGGGGGTCGCCGCCCGACGGTGTTGTACCTAGATGCCACCGACGAGGCCCTTATCGCGCGGTTCGACGCGGTCCGCCGCACCCACCCGCTGCAACAGAAGGGCACGTTGCAGGACGGCATTGACCGCGAGCGTGAGATGCTGGCGGGTATTCGTGAACGCGCCGACATCGTGCTGGATACGTCCAACCGGAGCATCCACGACCTGCGCCGCGAGCTGGAGAAGTTCTTCGCCGCCGCCGACCATTCGAGTGTGCGCATCAACCTGCAGAGCTTCGGCTTTAAGCACGGGCCTCCGAAGGACATCGACATGTTGTTGGATGCTCGCTTTTTGCCGAACCCTTACTGGGATCCGGAGCTGAGGCCCTATAGGGGTATTGACGCCCCCGTCTCCGACTTTGTTTTGTCTCAGCCAGGCGCGGAGGAGTTTCTAGACCACATTCTGGGGCTCATCCACTCCGTGCTGCCGGGATATCGCAAGGAGGGCAAGTTCTTCGTCTCCGTAGCGATCGGCTGCACGGGTGGCCACCATCGCAGCGTGGCGATCGTCGAAGAGCTGACACGCCGGCTGGCCGACGACGGGGTGCTGGTAAACCTTTCCCACCGGGATCTGGAACGCTAAAGAGGGCTGGAGAGACACTATGAGTACTTCCGATAAGCCCATCGCACAGATCGCCTGCCTTGGTGGCGGGCACGGGCTGTTTAATACGTTGCGCTCGGCGCGGTCTATCGCCGAGTACGTCTCTGCAATTGTGACAGTGGCCGACGACGGCGGCTCCTCGGGCCGCATCCGCAGAGAGCTAGGCTCCCTGCCGCCGGGCGATTTGCGTATGGCACTGGCAGCGCTTACTAGGGGAACCGAGCGCGGCCGCATGTGGGAGGACGTTTTGCAGCACCGCTTCGGTGGTTCTGGGGCGCTGAAGGGGCATGCCCTGGGCAACTTTTTGATCACCGGCCTGGCGCAGGTGATGGGCAGCGAGATGCAGGCCCTCGACGAGATCGGCCGCCTGCTGGGCATCGAGGGCCGCGTGATTCCGATGAGCTACGAGCCCCTCGACCTGGAGGCCGAGGTGCTGGGACTGGAGGACGACCCCCGCGAGGTCGTGGCAGTCCGCGGCCAGGTGGCCGTGGCATCTACTCTTGGCGAGGTTCGCCGCGTGAAGCTGTATCCGGAGGATCCCCCGGCCGCCCCGGAGGCCGTCGAGGCGATCCTCAACGCCGACCTGGTCTCCATGGGTCCGGGCTCGTGGTTTTCCAGCGTGATCCCGCACCTGCTGGTGCCGGGCATCGTGGATGCGCTGAACCAAACAGAAGCCGTCAAGGCGCTCGTCCTTAACCTCGTACCGGAGCCGGGGGAGACCGCGGGCATGTCCCTGGAACACCACATCCACATGGTGCGCCAACACTGCCCAAGTCTGCAGATCGACGTTGTCATCGTCGATCTGTCGACGATGCCGGTGGCCAGCGCTCGGCGTCATATAGATAGGGCCGCAGCAGCACTCGGCGCTAAGGTGATCTACCGCGACGTGCGGGAGGATGACAACCGGGGGCGTTGGACCGACCGGCACAATCCAGAGAAGCTCGCGGCCGTGCTGCAGGAGGTCTCCGGCGGCGTATGCGACCTACCGGAGCGAGAATAGCCACCTTGGCTATAATCAATTGCCAATTAAATTCTTAAGGCGCTAAGACACACGACACAAGCACACACGACAAAAGAAGGGACTGTCCGTGGCACTTTCGGCCGATGTGAAGGCAGAGCTAAACCGAGTTCTGGTGACCCGCCACGACGTGATGACTGCGGAGGTCGCCGGCCTGCTGCGCTATACGGCCGCCCTGCACCTCGTGGGTAAGAAGATCGTTGTCGAGGCCGAGGTGGACTCGGCAGACACGGCGCGGCGCCTGACCGACATGGTTGAGCAGCTGTACAAGATCGAGCCGGACCACCAGATCATCGGCGCAGGCAACCTACGCCGTAGCCCTCGGCACGTGCTGCGCTGGACGGAGGGCGGCATGGAGCTGGCCCGCCGCACAGAGCTGATCGACCGGGCGGGGCGACCAGTCCGCGGGCTGCCGCGCTTCATCATCGGTGGCACGAAGGACCAGTGCGTCGCCGCGTGGCGCGGAGCTTTCCTGGCACACGGCTACATCACGGACCCGGGGCGTTCCTCCGCGCTCGAGGTGCAAACCCCCTCCAATGAGGCCGCGCTGGCGCTGGTGGGAGCGGCACGTCGCATCGATGTCACAGCCAAGACGAAGGAGGCCAGGGGAGTTAACCGCGTGGTGATACGCGACGGCGACTCGATTAGCCGCCTGCTGATGTTGATGGGGGCCCAAGATACCCGCGAGGTATGGGAAAAACAGCGGCGCAACCGGGAGAACCGCGCGAAGGCCAACCGTTTGGCTAACTTCGACGACGCTAATCTCCGCCGCAGCGCCCGCGCTGCGGTGGCCGCCGCCGCCCGCGTGGAGCGAGCCCTGGAGATTCTGGAAAACGACGTGCCGCAGCACCTGGCCCAGGCCGGTCAGCTACGCGTGGAACACAAGGAAGCCTCGCTGGAGGAGCTGGGCCGTCTGGCAGAACCGCCGATGACGAAGGACGCAGTGGCCGGTCGTATCCGCCGCCTGCTGTCCATGGCGGACAAGCGTGCCGAGGAACTGGGGCTGCCCGATACGCACTCCGCCGTAACCTCGGAGCTATTCAACGACGTCGACTAGTACCCCCCTCCCAAAGGGGGTTAAGAATCGCTGCGAAGCCTGAGGGGCGCAGGTACCCTCGAAAGTGTCGGCGTGAGGGTCGAGGGCTTGGTTGTTTTGAGCCGTGGGCCTTGGCGTCTAGATCGAAGTAAATGTAGACGCATTGTTTAGGAGATCAACTTATGACTATCCGTGTTGGCATCAACGGCTTCGGCCGCATCGGCCGTAACTTCTTCCGCGCTATCCGTTCTCAGGGCGCTGACATCGAGGTCGTCGGCATCAACGACCTGACCGACAACAAGACCCTGTCCGTGCTGCTGAAGAACGACTCCGTGATGGGTCGCCTGGATGCAGAGGTTGAGTTCGACGACGAGTCCATCACCGTCGACGGTAAGCGCATCGCCGTCTCCGCTGAGCGCGAGCCGAAGAACCTGAAGTGGGGTGAGCTGGGCGCAGACATCGTTATCGAGTCCACCGGTTTCTTCACCGACGCTGAGGCTGCCAAGGCGCACATCGAGGCTGGCGCCAAGAAGGTCATCATCTCCGCCCCGGCGAAGAACGAGGACGCTACCTTCGTCGTTGGTGTGAACCACACCGACTACGACCCGGAGAACCACCACATCATTTCCAACGCATCGTGCACCACCAACTGCTTGGCACCGCTGGCCAAGACCCTGGACGAAGAGTTCGGCATCGTTAAGGGCCTGATGACCACCGTCCACGCTTACACCGGCGACCAGCGCCTGCACGACGCTCCGCACAAGGATCTGCGCCGCGCCCGCGCCGCAGCCGTGAACCTGGTTCCGACCTCCACCGGTGCTGCTAAGGCAGTTTCCCTGGTTCTGCCGCAGCTGAAGGGCAAGCTGGACGGTTACGCAGTCCGCGTTCCGGTTATCACCGGCTCCCTGACCGACCTGACCTTCGAGGCTGAGAAGCCGGTCACCGTCGAGGCCGTTAACGCCGCTCTGAAGAAGGCCGCCGAGAACGAGCTGAAGGGTATCGCGAAGTACTCCGACGACGCTCCGCTGGTCTCCACCGACATCGTCGGCGACCAGCACTCCTCCATTTTCGATTCCGGCCTGACCAAGGTCATCGACAACCAGGTCAAGGTTGTCTCCTGGTACGACAACGAGTGGGGCTACTCCTGCCGCCTGGTCGACCTGGCTACCTACGTTGGCGAGCGCCTCTAAGTCGCCTCCCAACCGCCAGTCCCGGTGAGGACTATGACGGGTTCGGCTCCGATCGCCGCACGTTAGCGCGTCGCGCCGATCGAGTCGGCCCGTCTTCTTTTATCTAAACCAACCCGAATAAACCTCAGCACAAATTTTTCTAAGGAGCTTCCCATGGCCATCAAGACTGTTCAAGACCTGATCAATGAGGGCGTACAGGGCCGACACGTCCTGGTTCGCGCAGACCTGAACGTCCCGCTGTCCGACGGCAACATCACCGACCCGGGTCGCATCGATGCCTCCGTGCCGACTTTGAAGGCTCTGCTGGAAGCTGGCGCCCGCGTAGTCGTCTCCGCTCACCTGGGTCGTCCGAAGGGCGAGTTCAAGGAGGAGTTCTCGCTGGCACCCGTCGCCGAAGCACTGGCTGAGCGCCTCGACCAGTGGGTTCCGCTGGCCACCGACGTCACCGGAGAGGACGCTCACGAGCGTGCCAACGGGCTGGACGACGGCGATATCTTGCTGCTGGAAAACGTCCGCTTCGACGCCCGCGAAACCTCCAAGGACGAGGCAGAGCGTGCCGAGTTCGCCGCAGAGCTGGCAGCCCTGACCGGCGACAACGGCGCCTTCGTCTCCGACGGCTTCGGCGTGGTTCACCGCAAGCAGGCCTCCGTCTACGACGTGGCCAAGAAGCTGCCGCACTACGCTGGCGGCCTGGTCGAGGCAGAGCTGAACGTGCTGCGCAAGGTGTCGGAGAACCCGGAGAAGCCGTACGCCGTCGTACTGGGTGGGTCTAAGGTCTCCGACAAGCTGGGCGTGATCGAAGCGCTCGCCCCGCGAGTGGACAACCTGATCATCGGTGGCGGCATGTGCTTTACCTTCCTCGCTGCTAAGGGCTACGAGGTCGGCGGTTCCCTGCTGCAGGAAGACATGATCGATACCTGCAAGGACCTGTTGGAGCGCTTCGGCGACGTTATCGCCCTGCCCACCGACGTCGAGGCCGCAGAGCGCTTCGACAAAGATGCCGACCACCGCACGGTCGACCTGGAATCCATTCCGTCCGGCTGGATGGGTCTGGACATCGGACCGGAGTCCGTCAAGGCTTTCGCCGAGATCCTCTCCAACTCCAAGACCGTCTTCTGGAACGGGCCGATGGGCGTATTCGAGTTCCCCGCGTTCGCTGAGGGTACGCGCGGTGTTGCTCAGGCAATTATCGACGCCACCGCTAACGGCGCATTCTCTGTGGTCGGCGGCGGCGACTCGGCCGCAGCGGTTCGCACCCTGGGGCTGGCGGAAGACGGCTTCTCCCACATCTCCACCGGCGGCGGTGCCTCCCTGGAGTTCCTGGAGGGCAAGGAGTTGCCTGGCGTGTCCGTCCTGGAGAGCTAGAACAAGACCAGAACCAGCAGAACCTAAAAGGAAGGCTTTCATACAATGACCGCACGCAAGCCGCTCATTGCCGGCAACTGGAAGATGAACCTGAACCACCTGGAGGCCATGCAGGTCGTTCAGAAGTTCGTCTTCGCTCTACCGAAGGAATACTACGAGGCCGTGGACGTGGCCTTTATCCCGCCGTTTACCGACATTCGCTCCGTTCAGACCCTGGTTGACGGTGACAAGCTGGCCATCACCTACGGCGGCCAAGACGTCTCCCAACACGCCTCTGGCGCGTACACCGGCGAGGTTTCCGGCGCAATGCTGAAGAAGCTGGGCTGCACCTGGGCCATCGTGGGCCACTCGGAGCGCCGCCAGTACCACGGCGAGAGCGACGAGGTCGTAGCAGCCAAAGCCCGTGCAGCACTGGAAAACGACCTGCAGCCGATCGTGTGCGTCGGCGAGCAGCTGGACATCCGTGAAAAGGGCGAGCACGTCGAGTTCGTCAAGGACCAGACCAAGGCCTCCCTGGCTGGACTGTCTGCCGAGGATCTCGCCAAGACTGTCATTGCCTACGAGCCCGTCTGGGCCATTGGCACCGGCAAGGTGGCTTCCGCCGAAGACGCACAGGAAGTGTGCCACGCCATCCGCGAACTCGTTGCCGAACTAGCGGGCGAGGAAGTTGCGGCTGGAATTCGCATCCTCTACGGCGGTTCAGTGAAGACCGACTCCGTCGGAGAGCTGGTTGGCCAGCCGGACGTCGATGGCGGTCTGGTCGGCGGGGCGTCGCTAGACGGCGAAGATTTCGCGCGCCTGGCTGCCGCCGCGGCTAAGGCAACGGCCTAAGAGTCGCCGAGATGAATAAGGACACGATCCGCGGCACGGCCATTCCCGTCGCTCCCGAAGAAATTGCTCACCCCGAGATCAGCCCGACGGTGCGGGACGATACCCGCTACCTCGGGCGCATCCTGGGCGAGGTGATCCGGGAGCAGGAGGGCGAGTACACCTTCAACCTCATTGAGAACACCCGCAGCGCGGCCTTTGATCTGCGCTACGGAGAGATGCAGATCGAGCAGTTGGCGGAGCAGTTCAACGCGTTGCCGACTGAGAAGGCGCTGCCCGTCATCCGCGCGTTCTCGCACTTTGCGCTGATGGCGAACCTGGCAGAGGACCTGTACGTAGAGCGGGTGCGCGACCTCGAGGAAGATCGCGGCAACACCGCACCGCGCTCGACGCTGGCCTACACCTGGCAGGAGCTGCACAATCGGGAGGTACCGGTAGGGAAGGTCGCCGAGACGATGGCGAACGCTCTGGTAGCGCCTGTGCTGACGGCGCACCCGACGGAAACGCGCCGCCGGACTGTGTTCGACGTGCAGACGGACATCATGAAGATGATGCGCCGTCGTGCGCGTGTGCTGAAGGAGCTAAAACTCAATCCGCAGTCGGTGCGCTCGTCGCGCCAGCTGGCCGAGATCGAGCTGGTGATCCGCCGTCGGATGACGCTACTGTGGCAGACCTCCCTGATCCGCAGCGTGCGTCCGCGAATCGAAGACGAGATCAAGGTGGGTCTGCGCTATTACGGCATCAGTCTGCTTAGCGAGATCCCGGCAATCAACCGCCGTGTCAACGAGCACATGAAGGAGGAGTACGGAGGCGCAGTACCCCGCACCTCGATTGTGCGCCCCGGCTCGTGGATTGGCGGCGACCACGACGGCAACCCGTACGTGACCGCGGAGACGGTAAGCACTGCCACCACCTCGGCGGCGCGCACCATTTTCGACCACTACCAAAAGACAATCTATGCCCTGGAGCATGAGCTCAGCCTGTCCTCGAAGTTCACGGAGACCACCGAGGCTCTGGAAGAGTTAGCCGACCGCGGGCGCAACGACGTTCCCTCCCGCGTGGACGAGCCCTTCCGCCGCGCCCTGCATGGCATGCGCGGGCGCGTGGCAGCCACGGCCAAGCACACCCTGGGTGAGCCGGTGGTTTCCGGGGGCATCCACAAGGGCCATGCGCCGTATTCCAATCCGGCGGAGCTGCTGGCAGACATCGACACACTGGATCAGGCACTGCGCCACTCTATGGACGACCTGTTGGCTGACTATACTTTGGCGGACCTGCGCGAAGCCGTGGAAACCTTCGGCTTCAACCTATACTCCCTGGATCTGCGCCAAAACTCCGAAAGCTACGAGAACGTCTTGACAGAGATCTTCGCCCGCGCGGGGGTTGCGGAGAGCTACGCGGACCTCGCGGAGGATGCGAAGGTCGAGTTACTGCTGACGGAGCTGGCCAGCCCGCGTCCGCTATCCGACCCGGAGGCCGAGTGGTCGGAGGAGACTGCCCGCGAGCTAGGAATCTTCCGCGCCGCCGCCAGTGCGGCCAAGAAGTTCGGCGCAGATGTGGTGCCGCACTGCATCATTTCCATGGCCTCGTCCGTCTCTGACGTGATCGAGCCCATGATCCTACTGAAGGAAGTAGGCCTGATTCACGCGGACGGCGAGCACCCGCATGGCTCGGTGGATATCATCCCTCTGTTCGAGACCATCGACGACCTGGCTGGGGGAGCAGACATCATGCGCCAGCTCTGGCAGCAGCCGCTCTACCGCAATTACGTCGCTGGCCGCAGGGACACCCAGGAGATCATGTTGGGCTACTCCGATTCCAACAAGGACGGCGGCTACTTTGCTGCCAACTGGGCGCTCTATGATGCCGAGCTGGCACTCGTCGAGGCTTCCCGCGAGGCCGGGCTGTTTCTGCGTCTGTTCCACGGCCGCGGCGGCACCGTTGGCCGCGGCGGCGGGCCTTCCTATGACGCTATCCTGGCCCAGCCAGAGGGCGCCGTGCAGGGAGCGGTCCGCATCACCGAACAGGGCGAGATCATCTCCGCCAAGTACGGTGATCCCGCGAATGCTGCCCGCAACCTAGAGGCACTTGTGGCCGCCACGCTGGAGGCCAGCCTGCTGCCCGTCGACGACCTCGATAATCCGGAGGAGGCCTTCGAAACCATGCGGCAGATCGCTGAGGAGTCTCGCAAGGCTTACTCCGCGCTGATGCACGAAGACCCGGGCTTTATCGAGTACTTCACCACTTCCACGCCGCTGGCGGAGATCGGCAGCCTAAACATCGGCTCCCGCCCCTCCTCGCGCAAGCAGACCACTGCGGTCTCGGATCTGCGCGCCATCCCGTGGGTGCTCAGCTGGTCGCAGTCCCGCGTGATGTTGCCCGGTTGGTTCGGCGTGGGCAGCGCCCTGAAGCGTTGGATCGAGGAAGGTACCTCTGTTTCTGGCGACGCCACCTCGCGCCTCAACTACCTGCGGGAACTGCACAGGCGCTGGCCGTTCTTCGACTCGGTTCTCTCTAACATGGCTCAGGTAATGGCGAAGGCTGACCTGTCGATCGCGCAATTGTATTCCGAGCTGGTGGAGGATCGGGAGGCGGCGGAGCGAATCTACGGCGTGATTGTTGAGGAGTACAAGCTCACCGTGGACATGTTCCTGCAGATCACGGAACGCGACACACTGCTGGCCGACAATCCGGAGCTGGTGAGCTCGGTGCGTAACCGCTTCCCGTACCTGGTGCCGCTAAACCTGTTGCAGGTGGAGTTGCTGCGACGCTTCCGTGCCGGCGACGATTCCGATAGCGTGCGCTCTGGGATCCAGCTGGCGATGAACGGTCTGGCCACGGCACTGCGTAACTCAGGTTAGGCTGACCCCAGCGGATCCCGCGTGGCGGGTTGTCACGCGGGGGCTGCAGCGGGTAAGTTCGTGGTGTTATTCAAAAGTTTTAGTTAGTCGATTTTGATAGAAGAGTTGAGGGTAGGGCATTGATCCTAACGCTGCAGATCATCCTGGTAGTCACCAGCTTGCTGATGGGCCTGTCCGTGTTGCTACACAAGGGTAAGGGCGGCGGTTTGTCTAGCCTGTTCGGTGGCGGCATGCAGTCCAACCTGTCCGGTTCCACCGTGGCAGAAAAGAACCTGGACCGCCTGACCGTAGCCACCGCGGTGATCTGGCTGCTGGCTCTCGTCGGCCTCAACCTGGTACTGCACTACGGCCTGGGTTAAAGCTCCAGACCGCTTCGACTAAAGCAGTGGGTTGGCAGCGTTGTCGACCCACAGCAGCGTAGCCTCCGTGCCGGAGGCCAAGGCTGCGGGCCACTCGGCGCCATTACCGCCGTCGAATACCTGGCCCGCAGCTTCTTTCTTTTCTGCACCGCTCACCAGCAGCCACACCGCGCGGGAGCGGTTCACCGCCCGCATGGTCAAGCTCACTCGCTCTGCCGGGGGCTTCGGGCACTCACGTACGGCCACGACCGACCCCTCGGCGTGCAACAGCTCATCGGTGTGCGGGAACAGGGAGTTGATGTGACCTTCCGGGCCCATACCCAAAAGGTGGATGTCGAAACCATCCGGGGCTACCTGGTCCACGGTCTTGCCATAGAACTCCGCCGCGGCGTCCAGCGCCTTCCCGTCCGCTTGCTCGCCAGCAGCCAGTGCGGGGTAACGGAAGACGTTCAGCGTAGGGATGTCTACGTGGCGCAGCAGTGCGTCGAAGGCCTGCTTATCGTTGCGCTCCGGATCCCCGGCGGGCAGGAAGCGCTCGTCGCCGAAGAAGACGTAAACCTGGGACCAGTCAATCGCCGTGACGGGAAAGTCCTCCGCGGTCTGCTTCGCCGCGTGATCCAGAGCCGCAATCTCAGCCAGGGTGGAAATGCCGGCCCCGCCGCCGGTCAACACCACGCGCACAACGCCATCGCCAGTCACCGTGTCGCCGGTGCGCTGTAGCTCGGCCACCGTGTTGATGAACTCGCGCGCGGCGGCAGTGGCCAAGTCTTGCTTGCTATCGCGGGGGCGCAGCTCCACCCCGGTCTTGTCGCTGACGACGGGGTCACGGCGGTTATCGTGGGTGGGCTTCATCGTAGAGACTCCTGTCCGTCGAAGTTGTTAAAGGTATGGCGGGCATCGCGGGAGGTCCAGCGGTCCAGCTTGTCCTCCGCACCGGGGCTCTTCACGCCACGGAACTGTGAGGTGCGAGGGCCACGGTCTGGTCGGTTCACGCGCACCAAGCCGCGCAGGGCATGTCCAAAGGCATAGTCCGGATCCAGGTGGCGCAGTTCCTCAGCCAAGCAGTCCGCCAGGGCACGCCTGCCGAGGGTGACCATAGAGTTCTGGTCGCCGACGGTCAGCGAGACCGTGTTGGCGTCTATAACCTCGACCTCAACCGCACCCACCTGGCGGTGCAGCACCGCCTTTTCGATAGAAATCAGGCGATTGCCATCCGCGTCCTCGCTGTGGCGCCCCTCAACAGAAACGTGCCTGGTCACCGGAACATCCAGGCGCTCGGCCAGCCAACCGGCGGCAATGTCCGCAGAGGGATCGTGCTTTGGACCCCAGACCTCGGCGGAGACGATCGGGTGGTGCGGAGGCTGATCCAGTGCAGAGGCCAGCAGGCCGCGCCATAGGGTGATGCGGCTCCATACCATGTCCGAATCGCCACGGGTATAGGTCATGCGGCGGCGGTACAAAGCGTCCTCGTCCTCGTCCGTCAGCGAGTCCGTGATGCGGCGGGTCGCCAGCGCGCCAATGGGATCGGCGGCGGGGTTGCGCGGACCGGTCGCAGGCCACCACGCCACGATCGGAGTATCGGGCAGCAGCACTGGGGTCACCACGGACGCACGGTTGGCAGACAGATCGCCGTGCAGATGCATGATGATGATTTCCGAGGCACCGGCATCGCCACCGATACGCAGCTGCGCATCCAGTAGCGGCTCTTCGCTGCGGTGAGTGACCAACACGATCACGCGGGCGGGGTGCTCCCGGGAGGCATCGTGGGTGGAGCTAATAATGCGGTCGAGGTCGTCGTCCTCGCTGGCCACCACGATGAGGGTCAATACGCGGCCGCTGGTAACATCGCCACGCTCCTCGCGCAGTGCACGAATGCGGTGCTCAATGTCTTTGGTCTTGGTGTTCGGTAGGTCGATAATCATCGGCGTTTAGTGCGCGCTCCTCACGCGGTCGGGGGGGGCGGAATGGGTGGGGGACGGGAGGGACTTTAGGGTCGGCGCCACTGCCGCCCCGACCGGGACAGAATCTCTTCGGCACCCTTAGGCCCCCACGTGCCGGCGGGATAATCCTCGGGGCGCCCGTGAACGGCCCAGTGGTCCAGGATCGGGTCGAGAATTTTCCAGGACAGCTCCACTTCCTCGTTCGTGGGGAACAGGCTGGCCTCATCCAGCAGTGCGTCCAGGATCAAGCGCTCGTAGGCTTCGGGGGACTCTTCGGTGAAGGCTTCGGAGTAGCTGAAGTCCATGTTCACGTCTCGGACTTCCATGGCAGAGCCCGGAACCTTCGAGCCGAAGCGAACCAGCACGCCCTCTTCGGGCTGTACGCGGATGACCAGCATGTTGCTGCCCTGGGCAGTAGTCTGGCCCGGCCCGAAGGGCAGATGCGGGGCTTCCTTAAACACAATCGCGATCTCCGTCACGCGGCGCCCCAAACGCTTACCGGTGCGCAGGTAGAACGGCACTCCCGCCCAGCGGCGGGAGGCGATCTCGAAAGTCGCCGCTGCGTAGGTTTCCGTGGTGGATTCCGGGTCGAAGCCGTCCTCTTGACGCAGCCCCTTTACCGGTATGGAGCCCTGCCAGCCGGAGGTGTACTGCCCGCGAGCCGTGGTCTGTGCGAAAGGCCCCACCGGAGTGGTTGCGCGCAGAACCTTAACCTTCTCCGCCTGCAGCTCCTCGGGGTTGAACGTCACAGGCTCTTCCATGGCGATCAGAGCCAGCAGTTGCAACAGGTGGTTCTGAATGACGTCGCGGGCCGCACCGATGCCGTCGTAGTAACCCGCGCGGCCGCCCAGGCCAATGTCCTCGGCCATTGTGATCTGCACGTGGTCCACGTAATGGGCGTTAAACATCGGATCGAACAGCTGGTTGGCAAAGCGCAGCGCCAGGATGTTCTGTACCGTTTCTTTGCCCAGGTAGTGGTCGATGCGGAACACGCTGGATTCCGGGAACACGCTGTTCACGATCTCGTTGAGCTCGTGGGCCGACTGCTCGTCGTGGCCGAAGGGCTTCTCGATGACCACGCGGCGCCAGCCGTTGTGCAGCTCGCCCAGCTCCGGATCTGGCGTGGCCAAGCCGGAACGCTCTAGTTGGTGGCACACGCTAGGGAAGTGATCCGGTGGCACGGACAGGTAGTAAGCCCAGTTGCCGGCGGTACCGCGCTCGTTGTCGATCTCGCGGGTTTTCTCCGCGAGGGCGTCGAAAGCAGAATCCGTGGTGAAGTCGCCTTTGACGAAGAAGATGCCCTCCGCAAGGCGATCCCACACGTTTTGGCGCCAGGGAGTGCGAGCCCGATCCTTCACGGACTGCAGGACTTGCTCCTCGAACTCCTCCTTCGACCAATCGCGGCGACCATAGCCGATCAAACTGAAGCCAGGCGGCAGCAGGCCACGGTTGGCCAGGTCGTACACGGCGGGGAGCAGCTTCTTACGCGCCAAGTCGCCGGTCACACCGAAGATCACCAGGCCACATGGTCCAGCAATGCGCGGCAGTCGCTTATCTAGTTCGTCGCGCAGCGGATTGCGCCATTCCTCGGCGGAAAAGGGAAGTTGCACTTGTCTTTGATCCTCTTTGGAGTCGGAGCGGGTCAGGGGTTACTTAGCTTCCAGCTGCTCGGATAGCGTGCCCAGCAGTTCGTTCCAGGAGGCCACGAATTTTTGCACGCCTTCTTCTTCCAGCACGACCCATACGTCGGCCAGGTTCACGCCAGCTTCATCCAGACCGGCGAATATCGCGCGCGCGTCTTCGGCGGTGCCGGAGAGGGTATCGCCGCGAATCTCGCCGTGGTCGATCGTTGCGTCCAGCGTGTTCTCCGGCATCGTGTTCACGGTGCGCGGTCCGGCCAGCTCTGTGACGTACAGGGTGTCTGGGTACTCCGGGTTCTTTACTGAGGTGGACGCCCACAGTGGCCGCTGCACCCGCGCCCCCTTCTCAGCCAACTTGTTCCAGTCGGGGTTGTTTAGCAGGTTTTCCTTAAATGCGTCGTAGGCCAGCTGCGCGTTAGCCACGCCTGCCTTGCCCTTGAGCTCCTTGGCTGCATCGGTGCCGATGGCATCCAGGCGCTTGTCGATCTCGGTATCCACGCGCGAGACGAAGAAGCTGGCCACAGAGTGGATCGTGGACAGATCCTTACCCGCCTCGTCGGCGCGGGAGATGCCCTCGACGAAGGCCTCCATCACCTGGATGTAGCGGGAGACAGAGAAGATCAAGGTCACGTTCACACTGATGCCCTCGGCCAGCACGTCGGCGATGGCCGGTAAGCACTCTTCGGTGGCGGGGATCTTGATCATGAGGTTCTCGCGGTCAACCTTGGCGGCCAGTTCCTTGGCCTGGGTGACGGTAGCCTCGCGCTCGTTTGCCAGGCGCGGGTCTACCTCCAGAGAGACGCGGCCGTCCAGGCCCTGGGTGCGCTCGTAGATGGGGCGGAACACATCGCAGGCATCGGCCACGTCGAGTGCCGCCATTTCAAATACTGCGGTCTCGGCGGGAGTGTCAGCGGCAGCGAGCTCGCGTAGCTGCTCATCGTAGGCGGTGCCCTGGGACATCGCATTGGCAAAGATGGCCGGGTTGGTGGTCACGCCGACCACGCCCTTGTCCTCAATGACCTCCGCGAGGTTGCCGGAGCGCAAGCGGTCGCGGGACAAATCGTCCAACCACACGGAGGTACCGGCGGCAGCGAGTGCGTCGATGTTGGCGGGAGTGCTCATGGTTAAAGATCCAGTCCTGTTACTTGTTGGCTGCGATGGAATCGTGCGCGGCGGCCACAACGGCCTCGGCGGTAATGCCGAACTCGCGGTACAGAGTCTTATAGTCGGCCGATGCGCCGTAGTGCTCCAGGGAGACGGTGCGACCCTTCAGGCCAACGAAGCGGTGCCACGGCATGGCGATACCGGCCTCCACGGAAACGCGAGCCGTGACGTTGCTCGGCAGTACCTGCTCCTGGTATTCGGCATCTTGCTCGAGGAACCACTCCATCACTGGGACGGAGACCACGCGGGTTCCCACGCCCTGGCTTTCCAGCTCCTTGGCTGCCTCCACGGCCAGCTGTACCTCGGAACCCGTGGCAAGCAGGATGACCTCCGGGGCGTCGGTGGATTCTTCAACCAGCACGTAGGCTCCGCGGGCCACGCCCTCGGCTGCCTTCTCCTTGGTGCCTTCCAGCACGGGAACGTTCTGGCGAGTCAGCACCAGAGCCTTCGGAGACTCTTCGGCCTTTAGTGCGGCAACCCAACCGGCGGCGGTCTCGTTGGCATCGGCTGGGCGGATCACGGACAGGTGCGGGATCGCGCGCAGTGCAGCCAGGTGCTCGACCGGCTGGTGCGTCGGACCGTCCTCGCCCAAGCCGATGGAGTCGTGGGTCCACACGTGGTAGACGTCCGATTGCATCAGCGCCCCCAGACGCACCGCGCCGCGGGCGTAATCGGAGAACTGCAGGAAGGTCGCGCCGTACGGTCGGGTCGGGCCGTGCAGGGCGATACCGTTCAGGATGGCGACCATACCGTGCTCGCGAATACCGAAGTGCAGGTTGCGGCCGCCCGGCTCGGCGGAGAAATTGCGGGTGCTGATGGCCTCCGGGCCGAAGCTCGGGGAACCCTTAATGATGGTGTTGGTAGAGCCAGCCAGGTCGGCGGAGCCACCCCACAGCTCCGGCAGAGTCTTGCCCAGCGCCTGCAGGGTAGCCTCCGAGGCCTTACGGGTAGCCAGGGATTCGCCCGCATCCCAGCTGGGCACCTCGGCATCGAAGCCTGCCGGAAGTTCGCGGGAGTAAAGACGGTCGAACAGAGCCTTGTTCTCCGGGTTCTTCTCCGCCCAGGCGTCAAAAAGACCCTGCCACTGCTCGTGGGCCTGCGCTCCGCGTTCAATCAGGCTGCGGGTGTGGGAAAGCACGTTGTCCTCTACCGGGAACGGCTCATCCGGGAAGTCCAGTGCCTGCTTGATGCCCGTGATCTCCTCGGCACCCAGGGCGGCTCCGTGCGAGGCGCCGGTATCCATCTTCGTCGGTGCCGGGTAGGCAATCACGCTGCTGAGGCGGATAAAGGTAGGCCGGGAGGTCTCGGCCTGTGCACGCTCGACTGCATCGAGGATGCCCTCGACGTCCTCGCCGGTGACCTCCAGGGTCTGCCAGCCGTAGGCGGCGTAGCGGGCAACAACGTCTTCGTTGAAGGCGATCTCGGTCTGATCCTCGATGGAGATACCGTTGTCGTCCCAGAACACAATGAGGTTGCCCAGCTGCTGGGTTCCGGCCAGGGAAGAGGCCTCGGAGGTTACACCTTCCTGCACGTCGCCGTCGGAGGCGATGACGTAGATGAAGTGGTCAAAGGGGGACTCGCCCGCCGGGGTCTCCGGGTCGAACAGCGCGCGCTCGCGACGGGAGGCCATTGCCATACCGACGGCGGAAGCCAGACCTTGGCCCAGCGGGCCGGTGGTGATTTCTACACCATCGGTGTGGTGAACCTCCGGATGGCCCGGGGTTTTGGAGCCCCAGGTGCGCAGCGCCTGCAAATCCTCCAGCTCCAGGCCGAAACCACCCAGGTACAGCTGAATGTACTGAGTCAGCGACGAGTGGCCCGCAGATAGCACGAAGCGGTCCCTGCCTACCCAGTGCACATCCTTGGGATCGTGGCGCAATACGCGCTGGTACAGGGTGTATGCCAGCGGTGCCAGGCTCATGGCCGTGCCGGGGTGGCCGGACCCGCACTTTTCTACCGCGTCGGCGGCGAGCACGCGGGCAAGGTCGACCGCACGCGTGTCGGTCTCCGTCCAGTCCGCCGGGTAATTGCGCACAGTGAGTGCCTGCTGTTCTGGGGAGAGAGTCACTTTTCGGTTGCCTTTCTACATCAAGCTGAATACCTCATACATACTAATGGTCGCCGTCGCTCGCCGTGGCCAGTGGGCACAGATGGCTGGTTCTATTTTTGTCTGGAACTTTTTCGAACCTGATGGGAACTTAATAGGCCTCTCATCCGACCATATGTAGATGGGCATGCGCAGGCTCTGTTTCGGCCTGCACTACACGCTCAGGTAGCGTTAGACGAAGATTCGGAAATTTTTCGAGAAGGTGGGAGGCGAGGCAGCCGGTGAAGACATTCGCTGAGACGGCCAAGGCATATCTAGCACTGACCAAACCCAGGGTCATCGAGTTGTTGCTGGTGGCCACGATTCCTGCAATGTTGCAGGCAGCGCGCGGCGAAGTGAATTTCGGCCTGATCCTTCTGACTCTTATCGGCGGGTGGATGGGCGCGGGTGCGGCCAACACCTTCAACAACGTGGTCGATCACGATATCGACCAACTGATGCGCCGCACCCGCCGCCGTCCGACGGCGCGCCAGACCGTGTCGGTGGGGCAGGCCCGCGTGTTCGCGTGGATCCTACTAGTCGCCTCTGTCCTATGGCTGGGTTTCTTGTGCCACTCCTGGTTGGCCGCCGGGTTTATTGTGCTGACCAACTGGTTCTACGTCTACGTCTACACCAAGTGGCTGAAGCGCCGCACCTGGCAGAACGTCATTTGGGGTGGCGCTGCGGGCTGCATGCCGGTGGTTGTCGGCTGGGCCGTCATCACCGATAACGATGGCGGTGCTTTTAACGCGGGGTGGTTCTCTTGGGCTCAGGCACTCATTTTGTTCATGGTTATTTTCTTCTGGACGCCACCGCACACCTGGGCACTCGGCATGCGCTACCGCGAGGACTATGAGGCCGCCGGTGTGCCCATGATGCCCGTCGTCAAGCCTCCGCTACAGGTCACGCGCCAGATTCTGGGCTACACCTGGGCGACCGTCATCACGTCGCTACTGCTGGTTCCCGCCGCTAGCTGGATCTACCTGGCAGCGGCCTTGTTGTCCGGCGCCTGGTTCATCATTAAGGCGCACCTGCTGCACCGTGGCGTGAAAAACGGCACGCCGGTTAAGCCTATGCAGCTGTTCTTCCTGTCGAACAACTACCTGTCGCTACTGTTCGTGGCCCTGTCTGTTGATGCCGTGCTGGGCTGGCAGACTCTCGCCGAGGCTGTGCTCGGTTAGCATCACGACCTAGGATCACGGCTAAGATCACCAAGCCGTTCTGAGCCAATCGCGTTCGGCGAGGTTGAATACGGCTTCGCACTGTTTCTTCGTGAGCCCGGAATCGAGCTCCGCGTGGGTTTGTTCGGGTCGACGACTGATACCGACGATCGCCCAGCCGTTATTGTTCAAACCATCCACGACAGCAGTTTCCGCCGATGAGGCCATATTAAAACGGGTGCGATACCAGTCGGGCTTGCGCTTCATCTCGAACTCAAAGGAGTGCATCTGCCGGAACGAGCTATCAGGGTAAAGCACGTGGAGAGGCGCCCGATAGTAGTAATAGAACGTTGAGCCTGAAGATTCGCTTTCTCGCCTTTCGGTGCGGCAATGATAGACCTGCCCGACCAGCGCTGGGTAGTAGTCGATCCAGCCATTTTTCCAGGCGGTGACGATTCGCCTGCGTCGTGCTAGGGCGCTGGAGATCGAGTAAACCGCGACAACGACGAAGACTATTCCAACGATGAAAAAGACCGTATCCGTGAGACGGAGACTGTCGGCCGTTGCAACCCCACGGCGAAGTTTGCTGAGAATCAGCATGAGACCAATAGCAGCGAAGACGGCACCGAAGAGCCCAACGACCAGGAAGATAATCATGCGACCCGGCAGGTCCCGAGCGTAAGGCCGCGGACCCGCTGCCTTTATTGCTTCAAAGGCCCCACTGTTATCCCGCATCGGGTTGGGGGTGGAGTAGTAGCGTTCGCCCCGTTCAGGCACCAGTGGAGTATCGACCCCCGAGTTGAACTTCAGTGTGGTGCGCGGCATGTGCGTTGGCTGAGTCATGGTTCGACCCCTCGTCGCTGTCAGCTAGACAATAACCCTGGACTCTGTATATTAGCCGTCTTTGGCGTTGACAGCCTCGTGGCGCTGGCTATCCCCGGTGGTGGTGCCCGTGTGGCTGGCGTTGCCACCGCTGTAGCGGGACTTCAGTGCCCACAGGAATCCGGTGGCGGCGGTAGTGAGGCCGGAACCTATGACGTGCAACGGAACGGACCAGCGGGGAACACCAAGCCAGTACTGCATGATGCCGATGGCCGCCTGCACGACGATGGCAGCGATCACCCAGTAAGAGGCCGTCTTGATGCGGTGCTCTAGGTTCAGGGCAAATACTCCAGCCAGAAGGCCGATCGTTAAACCCAGGTAGAGGTACATAAAGCCGGCGTGAATGTGTGCCATGTCGATCAGAGGCACCTGCAGTCGGTGCTCCGGCAAAATAGCCTCATCGCCAGCATGGGGACCCGCGCTGGTAACCAAAGTGCCGGTCATAAGCACCACTGCCAAGCTAATCGCAGAGCCATCAGTGAGGATGCGCAACGGTCGGGGCATCAGCGGCTGCATCTCGCCGTCATCGGGCTCGCCGATGCGCACGACCAGTTTGGCTGCCAAAAAAACCAGCAGCATGCTCGGCAGGAAGTGCAGCGCAACCATCCACCACATGAGATCCATGTGGACGGTGATTCCACCAATTACGGCTTGGACGATGATGCCGATTCCCTGGACGAAAGCCAGGTGCAGAATTGCGGAACGGCGCGCGGCTCGCACTACCGCAATGAAGCATATGAGGCAGGCAATGATCAGGACGAACGTCAGCGTTCGGTTGCCGAACTCAATCAGTTGGTGAATCCACGGAGCCGAACCCGGCACGGGAAGCAGCGATCCCGGGTGGCACTGAGGCCAGGTGTCACATCCCAGGCCGGAACCGGTCACGCGCACCAGCGAGCCGGTGAAGGTGATACCCGTCTGGCAGGCCAACAGGATGATGGCGAACAACCGCTGCCGCCGGATCGTCGGCGGAGTCACGGGCCGCGGGAAACCGAACTTGCGGTCTGCTGCATAGACAAAGGCGTACAGCTTCAGCAGCGCCTTCACGAAGGGATTCGTCTCCTCCGCGGCGCGTCGTTTCATAGTCTCAAGCACGCCCTCAAGACTAACGTAAGCCCATGTCGCGGGGTTAATTGCCTAAACCCGAAAGGTGCTAGTCGCTGTCCATCGTGAAGCGGAAGAATTTCAGCGCCAACGTGGCGCCGATAACCGCCCAGATCGCCAGGCTCAACAGAGCCACCCAGTTAAATCCGTCGGCGACCACGGCCGTGTGAAAACCCTCCGTTAGGGCCACCGAAGGCACAGCCATCAAAAAGTCGTTGACATCCTCTCCGGCGGGGGTGGTCATGGTCGCGTATACCGCCGCACCCAGCAAAACGAACCAAATCGTGTTGCCGAGTGCCAACACCAGCTCGGAACTTAGCGTGCCCCCCAGCAACAACCCCAGACTGGTGAAGGCTGCCACGCCCACCACCGCGGTCAGCAATGCCGCTGGAAATCCAACGATGTCCGGGCGCCAGCCCAAAGCAAAAGCTGCGATAGACAGAACCAGAACCTGCAGCAGCACCACAATGCATACGGCCACTACCTTCCCGGCGATCAGCGCCCACGTTGGCACGCCAGCCGCGCCGATGCGTTTGAGGGCTCCGTAGCGCCGGTCGAAGGCCACGGCGATGGCCTGACCCGTAAACCCGGCACCCATCAGAGCAATCGCCAAAGCCATGGGGAAGATCCTGGTTACTGCGTGGGATGCGTCGTCGCCGGGCACCAGAGTCAATCCGATTAACAGCCCCAGCGGAATAACCATAGAGAGCAACTGCTGCTCACCGTGGCGCAGGAACAGCAGCGATTCAATCTTGGCCTGCGCCTTGACGATGTCGAAAGACTTCGCCTGCTGGGGTGCAGGGGCGAAAAAGCCAGGCTCGAAGCGGCTGGTGGTGCTCATGAGCGAATGTCCTTTCCAGTGATCGAGAGGAACACGTCCTCCAGCGACTGCCGATTGACTTGGAGGTGGCTGATCATCGCACCCACGTCGGCGAAAGCCTCGGCCACCGCGGCGATCAGCTGGGGGTTCAGCTCGTCGCACTCCACCTTGAAGTGGCGGGGACGCAGCTCGTCCACGCTCACCGGCGCCTGCGTGTGCTTGGCAATAGCAGCGGAGACGTCGGGGAGTGCGGCGTCTGAATCAACCTGCACCGACAGCCACGCACCGTGAGCTTCCGGGTCGCGGCGCGACGTCATCTCTTCCGGCGTACCCGCGGCCACCACACGGCCGGAGTCGATTATGATCACCTGGTCCGCGAGCGCCTCGGCTTCGTCCATCAGGTGAGTGGTAAGTATCACCGCCACGCCGTCACGCTTCAGCGAGGCCACCAGATCCCACACGGCCAATCGCGATTGTGCGTCCAGCCCAGCGGTCGGCTCATCGAGGAAAACCAATTCGGGGCGCCCGACCAGGGCACAAGCCAGGCTGAGGCGCTGCTGCTGGCCACCCGACAGCCGCCGGTACGGGGTCTTTTCGTGCTCCGTCAGCCCGACGGTCTGCAGCAGCCACTCGGGATCTAAGGGATTTTTTGAATACGACGCCACCAGGCGCAACATCTCGCCTACGCGGATTCCGGGGTACGCGCCGCCACCTTGCAGCATTACCCCGATGCGGCTGCGAACCTCGTCCGAATGGACCGCCGGATCTTTGCCGAACACGCGAATGGCACCCTCGGTGGGGCGCATGAAGCCCTCGCACATTTCCACGGTCGTGGTTTTGCCCGCGCCGTTCGGGCCGAGGAGTGCGAGCACCTGGCCGGCAGCGAGGCTGAGGCTCAGCCCGTCTACGGCTCGGCGGTCGCCGTAGGCTTTGACTACGTCGCGGAGCTCCAGGACGGGCGCGCTACCGGGTGCCTGGGTATCAGGTCTTGTTGTCATGGTGAGAAAGTCTAGTCCTCTGGCGGTGCAATACGTAGCGTCGCCACTGTTCTTCGCGGTTGCTGGAGTGTAAGGACACAGCTTCGGCCAGGTCGGCGTTGCTGCCCGCCAGCCAGCGCAGGATAATAAGCGCCACCAGGAAGAACACGAAGCTCATCGCGTAAATATAGATGACCGTAGAGGTGGGCAGCGAGAGGCCACGGGGGAGAATGAAAAAGCTGAAGACCACCGAGTAAACGACGGCCGTGAGGTGGAATGTACGACGGTTTGCCCAGGCCGCGAGCGGGAGGATCGCCCACAGCAGGTACCAGGGGTGAACAACGGGGAAGAACAACACCAAGATCAGGGTGGCCACGCCCAGGCCGCCGACGGGATGAATGCGGCCGCGGAAAGAGGCCCACAACATGCGCACAACCCAAAACGCGCCGACCATCAAGCCGAGGGTGCGGAATACAATAAGCGCGGAATCGGTGTGATCACCAAGACCCAGCAGACCGCCCAAAGCTCCGGAGGCAACGCCGAGAGAGGTAGTGATGGACATCCAGGAGATAATCTCTGCAGCTCCTCCCTGAGAGGTGATCCAACCGAAGCCCACGCCCGTGATCACAGACATCAGTGCAGCGGTGGCGATCCCTATTGCCAGGGAAACCGTGGCGGCGGTGCACAGATCTACCAGGCGACCGCCGAACCACCGGGCGAGCGCGGCGCCGGCAAAGCCCAAGCCGATCAGGGCGGTGACCTTGACCATGCCGGCCATCGTGATGAGTCCGAAGCCGCAGATGATCAGGATCCACCGGCTGGTCAGCGGTCGGTCCTCCTTATCCACCCCGCGCAGAACCAGCTCCATTCCCGCGAGCAGTAGGCCGATTAAGGCAGCCTCGTTGTGGATGCCACCTACGAGGTGCAGGATCGCCAGCGGGTTCAACACGCCCAGCCACAGTGCGGCGCCACTGGACACGTCGCAGCGGCGGGCCAAGCGGACTAGCGCCCAGCCGCTGAGCGCCAGCCCCAGGATCGCCACCAATCGGTGCAGGACAATGCCCAGAATGATGGAGTTGCCGGTGATCAAAGAGATCACTTCGCCGTAGCCGAGAGCCACCGGCCCATAGGGTGCGGGGGAGTGCGCCCACATCAGGGGCACGGAACGGGCAAGCGGATCGTCAATGCCCAAGAGATCTACCGGTCCGGCACTGTAAGGGTCCCACCCCTTCGCGGCGATCGCTCCCTGCGCCAGGTAAGAGTAAATGTCCTGGGTGAACAGGGGCGGTGTAACCATCAGGGGAGCGACCCATACGAAAAACGCACGCCAGTAGGTGCGCACGGGGATCGGATGGTTGGGCCTTCCCGGTGCAGAGACGGCAAACCGGAACATCAGCAGCCAGCCGTAAACCAGGAAACCGATGCCCACGAAAACCATCACGGTGGTGGAGTGCAGCATCCGCGCCAAAGTGTTGACGCCAGGGAAGTCCCAGTATGGGTTGTGCACTACGGGGAACGCTCCGGCCCCCAACCCGCCGACGGTGATCAGTATCGTGCCCAACGTGCCTAAAAACACCGCCGTATACAGGCGCATGGAAAGAGCGCGGTTTAATGGCTCCAGCTGCAGAGAGCCCTCCGGTGCATTGTCCCCGTCGGAATCCGAGTGCAGTTGGGCAGAGCGCGAGCCAGCCAGCCCCAGGCGGGGTAGCTGCTCCTGGAACCTCCGCCACGGCCGCAAGAGACGCGAATCCTGTGGGGCGTCCGGGGTGGCCGAAGTGGGGGTAGTCATAGGTGCAGATGATACCGAATGCGCCCCCATCCTCCGCTTAGCCATGGCCGTGACCAGCACCCCAAACAATCTGCAAACCCTTCGCGTCGCCTGAGCACGACTTAGGCAGGGTTGCCTTAGTAGACAAGCCGGAATATTTACGACACACTTTTGTTGTCTAATCATGTAGGCACATTTTTTGTTGCACTGGCGCACACGAGCTTTAGAAAGAGGAGGTACAGCGTGGCACGGACATCTGAGGAGCGAGCTTCCCAGCCGACCGCAGAGAACGACACGCGGCGCCGCATTCTTCTGCACGTGTTGCGCCACGGTCCGGTGAGCGCATCGGATATCAGCGAGGAGTTCGGTTTAAGCGCAGCCGGTGTCCGGCGACACTTAGACAACATCGTCTCCGACGGCCTTGCCGAGGTCGTCGAGGCACCTCGTTCCGGGCAACGTGGACGGCCCGCCAAGCTCTTCCGGCTGACTGACGATGGTCGGGCGGAGTTTGGACATGATTACGACACTCTCGCCTTGCTGGCACTGCGCGCCCTCCGTTCGACGGGTGGGGAAGAGGCTGTGGAGGATTTCGCCGCCCAGCGCGTTCACGATCTGTTGAAGGACGTCCCGGGCGTCGATGCGGACGTTGCTGCCAAGGCCAAGGCCATTGCCGACGTGCTGACCGAGAGGGGCTACGCTGCCACTGTCGATCAAGCAGGCGGTGGCGTTCAGATTTGCCGTCATCACTGCCCGATCCAAGATGTCGCTCACGAGTTCCCAGAACTGTGCGCGGCGGAGCACCGGGTGGTAGCAGAGCTGCTGGGACAGCACACCCAGCCGTTGGCTACTATCGCCGACGGCAACGGTGTCTGCACCACCTACATTCCGCTTAGAACCATTGACCCTTCCGTTAAGAAGGAAAGTTAAACCATGACTCAAGCTGCACAAACACCTGAAACCAAACCCCAGACCGACGAAGAGATCATCGATTCCATCGGTGCTTACGGTTACGGCTGGCACGATTCCGATGCTGCCGGCGCCTCTGCCCGCCGTGGACTTAACGAGGATGTCGTTCGCGATATCTCCGCTAAAAAGAACGAGCCGGAGTGGATGCTGAAGCGCCGTTTGAAGGCTTTGGATATCTTCGACAAGAAGCCGTTGCCGACGTGGGGCGCGGATCTCAGCGATATCGACTTCGATAACATCAAGTACTTCGTTCGCTCCACCGAGAAGCAGGCTCAGACCTGGGAGGACCTACCGGAGGATATTAAGAACACCTACGACAAGCTGGGCATCCCGGAGGCCGAGAAGCAGCGTCTGGTCGCAGGTGTGGCCGCACAGTACGAATCTGAGGTTGTGTACCACCAGATCCGCGAAGACTTGGAGAGCCAGGGCGTGATCTTCGTCGATACCGATACCGGCTTGCGCGAGTACCCGGAGCTGTTTGAGGAGTACTTCGGCAGCGTTATTCCGGCCGGCGACAATAAGTTCTCCGCACTGAACACCGCCGTATGGTCTGGTGGCTCCTTCATCTACGTTCCGAAGGGCGTGCACGTGGATATCCCGCTGCAGGCTTACTTCCGCATTAACACCGAGAACATGGGGCAGTTCGAGCGCACTCTGATCATCGTCGATGAAGACGCTTATGTTCACTACGTCGAGGGCTGCACCGCGCCGATCTACAAGACCGACTCCCTGCACTCCGCGGTGGTGGAGATCGTAGTGAAGAAGGGCGGCCGCTGCCGCTACACCACGATCCAGAACTGGTCCAACAACGTGTACAACCTCGTCACTAAGCGCACCAAGTGCGAAGAGGGCGGCACAATGGAGTGGGTCGACGGCAACATCGGCTCCAAGGTCACCATGAAGTACCCGGCCGTATGGATGACCGGTCCGCACGCTAAGGGCGAGGTTTTGTCCGTCGCCTTTGCCGGCGAGGGGCAGTTCCAGGACACCGGGGCCAAGATGGTGCACATGGCTCCGCACACGAGCTCGAACATTGTTTCCAAGTCCGTTGCCCGCGCCGGTGGCCGCGCCGCCTACCGCGGCCTGGTGCAGGTGAACAAGGAAGCGCACCACTCCGCTTCCAATGTCGAGTGCGATGCGCTGCTGGTCGATTCTGTCTCGCGCTCGGACACATATCCGTACAACGACATTCGTAACGACCACGTGACACTGGGCCACGAGGCCACCGTCTCGCAGGTCTCCGAGGATCAGCTGTTCTACCTGATGTCCCGCGGCATCGAGGAAGAAGAGGCTATGGCGATGATCGTCCGCGGCTTCGTGGAGCCCATTGCCAAGGAGCTACCCATGGAGTACGCCCTGGAGCTCAACCGTCTAATCGAACTGCAGATGGAAGGATCGGTGGGTTAAACCAAATGACCACCCCACTCAACGAAACCGAAGCGACAATCACGCCTGTTCAGGCTGGTACAGATCACCAGACGAAGGGCGATCGTTTCACCTCTTTCTCGGCCGCGGACTTTGCCGTTCCGCGCGGTAAGGACGAGGACTGGCGCTTCACCCCCTTGCGTGAGCTGCGCGGCCTGCACGATGGCACCGCCGCCGCTGGCAAGCGCGCCGCTGTTGCGGTCGATGTTTCTGATGAGGACGCCCCGAGTGTGGCCGTCGAGCAGCTTCAGTCAGGCGACGAGCGCCTCGGCCGCGCGGGGGCTCCCGTGGATCGTGCTGCCGCGCAGGCATGGGAGAATACCGAGTCCGCCGACTACGTGCGCGTTTCCCAGGATGCTGCGCTGACCTCCCCGGTGACCATCACGATTGATGGACCGGGCGAGGACGAGGTCTCCTACGGCACCCTGGTAGTAGAGCTCGAGGCGCACGCAGAGGCAGTGGTGTTCGTCCGCTACGAGGGTTCTGGCGCGCACTCCGACAACGTGGAGTTCGTCGTTGGCACCGGCGCAAAGCTGACCACCGTGGTGTTCGAGGACTGGAACGACGACGCTGTGCACTTGTCGAACTCGCACATCCAGGTTGGCCGCGACGCAGTCGTTCGCCACTACTATGCAGCTTTCGGTGGCCACGTAGTGCGTTCTGTTCCGCACGTGCGCTATACGGATACCGGCGGAGACGCTGAACTGCTGGGCCTGTATTTTGCAGATGCTAACCAGTACTTCGAACAGCGCCTGCTGGTGGATCACTCGATCCGTAACTGCCGCTCCAACGTGCTGTACAAGGGCGCCCTGCAGGGCGAGCCGGACAAGGGCAAGGATGCCCGCGAGGCACGCACCGCGTGGATCGGCGACGTACTGATCCGCCCGGAGGCAACGGGCACCGACACGTACGAGAAAAACAACAACCTGCTGCTAACGTCCGGCGCCCGTGCGGATGCGGTTCCGAACCTGGAGATCCAGACTGGTGAGATCGTCGGCGCCGGCCACGCCGCTACGGTTGGCCGCTTCGACGACGAACACATGTTTTACCTGCAGTCCCGTGGCATCGACCCGGCCAGTGCAAAGATGCTAATCGTCCGCGGCTTCTTCACCGACGTGATCAAGCGCATTCCGGAGGAGAAGATCCGCGAGCTGCTGGAGGACAAGGTCGAGGCCGAGCTGCAGCACACGGTTCTTTAAATTCATCCACCCCGTCAACCACCCCAAAGAAAGCTTTCTAAACACCATGAGCACTCTGGAAATCAAAAACCTGCACGCGCAGGTCGTCCCCGCCGACGAGAACGAGGATCCGAAGCCGATCCTGCACGGCGTGAACCTGACCATTAACTCCGGCGAGACCCACGCCATCATGGGGCCGAACGGCTCCGGCAAGTCCACCTTGTCCTACGCCATCGCCGGCCACCCGCGCTACGAGATCACCGAGGGAGAGGTTCTGCTGGACGGCGAGAACCTGCTGGACATGGAGGTCGACGAGCGTGCTCGCGCTGGCCTGTTCCTGGCTATGCAGTACCCGACCGAAGTGCCGGGTGTTTCCATGGCCAACTTCCTGCGTTCTTCCGCCACCGCCGTCCGCGGCGAGGCTCCGAAGATCCGCGAGTGGGTCAAGGAAGCCCGCGGTGCGATGGAGGAGCTGTCTATCGACCCGTCGTTCTCCGAGCGTTCCGTTAACGAGGGCTTCTCCGGTGGCGAGAAGAAGCGGCACGAGATTCTGCAGCTGGGCCTGCTCAAGCCGAAGTTCGCCATCCTGGACGAGACCGACTCGGGTCTGGACGTCGACGCATTGCGCGTCGTCTCCGAGGGCATTAACCGCTACAAGGAGCGCGAGAACGGTGGTGTGCTGATGATCACGCACTACCAGCGCATCCTGAACTATGTAAAGCCCGAGCACGTCCACGTGTTCGCCAAGGGCCGCATCGTAGAATCCGGAGGCCCGGAGCTGGCTCAGCAGCTCGAGTCCGAGGGCTACGAGAAGTTCGTCTAAGGCCCTCGTACGTTTCGACCACCGCGTCCGCATTTAATCCCCTCTACCTTGCTCGGCCTAGCTTGACCTGGCAGAAAGTGTGAACTTGTGAGTTCAAACAGTTCCCTGGACACCGCGAAGATCCGCAGCGACTTCCCGATCCTGTCGCGCACTGTGCGCGATGGGAAGAAGCTGGTGTATCTGGATTCCGGAGCGACCGCGCAGCGGCCGGTGCAGGTGTTGGATGCGGAGCGGGAGTTCTTGACCACCCACAACGCCCCGGTGCACCGCGGCGCCTATGAGATCGCGGAAGAAGCCACCGAGTCCTACGAGTCCGCCCGCGAGGCCATCGCCGCCTTCGTGGGAGCAGACAACCGGGAGATCGCTTTCACTAAGAACGCGACGGAGGCCCTCAATGAGGTCGCCTACGTTCTCGGCGACCCGCGCTCGGGGGAGCTGCAGGTAACCGAGGGCGACGAGATTGTCGTCTCCGAGCTGGAACACCACGCCAACCTAGTGCCGTGGCAGGAGCTCGCCCAACGCACGGGAGCCACGCTGAAGTGGTATTCCGCCACTCCGGATGGGCGCATCGATCTGGAGAGCCTAGAGCTCAGCGAGCGCACCAAGGTCGTGGCGCTGACTCACCAGTCGAACGTCACCGGTGCAGTCCTCGACGTCCCGGAGGCCGTCCGCCGGGCACGCGCCGTCGGGGCCATCTTCGTGTTGGATGCATGCCAGTCCGTACCGCACATGCCCGTGGACTTCCACGAACTGGATGTAGACTTCGCGGCATTCTCGGGCCACAAGATGCTGGGTCCAAATGGCGTCGGCGTGCTCTACGGTAAGGCCCAGCACATGGATCAGCTTCCGCCTTTCCTCACCGGTGGTTCGATGGTGGAAAAGGTGTCGATGGAGCGCACCACCTTCACCGAAGCCCCGCAGCGATTCGAGGCGGGAACCCAGATGACCTCGCAGGTCGTGGGATTGGGCGCGGCAGTGAAGTACCTTAGCGCCCTGGGCATGGATAAGGTCGCCAAGCACGAAGCAGAGTTGACGGCCTATGCCCTGGAGCGTCTACAGACCATCGAGGGGTTGCGCATCGTTGGGCCGACGGACGCTGCCCACCGCGGCAGCGCGCTGAGCTTCGTGGTGGAGGGCATCCACCCGCACGACCTAGGGCAGGTCGTCGACGACCAAGGCGTGTGCATCCGCGTGGGTCACCACTGCGCGTGGCCGGTTCACACGTGCATGGGCGTACAGGCAACCGCCCGCGCCAGCTTCTATATTTACAATGAGCTTTCCGAGGTCGACGCGCTGGTGGCGGCCATCGCTAAGGCGCAAGAATTTTTCGGCACGGCTTAAGAGGAATCAACGGCTAAATGAAACTAGAGCAGATGTACCAGGAAGTAATCCTGGACCACTACAAGCACCCGCAACACGCAGGCCTGCGCGAGCCCTTCGACGCTGAAGTGCACCACGTGAACACCTCGTGTGGCGATGAACTGACGCTGCGCCTGCACTTGAGCAAGGACAATCAGACGGTCGAGGACATCTCCTACGACGCGGTGGGGTGCTCGATCAGCCAGGCCTCCACGTCCGTCATGGCCGAGGAGCTGGTGGGTCGCCCGGTCGACGAGGCCTTCGCCAAGCTGGCGGAGTTCGAGCGCATGGTGACCTCCCGGGGGAAGATCGAGGGCGACGACGAGATCATCGGCGACGGGATCGCCTTCGCGGGCGTCTCCAAGTACCCCGCCCGCGTGAAGTGTGCACTGCTGGGGTGGAAGGCCTTCGAGGCTGCCGCTACCGAGGCAGGAGCTGCCCCTACCACCACCGCCGACAACGCCGAACAAGCAGAGTAAGGAACTCACGATGACTGACAACGCAAACGCCACCGACGCAACCGCAGCAGAGCCCACCGCCCCGGAAATGGATCCGTCGCCTCTGGACAAGGCTCCGGAGGGCCCATCCGAACGCACCCCGGAGCAGATGGCCATTGCCGGCAAGGTAGAGGAAAACCTGCTGGACGTTATCGACCCGGAGCTGGGCATCAACGTCATCGACCTGGGACTGGTCTACGACATCTGGCTGGAGGACAAGACGGCCGTGCTGAAC
Organism: Corynebacterium jamesii; assembly: GCF_046097395.1. Classification (NCBI taxonomy): domain Bacteria; kingdom Bacillati; phylum Actinomycetota; class Actinomycetes; order Mycobacteriales; family Corynebacteriaceae; genus Corynebacterium; species Corynebacterium jamesii. Next base: position 684,148 of record NZ_CP175789.1, read on the forward strand.
ATGACTCTGACCTCCCCGGCCTGCCCGCTGCAGGACGTGCTGGAGGACCAGGCGCGCGACGCTGTGATCAACAACGTCGAGGAAGTCTCCGACCTGCAGATCAACTGGGTCTGGACCCCAGCCTGGGGCCCGCACATGATCAACGAGGAGGGTCGCGAACAGCTGCGCTTCCTCGGCTTCACCGTCTAGGACAGTCGCGCCCACACCGCCCTCGCCACCGACCACGGGTGGCGGAAAAGCGGCTGCAAGAATGCGTGTCTTAGGCCCGTTCCCTCCCGCAATGCCCACATCGTGCGCGCCACAGCCACACCATTTTGCCCACTGAGATACGCAAGCTGCGCCCGCGTATCCAGCGCAAAAAAGTGCCCAAAGAAGTCCTGCAGCGTAGCGCCGTCGGCCCGGGCGATCAGCTCTCCGCCCACCTGCCGCAGCACATACGCCAGCCGACCACCACTGCGCTTGCCGTCTAAGAACTCATCGGCGACCTCCAGCGCATGCCCCAGCGAGTAGCCCGTCGCAGGGTTAATAAACCCCGCCGCGGCGCCAAACTTTCTTTCCTTATGACGCCGCCGCGTCCCCATCGGAATCGCCACCAGTTCCTCGCGCATGACAGGTCGCGTGCCTATCCGATCTGCCAAGCGTGCCCGTAACGCCTCGAACACCAGCTCCTGGCTGTCGGCCTCAGCGCTGCAGTGAGTCGCCAGAATGGTTTCCTCATACAGCCACCCATGTGCAGTGCGCTGGACGTAGCAGAAGCTGGGGGCGACGTCCCCCGCGTGCCGATCCGCGCCAGACCAGTCCATGAAAATAGAGGTGGAGTGACTAGGGGCGTCGTCACCAGGCAAGAACCACCCGACTGCCAGCTGCCAGAGTGCAACGTCGGTGCGTGGGGCGCCGGTGCAGTCGACAGCTTCCACACCGTCGGGTAAAACCTCGGGGACAATGCGCACTCCAGTAGCACGCAATGCCTCAGCGACCGCAGCCTGGTCGAGTAGACGATAGCCAAAGCCGAGGGTCCGGCGAGATGGGGGAGAACCCACGACGACGTCCAACTCGGTGGGTGAACCGAATAGTGCGTCGGCCCACGCCGGGATCTGGGTGGAAAACACGCCGTAGGTTCCAGGGAATGGGGAGAGGCTGTCCACATCGTAGGCCGGATCGTAGGCTATAACTGAAAAGCCTCGTTGAGCTGCACGTATAGCCAGCAGCGCACTGGCGGGGCCGAGGCCTTTGAGAACGAGCAGTTGGGGCACGGGAGGCTCCTTTTCGGAGGAAAGTGCGACGGACATTACAACGAATACCCCCGAACTTACATCACCGTATTTCACTCATCACTTCCTAAGACAATTTTTTCGTCTGAATACGGGAGCTATAGCTATAAGATTTACCTAACAAAACTAAAAGCTCTGCAGGTTAAGGTTTACGTTGAGACTTCGGGGGAATCACAGCGGTGCAGGTGTAACACAAAGCCTGCGCACAAAGATCGAGATTCCTAACATGAATGTTGTCCTACTCGGTACGAACATACCGGAAGGGTGGGGCACGGAAAGATGGGGGAGTTGAGAAAGAAGTGGCCCCGTCGGCGACACACGGGTCAGCGACTCGGGATTATGGGGAACCTGAGCAACGCGGCACCGGAGTATAAGGGGTGGGGAGGGTCGCCGACGGGGATGGCTGATAGGCTTCTTCCTTGTGATTGTTACTAATGACCTCGAGGTTCGAGTGGGGGCTCGAACCCTGCTGAATGCCCCCGGACAGCACCTGCGGGTCCAGCCGGGCGACCGCATCGGCCTGGTCGGACGCAACGGCGCGGGAAAGACCACCACCATGCGCATTCTCGCCGGCGAAGGCGAGCCTTACGGCGGCTCCGTCACCCGCAGTGGCGAGATGGGCTACCTACCGCAGGACTCCAAGGAAGGGGACATCGAGCAGACGGCCCGCGACCGCGTGCTTTCCGCCCGTGGCCTGGATCGCATTCGCAATTCCATGGAACGCCAGCAGGAGATCATGGAGACCAGCGAATCCGCAGGCCAACGCGATGCTGCCATTCTGAAATACAGTCGCCTCGAAGAGAAATACCACGCCCTCGGCGGCTACGAGGCAGACAGCGAGGCCGCGCAGATCTGCGACTCGCTGGGCCTGCCGGAGCGGGTGCTAGACCAGCAGCTGAAGACCTTGTCCGGTGGCCAACGTCGCCGCGTCGAGCTGGCACAGATCCTCTTCGCGGCCACCGCCGGATCCGGCCGTTCCCAGACCACGCTGTTGTTGGATGAGCCGACCAACCACTTGGATGCAGATTCCATCACTTGGCTCCGCAGCTTCCTCGCTAAGCACGAGGGCGGGCTGATTATGATCAGCCACGACGTGGAGCTGCTGGACGACGTCTGCAACAAGATCTGGTTCTTGGATGCCGTGCGCGGCGAAGCCGACGTGTACAACATGGGATGGACTAAGTACAAGGATGCCCGCGCGACCGACGAGGCTCGTCGCCGCCGCGAAAAGGCAAACGCAGAGAAGAAGGCCAGCGCCCTGAAGCAGCAGGCCGACAAGCTTGGCGCAAAGGCCACCAAGGCCAAAGCGGCCAAGCAGATGGCCGCCCGCGCGGAAAAGATGCTAGGCAACCTCGATGAGGTACGCGTAGAAGACCGGGTGGCTAACATCAGCTTCCCGGAGCCCGCCCCGTGTGGCAAGACCCCCATGAACGCCAAGGGGCTAACCAAGATGTACGGCTCCCTGGAAGTCTTCGCGGGGGTGGATCTTGCCATCGACAAGGGCTCGCGGGTGGTCGTCCTGGGATTCAACGGTGCGGGCAAGACCACACTGCTGAAGCTGCTGGCCGGGGTGGAGCGCACCGATGGCGAGGGCGGCATCGTCTCTGGCCACGGGCTCAAGGTGGGTTACTTCGCCCAGGAACACGACACGATCGACCCCGATAAGTCCGTGTGGGACAACGCGATTGAAGCCTGCCCCGATGCGGGCGAGCAAGACCTGCGTGGCCTGCTGGGTGCCTTCATGTTCTCCGGCGAACAGTTGGAGCAGCCCGCAGGCACACTGTCCGGTGGCGAAAAGACGCGCCTGGCGCTGGCGACTCTAGTCAGCTCCCGGGCGAACGTCTTACTGCTGGACGAGCCGACCAACAACCTGGATCCGCAATCCCGCGAGCAGGTGCTAGATGCGCTGCGCACGTACACCGGCGCCGTTGTACTGGTTACTCACGACCCAGGCGCGGTGAAGGCGTTGGAGCCCGAGCGCGTGATCGTCCTGCCCGATGGGGTGGAGGATCTCTGGAACGACGAGTACATGGAGATCGTCGAGCTGGCCTAGGGCGGCTGGCTAGCCCACCATCCCCAGTGCACCACGGGAATACTCCACGAACCGCCGCAGCAGCGAGTTCGCCGCGGCCGTATCCTGCCCCTCGAAGCGCGCGTAGGTCTCGGCGATCTCGGCGGGATCGCAGTAGCCCTCGTCCTCGTAGAAGCTCAGTCGCCGCGTGATGCCCGCCGCGTCCATCTCAGGGTGGAACTGGCTGGTCCAGACGTTGTCGCGGTAGCGGTAAATCTGTACTGGGCACGTCTCGCCGGTGGCCAGCAGCGTGGCCTCCTCCGGCACGCGCACCACCGAGTCTTTGTGCCCCGTCAGCGCGGTAAAGCGGTCGGGGAGCCCACCGGTGATGGGGTCGGTGCGTCCGGCGTCAGTAAGAGAAACCTCGCTGGTGCCCGCAGATTCCGAGTACGTGCTGTTGACTTCGCCGTCCAGGTAGTGCGCCAACATCGAGGTCCCGTAGCAGGTAGAGAAGATGCCTAAACGGTTCCGCTCAGACTCGACCTGGATGAAGTCGACGAGCTTCTGCGAGATCGTTTCTTGCCATTCTTCGTCCACCGGGCGCGTGATCGTAAACGGCGAGCCACCGATAAACACGCCCTCCACGCCATCGAAGCTTCCCAGATCGGCGTCGGGGTTATCCAGCGGTCGCTGTTCGAGCTCGGCGGGGGTGAGCCCGCTATAGCTGAGGAAGTCGGCATATTCCGCGGCGAGCACCTCGGCGCCGCTGCGGGGGCTTAGCAGTACGAAAGTCACATTCGCTACCATAACAGACCGCTTGGTCTATTTACTATTATTTGACGCCCGCGCGCCCCAGTTTCTGCAACAACTCTTGCGCACTGTCGATTTTCTTGTCCTCGAATCCCCGCACCCCATCGGCCGCAGCGGCCAATGCGGTCAGCTCCACTACCTGCTCGAGCGTGTGCAGGTTTCGCGCCCGGCTCAGGATTTCTTCCCTGTAGGCGTTCACGAGCTTCCGCTCCATCTTCCGCACCTCCGCGTAGCCGAAGATGTCCAGGCGCGTGCCACGCAGCCCCTTGGCCTTCGCCAGTGCACTGAGCACCGGGCGCATACGCGGCCCGAGCCCGATCTTGCGGTTCAGCCCCAGGGCTCGCAGCAGCGGCGGCTGGAACTGCACCGTTACTTTGCCGCCCTTTTGTGCCTCTGCAAATCCGGGATCCAGCGCCAGGCGAGCCACCTCGTACTCGTCCTTGTACGCCGAAAGCTTGTGGAGTCCGGCAGCGAAACTGCGGGTTAGTTCTGCGGGACCATCCGGGTTCACACGGTGCTCGTGGGCGTAGACCGCACGCACATCTGTCAGGTAATCCTGGGCGTCCTGCTCAGAGCCCCAGCGGCGCATCTCGTCAAAGTACACCGCAACTTCATCCACCAGGCTCGGCTCCAGCACCTCTTCGATCTTTTCCCGGGTGCGGTCAAGGGGCTGAACTTCCTGGTACTGGGCGTAGTCGGGTTCCACGCCCATAAGTTCGATCAACGCCTCCGGGCGGCTCACTAGCTGGCGGCCACGGCGAAAGGCCTGGATGTTGGCCTCGGCCTTCTTGCCATTGATCCGCAGGGCCTTTTCCATCGACTCCGGGGTAACCGGCAGCGCACCTGCCTGCACGGCAGCACCGATGAGCAGCATGATCTGGAAAGTGGACTCGCCGAAGAGCTTGGTGGACACGCGGATCGCGTCGGTAATGATCGCCCGCTTGGCTGCATGCCCCAGCGCACCAGTAATCTGCACGCCGTCGGGACGGGTGGCCTTGACGTCCGTGCACATTTGCCCCGTAGGGGTCGCGGAGTTCGACAGCACCGCAATCGTCCGCGCTGCATTGAGCACCGACGTACTGGCGTCTTCAGCTCCCGTCACGCCGTCCAGCGCGATCAGCAGATCCGCACTACCGCGCGGCACCGTGCCTGTGTGCTGGCCAATGCCCCTGGAGATGCGCAGGTCGGAAACCACCGACCCGCCCTTCTGCGCCAGGCCCGTCATGTCCGTGCCCCGAACTGCTAGTCCATCCAGGTGCGCGGCAGTGGCGATAACGGCCGAGGCCGTCATCACGCCCGTGCCACCCACGCCCGAAATGCGTATGTTCCACGGGTGCTTGCTGTCCAGCACACTTTCCGGAACCGGCTCGAGCGCGCTGGCGTCAATAGGCGGCACCTCGCGCTTCTCCTCGACCGCAACGACGGTCGTGAAGGCTGGGCAATCACCGGACAGACACGAACGGTCGGTATTACAGCTGGTCTGATCCACGCGGGTCTTGCGGCCAAACTGCGTGTCCACTGGCTGCAGGGAAAGGCAGCCAGACTTCTCGCCACAGTCGCCGCAGCCTTCGCAGATGCGCTCGTTGATCACGATTTTCTCGGTCGCTTCGGCGCGTTGGTTGCGGTTGCGGGCGCGACGTTTCTCTGCGGCACACTCCTGGTCGTGGATTAGCACGGAGACCCCCTTTTGACCCTCCAGCTCCTTTTGCACCTTGGTTAGGTCCTCGCGCGGGCGCACCTGCACGCCGGACCCCCGCAAAGCGCGTCGTGTGCGCCGCACATCGCTACTAGTCACAACGATCCTGGCCGGGTTCTCTGCCCGCACCATGTCGACCAGCCCCGCCAAGCTCGGCTGCCCGACAGGATCTTGGCCGCCGGTCATCGCCACCGTGCCGTTGTGCAGTAGCTTCAGGGTTGCGTTTACCTTGGACGCCACCATTGCCCGCAGTGCCAGCGATCCAGAATGCAGGAACGTTCCGTCGCCCATGTTTTGCACGAAGTGCTCCTCGGACACGAAGCTGTGCATTCCGATCCAGTGTGCGCCCTCGCCACCCATCTGTGCGGTGCCCATGATCTTGCCCACGCGCTTGTCGTCCATCAGCATTACCATGGCGTGGCAGCCGATTCCGGCTCCCACCAGAGTGTCCTCATCTGCGCGGGTGGAGAGGTTGTGCGGGCAACCGGAGCAGAAGTGGGGCACGCGGTTGGGGACCGCTAGTGGCAGGGAGATACGTGTTGGGCCGCTCGTCACGCCAGCAACCTCGATACCTTCGTTGCGCAGGAGCTTGGGCAGCTGCTTCAGCGGGTCATTGACATGCTCGATCGTGGGACGCACCGGGAGGTCGTAGAGGCAAGCACGGACGGACTCCAGCAGATGGGTGCCGAGCTCCTCGGCCACCACCAGCGTATCCAGTCCCTCGCAGAAGCGCTCTAACTCTTGCGGGTCCAGCGGGTACGTCATTGCCAGCTGCAGGACTCGCAAGTGCGCCTCACCCACGACCTCCGCTACCTCCAGGGAGGTGTTGCCCGCACAGATCACACCCACGCGGTCGCCGTCCCGCGCGCCCCACCAGCGGTTCAGCTGGTGCTTGCGGGCGTATTCCAAGGCGCGATCCAGTCGCTCCCCCACGCGGGTATCCTCCAGATCCAGCAGTCGCTTGCCCAACAGGCGCGCTTCCGGAACATGCTCGCCGCCCTGCTCCAGGCCACGGGCCGCCGTGGCTGTGCGGATAGCCTCCAGATCAACGCTGGCCGAGCCGTCGGCCACAGGGGTGGTGATGCGCAGCGCCGTCCACAGTCCGCTGTAGCGTGACATCCACACCGCGTGGGTTCCGAGGCGCAGCACGTCGCCCGCGTCCGCCGGCACGAGGGTCGGCAATCCAAGATCGGCCAGGATTCGACCTGAGGCAGAAGGGATCGTCGAGGATTTCGCCGTCGGGTCGTCACCCACGAAGGCCACCGCACCACCCGTGCCGCTGGTGCCGGTCATGTTCGCGTGCCGCAGCGCATCGGCCGCCCTATCCAGTCCCGGCGCCTTGCCGTACCAGTAGCCGACCACGCCGTCGATGCCTTCCTTGACCGTCGCCCGATCCGTCATCTGCGATCCCGCTACGGCGGTGACGCCCAGCTCCTCATTGACAGCAGGGAAGTGCTGCACATCAAACTGGTCGAGCAGCGATTTGCGGCGCCCCAGCTCGAGGTCGTATCCGCCCAGTGGGGAACCTTCGTAGCCGGAGACGAAGCTGGAGGTTCTCAGCCCGATCTCGCGGTCAGCCTCCGCGCGATCCAGCACGGTGCGCACGAGAGCCTGGATGCCGGTCAGGTGGATGTGGCCAGTCTTCTCCCTGTAGCGCGACTGGGTGTAGTCGGGAAGGTCCCGGATGGTGGAAATTGTGTCGGGGATGAAGGTGGAGGTCATCGCTGTTCACCCTTTCGTACGAGCTGTCAGTTTGTGGTTTAAATCACATTAAGCGACAGCTGGTGGAACCAGATAGCTTGCTCGGAAAAATAGTTCCATTAGCAAAGGTTTTTTAGGTTCCAGGGTCGAAAACTAGGCCAATGGCCTAGAATCCAACCCAAACAAGAACAGGTTTGCACACAAAAGTAGATGTTTCTTGCCAACAGGCCGTTCGTGGGCGTAACAAAGAAAGGTCAAAAGAATGAGAGACCTCGACCAGACAGACATCGAGCTCTGCATGCTACTCAACGAAAGGCCGAAGGCCGGAGTGCGCGAGTACGCGCGGGTACTCGGGATAGCGCGCGCGACGGTGAGCAGTCGTATAGTCAAACTCGTGGAAAGGGGGGTGATCGGCAGCTTCGCCCCGCATTTCGACCCGGGCGCGCTCGGCTTCCCGCTAGGCGCTTTCGTGCACGTCACGCTGGACCAGCGGGCATTAGATCAGGCGACGGCGGCGATCCTGAGGATCCCGTGGATCACGGAGGCGCATTCCATTGCCGGGCCCTACGACCTATCGTGCCGGGTGGTGGCGCGAGACCACGAGCACCTGGAGCAGATCACCCTCAAACTGCAGGAGGTCGAAGGGGTGCAGCGCACGCGAACGGAGATCATCCTGCGCTCCCGCATCCCCGCCCGCCACGGCCAGCTGCTGCAGGCCCTAGCGGATCTGCGAAACCTCTAGAGCCGCCTTGACCTGCTTGGCCGACAGGTCGGTAGAGATCGTGGCAGTTTCCGGCCGACCCGCGATGTACCGGCAGATGGTCCAGCCGTTCGTGAACTCGGGCTCCAGCACATCCATGGGACCGTCGGCCATGTGCAGGTTATAGGGCTGCCCCTCCCAGTTGGCGGGTGCGTTGAACTCACTGCTGCGGAACGTGAACGGCTCAGTGCCGTCGGTGGGGTAGGCCTGCACCATTGCCTTGTAGTAGTAGCGCCGCTCGGTGTTGGTGCGTTCCCCGTTGTCGTTATGCGTCGATACCCGGGCAATCCACACGCCTCCCACTCGGGCGGGAGCGAAGCGCAGCCAGCCGTTTCCCCAGGCCTTGCCCAAGATACGCAGACGGCTGCGGCGCTTGGCTGCGCTATACAGGGCAACACCTGCCATCAGCAGGCCGATAGCCCCGATCACCAAGCCGATCACCAGAGGCTGCGTACTTCCACGGGCAACTAGGAAGCCTCCCAGGCCCAACAGCACCACGCCGATTGTCAGCACCACCGTTTGCACCACGCTAAATCCTGCGGTGTTGCCGGCGACCGGCATGCGGCCGTTGTTAGACAAAGCAGCATTCAGTGCGGCCGACCCTGCGGGTAGAGTGCAACGCTGATCGAATGTGCCCGATTGCTCTGCCCGCACGAGCCCATCGAGCGGATCATCGATTACAACCGAAGAGCGACCGTACCTAAAGATCTCCACCATGCGAGCAAATACCCCTTCCTAGTTCCGGTAGCCGTGCAGCGGGGCGGGGATAAAGCCGCCGCGGTTAATAAACTCCGCGCTGCTGGCCTGGTTCACGCCGATTACGGGCGCGTAGCCTAGCAGGCCGCCGAAGTCCACGTCATCGCCTACCTTTGTGCCGACAGCTGGAATGACACGCACTGCCGTGGTCTTATGGTTCATCACACCGATGGCCGCCTCGTCGGCGATCATGCCCGCGATGGTTTCGGCAGGGGTGTCGCCCGGAATGGCGATCATATCCAGACCGACGGAGCAGATGGCCGTCATGGCCTCTAGCTTGTCGATGCTGATCGCACCGCTGCGCACTGCGTCGATCATGCCCTTGTCCTCGGAGACGGGGATAAACGAGCCCGACAACCCACCCACGCGCGAGCAGGCCATCATGCCGCCCTTCTTCACCGCGTCGTTCAGCAAAGCCAGCGCCGCGGTGGTGCCGTGCGTGCCGACCTGCCCCAAACCCATGTGCTCCAGGATGTGCGCCACGGAATCGCCCAGCTCTGCAGTCGGCGCCAACGAGAGGTCGACGATACCGAAGGGAACACCCAGCCGCTGGGCGGCCATCACGCCGACCAACTGGCCAGTGCGGGTGATCTTAAATGCGGCGCGCTTGATCTCCTCGGAAACTTCATTCAGCGTCGCACCCTCCATGCCGGCGACAGCGCGATCAACCACACCTGGGCCAGAGACGCCGACGTTGATCACGCAGTCCTGTTCCTCTACACCGTGGTAAGCGCCCGCCATGAATGGGTTATCGGAAACAGAGTTCGCAAACACCACCAGCTTTGCGCAGGCCAGGGTTCCGCCGGGGCCGTAGGTGGAGGCATCCTTGATGACCTGCCCCATCTCCCGTACAGCGTTCATGTTGATGCCCGCCTTCGAGCTGCCGACGTTTACCGACGCGCACACCACGTCGGTCTCGTTCAGTGCCTCCGGCAACGAGCGAATCAGGTCCAGTTCACCACGAGTGGCCCCCTTGTCCACCAGCGCCGAATACCCGCCGATGAAATTCACGCCCACCTCGTTGGCCGCGCGGTTCAGCGCTTCGGCAATGCGCACCGGGTTGCCCTCCACCGCGGAGGCCAAGATGCCCACGGGAGTGACGGAGATGCGCTTGTTCACGATAGGAATGCCGAGTTCCTGCTCGATGTCCCGAGCTACCGGCACCAGGTTGCGCGCGTAGTCCACCACTCGCTCGTACACCGCCTCTGCGGTAGCTTCCATAGTCTCGCGAATGCAGGGCATCAGGTTGATACCCATCGTCACCGTGCGAATGTCGAGACGGTACTTCTCGATCATCTCGATGGTCTCTAGGATGTTGTTGCTTTGGTTTGTGACGCCACGACGTGGATTCATGCTGAAACCCCCCGACCCTTACACGTCGTGCATGGCGGAGAAAATGGCCTCCGACTGCACCCGAATAACCAGCTTCTCCTGCTTCTCGACCTCCGCCATGCGATCCTGCACAGCGGCGATACCGTGCTGGGAATCGTCGATGCGAACGTGCAGAATCATTGTGAAGTAGTCGTCCATGATGGTTTGGGAGACGTTGAGGATGTTGACGTCTAGTTCTGCCAGGGCAGTGGACACGGCGGCAATGATTCCGGTGTGATCCAGCCCGGTCACGGTCATGATTGCGATCATGCATTACATGCTACCGACCGGGCCGGACAGGTTAGTGGCCGGGGGAACGCAGCGAGCTCTCGACGAAATCTAGAGTGTCGGAGAGCCCCTCGGTTCCCTGACCTTGGGCCAGTCGGCCGAGCACACCTTCTAGCACCAGCTCTAGCGTCTGCGCGATCGTCTCGATTTCCACGTCCGCGCGTATCCGCCCGCTGGCACGCTGCTCGTACAGGCGGGTGCGCACTGTCTCGCGCAGCGCCAGCTGGTCGAGCTCCCACTTCGCCGCAAAGCAGGGGTCGATGTTCACCCGCCGCGTAATCTCGACTCGCATACCCCACCAGTCCGTCAAGTCTTTTGAATTGACTAGTGCGCGAATGGCGCCGATTAGGCCATCTCCGGCAGCCAACTCCGCCATCTTGCGTATATCTTCATGTGCAACCTCCAGGAACAGTTGGTCCTTGTTGCCGTAGTGGTGAAAAATCGCTCCGCGGGACTTACCCGTGGCTTCTTCTAATCGGGCGACGGTTGCACCGTCGTAGCCGAAGGTGGCGAAGCAGTGACGCGCGCCGGCCAGAATCTCGACCTTACGCTCTGCCAGGTCAGTGTCGCTTACTTTAGGCATCTGGATAAAACCTCTGTGGTGTGAAAACACAAAGGCGGTGACCCGCGCGTCTCTTCTCTGGAAGAAGAGGGCGCCGATCACCGCCTTACGTGGTGGGGCTTATAAGGAGTTATGCCCTTACTTGCCAGCCATCATGTTGCGCAGAACGAACTGCAGGATGCCACCGTTGCGGTAGTAGTCTGCCTCACCGGGGGTATCGATGCGGGTCACAGCGTCGAACTCAATCTTCTCGCCGTTCTCCTTGGTAGCAGTTACCTTGACGGTCTTCGGGGTGCTACCGTTGTTCAGCTCCTCGATGCCCTCGATGTCGAAGGACTCGGTGCCCTCGATGCCCAGGGACTTCCAGGACTCACCCTCCGGGAACTGCAGCGGAACAACGCCCATGCCGATCAGGTTGGAGCGGTGGATACGCTCGAAGGACTCGGCGATAACTGCCTTCACACCCAGCAGCAGGGTGCCCTTAGCAGCCCAGTCACGGGAGGAGCCGGTGCCGTACTCCTTACCACCCAGAACGACCAGCGGAGTGTTCTCCTTCTGGTAGTTCATCGCAGCGTCGTAGATGAAGGACTGCGGGCCACCCTCCTGGGTGAAGTCGCGGGTGTAGCCGCCGGAAACACCGTCCAGCAACTGGTTCTGCAGGCGGATGTTAGCGAAGGTACCGCGAACCATGACCTCGTGGTTACCACGACGTGCGCCCAGGGAGTTGTAGTCCTTGCGCTCCACACCGTTTGCATCCAGGTACTGCGCAGCCGGGGTGCCCGGCTTAATGGTGGAAGCAGGGGAGATGTGGTCGGTGGTCACGGAGTCGCCCAGCAGAGCCAGGACGCGAGCACCCTTGACGTCGTTGACGTCCTCCGGCTCCTTGCTCATGCCGTCGAAGTACGGAGCCTTGCGGATGTAGGTGGACTTCGGATCCCACGCGAAGGTCTTGCCGGACGGGACCTCCAGGGAGCGCCAGCGCTCGTCGCCCTCGAAGACGTTTGCGTAGTCCTCGGCGTACAGGTCCTTGGTGATCGAGGAAGCGATAACTTCCTCGATGTCCTCGGTGGACGGCCAGATGTCCTTCAGGAAGACATCGTTGCCGTCCTGGTCCTGACCCAGCGGCTGGTTATCGAAGTCGAAGTCCATCGTGCCGGCGATCGCGTAGGCGATAACCAGGATCGGGGAAGCCAAGTAGTTCATCTTGACGTCCGGGTTGATGCGACCCTCGAAGTTGCGGTTACCGGACAGGACAGCGGTGGCGGCCAGGTCGCCCTCGTTGATACCCGCGGAGATCTCCTCCGGCAGCGGGCCGGAGTTACCGATACAGGTAGTGCAGCCGTAGCCGACCAGGTAGAAGCCCATGGCCTCCAAGTCCTTCCACAGGCCCGCCTTCTCGTAGTAGCCGTTAACAACCTGGGAGCCCGGTGCCATGGAGGTCTTAACCCACGGTGCGGACTTCAGACCCTTGGCCGCAGCGTTGCGTGCAAGCAGGCCAGCGCCGACCATGACGGACGGGTTGGAGGTGTTGGTGCAGGAGGTGATGGAAGCGATGGCAACCATGCCGTGATCCAGCTCGATGTCCTCGCCGTTGTAGTTGACGGTGACCGGGTTGGACGGACGGCCCTCTGCGCCAGCAGCTGCGGAAGGAACGTTGCCCTTCGCATCAGCAGCGGGTGCCGGGGTGCCGGCAGCCTGGGCAGAAGTGTTCTCGGTTGCCGGGCCCTCTGCGTCGAAGTCCGGGGTAGAGGCAGAAGCGTCGGCGTCGACGTAGTTGTGCAGATCCTTACGGAACTGCGCCTTAGCGTCGGTCAGCTCGATGCGGTCCTGCGGACGCTTCGGGCCAGCGATGGAAGGAACAACGGTGGACAGGTCCAGCTCGAGGTACTCGGAGTACTCTGCCTCGTTCTCCGGATCCAGCCACATGCCCTGAGCCTTGGCGTAAGCCTCGACGCGGTCCAGGGTCTCCTGGTCGCGGCCGGTCAGCTCCAGGTACTTCACGGTTTCTTCGTCGATCGGGAACATGGCGGCGGTGGAGCCGAACTCCGGGGACATGTTACCGATGGTTGCGCGGTTGGCCAGCGGCAGCTCGCCAACGCCCTTGCCGTAGAACTCGACGAACTTGCCGACCACGCCGTGCTGGCGCAGCATGTCGGTGATGGTCAGAACGACGTCGGTGGCGGTAACGCCAGCCGGGATCTCTCCGGTCAGCTTGAAGCCAACGACGCGCGGGATCAGCATGGAGATCGGCTGGCCGAGCATTGCAGCCTCGGCCTCGATGCCGCCAACACCCCAGCCCAGGATGCCCAGGCCGTTTTCCATGGTGGTGTGGGAGTCGGTACCAACACAGGTATCCGGGTAAGCCAGACCGTTGTTGTCGAAGACGGAGCGTGCCAGGTACTCGATGTTCACCTGGTGGACAATGCCGGTTCCCGGGGGAACAACGCGGAAGTTCTCGAAGGCGCCGGTGCCCCAACGCAGGAACTTGTAGCGCTCGTCATTGCGCTGGTACTCGATCTCGACGTTCTTCTCCAGAGCATCGGCGTTGCCGAATGCCTCGATGATGACGGAGTGGTCGATGACCATCTCGGCTGGGTTCAGCGGGTTAACGTCGTCTGCGTCGCCGCCCAGGGCCACAACCGCGTCACGGATGGTAGCCAGGTCAACGATGCAGGCCACGCCGGTGAAGTCCTGCATGATCACGCGAGCCGGGGTGAACTGAATCTCGAAGTTGGGCTCTGCGGAAGGATCCCAGTTGGCGATTGCCTCGATGTGCTCGCGAGTGATGTTCTTTCCATCCTCGTTGCGCAGCAGGTTCTCGCCGAGAACCTTCAGGGAGTAGGGAAGCTTCTCCATTCCCGGAACAGCGTTCAGCGCGAAGTAGTCGTAAGACTTCTCGCCGACCTCCAGCTTGCTCTTGGAATCGAAGGAGTTGATGCTATCAGCCACAGTGAGCTCCTTTAATCTCTTCTTTTAGTCGATATGTCGTCGTCGATGTGGTCGCCGCCGTCCACAAGCCAGCCATGGGCCAGCGCCGGAGGCTCTGCCTACCATTGTGGCAGCATTCTTGCCGCGACGTCACGGAAAATTTTAACAGTACGATTGTTCTGCTGCGAATCCTGCGGGTTTAAGCGTGTCGCCAGCACCCCCACCCCTATTTCGGTGCTAAAACATCCCCATGGTCGATACTTCTGCACCCGCCCCCACGGACGACGTTGCGCAGCTCATTGCCTCTCTTAAAGACGCCCCAGTCTTCGTTGCCAAGGGGTTTCCAACCGCAGTAGAGCATGGACCGGCTGGCCTATCTGAAAGCCTGACCTCGATCGCAGAGGCGGCCAGCAGGGGAGACTCGGCGTCTGAAATAGGCAACCTCAAGATCGGCTACATCACCCGGGACGGCGCGATGCACAACAGCCTGCGCGACGTGGCGCAGAAAGTGCTTGACGGGACGGATGCGGACACGGTGATTCTAAAATCCCCTAACCACGCAGCCGTCGTCTCGGAGAACCTGTCGCGCTACGCCATCGAGTCAAACACCAAGATCCTCTACGGCGCGAACAGTCATCCGGAAGCCACGCAGGAGTTCCTCGACCAGGCTGCGGGCTACGAGGCTCCGACGGGACTGGCGAATGTCGGAGTGTTTCTAGCGCTCGCCATTGCAGCCGTAATCACTTCGTTATCAAAGCTGCGCGAAAAGAAAAATTAGATAACAGTTCACGATGGTCAAGTCGGGGGACTTGACTAAACTTAAGGGGACATCTAGAAAAACGGGGGACTTTCACGACTTATGCAACATGACACGCCTGCACGCTTCCTAATGTGACATAAATCACATCTGTAACTTTTCCGTTACTCTCTGCAGGTCAAGGCAAGTGACGTTACTAATGTGACGGATGCGAATGGTGCGATTCATGGTGAAAAAGTTTACGGCCTTGACTGATGTGTCTTAGGGTTCCGAGTGTCAACTTTTGAAACGAGTTGATCTCGAAGTGAATCTTGAGAAACGCCCGACGGGACCTGTACTGATCGCATGGGGAAGTGCGGCCAGCTGGACCGAGGGTTTCGCTCGCTTCAAAGCCAGTTGTATTACCACCAGGAGAATCGATCGTGACACCACGTCCACACAGCCGTAAGCACGCGGCGTTGGCAGTTGCCGTAACTGCCGGCGTCACGCTGCATTCGACGACTATGGTTGCCCACGCCGACGACAAGCGAACCGTTGAGAGCTTCCTGGCCGACCTCGTCGGTCAGGTTTCTCGTGCCAAGGAGCAGGTTTCCGAGATGGAGACCGTTATGGGCTCGCTGCGCGAGGATGCCAACAAGGCTCGCGTAGATCTCGTCAACAGCCAAGGCGCCGCCCAGAAGGCACAGAACAAGGTGGTGGACGCTCGCGGCCGCCTGAAGGATTCCGACACCGAGGTCTCCCAGGCCCAGGCGAAGCTGAACGACATCGCCCGTTCCGCTTACGCCCAGGGTGGAGACGCCTCGGCCGTGAATCTGGCCGCAGCTGGCAGCGATGCGGTAGCGGACACGCTCGATCGCTCCTCCTATATCGACGCAGCCTCCAAGAAGCAGAAGGAGGAGGTGGATCGCCTCGACCTCGCGCGTACACAGAACGCCAACGAGGAGTCCTCGCTGCGCGATTCCCGCGACAAGGCGAACTCCGCCGTCGGCGACGCGGTAGACAAATACAACACTGCGCGCGACACTCTAAAGAACTCCCAGACACAGCTCTCCGAAAAGCAGGCCGAGTACAAGCGACTGCTCGACGAGAAGAAGAAGGCCGAGAAGGCCCTACGCGATGCCCGCGCCGCTGTCGAGACCTTCACCAACACCCACCCGGAGGCTTCCAGCTGGGACAAGCGCAAGGTAGCCGAGAAGGCAGCCGAAAAGGCTGGCGCCAACGTCGACGAGGCTCCGGAAGAGGAAAGCACGCAGCCGACGGAGGCTCCTGCGACCTCGGAGACCAGCGAGTCCACTCAGCCGACTGAAGAGTCTCAGCCGACTGAAGAGTCTGAGCCAACTGAAGGCACTCAGCCAACTGAAGAGACTGCGCCAACTGAGACTCCGGCGCAGGACACCCCCTCCGCTAACAACCCACCGGCACCGGAAGGCTCCCTGGGCAACCCGGCAGGCCTACCGGAGCTACCAGCTACGCTGCAGTCCTCCTACGACCCGAACGTCAGCGGCGACGACCAGCGCCAGGCCGCCCTCGACGGCCTGCGCAAGGCTGGAGAATCCGCTCTGATGGCTGGCTTTACTACCGCTCTGTCCGGCAACCCGCATGGTGCCCTCGCTGCTGCCGCACAAGCGGGCCGCGAAACCGCTGGTGAAGAATACGACCGTGCCCTGGGTGCCACCACCAACCAGGTGGACAACCCGATCGCGCCGGAAGAAGAGCCCGCGGAGCCTGCAGAAACCCCTGAAGCCGAGGCAAGCGCAGAGAGTCCGGAGTCCATTGAGAACCCTGTCGAGGCCATCACCGAAGCACTGGATCCGAACGCCCCGGACACCTCCGGTACGGCCGAGGAAAAAATCGAGCGCGTCATCAAGCGCGCGGAAAGCCAGCTGGGCCTGCCCTACGCCTGGGGTGGCGGCAACTTCTACGGTCCGACCAAGGGCATCCGCGACGGCGGTGTGGCCGACGCACACGGCGACTACAACAAGATTGGGTTCGACTGCTCTGGCCTGATGATGTACGCCTTCTACGGCGTAGGCCACGAGCTGCAGCACTACACCGGTTATCAGTACACAGCTGGCAAGCAGGTTCCGTCCTCGCAGGCCAAGCGTGGCGACATGCTGTTCTGGCCTGGCCACGTGGCCCTGTACCTGGGCGACGGCAAGATGATCGAGGCCCCGCAGTCCGGCGATGTCGTCAAGATCTCCGATGTGCGCTGGGGCGGTATGCAGCCCATGGCTGTCCGCATGATTGAGTGATGATCTAGCGCAGCAACTCCCTCTGCGCGTAGTCCACAGCCACCATCCGGGCGGTCCGCACCGCTCGGAGCATTGGCATGAGATAGGGGTCGAGGCTCGCGCCCAGCTCAGAACGCTTCGTCACCTCCACAATCGCCGCTACCTGATCGGCCCGTGCCATGAGTTTCGCGGCCCGGCTGGGCACACCCGGTGGCATGCCGGGGAGCCCAAACGCATCATTCAAGGCGCCGACGGCCAGCTCGGCGCGTTGAAACGCCGCCCCACCTCTCGGCACGTGCCCCGCGTTCCGCACCATCCTCGTTGCATTATCCGCAGCCTCACGCAGCAGCTGATCTGCCTCGCCCGGCGAGTACACCGGCAGCGGCGGAACCGGCCCCTCCACCGAATCCCACGACCAACTGACCAGGTGGGCGTCAATAACACGAGGGCTAAGCACGTGACTGACCAAGGGGTCGCGGTCGGCGATGATTAATGACGCCCCCTCAGGGTCAACCGGCAGCACGGTCGCGTCGCCGGGGCCGGAAAGCGCCAACTGAATCAAGGGGCGTTCGTCCAGCCCTACAGGCGCCTCATCCGTCACGCCGCGAAGCTGGCCCAGCAGCTCCACCAGTCCGCCGCCGTGGGGCTCCAGGCGATGATGCTTGCCCTGGGTAGCGTGGAATGCGTCGATCACTTCGTCGGCGCCAATGATGCCGTGCAGCCACCAAGCGAGCCAGAGGGAAGTGTTTTGCACGGGCGACCACAGTTGCGCCCCAAGCCACGTCGGTACCGGATTAGTCATTTTTCCTAGCCTAAGCTGGTTGGCCATGAGCTTCAATTACGGTGACATCATGAAGGGCCACTCCCGCAACCAAAAGCCCAGCTTTCCGCGCGTCTCCCCGGAACTGGGAATGGTAGTGGAGGTCATCGCTGACGACTTCGTCGGCGCGGTAGTGGGCGGGGAAAAGACTGCCGACGGGGACTTCATCCGCCTGGAGGATCGTTACGGCAAGACCCGTCTTTTTAAGCTCCGCGACGGCGCTTTTCTGCTAGAGGGCAAGCCTATTACCTTGACTCGATATGTGGATCCCAAGTCGCTACCCCCAAAGCAGCGAACATCCAACTCCGGTTCACGGCGTGTGGAGGGCGTGCGGGCGAAAGTGGCAGCCCCTTCGCGCATCTGGGTGGAGGGTATTCACGACGCGGCCATTGTCGAACAAGTCTGGGGGCATGACCTCCGGGTTGAAGGCGTGGTCGTCGAATATCTGGAAGGCCTCGACAACCTGCCGGAACGCCTCGCCGAGTTTCAGCCTTCCGCCACCCGGCGTGTGGGCGTGCTTGCCGACCACCTAGTGGAGGGAACGAAGGAGGCTCGCCTGACGGAATCCCTGGGTCCGCACGTGATGGTTACCGGCCACCCCTACATAGACATCTGGGAGGCCGTGAAGCCCGCGAGCGTGGGCATTCGCGCATGGCCGCAGATTCCCCGTGGGATCGATTGGAAGACGGGCGTGTGCCAAGAGCTGGGTTGGGGTACCCCGCAGGATGGCTGGCGCCGGGTGGCCAGCGCGGCAAAAACCTTCCGCGACCTCGACTCTACGTTGATCGGTGCCGTGGAAAGACTTATCGATTTCGTCACCGTCCCGCCGGAATACTGAACCACCAACTAGGATTTGTGCCATGGGTCCGATCATTTGGTTAATTGCTGCCGGAGTGCTGGCTCTCGGAGAGCTTCTCGTTGCAGACATGTCTTTGCTTATGCTCAGCGCAGCCGCGCTGATCACCGCTGGCGTATCGCTCGCAGCCATTCCCGTCTGGGCGGAGATTCTGGTCTTCGGGGCCTCTTCTTTGGCTACCATCCTGGCGGTTCGGCCCATCCTGCGTAAGCGCCTGATGGCGGCTCGTTCCACTCAGACTTTCGACGATTCGGAATTGCGGGGAAAAAGGGCTCAAGTCGTCGAGTCGGTCACCGACGAGGTCCAAAGCGGTGGCATGGTGCGCATCGCTGGCGAGTTGTGGTCGGCACGCACGGCCAACCCGGGGGATAGCTATCCCCAAGGTGAGTCGGTGCAGGTGATAGATATCGACGGCACGACGGCGGTCGTGTGGAAAAACTAGAAGAAGGGCTTATACACACATGGGCTTAACAATTTTCTTGGTGGTCTTACTGATCATCATTGCGACGATGATAATCAAGATGGTTGCACTGATCCCACAGGGCGAGGCGGCCGTCATCGAGCGCTTGGGTACCTATACCCGCACTGTTTCCGGCGGTTTGACGCTGCTAGTTCCCTTTATCGACCGTATCCGCGCCAAGGTTGATACCCGTGAGCAGGTCGTGAGCTTCCCGCCCCAGGCCGTGATCACCCAGGACAACCTGACCGTGGCGATCGATACCGTGGTGACCTTCCAGATCAACGACCCAGCTCGCGCCATCTACGGTGTGAACAACTACATCGTGGGTGTGGAGCAGATCTCCGTGGCTACGCTGCGTGACGTGGTCGGTGGCATGACGCTGGAAGAGACCCTGACTTCCCGTGAGGTCATCAACCGCCGCCTGCGCGGTGAGCTGGACGCGGCCACCACCAAGTGGGGGCTGCGTATCTCCCGCGTGGAGCTGAAGGCTATCGACCCACCGGCATCCATCCAGCAGTCGATGGAGATGCAGATGAAGGCGGATCGCGAGAAGCGCGCCATGATTCTTACCGCCGAGGGTCGCAGAGAGTCGGACATCAAGACCGCCGAGGGCGAAAAGCAGGCTCGTATCCTGTCTGCAGAAGGTGAAAAGCACGCGCACATCCTGGCCGCGGAGGCCGAGCGCCAGGCCGCGATCCTGCGTGCCGAAGGTACCCGCGCCGCCCGCTACCTGGAGGCCCAGGGTGAGGCGAAGGCGATCCAGAAGGTCAACGCCGCCATCAAATCTGCCCAGGTCACTCCGGAAGTATTGGCCTACCAGTACTTGGAGAAGCTGCCGGAGATGGCGAAGGGCTCTGCCAACAAGACCTGGATGATCCCCATGCAGTTCGGCGATTCTCTGGAGCAGTTCGCCAAGGCTCTGGCCAAAAAGGACGACGAGGGCGTATTCCGTTACGAACCGAAGCCGGTGGACGAGGCTACTCGCGAGCAGGCCAACGAGTCGAGCTCCGCGGACTGGTTCAACACCGCCTCCTCACCGGAGATTGCCGAGGCCGTGGCCGCCGCCAACGCTGTGGCAAACAAGCCCGTCGACGACGCTGCACCGGGGCAGGCCTCCGAGCAGCAGTACCCGCTGGGTGGGAGCCCCTACCAGGACCAGGGCTAGCTCTTTAGCTCGTCCGCCCTGGCCAGCATGTGCACGGCCAGGGTCCAACCGGCCTGCTCCGCGTGCCAGCCGGCCGCAGCCAACCGCTGGCTCATGGCCTGCTTGCTGATTCCCACGATCTCCGCTGCTTCGGCTTGCAAATGCCCGGCACGCAGCAGGGCAGTGGCTTCGCGGCCCTCCTTTGTGCGCCGCGCCAGCACGTGCGCCAATAGCGTGAATGCCGCCGCGATATCTTGAGCCACCTCGGCCGCTCGCCCCGGAGCGATCACACCTCCCGGCCCTGGCTTTTCAATTCGCACCGATACCGCGCCTGCACGCTGCGAGCGAGCTACCGCGCGTGTAGCCGCACCGATCGTCTCGGCGGTGGACGACGGGGCGTCGCCATCAATATCCGTCACTACCGTGCCAATACCGAGCGCGAAATCACCCGCTTGCAGCAAAGACAAGACCAGACCACCGGCCTCGTCCGGCCCGGGCGCGATGCAGACGAAGTCCTCGATCCCCTTCATCTCCACTGATTCCACCATCGAGGACTGCTCAAGCGCTGCCGCGACTTCGCGCACGTAGTCCCCACGACGCTGAGAACGGCCTCTATAAGCGGCATACACGGCAAACATGCTTATTAACTTACTTCATTGGCTGCGCTGACTTGGCTCAGCCGTCGCCAGAGGCGGATCTCGTTGGCCGCGAGCGCGAACCCGGTGCACACCACCACGAAGCTCACCAGCAGAATCCACGGCTGTCCGCCCGTCGCCAGTGCATCCGCAGCCATCGCCGTCGCGATCGTGTTCGGTGCCGATCCCAGAATCGTCGCCGCCACATAGGGCACAAACGGGATGCGGCTCAGCCCGCACGCGTAGTTCAACAGCGAAAAAGGAATGGCCGGAACCATGCGCAGCCCCAACACGGCGATCCAGCCACGCTCGGCTATTCTTTCCTGCAACAGCTGGATGCGCTGATCGTCGCGGGTTTTCCTTTCTACCCAACTGCCCCCTACGGCGCGCACCAGGATCAGCGATAACGAACCGGAGGCCCCCACGCCCACCAGTGCCAACACCGAACCCACCAGTGGGCCGAACATCACACCCGCCGCGATCGTCCAGATTGTGCGGGGGAGCGGTAGCTGGGTGAAGGCGATCATCAGCACCAGGAAGGTCACCGGTGCCCATGCACCTGTGGAATCCACCCAGGTGCGAATGTCGTTGACCGCCGGTTTCGGCACGAAGTAGACGAAGGCAACTAACAGAATCGGAACCAGAACGCTCAGAAAGCGGTACCGCAGCTTCAGCCCCCACCACGCGCTAAAGGCGCGGCCTACACAGCGTGGGATTTTCATGTTGTGTCCGGAGGGGGACTTGAACCCCCACGTCCGTTAATAGGACACTAGCACCTCAAGCTAGCGCGTCTGCCATTCCGCCACCCGGACAAGGTTGCGCGCACACCACAGTAGTGGTGGCAACTCCCGTCACTTTAATGCCAAGGCCGGGATTTACACAAATACCCAGGTCAGAAGCAGAACAGTTGTATCAGGGTATGCGCCTTAGTGCGCCCGGGGACGGCTTTGACTAGCGTGGTGCTATGTCCGATAACAACGCACAACACCAGCCCACTTATATCGACGACCGCTTCCCCGGCCCGGATCCGTACGCACCGCTCACGCCGCTGCCCGCCCTGGAGGTCACCAGCGAGACCTTTGCCGACGGCGATCGGCTGCCGGAAGATCAATTGGGCGGTAACGATGTTTCACCCCAGCTGAGCTGGTCTGCAGGCCCGGAGGGTACGAAGACGTACGCAGTGACATGTTTTGATCCAGACGCCCCCACGGCCAGCGGCTTCTGGCACTGGGCAGTCTTTAATATCCCGGCGGATGTAACCTCCTTGCCTCTTGGCGCGGGAGGCGAGGACCTCAGCGGCCTACCGCAAGGTGCGGTGGCGCTGCGGGGCGATAGCCGCTCCTGGGGCTACTACGGCGCCTACCCACCGGCAGGGCACGGTCCGCACCGCTACCTGTTCGCCGTGCACGCGGTGGGCGAGGAGCTGGAAATCGACGACCGACAAACCCCGACCGTCCTGGGCTTCAACCTAAACTTCAAGGCCACCGCCCGCGGCATCATCTGGGGTTGGGCCGAGAACTAACCCTCAACCCACGGCAACCCGCTGCCCACGGCCTCGGAAATATTCTGCAGGCCGTGGGCTTTCAGCTGCTCAGACAGCCCCTGGTGGATCTCGCGGATCCAGTCCGGGCCGCCGTAGATAAAGGGCGTGTAGCCCTGGATCAGGCTTGCGCCAGCGGCGATGCGTTCCCATGCCGCACGCGGTGAATCGATGCCGCCCACGCCGATCAGCACCAGCTTCCCATCGGCGCGTTCTGCCAGCCGACGGAGCACCTCCAGAGCCCGTGGCGCCACTGGTGCTCCGGAAATTCCGCCCGCACCCAGGGCTGCTACTTCGCTGGCCGGGGTCTTCAACCCCTCGCGACTAATGGTGGTGTTGGTGGCAATCAGGCCCGTCACGCCCATCTCGATGGCGAGGTCGCAGACCTTATCGATGTCCTCGTCGGTGAGGTCGGGGGCGATCTTTACAAACAGCGGCCTGGTGCTTTCCTCCTGCACCGCACGGATGATCGGGCGAAGGGATTCCACCGCCTGCAGGTCACGCAAACCTGGAGTGTTGGGGGAGGAGACGTTGATAACCAGGTAGTCAGCCACCGCACCGATAGCCTTGGCGGACTCCCGGTAGTCGCGATCGGCGATGTCTGCGGCCACAAGCTTGGATTTGCCCAGGTTCGCGCCCACCGGAATGTCCGTACTGCGCTTCTCCAGGCGCATGGCTGCCGCACGCGAACCCTCGTTATTGAAGCCCATGCGGTTGAGGATCGCTTTGTCCTTCGGCAGACGGAACAAGCGCGGGGTAGGGTTGCCCGGCTGCGCCAGGGCGGTGACGGTACCGATCTCCGCGAAACCGAAGCCCAGTGGCCCCCAGGCGTCTACCTCCTTGGCGTCCTTGTCAAAGCCCGCAGCCAGCCCCAGCGGGCGGGGGAAGGTCAGCCCGGCGATCTGCTGGCTCAGCGCCTCGTCGTGCACGGCCAATGCGCCGTCCATCGCAGACAGCATCGCCCGCGACCCGGCCACCTGTTGCAGGCCGCTGGACATCAGCCCGTGGATGCGCTCGGGTCGCAGCGTGAACATTCCCTTGAGAGCTGCCTGGTAGGCGCCGTGACGAATCCTTTTCAGCATGAGTGCTCCTCTGTTATTCCTTGATCACCGGGTAATCACCCTGGGACGAATGTCGTTCGCGCTTCACAAGCTCGTCCAGGTCCTTAGCCTCGTACACGTTGACCCTTCCGTCCTTCGTCACCACCACCACAGCACCGTTGGCCGTGTCCAGGGCAGCGCGTGCGTAGCTAGGAGCCACCACCTCTGCAACCTTCGCCGGCGCGCCACTATCGATGCGGAAAGCCGACAGCGAGTTTCTTTCGGTCGACCCAACCCAGGCTAGCTTGCGCTTCGAGTCCCATGTCACGGCCCACGGAGACTCCTTCGTTGGAGCGCTCTGGTGCAGGCGCACAACGTCATTCATGGTGTAGACCAGCATCTGATTTTGGCGCGTGTCGCTAGCAATCACCACACCGTCATCGCCACGTCCGGCAGCGACCTGGCCCACGCCTTGGCCGATGCGCAGGGAGGCATTCAGCGAGCCGTCGTCCACGTTTACATCGTGGATACTGGTCTGTCCGCGGTCGATCAGTGCAACTCGCTGCCCGCGGCCGTGCGGCTTAACCAATACGGCCTCGTCAATGCTGCGGCTCACGATCGCATCGCCGGTCTCGTTGCCGTCCTTGTCGTAGAAGTGAGCTTTGTCTTCCCCTGCCTTGCCCAGCACGGCCTTGCCGTTATCCAGGAAGGTCACGGTCGTCACCTTGCCGTCCACTTCCAGGCTGCGCTTTTCCTTACCGTCTGGCCCCAGCTCGATAGCCTTGTCCTGGCAGGCCACCGCCACGCCGGTGGAGGTAGAGGAGATGTTGTCGCACGAATCGTCGATGTCCACCTGACGTGGCTCGTCTGTGGGATTGGCGGCGTCAACAAAGAAAACCTCGCCCTTCGTCAACACCGCAACAAGGTTGGCCCCCGGCGCGTTCTCGTCTTCCGACAGCCCGACCCGCGCGGCACCCAGCGTCGGCTTACCAATTTCAAGTAACTTCCCCGTTCCGGGCGAAGTATCCGCGGAATCCACCGGCTCCGCAGGCTCGCCCGCCACGGGCGCGTTGTCTACGGGATCGTCGGATCCACAGGCGGATAGCGTCCCCACGGCCAATGCTGCAGCGGCGGTGACGCACAAGAAACAAATAAAACGATTGACGTGCAGATTCACAATCCTTAACGCTACCAGCCCGGCCACGTCAGTCACCCCAGGCGGGTCGGAAGTACTAGACTGTGTCCCCATGACTACAGAAATGACTTGGGCGCAGACGATCATTCTGTCGCTTATCCAAGGCCTCACGGAGTTTTTGCCCGTTTCTTCGTCCGGCCACCTGCGCATCTTCTCCGAACTACTGTGGGGCGAGGATGCTGGCGCGTCCTTCACTGCTGTCATCCAGCTGGGCACGGAGCTGGCCGTGCTGGTCTTCTTTGCTAAGGACATCTGGAACATCGCCAGCGCCTGGTGCCGCGGCGTGTGGGAATGGATCACCGACCTCACCGGCAAGCACGGCCGTCGCGTCCACCGCGAGCGCTTCGATTACCGCATGGGCTGGATGGTCATTGTCGGTACGCTTCCCGTCGCCGTCCTGGGGTTTTTGGGCAAGGACCTGATCCGCGAAAACCTGCGCAATCTGTGGATCACCGCCACCATGCTGGTGTTGTTCTCCTTCGTGTTCATCCTCGCCGAGCGCATGGGCCGCCGCGAGCGCAGCTTCGATGAACTCACCATGCGCGATTCCGTCATCATGGGCTTCGCACAGTGCCTGGCACTGATCCCGGGTGTGTCGCGCTCGGGCGGCACCGTCTCGGCCGGTCTGTTCCTTAACCTGGATCGCGAGGTAGCCACCCGTTACTCGTTCCTGCTCGCCATCCCGGCTGTATTGACCTCCGGGCTTTTCTCTCTTCCAGACGCCTTTAGCCCCGATGCCGGACAGGCCGCCTCGGGCGCCCAGCTGTTCGTGGGTACGGCAATCGCCTTTGCGGTGGGTTATGCGTCTATCGCGTGGCTGCTGAAGTTCGTGGCCAACCACTCCTTCGCTTGGTTTGCGCTGTGGCGCATCCCGCTGGGTCTGGCCGTTATGGGTCTACTCGCATTCGGGGTTCTGCAGGCATAGAATCGGTATCCATGCACTCTTGGCCCGAACCGGAAGTACCACAGCTGCCGGGTGAAGCCCTACAGCTTCGCCTATACGACACAGCCGACGATCGTGTGAAGCCCGTCGACATTCCCACGGGCGAGGTGGGGATGTATGTCTGTGGCATCACGCCGTACGACTCCACTCACCTGGGCCACGCTGCCACGTACCTCACTTTCGACCTGATCCACCGGTATCTGCGTTCCGCTGGCCACGGTGTGCATTTCGTGCAGAACATCACCGACGTCGACGACCCGCTGTTCGAGCGTGCAGCTCGCGACGGAGTGGATTGGCAGGATCTGGGCAGCAGTCAGATCGATCTGTTCCGTTCCGACATGGCGGATCTGGCGGTGATTCCGCCGCGCGATTACATTGGCGCGATGGAGTCCATCGACGAGGTTATCGAGATGGTCGCCACGTTGTTGGAGGTCGGCGCGGCCTACCAGTTAGAGGGCGACGAGTACCCGGACATTTACGCCGACTACACGTTCCTGCCGCAGTTCGGCTATGAGTCTCGCTACGACGCGGACCAGATGGCAGAGTTTTTTGCCGAGCGCGGGGGAGACCCGGATCGCCCCGGCAAGCGCCATCCGCTGGACGCGCTGCTGTGGCGCGCGCACCGCACTGGAGAACCGAAGTGGGAATCTCCCTTCGGCCCCGGTCGCCCGGGCTGGCACATCGAGTGTTCAGCCATCGCCGTCAACCGTCTGGGCGCTCCCTTCGCTATCCAGGGCGGCGGCAGTGACCTGCGCTTCCCGCACCACGAGTTCTCCGCCACCCACGCCGAGGCCGCGCATGGTGTGCAGCGCATGGCGCACCACTACGTCCACACCGGCATGATCGGCCTGGATGGCACCAAGATGAGCAAGTCGCTGGGCAACCTTGTCTTTGTCTCCAAGCTCACCGCTGCCGGCCACGAACCCTCGGCTATCCGCCTGGGCGTGTACGCGGGCCACTACCGCGAAGATCGCGACTGGACCAACGACGTGCTGGCGCACGCCGAGCATCGCTTGGCCGCCTGGCGGGCCGCCCTGGCCACGGGATCCACCACCCTGGATAAAGCACGCGAGCTGGTCGCCACCGTGCGCGGCCACCTGGCCAACGACCTTGACACCGCGGCGGCCCTGGAGGCGCTCGACGGCTGGGCCGCAGGCACCAATACCGGGGCGGCAGGGGACGAGGCTGCGGCGCGCGAAATAAAAACCGCAATCGATGCGCTGTTGGGCGTGCGCCTTTAGCGTCGACAGGGCAAACTGTCTCTTATGAGCACCACACAGCTGAGCACAGCCACCACGAATGCCCGCGAAGAGTTCCTCGACAACCTGCGCCAGATGGCGACGGGCAGCTACCTGCGCGACGAGGATCGCGAATTCTGGGAAGCTCCCTACCCGGAGTCCGCGGTGGACGAGGCTCAGCACATTATCGACGGCATGCTGCAGGCCGCGCAGTCCGTGGCCTCCAGCGACGAGGCCGAGCTGAAGAAGATCGCCGCTACCCTGCAGCTGCAGAACACCGACGAGAGCGCCGACGATCAGCCCACCGCAACAACCCTGGCGATTGCCGCCGTGATCAACCAGCACATCGGCAAGCTCAAGGAGCTATCCGCCAAGCACGAGGATGCGCTGCTGGAGGACGAGGAGATCAAGGATCTGCTCGCCCTGGTGGAGAAGCTGGCCGTAGACCTGGATGCGGACGATATGTTCGTGACCAGCCAGGCCGAGGCCGTCTGCGAAGCCTAGCGTGGGGCCAGCATAATTCCCTGGTTGCAGGTGCCGATGAGGCCCTGCTCGTCGTAGATCCGAGTGACAGTAGTGCCGATGCCGTCGGTGCCGTAGTTGGCCTCGGCGGATAGGCCCAGCCACTCGCCGCGCATCTCATGGTGCAGGTAAACGGTGGTATCTAAGTTCATGTACGTCCACTTGTCCGTATCCAGCAGGTTGTTCAGGCCGTTGGCGATGTCCACGGTCTTCATCAGGCGCACCCACGTGGAATCTTCCTTGCCCTCGATGGCGGGAAGGTCGGTGCGCGACCAGTAGATCGCGGGGTTGCGGGACTCATCGACGTTCAGATGACGCTCGTCCAGGTCTGCACGGCGGGCCTCGATGGAGTTGATGTAACCGCTGGCCCAGCGCTCAAGGAAATCGCTTCCGTTCCCGGCGTCGGAGGGCCCAGGCATGGGCTCGCCAACCGTGCGTTCGATCTCTCGCGTGTCTCCACGACGGATCCACCAACCAGAACCGCGGACATACTCGCGGCCGGATTCGTCGGTGACGATCGCTTCCAGGAAGCTGATGCGCTTGCCGGGGCGCACAACCCGCGCGTGGGTGCGCAGCTCGCTGAGTGGCACTGCGCCCAGGATTTCGATAGTCATTCGACTAAAACGGCCTTCTTCCAGGGAAAGCCCGGCATCGCGCGCACCATCTTCCAAAACGGTGGCTACCAGCGCGGCGGGCGGGGAGCCGTGCTGAAAGCCAGGCCCCCAGGGGCTTTCCGTGTGCTGGGTGGGTTGGTAGTTGCGGTAGATCTGGCCATCTTCCTCCGTGACTTCGCCGGGGACGAAGTATGCTGACTGCTCGCTCATCGCGCTCCTTGATCCTAGGGTGTGTCCTATGTCACTAACTATGGCACAGTGCCGCCGGTTGGAAGCGCGATTGACCTAAACTAAACGTCATCATGAAAGCAATACTTTGGGACATGGACGGCACCCTGGTCGATACCGAACCGCTATGGGGCATCGCAACCTTCGAGATGGGCGAGAAGATGGGGCGCCCGCTAACCCCGGAGGTGCGCGAAAAAACGATCGGCGCCACGACCCCCACCACCGTCGAGATCTGCGCGGCGCATGCGGGTTTGGTTCTTGATGACGCCGCCAAGGCCGACTGGTTGAACTTCATGTACACGCGCGTGGGCGAGCTCCTTTCGGGGCAGTTGGAATTCCGCCCCGGCATTAGGGAGGTTCTACGCGAGGCCAAGGCCGTCGGGTTCCCGATGGCCCTGGTGACCAACACAAACCGTGCCCTGACGGAGCTTTCCCTGGATTCCATTGGCCGAGATTACTTCGATTTCACCCTGTGCGGTGACGAGGTTCCCAACGGCAAGCCCGCCCCAGACATCTACGCCACCGCCGCCGACCGATTCGGCTTTGCTCCCGACGAGTGCCTGGTAGTGGAGGATTCCACGACGGGAATGACCGCCGCGCGGGATGCTGGCTGCCGCGTATTGGGCGCACCGACCGACGCGGAAACCGCAATCCCGGCGGGAGTGCGTACCCTGGCCGAGCTGCGCGAGGAAGCGCAGGACTTCAGCGGCTTTAGCCTGGACGATCTGCGCCAGATCTACGCAGACCTGGGGCACACCGCATCCAACAATGTGCGATCTGCCACAATGGAGGGTGTGAACGAACAAGAACTCAAGACCTTCGATTCCCTTTTCGCCGAGTTGTCTTCCCGCGCCCAGGAGCGCCCCGCGGGCTCCGGCACCGTCAAAGCTTTGGACGCCGGGGTGCATTTCCAGGGCAAGAAAATCGTCGAAGAGGCCGGCGAGGTGTGGCTGGCCGCGGAATACGAGTCCGACGACGAGCTGGCCGAGGAAATCTCCCAGCTACTGTACTGGCTGCAGGTCGTGATGGTCGGCCGCGGCCTGACCCCCGCAGACGTCTACAAATACCTCTAAGCAAGAAAGGCAGTAACGACGATCATGCTGCGCGTCGCAGTGCCCAACAAGGGCTCGCTTTCTGAGAAGGCCACGTCGATCCTGAAGGAGGCCGGCTACGCCACCCGCGGTGATTCAAAATCTCTGACGATCGCCGACGAGGACAACGGGGTAGAGTTCTACTTCCTGCGCCCCAAAGATATCGCCATCTACATTGCCTCCGGCCACCTAGACATCGGCATCACCGGCCGCGACCTGGCTGCTGATACGCGCGAGGAGGTGGACGAGCTGCTGGCTCTAGGTTTTGGAGCCTCGACGTTCCGCTACGCCGCCCCGAAGGATGAAGAGTGGACGGTGGAGCAGTTGGAAGGCAAGCGTATCGCCACCAGCTACCCGAACCTCGTCCGCAAGGATCTCGCCGCCAGGGGTCTAGACGCGCAGGTGATCCGCCTGGACGGAGCTGTGGAGATCTCCATTCGCCTGGGCGTGGCCGACATCATCGCCGACGTCGTCTCCACCGGGCGCACGCTGCGCCAACAGGGTCTAAAGCCCTTCGGCGACCCGCTGTGCGTCTCCGAGGCCGTAATCGTTGGCCGCAAGGGCGCGGAGGTTACCGCGGAGCAGCGGGTGCTGATCAACCGCATCCAGGGCATCCTGCACGCACACAACTACGTGATGCTGGACTACAACGTGGCCCGCGAAAACCTGGATAAGGTTGCCGCGATCACCCCTGGCCTGTCCGCCCCGACGGTCTCTCCACTGGCTAACGACAGCTGGGTGGCCGTCCGCGCGATGGTACCGAAGACGCAGGCGAACTCCCTGATGGACGAGCTCTCTGCCCTCGGCGCGGAGGCCATCCTGGCCACCGACATCAGGATTGCGCGCATTTAGCCACGTTTTCGTTAGGGTGGGGGAACAGAAGGATGTTCCCCAAACAGAGGACGAAACGTGACTGAGCAACCAATTCCGTCAAGCGCAGCGGCGAAGGTTCACGGCGACAAGGTCGTGGCTTCTACCGACATCATCACGTCGGCTGAAACACACTCCCAGCTGGCGCGCGCTGCCAAGAGCTTCCGCACCGAGGAAGACCTGCTGGGCACCATGGAGGTGCCGGACCACGCTTACTACGGCGTGCATACCCTCCGCGCGGTCGACAACTTCCAGGTCTCGCGCACCACCATCAACCAGATCCCGGAGTTCATCCGTGGCATGGTGATGGTCAAGAAGGCCACTGCGATCGCCAACAACGAGGTCTTCGCGCTGCCGGATGACAAGGCCGAGGCCATCATCTGGGCCTGCGACCAGGTGCTGGAAGAGCACCGCTGCATGGATCAGTTCCCGATCGACGTCTTCCAGGGCGGCGCGGGCACCAGCGTGAACATGAACACCAACGAGGTCATCGCCAACCTCGCGCTGGAGTACCTGGGGCACACCAAGGGTTCCTACGATGTCATCAACCCCAACGATGACGTCAACATGTCTCAGTCCACCAACGACGCATACCCGACCGGCTTCCGCCTGGGTCTGCACTTCGCGATCGACCAGCTAATCAAGCACCTCGACGCACTGGAGCGCGCTTTTCTGGCCAAGGGCCACGAGTTCCGCAACATCCTGAAGATGGGCCGCACCCAGCTGCAGGACGCAGTGCCGATGTCTCTGGGGCAGGAGTTTCGTGCCTTCGGTTACAACATTGCCGAGGAGCGCCTCCAACTCGAGCGCGCCCAGGAGCAGCTGCGCGAGATCAACCTCGGCGCCACCGCCATCGGCACTGGCGTGAACACCCCTCCCGGCTACCAAAACGCGGTCATCCGTGCGCTCAGCGGGGTCAGCGGCCTGAAGATCGAACCGGCCCGCGACCTTATCGAAGCCACCAGCGATACCGGCGCTTACGTCAACGCGCACGCCGCTGTGAAGCGCGTAGCCATGAAGCTATCCAAGATCTGTAACGACCTGCGCCTTCTGTCTTCTGGCCCGCGCGCTGGCCTGAACGAGATCAACCTGCCAGAGCGCCAAGCTGGCTCGTCGATCATGCCTGCCAAGGTGAACCCGGTTATCCCGGAGGTCGTCAATCAGATTTGTTTCAAGGTCTTCGGCAACGACCAGACGGTCTCGATGGCCGCCGAGGCCGGACAGCTGCAGCTGAACGTCATGGAGCCGGTCATCGCACAGTGCGTATTCGAATCCGTGCGCTTCCTCGCCCGTGCCTGCACCACGCTGCGCGCCCTGTGCGTTGTGGACATCACGGCCAACGCCGACGTGTGCCGCCGCAACGTAGAGAACTCCATCGGTATCGTCACCTACCTGAACCCGCTAATCGGCCACCACAACGGCGACAAAGTGGGTAAGGAGGCCGCGCGTACCGGCAAGTCCGTGCGGGACCTGGTGCTGGAAATGGAGCTGCTGGACGAAGCTACCCTCGACGAGGTCTTGAGCCCCGAGAACCTGCTTAACCCGACCTTCCAGGGCAAGCTCTACACGGACTACTCCGAGGATGTCCCCCAGGGATAGTCCGGCGGGGTGCCACCGAAGGCGGGGCAGAGGTCCTGGAAGTGGCACCATCCGCAGAGCTTGGTGGTGCGCGGCTGGAAGTTGCCGGTGCGCACATCCGCCATGATCCGCGCCCACAGTTCGCCCAGTTCCCGCTCGAATGCAGCAAGCTCATCCGCGGTGGGGCTGAGAACCATATCATCGCTCACCTTGAGGTACATCAGTCGCAACTGGGTGGGCAGCTCACCGGTCATCCTCCACCACACCAGGGCGTAGAACATCATCTGAAAACGAGCGGAGTCAGCGAAGCGAGGCGCGGGCTTCTTGCCCGTCTTGTAGTCCACGACGCGCACCTGGCCGGTCTCGGCAATATCCACGCGATCAATGAAGCCGCGCACCGGCACGTCGTTGGGCAGCGTGAGGCTCACGAACTGCTCGCACGCGTCCGCGTCAAAACCCTCCGGGTTCTCCATCTGGAAGTAGCCCTTGACCAGCTCGCGGCATTCCTCCCAGAACTCCACGGTGGCCTGCTGCGGCACCAGCTCCGCCAGCTCCGGTTCCGCGGCCAGCATCTTCTCCCATTCCGGGCGAATCATTTTCACCGCCGCCGGGTACGTGCGCTGCCCGCGCGACAACTTGTGCAGGTTCTCCAGCACGGCGTGTACCAGGGTTCCCTTCACCTGCGCTATCGTGCGCGGCTCTTCCAACTTGTCAATGGCTCGGAAGCGATACAGCAACGGGCACTGCTGGTAGTCGTTCGCGCGGGAGGGGGAAAGGGCTAGTTTCGTAGTCACCCCGCCCAGCCTAGTAAAATGAACCAGATCTCTTAAAGCAGGAAGGTAGACCCACCGCATGGCTTATTCCGGCCGTTTCACCGAAGGCGACCGCGTGCAGCTGACAGACGCTAAGCGCCGCCACTTCACCATCACCCTGGCCTCGGGCGAGAGCTTCTTCACCCACAAGGGCGAAATCCGCCACGACGATATCATCGGCCAGCACGAGGGCACGGTAGTTAAATCCTCCGGCGCCGCCGAATACCTGTGCTTCCGCCACCTGCTGGTAGACCACGTGTTGTCCATGCCCCGTGGCGCGGCCGTGATCTACCCGAAGGACGCCGCCCAGATCCTCGTCGAGGGCGATATATTCCCCGGTGCCACCGTGTTGGAAGCCGGTGCTGGCTCCGGCGCCATGAGTACCTGGCTGCTGCGCGCCGTCGGCCCGCAGGGGAAGGTCATCAGCTACGAGATCCGCGAGGATCACCTGGCTTATGCCAAGGACAACGTGGAGGACTACTTCGGTGGCCACCCCGACAACTGGGATCTGCGCCTGGGCGACCTGAAGACCGTCACTAAAGAGGACGTCGGCGATGTCGACCGCGTGCTGTTGGACATGCTGGAGCCGTGGGAGATGCTGGATACCGTCAAGGACG
The DNA here is from genome assembly GCF_046097395.1 of Corynebacterium jamesii. Classification (NCBI taxonomy): domain Bacteria; kingdom Bacillati; phylum Actinomycetota; class Actinomycetes; order Mycobacteriales; family Corynebacteriaceae; genus Corynebacterium; species Corynebacterium jamesii. The sequence continues at coordinate 717,493 of NZ_CP175789.1, forward strand.
TACTGATCCCCGGCGGCGTGTTCATGACGTACGTCGCCACCGTCCCGCAGCTGATGAAAGTCATGGAGGGCATCCGCGAAACCGGCTGCTTCACCGAGCCGAAGGCGTGGGAATCCCTCGTCCGCGAGTGGAAGGTCGACGGCCTGGCCACCCGCCCCGAGCACCGGATGAACGCGCACACGGCATTTCTGATCCTGGCTCGCAGGCTGGCTGATGGCGTCACCGCACCTCGGCCGCAACGCCGCGCGCGCCGTTAGTAGACTGGTCTGTATGACCGAGCACACATCAGCGGAAGGACCACAGACTCTGCGCGAGTTGCAGGTCGCCAATCGACAACTCGGTGCGCGTAATGCAAAGCTCGTGGAGCTGCTGCAGGCCAGCCGCACGAAGCTAGAGGAGATCAACGGCCGGCTCGAGGCCCTGGCCGAACCGCCCAGCACCTACGGCACCCTGCTGCAGACCAATCGGGACTTCACCGCTGAAGTCTTCACCGCCGGGCGACGGATGCGGCTGATGGTCTCGCCGCACGTCCCGCAGCACGAGCTGGTGCCCGGCGCGATGGTGCGTCTGGGGGAGGGCCAGCAGGTTGTGGAGGTCACCGGTCAGCCGGACTTCGGCGACATCGCACAGGTCGTGGAGGTCACCGGTAACCGCCTGATCATCGCCGATAAAGTGGGCGAGGAGTACGTGGTCAAGGCAGCGGGCGAGCTGGCCGACAACGTGGCCACCGGCGATTCCGTCATCGTGGATCGCAAGTCCGGCTGGGCATTCGAGGCCGTGCCCCGAGCCGAGACGAACAACCTGATCCTGGAGGAGGTCCCGGACGTCACCTACGACGACATCGGCGGCCTGGGCCAGCAGATCACCCAGATCCGCGACGCGGTCGAGTTGCCCTTCCTTCACCCGGAGATCTACACCCGCTACGGGTTGCGCCCGCCGAAGGGCGTGCTGCTGTACGGCCCGCCCGGTAATGGCAAGACTCTCATCGCCAAGGCCGTGGCCAACTCTCTGGCGCAATCGGATTCCCCATACTTCCTCAACATCAAGGGTCCCGAGCTGCTGAACAAGTTCGTGGGCGAGACCGAGCGCCAGATCCGCCTCATCTTCGAGCAGGCTCGCCGCGTGGCCAACTCCGGCCGCCCTGTCATCGTTTTTTTCGACGAGATGGAGGCCCTTTTCCGCACCCGCGGCACCGGCGTGAGCTCCGACATGGAATCCACCGTCGTCCCGCAGCTGCTCGCCGAGCTCGATGGTGTGGAGGCCGCGGGCAATGTCATCATCATCGGCGCCTCGAACCGCGAGGAGCTCATCGATCCGGCTATCCTGCGCCCCGGCCGCCTGGACGTCAAGATTCGCATCGCCAGGCCCGACGCGGCCGGTGCGGCTGCGATCCTGTCGAAGCACCTCGATGCTTCTCTACCTATCGACGCCGACTTCTCCGCCGCTTCCGGTTCCAACGAAGCGGCCGTGGCTTCCCTCCGCAAGATCATCGTCGACGAGCTATTCGCCCGGGATGAGACGCACCGTTATGTCACGCTCCACTACGGCGATGGCGCGAGCGAAGATCTGTACTGGGCGGACTTCGTCTCCGGCGCGATGCTGGCGAATATTGTGGATCGGGCGAAGACACTGGCTATCAAGGACGCACTGCACAATGGCACCGATGGAATGCGCCCGGAGCACGTGACCGAGGCCGTGCGCGCCGAGGTGGCCGATTCCGAAGACCTGCCGGATACCACCAACCCCGCCGAGTGGGCGCGCATCTACGGCCACGGAACAAAGCGCGTCGTGGACATCGACGTGCACAAAATTTAGAGAGGCTGAGAGCATGTTTGGACCGCACATCATCGGCTCGGAAACCGAGTACGGCATCGTCGCGGTGGATAACCCGGCGGCCAGCCCAATCCATACTTCCACGCAGGCCGTCGTGGCCTACGCGGAGCGCAGCGGACAAGGGGTGAACCGTCGCACCCGCTGGGACTACGAAAACGAATCACCCTTGCGCGATATTCGCGGCTTTGATCTGCGCCGCTACCGCAGGGGGAGCGCGCCGGTATTAGACCCCAATGCGCTGGGAGCAGCGAACGTCATTACTGCCAATGGGGCGCGTTTCTACGTAGACCATGCACACCCCGAGTATTCTTCTCCGGAAACCACGACCGCTTACGACGCTGTGGTGTGGGATAAGGCCGGCGACATCATCATGCACCGCGCGGCCGAGGCCGCCGAGCCGGATCTGAAGATCTACAAGAACAACGTGGACGGCAAGGGGGCCAGCTACGGCGCGCACGAGAACTACCTTTACCCCCGGGAGTTAGATGTGGAGGACGTCCAGGCCGCGCTGATCCCGCACTTCGTCACCCGCCAGGTGTTCTGCGGAGCCGGCCGCATCGGGCTGGGGCAACAGGGGGAGCAGCCGGGCTTCCAGATCAGCCAGCGCGCCGATTACATCGAAACTGAGGTCTCGCTGGAGACCACCCTGAACCGTGGCATCGTGAACACCCGCGACGAACCCCACGCCGAGGCGGATAAGTGGCGCCGCCTGCACGTCATCATCGGCGACGCGAACCTGTCGGAGTTCTCCAATTACCTGAAGTTCGGCACCACCGCGCTGGTGCTGGCGGCAGTGGAGCAGGGCGCCTACTTCGGTGATCTGCGTTTGCTGGAGCCTGTGTCCGACGTCCAGCGCGTTTCTCGCGACCTGAATTGCACCGCGCGCCTGCGCTTCTACGGCCAGGCGGAACGCACGGCCATTGAAACGCAACGAGAGATCCGCAAGCGGGTGGGGGAGATCGTGGAGCTGCGTGGCGACGATCTTGAGGTCTATGAGCTGTGGGGTCAGATCCTCGACGATCTTCAGGCCGATCCACTCTCCACCGCCGACCGCCTGGATTGGACAGCCAAGCTGCAACTAATAAACGCCTACCGCGCCCGCGGCCTGGAGTGGACCGACCCCCGCCTGGCGCTGGTGGACCTGCAGTACGCGGACATCGACCCGCGCCGCGGGCTCTACCACGCGCTAGTGAACAAGGGTCGGATGCGTACGCTGCTGGACCCGGCGGAGATCACGGCGGCGGTGGACACTCCGCCGGCTGCCACTCGCGCCTGGCTGCGGGGCCACTTGGTGGCGAATTACTCCGCGGATATCCTCTCGGCGAACTGGGATAACGTCATCGTGGATACCCCGGACGGCGCCGTGCAGATCGCTATGGACGATCCCCGCGGGTTTAACCAGCTGGAGCTGCGCACCCTGCTGGAATCAGGGTGTCAGCCCGACATCGCTGAACTCGTGGCAGGCTTGAAGGAAATCAACCCGGAGAAGGTTTCCGGGGTTGGCAGAAAGGAAGACTAATCATGGCACAGGGAGGACAGGTCAGCGCCGGCGGCGGTCGGCGCGACGACGACCAACCGATTGAGCAGACCACAGGCGCCGGCACCCAGCAGGTGAATGTCACCGGCACCGACGACTTGTTGGACGAAATCGACGGCTTGCTGGAGAACAACGCCGAAGAGTTCGTCCGCTCCTATGTACAAAAGGGCGGGCAGTGACAGCAATCCTGCGCCGCATCATGGGCCTCGAGACGGAGTACGGAATCGCCAACATCCAGGATTCCGCCCGCCGCCTGGGCCCCGACGAGATCGCCCGCAAGCTCTTCGCCCCGGTGGTGGAAGAGCACCGCAGTTCGAACATCTACACCAAGAACGCCTCGCGCCTGTACCTGGATGTCGGCGCGCACCCGGAGTTCGCCACCGCGGAGTGCGATAGCCTACACCAGCTGATCGCTTACGATCGTTCCGGCGACCTCCTGATGCACGAGCTGGCCGACCGTGCCGAGCAGGCCGTGGGCGGCAAGGTCTACTTGCTGAAGAACAACACGGACTCCCTGGGCAACTCTTACGGATGCCACGAAAACTACCTGGTCAGTCGCGATATTCCCCTTAAGGGGCTCAGTCAGCAGCTGCTGCCTTTTCTGGTCACCCGCCAGCTGATCTGCGGCGCGGGCAAGCTCGCCATCCCGTACCCCGGCGCGCCCAACGAGAACTTCGGCCCGGGTTACACCATGAGCCAGCGTGCCGACCACGTCTGGGAGGGTGTGTCGAGCGCCACGACTCGGTCGCGCCCCATCATCAACACCCGTGACGAGCCGCACGCCGATTCCTCCAAGTACCGCCGTCTCCACGTGATCGTGGGCGATTCGAACATGTCGGAGGTCACCACCGCCCTGAAGGTCGGCTCCACCCTGCTGGTGCTGGAAATGATCAAGGCCGGCGTGAAACTGCCGGACTTCGAGATGGCCAACGAGATCCGCTCTATTCGCGAAATCTCGCGCGACTTCACCGGCCAGGTCAATATCGCCCTGCGCAGCGGTTCTACCGCCACGCCGTTGGAGGTGCAGCGCGCTTTCTACGACGCCGCCCGCGCCTATCTGGCTAATCGTGAGGACGTGGAGCTGGGCGCCCCCAATGCGGAGCTAAACCCCGTCGTGGAGCTCTGGGGCCGTGTGCTGGACTGTTTCGACACAGGCGACTTCACCCCGGTTTCCACGGAGATCGACTGGGTCATCAAGAAGTCCCTGCTGGATCGTATGGCCGCCGCCCGCGGCCTGGACCCCATCGACCCACGCCTGGCGCAGATCGACCTGATGTATCACGATATTCATCCCTCCCGTGGTCTGTTCCACGTACTGGCGCGCCGCGGTCTGGCTAGAACGCTGCTGTCCCCGGAGGAGATCGAGCAGGCCGTCCGCCAGGCTCCACAAACCACCCGCGCGGCGGTACGCGGCCGTTTCCTCAGTGCCGTACGCGCCCACCCGGAGCTGTCCTACACCGTGGACTGGATGCGGGTGAAGGTCAATGGCGAAAACGGGGCAGAGGCCCTGTTGGCCGATCCCTTCGCCAACTCCAACGAGGACGTGGACCGCATTATCGAATCTCTGGAAGACCGATGAACCGCAACCGCCCCGTAGAAACGCACTGGGTTCCCGGCGCCTCTCGGCTGTTCAACCTGGTAATCGCGCTACTGAATTCCGATAGTCCGCGTGCGGTTGAGTGGGTGTTTTCCAACGTCGAGGGCTACCAACGCGCCACTGACGCGGCTGCCCGCAAGCAGCTGGAACGCGACCGACAGGACCTCGCAGCGTTGGGCGTGCACATCAGCGGCACCGACCGCCTGAGCCTCGACCCCGCCCAGACCTTCCTGCCAGATGTCGAGTTCACCGACGGCGAGGCCACCGTCATCGCCGCCGCCAGCCGCTGGGCTCAGTCCGGCGAAATGCGACCGGCTGCCCGCTCGGCCTACACCAAACTGGCCGCCGCTGGCATGCAGTACCGCGTTTCCACAGGCGAGGTCGCCGTTTCGAGCGTGCCGGACCACACGGCTCTCGACGACGCTTCCTTCGACGCTATCTTCCGCGCCCTCGACAACGGACTGGTCTTGAGCTTTAACTACTATCCCTCGCTGGTGGACACTCCCCAGCAGCGCCGCCTGGAGCCTTGGGCCTATGGCGCCCAGGATGGCCTGCTGTACGTCACCGGCTTTGACCCGGACCGCGGCGCCCAGCGCACCTTCCGCTTGGCTCGCATCGATTCCGTTTCCGCCCTGCCGGAGTTCGCCCACCAGCCACGCCCAGAGGGCACCCCACAACAGTTAATCGAGCAGGGTCTGCGGAGCAGCCGCCAGATGGTCACCGCCACCATCGAGTTCCCCGACGACGGCGCGTGGGAGCTGCGTCGCCTCGCCGACGCGGACGGCCAAGTTGGCCCCGTGGAGCGCGAGTGGCTAGTCCGCACCGCAGCCGCCTACGCCCCGCACGCGGTCGTGACGTCGCCGCCGGACCTTGTCGCCGATGTCGTCGCCGTACTCAAGGAGGCTGCTTCATGACGCCTCCACGTTCCAACGCCGAACAGTTCCTCCACACCCTGTCCGTTCTCGCCTGGTTCCGCTCCCACCCGGACAGCAGCCTGATGGCAGCCGCCCGCGCCCTGGACCTTTCCACCGCGCAGATTGCCCACGAGCTCGGCCAAGTCTCGCAGTGCCGCGTGCCGGCCAGCATCCTGGACATGCCCGTGGAGGTCACGGTGGATCACATGACTGCCTCGGTGGAGTTCTCCGCGGGGCTGGATCGCCCGGTGGCGTTGACCCCCATGGAGGCCGGTGTGTTGCTGTTGAACTTGCAAGCGCTGCGTTCCACCGCGCCGGCTGCAGCGCAGGCGGATATCGACTCCGCCAGCGAGAAGATTCAGTCCCTGCTGCGTTCCCGGCGCGAGTACACAGAGTCTTTTACCCCCGAAACATCACCCTCGACTCCCGCGTTTTGGGAGCTACGCCGTCAGCTGGCAGAGGCCATTCACTCCCGCCGGCGCGTCACCTTCAACTACCAGTCGCTGTCGAGCGATACCTTCAGCACCCGCACGGCAGATCCCGATCACGTGGCTCTCGTCGATGGTGAGTATTACCTGTGGGCACGGGAAAGTGGCGTCACCACAAAAACCTTCGCGCTGTCTCGCATGGAAGGGCTTGACCTGGGGGAGGAGGGCTCGGCCAGCACCCAACAGGTTCCCGAAATAGACCCGGAGGATCCGTTCGGCTTCGGCAACGCCGACGACTGGGCGCGCCTGGAGCTGGATGAGTCGCTGCGGTGGATGCTGGAGTACTTCCCGATGTGGGTGGTCGAGGACGAGTCGCGCCTGGTCGTCGACGTGCCAGATACCGGTGAATGGTTTTTGCGGTTTTTACTCGGATTTTCACCGGGTATTCGGCGGGTAGAACCGCTACCATTGGCCGAGAACTTAAAAGCCCTAGCGCGGCGTGGCCTCGAGGCATACGAGGCCCGCGGGCTAGAATAATAAGACCGATTCCAACGACAGAAAGCTCGTAGACAATGCCGAACCTTGGCGTTCCTGAACTAATTATCATCGCTCTGGTCATCTTCTTGCTGTTCGGAGCGACCCGCCTGCCCGCCGCTGCGCGCTCCCTGGGCCGCTCGATGCGCATCTTCAAGTCTGAGATGGACGAGATGAAGGACGACAAGAAGGAACTGCCCACCACCGAGCAGCAGCAGGCCCAGAACCTGGCTCAGCCGCAGTCCCAGCCCAAGACCGAGCAGCAGCCGAACGAGTAAGTGGCTAAGAAGTTGAAGAAGCCCGCCGATGGTTCGATGACCATCGTCGAGCACATCAATGAGCTGCGCAAGCGTGTATTCATTGCCCTAGTTGCCATCTTCATCGGCACAATAATCGGCTACATCTGGTACAACGTCGAGGTCGGCCCGATCCCTTCGCTGGGCGAGGTGCTGCGTGGACCGTACTGTAACCTGCCGCCAGAGGCTCGCTTTGGCTCCGAGGCGGGGCAGTGCCGCCTGCTGGCGACCGGTCCTTTTGAAATGTTTATGCTGCGCCTGAAGGTGGGTGCGCTGGCTGGCATGGTGTTCTCGTCGCCCATCTGGCTGGGCCAGATCTGGGCATACATCACGCCCGGCCTGCACAAGAACGAGAAGCGCTGGACTCTGGGCGTGGGCATTTCCGCCGGCCTGCTGTTCACCGTCGGTGCCGTGCTGGCCTACTTCGTGCTCTCCTACGGCCTGGAGTTTCTGCTGACCATCGGCGATGAAGCGCAGATCGCGGCGCTGAACGGCGAGAGGTATTTCAGCTTCGCCATGGCGCTGCTGCTGATCTTCGGCGTGAGCTTCGAGGTGCCGCTCATTACCGTGCTGCTGAACCTGGCGAACGTCGTCAGCTATCAGCAGCTCAAAGACAAGCGACGCTTCATCTGGGCTTTCCTTTTCCTCTTTGCGGCCTTCGTCACCCCGGGTCAGGATCCGATCTCCATGGTGATCCTGGCGATCTCGCTGTGTGCAATGATGGAAATCGCCACACAGATCGCGCGGCTCAACGATAGACGCCGCAAGAACAACCAGGAGGAGTGGCTGGAACTGGACGACGAAGAAGGTTCCGATATCGCCGCGCCGCAGCCGATTAAGCCCGTAACGGCCACCGCAGCCCCGCAGTCCACCAGCGCGGCCCGCCCGATCAACGAACCGAAACGCCAGGATCCCAAGGCACAGACCTTCACCAACAGCAATTTCGATGACATCCTTTAGCCCCCAGGTAGAGCACTTCTGTGCCCAGTATGACTTCCCGCTAGACGACTTCCAGGTCCAGGCGGCCGAGGCCATCGACCGGGGCAGGGGAGTGCTCGTCGCCGCCCCCACGGGCGCGGGCAAAACCATCGTTGGGGAGTTTGCCGTTTTCGCCGCCTTTCACAGCGATGGCACCTGCTTCTACACCACCCCCATCAAAGCGCTTAGCAACCAGAAGTTCCACGACCTCGTGGAACGCTACGGCGAGGCCAACGTTGGCCTGCTCACCGGCGATGTCACCATCAACGGCGACGCGCCGATCGTGGTGATGACCACCGAGGTTCTGCGCAACATGATCTACGCCGACTCCGAGCGGCTGGAGACCCTCACGCACGTCGTCATGGACGAGGTACACTTCCTCGCCGACCGCTCCCGCGGCCCGGTGTGGGAGGAGGCCATCCTCAACCTCGACCCGCGCGTGATTCTCGTGTCGCTGTCCGCCACAGTTTCCAACGTGGAAGAGTTCGGCGGCTGGCTCTCCGCCGTGCGCGGCGATACCGAAATCATCGTCACAGAGAAACGACCCGTCCCCCTGACGCAGTTCATGATGGTGGGCCGCCAGATTCTGCCCTTGTTCGAGGGCACAGAACAGCACCTCGGTGCCATCAATCGCAAGGTCGTCGCCGCCGCCGCGAAGGCCGAGGAAACCGGTAAACGCCGTGGGCCGAAGCGCGGGGACGTGATCCAGCACATGGCCACCGCCGGCATGTTGCCCGCGATTTACTTTATCTTTTCGCGTGTTGGGTGCGACGCCGCCGTTCGCACCCTCCTGGTCGATCGTGTGGACTACTCGTCTCCCGCGGAACGAGAGGAAATCCTGCGCACCGTCGACGCCGGCGTAGCCGACCTGACGGAAGAGGACCTGAACGTCCTCGGCTTCCGCCAGTGGCGGCGCGCAGTATCCCGTGGCTTTGCCGCCCACCATGCCGGTATGCTGCCGGCCTTCCGCCACATCGTGGAGGATCTGTTCTCCCGCGGCCTGCTCAAAGTCTGCTTCGCCACCGAGACGCTGGCGCTGGGCATCAACATGCCCGCCCGCTCGGTGGTGCTGGAGAAGCTGGTGAAGTTCAACGGCGAGACCCACGCAGACCTCACCCCCGGCCAATACACCCAGCTCACCGGTCGCGCTGGCCGCCGTGGCATCGATACGAAGGGTAATGCGGTGGTCCTGTGGAGCCAGGGGTTGGATCCTTATGGGGTCGCAGACTTGGCGTCCACAAGAACCTACCCCCTAGATTCCACCTTCCGTCCCGGGTACAACATGGCCGTAAACCTGATCGGCACCATGGGCCTGGACGAGGCGCACCGCCTGCTGCTGCGATCGTTCGCTCAGTACCAGACCAATGGCGCGGTGGTGGAAAGCGCGGAGCAGATAGAGAAGCGCCGCCGCGAGCTGGCCCAGCAGGAAAAGCAGCTCAAGGCCACCATTCGCGAGGTGCGCCGCCCCTCCAACAGCCTCAACGAGGACTTCCAGCTGGTCACCGAGTACGGCCAGCTGCGCCGTGAGCTGTCGCAAGAGGAACGCCGTGCCAAGCGCATGGTCGTCGACGAGGCGGCGACGGAGACGACCTCGCTGCTGCAATCTCTGCAGACTGGCGACGTCATCGCCCTGCCCACCGGCAAGAACCCAATGACCGCCGTGATCGCCCGGACGGACCACCGTGGCCGCCCCACCATTATCACCGAGGACAGCTGGGTGGAGCGCGTAAATCCCGAGATGTTCGGCAACACCCCGGTGCACATCGGCCACATGCGCCTGCACAAGGGAGTGGCGCGCAACCCGAAACGCCAGGCTAGGGCAGTAGCGGCAAACCTGCGGCGCCTACAGCTGGACAAGCCCAAGAAGCTTAAGCCGCGGGCACGCCGCCGCTCCCTTCGAGCGCTCGAGCTACGCGAGCAGGTACACGCACACCCGGTGCACGCCTGGGAGGGCCGTGAAGAGCTCTGCCGCGCCGCCGAGCAGTACCTGAAGGCCGCTCGCCGCCTGGAGTTCGAGCAGAAGGAGCAGCCGCAGGAGTCGGATTCTCTCTCCGCACAGTTCAATCGCATTCTCGCGTTGCTGGCGGAGCTGGACTACGTGGAGCTTGAGGGCAACACCGCCAGCATCACCATGGAGGGCGAGCGGCTTTCTAAGATCCACCATGAATCTGACCTGCTGGTAGCCCAGTGTCTGCGCCGCGGCATCTGGGACGAGCTGGATCCGGCAGAGCTCGCGGCGGTGGCCAGCACCTGCGTCTTCGAAAACCGCCGCGATTCCGGCGCCAAGGACGATGGCGTGCCCACCGAGCACCTGGCCACCGCGATCAGCCAGACGTGGCGCATCTACCAGGAGCTTTCCACCGACGAGCAGCGCCATAACCTCACCGTGACGCGCGAGCCGGAGCTGGGCTTTGCCACTGCGGTGCACCAGTGGACTGCCGGCGCCCCGCTGGAGTACTGCCTGCGCGCGGCCGAAGCCAGCGGCGCCACCCTCACCCCCGGCGATTTCGTGCGCTGGTGCCGTCGCGTGATCGACCTGCTGGATCAGATCAAGTTGACTGGCTATTCCAACGAAGTAAAGGCGGCCTCCCGCAAGGCGGTCGCCGCGATGAGACGAGGAGTTGTGGCCCTCGATGGCTAAGAAAATTGCAATCTTCGGCGCGACCAGCGAGATCGGGGGCGAGATCGCCCGCCTGCTCGCCCCTGGTAACCACCTGGTGCTCGCGGGCCGCCGCACCACGGATCTCGCCGACGAGCTGTACCGCCTCGGCGCCGCGCAGGTCGATTCCTTCTTTTTTGACGCCACCGACGTGGATTCCCACGCCGACCTCATCGCGGAGATCGAGGCCACCGGCCCGCTGGACGTGGCGCTGGCGATGTTCGGAGTGCTGGGCGACCAGGAGCTCGCGGAGCGCGACTCCGCCGAGGTCTACCGCGTGCTGCACACGGACTTCACCGCCCAGGCGGTGCTACTCACGGAGCTGTCCCGGGTGATGAAGTCCCGCGGCAGGGGAGTATTGGTGGCCTATTCCTCCATCGCCGGGGCTCGCGTGCGCCGTCCGAACTACGTTTACGGCTCGGCGAAGGCAGGCTTGGATGGCTTTTGCCAGGGCATGCAGGATGCTCTGCAGGGAACGGGAGTGCGCCTGGTCATCGTCCGCCCGGGATTCGTGATCGGCCGCATGACCCGTGGCATGGATCCAGCGCCGTTGTCCACCACGCCGGATGTGGTTGCCGAGGCCACCGTCCGCGCCATCAACGACAACAGCGCGGAATCCGTGTGGATCCCGCGCTCCCTGAAGCTGCTTGCCGCCGCCATGCAGGTGGTTCCCCGCTGGCTATGGCGGCGCGCGCCGCGTTAAACGTGGAAGATGTTGTAGAAGATCGTCCGCAGAACGCCGAAGGCCACGGAAATACCCGTAGCAGCGGCGATGCCGATCGCAACCTTAGCGAACGGGTTTAGCTCCTCCCACCACTCGTCGGAGTCGCCGGAACCCGTGCTGGAGCTCGAGCTCTGCTGAGTATTTTCTGCAACTGCCGGGGTGACGGTGGCCAGAGCCATCGTGGGGGCCAGAACAGCTGCAAGGATAGAGCGACGTAGACGCATCGAGATACTCCCTTAAAACGTAGTTAAGCATGGCGTGTAGGAACCATTTGTTCCATACCTTCGTTATCGTTATGTAAGCACGATTCCGTTACCAAGATCGCGTTTTCATAACAAATTTTCAGACGGATACTATAGGAGTTTCCCCACCATTATGCAATTCTTACCTGCCGTGTATCTCGTCGTGGAAATCATCGCTTTTATTTTGCTAGGAGTGTGGATCGGCTGGGGCTGGGCACTACTCACCGTTCTGGGACTGTTCGTCCTGGGCATCATCCTGGCCACCTGGCAGATGCGTGAGCTCACCGTCCGCGCCCTACAGCAGAGCGATAACCCAGGGAAGCTCTCCGCCGACATGGCGCTGTCCGTAGTGGGGGCGGTCTGCGTCGCCGTACCCGGCGTAGTCTCCAGCTTCCTGGGCTTGTTCTTCCTCATCCCTCCGACACGCACCCTCATCCGCAAGGGGTTGGGTCAGGCCGCCCGCCGTTCTCTGGAGCGCTTCGGCGTAACGACCTACACCCGCGTTAATCGCATACAGAATACGGGTGGTTGGGGAGACGTCATAGACCACCGCGCGGGCGAAAACGAATGATCCTTAGGCTCCTCGCCGCTGTTTTCAGCGGTGTGATGGTCTTCGCCGCCTTCGAGCCGACCGGCCTGTGGTGGGCGGCGCCGCTCGGCTTTGCGCTGCTTTTTTACTTCGCCGACCACCGCCACGCCGTTCTTATGGCATGGGTGCAGGGGCTGGCCATATACGGCCTGCTGCTGCCCTGGGTCGGGGAGTTCGTCGGGGCTGCTGCCTGGATCGCTCTGGCCTTCATCCAGTCTCTCTACAGTCTGCTGTTCGGCATAGGGCTTAAGTATTTAGTCAGGCGCCCCCTCGCCACCAAAATCGTCGGCATCCCCGCATGGTTCGTCGCGACTGAGTGGCTGCGCTCTTCCTTCCCTTTCGGGGGTTTTCCCTGGGGGCGCATCGCGTGGGGCCAGGCCAGCGGTCCACTCAGCTGGCTGATTCGCCTCGGCGGACCAGCGGTAGTCACGTTTGCCGTGGTGCTGATCGGCTTACTGCTGGCGCTCAGTGCCCGCAAACACGTTGTTCCCGCGTGCACCCTCGTCGGAGTGGTGGCCATGATCGGCGCCTATGCACTGCTCATTCCCACCACGCCTGCCGACCGCACCGTGGACGTCGTCGCCGTACAGGGCAACGTCCCGCGCCTGGGGCTGGACTTCAACGCGCAGCGCCGCGCGGTTCTAGACAACCACGTGCGCCAGACGGAGAAGCTGCGTTCCCATCCGGACATCGTCATCTGGCCGGAGAACTCCGCCGACGTCAATCCCCTCACCGATACCGCCGCGCGCCAGCAGGTGGAGCGCGCCCAGCGGTCGGTTGGCGCGCCGATTCTCGTGGGCACCGTCAGCCCGGAGCACAACACGATGGTCGCCTGGGACGGCGACGGGCCAGGGGAGAGGCACGTCAAGCGCTACCTGCAGCCCTTCGGCGAGTACATGCCGTTCCGTAATTTCCTACGCCGGTTCAGCGAGTACGTCGACCGTGCCGGCAACTTCCAGCCCGGTAATGATAACGGCGTAGTGCACATGGACGACGTCGCCGTCGGTGTGGCCACCTGCTACGAGGTCAGCTTCGACGGTGCCTTCCGCATGGCCGTCCAGGGTGGTGCGCAAATCCTAACCAGCCCGACCAATAACGCGACGTTCGGCTTCACGGACATGACGTACCAGCAACTCGCTATGTCGCGCATGCGGGCACAGGAGTACGATCGCGCAGTGGTCGTCGCCGCGACCTCGGGTGTCTCGGCGATCGTCGCCCCCGACGGCACGGTAGAGCAGCGCACCGCCATCTTTACTTCTGACGCCCTCGAGGCCGAGTTGCCACTTAGCGATACAATGACACTGTCAGCCCGCGTCGGCCCGTGGGTGGAACGGATCCTGGCTATCCTGGGTCTGCTGTCCGTGACATTTACTTATAGGAGAGGTAAGAAAGCTTTTCATGAATAAGCTCAGCGATAAAACACTGGTCATCATCCCGACCTACAACGAGAAGGAAAACCTCCCTCTCATCATCGGCCGGCTGTTGAAGGCCGAGCCCGAGCGCGTGGACGTGCTCGTCGTCGACGACTCCAGCCCGGACGGCACCGGCGAGCTGGCAGACGAGATGGCCGCTGACAACCCCAAAATCCACGTCATGCACCGCGGCGGCAAGGGTGGCCTGGGCGGCGCTTACATCGCTGGTTTCCACTGGGGTCTGGAACGCGACTACGAGATCCTGTGTGAGATGGACGCGGACGGCTCCCACGCTCCCGAGCAACTGTATCTGCTGCTGGATCGCATCGATTCCGGCGCGGAAATGGTTCTGGGCTCCCGCTATGTTAAGGGTGGCAAGACCGTGAACTGGCCGGTCAGCCGCGAAGTCCTGTCCCGCGGCGGCAACATCTACGCCTCCGTGGCGCTGGGCGCGGGCCTGTCCGACATCACGGGCGGCTACCGTGCGTACCGCCGAGAGGTGCTAGAGGGCATCGACCTGGATGCCGTTGATTCCGCCGGCTATGTCTTCCAGGTGGACCTGGCATGGCGCGCCGTCGAGGCCGGCTTCGACGTGCGCGAGGTACCGATCACCTTCACCGAGCGCGAGATCGGTGATTCCAAGATGAGCGGAAACATCGTCTCCGAGGCTTTGCTGCAGGTGACGAAGTGGGGTGCCGTGCACCGTTTCCACCAGGTGAAGTACCTGGCTCAGGAGTCTTGGCGCATCGGTGCGGGCACCGTACGCAACTACTTCTGATTCGCTTCCTGCTGCTCCTTCATCAGCTTCACCGCGGTGCGGCGACGCTTGCGGAGCAGTTCAATGCGCTCGTCGAGAAGCTCATCCAGCTCCTCGAGGCTGCGGCGCTCGCGCAGCATGTCCCAGTGGGTGCGCGGGGGCTTCACCGGCTTGGATTCCTGGCCTTCGCCCTCCACCAGCGTGCCTAGCTGGCCGTTCTTGCACATCCACTCCTGGGGGATCTCCGCATCGTCGGCGAAGGGGACCTCGTAAATTTCCCCAGCCTCGGTGCGGTACTTCACCATGCGGCGGGGAGCTAGGTCGTGGTCGCGGTCCGTCTCATAAGAAACGGCACCCATGCGACTTCCGCGCAGAACGCGATCGGCCATTATCAATCACTCCTCAATCAGTTTGAACTAATCCATCATAACAACGAAGTCTTACTAAGAATTGTTCCATGCCTCGACCGAAGCACTGTGCCTGGTGCGGCAGGGTAATTGAGCCCGGGCCGACGAACCGGCCGCGCAAGTACTGCAACCAGTCGTGTCGCCAGCGTGCCTACGAGCAACGCGCACAGCTGGCAGGCACCTCCATCCCAGCCGATTCCGTGATCTTGTCAGCGAACGCGGTCGAAAGATTCCATGACGACCTCTTCGAGCTCCGCTGCGCGGCCGAGGATCTGTGCACGGCGGTCCGGGAAGGGGAGTCGATAGAGGCGGTGGAGGAGTTGGCGTCCGAACTAGAAGACCTGGCCCGCCGCATCGAGCGACTTAGGGGACACAAGTAGGAAGGGCTATGCTGTAGGGCATGCGTAAGGGAATCATCACTCTCGCCGTAATTGGCATGATCGTCGGTGTGCTGATGGCATTCGGGCCGCTGGTCGTGAATTTCTTCAGCGACCGCGGGCTCCGTACCGCAGACATAACCGCAGGTGGCGAGCCTGCGAGCGTGGGTGTAGACGGCTCCTGGCACGTGGTAAGGGGAGCCGGTGACAATACCTCACAGGCCGGTTACACCTTCGACGAGAAGCTACCCTCGGGCTCCAAGACCACTTCCGGCCGCACAGAGAAGGTTGAAGGAGACTTCAAGGTCGAAGGCAAGAAGCTCACCGAGGGTAAGGTCACCGTCGACGTCGCTAGCATCAGCAGCGACGTGGAAAAGCGTGACATCAACGTGCGAAACCACATCCTGCACACCGATGAGTTCCCGAAGGCTTCCTTTACACTGACGAAACCCGCCGACGTTTCTCAGCTGCCGGACGACGGTACGACCGACAAAGTGAAGATCACCGGCGATCTGGAGCTGCACGGCCAGAAGAACTCGGTGACCACGGACCTGAAGGTTCTGCGCACGGGCGAGAACGTGGTTCTACAAGGCAACGTTCCATTCAAGCGCGGCGACTTCGGCATCGAGACTCCGCAGTTCGTCGCCTCAACAATCGCCGACGAAGGCACCGTGGATCTCTTGTTGGTGCTCGAGCAGGTTAAGTAAGCTCAGGCACATGTCTCCGGAGCTGCTCAAGTACTCGCGCATCATGCGCATCGTCGTGCTGTTGTTCTTCATCGGCTATCTGCTGTGGAAGGGTACGGCGGTAACGTATTTCTTTGCCGCATTCTGCGTACTATTCCTGGCTGCCACGTGCTACCAACTGTGGCAGAGCCGATAATATACATTATGACACTTTAGCTTCCAATCACGTTCGGCATTGCTGCACTTCCTTCCACGGAGCCCTGCAGCTGCCCCACTGGCCCCTCACATGTCCGCCCCAGCGGTTCGCCGCGGAAACGCTTCAGGATGAAGTCGATACCGAACGCACCACCTGTCACCGCCTGAATGAAGTGATTGTATTCACCCACCGGTGGCATGATGTCGTCGCGGTATTCCACCTGCGCACCTTTCGCGCACCACGTGCGCGCTAGTTCCTTCGCCTGGTTGTATTCAACGTTCTTGTCATGACGCCCAGATATCACCATCACCGGCGCCACCGGACGCTTAGTGCCAATGCGTTGGCGCTCCATAGCCTCCCGTGCCTCTGGCATATCCTTCAATAGCTCGTCGAGCGTCTTACCAGACTTCGTCCATTCGCTCGTCTTCCTGTGTCCGTACTTCTCCGTAATCTCCCCGGTGCACATCGTAGACAGATCCTTTAGCGCCTCTTGGCCTTCTTCATTGAGGTGTTCATCAAGCAGTGGCCGCAAATGCGGATAACGCTCCAGCAGGCCATTGATCGTAAAGCCGATCGCTCCCATAAGGTCCGAACCGTCGATATTGCGCTGCACGGCCTCTAAGTCCGCCGGCGGCGCCGACGCGTACGCACCCACCACATTTAGCTCCGGCGCATACTCGCCCGCGGCTTCCACCGCCGCTGCAGATGCGCCGCCGCCCTGCGAGTGCCCGTAAAACGCCACCGGACCGTCGCCCACGCCCGCAGCTCTCGCGGCATCCAACATCGCGTGCGCCTGGTCATCCCGGTTCATATACGTATGCACGCCCGGGGTACCCATACCGATATAGTCGGTCACCACCACACGCACGCCTTTAGAGGCAAATACCCAGTCGTAGATTCCCTCCAGGTTCACCAAACGCTTCGACTTGATCGGATCCGGCTGCCCATCCAGAGGCCAGTTCTTGCTCGGCGCACATTGGTCGCCCTGCCCAACCGTTCCGCGGCCAATGACGACCGTGGGGCGTGGCCCCTTGCCTTTCCACTCCACCACCGGCTCCACAATATAGCCACTGACCTGTGCTTTCTTTCCCTCTGAAGTGGTCGTCGTGTACTCGATCCGATCCACCGTCTTCGGCATTCTCATATGCAGGTCGCCGAACACATTGGAATATGCGACCTTCTCCCTCTTTGTCACTTCTGCCGCCTGAGCAGGCGTCGCGAATCCGGCAATTGCAATGGCTGTAGCGCATGCGAGCGCTGTCGTCTTTTTAATCATTGCTTAGTTCTACCAAACCAACTACCCCCATTGGGGTAAAACGGAAAACTTAGCCAACGGAAACTAAGGGCGTCAATAAGTTAAGTACATGGACCTTAGCCACATCCGCATCGGTACAGCATCGGCGGGACTACAGATCGAAGGATCACCCCGCCCCAACAATTGGAGCGAATGGACCGCCAAAGACGGCACCACCCCACATCCCACCACTGACCACTGGCGCCGCTGGCGCGAAGACAACCAGCTCATGAGCGACCTCGGACTACAGATCGCACGCGTCGGCGTGGAATGGTCGCGCGTCGAGCCCGAGCCCGGCCGCTACGACCACGAAGCCCTGCAACGCTACCGCGAAGAGTTCCTGGATCTGCGGGAACGTGGCATCGAGCCACTCGTTACGCTGCATCACTTCGGCCATCCCGCGTGGTTCGAAGCCACCGGGGCGTTCACCCGCGAGGCCAATGTGGAGATCTTCCTCCGCTATGTCGACGTTGTCTTAGACCATCTCGGCGACTTCGTGCACGACTGGATCACTATCAATGAGCCCAATGTCTTCGCTACCGAAGCCTATCTCTTCGGCTCTACCCCACCCGGCCGCGGCGGCCTCGCTAAAGTCCGTCCGTGCTTGCGCAATATGGCGGCCGCTCACCTACTCGCCTACCAGCGTATACACTCCCGCCTCGAGTCTCCGCGCGTAACTTTCGCCCACCACCGGCGCGTTTTCGCCCCCATGAACCCGCGCAACCCTCTCCACCGCACCCTTACGCCCCTGGTCGAGTGGCTATTCCAGGGTGCAATCGAACCCGCGTTCTTCGAGGGGCGTTTCCACCCCCTACTCGGCCGCCCGGACATCGAGGTTCCCAGCGGCGGGGTCTTCGCGGACGCTGTGGCCATCAACTATTACTCGCGCACAGCGGTTCGCGGTTTTTCCGACGCCACGTTCCCCGGCACCCCAACCAATGATCTCGGCTGGGAGATCTATCCGCCGGGGATTACCGAGGTCTCCGGCGAATTGGCACGCCGCTACCAACTGCCCGTGTGGATCACGGAAAACGGCACTGCCGATGCCCACGAGCGCTTTCGCTGCGCTTTCATTCTGGATCATCTGGCGGAGCTGTCCCGCCTGCCGGAGGTCGAGCGGTACTACCACTGGTGCTTCGTCGACAACTGGGAGTGGTCAGAGGGCATGGCGCAGAAGTTCGGTGTGGTGGATATAGAACGGCAGGTCAAACCCGCGGGGCGACTACTGCAGGAACTGATCCGCGAGGGTGCTATTACCCCAGAAATTGATGCGAGGTTCCGGGAGGAAGGCCACTAATGTTGCAAACACTCACCGCCGCCGAGCGCGAGCCGCGGCTGTTCTATTGGAAGTTCGGCATCGCATTTTTCGGTTCAGTGTTTTCCTGGGCTGGGCCGACGCAACTTCTGTTGGGTTTGCAGATGATCCAGCTGCGCCCGGATACCAAGGAAGATTCCCTCGCCCTCATGATGATGTTGGGCGGAGCCACTGCCGTCGTTTCCAGCCTGCTGACCGGCTATATTGCAGACCGCAGCTGGTTTTGGGTGAACCGCTGGGGTAAGCGCCTGCCGTGGGTGTTACTGGCGGCGCCGCTGGCCACTGTCGGGTTGCTGTTGATGTCTTTCACACCCAGCTTCTGGGTTTTAACTGGGCTGTGGTGCCTGGTCCAGGTATTCGTTGCTTTCGTAACGAATAACCTCATGACGGTCACCGCTGATGTTGTGCCGCAGGAGAAGTTCGGGTTGGTTTCCGGAATCGTCGGCGCAACATACACATTTGGAATTGTCGGCGGGACCGCGGTTGCGACGGCTTTGCCGATTCAGCAGGCGTACTGGGCTGTGGGCGCCATTTCCCTTCTTTTCATCTTCCAATTCGCCGTCGGGCGCGGCCGCGTTGATGTACACGTCCAACCGCATAATTCGCTGTCTGTGACGGTCGGCGATGAGGGGTCGTATCGGAACTATTGGCTTGTCTTCACCAGCCGTTTCGTGATCCACCTAGCCAACTACACCAGCTTGTTCTACCTGCTGTATTACCTGCGCGACCACATCGGCGTACCGGATCCGGACGCGGGCGTGCTGGCGCTCACCGCCTTGTATGCGGTGTTCACGATCATCACGGCGTTTATCAGCGGTGGCGTGTCGGATCGGCTGGGGCGACGGAAGATCCTGGTGGTCATTTCGGCACTTGGTGTCGCTGTTGCTACGGGCATGATGACTATCGCCACCGGCATGGGATTGGTTTATGCCGCGGCGATGCTGTTGGGGTTGAGTTGGGGCGTGTTCAGCAGCGTGGATCAGGCCATGGTCAATGAGTCGCTGCCCAGTAAGAAAAACCGCGCGCGCGACGTATCACTCATGTCGCTCACCCAGGGAGTGAGCAACATGTTCTGCGGCGGCTTGGCGGCCCTCGCGCTGAGGCATTTCGACTACCCCGGCATGTTCCTGATGTGCAGCATAATCTGCGTGTTCGGTGCGCTGCTGGTTCTGCCCGTCACCTCCTCTAAGTAGTGGCTAGAACGGCGGCTCCTCCTCGTCCCTGTGCAACTGTTCGAGCTGCTCGATCTGGCTGCCTAGTTCCTCTCGCGCCAACTCTGCGATGGCGTTGGCAATCGTGATCTCACTGTTGATACGTCGCTGGAGCTCTTCCTTAATTTCCTCTACGGAGGCGCAGTTCAGCATCTTCTGTAGCTCCTCACGGGTGATAGACAGCCCGCGTGGCATCATCGGATCAGCGTTGAGCTTCTCCTCGTTGAGTTTGCGCACAACCCGCGCCTTGCGCACCCCACGCTCGGCGAAGTTCTCGCGCGCCAGCGGCCCATCGGGCACGGTCACAACCTCGTGGCTGTCACCGTGCGAGGTCCACACTTCGATGCCATCAGCGTGCAGCGCGACGTCCCAGGTACCAGCCGTCTTCAGGCGGTGATGGGTACGACAAAGCAGATGCATATTCGCCGTTGACGTCGGTCCGCCGTCGGCGTGGCGGTGCACATGGTCGATGTCGCATGTGTACCCCGGCGCATCGCAGCCTGGGAAACGGCAGTGCCCATCGCGCCCTATTACTGACGCCCGCAGCAACTCCGTCGGCTGGTATCCCTCCGTCGCGGTGTACCCGGGAGCCGCCAGGTGGGTGACTTTCGCAAGCCACTCGCAGCTAGCGGCCTCGGTTAGCCAGTGGTCCTCGGCGAAGACTCCGCGGGGTTGCGACCCGACGGCCTTATACAGGTTCAAGGTGACATCGGTGGTGATGTTTTGCTCGAGCATCGCCAGGAAGGCCTCTCCCATGGAGCATCCGCGCTTCAGGGAGGCCGCCTTCACCGCCTTGTGCAGTTCCACGCCACGCAGGCGCGGAACTGTGAGGGTAAACGCAGTGGTCTCGTACTGACTGCGGTCGATCATTAGCTCCGGCGAATTCGTATCCATGGGCGGAGTAACGTCCAATGGAGCCGCCAGCTTGTCCCGGTCCCCCACAATCGCCTTGACCTTGTTGTACGCCGCCCGCGGGGTGGGAACCTGCTGGTTCGGCACGGTGGGTTTGAGGGCCTTCAGGATCTCCTGCTCCACCTCGCCGCGGTTGTCCGGGGCTACAGCCTGAACCGCCTCCATGACCTGCTGGATATGGCGAATAGTGAAAGCGCCGCTGCGGAACAACTGGTGGAGTTGTGGGAAGACTTGGAGCATCAGTCCAGCGTCGGCATAGTTGGCCGCCACTACCTTGCTGATACCGAAACGCACGGCGAGCTTGGAAACATGGTCGGGAACGAGGTCGTCCGGCGCCGGAGTAGACTGCTCGACCATGGCGAGGTGGGTCAGATTGAGGGCACGGGACGTCGCCGTTAGCGGGTCGTCGGAACGCGCAAGCCGGTAGTAAGGCTCGGCGGTATCGGGCGGTGGCTCGGTGGAGTTTGTGGTGAGTGTAGTGGTGTTCATACGATCCCCTTCGTGAACTAAACCTAGTTTAGAACACACAATCGAACAGTGTCAATACCCTTAGCAAATTAAATGCCAAGACTCAATCTTTACTAGAACGTTTGACCTATTCTTCTTTCGCCACCCAACCCCCAGATTTCGTGTAAAAATGACATCATGAGCACTTTGGACCTCTCCCAAGAAACCGTCCTCATCACCGGCGCCAGCTCGGGTCTCGGCAAGGAATTCGCCACCCAACTGGCAGCCAAGGGCGCAAACCTCGTTCTGGTCGCGCGCCGCCAGGATCGGCTGAACAGGATTGCGACGGAGATTAAGAGGCGTCATAAGGTAAAGGTCGAGGTAATAGCCAAAGACCTATCCGAGCACGGCGTGGCGGGCGAGATCTCGTGGGAGCTGTCCACGCGCGGGATCACGGTAACCTCGCTGGTCAACAACGCGGGCTTCGCGAACTACGAGTCTTTTAGTGACATCCCGACGGACAGCCTGCGCGCAGAAATTGCGGTCAATGTCCACGCACTGGTCGAGCTGACCCACATGTTCCTGCCGCGGTTCGAGGATCGCGGGAATGGCTTCATCCTGAATGTGGCGTCCATTGCGGGGTTCCAGCCCTCCCCCGGCATGGTGGTTTATGGCGCGACGAAGGCGTTTGTGCTGTCGTTTACCGAAGGTTTATACGCGGAGCGAAAGGGCTCCGGCGTGCGGATTATGGCGCTATGCCCGGGACCGACCGAAACGGAATTCTTCCGGGTGGCGGGCAGCGACCGCGCCGACGGTGGGCTGAAGCGCATGAGCAGCCGCGACGTTGTCGCCGCGGGTATTGAAGCGCTACTGCGCAAGTCGCCGCCACCATCGGTAGTCGCGGGCACGCGCAACAAGGTGCTAACAAGCATCTCGCAGCGCATGCCACGGCGCGTCATGACGGAGGCTATGGCGCGGATAATGAAGCGGCAAGGTTAAGAAGTAGCCGCTCGTCGCGAGCTACGAGCTGCACGCCAATGGGTAGGCCATCTATTCCTCTACCTGCGGGGATGCTCATCGCGGGTTGTCCGGACACATTCCACAGCGCTGTGAAGGCAACCGAGGGCAAACTCGCGATCTGTGCCGCCAACATTCCCTTGCCCGACAGCACACCGGCGCGCGCCGGGCGGGAAGCGACGGTTGGGGTCAGCAGCACGTCGATCTCGTCGAAAACCCGATCCAATTGCTCCCCCAACCGATCGGAAAAGCCCTCCGCCCAGCGCAGCACCGGACCTTGCGCCCACACTCCTGCCGCGCGGGTGACCTTGTGGCGCCTTTCGATGCGCTCGGGAAACTCAAGGTCAGCGATTTCCTTGCGAATTCCAGCAAAGAACTGCGTGACGAAAGCCGCCGTAGGGTCCTTATGTCGCAGAGTGTAGTCGCGCACCTCGTGGCCCATTCCACGCAGCCGGTCAGCCATCGCGTGCACAGCACGGACGTGGTCTCGGTGTGGTGGGGTTAGCGGCGTTGAGGGTTGCAGGCTCACACCGATTCTTAGTGACGCCCCCTCGGTTTCGGTAGCGACGGAGTCAGATAGGGCGTCAAAAAGAAGGGCGCAGTCGCGTGCAGTACGGGCGATGGGTCCAGCAGTGCCGAGGCGGCACCACAGTTCGCCGGGGAGAGTGCCGCGCGCGGGCTTCAAACCGTACAGGCCACAGTGCGCGGAGGGAATGCGGATGGACCCGCCACCGTCCCCGCCGACGGCGAAGGGCACCCAGCCAGCAGCAACGGCGACTGCAGAGCCTCCGGAGGAACCGCCCGGGGTAAAACGCGGATTGTGCGGGTTGCGGGTGATCCCGCGGGCCTCGGACTCGGTGAACGGGAAGGCGCCAAACGCAGGCATGGTGGTTTTGCCTAGAATGATCGCCCCGGCTTTGCGCAAGCGGCGAACGATTTCGTCGTCGGCGGTAGCGGGCGTGGGGTTCGCGTTCGTCCCGAAGGTGGTGGGTACTCCGCGGACCGCGACTTCCTCCTTGATGAGCACCGGCACGCCGTGCAGTGGGCCGGGGTCGGTGCTGGAATCTAGGTCGGCGGCGGCTGCCAGCGCTTCATCGTCCAGAAGCACCGAGACTGCGTTGAAGTGTCGGTCCTGGGCGCGGATGCGGCGCAGGGTCTTCTCAATGAGCGGAACCGCGCCATGTTCCAGAGCCTCGTTGCGCCATTGGTTAGAGCTCAGCAATGGTCGCCTTCAGGTTCTCGCCGACGCGCTTACCGGAGTGGATGCAGCCGCCGAGGAACGTGCCTTCGAGGGCATTTTTACCGTGCATGCCACCACCGCCAAAGCCGGCGACCTCGCCCGCGGCGTAGAGACCCGGCAACACCGAGCCGTCGGTGCGTAGGCACCGGCCGGACAGGTCGGTCTCGATCCCGCCAAGGGTCTTGCGGGTCAGCACGTGCAGCTTGACGGCGATCAGTGGGCCCTTCGACTCGTCGAGCAGGCGGTGCGGGGCGGCGCAACGGACGATCTTGTCGCCGAGGTAGCCGCGGGCGGTGCGGATGTAGTTGACCTGCGCGTCCTTGCTGAAGTTGTTGTCGATCTGCGAGTCGCGGTCTTCGCTCACCCGGCGCAAGTCATGGACGTCGAGGGCGGGTGCGTCTTCGTCGGCGATGGCGTTCATGCCCTCGACCAGGGAGCCGAGGTCATCGGCAACTACCCAGTCTTCGCCGTGGTCCATGAAGGCCTTCACGGCGGGGTGAGTCC
Organism: Corynebacterium jamesii; assembly: GCF_046097395.1. Classification (NCBI taxonomy): domain Bacteria; kingdom Bacillati; phylum Actinomycetota; class Actinomycetes; order Mycobacteriales; family Corynebacteriaceae; genus Corynebacterium; species Corynebacterium jamesii. The sequence goes on from NZ_CP175789.1 coordinate 741,599, forward strand.
CGGGGCCAACCTTGGACAACAGGTTCTTGACCTTCTTAATGGTCAGGTCCGGGTTCTGCTCGGAGCCGGAGAAGATGAACTCCTTGTCGGCAATCGTCTTGTTGAGGATGAACCAGGAGTAGCTGTGGCCCGTGGTGCCGAGGTGCTTCATGGTGGCGATCGTGTCGCCGCCCGGGATGAGGTTGGACGGGAAGCGCTTGCCGGTCGCGTCGACCCACAGCGAAGACGGTCCCGGAATGATGCGGATACCGTGGCCGGGCCAGATGGAGTTCCAGTTCTTCATGCCTTCGGTATAGGCCCACATGCGGTCGGTGTTCACCAGGTTTGCGCCGGCGGACTCGGAGATCTGAATCATGCGGCCGTCGACGTGCGCGGGCACGCCGGTGACCATGTCGTTCGGCACCGGCCCCCACTGGTCGGTCGGCCACGCGCGACGCACCAGGTCGAGGTTGCCGCCGATGCCGCCGGAAGTTACGACGACAGCACGCGCGCGCAGCTCGAACTCCCCTACGGTCTTTCTAGAAGACGCCACGCCGCGGTCCAGATCGCTCGGTTCCAGCACGCTGCCGCGCACGCCGACGACGGCGTCATTTTCTACGACTAGCTCGTCGACCTGGTGGCGGAAGCGGAACTCGACCTTGCCCTCTGCCTCGGCGGCCTCAATGGGCTCGCGGAAGACGCGCACGACCTCAGGACCGGTGCCCCAGGTCAGGTGGAAGCGGGGCACGGAGTTGCCGTGGCCGCTGGCGTCTCCGGAACCGCGCTCGGCCCAGCCGACGGTGGGCAGTACGTTCAGACCCAAAGACTTGAGGTAGTCGCGCTTCTCCGTAGCGGCGAAGCGGACGTATTCGCGCCCCCAGCGGCGGGGCCAGTAGTCGTTGTCAGTGTCATCGAACTGCGCGGAGTTCTCCCAGTCCCGCCAGGCAAGTTCCTCGGAGTCCTTTACCCCCATCAGCTTCTGCTCGGGGCTACCTACATAGAACAGGCCCCCCAGCGACCAAAAGGCCTGCCCGCCCAGGTTGTTGCGGTTTTCCTGGTCCAGGATCAAGACGTGCAAACCCGACTTCTGCGCCTCATAGGCGGCGACGAGCCCGGCCAGGCCGGCGCCGACAATGATGACATCGGGGTTAGTTGGAGTAGTCACGGGAGCGTTCCTCTCAAGGTAAATCGCCAATAGTTATTATTACGCTAAAACTATATGACGATCCTTGTGGGGAAAATCGCGAAACTACTTAGGGCCGAGAACGAATTGGACGCATCCAATGTCACCTCCGGCGGCCAAGGCCTCGTGCAAAGCCAGCTGATAGTCCCAAAGGCGTCGGAATACCGGGTCGAACCCGGCGGCCGCGGCTTGGCGTTCGCGGGAAAGGAAATTCGCGCGCCACAGCGGCAAGGTGGCGCGCAGATGGGCGCTGAGGTTGTTCTCGGCGACGACGGTCAGCTGGGTGTGCTCGGCTGCGGCCTCGCGCACCTGCTGGACAGTGGGGTACTCCAGGGCGGGCCACACGTAGGCGCGCATGACATCCAACGACTCGCGGACGGTTTCGCGCATCTCGTCGGTGGCGACGATGGACTGGATCACGGCCAGACCATCATCGGAAAGCATGCGATCCACGGCCTTAAGGTAGTGGCTCAAACCACCCACGCCGAGGGTCTCCATCCGCTCTACGGAGAAAACAGCCTCGTAGCGGCCCGACCACTGTCGCGGGGAGGGCACCGGCCCGGCTATCCGCTCCACAGTGACTGCTCCTCCGACACCGGCTGCATGGACGCGGGCGCGAACGGCATCTGCGTGGTCTTCGTCACTGGTCAGCACGTCCACACGCGCGCCGCGCTTGGCTGCCTGCACGGCCAGCTGCCCGCCGGAAGAAGGCATTTCCAGCACGCGGTCGCCAGGCCCCACCTCGGCTTCGTCGAGCATGGTAGTGATGCGACGGGCTTGCGCGTCGTCGAGATCCAGACGGTCCACTTGATCCGGATCTCCGAACCAGGTGAAGTCGATGCCCCCGTCGTGGGCACTGGTACGGGAGGCACTGCTGAACTGCGCAGCACCCGTCGCGCGGGTGGCGCCGGCGTAGAGCTCCACTAGGGCCTCTGGTAGTTCACCGGAAGCCGGACCACGACGCTTCGCGGTGCGGCGGGCGAAGAACTCGCCGAATTTCCCTTCGAAGGGCTGTTCCATCAGGGCTCCGAGAACCTCCGGGAGGGGTTCAGCGAACCACTCCCCGGCCATGTAGCCCTCCGCCAAGCCCAGCCACCCCTCGGCGACCACCCGATCGATCACCTGGCCATCCCGAACGACCATGTGCGGCACCGTGCCGGCGTCCAAAGCAATACCGTGAGACGAAAGAAGAGCTTCCATGCGCGCGGTCACGGCTTCGGCGCGACGGCCCATGAAGCGAGCGTGCGGGGCGGCCACGAGGCGCGGCCAGCGATCCTCGTCGATGTACGGAGACGTCATCCTGCCTTCCTTTTGCGCTGTAACTCCCCCCGAAGTTACTAGGAAAACAACTTCTGGCTTCCGAGGCACAGCCGAAATAGCATGAATTTCTCGGAACCGGGGGTTCTCGGTGTGAAGCGCGACGCTGAAACAATTAAGATAGTGCCGGATTACAACCATCATTGAGGAGAAGCAACTAGATGACCAGCACATCAAACCGCCACCACGTCGTTATCATCGGCGCGGGCTTCGGCGGACTGTTTGCGGCGAAGAAGTTCAAGAACGAGAACGTCAAGGTCACGATCGTCGACCGGACGAACCACCACCTATTCCAGCCGCTGCTGTACCAGGTTGCGACCGGTATCCTCTCCGAGGGCGAGATCGCCCCGTCCATCCGCCAGATCCTGGCCGACCAGGACAACGTCCGCGTGGTCAAGGGCGAGGTTCGCAACGTGGACATCAACGAGCAAACTGTCACCGCCGACCTGGGCGGCACCGACGCTGTCCTGAAGTACGACTCCCTGATCCTGGCGGCCGGCGCTGGCCAGTCCTACTTCGGCAACGAGCAGTTCGCAGAGTTCGCGCCGGGCATGAAGTCCGTCGACGACGCGCTGGAGATCCGCGCGCGCGTGACGGGCGCCTTCGAGCGCGCCGAAATCACCACCGACCCGGAGGCCCGTAAGCGCCTGCTAACCTTCGTGGTCGTCGGCGCCGGCCCCACCGGTGTGGAGCTGGCCGGACAGCTGGCCGAGATGTCCCACCGCACCCTGCGCGACGAGTTCCGCGAGATCGATACTGAGGACACGCGCATCCTGCTGATCGACGGTGGCTCGCAGGTGCTGGCGCCGTTCGGCAAGCGCCTCGGCCGCAAGGCCGCCCGCCGCCTGGAGGACCTGGGTGTGGAAATCATCCTCAACTCCCTGGTCACCGACGTTTCCAAGGAGGGCGTGCGCTACAAGGACATGAAGACCGAGGAAGAGTTCTTCGTGCCCTCCTACGCCAAGATCTGGTCCGCTGGTGTGGCCGCTTCCCCGCTGGGCAAGCACGTGGCCGAGCAGGCGGGCATCGAGGTCGACCGCGCTGGCCGGGTGCCGGTCAACGACGACCTGACCCTGGGCGACCACCACAACATCTTCATCGTGGGCGACATGATGAGCAAAGACCGCCTGCCGGGCGTGGCCCAGGTGGCTATGCAGGGTGGCCAGTACGCAGCAACCACTATTCTGGACGAGGTCAACAACGGTACTTCCCACGAGGGGCGCGTGCCGTTTAGCTACTTCGACAAGGGCTCCATGGCCATCGTCTCCCGCTTCAACGCTGTGGTGAAGATGAACAAGGCTGAGGTTTCCGGCTTCTTCGGCTGGGTCATGTGGCTGTTGCTGCACCTGCTGTACATGGTCGGCTTCCGCAACCGTGCGGTCGCGGCCTTCAGCTGGGGCCTGAACTCCGTATCCCGCCGCCGCTGGCAGCTGGTTGCCACCCGCCAGCAGCTGCACGCTCGCAACGCGCTGCGTAAGTTGCGTGACCTGGAAGACAAGGAAGGCATCCGCTCCATCGAGGTACGCGACAACCTGCGCTTCGGTGAGGGGCGCGACACCCGCGCGGTATCCGACTAAGCCTTCGGCATATCCGGCACAACCTGCGTCTTGAGGAACGTCAAGGCGCAGCGTTTGCCGGTTTTTTCGTTTGTGTGCTCGATGCGGAACAGGTGCGTGGTGCGCCCGACGTGCTCTGCTTCGGCGGTGGTGACGATAACGTCGCCCTTTACCGACGGGCGCAGGAAGTGCGTCTGATTGGACGTGCCCACGACCGCCGGACCGGCGCCCGCGGCGATGAAGCTAGCCATGGAGCCGGCGGTCTCTCCCAGGCTGGCGTATACGCCACCGTTCGTCACTCCCCAGGGCTGCAGGTGGTCGGCAGTAATCTCGAGGGCCAGCTCCAACTTGTTCGGCCCCACGGCGCGGTATTGCACGCCCAGGGTGCGGTCAAGCGTCGGATGCTTCTGGAGCAGCTCGTTGAGGGTAGAAATCTCCTCGCCGGTGAGTTCCCGCTCGGTGGCTACGCGACTTAGTTCAATGAAAATATTGGACATGCGCCTAAGCCTAACCAACACCTCGCCCTGTAAGATGTAAAACCATGACTACTGCTGAAGGAACCGCCCAAATCGGCGTTGTTGGCCTGGCCGTCATGGGCTCCAACATCGCCCGGAACTTTGCCAACAACGGCCACACCGTGGCTGTCTACAACCGCACCACCGCGAAGACCGAGAAGTTCATGGAGGACTTCGGCAAGACCGGCAACTTCGTCCCCTCCGAAACGATCGCCGATTTCGTTAAGTCGCTGGAGCGGCCGCGTCGCGCGCTGATTATGGTGCAGGCGGGTGCTGGTACGGACGCCGTTATTTCCCAGCTGGCCGAGGAAATGGACGAAGGCGACATCATCATCGATGGTGGAAATGCCCTGTACACCGACACCATTCGCCGCGAAGCTGAGATGTCCGAGCGCGGGCTGAACTTTGTCGGCGCCGGCATCTCCGGTGGCGAAGAGGGCGCCCTGAACGGACCGGCTATCATGCCCGGCGGGCCGGCGGAATCCTGGGAGGCTCTGGGCCCACTGCTGGAGTCCGTGGCCGCGAAGGTCGACGGCACGCCGTGCGTGACGCACATCGGCCCCGATGGTGCGGGCCACTTTGTGAAGATGGTTCACAACGGCATCGAGTACGCCGACATGCAGGTGATTGGCGAGGCGTATCAGCTGCTGCGCTACGGCGCAGGCATGGAGCCGGCGGAGATCGCCGAGGTCTTCAAGAATTGGAACGAGGGCGACCTGGATTCCTATCTGATCGAGATCACCGCCGAGGTGCTCTCCCAGGTGGATGAGAAGACCGGCAAGCCGCTGATCGACGTGATTGTCGATTCGGCAGGTCAGAAGGGTACCGGCCGCTGGACTGTGAAGGCGGCGCTGGATCTGGGCATCCCGACGACCGGCATCGGCGAGGCAGTGTTTGCCCGCGCGCTGTCCGGCGCCCGCGAGCAGCGCGACGCCACCATTGGCAATCTGCCTAGCGGCGAGCTCGCCACCCTGGACGTGCCGAAGGAAGCGTTCATCGAGGACGTCCGTCGCGCCCTGTACGCCTCCAAGCTGGTGGCCTACGCGCAGGGCTTTGACGAGATCAAGGCTGGCTCCGAAGAACACAACTGGGATGTCGATCCCCGCGACCTGGCCACCATCTGGCGCGGCGGCTGCATCATCCGTGCGAAGTTCCTGAACCGCATCCGCGAGGCCTACGATGCCAACCCGGCGCTGCCCTCTCTGCTGCTGGACCCGTACTTCAAGGGCGAGCTGGGCGGCCTGATCGACTCCTGGCGCCGCGTGGTCATCCTGGCTACCCAGCTGGGCCAGCCAGTGCCGGTGTTCGCCTCTTCCCTGTCCTACTACGACTCCTTGCGTGCGGAGCGCCTGCCCGCCGCCCTGATCCAGGGCCAGCGCGATTACTTCGGCGCACACACCTACCGCCGCACCGACCGCGAGGGCTCATTCCACACCCTGTGGTCCGGGGACCGTAGCGAGGTCGAAGCGTAATTGTCCCGATCAGAGTTCGGAAAGCTCGGACTAGATGACTGCATTACCAAGGAGCTTTCCGCCGAGGGAATAACCACACCCTTCCCCATTCAGGCTGCCGCCATCCCGGCGGCTGTCGACGGGCGTGACGTGCTGGGGCGTGGACCTACAGGTTCCGGCAAGACATTCACGTTCGGGCTGCCGATGATTCAGCTGCTGAGGCGGGGGGCGTCCAAACCAAAAAAGCCACGTGGCGTGGTGCTAGTGCCGACCAGAGAGCTAGCGACGCAGGTCCGTTCGCGGCTGGATCCGATCGCCAACGCAGCCGGGCAGCGGCTATTGGAAGTCGTCGGCGGCGTGAAAATTCAGCGCAACATCACCTCGCTGGCCAGGCCCGTAGACATCCTCGTGGCTACCCCGGGGCGTGCCCTCGATCTGCTGGGGCAGGGCGTGCTGGACTTTAGCGATGTAAAGGTCGTAGCCATCGACGAAGCGGACCAGATGGCGGACATGGGATTTTTACCCCAGGTGACCAAGCTGCTGGATCGCATGCCAGAACGAACCCAACACCTGCTGTTTTCCGCCACGCTGGATGGCGACGTGCAGGTGCTGGTGGATAAGTACATGCGCGACCCGGTGACGCATTCGACGGGTGAGGCCACGGCGAGCGTGGACACGATGAACCACCTTCTGGGCGTGGTGGAAAGCCGCGAGGAACGCAACGAGCTGGTCGTGGCAATTGGAAAACTGCGTCAGCGAACTGTAATGTTCATGCGCACTAAGTACGCGGTAGATCGGCAGGTTAAGAAGCTCGTGCGCGCGGGAGTGCCCGCCGTGGGAATCCACGGGAACAAGGGGCAGAATTCCCGCCAGTCGGCGCTGGATGGCTTCACGGAGGGTAAGAACTCCGTGCTGGTGGCCACCGACATCGCCGCCCGCGGCATCGACGTGAAGGACGTGGAGCTGGTCGTGCACATCGATCCGCCCGCGGAACACAAGGCTTACGTCCACCGGGCCGGGCGCACGGCGCGCGCCGGAGCCAGTGGCACCGTGGTTACGCTGACCTTCGCCGATGCGCAGCGTGACACAGAGAAAATGATGGCCAAGGCCGGTGTGCACCCGACCGTCCTGCCGGGAGCCAAGCTGATCGCCGCACTAAGAAAGAGTTAGGAGTCGAAGAACACCCGTGGAAATTCTGCTTTCCATCGTCGGGCTAGTGCTTTTTGTGCTGTTGACCGGCGCTACTGGCCTGTTCGTGGCCGTGGAGTTCGCGATGACGGGGCTAGAGCGCTCTACCATCGACGAGCATGCCCGCACCAAGGGCGACGGCACCGCGAAGCTGATTCAGAGGGCTCACGGGCAGCTGTCATTTTTGCTGTCCGGAGCCCAGCTGGGCATTACGATCACCACCCTGGCCACGGGTTACCTGGCCGAGCCGATTCTGGCAAAGTTCTTCGATCCGCTGCTGGAAATGGCGGGGCTGAGCGAAGCCGCGGCAATGCCGATTGCCATGGTGCTCTCGCTGATTGTGGCGACGGTGTTGTCGATGGTGTTCGGCGAGCTGGTTCCAAAGAACCTCGCCATCACCAACCCAATCGGTGCCGCGCGCTCTACTATCCGCCCCGTGTGGGTTTTCAACGTCGCGCTGAAGTGGTTTATCAACGGAATGAATGCGCTGGCGAATGCAATCGTACGGAAGATGGGGATTGAACCGGCGGACGAGTTGGCGTCTGCACGATCGGCCGAAGAGCTATCGGCGCTGGTGCGGCACTCGACGGGTAACGGTGGGTTCTCCGAGCACAAAGCGCGAATTTTGGATCTGTCGCTGAAGTTTAGCGACGCCACCGCGGAAGACGTGATGACACCTCGATCGACCGTCGAATCTCTGACCGTCGACGAGACCGCGCAGGATCTGATCGAGCTGGCATTGGAGACGGGCCACTCGCGCTTCCCCGTAACGCGCGGGGATCTGGACGAGACCGCGGGCGTGGTACACGTGAAGGACGCGCTGACCATCCCCCACGACGCACGGCCCGCTACGACCCTGGATCAGCTGATGAAGTCCGTGCCTTCCGTACCGGATTCCTTGAGCGGCGACGACGTGCTAAACCAGGTGCGTGCCGCCGGCTCGCAGCTGGTAATGGTCGTTGACGAGTACGGCGGCACCGCCGGCATCGTGACGATTGAGGACGTGGTCGAGGAAATTCTCGGCGAGGTGTGGGATGAGCACGACGACGTCGAGGAGGACAAGGAAGTCCGCAAGACCGGAGCCAGCTGGGAGGTCTCCGGACTGGTTCGCACCGACGAGCTGCCAGACGCCGTGGGCTACACCGCGCCGGAGGGCGACTACGATACGCTCGGCGGTCTGATCATGGCCACACTGGGGCGCATCCCCGTCGAAGGTGACGAGGTTCTGCTCCCCGTGGGCGATCACGAAATGATGGAAGGTTTCGAAACTGGCATGACCGGCCGTTGGGGGGCCACCATCAAGGAAATGGACAACCGGCGCGTGGATAAGGTCCTACTGCGACCGCTGACTAAGGAGGAGGCGAAGTAATGAGTGGTGATATCTGGGCCATTGTTCTCACCGTCTTCCTGCTGGCACTGAACGGCTTCTTCGTGGCGGTTGAGTTCTCGCTGATCTCCTCGCGCAAGGACCGCCTGGAATCGATGATGGCCACCGGCAACAAGCGCGCGAAGCGCGTGCAGTATGCCACCGAGCATTTGTCGATCATGCTGGCGGGCGCGCAGTTCGGCATCACTATTGCCTCGCTGCTGCTGGGTAAGGTCGGCGAACCTGCGATCGCACACCTGATCGAGGCGCCCTTCGAGGCGCTGGGGTTGCCGCCGGAGCTGCTGCACCCGGTTGGCTTTGCTATCGCCCTGCTGCTGGTGACGATGCTGCACATCATCCTCGGTGAAATGGTGCCGAAGAATATCGCTCTGGCCGGGCCAGAAACGGTGGCGACGTTCGTGGTGCCGCTGCACCTGCTGTTCGTGAAGGTGACGAACCCCATCATGCAGCTGCTGAACTGGATCGCGCGCAAGACGTTGAAGCTGGTAGGTGTGGAGCAGAAGGACGAGCTGGATTCCACGGTCTCCCCTTCCGAGCTGGCAAGTATGATCCAGGACTCTCGTTCCGAGGGGCTGATTGCCCCAGAGGAGGCCAACCGCCTGAACAAGGCTCTGGGCTCTTCCCGCCGCACGCTGGACGAGGTGCTGATCCCCGCTGCCAAGGTGCACAGCATCCCCCAGGATGGCTCGCGCATGAAGGTAGCCGCCGTGGAGAAGGCGGTGCAGGAGACGGGCTACTCCCGCTTCCCCGTTACTGATGCGACCGGCAAGTGGATTGGCTACGTGCACGTCAAGGACGTGCTGGACAATCTGGTGGAGCCGAACGGCCAGCTGGATACCACGGATATCCGCCCGCTGCTGGAGGTCAAGGCTGGTTCTAACTTTGATGTGGCGATGCGCAACATGCGCCGCACCTCCAGCCACATTGCGGCCGTGGTGGATGCTAGCGGGCAGATCATCGGCATGATCACGCTGGAAGACATCATCGAGGAGCTCGTCGGCACCGTGCGCGACTGGACCCATGACTGAGGTCCTGCACGACTGGCGGGAGAGGCAGGCCGCCCATCGGGCGCGTGTCCGGCGACTGACCGAGGGGCACCGCCGGCGCCGCGCGGAGTGTGAAAGGCACCCGGTGTGGGACTTCATGTTCACCTACTACCCCACTACGCCTGGGAAGCTCAGCCACTGGCATCCGGGCGTCAATAAGGCCGTGGTGTGGGATGGCGGAGACGACCTGCCGCACTACAAAGACCACTACGTGCGCCGCGGCAACGTGTGGACCCTCGACGTGGAGCGACACATGGCAGCGCGCGGAAAGACGGTACGCTACATCGCCCGGCTGTTGGAGGCGACGCACCGCCACCCGCCCGTGCTCGGCTGTTTCGGGCTGCACGAGTGGGCGATGGTCTACAAGGATTCTCCACGCCATCCCGAACCACTTCGGCTGGGAGCGGCGGGCACCGACGAGGTCGTCGAGGCTTCGCAGTTAAAGTGCACGCACTTTGACGCTTTTCGCTTTTTTACGGACGCCGCCGCGCCCCGCAACGCCCACACCCCCACGCGCGACTCGCAGCCCCAGCTGGAGCAGCCGGGCTGCCTCCACGCCACGATGGATCTATATAAGTGGGCCACGAAGCTGGGGCCGCTGGTTCCCGGCGAGCTGTGGTTGAACTGCTTCGAGTTAGCCTGCGACGTGCGGCAGTTAGACATGGAGGCTTCGCCCTATGACCTGCGCGACTGGGGGTTCGAGCCGGTGCGTATCGAGACCGCTGCGGGACGCGCGGAATACGTGGCGCGACAAAAAGGGCTAATGGAGCGCGGGCAGGGGCTACGCAAGCAACTGCTGGCCTACACTGGATAGAAAACTACTGGGAGGATTCCATCGTGGCACGGCACGCAAGTGGCAAGCAGAACTATCGGGTCGCAGGCTGGATCTGGGGCGCGTTGGTAGCTCTGATCGTGGTTGTGGTGCTGGTTGTCGGTTGGGTGGTGTTGGCGCGCAGCAACCAGGATCAGCTGGCGGAACCGGAGTGCCCGCAGGGGGACTTTGTACTGCAGGTGTGGGCCGCTGACGAGGCGGAGTTGCAGGACGCGGTGCGCAAATTCAACGCCGCCAATGAGGTGGAACTGGACCACTGCCTGAAGGCAGAAGCGGTGCGGAAGCCGGACGCGGAAGCCATCAACGGCTATAAGGCGTGGGGCGAGGGCGGCCAACCAGGGGCTGTGCTGTGGAAGCCAGCGGATCGGCAGAAGGCCGACGAGGCGCTGGCGGTTTCCAAGGTGGAGATTGCGGAAGAGAAAAATGGAGTGCTGGCCCCGCAGCTGCGGAACCGTCCCCTGCCGGAGCTGGATCAGCGGGCGCGGGGAGCTTTCATGCGTGGGCTCTAGGCCATGCGGCGACGGCGGCGCTCAGCCAGCTCGTCGATGGCGGCATCCTGAACAACCTTCTCGGAGGGGAAGGCGGTGATGGTTCCGGTGAGTTCCTTCATCAGTCCCGGGACAGCGATGCCGAATACGCCCTGGCCGCCGTTCAAGAGGTCGATGACCTCTTCGGAGGAGCGGCACTCGTAGACGGTGTGGCCGTCGGAGACGAGGGTGATGCCGGCGAGGTCGTCCACGCCCAGGTTCTCCAGCTTCTCCACAGCCTTGCGGATGTTCTGCAGGGAGATGCCGGTATCTAGCAGCCCCTTCACGATCTTCAGCACCAGAATGTCGCGGAAGGAGTACAGACGCTGCGAGCCGGAACCAGCGGCGTTACGGATGCTGGGCTGAACCAACTTGGTGCGCGCCCAATAATCCAGCTGGCGGTAGGTAATGCCAGCGACCTGGCAGGCGATCGGCACGCGGTAGCCGACCTCGTCGTCGGGGCCATGGACGTCGAAAAGGGCATCCTGCATGAAAGACTCCTGGTGTAATTTCAATTCTCTTCTAAAGATTAGACCGGTTTGCGGCACAGTCAACCGCTAGCCGAACATTACTTTAACACGAGTCACAAAAATCACATGTGTAACAACAGGCGTGTCATTCCTTCAACCAGTCGTCGAGGTCACTCGACAGTCCCAGGCCTTCCCACATCTGCTGAAAATCGGAGTCTGCGTTGTCGCTGGCGGTGAAGCCCATGTCCTCCTGGCTCCAATCCAACAAGAAGTCCACCTGGTCGCCGTCTTCGTCGACTTGTTTGAGCTTGGCTTCCAGCTCCTCGGCCCAGGTGGGGTTCACGCGGATCAAGGCATCTTCCACGCCAGGGGCGACGCGCACGTCGAACAACACGCCCGCGTGCCACAGGGGTTCCAGGATGGAAGGGCGGATGTCGATGAAACGCTCCGACTCCCCTTCCTCCAGCACCAGTCCGGCGGTCATCTGCCCCCGGGAGTTGGTGGTGATGCGGGCGAACCAAGGATCGCGAGCCTCGTCGTTCTTCAGGATGTTCGCCAGCACTTCGCCGTCTGTGGGCCGCCCACCCAGATCCAGCGTTGGCTCTACCCAGATCGGCAGGATGTGGGTGCGCTGGGGCGTCATAAAAATAAGACAATCGGGCACGGGGTCGCCGGAGCCCAGGGAACTGCCGACCGCGCGACCGAGGAAAACGACTTCGGTGCCCTTAGCCAAGGTTGCCCTTCACTAGCGCCGTGTTGAGGGAAATGATCAGCGCAGACATCTCGCGGGCAGTCTCGGCTGAACGCTGCTGCGCGTTCTCGTCACGGCCGTGAGCCAGCGGGTCGGCAATGCGGGAGACCATATCGAACTGGCGGTTCGCGATGGTCAGCAAAGCCTTTAGGTGGCGGTTATCCAGACCGTGGTCGGTGAGATTCTGCGCGATCTGCACGATCTCTACGTCGTCGACCGAGTAGAAGCCAGCCGGATCCGCGGCGATCAGACCCATACGAATCAGGGCTCCGGTGAAGGAATCCTGCACATTGGCGCGCGCTGTTACATCCGCGCGGGTCAGACGACGAGACTGGGTGGCCCGCATCTGCTCCGGTGAAATCGCACCGGGGGCGGACTTACGGGCGGCGGTCACAGGAGTGACCTTGCCGGAGTCCATCGCCTCGAGACGTTCGCGAATAACCTTCAGCGGCAGGTAGTTATCCCGCTGGAGGGTCAGAATGTATCGCAGCCTGGAAATATCCTCCGGCGAAAAGCGCCGGTAGCCGCTCTGGGAACGGCGTGGGCTCACCAACCCCTCGGATTCCAGGAAGCGGATCTTCGAGACGGTTACGTCTGGGAAGTCCGGCTTCAACTGCTTCAGCACATCGCCGATGGACGAGGTGGGAAGAACCTTACCGGCTGGCGAGGAGGAAGGTACAGGAGCGCTGACGTGGCTTCTCTGTGCGCTCACTTTTCCTTAGGCTTCCTTCGAACCGTTCAGGAACACCAGGCGGAACTTGCCGATCTGGATTTCGTCGCCGTTGGACAGAACGGAAGAGTTCTTCGGCTCGCGGTTAACGTAGGTACCGTTCAGGGATCCCACGTCGACAACCTCGTACTGGTCGCCATTGCGGCGGAACTCAGCGTGGCGACGGGAAACGGTGACGTCATCGAGGAAGATGTCGCTATCGGGGTGGCGGCCAGCCGCGGTGGTCTCCTGATCCAGCAGGAAGCGGGAGCCAGCGTTCGGGCCACGCTTCACAACCAGCAGCGCGGAGCCCTCGGGAAGACCCTCCACACCGGCGGGAGAGGCATCGTGCTGGGAGCCAGACTCCATCTCCTTCAGAAGATCTGCGCGGAAGACCGACGTGGTCTCAACAGAAGCCTCCGGCACTCCGGTGTTATCGCTCATAGCTTTCAAGTCCTCTCATTCGAACTAATCGGTTCGGAACTAACAATACGTCTAACAATACCCTAAAGCAGCTAGCGGAACATCTGAACGATAGACCCCATTACAGACCCCCCGGAGGAGGAAAGCGGGTTGTCGTTCACCATGTAAGTCCAGGTCGCGCTGGGCTTGTGCAGCCCCATTTCGCCTAGCTGGGCGCCTTCAGAGGTGATCTCTACCTCGTCAAACGTCTCTCGAGCCTTGTTGACGGCACGTTCAGCCAACTCACCGAATGCGGCGATGGACATACGGTGGAACTCGTCGATCGGCGATTCGCGGGCAATAGCGCGCAGGTGGATGGACTCGCGCACGTCATCTAGGTAAGCCAGGTGCTCGGACCACTCGTGATCCAGGTGGAACAGCATAATTTCGCGGGCTGCCTGCTCCAGCACATCCTCGCTAATGCCCTGCTTCTTAAGCTCCGCGGCGCGCTCAACGTTGTGGTAGCTCAGGTCGTCCCAGGCCGCGGCGGTATCCAGCAGAGTATCGCGGCGGTCGTTGACGATGTCGCGCTGATCCTTGATCAGCTTGTTGTACTTCCACGTGGTGGCGTGGATGTCCAACATCTGCCCCTCGGTCACGCGCTGGCAGTGGTCCACGAACTGCTGGACCTTCTTCTGCGGTAGCAGGCCGTCGTCCTCGGGCTGAGCCTGCAGCTCCTCCCCTGCGCCACCGACAGCTACAACGTCATCCTCCAGGGAGACGAAGAAAACCGAACTGCCCGGGTCACCCTGGCGCCCCGCGCGGCCTCGCAGCTGGTTATCCAGGCGCTGGGAGCGGAAACGCCCCACGCCTACGACATGCAGGCCACCGATTTCTACGACCTCTTCGCGCTCGGCCTCGTCTGTACCGCCCAGCTTGATGTCTGTACCGCGACCAGCCATCTGGGTAGAAACGGTCACGCGGCCTGGGCGACCGGCCTCGGCGACCACTGCCGCCTCGGCCTCGTGGTTCTTCGCGTTCAGCACGGAGCACTCCACACCCGCAGACCGCAATGCTTCTGCCAGTTCCTCGGATTCCGCAACGTCCTGGGTGCCTACCAGCTGCGGCTGGCCGGTCTTCTGTACCTCCACGATGTGCTTCACCACAGCATCGTTTCGCTCGGCAGCGGAGACGTACACTCGGTCGGCCTCGTCGAAGCGCACATTCGGCACATTCGGCTCGATGACGGATACCTGCAGGTTGTAGAACTGGCGCAGCTGATCGCCGGCGGCCAGTGCGGTGCCGGTCATGCCGCAGACTTCGGGGTACATGCCTACCAGTGCCTGAATGGTCACCTGGTCGAGGATGCGCCCGCCGTCGGTCACGGCCAGCCCCTCCTTGGCCTCCACTGCCGCCTGCAGGCCGTCGGGCCAACGCTGCAGCTCGGCCACGCGGCCGCGGGAGCCGTCAATAAGAGCAACCTTTCCGTCACGCACGATGTAGTGTACGTCGCGGATCAGCAGGTGCTCGGCGTGCAGAGCAACATTGACCTGCACTAGCAACTCGCCTTCGTCTTCGTAGAGCGATTCCACATCCAGCTGCTTCTCCACAAACTCTGCGCCCTCGTCGGTGAGGAAGACGTTGCGGTGATCCTCGGAGACATGGAAGTGCTTGTCTTCCTCCATGCGCTTGACCAGGTCGGTAATGCGGCCGGCGGGGGCTGGGCCCGGCTCGGAGCCCGCGAGCACCAGCGGAACCAGGGCCTCGTCGACCATCACCGAGTCGGCCTCGTCTATGACGGCCACGTCCGCCGGGGTGCGCACCTGGTCCGCGCGGCGGGTAATCAGCTGATCGCGCAGGACATCAAAGCCGAGCTCGTTGATGGCACCAAAGATAACGTCCCGGGAATAGATGTCGCGGCGCTCATCGGCAGTAAGATCCTCGTTGATCGCACCGTGGGACAGACCGAAGAAATCAAACATCGGGCCCATCCAGTCGTTATCGCGCCCAGCCAGGTAGCTGTTCACCGTGATGACATGCACACGCTTGCCCTGCAGCGCAAAACCCACGGCGGCCATCGCGCCGGCGAGGGTCTTGCCCTCACCGGTGGCCATCTCCACCACGTCGCCGTGCAGCAGGCGGTAGGTGCCCTGCATCTGCACGTCGAAAGGCTCCATGTTCAGGGTGCGGCTTGCCGCTTCGCGCAGGATTGCCAGCAGCGCGGAAGCGTCGTCTACCTGCCCACCGAAGTGGTGCCCATCCTCGCTAGTGGATTGTTCGGTCACCACGTCCGAGGCGGCGTCCCGAAGCTCCGCATCGCTTAGCCCCGAGTAACGCGACGAGTCGGCTTGCGCGACCACGGCTCGGCTTTTCTTCTGATTCTTCTTCGGGGAAGATCCCATTGCCTTCCAGAACCAGTCAAATGCCATGTGTGTGCCCTTCGAATATGAGATGTAAAAATGTACTGACCACGTTAACCGACTAATGGCAAGAGGCGATCCATGACCCGCACGATTCGCTCCGTTCACGTGACAATTCCCACTGAAAATGGCTGGCAGTTGGCAGGAACGGTGGACATGCCACGAGATGTGACGATGGAGGAGGCACCGCGCCGGGCGGTCGTCGCGCATTGCTTTACGTGTACGCGCGGGGCAATTGGGGTGACGCGCATTTCCAAGGCGCTGGCGCGGGCAGGGTATGCGAGCTTGCGTTTCGATTTCGCTGGCCTGGGCGATTCGGGTGGCAAGTTCGAGGAGACCACGCTGGGGACGAACGTGTCCGATGTGCAGGCGGCGGCGAAATGGTTCGGCGGGGCGGAGCTGTTGGTGGGACATTCGCTGGGAGGTACGGCGGTGCAACGGGCTGCGGCAGACGTTGCCTCGGTGGAAAGCATCGTGACCGTAGGCACTCCTTTTGAACTGCAGGAAACCGCAAAGCGCGCGCCGGAGATTATGCAGATGTTTGAGCGCCAGCGGGAGCTTTCTTTGGGGCAGGCGCTGCTGGATGAGCTCGCCGCGGCCGATTCGGCCGATACTGTGGCCGCCGTTTCTTCTAGTGACGCCACGTCTCTGGTGCTGCACTCCCCCGATGACCTGGTAGTTCCAGTGGCGGAGGCGCATGCGATGCGGGTGGCTTTGCCGACAGCCGATTGGGTGGCGTTAGAGGGAATGGATCATCTGCTCTTGCAACGAGGATCCGGACAGCGAGTGGGCGAATTCATCGCGGCGTGGGAGGGCTTGCGCCTAAAGTAGGTGGCATGGCTGAAGAGAAACTGACCTTTATTCCGACCGCCGACCTGGTGGACATCATTGGTAGCGACGTGCGCAGCTGCGATACGCAGTTCCGCGACCTGGGCGGCGTGGTGGAGTTCTGCGGCAAGATCACCACGGTGAAGTGCTTCCAGGACAATGCGCTGCTGAAGAAGGTGCTACAGGAGGAGAACCCGGGTGGCGTGCTGGTGATCGACGGCGATGCATCGATGCACACCGCGCTGGTGGGCGACATTATTGCTGGTCTGGGCAAAGATCACGGCTGGGCCGGAGTGGTGGTTAACGGTCCGATCCGCGATTCCAAGGTGATCGGCCAGATGGAATTCGGCTGCAAGGCGCTGGGCACCAACCCGCGCAAGTCCACGAAGACCGGTGAGGGCGAGCGCGACGTGACGGTGAGCTTCGGCGGCGTGGACTTTGTCCCCGGCGAATACATTTACTGCGATTCGGACGGCATTATTGTGAGCGACAAGGCCGTGCAGCCGGTATAAGCAGGGGATTTCATAACGGCGATGGGAGTGGGGTAACCTATCGCCGTTGCCCTTTTTAGAGGGCGACGGCGGACTGTGGCGCAGCTTGGTAGCGCACTACACTGGGGGTGTAGGGGTCGCAGGTTCAAATCCTGTCAGTCCGACCAAGTTTCATTTTTCTGGGGACATGACCTCACCATCACCACAGAAAAAGAACGATTACACCGGAGTAGCCATCGGCGCTGCAATTGGCCTTGTCCTCGGCATCGCTATCGCGCTTATCTTTGATTTCCTAATCCCAATTGGCGTTATTTTTGGCCTCTCCCTTGGCGCAGGTATTGGGTTGGCGCTGAGCTATAAGGAATAGGCTCACGATGGACTATTGCTCAAGGCCTAAGAGCCCCCGTCAACCATTAGTTGACGTTAGCGTCAACCCATGGTTGACTAGCGGTCATGGATCCATTAACAAATATCCGACACACACTGCAAGCAGTCAGCCTCGCCGAACACGAGTTAGAGGATGCCGTCGCGCAAGCAAGACATGCGGGACATTCATGGGCGGACATTGGACAAGCGCTCAACGTTTCCCGCCAGGCAGCCTTCAAACGATTCGGCGCGGTGCGAAACCCCTTCACAGGAGAAACCATGGCCCCAGTATCAACCAAAGATCTCCCAGAGATTTCCGACAAGCTCATTCGCCACATTTCCAAGGGCGAAGAAGCAGAAACCATTGAAATGCTCGATCCGCACATCCGTGAGGACCTCCCCTGGTCCGTCATCGTGGACGTATGGACATCAATCCTGACCGACTTTGGCGAACTCCAGGAGATCACCGACCAGACGATCGTGCCCATCAAGGGAGACCGCAACGCGGCACCGGTGTCAGAAGCACTCTCCGCAAAAAGCACAGGCACATCGGTCGTCGTCTCGACGCTCAACCATGAAGCCGGCGAACTAATGTCGCGGGTCGCTGTCAGCCGAGAGGGCACGGTCGTCGGCGTTCTTTTCTTGACGCCCGACGCCACGGACTACCCGTTCTAAGTCAGCCCCCGTAGTGGTATCGACAAGCCGCGATGCGAATCTCTCCGTCCACTACCTTGTACACCAGGCGGTGCTCATCGGTGATCCGCCTGGACCAATAGCCAGAGAGGCCGTGCTTGAGGGCTTCAGGCTTGCCGATGCCCTCGTTTCCATTGTGGGCAATGTCTTTAATGAGCCGGTTAATTCTCTTCAGGGTGCGGCGATCCGTTGCCTGCCACCACAAATAGTCCTCCCAGGCAGACTCGTCCCAAACGAGAATCATTAGTCCTCAATGAGGTCATGGTGAGCACCGCGCTCCTGCTCCAAATTCTCGATGGAACCGAGGAGGCGGCGAGCGTTTTCGGGAGAGCGCAGAAGGTAAGCAGTTTCTCGCAGCGATTCGTACTCGGAGAGCGAAACGATCACGACATCCTCGTGTCCAGCCCGGGTGATGATAGCTTCCTCGCGATTGTCGACAACATCGCTGAGCACTTTCGCGTAGTTCGCGCGGGACTCAGTATAGCTAAACGTCTTCATAGCGCACCTCCTGTACAGGAAACTGTACGTCACATGTGAGGTGTCGTCAACGTCAGAAGTTCGGCAGACCAAACACTCTGCCGAACGCACCTCTACAGAGAATCAGCAGCGTCGCGCTCGGTTCCAGTAGTGCGACGGTCCGTGAAATACCGGACCGTGTAATACGCAGCGGCCAGCACGATGAAGGCCACGCCCATAAAGGTGAAACTACCCTTGAAAATCGGGTTGTCGTGAGCCATTCCCTGGCCGAAGAAGCCGAACCGGCGAGAAGTGGCATTGCTGACGAAAGGCAGGAACACTATCGTCAAAACGGCCACTACGGCAAAGCTCAGCAGCTGCTCAACAACCCATCCCAACGCTCCCTTCACCTTGTCTGAGACGGCCTGTACGAGCTGGAACCCGGCGTCCAGAAAGACAACAAAGAGCGGCACCAAGAACACCCAGTGGTGATACCAGCTAAACGGCGAGATAACGCACGCAGTGACACCACCGAGGGCCATGATCATCGAATAATTGCTGCGGCGGTAGCAGCCCAGTGCCGCGATGCTGAATAGGGCGAGGATCGCCACGGCGCAGGCCAGCCACACCGCGGAGCTGTCGCAGCCCAGGCGATACAGCACCGCACCGAGGGACTGTGCCCCAGGGTTGTCCTTTACCCCGATGCGGTTGGTTTCGAAAATTTTGGTTTTCCAAAAATCGCCAGCATCCGGGATGAAAAGGTAGCCGATTACAACGGTCGCGAGGATCGACAGGGTCATGTAAATCATGGCTCGCCAACGCTTCCCCAGTAGCAGGGGTAGGTAGAAAAATGCCGGAGTGAGCTTGATCCCGGCCGCAAGACCGCTGAAAATGCCGGCGCCTCTATTGCCCGAGCGTTTGCGTAGGAAGTCCAGGGCCACCAGGCCCATGATGAAAATATTGATCTGACCCCAGAAGAACGTGCCGAAGATCGGGGCCAGATTCAACGAGGCGACGAGCGCCGTCAAAGAAACAAGGATCATCCCCGGTGACCAGGCGTAGCCACGCTCGCGGAAAACGCCGATGATCACAGCCAATAGCACAACCGCAGTGAGTGCCAGCCAAATACTGGCCGCAACATGGAAGGAGGCCAGCGGCAGAATCTTGAAAATCACACCGGCGAAAGGCGGATAGGTAAACGGCAGGCCGCCGACGAAGGGGTGGGAATAAAGATCGTCACCCTGGTTCAACGCCAGTGCGGCGTTGTAGTAGACCTTGAAGTCTGTGGGCCATTTGAAAAGATTGGTGAACCAAGAGGCACGGACTTCCGGCAAGGTTAGCCGGTAGACCGCATACGCGGCGAGAAGGGCGAAAGCCACGAACGCACCAAAAACGCCCGGCAACCTCTTGGAGGCGCCGTGCGCGCTGGCGGAAGCTGTAACACTCATCTCGTTTACTCTAAAACGCACATTTCGGATTCCCTGTTACCACGACCTAGCAACAGAAAAATTCAAGAAACTTTTTGCAGTCCCATGACAAACGTCATGGGCCAAATCATGATGAAAAAGATGTACACACTTTTCGCTGGCGAACTAGCGTAAAAATCATGAACACAAGACAGCTAACACACGCCATTGAAGTGGCCGGAATTAGCAAAACCTTCACTCCGCGTTTCAGTAAGCCAGTGCACGCGCTGAAGAACGTTAGCCTCACCATCCGCCCGGGAGAGATCGTCGCATTGCTGGGCACCAACGGCGCGGGAAAGACCACACTTGTGGACCTGATCCTAGGGCTGACCACCCCGACCGCCGGAACAGTTAAGGTCATGGGACACTCCCCCAAGCAAGCGATATACAACCAAAACATCAGCGCGTTAATGCAGACCGGCGGCCTGCTCAACGAACTGACCGTGAAGGACACGGTGGAGATGATCGCCGCTGCCTTCCCGGAGCACCTGCCGATTGAAGAAGTAATCCAGCAAGCGAATCTGGAACCGATCTACAAGCGCCGCGTAGGCAAATGCTCCGGCGGCGAGCAACAACGCATCCGCTTCGCCCTGGCCATCCTCGGCAATCCGGACATCCTCATCCTCGACGAACCAACCGCGGGGATGGATGCCGGCGCGCGCCACCGCTTCTGGGACTCCATGAAGAACCAGGCCCAACAAGGGCGCACGATCATCTTCGCCACCCACTACCTGGAGGAAGCCGATAACTTCGCCCAGCGCATTGTGCTTATGAACAAGGGGAAGATCATTGCGGACGGCACCACCGACGAGCTACGAAACATGAGCTCCTACCGCGTGGTTAGCGCCGAATTCCCCAGTGGATTCCCGGATCTGTCGGGACTACCGGGCGTCACAAGTAGCGAAACAAACGGCCGTCGCCTGCGAATATCGACAGAAGACTCTGACGCGCTTGCCCGGTACCTGTTGACGGAAACGGACGCCCACAACCTCGACATCACCAGCCACAGCTTGGAGGACACGTTCCTCGCGCTGACGAACGAGACCCCGGAGGCCTAACCATGAGCACCACACTGAAATTCGCCGCCCACGAGCTGCTGCGCCTACGCCGGGACATGACCACCCTTTTCTTTAGCATCGGCCTACCGATTTTCTTCTACCTGATCTTCGGCGCACTGCAGGACTACGGCGATCAGGAAATGAACGGCGGTAACGTCTCCGCCTTCGTCATGTTGGGTATGGCCTTTTACGCGGGCGTGGTAGGCGCAGTTGGCGCGGCGGGATCTGCCGTAACCGATAGCCGCAGCGGATGGGGTAGGCAGCTGGCGCTGACACCCCTGCGTCCCTGGCAGCTCGCCTTCGCCACTACCTTAAGCATCACCGTGCGCGCAGTGCTGCCGATAGCGGCAGTGTTTATTGTCGGCGGGCTGACGAAATCACACATGCAAGCTGACCAGTGGATACTGAGCTTTATCGCATGTGCACTGTGTGCCATTCCCTTCGGATTCTACGGCCTGGCATGGACATTGCTGATCCCCAAAGAAAATACAGTGGCCATCGCCACAGCCTCCATCGTGATTCTCGCCTTCGCGGGCAACGTATTCATGCCACTGAGCGGAACGCTGCTGCAGGTGGGGCGTTTCACCCCCATGTACGGCGCGGTAACGCTGGTGCGCTGGCCGCTGGCAGAAGGCGCGCAATTGCTCGATCAAGGGCTGCTGTTCGACCCGATGTGGTACGCCTGGGTTAGCATCGCAGTATGGACGGCGATCTTCGTAGGCTTTTGCCTGCTCATGAGCAAGCGAGACAAGGGACGAAGCTAATGCGCCCCGGCGGCTTCCAGCTGAATTCCGCCATCTTTGCTTCCATATGGCTGGTATTCCTGGTGCCCGTCGTAATTCAGGTCTACACGGGGGAAGGATTCAGCATTACGGCCAAGGCCTGGATGACTATATGCATGCTTGCCTTCGGTGCGTTTTACTTCTACGCCTTCGGCTCGCTGGGATATTTTCCACGCGACTGGGGAACACTAACGCGGGCACTGCTGCGCTGGGGCATACTGCTAGCCATTGCGTTGGCTAGCGTGTCGGCACTTCAATCTGGCGCGGTGGCCTTTGCTCCCTATCTGGCCGCGATGTTGGGATTCACGTTGACGCTGCGGAAGGCACTGCCGATCGTAGTTGCAACAGGTGTACTCGGGATTGTCGCGGTGTGGGCCTGGTCGCCGGGCGACCTTACCTGGGCTGCATTCACCCTTTTCGTCATGCCGCTGATGCTCGTAGCACTTGGGATTTTCAGCCAATACGATGCATCCCGCCACAAGCTGCGGCACGAACTGGACCTGGCACAGCAACG
Organism: Corynebacterium jamesii; assembly: GCF_046097395.1. Lineage (NCBI taxonomy): Bacteria > Bacillati > Actinomycetota > Actinomycetes > Mycobacteriales > Corynebacteriaceae > Corynebacterium > Corynebacterium jamesii. Next base: position 763,986 of record NZ_CP175789.1, read on the forward strand.
GGAGAACATTGCCACGGATGTGCACGATCTGCTGGGCCACTCGCTGACGGTGATCAACCTGAAGTCCGAGGTCGCTCGGCGGACAATGGATAGCAACCCCGAGCAGGCAAAGCAGGAGCTCAAGGAAATCAGTGACCTCTCCCGCCTAGCCTTGGCGGAGGTGCGTTCGACGGTCACCCGAATGCGTACACCCACCTTCGCCGGTGAGCTGCAGGCGGCGCGCCGGGCTTTGGAAACTAAGGGCGTCACCGCGCATCTACCCGAACTCCTGAAGGCACCGGGCGCGCACGACACAGTGTTTTCCTGGGGGCTGCGCGAGCTGACGACGAACGTCGTGCGACACTCCGGGGCGAGCGCGTGCTGGGTGAGCGTCACAGCCGACAAGCTGCAGGTCACCGACGACGGCTGCGGATTTAACGGCGAAGCCACGCAGGGAACTGGCGGTTTGACCGGCCTGCGCGAGAGGGTCGAGGAAGCCGGTGGGAAGCTGATTGTGCGCCGCGAACGGGGCCTGAGTACCGTGCTGATCGCCATGGAAGACGACGACGAGCTGATCGACGATAGCGCAGCGGCAGAGGAGGCCGCTCGATGACGATTCGTGTACTACTTGCCGAGGATCAATCGTTGGTGCGCGGGGCGCTCATCGCGCTGCTTAACTCGGAGCCGGACATCGAGGTGGTCGCCGAATGCGCGACTGGGACCGAGGCCGTGGCTCTCGCGCAGGAGCAGCCCATCGACGTGGCTCTGCTGGACATCGAAATGCCCGGAATGAACGGCATCGATGCCGCAAAGGAGCTTGCCGGTAATCGGTGCCGCTGCCTGATCGTGACGACATTCGGCAAGGCCGGGTACGTGAAACGTGCCATGGAGGTGGGCGTGGACGGGTTTATCGTTAAGGACACGCCTCCCGAGGATCTGGCCAATGCGATCCGGCGTGTCCATGCCGGCCTGCGCGTTGTCGACCCGACGCTCGCCCGGGAAAGCTTATTGACGCCCGATAATCCCCTTAGCGAGAGGGAAACCGAGGTGTGCCAGCAGCTTTTCGAGGGCAAGAGCTCCCCTTCTATCGCCAAGGCGCTGCACCTTTCGCCGGGCACGGTACGAAATCACATTTCCAGCATCATGTCGAAGACGGGTGCCGGGAATCGCTACGAGGCGGCGCACCTGGCGAAAACGAATGGGTGGATCTAGCTCGCGCTGCAGACTAGCTGAATCCTTGTTAAATTCATGTGCGTTGTCTCACAGTAGACGCATGATCTTTTAACAAGTAGCTCCCCCAGTTAGGAAAGCATGAAGACATCCCTCACCTGGCGCAAGACCGCTGCCGCAGCAGTGGCCGCCATCGTTTCCCTCGGCTCCGCAGGCACCGCAGTTGCCGCCACTAGCAACTCCTCCGTTGGCTCCTCCATCGCCGGTTCCTCCTTTAACCTCACCATCGGTTCATCCGTAACAGGTTCCTCAAAGCCGCAGCCGGAAGAGCAGCAAGGCTTCGACCTGCAGTCGCACCGTGGCGGTCGCGGCGAGCACACCGAGGAATCCCGCAAGGCATTCGAAGAGTCCGTGAAGATGGGCGTATCCACCCTGGAACTGGACATCGTGATGGCCGAGGACGGCACCCCAGTTGTTTGGCACGACCCGGAGATCCAGGCCGACAAGTGCACCGATACCAAGCCGGCCACCGAGAACGACCCGGAGTTCCCCTACGTGGGCAAGCTCGTGCACGAGCTGAACTGGAACCAGCTGCAGACTCTGAACTGCAACAAGGTTTTGAAGGGCTTCCCGGAGGCCAAGGCCGAGGAGACCAACAAGCTGCTGCAGCTGCAGGACGTCTTCGACATTGCCGCCGTCGATCCGCAGATTCGCTTCAACATCGAGACCAAGATCGAGGCCGAGGACCGCGAGAAGTCCGCCACCCCGCAGGAGTTTGTAGACGCGATCCTGCCGGTCGTCCGTGCCAACAAGGCAACCTCCCGCACCACTATCCAGTCTTTCGACTGGCGCTCCCTGCCGCTGGTACGTAAGGCTCAGCCGGATATTTCTCTGGCTCTTCTTTACGACGCCACCACGTGGAAGCCCGGCTCCCAGTGGATCGGTGACGTTGACTACGACAAGCTAGGTGGCGACGTTAACAAGGCTGCAACCCAGATGGGCGCCGAGATCCTCTCTCCGCACTACAAGCTGGTCACACCGGAAAACGTGGCTTCCGCCCACGAGGCCGGCCTGCAGGTTCTGCCCTGGACCGTCAATGAGAAGTCCGACATGCAGGCCATGGTCGATGCGAAGGTGGACGGCCTGATCACCGACTACCCGACCCGTGGCCTGGAAGTTCTGAAGAAGAACAAGCTCCAGGTTCTCTAAGCGAGCTTTAGATCCCTGTAGCGGTTTACTGCTGCCAGGATCTCCGCCCCGCGTGGGCGGCTCAAATGCCCGGGGTGATCCCGCCCCGGCGCTAGCACGGCCAGACCCTTTTCGATGATCTGGTGCTCCAAGCGAGCGACCAGATCCACCAGCGGGGTCTGGCCATCAGCGTTTTTAGTCAGCCACACCAATGCCGCGGCGATCGCTGCCGTTTGAGATGGTGCCACCAACTGGCCGACGGCGCTTAAGTCGATGTCGGAGCGATCCACGCTGATAGTGGATAGCCCGCGGGGTTTCGGCGGCTTGCGAGAGTTAAGGGTTCCGCGGGCCAGGACGCGCGTGGCGGTCACATGATCGAACCGGTTCTGTGCGGGTTCTCCCCCGCCCTCTGTGCCCCCGGTGTTCCCGGTGTCCTCTACCTCCCCTGCAATTTCGTGGGCACGTGCGGTCACCTCGCTGGGACGGTAGGCATCCATCGCAATGACCGTGTCAGCCAGCCGCAGATACGCACCCGAGCCGCCAGCGATGAGGACAGTGGAGACCGAGGTGGCGTCGTATAAAGAACGAACACGCTGCACGAACGGCGTGATGGGCTCCTTGTCGTTCGGCACGAGGCGCTGCATGAGTCGGTCGCGGATCATGAAGTTGGTGGCCGAGGTATCTTCGTCGATGAGCAGCGCGCAAGCGCCTGCGGCATGGGCCTCGACGACGTTGGCGGCCTGAGACGTAGAGCCGGAAGCGTTGGTGGTGGTGAAGTGGCGGGTGTCGGCACCGGTGGGCAGATTGGTAATAAACGGCGAGATATCGTCGCCGATGATGGGGCGGCCGTCCTCGGCGCGGACGCTGGCGACGTCGGCACGGGAGATAACCCACTCGCGACCGTCGCCAGCGATGTGCGGGTAAATCCCGCGTTCCAAGGCGCGCAGGAGTGTGGACTTGCCGTGGTATCCGCCGCCGACAATAACGGTGAGCCCTTCGGGAATGCCCATGCCGGTGACGGTGCGGCCGCTGGGAAGCACGAAGGTCTGGGTGAGAGACTCTGGAGACTGGAAGGCAGTGGCCTGGGCAGTGGTGAGTGGGCGGTCGCTATCGCCTGCAGCACGCGGAAGGATAGCACCATTGCCAACGAAAGCGACGAGCTTGCGGGGCTTCAGTTGGGTCCGAAGGTCCTCCTGGTCGCGCAGCAGAGCCACGTGATCCGCGAGGGCTTCTACGTCGGCGGCAGCGAAACGGTCGTGGCAGAGACAATCGTCGGCGAGGGCGGGCAAATCGTCGGCCAGCAGGTGCGCGGCTTGGCGCCCGAGGATGCGGCGCCCCTTGGCTGGCAGACCAACAAGCAGGCGGGCTTCCACGCGATCCGGAGTGACGAGCACGTGGGTGCGTTCGAGCACCTGTTGGCCAACGTCCCCGATATGCACGTTCTTCGGGCGATTGCGATCGGCCTGGATGCGGCGGGCTAAAAAGTCGGCAACCGCTACCCTGCCGACGGGATCGTCGATGAGCTGCTGCGGGATGCCTGCGGCCTGCATGGGCAGGATGAGCCGCACCTTGGAGGGGCTGGCATAGGGGTCGGCCTGCACGCGGTCGATGGAGACCCTCAAGCCGGACTCGCTGTATGTGCCCTTCAGCTTCTTGTAGGCCCCATACCCCGCGCCGTCGAGGCTTTTAGTGCGGGAGAAGAGACCCGAGAGAGTGTTACGTTCCATATGCCCCAGCCTAGGGAAAAAATTTTTCGGGCTCTCACCAGCGAAAAGAATGAATTTCATGATTTTTTCGAGAAAATTGTGAGGCCGACGTAACACTTTAGGAAGCCAAACGATTGTTAGTGTGAAGGCGCTAACAACCCACAGAATCCCCTAGCGCCGTCCACTACACACAGAAAGGATCAATCCCATGATTGAACTGATTGCAAGCTTTTTCCAGGGTCTCGTCGGCCTGATCGGCGGCGCTCTCGCTGGTCTGGCTGGCCTGATCTCCGGCAAGTAAACAAAGTCCTCCTCACCTGAGGTTTCTCTAGGATCCCCGCCCACTTCGTGTGGGCGGGGATTTCTTTATAAGATCAAAGGCATGTTGGCATTCCTTGCTGAAAATCCACTCATCGCCCTTGTCATCATCCTCGCCCTCGGTTTCGCCATCGGCAAAATCCGCATCGGCGGCATGGCGCTGGGCACCGCGGCGATCCTTTTCGTCGCCATCATCTTCTCCACGCTGGAGCCCAACATCCAGCTTCCACCCTTACTCTTCCAATTTGGCTTGGCGATCTTCGTCTACGCCATCGGGTTGACAGCCGGGCACGCCTTCTTCGCCGACTTCCGCGAACGCGGCTGGCGAATGATCCTCTTCGTCGTTGTGCTTCTCATCGGTCTGATGGGGCTGACGTGGCTGCTGGTGCCGTTGCTGGGGGTAGAGGCCGCGACGGCCACGGGTTCGTTCTCCGCAGCTCTGACCTCCACCCCCGGTATGGCGGCCGTCGTAGACATGCTGGAAAGCTCCCATCCAGAGCTTGCCGCCAACCCTGTGGTTGGCTATTCCCTGGCATACCCCGGCGGTGTGCTCGGCGCTATCGCCGTGGCAGCCATCGGCGCGAAGCTGCTGAAGGTCAACCACCGCCAGGACGCCATCGATGAGGGGGTACTCCACGCCCCACTAGAGCACCGCGGTGTGCGCCTGCGCGAGGGCATCGAGGGCTGCGTGCGCGACCTGCGCACCATAGCGGACACGAAGATCATTGTCACCCGCCTAGTTCGCCCCCACCACGCCACCGAGGACGTACAGGAAAAAGACCACAAGCTGGCCTATCCAGACGCAGAGGTGCACCCCGGCATGATCGTGGTGATCACCGGTACGCCCGATTCTCTAGACAAGGCCACCGCAGCGCTGGGCGAGGAGGTGCACATCGACGTGGACAGCTCCTACATCGGCTACCGCCGCATCACCGTCTCTAACCCCAGCATCGCTGGGCGCAGCATTAAGGACATCGACCCGATCAGCCACGGCTTCATCATCGCCCGCATTCGCCGCGGCGACGAGGACCTAGTGCCCGGCCCGGATGACGTCTTGCAGTACTCCGACCGCGTACGTGTGGTCACGCCGAAGCACCGCATCGACGAAGTCTCCCAATTTCTGGGCGATTCCGAGCGCTCTCTGGCCGATGTGAACCTACTGCCCTTTACCCTGGGTCTGGCCATTGGTCTGTTGATCGGTGCCATCCCCATCCCCCTGCCTGGTGGAGCCACTCTTAACTTGGGCTTCGGTGGTGGCCCCATCGTCATGGGCCTGATCTTCGGCGCCCTTGCCCGCACCGGACCCATCGGTTGGCAGATCCCCTATCACGCCAACAAGGCCCTCAGCAGCCTGGGCCTGGCCATCTTCCTGGCGGGCGTGGGCACCATCGCGGGCACGGGCTTCCGCGACGCGCTAACAGACATTACGTCGCTCAGCTACATCGCCCTCGGGTTCATCGTTACCGTCACCTCCGCGCTCAGCTGTGGCCTGGCGGGCATGTGGCTGCTGCGCCTGAAGTGGGACGAAGCAATGGGTATGGCCGCGGGATTCTCCACGAACCCCGCGGTGATCAGTTACCTCAACGACCAGGCGGATACCGAACTACCCATGCGCGGGTACGCCACCGTGTACCCGGCGGCGATGATCGGCAAGATCATCGGCTGCCAGGTGCTGCTGTTGATGCTGCTCTAGGCGGTTACAGGTCCTGCGCAGCTGCGCGCTGTGGCAGCACGCGCGGGCGCACGCCGGCGATCTCCTCGACGATGCGGATCACCTGGTTGGAGTAGCCGAACTCGTTGTCGTACCAGACGTACAGCACCAAGTGCTTGCCGTTGGCAATGGTGGCCAAGCCGTCGACGATGCCCGCGTGGGTGGTGCCGACAAAGTCGGTAGAAACAACCTCCGGAGACTTAATGAAGTCGATCTGCTGGCGCAGGGAAGAGTGCAGGGAGACGCGACGCAGGAAGTTGTTCACCTCGTCGGCCTCGACTTCCTTGTCCAGGGTCAGGTTCAGCACGGCCATGGACACGTCCGGGGTGGGAACGCGGATGGCGTTACCCGTCAGCTTGCCTGCGAACTCCGGCAGCGCCTTGGCTACGGCCTTCGCCGCACCGGTGGCGGTAAGCACCATGTTCAGACCTGCAGCGCGGCCGCGACGGTCGCCCTTGTGGAAGTTATCAATCAGGTTCTGGTCGTTGGTGAAGGAGTGCACGGTCTCTACGTGGCCGTGCTCCACACCGTAGCGGTCGTTGATAACCTTCAGGACCGGGGTGATGCCGTTGGTGGTGCACGACGCCGCGGACAAAATGCGATCATCTTCAGTGATGGCGCCGTGGTTGATGCCATAGACGATGTTCTTGATGTCACCCTTGCCCGGGGCAGTCAGCAGAACCTTGGACACGCCCTTGGATTCCAGGTGCTGGGCTAGGCCGTCGCGATCGCGCCACACACCGGTGTTGTCCACCACGATTGCGTCGTTGATGCCGTAAGAGGTGTAGTCGATCTCCGCCGGGTTGTTGGCGTAGATGATCTTGATCGGGGTGCCGTTGGCCCAGATCGTGTTGTTCTCTTCATCCGTGGTGATAGTGCCGTCAAAGGCGCCGTGAATGGAGTCGCGGCGCAGCAGGGAGGCGCGCTTAACCAGATCGCCCTCGCCCTTGGAACGAACGACGACGGCACGCAGGCGGGCTCCGCCGTAGGTGGCCTCGCGGGCAACCAGGATGCGGGCCAGCAGGCGGCCGATGCGGCCAAATCCGTAGAGCACGATGTCGCGGGGCTCGACCTGCTCCGTGCCGCCGATGACATCCGCCAGTTCGCGCTCCAGGTACTCGCGCAGGGTCAGGCCCTCGGAGTCCTTGCTGTAGCGGCTGGCCAGAGAGCCGATGTCGATGGATGCGGTGCCCAGGTTCATCTCGACCAGCTCGCGTAGGACCGGCAGGGTCTGCTCTAGCGGCAGCTCCTTTTCCACCACGCGGCGGGCGTAGCGGTGGGACTTGATGATCTCGATGTCGGTGACGTTTACCAGCAGGCGGCCGAAGATGGAGGTCACCACGTTCTTATCGCGGTGCAAGCGGCTGATCAGCGGCAGCATCTCCTGCGCCAGACCCAGCCGCTCGTTCCAATCACTGTGCAGATCGCGCTTGGTGTGTGCGTTGTCGGTCATCTATACCTCACTACCTCACTGGAGGGAATCGTTTTGCCAATATCCGGGGGGTCACCCGATTACCCCTAAGTCTAGTTGGCTTCTCCCCCCAACCCTTTAATCCGGGGGCTTAAAGGGGTAGGCGTTTATTCTGGGAATATGACTAGTTCTTCTGCTACTGCAAACAATCCCCAACCCAGCGACGTCGAGATCGCACAGGCCCACACCCTGGAGCCCATCACCGCCATCGCGGAGCGCGCCGGCATCCCGGAAGCCGCCCTCATCCCCTACGGCCACACGAAGGCCAAGATCGACGTTCCCGCTTTGCAGGCGGAGCGTGGGGGCGTCAATAAAAAAGGCAAGCTCGTGCTCGTGACGGCGATGAGCCCCACGCCTGCCGGCGAGGGCAAGTCCACCGTGTTGATCGGCTTGGCGGACGCGGTGCGCGCCGCGGGGCGCCAGACGATGGTCGCAATCCGCGAGCCCTCCCAGGGGCCAGTCATGGGTATCAAGGGTGGCGCGGCCGGCGGCGGTTATGCGCAGATTGTGCCAATGGAAGACATTAATCTGCACTTCACCGGCGACATGCACGCCATTACCGCCGCAACCAATACCCTGGCGGCCATTCTCGACAACCACGTGCAACATGGCAACGCATTGGGCATCGACCCGCGGCGAGTGACCTGGCGGCGCTGCCTGGACGTTAACGATCGCTCGCTGCGCCACGTGGTCACCGGCCTGGGCGGCCCCGGCCAGGGCACTCCGCGCGAAGGCGGCTTTGACATCACGGCGGCCAGCGAGATCATGGCGATCCTGTGCCTAGCCACCGACCTGGAAGACCTGAAGAAGCGCATCAGCCGGATCGTGGTGGGCCAGACCTACAACCGACAGCCGGTGACTGCAGGCGACCTGCAGTGCGCGGGCGCCATCACGGCGCTGCTGCGCGACGCTATCAACCCGAACCTGGTGCAGACCCTGGGTGGCACGCCGGCACTAGTGCACGGCGGGCCTTTTGCAAATATCGCGCATGGCTGTAACTCGCTGATCGCAACGACGACGGCGCTGGATCTATCAGAGATCGTGCTCACCGAGGCCGGCTTCGGCAGCGACCTGGGCGCGGAGAAGTTCTTCGACATCAAATCCCGCGCTGGCGACCTGGACGTGGCGGCGACCGTCGTGGTGGCCACAATTCGTTCGCTAAAGCACAACGGCGATTCCGTGCTGAAGGCCGGTCTGGCGAACCTGGAGCGCCACGTCAGCAATATCCGCAAGTTCGGCGTGGAGCCGGTGGTGGCGCTGAACCTATTTAGTACTGACAGCGCTACGGATCGCCAGCAGATCGCAGAATGGGGCGAGCATTTCGGCGTGCGTGTCGTCGAGTGCAACGTGTGGGCCGAGGGCGGTGCCGGTGCGGCAGATCTGGCCTCTGCCGTGTTGGAAGTGGTCGATGGTGTTTCTGGTGACGGCGCCTCTAGCTCCAGCCATCAGATCTATCAGCCCGTCGATGGCGTGGAGGCCACCTTGCGCACGATTGCCACGGAGATCTACGGCGCGGCGGACGTGCAGTTCGGCCCGCAGGCGGTCAAGGATTTAGCGTTTCTGAAGGATAACGGCTGGGATAAGCTGCCAGTGTGCGTGTCGAAGACGCAGTATTCCTTCAGCGACGACCCCAGCGCCCTGGGTGCGCCCAGTGGCCACACCCTGCACGTTCGCGAGCTGGTTCCGCGTATCGGCGCAGGCTTTGTGGTGGCGATGACCGGCGACGTGATGACGCTACCGGGTCTGCCCAAGAAGCCCGCGGCTGAACGCATCGACGTGGATGCGCAGGGTGTGATCTCCGGGCTGTTCTAGACGACGGTTACTTCTTGCGCTTCTTCTCGCGCACACGGACCGCGATGCGCACCGGCGAGCCCTCGAAGCCGAAGGCCTCGCGCAGCTTGCGCTCCAGGAAGCGACGGTAGCCGTGCTCCAGGAAGCCGGTGGTGAACAGCACGATCACCGGCGGCTTGGTGGAGGCCTGGGTGGCAAACAGCACGCGCGGCAGGCGGCCGCCGCGCATCGGCGGCGGGGTCTCCGCGATCACGGCACGCAGCCAGGTGTTCAGCTGGCCTGTGGAAATACGCTGATCCCAGCTTTCCAGCGCCTCGATCATCGCTGGCTCCAGCTTCTGGAGTGCACGGCCGGTCTTTGCGGAAATATTCACGCGGCGAGCCCACGGAACGTGGGATAGCTGCAGTTCAATTTCGCGCTCCAGCAGCTCGCGGCGGTCTTCATCCACCAGGTCCCACTTGTTGTAGGCCACCACCAGGGCACGGCCTGAGTCGAGGATCATGCGCAGCACTCGCTGGTCTTGCTCGGCGATGGGCTCGCTGGCGTCCACCAGAAAAACAGCGACCTCCGCCGCATCGATGGCGGAGCGGGTACGCAGCGAGGCATAGAACTCGTGGCCGCGTGCCTGCTTGGTCTTCTTGCGGATGCCCGCGGTATCGACGAACTTCCAGGTCTTTTCCTCTAGCTCCACGATGGAATCGACCGGGTCTACAGTGGTGCCGGCCACGTTGTTGACCACAGAGCGCTCTTCACCCGTAATTTTGTTTAACAAGGAGGACTTGCCCACGTTCGGGCGGCCGACCAGTGCCACACGCCGCGGGCCGGAGACGACGGATAGCTCGCGCGGGTGCTCCGGGAAGGAGCGCAAGACCTCGTCCATCACGTCCGCCGCGCCCTTGCCATGCTGTGCAGAGACCGGGTACGGGTTATCCAGACCCAGGGCCCAGAACTCGGCAACATCACCCAGCTGCGCGTCTGCATCGCACTTGTTGGCGACCACAATCACCGGAACCTCGCTGCGCTGTAGCTTGCGGGCAATGACCTCGTCGGTAGAGGTAATACCAACCTTCGAATCGACTACGAAGACGATCACGTCGGCGGTGGCCATAGCGGTCTCCGCCTGGCGGGCGATGGCGGCGTGGATGCCCTTCGCATCCGGGTCCCAGCCGCCAGTATCCTGCACCCAGAAGCGGCGGCCGGTCCACTCGCCCAGGTAGGAAATGCGGTCACGGGTCACGCCCGGGAAGTCCTCCACCACGGCCTCACGGCGACCGATGAAGCGGTTCACCAGGGTGGACTTGCCCACGTTCGGGCGGCCGACAATCGCGACAGTGCACAGGGCCTCGTGCTCTGCCTCGTCGTCGCCGAGCACGCCGAAGGCCTCCTCCAGAGCCTCCCAGTCTTCGTCGGACTCCGGCATATCGCCCGCACCCTCCAGGGTGAAGTCATCCGGGCCGGTAATGAAGAACTCGTCGGGGCCAGACTCGTTGCCCTCCTCAAACTCATCATCGCCGTACTCGGAAAACTCTGCAGAAACGAAGTCAGACTCCCCCAGTACCTCGCCATCGGCGGTGCGGAAGATCAGCTCCGACGGGGCATCCAGGCTATCCGGCTTAGCACTGGCTACAGTCAGCTCGGCCAACTTCTCCAGCACCTCGTCGATGTCCATTTCTCCGGTGTCCACAATCACGGCATCATCTGCCGGGCGCAGCGGAGAGGTCGCGCGGGAAGAATCGGCCTCATCACGGCGCTGCACGTCCGCCAGAACCGCGTCATAGTCCACGTCTCGGCCAGCGGCAACGTCCTGATCGTATCGGCGCTGAGCCCGGACCTCGGCGGAGGCGGTCATGAAGATCTTCACTGGGGCGTCCGCAAGAACCACAGTGCCGATGTCGCGGCCCTCAACCACACAGCGACCGGCGGCGAAGGCCAGGGAACGCTGCAGGGCCACCAGGTTCTCGCGAACCTCCGGGATGGCGGCGACGGCAGACACATGCCCGGTGACCTCGGGGCCGCGGATCTCGCCGGAGACGTCCGTGCCGTCCAGCAGCACCTCAGTGGAGGTCGGGTCCTCGTTGATCTCCAGCGGCAGGTCGGCGGTAGTGGCGATGATCGCCTCGCGGGACGCGGCCTCGGAAGGATCAATTCCCTGGCGCAGCACGTGCAGCGTGGCCACCCGGTACATAGCGCCGGTATCCAAGTATTTCGCGTCCGCGGCGGTAGCCAGGCGGCGACAGACGGTGGATTTGCCGGTGCCACTCGGCCCATCCACGGCGACGATAAGGCCGCCCTCTGGGATGTTCTTTACGCGGGCGAGCTGGTCCAGCGCGGAGCCGGGCCCATAGAAAGGTGCGTTCGTCATAGAAAGGTCGTTCCCCTACTTCATTGTGTTTTTATGTCGGCCGTGCGTGCTGGCGCTTGCTGTCCCCTGCGGTTACAGCCCGACCTTCTTGTACATGCTCTGCAGCTCCGACTGGTTCAGCGCGCGAATTGTGCCCGGCTTCTGCTCACCCAGCTGCACCGTGTGGATCTTGGTGCGAACCAGCGCCTGTACCGGGAAGCCTGCTTCCTTCAACATGCGGCGCACAATGTGTTTGCGCCCCTCGTGCAGCTCTACCTTAATCAGCGACTTACCCTGCCACACGTCCACGATCTGCACGTTATCGGCGCGGGCGGTGCCATCGTCCAGCTCCACGCCGTCTTTTAGCTCGCGGATCAACTTGCGGCTGGCCTCGCCCAGCACGGTGGCCATGTAGGTCTTCTTCACCTCGTACTTCGGATGCATCAGACGGTTGGCCAACTCGCCGTCGTTCGTCAGCAGCAGCAGCCCCTCCGTCGCAGCATCCAGTCGACCCACATGGAACAGACCCTGGCCTTCCTTCAGTCGGGTGCCAACTAGGTCGCCGACGCACGGTCGCCCCAAATCATCGTGCATCGTGGAGTGCACGCCACGGGGCTTATTTAGCACGAAGTAAACCATTTCCTCATTGACCTGCACGCGCTCGCCATCCACGCGCACGATGTCCACGGCCGGGTCGATGCGGGTGCCCATCTTCACCACGACCTCACCGTTTACTTCCACGCGGCCTGCGGCAATCAGCTTCTCGCTCATGCGGCGGCTGGCTACGCCAGCAGAAGCCAGCACTTTTTGTAGGCGCACCTGCGCCTTCTCCGAGTCGGGCTTATTCAGGGCTGCGGCTGTCTCTTGTTCAGTCACGTGCTGACGTTTAGCGGGCTTTGCCTGGGATAGATAGATGTCTGTCGGAGCGGTCTCCGGTGTGCCGTCTCGGCGAGCGGGTGTGTCCACGGTGTTTCTAGCCCTTCGAACTAAAAAATCTTGAATTATCAGCCAGAATTGTACCCCTTAACCTGCTTAATTGTCGATACTGTCCAGGCTGTCGATGCTATCTACCTCCGGCAGCAGCGGCGCCAGGTCTGGCAGCTGCTCCAGCGAGTCGATACCAATCTGTTCCAGGAAGAGCTCCGTGGTGGAGTACAGGTGCGCCCCGCCTTGCTCCCCCGTCTCGGCGATGAGCCCACGCAGGGAGAGGGTGCGCATCACACCGTCGCAGTTCACGCCTCGCACCGCAGCCACCTGGCTGCGCGTGACGGGTTGCCGGTACGCCACCACCGCCAGCGTTTCCAGCGCTGCCCGGCTCAGCCGCTGTTGCGTGCCATCCAGCAGCTTTGCCTCCACCACATCCGAATTGGCACGCCGGGTGTACAGCCGGAATGCTCCATCGTGTTCACGCAGCTCGAAGCCGTTTCCGCGTGCCTCGTACTCCGCCGCAATCTCGTGCAGGGTACGTGCCACCTCGGCCTCCGAAACCGCGTTATCCTCGCCGGACAGTACGCGGGCGAGCTCTGTGGGCGTCACCGCTTCGTCGCTGACCAGCAGCAATGATTCCACGCGGCTGCGCAGCACCGACACCTGCGGTAGTGGCGCAGAGTTGGAATTCGAGTCGCTCATGGTGTGTGCCTTTCTGTTCTTTCTTTGTGACGCCTATTCCCAGTTGCTGGCCGCCACCACCGCCGGATCGACATCCAGCCCGGTCCAGGCCACGGACATGTCGTGCAGCGGCTCGGGCTGCTCAATGCCGATGGCGCGAGCCTTGTACAGCTCCAGCAGTGCCAGGAAACGGCCGACGACGATCATGTTCAGTTCCGCGTCGGCGGTCAAGGCACCAAAGCTCACCCACGTGTTCTCGCCAGCGACCTTGAGGGTGTTGAGGATCCGGCCTGCCTGCTCCGGTACAGAGACCGCAACCTGGTGAATATGGCCGGTCTCCACGTGATCGGGCTGGGGACGGAACACCGCGGCGGCGAGCTCCGCGAACTCGTCGGCGGTCTTGCCAATCTTCACCTCCGGCAGCAGGTTCGCATGGTGCTCCTCGAGGGAAAGCATGGCCGGGTAGGCGCGAGCCGCATCGCGTTGCCAGTCCGAGAAAAGGTTCGCCACCTGCTTGTACGCGCGGTACTGCAGCAGCCGAGCAAACAGCAGGTCGCGGGTTTCCAGCAGTGCTAGGTCTTCCTCGCTGTCGACCTCGCCGCGCGGCACCAGGCGGGCGGCCTTGAGGTCCAGCAGTGTGGAAGCAACGACTAAGAACTCCGTGACCTCGTCCAGGTCCTCGGCGCTGGAGCTCAAGTTCTTGGTATAGGCGATGAACTCGTCGGTGACCTGCGCCAGAGCGACCTCGGTGATGTCCAGCTTGTGGGAGTGGATCAGCTGCAGCAGCAGGTCAAAGGGACCGTCGAAGTTAGCTAGCGCCACCCGAAAGCCGGTGATCTCCGGCTGCTCGGGCTGTGCCAGGCTCGCTAGATTTGCTGAGCGACGCGCTCAATGACTTCCTTCGCCAGGTTTGAATACTGCACGGCGCCCGAGGAGCTGGGCGCCCAGGTGTTGATCGGCTCGCCGGCCACCGAGGTTTCCGGGAAGCGCACGGTGCGGGTAATTACGGAGTCGAAGACCTTGTCCCCGAATGCCTCCACCAGTCGTTCCATCACCTCGCGGGCGTGCAGGGTGCGGCGGTCGAACATGGTCACCAGAATGCCCAGCACCTCCAGCTTAAAGTTCAGACGGTCGCGGACCTTCTCCACCGTGTCCATCAGCAGCGCCAGGCCACGCAGCGAGAAGTACTCGGACTCCACCGGAATGATCACCGAGTCCGCGCAACTCAGCGCATTGACCGTCAGCAACCCCAGGGAGGGCTGGCAATCGACAATGATGAAGTCGTAGTCCCGCATCACAGGGCGCAGCGCGCGGGCCAGTGCTTGCTCGCGGCCGACCTCGTTGACCAACTGGATCTCGGCGGCCGACAAATCGATATTCGCGGGCACGACGTCCAGTCCGTCGACGGGGCTGGAATGGATGGCGTCCAGAATAGAGGCCGAAGAATCGACCAACAGGTTGTAGACCGTCACGTCCAGCTCATCGTGGCTGATGCCAAGGCCTGCCGATAGCGCGCCCTGCGGGTCCAAATCCACCAACAGCACCTTACGGCCGAATGCGGCCAGCGAGGCGCCGATGTTGATCGTCGAGGTGGTCTTGCCCACCCCGCCTTTCTGGTTGCACATCGCGATGATGGAAGCCGGGCCGTGGCGATCCAGCGGCTCGGGATCCGGCAGCTCCTTGATCGGTCGGCCGGTCAGGCCGATGCGCTGATCGGGCTTATCAAACAACGCATCCGCGTGTGACTGTGAACGTGACATCGGCGATCCCGTCAAGCCCTTTCCCTTGATTGTGATGTATAGCCTTTAATTACACCCTAGAGATTATCAGGCGCGCTAAGTGCGGGGGTGAGATGAGGCCCAAATCTCCCTCAAGTGCTCAGGGCTGACCTTGGTGTAAATCTGTGTGGTAGCCACGCTAGCGTGCCCGAGGAGTTCCTGCACCACACGGATATCCGCACCGCCTTCCAACAGATGGGTGGCAAAGCTGTGGCGCAGGCTGTGCGGCGAAACATGCTCCAGCCCCGCCACCTCCGCCGCCTGCGAAACAATTTTGAAGCCAGACTGGCGGCCGAGGCGCACCCCTCGATTGTTGAGAAACAGCGCCGGACTGCCCTTCTTGTTCAGGCTCGGCCGCGCGCGCACCAGGTAGCGTTCCACTGCCTGCAGTGCGGGGCGCCCCAGCGGCACAATGCGTTCCTTGCCGCCCTTACCGCGCACCAACAGCACGCGCTGCTCGCGGTCGAGGTCGTCGACATCTAGGTCTAAGAGCTCTGTGATGCGCGCTCCGGTCGAGTAGAGCATCTCGAGCAGCGCCCGGTCGCGGATGTTTATTTGTGACGCCCCGTCGCCCGCCGGCACCGCGTTCAGCAAAGCCTCTACCTGTGCGAGACTTAGGGCTTTCGGAATGGAACCGCCCAGCGACGGAGTGGGCACATCCGCCGCCACGTCGAAGGGCAGGCGGCCATCGGCGTGGGCGAAAGAATGCAGGCCGCGGACAGCTGCCAGCGCCCGGGCCGCCGAGGAGGCCGCAAGGTTTAAATCCTTGCGAAGGTAAACGAGGTGATCTTCGATGTCCGTCGCCGTGACTTCCTGCAGCGCCTTGGAGCCGAGCCACACTAGGTAGCGGTCGAGGTCGCGCTGGTAGTTCGACAGCGTGTGAACGGAGACATCCCGCTCGGTCTTTAGGTGCCGGATGTAGGCGGTGACGAGCTTGCGGTTGGCTTCTTGGCTCAACGGATGAACTTCATGTCCGTGCCGGGCTGAGCCTCGGCGCTGGCAGAGCGACGCTCGGCCAGGCCGGAGTGAAAGTTGTACGGCTCGGAGACGTCGCGGCGGGTGCCTGCGGCCAGGTGCAGCAGGGCGATAGTGGCCACGGAGTTTTCCACCACGCCGGTCTGCACCCACTCGACTGCCTCTGGTACGGGCACCCAGCGGGTTTCGATCTCCGCCTCTTCAAACTCAGCCTCTGGCAGGTCGAAGCCGGAGACGTCGTCGTCTAGCTCCTCAGCCAGGTAAATGCGGCACATTTCCTCGCTGAACCCTGGGGAGGTCACGACGTCCCCCAGCAGGTGCCAGGAACTGGCCCGCAGCCCGGCCTCTTCGGCTAGTTCTCGGCGGGCTGCATCCAAGGGATCCTCCCCCACCATGTCCAGCAGGCCGGCGGGGATTTCCCACAGGTGGCGGCCCACGCCGTGGCGGTACTGGCGGATCATCATCACGTGATTGTTGCGCACCGCGGCGACCGCGACGGCGGAGAAATGCTCCACGATCTCGCGCTTCGCCTCGCCGGTTGCGGTTGTGATCGTATCGCGCCGCACGCCGATGATTGGTGCGTCTAGCAGCAGTTCACTATGTACAACGCGGTACGGGTTACTCTGGTTGTCCTGGCTGGGTTGAGTGTCCATGACTCCCTAGTTTAGGAGCGCTCAGCCTGGTGCTTCAGCGCCGCGTCCACCAGCCCTTGGAACAGCGGGTGAGAGCGCGTCGGGCGGGACTTGTACTCGGGGTGAGCCTGGGTGGCCACGAAGTACGGGTGGACGTCCTTCGGGTACTCCACGAACTCCACCAGGGTGCCGTCCGGCGAGGTGCCGGAAAACTGCAGGCCAGAGCCCTCGGTGATCTGCTCGCGGTATGCGTTATTCACCTCGTAGCGGTGCCGGTGACGCTCCGAGACGTCGGTGGCGCCGTACATCTCAGCGACTAGGGAGCCTTCGGCCAGACGCGCCGGGTAGGCGCCCAGGCGCATGGTGCCGCCCAAGTCTGCCTCGCCCGAGACAGCTGCCTTCTGCTCCTCCATGGTGGAGATGACGGGGGTGGAGGCGTTGGCGTCAAACTCGGTAGAAGAAGCATCGGTGAGCCCCGCGGTGCGCGCGGCCTCGATCACGATGCACTGCAGGCCCAAGCAAATGCCCAGCAGAGGCAGCTTGTTCTTCCGTGCGTAGGTGATGGCGCCGATCTTGCCCTCGATGCCACGGTTGCCGAAGCCACCGGGGATAACCACGCCGTCGACGTCCTTCAGGGCCTCGGCGGCAGCCTCCTCCGACTCGCAGTCGTCGGACGCGATCCACTTCACGTTGGCACGCACGTTAGCGCCGAAACCGCCAGCGCGGATGGCCTCCGCGACGGAGAGGTACGCATCTGGCAGGTCGATATACTTGCCGACGATGCCGATGGTGACCTCGCCGTTCGGGTTGTGGACGCTTTCCAGCAGGTTGCCCCAGGTGGTCCAGTCCACGTCGCGGAACGGCAGGTTCAGGCGACGAATGATGTAGTTATCCAGGTGCTGGGAGTGCAGCACCTGTGGGATGTCGTAAATGGAGGGGGCATCCGGGCAGGAAACCACGCCGTCCTCGTCTACGTCGCACATCAGTGCGATCTTGGACTTCATGGCCTGCGGAACTTCGCGGTCGGCACGCAGAACGATGGCGTCCGGGACGATACCGATGCTGCGCAGCTCCGCGACGGAGTGCTGGGTCGGCTTCGTTTTCAGCTCGCCCGATGGCGCCAGGTACGGCACCAGGGAAACATGGATGAAAGCGATGTTCTCGCGGCCAGCCTCGTGGCGAACCTGGCGGATCGCCTCTAGGAACGGCTGGGATTCGATATCGCCGACGGTGCCGCCGATCTCGCTGATGACTACGTCCGGTGCCTGGCCGTTCTTATCCGGCTGGCCCATCGCCAGGACGGCGGCCTTGATCTCGTCAGTGATGTGCGGAATCACCTGAACGGTCTTGCCCAGAAACTCGCCGCGGCGCTCCTTGGCAATGACGTTCGAGTACACCTTGCCGGTAGTGACATTGCCGGCGGCTGAGAGGTTGCGATCCAGGAAACGCTCGTAGTGGCCGAGGTCCAGGTCGGTCTCCGCGCCGTCCTCCGTGACGAAGACTTCGCCGTGCTCGAAGGGGTTCATGGTGCCCGGATCGACGTTGAGGTACGGATCCAGCTTCTGCATAGTTACGCGCAGGCCGCGGGAGGAAAGCAATTGGCCCAGGCTGGCTGCCGTTAGCCCCTTGCCCAGTGAGGACGCCACACCGCCGGTGACGAAAATGTATTTGGTGCTGTTCTTTGCACGATTAGTGGCCAACGTAACTCCCGAATCAACGACGCTTAAACTTCGCTATCTACGGGGTTTCAGCCTAACACATGCCTATTCAGGCGTAGCATCCGACGCATTCGCGGTGGCGCCGTAGTGCCCCGCCTTGCCATCCTTTTGCTGGCTCAGCGAGCGAATGGCGGCGATACGCCCGGCGACGGTATCCACGTTATCGACGGTGGATACGGCCTCCTTCGCAGCCCGATCCGAACGAACCTGGCCGATCGCACCGTTTTCCTCTGCACTGCCGGCCTGAGCTGCCAGAACAGCCCCCTTCATGCGGGAATCCAGGCCTGTGGCGAAGTCAGCCACGAACTTGGTGGCATAGTTACCGTTGCTTTCGTCGTCCGCGGTGCCTCCGCCAACGACCAGCGCGAGGTCCGCAGCCGTCGGAGCCTCGCCCTGGTAGGCGATGAAGTCATCGTTAGATAACGCACCCAGGGCCACGCCTCGATCCGACTCGCTTGCTTCCTTGTCGCCGGTGCCCAGCGCCGCGCCCAACAGCTGGCCCGTATGCATACCCGGATCCAAGTTATCTTCGGACAGCTTCGCGCCGGCGGGCAGGGAATTCGCCGCAATGGACTTCAAGGTGTCTCCGCTGTCCGCATTGAGGGCCTTGTCGGTTACCTCGATCACACCGTGGACCTCGCCACCGGCCATTTTGACCAGGCGCTGGAGGCTGTCTACGTGGGCCTGGTCGGCGTCTGGAAGAACAAAGAGATCAACCGAAGAACCGCGCAACAGGTTACGCACCGCAGGGCCGGCGACGGAACCCAGAACCTTGTCGCTGGCGGTGGACTGTCCCTCGGCCTTCTCGCGGGCAGCTTGCTCGTCCTTTAACTGCTGCTCGGCGGAGGAATCCTTCGCAACCGGGCCACCCGGAACGTTGGGTGCGAGGGCGAAGAAGCCCAGTGCGGTACCGGCGGCGATGCCGAAGCCCAGGCCGGCAATAACCTTGCCGGCGGAGCCCTTGGAGTTTTTGCTCATTCTTATGCCTTTAGTCTCCCTGCTAATCCTGGTTTGCGTGGCTTACTTGCTTACTTTTTAAACAGATCCTGCACGCTCAGCGCAAAGCTGTTCCAGGTGTCAACTAGGTTATCCAGGAAAGCGCCGTCACCGGAAAAGCCGATGATCACCACGATGACCGCCAGGGCAACAAGAATGCCCAGCAGCGCCCAGAGCCAGCCGCCGCCGGAGCGGGACACGCGGTAAAGCTCGGCCACGGCAGAGGAATCAACCAGGCGCGGCCCCACTCGCAGACGTGACATCAAGGCAGACGGGGTTTCCGGCGACTGGGCGCGCTGGAACACGCGATCCAGATCCTCCACCTCCCCGAGGTTCACCACCATGGATGCACCGTGGTAGTTCGCTAGCAGCAGCGCGAGGTCGGTCGGATCCTGCGTAGCCGCGGGGAACGTCATAGCACCCACGCCGAGATCCTGGATGCGTTCCAGGCCCACTGCGTGACCATCCGGGTCTGCGGGCAGCACAACGGTGGCGCCGCAGCGCAGAGCCTCGTTGGAGATCTTCTCCGGATCGCCGATGATCACGTTCGGGCGGTAGCCCTCCTGGATCAGACTATCGGCCGCGCTTTCTACGGCAACGATGACAGGCGAGTATTCGCGCATGAAGTAGCGCAAGTCCTTCAGTTTCTGCTCAATCCGGGAATCCGGGCTGGCTACCAACACCTTGCGGTCGTCCATGTCCACATCGACATCCGGGATGCCTAGACCGTCGACCAGCAGTGGAGCCTCGGAGCGGACGAACTCGGACATATTGCCGGATAGGGCTTCCATGTGATCGCCAAGTGCCTCTCGGGCATCTTCGAAGCGGGTGGAGGCGGTCTCCATATCCAGGATCTCGCCGCCGCCGATGGAGCGATCGCCGTAGTACACCTTGGCGCCGTCTACTCGGCCCTTCTTGCCGTTTTTCACCTTGGCAAGCAGGTCTTCGCCGGCGTTTTCGATCAACAGAATGTTTTCATCGAGCATCATCTGCGGGCCGAAGTTCGGCACCTGGCCGGTGGTGAACTGTTGCGCGTTCACCACGGCAGCCACGCGCGCGTCGATCAACTTTTGGCAGGTGGAGCGGCTGATATCGGATTCGTCGACAATGGCGATGTCGCCCTCGGAGATCTTGGCCTTAGTAAATCCCTTGGGTCCGGTGAGGTCACGGGTGGCGCCGTTGATTCCGGGCTGGTCACTACGGGAGAAAATCATGCCCACCATTGTGGTGTTCATGTGGCCAGTGTTGCGTTAGGCGCGCCGGGAAAAGACCTAACGAATCACCTTTCGTACCGTTTGACGCGCAGTTTCGTCGCGTTTCCTCCTATCGCGCCCCTTCTTCCCCGAAATCAGTGGGTCTTCACCGCTTAGGAAGAGCCGGCGGAAGTAAGAGCGATCCTGCTTGTTGTATTTCAGCGATGCACTGCGCAGTCCAGCCTTTGCGCCCCGGCCTGCCCCACCGTGGCCTACGCCCCTACCTAATGCTGTTGACGCCACATTTCCACCAGCCCTCATTCCAGCGCCATTCTTTGCCTCTGCAGCTCGATGTGGTGCAACGGCGGTTCCCTTGTTGGCGTTGGGATTGTTCGTGTGAACTCCGTCGCCGGTTAGGGCTTGGAATTTCGGTGCGCTAAGGCTACCGGGAAGGCTAGGGCGGGGTGCTGTGGTGGAGACATTGCGGAGGTTCGCCTTTGGTAGCCCAGATCCGGTACTGGAGCCTGGTGTTTTTCCGCCGCCGATAGCGCGGAGTTGTGTGGAATCTCTAGTGGCGTTTAGGTTGCCCAGGGTTCCCGGTCGCCCAGCTTCCCTTCCGCGGTTAGCGAAGCGCTCTTGTGCATTGATGAGGTTGTTTGTGTCTGCCATGCCAGTACCACCTTGCCCAGGAGCTGACGCATTCGTGGCTGCGCCAGGATGTTGAGTGATGGTCGGTGTTTGTGCCGTTGTTGTAGTTGCTGTGTGCGCCACGCCGGGAGTGTGGGGAGCTGTAGTCGCAGCAGGCTGCACGGGTGCAGGTGTGTGCGCCGGGACATGGAGGCCTCCCGGAGTGGCAGCTGGTTGTGTAGCTGCCGATGCAGGCGCCGGCTTCGGTGCGTGTGCTGCTGCAGAGGCTGCTTGGTTTCCGTGGGCTGTAGCACTGGCTGGCGCTACAGCATTTGTGTTGCCATTGATGTGCGAGACCGTGGGGTGTGCGGAGGCAGTAGAGACGGTGGTGGCGTCCAAAGTTCCTCCACCTGAGTGCCCCACGATTGGGACGCCCAGGTTAGAGACGGGCGGACGCACCAACTCGAGTGAAGGCTGCAGATTTGCGGAAACGAAGTTGGCTATAGCAGCTTGCTCAGCAAGGAGCCGTTCGGCGGGATCCGGGATGAGTGTGGTCGACGCTTGGATTGCTTCGAGCGCTTTGAGGTTTGAGTTGCGTATAACGGGGAATTGTCGGACAGAACCAGCCATTGCGGTGGTGTTTGCAGCGATTGTCAGTCCGGTTTTGTGAACGTCATCAATGGCTTCGCGCGCCATGTCAAAGGAATACCCTTCGGCAGAACCGGCCAGACCAGAAGAAGCGCTCTTCAAGTTCTCCATGGAATCTTTGAGCGCCTTGGCTGCGCTCTCCCAGGCATTGGCCGCTGCGAAAGGCGTAGAGTCATCCCCTTGAAAGGCGGAAATAAGCGCCGGCAACGTCATTGTCGCCTCCGCGACAGTGACAGGGGTGTTGTACAACAGGTTGTCAATGGAGCGAGAATCACGAGTCGGAACAAATACTCGGAAATCCTGATTAGCCTGAACTATTTTCTTCGAGTGAATCTGATCGAATGATTCTCCACTGAAATATTCCTGGAGGCTCATGTCTTGGATATGGTTCGCGAATACCTCCTGAAGCCACTCCACATTGGAATACATGATGTCGAGCACATTAGTTGCAGAACCAGACTGACCATCCCAAAACGACGCGTGTTGTGTGTAAGCCCCGCTCAAGGAGGGAACAGTGGTGTAGCTCGAGAGCTTCGAGTTTTGAAGTCGTAACAATTTAAGAGAAGCCCCCGCCTGCTTTAAGCTTTGTTTAACTCGATGCAAAGCAGAAATATGAAATTTGATCATTTTCCCCACCCGTTATCTAAAACCTATGAAACGTTATCGAATACTTGAAAAAACCATTCCGAAAGTTGGCATACTTCGCGAATATCTTTACCGTTATTATAAAATCCACTCAGAGTATAGAAACTTACATTATTTATATCTTGGGCAACTCCACATTCATCATCCTTGCCTCCCTCCTGAAGTCCGATCAAACGAACATCAGACCTACTGGCGTCATAACTAACCTTTTTAGAAAATCGCTGAATCGGCCGATCAGGATCCAGAACCAAACTAAAGATCTCAGCCCTAAAAGGTCCTTGAACAGGGTCAATTTCTGCGAAATGGCAACTGTACATAGGTCCCACATCTCCAGTTACATGAAGCTCAAACCCCACCTCCTTCATCCGCTCTACAACTTTTTCGTCGCACACATCAGGAAGCCCCTCCAAAGGATCGTTCGGTCTTTGCCCCTTCAGCTTCGGCAACTCAAGCGGATCTCCCACGTATTTCTGCGATTCCCACACATAGTGTTCCCACGGATTCTCCGGCTCCGTTTCGAACCAGACCCCCTTGTGCCCTTCAGGTTTTAGCATACGGCCATCCGCCTGTGCTCCTTCCGGAGCCTGGTTATCCACAGGGAAATCGTCTG
The DNA here is from genome assembly GCF_046097395.1 of Corynebacterium jamesii. Lineage (NCBI taxonomy): Bacteria > Bacillati > Actinomycetota > Actinomycetes > Mycobacteriales > Corynebacteriaceae > Corynebacterium > Corynebacterium jamesii. Next base: position 787,091 of record NZ_CP175789.1, read on the forward strand.
TGGATAAGCCTCCAGTTTTGGCATAGTCCCCGCTCACAGCACCTTCAGCCTCTTCGTTGCCGCAAGCTGCCCCAGCAAATCCAAAAAAAATTAAAAGTACGCTTGCCACCACACGTCGCACTAGAAAATCCCCCTCATTCACTTCATGCGCGGATCGTTGCGGGCACCCGCTCCCCCTTTAACACTGCACTACTGTAGCGCCGATCACATTGCGGCGCTCGCGGACTACAAAAATTTTTAAGCCCCACTCCCCCCCCTAAGACCGCAGCGCTGCCTTGGCTTCCTTTGCCATTGCCATTAGTTCTTCGGCGTGAGCCCGCCCCGTTTCAGACTCCAACCCTGCCAACATACGAGACAGCTCTTCTGTCCGTTCATCCTCGCTCAGCGTACGGACCGAGGAGGTCACCGAATCCTTTGACGTCGACTTAGCCACATATACGTGGGCGTCACCAAATGCGGCGACCTGCGGCAGGTGAGTTACAACAATGACCTGATTCTCGATCGCGAGCTTAGCCAGGCGCCGTCCAATCTCCACAGCTGCCTTGCCACCGACGCCCGCATCGACCTCATCGAAAACCATCGTGCGACCACCGTCCGAACCTGCAGCCAGTACAACCTCCAGCGCCAACATCACGCGAGAAAGCTCACCGCCAGAGGCCGAACCCGCCAAAGGGTTCACATTCCCACCCTGCACCAGCTGAAACTCGACCTCATCAACGCCATGCGGACCGAGCTCCTCCTGCTGCCGCACGTCCACACGAATCTCGGCGGACATGTGCAGCCCCCGGATCTCTTCAGTAACGGCCTTGGAAAATTTTTTCGACGCCCTCACGCGTGCCCCTGAAAGCTTGCCCGCGATCGCGCTCGCTGCCTCCCGCGCAGAGGCGACCTCATCTTGCAGCTTCTGCAGCGCTTCATCGGAGACGTCCATCGACTCCAGCCGCTCGCGCGCCTGATCGCGCCATGCCAGGGCACCGTCAACGTCCACGGCGTACTTACGCAACTCCCGCAACTGCGTTTGGCGCTGTAAAAGCCCGTCGAGTTCATCGGGGTCCGGCACGTCCAACAGTGCCTGACCGATTTCGGAGGAGATATCGCTCAGCAACACCCCAACCTCATTTAGGCGGTCAGCAAGATCTGAAAGAGCATCTCCCTCATCGTCCGGATCGACCAAACCGGATAGTTCGTTAGCTGCTTGGGATACCAGCGCACTGGCACCTTCGGAATCGCCAAAGTCATCGCCTGTTCCCATTCCGTCCAAACCATCCAGCGCCGCTTGGGCACGCTGAAGTCCGGCACGGATATCGTCTGCGGCCTGCAAACGCTTAATCTGCGCCTTAACCTCAGCGTCCTCGCCGGGCTGCGGATCAATTTCGTCGATAGCCTCCACCGCACGCTGGAGCGTTTCGCTCTCTAGGGCAAGGTCGCGGCGGGCTGCCATGCGACGGCGCAGATCCTTATCCAAGCGCAACCATTCGGCGCGCTTTTCCCTGTACTCGGCCACAGTGTCAGCTAATCCGGCATAGTCATCCAACGCGCCGAGTTGGCGCACGGGATCCAGCAGTCGCATCTGATCGTTCTGCCCGTGGATCGTAATTACATGGCCAGCGAATTCCCCCAGCACGCCCGCCGCCACGGTCTTTCCAGCCAGGTGCGCACGGGAACGGCCCGTGGCGTTGACCGTGCGCGAAGCAATCACTTCACCCTCGTCAATATAGCCACCGACCTGATCCACCAGCTCCTCTACTGCTGGGGAATCCGCAGAGAATATACCCTCCACGCTGGCCTTATCAGCGCCATTTCGCACACGGGAAGCGTCCGCGCGATGCCCCGAAAGCAAGCGTAAAGAGCTCACAACCATCGTCTTACCAGCGCCAGTTTCGCCGGTGACGACGCTCAAGCCAGTGGAAAACTCCGCCGTCGCTTCCTCAACCACGCCGAGGTTGCGAATGTGTAGTTCGTGCAGCATTGCTAGTGACGCGGGCCCCTCCAGCCCGTCACAGGCAAACGGAACTTATGCACCAGGCGGTCAGTGAAAGGTGCGGAATCCAAACGTACCCACCGCACCGGCTGCGGGCCACGGCGAATCTCCACGCGGGCGCCAGGGGGCATGTGAATCTGGCGGAAACCATCCATAACAACCGTTGCGGGCGAGGTCGATGGGTTCGTCTCTACTGCCACCATCGAGTTCGGGGAAACCACCAGCGGGCGGCTGAACAGCGTGTGTGCGTTGCTGGTAACCACTAGAATCGCATCCAGCTCCGGCCACAGAACCGGGCCACCTGCACTGAAGGCGTAGGCGGTGGAGCCGGTGGGCGTCGATACCAAAACACCGTCACAACCGAAAGAGGAAACAGGCCGCTCGTCGACCTCCAGGATCGTATCCAGGACACCCTGGCGGTTCAGGTTCTCTACCGAACACTCATTGAGCGCCCAGCCCGTGCCCAGCACACGACCATCCATATCGCGGGCAGTAATGGAAAGGGTCATGCGATCCTCGATGCGGTAGTCGCGATCGATCACGCGATCCACGGCCTCCTGCAGGGACTCTTGTTCCCACTCTGCAAGGAAGCCGATATGGCCCATGTTGATGCCGAGAACCGGTACATCCGCGGAATGCGCAATATCGGCAGCGCGGAGGAACGTGCCATCGCCGCCCAAAACGATCACCATTTCCACGCCCGTGGCCGCTTCCTTGGTGTGGCCAAAGCGCTTAAAGCGGCCCAGGATCTCGTGGCGCGCTACCGGGGCTGGGTCGGCGGTAGCCATCACGCGGACGTTGATGCCGCCCTTTTGTAGCCGAGATGCAGCCTCGGCAGCCAGCCCGAGGTTTTCGTGTACGCCAGTGTGCGCAACCAGCAGGACTTCGCGCTCCGCGTTCTTGTCACTGCCTGTATCGGCGCCGTTGTCGGCACTGCGTTCCGCGCCGTGGTCAGTCCCCGGTGTGGTCACTGCGGCCCCTCCTTAATGGCGGTTGCGATCATCTCGTCCAGGCCGGTGTAGTCAGCCTCTGCACCCATGCTAGGCGAAACCGCAGCGCCGTCCTTGACCAACCAGAGAAAATACTCCACATTGCCACTCGGCCCTGGCAGAGGAGAGGCGACAACGGCCTTCGTCCTCAAACCATACTTCATCGCCTCAATTGCCACGTCGCGGGTAACTTCGGCGCGCAGTTCAGGGCTCCGGACCACACCGCCGTGTCCTAAGCGATCCTTCCCCACCTCAAATTGGGGCTTAACCATCGGCAGCAGATCTCCGCCCTGTTTCACACAAGCAGCCAGGGCTGGCAGAACCAAGCGGATGGAAATGAAGCTCAAGTCGCCGACCATCAGATCCACTTCGCCGCCAAGTGCTTCCGGGGTGAGGGTGCGCACGTTCGTACGATCCATAACATCCACCCGGTCGTCGTTTTGCAGCCGCCAGATGAGCTGTCCATAGCCCACATCCACGGCCTTGACCTTCGCAGCACCACGGTCCAGACACACATCGGTAAAACCACCGGTCGAAGCGCCGGCATCCAGAACAGTCTTGCATGCAAGCGTTAGCCCTTGCGGCTCGAATGCCTCCAGCGCCCCAAGGAGTTTATGCGCACCTCGGCTAGCCCAACGGTCGTCTTCGGATTCCGCCACTTTGATGGAGACATTGCCGTCCACCCCGCTGGCGGGCTTCTTCGCTAACATTCCATTGACGGTCACACGCCCGGATTTAATCATCTCTTGGGCATGTTCCCGGCTTCGTGCGATCTTACGCGCCACCAGTTCCGCGTCGAGACGCTGCAGCTTGGCACCCCTTTTCGCCATCAGCGCTCGCCTCCGAGTGCCTCGTTAACCACCCGGTGAGCTTCCTCCAACACGGCTGCTTCTTCCGCGCCGTGGACATCGCGCGCCAGTAACTCGTCGACGGCCTGTGCTAGCTCTTCTTGTTGACGCCTACTGTCCCCCGACAATATCGAAGGTTTCGGCTGCCCCTCTCCCACTTACTTCCAACCTCCTAGTGCCTCCATGGCTTGTGCGTCTGCACCCACAAAGTCGATATCCGCAGCGGAGGTGATCTGCGAGACGTCGGGATTATCGATCAGCTGCCACGCCTCCGGAGCGGCTACGGCCAGTGCTTCAGCGGCCATGACTTCCACGTCACCAAGTTCACCAGCGGTAACGCGGATACGAGCAGTACCCGGGTCCACGCTGGCGGACCATCCGGCGAGGTGATCCCGTAGGTTACCTGCAATGAAGGTTGGCCGGTGGGACGGCGGGGCGTCAATAATATCGGTGTGGGTAGACACCCCAGTGACGGTGCAGAGAGTATCCATACCTGCTGCATTACCACCGGCGATATCAGTATCCAGCCGATCGCCGACGGCTAGTGGCTTGGTGGAACCGATCTTCCGAGCAGCAACCAGGAACATGGCGGGGCCTGGCTTGCCTGCGGATTCCGGGGTCACGCCCGTAGCGGAGGTGACGGCGGCGACCATCGACCCGTTGCCGACCATGAAACCGCGCTCCGAGGGCAGAGTCGTATCCAAGTTGGAAGCAAAGTAGCGGGCGCCGCGCTGGATAGCCAAAGCGCCTTCGGAAAGCCGCGCCCAGTCATTATCCGGGCTATGGCCGTGGAAGACGACGTGCGGGTGGTCATCGGCGGTATCGATGACGGTAAAGCCTGCATCCGCGACCAACTGTTTGAATGATTCGTGGCCGATCACAAATGCCCGTGGATTGTCGATGCCGGAATCAGCAATGTACTGCTTGCCGAGGTCACAGGCCGCCATGGCGGACGTGACAACATGATCCGCGTCGGCCTTAAACCCCATCGAGTTCAGATGCTCCGCGACTTGTTGGGGTGCGCGGGAAGCATTGTTGGTCACGTACATCACCTGGCGACCGGCTAGGCCTTCTGCTGCACCTGGAATCGGGGTATGGCCGGAAAATACCGTACCGTCGAGATCGGCAAGAAGTGCGTCGTAGTTGTCCAGCAGCGGGTGGGCCATCGGCTATTTTTCCTCGCTTTGGGATGCGGCCTCTTGGTCTTCGTCCAGCTCGGCCAGACGGTCGGACACATCGAGTACTTCTTCGGTATCCATTTCTGCGGCCCGGTTAAACCACTCCACAGCCTCTTTCTTGCGGCCAACGGTTACGAGGGCATCGGCATAAGCGTAGAAAAGGCGCATACGAGTGACATCAGGTGCCTCAGCATTTTCTAGCTGCGCTTCGAGCGCTGAGAGCGCGTCATTTGGATGGCCGAGATCCTGGTGGGCGCCCGCGACGACGATAGCAAGCTCCACCTTAGATTCTGCATCCAGTTGATCCGCTTGGGGATCATTGGCGACATCAAGGGCTTTCTCAGGCTTGCCAAGCCCCCGCTCGCAGTCGGCGAGGACAGGAAGCAGGCCTGGGCCACCGGCCATTCGACGTGCGGCGCGCAGTTCGGAAATAGCTTCCTTCCACTCGCCTGCGTGGTAGGCGACGATTCCGCAGGTCTCGCGTGCCACGGAAACGCGGCCCGCACGATCCTTCGCAGCACGAGCGTGAGCCAATGCCTTTTCCGGCTCATTATCTAGCAGAGTGGCGGCCATGATTAGGTGCTTCGCCACCATGTCTGCGTTGTCTTTGGACAAGCTGCGGAGTTCTTGGCGTACGGAAGGATCTAGCTCCTTGGGGTCGAGATCCTGAGGCACTTCGGGTTCATTGAGGCGCTTGTTCAGGCGCTCCTCTCGGTAACCTGCGCGCTGAGGACCACTGTGCGGACCGCGTTGGGTATCCCAGTTAGAGCTGCGCTTTTTGTTGGAGTTACGGTTTGGGCGGCCGCCGCGGTTGGGCTTGAATCCACCCTTGTTGCGGAATTTGCCATCACCCTGTGGTCGTCCTCCACGACCGCGATTGTTGTTTGAATTCTCAACCATGCTTGGGAGTGCACCTTCCGTCGTCTATTTGTCTTCGGGTTTTCGGGTCCGCCCCGTGAACCTTATCAATCCTAGTTTCCTGCGTTGCGGCGGCGCAATCGAGCTGGGCTTTGTGGGGACGCCTACTTGTCCGCAGCAGCGCAGTTAGGCATAAAAAAATGGGGTGTGGGTTGCTGTAACCCTTTAAAAGGCTACAACGACCCACACCCCATCTTTTAAATTTTAATGCCGGCGGTGACTTACTCTCCCACACCCTCCCAGGTGCAGTACCATCAGCGCAGGTAGGCTTAGCTTCCGGGTTCGGAAAGGGACCGGGCGTGACCCCACCGCTAACAACCACCGACAAACCACAATCAGAACAAAACACACACCCAACCAAACCCCAGGGTTCGCTGGTGTGTAGTGCCGTTCCAGACACTGCATAACAAACGCGAGTACACAACCCTTGCGACAAAAACCACTTTTAAACGTCAAAGCAACAACAAATTGTGTTGAACATCGGCCAATTAGTACCGGTCACCTCCATCACTCACATGACTTCCAGATCCGGCCTATCAACCCCATAATCTATAGGGAACCTCAAAAGAAACCTCATCTCAGAACAGGCTTCCCGCTTAGATGCTTTCAGCGGTTATCCCTCCCATACGTAGCCAACCAGCCATGCCACGGGCGTGACAACTGGCCCACCAGAGGTATGTCCGTCCCGGTCCTCTCGTACTAGGGACAGCCTTCTTCAAGTTTCAACGCGCACGGCGGATAGAGACCGAACTGTCTCACGACGTTCTAAACCCAGCTCGCGTGCCGCTTTAATGGGCGAACAGCCCAACCCTTGGGACCTACTCCAGCCCCAGGATGCGACGAGCCGACATCGAGGTGCCAAACCATCCCGTCGATATGGACTCTTGGGGAAGATCAGCCTGTTATCCCCGGGGTACCTTTTATCCGTTGAGCGACACCGCTTCCACAAGCCGGTGCCGGATCACTAGTCCCTACTTTCGTACCTGCTCGACCTGTCAGTCTCACAGTCAAGCTCCCTTGTGCACTTACACTCAACACCTGATTGCCAACCAGGCTGAGGGAACCTTTGGGCGCCTCCGTTACACTTTGGGAGGCAACCGCCCCAGTTAAACTACCCACCAGGCACTGTCCCTAACCCGGATCACGGGCCGAGGTTCAGATGCCCAATCCGATCAGAGTGGTATTTCACCAACGACTCCACAACCACTAGCGTGGCTACTTCACAGTCTCCCACCTATCCTACACAAACCGAACCGAACACCAATACCAAGCTATAGTGAAGGTCCCGGGGTCTTTTCGTCCTGCCGCGCGTAACGAGCATCTTTACTCGTACTGCAATTTCACCGGGCCTGTGGTTGAGACAGCAGGGAAGTCGTTACGCCATTCGTGCAGGTCGGAACTTACCCGACAAGGAATTTCGCTACCTTAGGATGGTTATAGTTACCACCGCCGTTTACTGGGGCTTAAATTCTCCGCTTCGGACAAAGCGTCCTAACAGGTCCTCTTAACCTTCCAGCACCGGGCAGGCGTCAGTCCGTATACATCGACTTAAAGTCTTCGCACGGACCTGTGTTTTTAGTAAACAGTCGCTTCCCTCTATTCTCTGCGACCACCACCAGCTCAACACGTCGTTCACCAGTAGTGGCACCCCTTCTCCCGAAGTTACGGGGCCATTTTGCCGAATTCCTTAACCACAGTTCACCCGAACGCCTTAGTATTCTCTACCTGACCACCTGTGTCGGTTTACGGTACGGGCCGTACATGCACTCACTAGAGGCTTTTCTCGACAGCATAGGATCACCAACATCCCCACAACGGGTACGCATCACGCCTCACCCTACATGCAGGACGGATTTACCAATTCCTGCGGGCCACACGCTTACACCACAATCCAATAAGTGGCTTGGCTACCTTCCTGCGTCACCCCATCGCTTGGCTACTACCAGATCAGGTCCTACGCATCCACACACCACACACACAAAATGCATGCAGCATACTTCAGGGCAGTTAGTATCACTGATTCACCATTGGTCGCACACACACGGGTACGGGAATATCAACCCGTTAACCATCGACTACGCCTGTCGGCCTCGCCTTAGGACCCGACTCACCCTGGGAAGATTAGCTTGACCCAGGAACCCTTAGTCATCCGGCGGATACGTTTCACACGCATCATTCGCTACTCATGCCTGCATTCTCACTCGCATAACCTCCACCACACGGTCACCCGGCAGCTTCAACGATCACACGACGCTCCCCTACCAACCCAACAAAATGCTGAGTTCCGCGGTTTCGGCGGTGTACTTGAGCCCCACTACATTGTCGGCGCAGAACCACTCGACCAGTGAGCTATTACGCACTCTTTCAAGGATGGCTGCTTCTAAGCCAACCTCCTGGCTGTCTTCGCGATCCCACATCCTTTTCCACTTAGCACACTCTTAGGGGCCTTAACCGGCGATCTGGGCTGTTTCCCTCTCGACTAACGAAGCTTATCCCCCGCAGTCTCACTGCCGCGCTCTGACTTACCGGCATTCGGAGTTTGGCTGACGTCGCTAAGATGATAGTCCCGCTCAACCAACCAGTAGCTCTACCTCCGGCAAGAAACACACGACGCTGCACCTAAATGCATTTCGGGGAGAACCAGCTATCACGGAGTTTGATTGGCCTTTCACCCCTACCCACAACTCATCCCCTCAGTTTTCAACCTAAGTGGGTTCGCGCCTCCACAGCCTCTTACAGCTGCTTCACACTGGCCATGGGTAGATCACCCCGCTTCGGGTCCAGGACATGCCACTCACAACACCCTCATTAGGATTCGGTTTCCCTACGGCTACCCCACATAACGGGTTAACCTCGCGACATGCCGCTGACTCGCAGGCTCATTCTTCAAAAGGCACGCCATCACCCAAAAGGCTCTGACGGCTTGTAGGCACACGGTTTCAGGTACTATTTCACTCCCCTCCCGGGGTACTTTTCACCATTCCCTCACGGTACTCATACACTATCGGTCACAATAAGTATTCAGGCTTACCGGGCGGTCCCGGCAGATTCACAGCAGATTCCACGAGCCCGCTGCTACTCGGGTATCACATCAACCCCAACACCACATGCTTTCACGTACCGGACTCTCACCGTCTACGGCAGGCCATTCCAAACCACTTCCGCTAACACACAATGCTAAGGCGCGGCATGGCAGCACCGCACAACACAACCCCACAACCCCACACACGCAACCCCTGCCAGGTATCACACGCATGCAGTTTAGCCAAAATCCACGTTCGCTCGCCGCTACTAGCAGAATCATTATTATTTTCTTCTCCTACGGGTACTGAGATGTTTCACTTCCCCGCGTTACCACCACACAAACTATGAATTCATCCATGCAGCGACCACACACAACTGTGGCCAGGTTTCCCCATTCGGACACCCTCGGATCAACGCTCGATTGACAACTCCCCGAGGACTATCGCGGCCTTCCACGTCCTTCATCGGCTTATCATGCCCAAGGCATCCACCGTGCGCCCTTCACAGACAACACAAAATACTAAGACACCCACACACCAACCACACAAACAAAACATTTATGCGACTAGCGCGTGAACAAAAATGATTTCAAACAAAAATCACAAAAAAGAAGATACTCGCGTCCACTATACAGTTCTCAAACAACACAACACCCAAAACAACACAATCACCATCATCGGCAACCACATCACTTCAAGGCGCTCACACAAGGAACAAAATAGATTGTCCCAGACACCCAACAGCCATGACAAACCAAAAACACACTCTGCTAACCCAACCCCACAGACAGTGCCAACCCCAACACACGCACACTCTTAAACAAACAATGCGACACGATCCAACAACCAACAACCACACACACGTGGCTGAACCGGTTACCTATTCACCCAGAAACAAAAATAAACAAAAATACTCCTTAGAAAGGAGGTGATCCAGCCGCACCTTCCGGTACGGCTACCTTGTTACGACTTCGTCCCAATCGCCAATCCCACCTTCGACAGCTCCCTAACAAGTTTGGGCCACTGGCTTCGGGTGTTACCAACTTTCATGACGTGACGGGCGGTGTGTACAAGGCCCGGGAACGTATTCACCGCAGCGTTGCTGATCTGCGATTACTAGCGACTCCGACTTCATGGAGTCGAGTTGCAGACTCCAATCCGAACTGAGACCGGCTTTAAGGGATTAGCTCCACCTCACGGTATCGCAACCCACTGTACCGACCATTGTAGCATGTGTGAAGCCCTGGACATAAGGGGCATGATGATTTGACGTCATCCCCACCTTCCTCCGAGTTAACCCCGGCAGTCTCTCGCGAGTCCCCACCATAACGTGCTGGCAACACAAGACAAGGGTTGCGCTCGTTGCGGGACTTAACCCAACATCTCACGACACGAGCTGACGACAACCATGCACCACCTGTACACCAGCCACAAGGGAAACTACATCTCTGCAGCGATCCGGTGTATGTCAAGCCCAGGTAAGGTTCTTCGCGTTGCATCGAATTAATCCACATGCTCCGCCGCTTGTGCGGGCCCCCGTCAATTCCTTTGAGTTTTAGCCTTGCGGCCGTACTCCCCAGGCGGGGCGCTTAATGCGTTAGCTACGGCACGGGAATCGTAAATAAAACCCCCACACCTAGCGCCCACCGTTTACGGCATGGACTACCAGGGTATCTAATCCTGTTCGCTACCCATGCTTTCGCTCCTCAGCGTCAGTAACTGCCCAGAGACCTGCCTTCGCCATCGGTGTTCCTCCTGATATCTGCGCATTTCACCGCTACACCAGGAATTCCAGTCTCCCCTACAGCACTCTAGTTATGCCCGTATCGCCTGCACGCCCGAAGTTAAGCCCCGGGATTTCACAGACGACGCGACAAACCACCTACGAGCTCTTTACGCCCAGTAATTCCGGACAACGCTCGCACCCTACGTATTACCGCGGCTGCTGGCACGTAGTTAGCCGGTGCTTCTTATCCAGGTACCGTCACCAAAAAGGCTTCTTCCCTAGCGAAAGGAGTTTACAACCCGAAGGCCTTCATCCCCCACGCGGCGTCGCTGCATCAGGCTTGCGCCCATTGTGCAATATTCCCCACTGCTGCCTCCCGTAGGAGTCTGGGCCGTGTCTCAGTCCCAATGTGGCCGTACACCCTCTCAGGCCGGCTACCCGTCGTCGCCTTGGTAGGCCATTACCCCACCAACAAGCTGATAGGCCGCGGGCTCATCTTGCACCGAAAAACTTTCCACCACACACACTAAAGCATGGTCCTATCCGGTATTAGACCCAGTTTCCCAGGCTTATCCCGAAGTGCAAGGCAGATCACCCACGTGTTACTCACCCGTTCGCCACTCGAGTACCTCTGCAAGCAGAGGCCTTTCCGTTCGACTTGCATGTGTTAAGCACGCCGCCAGCGTTCGTCCTGAGCCAGGATCAAACTCTCCATAAAAATGTCATCAGACACAGGCGAGCCTGAAAACCAGGCAAACAAAAAACAAAATTACTGACAAAAGAATTGAAAAAAGGATAAATAAATCACATCAACCAACACCAACAAAACATTGCTGGTCATTGACCGACACAACATACATCCACCACTTCAAACAAAACCATCATCAGCCCAACGCACACCCACAAAAAAGGCACCACGCTGGGATACGCACATTACATAACGTGGAGACGTTAACACCACGCTGGCGTAACCACCATCAACCCACAATCCATATGAGCCAACGAGAAGCTGAAACAAGTCACAAAGCAAAAGACATACAATGCATCAGAATCAACACAAAGGTTGGTCAACAAAGTATCTAAACTTGGTTCATCACGCTATTGAGTTCTCAAACAACCTACGCACACCGATCATCTAAGTCAGGATTTTTGTCCTGCTCGCTCTCGGCGACTTGATTTAATGTACACCCGCCCCAACAAACACACAAATCCCCTGGTAGAGGCGCAAAAACGCAACTACCAAGGGATCGTTTTAGTCGATGCAGGCCGTGTGGCGTGGCGTCACTATGAAGAAGCCCCAACACGCGCACCGGCGAAACGCTTCTTGCCCTTGCGAAGCACCAGCCACGAACCATGCAGCAGATCGTCGGCGGACGGGGACCATTCGATGTCCTCGATGCGCTGGTTGTTGACGTAAGCGCCACCCTCCCCGACGGTACGGCGGGCGGCACCCTTGGACTTCTCCAGACCGGACTCGACGAGTAGGTCCAGGATGGTGACATCGGGACCGACCTCGGCAACCTCGGTTTCCTGCAGTGCGGAAGATAGGGTGGCCTCGTCCAGATCCTGCAGCTCAGCCTTGCCGAACAGCGCCTGGGCGGCCAACTCCACGGCCTCGGTGGCAGCAGCGCCGTGCACCAGAGTGGTCATCTCGCGGGCCAGAACTCGCTGCGCCTCGCGCTTGAAGGGCTCCTCGGCGACCTTGCGCTCCAGCTCCGCGATCTCCTCCTGGGAAAGGAAGGTGAACCAACGCAGGTAATCAATCACCACGGAATCACCAGCGTTAATGAAGTACTGGTACCAGGAGTACGGGCTGGTAAGCTGCGGATCCAGCCACAGCTTGCCACCGCCGGTGGACTTGCCGAACTTGTTGCCCTCCGCATCGGTGACCAGCGGCACGGTCAGGCCGTGTACCTTGGCACCGTTCACGCGGCGGTTCAGATCCACACCAGAAACGATGTTGCCCCACTGGTCGCCACCGCCGATCTGCAGCACGCAGTCGTACTCGTTGTGCAGGTGCACGTAGTCGTTAGCCTGCAGCAGCATGTAGGAAAACTCGGTGTAGGAAATGCCATCCGATTCCAAGCGGCGCTTCACGGTATCGCGGTCCAGCATGGTGTTCAGCGAGAAGTTCTTGCCGACATCGCGCAGGTACTCAATGACGTTCATCTGGCTGATCCAGTCAGCGTTGTTAACCATCACGGCCGGGCTGTCCACGTCGTTTTCGCCGGTGAAATCGACGAATGCCTCCAGCTGCTTCTTGATGGCCACCATGTTCTCACCGATCTGCTCTTCGGAAAGCATGGAGCGTTCGCCCACATCGCGCGGGTCGCCGATCATGCCGGTCGCGCCACCAGCCAGGGTGATCGGGCGGTGGCCGAACTGCTGGAAGCGCTTCAACATAATCAGCGGCACCAGGTGGCCCGCGTGCAGGGAGCTACCCGTCGGGTCGAAACCGCAGTACAGCGTGATGGGATCCTGCGTGGCCTCCTTCAACGCCTCCAGGTCCGTGGACTGATTAATCAGGCCGCGCCACTGCAACTCGTCAATGATGTTCTTGTTGTCACTCATGCGTATTCGTTCTCGTTCCTCTTTTATGCGTTGCTACTTGACGGGGTTACTTGACCGGCCAGTCTTGAGCTTCTTCGACCAGCAGCACCGGGATACCATCCTGCACCGGATAGGCCTTACTCAGGCGGGGGTTCACCAAATAGTCACCGTGATCCTCCAGCGGCTGCTTGTCGATGGGGCACGCGAGGATCTCTAGGAGCTTCTGGTCAATCATGTTGCCCAGTCTAGCTGGTGGCTTGGGCTACTCTCTTAGTGACGCCCCCTACGTAGCCCAATACTTACTGGCCCTGTCCAGGGCAGTGGCCAGGCCGCCCTCTTTGGCCTTAAAGACTTCACCGCCGGTCTCTTCAGCAAGACGCTGCATGTCCTCTGCGTTTTCATTGCCGTAATGGACGATGTATACGGGGAAAATTACCCCCTCCTTGCGCTCCCTGTCCCTCAGTTCGTGCGACCATTCCGCATAGTCCACACCTTTGGCAGGTGCTCCACTAGTCAGCAAGACTATTGACTGTCCTTGAATCAAGTTTCCTCTTCGCGGAATTCGCAGGTATTCCCTGTACAGCTGGTAATAGATATTGGCCTCTTGCCGGGGCGCCATACGGTCTACGTAATCCTTTAGAGCGCGTGCATGCTTTGGATCATCTGAGGAATAGTCCTTTTGGGTGAACGCTTTGCTCGAGGATGTACTGGATGTTGTGATATTTACCGCTCTGCCATCGACCCCCGCTTGTTCACCAAGCAAATCGAGTACGTCCTTCTTTACTTCCCTAAGGTTTTCCCCTTGCATGGAAGCGGAAACGTCGACTAGCAGGTTGATGTCTCTGGGGCGAAGCAGCTCCTCCCGATAAAAGCGCAATGTGTTATCGAACTCCTGCTTGGAGCTAGGGAGCTTATGAGTGGTTGTATCAGCACGGCGTTGCCCAGGTGAGTCGCCCAATTCAACTCGTATTTTATCCCGGAGTTCGTTGCCATGTTGAGTGATCCAATCAGCGAAGGCTTTCGTCTTAGCATGAGCAGAAGCCTCAGCTTCTTCGTCATCTGGATTCTTGATCACCGAAATCGGAAAGTCGTTAAACCCGATCCTGTCAGCGGGGATAACAAAGGTAATTTCTCCGTTATCCCTTAAAAGTTTCTCATCAGAAGAAAACGCGAAAACTGCTTGAGCAACATCATCTGTAGCAGAGAATCTGTCATACAATTCATCAGAAGTATCGCTTAAAAGCACCTGAGCGCCGAAAAACTTCTTCAATTGAGGATGAACTTTACCTGCAACCTCTTCTGCTAAGTCATCTGATTGCAAGCCCCCGATCTTGTATAGTATGCCGATCAGAGACTGCATCCCCAGGTTGGATTTGCCCGGATCTGCCATACCAAAAGTTAGGTCTCCCCTTGTGACCGCTTCCCGGACATCGTTCCACGTAACTTGCTTCTTCCGCCATCCCAAACGATCCAGGTCTTTGCTCCTTAATGCGAGCCCCAACGTATCCGAAGCCAACCCGTAGCTCTCTCCGAGCGCCTCATTGTTTTGCAGGTTCACATAGGAGTTAGTCGCCAACCAGACTGCATCGTACTCATCCCCTAGCTCCCCATTAGTAATCTTCCGGGAAAGCTCAACTGTGTCTCCCCCGCGGTCAATCTCGACTTGCATTCCGTAGTCACGCTTCGCTTCCACCCACAGGAACGGACTGAATGGAATGTCATTCGCCATCACTATCCGCAGCGGGCGCTCATCTTCTCCTCCATCACGTTTTTTGGCTACAGTCCCCACAGCCACAAAAAACACAACAAGGATAAATACGAGGAGAATACTGGCGGTCTTTTTGGAGAAAGCATTAGTCATTTCTTCAACTCTATTTGTGCGCTAACCGATGCATTATCTTGAAACCTAATTGATTTATACTCATTCCTCGGGCTTCCGTAGCACGCCGAATTCTAGTTCTAGGAATGTGCGATTGTCCTTCAGCTCTTGGAGGTTATCTTGCATGATCGCTTGGTGGACTTTGTCCATTTCCGATTGCAAAACTGCCAGCGAAGCACGGAAATCCTCAACGGCCTGGTTATGCGTTGCAGTCGGCATGTCATCAAGAATTCGGCAGGTCTCTGGGAAATAGACGTCCAAAATGCGGCGAACCTTGTTCTCTTGCGGCGGATCCGCAGCCAAGTGATCCCACTCGTGCACAACGTCCTTGCACGTGCTGTAGAAATGATCGAGATCCGCGTAGAACTCTTGGCGCTGCTGGCCGGAGACGCGCACGGATTCTTTGAGATGCTTAGAGTGGGTGCGGATGCCCTGTAGGGACTCGGTAGGAACCTCATAGAACGCGGGAGCTGGTTTACTAAAAGGTTCGTGCCGTTTCTTTTCCAGAGAGTGCTTCCCATCCTGGATTGGCTTCCCCTCTAGCGACTTTTGTTCCTGTCCTTCCGGCATGAGCATCCCAGCAGCACCGGCGAGGGCTCCCGCCACGACGATCCACAGAGATCCTAGATCCACCGCAGCATGCAAGCCCACGATCGCGACGAAAACGACAAGCCCAGCAACGATTTTCGGAAAGTACTTGGAGTTCATGGTTTCTTTCCTACCCTGTCTTACTGATTGTGGCCTACTGGTAACTGCGGATCTCTTCGAACGCCTTAGACAGATCACCGCTACGAGCGTTGAAAACCTTGCCACCGGTGAAGTCCGCCAGGAAGTTCATCTCCTCCTCGCTGGCCTCCCCATAGAGGATGACGAACACCGGGATCTTGCGGTCAGTCTCGGCCATCTTGCGCTTCATCTTGGTGATGAACTCCTGGCGATTCGTGCCGGAGTTCGACTCACCATCGGTCATCAGCACAATCGAATTTAGGGAACCGCCGCCTTCACCCACACGGTCGTAGGCGCGCAACACGGCGTCATAAATCGCAGTTTCACCACGGGGCTGCAGACCATTGACGTAATCCCGCAGGCCTCGACTCTGCTCCGCGCTGTCCGGGTCGTAGTGCTCCTGGGTGTATCCATCGGCAACCTTGCTACTGAAAGGCATAAGGGTGATCGTTTCGCGACGGCCGAATCCCTTCGGATTACCGTCTTCACCTGCGGTGCCGTCGATAAGCCTGTTCAGGATGCCCTTCAGATCTGCCAGCCGGTTGCCTCGCATCGAGCCGGACGTGTCGAGCAGGAAATTGCTGTCAGCGGGGCGGCGAAGGTCATCCCGATACAGGCTGACAAGAGAACGTATGTGATCCTTCGATGTCGGATACTCGTAGTAGTTTTGGGAGCCCTTGTTTTCCGCGTCCTTGCCCGAAACGATCAGGTGGGTTCGCTCTCCTACCTCTTCGCTGTGCTCTTTAAACCAATCGGCTAGGGCTTCGACCTTCGCTATGGTGTCCGCCTCAGGCTCCGTTTCGCCGGGCTTCGTGAGCGCCGAGAGGGGGTAATCGGCAGCGCCCGCGGCATCCCCGGGGACGATTACCTCAATATCCACCCCATCGTTTTCCTTCATTGATTGCAGAACGGATTGATAGTTAAAGATGCCATCCGCCTTGCCAGGGTTCTTTACGAAGGTATCGCGCAGCCAACCGGAGGATCCGGAAGTGATCGTCTGCCCGGAGAAGAAGTCCTTCATGCGTGGCTTGTCGAGAAATGCCGTCGAAAGATCGAACTTCTGCCCCTGCGGAGAGTTGCTTAGTGCCGCGGCGACCGAAAGAAGAGTAAGGAAACCGGAGTTGGATTCCTGCGGATCTGTCATGCCGAACGTCAGATCACCGCGCTTTACGGCCTCAGCGATATCCGACCACTTGACGTCTTTGTACCGCCACCCCAAGCGATTGACCGCGTCCTGTTTGAGCCCCAGAGCTACCGGCGAACGGGCAATGCTGTGATCTTCGGACTGCGGGGATGAGCCCTCCGCTCTGGCAAACGCGTTGGTTGCAAACCAGGTGGCGTCATACTTATCCCCATAATCACCATCCACCAGGTTACGAGTGTTGACGAGAGTGCCACTGTCGTACTCCATTTCAATCTCGAACCCCAAGTCCGAGGAAGCCTGTTCGATAAACGGTTCCATATCCGACAGCTCTGTAGCAGCGACAATCTTCAAAGGCTTGCTGGTGTCATAAGACTTCCCGCCAGATCCGGTAAGACCGCCGGGGAAATTCCCCGAGCCGACCACATAAGCACCTACTGCTATCAGCAGCAACACAACCACAAGGAAAAACTTTGAACTGCTCTTTTTGCCGTCATTGGCGTTCAAGCTGCTGGGGAATGTGCTCGTCATAGGCCTGATCTTATTTCACACGCAGCTACTTTTCAGGCCAAACCGATCAAGCAGACAGGGCAAAACTACAAGCTTGTGAGAGGTGCGTTACAGTGGAGAGCACAACCGAACACGGGCGCTCGAGGTATCGAGCTGAGATCGCGCTGAAGCCCCGCGCGAGTACCGCTAGAACCTGTCTGGTTAGAACCAGCGAAGGAAGAGTCAGGAGAGTCTTAATGACGGATACGTCTACCCAGAACATCACCCCCACCGACGAGTACGGCGCGGAGATTCACCCGAAGCACAGCTTCTCCCCCATCGAGAAAACGGTGGAATCCTTCGGCAAGACCTTCACGCTGCAGGTGCCGGAGACTGAGATCCAATTGGACGACTCGCCGACCGGCCCGAATGAGCCGGTGAGGATCTACCGCACCCGCGGCCCGTGGGCGGAACCCACCGAGGGGCTGCAGGGACTGCGCAGCGAATGGATCGAAGCCCGCGACGATGTGGAGGCCTACGACGGTCGTCGTCGCAACCTACTGGATGACGGCAACCGTGCCGTCAAGCGCGGACAGGCCAGCGAAGAGTGGAAGGGTTCTACCCGCGCCACACTGCGTGCAAAGGAGGGTAAGCGTGTTACCCAAATGCACTATGCCCGCCAGGGAATCATCACCCCGGAAATGGAGTTCGTAGCGCTCCGTGAGCACTGTGATGTAGAGAAGGTTCGCGAACAGGTAGCCTCCGGTAAGGCCATTATTCCGAACAACATCAACCACCCGGAGTCCGAGCCGATGATTATCGGCAACGCCTTCACCACCAAGATCAACGCCAACATCGGTAACTCCGCCGTCACCTCCTCTATTCGCGAGGAAGTGGATAAGCTGCGCTGGGCGACCCGCTGGGGCGCGGATACCGTAATGGATCTTTCCACCGGTAACGACATCCACACCACCCGCGAATGGATTCTGCGGAACTCCCCTGTACCGATCGGTACCGTGCCGATCTACCAGGCACTTGAGAAGGTCGACGGCGTAGCCGAGGACCTAACCTGGGAGATCTTCCGCGATACCGTCATTGAGCAGTGCGAACAAGGCGTGGACTACATGACGATCCACGCAGGCGTGCGCCTGCCGTTCGTGCCGCTGACCACGAAGCGCGTCACCGGCATCGTCTCCCGCGGTGGTTCCATCATGGCCGGCTGGTGCCTGGCGCACCACAAGGAGTCGTTCCTGTATGAGAACTTCGACGAGCTGTGTGAGATCTTCGCCAAGTACGACGTCGCATTCTCTTTGGGCGATGGCCTGCGCCCGGGCTCCATTGCGGACGCCAACGACGCCGCCCAGTTCGCCGAGCTGAAGACCATCGGTGAGCTCACCCACCGCGCTTGGGAGTACGACGTGCAGGTCATGGTTGAAGGTCCCGGTCACGTGCCGCTGAACATGGTGCAGGTCAACAACGAAAAGGAGCAGGAATGGTGCGGTGGTGCACCGTTCTACACTCTGGGACCACTGGTGACGGACATTGCTCCGGGCTATGACCACATCACCTCTGCCATCGGTGCGGCGAACATCGCCATGGGTGGCACTGCAATGCTGTGCTACGTGACCCCGAAGGAACACCTGGGTCTGCCGAACAAGGACGACGTAAAGACCGGCGTCATCACCTACAAGGTCTCCGCACACGCCGCCGATGTCGCCAAGGGACACCCGGGCGCCCACGAGTGGGACGATGCTATGAGTAAGGCTCGCTTCGAGTTCCGCTGGCACGACCAGTTCGCTCTTTCCCTGGACCCGGATACCGCTCAGGCTTACCACGATGAGACTCTGCCTGCGGAGCCAGCGAAGACGGCACACTTCTGCTCCATGTGTGGCCCTAAGTTCTGCTCCATGCGCATCAGCCAGGACATCCGCGATGCCTTCGGCGACGAGATCGACGAAGCGCTGGCCACCGACCAAAAGCAGTCCCTGGTCAAGGATCTGGGCCTGCCGGGCTTCGGTCGACAGAGCGTCGACGGCATCGACAGCCTAAGCGCCGCGGGCGAGGAGGAGATGGCGGAGGAGTTCCGCCGCGCGGGCTCCCAGCTGTACTTGAACCGCGACGAGGCGAAGGAAGTCGCCGAGGATCTGCAGAAGGAGGCGGCAGCGCACGGTGAGCGCTAGCTTGGATCTGCGCTGTTACTTGGTTACAGGCGCTCCGCACGAGAAGGTGGTGGACGTGGCCGCCGCCGCTGCCGCCGGTGGCGCGGGCGTGGTGCAGGTGCGCAGCAAACCGATCAGCGTACGCGACCTGACGGCACTGGCCGTTGAGGTCGCCGCCGCAGTGCAGAAGGCCAACCCGGCTACCCGAGTGTTGATTGACGACCGCGTGGACGTTGCCGCCGCCCTCATGCCGGAGCACAACATCCACGGCGTGCACATCGGCCAGGACGACCTGGACCCGCGCTTGGCTCGCCAGTTGCTGGGCAAGGATGCCATTATCGGGCTGACCACCGGCACCCTGCCCCTGGTGCAGCAGGCCAACGAGTATGCGGATGTAATCGACTACATCGGCGCCGGCCCTTTCCGCCCTACTCCAACCAAGGATTCCGGCCGCGAGCCGCTGGGGCTGGAGGGCTATCCCGCACTGGTAGAGGCCTCGCGGGTTCCGGTGGTTGCCATCGGCGACGTTCATGCGGAGGATGCAGCCGACCTGGCTGCCACGGGTGTGGCCGGGCTGGCGATCGTCCGCGGAATCATGCAAGCAGAGAACCCGAAGGCCTATGCCGAGAGCGTGGTTTCCCAGTTTTCGGAAGCCAACGAGCGTTAGATAGGGTCTATGAGCACACCCGGAACAAGCACACGGAGAGTTTTTATCAGCGTCGCCGCCCTCCTGCTCACCGCGGGATGGTCGGCGAATCACTTCGCGTCCGTACTCGTGGCGCTGCGGGAGCAGCTCAACTTATCGCCACTGCTGGTCAACGGCGCGTACGGGATCTATGCGCTGGGTTTGGTGCCGAGCCTCCTCATCGGGGGTGCGCTGGCCGACCGCTTTGGCGGACGGCTGGTGGCGTTGGCGGGCTCGCTGATCGCGGTGGTTGGCAACACCATCCTGATGCTCTTCCACGGGGCTCCTGGGCTGCTCAGCGGCCGCTTCGTCGTGGGGCTGGGCGTGGGGCTGGTGGTCAGTGCGGGTACCGCGTGGGCGGCGCGGCTGAATGGGGCCGCAGGTTCGACGCTCGCCGGCATCGTCCTCACCTCTGGCTTCGCGCTGGGGCCGGCGATCTCCGGGCTCGCAGAGTTCGCGTTCTCCCCGCTCTGGCTGCCCTTCATGCTGAGCATCATCGCCTCGCTCGTGGCCGTGGTGTTCTCGCTGCGCACTGGTGACATGCCCCGCCGGATCCTAGCTGTGGCGAAGGATCCGCAGGTTGATCCGAGCGCCTCGCCCCGCAAGGCGCTGGCGACCTCGGTGCCGGTGGCGATGTGGGTTTTCGCGGCGATCACCACCGCCTTCGTGGGGCTCGCCGCGCGGGTGGCCGAGTACTTCGAGACCGGGGTGTTCCTGCCGGGGGTCGCGGCCGCGGTTGGTTTTGGCGCGGGTCTGGCGATCCAGACGGCGGGGCGCCGCTGGGCCTGGGGTCCGCGCTCCGGGGTCGTCGGGATCCTGTGCGCAGGAGCCGGCTTCCTCGTCGCCACCCTCGGTGGCGAGGCCCCCTCGCTGCCGCTCTTCTTCCTGGCCACCGTTCTGCTCGGGCTCGGCTATGGCCTGTGCCTGCGCGACGGGCTGCTGGACGTCAACGCCTACTCCCCGGCCTCCCACCGCGGCCGCATCCTCGGGGCCTACTACGTCGCGACCTACGTGGGCTTCGCCCTACCGCCCCTGATGCAAGTGCTGGAGCCGCGGGTTGGCCCGTCGCTGCCCTTCGCCGTCCTGACCGGCATCGCAGTTGCCGCCGCGCTGCTGCGCAGCTGGCAGATCCGAACCGGCTACCTCAACCGCACATGAGGCGGTCGCACACCTTGCCCGTTATCCGAGAATCAATACCGCAGACCATGGGCTGCAGTTCCGCAGCCCATCCAATTCGTGACGCAAGCGCGCCACTAGAAAGAACAAGACCTTGAGCAGCTACGAGCATGTGATCATCGGCGCCGGGATCATCGGTCTCAGCACCGCCGTGGAGCTGACCCGTGCCGGGGTACCCGCGACCGATATCGCGATCATCGACCCAGCCCCGATCAGCGGTGCCTCCTGGGTGGCGGGTGGCATGCTCGCCCCCGTCGCCGAGGTGCAGTACGGGCAGGAGGAGCTCTACCCCCTGATGATCCGCGCCGCCGAGCTGTGGCCGGCGCTGCGCGAAGCCGTGGAGTCAGACACGGACCTTCCCACCGGTTATCGGGAGGAGTCCACGCTCGTGGTCGCTGCTGACCGCGCCGACGCCACCCACCTCGCCGAATTGCTGGAGCACCAGCACGCCCACGGGATGACGGCCACCCGGCTGCCCGTGCGTCAAGCCCGCAAGCTTGAGCCTGGGCTGCACCCGCAGCTCGCCGGATCCGTGGAGATCCCCGGCGACCATCAAGTCAACCCCCGGTTGTACTGCGCGGCGGCCGTCGACGTCCTGAAAAAGAAGGGCGTAACCTTCGTGGAGCAAGAAGCGACCGGGCTGGTGCACGGCAGCGAAGCGGCGGGTTCTGAGGCCGACCACCGTAACGCAGGACCGGACAGCGGGTGCACCGCGGTACGCCTCGCCGACGGCACGGCAGTGGACGTGAGCGGGAGCGTCTACGTCTGCAACGGCGTCGGAGCAGCAAAACTCGACGGCGCCCCTGCCCTGCCGGTGCGGCCCGTGCGCGGGGACCTGATTCGCCTCGGGGTGGCTGAAGGCCGGCCCGCCCCGGTGGAGCGCGTGATCCGGGGTTTCTTCGAGTACCGACCGATCTACGTCATCCCCCGCACCGACGGCACGATCGCCGTGGGCGCAACGACACGGGAGGACGAACGGCGGGCACCCGCTGCCGACGGGGTCTACACCCTGCTGCGCGACGCCATCCGCGTGGTGCCGGGCATCGAGGACTGCGAATTCATCGAGGCGCTTGCCGGGGAGCGCCCAGGCACTCCCGACGACCTACCCCTGATCGGCAAGACCAGCGGGAATGTGGTGATCTCGGCGGGATACTTCCGGCACGGCATTCTGTTGTCTGCACTCGGCGCTAAGGTGACGGCACACCTGGGGCTCAGCGCTGGCGATGGTGATGTGGCGTTGGGTGAGGCCGCAGAGGCGGCCGGGGTGAGCCTCGACGCTTGCCGCTGGGAGCGCTTCGCGACCGAGACGCACTGAGCCAGTGGCACGCGACTGGGAGATAATGGGCCAAGAGAACGCCCGTAACAAGACGAGCGAGAGGACGCTGAGAATGAACTACACGGTGAACCAGGAAGAGCGCCAGGGCAAGGCGGGACTCACGATCGCCAAGGTCGTTGCCAACGAGACCGGCGAAAAGGATGCCACGGGCATCGCGATCGCGCTGAACCAGGCGGTCGTGCCACGCAGCCAGTGGGACACCCGCGAGGTGTCCGACGGCGACGAGATCGACATCCTCGTCGCGGTCCAGGGCGGTTAGGGCTACCGCTTCCGGCTTCATCGGCTTTAACGAGCCACGATGACCCGGAACGACGGCACTAGTAGACGCAGAAGGAGAAGAAGGCATAGATGCTTGAAATCGCAGGTAAGAAGTTCGACTCGCACCTGATCATGGGTACCGGCGGGGCAACCAGCCAGACGCTGCTCGAGAAGGCGCTGGTGGCCAGCGGCACCCAGCTGACCACCGTGGCAATGCGCCGCTTCCGGGCAGGCAACACCCCTAGCACCGCTGGAGCCTCGAACGGCGCTGCGGGAGGCGAGAGCGTCTTCGGGCTGTTGAACCGCCTGGGCATCGACGTCCTGCCGAATACCGCGGGCTGCCGGACCGCCAAGGACGCGATCCTCACCGCCCAGCTCGCCCGCGAGGCGCTGGGCACCAACTGGGTGAAGCTGGAGCTCATCGCCGACGACCGCACCCTGCTGCCCGACGTGGTGGAGCTGGTAGACACCTGCGAAATGCTGGTCGCCAACGGCTTCGAGGTGCTGGCCTACACCAGCGACGACCCCGTGGTCGCCAAGCGACTGGAGGACGCCGGTGCGGCAGCCGTGATGCCGCTGGGCTCCCCGATCGGCACGGGGCTAGGGATCCTCAACCCGCACAATATCGAGCTGATCTGCGCCCGCGCCTCCGTCCCGGTGCTGCTGGACGCCGGGGTGGGCACCACATCGGACGCGGCGCTCGCCATGGAGCTCGGCTGCAGCGGTGTGCTGCTCGCTAGCGCTGTCAACCGCTGCCAGGACCCGGTCGCCATGGCCACCGCCATGAGGCACGCGGTCGAGGCCGGGCGCCTGGCCGCTGCGGCGGGTCGCATCCCGAAGCGCACCCACGCGCAGGGCGCGCTGGCCAGCTCCAGCTTCGAGGGCCTGGCCTCCTGGGACGAGGACTGGGCTGAGGAGGTGCTCTAAGCGTGGCTGGAAGCTCACACACTTCTTCCCCGCGCACAGCGGGAACCGATCAGGCCTTCCCCGCCGGGGACTTCGTCTCCCTTCCTTACCGGGAGCAGCGGCGCACCGCCCGCCACCTGAACCTGCCTGGCTTCGGACCCACCGAGCAGCAGCGGCTGCACGACGCCCGCGTGCTCGTCGTCGGAGCAGGCGGGCTAGGTTGCCCCGCGATGCAATCCCTGGCTTCGGCCGGGGTGGGCACGATCGTGCTCTACGACGACGACACGGTGGATGTGACGAACCTGCACCGCCAGATCCTGTTCTCGGCCGAGGACGTCGGCCGGGCAAAGGTTGATGCGGCCACCGATGCGCTGAAGCGCATCCAGCCGGATATCCGGGTCGAAGCACACCGCTACCGCCTGGACGCGAATAATATCGTCGAGGCTTTCCAGCAGGTCGATCTGGTCATCGACGGCTCCGATAACTTCGACACGAAGTTTCTGGTGGCCGACGCCGCCGAAATCTCCGGCACTCCCCTGGTCTGGACCACAGTGCTGCGCTTCGCCGGGCAGATCTCGGTGTTCAACTCCACCGCCAGCGGTGAGCGCGGCATCGGTCTGCGGGATCTGTTCCCAGAGAAGCCAAGCGGGGATTCGATCCCCGACTGCGCGAGCGCCGGGGTGTTGGGCGCGACCACCGCGGTGATGGGCGCGCTGGCGGCCACCGAGGCCATCAAGTGGGTCACCGGGGTCGGCCAGCCGCTGCTCGGCACGGTTGTGAGCTACGACGCGCTGACCGCGCGCACCCAGAGCTTCCGCATCGCCCCCGACCCGAGCCGCCAGCCAGTCGTGGCCCTGTCCCCCAACGACAACGCCGCAGCCTCCATTACCGCCTGCGCAGTCCAGCCCCCGGAGGCCTCGCACACCACGCCAGACCAGGACCCAGGCTCCCACCCGGCGAAGGCACCGGGTAACGCCGCTCTGCACGAGCTCGTCCGCACCGGCAAGGCCTTCACGGTGGACGTCCGCGAGTACCACGAAACGCTCCTCGCCCAGCCGAGCTTCATCGGCGAGCAAGGCGCCGACGAGCACCTCGCGATGTCCGCGCTCGCGGATCCCGCAGGCACCCTGGACGTGGCCTCCCCCGCAGTGGCCGAGGCCTTCGCCCGCCACGAGGGCACCGAAGCGGTGGTCTACTGCGCCTCGGGGGTGCGCAGCCAACACTTCGTTGAAAAATATAGGCAGGTTGCTAGCGAGTATGGAATCACGCTGCACAACCTGCCCGGAGGGGTGCGGGGCTAACCCCCGCAAGCTCTTTCCTTAGCCGCGGACCGGCGTTTCCGCCCACCCGCGCAATTCGCCGGAGAGCTTTTCAACGCGCTCCCGCTGCTCGGCTACCCGCACACCGGCGGTGCCGCCGCGCGTCGACCGGGACGCCACCGCGCCGTCGATAGTGAGCACCTCGCGAACCTCCGGGGTGAGGCGGGAGTCCACAGAGGCCAGCTCCTCGTCGGTGAGGTCGATAAGGTCCACACCGCGGGACTCCGCGATACGCACGCAGGAGCCCGAGGCCTCGTGGGCCTCACGGAACGGCACTCCTTGGCGCACCATCCATTCCGCCAAATCCGTCGCAAGTGTAAAGCCCGCCGG
Source organism: Corynebacterium jamesii (assembly GCF_046097395.1). NCBI lineage: Bacteria > Bacillati > Actinomycetota > Actinomycetes > Mycobacteriales > Corynebacteriaceae > Corynebacterium > Corynebacterium jamesii. The sequence goes on from NZ_CP175789.1 coordinate 812,708, forward strand.
GGCCAGTTCGCGCATGCGGTTCTCGTGGAAAGTCAGAGTAGACACCAGACCCGTCATTGCCGGCAGCAGCAAGTTGAGTTGAGCCACCGAGTCGACAATCGGCTCCTTGTCCTCCTGCAGGTCGCGGTTATAAGCCAGCGGCAGACCCTTCAGGGTGGCCATCAGTCCAGAGAGGTTACCGATCAGGCGGCCCGTCTTGCCGCGTACGAGCTCAGGCACGTCCGGGTTCTTCTTCTGCGGCATGATCGAGGAACCGGTGGACCAGGAATCCGAGAGCGTGACGTAGCCGTACTCCGGGGTGCACCAGTAAATGATCTCCTCAGCCAGGCGGGACATGTCCACCGCGATCTGGGCGAGGACGAAGGCTGTCTCGGAGGCGAAGTCGCGGGAGGAGGTTCCGTCCAGGGAATTATCCGCCGCGGAGTCGAAACCGAGTTCTTCCGCAATGGCCTCTGGATCCAACTTCAGGGAGGAACCAGCCAGCGCGCCCGAACCATATGGCGAGACAGCCAGGCGCTTATCCAAGTCCTGCAGACGCTGGATATCACGCAGTAGCGGCTGAGCGTGAGCTAGCAGCGAGTGAGCCAACAGGATCGGCTGGGCAGCCTGGGAGTGCGTCTTACCCGGCATAATCGCATCCGGGTGCGCCTTCGCTTGTTCAGACAGCGCGTCGATTAGCTGCGTGACCTGGACGGCAATGTCGCGGATCGCGTCACGGATCCACATGCGGAACATCGCAGCCACCTGGTCGTTGCGGGAACGCCCCGCACGTAGGCGACCGCCGACCTCCGGGCCGACGCGGTCGATCAGGCCGCGCTCCATCGCACCGTGGACGTCCTCGTCGGAGGATGCTGGGACGAAGGAACCGTCCGCGACATCCCGACCCAGCTGGTCCAGCCCACCCAACATGGTCTCCAGGTCGGCGTCCGAGAGCAGACCGGCCTTGTTCAGCACCTTGGCGTGTGCCTTCGATGCGAGCACGTCATAGGGGGCGAGGACCCAGTCGAAATGGGTGGATACGGACAGCGCAAACATAGCCTCCGAGGGGCCACCGGAAAAGCGACCGCCCCAGAGCGCGCCCTCGTTCGTGCCGTGCTTGTCCAGCGAGCCGGGGTTGGACGCACCGTGATCTGCCATTGAAAGGATTCCTCTCCGTGAGTGACGTCGTAAAAGAATGTCGGTCTTAAAGAAACCAACGGCGGGCAGCCCCAGCGAACGGGACTCCCCACCGGGAAGGGGTGTATTACGGGGTGCCAGTGCCTAGTTAGCCAGGTCGCGCTTAGCGGCGATCTTGGAGGACAGGCCGTGCAGCTCCACGAAGCCGCGGGCCATGGACTGGTCGAAGGAGTCGCCCTCGTCGTAGGTAGCCAGGTTGAAGTCGTACAGGGACTTGCCGGAGCGGCGGCCGTTGACGGTGATGGAGCCCGCGTGCAGCACCAGGCGGATGTCGCCGGTGACGTGCGCCTGGGTGGAATCGATGAACGCATCCAGGGAGCGCTTCAGCGGGCTGAACCACAGGCCGTCGTAGACCTGGTTAGACCACTCTGCGTCGATGCCGCGCTTGTAGCGGGCCAGCTCGCGCTCGACGGTGACGGCCTCAAGGGCCTCGTGGGCACGGATCAGGGTGATAGCGCCCGGAGCCTCGTAGATCTCGCGGGACTTGATGCCCACCAGGCGGTCCTCAACCATGTCCAGGCGGCCGACGCCCTGCGCACCTGCGCGACGGTTCAGCTCCTCGATGGCCTCCAGTACGGTGACCTTCTTACCGTCGATGGCCACTGGCACGCCGGATTCGAAGGAGATGATGACCTCATCCGGAGCCTGGCCCAAGCCCGGATCCTCGGTGTATGCATAGACGTCCTTGGTCGGGGCGTTCCACAGATCCTCCAGGAAGCCGGTCTCCACGGCGCGGCCCCACACGTTCTGGTCGATGGAGAACGGGGAGGACTTGGACTGCTCGATCGGGATGCCGTTTTCCTCGGCGAAAGCGATGGCCTTCTCGCGAGTCCAGGCGTAGTCGCGAACCGGGGCGATAATCTCCAGGTCCGGGGCGGTATTGGCAAAACCAACCTCGAAGCGGACCTGGTCATTGCCCTTGCCGGTGCAGCCGTGAGCAACCGCGGTACCGCCGTGCTCCTTGGCTGCATCCGCCATGTGCTTGACAATCAGAGGGCGGGAGATCGCGGAGACCAGCGGGTACTCCTTCATGTACATGCCGTTGGCCTTGATGGTCGGCAGGCAGTAGTCGTTGGCGAATTCATCGCGGGCATCCACGACGATGGACTCCACAGCGCCGGCGCCCAGTGCACGCTGGCGGACGGTCTCCATGTCCTCGCCGCCCTGGCCCAGGTCGATGGAGACACAGACGACCTCAGCGTTGCGCTCCTTGGCAATCCAGCTGATAGCAACGGTGGTATCGAGTCCGCCGGAGTATGCGAGTACTACGCGATCCTTCATTCTTCTCTACGCTTCCCTTCGAAAGATTCTCTTGTGTTCTTTTTGTTATCCGTTATTTGATTTTAGCTTTGTGCCAGGTGGAAGAAATACTCCCCCAGCTCCTTGCCGTTGAGGGGCTCTCGCGCCAGGACAAACACAGTGTCGTCACCGGCAATGGTGGCCACCACTCGGTTAACATCCGAGCGGTCCAGAATGCTGGCCAGGTACTGCGCCGCACCTGGCGGAGTACGCAGCACCGCGATGTTTCCCGAGTGGTCATGGTCAACCAGCAATTCTGCCAGCACTCGTCGCAGCTTGTCCGGCCCGTCCACCCGTACATCGTCGGAAAGGGAGTAGTAGACCTCTCCTCCTACGCGCACCTTCTTGGCACCCAAATCCACCAGGTCGCGAGACAGCGTTGCCTGCGTGACGTCGATGCCGCGGTTGACGAGGATACCGAGCAGCTGGCGCTGGCTGGCTACTTTCTCAGCGCCGATGATGCGCCCGATCATGTCCTGCCGTGCTGTGCGGGTTAACGAAGAAGCCATACCATCAGCGCCTTTTGTGCATGCAGGCGGTTTTCCGCCTCGTCAAAGACCACAGACTGTGGCCCGTCGATCACCTCGGTAGTCACTTCGTTGCCGCGGTAGGCCGGCAGGCAGTGCAGGAAGATCGCATCGTCCTTGGCGGTGCCCATTAGTTTTTCGTCTACCTGGTACGGGCGCAGCGCACTGCGATCCTCGGAGGCATCCTGTCCCATCGACAGCCACGTATCGGTGATCACCACATCTGCGCCGGTGGCATCGACGTAATCCGTTACGGTAACGGTCGCACCGGTCAGCTCCGCCCGCTTCTGCGCTCGCTCAACGAACTCTGCATCAGGCTGGAACCCCTTGGGTGCGGCGATGGTGATGTCCACTCCCGCGGTGGCAAAGCCCAGCATGTAGCTGTTTGCCATGTTGTTCGCACCGTCGCCAAAGTACACGGCATTCAGCCCCTGGATCTTTCCCTTGTGTTCCTTGATGGTCACGAGATCCGCCAAGATTTGGCAGGGGTGGAAGTCATCGGACAGCGAGTTGATAATCGGAACGCTCGCGGTCTCTGCCATCTGGTGCAGATTGTCGTGGGCACCGGTGCGCCACACGATAGCGGTGGCGTAGCGGGACAGTACCGCGCCGGTGTCCTGGTAGGTCTCGCCCTTGCCCATCTGGGAGCTGCCGCTGTCTACGACGATGGCATTGCCGCCCAGCTCGGTGATGCCGGCGTCAAAAGAAAAGCGCGTGCGCGTAGAGGTCTTGTCGAACAAGACTGCGACAGAGCGACGTTCCAGTAGGTTGCGATAGCCATTGCCGTAGCGATTGTCCTTCAGTTCCTCGGCCAATGCCAGCACTTCGGCCTGCTCTTCCGGGGTGAGGTCATCGTCGGCCAGCATGTGGCGCAGCGGCCCATTGTTAAGGGAGTTCGTCATGTGGTGTTCCTTAGTTCTGTTTACTCGAGCTCTGTTTGCTCGAGCTCTGTTCGCTCTGTTCGCGGTTGTCGTCCAGCATCTTCCTTATCTTGGTGACGCCACCCTGCACCTCCTGAGCCGAGACGTTCAGCGGGGGAACAATGCGGACCACGTCGGGCTGGGGTTTGTTCACAATCAGCCCGTAATCAAGCGGGTCGAGTGTCAGCGGTTCATCCAGCACGATGCCCAGCATGAGCCCGCGCCCGCGGATCGTCTGCACGCTGGAGTGGTCGACCAGACCGTCGCGGAAAGCCTGCGACTGGGTGGCGACGTTGGACAATAGATCCTCGGCCTCAATCGTGTCGATCACCGCATTCGCGGCGGCACAGACCACGGGGTTGCCGCCGAAAGTGGTTCCGTGCATGCCCTTGGCCAGGAGTTGTGCCTTCGGTAGGGCCAGCGTTGCACCGATCGGCAGGCCACCGCCCAACCCCTTTGCCATGGTGATGACGTCCGGTAACACATCGGGTTCGTGCTGGAAGCCAAACCACTGGCCGGTGCGCCCCATGCCCGCCTGTACCTCGTCGACGACCATCAGAATGCCGTGCTCGTCGCATAATTCGCGTACGGCGGCCAGGAATCCATCCGGTGCGGGGATCACGCCGGTCTCCCCTTGAATTGGCTCAAGGAAAATTGCGGCGGTGTCATCGTCCGCCAGCTCCCGGAGAGCCGCGATATCGCCGTAGGGGTAGTACTCCACTCCGCCGGGCAACGGCTTAAAGGGTTCTTGCTTATCAGGCTGGCCGGTCAGGGCGAGCGCACCCATGGTGCGACCGTGGAAGCCACGCTCGGCAGCCAGGATTTTAGTTCTTCCCGTAGCACGGGCGATCTTGAAGGCCGCTTCGTTGGCCTCTGCTCCGGAATTGGAAAAGAAGACGCGCGCCTCCGCGGCCTGCTCCCCCACCAGTCCCTTGAGCCGCTCCGCGAGTTTGATCACCTGCGGGTGGGCGAAAAGGTTCGACGTGTGGCTGAGCGTAGCGATCTGATTCGACACGGCGTCGACAACGGCAGGGTGAGCGTGCCCCAGAGCATTGACGGCGATGCCGGAGAGCAGGTCGAGGTATTCGTTACCCTCTGCGTCGGTGACGACGGTTCCGCGACCGGACACGAGCTCGCGTGGCGGAGTGCCGTACGTTTCGAACAGGGCGGCGTTCCAGTGGCTCTGCCAGTCGGTGGAGTTCATGTGCTGGCTCATGACAAGTCCTCCCGGTAGTTGATAGCGGCGGGAATCTCGGTTCCGTCTACGTCCTCCCAATCTGCGGGGCAGATCATGGTGCCGATGCCGCCGGTGGTCATTAGCTCCAAGAGTACGGAGTGCGGGATTCGACCGTCGATGACGTGTGCGGCCTGCACCCCGGTACGCAGGGCGTCAAGGCAGGCTTCCATCTTCGGTACCATGCCGGAATCCAGGTTAGGGAGCAGGTCGGAAAGCTGCTCCGGGGTGAGGCTGGAAACGAGCGAATCTTTGTTGGGCCAGTCTGTGTATAGGCCTTTAACGTTCGTGAGCACGATCAGTCTCTCGGCCCCCAGGGCTCCAGCCAATGCACCGGCAGCCGTGTCTGCGTTGATGTTGTAGATGCGCCCTTGGTCATCGGGAGCGATCGTTGAGACGACGGGGATGCGGCCTGCGTCGATGAGGTCTAGCAAGCTTTCTGCATTGACGTGTTCGATCTGCCCCACACGCCCAAGATCCACATCTTCCCCGTCGATGGTGATGGTGCGTTTGGAGGCGGTGAATAGTCCCGCGTCCTCACCCGAGGTGCCGACGGCGTATGGGCCGTGCTCGTTAATCAGGCCAACGAGCTCGCGTCCGACTTTGCCGAAGAGCACCATGCGAACGTATTCCATGACCTCCGGGGTTGTTACACGGAAGCCGCCCTTGAACTCGCCTTCCAGGCCGACGGTCTTCAGCATGTCGTTGATCTGCGGGCCACCGCCGTGCACCACGACCGGGCGGGCACCAATAGCGCGTAGAAAGACCATGTCGGCGGCGAATGCTCGCTTGAGATCCTCGTCGATCATCGCGTTGCCGCCGTACTTCACCACCACGATTTTGTCGCGGTAATGCAGCAACCAGGGCAGCGCTTCGGCCAGCACGTGGCTGCGCATTTCGGGGGTCAGCCCGGTGGTATCGATGGGCGGGTGATTGGAAGTCATTGGTGCTTAGTCCCTAATCATTCGATTCTTGGTGCAGAGTGCTTTTGCAAGTCTGGGTGCATGCCAGATGAAGAGATAGGTGGAGTGCTAGGTGGAGTACTCAGAGTTGATCTCTACATAGGAGTACGAAAGGTCAGTGGTCCATACCGTCGCGCGCCCTTCGCCTACGCCAAGATCCACCTCGACAGCGATGTCCGCACCGGATAGGTCGACCGCCCGCGCACCGGGTGCACCGGTGGAGTTGATGCACACTGGGTGACCATTGAAGGACACGCTGATAGCCTCTGGGTTCATCTTCACCGGTGCCATTCCCACTGCGGCTAGCACGCGGCCCCAGTTCGGATCCGAGCCGAACATTGCACACTTAAAGAGGTTGTCGCGGCCAATGACGCGAGCTGCGGTCTGCGCGTCCACGTCTGTTTCTGCGCCGCCGACGGTGATGGAGACTCTCTTTGTGACGCCCTCAGCATCCGCCTGCAGCTGCATCGCGATATCCGAGCACACCTGGTGGATCGCAGCGTTAAATTCCTCTGCTTCGGGGGTCACTCCGGACGCACCGGAGGCCATAAGCAGCACGGTGTCATTGGTGGAGGTTGCACCGTCGATGTCAATGCAGTCGAAGGTCGTCGGAGTCGCACCCGCCAGTGCCTGCTGGGCCATCTCGGCACTGGGCAGGTGGGCGTCGGTAGTAATGAACACCAGCATCGTCGCCAGTGACGGAGCCATCATCCCCACGCCCTTGCCCATCGCACCGATGGACCAGCCGTCGCCGTGGTAAACAGCTTCCTTGGCCACGAGATCGGTGGTCATGATGGCACGGGCGGCGGCGTTTCCTGACGCAATGGACTGATCCAAATTTCCTGCGAGCTCATCAATGCCCGAGATGATCTTGTCCATCGGTAGCACATCGCCAATAAGTCCCGTGGAACACACGGCAACGTCGCTGGGGTGGCAGCCCAACTCCTCAGCGGCCTTATCCGCCGTGGCACGGGCATCCTTGTCGCCCTGGGCACCGTTGCAGGCATTGGCATTTCCGGAGTTGACGACCACTGCACGGAAGCTGCCATCGTTATGTGCCTTGGTGTAGCGCACGGGAGCTGCCGTGACCTGGTTACGGGTAAACATTGCTGCAGCAATAGTGTCCGGACCGTCATTGCGGATCAGAGCCATATCCGACTTACCGGAAGGCTTAATGCCTGCAGTCACCGCGGCAGCGCTGAAGCCCCGAGGAACAGTCACACCGAGCTCTGCAGAGGTACTCTGCGCCGTGCTGGTGTCTGTGTTTGCTTCTTGTGGGCTATTCATTGTCGGATCACAGTCCCGTCTGCGGAAGACCCGCGGTTTCTTCCCAACCGACCATCAGGTTGAGGCATTGGATAGCAGCACCGGCGGTGCCCTTGGTGAGGTTGTCAATGGCGCTGGTGGCGATGATCATGCCGTCGGCGACTTCCACTTGCAGGTGAACCATGTTGGAGCCCACGACGTTTTTTACCTCCGGCTGCTGGCCAGCGGGCAGCAAGTGCAGGAAGGGTTCATCGGCGCAGAAGTCCTCATAGGCACGGCGGATATCGCTCGCCTGGCCTCGTGCTGGAGCGGTGACTGTGGTGAGAATTCCGCGGGTCAGCGGCGCGAGTACTGGTGTGAAGGTGACATGCACGTCGTCCGAAGAGTGACCAGCAGGAAGGAGTTCCTCCACGCTCTGCTTGATCTCCGGGGCGTGACGGTGGGTTCCCACACCGTAGGCACGGAGGTTCCCCATAGTCTCGGAACCAAGGAGGTTCACTGCCGCCTTCTTGCCTGCACCCGTGGTTCCCGTGACGGAGACAACACTGACCTGCGGAGCCATAAGGCCACTGACAATAGCTGGCATGAGAGCCATCGTCGCGCCGGTCGGGAAGCACCCCGGGGCGGCTACGTAATTCGTTGCCGCAATATCCTCTCGGTGCCCCGGCATCTCCGGAATGCCGTAGGTACGGGAGCCGGCGTGCGGCGTGCCGTAGAAGCGTGCCCAATGATTTGCGTTCTTTAACCGGTAGTCAGCTCCGCAGTCCACGATCTTCATAGATTCCGGCAGGTCGAGGGAGGCAGAAACGCCATGCGGAAGAGCCAGGATTGCAGCATCATGCTCGCGGAGAACATCCTCAGTGGTGGCCTCGAGCACGCGATCCGCCAGTACGGGAAGCCCTGGGTTGAGATCACGGAAGCGCGCGCCGGCATTAGAACCGCCGGTCAGCGCACCAATTTCGAAGTCCATGCCGTAGCCTGGGTGATTAAGGAGGAGGCGAAGCGCTTCGCCACCCGCGTACCCACTGGCGCCTGCTACTGCAATTTTCAACATAGGACGATTCTGCCCTACGTGACCCACAAATGCAAATTATTCAATATTGTGGGAATTATGCAACTATGCGCGGAGCGTGGCTCCCACACGCTCCGCCGCAGCCTGCAGAGCTGCTTCACGGGACTTGCTGGCCTCTTCCTCCGTCAAGGTGCGATCTGCAGCGCGGAAACGCAGGCTGAAAGTCAACGAACGCTTGCCTTCCCCCAAGGACTCGGAGCGATAAACGTCGAAAAGACGAATCTCTTCCAACAGCTCGCCCGCACCAGCCCGAAGAGCATCTTCGACCGCCTGTGCCGGAGTGGACTCATCTACGACAACCGCAATGTCCTGCAGAACGGCCGGGAATGCAGACAGCACCGGACGCGGGAAAGTCTCCTCCAAAGGCAGCGCATCCAGGTTGATCTCCATGGCCACGGTGCGCGGCGGAAGCTCGGCTCGCTCGCACACCTGCGGGTGCAGCTCGCCTGCGTGGCCAACGACCTTGTCGCCCACCAGGATCTCAGCGCAGCGACCCGGGTGCCACGGCAGGTACTCGGCGTTACGCAGAGTAATCTCCACACCGGCAGCGCGGGCGACTACACGGGCAGATTCAATAGCATCCGCAGCAGTGAAAGCTTCCGGCGCACCCCACGTGCCCTGCAGCTGGCGATTACCCGTCGCGACGACGGCAACATGAAGTGGTTGTGCGGGCAGCGAATCCAGCAGCTCGGACAGCTCGGCGTCACTCGGGCGCTGCTTAACAGAAGGCATTGGCGAGAACTGCTCGGCCGACTTCGGAACAGAAACCTGCTCCACGCCGTACAAAGCTGCATCTCGCTGACCACGAGTGACGTTGCGACGCAGCGATTCGATCATCGACGGCAATAGTGTGGTGCCGATCTGCGCGTAATCGCTCTCTAGCGGGTTTTGCACCTTGACCGTCACGCGACGCGGATCATCAGCGGGCAGATCCCATACGTCGAATACATCATTGGCAATGAACGGGCTCGGCAGAATCTCTGCATAACCGGCCCATGCCAAAGCCTTACCCACATTGCGACGCATCCGCTGGCGCGGAGTATAACCGCGACCTGCGGGAGCGGTCGGAACGACAGAAGGAATATCCTCCAGCCCTTCCAGACGCAGCACCTCCTCCACTAGGTCGGCGGGCATCGTCAGGTCAGGACGCCAGCTCGGCGGGGTCACCTCGATCTCGCGGGCACCATTGTCGTCCCGCGAACCGGTCTCACGCACCTCACAGCCCACCTCACGCAGGCGGGAAATAGTGGTGCCGTCGGGATAGATCATGCCCGCAGTCTTACCTGGGCGCGACGTGTGCATAGTGATCGTCGGCATCTCGGGCACTGCACCGAACAGGGTGCGCCCCTCCTCCACCTCGCCGCCGGCAATATTCACCAGCAGTGCAACAGCGAAGTCCAGCGCGTCCTCGATAACCGCCGCATCCGTGCCACGCTCAAACCGACGCGAAGCTTCGGAGGACAGCTTGTGGCGACGGCACGTACGTGCCACCGTGATCTGATTCCAGTGAGCGGCTTCAAACAGCACGTTGGTGGTCTCATCGGAAATCTCGGAGGTCGATCCGCCCATCACGCCAGCCAGGGACTGAATACCGGACTCATCGGCGATCACGACGTCTTCCGGATCCAGGGTGCGCTCCACATCGTCTAACGTGGTGAGCTTCTCCCCCTTCTTTGCCAGGCGAACGTGCAATTCGCCGTTGACCTTATCCGCATCGAAAGCGTGCATCGGCTGGCCAAGTAGGAACATCACGTAGTTCGTCACGTCCGTCGCCGGGTTCACAGGTCGCTGACCACAAAGCATCAGCTCTCGCTGCAGCCACAGCGGAGATTCCGCCTTCGGATCAATTCCCCGCACCTTACGCATGCCAAACTTCGAGCACTTCGTGTCCGCGTCAACCTTCAGCGCCTGAACCTCGCCGCCCGTGCCGGGCAGGCCGGCGAAAAGGTCGTCGCGCATCGCTGCTGCCGCCGGGTCCTGCGCCGGGTCGCGGTATTGCAGGTTAAAGCTCGACGCCAACTCGCGCGCAAGCCCCCTGGCCGAAAGTGCGTATCCGCGGTCTGGGGTGATATTCACATCAAAGATGGTGTCCTGCAGACCCAACAGCCCACGGGCATCGTCGCCTACCTGGAGGTTGGCGCTGGCCAAATCGGCGTCAGAGATAGTCATGATGCCTGCGTTTTGCTGGCTGGCCAGACCAACCTCCATCGCAGAACAGATCATGCCCTCAGAGATTTTGCCGTAGGTCTTACGCGCCGAGATCTCGAAAGGCCCGGGCAGTACCGTGCCGGGCAGGGCGATAACAACGTTGTCGCCCTCGGCGAAGTTCCGAGCGCCACAGATGATGTGCTGCAACTCGCCAGTGCCGTTGGCTTGGCCGACGTTCACATCGCAGTAGCGGATCGGCTTCTTAAACTCGGTGAGCTCCTCAATCTTTTCTACTCGACCGATCACCAGTGGGCCGGTGGTCTCAGGGATCGCCTCGTAGCCCTCGGTCTCAAAGCCGACGCGGACGAAGCCAGCGTCGAATTCCTCGGCGCTCACGCTCCACTGCGGGTTGGAAGTCTGCAGGATTCGGGTCAGCCACGACTGGGAAATAAGCATGATGTTCGAAAGATCCTTATTGGGGCTTTAAATGGGGTGCTCTGAAGAGTGAATATGGGTTAACCGCGGACGCCGAATGGCAGGGTGAAGCGGACGTCGCCCTCCACCATGTCACGCATGTCGGGCAGGCCGTTGCGGAACTGCAGGGTGCGCTCGATGCCCATGCCGAAGGCGAAGCCGGAGTACACTTCCGGGTCTACGCCCGCAGCGATCAAGACGTTGGGGTTGACCATGCCGCAGCCACCCCACTCGATCCAGCCGGCGCCACCCTTCTTATCTGCAAACCACACATCGACCTCGGCGGAAGGCTCGGTGAATGGGAAGTAGTTTGGGCGGATGCGGGTCTTGGCTTCCTCTCCGAACAGAGTCTTAGCCAGGTGATCCAGTGTGCCCTTCAGGTGTGCCATCGTCAGACCCTTATCAACAGCCAGGCCTTCAACCTGGTGGAAGACTGGGGTGTGGGTTGCATCCAGCTCATCGGTACGGAATACGCGTCCCGGGCAAGCAATATAGATAGGAAGATCGCGGGACAGCATCGTACGCATCTGCACCGGAGAGGTATGGGTGCGCAAAACCTGGCCAGATCCCTCTGGGGCAATGTGGAAAGTATCCTGCAGCGTTCGCGCAGGGTGGTCCGGAATGAAGTTCAGGGAGTCGAAGTTGAAGTACTCCGCCTCAACCTCCGGGCCATCCGCGATTTCCCAACCCATGCCGACGAAGATATCGGCGATCTGCTCGGACAGGATGGTGATTGGGTGCTGAGCGCCGCGCTGGCCACGTGTCGTCGGTTCGGTTACATCGATACGCTCGGCGCGCAGGACTTCCTCATTGCGCTTACGCTCGAGCTCTGCCTTGACTTGCCCGAAGCACTTTTCGACGCGACCACGTGCCATGTTGACCATGCGGCCAGCGTCCTTGCGCTGTTCCTTCGGCAGACTGCCCAGGCTTCGGCGGGCTGCGGGGATGGGGGCATCGTCGCCCAGGTGCTCGCGGCGAGCAGCCGCCAGCTCTTCCAGATTTGCAGCGTCGGTGAAAGCCTTCTCAGCTGCGTCGGCGGCAGCGTTAAGGCTCTGCTCCGAGAGCTCTACCTGGGGAGTGTCCGCGGAATCCGTCACTTGTGTGCGCTCCTCTGTCTACGTGCACGGCTTAACCTGGTCAATAATACCCGGCGAGGGCGACCTCGCACCTAGCCGGGGCTATTCGTCTTCCACCCAACCGCTGTACCGGACGCTGTGTCTAGTTTGGTCTAGATAGTTCTAGATAGCTCTAATTAGCTCGAGTTAGCTTTGTGCTTGGGCTCGCGCCGACTCATACATGCAAATGGAAGCGGCGGTGGCCAGGTTCAAGGATTCCGCGCGTCCCCGGATGGGGATGGAAACCCGCAGGTCTGCTTCCGCCAGCAGTTCCTCCCCGAGTCCGTGCGCTTCATTGCCGAACAGCCACGCAGTTGGTTTGGTGAGGATCTCCCCCGCTTCGTCCAGACTTACTTCCCCGTCGGCGGCAGTAGCAACGATCTGTAACCCCTGTGCGCGCAACTGGCCGAGGACATCTTTCACGTTCGTTGAACGGGCCACTGGGACGTGAAACAGCGATCCCGCGGAGGCGCGCGCAGCTTTGCACGACTGCGGATCAGCAGTCTCCCCGGCGAACACCACGGCATCCGCACCCATGGCATCGGCCACTCGGATGAGAGTTCCGGCATTGCCGGGGTCGTTCGTTTCCACGGGAACGCTCACCAACCTTGGCTGCGGCGTCAATGCCTTAGCGACAGACCACAAAACCGGCTTACACACGGCGAACAAACCCGTGGTCGTGGCGGTATCAGCCAAATGCTTGGCGGCCTTGTCGTTGATGTAGTGAACGTAGACATTGAGGTATCCGGCGGTACGAATGATCGGCTCGAAACGCTCGGCCGCCGCCATAGTCACAAACACATCCGTGGCGCTGCCGGTAGCAATGGCCGCCTCGACGCTATTTTCCCCTTCCACGAGGAAAACCCCCGCCTTCTTGCGCGCAGCCGCACGGTGAAGCTTGGCTGCGTTGACCACACGGGGGGTTCGTTCAGTAAAAATTTCCTGTGCATCCTGCGGGCTCATATCCCACAGCTTAGGGCACCTACTCTTCAAAGAGACGTTGGGTTGCCTCTTCCGTCGTGGTCACACCATTTTCTACATGGGTCTTGGTGACGGTTCCGCCCCGCCCCTCTTGGCCCAATTCGATGAGGTAGTGACCATCGACGCGGAGCTGACCGTCCTCAACGACCGCAGTCATGGGCTCCCCCTGGTTCCCCGGCACTCCGCCCATTTTCATGTCCAGGGATCCCAGCGGGAAGGTGGCCTTCGTGCGCCCCTCGTCAACCTCAGCCTTCTCGAGGTCTGCGGTGACCGACATACCACCCTTTCCAGCTGTAAAGCGCCATATTGCATCCAGCGTAAAGTTCAGCCCCGCCACGAATGCGCCACGGTCGTCCGTGTTCATTTCATCGACTCCCGCAAAGTAGTGACGCATGTTGTAGATCTTGTCGGCCGTTTCAAAGACCTGATCCTTTTCTTCATCACTCAATTCCGCGTAGTGCTCCACGGAATCGACTCGCTTCAGCAGGTTCTTCTCTTCGTCGGGCAGCTCTTCTATAGCCTGCACAAGGGAGGAATCCGTAGTGTTTTTCAGACAGTCGTCGATAGCCTTCGCCGCTTGTTCGGCGAAGTCTTCCTTGGACATGTCCGCATAAGAAAGATCTTCGCCCGCGCCATTTTCGTTGGTAGCAGTATCCCCTTCGTGCGCTTTCTCCGAGGCTTTCTCGACTGCCTGCTCGGCATCCTCGTTTGTGCTCATATTGCAGGCGGTAACGGATCCGGCGAGAGAAAGAGCAAGCAGTACTGCTGCAGATCGTCGTGTGTACGCATTCATTGTGGGGTTATCTCCTCAGGAAACACTGGCGAAACGAAGGGATAGCTTTTACCTCAATCTATCGGGAATCCGTCGGTCAAGAAGTCCCAAATGCGCAAAAGACCCCCCACCCTGGAAAAACCAGGATGAGGGGTGAACTAAGCCTTCCGGCTAGCTTTTAGGACGCAGCCGGTGCGTTAACGTCCTCCGGCAGGGCAGCCTTAGCAGCCTCACACAGAGCGGTGAAAGCGTCGAAATCGTTGACGGCCAGCTCGGCAAGGTTCTTGCGGTCAACCTCGATCTCAGCCAGGCGCAGGCCCTGGATCAGACGGTTGTAGGTCATGCCGTTCTGGCGTGCGCCAGCGTTGATGCGCTGGATCCACAGCTTACGGAACTCGTTCTTGCGAGCCTTGCGGTCGCGGAACTCGTAAGTCTTGGAGTGGAGCATCTGCTCCTTTGCCTTGCGGTACAGACGAGAGCGCTGACCACGGTAGCCCTTAGCGGACTTCAGTACTTCGCGACGCTTCTTCTTGGCGTTCACTGAGCGCTTGACACGTGCCACGGTGATACTTCCTTTTCTTTAAATTGTGCACGCCTCACAAAAGCACTATCGGAAGTGCGGTTATTACTCGATGAGGCGGTGAGGTGAATAGGGGTGGAAAGGTGGGCTTTCGCTATGCCTTGCCCAGCAGACGCTTCATGCGCTTGACGTCAGCCGGAGCGACGTCCTCGGTACCCTTCAGGCGACGAGTGCGCTTGGAGGGCTTGCCCTCCAGCAGGTGGCGGCGGTTAGCCTGCTCGCGACGCAGCTTGCCAGAGCCGGTGATCTTGATGCGCTTTGCGGCGCCCTTGTGAGTCTTCTGCTTCATTGGTGAAAAACCTCTAACAACTAGTTCTGTTACTACTTCTTGCCCTTGCGGATCGGGCCCAGCACCATGGTCATGTTGCGACCATCCTGTTTCGCACGAGTCTCAACTACGCCGTACTCTTCGACGTCGTTGGCCAGGCGCTCCAGCAGGCGGAACCCGAGTTCCGGTCGAGACTGCTCACGCCCGCGGAACATGATCGTGACCTTGACCTTCGAGCCCTTCTCCAGGAAACGAATAACGTTGCCCTTCTTGGTCTCGTAGTCGTGGTCGTCGATCTTCGGACGGAACTTCTGTTCCTTCACCACGGTCTGCTGCTGGTTCTTACGAGCTTCACGAGCCTTCTGGGCCTGCTCGTACTTGAACTTGCCGAAGTCCATGATCTTCGCCACGGGTGGCTTGGCGTTCGGTGCAACCTCTACAAGGTCGAGGTCAGCTTCATAGGCCAGCTTTCGCGCATCGTCTGTCTTGACGATACCGACCTGTTCGCCGCCTGGACCGACGAGTCGGACCTCAGGGACTCGAATACGGTCGTTGATGCGAGCTTCTGCGCTAATGTGAACTCCTCAGTAGCAGTTTGGTTAATGTCTTACCGACCCCTGCAGTACTGAAGATCCCCTGTGTTCCCCCACTATCACAACCACAGAAGCACCAGCGGGAACATATCCACACTTCCGTGCATTGCACTTCCGGATTTTCAGAACCCATCCGTGCCTGTGGCCACGACCCGAGCCCAACCTCTAAGGCGGTCTCTAGGTGGGAGAAGGAACCTCCACTTGCAGCCCGTTTCCAATTCCTTGGAGCAATGCGTTTCAAACAAACTGCCTGAAACAAAATGTCCCAAATGAACGGAACGAGACGGTAGTACCTGGAAGTATAACAAGTAACCAATAGAACACAAAACGCCCTGTCCGTTCCGATCTCTAGGAGCGGGAGCTGGCCAAAGAAAAGCGACCTTTATGACATGAATGATTTTAAGAACAATCAGGATAGAAGGCACTCGAACGGGTCTAGTTCCGACAATAACCCATCCGATCTGGTGCAGCGCATCGAGGATGTTGCGCAAACGCATGCGAAGATCCAGGCACAGCTGTTCGCTCTTCTGCGCGAGGTTGCTGTTAATCAGCAGAAGCTAGCGACGCCACAGGCCGCTGCCGCCCCTCAACCCAAACATGCCACGCAAGTTCCCTCTCCGCAGGCACGGCTCTCCTCCCCGGTACAGCCTCAACGCACACAGCCACCACAGAACACGCAACCGCCACAACGGATCCAACCGCCGCAGCGAACACAGCCACGCCAGCAGGTGCAGCCACCACGACCTATGCCGACGCAGCCGCCCCGCCCGACACGTCCGGTGGCGGCAACCCCATCAATGCAATCTCCCCGGCCACAGCAGGGACCTCCTCAGCAGAGCAAGCCGGAGCGTCAGCAACCTCAACGAGGGCAAGCTCAACCGCAGGGGCAACAACCGCAGAGACAACAACCGCACCCTCAACCACGTCCCGCTCCCCAACCGGTTGCTGTCAATAGGCTAAAGCAGTGGTGGGAAAAGGAGGATCTGGTTACTCGCCTGCTAGCGATTATCGGCGGTTCGATCACCGTCGTGGGTCTTACCTTCCTGGCTCTGCTGGCCTATGCTTCTGGCGTTCTAAGCCCAGAAGCCGCCGTCGTCCTCGCTGCTGTCCTCTGTGGAGGCCTGGCACTTGCTTCTACCATGATCCACCGGCGACAGCCGGACGGAGTCGGCGCATCGGCACTGCTTGTCGTTGCCACGCTGGGTGGCTTAGCTGATCTGTGGGTTTCGGTGTTCCAACTGGATTGGTTCGGTGAAGCGCTCGGCAGTGTCCTGACAGTGGTCATATGCGCAGCTGCCTTGGGGCTTGCGTATACGTGGAAGAAGGAGGTTCTGGCGGTCATCATCACCGCCTTTGCCCCACTTTTCATCGTTCCAATAGCCGCTGGCTTCCTTTCGATGTTCCCCGCCGACCAAATGACACAGCGGGAGATCCACAATGGCTACTTCGCGGGTAGCCTCTTGGCTGCCGCTATCTGCGGCTTTGCTGCTCGCTGGGGACGGCCATGGTTCAAGCTACAAATCACCGCGACGATCACATACATGGCCGCGCTGTTCATGAGTGCCCCATTCGTCCTCACAACGTTCCTGCTTGGCGTGGTTGGATTCACCCTGATTGCGATCATCAGCTTCGTACCACCGTGGGCTACGCGCCAGCTTCACATCAGTAGTGTCCTTGCCGTCGTAGTGGTTCCTGCTCTTATCCTTAGCAGCCACGATTCCTGGGGAAGCATTGCTTTTATCTCGGTGGTAACTCTTTTTGCCTACGTCATCGCGCGCTTCAACGGGGCCATCTACAAAGTCGACTCCCATTACACGGCAAACGCTCCACTGCCTCCGACCGTGGCTACGTCCTTCCTGTTTTCGATCGCCGCGGGAACGCTGCCGATCATCTTTGTCTTCAGGTTCTTCCGTTGGCAAAAACTCTCCGCGCTTAGCTATGGAGACCTTGAGGGTGTCCAGTTTCTGAACTACTCGACCGTAGCAATCGCCGTGGCCTTGCTGCTGTATTCCGCTGCAATTGTATGGGGACTGCCGCGGATACATAAGGTCGTGGCCTGGATCTCATTGGTCTGCTCGTTCTTGGTGGTGTTCACCTATGCCCCGCAAAGCTGGGTTGAGGCAGACAACATGCGCATCCCGGACTCCGCGATTGTGCTCGTCACCAGCCTGACGCTCTCCGTGGCTTTGGCTTACCGGCATAAGTACCTCTTGGATTCGGGTCTACAGGGCATTGCCGGTCGGGAAGCCCCCGGTGCGACGGTCAATCCCGAATTGATTCTTATGTGTATCGGCGGAGTCACACTCGTCTTGGCTTCGTCGGCGGTTCCCGCGGTTGCAATGGCCATCTCGGCTACAAAGCTGTCGTTCATGATCGCCCATGTTTTTATCTCCGTCAGCTGGATGTTGGGTGCGGTATATCTGCTGTACCGCAACAACTCGAAGCTGGGATTGATCCTGGCAATCATCGCCACCGGAAAGCTCGTGTTCTATGACCTCTCCGTTCTGGGTGGATTGGTGCAGGCGCTGGCGTTCCTGATCTGCGGCATGGTACTGCTCATTGCGGCGGTTACGCGCGAAAAGCCGAACAAGAGCAATGGCATTACAAACATCCAAACGAACGCTCAGGTGCCCGCTACGCATATGGAACCCGCGGCCCCGACGGGTTCCCCTGTTTCGCCCCATGCTCAGCAGCCCCAACAGCCCCAGCGTCCGGCACAGCCACAGCGTCCGGCACAACCTCAGCAGCCCCAGCAGCCACAGCGTCCGGCACAGCCTCAGCAGCCAAGTCCTGGATCAGAGCATCGGCCGTAGATAACGGCCTGTATGGGAGGCCTCCACCGTTGCAACCTGCTCCGGGGTACCCTCGGCAACAACGGTGCCGCCGCCCGAACCGCCCTCCGGCCCCATGTCCACAATCCAATCGGCGGCTTTAATAACGTCCAGGTTGTGCTCGATGATGAACACGCTGTTGCCCTTGTCCACGAGGCCCTGGATCACCAGCATCAGCTTGCGAATGTCCTCGAAATGCAGGCCGGTCGTCGGCTCGTCCAAGATGTACACAGTGCGCCCGTTGGAACGCTTCTGCAGCTCCGCGGCCAGCTTCACGCGCTGCGCCTCACCGCCAGACAAGGTGGTTGCTGCCTGCCCCAGGCGCACATACCCCAGTCCAACATCCACCAGCGTGTTCAGGTAGCGCGAAATGGAGGTCACAGGTTCAAAGAACTCCGCAGCCTCAGAGATCGGCATATCCAGCACCTCGGCGATGGACTTGCCCTTGTAGTGGACCTCCAGTGTCTCGCGGTTGTAGCGGGCGCCTTCGCACACTTCGCAGGGTACGTACACGTCGGGCAGGAAGTTCATCTCGATCTTCAGCGTGCCATCGCCATGGCAGGCCTCACAGCGTCCGCCCTTCACGTTGAAGGAGAATCGTCCCGGACCATAGCCGCGGACCTTCGCCTCCGTCGTCTCGGCGAACAGCTTGCGGATCTTGTCGAACACGCCCGTGTACGTGGCCGGGTTGGATCGCGGTGTGCGCCCGATCGGGCTTTGATCCACCTGCACCAACTTGTCAAGATGCTCCGTGCCCGTGATCTTCTTGTGGTGGCCGGGCACCTGGCGTGCCTTGTTCAGGGTATTGCTCAACGACTTAGCCACAATGCCGTTAATCAGGGAGGACTTACCGGAGCCGGATACGCCGGTAATCAGCGTCAATACTCCCAACGGCAGGGTGACGTCCACGTTCTTCAGGTTGTTTTCCTGGGCGCCGTGTACCGTCAGCACCCTGTCCTTATCGATCGGGCGGCGCTTCTCCGGCACAGCCAAAACCCTTTCACCGGACAGGTATTGGCCGGTCAGGGAATCCTTCGCGTCGAGGATCCCCTCCGGCTCGCCCTGGTAGACAATCTCACCGCCGTACTCGCCAGCTCGCGGGCCAATATCCACCAGCCAGTCGGCGGTGCGGATCGTATCCTCATCGTGCTCCACCACGATCAAGGTGTTCCCCAGATCCCGCAGATGCTGCAGTGTACGGATCAGACGTTCATTGTCGCGCTGGTGCAAGCCAATCGATGGCTCATCCAGCACGTACAGCACACCCGCCAAGCCCGAACCAATCTGTGTCGCCAAACGGATACGCTGCGCCTCGCCACCAGACAGCGTGCCCGCGGAGCGGGACATCGACAGGTAGTTCAATCCGACGTCCAAAAGGAACTTCAGGCGCGCCTGGATCTCCCGTAGAACCGCCCCGGCGATCATCTCCTCGCGCTTGGTGAGAGACAGGTTGTCCAGGAAACTACTGGCGTCGGCAATAGAAAGATCAGACACCTCGGCGATGGACAGTTCCCGATCCCCCGCAGCGATGGTTACGGCAAGAACCTCCGGCTTCAAGCGAGTGCCCTTACATGTCGGGCATGCAACCTCGCGCATGTAGCTGCGGTAGCGTTCCTTCGACCAGTCGGAATCGGTCTGGTCGAGCTTGCGCTTAAGGAAAGGCATCACGCCTTCGAAAGGCGCGTTGTAGTTGCGGGAGCGACCGTAACGATTGCGATAGCTCACCTTGATCTGAGTCTTGTGGCCATTCAGGAGGGCCTTGCGGTGGGCCGCCGAGAGCTCACTCCACGGGGACTTAGGATCAAAGCCCATCGCCTCGCCCAGCGCAGTCACAAGTTTGGTGAAGTACTTACTGTTCGGACTCGAAGCCCACGGTGCAATCGCGTTAATGACCGGCGCATCCTCGTCCGGGATCACCAGCTTCTCGTCAACCTCCAGGCGCGTGCCCAAGCCGTCACAGGCGGGGCAGGCACCGTAGGGAGAGTTGAACGAGAACGTGCGCGGTTCGAGCTCTTCCAGCTGCACCGCATGGCCGTTGGGGCACGCCATCTTCTCGGAAAAGCGTCGCACGCGGTTCGGGTCGTCCTCTTGCAGACCGACGAACTCGAGTGCCACAATGCCGTCGGCCAGCTTCAGCGCAGTTTCGATCGAGTCGGTCAGACGCTGCTTTTGGGAATCCTTAACCTGCAGGCGGTCAACCACCACGTCGATGTCGTGCTTTACCTGCTTCTCCAGAGTCGGGGGATCCGACAGCTGGTACACAGCCCCGTCGACGCGCACGCGGGAATAACCCTGTGCGGAAAGATCCTCGAAAAGGTCCACGAACTCGCCCTTGCGGGTACGCACCACGGGCGCAAGTACCTGGAATTTCAGCCCCTGTTCCATCGCGAGGATCTGATCCACGATCTCTTGGGGAGTTTGGCGCTGGATCACCTCGCCGCACTCCGGACAGTGCGGGGTACCAGTGCGGGCATAAAGCAGTCGCAGGTAGTCGAAGATTTCCGTCACCGTGCCCACTGTCGAACGCGGGTTGCGGTTTGTGGACTTTTGGTCGATGGACACTGCTGGAGACAGCCCCTCGATGAGTTCCACATCGGGCTTGTCCATCCGCCCCAGGAACATGCGCGCATAGGAGCTGAGGGATTCGACATATCGGCGCTGACCTTCTGCGAAGATCGTGTCGAAGGCCAGGGAGGATTTGCCCGATCCAGATAGCCCTGTGAACACGATCATCTTGTCGCGGGGAAGATCGATATCCACACCCTTGAGGTTGTGTTCGCTAGCACCACGGACAATCAGCTGATCGGCCACTATTCACTCCTTGCTTCTTTGTCCAACAACCCTGCTAGTCTACGCCATCGGCCAGACAACGTTAGTCTGTTGATATGCAGAAGGTCACTGAGTTTAGCCATCTTTCCGCACCGCGGGACGTGCAGGTTTTGAGTTCTGACGCCCATACGTATGCCGTTACCACCGTGGGCTCTATGGACAACAATTGTTGGTTGCTGTGCCGGGACGGCGAGGCGCTGCTGGTGGATGCCGCCGATGATGCAGAACACCTGCTGGGTCTGGCCGAACGGCTGGGTGTGCGCATCACCGATGTGCTCACTACTCACCAGCATGCAGACCACACTCGCGCGCTGGCAGGCGTCCTAAAGGCGACAGGCGCCCGCCACCACGGGCCGCGCCTGGATGCCGAAGCGCTGCCCGTGGCGCCGGATCGGGTGTACGGAAACGACGAAGGTTCCCGGGAACCACTGGATCTGGCTGGTGCACAGCTGCCGGAGCTCGGCTTGCAGGTAGTCGAGCTACGGGGCCACACCCCGGGCGGCTTGGCAGTGCTGGATCTGGCCGACGGGCGCGTGCCACGAGCGTGGGTGGGTGACAGTGTTTTCCCCGGTGGCGTCGGAAAAACAAACAATCCCGAGCAATTCCAGCAGCTCCTGGGCGACGTGCGCGACAGGATCTTCAACCTCCCGGAGGACACTCGCATTCACCCTGGTCACGGCGACTCCACTACCGTCGGAGCAGAAAAGGGCAAACTTGCGGAATGGGCCGCACGGGGTTGGTAGCAAGCGGTGTACTTCCACTCGGGACGTGGTCACTTCCGGTAACCTGGATGAGTGATCGAGCACGACTAAAATTAGTCAAGGGTCGTGCCACCAACGATTGAGGAGTGTGTAGACCCAAATGTTCCGTACCCTTGCCCGCCCTTTGCTGGCATCCGCTTTTGCCGTCGACGGTGCTCAGATGCTGCTGAACAGCAACGAGTACGCCGAGGACGCAAAGGCCATCAACGGCACCCTGCGTTCCGTTCTGCCGCAGGATAAGGCCGGCCTGATTCCAGACGATGCTGAATCCACCGTTCGCATCGTTGGCACCACCAAGGTTGTAGCTTCTGCCCTGCTGGCAACGGGTAAGGCTCCGCGCCTGGCCGCCGCCACCCTGGCTGCGGTACAAATCCCGACGGCTCTGTCCCGCCACGCATTTTGGAACGCCACCAATGGTGCAGAGCGCAAGGAAGAGATCCGTGGCCTGGTTACCGACCTGGCTCTGCTGGGAGGCCTCGTCATCACTTCCGCAGACACCGCTGGAAAGCCGGGTCTGAAGTGGCGCGCACAGCAGGCAATGCCGGGTAAGTCCGAGCAGCAGAAGATGCTGGAGAACGCTCAGACCCAGTCCAAGGCTTTTGCCGCTAACGCTTCCGACCAGGCACAGGGCTTCTTTGCCAAGACGAAGGAAGTTGCCGGTCAGGTGCAGGAGAAGGTTGCCGACTATGTAGACGAGCACCAGGACGAGTGGAAGGAAACTGCCGAGAACCTGCGCGAGCGCGCAGCTGACTTCGGCGACCAGGCTTCCGATTACGCACAGACCGCAGCTGCCAAGGCGCAGGGCGCGTGGGATGACTTCGACTCCGAGGCTCTGAAGAAGGATCTTCAGAAGGCTACCAAGAAGTCGCGCAAGCGTGCGCAGAAGGCACAGAAGCAGGCTCAGAAGCGCGCCAAGAAGGCACAAAAGCGCCTGCAGAAGTAGCCCTTTTCTCCCCTCCTGCCGGTCTGGGTAGTGGGGAAAGAAAAAGAACCCCTGCCCAGGGGTTCTTTTTTTATGCTTGTTTCCTAGAGTTCTGGCTGGGGTTCTGGCCGTGGCGCTTCTAGCGTGGACCGAAGTTCTGCATCAGGAAGTTGGCGATAATGCCGAGCGCTGCACGAGCTCCCATCACGAACAACAGGCAAAAGAGTATGATGGCTTGCTCTACCCCTTTAGACGCCTGCAACACACGCAGACCACCGACCTAGATAGAAGGGAACCCGCAACCACCTTGGCGCCCAATAACGACATCGCCGCCGAGCAGAACTACCTCGACGATCTCCTCTCCCGGGTAGATAACGCCCGCCAGAGATTGGAACAACGCCTCAAGGCCGTCCGCCTTGAAGCCGATATCGACGACCCGCAGGGACTCATGGTTCGCGACCGCGAGGCAAGGGACATTGCCCAACGCCTCGATTCCTATTCCGCTGCAGAAGTTGGTCTGATGTTCGGACGTATCGACGTCGAAGACCCGGAGGCGGAAAATCCCGCGCCTGGAAACGAAAAGCTGGATCGCCGCTATATCGGGCGCATCGGGTTGCACGATGACGACGAGCAGATGCGTACCCTGCTTATGGACTGGCGTGCTCCCCTAGCTCGCCCCTTCTATCTGGCCACCACCCTGCACCCCGACGGGGTACATACGCGACGACATATCACCACTCGTGGCCGCACAGTACGCAGCGTGGCAGACGAACAGCTTTCCAATACGCAAAACCCCGCTGATTCTGCGGGGGCGGGAGCGCGAGGCGGCGTCGCCAAAGAAGAGGCGCTGCTCGACGCAGTCAACAGAGCGCGCACCCCATATATGCAGGACATCGTCGAGACGATCGCGGCGGAGCAGGATAAGATCATCCGCGCCGAACACCGCGGAGTAACTGTCGTGCAAGGCGCACCGGGCACTGGCAAGACGGCCGTCGCACTGCACCGCGCGGCATACCTGCTGTACACATGGCGTGAGCAACTAAGCAACACTGGCGTGCTGATCATCGGGCCAAACGACCGCTTCCTTTCCTATATCTCGCAGGTGCTTCCGTCTTTGGGCGAAACCGGCGTGGTGCTCGCGACTCCCGGCACCCTTCTGCCGAACCTAAAAACCGTGCCGGAGACGAACCTGCTGGCGCGCGAAGTGAAAGGCTCGGGGGAAATGCTGACGATCCTTTCCGACGCCATCAAGGCGTATCAAACCGTGCCGGACACCGACATCGAGCTCAGCATCGACGGACTCAACGTGCAGCTGACACCAAAGATGGTGCGCTCAGCCCGCACTCGTGCGCGCCGCAGCCGGAAGCCACACAACCACGCGCGGGCGGCCTTCCTAGACCACGGGCTCAACGCCCTGGCGGAGGCTTTGGGAGAAAACATTGGTGCCGACCCGCTTGGTGGCGCGAACCTGCTGGGTAAGGGGGACATTGCCACCCTGCGTGAGGAGCTCGGCGCAGACCCTGCGATCGTGGACGCGCTGGGGCAATTCTGGCCTGAACTGCACCCCACCGAGGTCTTGGAGCGGCTCTATGCAAACCCTGCCGCCATCGCCGTCGACTACGACGAGGACACTTGGCGCGGTCTTTCCGCACACCCCAGCGGTGAATGGACTGACGCCGACGCGCCGCTCATTGACGAACTCATCGACTTGCTTGGCTATGTTTCCGACGAGGAGTCCGCGGCCGAGGAACGTGAACAATGGCTGGAGAAGATCGCGGAGGCGCAGGAGGCTCTCGACATTCTTACCGGCTCGGCTAGCCAAGACCTCGACGATGGCTTCGCGCCCGAGGTGCTGATGGCCTACGACGTCATCGACGCGGAAACGCTCGCCGCCCGTCAGCGGGTACGCGATCAGCGCACTACTGCCGAACGTGCTGCAGCTGATAGCCGTTGGGCCTTCGGGCATGTGATCGTGGACGAAGCCCAGGAGCTAAGCCACATGGCCTGGAGGATGGTTTTCCGCCGCTCGCCGAACAAGTGGATGACGTTGGTCGGTGACCCAGCGCAGACGGGCAACCCCGGTGGGGTGGATAGCTGGTCGGAGGCACTCTCGCCCTTCGTGGCTGACCGTTGGCAACTGCACCAGTTGACGGTGAACTATCGCACACCGAAAGACATTGCGGATCTTGCCGCACCATTGTTGCAGCAGATTGATCCCGCCCAACCTGCCCCCGTAGCGCTGCGAGAATCCGGGACGGGCGTGCGCTATGTAGTTCCCACGGATGAGATGCCACTGTCGGAGGGAGTGCGGGAGGCCATCGCGCAAGCCCGTGAACTGACGGGCGAAGAGGGACAGATCGGTGTCATTGCCGCTGCCCCGGACGCCTTGCGGTCGGCGATAGCCGAGCTGTTAGAGGCCACCGGCGCGGAAGTGGTGCTGGTCGATACAGCATCTGCGAAAGGGCTGGAATTCGACGAGGTTGTGCTGATCGAGCCGGCGGACATTGTGGAGGCTTCCCCCCAAGGGCTCAACGATCTCTACGTAGCAATGACCCGTGCCACTCAGGGGCTTACAGTCGTGCACACGCGCCCGTTGCCGTGGTGCTAGATTAAAGGCCTAGTCTTTCATCCCTACGGTGTGAACGATCATCACGTCGCATTCCGCCTGGCGCGCAGCGTCGGCAGGCACACTTCCCAGTAGTCGGCCTGTCAGGGAATTGATCCCACGGTTTCCGACCACGAGCAGATCGGCTCCCTCGCTCTTCACGATGCTCATCAAAGCCTCGACGGGGTCGCCTTCCTTTAGCACCGCACGGATCTTTGCCGCCCCTGCGTCCTCAGCTTCTTTTCGTGCGGACGCCAACACCTCAGACGCAGACATTTCACCTTCCACTGCGGTGGTCTGCTTTGCCGCGGTATCCGCATGCTCCCCCACATACGCGCTGGCCAGAACCAGTTCTGCATTCATTGCTGCGGCCACGCCTGCGGCGCGTCGCACTGCTAGAAAAGAAGATTCTGACCCATCGGTTCCGACCACGACTGTGTTGTACATAGCCCCAATCTTACAACCCAGCGTCGATCATGCCCCGAAGTTCCTTTTTTAGGTCTGCAATTTCATCGCGCAGGCGACCAGCAAGTTCAAACTTCAGCTCCTTGGCCGCGGATTTCATCTGTTCGGTCATCTCTTGGATGAGCTTTTCTAGCTGTGGACGTGCCATTGGCTCATCGGTGGAGCCGCGTACCAGCGCCCAATCTGCTTCGGGCGATTCGCCCTTGCCACCGGAGGTTGTATCGGCGTCATTTCCTGCTTCTGCCTCAAGCTCCGCAACCTGATCCAAAATATCGGCGATCTTCTTGCGCAAGGGTTGCGGGTCAATTCCGTGCTCCTTGTTGTAGGCGATCTGCTTGGCACGGCGGCGCTCCGTTTCGTCGATGGCGTACTGCATGGAGTCAGTGACCTTGTCCGCGTACATGATGACTTCGCCCGAGACGTTGCGGGCTGCGCGACCGATGGTCTGGATCAGGGATCGTTCGGATCGCAGGAAGCCCTCCTTGTCCGCATCCAAAATAGCGACCAGCGATACTTCTGGCAGGTCAAGCCCCTCACGCAGCAGGTTGATACCGACCAGTACGTCGAATTCGCCGAGGCGTAGCTGGCGCAGCAGCTCCACGCGCTTGAGCGTGTCGATATCCGAGTGCATGTAGCGCACCTTTACACCATGTTCCAGCAGGTAGTCGGTTAGGTCCTCTGCCATTCGCTTGGTCAGGGTGGTCACCAGCACACGCTCGTTCTTCTCGGTTCGCTGACGGATCTGCTCAATCAGATCGTCGATCTGGCCTTCGGTTGGACGCACCTCTACCTTCGGATCCACGAGGCCAGTCGGACGAATGACCTGCTCCACATATTCGCCTTGGGCGGCGGCAATCTCGTAATCGCCGGGGGTCGCGGACATATAGACGCACTGGCCTTTACGATCGTCGAACTCCTCCCATGTCAATGGCCTGTTATCCAGGGCACTAGGAAGGCGGAATCCGTGCTCCACCAGGTTGCGTTTGCGGGACATGTCGCCTTCGAACATGCCGCCGATCTGTGGGACGGTCACGTGTGACTCATCGATGATGGTGAGGAAGTCCTCCGGGAAGTAGTCGATTAGCGTAGCGGGCGCAGACCCTGCCGCGCGTCCGTCAATGTGGCGGGAGTAGTTTTCGATACCGCTGGTGAAGCCCACCTGTTGGATCATCTCCAGGTCGTACTCGGTGCGCATGCGCAGGCGCTGAGCCTCCAACAACTTGCCGCGGTTTTCCAACTCCTCCAGCCGCTGCGCCAGCTCTTCCTTAATCGCCTGCATAGCCTTTTCCATGCGTTCCGGACCCGCCACATAGTGAGTGGCTGGGAAAATGCGCAGTTCGTCAACCTGGCGAATCACGTCTCCCGTCAAGGGATGGATGTAGTACAGCGCATCAATGTCATCTCCGAAAAACTCCACACGAACTGCCAGTTCCTCGTAGGCGGGGATGATGTCTACCGTGTCGCCCTTGACGCGGAAGGTGCCGCGGGTAAAGGCGACGTCGTTGCGGGAGTATTGGATATCCACCAGCAGGCGCAGGAACCGATCGCGTTCGACCTCCTCGTCGACCTTCAAGACCACCGAGCGGTCCAGGTAAGACTGCGGGGTGCCGAGGCCGTAGATGCAGGAGACCGAGGACACAACCACCACGTCCCGGCGCGATAGCAGCGCGGAGGTCGCGGAGTGACGGAGCCGCTCCACGTCTTCGTTAATGGAGGAATCCTTTTCGATGTACGTATCCGTCTGCGCGATATACGCCTCTGGTTGGTAGTAGTCGTAGTAGGAAACGAAGTATTCCACTGCATTGTTTGGCAAGAGGCTCCGCAGTTCGTTGGCCAACTGTGCCGCCAAGGTCTTGTTTGGCGCCATCACTAGGGTGGGGCGCTGTTCCTTCTCAATCAGCCACGCCGCGGTCGCGGACTTACCGGTACCGGTGGCGCCCATCAGCACCACGTCGCGCTCGCCTCTGTTTAACCGCTGGTGCAGTTCCTCGATAGCCTTCGGCTGATCGCCAGCGGGTTGATAGTCGCTGATGACTTCGAACTTCGCATTCGAGCGTTCGACCTCCCCTACGGGACGGAACTCGGAGTACGACAATTCGGGACGTTCTGCTGCAAAGGCCATGCGCACCAGTCTACGTGTCGCCCAGGACAGCACTCACTACCTCGCTCCCTTTGCCCAGCGCATCTACCCTTGCCACTCTAAGGTAATTCACATGAATCTCTCTTCCCGTGCGCGCTTTTCTTCCCTCGCTTCTTTCCTCACCGTCACTCTCTTTGCGGCGCCTCTTGTCGCACCGTCTGTCGCCCCCGCTGTAACCCCTACTGCCATAGCTACGCCTGCCATTCCACCGATCGTTGTCGGTCCCGCGCCGATCGGCCCCAACACCGTCGTTATTCCTGGCGATCTGTTGCCGGTGGGCCCCAGCGGGGCTCGCACTGCCCGCACTGTTGATGACGCCTACTCCGCAGCTGCCATAGCCGCTCAGTACATGAATAAGGATCCTCGCCCGG
Source organism: Corynebacterium jamesii (assembly GCF_046097395.1). Classification (NCBI taxonomy): domain Bacteria; kingdom Bacillati; phylum Actinomycetota; class Actinomycetes; order Mycobacteriales; family Corynebacteriaceae; genus Corynebacterium; species Corynebacterium jamesii. The sequence continues at coordinate 841,019 of NZ_CP175789.1, forward strand.
CGCTCGCTAGACTCTCCCCAGCTCGACGTACCGAGATCAAGCACATCCTGAGGGTATTGGAAGCTCCCGTCCAAAAGCCTGGAAAGTCCACCAGTCCGCGCGCAACCGTGGTTGTCCTCGGTAATGGTCTGAACCCGGACGGTTCTGTACACCCGAACCTACAGCGCCGCCTGGAGGTAGCCCGGGACTACGCCCTAAAGCACCCCGCCAGCCCTATTATCACCTCGGGTGGAAAGACCGAACATGGCCATGTCGAGGCCCAAGCGATGAAGAATTGGCTGGTCAAGGCTGGCATTTCCCCACAGCGCATTCATGTGGAAGGCAACTCCTGGTCCACCATTAGCAACGCATGGCACAGCGCGAAGGTGTTCGCTCGCATGAACAAGCATGCCACCAGCGCTCCCCGCAGTACGGCGTTGCCTCGCCAGCTGGTCATCGCGACCACCGATAGCCACCTGCACCGAGGTGTAAGTGACTACCGCATCGCTTTCGGCCCCCGTACCACCGTTTATGGCCTGGCGTCGAAGTCCGACCCGGTGCAGCAGCGGAACCTAGCCAAGGAACGCATGTCCCGCTACCGCGACGCGGTGGGATTGTATATCTTCCCGGAGACAGTCGTAGCCGACGGCCTTCCGCCGATCTTCGGAGCTGGTATCCCCCGCTTCTGGTAGGTTTTACAGCCCGTCCCAGAAGCCATCGACCTGAGTCAGCAGGTCTTCCAAACTGCCGGAGTTGTCCAACACCGTATCTGCAGCACCTAGGCGAGTCTCCCGATCGATCTGAGCGGCGATGCGGCGCCGGGCGTCGTCCTCATCCAAACCGCGGTGCTGAACGAGGCGTTCGATGCGCAGCTCATCGGGAGCATCCACCACCAGTACATGATCGACCTTATTCACCTCACCATTCTCAATGAGCAAGGGCATGTCGTAGACCAATACTTCCGCACCCGATTCCCTGCCCTGTTTGAATAGCTCCTCCGTGCGCGCACGAATACGCGGATGGGTGATCGCGTTGAGCTTCTTTGTGGCTTCCGGGGTAGCAAAAGCCTGGCGAGCCAACTCAGCACGGTTCAGCGTTCCATTGGGGTTTAACACCCCATCAAACGCCTCCGCCAGCTCAGCCAAAGCTGGCTGACCTGGTTCGACGATCTCGCGCGCCACCAGGTCGGCGTCAACAATAAAAGCACCGAGCTCCGCCAACCGCGACGAGACGGTTGACTTGCCCGATCCGATTCCACCAGTTAGCCCAATTGTGATCATGAGGCCATGCTAGCGGCTACAGGGAACCGGAAATGGTGTTCCCGGCCAAACGGCACTGGTAGTAGCTGGCGGCGAGGTTGCCGAAATCGACGCGCAAAGCATTGGCCTTGTAGATATCCTGCTCCGCGACGGCGGCATCCCACTTCTTACGCACCTCGTCGATCTGCTGATTCAGGTTCTGGCATGTCTTCGGCATTCGCGAGGAGCTGCCGGAGCTGCCCGTCGCAGGCACCTCGACGGTGGGAAGCGGCTGGAGGGTCTCAGGTGCAGTGCCAGAGTCCGCAGCACCAGCGAGTCCCGCTGCAGTGGAAAGGGATAGGCAGGTAGCGGCGACGATGGAAGCGATGCGAGAGGATTTTGCCATATGGGTGAATATAGCGAAGCTCCCCAGGCGGTGCAGCACAACATGTGTAAACATTAGCTTCATGAAGAACACATTCAGCGCCCGTCGCTCCCTCGCAGCTACCCTCTCCACCGGCACAATCCTCGCCACCGCATCCGTGGTGACCGCCCTTTCCACAGGTCACGCCGCCGCAGACCCATGCTGGACCTACACCCCCACCATGAGCGATGGCCTGGCAGCTAGCAGCACCGGTTCCCTGGCAGGCAGCCTGGGTCAACCGCAATGGCTCACCGGTAAGCCCGAAGGAATGCCAAAGGTCACCGGCAACACCGAGGCACTGCATATGCTCACGGGGCGCTTTGGGCCAGATCGCACCGACAAGACCGGGCTTAGCTCCACCGACCTGGGCATCATGTGGGATTCCGGAGACGGACGCGTGCTCGCCGCCTTCGGCGACTCCTTCCGCTGCGGGGCCGGTAACAATGGCTGGCACTCCAATGCGCTGTACGAAACGGACGACATGGACCCCTCTAACGGGATCTACCTGACCGGCCCTGCCACTGGAAGTCGCTCCGAGGAGTTCCTCCCCGCATCGCTGAAGATCGACGGGGTGGAGAAAACCATTATTCCTACCGCCGGCATTGAGGTTAACGGTGCACAGTATGTGGACTTCATGTCCGTCCGCGACTGGGGTCGCCCAGGACAGTGGCGCACCAACTACGCCGCGACCGCGAAGTCCACTGATGGCGGCAAGACCTTCTCTGTGATCCGCGATTCCTACCGCAGTAGTTCCGTGGCCTCTGGGGATAGCCGCTTGCCAGACTTCCCCGCTCACTCCCCCGGCGCCGATAACTTCCAGATGACGGCCTTTGCTAAGCCTCCTCAAGACACGGCTGCCGAGGACGGCTATGTGTACGTCTATGGAACGCCTTCGGGACGCTCCGGCCAGGCTCGGTTGGCGCGCATCAGCGAAGCGGAGTTCCCCAACTTCAGCTCTGCAGAATTCTGGGATGGCCAAGGATGGACCACTCGAATGGACGCGGCGAAAACTGTGCTGGACGGGCGAGTTTCCGAACTATCGGTGCAGTACAACAAGCACCTCGGCAAGTGGTTGGCTCTGTACGAAACCACCCAGGGCATGGTACTGCGGCAGGCCGATAGACCAGAAGGACCCTGGAGCAGCGAGAAAACACTGATCTCCAGGGCCCAGGTGCCGGATATCTACGGCGGTTTCATGTACCCGCACCAGACTGACGGGAACCTGTACTGGGTAGCCACGTCGTGGAATAGCTACAACGCGGTGGTGTACAAGACCGATCTGGCGAAGGTCTTCTAGCGCTGCGAGAGCGCTAGGGCACTAGCGCGCTAGCGCTCGATGATGGCGACGATGCCCTGACCACCTGCAGCGCAGATGGAGACCAGGGTGCGGCCACCGCCGTTTTGCTCCAGCACCTTCGCAGCGGTAGCGATGATGCGGCCGCCGGTAGCGGCGAACGGGTGGCCAGCTGCCAGGGAGGAGCCCTTGACGTTCAGCTTCTCGCGGTCGATAGCGCCCAGAGCGCCGTCCAGCCCCAGACGCTCGCGGCAGTACTCGTCGGACTCCCATGCCTTCAGTGTGGCGCAGGTCTGGGAAGCGAAAGCCTCGTGAATCTCGTAGAAGTCGAAATCCTGCAGGGTGAGGTTGTTGCGCTTCAGCAGGCGAGCCACCGCGTAGGTCGGGGACATCAGCAGGCCATCCGGGGTCATGCCATCGCGACCGTTGATGAAGTCAACGGAAGCGATCTCGGAATCGACCAGGTAAGCCTTCACCGGGAGGTTGTGCCCTGCAGCCCATTCCTCGGAGGAGATCAGGACTGCGGAAGCGCCGTCGGTCAGCGGGGTGGAGTTACCGGCGGTCATGGTGGCCTTGGTGCCGTGCTGCTCAGCATCCTTCTTGCCAAAGACCGGCTTCAGCTTAGCCAGCTTCTCGACGTTGGAGTCCGGGCGCAGGTTGGTATCGCGCTGCACGCCCAGGAACGGGGTGATGAGATCCTCGAAGAAGCCCTCCTCGTAGGCCTTAGCCAACTTCTGGTGGGATTCTGCCGCCAGCTGATCCTGCTCCTCGCGGGTCAGGCCGAACTCGCGGGCGGTGATGGCCGCGTGGTCACCCATGGACAGTCCGGTGCGGGGCTCGCCGTTGTTCGGCTGCTCCGGGGCCAGCTGGGAGGGGCGGATCTGGCCGACCAGCTTCAGGCGGTCGGTGGTGGTCTTCGCGTTGTTCAGCTTGATCAGGGTCTTGCGCAGCTGATCGTTAACAGCCAGAGGTGCGTCGGAGGTGGTGTCTACGCCGCCGCCGATGCCGGACTCGATGCGGCCGAGGGCGATTGCGTCGGCAACCTGAACCAGGGCAGCCAGGCCGGTGCCGCAGGCCATCTGCAGGTCGAAGGCCGGGGTGGTGGAGGACAATGCGGAGCCGAGGACGGTCTCGCGGGTCAGGTTGAAGTCGCGGGAGTGCTTCAGCACGGCGCCGGCGACAACCTGGCCCAGCTCCTCGCCCTGCAGGCCATAGCGTGCGACCAGGCCATCGATGGCGGCGGTCAGCATGTCTTGGTTAGACGCGTTCGCGTACTCCTTGTTGGAACGTGCGAACGGGATGCGGTTGCCGCCCAGGATGGCGACCTTGCGGGGTGCTCCGTTAGTCATATTTTTGTGTCACTCCATCGAAGAATGTGAATTGAAAGAACGTTTTCCTACACGGTGTGCTCGATCACACCGTATGGTTATACATGAGAACATACATTGTCACGGCTATGCACGTGTACGTATTGCCGACAAGACTTGTATATTTCGCGCTCACTTGCCGCACATTGCGATGAGGAAGCGTAAATCTCCACGTAGTCTTCAACCACATACTTCTATCGACATGAGGAGTTTAAGCTAGTGCCTGAAAACCAGGATGCATACCTGAAGTTCATCAACTCGGATCTCGGCAAGAAGGTCTCCAAGCAGGTTGGCCTGCCGGTACCGACGAAGCTGCGTCGTTACAAGGAGGGCGAGCCCGCCCTGGACGGTCGCGTACTGCTGGGTGGCTCCGGTCGCCTGATCGGCCGTATCGAGGAGCTGCTTGCCGACGATTACACCGTCTCCACTTCTGCTGGCGATAACAAGTACGCCGGTCTGGTCTTCGACGCCACCGGCATCACCAAGCCAGAGGATCTGCGCCAGCTGTACGACTTCTTCCACCCGGTCATGCGCCAGCTACAGCCCTGCGCACGCCTGCTGGTTATCGGCACCACCCCGGAACTGATCAACGACGTTGACGAGCGCATCGCTCAGCGTGCCCTGGAGGGCTTCACCCGCTCCGTCGGTAAGGAGCTGCTGCGCGGCGCTACCATCCAGCTGGTCTACACCGCTCCGGACGCTGCCGCCGACCTCGCTGGCCTGGAGTCCACCCTGCGCTTCGTGCTGTCTGCTAAGTCTGCCTTCGTGGATGCACAGGTTATTCGTGTTGACGCCCAGTCTGCGTCCGCCCCGGCTGATTGGAACAAGCCCTCCGAGGGCAAGATCGCTGTGGTTACCGGCGCTGCCCGTGGCATCGGCGCCACCATCGCAGAGGTGCTGGCTCGCGACGGCGCAAAGGTCATTTGCGTGGATATTCCGCAGGCTGGCGAGGGCCTCGCCGAGACCGCCAACAAGGTCGGCGGCACTGCCCTGCCGCTGGACGTTACTGCGGCAGACGCTGCGGACAAGCTGAAGGAGCACGCTGAGGCTCGCCACGGCGGCCCAGTCGACATCATCGTTCACAACGCTGGTATCACCCGCGATAAGCTGCTGGCCAACATGGACGAAGGTCGCTGGGATTCCGTTATCGCTGTGAACCTGGTTGCACCGGTTCGCATCACCGAGAAGCTGCTGGAGAACGGTGGCCTGGCCGACAACGGCCGCGTCATCGGTGTGGCCTCCATTGCCGGTATCGCCGGTAACCGTGGTCAGACCAACTACGGTGCTACCAAGGCCGGCGTGATCGGCTTTGTCGATTCCTTCTCCGACAAGCTGGCTGACCGTGGCATCACTGTCAACGCTGTTGCTCCGGGCTTCATTGAGACTCAGATGACCGCTGCTATCCCGTTCGGCACCCGCGTCGGTGGCCGTCTGCTCTCCTCCCTGCAGCAGGGTGGCGAGACCGTGGACGTTGCCGAGACCATTGCCTACTTCGCTTCCCCGGCTTCCCAGGCTGTCACCGGCAACGTTGTCCGCGTGTGTGGCCAGGCAATGCTGGGAGCCTAAGCCGAGCCTCTTCGAGCGAGCTGTAGAGAAAGGAGCCACGACTAGTGGTTGACTACAAGAAGCTGGACTCCATCCCGGTTCTGATGGAGGAATACCGCAATGCAGTCAAGGATGTTGTTCCGGGTGTGGGTAGCTCCCGCAGTGCCAAGGAGAACCCAACGACTGCGTTCAAGGTTGAGGGCGTCAAGATCAACGTGCCCGAACTAGCGGCCTACAACGCGGCAACGGGTCTGCGTCTGCGCAACGAGCTGCCGCTGACGTACCCGTACGTGCTGAGCTTCCCTATCGTCATGAAGATCCTGACGGCAAAGGACTCCCCCGTCAACGCCGTGGGGCTGGTGCACCTGACCAACCGCATCGAGCAAACCCGCGACCTGACCGTGGATGACGTACTGGATATCCGCGTACACGCGGAGAACCTGCGCCCGCACACCAAGGGCGTGTTGCTGGATGTTGTCACCGTTGTCTCCGTCGACGGCGAGGACGTATGGAAGCAGACCAGTGGCTTCCTATCCAAGGGTGCGAAGCTGTCTAGCTCCTCCCCTTACAAGGATCAGCAGCCGACCGACGGCCGTATTCTGGAGCCGGTTGAGTTCGACGAGTACAACGCAACTCCCACCGCGAAGTACCGCGTGACCCCGGCGGATATTCAGGAGTACGCGCAGGCTTCGGGTGATAAGAATCCGATCCACGTCTCCGGCATTGGTGCGAAGGCGTTCGGCTTCCCGGCCGTCATCGCGCACGGAATGTGGTCCGCCGCCACGATGCTGCGTGGCTTGGAGGGTGTGCTGCCGTCCGCCGCACGTTTCAGCGTGGAATTCGCCAAGCCCGTTACGCTGCCGACCACCGTGGCATTCTTCGCCGAGGCTGCGGGCGACAAGGCCTACCCGCGCCCCAGCGAGTGGGATCTGCAGCTGCGCAAGGCTTCCAAGTTGAAGACTCTGCACGCAGTGGGCAAGGTAGAGAAAATCTAGCCACCGTAAATTGAGTGGATCGAACTGGCTGGACAGCTGCCGTTTAGATAACTCTCGGTAGAATACGCTGGTTCTAAAAGAGCTCGTGGTGCGTACATCGCGCCACGAGCTTTCTTTTATCTATCGCCAGGGTCCTAGTAGAACGACGCCTAACTGACCGCCCAGTAGTAGGTCAGCACACCTTGCCCGATCAGGACGATTGGGATGAAGGCAAGGGACGCCACCACGTCAATGAATGTGATGACTTTGGCCATGCGAGCCTCGGCTAGTTCGTCCGGCTGACGATTTGCGATAAAGGCTAGAACAATCAGCGAGATGACGGTGACCAGGGCGGCTGCAGCCCATGGTTGCCAACTATCAGTAGCACCGTTGAAGACCCACGCATTCACACCAAACTCATCAGTGGAGTCCTTGCCAGTCTGCGTTTGGTCGCCTGAGAGCCAATGCACGAAGCTGCCAGCGCTCATGGCGAGGCCAGTGATTCCGGCGATGAGCAGAGGGCTAATGATGCGAGCATCCGAAAAGCCATTCGTACGCAGGATCAAGATGATCGCCAGCAGGGCTGCAATGAGCCCCTGTTGCCAGTAGCTGCTTGAGTTGAGAACAAGAACAATGAGGGCGCCCATGATTGTTGCGGCCCAGCTAATACCGCGACTAATTGCTTCAGTGCGCAGGGCGGCAGCGCGGATGGATTCGCGGCTAATGGATTCACCTGCGTCACTGCGACGCAGCATCGCGGCAAGCCCGGTGCTACTGATAGCAAGAGTCGACGTGGTCAGTAACATCGCAATAGGCAGCCAAGCTGTCCACGCAGCCAGCGCAAAAGGACTTGCTCCAAGGAAGGTTGCCAGGCCGAAGACCGCCGCAGCAACGGCGACGATCCCGGCTGCAACCGCTGCAGCTGTCGCTTGCCTACTCAGCGCGATCCAAGCTGCGACGGCTGTACAGAGCGCAGTGATGCTAATTGTCCAGGCTAGTCCTGGCGCACTTTCCACGGGGCGTAACACGGCTGCAGAGACAATGAACCCAAAGATAGGCAGGGCCCACGCCAACTTCTGTGCCCACGGACGGGGCTTCCACAGGGCAATCCCGATTGCCAGGAGGGCCAGGACGGTAGCGGTCACGACGCTTGTGATTCGACCTGAATTCCACGCCTCCACAACGTGTCCGCCGGCTGACGAGCTATGCCCAAAGCCAAGCCCTGCGAGACTGCTACCCCACACACCCTTGAGTGCGACGAAGCCAACCAACGTAATAGTGGCCAACATAGTTGCCAGCAGTCCATCCGTGCGGGTGGTTCCAGACCACGCAAACTGGGAGGCTCCAATGGTGCTGCGCATTTCGGCCATGATGTCATCGACAAATGGTGCGTGGGCGGCTTCAGCTCGCTGCGACAGGTAAAGCTTGTGCCCGTCCAGCACCTCATAGTCTTCGAGAGAGCGCTCAGCGTTGATAATCCCCGTTTCTGGGGAGGACAGTACCCACAGGTGCGCGGTAGCTTCCACGTCTGCGGTAAATTTGGAATCTGCTACTCGTCCCCGGAACAGTTCCACCACGTCATCGAGGTAGTCGATAACGGGCCTGTGTGCTGGGAGGCTGACATCCAGTTGATGGTCTTGCCAAAACACACTTAATCTCACAAACATCGCAGACATAGTAGTAATGATTACATGGATTGTCGTGTGGCACGTGGCTGGGTGCCCTTGTATGCGCCTAGTGGCCGATTGTCCTGTTGATCCCCGATACGTGCGTAGAGAGTTTTTGCTGAAGTAATGTCCACCAAGATTATTCACCGTCCGGCCCGCGCGAATCGAGCCATAGTGCCACAAGGGCCGTTGGAGTTGGCTCAGATTCCAACGATCCGTTCCAATGGCGCGGCGGCGAATGCGGTTACGTTCCTGCTACCAGTTATTGGTGGCATGGGCATGGTGCTCATGATGATGTCGTCCGGCAACCCTATCCGCATGGCCATTGGCTCGGTGATGTTCGTGATGGTGATTGTCAGCGCGCTGGTGATGTTCGCGCGTTCGCGCACGGGCAAGCGCAAGGAGGCCGAAACAGCCCGCGTTCGTTTCTTGGAGCATCTAAAGGAAATGGAGGCGAAGGCAAAAGACAAGGCAACTGAGCAACAAAAAGTAGCGGCAATGCGCAGCCCCGAGCCAGGCGCGTTGCAGGATGCCATTCGAAATCCCTTCCGCCTGTGGGAGCGGCGCCGTAGTGACGAAGACGTTTTGGTCACCCGCATCGGATCAGGAACGTGCCAGCTGGCGTGCGGCATCAAGGTGAAGGAGGCCACGGATCCGTTGGCCATTCCGGAGCCGATCTCCCAAGCGCACGCAGAACGCATGCTGAAGCGCACTCAAACCGTGGAGAATACTCCCATCGCCATTCCAGCCCGTGGCGTGGTCAGTTTGGTGGGATCTCCACAGCTGACAACGGAGGCCCTCCGCACGATTGTCACCCAGGCGGCGGTGTTCCATGCTCCTGACGATGTGCGTTTCCACTTTGCATTGCCGTTGGCTGATCATGCGGATACGGCAGATTGGGCGCTGTGGCTTCCTCACGTCTTGAGTGAGGACGAGTTTGATGGGCCTCTGGGTAAGCGCCAGGTGAGCCACGATGAAACTTCTGCCCAATCGTTGCTTCAGGAGGTGGAGCGCCGCAATGACGAGTTGAAGGAGCGCGCCCGGTACCAAATGAAGTCTCTGGAGGAGCCTTTCATTGTGGTGGTGCTGGACATGGATTCCGAGCATGGGCGCTGGCTGGAGGGCCAGTTGTCTCAGGTATTGAGCCTGGAGAAGGCCCGTATTGCTGTGCTGGCCACGTCTCTGCGTCAGCAGGACGAGCCGAGCCACGTGGACGTTCGTGTAAGCATTGAGGATTCCCGCGAATTCCAGGTTCAGCTGATCGACCGTGGTGAGGTGTGCGAACCCAAACCTGGCGAGGATGGCTTTGTAGAGCGCATGCTGTATGGAGGCTTCCATGGCCGGTTGGATCAGGTCTCCCCTGCCTTAGCGGAATCCGTGGCGCGTTCGCTTTCACCTCTACGTTTGGTGGAGGATGCCACGCCTGACGCTCCGCTTGAACAGACCATCGGCTTGGATGCGATGCTGGGCATTGACGACTTTGCCACCTACGACATTGCCCACCAATGGAGTCCGGGCGGCGCGGATGAGTTCTTGAAGGTGCCTTTTGGAATTGACGCCGAGGCGCAGCCGATCTACCTAGATATTAAGGAATCGGCGAGATCCGGAATGGGTCCACACGGCCTATGTGTGGGCGCGACCGGTTCGGGTAAGTCTGAGGTGCTTCGCACCATCGTCTTGGCTCAGGTGATCAACCACCATCCCGATCAGCTGTCGCTGGTTCTGGTGGACTTTAAGGGTGGCGCGACGTTTGCCGGCTTGGAGCCGCTCCCTCACACGGCTGCGGTGGTGGATAACTTGGCGGACGAGGCGGGCTTGGTGGATCGCCTGCATGATTCGATTCTGGGCGAGATTCAGCGCCGCCAGCATGTTCTGCAAAAGGCTGGCAACTTGGCCAATGTTGCAGAGTACAACGCCATTCGTCAAAAGCAGATCGACCAGGATGGCTCGACCTCCATGGATCCTCTGCCTGTCCTGTTTGTGGTGATCGATGAGTTTGGTGAGCTTCTGGCAGCCAAGCCGGAGTTTATCGAATTGTTTGTGCAGATCGGGCGCATCGGCCGTTCCATTGGCGTGCACCTTCTCTTGGCTTCTCAGCGTTTGGAGGAAGGCCGCCTGCGCGGCTTGGAATCTTACCTGTCCTACCGCATAGGCCTGCGTACGTTTTCCGCGTCCGAATCCCGCACGGCCATTGGTTCCACGGCAGCCCACGAGCTTCCCCCAATTCCCGGTTCGGGTTATTTGAAGGTGGATCCGGATATCTTTGACCGCTTCAAGGCCGCTTATGTGTCGGGATCGTACACATCCTCCGCATCCCAGGAGGAGCGCGAGCTTCCACCTGTTCCAATGCCTCTGGAGCTAGAGAATACGACGGAAAGCTGGCTGCAGCAGCGTGTTGAGGCTCACCAGCTCTCGCTGGCTACGAATGCCAAGAGGTCGGCGGATATCCAACCGACGGTAGAACCCACTACGACGTTGGAGCTGGTTGTGTCCCGCTTGATCCCCGCTGCGGCTCCTACCCGTCAGATTTGGCTTCCTCCGGTTCCTGACAGGATCGATCTTGGCTCGGCGTTGGGCCAGGTAGAGCTCACATCTGACCGCGGCATGCGTGCTCAGCGCACCGGTCAATTGCAGATTCCACTGGGGCTAAAGGATAAGCCTTTGGAGCAGTGGCAGGGCCCGCTTGTTGTCGATTTGGCGGGTTCGCAGGGCAATGTCGCAATCATGGGTGCTCCGCAATCTGGCAAGACGACAACGGTGAAGTCTCTGGTTCTGGCCACGGCTCTGACGCACACTCCTGCGGAAGTGTCCATGTACATCGCGGACTTGAATGGTTCGGCGTTCACCACGTTTGCAGAGCTTCCCCATGTTGGTGATGTAGCTACTCGTTTTGATGAGGATAAGCTGCGCCGCATGTTTTCTGAGATGCTGCAGTTCCTCGCCGATCGTGAGCGTATTTTCGCTGAGCATCACTTGTCCAGCGTGGAAGATTTGCGGGTTGCACATGCGGCGGGCCGTCTTCCGGAGCTGCCCAGCGCTGATGTCTTCCTCATTATCGATGGCTGGGCCACTCTTCGTCATGACTTTGAAGATCTGGCAGAGCAGGCTCAGAACTTGGCTGCCCGTGGCCTGGGTTATGGCGTACACGTGGTGTTTGCAACGGGTCGCTGGGCAGATTTCCGACTGCAGCTGCAGGCTGTAATTGGCACAAAGCTGGAACATCGCCTGAATGATCCTCTGGATTCTTCAATCGGGAAGAAGCCGCAAGAACAGTTGGCAGGCCAGCCGACGGGTCGCATTTTGTCTGCAGACAAGCTGTTTTCCCATGTGGCAAGCCCTGTGCTGGACCAGCCAGATGTGGTTCGGGAGCAGTCCACGCAGGCGTTGATTTCCGCGATTGCTCAAGCTAGCCCCTTCAAGTCTGCGCCTGCTGTACGCATGTTGCCGGAGAAGGTAATGCTGCAGGAGTTGATTGAGGCTGGCGGCGGTCAGCCTGCTGTGGTGGCGTTGGCGGAATCAACGTTGCAGCCGGTGCGCTTCGATTTGGATGGTGCTCAGCGCCATTTGTTCATTGTGGGTGAGCATGCGTCAGGCAAGACTACGGCGCTTCGCGCCTTGATGTCGGAGGCAATTCGTGGCAAGCAACCGGGCCAGGTGATGTTTGGTATTTTCGACGCCCGCCGTACCTTGCTTGGCGAGTGTCCTGAGGAGTTCCTGGGTGAGTACGCGGGCACAAAATCCGCGGCGGAGCTATTGGCAAAAGGTATCGCTAAGGAGCTGGAGAGGCGTTTGCCCCCTGCGGATGTAACGCAGGAGCAATTGCGCAATCGGTCGTGGTGGCAAGGCCCCGAAATCTACATTGTGGTGGATGACTTCGAGCAGTTCGAGGGAACCAATAACCCGCTCCGGCCACTGGTTCCCTTCCTTTCCCATGGCGCAGATATTGGTCTTCACGTGTGGATTGCACGCCGCGCGGCTGGTGTGTCGAGAGCCACGTATGACACGTTTGCACAAGGCATCCGGGACAACGGTGCAAATGGTTTGCTGCTCAGCGGCGAGAAGCAAGAAGGTGCTGTATGGCCAAAGGTCTATCTGCAGCAGCTACCGGCTGGGCGCGCACAGTGGGTGCGTGGCTCGGGCCGTGTGGAGTTGGTCCAGCTTGGTTTCTGCTCCCCCAATTAGAGGGCACCATAGGTAAACCTAAAGCGAACTACACCTTATATAAACCTCATTTTTACATAATATTTCGTCCGGCGGTTAGTCCAAAATATTATCTAAACATACCCAAACTATGTCGCCGTACCTGCAGATTTCCTATTGCTCAGGATTCTCTAATTAGAGGCCCCATATTCCCTCTTTAATTGAAGTTTGCAATGCAATCTGGGGGCTCAGCTGGCATCCTCGATAAGGTATTCAAGATTGATGGTGCGATTGAGTGAATTGATGAGGAGAAGGCTTTATGGCCAATTCGGTCACCTCGCCTGTGCGGTTCCACCCGGATGCCCCACGTCCACGGTTCCTTTGGCAAGCCTCCCTGCCCACCAATTGGGTTCGTATTGACACTCATCCAGACGCGTCACCACACCGTTTGTCCCAGATCGCGGAGAATTACATTCCTGGCCACCGCTTGAAGCGAGCCGAACAAAAGCTGGTGCTTCAGCAGCTCGAGCAGCTGGTTAAGGCTGCCCGCGATGGAAACATTCTACTAACGCTCATCCTCCCAGGCCTGTCGGAGGATGGGGAGGCAACGTCGGCCACGCTGTTGTTGCGCTGGTACGACAGCTCCCCTGAGTTTGCTAGCCTGCGCACCGTGGAGCAGGCATTTTCTACGAAGGACGCGACCACACAGCAGTGCACAACCCCTAAGGGAACGGCCTACCTGTATTCATCCAACACCACTCAGACAGGTCCAATATCTCAGCGGCGCAAGACATTTCACCACCAGGCGTTCCTTCCCATTCCCTCCACCACCTGGACGTTGGTCATTTCTGGAACAGCTCCAGATGAGGAGACTGGTGAGTTGCTGGGCAACATTGTGAAGCGTGTGGCCAACAGTGTTCAGGCACATCCAGAGACGTTGGGTGAAACGTTTGAGGGTCTGGATCTACTCGATTCGAACTTCTTCGCTGGCAGCCAGGAAGCTTTGCAGAAACAGGAGTAAAGCATGTCCGATTACATTCAAGTACCTCTGCAATCTCTGCGTGATATTGCAAACAATCTCGCCGGCATGAAGGCCGATCTAGAAGGCGATAAGACAGGCGCCGACCTTCTGTCCGGTGTGGATTCCATCCACGGCCACAAGATCCAGCAGGCGGTGGCCGAATACTTCGGCGAGTGGGATGGTCCACGCAACCGCCTTCTGGAAAACGTCGGGAAGCTGGGCGATGTGTCGGGCAAGATCGCCGACGTCACTCAGCAGTACGATGACGAAGCTGCAAACGGTTTCAATCAATTTGCCGCCAAACTCAAGGGAAAGGAATAGCACATGTCTGGCGCTACGTATTATGCGTTCCGCGATTCGGCGGCAGATTCCACAAAGGGCGATATCAATACGGTGATGGGCGATATCGCGAATACTTTGGAGGATATCGACAGCTCAATTGAAGATCTCCGTGGAGGCTGGGAGGCCACTGAGGCCGATGCGTACTACGAGATCATCACCAAGTGGAAAGAAGGCGCCACCAACCTGAAGGACGTCCTCGCGGACGTTCAAGATGCCTTACAAAACATGAAAGATGGCAATACACAGCTTCGCGAAGGAATTTCCAAAGTGCTTGATGAAACCAGTTAGCTCAGTTAGCTAATGTCACGCGCGGGGTGCATGCGGGTGAAGGTCGGAAATCTTCTCTCGCGTTTGTTATTCCAGCACCGAACTGACTGCGCACCAACCTGTACAAGTTTTTCACCACTATTGACGAGCCCGTGTTGTCGGACTCGCGCAAGGAGTAATCATGGGTAGCGAACACCTTTCCGTTGAACACAGTGCCGTTTCTGGTCACGTATCTTCTCTGCAGACCAACCACCAGAACCTAATGGACCAGTCTTCCAAGTTCTTGGAGGCTTTGGAGCCGTTGAAGGGATCCTGGAAGGGTTCCTCTGTTGGTGCTTGGGACAATATGACTCAGGCATGGTCGGACAACATGGATCAGGTTAAGCAGGCTCTGGAGGAGCTGACTGGTCGCGTTGATGAAGCTGGTAAGTCCTACCAGTCTGGCGAGGAAGAACAGACAAGCGCGTTGCAGCAGAAGTTCGCCGGTATGAACTTCCAACAGGGCAACATTCTCTAACCAACCACTCTCGCCACATCTTTATTCTCAGAAAGGATAACGTCCACCATGTCTGTGTACGCATACAATAATTCCGATGCCGAGTCCACGTCTGGCGATCTCAATGGCGTAATGAACCAGATCGAGTCCACCCTGTCGGAGATGGATTCTGATATTCGCAAGCTTGCTTCCAGTTGGGAAGGCTCCGAGCAGGAGGAATATTCCCAGGTTCACGGTAAGTGGTCTTCCGCTGCACATAACCTGAAGGAAATTCTGGGCCAGATTCGCGGCGCGCTGGACGAAAACACCCAGTCTGTCGCTGAAACTCGTGGTCGCGCTTCCCAAGTCATCGCTGGTTCCTAAGAGGGCTAGACCTTCTAGCCTCTTCTTTCCTTTTCCCCTTTTCTTTAGACCTGTTTAAGACCAGAGGATTTTAGCCCGTCATGCCTGCACTGCCGCTGCTTCCTTTTGCTACGTACGCCGTTAAAAACTTCCACATTGGTGGAAACGTTGTCGCAGTCGGCGAGTCCGCGCGCCGGTATACCCATTTTGGTTCCCAAGCGTCGCTTGCCGCATCTGCCATGCGGACGATCAATGATGGCGGGTTCGAAGGCTCCGAAGGCGACCGTTTCAAGGAACTGCTAAATGCAGACTTCCCTAGCCACCTGGATGTCACCGGCGAGTCACATTCTGGTGTTGGACGAGCCATCGGTCTTTATGAAGGTGCATTGCAGACTGCCCAAACTGAGATGGGCACGCTGGCTGGCACGGCAATGGGTACTCACGCTGAGCACCAGACGGCAGTTGTGGCGTTTAATGCTGCTGAGGCCAATGCCGCGCGTGCTCGCCTAACGGCAACTGCTGCAGCCGCTACGGCAGTAGGCACCGCAATGATTCCTGGTGTTGGCGCTGCCACAGCAGCAGCTGCGGCATCAGCTGAGACAGAGGCAAATGCCGCTCACACTGCGATGGAAGCCGCACGGCTCAAGTTGGATACCATACGCGCTGTGTGGGATGGTCATATTTCATCGTCCGATACCATTAAAGCCACTCTCGGCGGAGAAGTTGATTCCGCGGTAAGCATTATCGCAACGCAGGCCAGGGCAGACTTTGACGATAATCCGAACTGGCTGGAGCGCGCATGGCAGAAGACCAAGGATTGGATGTCTGATCATGCTGACGTTCTCGCCGCTATTTCTGACATCATGCAGATTGTCGGTTCCGTTTTGCTCCTTGTTCCTGGTCTTCAGGCAATCGGCGCTGGCCTGTTGATTGCAGGCATTGGGCTGAAGGCTTTGCTTGCTGCCACGGGCAATGCGTCGTGGGGCGAGGTACTTTTCGACGTGGCGACTTCCTTGCCTTTTGCCGGTATAGCCAAACTTGCGAAGGCCGGGAAGCTTGGCAATACCGTTGCCAAGGCAACTCACGGCATGGGCAAGGCAGCGTCCGCCGTTAAGGCGGCGGCGAAGTCCGGTGCCAACTCGGCTGCACTGAAGATGGCGAATGGAGCCAGCCGTGTCGCAGGCGAGGCTGGCGAAAAATTCGCCAAGACTGCCTATTCAAAGATCACCCGCGGCGGCCAGATTTGCTTCGCGGCTGAGCCTGTCGATATGGCGACGGGCAACATGGTCGATTTCACTCAAGACATCAACATCCCTGGCACCTTGCCGCTGATCATCGACCGCAATGCAAATTCCGCCCACGAGCTAGGACGAGCTTTGGGCTCCAAGTGGGTCTCGCGCATGGATGTGCATATTGAGATCTTGGATGACGAAGTCCTCATGGTCTCCCCCGATGGTGCACTGTTGACGTTCCCGCCAGCCCCAATGGACGGATCCGAGGTCCGTGCGGATGGCCGCGCGTGGCTACTTTCCTTCGCTGACGGCGCCTACCGTGTGCGCAACGTCGCAGAGGGACTCACCTACGTATTTTCTGTTTCTGGTGACGGGAGCTACGTCACTACATCGGGTGTGGAGGACCGCTCCCCTGCAGCTGGTGGACACTCGGCCGGCGCGGGATTGCGCACCGGTTCCTTCGCCGCCGATCTTGGTCTAGGCTTCACCGTTGGTGTGACGGCATTGGTCCATCACACGGGCGCAGCCATTACGTACTCCTGGGATCAGGCAACTGGCCAGATGCGGGACATCACGCGCAGCGATGGAACTCACTTGTCTTTGGTCTGGGATCACGCTACGAATCGTGTGGCTTCTATCTGGGTTGATAACCAGCAGACTCACCCTGACGAAGCGCCTCAGCGGCTGATTTCTTATGAGTACGACGCTGCCGGTCAGCTCATTCGCGTGGTGAACTCCCATGCTGGTGTGTTGAGCTACTTCTACGATGAGCAAGGCCGTACTGCTGGTTGGCGTGACCGGAATGGTGCTGCGTATCACTACCGCTACGATGACCACGGCCGTGTCACCGCCCAAGTCGGCACCGGTGGCATGTTCCCCAACATCCTCTACTGGGGCGACGACACCGGCGACGACGCACCCACCGGCGGCACCGTCTGCGTACTCATCGAAACCGCCGGCGACTTCACCGGAAACCCCCTAGACACCGGCGACAGCGTCGTTGACACCTACCTCGACCGCCTCCACCACCTCCCCCTCTACCAAGCCCTCCTCAACGGCGGACTCCACGAAGCAGGACTCACCGGCCGCGGCCGCACCACCAACCGCAACACCACCAACTGGACCATCCCCACCGACTGGCTGACCGACGACCTCCTCGGCGACATCCGCCCCACCGTCTACCGCGCCACCGCCTCCGGCGACGTCTGGCGCATCATCACCCCCGAAGGCGCAATCCAAGACACCACCTACACCAACCACCACCTCCCAGCCACCATCACCAACACAACCGGTGCCACCACCAGCTACACCTACGACGACAACGACCTCATCGTCAACACCACCTACCCCGACGGGACCACCACAACCATCGAACCCGGCACCTGGGGCATGCCCGTACGCATCACCGGCCGCGACGGACACACCACCGACTACCAAGTCGACACCTTCGGCATGACCACCGCCATCACCACCGCCGATGGAGCCACCACCACCTACACCTACGACTACCGCGTCACCGGCATCACCCCTGCCAGCATCACCAACCCCGATGGGGCCACCACCCACATCGACTGCGATAACGCCGGCCGCACCATCGCCATCACCGACCCCGCCGGCTGCCGCACCAGCCACACCCTCAACGTACGAGGCCTGGTCACCGACACCCTCGACCCCGCCGGCAACACCACCTGTATCGACTACACCCCCGAAGGCTGGCCCACCACACTCACCCGCCCCGATGGCACCACCCTCACCGCCACCTACGACGGCGAAGGCAACCAACTGACCACCACCAACGAAACCGGAGCCACCACCACAACCACCTACACCGTCTTCGACAAACCCATCACCACCACCGACGCCACCGGGGCGACCACCACCATCACCTACAACACCCAAATGCAACCCGTGGCCATCACCAACGCCGACGGCCACACCTGGACCTACACCTACAACCTCGACGGGAACATCACCCAACAAACCGACTACAACGGTATCGTCACCACCAACACCACCAGCCCCGACGGACTCATCACCAATGTGACCACCCCAGCGGGAACAACAACCACCACCTACAACCAGCTAGGCCTTGCCACCAGCATTGAGGATGCCTCCGGCACCACACTGTTTGACTACGATCCCTTCGGCCGCCTGACCAGCATCACCAACCCGGCTGCCACCATCACCTACACCCGCGATACCTACGGCCGAGCCACCGCCGAAACCACACGCCTGGCCAGTGGCGAAGAAACCCGCCACACTATTGAGCTCTCCGCCACGGGCATGGTCACCGGCGAACACCTCACCCTACCCACCGCCGGCACCATCACCACCGGCTATGGACGCAATGCCGCTGGTGAGATCACCAGCAGCACCATCACCCAACACACCACCGCCACCACCGACGGTTCAGCCCTACGCCTACCTACCGGTGACGCCGACACTGGTCGCGTGCTTGCCGAGCTGACCTACACCACCAACACCCGCGGCCACCGCGCCACCACCGCTATCGACAACCTGGTACGCACCATTGACATCGACACGCGTGGGCGTATCACCGGTGATCACACCAGCCTGTTGGATTCGGCAACACCTGGCGGGCTAGCCCCTGTTGCTGGTCGTGACTTCACCTGGCGAGCAGACTCCACCCTCACTGCCATCGCCGACCAACTGCGTGGTACCACCAGCTTCACTGTCGACGCTATTGGCCGTGCTACCAGTGCGACCCGCACACCCCAACCAACCAACAGCAACCCCAGCAACCCCAGTGACCAGGGCACCATCCCACCACACACTCCTGCACGAGCAGGCACTCCTGCGCAATCTGGCAGTGCCACCACCGGAACTCCAACACAGGAGAACTACTCGTTCACCCCAGCAGGTGTGCTGGCCTCTACTGCTGAAGGGGGCATCGACTACCACAACACCCTGCCGGTCAAAGTCGGCCGGACTACCTACACCTACGATAATGCAGGCCGTATCACCCGCACGGTGACCAAACGCCTGGGTAAGAAACCGTTGGTGCATCACTTCTTCTACGCCACCGGTGAACAACCCATCGGCTTTACCTCAAGTGATGCTCCAGGTGTTGGCTATCGCTACTCCTACGATGGTCTCGACCGACGTGTTGCCAAAGACACCATCAACACCACCACCGGAGAAGTTACCCACCGTGACGTGTTCACCCACACTGGTAACCAACTAGCAGCCGTCACCACCACCGTGGCTGCAGACAACCCTGCACAGGTAGGCGAAGGCCATGTGTGGACTACTGATCCGGCCACTGGTGAGACACATGGCCAGATCGAACTAACCACCAGTAGCACCAACGATACTCCGGCTAACTCTGCCGCCACGTGGTCCCAGGCCCGGGTTGATGCGACGTTCTACGCCCTAGTGTGCGACCTGGCCGGTGCACCACAGGAACTGATCAACACCACCACCGGTATCGTCGAGGGACACACCACCCAAACCTTGTACGGCAAACGCACCTGGTCAGGTCGGTGCACCAGCCCGTTGTTGTTTGCCGGCCAGTACGAGGATGCGGAATCCGGGTGGGCGTACAACCGGTTCCGCTACTACAACCCCACCCTGGGCGCCTACAACGCCCAAGACCCACTCGGGCTTGCTCCACGACTCGCCTCAGCACAAGGGTATGTCGACCACGCAGCATACTGGGTCGACATGCTCGGACTCGTAGGAAAGGAAGCTCACACTCGATTCAGCAATTGGTACAAAGAAACCGTAGCTGGTAAGGAAGTTTACAAAAGTGCCCCCGGCCATGTATTCGACCCGCACAAGCAGTTAAGAACTATGGGTGGCGGAACAGAAACAAACCTTGATAGAATGGCTCGAGGAAAAGCACCGATTGGCCACGATGGAAAATTTGTTAATCTTCATCACATCGGCCAATCAGATTCTTCTACCTTGGTTGAGCTTACCGCGACGAGGCACTCACAGAATAGGGCTCAACTTCATATTTTCCATGGATTAAGTCGAAATGATTTTCCAAAGGACGTAGTTCCCGTTGATCGCAGCGCATTTGATGCATGGCGCGAACAAT
This sequence comes from Corynebacterium jamesii, assembly GCF_046097395.1. NCBI lineage: Bacteria > Bacillati > Actinomycetota > Actinomycetes > Mycobacteriales > Corynebacteriaceae > Corynebacterium > Corynebacterium jamesii. The sequence continues at coordinate 861,410 of NZ_CP175789.1, forward strand.
ACTGGATAGAACGAGCAAAGGACTTTCAGTGATAAACGCAAATGATTTCTCAGATGACGACAAAATTCAGCTATACGAAGGCGGTTTAGCTAGAACAGAGTTGGAAGAAGCTCTTGATTTCGCTCCCGCTTGGTTACCTAGCGATCTCATTGACTTCTATTCAAGGTTCAGTGGTGCAGAAGTTGGAACGATCGAAGTCATGCCCCCAGGCCCGCTATTTGATTCATCGAATGCACTCAAAGAGCTGAATGAACAGATGGTGGATTCTTGTAGCGATACAGAATCCTTTTTCGCTATTGCGTACTTAAACGAAGATAGCTACATCGTTATTCAAAGAGAATCAGAAACTAAATTTCGATGCGGTAAATACGATTTTGGGGAACACGAGTGGTACGACGGTGCCCCATTTCAAAGCTTCACCGACTGGATGTACGCACAAAAGAGTTAAGCCAACTAGCTCAGTGAAGTGTTTCAGATTTTGTTCCGTTTGAGTAGGTGAGAAAATCTGGAATATACCAAGAAAATTTGACCAGGATGCGAAAGACCGTATGGTCCGTCTTGTCGAGGACCGCATCTTGGCGGAAAATATGTCGATGCAAGCCGCGTGCCAGGCAGTTGCTCCAAAGGTAGGGGGGGTTCATGGCACACGGCTCGTCAATAGACCCCCCAGCAGGCCCGTCGTGCGGGAAACATCCCAGAACCTGTGTCTGAAGACTTGGTCGCGGAAAACGCGAGGCTACGCCGTGAAGATCAAGAGCTCCGTGACACTAATGAGCTGCTAAAGGCTGCCTCAGCTTTTTTCGCGTCGGAAATCGACCCAAAACATCGGAAATGATCCGGTTCATCGATGAATACCGGAATCGTTTCTCAGTCGAGTTCATCTGTAAGACACAGAATGTGGGATCATCACCTCTCGTGGCTACCGAGCAGCGAAAACACGAGCGCCGTCGGCGAGGAGTTTGTCGGATGCGCTGCTCATTCCTGAATTGGGAGGGTCTACGAGGACAACTTCAGCGTTTACGGGGTCCGCAAGATGTGGAAGGCTATGCAGCGCGCCGGCTGGAACATCGGTCGTGATCAGACTGCGCGTTTGATGAAGCAAGCTGGCATTCAAGGCCGCAGGCGTGGCCGCACACCGATGACAACGCTTCGGGCCAACGTGCCGGATGGCCGCCCTGACCTGGTCAACCGTGACTTCACTGCCTCCGCACCGCACCGGTTGTGGGTTGCTGACATCACCTATGTGCGCACCTTGTCTGGTTTTGCCTACACCGCGTTTATCACCGATGTGTACTCCAGGAAGATCGTCGGTGTGGCGACTCGGGCGAGCATGCGTACCGATGAACTTCCGCTGGAGGCCTTTGAGCACGCCCTGTATCACGCTGGTGATCTTCGCTCAGAAGGGCTTGTCCACCACAGTGACCGCGGCTCGCAATATGTGTCGATCCTTTTACGGTGAAGCGCTCGCCTTGGCGGGTGTCGATCCATCTGTCGGCACCGTTGGCGACTCCTATGACAACGCGTTGGCTGAAACGGTCAACGGGCTCTACAAAACAGAGCTGATTTATCCCCACCGGCCGTGGACATCGGTCGGTGAAGTCGAGATCGCTACCCTTCGCTGGGTGCACTGGTGGAACAACCAGCGACTTCATCAATCCCTGGGATATATCACTCCACAGGAGATGGAGGACGCCTACTATCAACGATCAGGCGCTCAAACGTTGGGCGTTAAATAAGCGGAACGAAAACCAGGACGCTTCAAGGGCTGGCCCACCACACTCACCCACCCTGATGGCACCAGCCTCACCGCCACCTACGACGGCGAAGGCAACCAACTGACCACCACCAACGAAACCGGAGCCACCACCACAACCACCTACACCGTCTTCGACAAACCAGCCACCACCACCGACGCCACCGGCGCGACCACCCACATCACCTACAACACCCAAATGCAACCCGTGGCCATCACCAACGCCGACGGCCACACCTGGACCTACACCTACAACCTCGACGGGAACATCACCCAACAAACCGACTACAACGGCATCGTCACCACCAACACCACCAGCCCCGACGGACTCACCACCAATGTGACCACCCCAGCGGGAACAACAACCACCACCTACAACCAACTAGGCCTTGCCACCAGCATTGAGGATGCCTCCGGCACCACACTGTTTGACTACGATCCCTTCGGCCGCCTGACCAGCATCACCAACCCGGCCGCCACCATCACCTACACCCGCGATACCTACGGCCGAGCCACCGCCGAAACCACACGCCTGGCCAGTGGCGAAGAAACCCGCCACACTATTGAGCTCTCCGCCACGGGCATGGTCACCGGCGAACACCTCACCCTACCCACCGACCACACCATCACCACCGGCTATGGACGCAATGCCGCTGGTGAGATCACCAGCAGCACCATCACCCAACACACCACCGCAACCACCGACGGTTCAGCCCTGCGCTTGCCTACCGATGACGCCGACACAGGCCGCCTGCTTGCCGAGCTGACCTACACCACCAACACCCGCGGCCACCGCGCCACCACCGCCATCAACAACCTGGTACGCACCATCAACATCGACACGCGTGGGCGCATCACCAGTGACCACACCAGCCTGTTGGATTCGGCAACACCTGGCGGGCTAGCCCCTGTTGCTGGTCGTGACTTCACCTGGCAAGCAGACTCCACCCTCACTGCCATCACCGACCAACTGCGTGGTACCACCAGCTTCACTGTCGACGCTATTGGCCGTGCTACCAGTGCGACCCGCACACCCCAACCAACCAACAGCAACCCCAGCAACCCCAGTGACCAGGGCGCCACCCCACCGCACACCACGACACACACTCCTGCACGAGCAGGCAGTGCTGCTACCACTGGGGTTTCCGCCCAGGAAAACTACTCCTTCACCCCGGCAGGTGTGCTGGCCTCTACTGCTGAAGGGGGCATCGACTACCACAACACCCTGCCGGTCAAAGTCGGCCGGACTACCTACACCTACGATAATGCAGGCCGTATCACCCGCACATCAACCAAACGCCTGGGTAAGAAACCGTTGGTGCATCACTTCTTCTACGCCACCGGTGAACAACCCATCGGCTTTAGCTCAAGTGATGCTCCAGGTGTTGGCTATCGCTACGTCTACGATGGTCTCGGCCGACGTGTCGCCAAAGACACGATCAACACCACCACCGGAGAAGTTGTCCACCGTGACGTGTTCACCCACACCGGTAACCAGCTGGCAGCCGTCACCACCACCGTCGATGCCACCGATCCGGCAGGTGTGGGTGAAGGCTTTGTGTGGACTACTGATCCTGCTACTGGTGAGACACACGGCCAGATCGCACTAACCAGTAGCACCAATGGCACCGGTGGCACTAGTGACACCAACGACACTCCGGCTAATCCTGCCGCTGGTTGGTCCCAGGCCCGGGTTGATGCGACGTTCTACGCCCTAGTGTGCGACCTAGCCGGTTCACCACAGGAACTGATCAACACCACCACCGGTGTTGTCGAGGGACACACCACCCAGACGTTGTATGGCAAGCGTACGTGGGCGGGTCGGTGTACCAGCCCATTGTTGTTTGCCGGTCAGTATGAGGATGTTGAATCCGGGTGGTCGTACAACCGCTTCCGCTACTACAACCCCACCCTGGGTGCCTACAACGCTCAAGACCCACTCGGGCTTGCCCCACGACTCGCATCAGCCCAGGGGTATGTTGACCACGCAGCATTCTGGGTTGATGTTCTCGGGTTGGCAAGCCACGTAGTCTCTACAAATGAACTACGTATCGCTGGGGTTCCCGAAACAGACATTCCACTCGTACGTGACTGGCTCAATGGCGTACCTACTCGCGATGCTGGGAAAGCCGGAGCTAAACCGTCGCTCTGGAACAGCTCAGACGCTGCCTTTTACACGTATGAAAATCCGATTACTGGACCGACTGCCTACTCTGGCATGACAAATGATCTTGCATCTCGAGCAAACAACCATGCAGATCGATTCAATGCACTAGGCGTTGAATCAAGAATGCAACCTGCATCAGTAGATGCCTCGAAGCTAAGCAATGGCGCAGATTCCTTTAACAGACGCCAGTGCCGTGCCTTTGAACAGCTCAGCATTGAGCACAATGGGCTTCACAATCTTTCTAATGCTAGAAATGAAATCGGTACCTCAACTACGAACCGTCAACGGATTAAAAATGGAGCCCTGACTTGGGCTCAGCATATGGTAGACAACGGTGCCATAATCTCTGATGCGCTTTAGGACGCAAGCTATGTCATACCTCTTAGAATCTGATCCTCAGAACAAAGCAATCCCTGTTAAAGCTCCCATAACGCTCTACCTACACCTAGAACGGGGGAGACTTTCTGTTTTGCGACATCAGCATGGGTATCTAAAACAACCCTGCTCCCTAATTTCTATCCCTAAGACAAAACAAAATCTAAAAGCTTTGGGTATACAGGGCGCCAAGCATGAAACTGACCAAGCGCAAGATTGGATTGTCCCTCCATTCAAGATAAACAACACTGTGTTTTCCAAAGGGTCAGCATTTACCTACTTCCCAAACGAATCAACAGACAAGATCGATGACCTTTCAAACGCAACAGTGGAGCTGGCTGAGGATGAGCAATTTCGACCTGACCTCGGACTTTTCATTCCGACAATTCTTCATTCAAATATTCCCGAAAACTGCCCGCCCAGGGAAATCGATAGAACTGATTGGAACCTAAAAAAATGGATTGACGGTCAATCCTATGAACAGGCAAGATCTAACGAGAGAAACTTAATTGCCGTACCGTGGGACATCGTCGGCCTAAGCCAGCTTGACCTCTGGCTTGAGCAATATAGATGCTGGGAGCTCAACCTTCCCGTTCCCAAAATCCCCCGCCCAATAAAGAATTTGAAGATAGCCTCAGCAAGCCCAAATCAAACTCCTCAGGGGCTCACTATTCAACATCAAGCCTTCGACGAATCTCATGGAGCTTTGGATGGAGAACATGAACTTCGTCTTGAAATAGTCGAAGGATCGGAAATAGACAGAATCATCGCGAAGCATGGCTTCACCGCGAATGGGTTCTTCCTTGACGGAATTCTCAAGCTTATTTCGCAAGATGAATCCGATCCTCTTGCATGGAAAAGCTCCCCAGATGGACAAGGGGCCTCATTCATCAGTGATCAGAAGACTATCAGCAGCTTACTACGGCTCGCAATCGTAAAGCTTTGCAATTTGAACGAGTTGGCATCTATCATGAAATACGCTAAATCCGTAGGGTTTGAACCGGAATTTTAATCATTGCCCCAATAGAGACCTTCGCGAATTAAAAATGCATAGTCTTGATACTTAGCCTTTCTTATTACCCTACCCTGGCGTTCTGAGCATTCCTTCTGAGAGCCATACTCTATATTCAATAGTTCTTGGACTGGGTCCGGGCTTCAACAAACTGACTCAACCCAAGCCCTTACGAAATGACTGAAACTTAGGTTAGTTCCAAAACCTATTCTACCAATATGGCGGTTTGATTATGCCATATAAGTATCGAGGTAGTCAGCTCAAATCCGGGTATGAAAATTTCGGAACCTTCGCTAACCTTTAGCCTTCCACTTAGGAGCCGTAACACCAAGCGAGGAGGTAGGTTTCCATCCTAGAATTAAACAAATCACAATTATCAGATACTTTGGCAGCCCAATGCAAAGCCCTTCATCGAAAGTCAACATGTGATGATCAACACTAAAGGAATTTTTATTTTCTGCGGGAGTATTTTTCGCTAGTTTTCATGTCGCAAAACCTACCCCAATTTCCCCATAGACATTCTGCTCTCATGGAGTTGAGGCACGCGACGAATCGTTTGGGCTCAAGGACTCTTGTGATCATTTGGAACGTCCACCGATCGTGCCAGCATCGACACATTGTCCCCTTGGTCAGGCAATGCCCTGGTATCAGTAGTCCAAATCCCTAGTTTTCTTGAGGATGATAACGGATTCTTTGTCCCGTCATTCTTAGAATTCAATATTTCCGGACCATGAGTGTTGACGTTGGCGCCAAAAGTAGCTCACATCTAGCTTCGGATTTCGCTAGCGAACGACTTCTTGCCAAATTTCAACGAACCGACTGAGGCTTTCAAGCCCATCCGCGCTTCACGATCGAGCATGGCGTCCGATCACTCCACCAGCAAGCTAACCGGATTCAAACCTTGTAGCCCATTGGCTGATACTCGTAGTGACGTCCAACATTCCCTGACGTCTTGCAATGCATTGACCATTCCATGACCAAAATGCACCATCAGTAACACCACTGCGGTTCGCAGGTCATTACGCGGATGCCGAATCCGGGTGGGCGTACAATCGCTTCCGCTACTACAACCCCACTCTTGGCGCCTACAACGCCCAAGCCCCACTCGGACTCGCCCCCAGGTTGGCCTCCGCACAAGGGTATGTCGACCACGCAGCATTCTGGGTCGATGTGCTTGGGTTGATGGCACACAGCAAAAGGAGAGATGTCCGAAGTCAAGTACTTTCAGAAATCGCTGAAATCAACAAGGCCGGCTCCGCAGCAAGCTCCGCTGTGAAAACGGCGTTATGGACCCCAGCCAGTTAAGAAAAGGCCATCCTGACACAAACCAATATATGGATTCAACGAGGCAGCCGCAGCCAATCGATATGATGCAATGAAGGGCTGGGAAAGGTCTCGCGGAAGCCCCGGACGAATATCCGTTTGCTGCCACCGCCCAAGGCGGCACAGGTTCCCACCCCAACGGCTTTTCGATTGCCGCTCAACGCTCTCAGGGAAGCCAATTCAAGTCATTTCTCACAACAAATAACGTTAAACGTGGAAATTGGATTCAAATCAATCCTATCTTGGACTAGAAGTGCTAAATAAATGATCTATCACGCTATGTTACAAGCCAGCGATTTTGTACTAGGATTTTGGGGATCTAACCCAGAGAATATGGGCGAACCAACTTGGAACAAATCATTCACCTTTGCGAACGCAACCAATGCATTCTTAATCGGGTCGCCCGACTCTTCATCAACCTTCAAGACTACAATTCTTATTGACGAACCTCGGTGTATAGAACACCCCGATTTCCACAAACAGCTTGACGTTGACGAACGAGGACTCTTGATTTCAGACATCGTAGAGCTCGATGGGAATAATCAAATCGAATTGAAAAGAGCAAACGTAGGACATTATCTTCCGATACCATGGACAGGAGACACAGACGTCCAAATTTATGTATTGGACTGGGTGAATGATGCAGATGGAAATCCAGCACCTCATCAAATTGAACTACGACCAAGCTCGCTTTGATGCAAGTGTCCTTACCACTTTGAGTTCCCAAAGTCGAGGATTTTTCCGGATACATTCCGTCCATTTATTCGACTAGGCTTGTCAGAGTACCCTTCGTACCTAGAACTGGTGTATTCCACCTCGCAGAACTCGATGGTAAGACCACCCTGTTCGCCGCCGTGGACACCATGCCCAAGGAAGCAGTCGGCGTCATAAAACAAGCAGGGCACACACCCAACGGCTACTTCCTCGACAACCTGGAAACCAATCAACCGGCCGGAACGGCGCTGCGTACCACTACCGCTACGATGACCACGGCCGTGTCACCGCCCAAGTCGGCACCGGTGGCATGTTCCCCAACATCCTCTACTGGGGCGACGACACCGGCGACGACGCACCCACCGGCGGCACCGTCTGCGTACTCATCGAAACCGCCGGCGACTTCACCGGAAACCCCCTAGACACCGGCGACAGCGTCGTTGACACCTACCTCGACCGCCTCCACCACCTCCCCCTCTACCAAGCCCTCCTCAACGGCGGACTCCACGAAGCAGGACTCACCGGCCGCGGCCGCACCACCAACCGCAACACCACCAACTGGACCATCCCCACCGACTGGCTGACCGACGACCTCCTCGGCGACATCCGCCCCACCGTCTACCGCGCCACCGCCTCCGGCGACGTCTGGCGCATCATCACCCCCGAAGGCGCAATCCAAGACACCACCTACACCAACCACCACCTCCCAGCCACCATCACCAACACAACCGGTGCCACCACCAGCTACACCTACGACGACAACGACCTCATCGTCAACACCACCTACCCCGACGGGACCACCACAACCATCGAACCCGGCACCTGGGGCATGCCCGTACGCATCACCGGCCGCGACGGACACACCACCGACTACCAAGTCGACGCCTTCGGCATGACCACCGCGGTCACCACCGCCGACGGAGCCACCACCTGCTACACCTACGACTACCGCGTCTCCGGCATCACCCCTGCCAGCATCACCACCCCCGATGGGGCGACCACCCACATCGACTGTGATAACGCCGGCCGCACCATCGCCATCACCGACCCCGCCGGCCGCCGCACCAGCCACACCCTCAACATCCAAGGACTTATCACCGACACCCTCGACCCAGACGGCAACACCACCCGTATCGACTACACCCCCGAAGGCTGGCCCACCACACTCACCCACCCCGATGGCACCACCCTCACCGCCACCTACGACGGCGAAGGCAACCAACTATCGTCAACGAATGAAGTGGGTGCGACGACCACAACCACCTACACCGTTTTCGACAAACCAGCCACCACCACCGACGCCACCGGTGCGACCACCCACATCACCTACAACACCCAAATGCAACCCGTGGCCATCACCAACGCCGACGGCCACACCTGGACCTACACCTACGACCTCGACGGGGACATCACCCAACAAACCGACTACAACGGTATTGTCACCACCAACACCACCAGCCCCGACGGACTCACCACCAATGTGACCACCCCAGCGGGAACAACAACCACCACCCGCAACCAGTTGGGACTGACCACCAGCGTTGAGGATGCCTCCGGCACCACACTGTTTGACTACGATCCCTTCGGCCGCCTGACCAGCATCACCAACCCGGCTGCCACCATCACCTACACCCGCGATACCTACGGCCGAGCCACCGCCGAAACCACACGCCTGGCCAGTGGCGAAGAAACCCGCCACACTATTGAGCTCTCCGCCACGGGCATGGTCACCGGCGAACACCTCACCCTACCCACCGCCGGCACCATCACCACCGGCTATGGACGCAATGCCGCTGGTGAGATCACCAGCAGCACCATCACCCAACACACCACCGCAACCACCGACGGTTCAGCCCTGCGCTTGCCTACCGATGACGCCGACACAGGCCGCCTGCTTGCCGAGCTGACCTACACCACCAACACCCGCGGCCACCGCGCCACCACCGCCATCAACAACCTGGTACGCACCATCAACATCGACGCCCGTGGGCGCATCACCGGTGACCACACCAGCCTGTTGGATTCGGCAACACCTGGCGGGCTAGCCCCTGTTGCTGGTCGTGACTTCACCTGGCAAGCAGACTCCACCCTCACTGCCATCACCGACCAACTGCGTGGTACCACCAGCTTCACTGTCGACGCTATTGGCCGTGCTACCAGTGCGACCCGCACACCCCAACCAACCAACAGCAACCCCAGCAACCCCAGTGACCAGGGCGCCACCCCACCGCACACCACGACACACACTCCTGCACGAGCAGGCAGTGCTGCTACCACTGGGGTTTCCGCCCAGGAAAACTACTCCTTCACCCCGGCAGGTGTGCTGGCCTCTACTGCTGAAGGGGGCATCGACTACCACAACACCCTGCCGGTCAAAGTCGGCCGGACTACCTACACCTACGATAATGCAGGCCGTATCACCCGCACATCAACCAAACGCCTGGGTAAGAAACCGTTGGTGCATCACTTCTTCTACGCCACCGGTGAACAACCCATCGGCTTTAGCTCAAGTGATGCTCCAGGTGTTGGCTATCGCTACGTCTACGATGGTCTCGGCCGACGTGTCGCCAAAGACACGATCAACACCACCACCGGAGAAGTTGTCCACCGTGACGTGTTCACCCACACCGGTAACCAGCTGGCAGCCGTCACCACCACCGTCGATGCCACCGATCCGGCAGGTGTGGGTGAAGGCTTTGTGTGGACTACTGATCCTGCTACTGGTGAGACACACGGCCAGATCGCACTAACCAATGGCACCAGTGGCACCGGTGGCACCAACGGCACTCCGGTGAACCCTGCGGCTGGTTGGTCGCAGGCCCGGGTTGATGCGACGTTCTACGCCCTGGTGTGCGACCTAGCCGGTGCACCTCAGGAACTGATCAACACCACCACCGGTGTTGTCGAGGGACACACCACCCAGACGTTGTATGGCAAGCGTACGTGGGCGGGTCGGTGTACCAGCCCATTGTTGTTTGCGGGCCAGTACGAGGATGCGGAATCCGGGTGGGCGTACAACCGGTTCCGCTACTACAACCCCACCCTGGGTGCCTACAACGCCCAAGACCCACTCGGACTCGCACCACGACTAGCCTCAGCACAAGGCTACGTCGACCACGCAGCATTCTGGGTCGACATCTTCGGCTTAATGTCGCATATTTCCGCGAACAAGGCCGCCGGAGAAAAATTCGAGGCAAACGCGGAATCAATCATCCGTGAAAAAATGGGTGAAGAAAACTGGGCGAAGCAGGTCACCACCCGCGTAAATCTTGGAGAAGGAGAGTGGAAGAATAGCCGCGCTGACTTCATTATCAGGGGCAACAAAGAGCAATTCCACTTCGTTGAAATCAAGAGTGGCAATGCTAAGCTCACAGAGGGTCAACAGCTTGTCCAAAACGAACTAGCCAAGGACGGAGGAGCCGTCGAAATGCGCTCAGCAGCTCAACGAAAGGTAGACGGTCTCGGAGAAGACCCTGGAAACTTGTTGCAGGGCCAATTCCATACCTTCTATATGGACAACCCTAGCGATGTGGCTAAGCTGGGTAATCTTCTCGACAGGATCGCATAGAAAAGGAACACTAAATATGGCAGCACCGAAACTCTTTACTGACGCCGACGCATGGTTCGCCGACAGAGGCTACACCAGGGAAAAATCCAAGGAACCAACATGGAGCAAACGACTCAAACCCCACTTGGAAATCAATATTAGCGGCGACCCCATAAAACTATCCTCAGGCCTCTACAACACCGGGTTCATCTACACAGCACGCTTTCCCCAACTCGCAAAGCTACATTCATCCCTTCATCTACCCAACTCAAAAATGGGCAAACCCGTTGGAAAGAGGAAGGGAAGCGCACTAAAACCTTCACGATTCACTGACGCGTATAGCCATGGTTATGAGCCTTTCGAACCATCCGGATCCGGCCCCAATTGGGAGGCATTCTTTAAGCAATTCGGCGCAGCCCTGCCCAAAATTGAAGCTGAACTCACTGACGAGCCTGACTTCCGCCACAACATAGAAACAGGACAGTACTGGCAAGTAAGTAATTTCCGCTTCTCAGAGATGCTTATCCTCCTGTACTTCAAGGAATGGGACAAAGCACAACACATGCTGGACACCACCGACTGGCGAAAAGTCATCAACCCCCAAAACATTGCCGACATGCCCAACAAACCCACCACAGACGAAGACGTCCGCAACGTCACCGAACAACTAGCCAACTACATCAACACCCACAGAAACAACTCCTAACCCATGAGCTACGACATCCTCATCATCGATCCCACCACCGTCCCAACCACCACCCATCAAGAATTCATGGACTGGTACAACAAAGCCACCCAATGGGACCAACCACGCAACTACTCCACCACCACCGGCTCCACCCCAGCCATCACCAACTGCTACACCCAACTAGCAGCACACTTCCCCGACATCAACAGCGACATTGACTTCGAAGACGACGAAGCAGAAGAACCCACCACCGAATACACCATCGGCGACGACTTCCTCTACACCGCCTTCGACTGGGACGATGCCGAAGAAGGCCACAACACAGCACACACCATCGCCACCCAACTAGGCCTAGCCTTTGTTGATGTCAGTGACACCACCACCATCCACTTCCCCGACGGCAGCACACTCACCCACTAACCAACTGCCGGCCACAACAATCTCCTACATCAAAGCCCGAGGACAAAACACGTCACTCGGGCATTCCCGCAGACACCCCAAAAACCCTGAAAGCAAGCCCACTTCAATGAGGTAGCCTCAAGTGTGAAGATGCTCCTCATGAAGGATGCGCTAGGCGTCGAACACAAAAATAGTTAACACCCCACGCCCACTTCTACTACGCCACCGGTGAACAACCCATCGGCTTTACCTCAAGTGATGCTCCCGGTGTTGGCTACCGCTACACCTACGACGGTCTCGGCAGGCGTGAAGTGTCCCGGGTTTTGTTCCTAGGCTTGTGCCTTGATTTCCATTATTTCTCGACTGGGGTGGTGTTCCCAAAATTCGGTTTCGACTTCAGCCGGCGTGCGGTAGCCCAGGCTCTGGTGGAGCCTTGACTCGTTCCACCAATTCACCCACTCAAACGTCGCGATTTCCACGTCGACGACATCGACCCACGTTCGCCTATGAATCAGCTCATTCTTGTAGGAGCCGTTGACGTTCTCAGCCAAAGCATTGTCATAGGAGTCGCCCACCGTCCCAGTGGACGCTGCGATACCGTGCTCAGCCAAGCGCTCGTTGTAGACGATGCTCACATATTGTGAGCCGTGGTCTGAATGGTGAATCAAGCCCGTTGTTTCCTTAGCGCACACGATTGCCTGGTTCAACGCCTGCAGCGGCAAGGCTGCGGTGCGCATCGAATCGGACAGCGCCCATCCGACGATCCTCCGGGAGAATACATCGGTCACGAACGCGGTGTACACAAAGCCTTTTCGGGTGCGCACGTAGGTAATGTCCGCCACCCACAGCCGATTAGGGCCAGGGGCCTTAAACTCACGTTTTACCAAGTCAGGGCGATGATCCGGACCCTTGGGTTTGCGCGTTGTGATTGGAGCCCCACCTTTGCCCTTGCCGGACAGTCCAGCACTGCGCATCAGCCGGGCTGTTTGCTCGCGTCCAATGTCAATGCCCTGGCGGCGCAGCACGCGCCACATTTTGCGAATCCCGTAGACACCGTAGTTTTGTTTATGAACTTCGGTAATGCGCTCTACTAGAGCAGCGTCGCGAAAAGCGCGGGAGCTTAAGCCCCGGGCCTTGGATTGGCGGTATCCACGCGAGCTAAGAAAACCGCCTTCGCGATGCGTGTTTAACGTCTGGCAGATGAACTCGACTGAGAAACGATTCCGATGCTCATCGATGAATCGGATCATTTCCGACGTTTTGGGTCGAGTTCGGATGCGAAAAAAGCTGAGGCGGCTTTCAACAACTCATTGGTGTCCCGCAGCTCTTGATTCTCTCGACGCAACCGTGCGTTTTCTGCAGCAAGGTCCTCGGGCATTGATTCCACAACACGTCCTTCGCGACGAGCGGCCTGCGTCCATTGCCTCGCCGTGTGCCACGAGACGCCCAGCTTTGGGGCTACTGCCTGGCACGCGGCTTGCATCGACATATTTTCCGCCAAGATGCGGTCTTCCACGAGACGGACCACACGGTCCTTGGCATCCTGGTCAAATTTTCTTGGCATGTTCCAGATTTTCCCATCTACTCAAACGGAACAAAACCTGGGACACTTCAGGCGTGTCGCCAAAGAAACCATCAACACCACTACTGGTGCCATCGACGGACGAGCCACACAAACCCTCTACGGCACACGCACCTGGGCCGGAACACACACCAGCCCACTACTATTCGCAGGACAATACAAAGATGCCGAATCAGGGTGGGCGTACAACCGCTTCCGCTACTACAACCCCACCCTTGGCGCCTACAACGCCCAAGACCCACTCGGACTCGCCCCACGACTAGCCTCAGCACAAGGCTACGTAGACCACGCAGCATTCTGGGTAGACGTCCTCGGGTTAATGGCGCATGGTCTCAAGAATTCAGATGACCCGCTACAACATCAAGTCAATCAACTTCACGAGACGATGTCTTCAAAACGCTCAGGGAGGAGTCACACTCGCGATCGGACAAGGCGAAGACAGTGCAGGTCGAGTGCACAGTGTAGTAGCTTCAAGCGAACGTACTGGAGCTGACGGCACTCCATATTTCAGACCTGAGGTTCGGCAAGCATTAGAAAATCAAGAATTTGCAAATCTCACTCCAGCTACGGTGGAAGGTTCTGTCCGTCAGCATGCCGAGGTAAACGCGCAACAGGCTCTAGATAGAATTGGAGCTTCAAAGAATCAACGCATCGCTGCCTCGAGACCTGTTTGTCAATCTTGCCAAGAGACTGTCTTCACTGAGAATGCTGTCGATAGGATTGTTTCTTCGCCGACCCCGTTCAAATAGAGAAGTAGAAAAATGACATTCAATAACCTACACCACAAGTTTGATCACCTAATTGAAAAAATTCTTCAAACTTGCACACAAACTGATGTCCGAACGTTTCTTTACTCGAATGCGAAAACGTTCGTAGATCGCTATTCTGATCTCTATTCACAGGAATTTACGCAAAAATTCAATAGTGACAATTTGGAAGGCGTCAGTGAAATTGCGATTCAAGAACGAGACCGTATAGACCAGAAATCGAATTCTGAAGAGCTCACTAATGAATCAGATGCGCTACTAGATCGCCTTGAATTAGCGGGAATAGCAACCGAGATGGCGAGTTATTTGGATTCAAGCCCCCTCAATTCCAACGATTTTTTCAACTACGTCTACTGCTGGGGAGTATTTGAAGACGATAAGTCTATTATCGAAAAACTGAACACCCTAGCTACAAAGCCTTAACCGCCAAAGACCCTTGTCAATAGCCGGTGGTACATCGAAACATCCTCAGGATTTGTAGAAGGAACAATCCTCGAACGGCTCGTGGAATGCGCATCAACACCAGGTAGAACCACCGTATCCTGAGGCAAATCCTCCGCCGATGCCCCACCTTGACTACAGTCACCCTATTGGACTGCGCCAACTCCGTCAGATGGTAGCCAGGCTGATACAACCAACCATTCCGATCGTGATGACGATCCGCCACCAGCACCACATGATGAAGTGCTCCGAGTTTTGTTCCTAGGCATTTGCCTTGATTTCTATTATTGCTAGCGGCGGGTGCTGCTCCCAAAATTCGATTTCCACCTCGACAACGTCATTCCACCTGCGAGTATGGATCAGCTCGTTCTTGTAGGAACCATTAACGTTTTCAGCCAGAGCATTGTCATAGGAATCCCCGACAGTTCCGGTGGAAGCGGCAATCCCATGCTGAGCAAGACGCTCGTTGTAGACAACGCTGACATACTGTGAGCCGTAATCCGAATGGTGAATGAGACCTGTTGTTTCTTCAGCACACACGATCGCCTGATTGAGAGCTTGCAGCGGCAACGCTTCGGTGCGCATGGAATCTGATAACGCCCACCCAACGATCCGTCGGGAGTAAACATCGGTAACAAACGCGGCATACACAAAGCCTTTCTTCGTGCGCACATACGTGATGTCAGCCACCCACAGTTTGTTCGGGCCTTGGACTGGCGAAAACCACGCGAGGTGATGAACCCACCAGCTCGGTTATTCTTCAACGTCTTACAGATAAACTCGACAGAGAAACGATTCCGGTATTCATCGACGAACCGGATCATTTCCGACGTTTTGGGTCGAGTGCCTGGCACACGGCGTGCATCGACATGTTTTCCGCCAAGATGCGGTCCTCGACAAGACGGACCACACGGTCCTTCGCATCCTGGTCAAACTGTCTTGGCATATTCCAGGTTTTCCCATCTACTAAAACGTAACAAAACCTGGGACACTTCAAAGCAGCGGATTGAGAACGACAGAATCCTAACCAAATTGGAAGTTTCGGTTGCACACCAAGGTGAAGCCGGTGCGGATGTCATCTATACGTTCCCAGATTCAGGAACCCAAATGTGGATGGATATGACCACAGAGAAGACGTGGGCCAATCATATCGCAAGTATGGTTCCGTCGAGGGAGTACCGGAGTCTATGCAT
The DNA here is from genome assembly GCF_046097395.1 of Corynebacterium jamesii. Classification (NCBI taxonomy): domain Bacteria; kingdom Bacillati; phylum Actinomycetota; class Actinomycetes; order Mycobacteriales; family Corynebacteriaceae; genus Corynebacterium; species Corynebacterium jamesii. The sequence continues at coordinate 877,371 of NZ_CP175789.1, forward strand.
AAGGCGACCTACCAGAGCGATGGTTAAAGTGGATTCATGGATTTCGAGGAAGGGTCAAGTAACGATGACATTGGAATTGGTAAAGCGGTGGAACGGCGTCAGTTCTGAACAAAATGCACTTCTTGAGCCTTCACCATTCGGGCTCCACGAGGCACGGCAAGACTACCGTGGCTTCCAATGGCGGACTGCTTCAGTCGACGAGCGCCTTCTCCGACGACGTAACTCAGCAGCCCACATCGACCTATCTCACGCACACATCGAGCAATGGGCCGCTGACAACATCGCGATCGACGACGTCGTTTGCCACGCCGGCCACCTGCCCGGTCTCCACTTCTTCCGCTCGACGCTGACAGACTGCCATTTTGCTAACTGCGACATGTCCTCAAACATCCAGAGTATCTTCGGCAATTGCACAATCCTGCACTCCACGATCGACTCCTGCACCGGCACCAACCAATGGCTAGCCGGAGCAAAACGCATCGCCGACTCAAGGTTGCTTAACCTCACCATCGCCGACATCGGCGTCCCCGAACCCAACGACGCACCCCTTATCACCAACACCACCATCACTGGAACAATCAAAAACTGCGTCATCGCCCAAACCAAAGGCGAACAACAACTCCTCGACACCGACATCAGCGGCGCCACGCTCAAAGACGTCGCATTCCCCGGCGTCAACATGGATTCAGTGACCTACGCAGAAGAACTATCCCCCTTCATCCTCCCCGACTGGCAACGCCACGAAGTACAGCTTTCCGATGCCGCCAACGCCGCAAAGCACAGCTGCGACCGGAACATCCACATCGCCGCACTGACACTTTTGAGCATCCTCAAACGAGAAAAAGAATCGTCCTACTGGATCAAAGACCGCTGGCCCCGCGGCAGCCGATTCCTCTACGAACTCCACCCCACCAACCAACTAGACCGAGTCCGACCAGGAATCACCCAGATCTACGACGACGTCGGGCTACTCCCGGAATCGTTCTAGAAGTGACGACCCTCGGGCATGTTATATAGACTTGTCATGAGTGGCACGTATTCCGAAACATAATTAAAACTTGAAGTCAGCGTTGCTGTCGGGAAATTGAATTAGCACAGACTGTGTCCTGCTGGGCCGCGGAAATACGCCCAGCGCCGAGGGAAGTTAGCCACCATTCCCACGTGTGATACCACAAGAATTACGAGAGGATGACCGAACCATGGCATACTTCGCTGGCTGGGAATTTGTCGATAACGAATGGCGCCTCGGCGACCCTGGACTTGACCCCGCGGACAAGTGGATGTTTAGCATCGCGGAGACGTTCCTCGCCTTCATCACCACCAAATCCGCGGATGGAACCAAATCTGAATACTTCTTCGGCACCAACCCCTCCCACGTCTACGACGTGCCTGCGGAAGAACTGCCAGTACCTGACAAGGACGCGTTCGTCAGCTTCTTTACCAGCCTCTACCCCACTCGCAGTGAGAACATCCGTAATTTCCTCACCACGTACTACGCCGGCCCAGACGCACACGAACCGACTTACACCCACCCACGTCAGTCCGGCACCGACCTACTTATCGAATGGTGCCAGGCGTTAGACATTCCCGCCCCGCCGCTTGAACGCGAATAGTAGTGAGCAATCGGACCTGACCCCTGTTTGGTAAACACCTCTGATTCCGGCCGTGTTGGGTCGGGGTGAAGCGTCCTGGGTTTGGTTCCGCTTCTTTTACGGCCCTGTGTTGATGGGCTCGGTGAGATAGTACTCGGTTTCTATTTCTTGTGGGGTGGCGTAGTCCAATGCTTCGTGAAGTCGCTTAGTGTTCCACCAATGAACCCATCGCAAGGTCGCCAACTCAACTTCTCCCACTGACGTCCACGGGCCCTGAGCATGAATCAGTTCAGCATTGTAGAGACCGTTGACGGTCTCGGCTAGAGCATTGTCATAAGAATCGCCGACTGTTCCCACACTCGGGCGTATTCCGGATTCCGCTAGTGCGGTGGAATACTTCAGTGACACGTACTGGCTGCCCCGATCGCTATGGTGAATTAGCTGGTTTCCATGGATTCGTCCTGCAGTCGTTAACGCATGTTCCAATGCCTCCATGGGCAGCGCATCGGTACGCATCGTCGAGCGTGTAGCAACACCAACAATTTTTCGGCTGAAGACATCCACGACAAACGCGGTATAGGCGAATCCTGACAGGGTGCGAACGTAAGTAATATCAGCAACCCAAAGCCTGCCTGGTGCTTGTGCGCGGAAGTCTCGTTGTACAAGGTCCGGGCGATGATCCGGTGTCTTCGGGCTAATCGTTGTCACAGGGGTTCGCCCGCGTCTGCGGCCAGAAACACCTGCTAGCTTCATCAGACGTGCGGTCTTGTCGCGACCAATATGAAAACCTTCACGGTTCATCGCGTGCCACATTTTGCGGATGCCGTAGACCGAGAAATTCTCCGCATGCACACGCTGTATCTCTGGGATGAGCAGGCTATCGCTTAAGGCCCTTGCGCTGGGAACACCAGTGGTCGCCTTGCGGTAGCCACGAGAGGTGATAAAACCACGATCTGCTTGTTTAAGGACACGGCAGATGGCCTCGACCCCAAACTGATCTTTGTACGCGTCGATGTAGGAGATCATTTGGTCGTGGGTCGGTCGAGTTCCGCCGCGAAAAAAGCCGAAGCTGTCTTAAGAATCCCGTTTGCTCGTTTCAGCTCGCGGTTTTCTCGACGCAGACGCCTGAGTTCTTCTTCCATTGTTTCGCTATCCGGCGTTGTGCGGCCGTCTCGTGTGGAGGCACTGTCGCGGTACCACGCCCGCAATGTGTGGCGTGATACACCGAGCAGCTCACCGACTTCCTCGTAGGCGCGTTGCAGTGAGCAAGACTCCAGGCGGACCATTTCGATGATCTGATGGACCGCCTTCTCCTTGAACTCGACGGAATACTTTCTAGGCATAGTTCAACCCTTCCTTAGCTGATGTAGGAACTAAACCCAGGACGCTTCAGTGCATATCCGGCTTCGGTTTTACCAGTCGCTTCTGGGTTCGTATAACACCCAGGACCCGTTGGGGCTAGAGCCTCGGGTAGCGTCCGGGCAAGGGTATGTTGACCACACAGCCTTCTTAGTCGACGTGCTGGGGTTGAAGTGCCACGAGGTTAGCCTCAATGAACTTAAAGCTGCCGGAGTTCCAGCGAAAGACCGATCAGCTGTGCAAGCCTTGGCTCAACGGAAGGAATACCGACGCTTATGTCTACTCCTATACGGACAAAACCGGCAACCAGATGCAGTACATTGGAACGACCAATGATCCTCTTGCTCGGGCAGGCCAGCACGGTAGTCGGTTTGGGACCGATATGCAGGTTGCGGATATGGATCCTACCAAGCTCAGCTGGGGCGCAGATTCGCTGACCCGACGCCAAGCGAGATCCTTTGAAGAGCTTGGAATAGATACGCTACGTATGCAGAAGGATGGTGGCCAGTTACTGAATGCTCGACACGAAGTTTCGCCAAAGGGAGTCGCTCCTACGCATGTACGACAAGGCGCCCTCTTGTGGGCTCAGCACATGGTAGATACCGGAGCAGTTGAAGTAATCGGTCTTTAGGCCGAAATATCGGAGATCAATATGTCTTATCAAATCGTATTTTCAGACGCCCACAAATCAGTCCGTCGATTTAACGACATCCACCTTGGTCTCAAAGTAAAGAATGGATATCTCGATGCGTACTTGTTGAGGGCGAAATGGCAAACCGGTTTTGGGTTTCTCATGGGGATACCCTTGACAACTAATAATCTTTCGATTCTTGGGGTTGCGGACAGTGGGAAAGCTTCTACCATGAAAAAAGATGAGAATGAATGGATAATTCCCCCCTTCTGTCTGCAGCATTCATTTCTGGGAAAATACGGCGCGTTTAAGCGAATCGCCAAGCTAGAGACTAAAGACTATGCCTTCGATCCAGATAACACTGCGATTCTAAGTGATGCGGCAGCCTACGATCCAAACACACGACAGTTTGTTCCGAAAGAAGTTTTGGATGGAACAAGTTCAAGTGGACACGCAGTGACACTCAACAGAGAAAAATGGTCGATTGAGATGTTCGTGTCAGGCATGGCCGTTCGCGCGGCCAGTGCCGAAGAACGAACTTTGCCATTGGTTCCGTGGACGGTTTTTTCATTGAGAAGCCTAGACCTGTGGATCGAGCAATTCAGATGTTGGTGCCTAGATGCTCCCATACCCACACAGGCAAGCACAGACGAGGATTAACCCGACCTTCTTAGTTCAGACTCCTTACTACCCGTCTCCACCCTAGACCAGGTCGAGTTACTCCAGACCAATGCGGCTGGTCGGGTGGTGCAGACGGTGACTAAGCGGTTGGGTAAAAAGCCGTTGGTGCATCAGTTTTTACGCCACCGGGCAGCAGCTTGTGGGGTGTGGTTTGATGTGGTCGGTTGACCGGGTTACTGGTGAGTTGATCGGTCAGATCACTGTTGCTGCTGGTAATGGGTGTGGGGTGACTACCTCGGCTAGGCCGGGTGGCGCAGAGTTTGTATGGGAAGCGGACTTGGGATGGTGGGGTGTCGAGTCCGTTGTTGTTTGCTGGTCAGTATGAGGATGCGGAGTCGGGGTGGATGTATAACCGCTTCCGGTATTACCAGCCGGTGGTGGGTTCGTATAACGCCTAGGACCCGTTGGGGCTAGCGCCTCAGGTGGCGTCCGGGCAGGGCTATGTTGACCACGCAGCACACTGGGTCGACGTGTTCGGGCTTAAGGCCTGCCCAAGGCTCAATGGCGGACGCTACAAAGATCTCACCGCGAAAGACCTCGAAGGAAACAAATACGAACGCCACCACTTGATTTCAAGTCACGCGCTCAAGGAGACACGACCAGAAGGAGTGAAAGCAAGCACTGCACACAGAGAAGGAATCTGCGTGCGCATGTCCCCGGAAGATCATGCGAAAACAAATAACTACCGAAGCTTCCCAGGCGCAAATGCGCAACGAAATCATGAAATCGATATGATCAAGCAAGGTAGGTGAAATGAACTGTTCAGCGAACAAATTCAAGACGTTCAATCGATTTCCCACAACTATGATGAGGGTCTATTGCAGGCTTGGATGGCTGACAGAGCCCGTCCTGACTGGCAACCCGATCAACTAATCCCGTAAAGGACAAAAATGCGTTTCGAATCAAGTCCACCACCCCAATTCTCTTTTTCGCTGGACGCTCGCGCCCTTTTAGAACACCTCTCAAACAGAAGTTCTATTGAAAGAAAACTGAGGTACAGCAACCCAGAAGTGAACTGTATGCACCACGTTGGGCAAGCCGAGTTCATACATCCGGCCCGGCTAACTACTATCACTGAACTTGATGGCGTGGTCGCAGAAATTGGGATCCAGAAAGTTGTTAATCCCGACGCCTTTTATGACATCCCACTGAAGCTGTCCCCACCGGAATTTTGCGAAGAGTTAACAAACGCTTCAATTCCTTTCTCAATGGTTCAAGACGAAGAAATCATTCTCTACGAGCATTGGACCAGGTTCTTCATCGAAGATGACGAAATAGTCAACATCACTTGGATGAACCCTAACTACTACTCAGACCTTGACCTTATTGAAATGGCATTCCCTAGCAACTCCTAGTTCACATGGGCGTCGTGCCAGGCAATGCGTTTTTTCTTTCATTTCGCCCAAACTTGCTCCAAAGGACAGTCATGACAGTTGTAAACCCTGTTCTACCGGTTGAAGGCGTCACCGAAAAAGCGTGGGCTCTCGTCAACCAAGAACTCCCCGACACTCCAGCTCTTGGACCTGGTTGGCACAGAAGAATCATTCGCCGTTCAACCCCAGAACAGCTCGACAGAATCATTGAACTTCTTACCCCTTTTGCGACCGCTAGTTTCGAGGATCCGGCAACGCGACAGTTTTTCGCCATTGCCAGTGATTTGGGAGCCTCGGATCTGGATGTAACCCCCATCGTTGATGAGGTTGAGCGCTACCAAAAGTCGACAGACCCGGCCGTTTTAGAAATGATCGATAATGACCAAGTCCTCTTGCTAGACGAAATTAGCCCCTCAAATTTCGAGCAATTCAACCGCTACCTGAAACTCGACAGCCCAGCTCTTCTCGACAATCAGATCGAATTCCTACGCAAAGCAGTAAGAAACAAAACCTTTCGTAACGCACCAGAATTCCAATGGCTAGCCACCTCACGATTCGCCACCATTCCCGAATCGGCCTACGCCATATCTTTCATCGGGCACACAGGACCAATCCTATGGGATTCCACGGAAGAAGAAGACCTCATAGACACCCTCGAAGCCAGTAACATCAGTGGAGCATCAGGGCGGCACCACAAGCCGCGCGTCTCATAGACACTGAAAGGGTCAATAATGCGAGTAATCCAAATGGGATTGAACTACTCAACAACCAGATTCCAATCCCTAAACGCACCGAGCACTGCCAAGTTCACCTGGGCAAAAACGCGCGACGTTCTAGAAAACAAAACATTCCACGCAATCGAAGAGCGTATCGAGGAAGATGGCTCCGATCTCCCTCACTTCCCTATCACAACAACATACGGACTACTTCTCGCCGACGAAGCCACCTCGAAAATCCTGCACCCAAAACTATGCGAAAACGGTAGCGATATTGCAGAATGCACAATCCAAACCCAGTTCGGCACGTACACAGGATTTCGAGCTTTCAACCTTCTAAGCCAATCACCTGAATCCAACATCTTCAGACTCGCGGAATTTCAAGACCCCACAGAAATCGGCGTGGAACAATACATCTCAGTCTCCTTCGCCAAATGGCTAAGATCCACTGTCAACTGCGGCGCTATTGTATTCCGTGACGTGGAAACTGACGGCATCTACCGACCACAGCAAAGCCTGCACCCACGATCCAAAGATCTATGATCCGTACGCTGTGCACATCTGGAGAATGAAACAATGTCACTTTCCGCCTACTTGGCCGACAACGCCATGCCATCAAATCCGGCAGAAACCACAACCGAACAATTCCTCACGGAACTAAACACAACCACTGATCCCAACCACCACCTCACCACCACCCTAGCCTACTGCGCCACCACCAACACCCAACCGCTCACCATCACCAACGACCTCTTCCTCAACTCCCCCATCGCCGGATGGATCCTCAACACCGTCACCGCCTACGACAAACTCACCGGCTCCCCACTAACCAAACACTCACTCATCACAAACACCACAACTTTCTGCAACGAACTATCAAACAGATCCGACATCAACCCCGCCATCACCGCACTCAACCACCACGGCCTTGCACAACTATTCGTCAACGACGCACTAGATCCTTATGCGGCGATGGACCACGCGGCGTCGTACCTTACAATCACTGACCCATACCACTGGTACGCACAAGACCTGCCCATCGCAGCGACCATCTTGCACTACGCCATCGAAGTAGGCAGCGGCCCCATCGAGCCTATCGCCACCCACCTCATGGCAACATGGGAACAACGCCTCACCCACGCCGTCACCAGCATCGACCCCGAATTCGTCTACTCCGAAACCCAACTGCTTGATATCTGGCAACAACGGCAAAACGCATAGCACTTTAGCCGAGCTCTACAAATAGAGTTGGTCATCATCTTCCAACAGTTGCACCAACCCCGCCGACTGGCTCACCGACCCCGCAGGCCGCCGCACCAGCCACACCCTCAACATCCAAGGACTCGTCACCGACACCCTCGACCCAGACGGCAACACCACCCGTATCGACTACACCCCTGAGGGCTGGCCCACCACACTCACCCATCCTGATGGCACCACCCTCACCGCCACCTACGACGGCGAAGGCAACCAACTATCGTCAACGAATGAAATGGGTGCGACGACCACAACCACCTACACCGTCTTCGACAAACCCATCACTACCACCGACGCCACCGGTGCGACCACCACCATCACCTACAACACCCAAATGCAACCCGTGGCCATCACCAACGCCGACGGCCACACCTGGACCTACACCTACAACCTCGACGGGGACATCACCCAACAAACCGACTACAACGGTATCGTCACCACCAACACCACCAGCCCCGACGGACTCGTCTCCGATGTGACCACACCAGCGGGAACAACCACCACCACCTACAACCAGCTAGGCCTTGCCACCAGCATTGAGGATGCCTCCGGCACCACACTGTTTGACTACGACCCCTTAGGCCGCCTGACCAGCATCACCAACCCGGCTGCGACCATTACCTACACCCGCGATGCCTACGGCCGGGCCACCGCTGAAACCACGCGCCTGGCCAGTGGCGAAGAAACCCGCCACACTATTGAGCTCTCCGCCACGGGCATGGTCACCGGCGAACACCTCACCTTACCTGTTGCTGGCACCATCACCACCGGCTACGGACGCAATGCTGCTGGTGAGATCACCAGCAGCACCATCACCCAACACACCACCCCCACCGACGGTTCAGCCCTGCGTTTGCCTACCGGTGACGCCGACACTGGCCGCCTGCTTGTCGAGCTGACCTACACCACCAACACCCGCGGCCACCGCGCTACCACCGCCATCGACAACCTGGTACGCACTATTGACATCGACACGCGTGGGCGCATCACCGGTGACCACACCAGCCTGCTTGACAGCACCACCACCGGCGGTCTAGCCCCTGTTGCTGGTCGTGATTTCACCTGGCGAGCAGACTCCACCCTCACCGCCATCACCGACCAACTGCGTGGCACCACCAGCTTCACCGTCGATGCTATCGGCCGTGCTACCAGTGCGACCCGCACCCCCCACACCAACCCCAGTGACCCCAGTAACCAGGGCGCCACCCCACCACACACCCCGACACACACTCCTGCACGCGCAGGCACTCCAGCACAATCAGGCAATACCACCGGGGTTCCCGCCCAGGAGAACTACTCCTTCACCCCGGCAGGTGTGCTGGCCTCCACTGCCGACGGGGTCATCGACTACCACAACACCCTGCCGGTCAAAGTCGGCCGGACAACCTACACCTACGACGCTGCAGGCCGTATCACCCGCACCGTGACCAAACGCCTGGGCAAAAAACCGTTAGTGCATCACTTCTTCTACGCCACCGGTGAACAACCCATCGGCTTTACCTCAAGTGATGCTCCCGGTGTTGGCTACCGCTACGTCTACGATGGCCTCGGCCGACGTGTAGCCAAAGACACGATCAACACCACCACCGGAGAAGTTATCCACCGTGACGTGTGAAGTGTCCCAGGTTTTGTTCCGTTTGAGTAGATGGGAAAATCTGGAACATGCCAAGAAAATTTGACCAGGATGCCAAGGACCGTGTGGTCCGTCTCGTGGAAGACCGCATCTTGGCGGAAAATATGTCGATGCAAGCCGCGTGCCAGGCAGTAGCCCCAAAGCTGGGCGTCTCGTGGCACACGGCGAGGCAATGGACGCAGGCCGCTCGTCGCGAAGGACGTGTTGTGGAATCAATGCCCGAGGACCTTGCTGCAGAAAACGCACGGTTGCGTCGAGAGAATCAAGAGCTGCGGGACACCAATGAGTTGTTGAAAGCCGCCTCAGCTTTTTTCGCATCCGAACTCGACCCAAAACGTCGGAAATGATCCGATTCATCGATGAGCATCGGAATCGTTTCTCAGTCGAGTTCATCTGCCAGACGTTAAACACGCATCGCGAAGGCGGTTTTCTTAGCTCGCGTGGATACCGCCAATCCAAGGCCCGGGGCTTAAGCTCCCGCGCTTTTCGCGACGCTGCTCTAGTAGAGCGCATTACCGAAGTTCATAAACAAAACTACGGTGTCTACGGGATTCGCAAAATGTGGCGCGTGCTGCGCCGCCAGGGCATTGACATTGGACGCGAGCAAACAGCCCGGCTGATGCGCAGTGCTGGACTGTCCGGCAAGGGCAAAGGTGGGGCTCCAATCACAACGCGCAAACCCAAGGGTCCGGATCATCGCCCTGACTTGGTAAAACGTGAGTTTAAGGCCCCTGGCCCTAATCGGCTGTGGGTGGCGGACATTACCTACGTGCGCACCCGAAAAGGCTTTGTGTACACCGCGTTCGTGACCGATGTATTCTCCCGGAGGATCGTCGGATGGGCGCTGTCCGATTCGATGCGCACCGCAGCCTTGCCGCTGCAGGCGTTGAACCAGGCAATCGTGTGCGCTAAGGAAACAACGGGCTTGATTCACCATTCAGACCACGGCTCACAATATGTGAGCATCGTCTACAACGAGCGCTTGGCTGAGCACGGTATCGCAGCGTCCACTGGGACGGTGGGCGACTCCTATGACAATGCTTTGGCTGAGAACGTCAACGGCTCCTACAAGAATGAGCTGATTCATAGGCGAACGTGGGTCGATGTCGTCGACGTGGAAATCGCGACGTTTGAGTGGGTGAATTGGTGGAACGAGTCAAGGCTCCACCAGAGCCTGGGCTACCGCACGCCGGCTGAAGTCGAAACCGAATTTTGGGAACACCACCCCAGTCGAGAAATAATGGAAATCAAGGCACAAGCCTAGGAACAAAACCCGGGACACTTCAGTCTTGACGGGACTATTTTCCATTCCGATCACGGCAGCGTGTACACCTCACAAGCCTTTAGGAACTACTGCTCGTCGTTAGGTGTGCGCCAGTCCATGGGCGCAGTTGGAACGAGTGCCGATAATGCCCTGGCAGAATCCTATAACGCCACCTTAAAACGTGAAGTGCTACGTGATCGGAAAGTCTTTGACAACCCAATTAGCTGTCGTCAAGAGGTCTTCCGGTGGTACATGCGCTACAACACGCGCAGGCGGCACTCCTGGTGCAATCTCGTAGCTCCTGATGTCTTTGAAGCCGAGACTTCGGCTATACTGACCACAGCAGCATAGCTAGCCCCCGATGTGTCCACTTTCCGGGGGTCGGGCCCATTCGTCGAGAAATGTCAGTAGAGATCTCCATACGTGACGTATTCAACCATCCAACGGTCCGAGAATTGTCCGACCTGATCGCCGACATCGTCGGCAGCGACGTAGAAGAAGGCGAAATTTAGAGTTCATGCCACACCTGTTTCACTCACCTGACAAGCCACTTGCCCCCAACCCAGTGCTACGCACAAGCAGCCTAATCTGAAAGGAAACATCATGCCCAGTACTCCCCACACCACCCCGAAAGATGCAAAAGCAGGACGGCTGAACATCACCGACCTGATGAACATCGGCATCTTCTTCGTCATCAACTTGGTAGCCGGCGTGGTCATCGCCTTCATCGGCATCACCCCCATCACCTACGTGATGATCACCAGCGTTCAGGCCCTCATCCTGGGCATCCCGATGATGCTGTTCTTGGCCAAGGTGCACAAGCCCGGCATGGTCTTCATATTCCTTCTTCTCAGCGGCCTCGCCAGCCTGCTGCTTGGTTTAGGCATATGGCCACTGCTGCTCAGCTTGGTCATGGCCGTGTTTGCCGAGTTAATTTTGCGCGCCGGCAAGTATACGAGCGCAATACACAGTGTGATCGCCTATGCCTTTATAGCAGTGTCACCCACCGCATCATATATTCCGCTTTTCTTCACCACTCGGCGCTACATAGAGAGCAGCGGCATGCAGACCAAATATGGTGCTAGTTTCGCGGATGGCCTCACCTCTATTGGCCAGATGACTTGGCTATTCCTCATCATTGTGATAGTAACCTTCGTCTGCGGGATCCTCGGCGGGATCCTCGGCCGGCGCATCTTCACCAAGCACTTCCAGCGAGCAGGAATCGCCTGATGTCGCCCACTTTGCCCGGATCAGGCACGCACACAGCGGGACTCCATCTGGACCCACGCACCACGGTGCTGGTCATCCTCGTGGTGTCCTCGGTGCTCATCTCACCGGCCGGGTCCAGTGGGGCGCTGGGCAGCACCGCCCGGTGGATGCTCATTGCCGTTCCCGGGGCACTTTTCCTCGCCTCCGGCATGGTGGCCGCTGCACTGCGATACGCACTCACCTTCGCGGTGCTCGCCGGCTTTCCTGCGGTGGTGGTACAGGCCCTGCCCGAGCGCCACATCATCGTGGACGTGTGCGCTACGTGGTTCGCAGGGCTTTCGCTCATCCTCCCTGGCATCACGTGCTGCTGGTACCTACTACGCACCGTCTCGGCCAGCGAATTCATGGCCGCGATGCAGCGCATGCGGAGCCCCGACGCCCTGACCATCCCCACGTCCATCATGTTCCGGTTCTTCCCGACGATTCTCGAGGAATACCGCGATATCCGCACCGCCATGCAGATGCGTGGCATCTCGGGCCTGCGCAACCCGATCGCTATGCTCGAATACCGCTTTGTGCCACTGTTGGCGTCCGTTGTGAGCATCGGCAACGAGCTGGCTATGTCTGCAGTGACCCGCGGATTGGGCTCGCCTCGCCGACGAACCACGCTGTGCGAGATAGGCTTCCGCGTAGGCGACGCAATAGTCATAAGCGTGCTCGTCGTGTCCCTGATCCTACTACTGGTAAATATAGTGATGCTGCCGTGATAAAGCTGCACGATGTGTCACTATCCTATGGTCAAAACACAGCGGAGCCGGTGCTGCACCACGTAAATCTCACCGTGGCGAAGGGCGAACTAGTTCTAGTGTGTGGCGAATCAGGCTGCCGTAAGTCCAGCCTGCTACGCCTGATAAACGGCGTGGCGCACACGTTCTGCGACGCCCAGATTTCGGGGGAGGTGCTGCTGGACGACGAAGACATCACTCATGCCCACCCACACGACATCGCCGAACGCGTAGGCTCAGTGTTCCAAAACCCCAAGTCGCAATTTTTCACGCTGGAAGTAGCCAGCGAACTCGCCTTTGGCTGCGAAAACCTCGGCGTGGCGCCCAACGAGATTCGACAGCGTATTGGGGAACTTTCCGCAGATTTCGGCATGGTTCATCTCCTCGACCGGCACCTGTTCACACTTTCCGGCGGCCAGAAACAAAAAATAGCATGCGCTTCAGTGGCCGCGATGCACCCACAGGTACTACTACTAGACGAACCATCATCAAATCTCGACCTCGCCGCCGTCGATGAGCTGCGCCGCATCGTCGCGCAGTGGAAGACACAGGGCCGCACCGTCCTGATCGCTGAGCATCGGCTTTCCTACCTAGTTGACATCGTGGACCGAGTGCTGGTTATGCAGGACGGGCAGATCGCTCATGATCTCAGCGGCTCGGAGTTTCGCACCCTAGACAAGGCCGAACTGTACCGCATGGGCTTGCGCTCAGCGCAGCAGGTCCCCGAGGTGACCCGCGAGCCACGCCCTTCAAGTGGCACGATGGTGCTCAAAAAGCTACAGTTCACCTACCCCAAGGCTACAGAGCCATCCCTGAGCATCAGCCACACGGAGTTGCCGCAAGGACAAGTCATCGGCGTGGTAGGACGCAACGGGGCCGGAAAATCTACCTTTGTGCGCGTTCTGACTGGCCTGGAATCTAAGGCCACCGGCGTGGTGGACATCAATAACCGCTCGCTCTCGGGTCCCCGGCAGCGCCTGCGCCAGTCCTATTTAGTAATGCAGGACGTAAACCACCAGCTTTTCGGGGAGAGCGTGGAGTCCGACGTAATCATCGGCACCAGTGGACCGGATGGGAAAAACGAAGCGCGCCTTACCGAGGTGCTTGGTGCACTTGATCTCGCGGACAAGCGGGCCCGGCACCCGATGTCGCTTTCGGGCGGCGAACGCCAGCGCGTGGCCATCGCCTCAGCAGTCCTAAGTGAGCGCGAGGTAATCGTCTTCGATGAACCCACCAGCGGGCTGGACCTGTGCCGCATGCACCGGGTGGCCCACCTGCTAGACGCCCTAGCCCGGCAGGGCAAGACCGTTTTGGTAGTAACCCATGACATGGAGCTGGTGGCGCGGTGCTGCGATCTTCTCCTGCGCGTGGAAAAAGGCCGCCTTACCGCCTGCGAACCGTGCGATGATCTCGCACTGGCGCGCACGGTGCGGTATCTACGCGGCCGCGACAGCTAGTCCCTACAGCTTCCAGCTGGTGGCGTCGCTCTTTTCACCCCAGAAGCTGCGGTAGCGTGGGGAACTCTCCATGAGTTCCTCGTGGTTGCCGATAGACTCCACGGTGCCGGAGGGACTCATCATCACAATCTGGTCCGCGTCGCGGATGGTGTGCAGCCGGTGCGCAATGACGACGATGGTGCGCTCGGCAGAAAGCGTTTTCATACCGCGCATCACAAGGTGCTCATTCTGCACGTCTAGAGAGCTAGTCGCCTCATCAAGCAGCACGATCCGCGCGTCCTTCAGTAGCGCACGAGCGATGGAGACACGCTGACGCTCACCACCGGAGAGATTCTGCCCGCCCTCGCTAATCAGGGTGTCAAACCCCTGCGGCAGCTGCCGGGCAATCTCGGTGACACCGGCCAACTCCGCTGCGCGGAGCACCTCCTCCCGCGTTGCATTGTGGCAGCCCAGGCGGATGTTTTCATACAGTGTGTCCTCGAAGAGGTACACGTATTGGAACACCATAGCCAGCGAATCCAACACCGCCCGGGAGCCAAGATCGCGAATATCCACACCACCGATACGGATGGTCCCCTGGTCAACGTCATAGAAGCGTGCCGCAAGTTTTAGCAAGGTGCTCTTGCCGCAGCCGCTGGGACCCACCAACGCAGTAGTAGTTCCGGGCGCCACGCGGAAACTCACGTCGCGGACCACTGGGGTGTTGGGTTCGTAGCCAAAGCCCACCCCATCGAACTCGATGCCATAGTCGCGTGGCGCCGCCGGAACCGCAGGCTCCGGCAACACCCGCGCATCGAGGATCTTTTGGATCTCATCTAAGGTATTGCGCGCGGATTCCAAGCCCTCGCCGTAGGGTATGCCCGACATAGCAACGCGAGCCAGGATGAACACCAACACAATGACGCCAATGTAGGTGCCTGCTTCTAGCCAGTGGTTGAGAAGTAGCACGGTGGCCAGGGCATCAATGACCACGGTACCGACCATGATGATTAAAGCCAGACGACCCATGATCATCTCACCTGTCTTCTGGGTGTGCTGCTGGGCGCTAAGCTGCTCTCGAATCGAGGCGCGCACGGCGCGCTCCCCCAGCGAATCCGGCCCAGCCATGCGCAGCACCGGCTGCACCTGGGCGAACTCCAGCACCTCCGCGGCGCCGTGCTCGTTGCGCTCGCCCTTCTGGCGCTCTGCCACGCGGTACTGCCGCATTAGGCGGTTATAGGCGAACCACACCACGGCAGCCACTGCAACGGTAACCAGCCCCAGCCGCCAGTCCACGGCGATGAGAAACACGCAAGCCAAACCGGCCGAGGCAGCACCGTGCAGCATGGGCCGCAGCATCATTGCCGGCGCGTTAGCGGCAAACAGCGCACCGCTGGTGGCTACAACACCGATCTGGCCGGCGCGATCTTCTTCAAAATAGCCCAGGGGTAGCTGTGCCGTGCGATCGGCGATAAGCCGGTGGATGCGCAGCACGTAATCATGCCCCAGGTCCTGGGCAATAACCTCAGTGGGCCAGTCTGCGGCGGCGTAGACGAGGACGGAGATAATGATCCAGGGCAACCATGCTGCGGCCTGCGCGGGATCTTCGCTAAACAGCGTGTCCAAAAACAGTGCAATGAGGATAAGGCCAATGGCCAACGCCACCGCGGAAATCCCAATTAGCGTAAGGACCAGCACCAGACGGCGACGATCAGCCGGACTGCCCAGTGAATAGAGCGTGCGGATCATTATTTTTCCTCCCCTTGGATGCCCGCCTGCGCGGTTTGGTAGCGTGCCCACATCGTGGCGTAGCCCTTGCCTGCCGCCACTAACTCTTCGTGAGTGCCTGCTTCGGTGACCTCACCGTTTTCCAGCATGAGGATCCGGTCAGCGCCGGTGATCGTGTGGAGCCGGTGTGCGATAACTACTAGCGTGCGCCCGGCCACCAGCTCGGTAATGGCCCGCTGGATCGCGGCCTCGGAGTCCGGATCCGCAAAAGCGGTGGCCTCATCCAACACGAGGATCGGCGCGTCGAGCAAGATGGACCGGGCAATAGCCAGCCGCTGCTGCTCGCCACCGGAAAGCTGCGCGTCCTCTCCCACCACCGAGTCGTAGCCGCGCGGCAGATGGGTAATGCGCTCATGAATCTGGGCGGCGCGGGCGGCGCGAACCACGTCTGCGTCGGTGGCCTCCGGGTGAGCGAGGCGAATGTTATCCCGCACGCTCATCCGCATAAGGTAAGGGTCCTGGAAGACGAACCCTACCCTACGGTAGAGCTGGTCAGATCGGAGATCAGTACTAGGGACGCCACCAATGCGCACCGACCCCTCCGTGGGGTCTAATAGCCGGGGGATGAGCGCGGCTAACGTGGACTTCCCCGAGCCGGAAGGTCCCACCACCGCAGTGATGCTGCCGGCGGTAAGTTTTTGGTTAATGCCGGAAAGCACCGGGGTGTCCGGCACGTAGGAGAAGCTTAAATCTTTCAACTCAATTCTGGCGTTTGCAGGCTCCCTGCCGCCAGCAGCGGGCGGCAATACCGGGATGTTGAAGAACTCGGTGAGATCCGCCGCGGCAGCCTTCGCCTCCGAAAACATGATGTTAGTGCGCGAAAGCATAAGCAGAGGCGCGGCGATGTTGTTGATGAACAAAAACGCTGCCAGCACATCGGCCACTGGTACGCCCGCAGACGTGATGAGCCACGGGCTGGCCGCGGCTACCACCAGCAGGCCAAACCCGGTGGAGGTGAAGATCTTCATCAAAGCGGTGGGGTGTACGGTGGCGTGCAACCACTCGCGATAGAACCCACCAAAACTCCGGGAACGACTAAGGAAAATGCTCTCGTCGTAGCCTTCCGGAACAAACACCTTGATAACCGGGATGCCGCGCACCAACTCTACGACGGCGGCGTCTAGCTGCTTCTGGCTGGACTTAAATTTCTCCGCCTTTTCTTGAAACTCGCGCATCATAAACGGCATGGTGGCCACTGCCAACAGCAGTGGTACCAGGCCCAGCAGGCCTATCCGCCAGTCCACCACGAACATGTATCCCAGGCTCAATAGCGGTACGAGTACACCGGCCGAATAATCGTGCGGCGCGTGGGCGATGAGCTGGTGGATCTTGGTGACGTCGTCTTCGATGTAGGTTTTCACAGTCCCCGAAGGTGTCCGCGTAAACCAAGACAGCGGGAGCCTACCCAGCTTGGTAATCTGCTGCTGGCGTAAGTGCTCGCCCAAAAGGCCGTCGGCCTGGTGGCTTACCTGGAGGCTCTTCACGGTTGCCTGTCCATGTAGGACGGTGGCCACCATGAGCGCCGCGACTAGCAGCCACAGCTTTGACGCATCTATCGGCTCTCCCTGGAAGGACAGCATTACGGTGCGCACCAGCTCAACCAGCACGATTACCGGCACCAGCGACAAAACCGCCGCCAGCACCGCCAATAGCAGCGACACCGTGATCTGCCGGTGGGCAGGTTGAGATATTTGCCTAAATGTAATGGGTGGTTTTTGTTCGGTCATCGGGGCCTCTTTACTTAACAGTCACAATCACGCATTGTTCCGCGCTAACCAGGCAGGGTTCCCAGTAATTCCCGCTAGAAAACCGGCAAGCAGGTCGAGGAACTCGGTTCCAGTATCGAGCGGGAAGAAATGCCCACCCGGCAGGACCTTCAGTTCAAAACTACCGCTGGTAAAATTTTCCCACCGGGAAAGCATCTCTGGGCTGACAGCTGGGTCGCTATCCCCCGCCAATGCCAGCACAGGAGAGCGAAGCACCGTGGTTGCATGGTGAAAGCCCTCGTGTAACACATAATCGCGACGAATGTCAGCGAGCAGCAGCTTCATCACATCATCATTGGCAAGGATCTCAGGTGGTGTGCCACCTACATTCTCAAACTCCCTGCGCAGCGCACCGAACCCCATTGACGAGTGGTATTCCCCAGGCACGGTTTCTCCGGGCGCCTGCCGTGCGGCCACCACCACGGCTTCCGGTATAGTGGGCCGATGCATCTGCTGCAGGCAGGCAGCAACCTGGTAGGCCAGCGCTGCCCCCATGGAGTGGCCGTACAACGCAATCGGCGCGCCCGCCGCCAGATCTACTATCTCGGTTGCGCACATATCGGCGAGCTTGTCAAAGTCGCTTACCCATTTCTCTCGGCGACGGGTTGCCTTTCCGGGAAGCTCCACCGGCACCACGTCAATGCTTGGGTTGACCCCCACCCATCCACGATAGACGGAAGCGCTGCCTCCTGCGTGATGGAAGCAAAACAAGAGGGTTCCAGTGCGATGTCCGGCCACAAACGGAAAGACTCCCTCGCAGCTGATTTCTGTCATTTTTCGCCTTTCGCTAGGTCGGACTGATTAAGCACGATTTCTACTGCTGCGACGGTACCCGGGTCTGTGGCAAGCAACTCGGGCATCCTGCGGGCTGCGGAGTCGTATGCTCCACTTACCAAATCGGCAATTCCGGCGGCCAGGGACTGGGCACTCAGTTCGCCTCGCTGGGCGTCAATATAGTTCGGCCCGGCACCGTTTCGACAAACTGCGTTGGCATGGAAGTGTTGGTCACCACCGAATGCAACCGCAAGGCACGGCTTGCCGGCGCGCAGGATCGCCCCGGTGGTGCCCAGTGAGCCGTGGCAGATGCCTGCACGGCACCACGGAAGCACAGTCGCGAACGGGACCCGGGCGACGGTGAGGATTCCTTCTCTCACACCAGGCTCATGATCGGGATCGACGATTATCGCCCGCAGACCATGCTCGATGCACGCGTCTCGAGTCCATCGTTGAAGGTCATAAACGCGATCTGAGACCATACTCCCAAAGCTTGCCAGAACCGGGGCCGAGCCGGCAGCCACAAACTCCTCGACTGCTGGGTCTAGGGCGAGTTCACTGTGGTGCGGGTCAAGCCACTCGCCAGTGACGTGAATGTGGTTTTTCCATTCCGGCGCCGGCGGACTCAACGCGGGACTGAATTGGTAGATCGTGGTTGGTGGAGAGGAGAGCGCTCGCTGACGCAGCCCCAACCTACGCCGCCATGCCGCTATCACTGGGCGCATCGCCCAAGCCATCAGAGTATTGGACATCCAGTGGGTGACCAGAGCTCCGACAGAGCCGTCCAGTTTTCGCGGATCCACGAGGCTGTAACGGAGGCAGGGTTCGGTAGGGAAAACCTGCACCCGAACGCTGGGGACTCCGCGTGCAGCCCCTAACAACCGAGCAACTTCACTGAATTGGGTGTACATGACCACGTCAACGCCATCCATGGCATGCTCTAACACATCGAAAACGTGGGCGTCAGATATCATCTCACGGATACCTAAGACAGTGTCCATCATGCCTTTACTATCGCCCAAAAGGCGCTTCATTAACGCCCGGTAATCACCGGGTAACTCGATGTAGTCCACCCCGTTTGCACGAAAACTCCCGCCGAATTCGCTAAACCCAGCCAAAACAAACTGGTGGCCACGATCTCGAAGTGCGACACCAAGGTGCGCAAATGGCAGCATATCACCCTCAGAACCCAGGACGACCGCGAGAACTTTCACAGCCGTCTCAATCCGTAATCCAACTAGGCCACTCAGGAACCCAAGACTCCCCCATGAGCTTATCTTCCGGGCCAATATCACGAATGACTCGGCACGGATTACCGGCTGCGAGTACCATGGGCGGAATATCTCTTGTCACAACACTGCCAGCACCAATTACTGCACCATGCCCAATCGTGACACCCGCAGTTACCGTGCAATTGCCACCAAGCCACACATGGTCTTGTATGGTGATCGCACCCCCGGTACACACCATGTATTGCCGCTCTACGGGGTCTAAGGCGTGATTGCCAGCAAAGAAGGAACACCATGGACCAACCATGACCTCATTGCCAAATGTCACCGGGGCCATATCAAGTACCGTCGTTCCTCGATTGAAGGTCACGCCATCTCCGACCTTGATTTTCGAGCCATATTGGACATGAAATGGCAGGAAAACCATTAAGCGCTCCCCCAGTTCACCAAGCAGGTCTGCCATCACTGCCTGCTTCTCCGCTGTTTGAAGTGGACGAAGCTGGTTGAGATCGTGACACTTCTCCGCCGCCTCCATCATCTCGTAATAGAGATCCGGGTCCTCAATAGGGCGGAAGGGCTGACCGCAGAGAATCTTATCTTCGATTTGCTCTCGAGAATCCATGGATACTCCTTTGTGCTTGAGAGGCGCGAGCCACAATACGAATTACGGTCAGCCACGCGGTTTGACCCTGACTAGTCGGAATACCCAGATTCTTAGCTCACACTTGGTTGCTCACAGGCCTTCGACTTAATTGTCAAGCATGCCATGCCTAATTATGGTATGCTCAACTTTGCAGCAACCTGCAGCGTCGCCGCCGATCAGCCGACCTGTGCAGCCCTCTCCTGCGGGGCGCTGTGCACGACCCGGTGCCGCTAGACATACATCATTTTCTAAGGATTAGTTGGCACTACCCCAGGCGCTTGCTCCGTGGACCACAATCCATCGTTCGCGGGCAATAATCGGTTTTCCTTCTGCGGTAGGAGAATCGGTGCGCCGTCTAATAGACCGTTGACGTATATCCAGGGATGAATCATGAAAGAAAACCCCACCACGGCAACCGCTAGCGGTGACCCCAGCGCCACCGCAGTCCCCTCAACCAGCGCCCACGCAAAAGGCCGCGACCTGGTGCTTGATGTCCAAGATCTGCGATGTAGCCTGGGAAAAGTCAAGAAGCGAACGGAAATCCTGCGCGGTGTGACCCTCGCCATTCCGCGCGGGGGCATCCTCGCCGTCCTAGGCGCCAATGGTGCCGGCAAGACAACCTTGGTCAATGTCCTTTCCACGCTGCTGCCCGCCACGGGCGGAACCGCCATCATC
The DNA here is from genome assembly GCF_046097395.1 of Corynebacterium jamesii. Lineage (NCBI taxonomy): Bacteria > Bacillati > Actinomycetota > Actinomycetes > Mycobacteriales > Corynebacteriaceae > Corynebacterium > Corynebacterium jamesii. Next base: position 898,182 of record NZ_CP175789.1, read on the forward strand.
GATGGCCACAACTTAGCCACGGATCCTTCCAAGGTGCGCGCTTCCATCGCGCTGACCGGGCAATACGCCGCAGTGGATGAGGAGCTTACCGGCAAGGAAAACCTCATCTTCTTTGGCCGCCTGGCAGGGCTTAAAGCTAGCGATGCGAAGGCCCGCGCCGCGGAGCTTCTTGAGCGCTTCGATCTGGTTGGCGCCGCCGACCGCCTGGTTTCGGCATACTCGGGCGGCATGCGCCGGCGGTTAGATATCGCCGCCTCCCTCACTGTCCCGCCCGCGCTGCTGTTCCTCGACGAGCCGACCACGGGCCTCGACCCCGCCGCGCGCAGCTCCGTGTGGGATACCGTCCGCGGGCTGGCGGCCGACGGCACCTCGATCCTGCTTACTACCCAATACCTGGAAGAAGCTGACCAGCTCGCAGACCGCGTCGCCGTGCTCGCCGGAGGCAAGGTGCTCGACGAAGGCACCCCCGCCGAGCTCAAGGACCGCTATGGCACCACGGTGTGCCTCATCACGATGTCTAGCCCGGACGATGCCGCACGCCTCACCCACACCTTGCAAGAACACCGCATCGACTGCCGCCAAGAGGACACCGTATTGCGCGTCGATGCGCCCGATGGCCACCGCACCCTAGTCCGGGCGCTGGCCTTGTGGGATGGCGACGACACCTCGATCGCGGACGTCTCCTTGGTTCCGCCCTCCTTGGACGATGTCTACTTCGCTATCGCCGGGTCCGGCGACATCGCGCAGCAGGCTCCCCACACCGGTGGAGGCTCCCAGTGAACGCGCTCGGAGCAGTCGCTGCCTCGTGGCACCGCAATGTCCTGCGCACCGTCCGCAACAAGGCCGTAATGGTTTCCGCCGTGGCAATACCCAGCCTGTTCATGGTCATCTTTTACGCCACCTTCGCCAAGGCTTCGACGGAACTCGGCATCGATTACGCCGCCTTCCTCCTGCCCGCCGGCGTTATTCAGGCGATTGTGTTCGCCGCCGGGGGCTCCTCCTTGGCGATTACGCGTGACGCCGAAAACGGCATCCACGACCGCATCCGCGCCACCGGGACGCCCGCCTGGGCCACGGTCGTCGGCCGGCTGCTGGCAGATCTCACCCGCGCCGCGTGGTCGTGCAGCATCGTCGTCCTCACCACGATCCTGCTCGGTGCCCGCTACGCTGCCGGACCGGGTCGTATTATCCTTACCATCGCCCTTTTCGCCGCCCTCACCATCATCCTCTCCGCGTTTATCGATGGCTCCTGCCTGTTGGCCCCCAAGCCCACCTCGGCGTCCTTGCTCTTCCAAAACCTCGTGCTGGTCATGGTGATGTTCTCCACCGCATTCGTGCCTGCGGATGCGCTGCCCGGCGGCATTGGCCCCATCATCCGGCACGTACCGCTATCTCCCATCTTGGACACCGCCCGCAACCTACTAGGTGGCGCTGCCCTGGGGGCGCGCGGAGTCGAAGCACTGTGCTGGCTCATCGCCATGACCGTCGTTGGCGTATGGGGCTTTATCACCGCTTTCCAGGGGAGGAAACATGACTAACCACACCACCGCCACCGTGTCGCACGACACCACCTGGCTGTCCACTGTCGCCACGCATTTTGGAAGGCACCTGCGCGCCGCCCGCCGCGATAGCGCGGTAATTACCAATACCGTGGCTGGTCCCGTTTTGATGTTCCTGGTCATGCGGTGGCTGTTTGGCGACCTCATGGCGGCCTCGCAAGGCTCTGCCACGCTCGACGCGTTACCGCTTACCATCGCGCTCATCCTTTCCAACGAACTGATGAATGGCACCTCCGCCGCCGCGCAGATAATTAAGGAACGCCAACGCGGTATCACCACCCGCATCGCGACCACGCGCTACGGCACCAGCCCGGAGATCTTCGGCCGCTGGTGTTTCGATTCCTTACGCAGCCTTATCTCCGGCTGCGCGGTGCTGCTGGCTTCCGTGGCTTCTGGCCTGCGTATTCACACGCTGGCCGGGTTTGGCTGGGTGCTGTTAGTCATCATCTTCGGCGCGGTGGTGGCCGCCTCGCTATCGGCCATGGTGGGCGCGATGTGCGCCACCCCGGAGGCCGCCATTGGCCCGGCCCCCATCATCATGGCGGCCACGGCACTTAACGGCGGCCTCGTGCCCGTGGAGCAATTCGCTGGTGTGGTTCAACCCATCGCCCGGTGGAATCCGCTTACCTTCGCCGCCCGCGCCGGCGCCGCCATCGACGGCACGCCAAGCGCCGAAATCCTTGCCACCGGCCAGCCCGGCACCGCAGTCTGGGCTTTCGTGGCCTGGATGGTAGCACTCACCGTAGTGCTGCTAGCCGCCGCAGCTGCGTTCCGCCGCCCCACCATGTCGTAAATAGCGCCGGTTAGCGCGACAGTGCTACTTGTCGCGCGGCGGCGTCCCCAGCGGCGCGGTAGCGCTACTTGCCGCGCAGGGCGCGCCGCCGCGATAAAGAGCTGCGAATCTTTACCCGCGGCCGCGCTAAGGCGGGTAGTGTCGCCGCCGGTTACCGGCAACCAGGCGGCCTCGCCCGGGGCTAGCTCCAGGTCGTTTACCGTGACCACACCAGAAGTAGCCAGGGCGATGGCCGGTCCGGGAAGCTGCGTGGAAACCGTGGTGCCGGCGGGCAAATCGTAGCGGGTCACCGCAAACTCCTGCACCGGCAGCGGGTACTCTACTACCGTCGCGGTGTTGGGCGCGGCATCGGCAACAGCGGCGCTCTCCGCGCCTGCACCATCGCCCAGGGAGGTGTTCCTATATAGTTTGTCAATTCCGTGGGTGAGTTTGTTGGGGGGGTGTGAAGGGTTTCTGCTTTTCCTTGTGGATGTTGTTTTCGGGCACGGTGAGGAGCCGATTGGGCTTGCTGTGCAATCGGCTTGAGGTGAGGGTCTGTTGGTTCTAGGCTGCTGCGGCCTCCTGGACTGTGGAGATGTCTCGGTAGAGCTCGCCGTTTCGCATCATGGCGAAGAGAACGTTGAGGCGCCGGCGTGCGAGTGCGACGACTGCGGCGTTGTGTCTTTTGCCTTCTTTGCGTTTTCGTTCATAGAATTGCCGGGAACGCTCGTGGAATCTGATCGATGCAAAAGACGATTGCCATAGGGCGTTCTTTAATTTTTTGTTGCCAGCCCGGTTAGGCGAATTCGACATGATAGACGTTCCTGACTGATTCGTCCGCGGTGATAGCCCTGCATAGGATGCTAGGTGCGCTGCATCGGGGAAGTCGGACATATCGCCAACAGTCATGAGGATCTGCGCTGCGCTACGCGGGCCGATACCAGGCATGGATAAAAGAATCTCGGTCTGCGGAATGTCCTGAATCAGCTTGAGTACCTGCGCTTCGATTTCTTTACGATGCTCGAGTTTGGTTAGTGCATCTGTGGCGGACATTGCTACGCCAAGTTCGGCGTATTCTGCGCCGGCAATGGATACGGTCTGTTCGTGGATGGCAGCAAGCATGGCATCGATGACAGGCTCAGGATTGCGTGCCCTGTGTTTGCGTGCAAAGGCTTTCAGGCGTGTTCTACCGATGCGTCGAATCTTGGTGGGGCCACCGTATTTTGCAAGTAGGTGGAGGATCCACTTTCGGTGAATCATCTGTCCGCGCAGGACATGTTCGAATGCAGGATAGGTTCCTACGAGCGCGGATCGCATCTGGTTAATCAGGCGTGTGTAGGCCCGGGCGAGGTCTTCGTCGATACCGTTGAGAACTTTCAGCTGGATAAAGACGTCCTCAACGCGGTCGACACTGCGCAAGGAATCTGGAAGGTTAAGACCGGCATGGGCGATAACGTAGGCGTCGCGTACATCGGTCTTGGAGTTGCCGACGTGGATGCGAGAAAGCTGTCGCATCGCAAGTCCTGGTAGATAGCGAACGTCGACGCCCATGTCTTGGGCGACTGCGACGGTTAACCGGCCGATGTTGTTGGGTTGATCGACAATGACAAGGACCGAGGCGTCGTCAGCGAGGAATTGGCCAAAGAGCTTGCGTAGCGAGCCTTCATGCTGGTTGATGCGTTTGGACAGGACTTGCCTGCCTTGGGGATCGAGGACGCAGGCGTGGTGGAAGTATTTGCCGACGTCCACGCCAATGACGAAGTCATAGGCCATGGGTGTATGCCTCCTAGCGATGAATTAGAAGTTGGATTATTTGAGCTTCATCGCTGGGTTGGTCGGACATACTTCACGCTGGCATCCACATTACTGTGAGACCTCATACCACCTGGGCTGGGTCAGGTTCCTATTAGCAGTCTGGAGTATGTCACTGTCTTCGGCGGCATCACCCGGACCTGACCCCCATGTGGTGGACACCTGATATCCAGCCCAGTCGAGCTGGGAAGAAAGGTAATCTACCACCATGTCCAGGTACTCCGAACAGTTCAAACGCGATGCCGTAGCCCTCTATGAGAACAACGAGGATCTCTCGCTGAACTCAGCATCAGCTGAGCTCGGTATCACCCGTGCCTCGCTACATTCTTGGGTCAAAAAGTACGGCACTGGCAAACGTGCCCGCACGAAGGCCGTGCACGATCAAGCCCAAGCGGCGAATGATTCTGCGCGAATCCGTCAGCTGGAAAAAGAAGTCTCTAAGCTGCGCGAAGAACGCGACATCCTGCGTAAGGCCGCGAAATATTTTGCCGAAGAGACTCACTGGTGATCCGCTTCCAGTTTGTCGATGACCACCGAACCGAGTACTCGGTTAAGCGGATGTGCGATGTGTTAAAGCTGAATCGTTCCTCGTTTTACAAGTGGGTGAGCACCCGTAAAAAACGCAGGTTAAAGATGTATTCTGATGCCGTTATTGGTGCAAGAATCAAGACCATCTTCGATGATGAGCACGGGCTTTATGATGCTAAACGCATCGCCGCAAGCCTCAAGGAGGACACGACGTATACCCCGATCAATCACAAGAAAGTTGCACGCATCATGAAATCCATGGGGTTAAAAGGCTTTAGCAAACGGCGTCGATGCATTACTACCAGGCGTAAGCCTGATCACCGTGTCATGCCAGATCTAGTAGGCCGCAAGTTCACAGCTGGCGAGCCAAATCGTGTGTATGTCGGTGACATTACTTACCTGCCGTGTAGGGGAGGCAAAAACATGTACCTTGCCACAGTCATTGACACGTATTCACGTAAACTTGCAGGTTATGCACTCGCAGACCACATGCGGGTCTCACTGGTCATCGATGCTCTAGCCCACGCACACGGCGTGCGCGGCAGTCTTGACGGGACTATTTTCCATTCCGATCACGGCAGCGTGTACACCTCACAAGCCTTTAGGAACTACTGCTCGTCGTTAGGTGTGCGCCAGTCCATGGGCGCGGTTGGAACGAGTGCCGATAATGCCCTGGCAGAATCCTTTAACGCCACCTTAAAACGTGAAGTGCTACGTGATCGGAAAGTCTTTGACAACCCAATTAGCTGTCGTCAAGAGGTCTTCCGGTGGTGCATGCGCTACAACACGCGCCGGCGGAACTCCTGGTGCAATCTCGTAGCTCCTGATGTCTTTGAAGCCGAGACTTCGGCTATACTGACCACAGCAGCATAGCTAGCCCCCGATGTGTCCACTTTCCGGGGGTCGGGCCCAGTCCCACCCTGGGTGCCTACAACGCCCAAGACTCACTAGGACTTACCCCACGTTTAGCCTCCGCACAAGGGTATGTCGACCAAGCAGCATTCTGGGTGGATATTCTCGGGCTCGTAGGCTCCGTTGCTCACAAGAAACCTCACGCCACCGATCCTGGTTGATGGTGCGACAGTACTTTCAAGCCGATAGGAGGCAGGATACGATGTCGGACAGAATCGTCCTGACCTCCAATACACCCTAAACAATCAAAGATATTTCGTAGAATGGGATCGCTTTCCCTCTGCTCGTAGATTAGGGCACGAATCACGAATAGCGATGAACGATCCACTTGGCAATATCACCCTCATTCAAGGCGGATAGATTTGACTTTTGAAATTGCATATAACCAACCCACGGCATTTTTTTGGCAAGGTGTAGATACCGCCATCGAAACGGTCAAAAGTGACTTTGATCCCTTTTTTCTCAACTTCGATGAAATTGAGAAGCCTACTGAGCCATTTTCAAACCTCGATCGAGTTTGGATTTTCCAGGAACGAAACGGCGTAACTGCAGTTAGCTATTCACTTAACGAGTCGGATCGTCTATTTCAACTCTTAATTCACACCTGGAAAGATCTCGAACGTCCACCACTGGGAATGGCAATTACGAAGACCGAAGCATCCCAACAATGGGTACTCATTACCTACTCGAACGAGTTAGATATGATGACACGCTCCTACCGGCAACAATGGCTTGGAAAAAAGACCGCTGAGGATTCCATGGCATCCGATTTTCCAATGAGGGCACAGGAAATGAACGAGCAGCGAATCCTAGATTACCTCGAAGAAAACGGACTTGACGTCACCATGGCTTCAGCTCCACCAAGCAATGCGAGATATTTCCTCGTCACGAACCGAGAGCCAACTCTAGAAGAATGGGAACAATACTATTCTCAAATGGGAAACTGAATCTCCCAACGCCATAACTCATACCTCTTCTACGCAAGTGGTACCTCCGCAACACAATCGCGAAATGAGATAGAACATAATGAGTACGGAACGAATTATCATCCACCTCCCCACCGCTCCAACTGAGCGGGAGGATATTTATAACCTCGTCATTTCCGCCGGTCGCGCAGACAAACACACTTCGGCGCATACACTTCAGCTCCATCAGCATCTCACCAATATATTGTCACCCCACAAGATCTCCGTGGAACTCACCGGTGCAGAATGCATCGCCATCAAAGACAACAACGAGCACATCCCCCAACTACTCCAGCTCATCAGCCCCGTCCTTTCCTACTTCACCACGCTGACCATCCTCGAGAACAATCAACTGGTATGGACCTTCGGTGACGAAAACTCACACTTCACCACCGAAACCTCACAGCTCTACGCCCCGTGGGCTAGTCTTCGCAGCATTCCTTCTTGGATCGACCACGTCACCGCCAATGCCCGTTCATTAGCAAGCCGCAATATCGGAACCGATCCGCGGGACTTCCTGATCATTAGCGACAACACCAAAGATCAGCACTATATCCAGTGCTACTTCAGCCCAGCCGACAACAACTACCGTGTAGAGATGCGCCTCGGCGATGCTCAGCACCATTTTTGGCGCATAAGGAACGACGCCCGGAGTCTCATCCGAGAACTGTCCACCTGGATGACTTCCACTGACCACTCCACCACAGGCTGGAGCAAACTTGATATCTCATAGCATGCATCCCACATAGTGCACATAGCGCCGAAAGATCTAAGTAGGCCACCACCACCGACGGGACAATTTGGGTTGATGGGATCGTCTGCCCATACAAAGGCAATTCAGAACTCAGCTGATCCCCTCCAACGGCAAACTAACAAACTAGCTGCAGCAATGAAGCCAGGTGAGCAGGGTAGAATAGCCATTTCCATGGGGCGCGGAAGGGACGCTGAGGGAGTACTACATACCCCGTAGTCAGATCGAGTGAGCCTACTCGTGTTGACGGTACCGCAAGATTGCGTCGAGTCCCACAGACTATTCTGGACAATGATCCAGAATTCGCAAACGTCAAGCTGGGTGTAACTCCATCTGTAGAAGGAGGCCCATCTAGCCCCACATCAGGTAAGTAAGAAAAATTGACAGCATTCTCCAACTACCACCAGAAATTTGACCCAATAATTGATAGAACTCTGGGTTTGAAGAACAAATCATCGATATTAGACGTATTGGCTAAAACATTCCTCGAGGTGTCAGCACCATTCCTTGAAAATATCCCCCCAAAACTCCTTGAAGGGCTACAGAATGCCGACTATTTTCAAATTAACGAACTAGCGGAGCATTGGCTTGAGATAACCGACGAAAAAACCTATCAAGCACTAATAAATCGAGACCCCCACGATTTAATTATCGATTACGGAAAAATATCTTCTCTCGCAGAGGCTGCCTGTTGTATAGATCCGTCTAATTTAGACGAAGAAAATTTGTTCTACTTCCTAGTGAGCCTAAGCTCAGTGGTTGTTGATCCGCAAGAGACCATGTCTAAACATATTCAATGAATCCCTGGGGTGCGTCGCGACGTTCCATGCGGAGTGCGCTGGGGCGTCGAACATAAGACGAAATACCTTCAAGCCATAGTTCAATCCTTCCCTAGCAGAGATAGGAAATAAACCCAGGACTCTTCACAGTGTGTAGGAGTCCTCAACTACCGAAAACCCTCGACAGCAAACGGTGATACATCGACACGTCCTCCGGGTTCGTCGATGGAACAATCCGCGACCTGCTCGTCGACTGAGCATCTACGCTTGGCAGAACCACCGTATCTTGCGGCAAATCGACCGCAGCTGCCCCCACCTTGACAACAGTCACCTTCCTGGACTGTGCCAGCTCCGTCAGGTGGTGACCCGGCTGGTACAGCCACCCATGCTGTTCATGGTGTCTATCAGCCACCAACAGCACATGATCCGCCATAGCTGTGCCCGCGGCAATGGTCTCCCCGGCACATGTATAAGGCAAGTTCACCACAACAATTGGCCACCTGTGCTGAGCACGACTAACCACAGTGTCTAGTACATCAGCAGCCATCTGCCCCTGAGTACCTTGCGAAGCCGTCAACAGCGGAACTGCCCCGGAACTATCCGCAAAGTTCTCCATCTTCTTGCGGGTCAGATCCAGCGGTTCCGTCGCCGCCAGCCCAAGAACGTCCCCCGCTGCCCACGCCCCCAACGGTCCTCGCATTGGCTGAGCTTGCACATCTGCGTCCAGAACTACCATCGGTAGTTCAGAAACCTCTTCGGCAATCATGGAAACCAAAGCGGTCACAGGCGAAGTCAGCATACGGTTGTCAATGGAAGCCACCGCAATAACCATCGGCCTAGATGTGTCAACTAAAGAAGACCTCCGCGCCTGTGCAACCCGCGAAGCCCACACTGCCCTGCCGAAAACGCTACGCCCCGAGACCAGCGAGCCCGAACCTCCACTTCGTGCAGCGTTAGCTACCTTTGGGGAATTCATCTAGCGATTCTCTTCCATTCTGCCTAGAGCAAATCAAACACATCTGTGGGGGACACACAGCACAAATTGCACAACACACATTAGTATAGGACGGGTTATACGTAGAGAAGTTGTCGGTAACAAAGAGTGAAGTACACGAGGAGTGCGTAGTGTCAACCAACCAGCCATCCCACGAAGGACTGCCCTCTTGGCTCCAGTTCACTGGTGATGGTGCGCCAGCACAACCAGCCGCCCCACCACAACAACCTTCTCAGCCCCAAGAGCCGCCCGCTGCAGAGTCTCCTACTTCCTCCCCTTCTTCCAATGAAGGTCAGCAGCAAGTCCCTGCGGCGCCTCAGCAAGCTCACGAATCCAGGCCTCAGGAAGGTCACCAAACCAACCAGGTGACTACTGATTCCCCTGAGTATCCTCAGCCTCCCCAAGGAACAGCGCCGCAGGGCACTGCCCCGCAAGGCTCTCCTGCTTCATCTGAAGCTCCTCAGCAGGCCCAGCCACAGCAAACTCAGGCCCAGCCTCAGCAGGCCCAGCCTCAGCAAACCCAGGCCCAGCAGACTCAGGCACAGCCGCAGCAGGCCTCGTTAAATCACGGTAAGCACCATGTACCGTCCGAATATGACCTAAAGCCACCGCCGGCACTGGATCAGACAAACCTGGTCAATGCCGTCAAGAAGGCACCGCGCAGTGGATGGCGCAAAATGCTTTACAATGTCACCGGTGGACACTGGAACGTCGGTGACTCCCAGCAAGATCTTGAACACGATCAGCTCCTGGAGAAAATCCGCCGACCGCTGCGCGGCGACTACCGCATTGCCGTGATGTCGCTCAAGGGTGGCGTGGGCAAAACCACCACCACCGTGGCATTGGGTGGCGTTTTCTCTTCCATCCGACACGACCGCGTCATCGCCATAGATGCCAACCCGGACCTCGGCACCCTGGCACAGCGTGTGGCTGCACCCGGTCCGGCGACGATCCGCGACCTCCTCAACGCAGAAGACACATCAAAGTACGCCTCCATACGCCAGTTCACTACCCAGGCCAAGTCTCGCTTGGAAGTTATCGGCTCGGAGCGCGATCCCGCCGTGTCCGAATCCTTCAGTGATGAGGACTACCGCCACGCGGTCGACATTCTGCAGCACCACTACAACGTGATGCTCACCGACTGCGGAACAGGGCTGATGCACTCTGCAATGTCCGGCGTGTTGGAGCTGGCCAATTCCTTGGTGCTCGTCACCTCTCCTGCCCTTGATGGCGCTCAATCAGCCTCCGCCACTTTGGACTGGCTCAACCTGCACGGCTACGAACAACTCGCAGCAAACTCTGTGGTGGTCGTCTCTGCGGCCCACCCTGAAAATGCGACGATCGATATGGATCAGCTGATTGCACACTTCCGTAGCCGCACCCGCGCAGTGCACGTCATTCCATTCGACCGCCACCTCTCTGAGGGCGCAACGGTTGATCTTGACCGCATCAGCAAGGAAACAAAGCAGGCCTACATGGAACTAGCAGCAATCGTTGCGGAGGACTTTGATTCGTGGCACCGTCACGCAGCTTCGTAGGCCGAGGGGTGGCCGCGCTGGGCGTCGGGTTCCTTGCTTTTACAACCCTTTCCAGCTGCGCCGATCGCCTAGAACCACCTGTGCCGGAACAACACGCCCAAGTGGATACCATGAAGCAGTGGGCTACCGAGCGCGCGAAGCCCTACCACATTCCCGAGCGCGCGCTGCAGGCATACGCATACGCTGCCTACAACGTGGAACAGGAACAAGGCTGCGCCGTCGGCTGGCAAACGCTAGCTGCTTTGGGTGATGTGCTGACCCAACATGGGCAAATAAACTCCACCACCATCGACGAAGACGGCGTGACCTCCAAACCTATACGCGCCGTTGCGCCTGCCGCCGGCGGCAAGAAATCCGTGCCCGATACAGACGGAGGAGACATCGACGGCGATTCCACTAAGGACATCCCGGTAGGACCAATGCAACTCATGCCTTCGCGCTGGGAACAATATGGCACTGCCGCTGAACCTGGCAACGCACCAAATCCGGACAACATCGACGACGCCGCCCTGACCACCGCGAAAATCACTTGTAGCGCGGGAGACCTCACAAGCCCAGAAGGATGGACCACAGCAGTCTCGGAATTCAACCCCAGCCCAGTGTTCTTGAAAGCTGTGCACAAAAAGGCCAAGGAGTATTCACGCTAATGAGGAAAACTCACACTGCAAGCGCACTGCTCTTGATTTCGCTTACAGGCACGCTAGCTGCATGCGAATCGCCGGGTCATGCTAAAGAGCAGACCGTGAATGACGAAGTTCCACCACTGGGCAAAGTACCTGAGCTGCCTGAAGAGGTGACGGCACCGAGCACCAAGTCTGAAACTCCTAAGCCAGCTCCCCCGCCGGCTCCAGCCCCGGAGCCAGAGACGGTAACAGAAACTGCCCCGCCTCCTTCTAAGCCTCCTGCGAAACCGGCACCCAAGCCTCCCAAGGCTCCAGCACCCAGGCCGCCCGCGAATGATTCACCAGAGATCCGTATCCAACTTCCACCAGAGCTGAGGCCATACCTTTAAGGCAGACGCCAAGCTGAAAGGAGCCCCCCATGTCTATCCAACAGCACGACGTAGAACAGAGCGCCCCTGCGGCTTCTCCCTCGTCGTCTACCGCCACGCCAGCAAAGAAGGACCATCGCGCTGCCGTGCAGGCGCACAAGCTGCGCATGGATATCGCGGGCAAAGCTATCCGGCATGGTGAAATTCAGCCGAGTGTGACACCGCGAACCGTCAAAATCCTGATGGGCTCGACAATTATCGCAGCCATCATGCTTGTGGTTACGATCGGCGCCGCCACTGTCATACAGATGCTTTAGCCAAAAGCGCACCTACGAAAAACAAAAAGGCACCCACCGAAGTGGATGCCTTTAAGCGTTCCTAGCGCGCGGACCTAGCTGGTTAAGCAGCGGTCCCTGCGAGCGGGGTCGAGTGGTTTACTCGCCGCCGGCCAGCTTCTCGCGCAGAGCAGCCAGCTGCTCGTCGGAAGCCAGGGTGCCGGCGTCCTGAGCCGGTGCCTCAGAGGAAGCCGGTGCGGACTCCGTCTGAGTCTCGGAGGAGTAGCCACCCTCGCCGTTTGCAGCGGCCTCGGCAGCTGCGGCGCGGTTGCGCTCGATCTGAGCGGTGTGCAGGCGGTGGCGGCGCTCGGACTCTGCGTAGCGAGCCTCCCATGCCTGACGCTGCTCGTCGTAGCCCTCGAGCCACTCGTTGGTCTCCGGGTCGAAGCCCTCCGGGAAGATGTAGTTGCCCTGCTCGTCGTAGGAGTCAGCCATGCCGTACTTGGACGGGTCGAACTCCTCGGTGTAGTCCTCATCAGCCTGCTTCAGGGACAGGGAGATGCGGCGACGCTCCAGGTCGATGTCGATGACCTTGACCATTGCGTCCTGGCCAACGCCTACAACCTGATCCGGAACCTCGACGTGGCGCTCGGCCAGCTCGGAGATGTGAACCAGGCCCTCGATGCCCTCCTCGACGCGGACGAATGCGCCGAACGGAACCAGCTTGGTGACCTTGCCCGGCACGATCTGGCCGATAGCGTGGGTGCGTGCGAATACGCGCCACGGGTCCTCCTGGGTTGCCTTCAGGGACAGGGACACGCGCTCGCGATCCAGATCCACATCCAGAACCTCGACGGTGACCTCGTCGCCGACTGCGACAACCTCGGACGGGTGGTCAATGTGCTTCCAGGACAGCTGGGAGACGTGAACCAGGCCGTCGACACCGCCGAGATCGACGAAGGCGCCGAAGTTGACGATGGAGGAGACAACACCCTTGCGGACCTGACCCTTCTGCAGCTGGTGCAGGAACTCGGAGCGAACCTCGGACTGGGTCTGCTCGAGCCATGCGCGGCGGGACAGCACAACGTTGTTGCGGTGCTTGTCCAGCTCGATGATCTTGGCCTCGATCTCCTGGCCGATGTAGGGCTGCAGGTCGCGAACACGACGCATCTCCACCAGGGAGGCGGGCAGGAAGCCGCGCAGGCCGATGTCCAGGATCAGGCCGCCCTTGACGACCTCGATGACGGTACCGGTGACCGGCTCCTCGTTCTTCTTGAGCTCCTCGATCGTGCCCCAAGCGCGCTCGTACTGTGCACGCTTCTTGGACAGGATCAGGCGGCCTTCCTTGTCTTCCTTGGTGAGAACCAGAGCGTCGATCTCGTCGCCGACCTCAACAACCTCACCCGGGTCAACGTCGTGCTTGATCGACAGCTCGCGGGAAGGGATGACACCCTCCGTCTTGTATCCGATGTCCAGCAGAACCTCGTCGTGATCGACCTTGACGACGGTGCCCTCGACAATGTCACCATCGTTGAAGTACTTGATGGTGGAGTCGACGGCAGCGAGGAAATCCTCAGCAGAGCCAATGTCGTTAATGGCTACCTGAGGGACGTTGTTGGTGGGCATATGTTGAATGTCTTTCGAAACGAATAGAAATAGAAGATGGACAGTTGCTCTAGTTCTGCAAACCCTTCTTTTTGACGCCCCCACCAGCCCAAATTACCTGGCGGGAACCCTAGGACGCCCACGCTGGGGCGTCACAAAGTCTAAAAAAGAGGGCGCACAACGGGCATAACGCTACACGACCACAATGAACAGCGCAAACATCGTCTTAAGGCCGCGCGTTGAGGCAGCCATGTCCGGAGCGTGCAGTACGATAGTGCGCGATGAAGATACTGCACATACTAGTAAATATGATCCGCGGCGGCTTGATCGGAATGGCCGAACTCGTTCCTGGCGTCTCCGGCGGAACAATTGCTCTGGTCACAGGCGTATACGAGCGTGTATTGCACCAGGCAAACCTATTCCTTGATGCTACGAAGAAGCTGCCGAAGGACCGCAAGGCCGCATTTGCTCAATACAAGGCTCTGGATTGGATGCTCTTGCTGCCGATGTTGGTGGGTATGGGCGCCGTTGTCCTCTCCCTGGCCGGAGTGATGGAAAGCTTCGTGACAGACAAGCCCGTCCATGCGCGGGCGCTGTTCTTCGGTATGGTGCTGATCTCTCTGACCGTCCCGATTGGCATGACCGATAAGGAGGATGTGCGGCGACGCCTGCCAATGGCGATCCTCGGAATGGTTGTGGCGGCAGTGGCGACCTTCTTCCTGACAGGCCTAACCAGCGCGCCGCAGTCCGACCCGAACCTTTTGTGGGTGTTCGTGGCCGCGGCGATCGCAGTGTGCGCGTTGGTACTACCAGGCGTTTCGGGTTCTTTCTTCCTGCTGGCAGTGGGGTTGTACTCCGCGACTATGGCTGCCGTGGACGATAGAAACCTGCTGTACCTGGGCGTGTTCTTCCTCGGTGCGCTGACAGGCATCACGTGCTTTGTGCGTCTGCTGGAGTACCTACTGCACACTCACCGCACCATCACCCTGTTTGTGATGACGGGGCTAATGATTGGTTCCCTACGTGCACTCTGGCCGTGGCAGGATGGCGACGCCAACCTGCAGGCACCCGGCGAGAACCTGGGCGCAGCCCTCGGGCTGTTCGTTCTCGGCGCAGCCATCGTGGGGGCGATGCTGGTAGCCGAGAAGACTGCGAGTTCCAAGGCCGCGGCCACACCGGCCAAATAAGGGGGCGCGGCTAGTGCGCAGCTAGATCCCAGTTATCGCCTGTGCCGGCAGAGACATCCAAAGGCACGCGCAGCTGGGCGGCTGCATCCATTTCCCGCTCCACGAGCTCGGTCATCTGCTCCAGCTCGCCAGGGGCAACTTCCACAACGAGTTCGTCGTGGACCTGCAGCAGCACGCGAGAATCCAGCCGCTGGCGGGTGATCTCCCGATCCACGCGCAACATGGCCAGCTTGATAATGTCCGCGGCCGTGCCTTGGATCGGCGCATTGAGGGCGGCGCGCTCGGCATTCTCACGAGCCACCCGGTTCGATGAGTTGAGCTCCGGCAGGTAGCGGCGGCGACCGTAGAGAGTCTCCGTATAGCCGGTCTGCTTGGCGACCTCCACCACGTGATCCAAGTAGCGCTTTACACCGCCGAAGCGCTCGAAGTAGTTATCCATGATCCTCTTCGCCTCCCCCGCGCTGATCTTCAGCTGCTGGGATAGACCGAAAGCGGATAGACCGTAGACCAGGCCGTAACTCAGCGCCTTCACGCGGCGGCGCAGCTCCGGGGTGACCTCATCGACAGGCACGTCGAACACGCGCGAGCCGACATAATTGTGCAGATCCTCGCCGCTGGCGTATGCCTCGATCAGCCCCGCATCTTCGGATAGGTGCGCCATGACGCGCATTTCGATCTGGGAATAGTCGGCGGTCAGCAATGTTTCGTAGCCCTCCCCGACTTGGAATGCTGCACGGATCTTACGGCCTGCGTCTGTGCGCACGGGGATGTTCTGCAGGTTCGGGTCCGAGGAAGACAGGCGACCCGTCGCCGCGCCCTTCTGGTTGAAGGTGGTGTGGATACGCCCGTCGTCGCCCACGGCCTCGATAAGACCATCGATAGTGGACTTCATCTTTTGGTATTCGCGGTGAGCCATCAAGTGCCCCAGGAATGGGTGGTTCGACTGTGCCGCAAGCTTTTCCAGTTCCGCGGCGGCCGTGGAATACCCGGTCTTGGTTTTCTTCGTCTTCGGCAGGTCGAAGGTCTCGAAGAGGACCTTCTGCAGCTGCTTCGGGGAGGAAAGGTTCAACTCCGGCTCCCCCGCCAGTTCGCGGGCTGCGGCAACCTCCTCGTTGAGGCGTGTGCCGTAGTCATCGGAGAGTTCTTGTAGCGCCGCGTCATCCACGGCAATGCCCGCGTGTTCCATGGCCGCGAGGATCAGGGCCAGGGGGACTTCCAGGTCGAAGTACAGCTCGGCCTGGCCGGCAGCCTCGATCTCTGGGGTGAGAGCCTTCACCAGTTCGGCGACAGCCTGGGCGCGCTCGGGGCCGGTGGCGCCCTCCGACAGTTCGTGACCCACGTGTCGCTGCACCACGTCTGCAAGACCGAGAGTGCGCACGTCGGGGCGCAGCAGGTACGCCGCCAAGGAAGTGTCATGCTCCACTCCATCAAGCTTTAAGCCTTGATTTTGGAGTGTATGGAAGGCTTGCTTGGAATCGTGCAGCCACTTTGTGGCCTCCGGATTGGCCAGCCACTCCGCCAGAGCCTTCTCGTCTTTCGGGTCAACGTCCGCCAAATCCAGGACGATGGCAGCGTTGTCGCGGTCCAGGAGGGTCAGCTGCTCGCCGTCAACATCGACCACCGTGCCGCGGGTTCGCTTCTTCAACCATGCGCCCAGCTTCCCCGGCTTCGGCTTTTCCACCGTGACGGACACAGCTGCGCTATCGGCGAACTCCACGCCCATGATCTTGAATGCCCTATTGCGCAGGCCAGTGCCAAACTGCAGCTCCTCGAACATGCCGAGCGCTTCATTGGGATCGATGTCTCGGGGGCTAAGGGCGTCCAAACCATCGACGAGCTTTAGATCCCGCACCATTTCCGTAATATCGCGCGCCAGCACCACATTGTCGATGTTCTCCCGCAGGCTAGTGCCGACCTTGCCGCCGATGTCGTCCATGTTGTCGATCACGCCCTGCAGGCTGCCGTACTTCGCGATCCACTTTTGCGCCGTCTTCGGGCCGACTCCAGGCACGCCGGGCATGTTGTCGGAGGTATCGCCGCGCAGCGCCGCGAGATCTGGGTACTGGGTGGGGGTCACGCCATACTTTTCCTCCACAGCCTGCGGAGTAAAGCGGTGCAGATTAGAGACGCCCTTCAGTGTGTACAGCACCGTCACATCCTCGGTAACCAGCTGCAAAGAGTCACGGTCGCCAGTACAGATCAGTACCTCCATGCCTTCCTTGGCGCCCTCGGTAGCCAAGGTGGCAATGATGTCGTCGGCCTCGTAGGACTCTTTATCGAGGGTTGTGACGCCTAGCGCTTCGAGCGTACGACGGATGAGCCCGATCTGACCTTTGAACTCCTCTGGCGTGCTCGGGCGCTGCGCCTTGTATTCCGGGAAGGATTCCTCGCGGAATGTCGGCCCAGATAGGTCGAATGCAGCGGCGACGTGGGTAGGCTGCTCCTTTTCCATGAGCGTGAGGAACATGCCGAGGAAGCCATACACCGCGTTAGTGTGCTGGCCACCGACGGTGGAAAAGTTGGCCGCCGGCAGCGCGTAGAAGGCGCGGAAAGCCAGCGAGTGGCCATCGAGGAGTAAGAGTTTAGCCATGTGCTCAACTCTAACGGAGTGCGGTTTTGGTTGGCTTAAAGGCTGTAGCGTATTATGCTCCGGTAAGCACTTATCGCCCCAGTAGCCCAATTGGCAGAGGCAACGGATTCAAAACCCGTCCAGTGTGAGTTCGAGTCTCACCTGGGGCACTATATAGATACCCGCCACTTAGGAAAAGCCTAGGTAGCGGGTATTTTCACGTAGAAGCGTCTACCATTGGGCGCGACGGACAACATACGTTCTTTTACCGCTATTTACCCCTTTTTACCGTAAAAGCGCCGGGTTTCCGCCGGGCAAATACCATGACACGGCGGGGGTAGGTGTTTGCAAAACCGCAGCGCACACCGTGAAAATAGTTCCGTCGTTTTCCGTACACAAAGAAAGGCAACAGACCCCCATGAAGCAGGCCACTACAGGCAACTTCGCCGACGAAATGAACCGCGCCGTTTTCGACGCCATGCCCCCCGACGTTCCCTATATGGTGCAGGTCTTCGACCGTGGCCTAATGGCGGTAGGCAGCAACAGCGCTATGACTGTTACATGGGGAGAGGCAGGCGCAACGGACCTGGCCGTGGCGGTGTTTCGTACCGCGAAAACGGGTGTGGAGTTTTCCGTTAGTTTCGACCCGGCAGGGGACGAAAAAGACAGTGTTGTCCGTATGTGTTTTGACGCGTTCAGGCGACTGTAATCGCTGTTCAGTGCGTAAATATTGCGGTGTTGCGTGTTGTCCTGTAGGGTGGATAGTACACCCGGTGGAGTAAGGCGGGGTTAGGATAGTGGAAAAACCGCTACCTAAAGGGCACACATGTTCCGAAAACGCCGTCGCAAAACCACCGGGAACTCCCCCCGACCTATCTACACATTGGAGGCCACCCCAACCGCCCCAACCGAGTTCGACAACATCACCCGACAGCACCCCCTCAACGTTGTAACCAAAACGCACCTGCCGCCCTCAATCCAACTGCAAATCCTCATGGCGGCGGTTGAACAGCTAACCCGAAACCCTAATGGGTTCCCCCACCCCGGACTGGCAGACCTGGCACGTGAAACGCGGGAACTCATCGAACTACACGTGTTCACACAAAAGGACGACTCATGGAAATAAACGCCACCCCCCTACCCGCGACAAACAGCCGCGCGGAATGGCTGGACCAGCGAAAACAGGGCATAGGTTCTTCCGACGCCTCAACGATCCTAGGGCTAAACCCCTACAACAGCCCCTACGCCCTGTGGCTGGAAAAAACAGGCCAAACCCCACTAGACCCCACGCCAGACCCTATCGCCGCAGAGCGCATGGAATGGGGCAACTTGATGGAGCCGCTAATCCTCGAACAAACCGCCCGACGGCTAGGGGTATCCCTCACCAAGCCAGAAGTCGCCTACCACCACCCCGGGCGCCCCTGGCAGCGTGCGAACCTGGACGGGTTCGACGCGGAAAACTACCGCGTGTTTGAGGCCAAAAACACGTCCCTACGCAACGCCGACCAGTGGCAGGATCAAATCCCCGACCACGCGGAAATCCAAGCAACGCACGCGGCCACCGTCATTGGAGCTAAAAGTTTCATTGTCGCCGGGCTTATCGACGGCAACACGTTGAAAGTCTACGAGTTCGACGTGAACCCCAACGTTGCGGAAATCCTAGTAGAGCAGGAAACAAAGTTCTGGCACCACGTCACCACCAACACCGCCCCCGATATTGACGGAGCCGCCGCAACCACTACCGCCCTCACTAAAGAACTGGGGCGCCGCAAAGACTTTGAGGAAGTACCAGCCGACGAAGCGGAAAAATGGCTCACCGCGTACTGGGAGGCGAAAAACAGGGCGAAAGAAGCCACCACCGCCGAAGCAACCGCGAAAAACCACCTCGCCCGCCTCATGGGCGACGCGGCCGGCATACAAACCGGCGATAAAATATGGGCAACCGCCCGCCGTGGCACGTTGAAAATGAAAGACCTGGAAGCGGGACACCCCGAACTAGTGGAAAAGTACACCGTACCCACCCCAAAGTTCGATACCAAGGCGTTCAAGGAAGAACACCCCGACCTGTACACCAAATTCCAGAGCGTCAGCGTACTACCCAAGCCGCTATCCGCATAACCCACTGTCTACCCACCATAAGGAGTGCCAACAATGGCTAAGAACCTAGAGCAGCGCCTCACCAAGAACCCCGCGACCAACACCGCCCCCAGCCTTACGCAGTCGATTCAGCGCATGGAGGAGCAATTCGCCCTCGCCATGCCGAAAGGCGCGGAAGCCGCACAGCTAGTCCGCGACGCGCTTACATGTGTACGGCAGACCCCAAACCTCGCGCAATGCGACCACGCGACCGTGCTAGGCGGACTAATGACGTGCGCACAGTTGGGCTTGCGCCCCGGCGTATTGGGACAGGCGTGGCTAATCCCATTCAAAAACAACCGCGCCGGCCGATATGAAGCGCAGCTAGTCCTGGGCTACCAGGGGCTAGTGGAGCTTGCACACCGGAGCGGGAAAATTAAGTCGCTTATCGCCCGAACCGTGTACGAAAACGACCATTTCGACGTGGACTATGGCCTGGAAGACAAGCTAGTACATAAGCCGTGCCTCACAGGCGAAAAGGGCAAACCAATCGCCTACTACGCAGTGGCGCGCCTCACCACGGGTGGGCACGCTTTCTTTGTCATGTCTCACGACGAAATGATGGCGTACAAGCGGCAGAACGCGAAAAGCCCGAACCGCGGCCCGTGGGCGGATCACTTCGAGCAGATGGCGCACAAGGGACTCGCCGTCGATACTCCGATCCCCACCCCGGCGGGGTGGACGAGTATGGGAGACGTCCGCGTCGGTGACACTGTTTTCGACATGCACGGGAAACGAACAATTGTTACCGCAAAGTCCGAAGTAAAGCACATTGACTGTTACCGTGTCACATTCCAAAATGGCGCCTCCATCACCTGTGACGGGGAGCACCGCTGGCTAGCCGGTGTTGGCCCAAACGCGGCACGTGACGTTCGGGAGAAAGGCTGGGGGGTCTACGAAATCGGGGAGCTTTATACGGCACATGCCGCCGGAGAGGCAGTCACTATGCCGGTCACTGGCGCCCTAGACACGGAACCCGCAGACCTCCCCGTCGATCCGTGGGCATTGGGGTATTGGCTTGGCAACGGAGCAGCACGAGCGGGGTGTGTTACCTGTTCGGCGGAAGATGCCGATGCCGTTGTAGAAGCGTTTGAGTCCCGCGGTATTACCGTCGGTGCACGGCGCAAGGATAAGCGCAGCAACGCGGAGGACATCGGGCTAATTGACGGGTTTGTGACCCGCCTACGAGAAGCCGGGGTCTATCAGAACAAGCACATACCAGCGGCGTACTTCCGCGCCTCTACAGAGCAGCGCCGCGAGTTGTTGGCCGGACTCATGGACTCGGACGGCTCAATCGACAAGAGCCGCGGCAGGGCGGTTTTCGTCAGCATTGACAAAGCCCTATCGGACGGGGTGGCCGAGCTAGCGCGAAGCCTGGGGGAAATTGTTTCTCAACGGGTGCAGAAGAACCACGGCTTCGGGAAAGAAGTAATGACTCATGTTGTCCAGTGGACTCCGAACTTCCCCCCGGTGACCCTCCCCCGCAAGGTGGAGCGTTTACAGTCCCGCAAAATCGCGCCGTACCGTGCCGTGCGGTCGATCGAAAAGGTGGACACCGTGCCCACACAGTGCATCTCGGTAGATTCTGAAACCCACACCTACGTGGCCGGGGTGGAAATGGTGCCAACCCACAACACGACCGTTAGGCAGTTGGCTAAGTGGTTGCCGAAATCTACGGACATGGCGACCGCTATCGAAAACGACGGGGCGACCCGTATTGACCTAGCGCCGGCCGCGTTGTCGTATCCACGGCATGAGGACACCGGAGGGGACGATGGCGCCGTAGACGGTGAAGTTATCGACGCGGGCGACGGTGCCCAGGTTGTCGAGCCGGACGGGGTAAACACCCCGGTGGAAAACTAAGCAGGAAGGAAAACACTAATGTCACAGGGTGATACACCAATCACAGTGGTTGGGAATATCGTTGCCGACCCGGAGCTACGCTACACAGGTAACGGAACGGCGGTAGCTAGTTTTAGGGTAGCGTCCACCCCCCGGAAGTATGACAGCCAAGCAGGGGGGTTCGTGGACGGCGAACCGCTGTTCTTGACGTGCAGCGTGTGGCGCGCACAGGCCGAAAACGTGGCAAACAGCCTCACCAAGGGCACGCGGGTTATCGTCACCGGACGGCTACGGCAGCGATCCTATGAGGATAAGGAGGGCAACCGCCGTAGCGTTTTCGAGCTGGACGTGGACGATGTTGGACCGTCGTTGAAGTTCGCCACCGCTGGAATTGAGTCCGCGCGGCGTGGGGACGGGAACCCCGCGCACTTCAATAACGCGGGTGGCCAACCAGGCCAGAACCAGCAACCGGGCGGGCAGCCGCAATGGAACGAAAGCGTAGCCGAGGGTAACGAGGAGCCACCGTTTTAATGACCAGAACACCGGAAGAGTTGAAAGCACGCGCGGCGGAAGCCCACACCCGCTACAGGAACGCGCAGGCGGCGCTGAATACCGCCCGCGACGACCTAGACCGCGCACTCATGGAGGCCATGCGTAGCGCAGTAACAGGCCGGGAACTTTCCACCGTGACGGGGCTACACCCCGCGACAATCAGCGCACTAGCGCGACGCGGCCGTGAACGTGTCGCGCGTCGTTTAGGATAGTAGACATGGATCAGGCAGAACAGAAGTGGCCTAGGAACCTAAGTAACAGCGAAATGGCCGGGGTTGTCGAGTACATGGCGCGCGACGCTGCAACCACGCTAGAGTACAACGTTTTGCTGGAAGTGGCAGAGCGACTAAAGGAGTTGAACTAAAGTGACCGTGAAGTTCGTAAGCATGGAAGACGTGCTAAAGCATGTCGAGGATATGGTAGACAGCGTTTCGGGGGGCTATGCGGCGAGGTACGACCTTACGCGCGTCGCACAGAACCTCACCACGACCGTTGCCGGTGGGTATGAGGTTGCAGACCGTGAGAAAGACGTTGCCGACGCTATGGAGCGTAACCGTCTACGCGCGCTGGCGGGTGTGCTTAACGTTGAAGACGGCGAGGGTGAAGTAGAAGTCACTGGGTGGAATGGCGAGTTTATCGAGGAAGTGCCGTTTAACGTGGGCGTGGACGGCGTGAAGGCATCTGTTACCCGTGCGCTGGGGTTGGCTGGTTATCAGGTGGCCGGTGGTAGCGGCGACGATCTGGAATTGCGGCCTATTTTGTAGCCTTTTTGTTGGGTGTCTACCCGTATTGTGTAGCGTCATCTGTGCAGGTGGCGCTATTTTTATTGCGTTAGTGTTGCATACATGCCCCACTTGTGGCATACTGTTGTTAGTCCACAAAGAGACCAACCCCGAAAGGAACCCCGAAGTGTCTACCATCTACACCACCATTAGCGACTACATCGACCAAGAAGTAGCCCCCGCGCTAGGCGAATGGAAAGACGACTACGACATGGAAGCAATCGCCCAGGACATGCTCGAATGGCACTCGGAGCCGCACCCGCTAGGGGGGATCAACGGTGACACGTTCGGCCTGGTTGTCCGCGAAGACGTGGACTTTTGGGACGTAGCCGAGCGCCACGAAACCGCCAACTAGAGAACAGAGAACGCCATGCCAACCAGCAACGAACTACGCGAAACCGCATTCAAAGCTAACGGCGACGTAATCCGACACATCAACGCCCTATTGCCAGACCACACGCCGCACGTTCTCGCAACCAGCGACACTAACGACCTAAACACCTACCGCACAACCTCCGAATGGCTGTACACCAACGACGACGTAGCCGCGCGGCAGAACTACAGGGTAGAAGTACACAGCTTCACCCGACAAGGCACAACTGCACCACAATTCCACACCGTACAGGTCAGCCCCCTAAACCTACGGGAATACGCCGCCTCCGCAACCATTCCCACCACCGCCCAGGCCGGCGTGACCCGCGACCTACTGGCCGGACTGTTTGACCTAGTAACCACCGCCGCCTCCGCATTCCCCACCGACAACGACCAATAGGAACCCCCACAATGACCACCGCAACCCGTAAATGGGAACTAGAAACCCTACGCCTCAAAGCACTAGCCGCCGTGGATAACGTGTGTATCGCCTGGCTTAGGCATGAGTCGGCACCCCCACACCGCATGGGCGAAACCTGGAAGGCACTACTCGACGCGCGGCGGGAACTATCCAACTTTGACCCCGATATGGGGTGGAAAATGGATCAAGCGATCAACCACCACGAATACGGCGGCCCGCTAGGCTACCGCGCGCGCTGCTACAACGCGCCGGACACTATCGGGGAATCCTGGCTATCCAGGGAATAGTTCGCGGGGTGTAGTATGGTTCTATGCCCGACAATTACACCCCGGCGGAGAAAGAATGCATTAACGCAAACAGGCGCGTCAGGCAAAGCGAAACACGCCTAGACAAAGACCGACGCATCTTCCGCGACGCCCTCACGCGCGCCCTAAACGACGGGACAACACAATACCGCCTAGCGAAACTCACTGGAAGGACGCAAAGCACTATTAAGAAAATCACACGGGGGGGAGAATGATACCCCTAGAGTTCGCCGCCAAACGACACGCACTAGGAATAGGGCAGGGCGAAGCCGCGAAACAATTAGGGGTGAACCGGCGCACCATCACACGATGGGAAACCGACGGAACCCCATCCACCGCCGCGGTTGCCTGGATCACCAACAAATATAACGACATGCTGGACTACATCGACCACGTGACCGCTAACGGCGGGGAAACCACACTAGACGACCCCTCGCTACGTGACCTCACGGACAACGAGAAAACGGCATACATAGCCGCCGCCGCGATAGCGTGCTACGGGGCTAAAATCACGCTCCGCTTCCCCTAGAAACGACGAAAAGCGCCACAAAACGGGCTAACCGTCTTCCCTCTTACGGTTGGCCGCCCGCCAATCGTCGGAACTCATCAACGGCGTAAGCGGCGGGGGTGGATTAGGGGCGATTGTGGGCGTTTTGTGGGGCTTGTGTCGTCAAAATGTAGTCAAAAAGCAGTCAGCCCGGCCGGCCTAGAAACGCAAAAAAGACCCCCACCACGGGAGCCAAAGCTCGACCAATGGTGGGGGTCTATGGGGGATCGCTGCAGGGGATCATAGGGAATGCGGGGCTGCACCCTCCCCCAGTGCAGCACGGTTAGTGTATCAAAGGTTTTTCAGATCGTCCCGAATCTCCTCGGGAATATCCAAACGGTGGTTCGGGTGGTCGCGCAGCCACCGGCGAATCGTCTCCAACGCCGCCCGATACCGCGCTTTCAGATCAGCCAGCTGCTGCTTGACCGTGCGCATATCCGCCTGCAACTCCTCAATCTGCTGCTGCTGCCCCTCCAACCGCTCGTCCGCATACGCTTTCGTCTCCGCCAGCAGTTTCGACCACTCCTCCGCGCGGGTAGTCACCTCCGCCGCTTTCTCCTGGGAGCGTGCTGAAATGCGCTGCCCGATGAGGGTGGATAGACCGCCGACTAGCGCAACGGCGACTGTCCCCGCGACTGTGAGAATCGCGCTCACATCCATCACCCCTCCTCTGCGATGCGTACCTCTGTAGCTCTCCCTCGGCCGAATGCCCATAGGATTAGGGCGCAGATGAGGTAGTAGGACAACGCGCTCACCCAGGCTCTAGGTAGGTGATCGTCGAAAAACTGCCCAGCCATGAAGCTCGTGCCCCACGCTGCGTGAATGCCGACCACCAGCCCCACGCATGTTGGCGTGAGCTTAGGGGACAGCGTCGCGATAAGGCAGATCAGCCCAATGCCGATCCATACGACGCCCCACACGGACGGCTGGAAAACGCCCTCTAGGTAGTGTGCTGCACGTCGATCCTGGTCTACAACGCCCGACATGTAGGAAACGCCACGGGCGATGGTGGCTACACCACAGATGAGTAGGCCAGCTGCGTCTGTTGCCCACCAGGTGCGGCTCATGAGTCTAGCCCTGGGTATGCGCCCTCAACCTCCGGCTCCGGCTCCGGCTCTGGCTCGTACATGGCGTGGCGTGGCTGATATTCCACCTGCTGCTGGTAGGTCTGCGCTGCCGCTGCGATAGTAGGCAGGACTTGGAGTACTGCTGCAAGGTCAATGCCCGCCAAGGGTGCCTGGTCGGGGGCTTTGGGTAGGTTGGCTGCTGCCGTGCCGCCTGTGATGGCTGCACCCGCGCCTGCCAGGGTGCCCAGTAGTGCTGCAATATCCGTGTAGCCCAGTGTCGTTGCCACGACCGCTGCGAGGCCTACTAGTGCGGAGATGACGTAGATGACGAGTCGTACCCACGCCATAGGGGTTAGTTTCTGCTGCTGCATTACTGTTTTCCTTCCGTGAGTCGGTCTAGCTGCGCCTGCATCTTTTCGAGCTTCTGCAGGATTAGGTAAGCGTGAGCGTCGGTGTTGTATAGCGCATCACGCGGGGTCATAGTCACGCGCGATCCCGGCACGCGCGACTTGTAGCGTCGGTTGATTTGGTCGAAATCTGTCATGGTTGTGTCCCCCTTGGGTTGTGGTTTCGGCGCAGGCTTCGGAGCCGGTTTAGGCGCAGCCTTTTTCCCCATCTGGTCGTACCACCACTGCGCCCGCGCGATATACGAGTCGTGGTACTTGTGTCCTGGTCGCAGGTGCCACGGGCACCCCGTAGACCCACCGGACTCAATAGAGTGGAAACGGACATTCTTACCGGATACCGGCCTGCCCAACTTGTAGTATCGGCAGATCGCAGCCACGAGGTGCGCGCCCGCTTCGCGGGTAGCCTCACTGATCGGCCAATCCTGATTCGCGTAGCCACTGTTAGAGTGCTCAATACTGATAGAGCGCTGATTTGAGTACAGATTCGCGTTACTCCAAGCCGTATCCCAATCATTAACCGCCTGGCCGATCTTGCCGTACTGGTCGATGCAGTAGTGCGCGCTGGCGGGGCGATCTCGCCATACGGCGACGCATTTGTCCACGTCGCCAATCATTGCCATGTGGTGCAGGGTGACGAATTCAATTTTTGCCCCGCCTCTGCCTGGTGTGTAGTGCTTTTTCGTTAGGTTGTATTTGTCTGGTTCGAGGTTTTCCCAGTCCATGCTTGCCCCTCCTCCTTGTTTTGGGCATGAGTAAACCCCCACCTTTCGGCGGGGGTTGTTAGATGTTGTTAGATTTTCTCGAACAGCGCGCGGGTCTAGACGGGGTTGCCAGACGGGGGCGTCGCCGCGCCTGGTGCGGGTGTTGCCCGCGGTGTCTTATTCATTACCGCCCCGGGGATAATCGCCACCTGCAAAACGTCGCCACGAAACTCAAACCACTCAACCCCCCGTATTTCGGCTGAATAGACTCTATCCTTTTTCGAGTAGAAGCGCCCCGCGCTAGGGATAATGCCTAGATAACTGGAACCATAAGGTTCACCCGCTACCAAGAACGTGTAATCCCCCTTTGGCAGGTAGTATCTCGTGTCTTTTTGGGGTTGAAAGACCCACCCCTCTCCCCTCATCTTCCCAAGGGAAACAGTCTTAATCGCCATCGCTTACACCCCCGTGATCTTGTGAAGTTCCATCGTCGTTTCATCGAGGTAGTAATCCCCAACGACAGCGCCGGGAATGGTTGACGGGGGACTACCCGCGCCAGAAAAGAACGCTGGGCGAGACTGCACCAGCGCCTTAACCTCCGCTAAAGTCGACTTGTCCCGATCGTCCACATACCCCCGGTTCGCCAGGTGCTCCGGCTTTGACGCCGGTTCGGTAGCCTCTGCCGTGCCGTGCAGCACCACCCGCGTGGACTTGGCTCCAACAAAATCCGCCACGTCCTTGTGTATGCCGAAATGCGCCTCTCCGGGGGTAGTGACCTCATGGACAGCGCCGATGGCGAGAGTGCCGTTAGCGGCCGCCTGCGAGGCGGAGCCTAAAGCAGCGGAGTAGTCACCCCCCGCCTGCGAGTTGTAGCCTAAAGCAGCGGAGTAGTCACCCCCCGCCCGCGAGCTGGAGCCGACCGCAGCGGAGCCGGAACCCTCCGCCTGCGAGGCGGAGCCTAAAGCAGCGGAGTAGTCACCCCCCGCCTGCGAGTTGTAGCCTAAAGCAGCGGAGTAGTCACCCCCCGCCCGCGAGCTGGAGCCGACCGCAGCGGAGCCGGAACCCTCCGCCTGCGAGTTGTAGCCTAAAGCAGCGGAGTATTCACCCCCCGCCCGCGAGCTGGAGCCGACCGCAGCGGAGCCGGGATTCTTTCCTACTGCTCCCCACCCCAGTGCCAGAGAAACCGTACCCGTGGCCTGCGGGTCTGTACCTGCACCCTCAATGGCAACACCACGCACACCCCCAGGATCACCCTTCTCGCCCGGCTTTCCCTGTGGACCAGGATCGCCCTTATCGCCCTTATACCCGCGTGGGCCACGGCTACCAGTGGCACCCTTCTCGCCACGCGGACCAGTCAGCGACGGACTAGTTTTCCCGTTGACGGTCAGCTTGTCGCCGTCCCACGACGTAGAACTAGCGACGTTCGCCGCCCGGTCAGCATCGGCTTTAGCTGCGCTCGCGGACTTGCCCGCGTTCGTCGCGCTAGTCGCAGCTTTACCCGCGTCGGTTTTAGCGTCACTCGCGCTAGACGCCGCCGCGGTTGCGGACTTACCCGCGGCCTTCTCGCTACCAGCAGCCGCCGCAGCCGACTTATCGGCATTCGTCGCGGACGTGGCAGCCCTACCCGCGTCGGCCTTAGCAGCCTTAGCCGACCTATCAGCCGCCGTAGCCGACTTACTAGCCGCGTCAGCGCTAGCCCCCGCGGAACTAGCCCACTTACCTACCTGTTCAGCCGTGCCCACGCGATCCGCGCCCGCTTTAGCGTCACTAGCGGACTTCGCCGCCTCTTTAGCGGACTTCGCCGCCGCCCGCGCCTCCATAGCCGCACGCGACACAACCTCGGGGTACCATTCGACAACATCTTCCAACAGTGAGGCGAACGACACCGTGCCGGTTTTCGGCACCACAACATTAAAAACTTTCGACGTGGAACCCGCGATCACGTGGAACCTTGCCGGGCCACCGGCAACGTTGGCGGTGAATTTGCCCGCCTTAACGTAAACTTCGTCCCAATCGTCCACAATGACCTGCGAACCATCGGGGCGGGTGAGGGACGACGCTACACGAACAACGCCACCCTGTTTCACGCCTAAAACATTAACCAAATCACCATTAACAGTGGTCACAAAAACCCCTATCCCCTACTCATTCGGTACGGTCTGCTCACCCGGCTCAATCGCCCGGTTATCATGCTTCACAACAAACAAATTCGAGTACAACGTGCCACCCAAAAACCACGTATCACTAGTGGCCGCAGCACGAACCCCAACAAAAACCCCCGGCCTATCCACAACAACAGAAAACACAACTGTAGCGGTCTGGTTACCACCAATAATTGTCATGTCCGTAGACCTCATAGACCGCAACAACTTCGCAGACGGCGGCGGCTCGTTGCTAGTCCACTTGTCCTCGGACACAAACAGGTGCATGTCCAACTGGTCAATAGACAGCGCGCCAATGCCGCCCATCTCCTTTTTCGTTACCGTCGCATACACAGTCCACAAACCTGTTTCCTGTAAAACGATGCCCCCGGCGGGGTCTACCGTCGCACCCTTCACCGGCCCCAATTGCCCATTAAACGGCAAAAAACGCCACTTCTGGCCGCCCGAAAAAACATAACCCTTTTCCGTGCGCACATTAAGGGTCTGGTAGGCCGAAGCGTAACCACGCACACCGTCCAAAAGATCGGTACGCCCGTTTAGCTTCACCTGCCCATCTTCGATAGAAATATCCTCCGGGCGTATATGGTCCCACGTGCCCAACAGCGCACCGCCGAAAAGATTAACCAACCCCGCCGCGAACACCCTAAAAACTCCGGCAACACGGGCATTCAGTCGCTCCCACGGGGACAAATTACGGCCACGAATCTGCGCCCTAATAGACGCCTCCGTGACGTCCTGCAACCCCGGTACAGTGCCGGCCGTATACGCGCCCTCCGGTGTTGGTTTAGACTTATCCGGGTAAACAGCCACGGCCTACACCTCCCCGGAATCTTCCGCCAACAGGCGCGCCTTCAAATCCGCCTTAACGCCCGTGGGTAAGTTCGCTAGAATCTCCGCCGCCTCGTCGCGCTTCTCCGGTGGGGTGTCCGACCACTTACCCCCCACCGCCCCATACAGCGGCGTATCCTCCGCCGGGGGCACATACCATTTTTCCTGCAAATCCTCATGGTGCCGGAAACCACAGTCGAAAAGGTGCTTAGACCACGCACGCATATTCTCAATAGGAAGCAACAGTGGCGCGCCCAAATCCTCGTTAATGTTCACCAACGCCCACAGCACATGCTCCTCCGGGTCAGCGGGGTTAAGGTTGTCCTGTATCGGGATACTCATTACATAACTCCTAAATCATGGATAGCCCCGGTAAGGGTTCTAATTTTGTTTAGCGCGTGTTCCACACCATCACGGGCGCCGTCCATATCGCCTACGGTGATCTCCCACTCATGCGGTTTATCCGCCGCCCATTCCAGCGTGAGTTTTGAGACCTGCTCCACAACCACACGGCCATCGGGGGCGCCGGGAATCTGCGCGCCCACACGATCACCTAGAAAGAAATGCCCCTCGCCGTTGTCCCCCACCAAATACGGGGCACCATTGCCCACCGAAAGTTTGTGGAAAGTACGCGAACGTGTTTTCCAGAAACCCGCGCGCAAAGCAAGAATGCTAGACAGCGTATAAGCCTTATCCGCCCCGTCCTCGAAATTCTCGTAGTAATGAGACCAACCAAGCGTTACAGTGCGGGCGGTGTTTTTTAGCGACATGAAAGCTAAAAAAACGTCCTCATACAGTGGTTTAAGCATGGTATCGGCAATGCCGCCCATCTGCGGGGCGAACCCCCAAAACGCGGTAGCCAAATTACCCGCCAACTGGACTAGCGCGCTAATGCCCTCATTCACACCCGGCATGGAATGCCCGCCCACGGTCACCTGCCCCACCGTCGCCGGTTGGTAAGTGAAGCTCGTTGTCTCCGCGGTGTTGACTTTCCCGTCCGTCCGGTACACAACCCACGGGGACTGCGGGGCGGAACCCAACCAATCGCCGAAACCGTACTCCGGTGTGTCGGCAACCTCGTTAGTGGCAACACGCCACTCGTTCACCAAATCCTCGCCCACGGCGTGCAAAGAGCGTACTAGCCCACCCGCGATAGTACCACCTACCGCCGTTTGTGAATACCACCCGGACTTGTCCACAATGTCGATAATCAATTGACCATTGCGCTCCAAATTAGCGCCCTTCCACGGCTGCGGGTCACCAATCAGCCACCGGCGGCACACAACCATCAATTGACCATCAGCCAGCGTGTCTTTCGCCATCTCGTGAAAATCTTTAAACCGGCTAGACACAACCGTCCACTGCGAATCGTCCAACGTCAACAGGGACGGCTTAACCAAAATAGGCCACTGCTTATAGTTCAACCCCTGCGTCCACCCCTCGAACGTCAAAGGGTTATCCGGCAACCGCCACAGGTTGCCCTGCAAACGAAACAGGTTCATAAACAACGCCAGCTTCAACACATACACACTCGGCCCGGCCAACAGCGCGGCCTTCGGAAACTGCACCGCGGCCGGCAGAAACGGGTTAGGCCACACCTGGATATGCTTCAATTCCTCGTAGTCATGTAGCGCCTTAATCGTGACCGTGCGCAACCCCTCGGAGTTCTGCGCCGTCGTCACCTCGGAAACACGCCCCGACCAGCGCGCCCCATCTTTATCCACCGTCACGTGGATATTCTGTGTTCCACGCTCCCAATAATGCGCCGCCCACATCGCCAAATGGTGGTTGTAGGGCAAAACGATCTCACCGGCGCCCGTATCGTTCAGCACCCACTCGAAACTTGCCGAAAACTCGCCCGCCACGCGCCCGCGTAGCTCCCAATTACCGTCCCACAGTCGCACCAACGGCGGGGTTAAACGCTTCCGCTCCCTATCTTTACGCCGATTCATTGTGGCGTTAAAAATGGAATCCAGACGGTCGTAATCAACAGCCATAACCGCTACCCTTTCCTATTCCATGCCCCACGGGCGCGACCAGCGGAACTGTAAACGAACCTGCGCCGTCGCCCCCACCAAACCAGATACTTTAGACCAGTTTTTACGAATCTCACTAGCGATAATCAACGCCGTTAGCTTGTTGAAAATCCAACCCGGCTTATCGCCAACCCACGCCGGGGCGCTGCTAGTCACAATCCGGCGAACCTCCTTCGCCACATCGTCAGCCGTTTTACGCGCCACCGCCGTTTTACCCAACGACCGCGCCCACCGGCCAATTTCCTGAATAATCCACAACCGCCATGTATCCGGCAAAATCAGGTTCAATGTCGGCAACGGGTCAATCTGCACCGGCGCTAACGTCATCGACGTATGCGGCGGGATAGGGTTCATAAAAAACTGTCCGTTCATCTGCGCCCACACCAACGGCGAACCGCCCCTACCGTCCACCGCCGTAACCATTTCTTCCACCGGGTCTGTATCCACCAACAAATCCGTTCCCACGTTCTGCGTAGGCAGCAAAATTAGCCGGTCTTTATCCGCGTCGTCCCTATACGACGAATCAGGCAGAACGAACTTAGCCGGGGACGTTAACACCCACTTCGGCCACACATACACATCGCCCGGGTTGTGCACCATCACGCCCCCGCCGGCCCAGTTCGTGCCGTCGAACTCGAACGTGTCGCGGTATTCTTCGCCCAACCAGAACGGGTCGTCGGCGATTAGCTTAAACACCCACCGGCCTGTCATAAGGAAATGTGGGTCTTGTTCTTCCTTATACTCCGGTTCAGACTCTAAACGAACTTTCAACGTCCGCGAACCAGACAGTTCGGTGGTGCAACGAATAACCGCGTAATCTTCATAGGAAAACGCCCGCCGTAAACTCGAATCGACCTGCGCCCAATCCAGCGGTGTATCCCCACATGTCGCCAGCGTTAGCGTAATGTGCCGCTCTAGGTAGCGGTGCCCCTGGTACATCGAACCGGGTTGCCCTACACGCGCCTTATAGTGCGTAGCCACCGGGGCATCATACAATTCACCCACACTTGACTTCTCCAAAAACACTGGTTCCTTATCGGAACCCGGCCCGTGGATAAACCAGTGTGAACCGTCCACACCCTCAATCGTGAAACTAGCGTTACCGCTATCCCGAACAGCCATATCTGCCTACCTTGCTCCCATCATTCCGTGAGACGCCCGCGACGCCTCGCGCCTATACATGCGGTACATCTCCTCCGGGTTTGCCGCCATAAAGTGATTATGCACTTCACCACGCCCGGCAACCGGCGCCGCCGGCGGAACGGGTACGGGGGCATGTGCCGTAACCAACCGATCGGTAGCGCCCGCGCCCTCCATCACGCCGCGCGCCGCGCCCAACGCGGTGCCCACCATCTCGGATACGGGAACACCCGCGTTCACGGCCTCCAACAGCCCCCGGTTCTCCGCCGTCGCCGCCGCGTTCACAACAAATTCCATATCCGACAACCACGCCGGGATCAGGTCGTCACGCTTACCCCCCGGGCCGCGGACAAAACCGCCGTCGCGGTAGCCCGCGCGGGTTGGCCAAATCTTCGACGGGCCGCCGTACTTGTGCCTAGCCCAGCCGATACCGGCCAAAAGGTTAGGCAACGGGGTAAGGTGATCGCCCTTCACGCCGCGGAACGCCGTGGCGTACTTCTTCTTCATCGCGTCGAAAGTTGGCTTAATTACCTGCAACAGGCCACCGGACGGGGTGCCCCTCTTGGCGTTAGAATCCCACCTGTTCACGATCCGCGGGTTACCGTTCGACTCAATGCGAATCTGCTGCACCGTCCTATCCTCGTTCGCCGCGACCGGCAAACCGTGGCGCTGCAACGCCACACGCACAACCGGGCGCCATTGTTCCGCCCCCAACTTCGGGTTGTACTTCACATCAACAGCACCGTTAGCGGTAGGCCAATCCAAAACGCCCGGGGTTTTACCCGCCCTAGTCTGACCGGCGCCCACGGCCGGCATAACCTTTTCCTTCACCTTGCCGCCCAGCGTGCCGTCCTTCTTCACGTTGTACACATAGCCACGCTTTTCCTCCGCAAGCTGCTTTTCTAGTTCCCTAATGCGCTCCTTTTTCCGGCGAATATCCAGGTCCCCGGCGGCCAACGTCGTTGGGCTAGGGCCGGTGCGCTTACCCTTCTTATTAGTGCCAACCTTGCCGCGCTGCTCCTTCTGGCGCGCCTCCTTTAGCGCCAAATCTTCCTTGGCTTCACGAATCTGCTTCTCTAGCTTCGCTACCTTTTCCTTATCGACGTGCGTAATAGTCCGCGTGCCGTCCGCGTTCTGCCCCTGCTGCAACTGCATGTACTGCTGGTATGCCTGCAAAATAGGCGGGTTATCCGACACCCCCAGAACCTTCAACACGTCGGCAACCTGCCCCTGGATAAACGGGGCGGCCAGCTTCGCCGCCCAACCGGAAATAGTTGTCGGCAACTGCTCCTGCGTACCGGACGGGCCGGACGTCTGCGTAATAGTTGTACCCCCCGCCGTGAACTGCGTGCCGTTTTTCGCCAGCGCCGCGTTCATGTCGTTCTCAAAATCGGCCGGGTTCCACCCCTCAATACTGCTCACCCTGTAGGCCGTCGGAACGGGTAGGTAGGCATGTTCGTTAAACGACGGGTCGTTAGACCCCGCTGCTTTACCCCCATACTTACCCATCGACGGGTTGGCACCGCCCATCTCTACGTTCACACCATTAGGCAACGTTCCGGCGGTATGTCCACCGCCCGGGCCGCCGTTCTTCCAGCCCATACGCAAATCACCGGGGCCACCGCGGCCATTCTTGAACCCTAGCGCCGCCAATGCTCCCCGCTCGCTCGCCGTGGTGAAACGCGCTGCGAACGGCGCCAGCCCAACAGCGAAACGCGCGATAGCGGACATCGCCGCGGAACAGTCGCCCCAATGTATGCCGCCGAAAACGTATTTTTGCCCCTGCAACCCGCGGGCGAACTTATCAATCTCGTCCGCGTGCTTCACCGCGTGGCGGCCGCCCTTAGCGTAGCCGGGTAGCTTCGGGAACGTGCCCGCGTTAATCGCCGCTAGTTCCTTGTTGTACTTCGCGGAGCTACGGCTGTTAATGATCCACTCGCCCGCGTCCAACATGGCAGACGGCACGCCCGCCGAATCGAACGCTAGGAACCCATCACGGCGTTCCGTACCCGGCCCGAACGTGGGGAGACGATAGCCACCGTGTGCGAACTTCGGTAGCGCGCGCTCGCCCGTCCACGCGCCACCGGCGAAATTGCCCATTCCCATGAATCTACTAACGGTGCCGACACTATCCTTGAACCCGGAATAGATAGCCTGGAAACGAACCGTAACGGTCTTATCCTGAAGCTGCCCCATCTTATTCTTAGCGGTATCGACTCCCTGGCTAAGTGGTTCTTTGTTCAGATAGGCGACGGGCTTAGGCTTCTTACCTCCAAGTTCCAGCACCTTAGCCAGCGCGATCTGCTGTTCCTTGGTCAAGTCCCGAATGGTCATGCCGGCCTTCGGGTTGGGGCGTTGACCGTGCAACAGGCCGACGTCTTGCAGCGCCTTAATCTGCTTACTATTGAACTGGCTAACGTCCATGTTCAACAGTGGGTTGGGGCGGCTCTTATCCAACTGCGACAGCTGGAATTTTGCGTACTCGCTTGTGAAAAACAGGCCGGAGGCGTCCAGGTTCACCTTTGCCGTGGGGTTGGCCATATCAATTTGCGGGAACCCGTTTGTTACCCACCAATTCAGCTTATCGACAGATGCCCGGTCGTTAATGTCAATCTTCGCAAGTCCGGTTTTCTTGTCGTACTCGCTAATCTTGAACCCCATCGACTCGATACGCTGCTTGGCTTCTTCGTCCCTAATGGTCAGCGTTTTAGTCGTGGGTTTGCCGTCCCAATCGGCTAGCGCGGCCTGTAGCTGCGCTACTTCAGCCTTCGCCGGTTCGGCGTTAACTTTCGCCAAAACCTCCATCTCTTTAGGCGTCATGCCCATCTTCTGCAACAGGGCGTCCCACTCGTCTTTACCTAAACCAGCGGCCTGCCGTAGCTGCTCCAACTTGCCCGCGGACTGCTCAAACACGGCGTTAGCGTCGTTACCAGCGGACACGGAGCTTCGCATACCCGTGCCGATCTGGTTAAGCGCGTCATATAGCGCCGCGCCCGCCGTGGTTGTGGTGTTGATAGTGCCGTTCGTTTTCAGCGTCACACCGTGGACGCTCTCCATAGACGACGAAACACTATCTAGCGTTCTAGTTAGGTTCGCCGCGGCCTCGTCTGCGGAAACGTTGATACCGCGCAACTCCATAAACGCAATATTCAACCGCTCGGTTTTCGTCGCCGCGTCGTCGGAACTATTCGACAGTTTGCTAATAGCGTCTGCCGCGTGCATAGCCGCCGGGCTTAGCTTTGAGGCGGACTCGGACGCCTGAACATAACCATCGCGTAGCTTCTGCAACTCGCGCGCCGCGAAAGCCTGGTTCTGGCCGGAATTAATTAGCTGGTTCTTAAACGCATTCCATGACGCCTCGGAACCCATCACCTTTTGCGAAAGCTCCTCGTGAGACATGCCCAACTCGTCAAGGCCGGACTTCGCCATATCCGCGAACTTCTTTGCAACGTCGGCGTCCATGCCGCGGAACATGGTTTGAGTCCAGTTCGGGCTGTTCTCAACCATGCGGGTAAGGTTGTTTTCCAACTCGGATAACTGCCCCGACATGGCGTCCACCTGCGAAGACCCTTCGGCGATGGCCTGGAACATGTTTTTGTATGCGGTGGCGGACGTGTTAGCCAAGTCCCGGCTAACGGCCTGGTACTCGTTCCACTGCTGGATACCCGTTCTAAGGTCATTCACGGCCATGAGGCCGCCCATAATCGCAATGTTCCACGGGCCGCCCAGCGCGTTAACAAACCCGCCCATAGCCTTAACAGTTCCGCCAACAGCGGTTTTTAGGCCACTCATAGCGCCACGCGCTACACCATTCACCGCGCCCGCGAAACGCCCCATACCGGCGGCCGTGTTATGTGCCATACCCAGCATAGATAGGCCAACGTTACGCCCCGTGGTTTGCGCGGAAATAGACAACATTTGAACATGCCGCGCCGCCTCCTGATGGCGGGTAATGAACGGGGTTAGCGCACTCGCGCCCGTCCGGTATGCCTGCGACATGCGCCCCACCGCGGGGACGGTGGACTCTAGCGTCTTCCACGCCGCGCCCATGCGCGATACCTGGGGGTTCAAGTCTGTGTAGGCGCGTACACTCGCCCGCGCGTCCCTTAGCCCGGTGGTAAGCCCACCTAGCCGCTTATTAACAGGCTCCATGCTCGTGTGTAGGCGCCCCATAATCATGGGAATGCCCTTAAACGCCGTCCACGCCGCAACCGCCGCGGTCACCAGCCCCGGCTGCGCCTCCATAAAGTCCGCTACCATCTCCAACGGTACGGCCAGCACCTCCAACGCGCTCGCCGCAAGGTTCACCGCCACGGAGAACGTGCTAAACGACGCGCCCGCCAACGCCTCACCAATACGGATCAGCGGGTCGATAACGTTACCCAGCGCCGGGGCTAATCCGCCTAGAATCATGTCCACAACAGGTGCCAACGCCGCCGCCCAACGGCCTAAACCGTCCACTAGTTGCCCCAACAGGGCGCCCACCGGCTCCGCGGACGGGGTAAGCGCCGCGAAAGCGTCGCCCAACGCCGACACGCCGGACGCCAACCCCGGCCCCAGTGCAACCAACAGGCGTTCAGCCCACGGCACTAACCCGTTTGCGATAGCCCCGCCCAGTTCACCAACGGCCGGCAAGAGGGCGGTTAGCGCGTTAGTTGTGGACGTGAAGAACCGCTCCATCGTCGCCATGCCCTCGAACGAACCCGTCCACTCGCGTAAACGGTTAAGAGCCTCACCCATGAAGCCTAGGAACGGGGTGCCCGCGTTCGTCGCTGCGCGGAACACGTTAGCGATAACTACGCCCGTGTCCGCGAACACATCGCCCAAACCGCGCGCGGCCTCAATACCGCCCTCGATCCACCCGCGTAATTGCCCGGTTTCCCGCGCCTCGCGGATAAACTCGGCAAACCGGGTGGAAGCGTTAGCGATAGACGTGCCCATCGCGGGGAAAAACTCCGCTGCTACCGTGTGCAAGTCTCGCCACACCTGCGCCAGCGGGGCGCCCGCGCTCGCCATGTTCTGAAAACCGCGGGTGGTGTTATCCAGCACCGCCCTAAAGTCAAGTTTCGCGCCCTCGGTAGTTAGCGACGCTATGGCGCCACGCACGCCCCCGTTAATCGCCCGCGCGATACCTGTAAACCCGGTTTGAACGTCCGGCAACAGGCCGCCCAGCGCGCGCAAAGACCCGGCCATGTTCTCAAACAGGGCGCCCTGTACAGACTTCCGTAAATCGCCCCACTCGTCGCTAAACGACTTAACCACATCAACCGTTTCACGCGCCGAATCCGCCAAATCCGCGGACTCGTCTGTAAGCCCCTGGAAGCCGATAATCAACGTGCCGATACCGGCCGCCGCGCCCGCGATAACCCCCGGCAACGCCAAAAACACACCACCGGCTGCTGCAAGGCCAACAGCCAACGCACCCAGCGGTCCGGCCACACCGGCGATAGCCGTTCCCAACGCGCCGAAAGCCAACACCAGCCCTCCGATACGCGCGCCCGTGGACGCCATACTGCCCAACGCGCCCGTTACCGCGCCGATCCTGCGTTCCGTCCCGTCAAAGTTAAACGCTTCGGATAGTGACGCACGGATACGCCTAGCCGCCGCCTCGATATGCGCCTCCGCGTTAGCCGTGTCCGCGTCTGCCTCAATCGTGGTGTCCCGATCCCGCGCGGCCTCTGTGATCTGCGCCTCCGCGGCGATAGTGTCCGCGTCTACGTCAATAGTTACCCGCTCGTTGTCGGATAGCTCCGCGATACGTGCCGCGGCCTCCACCGTGTCCGCGTCCACCCTCACCGTCACGTTTTCCGTGTCGGACAGCGCTTCAATCTTCGTAGCGGCGGCGATAGTGTCGGCGTCCACTTCCACCTTCACATCATCGTTAATCGCCGCCAGCCCGGCTTTAAGCTCCTCCGCGAACGTGTCCATATCCGGGGACACGTCCACCTTTTCGTCCACACGCACCCGTTCCAACTCCGAACGTAGGGTTCGGGCGAACTTCGACAAATCCGGGCGAATAGTGACGGACGCCGAACCGGCGTGGTAATCGGCCATTGCGGGCTACACCTTCCAAAGCAAAACGGGTGTGGACAAAGAAACAAAAAATAGGGGGCACGCCGCCACCGGCGCACCCCCTCCAAAACAACGGGAAACTAACCCCCACCGGCGGGAAACAGTTTCGCCTCAATCTCCGACAAACCGGAACGAATATTAGCCCGCTCCGCCCTGTCATAGGCAGTTTCCGGCCTTGGCAGTGGTTTAGGCGTTTCATCGCCACGGCGGGTAGCGACAATCAACGCTTGTAGCAAGTCCTTAATCTGCGTTAGGTCTTCACGCTCGTTAGTCCAACCAACCAGCGCCGGGCGGGAACCAGTCGCGGGTGCCCCACGTGCCTCAATATCAGCCGCCGCCAGTTCGTCGTCGTCCAACAGCGCGGCGACATAGCGGGAACCCACCGGCAACATATTCACTAATTCTAGGAAAGTGTCCCAGTGCCTCCGGCCTAGTAGGAAGTCGTCTAGGTCTATGCCTAGTTCGTGGTGGAAGTCATAGCGTATCTGTTCGCCGTAGCGATCAATTAACCCAACGCACCGGGAAAAGTTGCGTTCTGCGAACCTTCACCAAAGAAATGCACCGTGTAGGCAATAACAATGCCAGTGAAAACAACCATGGACGACTCGCCGGTTTCCTTCTCGTAGTCGTCCAGAACCTCGATAACGCGGTTCACGTCGTTACCGAAAATAAGGACCATCGCGCGCACAAAGTCCTGCTTACTCAGCGCGTCCTGGATAGCAACGCGGGTGGAAAAACTCGGGCGCTGCAACTCAATTGGCGGGTTAAAGCCCTCCGCCTCACCCAGAACAAACGGGTCGTTCGTGACAATAGAGTCCGCGCCCATGCCCGCCTCAATCGCGCGTTGGCGGAACTTATCGAACCGCGTATTGGTGGCGGCCTTCTTTACGGGCGCCTTCCGCGTGGCGGTGGTTGTCTTCTTGGTAGTCATGGTGGCAAGTCCTTTCAATCGAACAAAGGTTTTTCGGCAAGTCTTTAGGGTTGGCCCGTGGGCGACCTGCCAGATTCCCACGGGCCATGTGAACGGCTACCGAACAACGCGGTAGCGGTCTAGTGCTACAACAGCGGTAGAAAACGGGTTAGGCAGTGCCCGAACGACGCGCGCGCACGGTGGAAGTACCCCCGCCGGAGGTCTCCGCGCCTGCCGTATCCCCACCGGAAGTAGCCCCGCTATCGGCGGGGCTTTCAGCCGGTGGGGTTACTGTTCCCCCGCCTCAAAACCAGCCTTCTTCGCCAGCTCCGGCCAGCCCGGACCACCCAGGCCAATCTCAAACATCGCGCCATCGTCCTCAAACACGGACATGGTAAGCGGCATACCCATTTCCTCGGCCTCCGCCAGGGTCATCTTGCCCTTCTTGGTGATAGCTACCTTGTTGAACTTCCAGAACGGGAAAATTTCCTTGTCCTTGTAGTGGTCAATGCCGATCAGCGCCATAGTCCAATACTGGACGTGGGAACTCGTGGACTTCTTCATACGGGTAGTGGTGGCCGTGGTGGTCACGTCTTCCTTGTTCAGACCCAGCCACGCGCGGTAGCCCACTTCACGAATCTCTTGGAGGGTGAGGTCAATCTCGAAGTTTTCCTCGGTGACGAACACGCGGCGCTGCGCGCGGGAACCGTAACCCATAATGCCCTCGGTCTTCATATCCGGGGACAGTTCGGCGCCGGCCTTCTTCTGAATCTCGCCCAGCGAAAACGCGCCCTTCGGCAGTTCCTTCAGCTCGCCGGTGGCGTCGTCCACAATCGGCCCCAGATCGGTGCCATACGGTGCGAGAATGACGGCCAGGTTGGTTGCTGCGAGAACCAGTGAATCCTGCTTGTCCTTGATAGTGCGGAAAGTATCCATGCTACTCATTAGTGTTTACCTCTCTAGGCGTGTGTGTACCGAAAACATGGCGCTCACGGTACGGTGATCTGTTTGCGGCGCAACGGCACGTTGCGGCCCCTGCGCGTCCATAATCGTTTCGACAATTGCGGTAGAACCATCGGGGTTTTCCACAAACCCCGTGAAGTCGTGTAGTTGGCTACGTAGCCACCCCATTACCTCCCATGAGTCGGAACGATAGCCCGTGGTTACCGTGACGCTTACGCGCGCTTCGTCGATAACGCGGGTAGCCGCCCCGCCCGCGCGCGTGACTACCACAACCGGGGCACCGGAAGCGATAACCGCGTCGGCGTTAGCCGGGGGCATTGTGCCCACGGCGGCGGGGGGTGTTAGTTGTTTACAAAAGTTCTGAATGATAGTAACTACGGCGCGTTCCACATCGGGGAACCGCTTAACCCCTTCGGGGATAGTTACCCTACGCGGGTTAGTCATCGCCCTACCTCCGCCTCTACCATCTCCAAAGCGCGGCGTAGGTTATGCTGCGCGCGCATGTAGCGGGTGCCTGCCTCTACGAACTTCGCGTAGTAGATATTCACAACCAGGTCTACCTGCCAGCTTTTCGCCCGGTACGGGTGGGAACCAGTGGAACCCACCATATTGCCGGTACGGCGTGGGGCGATAGCGTTAAAACGGTCATGCACTCGGTCGGCGGCCTGCTCCAACACGTCCAAACATTCATCGGAAAAACCGAACTCTTGGACAAACGAATCATTAACCACAACGTCATGCACGGCGTTTAACCCCCCTCCCCGTCATGCAACGGCGTATAACCAGGGGTGGACATAGTGAACTGGATAAACGGTGTCCAGCCCGTAAACGGGTTACGCGGGCGCTGCGGCGGGGTGACGATAACGCCATATTCCCCGTTCGGTAGATGTACCCGGTCTGTCACCATAACGTCAGCCTCCGGGGGTGCCTGCACGTCCACAGTGCCAACCCAACGGGCGGAACCGTCCTGTTCCCAATCGACCCGCCCGCTCGATCCGACAACCGAACACGGGCCGATAGTGTGACTCGTGGACGTGTCCAAACGGTCGCCCATGTT
Organism: Corynebacterium jamesii; assembly: GCF_046097395.1. Lineage (NCBI taxonomy): Bacteria > Bacillati > Actinomycetota > Actinomycetes > Mycobacteriales > Corynebacteriaceae > Corynebacterium > Corynebacterium jamesii. The sequence continues at coordinate 939,719 of NZ_CP175789.1, forward strand.
GTCATAAGCCACCGCCCCCACACGTTCAACAGTCAGCATGGAACCAGCCGGGAAACTAAGGTCATTACTCAACGCAAAAACCCCACGTTCCGCCTGCATAGCCCCGCCTGCCTCAAAATAAGGTACGCGGAGTCACACAATGTTGTGGCCGCCGAACCCAGCTCCGCCATAGTCGCCGGTTGCTGGTAAGACACAGAACCACCCGGCACAGACTGTGACGTGATAGCCGGGGTTTGCCCCGTCGCGCCCTTTGTAGGGTCAAGACCAGCGGAAGACCACAGTGTCGCCTGCGCGCATGTGGCCTCCATAAACGCCTGTTTAACCCGCTGGTCGGTTGGGTAGCCGTCCGCGTCGGTTGCGTACACGTCTAGCATGGTGGCTTCTTCCACCAACAGCGACGCCTCGCGGATAAGCGCTATAGCGTTATCCGGCGCACTACCGGCGAAAGTCTCCAATTCTTCTACGGTTGCGTACACTCGCACGGCACAACCCCCTTCACGGCCTGGTTACTTAGCGGGACTACGGCGGCGACGTGGCGCGGGCTTAACGTCGTCCTTCGCCGCCTCCGTTGCCTTCGGCTTAGCCGGGGCGGCCTTAGCCTTAGCCGGTGGGTTGTCGATCTCCTCCCAGCGTGCCAGGCGGCGGAACTTCGCCGTCCGGTGCTCGCCGGTGACCTCGACAACCTGCCCGGTGTTCACTTCACGAAAGAACGGCACCTGCTTTTACTCCTTGTCTGCGCCCTTAATCAGAACCGCGCGTGCCGGGTCCAGCAGGGAAACGCCATACAGGGTATCGACAGATACGGTGGTTGCCTTCTTGGAAATGTCGTACTGCATGACAACACGAACGGAAATGCCATCGTAGGTTTCCACGTGACCAGCTGCGCCGGCCGGAACTTCCAGCGGGGCGGAAGCGAACGCGAACGCGGACTTGTGGAACGCCAGGCCAACCTCGGTGGACGGGTCGCCGGCCTGCGCGTCGGCGGGTGCCTTAATGTTGCTGGTCATGTAGGTGTCAAAACCGAACACGTTGTTACCCAGAGACGCGCGGCGTAGCGCCTCGGTAGAACCGGACTGATCCGCCTGCTTCAAAATCGGGGTGTTCAGCCAGTGCGCCTTAGTCGCCGGGCCAACCAGAGCGAAACGCTCCTCCTGCGGAACCTTGTTAGCGTCCAGGATAGCGCCCGCCTGGATAAGGGACTCCGGCTTGTTGTGCTCAAAACCAGCCTCCGTGCCCACGGTAGCCGTGACCTTATCGGAAAGACCCAGCAGCGCTACGTCAATGCCGCCGGAAATAGCCTGCATAGCCGGGGTAAGCAGCTGCGCGTCGAAATCCTCAATGTCCAGCGCCAGCTCCTCCGCCGTGACCTGGAAAGACACGTCATCGAACTGATCCAGCTTAACCGGAATGGACTCCTCGTTAGCGGCCTGAACCTCGATGCCCTTAGCGCGGTTGAACTTCTTGGACTCGAAAACGGCGGGCTTGCGAATGTTGATAGTGTCGCCAACCTTCGCCTTGGAGAACTCCTTGGTGAGGTCGGTGTGAATGAGTGGCTTAACTACCAGCGACTCATGGAGTGTCGCCAGTGCCTGCTTTGCGATAATGTCGGCGGTGAGAAACGCCATTGTTTTTACCTCTTACCTGTGTGTTTTGCGGTTAATCTTTACAGTTGAACACCGCGACGGTTCCGGCGGCGTTGCGCCAAATCCTCAACAGTGTTGCTTGCAGTGCGCTTAGCCCCTGAACCGCTTAGGAAATCCGCGCCGCCGCGGGTCTTCTTAGGCGTCGCCGCCGTTGTTGGGCGTGCCTTATTGAACCCGGTGACTAGCTTGTTCACTTCGTCGGTAAAACCTTCATCGGTGGGGTTCAGCGCGCCTAGCTTGTTGGTGAAAGAAACGCTATCCAGTAGCGCGTCCACGTCCGCACCGGCGTTGTTCGCCGCCACGGTGACGGCTAGGCGCCGTTCTGCCTCCGTTGCGCGACGTTCAGCCTCCGCGAAACGCTTACCCAGCGCCTCGGATAGGGTCTGTTCGCTGTAATCGGCACCATCGCCCAGCCCCGCGGCCGTTGCAATGTCGTCAATAACTTCACCTACACGCTGTTCAATAATCCCGGTGGACTGATCGCGTAGTTCTTGCAGTTGTCGGCGTCGCTTAGCGTTTTCTTTTCGTAGCGCCTTAACCTGCTTATCTACGTTCCCGTCCGGGGTGTTGTCCGGCTCGTCGTTGTCCTCGTCGTAATCCCAAAGTGACTCTTGGCCGGGGTTGTCCCCGTCCTCGTCATCTTCTTTGTCTACGTCGTAGTCCTCCCCGTCGCCCTCGTCCTCGTCATCTTCTTCCGCCTCGTCGTCGGCGTCATCGTCATAGAACAGGGCGTCGGTTTCGTCCGGCTCGTCGTAATCCCAATCGTCCTCGCCGTCTTCGCCGTCGGCCTCATAGTCGCCGTCGTCTTCGTTGTCGAACTCTTGGGTATCCTCCCAGTCGTCGCCGTCATCGTCGGTATCGTCCCAGTCGTCCTGGTCGTCGCCCCAATCGTCCGGCTCGTCCTGGTCTTCTACATCGTCTACATCGGGTTCATCGCCCCATGCCTCGCGCTCGTTGGCTTCCTCACCGTCTAGGCTCTCGGTCCACTTATCGTTTGACATGGCATGTCTCCCTGTTTTCTGTAGAAAAAATGGTTATCTAGTTATCTGTGTGCCCCACCCCGCGCCCGGCGTGCAATGGGGGTGCCGTGCATTCTCCGCACCCGGCGGTATGTCCGCGGCAAAGCAAAACCCGGTGACACTTCCCCATGTCACCGGGCACGTTTAGCGGCGTTGAACCCAACAATGGGCACACTTCGTCCGCACCCCGCATAATACCCCCACACGCGCCTCTAATGCAACAGACAACACACAATTAAAGCGCTACCCCCACTTGCTCCCGATAACGGTTACGCGGAACACCCGTCTCGGCAACATGCGCACGAATACGCGCCTGCGCGTCCCGAATCTCCCGCCGCGCCTTCGCCTGCCCCTCCGGGGTAACCGCCGCCGCTAGTTTGCGCTTACCGGCACGCACTTCACGCTCAAACCGGCGTAGCTCCTGCGACGCCTCATAGTCGCCCACGTCTATCTGATCCGGTGGGGTGAACGGGTCGCCCGGCTTCCACACGTACACCGTGTGGCGGCAATTGGGGTGCCTAAACCCGCGACTGATCGCGTCAGCAATGCTGGTAACCACCGGCTCCCCGTTGTACCGCAACGTCCGCCCCGTAATCGACAACAGGCGCCCCTGGAACGGTTGGCAATACGGGTGACAGTTAGGCATAACCGTTACGCGCACAACGTCAAACCCTGCGGCCTGTAGCTCCGCTAGGTGCGCACCCATAGCTAGGTTCCCGGCTGCGGTTCGGGTCGCCATTTCCACATACGACACAATGTTCCACCGGCGCCCGGCCTTATCCACAAACCCCGTGACCCCGCGCTTACCGAACTTATCCAAAACACCCTGCGCTACCCTACGCCGCGCCGCTTCGGACTCCGGCGGGTTAGCTGCGATGGCTTCCACAATTTCGTCGAACAGCTCCGAACCGGAACCAATGAGGGTGGGGGCTAGGTCTTTGAAAGAATCACGTAACGCGGCGGGTGTTCTGATCGTTACACCTAAATCCAAATTCCGCGGGGCTTTAGGGGCGGGTGGTTTCCTACCACCCCACTTATCCACGCCTCCCGGTGTTTTCGCCGCCGCGTGCTTCCGTGCGGTCGCTTTACCCACCGCCTCCGCGTCTACGCCCATACGGAACGCCTGTTTAGACACGTCACCTAAACCGAATCCGACAATGGAACGCAACCGGGATAAAAACCCGCCACGGTTCACCTTCGGTTGGGTAGACTCCCGCGACACAGCACGAATAATCGCCTGCTCCAACCCCTCCGCGGCCTTCACTACCGCCGTGTTAATGCCCTGCAACAGGTCGGGGCTAAACCCGCGTGACAGTCGGGGCACCCACTTTTTAGGCTTCCTGCGCGGGGTAGCCCACGGGGCGCGTAACTTAGCCATTATCGCCCGTGCCCTCTACGTCCGCCGGTTCTGCTTCGCTATCGTCGCCGGCCGACTCCCCGCCCTGCTGCGTCTCCCATGCACCCTCGGCGGGTTGTTCGTCAAGCCCTGTGTACGCTTCGTCCGGCTCCATGCCTTCGGTTGGTTCCGCGTCCGGGTTGTCCCCCTCGTCTAGTCCCTTACCGAATGCCAGCTTCGTTTCCGCTACCTTATCCTCCGCGATACGGTCTAGCTCTTCGTCCACTTCCTCGCTAGTCCAATCCGGGTTTACCTGCTGCACGGCCTGGGCAACACTGATAATCCCGGCGCTGCGCTTTGTGGCGATAGTCTGCGCCAGCTCACTATCGGACTGTGTGGCCTGCGACGGGAACCGGACAACCGGGGGTTGGGTTAGGTGTAGCCCCGTCTCAAAGTGAATGGCGTCTAGCTCCATCACAATTTTCACGAACTCGGTTAGCCCCGCGCGCCAATAGTTAATCTTCTTTTTGCGCGTGGCCTCACCAACGGCGTTACGCGCGTCAACCTCCGTAGCCGTCACGCCTGTAGTTAGGCGCCCGTCGTTGAAGTTCTGCGCGGACAAACCAGCGTTTTGCAGAATCACCGCCAAAATCTCCGCGTACACCTGCGCGTACTCTTGCCAGCGAATCTGCAACTGTACCGCGTCAATACCAGACCCGCCGCTAGTAGCCGAACCCAAACCAGTGGCCAGCTTCACATAAACACCCTGGTCTTCGTCAAAAGACGCGCCGGAACCCGGCCCATCGTCACGTAGGTACTGCTCTTCTACGAAAATACGGCCTTTACCGTTACGCACGTCGGTAATCATTCCCGACGCGGTTTCGTCTAGCGCGTCGAACTCGCTCTCGATCCCCTCAAAGTCACTACGCCCCAGGTTCGCTAGCTTCGGTTCGTGAACCCACCCGCGGTTTGGCCGCACGTTGGCGATATACACAACGTCCAGGCGATCTAGCCCGGTTTCCTGGATAACCTCCGTGTTGTCCACCCCCTCGTCTAGTGAATCGACTAGCCATTCTGTCTCGGGAATGTCGGCAATGCCTATTTTCTCGCCCAAACGTGCTGAATCCCCGGCCCACACTGTGTGGATAATACGCCCCGGCTCGTGCCGTTCAAGGTGCCGGACAGTGCGGTTAGCGTAGTCCGAACCCGGCTCCTGTGGTAGCTCCTGCCAGAATGTGACGGCGGTTAGAACGTTGTGGCGGAACTCCGGCACGGCCGCCGTGGCGGCGACGTAATGGGGCACGATATGATCCGCAATTTCCGAATCCCACCACGGGCGGAAATACACCCCACCAAACACAGACGCATGTTCTCCCGCCTCCGATAGGACAGCGCTGAACGTATCCGGGCCGAACATTGCCCCCAGGCGTTCCATAAGCGGCTCGTTCTGCTTATCCTGATCGCCCAACGTGATAACCGGCGGTTTGGAGAACATTAGGTCACTTGACGCGCGTGCTAGATCCGCTGCGATGGGGACGTGGCGGCGTTTCGCGTTCTGTGGGTTAGGGCGCCCCCAAAAGTACGTGTCGCCGTTGCCGGCCAAATTGCCGTCCGGGGAATACCGCGCGCGGCGCCGGTAGCCCGGCTTTCCGTAAATATCCGCCAGCCGGTCAGTATCCCCTGAATACCAGGCCGCCCATGTGTCCATGTCTTTTAGTGCGATATTAAACGGGTGGGGTGGCCATTGCTCACTCATGTTGTGTCTCCTTATGGTGTGTAGATACTATTCTAGGTGTTTGGTGCAACAATTCCGCGCCACCTGTTTTCAGTGGTAACGCAGGCATAGCGTAGGGCGTCAAGACAGTTGTGAACCAACAGGCCACCCGCGAAAAACTCGTGTTGATCTTCCACGGTCAAGTCATACACCGGCGCCGCGTCTGGCTCGGCGTAAACTTCCACCACATGATCGGCTGCAAGTTTTGGTTTTTGCGTACTTGTTGGCTGTGAAGTCTGTGCCACATACGACACATTGCCGTGTTTCGTTATCAACTCCGCTAGCTCGTCTGTAGGCAGCTTTACATGCGTTGGAACAGAAACGTTCGCGTCCGTGTAGCGATTTCGTTTCATAGGTGTTACCGCAGTGTTCGCAGGTGCGCTCGTATGGTTTTCTCGCCTCCCACGTCCGTTTTCCATGCTCCCGGTGCCACTCGATCCCCTCGGGGGAACCGTGCCAAGCTCTAGCAGCCTTCTGTCCGGCTTCCTGCCAGCGCATAAGGTGTTCGCCCCAGTCTGGTCTTGCCATGCGTTCCGCGGCGTGGTGCCGGTGATGTTCGGAAGCGGGGATAGCTTCCAGGTTGTCCGGTGCGTTATTGAGGGGGTTTCCGTCTTTGTGGTGGACGTGGTAGCCGGTCGGTATATCTCGTTTGTTGTGTGCTTTCCAGATTTCTTCGTGAAGTCGCCCGCACCCTCGGGTGCGTTCTGTTCCGTTGGGGACGTAGTAGACCCGTTCAGTTCTGGCCGCGGCTCCTGGGTAGCGTCGGTATACGACCCCCCGGTAGGCGATTGTGTGTCTATATGGCATGACAACAGTATATCCCCATACCGCAGTGCGTCTAGTCGTATCCAGCCCCGGTTTTCTGTCCAAACCTCGTGATTGCCCGTGCCGGAAACAGCCCGGCCTGAACCTGTGACAACCGTGTAGATTTCCGCCTTATCCGCCGTTTTCCACGCGCGTAGAACGCGCTTATACCCGGCACGGGTAAGAACTACGTCATCGGTTGTTACCTGCTCAATGGGCACCTGCCCGCGTCCCGTCGTTACAGGTTCGCCCGCCCTAATACAGTGGTCATTCTCTTTAATTACCGCGTCTATGCCCTGTTTCGTTGCTTTAGGGTCCCATGAGTAGCCCGGTATTTCCTTAATGAGTCCGGTGCAACGTTCGTTAATGCGTAGCCTATCGGCGGATAGCAAGCCGGATACGGTTCTGATCCCATAAAGCACGTCGTTCTCCGCGGCGTAGGTGGGTATGCCGTCCTGGTAAAGCTGAACACGGAATGAGGCCGCCGCGGGGTCTACGATAACGGGCGCGTCGGTGGCGTCCGGGTGGTCGTCGTCATGCCTGTAGCCAATCCACTGTTTCACGTCGGCGGAAAGTTCCACGTCTGTTTTACGCACGGCTTTACTACCCGGCTTATAGTTCCACTCGTCGATAGCATAAAGCCGGTCGTCCTCCCCCAACCCCAATAGGATAGCGGCGGTGGGGTTAGTGGTTCCGTAGTCAATACCGATAGCCATATGGCGGATAATGCGGGGCATATCCGCGTTGCGTATCACATTACGGGCGGGGTTCCACATGTCATACACGGCGCCCTCCGCGCTAACCCACTGCCCTAGCACGAAACGCTTATAGAACAGGCCGGTGAACTCGTTGCGGATACGCGCCTTATATTTTTCGGATAGTACGGGGTTATCGTCTAGCTGGAAAGACCAGCGCCCCCAGTCTTCCAGCGGGTTTACAGGGTCGCCGATACGGTCTAGGAACTTCTCTTTAAGCCAGTGCGCGGGGCTATCGGGGTTGGTGGTGAAAAACCCTTTAGCCCCGTCCACATTCATGCGGCCTAGTAGCTGCGTGAAGAACTCTTCCGATTGAATGGTGATCTCGTCGCCGTATGCCCCGGCTAGGGTCATACCACGGATAGCTTTCTCTGCTTTAGAATCACTCGCGCCCATGATGTGTACGCGCTGGTCAAAGATGGTGGCTAGTGGGGCGCCGTGTGTGTATTTGACGTATTTTGCGTAGGGGCCGAATATTTGCGGGTCTTGCATGGGGGCTAGGACGTTGCGGGCTAGGCTGTCGCGGGTGCGCCCTACCATGACGAATTGGCCGCCTTTTGGTGGGTCTGCTAGGAACCCTAGCCAGCGTAGTTGTGAGGCGAAAGTTTTGCCGCTGCGGATCGCCCCGTCCCATACGTTAATCGTATAATTAGACTCCGCAATGCTAAGCGCCTGCTTATAACCAATGTTCAGGCCATCACCTAACAGTTCAGTCACGCCCTTACGCCCCCAACCCGGCTACTTTTCGCCGCTCTTCTTAGCAACAACTTTCGCCAAATTGTCCATAAGTTGCGTAATCGCCGCCTTAGACTCCCCGATACTCTCACCCTCGTCCACACCTGCTGTGAGGTCGTCAATAGCGCGAACCAACGCCGGGATAGCGCGCAACCCGTCCGCCTGCTCACGTAGCGGCGGCTCGTCTGAAACAACTTCCACCGCCCCGGCCGGCGTAGACATGTGGTACTTGTACTCGCTCCAAATACGATCACGAATTAGCGCCACGTCCTGCATAAGCTGCTCCGCTAGTTCCACCCGCTCGGCCTGGATTTTACGAACACGCGCTACCGTCGCCTCATGCGTCCGCGAACGGTCTATATCCGCGTTACGCTCACGCAGGTAGCGACTTACGGTGCTTTTGCCGATATTGAACTTATGCGCGATAGTGAGGAAACTCGCGCCGTCCTCGTGCATGGCTACGATCATGTCAATATCTTGTTCAGTTAGTTTACGCGCCGTTGGCATAGTGTCGTGTGCCCCTTCCTGTCCACCCCCGCGCCCGTCAAACCGTTACGTAGGGTGCGTTGTGTGTCTATGTGCTGTGATAACATAATCATACCCTCCACGTTGTTTAGTCTTGGTCTCCTAAACCGCGCGGAGGGTCGTAGTCGCCACGGTTGTCCTTTCCGTAGCCCCTACGCTCTTTCCTTTTCTCGGGCCGAGAATGCCTAAACCCCCGGCGCCGCGATTGCTGCCACGCAACGACGCCGGGGGTTTACTTATGCCCTACGGGAACCGGCGGGGGCTAGAAGTCACTCCCGTCCAGCGTGAACCCTCCTTTACCGATCAAACGGTGCCCACGGTTCCCCCCGGCTTTGCCTTTACGCTGCCCGGGGTAGATACCGAAAACCCGTTTAAAGTACTCCGCGGCTAACCCGTTGACGTAACGCCCCGGCACGCCCTCACTGCGCAACGCTGTAGTTAACGCCGTGTAGGGGTGGGGGTTGGTAGCCCAACGCGCTAAACCTGCTCCGCGTGTCCAGTACTTAACCAAGTGCCTAGTTTTCGGCCAGCCCATGTTCCCCACGGTGTGAACCTCCTACCCCCGCTGTTACCCGCGGTCGTTAAGCAACTGCTGTGCCGCCGTCGCCTTCGGGCCAGTGCCGGACGCGATGGTTTCCAGCTGCGCCGAACTCATTAGCTGCAACTCCGGGAACTCTAGCGCTCCGGCTGTGTTCCCCTTGGTGAGGTTGAACTGTCCGGGGAAACGCCCCTCTAGGTACTTACGCGCCGCCTCGGCACGTTCACCGCCACCGTCGGCCAGTGCCTCTAGCTCGCTAAAGTTCATGCGTAGGAAGTCGCCATTTTGGTAAGCGACGGCCTGCCACATATCCGGGTAAGTGAGGCGCCCCTGTTGCTCGCGGCCTCGTAGAATATCGCGCGCGTAGCCCATAGGGTCGCCGTGCGGGCGCATAACGGCCTTGAACAGGTCACTATCGGGGGAACCGATGAAACTGTTGTGGCTCAAACGCCCCTCCGGGATAGTAAGGTCGGCGGCGGCGCGGTCAATGATTTCACGCGCTTCGTCTAGCGACTTCGCACGTGGTAGCGCGCTAGGCTGTGCTACATAGAACTTCTTATCCTGCGGGGGTGTTACCTCGAACATTCCACCGTAGGCGCCGTCATGTACTCCCTTAACGGACTTGATGGTGAATCCGTTGCGGGTGATCTTTCCACGGTTGAACGTCTCCGAACCGTCGGTAAGGGCGTGGTGCTTGCGGATCGGCTCGCCCACGATGTGCGGGCCGTTGGCGGACTTCTTCTGTTGCGCCTTCTTAGCCTTATCCAGCGCCTCACGCTCCGCGTCGGTAGCTCGCTTAACCACCGTAGCCTCTCCCTGCTTCAACTTCCACCCGTTAGCCATCGACGCGGTGGTTTTGTTCACCTTCACAACCGGAACCCACTCGCCGTAGAGCTTCACCTTATCGCCGGGGTTAAGGTCGTGAATGTCCACCACCTTGCCGTCGGCCTTCAGCTGCTCGAAAATTGCGCGTTGTAGGTTCAAGTCCTGCATATCCGCGTCGATAGCGTTAAGCGCTCGAACGCGGCGATCCCCTGTAAGTGGCGCGCGGGGTGCTCCGCCCTTGTATGCCGGGGCGCCGTTTAGCTGGTCGCGGGACTTCTTGATCTGCTTTTCCAGCTTCTCAATGCGGTTAGCGACTGTCTGCGGGCGATTGCGGGAACGCCTGCTGCGTTCCGCTGCTTCCATACGGTATTGCGCATCTTCCACGGCTTTACCCGCGTCTACGGCACGGCCTAGCGACTTCCAGGCGTTGTCTAGCGCGCGGCGGTGGCGCTTCTCGCTGTGGTGGCCAACCTTGATCGGCTCGCCGTCCGGCGGCAACTCGTCCACACGGTTAAAGTGCGTATTCCACGCCGCGTTGGCGGCGGCCTGTTTGCGTTGCACCTTCTCACCTAGCGCGGCGATACGGTCTGCGCTGCGCTGGTCGCGGCGATCTTCGCGTCGTTGCGCGTCGCCCATGCGGCGGTCTACGTCCAGCCCCACGTCCAAACCTTGATCCTTTAGCGCCTGGTGTAGGCGGCTAATCTTGTAGCTGTTCGGTCGCTTATCGCGGCTACGCGGCGCATACCACGCCTTGAGGTTTCTAGACCACTTAAACCCGTTGGCGCGCATTGTGGCGCTAAGGTTGTCGCCCCGTTCGGTGCCCTGAACTAGCGTGCCCTCGTCCTCCGTGTGCGTAATCTGAATACGCGCGTCCGGGTTGACGATCTGGTGTAGCGCGTCGCCTTCGTTGACGGCGGGGGTTGGGCGGTTGTCGTAATCCGGCCCGTCCGGGTGCTCCATATCCCACACGGTGCGTTCGTACTCTTCCGCGTCGATATTACCGTCCAGTAGGCGGTTGTTCATTTCGACTATGGCGGCGTGGCGTTCCGCCTCGGTCATGTCCGCGGCGCGGCGCTGGTTTACGCTAGTAGCGCGTCCGCTTCCTCCCGGCTGACCTCCCCGGTCGCTTGCGCGATTGTCACTTCCTCGAAGATTGACGGGGGAGTCCACTTTTGATCTGTCAAGTCCGGCTGCTTGTACGGTGCCTGCGGTTTGGTCATTCCCTGCCGCTGGCGCGCCACTTCGGCCTTGACTTCCTCGGCTGTTGCCTTGCCCGCTAGGTAGTCCTCGAACACGGTCATTGTGGTTCCTTTCCGGCGCGGCGCCACTGTCCACCATGAGTGGGGGCTGCCTGTCGCCACTATCATTATATCGGTTGTTGTCCCAGATTTCCCAACTGTCGAACTGGTCGCGTAGGGAGTTGAACACCTGCTTATTGCGCGTCACGCCCGGCGTTTCGGTTTCGGCCTTGCGGATCACGCTCTCGGGGACGTATCGCCCGCCGTAGCCATTTCCGCCGATGAACTTGTCCATGCCCTGCGCGTAGCGTTGTGCCGCGCCGTTTACGGAAACTTCCAGCGGAACATCGGTGAACGTGCCAACGATTTCGTCATAGCCGTTTTCGCGTAGTTCGTCGATTCGCTTTTGGACGCTGCCGGTGCTGCCCATCGTGCTATCCCAGACGACGTTCATGCCCTGTTTGTAGGCGTGGCGTGCAAGCGCGCTAGTAATGTCGGACGATTCTTCGTGAATGAGGGCAACGCCCTCCATTGGTGCCATGTTGTCCGGCACTTCGATCATACCCATTTCGGCCATGATTTCTTTCACATCGTCGGCGTTTAGCGTGAGGTATTTTGTGCTCTCCCCCTTATTACGCTCCTTGAGTGTTGCGCCTTTGCCGCTACCGCCGATCCCGCCGGTGAATAACGCTTTTCGGTCGCGGGGTACGGGGCCGTCGGCTTCCGCTTCTGCGATTAGCCGTCCAATGATTTCGGCGTGTTGCGCGCGGCGCTCCGGGGAATACTCGCGGGTGCCGTCGGCCTTTACAGTTGAGTAGCGCGCTTGGCTATCACCGTCTCGGCTAATCATGGCCTTCATGGTTTGTTCTACCCATCGCCCGCGCTCTTGGTAGCCTTTCCCCGCGTCTAGCGGCGCGCCGTCGCCACTTAAACGGTCACGGCGTTCGGCTTCCGGTGTTTTCGCGCGTAGACCGTTTTGACCGTCCAGGCGTGGCATGTTGTCGCGCTTCGTGGCCGCGGTTGTCTTTTCCACGTCGGTCATGCCAACTTCCGCTAGTTCGCGGCGGGTGCGGTCAAGCTCCATCTTCTCGGCTCGTTTCGCTGCCGCGTCGGCGTCGAACTTCGACACATCATTCAGACCCGGCAACGGGCTAGTTCCGTTGTTGCCGTCGCCCTGGTCGGGGTTGTAGCCGAATTTGCGTAGGTTAGTGCGGGTTCTCTGTAGCGATTCCTTGCCTACCACGTAGTTCATTTGCCCCGTTGTGCCGTGTTCGGTGTGGTTAAGGGCGTATTTCCCTTCATGCACGGTAAACACGCCGTTGTCTCCCTTAAACGGGGCGTTCAACGTTCCCGGCTTCGCCGGGGCACCCTTGGCGTTACGGTGTGGGAGAATGGCGAACATTTCCGCCTGCCCCGGCTCGATAGCTACTTCTCCGTAGACCTTCACGCCGGATTTTTTGTTGCCCGCGACGACTCGCATACGGCCGTCTGGGGTGGCGTGTAGGAAGTATTCCGGCGTGCCTTCCTTAACGTCCTTGGTGGCCTGTTCGTAGGCGTTTTTAATTGCCGCTCGGAGTTCCTTTGCGTTGTAGGCTACGCGGTTTTCCTTTGGTGCCGCCAGCGCGTCGTACAGGGCGTTTAGGTGGTGGCGTGCCGCGTTGTTCACGCCCGGTTCTGCCACCATGTCCGGGCCGTCGCCGCGGATCGGCATGAGTAGGCGCGTCGGTTGTTCTTCGCCGTCGGTAACGATACGTAGGGGGCGGTGCCCGGCGTCGTTTCCTACCGTGACGTCGCCCTTAACCCCGCCCAAAATGTCGGCCAGGTAGGTTTGGTTCACCGCGAACGCGGGGCGGTCTGCCGAATTGTCGTTAGAAAACTTAGCGGGAACGTCTACCGTGCGCACATCGCCGTACTTATCCGTCCAGGACACGTGATAAGCGTCTTTGCCGTCCACCGGCTTAAAGTACAGGCCGCCGTGGCGTGTTCTGTTGCGTTTCGCTTCCAGCGCTACCTTACGCAACGCTGGGGCGTTCACCGTGAACCGTGGCGTTTCCTCCGTCAGGTTGGGCATAAGCGGCGCGATTACCGGGAACTCGCTGTCGATCCCCTTTAGGTTCCGGGATACGTCGCCACGGGTGAGGGTATAAGTTCCGTCGTTGTTGTCGGTTAGCTTGAAGTCGCCCTCTACGCCCTTCATTGCACGCATTGCCGCTTGGAAGTCGTTCCCGTCCACTAGGTGTTTGCCGTTCGGCGCGTCGATCTTGACGTGCTCCGTGGCTAGGCGGAACCTATCGGTTGCCGCGATGGTTGCCTCCCCGTCGTTCACGTCGAAATTCACGCCGGTTAGCATGGGTAGGGTTTCGTCCCGGCTGCGTGCCGTGGCTAGGTCAAGTAGGCGATCCGCCATGTCGCGGTTATCTGTCACGCTTTCGGCCACGCGCTCCGGTGCCTTAGCCTTGTCTACGGCCTTCTGTACCGGGTCGTTAATTGTTTCCGGCGTTTCGGCTAGATGGCGTGGTTCTGCTGCGAGATACGGGGTGAGGGCTGCAATGTTCGCTGCCTTATCGTCCTCCGTGTTGCCCGCCTTGTTGGCGGCCTTTTCCGCCCCCGCGTTGGGCTTTGCGTCCGGCTTAACGTCGGGCTTGTTCCCGCCCTTCTTCGGCTGGTAGGTAATGCTGCGGCCTAGCTGCTTCTCCAACTCCGGCGCCAACCGCTCCGCGATCTTATCCGCGGGTAGTTCGTCGTTTCCAGCTTCTACGTGTAGTTCGCCGGTCTTGTTGTCTACCCACACTTTACCGCCGCGTAGTTTGTCGGCGCGGGTGTTGCTAATGCCCTTGCCGTCGATGGTTGCCCACTTCGGGCGGCCGCTGTTCTTGTATGTCTCGAACTCAAACCCCGCGGGTTCGTGCCACTTATTTACATACGTGCGATCACGGTTGCCGCTCTTCCAGTCGGACAGTCCCAAATCACGCTCGGGGGCTTCGCCGTTGTCGGCTACCAGCTTGCCTACTTCACCGCGGCTGTTGGTGTAGTCCCTAAGCATGGTGTCCAGCTCGGACTCGTTGTTGGCGACAATAAGGTGTTTACCGTCGCTAGTTATCTGTGCGTAACGTCCCGCGGTGTCGTAGCGTCCCTTGTAGTCGGGGTCTGTGTCTACCTTTACCGGCTTGACGTCGCCGCGGACGCTGGAACCGTCGGGGCGGGTGATATAAGTGCCCTTGGCTGTTACGCCGTCGTGGTGTCCGATGGCTGGCATGTTGTCGCCGTCGGCGGGTCGGTAGGTGATCCCGTTGTTTCGCTTCTCCGCGGGCTTCGCCGGGGTCTTCTCCGTGCTCTTGGCTGCGTTCTTCGCCGGTGCCTGCTTGGGCTTAGCCGGGGCGGGGGGCTTGCGCTTACCCTTCGGGCGCTTAACCGGCTTGCGATCCTCCGCGAACTTCGGCAACTCTCCGGCCTTCTGCCGCCGGTGCTGGATAGCGAACGCCTCCGCGAACACAGCGGGGCGCTTCTCCCCACGGTTGCTGCGCTGCATGTTCACCGGCGACGGCACAAACCCCACATGTTCCGCGATAGCGGCGCGCACGTCGCCGCTTAGCGTCTGGAAATAGATGGGGCTAGTGAGCGCGCGGCGGGTGTCAACCCCGTCCTTACGGCCTACGCCTAGCGCTTCCAGTACCGCGTCCGGGTTGGTGCGGTCTACCCGCCCGTCCGGGTCTAGGGTGTCCAGGGCGGGCGCTACGGTCTTTGCCAACCACTTGTCGTAAGACTTTTCAAACTCCGGGGTGTGGCGGAACTTCTTATTGCCCTTGTCCACGCCCAGCTGGTTAATCTTCTGCTCGTTGTCTAGTCCGTAGTAGCGGGCCAGGCGGTTCAGCTGTCGGGGCGTGAGGTTTTCCGCCTCGCGGTCGATAATTCCGCCCTTACGTCCCGGATTGGCGCGTTCCGCGGCCTGTTCTTCGGGGGTGTAGGTGCCGTGTACCTTCGGGTGCTTCGCGGGCTTGGTGTTGCCGTTCTTGGCGCCCTTAGTGCCCTTGTTGGCCTTGGTGGTGGGCTTAGCTGCCTTAGCGGGCTTATCCCCTGCCTTTTCGCCCTTGACGGTGGCGGGCTTACGCTTACCCGCCGTGGCTTTCATCTTCGGCGCCTGCTTAGCCTCACCACCGGCCACGGGCGCGTTAATGCCTTTCGCGCGCTTCGCGTTGCCGTCCGGGTCGCCGGATTTCACGTCCGGGAGCTTATCCTTCGACGGCATGACAGGCTTCTTGCCCGTCCGGTTTAGCTCTGCGTCGATTAGCCCCAGTTCGCGGGCTTGGGTGTAGTTGTGGATAGCGGCGCGCTGGTTGTGGCGGTTCTTCGCCGGGCTGCCCGTGTCCTCCATAGCGCGTACCATGCGGTCGTCTAGCCGGTCTAGGTACTTTTCCGTCTTCGCCGGGGTGGTCAGTCGATCCGCCACGGCCTGTAGGTCGCTACGGAACCCTGGTTCGGTGCGGATATTATCCGGCGTGAGGTATTCCTTTGAGGCTTGGTGGCCGC
Source organism: Corynebacterium jamesii (assembly GCF_046097395.1). NCBI lineage: Bacteria > Bacillati > Actinomycetota > Actinomycetes > Mycobacteriales > Corynebacteriaceae > Corynebacterium > Corynebacterium jamesii. The sequence continues at coordinate 955,438 of NZ_CP175789.1, forward strand.
CGCCCTTAACAGTGTTGTTCGGGAAGTCGCCGAACGGGTTGGCCGTGGCCTTAGCGTTCTTGCGGTTCTTTCCTGCGGTGCCGCTGGTTTTGGATACGGTTACCTTGTTGCCGGTGCGCTTATCAATGCCGCTGGTGACCTTCGCCCCGCCCTTGGAGGTGGTGGTGGTCATGCGGGCGGTCTTCTTGCCAGCTCCGCTGCCGCTGCCTCCCTTACCGGGGGCGCGTCCCTTCTTTTCGTAAGGGTCCCAGTCGGTTGTGTCGCCCTTGACCCGTGCGAGGGAACGGGCGATCTTAATTTTCGTTTCGACGCTTAGCGGGCCGCGCTTTCGGCCTCCTCCGCCGATGCGCGGTACCTTCGGTACTCGTGGCTTGCGTGCCATGCTTGTTTAACCCCTCAAACTTGGTTTCTTGCTCTTTTTGGGCATGAGTAAACCCCCGCGCTGGTTACCTACGCCCCGCCCTTTGTGTCCGTTGTGCGCGTCGTCGTTGCGCGCCGAACCGTGGGGGGTGTGGTTTCCAGCCGGGGGTTGCCCGTGTGGGATTGGATAAAGTTTGTGCGATAGCCGCGCGCCACTTAACACGTGTTTAGGCGCACTGCTGCCGTACCCCTATTTCTACACTCTAGGGGTGGTGCGTGTCTAGTTAGCCGGACAACAACCGGCGGCGTGTTTCTTCGTCACGCTTAATGTGTTGCGCTAGCTCCATAATCGCCGCCCCGTCCCACCTGTGGTGGCATGTATCGCACTCTGCCCATAGTTCATACACCACTAGCGTCTCCCCTGTTTTGCGTCCCCCATCGTCGGTTGTGGCGTGCGTTTCTGCCTCACCACACGCGGGGCACTGCGCCCTCACACGGAACAGTTCGGTATATGCGAGCTTGTGCGCCTCCGCTACCAACCGTGAGGTTTCCGCCGTGTAGTCAATAATCGCACTATCCCCCAAGTTCTCTAACGTGCCGTTCGCCACCTTCTCGCACCATGCCATGAGCGACACACCAACCGGCTGTTTAACCCCCGCGAGGTGGTACAGGGTTGTGTGTAGGCTGCGTATCCAGTCCATGACGTCCAACCGGCCAGGCGGGCGTGACTTAAACGACGGGGTTCCGGGCGTGTACGGGCGTGTTTCGCCGTCAATTTCCTGTATTTGCTGGATTAACGGGCGCGTGGGGTGCGTGTTTCCGTGAACATCGGTAACAACCCGTGTTGTGTGTAGTGCGTGTAGGTTTGTTTTGATTTCTGCGCGTGTCAAACGGGGACACTCCCTAAGCTACCCATGCCTGCATACAGGCAACCCCCACCCTGTAGTCGTTCCGCCCCTCTTCCACGGAAACGACGGGTGGGGGTGCTGCACACAATACGGACCTTCTCTCCCGAAATGGTGCGACGCCGCGGGGTGACGGTTCATGCCTACAACACGCCACAGGTGGCTGACTGTCGCACAAACATGAGTCTAACACACACCTAGACACTAGAACGTTGGAGTGGGGAACATGCCCGCCATGTCCGCAAAACGGCAAAACTGTAGCTGCTGCGCCACGGTAACAGTCCCGATTTGCCCCCCGCGGTGTTTCGCCACCAAAAAGTCGGCCTCCCCCGCCCGCGCGTGATCCGGGTTCTGCGAGTCCGGGCGGTGGATCAAAACAACAATGTCCGCGTCCTGCTCCAACGAGCCGGACTCTCTAAGGTCTGATAGTCGCGGGGTGGCATCGTCGCCGCGTTGCTCCACGCCACGGTTTAGCTGCGAGATGGCCACTACAGGCACGTCTAGCTCTTTAGCTAAAAGTTTCAGTTGTCTAGAAAAGCCCGATACTTCCTGTTGTCTAGATTCCACCCGCCGGCCGCTAGTGAGTAGTTGCAGGTAGTCAACGACTATTAGCCCCAGCCCGCCGGTTTTTTTGTCAAGGGTTCGTGCTTTCGCCCTGATTTCGTGCATAGTGAGGTTCGCCGCGTCGTCTATGTATAGCGGGGCGTGTTCTATGCGCTCCATTGTGGAAAACAGGTTGCCTGCGTCTTTATCGTCGAAACGGCCTGACCGTAGCGTTTTTAGCGCGATACTTCCTTCCGCACTTACGATACGTTGCGCGGTTTCCGCCGCACTCATTTCTAGACTGAACACCACAGCGGGTTTACCCCGGTCTATTGCGGTGTGTCTGACCATATCGACGGCGAGGGTGGATTTACCCACGCCGGGGCGGGCGGCGACGATAACCATTTGACCGCCGCGTAAACCCCCTACCAGCATTTGGTCTAGGTCTGCGTGTCCGGTTGGCGTGAGTGTGCCGGTGGCTTCCTGTTCCCCGTCGGGGATCACGTCGCACGTGTCGAACACGTCTTTTAGCGTCAAAACTGTTTTGCTGGTTGTCCGCCCCGCCCCCGCTACCGCCTGTTGCGCCTGGTCTAGCGCTTCGTCCGCGTCTGTGGTGGTGGCGACTACCTGCATGATTGTTTTAGCTGCTAGGTCTAACCTCCGTAGCGCCGCGAGGTTAGCTAGGCGTTTGGCGTAGTACTCAATGTTTGCACTTACGGGGGTGGACTGAATGAGGGTGTGAATGTACGGGGCACCGCCCGCCTGTTTTAGTACCCCCGTGTCGTCTAGCCGCCCGGCTAGGGTTACAGGGTCGATAGGGCGTCCGTGTTCCCACTCTTCAATGATTAGCGACATGATTGTTTCGTGCGCCGGCCGGAACATGTCGCGGGGCGTTAGGTGTTCCACGGCGGCGGGGATCGCCTGGGTGTCCATAATCATTGCGCCTAAAAGCGCCTGTTCGGCTGCGTTGTCTGTGCGTTCTGTTTCTACAGGGTTGGTCATTGGGGTAGTGGGGCTAGGTGGATTGTGACGTGTGCGCCGGGGCGTTCACCTTCGGCTGCGTAGCGTTTGGAGTCTGTTTGCGCGACTATGCGGGAGTCGTCGCCGATGATGTGGGCGTGTTTCAGACTGTCGCCGATGGATCGTTTGAGTTTGTCTAGGTCGCCACGGTAGGGGTAGGGGTTCGTGAGGCGCTTAGGGCGGGGCATGACGAACGTAACGTTGCAGATGATGGGGTCGGTGATGGGTTCCATACCGCGTGGCCGGGCTGCCTGCATGTGGGCGATACAGTTTTGGCGCCATTGTTGGTGGTATGGCGACGCTTCGATGTGGCGGCCGCCGCCGATGTGTTTTTTTGATCCCTGGGGGCGGGGGTGGCCGGGTATGAATACGGTGTACGCGGGTTTGGAGGTTGGGGTTGGGTTAGGCATGGTGGCGTTGTCTTTCGTTGTTATGCACACTAGATAGTATACCGGGTGTATGCCGCGGGCGGGTAATGCTATGCCCCGGTTGAACCAAACCCCCCGCCACCGCGCGCCTCACCCTTCACGGGCTGCAACCCCTCATACATGCCCGGCAACTCTAAAACAACTAGCTGCGCCACCTTATCGCCGGGTTCCACAACGAAACGACTAACCCCGTGGTTAATGAGGATCACTTTTACTTCGCCCTCATAACCTGCGTCAATAACACCGGGGGCGTTCAGCACCGTTACACCATGACGCGCGGCCAAACCAGACCGCGGGCACACTAACCCAACATGTTTAGCGGGCACTAGGTTTCGCGCCCCCGTGGGGACTAGCTCCCACCCGCCGGGCGGGATTATGACGCGCTGCGTGGACGTGAGGTCTAGCCCCGCGTCTCCCGCGTGGGCAATGTTCGGCATGGTCATTAAACAGTTTCCTTTCGTTCCCCACACCCGCTAGGCGTGCCTGTTGTTGTGGACGGTAGACACTGCTGTACGCCTATCTGCCTATCTAGTTGTTTCCATAGGCGTTTACGCTTGTCCTCTACCGCCCTGTAGGTTCGCTGTAAGTGCTGCGCTTGCTGTAGCGCGGTGTGGCGCTGTTCGTGTGCAGTCCGCAAATATTCCAGTTCCCACGGCTCCCACGGCCGCCCGTTACGGCGCGCGGTAGCTAGTGATGTGAGCTGGTCTGCGTATTTCCTGCGCCCGTCGCGGGCGTGGGTGCCGTTGCCTAGCTTGTTAGTAACGCGGCGGTGTTTGATCGCTACGCCGGCCGTGGTGCGCCCTGTGACGCGCTGCGTTATGGGTAGCGGCGCTAGGGTTAGTATTTCCAGCTCCGCGGGCTTGTAACGGCGACGGGTGCCGTTGTTATGACGGGGGGTGACTGTTGTGGTCATGGTTGGCTCCCGTAGTGGAATGCGAGTAGGGCGAGGGCGAGGGGCTTCAATTCATTTTGTCGAACGTCGACCATGCTAAGGCTCTGGTCTTCTACCCATATCGTCTTCTTGCCCGCGTAATACGCGACGCCAACGCGCAGGTTTTGCGCCCCCAACACGTGCCCGCCGTCGCCTACCCTGCGCGGCAGCGTGACTTCCACGGTTCGCGCCATTTTGTCGGCATAAGTGACCGCCAGGGCGTGTGTCAGAAACGCCGCACGAATATCCCCGCCCGCGTCGTAGACAATCCAGTCTACGTCTGTCTTTCTTGGCAGCTTCCCGCGCCTTACTGTCCAGCGCCTATGTTTGGTGGTCATTGCTCCCCTTTCCTGATTCTTTCCAGGCGTTCGGCTACTCGTGTGAAAAAGGTGACAAAGCGCCCTATTTGCTGTTCTTCATGTGGGGTTTGTGCGCGGGTGAGGCGGTCGCGGGCTATGTCGGCGCGCTGTCTGTAGCGGCTGGCCATTGCGTCGATTTCGGCGTGTAGGCGCACTACCTCTGCCTTGTCTGGGTTAGTCATTGCTTCTCCTGTTCTAGGTGGTTGGCGGCTGCGAGCATGTCTAACGCCAGCCAGCGGAGCATGTCCGGGCTTGTCACAACAAGCGTGGAGTAGTCGGGTTCCATGTTTTCCGGGCGCGGCGACTCCCCGTCATGCTCGTCATAGTTGATTTCGGCGATTCCGCCGTGGACGTTTATCCAGCCGTCGGGGGTTACCCATTCTTTTCCGCCGTCGTCGAACAGCGCTGGTTCCCGCAGGTCTGGCATGAGTAGTCCGGCTTCGGCTAGGGCTTTGGCGCAGCATTCTGTTTCGTCCGCCATTCCTGTTTCGGCGGCTACTCCCCAGTGTTTGTTGAGGATTTCGACGGCACGCTGGTAGTTGTTAGTCATTGCTTCTCCTGTTTGTAGTGGTGTGCGAGTAGCGCGAGGGCGAGGGGCTTCAGCTCGTCGGCGAGCATGTCGATCCCCCTTCCTTCTGTGCCCATATCCTCGGCGTACCTGATTTGGTAGTTGTTTGAGTTCACCTTAGTAAGCGTGATGTCATCGTAAGAGTGGGTAGCCAGTTGCTTGTAGGTGAATTGGCTGCCTATGCGCGGTAGTGTGACCTCTACAGTGCGTGCCATGTGGTCGGCGTAGGTTAGGGCTTCCTTCCATGCTTCACGCTTGGTGCGCTCTCTGCCCCACTGGAACCAGCTTCCGCCTGCGCGGTGCCAGTTGCCCGTATGTTCCGCGCGCTTTTTGTAGTCAAAGCCGGGAGGGTCTACTACCCACCTGCTCTTAGGGCATTTTGACCCGTTTCTGTGTGATTGGTGGATTCTCACAGTCCAGCGCCTATGTTCGGTGGTCATTGCCTACTTCTTTCCGGTTGTTGGGGGTTGGGCGGTAAACCCAGTACGGGTCGGGGGCGAAAGGCATATCCACGGGATAATGGAGGGTGCGTTCTACGGTGCGGAGCCAACGCCACCCGTGCTGTTCGGTGCGTACGGGGCGCCAGGCGAACCAGTGGTGCCACGGTCCGGTGCTGGTCATTTCTCGCGCCCACATTCACGGCTGGGCTGTTCCTGTTCTGCCTGGTCGTTCGCGTGTACCCGCCTGTAATAGTGATCCGGCGTTAGTAGTCCCGCCCTATCTAGTGCTCGGACTGCGTAAAGTGCCGCGGCGCGGTCGCTTGGCCGGTTGCTTATTTCGGCCTCTATGATCTTTCGCGCCTTATGGGATACGTCCATTTTTCCTCTTTCTCACTTTCGTGGCCTGCGGTTTCGTAGTTTGTTTTTCAAAGTGTGAATTGAAACTGTGAAACTGTTAGCGGTTTCGCACTTTGTTTTATGAGTTACCGGGACTGGGCGCCCCACCCTCTGCGAAGAACCCCGCGGGTGGTTCCGGCTAGTGCCATATCGTTGGTGGTGGCGCCACTCTGTACCCACATGTAGGGCAGGTGTACCCACGGATTCTCGCCGGGCTTAGCAACAACGCTGCCTTCTGGTAGCGCTCCGTATTCTTCTAGGGTGGTGACGGTTTCCGGCGAGTCCTGTGGGCGGGCTGGAATGAGTGGGGTGATGAGGGTGACGTCGTTGTCGCGCCATGTGCTCGTGCCACCTTTTCCGTCTTCGCCGGTTACCCATAGGCCTTCGTACCCCTTGACCGCTGGGGCGTTCGTCGCGCTTTCGTCTCCGTCGTCTGCGTTCACTAGCCACGCTTCGCCTACGGGCACGTCCTCCGGGCGGGTGGTTTGCTCTGGGAATATGAGACTGTCGAACTGCTCCGCCTTTTCGCTCGTGGTGCCGTCGGGGCTGACGAATGCGGTTTCGATCCAGCCTCCGCTTGGCGTGTCTGCGGTGATGAGCACCTGCTTGCCGTCACGGTTGGTCGCCCATCGGCCTAGTAGCCCGGTGGTGGGTTCCGCGTTGTTGAGCTGGTCTTGTAGTTGTTTGATCTGCTCCGCGAGGGCTTTAGCATGTTGTTCTAGTTTTGCTAGTTGTTGTTGGTTGCTGGTCATTTACTTTCCTCCGTTCAGAAAATCTAGGACGGTCTTTGCAAGATCGACATACAGCCCTGGGTTATCGGGCTTAACCCTGATAGCAGCGAGTGAATACCCGCCGTCTTTGTGACGCACCTGGATAACTTGCTGCTCTTGATACTCAAACGAAATGTTGAACACAACGCGGAACTTTCCGACGGGTATCTTTTCGCCAATCAACGGGTCTCCGTAGCGATCCTCCCCAGTTTGTATAGTGATCCGGCGCTTCCCTAACGCATCGCACAGCAGGTCATAGACATGTTGCACGTACCGTTCAAACTCTTTTCGTTTATCCTCTTCGGGCTGAAGCATTTCGAGAAGTTCTTTTTTCAACTTCGTGTCCGGCTTGCCGTCGAGGAATTGCTCAATTTCGTAGCGGGTGAGGGTGTTCTGGTCAGTCATAGCGTGTTCTCCTTCATGGTTTCGGCTTCTTCTACGGCTGCGAGGAGGGCGAGGGCAACGCGGCGGGCTTCGTCGTAGTGGAGTGCCGGGTCCTCCTCCCTTCCTGTGTCTAGGTAGATCAGTCCGCGCTCGTGGTAGTGCACCACGGCTCCGTCTTTTTCCGCATCGCGGTCAATCGCGATTGTTCTGTTAGTAGTCCAGAAACTGTATGCGTAGCCGGTGATTGTCGGGTCGGGTAGGTCTGGCATGAGTAGCCCGTTTTGGTGTAGCTGTTTCACTAGTTCCCGTGGGGTTTCGTCCACGTCTGCGATGTGGTCGGCAAGCCCAAGGGCGCGCTGGTAGTTGGTCATAGCGTGTTCTCCTTCATGGTTTCGGCTTCTTCTACGGCTGCGAGGAGGGCGAGGGCAACGCGGCGGGCTTCGGCGGGGGTGAGATCGCCGGGTTCGATTCGCTGCACCATGACGGTGCTGTCCGGTGCTGTCCACACGCTAGGGCCATATGGCCCGCCCGGTAGCCACCCTTTGCCGTCTGGCACGAAAATGCCGGGGTCGTTCGGTTCGGGTAGGTCCGGTGCGAGTAGGTCAAATTTGTTTAACAGTACGGCGGTCAGTCCGGAGTTGTACCCGCGTTTGTTTGCGAACTCAATTAGCTTCGCGGCGCGGATTTGCTTACTTGTCACTGCCATCGCTTCCTTTTCCTGCTGTTCCGTGTCGTCCTGATCTGTCGCCCGCCCGCGTCTCCCCCACTGGTAGGGCTCCCCCGCTAAGCGGTCGCTCTCCGTATTTGTGGTGATGAGCCCAGCGGCGTATAGCCGGTTCACAAGTTCATAAGGCAGTTCGCCTGCCTTGTCGGCGCATTCCGCGATCTCCATAGCCCGCCGATAGGCCGTCTTACGTATCGTCATTCCGTTACCTCTCCTGTTTCTGTTAGGTCTATAGGCGCTAGTGCGAGTAGGCGTGTAAGCGCCTCCGCTGCTTGTTGGGGGCATACGCCGTTACCTATTGCTTTGAGCTGTTGCGCGCGTGATAGTCCGATGCCCGGGCTTGTTACCCACCCCTCCGGTAGCCCCATGAGCCATTCCGAAAACGGGGCGGCTAGCTGCGGTTTCCCTTTAGTGTTGGGCTGCGTTGGGGCGGGTGCCGGGCGTGTGCGCTCCTCCCATCTGCGCACGGCCGGCGTGTATTTGCCATAGGCGTTATCAGTTGCGCCCATGATGGTGGCCGCGTCTGTGAGGCAAACTTGGTGGCCGCCCGCCTTACGCTCGTCGGGGTGCTGTGCTCCCCTTCCGTCGCCGTCGCGGGCGTTGGGGGTGGGTAGGTGTTCTACCGCTTCGATAATGTCCTCCCGTAGGTTGCCCATGTTTTGCCGGCGGGTGCTGTCCATGTCGCCGCGGTGTAGCTGTCGTTCGCGGGCTTCTCCCTCCCGCGCGGGGAGACTGTCTAGCGTATTCGGGGTGGGCAATAGCGTGGCGATGGTTTGCAGGTGTTGCGCTTTTTCTATCGGCCGGCCTGTAGTTTTCGGGCGCCCAAACACCCCGGCAGTGGCCTTAGGGGTTGGGAAGTATTTACTCACCTGGGTTAGGCTGGGGCTGTTTCTGTTGTGCTGGCTTTCGGTGTCGTTCACATTGTCTCCCGCGCATGGGGTGGGCAGATGTACCAGCCCCGCCGCATTGTTCGCACCTGTGGGGCGCCCCTGCGCTCGTCGTTGCGTAGCCGTGGGCTGCTCTCCCCCGCCCGGGTTTGTTTCCGGGGTTGGGAACACGGGGCCATGCTGTGAGAAATACGCGCGCCCGGTGGTGTGGTGCTCCCACGTCTGACGCTCGTAGAGTTGTCCATTCCGCGTCGTACCCAATTTCGGTAAGGTCTCCGAGTACACGGCCGAGTGCCCGAAGATTGGGGTCTGTGGGTTCTCCCATAGGTCGCGGGGGGGGGTTCCATGTCGCTAACGCTGGTCGCTGTTGCACTTAAAGCTCCTTGTACGTTTTCCCACACAACTAGTCGGGGTTTGATTACTGCTATGGCATCGCGCATGTGTTCCCACAGGTTTGAGCGCGTGCCGGGGGTCATGCCGGCGCGTTTGCCTGCCGAGGATAGGTCTTGGCATGGGCTTCCGCCGGTGATTATGTCCACGGGTTCGATTTGATCCCATTTGATTTTGGTGACGTCGCCGTAGTTGGGGACGTGTGGGTAGTGGTGTTTGAGGATTTTTGATGGGGCTTCGTCGTATTCCACGAACCAGGCGGGTTGTGCTCCGGTTACGTGTTCTACGGCTAGGTCTAGGCCGCCGTCAATAGCCCGAAAACAGGGAACCGATGGTCAAGTTTTCAGACATATGCATCACCTCCTAGGGGACGTTCGACGCCCCGTTTCTTTCCTGCGCCCGGCGTCAAACTTGCGGTGGCAAGAAACGCACATTTGCGCATAGTCGTTTACGTCTGCGTAATTGCCGGTTTGGTTCGCCCACTCATATCTGCCGGGGTCTGATTTATCGCATTGGCTACACACGGACGGTCGGCCACGCTGCGAGTAAACCCGCAAGTGCATTGCCGCGTAGCCGGCCGAGTCTCCTTTCCATGAGTCGTTTTTCTCGCGGAACTGGTCTCGCTTCACGGCCGGGCGGCTCTTTATGCCGTTCTTCTCCATGAGTAGCTGTACCTTTACGCCGGGGGTTACCGCCTGGATTTCGGCAATGGTGGCGCCCGATTCATACAGTGCGCGGACTCTCGAAACGGTTTCTTTGGGGTACTTGCGGGGCTTGGCCCCACGGGTCGGGCCGTGTTCAACCTCTCGCAACCTTGCGCGGCATAAGGGGGAACAGGTGCGCGCTAGCTTGGATCGTGTAGACCAGGGGGCGCCACAGTAAGCGCATATCTTTTGCATTGGTTTGTAGGGCATTATCACGCACTCCTTCGTGGTGAACGGCCGCCGTAGCCTGTGAAGAGTGAGCCGATTTTTAGTGTCATGGCCTGTGGTTTTAGTTGATCCGGGTCACTTCGATGTCGGGGGTTTCTTCGGCGGCGTAGTCGCTTAGCTCGTCGCGGGCGAAACTCTCGGCTTCGTCTGCGCTGTGGGCTTCCACGTAGACGGTGTAGGTGATAGTTACCTCATAGTCTTTCCAGTCGTTGTAGGCGTCGATTTGTTGCATGAGTGGTTCGCGCATGGTTAGTCCTTTCGGGTTGCCCGTTGTGCCGCTGCGAGGAGGGCGAGGGCTACGGTTGTTGCTTCCTGTGGGGTGAAGGTGTGTGTTCCGCCGGGGGTTGTGTCTAGGTAGATTTTGCCGTCGGTGGCTTCCACCCCACCGGGGTATGTTTCTTGGGTTGTGAAGTGGACGGTGTGGTTCGTTTCCCACACTGTGAGGTTGTTCATTGTGAGGTTGGGGGCGGGTAGGTCGATGTTGGGGATTGGCGGGGGCATGAGGGGCGTGTCCTTTCGTGGGGCTGGGGGTTTCTTTCCCCGTTTACGCCGTTGCGGTGGTGTGACCTCCGGCATGTTTAAAAGTGTGGGGTCTAGGTGGAACCGGGTGACCAGTTGGTCTAGGGTCGCGTCTTTAATGCTTTTCGTGGGGGGCTGTGGGCGGCTGAACGCGAGTAGCGTTTTTGCTGGAACCCCGGCTAGTTCGGCGGCTAGTTCTGTGCCGTGGCGGGAGATTTGGTGTGTGATTGCGGTATGTAGGTTCGGGGGTATTTGCAGGTAGGCCATTGTTTTTAGGGGGTTATCGGACGTTGGGGGTGTGCGCTTCGATGTGGTCACAGGCGGTTCTTATTTGTTTGAGTTGTGCGCGTATTTCGCGACGGATTTGTTCGCCGGGGCTAGCGTGTTTCGCGGTGTTTATGCGGTGCAGTTGCCGGCGTATTTCGGTATTGGTGGCGTGTAGCTGCACTAGGTGGTGTAGCAACGCGGTGGCATAGGGCGCGGGCATTGTGTTGTGGGTAAGCATGTAGTCGTGCGCGACGGTGATTAGTTTTGTGGTGTCCATGTCGCGTAGTTGGTCTTTGAGGGGTTTCAACGGGTTATGGTTGGTCTTTCTAGGTCAGCAGGATTACGCAGATAAGGACAACGCCCATTCCCACGGCAAAGCCGAGGGAGAACCAGAACGGCGGCGGCGGGGTCGAATCGTCATGGTCGTAGGGATCAATGAGGGGCATTAGACCAGCAGCTTTCCGAGGTGCCAGGCGATTAGCAGGATCGTGCCCATGACGGTCATGGCGGCGAGTGATACAGCGAACATGTCGGCCAGGCAGACCCGCTGGCTGTTGTCCAGTTCGTAGGGGGTCGCGTCGTTGGTGTAACCGTCTTCGGCGTCTAGCCACTCTTCAACGCTGTTATAGTCGCGTTCTGCCTGGTCAAGAACGTTTTTCTCGAACGCTTTGTAAGCGGGGTGGGCGGTGGGGATCACCCGGTAGCGCTTGACCACGGGGGCGGGGTTGTTGTCGGTGTTGTTGTTCATTGTGTCCTCCGTTTGGGGGTGAGTCTATTGGTTGTCGCTACCGACGGTAGACAGTCGGCTATGAGGCATGGGGTGGCGTGTTTTTGGGGCGGTGTCTCCGGCCGTGTACTTGGGCACCTGTAGGTCGTCTGGGGCGTAGTAGCGGGCGGCTGCCATGCGGTCGAACCAGTGGTTAGTGGTGTTCATTTTCCGCACCCCTCACGGTTTCGGCTTCTTCCACAGCTGCGAGTAGCGCGAGGCCTACGCGGCGGGCTTCGTCGTAACCGAGTGCCAGATCCTCCCCCTCATGCATGTCTATGTAAATTGTTCCCCGGCTGCGGTTGTGCAGTACGGCTCCGTCATTGTCGATGTCACCCTCAATTTCGATGGAGTGGCCGGTGAACCAAGTGCTGTAGGTGCGGCGGCTCGTGGTGGGCGCGGGTAGGTCGTAGGTTTTGCGGGTGGTCATGGTTTTGTCCTTTCGAGGAGAGAGGGGGCGGGCGGTGGTCTGCCGTCTGTCTGTTGCATGTCTTTGTGCTTACACAACTAGTATGCCCCACCTGGGTTACTTACGGGTAATCAACGCGAGAGAACACCCCCGGCGACCCTTTGACCTGCGCATACACTGGATACAGTGCTACCCCCGGTGCAGTATCGTGCCCCCACACCCACACGCGACAGACAGGCAAAAAGCGAGACCCCCAACAACGTCATGCCCCGCCAACACGGGCAGCAGCTTCGGTGGTCACGCGCCCGCGCGAGCCAAAACGTCGCAACGGTGCGTCGCTATCGTTCGTTTTCTTTTGTGTTGTGTTTTGGGGGTTTTGCGGGGTTTTGTTTGTGTTTGTGGGGGTTGGGTTGGGTTGGGGGGTTTTGGGGCGCGTGTGGGCGTTTGGGCGTGTTTTTGGGGGTGTTGTGTGTTGTGCGTTGGTGTGGGGTTGCGGGGGCTGGTGGTTGCATTTGGTGACTCCGTGGCCGGTTGGGCTGGGTTTCCACCCGTTGTCGTCGCAGGTGGTGCAGGCTTTTATGGCTTTGATGGTGGTGGTGTGCTCTGCGTGTGGGTTGTTTTGGAACCATATGCGTGTTTGTGCGCATTTGCGACATGGGGGTGTGTGTTCGTCGGCAAGGTGTGCGTGTTGTCGGCATTTGGGGTTGTCGCGTGTTGTCCAGTCGAGGGGGGTTCCGGTGGGTTGGTCGTTGTCTTCGTCGTCGTTGGTTTCGGGTTGTTTTTGGGTTGTGTTTTTTCGGGTCGCGCGCCCGCGCGTCAGTGAGTAGTTACTACTACCTTTACCCCGAGGGGTATGGGTATTGGGTAGGGGTATAGGTATGGGGCATGGGTCAATGGAAGGGTTCCGTTCACCCTTAACGGAAGGGTCATCGGAAGGGTCATCGGAAGGGTCATCGGAAGGGTCATCGGAAGGGTCAATGGAAGGGTCATCGAAAGGGTTAATTGCCCTGTTTTCGAGTAGTCGCAACGCCTCTTCAGACCCCCAACCTTTCAACTCCGGTTGTGCGTTTTTGAGCCGTATAAGTTCATGCACGATCACGCCCCTAATTGTTTTCGAGGCCACCCCGGCGTAGTCGCGCGCCATTGCGGTAGCGAGGTTGGGTTGTTTCATCACTCCGTCGTTTTTCACGAAAGACCGGATTAGGTATTCTTCCGTGTCTACGTCGATCACCACGAACCCGGCTTCTGTGAGTTCAACGGCGGCGGCTATCACGTCGTTTGTCGTTTGTCCGGCCGCGAGCGCGGCGATACGGTTGGGCCGCCAGTCGCCTACACCGGCGTAGGTGAGGGTGGAATGGGAAAGCAGGGTTAGGTATAGATGTTGGGCGTGGACGGTTAGGTCTGTCCATTCGTCGTCTGTCCAGATTGTGAGCAAGATTTGGGCGTACGAGCGGTTGTTTGCCACGGGTGTGTCCTTTTTAGGGTTAGCTGTGCTGTAGAGCGCGGAGGTAGTTGTCTACGTCGGATCGGCGCCAGTACACGCCGCGGGTGCCGGGGATTGTGAGGGCTTTTCCGCATACGAGGGGGTGGGTTCCTTGGGCGCGCCAGTTGTAGATGGTTCGGACGCTTTTTTTGAGGATTGGGGCGAGCTCGGCGGGGGTTAGTAGTTCTTCGTGTGGGGTGGCCATGCGGGTTTCCTCCCGTGTGTCTAGGTGTTGTATGTCTAGGGAGATACTATACACGTCAATGTGCGCAGTAGGTTACTTTGGGTTACTGTTAGTTACCGCTGGGTGCAAACGTGCCCCGCTACCACAAAACAACACCCGGAGGCAACCCCCATGACAGAACAGCAAGACAGCCAAGCAATAATCACCGGCGTATGGTTCACCGCATTCAAAAAAGCCGGAATGGTAGACCCCCGAACCGGCGAACCAAGTTTGCAAGCACTTTCACGCGAAACGGGGGTACACCCTAGCTCCCTGTCTCGTATCGTGACCGGGCGAACCAAAGCCCCCCGCCTGGCCACCGTCCAAGCCATCGCCAAGGCATTAAACACGGACGTGATAACCGTCGCCGGGTGGATTGGCATGACATGGGCAAGCGCCCCCGAAGTATGGGAACCGCCGGAAGAAGCCGCCCTTATGAATACACGGCAACGCGAAATTGTGGAAGAACTTATCCGGCAACTAGTCAAACCGGCGCAATGACGCGCGCCCCGCTGGAAGTGGGCACCTACGGCAACATCGCTACCTGGCAACGCCCAAACGGTTCCTGGATAGCCCACGCCCGCTACCGCGATACCGACCACAAAACGCGGAAAGTGGAGGCATGGGGCAAAACGAAAACGGAAGCGAAACGCCGCCTACGGGTCAAACTGAACAAGCGCCCGTCCCCTAACGCCTTGACAACCACCGCAGCTGTTCTGCAAGCATGGAGTGAAACGCTACCCGCCCGGTCTACAGCCCGCGCGCAGTCAATACACAACTACCAGCGTGCCGCCGCTAACCACATCACGCCCCGTATCGGCCACTACCCTATGCACGCCCTCACGCCGGGGCTTATCGAAACAACGCTAAACGCTGTTTTCGACGAAGCGCCGGGGGTGTACGGCAACGCATATACCGCTATGCAGGATTTTTGCCGCTACGCGCTACGCCATGACTACCTCACCCGCGACCTCATGGCGGGCATGACGAGACGTAAAGCGGAGCCTAAAGGCGCGCGAGCGCTGACGGTCGAGGAATTAGCCGATCTTAGGGCGCAAGTGCGCACATGGCAGGAAGGTGCCCGGCGACGGCAGCCACTTTTGGACGTAACGGATTTTCTACTGTCCACGGGCGCGCGGATTGGTGAAGCGTTAGCGCTACAGTGGCCTGATATTGACCTAGAGGCCGCTACAGCGGCGATACACGCCACGCAGGTACACGTGACGGGAAAAGGCATCTCATACCAACCCGTGACTAAAGGCAATAAGTCGCTTATCGTCCCGCTAACCCCCACGGCGGTCACTATGCTGAACCGGCGCCGCGAAACAGCGACGAGCGAGTGGGTTTTCGATTCCGCAAAAGGAACAATGATTAGCCGGTCAAACATTGATCGTGCATGGCGTTCCGCCCGCGGGGAAAAGTTCGCGTGGGTTTCTTTCAAAACGTTTAGGCAGTCCGTGGCGACCGCAGCGGCGCGGGCGAACGGAGAAGATACCGCGGCCGCGCTGTTAGGCCATTCGTCTAGTGTTGTGACGCGCGCGCATTACATCGAGCGCCGGCCGGAGTTGGTGCCGGACATTACGGCGGTTTTGGAGGCGTTGACGGTTGCGAAGCCGGGTGTTTAATGCGCCGGGTTTCCGCCGGGTTGTGGCTGGCTACCCCCGTTGTGTTCGCAGGTGGGGGGTATTTTCCGGCAAAGAGAGTTTTAACCCGTCCAGTGTGAGTTCGAGTCTCACCTGGGGCACCATTTCACCCCCGCCTGCGACCAGTGTAAATACTGGTCAAGCGGGGTTTTGCTTTAGTTAAAAGTCGGAGCATTTTCCGCTCGACGCGTGGCAGGGCTCAGATCCGGCTTTCTTGGATGCAGACTGAATGGGGGTAGTCGGCGCCAGTGCGCGACCATAGGGAGGCGCAGCGACACTCCCCCTTTTTTTCGCATTCCGCTGGTTGGCGTTCCTCGAAGATTTCCAGCACAGATTGATAGATGCTTCCAACAAACAAATGGAGGCAAACTCACTAGATCGAGCTAGCCGCAAGACATAGAAACTAAGGTGATTTTAAGATTCACGTCATGATATTCTTATCCGCATGGATCTGAACCCCCTTTCGCAGATTAAGTCGGCTCAAACGCAGCCGTCGATTTCTGCTTTAGATGTCCAACGAGTCCGTCGTCAACGCCGGCTTGCAAAGACGGAAGAAGAGTACAGCGCCGTACGCGCTCAGATGCGGGACCTAGCTGGCGAGCTTCGCTCTACCCCAGTGCGAGATACCAAGCTGATGAGAATCGCAGGCATCATGATCATTGTTATAGGAGTCATTGCTGGCGCACTACTCTTCTACGGCGTTTACCTACTATAACCAGATTTTCCTAAAAGTGGAGGCACTCTAGTGGCGAGCAATTCTTCCGAAACGAATACCAAAGGCTCTTCCAGATATCAGGGCTTAATGATCGTAATCGTATTGTTGATATTCCTCTGTGCAATAAACTTTTTTAAGCCTACCGTTATAGTTTTGGCTTCCATTGTGACCCTAGGGTCGATCACAGTCGGAGCCTTCCGTATTCTTCATTCTTATTCGGCCGGAGACGCCAAGTCTCAAGTGATTTCAGGCGAAATTGAGCTGATGAGCAATGATGCTTCGTTTGACATCTCTGAAGAACTCATTATTTGGGATAAGCTGAAATACACCAAGGGTATCGACACGAGAATGGAAGGTCAGGATAGCGACATTGAAGACATTCATCGCAGACTTGTAATTGCCCGCGATGAACTAGCTCAAGCGACTACGCCAGTCCACCGCATTGAAGCAGTTCTCGCTGCAGATTCAGTTCTCGCAATTGCACGGGAACTTCGTAAACCAGCGCAATTCTGATTTGTTTCTATCGTCCCGCCCCATGCTATTCGGTTGGAGAACCACGCGAGCGGGGGCACTACCTTTTGAAAGACCCGGAAATTTGAACCTTCGGAAATCGCTTGTAGCTACCCTCGCAATTCCTCTACTCAGCCTAGCCGCCTGCTCCAGCAACGAAGCCGCCCCCAGTTCAAGCAGCTCTTCCCCCACGGGCAGTTCATCGTCTGAGAATACCGAAGAAACTACGACTATCCCGGCGAAGGAATCTACTCCAGCATCGGCTCCGCCAGTCGCAGCCAGTACGCCCACACCTCAACCAACCGCGGTAGAACCCTACGTCATTGAGTGCCTACCCGGCACCCCTGGGCCTTCCCGCATGTCGGACGGCACGGTCCGGAACACAGAGTATTGCGGCAACCAACCCGGAGCCGCCGAAATTCTTGAAGCGGAACGCAACGCAGGGCTCGCCCCTTCCGAAATCCCCTATGCAAACGGTGGAACCTGCCCTGCTTACAAATGTGGATACGGAACCGCACCCGACGGAACCCCAAACCGGAGCAGCGGCGAAATCCAGTTCGAGTACGGCTGCCGTGAGGGCTACATCGATCCTCAACAGTGCGCGGCAGCCGGATACTAGTAACCCACTGCGCTCTGCTAGGTCAGATCCTCACGAAACTCGTTGAAATGTAGGCGTCAATAAGAAAAGGGCAGCACCCCCGACATGCCGCGACCATCACCAAACCCGTCGAGCTCGAAGGTTGTCCGTTAATATAAATCGCGAAGAAAGCACGCAGCCCTTTCTTAAGGGCCGCTAAGACAGTTTCGTGACGCGAGGAGAACCATGACGGACGAGAACTTCGGCTCCAACGACCCGGCCTACAACGGCAACAACGGTGCACCGCAGCAGCCGCAGAGCCAGGATTGGAACCAGAACCCCTACGGCCAGCAGAACCCGGCACCGCAGCAGGAGAACCCGGCACCGCAGCAGGAGAACCAGAACGCCTATGGTGCTCCGCAGCAGGGTGCACAGAACGGCTACGGTCAGAACAACTTCCAGAACCAGCAGGGCTTCAACGGCCAGAACCAGCAGAACGGCCAGGGCGCGCAGTTCGACATCAAGCAGTACCTGGACTTCTCCAACAAGTCCGTAATCTGGCTGCTCTGCGCCGCAGGTGCCGCTCTGATCAGCTTCATCGGTAGCTTCATGCCGTGGGGCAAGGTCACGGTACCCTTCTACGGCACCATCACGGTTTCCGGCACCGACGGTGACGGCATTCTCACCATGTTCCTGTCCTTGATCGTCATCGGCGGAATTGCAGCCTACCTGTTCGTAGAGCAGCTCACCCAGAAGTGGTGGCGCGCCATCCCGGTAATCGCCATCGGTGCCATCCTGCTGCTGATCTCCATCATCGACTGGGCCAGCATCGGCTCTAAAGCCGGTGATTTCGACGAGGACGTTGTAAACGTAAGCGTCGGCGCAGGTCTGATCCTGATCCTGCTGGCTTCCATCGCCATCATTGCCTTCGGAGTGCTCGCACTGCTGAACGACCGGAAGAACAACCCAACTGTTCCGCAGCAGGCTTTCGCACAACAGGGTTACGGCCAGCAGAATGCCGGTCAGCAGGGTTACGGTCAGCAGCCGCAGAACAACTTCGGCCAGCAGCCGCAGAACAACTTCGACCAGAACAACTTCGGCCAGCAGCCGGAGCAGGGTTGGCAGAACAACGGTCCCCAGAACCCGCAAAACCCGCAAAACCCGCAGTAATCTAAGCGGCTAATACAGCGAGCCCGATTGCCCCTATTCTTTGAAGTTAAAGAGTAGGGGCATTCACTATTTACGCGGGGGTGACTGTTAGGAACATAAGTAAAAAATGAACTATAGTTCATAGCATGTCCACTCCGATCCCTCCAGGGGGCTCTCGCCCTCACCGCAAAACCGGCCCGAAGCCTACCTTCGACCGCGAAGACGTGGTCAACCAGGCCCTGGCCGTCGGCCTGGATAATTTCACCATGTCCGAAGTAGCCAAAGGTCTGGGAGTGGCGACGTCCGCGCTGTACCGTATTTACAGTCGCGACACCCTACTCACTGCCTGCGTCGAACACATCGCGGCTGCCACTCCGCTGTTCCTCGGAGGTGACTGGAAAGATCTGCTCCGCGACTACGCCCACCACCTGTCGCGGATGTGCGCGACCTACCCGGGACTGGCTCATGCGCTGCTTGCCCACCCAAATAATCTTTTCGCCTTCCAGACGAATGTGACGAATCTTGTGGAGAAGCTTGGCGACGCCGGCTTCAGCCGCGCACAGTCCATCTTCGCCATCGACGTCATATCGAATTTCGTGTTTAGCTCCGGGCCTTTCAGGCACTCGTTCGAGCTCTTCGCAATGACTGATTCTCTACCGGCCGACCGGGAAGACGACGAGGAGATCGCAGAGCGGATCTTGGACCAGAAAATCGACTTCGTGCTCCGGTCATTAGAAACTGATCGCCCTTCCTACTAATTCCCCCCCCGGGGCTACCCGCCCTACCCACTAATGGGAACCGATTCCGCTAGGCATCCGACTATTGAACCATGTCTCGCAGAATCATTCGCAGAATCCACACCCTCGCTGGGCTCTTCATCGCACCTCTTATCCTCGTGGCCGCATTCTCCGGCTTCTTCTATGCACTAGCGCCAACTATCGAAACCTGGGTCTATGACGCACAACTGACCGCCACCTCCAGCAGCCCGGCGCAGCCCGTGGCCAAGCAGATCAACGCAGCTAAACGCATCCACCCAGACCTCGACGTGGCGAAGGTACAAGTGCCCGACGAGGCGGGCAAGACCACCCGAGTGCTTTTTTCTGACCCGTCTTTACCTTCGGCCAGTTACACTCGTGCCGTTTTCGTAGACCCGGGCGACCTGCACGTCACCGGTGAACTGACACAGTACGGCGGCTCCGCAGCTCTCCCCTTCCGCACCTGGCTGTCCGAAGGCCACCGCAACTTGTGGCTGGGCGAGCCGGGGCGTATCTACTCGGAGACCGCCGCCACTTGGCTGGGGCCGATGGCCATCACTGGCGTGACTATGTGGTGGTTTATGCGAAAGCAAAAAAGCCAGCGCAAGCCCCAGAAGAAGTCTCGCCGGCAGGCCATGCGGCGCCACACTCTTGTCGGTCTCGTCGCAGCACCCGGACTGGTCTTCCTGTGCGTCTCCGGCCTAACGTGGTCCCACTTCGCCGGTGACAACATCGCAGCCGTCCGCGAGGAACTGAACTGGATGGCGCCAGAGCCGAACACCAGCATCTCCGGCGCGCAGACAACGCAGGCCGCCGGAGAGAAACATGCAGGGCACAGTGGGCACGTTGGGCACAGTGGGCACGGTGGGCACGGTAACTCGAGCAGCGGCACGGTAACCACCGAAAACGCAGACACTGCGTTCCAGACCGGCCGCCGCGAAGGCCTCACTGGCACGCTTGAACTGGTACCGCCGAGTGAAGCAGGTCAGGCGTGGACCGTTAGTGAACCACGCCAAGCGTACAAGCTGCACAACGATGCGATCACCGTCGACGGGGAAACTGGCGCGGTCATCGACCGCCTTCCGTTTAGCTCCTGGCCCATCGCAGCACAGCTGACGAGCTGGATCATCCAGCTACACATGGGAACGCTGTTCGGCCTGATCAGCCAAGTTGCTCTGGCGCTGCTAGCGCTGGGAATCGGCACGATTGTGGTCTACGGCTACATCATGTGGTGGCGCCGGCGCGGCGGCAAGAACGGAGGCGCCCGCGTAAACCTCAGCGCACTGACCTGGAAGCACTGGGTGGCCTTGGCTGTCGTGCTGGGTGGCTATTCCCTGCTGGCACCGCTGTTTGCGGCCAGCGGCGCGATAATTTTCGCCATTGCCTGTGCACTGGACTTCTGGAAAGGCACAAAACCTGCCCCGCTACTCGACGAGACGGACGACGGGAAGAATAAGAAGGAGGAACTCGTCGCTCTCGAAAGTCATTAAAGAATATTCACATACTCCGATATAATCCACTGTATGAAACATAGCCACCCGCGCTCTCTGGCTCGTACAGTGGCCAAGGGCACCCTTGCGATCCTCCTTTCGGTATCGCTGGCGGCGTGTGTGACCAACGAGGAACTCGGCAACCCGGAAGGCTGGGAGCCAATTCTCCCGGCGACAAACCCCGAGCTCGCCGCCCTCGTGCCCAAGGACATTCAGGCCAAAGGGGCAATCACCGTCGGCACCAACCCACCCTATGCGCCCAACGAGTTCAAAGATTCCGACGGCAACATCATCGGCTTCGAGATGGACCTCATTCGCGCTGCAGGCTCCATGATGGGTCTAGACGTTGAGGTGCAACAAATGGACTTCAACCTGATCCTGCCCGCCATCAGCGCAGGATCAGTAGACGTTGGAGCCAGCGCCTTCACCGATACCGAAGACCGCCAAGCGAACTACGACTTTGTCGACTTCTACAGCGCCGGAATCTCCTGGGCCACACAGCCTGGCAACGAAGACACCCTCGACCCTGACAACGCCTGCGGCCTAAAGGTCGCCGTGCAAAAAGGCACTTACTCCGACACTGACGAGGTGCAGGGCCGCTCCGAAGAGTGCGAGGCCCAGGGAAATCCCCCGATTGAAAAGCTCGTCTATGAGAAGGCCGACGCAGCTGCCACCGCTACCATCCTGAAAAAAGCCGATGCGTATAGCTCCGACTCGCCAGTGATCGACTTCGCCGTCGCGCGATCGGAAGGCAAGCTGGTGCGGGTCGGCGAACCGTTTGATACTGCCCCGTTCGGTATGGGCGTCAAAAAGAAAAACCCGTTAGGAAAAGCCCTGGCCGCGACGATGCAGACCATGATGAATGACGGCACCTACGAGGCCATCCTCAAGCAATGGGAACTCGAAGACGGCGCGCTAGACGCCGTGACGTTCAACCTCAAGCCCTACCAACTGCCCCGCACGCTCAAATCGAAAGAAGGCACCAAGTGAGCACCCCGAACGCTTCCACCGCCTCTACCGCCACACAGCGTGGGCGCCCGACCGACAACAAGGCGATCCCGCTACGGCACCCCGGCCGCTGGATTGCGGCAGTGATCCTCCTGGTGCTCGTGGTGTGGTTCATCATCTCCGCAGCCCAAAACGAGGCATACCACTGGGATACCTACTTCCAGTACCTGCTGGATACGCGCATCGTTAAGGCAGCCATGCACACCATCGCGCTGACTATTCTGGCGATGATTATCGGTGTGGTCATCGGCGCGATCGTGGCAGTACTGCGCATGTCACCAAACCCGGTGCTGCAAGGCATTGCCTGGCTGTTCCTGTGGATCTTCCGCGGTACGCCGGTATACGTGCAGCTCGTGTTCTGGGGCCTGCTGAGCTCCCTGTACCAATCCATCAATGTAGGTATCGCCGAGATCGACCTAGAGACAGTACTGCAAAACGCCTTCGTGCTGGCCGTGTTGGGCCTGGGTCTGAACGAGGCCGCATACATGGCAGAAATCGTCCGCGCTGGCATCCAAGCAGTGCCGGAGGGGCAATCCGAGGCCTCGAAGGCGCTGGGCATGACCTGGAGCCAGAACATGCGCCGCACCGTGATGCCGCAGGCCATGCGCATCATCATCCCGCCGACGGGCAACGAATTTATCTCGCTGCTGAAAACAACCTCGCTGGTCATCGCAGTGCCCTACACCGCCGAGCTGTACGGCCGTGCCACCGACATCTCGAACTCACTGTTCCAACCCGTGCCCCTGCTGCTGGTTGCCGCCACGTGGTACCTGGTGATCACTAGCTTGCTGATGATCGCGCAGTTCTACGTGGAGCGTTACTTCTCTCGCGGGTCGTCGCGCCAGCTCACGCAGCGCCAACTCGCTGCTCTTGCGGACGCCGAAGGCGTGCCCCCGCGCAATGTCACCGTCGGGCCGAACGAAAAGAAAGACTAGGAACCACCATGTCTGACAACAACACACCGATGATCGCCATCAAGAACGTGTGGAAGCGCTACGGACGGCTGGACGTTTTGAAAGGCATCGACCTGGAAGTCCCCCGCGGCGGCGTGACCTGCCTGATCGGCCCCTCCGGCTCCGGAAAATCCACCCTGCTGCGCTGCGTGAACCACCTGGAGAAGGTAACCTCCGGCCGGATCGAAGTAGACGGCGAGCTCATCGGCTACCGCGAGAAAAACGGCAACCTCTATGAACTCACGCCGAAGCAGGCCGCCGGGCAACGCGTGGACATCGGAATGGTGTTCCAACACTTCAACCTTTTCACCCACCGAACTGTGCTGGAAAACATCATTGAAGCTCCCGTGCAGGTACGCCGCGAGGACAAGGACGCGGCTATCGAGCACGCCCACAAACTGCTGGAGCAAGTGGGGCTGGCGCACAAGGCCGACGCCTACCCAGTGCAGCTCTCCGGCGGCCAGCAGCAGCGCGTGGCAATCGCCCGTGCGCTGGCAATGCGCCCGAAGCTGATGCTCTTCGACGAGCCGACGAGTGCCCTAGACCCCGAGTTGGTGGGCGAAGTGCTAGGCGTGATGCGTCGGCTGGCCGATGACGGCA
Source organism: Corynebacterium jamesii (assembly GCF_046097395.1). NCBI lineage: Bacteria > Bacillati > Actinomycetota > Actinomycetes > Mycobacteriales > Corynebacteriaceae > Corynebacterium > Corynebacterium jamesii. The sequence continues at coordinate 978,542 of NZ_CP175789.1, forward strand.
TGACGATGCTGGTAGTGACCCACGAGATGGGGTTCGCCCGCGAAGTCGCCGACGAGGTGGCGTTTATGGACGGCGGCGTGATCGTGGAGCACGGGCCGTCCGCGGAAGTCATTGGAAACCCGCAGCACGAACGAACCCAAGAGTTCCTATCGAGCCTGCTCTAGGGGGTAAACGAGGGGGCGTCGATAAGAAGGGAGAGGGGGTGTCCGAGGCCGTGTGTAAGGTAAGCGGTGCTCGGACACAAAGGGGGCAAGAATGGATGCCGACGAGATGCGGCGAATGTGTAACAGGGTCGACGCGGCATATGCGTACAGCGTGATCGACGACCCGACCGTGGCGCGGATACAAGCACTACGGAAGGCGGGGACGGCAGATGCGATAGTGTTCGCGCATGCGGCACAGATACTCGCAGTGATGAACATGCTAGGGCTGGCTGCACTGAAAGCCGGAGTGATCGGCGTGCGGCACCTCGAGCAAGTGTGGCGCGTACGAAACGCCTATGCAGCACAGCTGACGGAGCCCGACGAGGCGGGTCAGGCGATCATGGACACGGAACAGTTCAACCGCTACCTGGAAAAACACGCGGTGGACTGCATCAGCGCACGCGAGGAAGGTCCAACAGCGAAGGAACTGGGCGAATACCTGTGCGAAGTGATTGCGCGGGACTTTCCCACACCATTTGCCGAAGGTGAGAAGGTGGCGGCGGAGGAACGCTCCGCGACGCGGAGTTCGGTGGCAACGCTGGGCGGAGCAGCGGAGTTTTCGCGCTGGACACTAAACATGCCGAAGGATCAATCGCAGCGGATGTGGGAGGCGGTGACCAAAAAGGCGAAAGTGCTGGCCGGGGAGCTAGACTGCGACCTCGCACAGGCACGGATGGATGTGATTGCAGGACTGATCGGCGGCGAGGAGACCAATACCGTGGTGCACGTGCACGTGTTCCGGTGGGAGCATGGGCCCGGGTTCATCCCCGGTGTTGGCGCAATCAGCACTGAGCAGGCCGATTTCTACGAGAGCTTTGCCACACGGGTAGATCGCGTGACGGTGCCGCCGGCCGTGGAACAGTACACCCCAAGCAGGGAGATGAAAGAGTTCCTGGTTGGAAGGGATGGAACGTGCCGATTCCCCGGGTGCGAACACCCGGCGCCGATGTGCGACAAGGATCATATTGTTCCGTACAACCACACGGAGCCTACGGAAGGCGGGCCGACTGATGTGCGAAATATGCAGTGTTTATGCCGGGCCCACCACAATCTGAAAACCAATGGCCAGTGGAGGGCGAGTACGCAGGACGGCGGCTGGACAATCAGTTGGGTGAACCACCACGGGGAAGAATTCACCACACACGCGAGGGGTGTTATACCGAAACCACAGTGACGTGCCACGGCACGCGGGGCGAACCGGGATCGTCGTGGACCTGACGCAAGATCGGCTCGGCGGGTTCCTTCTCGCGGGTTGTTAGGAGCTCCGCGAAATGCATAGCTAGACCGGAGACGGAGCCCATGTCGTAGCGAGCGACGTCGACAGTTAGCTCGGCACCCACGGCGGGGTCGCTGCCCTCGTCGGGACTCGCGCCGAAAAGCTCCACCCACGTCGTGACCAGTTCGGGGTCTGCAGGAAGCCCGGACTGGAGATTCAGCGTGCCCTCAAACGCTGCGCCGAGGGCAGAGATCATGGAACGGAAATCCTGCTCGATGGCGGCAAGCTGCTCCTGGTTGGCCAGCAGCCGAAAAATAATCTTTGGCATTCCCCTAGTCTGGCAGCACACAACGCATAACACCAAGCACGGTGTGGGGCTAGCGGTGCGATCGGCTGAACTACAAACCGACTAGAATGTGTGCCGTGATTGGTTCCCATGCTTCGCACCCCGCGCCCGTACCTCCTCTGACCACCCTGCCGGACGGAACGATCAAACAGGTCAATCCGTTTTCCGGCACTGAAGTGTGGACCGTACCCGGCCGCGGTAACCGCCCCATCGCCGAACACCGCCCAGAGGTGCGCACCGTCGCCGACCGCGACTCCGCCACCGCATTCGGCCTGAACCGCAAGTTAGACACCCCACCGGAAAAGGCGCGCCTGGTGCTGGATGAGGACGGGCAAGCGCACATCCTGCGCGGGCTACCCGTTAGCAAGCTGGAGGAAACCGAACCGCTGTTCCGCCGCGTGGCCAACCTCTTCGAGATCCTGACTTACGACTACTGGCTTATGAACTACGGCTACCGGATGAACCCTGCCGCCGCTAAGCACATGACCGACTACCTGGCCGAGGAGGCTGGCCAGGAACACGTCGAGCAGATCCTGCGCGCCAAGTGGTCCGCAGGAGGAACGACCCAGGAAGAACTCGACGAGCTGTTCTCCCCCGATAACCGACTGCAGACCCTCTACGACAAGAGCGCCGGGCTCTTCGCCGGTGGGCACGACGTGATCATCGCGCGTGACCACTACGTTCCTGGCGCAGAGACCACCGATCAGCTGGCTTCCAGTGGAACACTCGGCTGGGAAAACCACCGGCACTTCATCGCCTTCACCGTCGACGGTATGGATCGCCTCTACCGCGCTAACCGCTACGTGCGCTACGTCGCTGCCTTCCAGAACTGGCTGGCACCGGCCGGCGCCAGCTTCGAACACCTCCACAAGCAGCTCGTCGCCATCGACGAGCACGGACTGCAAAACGAGCTCGAGATCGCCCAGGTACGTGCCAACCCGAACATGTACAACGAATGGGCCGTTGACTACGCCGCCCGCCACAACCTGGTCTTTGCAGAGAACGACCATGCCATCGCCTTCGCGGGCTTCGGGCACCGTTGGCCGACGCTCGAGGTGTTCTCCAAATCCGCCACGACCGAGCCGTGGCTTATGTCCGACGCCGAACGCGATGCCGTCTCGGACCTAGTTCACGCCTGCCACGTCGCCGCCGGGCCTCACGTCTCCTGCAACGAGGAGTGGCTGCACCGTCCCCTCGACGTGGACGTGCCTATGCCCTGGCGAATAGTGATCAAGTGGCGTGTATCCACCATGGCAGGGTTCGAGGGTGGCACGAAGATTTACATCAACACCATTTCCCCGACGGATCTGAAACAGCGAGTGCTAGATGCCCTGTACACCGCCCAGGAAGAAGGCCAGTTGGCCCCGGGCATCCGGCTGGGCGAAGACTGCGCCACCCGCCCGAACATGCTGAAGTACAACCCAGCTATCCGCTAGGAAAGGACAGGAACGCTATGCACAGCCAAGCGAATACAGCGAATACCGCCAACCCAGCCAACATCGCCGAGTTCATCTCGAACCACGGAGTAGACCTCAGCTGGCAAGACAGCTTCTACCAGTGGATGCACGAAAATCCTGAACTGTCTCTGCAGGAGGAGCACACCGCGAAGCACATCACGGCGCGGTTGGCGCAGATGGACTGCGAGGTGACTACGGGTATCGGTGGCTATGGTGTTACCGCCGTATTCCGTAACCCGAGCAGCGAGGCGACCAGCGCAGAAGAGCCCACCATCCTCATGCGCGCCGATTTCGATGCCCTCCCAGTGCAGGAAACCACTGGCTTGCCTTACGCTTCGAAGAATGATGGCGTGATGCACGCCTGCGGCCACGACATGCACGCTACGGCGCTGATGGGGCTCTGCGCCGTATTGGACGAGCGCCGCGACGTCTGGCACGGTACCTTCATCGCACTGTTCCAGCCCGCGGAGGAGGTCACCGCCGGCGCCAGCAATATGATCAATGACGGTCTGGCACACAAGATCCCCACCCCGGATGTCTGCCTGGGCCAGCACGTTCTGCCTGGCCGGCTCGGTACCGTCATGTCTGCGTCCGGCCCGGTGCTGGCGGCGTGCGATACGATCACGATCACCCTGCACGGCAAGTCTTCCCACGGCTCCCGCCCGCAGGAATCTATCGATCCGACGTTCCTGGCTGCGATGATCGTGGTGCGTCTCCAGGGCATCGTCGGCCGCGAGGTCGCGCCATCTGACTTTGCCGTGGTCACCGTCGGCACGTTGTCGTCTGGCCACACCAACAACACCATCCCCGAAGATGCCACGCTAGTGTTGAACTGTCGCTTCTATGACACGGCGGTGCGAGACAAGACTTATGCCGCGATCGAGCGTGTTGTCCGCGCCGAGTGCGATGCCTCCGGCTGCGAGGTTCCTCCTGAGTTCGTGTATTCTGCCCGCGGCGAGCTCACCGACAACGACGCGGCCACTTTCGGGCATGTTCGTCCCGTGTTCGATGCGGTCTTTGGGGAGGATTCTATTGACGCCGAACCCTGGACAGCCTCCGAGGACTTCTCGGAAATTCCCCGCCACTTCGATGTGCCGTACCTATTCTGGACGGTCGGTACGACGGATCCGGAGCTGTGGGCCTCCGGCGAGCCGGTGCCCGGCAACCACAACGGAGCCTTCGCCCCGCGCATCGAGGCTTTAAGCACCTGCACGGACGCGGCGCTGGCCGCGACCCTGAGCTACCTCTTTCGCTCCTGACCCAGCAGGTGCACCTGGATCATGTTGGTGTTGCCGGAGATTCCGGGCGGGAGCCGGCGACAACAACCATCATGTCGTCGTACTTATACTGCGGCATGGTCAGCAGGTGGTGATCGACGGTATCCATCATCTCGTCGGTGGACTTCACGTCTTCGATGAGGAACGTCTCCACGCCCCACGTCAGCGCCAGCTGCGAGCGCACGGCCTGCGACGGGGTGAACACCAGCAGTGGAAGGTGGGAGCGCAGACGGGCCACACGCTTAGCAGTATCACCGGATGAGGTAAAGGCCACCAGGGCCTTAGCGTTTAGGCGCTCGCCGATATCCTTCGCAGCGTAGGAGATCACGCCACGGCGGGTGCGCGGGCGGTGCGTCAGGGGTGGCACTTCCCCATCGATCTCGGCGGCGCGCACGATGCGCGCCATCGTCTCGACGGTGGTGATCGGGTGCTTGCCCACAGAGGTTTCTCCAGAGAGCATCACGGCATCCGCGCCGTCGAGCACCGCGTTGGCCACGTCGGAGGCCTCGGCGCGCGTCGGGCGGGAGTTCTCGATCATGGAGTCCAGCATCTGCGTCGCCACAATGACCGGCTTCGCGTTCTCGCGGGCGATCTGGATGGCGCGCTTCTGCACCAGCGGCACATCTTCCAGCGGTACTTCCACACCCAGGTCACCGCGGGCGACCATGATCGCGTCGAAGGCCAGGATCACCGGCTCCAGCGCGTCCACAGCCTCCGGCTTCTCCAGCTTGGCAATCACCGGCACGCGGCGCCCGACCTCGTCCATGATGTCGCGCACCAGCTCCACATCGGAGGGGCTACGCACGAAGGACAGTGCGATGAAGTCCACGCCCAGCTGCAGGGCGAATCGCAGATCTGCGGTGTCTTTCTCGCTCAGCGCCGGCACGGAGATGTTCATGCCCGGCAGAGATACGCCCTTGTTGTTAGAGACGGGGCCGCCCTCGGTGACCTCGCACACGACGTCGTTGCCGTCTACTTCCTTGCACACCAGCGCGATCTTGCCGTCGTCGACCAGCAGACGGTCGCCGGGGCGTGCGTCGCGGGCCAGACCCTTGTACGTGGTGGATACGCGATCGTGCGTGCCCTGCACATCGTCCACAGTGATGCGCACGGTCTCGCCAGTTGCCCAGACGGTCGCCCCTTCTGCGAAGCGCCCCAGGCGGATCTTCGGCCCCTGCAGGTCAGCGAGCACGCCGACCGCCTTGCCGGACTCGTCGGTGGCCTCTCGAACCCAGTTGTAATTCTGCTCGTGGTCTGCGTGCTCGCCGTGGGAAAAGTTCAGGCGCGCAACGTTCATTCCTGCATCTACGAGTCCGCGAATCTGCTCCTTCGAAGCGACTGCGGGACCCAGGGTGCAAACAATCTTGGTTCTTCTATTCACGGGTTCGAGGATAGCCCCGTGCGGTAGTCCTCGCTACTTCGCTGGTTCTTTTTGGACGCCCACAGCCGTGCGCTCCTTCACCGTCCACCACACGAACAGCGCTGTTGCGGCCAGGAACACCACTGCCGAAACCACAACGTTGATGCGTATGTCCCCAAAGACGGTGGTGGCCGGGTCGGTGCGGATGTTTTCAACGAAGAAGCGGCCGAAGGTGTAGCCCATGACGTAGAGGGTGAACAGTCTGCCTCCGCCCACGCGCCACAAGCGCTCCGCCACGAGCAGCAGAACCACCACGAGCAGGTTCCAGATCAGCTCGTACAGGAACGTCGGCTGCACGGTGGCTAGCACCTCCCCGGTGGAGTGTCCGGTGATGGGGGCAGAGTAGCCATTGGCATCCACGCGGCGGTAGATCTCCAGCGCCCAGGGGGAATCGCTGGGCCCACCATAGAGCTCCTGATTAAACCAGTTGCCGAGCCTGCCGATGGCCTGTGCCAACGGGATGGTCGGCGCGACTGCGGCGGCGAACGTACCCAGCGGCAGCTTCTTCGCCTTGAACAGTATCCACACGGCCAGGGAGCCGAGCACGACTCCGCCCCAGATTCCCAACCCGCCGTTGGTGATGTTGAAGACTTGTGTTGGGTCTTTACCCTCGCCGAAGTACTTATCGTGATCGGTAATCACGTGGTATATCCGGGCTCCGATGATGCCCGCCGGAATTGCTACGAGAAGTGCGTCGACGGCCACTTCCGGGTCTCCGCCGAGCTTTGCGTAGCGGCGGCGCGTCCAGAAGTAGGCCACAATCACGCCGGTGAGGATGCACAGCGCGTAGGCCCGGATGGGAATGGGGCCTAGCTCCCAGACCCCCTGCGGTGGCGAAGGAATGGCCGCCGCGATCATGCGCGGACGCCCCGCGCCAGCTCTGCGGCCAGTTCGCCCAGCGTGCCTGCCGCGGCAGCCTGGATCAGTGCGGAGCCAACAATCACGCCGTCGGCGTAGGCGGCGATGTTCGCCGCGTGCTCGCCCGTCTTCACGCCCAGCCCCACTGCCACCGGCAGATCCGTGGCTTCGCGGACGCGAGCGACCAGCTCCTCGGCGGAGTGGGAAACCTCGTCCTGCGCACCCGTTACCCCCATGTGGGATGCGGCGTAGATGAAGCCATCGCCGGCGTCCACAGTAAGGGCCATCCGCTCGGGCGTAGTAGAGGGCGCGACAAGATATACCGGCGACAAGTCGTTGGCCTTGCAGGCTTCCGCCCACCGCCCCGCTTCCTCCGGCAGCAGGTCCGGAATGATGGACCCCAATCCCCCGGCAGCGGCCAGGTCCTCGGCGAATTTCTCGGGGCCGTACTGCAGGATCGGGTTCCAATAGGACATGATGACGGCCTTGCCACCGGCCTCGGTGACGGTGCGAACCACATCCATCGTGTCCTTCACTCGGAAACCATTGGCCAGAGCCTCATTGGCTGCATCCTGGATAGTGGGACCGTCCATCATCGGGTCGGTAAAAGGAACGCCTACCTCGATAAGGTCGGCGTGCCGAGCCAGCTCGGTGACAAGCTCCTTAGATTTAGCCACCGTGGGATAGCCGGCGGGGAAATAGGCCACCAGCGCAGCCCGCCCCTCGGCGCGGGCGTCGAGGAACACCTGGGAAAGTCGGGAGGTCATGCCTTAGCCATCCTTCTCGCTTGTCTGATCCAGAATGTCGAACCACTTCGCGGCGGTGTTGACGTCTTTGTCGCCACGGCCGGAAATGTTCACAATCAGCGTGGCGCCCGGCTTCTCCGCGGCTACCTTCACAGCAGCGGCAACGGCGTGGGACGACTCGATGGCGGGAATGATGCCCTCCAGGCGGGTCAGCTGCTTAAAGCCGTCCATCGCCTCTGCGTCGGTGATCGCCACGTAGCGGGCGCGCCCCTCCGCATGTAGCTGGGAGTGCTCCGGGCCCACGCCCGGGTAATCTAGCCCGGCGGAGATGGAGTGCGACTCGATGATCTGTCCGTCCTCGTCCTGCATGAGATCGGAGAACGCGCCCTGGAACACACCTTGCAGGCCCAGGTTGATCGGCGCGGCGTGGCGCCCGGTCTCCAGGCCGTCGCCGGCTGCCTCGGCGCCGACGATATCCACGCCCTCGTCCTCAATGAAGGGGTGGAACAGGCCTATCGCGTTGGACCCTCCGCCCACGCAGGCGATCACGGCGTCGGGCAGCTTGCCGGTTTCCGCCAGCAACTGCTGGCGGGCCTCCACGCCGATCACTCGCTGTAGGTCGCGCACCATCTGCGGGAACGGGTGCGGGCCGGCGGCGGTGCCGAAGCAGTAGTACGTGTCGTCGGCGTTGGATACCCAGAAGCGCATGGCCTCGTTAATCGCATCCTTCAGGGTGCGGGAGCCAATCTGCACTTCCTCCACGTGGGCACCCAGCAGGCGCATGCGAGCAATATTGAGGGCCTGCCGTTCGGCGTCCACAGCCCCCATGTAGATCCGGCAGTCAATGCCGAGTAGCGCACAGGCCGTAGCCGTGGCCACGCCGTGCTGGCCCGCGCCGGTTTCGGCGATCACCCGGGTCTTGCCCATGCGCTTGGCCAGCAGCACCTGGCCCAGCACGTTGTTGATCTTGTGCGAGCCGGTGTGGTTCAAGTCTTCGCGCTTCAGCCACACATCCGCGCCCACTGCCTCGGAGAAACGTGCGGCGTAGTACAGCGGCGAGGGGCGGCCGGTATAGGTGCGATGGAGCTCGTCGAGCTGATCCAGATAGGCCTGGTCGGACCGTGCCTTCGCCCAGGCGTCGGTGATCTCCTCGATCACCGCCATCAAGGCCTCGGGGACATAGCGGCCACCGTAGTCTCCCCAGTGTCCGCGTTCGTCGGGCTCGTGGTGGGTGGCGGTGCCCAGGATCTCGCCTACCGTCGGCAGTCGTTTACCCTGCGCGTCGGCGTTCTTGGAGGTCTTCTCGGTAGTCACAGTGTTACATGCTATCGGTTAGGAACTGTTCTGTGGGCAAGCAGGGTGTTTCCCTGCTGCAGCGAGGTCTCGGCACGCCTGTGCGGGGTTACCTGCGGTGACGAGCCCCTCGCCCACCAGTACTGCGTCCGCCCCCGCTGCGGCATAGGCGTTGAGGTCGTGCTTATTCTTGACGCCCGATTCTGCGATCTTCACCACGTCGTTTGGAAGCATCGGGGCGATCTTGCCGAACACCTCCGGATCGACGTCCAAGGTCTTGAGGTTTCGCGCATTTACACCGATGACTTTGGCCCCAGCAGCAACGGCACGCTCTGCCTCCTCGGCGGTGTGCACCTCCACCAGTGCAGTCATTCCGAGGGATTCACTGCGATCCAGCAGGGATTCCAGGCGCTGCTGGTCCAGGGCGGCGACGATCAGCAGGATGATGTCCGCACCGTGCGCTCTGGCTTCGTGGATTTGGTATGGGTTCACCATGAAGTCCTTGCGCAGCAGCGGAATATTCACCGCGCGACGCACCGCGTCGAAGTCTGCGAGGGAACCCTTAAAGCGGCGTTCCTCCGTGAGGCAGCTGATGGCGGTTGCACCGTTATCTTCGTAGGCCTTGGCTAGTACTTCGGGCTCGGCGATCTCGGCCAGGTGCCCCTTCGAGGGGCTGGCGCGCTTCACCTCGGCAATAAGGCTGACTCCCGGGGAGGCTAGCGCAGCGTGGGCATCGAGCGCCGGTGGAGCGTCCAGAGACATGGCCTTGATCTCCTTGTAAGGGATCTTGGCTTCCCGCTCGGCCTGGTCTTCTAGCACCCCGGCGATGATCTGGTCGAGAACAGTCATGTGTGTCACATCTATGAGCTTATCGCCCGCGCTTGGTGCGGGAGAAATCGGATTCTTCGGTCGGATCCACCCCCGCGTCCAGGGCATCCCACAGCACTCGGGTTGAATCGGGGTTCTCCGCCAAGTCCTCCTCCGCGTCGGCGCGGCGCACCTCGGGAGTCTCATAACGGCTGTGCCCCTTGGACTGCTGGCCGGGGCGCAGAATCAGAATCGCGCCCCCCACCACGCCCAGCGCCGCGGCGACGAGCACCAGCACAATGCCCAGTGAGTGGACCTGTCCACTGATCACCTGCGCCCACTCGGAGATCTGCACCGGATCGGATTCCTTCTGCGTGGCCGCACCACTGCTCAACAGGCTCTTAGCGCGGGCTAGATCCACGTCGCTGCTCAATAGCTGCACGGCACGGAAGCTGGCTATCGCCGACAGCGCAACAATTACCACGCCCAGTACTCGGCGGATCATGGGCTGCACGGCGATCGACAGGATCAGCGCGGCCACCATCGCCAGCGCAATCGGCACAAGTGCCGGGTCCCACACAGAACCCACGAGCTCCTTGGTGGAGGCCCCGGCCTTATCGTCGTCGACTGCCACGGTCACGAACTTCAGGCGGCTCGCGCCCCATAACCCCGCAGCGCTCAGCACCACGAACAGCAGCGCAATCTGGCGGATGCGCTTGGCCTTCTGGGTTAGGTCGCCAGCCTCTGGGCTGGACACTGGACCGGTCTCTAGCTTGCTCGCCGTACTCTTACTCAACTGCTTTACCCTTACACTCGGAAGCGATTGCCATCGTCTCTGCCGCCGCAACCGCCCGCAGCACCGCCGCGGCCTTGTTGCGGGTCTCCAGGTCCTCGGCTGCTGGATCCGAGTCGGCGACGATTCCACCGCCGGCCTGGACGTACACGGTGCCGTCCTTATACAACCCAGTGCGAATGGCGATAGACTGATCCGTGTTGCCCGAGAAGTCGAAGTATCCGACCGTACCGCCGTACACGCCGCGGCGAGTGTCCTCCAGCTCATCAATAATCTTCAACGCCGAGGGCTTCGGCGCGCCGGATAGTGTTCCCGCCGGGAACGTTGCATTAAACGCATCCACCGCCGTCTTCCCCGCTGCCAGCTTGCCGGTCACACCGGAAACCAGGTGCATCACCGCGGAATAGCGCTCCACGTGCCGGAAGTCGTGCACCTCCACCGTGCCCGGCTCGCTGACTTTACCGAGGTCGTTGCGTCCCAGGTCTACCAGCATCAGATGTTCCGAGTTCTCCTTCTCGTCATTGACCAATTCACGCTCGAAGGCGAAGTCCTGCTCCACCGTCTCGCCGCGCGGCCGGGACCCTGCGATGGGGAACGTTGTGACATTGCCGTCACGGACCTGCACCAGCGATTCCGGGGAGGAGCCGATGATGTGAAACGCTGTGGCGTCAAAATCCTCGGTAGGCACGTTGAGCAAGAACATGTACGGCGAAGGGTTCGATACGCGCAACATGCGGTAAATATCGATCGCGTCGACGTCAGTGTCCATCTCGAAACGCTGCGACAACACCACCTGGAACGCATCGCCAGCCTTGATATGCTCTTTCACCTTGCCGATGCGCTGACGGTGGTCGTCGTAGGTGCGCTGTCGACGGTAGTCGGGCGTGGGGTTGTGATAGGTGGTGACGCCCCCTGCTACTCCCGTGGCCAGCCGTTCCACCATGGCGTCGAGCCGTTCCACTGCCTCGTCGTATGCTTCGTCCACGCGCTCGTCGGAGTTATCCCAATTGATCACGCTAGCGATTAGCCAGATGGTGCCCTCGTAGTGATCCACGACGGCCATGTCCTCGACGAGGAGCTGCACCATATCGGGAATATTCAGATCATCGGTGCAGGTATCAGGCAGGGACTCGATGTAGCGGATCATGTCGTAGCCCATGTACCCCACCAGGCCACTGGTTAGCGGCGGCAGACCCGGCATCGGGGCGGTCTGCAGTTGGGTAAGGGTGCTGCGAATCGCCTCGAGGGGGTCGGTGCCCTCCGGAATGTCCACCGGGGGCTGGCCGATCCAGCGCGCCGCTCCGCCGTCCACGCTGCTCTTGACCATCAGTGCACAGCGGGCGCCCGTGCCGATGAAGGAGTAGCGATCCCACGACTGCCCGTGAGCCGCCGATTCCAGCAGGAACGTGCCGGGGCGGCCGTCGGCGAGCTTACGGTAAGCGGACAGCGCAGTCTCTCCGTCGGCGAGGACCTTGCGGACGACTGGCACCACGCGGTGCTTTGCCGCAAGCTCCCGGAAGGTCTCGCGGCTCGTCACGTCGCCGGTCAGGTGGCCGGTGGACTGGCTAGAAGTGTTGTCACCCATGTCTGTCATGTTAGGCCAAGCGGTCGGCGTCAAAACAAGTGCGGTTGCCGGTGTGGCAAGCCGCACCGGTCTGCTCGATTTTCAACAGCACTGTGTCGCCGTCACAGTCCAGGCGCACCTCGACGACGCGCTGGGTGTGGCCGCTCGTTTCGCCCTTGATCCAGTAGGACTGGCGGGAGCGGGACCAATAGGTGCCCTGCTTGGTCGCCAGAGTGTGAGCCAGGGCGTGGTCGTTCATCCAGGCCATCATCAGCACGTCTCCGTTGGTAACGTCCTGCACGATGGCGGGAACCAGGCCGTCCGCGTTAAAGCGGACGCGCTCGGCGATGGCGGGATCTAGCTCGTAGGTAGCTGGGTCGGTGTTGCTCACAGTCGTACCTCGTAGCCCGCGTCGGCCAGGTCCTGCTTGACCTCACGGATCTCCACCTCGCCGAAGTGGAAGATGGAGGCCGCCAACACGGCATCGGCGCCAGCCTCTACCGCAGGCGGAAAGTGCTCCGGGGCGCCCGCGCCACCGGAGGCGATGACGGGGATAGTCACGGCCTCGCGCACGGCCTGCAGCATCTCAATATCGAAGCCAGCCTTGGTGCCGTCGCCGTCCATGGAGTTCAAAAGGATCTCCCCCACGCCCAGCTCCTCGCCGGTGCGGGCCCACTCGACGGCATCCAGCCCGGCGGACTTACTACCGCCGTGGGTGGTGACCTCGAAGCCAGAGGGGTACTTGTCTACCTCTTCGGGGTTCTGCACGCGACGCGCGTCCACCGACAACACGATGCACTGCGCACCAAAGCGCTGCGACAGCTCGCGCAGGAGCTCGGGGCGGGCGACGGCGGAGGAGTTCACGGAAACCTTGTCGGCGCCGGCGCGCAAAAGGGAATCTACGTCCTCTTCACTGCGCACTCCCCCGCCCACGGTTAATGGAATAAACACCTGGTCAGCGGTTCGGCGAACGACGTCCAGCATGGTGCCCCGGCCGTCCTTAGAGGCGGAGACGTCCAGGAACGTCAGTTCGTCAGCGCCCAGTGCGTCATAGCGCTTGGCTAGCTCGACGGGATCCCCCGCATCGCGTAAGCCCTCGAAGTTCACGCCCTTCACCACCCGGCCGTTGTCTACATCCAGACATGGGATGACGCGCACGGTGACGCTCATCGGATGCCCCCTCGGTCGCGGATCTCCTGGGCATTGCGGGCAGCTGTGCCGATCGGCACGGCCTGGATGTGCTGCAGGAGGGTGGCGTGCACCTCCGGCTCGCCCGCGACCAGCCCGGACACGCCCGGGCGCCACGGGTTGCCCGCGAAGTCAGTGGCGATGCCGCCGTTTTCCTGCACCGCGAGGATGCCCGCGGCGTTGTCCCACAGGTTCGGACTGAAGGTCACCGTGCCGCCGAACACGCCGGCAGCGGTGAAAGCCAGGTCGATGCCCACCGAGCCGGTCACGCGCATGCGCGGGTAAGACTTACCAATCTCGTTCAACATGTCCTGGCGGTAGGAAATCGGCAGGTTACCCCTACGCTGGGAAAGAATAGAGCCGAAGCTGATCTGAGTAACTCCGGGATCCGACGGTGGCATAGCACGGGCCGGGTGGCCGTCCACCAACAGTCCCTCGCCACGCCGGGCAGTAATGCGCTTGCCCAGCAGCGGCATCTCGGTCACGGAAACCATGGTCTGACCCTGATGCACCAGAGAAACCAAGATGCAGGCAAAGGGGTTGCCCACCGCGTAGTTAGCGGTGCCGTCGATGGGGTCGACCACCCAAAACGTCTCCGGCAGCTCCTGGTCGCCAGCCTCTAGAGACTTGCGGCGCGGGCCGTCCAGGCCGTCCGCCATCGCATCGCTGGGGTTGGGCTCAGTGATGTTCTCTCCCGGGATTTCGCCGGGGCGCACGGTACCGAATTCCTCGCCGTGTACGGGCAGACCGGTGTACTGGGTCAGCAGTGTGCGCAGCTGACGTTCCACGGTCAGATCCGCCTCGGTGGCGAAGTCTCCGGGGGACTTAATAACCTCCGGCTCCGCGCCAACGGCGGCGGTAAACGTCGTCTCAGCCTCGTCCACTGCAGCCTCAGCGATAGCCAGCAGCGAGCGTGTATCCAGTTCCTCTGGGGACAGTCCGTGGAAGGCCGTCATTAGCTATCAGCCCCCCGTGCTGCTTCCAAAGCCTGCTCCAGGGTGAATTTGCCTGCGTATAGAGCCTTGCCCACGATCGCGGAGTCCACTCCCTCGTCTACTACTGCAGCCAGGGCACGGATGTCATCCAGGCTGGAAATTCCGCCCGAGGCCACAACCGGCGCGTCGGTGGCAGCCGCCACGTCGCGCAGCAGGTCGATGTTCGGCCCATTGAGCATTCCATCGCGGCTTACGTCGGTGACAACCAGACGGGAAACACCCTGGGAATCGAGGCGCTCCAGGACCTCCCACAGCTCGCCACCGTCGGACGTCCAGCCGCGGCCGCGCAAGCGCCATTCACCGTCGATCTCCCGGGTATCCAGGCCGATGGCTACCTTGTCGCCATAGCGGGAAATAACGGACTCGCACCAGTCCGGATCCTCCAGCGCAGCGGTGCCGATGTTCACGCGACGGCAGCCGGTGGACAGCGCGCGCTCCAGCGACTCGACGTCGCGAATACCACCGGACAGCTCCACGTTCACGTCCAGCTGGCCGGTGACCTCTTTCAGAAGCTCGAAGTTGCTTCCCCTGCCGAAGGCTGCATCGAGATCCACCAGGTGGATCCACTCCGCACCCGCATTCTGCCAGGCCAGGGCAGCCTCGATCGGCGCACCGTAGCTGGTCTCCGTACCCGCCGCACCCTGCACTAGGCGAACGGCCTGGCCGTCGGCCACATCGACGGCGGGAAGCAGGGTCAGGGCACGGGAATTATCAGTAGAAGCCATAGGGAGAATCCTAACGTGTATAGAGCTCGGCGACGCTTAAATGGTGGAAAACTAGTGCTATTTCTAGAGCTAGAGCGTCTCCACCCAGTTACGCAGCAGCTGCAGCCCCGCATCGCCGGACTTTTCCGGGTGGAACTGCGTAGCCCACAGCGGGCCATTTTCCACCGCCGCGACAAAGCGACTCCGCCCATGGCTGGCCCAGTGCACCAGCGGCGGCTCGGTACGACCGTCGGTCATCAGCTCCCACTCGCGCACGCCGTAGGAGTGGACGAAGTAGAAGCGCTCGGTCTCCTTGATCCCGGAAAACATTCTTGTCGGCTCGCTGGCGGGCTGACCTAGGGCGCTGGCCGAGGATCCATCACCGACCGCAACAGTGTTCCACCCCATGTGCGGCAGCACGTCGGCATCCAGCTTCTCGACGGTACCCGGCCACTCGCCCATCCCCTCCGTAAAGGCGGAAGAGCCCTCGTCCGCCCCCTCTGCGAACTCCACTCCCCGATCGAACAAGATCTGCATGCCCACACAGATGCCCAGCACCGGGCGCCCGCCGGCCAGGCGCTGGCCAATCAGGCGATCGCCGTACACACTGTGCAGCTGCTTCATGCACGCACTGTAGGCTCCCACGCCCGGCACCAGCAGTCCGTCTGCGCGCTGGACGGTCTCCGGGTCGCGGGTTACCTCGACCTCGGCGCCTGCCCTTTCCATCGCCCGCTGGGCGGAGCGCACGTTTCCGCTGCCGTAATCCAGGAGGGCGACATGTGGGCGTCGAGAAGAAAGAGAAGAAGTCATAGCTAGCTAGTCTAGCCGGACTTCCCCGGGCGCAATTCACGCTGTCGCACACGACGCAGCGTCTCGCGAACGTTGCCGTATTCGGTAACGCGGTGGCGCCCCACAAATCGGTCGAGAACCGCGACCACGAAGCCGAACAGGGCCACCGCACCGGCGGCGATGAAAGCCCCCTGGTACGTCAGCGCCCCCGCGACGAAGCCCAGCAAGATTGCGCCCACGCCGGTTCCGCCATCGAAGGTCATGTTCCACAGCGCCGAGGCCTTGGCGGACTCGGCTCGCGGCAGGCGATCGAACATCATCAGCAGCGCCTCGGTCTGGTTAATGCCGAAGCCTGCACCGAAGAACGCCGCCGACAGCAGCGACCAGATCAGTAGCAACCCACCGGTGGGATGCACGGCCAGCATGATCGCGGCCGAAGCCAACCCCACCACGCATAGCACCAGACCGATCGCGTTCAGTCGGCCTGGCTCGCCCACGCGGTCGGCGTACCAACCGCTGAACAGTCGCGAGCCGATCTGCATCAGCCCCACCACGCTGAGCGCCAGACCGGAGATGGTGGCGGCAACGCTCGCATCGATCTCGCCCGCGGCGGGCGCCAAGAACGTGCTGAATCCGGCGAAGCCAACGGCGGCCGCGCCGATGGACAGCCCCGGTACTGTGACCAACTTCCACGTAGCCACCCGCGGGGCGGCCGGCGTGTAGTCCGTCTGTGAGGTCGCGTTATCGGGAATGTCGGCAGCCACGCCGGGAGAATTCTCGCGATCCACCTTCGGCAACCGCAGCGCTGCCAGGGCGCCCACGGTGGAGTACACCGCCGCAGCCGTGCACACTCCCAACAGGCCGAAGCTGCCGTACAGCCACATACCCAGCGGGAAACTGATCAGCTGGGTCACGCCCACCGTCGCTCCGAATACGCCGGACGACCGCCCCACCAGGCGGGGTGGCACGAGCTCTGCGATCAGCGCGGCCTCCGTCACCGTCACCGCACCAAAGCCCACGCCACGCACTGCGGCGACGGCCAGCACCGTAGCCGCGGACATGTCCGCTACGTACACCAAAGCCGGGAAGCCCAGCAGCAGCGCTGCCCCCAGCATCACGGGCGCATAGCCCACGGCACGCAGCAGGCGCGGAGTGAAGGCCTGCGTCAGAACCGTGGCGGCCATGAACACACCCGTGGACAGGCCCGCCACGCTGTCAGTTCCGCCCCCATCGATCACGGCCAGGGGGATAACCGGCAGGAGTAGCGCCCAACCACCGAACGCACAAAAAACCGACACCAGTGTGGCGATCAGGCCCGGAGCCTGCCACACGGAATCGATCTTTTCGAGCTCTTCAATGGTCAGCGCCTTCGGGCGCGCCACTACAGCGCTCCCTTGGTCGACGGGACCCCACCCACTCGCGGATCGTCCTCTACGGCGGCACGCAGCGCGCGCGCCACGGCCTTAAACTCTGCCTCGGTGATGTGGTGCGGGTCGCGGCCGTATAGGCAGCGCACGTGCAAAGCGATGCGCGAGTTCAGTGCCAGCGTCTCGAAGAAGTGCTGGTTAATGACGGTGGCGTAGTGCCCCCCAATCACCGTGCTCAGCATCTGCTCTGGCTCTCCCACGCCCACGTAGTACGGGCGCCCCGAGACATCCACCGCAGCATGCGCGAGCGTCTCGTCCATCGGGATGAAAGCATCGCCAAAGCGGCGGATGCCCCTCTTGTCTCCCAGTGCCTCCGCCAAGGCTTGCCCCATGACGATGGCCGTATCTTCCACGGTGTGGTGAGCGTCGATCTCCACGTCGCCACGAGCGTGCACGGTCAGGTCGAAGGACCCGTGTGCGCCGAGGGCGGTCAGCATGTGGTCGAAGAACGGCACACCCGTATCGATGTCGGTCTGCCCGGTTCCGTCCAGGTTCCATTCGACCTGGATGTCTGATTCTTTGGTGGCGCGCTGGGCCTTCCCGATGCGCGGGGTGGGGTTCGTTGCCACGGTGGCTGTGTACCTACCTTTCCGTCTGTAATTTGTCTTTTCCTCTTGAAGTGTCTGCCTAATCGTCCATCATCTGGGCCGCGGCGGCAAGAAATGCGTCGTTTTCCTCCGGCAGGCCCACGGTGGTACGCAGCCAGCCGGGCACGCCGACGTCGCGAATCAGCACCTCTTGGTCCAGGAAGCGCTGCCACACTGTGTGCAAATCGCCCAGCTTCTCGAAGTTGCCGAAGAATACGAAGTTCGAGTGCGAGTCGATCACGTCGTAGCCCAGCTCGCGCAAGCGTCCGACCACCCGGTCGCGTTCCTCGCGCAGTTTCTCCACCGTCTGCAGCGTGGCCGCGGAGTTCTCCAGTGCCACCTCAGCCGCTGCCTGCGACAGCGTGGCCAGGTGGTACGGCAGGCGCACTAGCATCACAGCCTCGATAAAGGCCGGGTTCGCCACGAAGTAGCCCAGCCGCCCGCCGGCGAAGTCGAATGCCTTGGACATGGTGCGGGAAACGACCAGCTTGGCTGGGTACCGCTCCAGCAGGCCCACTGCACTGGGCTCATCGGAAAACTCCGCGTAGGCCTCGTCCACAATCACAATGCCAGGAGCCGCCTGCACGATCCGCTCAATGTCGGCCAGCGGAGTGCTGTTGCCGGTGGGGTTGTTGGGCGTCGTAATAAAGACAACATCGGGTGCGTTCGTGGCGATGGCTCCCAGGGCCTCGTCCACGTCGATGTCGAAGCGATTCTCGGGGCGGCGCTCGACCGTCACGAACTCCGTCTGCGTGCCCGCCGCCAGGATCGGGTGCATGGAATAGCTCGGTACGAAGCCCATCGCACTGCGCCCGGGCCCACCGAATGCCTGCAGCAACTGCTGCAAGACTTCGTTGGAACCGTTGGCTGCCCATACCTGTTCTTTAGTGACGCCCACACCCGTCTGCTGTCTCACGTACGCCGCTAGGGCCTTGCGCAAGCCGACCGCGTCGCGGTCGGGATAGCGGTTCAGCTGCTTACCCAGCTCAGCCACGCGCCGGGCGATGCCCTCGACGATCTCCGGCGACGGCGGATAGGGGTTTTCGTTGGTGTTCAGCTGGTTCGCAACAGTCAGCTGCGGGGCTCCGTATGCAGACTTGCCGCGCAGTTCCTCGCGCAGCGGCAGGTCGGCCAGAGAGATCTGCTTGTTCTGCTCAGCCATGGTTTAGGCTTCCGTTCCTTTGGTGTTTGCGGTGTTGGTGCGTGCTGTGTTTGTACGTGCACTGATGGCTTCGCCGTGGGCGGGCAAGCCCTCGGACTTCGACAGGGTGATTACCGTGTCGGCCACGCCCTGCAGGCCTTCTTCGTTGTAGTCGATGACGTGCACGGACTTCAGGAACGTCAGCGTGGACAGACCCGAGGAGTGCCGCGCCGTGCCGGAGGTCGGCAGCACGTGGTTGGAACCGGCGGCGTAGTCGCCCAGCGGCACCGGGCTGAAGCGGCCGATAAAGATCGCGCCGGCGTTGGTGATCCGCTCTGCGACCTCGTGGGCGCCCTCGGTGTGGATCTCCAAGTGCTCGGCGCCGTAAGCGTTCGCCGCGCGGATGCCGGCGGCAATGTCGTCCACCAGCACCACTCCGGACTGCTGGCCGTTTAGAGCCTCGGCCACGCGGTCGGAGTTCTGGGTGATGTGGTAGCGCTCGTTCATCTCAGCCACCACGTCGTCGGCCAGTTTCTCGCTGTCTGTGATCAGCACGGAGGCCGCCATCGTGTCGTGCTCTGCCTGACTAATCAGGTCGTAGGCGATCTCCACCGCATCGGCAGTGCCGTCCGCCAACACGGCGATCTCGGTCGGTCCCGCCTCGGAGTCGATACCCACCACAGAACGGCACAGGCGCTTGGCGGCGGTGACGAAGATGTTGCCCGGGCCGGTCACCATGTCCACCGGCTCCAGCTCCTCCCCGCCCTGGGCGGTGGAGCCGTGCGCCAGCACTGCTACGGCCTGGGCACCGCCGACAGCCCAGACCTCGTCCACGCCCAACAGCTTGCAGGCCGCCAACACGGTCGGGTGCGGCCAGCCGCCCTCCTGCGGCGGGGAGGCCACCACGAGGGACTCCACACCTGCCTCCTGCGCCGGCACGACGTTCATGATCACGCTCGACGGGTACACCGCGTTACCGCCCGGCGCGTACAGGCCTACGCGCTGGACAGGGATGAAACGCTCCGTCACCACGCCACCCGGCGCGACCTCCACCCTCTTGTCCTCAGGGCGAATGGCGGAGTGGAAGGCACGCACCCGCTTGATGGCCTCTTCGAGTGCCGCGATGACGTCGTCTGCCAATGTCCCCACAGCAGCGTCGATAACCTCGGCCGGAACCCGCACCGAATCCGGGGTCACGCCATCGAAGCGCTGCCCGATCTCCAGCGCCGCGCGTGCACCGCCCTCGCGCACCTGGTCAACGATTGGTGCGACGGTGGGGATCACCGAGTCCACATCCGTGCCACCGCGGGGCAGGCGATGGCGCAGCTCGGCGGTAGTCGGGGTCTGTCCCCGCAGGTCGATCCGGCTAAAGTCCAGCTGGGCGCTAGTCATCGTGTACGCGGCTTCCTTACTGAATGATTATGTGCGGTTATGTGCTGGGCTAAAGTTTACGCCATGGCTCAGACACTCCTTTCACTGCTCCACGAGAGCAGCGCTGCCGCGCGTTCCGGCGCTTCCGCGGCGACGAGTTGGCGCCTGGCCAGCGACTTCGCCCGGCAGTACTGGCTGGCGACCCCTGCTGAGGTGCCGGATGAGCTGGTGGGCGAGTTCTACAGCATGCGGGCCAGCGCCGCGGATCACCTGGGGCTGGCCGACGAGGCCATCGCTGCCCTGCGCGACCTGCGGGCATGGGCGCGCAGCCACAACAACCACGCATTGGCCCTGGAGGCTCTAGCCTTGCTGGCTCATCAGGCGCTGTCGATGGAAGATCGACGGGGTACCCTGGCCGAGCTGCACTCCCCGCAGGAAATGCTGGCACAGTTAGCGCAGGGATTCGCCGACTTCCGCCCGGATCCGGATTCCCCCACGCTGGCCGAAGCACCGCACATCACGCACCGCGACCTGCCCACGGCCGTTTCCGCACGTTTAACCTCGGCCGCGACAACGGGCTTTGCGGTGGCCACTAATCTTTCTGGTTCGTTTGGGAGCAGCGCCACGGCCTCACCCGTTGACTTCGCAGACACCTTCGCCCAACTGGTGCGCAGATTCGGCTCCAAACCCCCGAGCGCGGCCGACCGCCAGCTATGGTTCGCGCAGGAGGCTTGGTTCCGCGGACGGCACGAGGAGGCGTTCGAGCGGGTAACGGCCCTGATCGACAGGCTGGAGGAAGACAGTGCAGTTGGGTTAAACGGCACCGGTGCACAGACGGTTGCCCTCTACGAGGCGCATGACATGCTGGCGCACTTTGAGATGTTTCGGGCGACCGAAAACGCGGCGGCCACGTCCAGCACCAGCGAGGCCTCTCTGGCAGCTGTGGCGGAACACTGGGCGGTGTGCGTGCGCCTGGCCGACACACTGGGCGCGGGAGTGATCGCGCTGCAGAATGCAGGTCTGGCAGCGATGGCTCTGCTCGGCGAAGGCCGCGAAGGCGAAGCCTGGGAGCTTGCCAGCGTGGCGCTGGATGCTGCCGAGGGTTGCCCTTTGTCCCCCGCCATCCTTAATCTGCGCTACACCCTGGCCGAAGCCGCCCTGAACTGTGGGCTCTTCGACGAGGCCCTGGCTAACGCGCGACTGGTGGCAGAGTGGTCAGAGTTCAGCGCGGATGATGAACGCACCATCGGCGGTTACACCATGGCATTGGTGGCCGCCACGGAGCTGGGTTACGCAGAGATAGCCACGGAGCTGGACCAGCGCCGACGCGCGGCGCTGGATCGCTGGGAATCCTAATCCAGGCCGATGTCCAGCGCCCGCACGCTGTGGGTCAACCCACCCACGGCTACGGACTCCACGCCCGCGGCTGCGTAATCCCCGGCGACGTCCAGGGTAAGCCCGCCGGAAGATTCCAACAGCACCTGCGGGGCTAGCTGGTCGCGCAGCTCCACGGCCTTGCGCGTGTCCTCCACTGTGAAGTTATCCAGCAGCACCTGCGGCGGGTGAGGCTTGCCTTCCGCCAGCAGGTCGGAGAGTTGGTCTAGGGTATCCACCTCGACCTCCACCCACGTGATGGCGGCCTCCCCCAGGAAATCCCGCACCCGCGCGTACGCCTCAGCCGCGCTCGAAAGCTCCACGTGGTTGTCCTTGACCATCACCTGGTCGCCCAGGTTGTAGCGGTGCGGGTAGCCACCACCGTGGACTATCGCGCGTTTTTCCAGCATGCGCATGCCGGGCAGGGTCTTGCGGGAATCGCGGACCTTGCAGCCGCGCGGGCTGGTGGCCGTGGCCTCGACCGCATCGACCCACTCGCGGGTCTGCGTGGCGATGCCGGAGGCGTGGCTCAGGATATTCAGCAGGGTGCGCTCGAGCATGAGTATGTGCTGGATCTTGCCCTCCACCCGTGCGACCTCGACCCCGGCCTCCACGCGGTCACCGTCGGCGACCAGCGGGGCGAACTCGACGTGCCGCTGGTCGGCGACTTCCGCGACAATGGCCAGCGCATCCAGTCCGCTGATCACGCCCGCCTGCCGGGTGCGCATAACCTTCGTACCGGTGGCGTCGGCGGGCACGGTCGCCAGGGTGCTGACGTCCGCGCCATCGCCGAAGTCCTCCTCCAGCGCGACCTTGGCCATGCGCAGATAAGCGGCGCGGACACGAGACGAGTCGGTGAGCTGTGTGGGATAGGGAAGTTCCACTGCTACTCCCCGCTTCCCGGGTTACCGATGGCGATCATGCGCTCTACGGAACGGCGGGCCGCGGCGGCGGTCTCCTCGTCCACCGTCACCTCGTCCTCACCCAGCGCCAGGCAACGCAGCAGAGCCGCCGGGGTAATCATCTTC
Source organism: Corynebacterium jamesii (assembly GCF_046097395.1). Classification (NCBI taxonomy): domain Bacteria; kingdom Bacillati; phylum Actinomycetota; class Actinomycetes; order Mycobacteriales; family Corynebacteriaceae; genus Corynebacterium; species Corynebacterium jamesii. The sequence continues at coordinate 1,001,126 of NZ_CP175789.1, forward strand.
ATATACTTACAGGCCGCGCGGTCGTTCACAGCACGGAAGTCCACCTCGGGGTTGGCCTGGCGCAGCTGGTGCAGCATGCCGACCTCGGTGGCCACCAGCACGGTGGACTGGTTGGTGGATTTGGCCTGCGAGATCATGTCACCGGTGGAGAGCATCTTCACCCGCTCCGGCTCCACAATCCCCTCGCCGGCCAGGTAGATGGCGGAGTTGGCGCAGCCACACTCAGGGTGGATGAACAGATCCGCCGCCGGGTTATTGTGCGCCTGTTGGCTCAGCTCCTGGCCGGAGATGCCCGCGTGTACGTGGCACTCGCCCGCCCAGACGTGGATGTTGTCCCGTCCGGTCTCACGGCGCACGTGGGCGCCGAGGAACTGGTCGGGTCCGAACAGCACCTCCTGATCCTCCGGCAGGCTGGCTACCACATCCACCGCGTTGGAGCTGGTGCAGCAGATATCCGTCAGGGCCTTCACGTCGGCGGTGGTGTTTACGTAGCTGACCACCACGGCCCCCGGGTGCTCGGCCTTCCATTCGCGCAGTTCGTCTGCGGTCAGGGAATCGGCCAAAGAGCACCCCGCGTTAGCGTCCGGAATAAGCACCGTCTTTTCCGGAGACAAGATCTTCGCCGTCTCGGCCATAAAGTGCACACCGCAGAAGACGATCACGTCAGCGTCCGTCTCCGCCGCGATGCGCGACAGCGCGAGGGAATCACCGGTGTGGTCGGCGATGTCCTGGATCTCCGGCAGCTGGTAATTGTGCGCCAGTATCAGCGCATTCTTCTCTTCTTTTAGTCGGCGAACTTCCGCGGCCCACTCGTCGGTGGAGATGCTATCCGGCATAGTCCAGAGGCCATCCACGCGAGTGATACTCTCTATGGTTTTGTTAAGCACTCCCCCACCTTAGTACCTAACAAGTCCATTGCAGCGCGTTTTGTTTCTAAAGCCCCCCACTTGTCCCCGGCTAGTCCCCAAAGTCCTCCGGGTTCGCAAAGGTCGCCGCAATCCAGTAAACAATCAGCGCCAGCGCCGGAGCTACTACCAGACCCACCGAGGGATTAACGGTCTCCAGGATGTGAAAAACATCGCCCGCCCGTGGGTTCTCCGGGATTGGGTCGGCGTGTAGCTTATCGGCCACACTGACACCCACCGTCCAGGCCGCCACGGTTCCCCACAGCACGGACAGAGCTGTCCACAGCATCATCAGCAACCCCCGCATGCGGGTGCGAAACGCCCACAGCGCCACAGCAATTCCGCCCAGCCCCGTCAGGCCTACGTAATAGGAGTAGGCGCGGAACGAAGCGTCCTCTGTGCCCGGCACCATATCCGCACCACCGTCCGCAGCCACTCCCAGTTCCGCAGTCGGGTGGATCGCGCCCCACAGCACCCCGAGCAGCAGAAAGCTTACGAGCGTAATAAAGAGAACCTGCGCCGCCTCCCCCACGGGGCGCGGGATCTTAGGAACTCCGCTCAACGCGCTAGCCCTGCTCGGCACCCTGCGTTCCGACACTGTGGCAGAACTTCCACTTTGCATCCTCACGCTTGAAGTACATGCGGTTGGTGTCGGTGCGCTCGCCTTCCGCGATGGAAACCATGGCGTGTGCGTTGTCGCCCTCGGCCATCACGTCCTGAATGTCGGTGATGTTTGGCGCCCCGCCCGGCTGCTCGTCGAAGTTGCCGCGGCCTGCGGAATCGTTGGCCTGCTGGCGCGCGGCCTCCTCCCCGCCTTGTTCGTCGATGTCGGCGCGGCAGGTGTTGTCGATGGTCCAGTGTAGGTACTCGTCCATCGGACGGGAGCCGTTGCTCAGCCCGTGCAGCAGATCGACGATCTGCTGTTTATCCTCGTCGCTGGCTGCGCTTTCGTAAACCGGCCCCTCCGGTGCCTTCTCTCCAGGCTCGTCAGCTGCTGCGCTTTCTTGGTTCGCCTGGTTCGATTCTCCACCGTCGCTCGCGTCATCGGATCCGCACGCTGTCAGCGCAAGGGGCAGGGTGCAAAGTACGGCAACACATGTCTTACGAATCTTCATGTGGATCACACTACGGCAATTGCGTCCACTACCCTTGAACACCGTGCAGTTAAACCGCAAGAAAATCGTGAGTACCGCCGTCGACATTCTGCAGCAGTACGGCCTTGCCGACCTCACGATGCGGCGGCTCGCCCGCGCCCTCGACGTCGCGCCCGGCGCCCTGTACTGGCATTTCCCCAACAAGCAGGCCCTCCTCGGAGGCATCGCCGAGTCGATCCTCACTGCCGTACCTGCTCGCCCCGGCAGCCCTGCGGATTATTGTACTTTTCTTTTCGACGCCCTCACCTCCCTGCGCGACGGTGCCGACATCACGCTCGCAGCCGTGGCCAGCGGCACGCTCGACCGGGATCTCGCCGCCGAACTCGGCGCCGAACTCAGCGCTCAACACACCCGGTATGAGGAAACTCACGAACCTGTCTGCAGCGCTGTAGACGACGCGAAGCTGCTGCTGAGATTTGTTTTCGGTTCTGCTCTGGAACTCCAAGCACGGCAAAGCGTGGCAAAGAATTTGGGCACGCCAGCGGACAAGCCGGAAATAATCGCGACGTCCCACAGCCACGCACGGCGGGAAGTAGTGCTGGGAGTAGAAACAATACTCCGCGGTTTTAGCCGTTAGAATGGTGCTCATGACTTTCGGACTGTCAGATAAAAGTGGATTGCGTGCGCCCGGCGAGCCTTTGGTGGGGTGGCCTGGAAAGCCCTACCCGCTCGGCGCCACCTTCGACGGCAATGGCACCAACTTTGCCCTATTCACCGAGGTAGCAGAATCCGTCGAACTCTGTCTTTTCGATAGCCAGGGCGCGGAGACTCGAGTGAAAATGGAAGAGGTCGACGCGGACATTTGGCACTGCTACCTGCCCGGCATTGTGCCCGGCCAGCGCTACGGCTACCGCGTATATGGCCCGTGGGATCCCGCCAAGGGGCTGCGTTGCGACCCCTCGAAGCTGCTGATGGATCCCTACGGCAAGTCTTTCGACGGTGACTTCGATGGCGATGCCTCGCTGTTCAGCTACGACATCAACGACCCGGATAATCCAGAGAAGCGCAACCAGGAAGATTCCGCCCCGCACGCCATGCGTTCGGTGGTAATCAACCCGTACTTCGACTGGCACCACGACCGCCGTCCGAACATTGAGATGCACAAGACCGTCATCTACGAGACCCACGTCAAGGGTCTGACAATGACGCACCCGGACGTCCCGGAGCACCTGCGTGGCACTTACGCTGGCTTGGGTCACCACTCCATCGTGGAGTACTTCAAGGACCTGGGCGTAACAGCCGTGGAGCTGATGCCGGTGCACCAGTTCGTCCACGACGACCGCCTGCGCGACCTTGGTCTGCGCAATTACTGGGGCTATAACACCCTGGGCTTCTTCGCCCCGCACCGCGACTACGCAGCCTCCCCGAGTGCCGAGGGTGCTATCGCCGAATTCAAGCAGATGGTTCGCAGCTACCACGACGCGGGCATCGAGGTGATCCTGGATGTGGTGTACAACCACACCAGCGAGGGCAACCACATGGGTCCCACCCAAAACTTCCGTGGCATCGACAACGCCGCCTACTACCGCCTGGTCGATGGCGACGAGGCGCACTACATGGATTACACGGGCACGGGTAACTCCTTGAACGTACGCCACCCGCATACCCTGCAGCTGATCATGGATTCCCTGCGCTACTGGGTGACGGAAATGCACATCGACGGCTTCCGCTTCGACTTGGCCTCTACCCTGGCTCGCGAGTTCCACGACGTCGATCGACTGTCCGCCTTCTTCGACCTGGTACAGCAGGATCCGATCGTCAGCCAGGTCAAGCTCATCGCTGAGCCGTGGGATGTCGGTGAGGGCGGCTACCAGGTGGGTAACTTCCCTGCCCTGTGGAACGAGTGGAACGGTAAGTACCGCGACACGGTTCGTGACTTCTGGCGCGGCGAGCCGTCCACGCTCGGCGAGTTCGCCTCTCGCCTGACGGGCTCCTCGGATCTGTACACGGGCCGCCGCCCGACCGCGTCGATCAACTTCATCACCGCCCACGACGGCTTCACGCTAAACGACCTGGTGAGCTACAACGAGAAGCACAACGACGCTAACGGTGAGGAAAACCGCGACGGTGAGAGCCACAACCGTTCTTGGAACTGTGGTGCGGAAGGCCCGACGGAGGACGAAGAGATCCTGCAGCTACGCAACAAGCAGCGCCGCAACTTCCTAACCACCCTGCTGCTATCCCAGGGCACGCCCATGATCTCCCACGGCGACGAGATCGGCCGCACCCAGGGCGGCAATAACAACGTCTACTGCCAGGACAACGAGATCTCCTGGATGGACTGGGAGAACAAGGATGAGGAGCTGCACGCGTTTACGCGCTACCTCATCCACCTGCGCCAGGCTCACCCGGTGTTCCGCCGCCGACGCTTCCTGGCGGGCGGCCCGCTGGGTCAGGACGTAGCCAAGCGCGACATTGCGTGGCTGACCCCGGATGGCTCCCTGATGTCCGACTCCGATTGGAACGCGGACTTCGGAAAGTCCCTGATGGTGCACCTCAACGGCATGGCCATCGAGGAGCCGGACCCGCAGGGGCGCCCGGTTGAAGACGATTCCTTCATGTTCTGCTTCAACGCCCACCACGAGCCGATCACCTTCACCCTGCCGCGTCGCCACAAGGTGATGCACGTTGAGCCGAGCGACGAGGAAAGCTGGACCGTCGTGGTGGATACCGCAGAGCCGACCGGCGTGCCGGAAGAAAACCGCACCCTCTTCGGCGGCGACACCCTAGAGGTGCCGGGCCGCAGCACCGTCGTTTTGCAGCGCCCGATCTCCACGGAGGTCAAGCTTTAAGCATGGCCGCTGGTTCCTTCCCCGCCCGCGGCGCGGAAGTCACCGTCTCTACCCAGGAGATCCGGGTGACCCGCTCGCCGCTGGCATCTTCGCTACACCCGGATGTGGTTCGTCCCGCTGACGAACTAATCGGCTGGTACAAACAGACGCCCGAAGGCTGTTCACCGGGGTATATCCAATTGCTTTTCCAGGCCGAACGCCCTCGCGTGAACTTTTCTCCGTCACAGGCCGACGAGTTCGCCGCACTGGATCGCCAGCTCACCAATCTGCAGGCGGGCTACCCTCTAGCAGAAGGCGCCACGGCTGCAGCAGGTGACAATCAGAAGATCTCTGCGGCTGACTGGGTCAGCTCCGCTGAGTCCGCGGTCCACGGGGACGAAGGGGCGTCACCAAAGAAGAAACAGAAGCGCGCTCCGGCGCCGTGGGCAAAGGTCGCAACCCCGGACGAGGTGCCGGAGGCGAACGAGGAAGCAGACATCGATGGCCCCATTTACGGGCAGACGGTGTGCGTGACCGGCGACGTAGAGCCTTACGACAAGGGCGACGTGTGGGACATGATTGCCTCCCGCGGCGGCGTGGTGGCCAAGAACGTGACGAAGAAGACGACCATGCTGATCGTCGGCGAATGGCCGTCCGTGACCTCGAAGGAAAAGCGTGCCCGCGAACTGCAGGGCAAGGGCCAGGAGCTACAGATCATTGGCTTCGACGAGTTCCTGCAGCTGATCAAGTAGGCAAGTAGCCTAGAGGGCATGTCAGCGACCTATCGCCTTCAGCTCCGCGGACCTGGATCCGACCCTGCCCAAGCCTTCACTTTCGCCGACGCGGAAGAGCACCTGCCGTACTTCTCGCGGTTGGGTGTATCGCACCTCTACCTCTCCCCGGTCATGCAAGCGCCGGAAGAATCTACCCACGGCTACGACGTGACCGATCCCTCGACCATCAACCCCGAGCTCGGCGGCCTCGAGGGGCTACGCTCCCTGGCTGAGAAGGCACACGCGGAGGGCATCAAGCTACTGCTGGACATCGTCCCGAACCACGTGGGCGTGGACGATCCGCAGCTCAACACCTGGTGGTGGGACCTGCTGAAGAAGGGCAAGGATTCCGAATACGCCGAGTACTTCGACGTGGATTGGTCTGCGGACAACGGCGCGGACGGGCGCCTGGGCCTGCCGGTACTGGGCAGCGAAGAGGACGTGGCGGAGCTAAGAATCGAACAGGGCGACGGCACGGACGGCGAGGGCGAGGGCGCGGAGCCGATGCTGTGCTACTACGACAACTGCTTCCCCATCGCCGAGGGAACGCTCGGCGGCACCCCGCAGGAGGTCCACGATCGCCAGCACTACCGTCTGATGTTCTGGCGCGACGGGGTAATCAACTACCGCCGCTTCTTTAGCATCAACGGCTTAGCGGGCTTGCGGCAGGAAGACCCGGTGGTGTTTGAACACTCCCACCGCATCCTCAACCAGCTGATCGCCGCGGACATCATCGACGGCGTGCGCGTGGACCACCCGGATGGTCTGGCCGATCCATTCAACTACTTGAAGCAGCTGCGCAAGCTGATCGGCGACCAGCGCTGGCTGTTGGTGGAGAAGATCCTAGGAGTCACCGAGCCGCTGGATCCGCGCCTCACCGTCGACGGCACCACGGGCTACGACGCACTACGCGAGCTGGACGGCGTGTTCGTCCACCGCCCAGCCGTAGGCACCATGGCCAACCTGGCGCTGGATATGACGGGCTCCAAGTGGGATGCAGAGGCATTCGAGGAGGCCGAATACGCGCTGAAGAACGAGGTCGCTCGCCAGGAGCTCGCGGCGGAGGTGCGCCGCCTAGCCCGCGCGGTACGCAGCGATAACTGGTCCACCTCCGGCGAAGCGGTCTCGGATGAGGAGCTACGCGAGACACTGATCGACCTGATCGCCGCGATGCCGGTCTACCGCGCGGACTACGAATCGCTATCCCGCGTAACCAGCACCGTGATCGCCCAGATGATTATCCGCTACCCGGAGCGTGCCGACGCGCTGGATCTCATCGCCACCGCACTGATCTCCCGCGGCGAAGCGAATGTACGCTTTGCCCAGGTCTGCGGCGCCGTGATGGCCAAGGGCGTGGAGGATACCGCCTTCTACCGGGGTTCCCGCTTGGTGAGCTTGCAGGAAGTCGGCGGAGCGCCGGGCCGCTTCGGCGTATCCCCCGCCGAGTTCCACCTGCTGCAGGCCGAGCGGGCGCGCCTGTGGCCGAAGGCCATGACCGCACTGACGACACACGACACGAAGCGCGGCGAGGACGTGCGCAGTCGCATTACCTGCATCACCGAATCCGCCGAGCGTTTCGCCGAACTCTGCGACAGCATCGAGTACATCGACGGCGGCACCTGCCACTTCCTACTACAGAACATGATCGGCGTGTGGCCGGTGGATGGCCACGTCACCGACGAGCTGCGCGAGCGCCTGCACGCCTACGCCGAAAAGGCCATGCGCGAGGCCGGGGTGCACACCACCTGGTTCGACGTGAACGAGGAATTCGAAACCTCCATCCACGAGTGGATCGATAACACGATCGACAACAACGGCGAGGAGATCACCTCCTTCGTCGCGCACATCGCCCCGGCTGCAGAGACGGTCTCGATTTCCAAGAAGCTGCTACAGATCATGGGCCCGGGCATTCCGGATATCTACCAGGGCACGGAGTTCTTTACCGACTCGCTGGTGGATCCGGATAACCGCCGAAAGGTGGACTTTTCCGAGCGCATGGAAGCCCTGGACCGCATTTCCCGTGGCGACGTGCGGGGCACCGACGACGAGCGCCTGTACGTCATCGCCACCGCCCTGCAGATCCGCAACCAGTTCGACCTGGACGAGGCCAGCTACCTGCCCGTCATGGCCACCGGAACCATGGAACGGCACGTGCTGGGCACCCTGCGTGGCAACGATGTGATCACCTTGGTCACCCGCCGTCCCCTGGATGTGCTCCGCGACGGCTGGGCCGACACGACCGTCGCCCTGCCCGAGGGCGTGTGGGAGGATCGCCTCTCCGGCAGCATGTGGGAGGGCGAGGTTCTACTGAGCAAGCTGTTTAGCGAGCGTGGCCAGGCTATCCTCACGCGCTTGGGAGCCTAATGGCGGCCACGTCAGCGCTGCAGGACTACGACGCCTGGATTCATTCCCACCCCACCGTCGCGGCCGACCTAGAGGCGCGCATCATTGATTTTCTTGATGACGCCGGCCTGACGTTTGACCGCGTGAGCGTCCGCATCAAGGACCGAACGAGCTTCGCCCGCAAACTATCCAACGAGGCCTACCCGGACTACCACTCGTTCACCGACGCGCACGACGTCATCGGCGTGCGCGTAATCACCTTCCACTCGACGGAGATACCGCAGCTCAAAGAGGCACTTTCCGACCTCTTCAAAGTGGTGCGAGTGATCGACAAGGCGGCGGAAACCGCCCGCGAAGGACGATTTGGGTACGCCAGCCAACACCTCATTGTCTCCGCTAAGGACGAGCCGTGGGCGGCTGAAAAAGGGGCGTCACCAAAATACATAGAGATACAGCTACGCACCGTGCTGCAGCACGCATGGGCCGAGTTCGAGCACGACGTGCGTTACAAGAACCTGGAACATCCAGACTCCAGCGCGCCCGAGGTGCAGCGAGCATTTACGCTGGCCGCGGGGCTGATCGAGCTGGCAGACGAACAGTTCGACAAGATCGCGGCGATCATCGACACCCCCGGGGAAGCCGTGGAAGGCACACTGGACGCGGCCTCGCTGCCGCGGGTGCTCTCCAGCATCGTGGGCGAAAAATACCCAGCCTCGCGCGTGGAGTACTACCGCTACGCCATCGACATGCTTGCCGCCCACGACATCTCGACGGTCGCGCAGCTGCGCGACCTGCTGGCACCGAAGCGGCTCAAGGCCCTGCGCAAGGCTATGAAATACCCTTACTACCCGGGCCAGGTGCGCTTGATCGACGACATGCTGCTGTTCGCCTACGGGCGCGAGCACATCCGCAAGACGGTGCACATCGGCGACAACGCGCAGTCGCGCCCCGGTAGGCTAGGTCACAGGTGGCAGCAGTTGGGGCAGAAGACGGGCTAAAATTCGCCGCGCTTAAAGCGTTCCAGCTGGCGGCGCTCCCGCTTCGTCGGGCGGCCCGCTCCCCTATCCCGGCGCGGCATCGCGGGAATCACGGGCGGGGGCGGCGAATGGTCAATGTAGGCCTTGCGCGCCAGCTCGGCGCCCACCCGCTTGGAAAGTAGCTGAGTGACCTCCACGACGTGCTCGCGGTGGTGGATCCACACGCGCACGGTATCCCCTACCACCACGGGCTGGGCGGGCTTCACGGAAACGTCGTTGATTTTCACGTGCCCGGCGCGGCAGGCAGCCGCCGCTTGAGAACGGGTCTTGCACAGTCGAACGGCCCACACCCAAACGTCGATGCGAACCTTGCTAGAAGTTGGGTTGTCCAACGGGGTACGTCACCACTGATCTTTGTGCTCGACGATGCCCTTGATCTTAAAGCCGCTGTAGGCGATGAACACCACGGCCAGGATCGGCACGACGACAGCAAAGAAGGTGGTGGGAAGGATCGTCAGGCCGCCGACGAGGCTGACTACACCCACGGCACCAGCGATTTGGATGTTGCGGGAATGCTTGCGTACCTCGGCCTTGCGCTGAGCTATAGGGTCGGCGCCCGGGCGGCGGGTGGGCAGGTTGCCGTAATTACTCATGGTTACCCAGTCTAGTTAATTGGCTACAGCGCGTCCTCGATCCACCGCTGCCCCTCCAGGTGTGGCTCCACCGCCCCGCTGGTAACGCTGGCTAGGAAGTCCGGCAGCGGCGCGCCGGGTTCGCAAGCGATGGATAGTTGCGCGGCGGCGCCGTAGTCCACGCCCACCACGGTGTACCCGGCGGCGCGAACCTCTGCCTCTACGCGCCCGGCATCCGCGTGTGGCACATCGCAGGTATATAGGTCCAGTTGGCGGCGCAGCGCCAGCGGCACGCGCTGCAGTGCCTCACGGGTAGCCTCCTGGTAGGCGCGCACCAGCCCACCGGTTCCTAGCTTCACCCCGCCGAAATAGCGCACGACCACCACGGCCACGTCCTGCAGCGGCTCACGGGTGTGCCAGCCCTTCAGGACCTCCAGCATCGGCTGGCCGGCGGTTCCGGCGGGCTCGCCGTCGTCGCTGGACCGCTCGATCGGCTGGGCAGCGTCCACGTGCACCACGAACGCGCTGCAGTGGTGGCGCGCATCCGGGTATTCGCGACGGATGGTGCTGATGAACTCGCGCGCCTCTTCTTCGTCCGTGCAGCGGCTGGCCAGTGCGATGAAACGGGAGCGCTTGATCTCTATCTCCGCGGTAAACCGGCCCAGCTGGGGGCGAACATATGGGGGTTCTGGATTTGGGGCGTTTTTTGGAGCGTTGTGTGGCTCAGTATCGGCGGGCATTCTCCCATTATCGCAGCTAGGGTGGAACCCATGTATTCCGTGTGGGCTCCTCTGGCCGAAAACATAGAACTAGTCCTGCGACCTGCAGAAACTGGCGCTGATTCCGGCGCCGAACAACGCATCCCCATGACCCGCGAGGCCGATAATTGGTTCCTAGCCGACGTGCCCGCCACCCCTGGCGACCGCTATGGCTTTTCCGTCGACGGCTCGCCGGTATTCCCCGACCCGCGCTCGAAGCGCCAGCCCGATGGCATTCACGGGTTGTCGGAGGTCTGGCAGATCGACGAGCCTCGCAAGCCGCTGGGGCGCCCGCTGCGCGGCGAGGTTCTCTACGAGCTGCACGTCGGCACGTTCACCGAGGAAGGAACGTTCGACGCAGCAATTGAAAAGCTTGACGAGCTGGCAGCTGTGGGCGTCACCGCCATTGAGCTCATGCCCGTGCAGCCTTTCGGCGGCCAGCGTAACTGGGGCTACGACGGCGTGATGTGGCATGCTGTCACCGACGTTTACGGTGGTCCGGACGGGTTGTTGAGGCTTATTGACGCCGCCCACGACCGCGACCTGGCCGTGGTGTTGGACGTGGTCTACAACCACTTCGGCCCCGACGGTAATTACACCGGGGTGTTCGGCCCCTACACCGCGGGCGGATCCACCGGCTGGGGTGATGTGGTGAATCTGCAGGGCCGGGATTCTGACGAGGTACGTACCTACATCCTGGAGGCCGTACGGCAGTGGACCCAGGAGTTCGGCGTGGACGGCCTGCGCCTGGACGCGGTGCATGCATTGGACGATACCGGCGCGGTGAGCATCATCGAGCAGATCCGCGACGCAGCCGAGCCCGCCTGGATCATGGCCGAGACCGACCAAAACGATCCCGTGTACACCGAGGGCTACAAGGTCGCGCAGTGGAACGATGACATCCACCACGCGATCCACACCGCAGCTTCGGGCGAGAACCACGCCTACTATTCCGACTTCGGCACGGTGGAGGTGCTGGCCACCACGCTCCAGCGGGTGTTCTGGCACGACGGCCGTTTTAGTTCCTTCCGCGGCCGCACGCACGGCCGTCCGGTAACAGACCCCGAGCCGTGGCGCTTCGTGACGTACACGACTACCCACGACCAAACCGGCAACCGCGCCGCCGGCGACCGGCCGAGCATGAACCTCTCGGTAAAACAGCAGCTGGCCAAGGCCACCTTGGTACTAACCAGCCCGTTTACCCCGATGCTGTTTATGGGCGAGGAATGGGGCGCCTCTACCCCATTCGCGTTCTTCGTGGACCACGAAGACGAGGAACTTAACCAGGCCACGCGCGAGGGGCGCATGCGCGAGTTCGCCCGCGCGGGGTGGAACCCGCAGGAGGTGCCTAACCCGGCGGCGAAGGAGACCTTTCAGGCCAGCGTGCTCAAGTGGTCTGAGCGCACGGAATCTCCGCACGATGAGGTTCTGCGCGGCTACACGGACCTGTTGGAATTCCGCCGCACCCACCGCCTGGCCGAGGCCGAGCTTGTAGACGTGAACTGGTGGGCGGACGGCGAAGACGCGGTCAGCGAGGAGCTGGCGGGAGTGAACCCGACGGTGCCACCGATCGATGCGGACGGCGAGCGAGCAGGCAGCACTCCGGGGCTCGCGCAGGGTCGCTGGATCGAGCTGACCTATCAGGCGCCGGACACCCTGGTGAAGGTTGCCGTGAACTTGAGCGACGAACCGCAGCAGGCGCTGGATCTGGGGCCGTGGGAAGCGCGCTACAGCGCCGAGTAGCAGCCGAGTAGCAGCCAACCAGCCGCAGGCTAGCGCCAGCTGCGCACGTGGTGCAGCAGCATGCGATTCTTACGCTGCGAGCGGTCCATCTTCGCGCCGATCTCCCGCAGAATCCCGATGGCCTCCGGGATGTGCGGCCCCTTGTTCAGCATGATGCACTCAGCGCGCAGCGCGAAGGCCACGTCGGTGATCTCCGCGCGCGTCGGCAGGCCGGACTTCGCCATGGATTCCAGCACCTGGGTTCCGACAATCAGCGGTACGTGCGCGGCCTCCACCATCGCCAGCACCTGCCCGGGCACCTCCGCCATGCGGGAAAAGCCCAGCTCCACGGCCAAATCACCGCGCGCCAGCATTACTCCGAACTTTGCGTGCCGCATGCCTTCCAGCAGGATGGTGGCTAGGTTTTCAAACGCTGGGATCGTCTCGATCTTCAGCACCAGCCCCAGGTCATCCGCGCCCAACTCGTGGAATCTATCCAGCACGTAGGACACGTCCTCGCGGGTGCGGATGAAGCTCACGGCGGCGATGTCCGCGTACTCGGCCACGAACTTCAGCGCGGCCTCGTCCTCGTCGGTCAGGCTCGGCAGCGGCAGGACGGTATCGGGCAGGTTAATGCCCTTATACTCGGCCAGCTTCGCGCCGCCGCGGGTGATCTCCAGCTCGGCTTCCACTGTGCTTTCCATGCCCGCTGTGTCCCCTGTGTCCTCTGTGTCCTCTGCTTCCCGAATCTCTACTACCTTCGCCGCGATCGCCCCGTCATCAAAGAGCACCTGCTGGCCCACCTGCAGGCTCTTCACGGCCTCCGGCAGCGTGCAGCTGATCGTCGGCACCCCTCCCGCCCGTGGGTCGCACTCCACGTCCGCGCTGGTCAGAATCATCCTTTCGCCGGTCTGTGGCCGCAGTTTTTGCAGCGTCGGCGGCACCGATCCCACCGCCGTGGTCGCTTGGCCCGCCCGCAGCTCCGCCCCGAGCTGCAGGTAGATGTTCTGTTGCCCCTCCGCCAAGGCACCTTCGCTCTCTTTATTTGTGACGCCCAGCTTCCGCCGCTTGCCGCGTGCATCCACCACATGAATCGTCTCCCCGACCTCGAGGGCATCGAAGAATGCCCGGGACACATGAACACTCACGATCGGTCGGCCTTCCGTGGTGGCGGCCATTGGCGCGTCGGCCAGTTCGCGATCTTCAGGGATCATCCACAGGCGACAGGGCTGAATCACCCTGCCCGCATCGTCGCGTTGCACACGCACGCGCACCACTGCCGGCCCCGGCGCGATGCGGCCAGTGCGGATCTTTGGCCCGGCCAGATCCATGCTGATGGGGATAGTCCGGCCTACGGCCTGGCCAGCTGCGCGGACGTTGTCGATCATCCGCTTCCACACCTCCGGCCCGTCGTGGGCGCAGTTGATACGCGCCAGCTCCATGCCCGAATCCACCAGGCGGGCCACGAGCTCCTCATCGACAGCGGCCTCGGCGGGCAGGGTGACCATGATGCGCGATGAGTCCCCTGGTAAATCCCGCTGTCCGAAGAGAGCTTCGGTGTGTTGTTCAAGCAGCTCATCGGCCCCCACGATGGCGTCTGCAACATCGTCCGCATCGAACTGTGGCGCGCGACCATCGAGGGCAGAGACCACGTTGTGCGCGGCCTGGAGGCGCGCCTTGACCGCTGGCTCGGCGGTGGATAGTCGCGTGGCTCCCAGGCTTTCCAGGTTGCCCTGCAGGCCTCGCCGGTCATGGGTGCGCAGCGTCATGTAGTGCACCAAGTTGCGGGCGCCGACAAAGTGCGTGGGTGCGGTGGAACGGATCTCGGGATACCAGTGCAAAGTCTGGCTATCGAGGTCGTCGAGGAGTTCCTCAATGGCTTCTAGGACCGCTTGCTTGTTGACCTGCATGGTGAAGAGGTGTCTCCTTGGGAAGTACGCAGCCGCGTAGACGAGTGCGCCGACGGCCGCGAAAATGTTGTGGCCCCTCTATCGTGACAGGTCGGCCGGGGTTATGCTCGGCGAGCCGACAGGTGGATGGTGGCGAATGTCCGGCTAGGAGAAGATCCCCTCCCACGTCGAAGCCTTGAGGGCGCCCATGAGCGACGGAGATTTGTTCACGCGCATTTCCGAGCCAAGCAGGAACTGGACTTCCTCCTCGCCATCGATGAGAGTCAGGTAAACGTCCGAATCGCCCTTGTTCTGGCTAAGCACGCGGCGCAGGTTGGCCATGTTGCCGGGCGTGGCCTGATCCACGCGGATGTTCAGCCGCAGCGGCACGCCAGAGCCCGCGCCGACGGTGAGCTCAGCGGATTTGAGATCCTGGCAGAACAGGCGCATGTCGTCTTCGCGGTAGTTGATCTTGGCCTTGGCCAGCACGATGTTGTCCTCGACGATCTGCGGGGCGACCATCTGGTAAGTCTTCGGGAATACCAGCAGCTCCACCTGCGCGCCGTGCTGATCCTCCAGCGTGGCGATTGCCCAGGGGTTGCCGTTGCGGTCGATGCGACGCTCAACGGCCGAGATGATGCCGCCGATCTTCAGATCCTTGTTGTTCGGCAGCTCGCCGGAAAGCACCGTAGTAAGCGGGGTATCCACCTGCGCATCCAGGGCGTCTTCAAACCCATCCAGCGGGTGGCCGGAGACGTAGAGGCCCAGCATGTCGCGTTCCAGTGCTAGCTGGTGTTTGCGCTCCCACTCCTGGTCGGGAACCTCTACGCGGAAGACGTCGCCCGCGCCCTCGTCCCCGCCCAAACCGGCGAAGAGGTCGAACTGGCCCTTGGCTGCGGCCTTCTTTGTGGCGGTAACGGCATCCACCGCGTCCTCGTGCACCAGCACCATGCCCTTGCGCGGATGACCCAGAGAATCGAAAGCACCGGCCTTGATGAGCGACTCGGTCACACGCTTGTTCGCTGCGGCGAGGTCGATCTTGTCCAGGTAGTCGGAGAAGTCGGTGAACGCGCCCTTTTCCTCACGGGAGGCGATGATAGAGTTCACCACGTCCTCGCCCACGTTACGCACTGCGCCCAGGCCGAAGCGGATGTCCTCGCCAACGGATTGGAAGGTGTAGCGCGAGTCGTTGACATCCGGCGACAACACGCGGATACCCAGGTGGCGGCAGTCGGCCAGGTAGATGGCGGACTTATCCTTCTTATCCGCCACGGACGTCAGCAGCGCAGCCATGTACTCCGGCGCGTAATTTGCCTTCAAGTAGGCGGTCCAGAACGAAACCAGGCCGTAGCCCGCGGCGTGGGATTTGTTAAACGCGTAGCCGGCGAACGGCAGAATCGTATCCCACAGTGTCTTAATGGCGTCGGCGGAGTATCCATTTGCCTTCATGCCGGACTCGAAGGTGACGAACTCCTTTTCCAGCACCTCCGGCTTCTTCTTGCCCATGGCCTTACGGAACCCATCGGCCTGGCCCGCCGTGTAATTCGCGACCTTCTGGGAGATCTTCATGATCTGCTCCTGGTACACGATCAGGCCGTAGGTCTCCTCCAAGATTTCGTGCAGCGCTTCTTCCAGCTCTGGGTGGATCGGCACGATGGGCTTGCGGCCATTCTTGCGGTCGGCGTATTCCCAGTGCGCGTCCACGCCCATGGGGCCCGGACGGTACAGCGCCAACGCGGCGACGATGTCGTTGAAGCCCGTGGGCTTCATGCGCTTCAGCAGCTTCTGCATGCCCGCGGAGTCCAGCTGGAACACGCCCAGCGTTTCGCCGCGCGCCAGCAACTCATAGGTGGGGTCATCGACCGTGTCGAGGTTTTCCAGATCGAGCTCGAAGTCGCGGTTGGTCTTGATGTTATCGAGGGCGTCGCCAATAACCGTAAGGTTTCTAAGCCCCAGGAAGTCCATCTTCAGCAACCCGATGGCTTCGCAGGCAGGGTACGGCCAGCCCGTGATCAGCGCGCCGTCCTGCTTGCGCTTCCACATGGGGATGCAGTCCAGCAGCGGCACGCTCGACATAATCACGGCACAGGCATGCACGCCCGCCTGGCGGATCACACCTTCCAGGCCGAGGGCATCCTTGTAGATCTTGGACACGTCCGGGTCGGTCTCGATCAGCTGGCGAACCTCGGCGGCCTCCGGGTAGCGCTCGTGCTCCGGGTCGGTAATGCCGTGCAGCGGAATGTCCTTGGCCATGATCGCCGGCGGCAAAGCCTTGGTGATCCGGTCGGCCATCTGGAAGCCCGCCTGGCCGTAGTGGGCGCGCGCGGAGTCCTTAATCGCCTGCTTCGTCTTCACCGTGCCGAACGTAATCACCTGCGCGATCTTGTCCTCGCCCCACCGGTCGGAGGCATAGCGGATCATCTCTCCTCGGCGGCGATCGTCGAAGTCGATATCGATATCGGGTGCCGACGGGCGTTCGGGGTTCAGGAAGCGCTCGAACAGCAGCCCGTGCTCCATCGGGTCGATGTTTGTGATGGTCAGGGCGTAGGCGACCAGCGCGCCGGCGGCCGAACCACGCCCCGGTCCCACACGGATACCCACGGAGCGGGCGTACTTAATCAGCTCAGCAACGATCAGGAAGTAGGACGGGTAGCCCTTCATGTCGATCACGCTGATCTCATATTTCGCGCGGTCGATGTACTCGGCGGGCACCTCCTTGCCGGGGAAGCGGTCTTCCAGCCCCTTCATCACCTCGTGGGTCAGCCACGTCGTGGGAGTGTGGCCCTCCGGCACGTCAGCGATGGGCATGCGGTCGTGCGGGTGCTCCTCCCAGATCTCGGAGTAGTCTTGCACACGCTCGGCCACCCACAGGGTGTTGTCGCAGCCCTTCGGTACTTCCTTGTCCCACTGCGCACGGATGTCCTCGGCGCTGCGCACGTAGTAGCCGGAGCCGGAGAACGCGAAGCGCTTACCTCCCTGGTCCAGGGTCGGCTCATCCAGGGTGGAGCCAGTTTGCACGCACAGCATCACCTCGTGCGCCGGGGCCTGCTGCTCCAGCACGTAGTGGCAGTCGTTGGTGACTAGCGGCGGCAGTTCTAGCTTGCGCCCGATCTCCAGCAGGTCGTCGCGCACCCGCTTTTCGATCTCCAGGCCGTGATCCATCAACTCTAGGAAGAAATTGTCTTTGCCGTAGATGTCCTGCCACATTCCCGCGGCTTCCAGCGCCTTGTCGAACTGCCCCAGGCGCAGGCGGGTCTGCACGTCGCCGGAGGGGCAGCCGGTGGTGGCGATAATGCCCTCGGAGTGCTGGGCGATCAGCTCGGCATCCATACGCGGCCACTTGCCCAGCTGGCCTTCGTAACTGGCCATCGAGGACAGGTAGAACAGGTTCCGCAAGCCCGTGGCGTTCTCCGCGATCATCGTCTGGTGCAGGTAGGCGCCGGAGGCCGACACGTCGTCAGACTTCTGCTCCGGCTTACCCCAACGCACGCGCTGCTGGTTAAAGCGAGATTCCGGGGCGATGTAGGCCTCGATGCCGATGATGGGCTTAACCCCCGCGGCGGTCATGGCCCGGTAAAAAGCGTCTGCTCCGTACATGTTTCCGTGGTCGGTCATGCCGACTGCGGGCATTCCCTGCCGCTCTACCTCTTTGGCCAAGAGATCGACCTTAGCCATTCCGTCGAGCATGGAGTATTCGGTGTGGTTATGCAGGTGGACGAAGGAGGAACCGCTCATGGTTGGCCATCATAGCGCGTCCTAAAAATCGCATTTTCCGGCACGCGGTAATCGTTATCGCTATAAAGTTACTTTTCATGAAGAAATATCTCCGTCGTGCAGTGGCGCACCTGGACGCACCCTTCGCAGTGCTGGATTTGGATGCCGCCAAAGCCAACGCCGAAAACATGGCGCACCGCTCCCGTGGTACCCCGATCCGGGTGGCCAGCAAGTCGCTTCGCATCCGGTCGCTGATCTCGGAGGTTCTCTCCCTCCCCGGCTATCGCGGAGTCTTGGCCTACAACCTCAACGAGGCGCTATGGCTATGTGAGGAACAGGTCACCAACGACATCCTCGTCGCCTACCCCTCTGCCCACCGCGAGGCGCTGCATCGATTGATCCACGATGCACGCGCCCTGCAGTGCGTCACCCTCATGGTCGATTCGGTTGCTCACCTGGACTTTATAGATGCCGTGGTGCCGCCCCACGAGCGCGGCGACATTCGGGTTTGTATTGATATTGACGCCGCATTGCGCGCCGGCCCCGTTCACATCGGCGCTTTGCGCTCCCCCCTGTACACGGTGGAGGAGGTTCGCGCCGTCGCGCGGCAGGTTCGCCAGCGCGAAGGCTTCCGCCTGGTCGGCCTCATGGCTTACGAGGGCCAGGTGGCCGGGACCACCGACACCTCCCCGGCGATCGCGGCGATGAAGGCGCTGTCCGTCCGCGAGCTTGCCAGCCGCCGCGCGAAAATCGTGGCCGCCGTGGCGGAAGAGCTGCGCGTGGCGGGGCTGCCTCCCCTGGAGTTCGTCAACGGCGGCGGCACCGGTTCCATCGAAACCACCAGCGCCGAGGCCGCCGTCACCGAGATCGGAGCGGGCTCCGGCATTATCGGCCCGGCTCTGTTTGACCACTACCGGCAGTTCCACCCCACCCCGGCGGAGTGGTTCGTGGTGCCGGTCGTGCGCCGCCCAGCAGAACAGACGGTGACAGTCGCCGGTGGCGGTCGCATCGCCTCCGGCCCGGCGGGCAAGGATCGTCTACCGGTTGTGGACTGGCCACGCGATCTAAAGATGGCGCCGCTGGAAGGCCCCGGCGAGGTACAAACCCCGCTGACCGGCCCGGCCGCCCGCAACCTACGGCTCGGCGACCACGTGTGGATGCGCCATGCGAAGGCCGGCGAAGCAACCGAATACATCGATAGCGTGCTGGTCGTCTCGGCCGGCGAAATCATCGCGGAATGGCCCACCTACCGCGGCGAAGGAAAGAGTTTTGTCTAATGACCACCACTAAAACCCGCAAGCCTGCCTACTACTCCCGTTGGGTCAACTGGTCCGGGGTCTCTACCGCTCAGCCGCGCAAGCGGATCTCCCCGCGCGACGAGGCGGAGTTGGTACAGCTGATTCAGCGCGCCGCCGCGTCCGGCGAAAAAGTCAAGCCGATCGGCGCGGGCCACTCCTTCACCAGTGTCGCAGCCACCGAGGGCATTCAGGTGAGCCTGGACAACCTGGCCGGGCTGATCCATTTTGACCGGCAGAAAATGACCGCCCGCCTGCGTGCCGGCACCCGGCTGCGGGACGTGCCGGGCATCCTCGCTCCGCTGGGCGTGGCGCTGGCCAACCAGGGCGATGTGGATCCGCAATCCCTGGCAGGAGCGATCGGCACCAGTACCCACGGTACGGGTCTGGGCTTCACCGGCTTCGCTGGAATGCTGCGGGCCTTCCGCATCATCACTCCGGACGGCCAGGCGCACGAGTGTTTCCCCGGTGCGGAAGGCATCGCCGGTGAACTCTACGACATCGCGCGCGTATCCCTGGGCGCCTACGGCATCATCACCGAAGTCGAATTGGACGTGGTGGAAACGTTCGTGTTGCACGCTGTGGAGCGAGCTGAGCCGAACGCGCCGCTGGTGGAAAGCTTCGCCGACCGCGCACGCCAGGAGGATCACCTGGAGTTTTACTGGTTCCCTGGTACCGACGTAGCCCACGTGAAGACGAACACCCGTCTTCCAGGCGACACTCCCACCCATCCGATCCCGCGGTGGAAAGAGGTGCTGGACGACGAACTGCTCAACAACGGCGCCTACCGGGTAATGAATGATCTAGCTCACCACTTCCCCAGCCTCACCAAACCTTTCGCCCACCTCAGTGCAAAGACCCTGGCGCAACGGGAGTACTCCAACGTTGCCCACGGCGTGTTCGTCAGCTCCCGGCGCGTGCGCTTCAACGAAATGGAGTACTCGGTGCCGTTGACGGATGCCCGCGAGGTCCTCCGCGAGGTCCAACGCACGATGAACACCTGCGGCGAACGCGTACTCTTCCCCATCGAAGTGCGCGCCACTGCAGCCGACGACGTGCCGCTATCCACAGCCAAGGGGCACGAATCCTGCTATATCGCCGTCCATCGATACAACAAGGACAGCCACCAGGCTCTGTTCCGCCACGTGGAGCCGATCTTCAAGGAGGCACAGTCAGGCCGTCCGCATTGGGGCAAGCTACACACCCTCACGCACGAGGATCTGCTGGAGCGCCACGAGGACCTAGCCCGGGCCTGCGAGGTTCGCGCAAAGGTGGATCCCCAGGGGATGATGCGCAACGCGATGATCGACCGCGTTTTCGGTCTGGCCTAGCTCTCTTCAGCCTTTATAAGCCTTTATACCGAGGCACCGAGCTTCTTCACCCGCCGCACCCGTGGCGGCCGGTGGCTCAGCAGGTCGATAACGAAGACGATCACGGCAATCCAGATCAGCACGAACCCGACCCAGCGGGCGGGCTCGATGTGCTCGCTGTTCACAAACACCGCCCACAGCATCTGGATCACCGGGGTGATGTACTGAACCATCCCCAGACTGGTCAGAGACATTTCTTGCGCCGCGCGCGCAAAGCACAGCAACGGCAGGGCGGTCACCACGCCCGCCAGCATCAGCAAGCCCGCGTGGCCAGCGCCCAGCTGGACGAAAGTGTTGGTTCCTTGGGATTGCAGGAACCCCAGATAAATCAGCCCTACCGGCGCCAGAACAAGAGTCTCGGCGGTGAGGGACTGAATGGGCGTCAAACTAACCTGCTTTTTGACCAGCCCGTAGAACCCGAAGCTAAAGGCCAGACCCAAAGAAATGATCGGCGGCTGACCTAGCGCGACCGTCAACACCACCACTGCGACAGTGGCGATGCCCACGGATACCAGCTGCAAACGGCGCAGCTTCTCCCCTAGCACGATCACCCCCAAAAGCACGCTGACCAGGGGGTTGATGAAGTATCCGAGGGCGGCGTCCGCGACATGGTGGTTGTTCACGGCGTAGATATACAACCCCCAGTTCACACTGATCAGCACCGCGGCGGCCGAAACAATCCACCACTGGCGGGCCGTGATGTTCCGTAGCTGCTTAAACCCGCGCACGGTGGCCAGCAGCACCAGCATAAATACGAGCGTCCACACAAAGCGGTGTGCCAGAATCTCCGTCGGCGTGGCCGACTGCAGCAGCGGGAAGAAGGCGGGGAACAGCCCCCACATCAGGTAAGCCGCCAACCCCCAAATCATCTATCTCACTCCTATCGGTCGGATTCCAATGCGGCCGTAGACCGCCCCCGGGTCCGCGGGCTCCACGGCGTAGGCACGTTGGGCGAGCACGCGGAGTTGCTCGGGCACAGCGTGAACCAGCACACCGTCAATCCGCAACTGCTCCGGTTCACTCTGCGCGCCACGAGCCATCCGCCCCACCGCTTGGTTAATCACGTCGGCACGAGTACGCCCCACCGCAGGCTCTGGCAACACCGCCTGCGCAGTCGCACCGAAATAAAGGGTACTCACGCGCGCGTCGATGCCCTGCAGCAACTCGATCACCTGCCGTGCATCCCACAGATGCGTGGGCTCTGGGGAAACTAGCGCCCAGCGAGGCTCGTCGCCGGACATCCGATCTAACTGCTCGCGGGCGTGGGCGCGGTACTGCGCCGGGGTGCCGTCGAAAGCCCCCAACTGGTCACCGTTGATGTTCGGCGGTTTGGCAGTCAGGTCTGAGGCACTCATGGCGATCACCCCGAACCCCATCGCGATGAGGCAGATGCCGGACAGCCACGCCACCCAGGCTGGCCGACGCGTATCTTCCCAATCCAGCTGGCGCTGCCGCTTCTTGTTTGCTTTCAGCCGCTGGGGGTTGCGCCCCTGATACTGCTGTTCTCTGCTCACGGATGCTTCCCTTCCCCGGCACCCGGTGCGGCAACGCCGTTGGCATCCCGCAGCCGGTCAAGAGCCTGCTGCAGATCCTCCGGGTATGACGAGCGGACGGTTTTCCACGACCCGTCGGGGTGCGGGAAGCCCAGTTCCACGGCATGTAGCCACTGGCGGTTAAGGCCCAGCCTCTCCGACAGCTTTGGGTCGCTGCCGTACATCGGGTCGCCACACAGCGGGTGGTGCAGGGCGGAAAAGTGCACGCGGATTTGGTGGGTACGGCCCGTCTGCAGCTTCACCTCAAGCAGGCTGGCCTGGCGGTGGGCCTCCAGCGTGTCGTAGTGAGTAATAGCGTGCTTGCCATCCTCGCGCACGCTGAAGCGCCAGCCCGCGGACGGGTGACGGCCAATCGGCGCATCTATAGTGCCCGAGGTTGGATCCGGGTGGCCCTGCACCAGCGCGTGATAGGTCTTTGAAACCTCCCGGTCGCGGAAAGCGTTCTTCAGTACCGTATAAGCCCGCTCGCTCGCGGCGACGATCATCACCCCAGAGGTGCCGACATCCAGACGCTGGACAATGCCCTTGCGCTCCGGCGGGCCAGAGGTGGAAATGCGGAAGCCAGCGGCGGCCAAACCGGACGTCACAGTGGGGCCCTCCCAGCCAACGGTAGGGTGCGCGGCCACGCCGACGGGCTTATTCACCACGATCACGTCTTCGTCGGAATAAAGGATCTCCATGCCCTCCACGTGGCGGGCGGGCTCGGCGGCTAGATCCCGCGGCGGGGCAGGCAAAGTCACGTCCAGCCACGCGCCCGCGACCAGCCGGTCGGACTTCCCCACTGGGGCTTGATCCTGCAGGATGTCGCCGTCAGCCGCTAGCTCCGCCACTGTGGTGCGGCTAAGTCCCAGCAGTTTGGAAAGGCCCGAATCCACGCGCATTCCCGCCAAACCGTCGGGCACCGGCATCACTCGATTCTCGCGGGTCACAGGCTCGCCTCCTCTTTGGCCTTGTCCGCCCGCTCTTCACGCACGTGATTCGCCGGCTCAACGAAGAATGCGTAGATAAGGTAGCAGACCACACCGACGGTAATGGCGGCGTCCGCAACATTAAAGATCGCGAAGCTACCGAAAGAAAGAAAGTCCACAACGTGCCCGTGCATACCTCCCGGCTCGCGAAAGATACGGTCCAGAAGGTTGCCCGCCGCGCCGCCACCGATCAGGCCGATCGGCAGTGCCCCGGCCATGTAGCGGGTGCGCAGGGCCAGCACGATGCACGCCGCGAAGGCGACCAGCTGGAAGATAGAGAAGACGATGGTGGCGTTTGTCCCCATGGAAAAAGCCGCGCCGGGGTTGCGCACCAGATAGAGGCGGAAGAACTCGCCGATCACGGGATACGCCCGCTGTGGCTCGAGGTTCTCGACGACCGCCCACTTAGTGATCTGGTCGACGGCGATGATCCCGAACATCAGGGTCAAGGCTGCGAAAGATGCACGTTTCGAAGTCACGCTTATTCAGTCTAATGTCCGCCTGTTACGCTGTGAACTTGTGGGTATTTCTAGCAAGTCCGCGCTGGCTGTCTGCAGCGCCATAGGCCTGGCCTTCACGGCCGTTGCATGCTCCGATTCCGAGCAGCCGCAAGCACAGCCGGCAGATGTCGCTGTGCCGGGCGTGAAGGTGGAGCTACTAAGCCGTGGCACCACCCCGCAGGAGCCGATCGCCTGGTTCTCGCAGGAGGGCAGCCAGGAAGTCACCTTCCACGCCACCCAGGGCTTCGCGCAGCACACCGTTGGTGCTGCGCGTGACTCAAAGGCCAACTCAAAGGCTAAGGATGACGCCACCACGTCGACCGCAGCAGCCTCAGAGACGGCGAAGGCTGACGAGCAGCCGGATGTTGCGGAGCTGGACTACGACGAAGTCACCATGAACCTCCCACTATCCGCCGAGGTGTCGACCGACGGCGTGGAGCGCCAAACCACGGTGACCGTCGGCACGCCCAGTGGCACCAACGACAAGAAGAACGAGGACATCGAGACGGCTGAGGGCTTTAAGATGACCACGGAGCAGGAGGTGGACGGACGAGCCACCTCCCGTAGCTACACCGCCCCCGACGGCGCCAGCCAGACCGCCCGCGCGAGTGTGGAATCCGCACTGAACCAGATGAACGACTACCCCCTGATCTTCCCCACCGACCCCGTGGGTGTGGGCGCGAAGTGGACCGTGGCCAACCGCGTGGACGGCGATATTTCGATGTCACAGAAGATCACGTACACACTGCTAGAGCGCCAAGGGCAGAGCGTCTCTTTGAAGGTGGAGGTCACCCGCACCCCGGCCGTGGGCACGCTGGCACAGACCGACCTGAAGGTGTTGGATGTCAGCACTCAATCGACCGGCCAGATCGCGCTGGATCTCAATAAGGTGCTGCCAACCCGGGGGCACATCAACGTGGAGACGAAGATCACCTACGGGCAGGACAACTCCCCGGTGCGTGTGGTGCAAACTACCACGTCGAAGTCTAAGTGGAGCCCCAAACAATAAAAGCGGCCCCCGGGGTATGGGAGCCGCTGGTTGAGAGTGGAGACTAGAGCTCCTTACACATCGGCGGTACCTGATCCGGCAGAACGTTTTCTACCAGGGTGCAGGCCCAGCCCTGGTCCAGCTTCCACTTGCCGTCCTCGTTGACGAACTCCACGTCGCTGACCACGTGCGGCTCCTGGTCAGGCACGGTCAGGTTCACGGTGGCGTTGACGTTGCCGGGGTTCAGGCTCGGCAGCACGGGCTCTACCACCTCAAGGGTCGCGCCGGATTCGGTGCGGGACTTCGTCAGGGCGTCAAAAAGTTCCGGCGCTTTGTCGCCGTTGACGACCGTGTCTACCTTCTCCTCCGTTGGAACCTTCGGGTCTACGGCACGGTTCAGCACAGCCGCCAACTCCTCGACCGTCGGGGTTTCGTCCTGCGCTGCGGTGGACTCTTCGCCGCTGCTCTGCGCTGCCGAGGAAGACGAGGAGGTGTTGTCGGAGGAATCGTCGTCGTTGCCACAGGCGGAAAGGGTCAGTCCGGCTGCCAGGGCGACGGAGACGGCCGTTGCGCGAGTAAAGACTTTATTACCGCGAGAGTTGCGCAGGAAAGAACGCACGAAAATGCTCCTTCAATGAATAGACATGGTTGGGCATGGATGGGACTATGTGGCGCTGATAAAGGTGTGTAGTCAGCGGTACAGCCCGCAAATAAAGGGGAACTAGTTGTCAACTATACAAGCCATGCTGTTGCAGATGTTATTTGTGTGACTTGCTGGAAGAGTATGCCTGTCCCTTCACCTTCACAACTATTCTGCGGTGTTCATGCGTTGCCGAGCAATCTGACAAATTAACGCCATCAAAGCTACGCCTGCCGCGGAAGCACAGAGAACGGTCGGCGTCGCGTGTACAGAAACAAGTAGCGACCCGAAAATGGCCCCCAGCGCGGATCCCAAGTAGTTGGCGGAAGCATTTGCAGCCACGGCTGTGGCACCGTCGGTCGGGTTCGTCTGCAGCAGGATATGTTGCTGGGGTGCGAGCGATGCCCACCCGCACATTCCCCAGACAAACAAGCTCGCGACCATGATCCAGGCGGTCTGACCTTGCGTCGTGCCAAGCAGCGCACACGTGAGGACCACGAGAATGACCACGCTCAGGCGAAGCGGGTCGCGTCGGTCCATAAGTCGGCCAATACCTAGCGCTCCCACTGCTCCCCCAATACCCCACACCCAGATCGCAAGAGTCTGGTGGGACGCGAGGCTTCCCGCTGACAAGATCACGGTCATGTACGTGTAAAGCCCCAGAGAAGCGACGCCAGTCAGCAGAGTAACGGTGACCGTGAGTAAGTTCTTGGGTCGCGCAATTGATCTCAGGCGCTTGCGGGCACCCGAAGCGGGGATCGCTGGCAGCTCAGTTCCGCGCAGAGCAGTTCCCGCTAGTGCGGCACCACCAATAGCTGCGATCAATAGTATGGCGGCTCGCCACCCCCAGTGCTGTGCTAGTGCCAGACCGGTTGGGACGCCAAATACGGTACCGACCGCCAAACCTGCAAGAACTAGCGCCAATGCACGTCCGCGATGCGCTTCCCCTGCGATCTCCGCCGCAACTGCGGATGACAGCGGTGAGTACACGCCCGCAGCTGCGCCAGCCACCACTCGGGTGGCTAGGAAAAACGCAATAGACGGCGAGAGCGCCGTGGCCAGGTTTGCCACGGTGAAGATCAGCAAGGACGCAATCAGACTCTGGCGTGACCGCCTCCCCGCATGTCCGGCCAGTAAAGGCCCTGCTATCGCATATGCCCCTGTGAAAGCCGCTACTCCCAGGCCGACAGTGGCCTCGCGCGCATCCAAAGATGCGGCGATAGTGGGAAGGAGACCCGCGACGACATAGGCGTCTAGTCCGAGCGCGACACTGCCCATTACAAATGGCCAGAGCCGCCCCATCATGCCTGTCCCTCCTCAGGGACAGCATTGGCCACGACAGCAGAAAGAAGACCAGGGAATAAGCGATCGAGGTCCTCACTCCTCATTCGGATTAGACATGCGCGACCTTCACCTCTGGTCCATGTAACCCCTGCCTCCCGCAACATTCGGGTGTGGTACGTCAGTGTCGACCGTGGCAGGTCGTCCGCAAGCTCGAGACTATCGTGCTCGCGCCCGTCAGCCAGACGACGAATCATTTCGAGACGCGTGGGGTCACTCAAGGCAGCCAGCACCCTGGCCAGGGTGATTTCATCAGTCTCTGGGTGGTGATATTTGCGAGGGGACATGGAACCTCCTTGGATCGTGCAGGAATACTTGCATGTTAATCATGCAAGTATTCTTGCACAACTCCATCCGTTTTAGCGGCCCGTAATCCACGCCTCCGGAGAGACACGCCTAGGCGTCGCGTACATTAGGCACATGACTTCCAGCGCCTCGCGAAATCGTCCACAGATCCCCGTCCTCAGCACCGGTGGCACCATCAGCTGCATTCACTCCCCCGACGGCGACCTTGTACCTTCGCTGACCTGCGCGGACATCATTGGTCAAGCTCATATTCCCCAGGAAGTCGAGCCCGTCGCGCACGACATCATGAGCATCGATTCCAGCTCGATCACCCTCCCCCAAATCGATGAGCTCATCGGCCACATCAACAGCTTCTGCTCCCCTGCCCCAATCGGCATTGTGGTGCTGCACGGCACGGACACAATGGAGGAATCCGCCGTCGCCGCTGCATGCGCACTGCGCCTACCGTGCCCCGTCGTGTTTACGGGCGCTCAGCGCCCTGGTGATGACGCCGCACCGGACGGGCCGGCCAACCTTTCCCGCGCGCTAGCAGCGCTGGCCACTGGGGAACTCGATCCGGGTGTTCATATAGTCTTTGGAGATTCCATCGTTGCCGCTCGTGGAGCCTATAAGGCTCACACCACTGCGGATACCGCCTTCCGTAATGCCCTGGCGGATTCCAACGTGGCGCAGGATTCAGCATCACGTCCTTTTAGGTCCTCCGGCGCACCGAATCCTCCGCGGATCGCCGGTCTGTTCGTGCCCATCATCACCACGTTCGCAGGTGATGGCGGCCAGCTTCTCCGTGCCTTGCACGAACGGGACACGAAAGAGGGCACTGTAGATGGTCTAGTTTTGGCCGCACTGGGGTCGGGCAATATTCCCACCGCCGTGGCCGAAGAGCTGGCGGCCTGGCGTGCCAGTCGACATGCGCTGAACCGCGCCGACCTGCCTGTGGTGGTATGCAGTCGCGTGCCCACGGGAGGGGTTTCCTTCGTCTACGGCGGTACAGGCGGCGGGGCACAGCTGGCGCGAGATGGCCTCCGAAGTGGAGGCGCATTGCGCCCCAGCCAGGCACGGATCGAGCTGCTATACGAGCTTGCTGCTACTCCTCCATCAGGCCGCTGAGATCCCACCCCAAGCTGTCCAGCGGGTCAGCAGGGCTAAGGTCCGCATCATCAATGCGGAAGGTGCGAGTCTTCCCCGGCCCGGTCGCAGCGGTTTCGAAGCGCACGCTGACCACCCCGTTGCCGGCTCCCTGCACCCACCCGTGCCCGAACTCCACGTGGGAAACATCCTGGGTGGCACGCCATTCGGGGCGGGCCGTGGTGGCGTCATCAGTAAAAGCAGCAACACCCGAATCAGTAGCCTGATCAGCGACGATAGGTACCGGCGGGCCGTCGAGTTCGGGGAACAGCAACTCCTGGCGATCGGCCACCAGCCCGGAGACGCTCACTCCGACCAGACGAAAAGCGCCGGCTTCCTCCGGACGGGGCATGAGGCGCTGGGCGAGGGCGAAGATCTTGTCGAAGTCTTCCGTCGGGGCGGGCAGCCCGGCGGACTTCGTGTGCAGTTGAAAGTCGGTGGTGCGCGTCTTGACGGTCACGGTGCGAGCAGCGCGGCCATCCTTCAGCAGGCGGCGGTGCATGGCCAGGGCAGTCTCGTGCAACACGCGCATGGCCTCAGCGGTGGTGCGCGCGTCTACCTGCAAAGTCCTTTCCGCACTGACCTGCTTGGCGGGCGCGCGGGGAGCGACGGGCCGCGGGTCGTCGCCGGCAGCCATGCGCTGCACCTCCACCCCAACCGAGCCCAGCGCGCCGCGCACGTCCGTGGTGTCGGCGGCGACGAACTGGCCGATCGTATCGATCCCCATCGTGTGCAGCTTGCCTTGAGCGACCTTGCCGATCCCCCACACGTCGCCGACGGGCCGGTCGGCAAAGACCTCCATGCGCGCCTCGGGCGGCACCACAAACACCCCATGGGGCTTGGCCAGGTCGCTGGCCATCTTCGCGTCCAGCTTCGTGGCGGCCATGCCAACGGATGCGGGAAGCCCCGTCTCCTCCTCCACCCTGGCCTGCAGCTTTTCCGCCCAGGCGCGGGCCTCCGCAGTGCTTTCCAGCCCCTGTGGTTCGGCGAAGCCCTCGTCTACGGACAGCTGCTCCACCACCCCGGTGTAAGCCCGAATGACCCGGAAGATCCGGCGGGAAGCGGCCGAGTACACCTCTTTGCGCGGAAGCACGACCACCGCGCGATGGTTGCATAGTCGCACGGCCTGGCCCATCGGCATCGCCGATCGCGCGCCGAAAGCCCGGGCCTCGTAGGATGCGCCTGCCACGACCCCACGCCCGCCCAGCCCGCCGACCAGTACCGGGCGACCGCGCAAAGTGGGCCGGGTGAGTTGCTCGACGGAGGCGAAGAACGCATCCATGTCGATGTGAGCCACCCAGCGCATCTGCGTACCCTGCGGGTTTATTTCTTTAAGACGCCACCGCGATGTCAGCCGAGCAACCGTCGGCGACGTCGTGGCTAAGCTGCTCGCCAACCACAACCTTCACGTCCGTGGCCAGCACTTCCTTGCCGATGGTGTCTGCGTGGGTGCGAGCCCACTCTTCCTTGTCCGCAGGCACGGAAAGGGTCAGGTGGATCCGGTCGCTTACCTGCAGATCGGCAGCCTTGCGGGCCTCCTGCACACCACGCACACGGTCAGCCGCCCAACCCTCGGCCTCCAGCTCCGGGGTGGTCTGGGTATCCAGCACCACCAGCCCGTCCTGGCCGGATACCTCGGCAGTGTGATCCGGGTCGGCGGCGACGAGTTTGCGGGAAAACTCCCCATCTTGCAGCTCGATGCCGTCTGCGGTGACCACACCGGCCTCATCGACGGTGTAGTTGCCAGACTTCACCGCCTTGATCACACGCTGCACGTCCTTGCCCAGGCGCGGGCCTGCCACGCGAGCGTTCACGACCACCTCGAAGCCGCCGACCTTATCCACGTCCTCGGTCAGCTCTACCTGCTTGACATTCACCTCATCGGCGATGATCTGCGTGAAGTCAGCCAGCGCATTGGCGTTTGGCAGGGCGACAGTCAGCGTCGGCAACGGCAGGCGGTTGCGCAGCTTGTGAGCCTTGCGCAGGGAGCTCGTCGCGGAGCTTACGGCGCGCACGGCATCCATAGCGGCGACCAGCTCGGCATCGGCGGGCAGGTCGTCTGCCTTCGGGTAGTCGGCCAGGTGCACGGAACGCTCGCCGGTCAGACCGCGCCAGATAACCTCGGTGGTCATTGGCAGCAGCGGCGCAGCGGCGCGGGACAGAGTCTCCAGCACGGTGTAGAGGGTGTTGAAGGCCTCGGGGTGCACGGTGTCGCCCGCCCAGAAGCGGTCGCGGGAGCGGCGGACGTACCAGTTGGTCAGTGCGTCGCAGAACCAGCGAATCTCGTCGCAGGCGGTGGCAATGTCCGTGTTGTTCAGCGCGTCGGTCACGCCCTGCACCGTGTCGCGCAGCTTCGCCAGGATGTAGCGGTCCAGCACGTTGGTGGAGGTCGTATCGTATTTCGCGGGCTGAGAGGCGTAGAGGCGCAGGAACGAGTAGGCGTTCCACATCGGCAGCATCGCCTGGCGCACACCCTCGCGGATGCCCTGCTCAGTGACGATCAGGTTGCCACCACGTAGAATCGGCGAGCTCATCAGGAACCAGCGCATAGCGTCCGAACCGTCGCGGTCGAACACCTCGTTGACGTTCGGGTAGTTGCCCTTGGACTTACTCATCTTCAGCCCGTCGTCGCCCAACACGATGCCGTGCGCGACGACCTTCTTAAACGCCGGGCGATCGAATAGCGCCGTGGACAGCACGTGCATGGTGTAGAACCAGCCGCGGGTCTGGCCGGAGTACTCCACAATGAAGTCCGCTGGAGAGTGGCTATCAAACCACTCCTTGTTCTCGAACGGGTAGTGCTTCTGGGCGAACGGCATAGAACCGGACTCGAACCAGCAGTCCAGCACCTCGGGTACGCGCCGCATGGTGGACTTGCCCGTTGGGTCGTCCGGGTTCGGGCGGGTCAGCTCGTCAATGTCGGGACGGTGCAGCGAGGCTGGCTTGCGGCCGAAGTCGCGCTCCAGCTCTTCCAGGGAGCCGTAAACGTCCATGCGCGGGTACTCCTCGGAGTCGGAGACCCACACCGGAATCGGTGCGCCCCAGTAGCGGTTACGCGAGATGTTCCAGTCGCGCGCGCCTTCCAGCCACTTACCGAACTGACCGTCGCGGATGTGGGAGGGCATCCACTCAATCTGCTCGTGGTTCAGCTCCACCATGCGGTCGCGAACCTTTGTCACGGCGACGAACCAGGACGGCAGCGCCATGTAGATCAGCGGCTCGCCGGAGCGCCAGGAGTGCGGGTAGGAGTGCTCGATCGTCTGGTGGCGCAGCACGCGCCCCGCTGCCTTCAGATCCTTAATGATCGCCTTGTTCGCGTCGAAGACCAGCTGTCCCTCGTACTCCGGAGCCAATGCGGTGAACTTGCCATCCATGTCCACCGGGATCTCCAGGTCGATACCCGCGGCCTCACAGGTGAACATATCGTCCTCACCGAAAGCCGGAGCCTGGTGTACCACACCGGTACCGTCGGCGGTGGTGACGTAGTCAGCGCACAGCACGCGGAAAGCGCCGGCCCGGCGCTGGCTGCCCTCGCCGCTACCCTCGTCGGCTACCTTCTCGCCCGCGCGCTCCGCAAAGTAGCCGAACAGTGGCTCGTAGGTCATGCCTTCCAGCTCCGCACCGGTGAAGGTACCCAGTACCTCGGCTTTCTCGCCAAGCTCCTTGGTGTATGCTCCGCGCAGGTCGTCGGCCAGCACCACGGTCTTGCCGTGCATGCCCTCTGCGCCGTCGGCACCGGCGGCGTCATCCCCAATCCGCACCGCCGCATAGGTCACCTCAGGGTGCACTGCTAGAGCAAGGTTCGCCGGCGTGGTCCACGGGGTGGTCGTCCAGCCGATAAACGCGGAATCGGCCAGCTCCGGGTGCTTCGCCAGGGTCTCTACCGAAGCCGTGCCTTCAGTAGCGCCGGTGATCGGGAAGGTCACCGTGATAGTCGGATCCTGGCGCATCTTGTAGGAATCGTCCAGGCGGGTTTCCTGGTTGGACAGCGGAGTGTGCTCGGCCCAGGAGTACGGCAGCACTCGGAAACCCTGGTAAATCAAGCCCTTGTCGTACAGGTTCTTAAAGGCCCACATGACGGACTCCATGAAGCCCGGGTCCATCGTCTTGTAGCCGTTGTCGAAGTCCACCCAGCGGGCCTGACGAGTGACGTATTCCTTCCACTCATCGGTATAGCGCAGCACGGAGGACGCGCAGTATTCGTTGAAGGAGCGCATGCCCATCTCTTCGATGCCGGCACGGTCCTTGATGCCCAGCTGCTTTTCCGCCTCGAGCTCGGCGGGCAGGCCGTGGCAGTCCCAACCGAAGACGCGGGCGACCTTCTTGCCCTGCATGGTCTGGTAGCGCGGGACGATGTCCTTGACGTAACCCGTCAGCAGGTGGCCGTAGTGCGGAAGGCCGTTGGCGAAGGGCGGGCCGTCATAGAAGACGTATTCTTCGTTGCCCTCGCGTGCGGCGACGGATTCGTTGAAGGTCTCATCCTTAGCCCAGTACGCCAGCACGTTTTCTTCGAGTGCGGGGAAGGCGGTCGAGCCGCCGTTGGACATATCGACGCGCGGGTAGGCGCCGCCTGCTGGGGTTGCTTCGCTCATGGTGGTTCCTGTTTCTTCGCTGTTATTGTTGACGCCCACAGCTCCGCTGCCGACGCTGTTGTGGCTAAAAACAGGGACGCATGGGATTTTAAAGGCCCTGCGCGGTACCACCCTGATTGGCGGGGATTCGCCCACTTCTTCACTTACGGCGATAACGTGCCGCGACTCCGCCTGGTTCTAGTAAGCACCCGGTACTCCCTTCAAGGAGGATAAATCGGCTGCCGTTCTTCCAGGAACGCTCCCCGGTGATGGCCGGATCTCAGCGTGTGTTTGACGGGGTTATTCAATTACGGCTCCTACCCTACACTTCAGCAGTCGGGCTAAGAGCGCTTGCCCCCTTGGGGATTATTTGCTGCGCCGCGAGCGCTTGCGGTGGCGGAGGAGGTCGTAGGCGAACAGTGCCACGCCGATCGCGGCCACAACCACGCATACCCAGGCCCAGGTAGTGGACCCAACGGCGAGGCTGACCACAAGGGCTGCAAAACCGACAACCGCCAGGAGGATCGCTGCGAAAAGCATCGTGGAATTCCTCCTGGCGGTCGTCGTAGAAGCGTTGGGGCTGGAGCTACTAGTTGTTCTCGCCCTCGACCTCGATGGAGCCGGCCGGTGCGGCGGTGCCGCGGCTGTTCAGCTCTTCCAGCTGAGACTCCAGGAAGGTCTTCAGGCGGGTGCGGTACTCGCGCTCGTAAGTGCGCAGCTCCTCAATGCGTGCCTCGAGGGTGGTCTGCTGCTTCTTCACCGTGTTCATGATCTCGGTGTGCTTGCGCTCTGCGTCCTGCTGCAAGGCATTTGCCTTCTCCTGTGCGGAGCGGATCTGCGCCTGGGACTGTGCAGTAGCGTCGGAGATCATGACCTCGGACTTCTGCTTGGCGTCTGCCAGCTGTGCGTTGGACTTCTCCTCGGCGTCGGCCAGCATCTTCTCGGAGCGGGTCTTCGCGTCGGACAGCTGAGCCTCGGAGCGCTTCTGCGCATCGGCCAGGGTGGTCTTGGAGCTGTTGTCTGCGTCGTCGATGGTCTTCTTGGCGGTGGCGCGAGCCTCTTCCAGCATGCTGGAGGACTCTGCCTTAGCGTCGCCGGTCAGGCGGTCAGCCATCTCCTGCGCCAGGGACAGAACGCGAGCTGCCTGCATGTGGGTCTCCGCGGTAGCTACGCCCGACTTGCCGTCGCCGGTAGCGGCGGCAGCGGAAGCCTGGACCGGTGCCTGCTTCTTAGCCTCCTCGGCCTGCTTCTCGGCCTTAGCAGCGCGCTCCTCGGCGGCCTTGAGCTTGGACTCGTAGTCGGCCTTGATCTTCTTTTCGATCTCGGCCACGTTCGGCTGACCAGCGCCAGCGCCGTGCGGCTGCGCGGAGCCCTGCTGCGCCTGCGCCTGCGCCTCTGCGCGGGCATCCTTGCGCGCCTGCTCCAGCTTGGTGGAATACTCGGAATCGAACTGGCGGCGCAGATCAGACTCGATCTGGCGGCGCAGTGCAGCCTCGTCTACCTGAGCACCAGCAACACCTGCACCGGCGCCCGCGGCACCGGCACCGGCAGCACCGGCCGCGTTAGAGGAGCCGGACTCCAGCTGCTCGACCTTCAGCTTGAGGTCGGAGTTCTCGTCCTGCAGTTCCGCAAGAGTGTCCTCCACGAGATCCAGGAACTGGTCGACCTCGTCCTCGTTGTAACCACGCTTGCCGATCGGCGGCTTGCTAAAAGCTACGTTGTGCACATCAGCCGGAGTGAGTGGCATAGGTTGTCCCTTTCCCTTTCGGATTGCCTCAAAGTGCTAGAAGGCGTTCGCAACAGTAATGAACTATTGATGGTTTATGAAACAGATACAAAGCATACCAGCAACTGCTGGGTCAGTCTCAACTTTAGATCGAGATTTATCCCATAGCTCAGCTTTAACGTTAGTTTACTTCTGCCACATCAGCACCACAGAGAGAACTTCACCCCCCCTTTTTCACCCCCACCGAGGGTTAATTCCAGCTATTACACCGGAGGACGTAACGCCCGACCCTCACCAACGATGTAACAAGTGACGGATAGAGAAAACCGCCACCAGCCAAGACCCACATTCTCGACCGGCAGCGGCTTTCGTCACTACACACGACATCTCCGCAGCCTCACTCACTTACCGCGAAGATGTCTCTATATTAACGTCATGAACAGGTATTCACAACAGTTGATTGAATATCCGTTACATCTCTCCCCCACCAGCTACCCCCTTAGTTTTATAGCTTTAAGAAAGGCGCTGGAAGTAGCCTCAATAGGGAACTTTACTTCACCTCTGCAACTCGATGGGGCTATGTGGAAACGACTCACGGGCAGCTGGTTTGTCACCCAACTGCCCGCGCTTTCCCGCGATTCGTTTTCGCTTTATTAGCGAATAAGTCCCCCCAAAACCATGCTCAACAACTGCAGACCAAAGAAGAGCACCAGTACGGAAACATCCAATCCCACTCCCCCGAGTTGCACCGGCGGAATGAGCTTACGCAGTGCCTTAACTGGCGGATCCGTCACCACGAACAGCGGTTCGGCAACGATACTGAACCAACGCTGCGGTCGCCAATTGCGGGAAAACGACTGAACCATCTCAATGATGATGCGCAGAATCAGAATCAGCACATAGAAGCGAATCAGCCATATCAGCAGAAGCAGGATCTCGTTCACTTAAAAAGCTCTCTCCACCTCATAGAGCCCCCGGTCGTTCAATTCCGACGCGGACTCTTAGAAGGTCACTAACGGTTAGCGGCGTTGTCTAAAAAGATACCGAGCGGCTACTAGATGGTCTCCGCAATGGCATCCAGCTGGTCCTGCGCCAGGGTCACGCCCTTCGGAAGCAGAATGAAGTTACGTACACCCTTCAGCTTCTTTAGCTGTGCATCCAGGCCTCGGCTCAGACCGGCGGCGAAATCCAGCACGCGCTTAGCCTCGCCCTTTTCCATACCACCCAGGGAGAAAACAACTACCTCACGAGCCTTGAGGTTCTCGACGAGCTCACCGGCCTGGGTGTAGGAGCTCAGAGTGAAAGACACAAAGGCCGAAGGATCCTTGTCCTCGGCGATAGCGTCGGCGTGAGCGGAAGCGTAGCGGGACTCATAAGTGGCGTCCGAACCAGAAAGGCTGGAGCCACGAGAAGAGAAACGATCCTCGCGGTCGCCGCGGTCCGCGCGGTCAGCGTACTCGGAACGGCCGTAGCGGTCACCCCGGTCGGCACGGTCGGCACGGTCCCGCTGAGAGCGGTAGGAAGGCTCGCGGTCATCGCGCTCAAGACGGTCGGCACGGTCAGCACGGTCGCGCTCGCGGGAGGCGTAGCTATCGCTGTAGTAATCCGCATCGTAGGATTCCACGGGATCAAAACCGAAGAAACGCTTGGTCTTGTCCATAAAGTTGTCTGCCATTGCTCTAAAGGAACCTTCCGTTGCTTGATTTTCTCAGGGTGATTTATAGACTACGTGGTTTAAAGTACTGGTCGCGCGCCCATGATATCCGTACCGACACGCACCAGCGTGGAGCCTTCCGCGATGGCAATCTCCAGGTCGCCGCTCATTCCCGCGGAGTAAACAGGAGCACCCATCACGCGGTCGGTGATGCGTTCAACGAGCTGCCGTCCGCGTGCGAACACGGCGGCCGGGTCGGCTTCCAACGGCGGCACCGTCATTAGCCCGCGCAGCTCGAGGTTCTCCGCCGCGGCCACGGCATCGGCCAGCTCGTCTATATCAGACTCCACGGCCCCACCACGCTGCGGGTCGCCGTCAGCGCTGAATTGCAACAGCACCGGCAGTGGTACCTCTCGATCGCCGCGTTCCAGGGCCAGCCCCGCACCACGATCCAAGGCCTGCAGCAGCTTTAGGGAATCCACCGTGTGCACCGCGGCCGCCCAGCGCGCCACGGAGTTCGCCTTCTTTGTCTGCACCTGCCCTACCATGTGAAACTGCAGACCCACATCCGCCAAGGTCGCGTGCTTGTCGCGCGCTTCCTGCTCGCGGTTTTCGCCGACGGCGGAAACACCCAATTGGGCCAACAGTGCCACATCCTCCGCAGGGTGGAACTTGGTGATCGGCAACAGATCTGCTCCCCCGGCCACCGCGATGCGGCGACGCACACTAGCTAGGTTGTCCGCGATTTCCTGTGCGCGGGGGCTGAGATCTGCCGCGCCACCGGGCAGATCGTTCTGCTCCTGGTTGTCGCTTGTCTGCTCAGTCATGGCATCCACACTACGCCCGCCTGGCGGCCGGTCGTTCCCTCGCGGCGATAGGAGAAGAAGCGCTCGTAGTGCTCCGGTGCGATGGTGCAACGCGGGTCAGCATCGATACTGCGCACCCCGAGGGAGAGCAACTGTCGGGTTAAACCAGCACGAATGTCCAACCCGTGGGTGCCCTTGGCTGTGGTGGTTGCTGAACCCGGAAGCTTGGCCTCCACGTCTGCCGCCATAGACTGCGGCACCTCGTAGTTCTCGCCGCTGGCGGCGGCGCCGAGCAAAGCGTGAA
Source organism: Corynebacterium jamesii (assembly GCF_046097395.1). Classification (NCBI taxonomy): domain Bacteria; kingdom Bacillati; phylum Actinomycetota; class Actinomycetes; order Mycobacteriales; family Corynebacteriaceae; genus Corynebacterium; species Corynebacterium jamesii. Next base: position 1,037,911 of record NZ_CP175789.1, read on the forward strand.
TGTTGCTGGGTACTGCTCCCAAATCTTCCATGCGGGCAACGGTACGGCGCAGGATGCCATTGCGGGCGCCCATGCGGCCGGCATGGACGGCCGCGATCACCCCTGCGTGTTCATCAGACAGCAAAACCGGAACGCAGTCTGCGGTGAGGACGATCAGGGCGGTGCCGCGCAGGGTGGTGATCAAGGCGTCGGTGGCCTCGATCACCGGGGAGGAACCGGCCGACAGGTGGTCGGCCGTGACTTCTGTGACATTCGGCGAATGGATCTGCTCCATAAACACTAGGTGTTCCACGTTCAGGCCCAGCACATCAGCGAGTCGTTGACGGTTCTGAGCCACCGCCGCCGGATCGTCGCCTACGTGGTCGCCCAGGTTGAACGACGCGTACGGGCCGGTGGATACCCCTCCATTACGGTCGGTAAAGACCTTCCGCACCTTGGGGCTCTGGTCGTGGCTCAAAGAGATCTTCTCCTAGTGGGGGTGCTTCCTGCCGGTGCTTAGTTGAAGTCCGGCAGATCCAGGTCGTCCTCGTCCTCCGTCAGATCCACACCAGTGTTGCCGTGGGCCTGCGGCTGCTGCGAAGCGGAAGTGAACAACCCGCCGCCCTGGTTAGCCTGCGGCTGGCCCGGCTGAGCCTGCTGGGTGTGCTGCGGCATGGTGCCTCGACGCTGCGCGAAGCTGGACTGTGCGCCAGCCTGCTGTGCCGGGTCGGCCTGTACCTGCTGCGCCTGGCCAGCCTGCGCGGCCTGGGCTCCGCCCGTCTGCGGGATCTGCTGACCCTGAACTGCATACTGGGAGCTCTGGCCCGCCTGCGGGGCATCCTGACCACCAAACAGATTAGTCGGCTGGGCGGCACCGGCTGCAGTAGCGTCGGCGCCCTCCGGAGCACGGTGAGCACCGGTGCGCTGGTTAGCAGAGGTCGCAGACGGCGAATCGTCGAATCCGGTAGCGATAACGGTAACGCGAACCTCGTCGCCCAGCTGGTCGTCGATGATGGTACCGAAGATCAGGTTGACGTCCTCGTCGGCCTTCTCCTCCACCAGGTCGGCAGCCTGGGACACCTCGAGCAGACCCAGGTCGGAACCACCGGCAAAGGACAGCAGCACACCCTTGGCGCCTTCCATTGTGCTCTCCAGCAGCGGAGAGTTGATGGCGGCCTGGGTGGCCTTCACGGCACGCTGGTCGCCACGGGCGGTGCCGATACCCATCAGGGCGGAGCCGGCGTCGGTCATGACGGAGCGCACATCGGCAAAGTCCACGTTGATCACACCCGGGGTGGTGATCAGCTTGGTGATTCCCTCAACACCGCTCAGCAGCACCTCGTCGGCCTTGCGGAAGGCCTCCATCATGGACAGCTGCTCCTCTGACATCTTCAGAAGCGAGTCGTTCGGGATAACGATTAGCGTGTCGCAGACCTCGCGCAGAGCCTCGATGCCCTCCATGGCCTGCTTGCTGCGGCGGCGACCTTCGAAGCCGAAGGGGCGGGTCACCACACCGACAGTCAGTGCGTTCTGCTTCTTGGCAATGTTAGCCACAACCGGGGCTGCACCTGTACCGGTGCCACCACCCTCACCTGCGGTAACGAATACCATGTCCGCACCGGCCAGGATCTCTTCGATCTGATCTTTGTGATCCTCGGCAGACTTGCGGCCGACATCCGGGTTTGCGCCGGCGCCCAGGCCGCGGGTCTCCTCGCGACCGATGTCCAGCTTGATGTCGGCGTCGGTCAGCATCAGAGCCTGTGCATCGGTGTTGATCGCGATGAACTCCACGCCCTGCAGCTGCTCGTCGATCATTCGGTTGACGGCGTTTACTCCGCCGCCACCGACACCGACCACCTTGATCTCGGCGAGGTGGTTTCCAGGATTCGTCATGTGCGTTTGTCCGCCTTCCTAAAGAATTTTTGTGCTTTGCGGTTTACCGGTTTGCTGTTGCGTCCATCTTCCTAGCCGTCAAGCATTTAGCGGTGCACATTTTTGGTGGCGTGTCGTATCCTTAAAGTTCAACTTAAAGCTTAAGCTGGGGTTTCTCCCCTACTTCAGCCCTTCCTGACAGTGGGCATAGCGGGGTTCGAGACGTTCCAATTGCCCTCGCGCCCCAGCACAATACGGGTCGCCTCAGCCTTCTCGTCCGCCCTCTCGGAGGAACCCCAATACACAGCCTGATGAGGGAAAAACAGCCGAATACTATCCGCCGTTTCGGCCTCGATGCCTTCCAACTTGCCACGCAGATCGTCCGGCAGCGCGGTTAGCACCTTCGTCGCAGAATCGATGGCCCGCGCGTCGTCCGCCTTGGTCTTCTTGAACTCTAAAGCGCCTTCGGGCTTCACACCCGTCAGGAACACCTGCCCATTTTCATTCACCACGTGTGGCGTGTCGCCGTCCATCACATAGCCAATGGGCTGGTGTTCAGTCACGTCGACCGTCACGGTCGTGGGCCAGGAACGCTTCACCGTCACTTTCTCTACCCACGGCACCCCGGACACACTCTGGGCGGCCCCGGCCATGTCCAAGCGCAGCATGTTATCGCCCGCGTTGATGGTGCTGGCCTCACGGATGGCCTGCGGATCAGCGTTCGTCGTGCCCTGCACGTCGATCTGCGAAACCTTGATAATCGGCACCGCGTACACCAACACCCCGAGCAGCACCACCAGCGCCACCAGCCCCGCGACGAGCCATTGCAGGCGCTTCTTGGGCGCCCCGTTGCCCTTCTTGCGCGGCCCGGTGTTGCCCTTCTTTATTCTGGACGCCCTACTCACCCGCGATCACCGTGATCCAACTGCAGCAAAATCTCGTCCGCCAGCATCGTCACGGTACCCGCACCGATGGTCAGCACCATGTCACCCGGCTGCGCCAGGTTGGCTACTACCCCCGCCACGGCGGAAAAGTCGGGCTCAAAAACCCACTCCGTAGAGGCGTCGATCTTGTCGCCGATAATGCGAGAGTCCACGCCCTCGACCGGTTCCTCGCGGGCTCCGAAGATATCCAGCAGTACCACCTGGTCTGCCAGCGACAGTGCCTCCGCGAACTCGGAAGCGAAGTTCATCGTGCGGGAGTACAGGTGTGGCTGGAAAACTGCCACAATGCGCCCGCCCCGAGCCTGCACGCGCTGGCGCGCAGCCGACAGGACTGCCGCCACCTCGGTCGGATGGTGGGCGTAGTCGTCGTAAACCTCCACATCCCGGCGGGTGCCGTGGAATTCGAAACGGCGACGCACGCCGTCGAAACCGCTGATGCCCGCGATGACTTTCTCCACGTCCGCGCCCAGCAGCACGCTGCCCAACACAGCCGCGGTGGCGTTGAGAACCATATGGATCCCGGGGATGGCGACACGCAGGGAATAAGTGCCCGCGATCTCTCCGGCAGCCTCATTGACCCCCTCGGTGAGGCGCAGCGTAGAAACAGTCCCCTCGGCGGTCACCTCCGTGTTTTCGATAATCGCTGCTGGGGGCACGGAAGAGTGGGTTCCGCAAGCCTCGGCAGTGCCATAACCCACAATGGTAAAGGGCAGGGACTCGCCATCCGCCGCGGTGGCCACAAGCCCCTCGGCGAGCGCAGCCGAACCCGGATCGTCTAGGCAGGCGACAAGGTAACCACCCGGGACAATGCGATGCGCGAACTTCTCGAAGACCTCCCGATAGGCCGCCTCGGTCTTGAAGTAATCCAGGTGATCCGGCTCGATGTTCGTGACCACCGCAACCTCGGGTGAGTAGGACAAAAAGGAGCCGTCGGACTCGTCAGCCTCGGCGACGAAGATCTCGCCCGTGCCGTGGTGGGCGTTCGTGCCCGCACGGTTCAGCTGGCCGCCGATGGCAAAGGAAGGGTCCTGGCCGGCGGACTGCAATGCCGCCACGGCCATCGAGGTCGTCGAGGTCTTACCGTGGGTGCCGGACAGCAGGAAGGCGCGGCGGTCTTGCATCAGTAGTGCCAACACATCGGACCGGCGAATCACCGGAATGCCAGCGTCACGCGCGCCGACGAGCTCCGGGTTGTCCTGCGGGATGGCGGCGAAGGAAGTAACGACCACCGTCGGCATCTTCCCCGACAAGCGCAGGTTGTCTTCCGAGTGCCCGACCTGAATCCGTGCGCCACCGGCGCGCAAAGCCATCACGCTCCGGGATTCCTTCATATCCGAACCGCTGACCTGGTAGCCGCGATCCAACAGAATACGGGCGATGCCGGACATGCCGGCACCGCCGATGCCCACCATGTGCACGCGGGTGAGGTCCGTGGTCTGGGGCTGCTCGCTCATCGGGGAAGAAGGTGCCTTTCTAAGAGGTGTGGGCTGAATCGGTGAGTGTCAGTGGGTGTCGGTGGGTGTCAGTGCGCCTCGGCTGCCGCGATGACCTTCGCGGCAATCTTTTCGGCGGCATCGCGGTGCCCGGCAGCAAGAGTTGCCAGGCTGGCGGCCTGCCAGCGCGTTTCGTCGCGTAGCAGCGGAATAACCTCTTGGGCCACGCGGTGCTCGGTGAGCTCGGCATCCTTGATGATCACACCGCCTCCAGCGTGGGTGATCGGTCGGACGTTCAGCTCTTGCTCGCCGTTGCCGTGCGGCAGTGGCACGTAGATGCCTGGCAGACCGACGGCGGAGACCTCGGCGACAGTCATCGCGCCCGAGCGACACAGGATGGCATCGGCTGCAGCCAGCGCTAGATCCATGCGCTCGATGTAGGGCACCGCGACGTACGGGGGCTGGCCTTGCTGGACTTCCTTGGGCAGCTCAACCGTATTCTTTTTGCCGTAGGCGTGGAGCACGCCGATCCCCGCATCCTGCAGGGTCTTTGACGCGTTTACAACCGCGGTGTTGATACTGCGCGCACCCTGGGAACCGCCGGTGACCAGCAGCAGCGGCGCGTCCGGGTCCACGCCGAAGAACTCACGGGCCTCGGCACGCAGTGCTTGGCGGTCCATCTTCAGCACGGCATCGCGCACGGGGATGCCCACGACTTCGGCCTCCAGACCGGAATCTTCTACAGCTGCCAGCGCCGTGCCGCCCATCTTTACACCCAACTTGTTAGCCACACCCGCGCGGGCGTTAGCTTCGTGAACAAAGAACGGGATCTTTAGGGAACGCGCGGCCATATATGCCGGGGCAGAGACGTAGCCGCCGAAACCGATGACTACGTCGGCCTCGACCTCCCGCAGTACCCGTTTGGTCTCCTTCAGAGCCTTGCCCAAACGTAGGGGCAGCGTGGCCAGATCCTTATTGACCTTGCGAGGAACCGGTACCGGTGGGATTAGCTGCAGATCGAAACCGCGTTTAGGCACCAAGTTGGTCTCTAGCCCACGAGATGTGCCAAGTGCGGTTATGCGCGCTTCGGGGCGCTGCACGCGAATGGCCTCGGCCACGGCCATGGCGGGTTCAATGTGCCCGGCTGTACCGCCGCCGGCAACGACGACTGATAGCTTCCGGTCGGCTTCTGGCTTCGGATTCACTTTGGCTAGCGCCTCCTGTGTCTATTATCAAGGGTTCTGCGAGTCTTGCGGGCTCTTCCTTGCCCGGCCTCGTCCGTCCGGCGGTGGCTACGCGGTATCGGCTTCGGGGTGGCCGTAGGCGGAAGGTCCTGCCTTCGTACCCCATCGTAGCCACGCAAACGCGACTCGCCGCCGACGCGGCGAATGGACTGCTCCACCCGGTCGCGTTCGCGGCGAACGTCCTGGCTGCCGCGGCCTGCGCTCGCCCGCTGGCGAGTAACCGGCTCGCCGTAGCTGTAGGCGGTCTCGCGGCGCTCGTTTCGGCGCTGCTCCCCCGCCCTGTAGCCCTGCGGCTCCGGAAGCATCAGAATGCGGTCGATCAGCGGACGGCCTTCATGCTGCATCGAGGAGACGGTCTCCGGCTCGTTGCGTGCACAGTTACACAGCAGCCCCATGGAAAGCAGAGTGATGATTGCCGATGAACCACCAGCGGAAATCAACGGCAGCTGGATGCCCGTCACCGGCAGCAAACCCACAACGTAACCGATGTTGAAGAAAGCCTGCACGGAAATACCGATTGTCAGCGTTCCGGCCAGCAGCCGCAAGAATGGATCCTTTTGCGCCAGCGCGGTTCGCGTACCGAACCAGGCCAAAAAGCCGAACAGCAACACGACGAATACCGCGCCGAACAGACCCAATTCCTCGCCCACAATGGCGAAGATAAAGTCGTTTTTCGCCTCCGGTAGGTAGAACCACTTCGCGCGGGACTGCCCCAGGCCGGTTCCCATAAGCCCGCCGTCGGAAAGCGAGAGAATGCCCTGGTGGGATTGGTAAGCCGCTCCCTGAGTAGTCGTGTCGCCGAAGTTCAGCGTCAGTGCGTCCCTCCACGTCGTAATACGCGCTCCGCGGAAGCTTTGCCGGAAGATCGCCAACACGCCAAGGGCGGCGATCACGCCGAGCATGGTAACGAAGACCTTGCGCTTCACGCCCGCGAAGAACATCAGCGCGGCAACCACAATGCCCACGGAGAACATCATGCCGAGGTCCTTCTGCAGCAGCACCAGCACCAGGATGATGGCGCTCACGGCAAGGAACGCACCCATCCCGCTATTCAAACGCTGCGTGGCACGTGCACGATAGGAAACGGTCGCCGCGCCCCACACAGCCAGCGCCAGCTTCGCTACCTCGGAAGGCTGCACACCGATCGGGCCGATTCGGATCCACGAGTTGGAACCGACCTCATCGCCACCGACACCCACCCCGGGGATCAGGACGGCCATCAGCATCAAAATGGCGAACACCAGTAGCCACGGGGAATATTTACGGATCGTCTCCGGGCGCATGCGCAGCGCTACCCACATCACCACCAGGCCGATGACCACGACCATGGCCTGCTTGATGAACTCGCCGAACACACTCGCGCCACTGGCGTAGGAAGTCACCATGGACGACGAAAGCACCATCACCAGGCCAAGACCAGTCAGGCAAAACGTCACCACAAGTAGCACCTTGTAGTCCAACTGCGGGGTATCTAGCTGTGCCTTGACCTTGCGGTGCAGCGAGCTCAGGCCACGCTCGTCGCCCGCTTCCTGCGGTGCCTTCCGGGGTGCTTCTCGTGTCGACCGCTCGCCTTGCGCGTCGTCATTCACAGTCCCGGGTATGCGACCGCGCTTCGGGTTGGACGACCTCGAGCTGGCCGACCTCGAACCGGCCGACCTCGAGTTGGACGGCTTAGAGTTGGACGTCGGAGTAGACATCGCGTGAACCTACCCCCTTTCCTGTGTCGCTTGCTCGGCCTCAGCATAAGCCACTGCGTACTGGGCGAACAGGTCGCCACGCTGACTCATACCGGTGTACATGTCTAGCGACGCTGCCGCCGGGGCTAGCACGACACTATCGCCCGGCTCCGCCAGCCCATGGGCGGCTTGCACGACGGCGCGCATTGCTTCTTCTGGATCGGTGGCGTCAATAACAGTGACCGGCAGGTCGGGCAACTGCCGCGAAACTTCCGCGACAAGTTCGGCGCGATCCACGCCGAGGGCCACCACCGCTTTCAGGGCACCGCCGATCGCGCGGATCAGGCCGTCCACCGCGGCGCCCTTGAGCTGCCCACCGGCAACCCAAATGACGTTGCGCTGGCCGCGCAGCGCTGCTTCGGCGGCATGCGGATTCGTTGCCTTGGAGTTGTCGATCCAGACCACGCCCTCGTGCTCCAGTACGACCTGCCCGCGGTGAGCCTGCACCTTAAAGCCCGCCAGCGCTGCTTCGATGGCCTGCGGCGCCACGCCCAACGCACGCGCCATCGCCGCGCTCGCCGCTGCATCCGCCAAGCCCGCCGGCCCGGGAGGGCTGATTCCCTGCACCGGGGCCAAGTTTGTGGTCTGGCTCGGGTCGCCAACGACGATCTCGACCAGCCGCCCGTCGCGCACGCCGACTACTCGCTGTTTGTCTTGGGACGCCACCTTTTCCGGGTCCTGAATCGTGTATCCGCGTGGCGAGACCACGTGGCGGGCGCGTGCGGTATTTCGCACATGGGCATCGTCCAGCGCCAGCACCGACTCCGGCGCGGTCAAGACCTGTGCCTTGTCCGCACAATAGTTCTCGTAGCTCCCGTGCCAATCCAAATGATCCTCTGCAAGGTTGAGAATGCAGCCAACGGTGGGCACAAACATCGGCGCCCAGTGCAGCTGGAAGCTGGAAACTTCAGCGACGAAGACGTCGGAGCGGGGCTCGCCTCGATGCTGGGCGGCAAGAGCTGCCGCGGGGGCGATGCCGATGTTGCCGACTGCCAGCGCGGCGCGCCCATCCGCAACCAGCATGGAGGTCAGCATCGCCGTGGTGGTCGTCTTGCCGTTAGTGCCGGTAACGGCCAGCCAGGTGCGCGGCTCGCCGAAGGCGCCGGCCTGGTCGGCCAGCCATGCTGCGGCAATATCGCCAATGACGGGAATGCTGAGTTCCGACGCGCGGGCCAGCAGCGGAGACTCGGGTTTCCAGCCCGGGGAGGTCACCACCAACTGCGGTTGCCACACGTCGAGTGTGTCGATGGCCTCTGCCACGCTCAGCAACCGCAGCTCCGTTTTCCCTCCATCGGCAATGTGGCTCAAGGCCTGCGCGTTATCGTCGGCAACAACAACTGACGTGGCGCCGAGGGCGCAGAGCATGGAAATCACACCCCGGCCAGCCACGCCAGCGCCCGCGACCAAGATGGTCTGGGTACGCATGGTTTCTAGGGCGTCTGCGGGTTGAAGTGCGTGTGTGGGTTCCACGGCTGAGGTGTCCTTACAGTACTTGCGGTATTTACAGTGCTAATCGGCTACTTGTTTGTGGGCTGTGTGTGCTTACCAGCTGGCGGCGTTGAGCCACTCTCCGTAGAAGATTGCGAAGCCGGACATCGCCGCTACTCCGGCAAGCAGCCAGAAGCGAATGACAACGGTTGTCTCTGCCCAACCCTTGTTCTCAAAATGGTGGTGGATCGGGGCCATCCGGAACACGCGCTTTCCGGTGGTCTTAAAGGAGACCACCTGGATCACCACAGAGGCTGCCTCAATGACGAAGATGATGCCGACCAGGATCATCAGCAGCTCGGTCTGAGTGGTAATGGACAGTCCCGCCACCAGACCACCCAGGGCCAGCGAACCAGTGTCTCCCATGAAGATCTTCGCCGGGGCGGCGTTCCACCAGAGGAAGCCCAGGCATGCGCCGAGGCCTGCGGAGGCGAGCATCGACAGGTCTAGCGGGTCCCGTACCGCGTAGCAGCCGGCCTGCGCGCCCACGGCACAGGAGTTGCGGAACTGCCAGAAGGTGATCAGCACGTAGGTGCCCATCGCCATTGCGGTCACACCACCGGCTAGACCATCGAGGCCGTCGGTCAGGTTCACGGCGTTCGACCAGGCGGAGATCACCAGGTAGATGAAGATCAGGAACAGAACCATGCCCACGACTGCCGGGCCGATGGCGATGTCGAAGGTAGCGATATCGCGGATAGCCGACAGGTGAGTGGAGCCCGGAGTAAGGCCCTGCGCATTCGGGAACTGCAGGATCAGCAGACCAAAGATGATCGCGGTGGCCAGCTGTCCAACTAGCTTCGCCTTGGCATTCAGCCCCAGGTTCCGCCCCTTGACCAACTTGATGTAATCGTCGGCGAAGCCCAATCCGCCGAGGGCGAGGGTAAGCCCCAGCACCAGCCAGCCGCTGGCACCTGGCCCTGCGCCGGTGGTGAGCAGCCCCACCAACACGGCCACTAGGTAGCCAAATGAGATGCCCGCCAATACGGCAATGCCGCCCATGGTGGGGGTGCCGCGCTTTTTAAAGTGCGACTTCGGGCCTTCTTCGCGGATTTCCTGACCCAGCCCCTCGGCAGAGAACCAACGAATCAGCACCGGGGTCAGCCCGACGGACACGATGAAGGCAACCGCACCCGCGATAAAGATTTGCAACATGGGTCTTTTAAGCTCCTTGGTTCTCGCCGATCAGCAGTCCTTCTGCCACGGCCCATAGTCCGTCCGAATACGATGCCTTGATGAGCACCACATCCTGCGGGTTCAAACTGATATCCAGGTAGTTCACAGCGCCGTCGATGTTCTCGACAGTCTGCGTATCCACCCCACTATCGCGTGCCGCGGTGGCCAGCGCATGCTGGTTCACCCCGTTGCCCACGATCACTGCGTGGTCGATGCGCCGCTGCGCCAGCACGCGGCCCAGTTCAGCGTGCTCGTCGGTGGCGTCCTCGCCGAGCTCCCCCATCTGCCCCAGCACGGCCCAGCTCTCCGCCTCGCGGCGGCCCTTAGCGGTGAAGGCCAGCGCGTCGATTCCGGCGCGCATGGATTCGGGGTTGGCATTGTAAGAATCGTTGATGATCGTCACCCCGTCGGAAGCGCGCGTGCGCACGTCCATGCGGTTTACGCTAGCGGCGACATGAGAGCTCAGCAGGGATGCAACCTGTGCGGCGTCGATACCCATCTCTATCCCCACCGCCGCGGCAGCGAGCGCGTTAGACACCTGGTGGGCGCCGAACACGGACAGTTCCACACGCACCGGCTCGCCCTTCGGGTGGTGCAGCATAAAGCTGGCGCGGGCTACCGCATCCAGCTCGATGTCGGTGGCAAAGTAATCGGCCTGCACGCCGGCGGCACCCGTCGCACCCTCCGTGGAGAAACGCACCACGCGCGCGGCGGTGCGCTTGTCCATCGCAGCGACCTTGTCGTCGTCGGCATTCAGCACGGCTAGGCCACCGTCGGTGCCAGCAGGTAGTGCCTCCACCAGCTCACCCTTTGCCTGTGCGATCGCCTGGCGGGAGCCAAACTCGCCCAGGTGAGCGCTGCCGACATTCAACACCACGCCCACGCGTGGCGGGGTGACGGTCGTCAAGTGCTGGATGTGGCCCACACCGCGGGCAGACATCTCGCTAACGAGGAAGCGGGTGGTACGGCCCGCACGCAGTGCGGTGTACGGCAGGCCGATCTCGTTGTTGAAACTGCCGGGCGGGGCCACGGTCTCCCCTGCCTCGCGCAGCACGGCGCCAATCAGATCCTTCGTGGAGGTCTTACCTGCCGATCCGGTCACGCCGACGACAACCATGCCCTCCTCGGCGGCCAGCACGTCGGTGTTGTAGCGTGCCAGCTTATCCACGGCGGCCAGAACAGCGGCTCCGTGGCCTTCCGCGTCGTATTCGAAGGCGGTGGCGTTGGAGGTCTGCTCATTGGTCTGCACTGGCTGGGCCAGCAGCGCGGGGTAATCCACCGGGCGGCCGACGATCAGCAGTGCAGCGCCGTTTTCCAGTGCAGATTTGGCGAAGTCATGGCCGTCGGCGCGTGCACCGGGCAAAGCCATGAAGATCGCACCCGGGGTGATCTTGCGCGAGTCGAACTCCGCCGGGCCAGACACCACGGCCCGCGGATCTGCGCCACCGATGAGCGTGCTACCGGTCACCTCGGCGATCTGCCGTGTAGTTAATTCAATCATCGCTGGTCACTGCCTTCGCTGTGTGTGCTGTGTGTGCTCTGTGCGCTGTGTGCGCGGTGTGTGCTGTGTGTGCTCTGTACGCGCTGTTGTAGCGCTGCGGTTAGTTCCGCGACGTCGTCAAAGGGGTGCATCGTACCCGCGACAAGCTGACCCTTTTCGTGCCCCTTGCCTGCCACGACAACTGCGTCGCCGGGTTTGGCCCACGCCACGGCTGCGGCAATGGCCTCGGCGCGATCCGGCACCACCTCACATACGGTCTCGCCGCCCGGCTGCTGTTGCTGTTTTTTGTGGACGCCCTCACGCGCCCCCGCGTAAATAGCCTCCCGGATGGTAGAAGGTTCCTCGTCTCGGGGGTTGTCGTCCGTGATGAACACGGCATCTGCCAGCTCTGCGGCGATGCGGCCCATGATGGGGCGCTTGTCGTGGTCGCGGTTTCCACCGGCTCCCAGGACGATACCGATGCGAGCCTCCGGGGCCGGTAGATAATCGTGGAGGCTGCTCAGCACAGCCTGCACCGCACCCGGCTTATGTGCGTAGTCCACCATGGCCAGGAACTCCTGCCCCTCCTCAACCAGCTGCATGCGGCCAGGCACCTGCACGTCCGCCAAAGCCTTCACGGCCGCGCTGTCAGAGGACAGCGGTTCGCCCGTGGCAGCCTCGATGCAGGCCAGGGCGACCAGGCTGTTCGCCTGGTTAAAGGAGCCCGCCATGCCGATGCTGTAATCCAGCTCGCGGGCGGCTCCGTCCCCGCCAGTGACGGAGAGTCGGATGTTCTGGCGCCCGCTGGGAGTCACCTCCGTGTCGGCAATGGACCACGTCGGCGCACCTTGCTCGCCCGCGTGGGAGCCACCCTGCGGGTACAGCGCCACTGTTGGCGAATGCTTCGCGGCAATTGCGCGCATCCGCTCGCCCCATTCGTCCTCGCAGCAGATCACTGCAGTTCCTGGCTGCTGCCCGTCCTCCGTGCGCTCGAAGAGTAGCGCCTTAGCCTGGAAGTAGTCCTCCATCGTCGGGTGAAAATCCAGGTGGTCTTGGCTCAAGTTCGTAAAGGCCACCACGTCAAAGTGCACGCCGTGCACGCGGCCGAGTTGCAGCGCGTGGCTGGAGACCTCCATCACCAGATGCGTAGCCCCCTCGGAAACCATGCGCGCCAACAGTGCCTGCAGGGTCGGCGCTTCCGGGGTGGTCAGCGAAGTCGGTATCGGGTTGCCGTTAATGCGGGTACCAGTGGTACCGATCAGGCCCACCTTTTCTCCGGAATCCAATAGGGCCTTTTCCACCAGGTAACTGGTGGTTGTTTTGCCCGAGGTGCCGGTGATACCGATGGTTTTTAGCTGGCGCGCCGGGTGATCGTAAATCTCTGCAGCCACCGGGCCCATCCACGTGCGAACATCGTCGACGACGATGCACGGTAGCGGCGTGGGGGCGTCGTCAATAATGCGCTGACCTGCTGCATCGGTGAGCACGGCAGCGGCCTTGCTGTCCGCAGCGAAGGACGCACCGTGTGCCTTCAAGCCCGGAACGGCACAGAACAAACCGCCGGGTTGCACATCAACTGAACCAATCGCGGCCGAGGTGACCTCCACTCCCTCCCAGGGGCCGGTCAGCGTTCCCCCGCAGATCTCAGCGAGCCGTTCTACAGATGTCATTCCTTTGCCTCCAACATCAGCTTCGGTCCTGCCTCCTTGGACAGCGGCACATTGTAGTGGTCGAGCATCCACGCCATGATGTCGTGGAAAAGCGGTGCAGCACTACCGCCCGCGCCGCCATCAGTTCCGCGCTGCGGGTTATCCAGCATGATGCCCACAACGAAGCGAGGCTGATCTGCAGGGGCGATACCCGCAAAGTTAATCCAGTACGCGGAGTTTGAATAGGCTCCCGTATCCGGATCGATCTGCTGGGCGGTACCCGTCTTGCCCGACACCTGGTACCCCTCGATCGCGGCGGGCGCGCCGGAGCCCTGCTGCACGCCAGTCTCATCCTTCTGGGTGACGGCGCGGAACATATCCACGGTCGTGCGGGCGGTCTCAGGAGATACCACGCGCGTTTCCTTTGCCGGATCCGTGGCCAGTTCCGCGCCGTCAGAGGACGTGATCTTGTTAATCAGGCGGGGTTCCACACGCACGCCGTCGTTTGCCAGTGCTTGGTAGATGCTCGTCATCTGCAGCAGGCTCATCGACATGCCCTGGCCGATCGGCAAGTTGGCGAAGGTACCGCCGGACCACTGATTCAGTTCCGGCATGTAGCCGGCGACTTCGTACGGCAGACCCACGCCCGCGGCCTGACCCACGCCGAATTTGCGGAAGTACTCGTACATCTTCTCTTCGCCCACACGCTCCGCGAGCATCAGCGTGCCGACGTTGGACGACTTACCGAAAACACCGGTGGTGGTGTACGGAACCTCTCCGTGTTCCCAGGCGTCCTTCACCGTTACACCGGCCATGTCGATGCTGCCAGGTACCTTAAGCACCTCGTCCGGGGTCGTCTTGCCCTCTTGGATGGCCGCGGCGGCTGTCATAATCTTGGCCACGGAACCCGGCTCGAAGGAATCTGCCGTGGCACGGTCGCCGAAGACCTTTTTACGCTTCAGCTGCTTTTCAATGTCGCCGTTCGGGTCAACGGAATCGCTGGAGCCCATGGCGACGATCTCGCCGGTTTTTGAGTCCATCACTACCGCCGAGGCAGACTTGGCACCCGACTTCTCGCGGGCCTGCTGCAAAGCTTGCTGTACGTAAGTCTGTGCATCCAGGTCGATAGTCAGCTCGTAAGAATCACCATTGACGGCGGGGTGAACGTCGCGGGTGGAGCCCGGAATCAGATATCCATCACCTGCCACATCGACCGTGCGGGAACCATTGATTCCCTGCAGGCGGGCATCCTGAGATAGCTCCAGGCCGAATTGGCCCTGGTTGTCCGTGCTGATCTTGCCAATCATGTTCTGCGCGATCGCGCCGTTAGGGTACTGGCGCAGGTCTTGACGTTCAGCGGTGATCTCGGGGAATTCTTCTGCCACCTTCTCGGCGACATCCGGGTCCACGTTGCGAACCAACACCTCGTAGTTTTTGTCGCTGGTCAGCTTTTCGCGGATGTCGTCTTCTTCAATGTCGTCGCCCTCTTTGTTAATCATCTCGGGCAGGCGCTTGGCGATGTCCTCGATGCGCTGTTGGGGCTCCGGCACGCCGTCGGGGTCTAGTTCATGGCGCTCCTGCATGAATTCCTCAAGTTTGTGCGGGTGCACCGACAGGCTGCGCGCGTCCATGGTGTAGGCCAGAACTTGGCCATTCCGATCGGTAATACCGCCGCGCAAAGCCGGCTCGGTAATCACGGACGTGCGCTGCAGCTGGGCTTGGTTCGACAGCGAGGGGCTGGCAACCAATTGCACCCACACCAGGCGCAATACCAGCGCCAAGACGGTGAGGAAAATAACGAGGAACACAAGGCGAACGCGCTTGTTGAAGCGCGCGAAGGAGGTATCCAGGATCAACCACGAGTTCTGCTGCACCGCCCTCGGCGAGCGGGGATCGTGACTGTTCGGCACGTGGTTGTCCTCCTTTCTATTCACTCTTGGTTATTCTCCCCTCAAAATACGAAAACAAGCCGGGGTTGGTCCCGGCGTGTCTGAAGTTTTCGTTCCAAGCGGGCTGGGCTCGCACTAGTCCTAACGCGGGGCGGGCGCTGGAGCAGCCGGAGCGGGTGCAGGTGCTGGAGCAGCCGGAGCGGGTGCAGGTGCGGGCGCTGGAGCTGGAGCCGGTGCGGGCGCTGGAGCTGGAGCCGGTGCCTGCCCCGCCGGGCTACCGGAGTACGGCAGGCCACCATTGCCTTGCGCGTTCCCCGAGGCACTAGCGTTGACGTCCGGAGCACGGTCGCCAGCGACGATTGGGTTGTTCGGGTGCAGCCCCTCCACGCGGTCGGTTTTCTCCGGGTCACTGGTTGCGCCGCGGCGCTTGGCGTTGCCGTTGACATCCACGACCTCCTTGCCACCTTCAGCATCGGCCGGACGAGTTTCCTTGATCTTCCCGCCGCGGTCCTCCAAGATGCCGGACTGCTTCGGGGCGACCATGCCCATCTCGCTAGCTTCCTTGGCAATGTTCGCGGAGGACTTCGCGTTGGCCACGTCGCGGTTCAAGCTTTCGATCTCATTGTCCAGGGTGGTGCTGCGGGACTGCGCCTCAGCTATCTGGAACGACTGCTTGGTTGTCACTGCAGACAGAGCCATCACGGAAACCACGCCGAGCACGAACACCATGACGGCCAGGACTATGCGGCGGGTCAGCTGTGGGTTGCCGCGCTCCAGGGCGATAATGCGACGGCCGCGAACCGATACCTGCTGGCGCGACCCCACGCGGCTGCCGCCGAAACGGCGGGCGGTGCGCTCTACCGTGTTGGTGCGGTTGGTGCGCAGGGTCCGCGATGCTCCCGAATCGCTTCCCCGACGGGTGCGCTCGGCGGTGCGCAGGCCAGAGCGAGCCGGGCGGGTGCCGGAATCGGAACGGTCGGCAGCGTCCCGGCCGGCGACGGTGGTGCGATCGCGGTCGGTGTGCTGACGACGGGTGCGGATGGTGCCTGGTGCGGTCATGTGGTTCCTTCCGAAGTTTCGGAGGTTCGGATCTGTTTTTATCAGTGGTACTTGGGTGTTTTGTTTAGCTAACTGGGCGTGTCCAGCGGAAATGTTGTTTTTCCTCTGTCGCTGACCCGACTGAAGGCCCTCACCCTCACGGGCGCAGCCCGGGAATTCTGCTCGATCTCGGCCTCGCTGGCCTTCTCTGCTCCGCGTGTGCGCAGCTCGAACTCGGCCTCCATACCAGGCAGCTCCATCGGCAGCCCCGGTGGGGTCTTCGACGAACTGAGCTGCACCAATGCCTTTTTAACGATCTTGTCTTCGAGCGATTGGTAACTCATGAACACACCCACGGCGCCGATGTGCAGCCATCGGGAGATCTCGGGAATGAGGTTTTCTAGCGACTCCAGCTCGGCGTTCACCTCAATGCGCAGCGCTTGGAAAGTGCGCTTGGCCGGATGCCCGCCGGTGCGGCGTGAGGCCGCCGGGATCGTTGCGTACAGCAGCTCCACCAGCCGGGCAGAGTTCTCGAAAGGCTGCTTGTCGCGTTCGCGAACGATGGCGGAGGCAATCTTGCCAGCGAATCGTTCGTCGCCGTAGGTCTTCAGGATGCGCGCTATGTCGCCGTGACTGTACGTATTGAGGATCTCGGCGGCAGTCAACGGGCTACTCGGATCCATGCGCATATCCAGCGGGGCATCGACCGAGTAGGCGAAACCACGTTCCGGCTGATCCAGCTGCATAGAGGACACGCCGAGGTCGAACAGGAACCCGGAGATGCCATGCTCCTGCACGCTTTCAGGCAGTGCGCCCTGTTCCATCAGGTCTTGGAGCGCGTCGGTCACCCCGTCGAAGCGGGTCTGGTAGGAAACGAATCGGTCGCCGAAACGTGCCAGACGCTCGTTGGCCTCCGCCAGCGCGTTTGGGTCGCGGTCCAGCCCCACCACGGTTGCGTGGGGAAAGGCGTTTAGAAAAGCCTCGCTGTGTCCCCCGGCGCCGAGGGTGCCATCGACGATAACGGGGCGGGCGGGCGCGTTGTCGCTACGTACGCCCAAGCCTACGAGTTCGACCATGCGGTCGCGCATCACCGGGATGTGCCCGTGCTGCCTGTGCTTTCCTTCGCTCATCGATGTTCCCTCCTCTCTTCGTTGCGATCCCTAGTGTTTCCTCAACCTTTTTGAGGTTTCATGTAGTTCATGTGCCACATAGATACTGATGTGACTCAAAAGTTAAAGGAGTGCACATAGGGCCTCACCTGCGTGGGTGCGGGCTTGACATTGGGGAAGTACGTCAAGGTTCCGCGTCGTCCACGCAGGTAAGGGCCTGCGCACACTCCAATTCCACTATTTATTTATTGCCCACCGATCCGAATACCAGACCTTCGCACCTCGAAGCCCAAGAGAATCTTCAGGCTCTAGAGGAAGGACGCCAGCACCTCGTCGTCGCCGTCAGAGAAGTCCTCTTCGTGCTCCGCGCTGTACTCCGCCCAGCTATCGGCATCCCAGATCTCAATGAAATCGACATTGCCGATCACTACGCACTCTTTGGATAGACCCGCATAGTTCCGGTGCAGGGCCGAGACTGAAATCCTGCCCTGCGAGTCCAGCGCCTGCTCGTCGGCACTGGCCGCCAAGTTGCGCACAAAAGCACGAGCCTTGGGGTTCGTACGAGACGCCTCCGCAGCCTTCTTCGCACGTACCAGAAACTCGGCCTTGGGATATACCGCCAGGCTGCGATCCTGCCCTTTCACGACCATGAGCCCTTCGCCAAGCTCTTCCCGAAACTTCGCTGGCAGAGTCAAGCGACCCTTGTCGTCCAGCTTCGGCGTGAAGGTGCCGAAAAACATGTCATCGGCCCCTTTCCCGTTTTGAGCTCTCGCGTTGTGTATGCCGTTTCTATCGTGATTGGCGGACCGAATTGCAGCCCTGACCAGTGGTTTCGCTATGAAGTTTGAGGTTGTTGGCACAGCTTCGCCCCAACGATCCCCACTTTACCCCACTCTCCCCCACAAACTCCACAACACGAAGCCTGTTGCGTGGCTTTTTCTCAACTTTTTTCACTCTAACAACGCGCTAGCTGGCCTTTAGCGCAACCCCTCCCCTCTTTCACCGTCACTTTCCGCGCTCTTTCTCTTTAGGACGCCACCTCCTCCCCCACATCCACACCTCCACCCAACCGTGACATATACGCAGATCAACACACTTCCAACACACATCGAGACGCTCGCTCAAACCACCTAGAACGGCAAGTAGGGGCGGAAGTGGGGAGAAGTGGGGATACTTAAGCGCGCATCAGCGCAAAACCAAGAAGCACCAGCAGATCCCCCTCGCGTTAATGGATATTCACATAGAGAAGCCGCCGACCCCCTACAAAAGGAGGCCGGCGGCTTTTTGCCTCTAGCCGTCTGAACGCTCGGCTCTAATCTGAGCGCTCGGCTCTAACGCTGGCTTCTAGCGTTCGAAACGGCGACGGAAGCTATCTTCCATCTTGTCGCCAATACCGCCGGAACGCCCACTCCCTACACCCCGAACGGCTCCCGCTTTACCCGGCTTACCGGACTTCGAGCGCTTAATGGCCGCGGTCTCCGGGTCGTCAGTCGAACGGAAAGCCAGCATGCCCCCGCCGAACATGATCAAGAATCCAACCACACTGAGCGCCACGAACCACAGCGACAGCTGAGCAGCAGCAATGCCGCCAACCATCACCGCCAGGCCAAGAACAATGAGTGCGATGGAACGGATGTTGAAGTTCATCGACTGCTCATTATTGGTGGAAGCCTGCTTCGCCAAGCGCGGATCCTCGGCAATCAACGCCTTTTCGATCTCCGCGAGCATCCTCTGCTCTTGCTCCGATAGAGCCATCGCGACCTCCCAATTCTTTGCGGCTACTTTCCACAACGCCTACGGCGTGAGAAAAGTTTCCAGCCCGGGCATGTTCCACCCGCGTTTCACCCCATCTACCCTACAGCAACCTGCGGTTTTGGAACAACGAAAAGGCATTTCACAGCCCATCATTTACAGCCCTGCTCCGCCCACGTCATCCGATATTTTTTGGGGGGTTAAGCAACCTTCGGCAAGTAGTTCACCGCGCCGCGGGCCAGATCCACCAAATCGCACGCATCATGGTAGATGGTGCCACGAGCATTCTCCGGAATTCCCCGGCTAAGCCCCAGGCCTGCGCGGCTGGCCACGCGCGCATGCGCTTCAAACTTCTCCACCCAGTCCCCCAAATCCGGGCGCAGAACCCGCAACTTCGCCCACGCGCTACCGGAGGGACGTCGCTTTCGGCTAGCCATCTCCCACTCGATCAACGCCCCCGCTGCCCGAAGCCCAGCACGGTAGGCGTAAACAATCGCCTCTGGCTCGCGCAGCTCTGCCCTCGATAGCTGCAGCTGCCGCTCCGCCTCATCCAGAAAACCCCGAGCACCCAGGGTTCGACTGTAGCGTGCCCGCGCTCCCAATTGTTTCGCTTGTGCCGCCATGGTCTCAAAGCCCCCTTTGCTGCTTATTCCAACTACTGAGGCTTACTGTAGAAAGCCATCTGGACATCCCCGACGCAACAAACCCCAAATTAGAACATTTGTTCTAATTTGGGGTTTTTGTACCCATCCCCGTCAGGAACCTTCCGATCAGTGGCACTATTAACCCCATGCGCGTTTCCGTCGTCCCCACCACTAACCGGCAGTTCATCGCCCGGCTCGATGAGCTCATCGATATCCACCTGGCTGCGATGGACTACCCAAAGGAAACGCACTCCCAGCGTAAATCGCTGTGGTTCTACAACGCCTCCCAGCCAGACTTCACCTGCAGCATGGCGCTACTACACCGCGCAGAAGAACACCCGGACCCAGACAACTCCCGCCAGCGCTGCGTAGGCATCGGCTTTACTTTCCGTGGATCCCCAAACACTTGGTGGTACCGCCAAGTAGCCCGTGGCCTCGCCCTGGATGGACACTCCCGCGCAGATATCGCGCGGATTCTGCACGCCTACGCCGAACTTTCCGAGATTCACGTCCTACCAGCGGCGCAAGGTGAGGGCGTCGGCACCAAAATCCTCAACGACCTCCTCCAACGAACGCCGCAGAACACAGTAATGCTCTCTACGCCAGAGGTAGACAGCGAGGCGAATGCAGCCTGGCAACTGTACCGGAAGGCCGGGTTCACCGACGTACTGCGCCACTTCCAGTTCCCGGCGGACCCGCGCCCCTTCGGAATCCTCCAGCGAAAGCGCCACTAGCGCAGCTAACCCGGCTACCCCGGCTAACCCGGCTAGCGCACCATATCGTGGCCCAGCCCCGGCCCCCACGCCGGAGCCATGCCCAGGTTATGCAGGACTTCCTGAGTTGCGCGCACGTTGTTCATCGTCATGAAGTGCAGGTCCGGAACCCCCTCGGCAATGAGTCGCTCAGCCATCTCGGTAGTCACTTCAATACCAACTTCGCGGATCGCGTCGCGGTTGGCTACCTCGTCGCCCGCTGCAGCATCGAGCAGCCTCTCCTCCAGCTTGGGCGGCAACGCAGCACCGGCCAGCTCCATCTGACGGCGCACACTGCGCAACGAGGTGATCGGCATGAGCCCCGGAATGATCGGCTTCTGCCCGTGTTCCGGATCCGCCTTGGCCAAACGGTCGCGCAAGCGCAGGTAGTGGTCTACGTCGAAGAACATCTGGGTAATCGAGTACTGCGCCCCGGCACGCAGCTTGGCCAGCGTGTACTCCGTGTCCTGTTCCAGCAAACCGGTGCGGTAGTGGCCTTCGGGGAAACTGGCTATGCCGATGTCGAAGTCGGCACATTCGGGCATCTCGCGGATCAGGTCAATAAGCTCACTGGCGTAGTTCAGCCCACCCGGTGTGGCCACCCATTCAGCGTTCGGGTCCCCCGGCGGGTCGCCACGCAAGGCCAGCAGGTTTGTGAGCCCCAGCGAGGCGTAACTGCGCAGCATCTCTTGCAGCTCCTCCCGAGTGTGCTGCACCAACGTCATGTGCACCAACGTGGTCAGCGGTTTAGTGCCCAGGCGTTCGGCGACACGTAGGGTGCGCTCGCGAGTACTTCCACCAGCACCGTAGGTCACGGAGGCAAAGCTCACGCCGAGGTCGTGGAAGGCCTCCGCTGCGTTCCACAGGCGCTCCTCGGCTGCGTCGTCGCGGGGCGGCATGAACTCAACAGAGAACGGCACGCGGCCCGGAGTGTAGAGCGAAAGGGACTGGGATACGGCAACCTGCCTGCGGATACTAGCCATACCCAAAGATCATATAGACAGAGCTGTCCATTTCAAGACTTATGCCCACATTCAGCATTTCTCTTGCGCATGGCCACCCCCGCGGTGGGTTCGCGAGCTTGCCATGTACACCCCCGTCCCCACTGTCGCGCCGCCCCAGCACGACCGCTGCACGCACTTGTCGCGCGAGCCCTTAGAATAGAGAGCCATGAGTACCGATGAGCAGGCAGCGCACCCCTGGTGCCTCGATTCCCCACTGTCCGCGGTTCCGTCCGCCGTCGATGCCCAGCTACAGGAATACCTAAGCCGCTCCCAAGAAGAATTCTCCCACATCGGATCCCTCGTCGGCGGCGCTATCACGGTGCTGCGAGACTTCATCGTCAACGGCGGCAAACGCGTTCGGCCGACCTTCGCGTGGGCAGGCATCCGCGCGGCACTCGAAGGCGGCGGCGGGTCGTTGCATGCTCTGGGTGGGAAGGGGGAAAACGCCCCGTCGTCCCCCGCCGCAAGTCTCGACCCACGCGCCATCTTGAATGTGCTATCTTCCTTCGAGTTCATCCAGGCCTGCGCCCTCATCCATGACGACATCATCGATCGTTCCGATACCCGGCGCGGCTTCCCCACCGCCCACCGCACCTTCGAGTCGAAGCACCGCGACCGCGGCTGGCGGGGCTCCTCGGAGCACTACGGCGTAAGCCAAGCGATCCTCATTGGCGACCTTGCCTTCGCTTGGGCGGACGACATGTACAACTGTTCCGGCCTCAGTAACGCCGCGCTGGACCGTGCCCGTCCAGCGTGGCGCGCCATGCGTACAGAGGTTATCGCGGGCCAGATCCTGGACATCGCCGTAGAGGCCAACGGTAGTGAAGACGTCGCCGACTCCTTCGCCGTCATCAAATACAAGACGGCCTCCTACACCGTCGCTCGCCCGCTCCACATTGGCGCGGCGCTGGCGGGGGCCAGCGAACAGACCCAGACAATGCTGCGCAGCGTGGGGCAGGATATCGGCGAAGCGTTCCAGCTGCGCGACGATCAGCTGGGCGTATTCGGCGATCCGTCGGTAACCGGCAAGCCCTCCGGCGATGACCTGCGCACAGGCAAGCGCACCACCCTCATCAACGAAGCCTTGCGCCGGGGCGATGCCGCACAGGTCGCCGCCTTGCGCGAAGGCTTGGGGCAAGGCGGGGAATCTACAAAGGGTGACATCGAACGGCTCCGCGACATCATCCACGACACTGGCGCGCAAACCGAGGTGGAAAAGCTGATCGAGGCACGCACGCAGCGAGCCATCGAATCGCTCCGCACCGGTGGCTTGGGCGCGGACATCACCGCGGAACTGACCCAATTGGCGGACCAACTGACGCACCGGAGGTTTTAAATGAAGCTATCCACCCGCTCCGCCGATGGGCGGCGCCACCTGAGCCTGCCAAGCCCCTTGGTACCCATGACTCGCCCTACATTGCGCCGGCGCCTGCCGGGCAACGGCGAGCGCGTAGTCGTCATTGGCGCAGGCCTGGCCGGGCTTTCCGCCGCCTTGCGCCTGCGTTCCGCGGGCCGCGAGGTCACCGTCATCGAGGCCGCCAGTGCCGTAGGCGGTCGCTGCCGTAGCGAGCAGCTGACCAGCGCCCACGGGGACTTCGTGGCCGATACCGGTGCCACCGTGCTGACGATGCCCGGGTTGGTCGAATCTGCCGTGGCTTCCATCGGCATCGACCTGCGCGCTAACTCCGCCGCCAAACAACTGGGTCTCAACCGCCCCTGGGCTCCCCGGCGCCTGGCTCCGGCCTACCATGCGCAGTTCGCCAGCGGTCGCCACGCCGAAGTATTCGCCGACCGCGACGCGATGGTGGCCGAGATCCGCCGCTTCGCCGATACCAAGGGGCTGGATCGCGAAGCCACGGACGCGCTGGCCGCTGGGTATCTAAGCCACCGCGAATGGTCGCAGAACGTTTTCGGCGCCAGCTTCGAAAATTTCTTGGCGGCTGACTTTGACGGTGCTCTGGATCTTCTGTCCACGCCGGCTGCGGCCTCGGACCTCAGCCACCTCGGCTCCCTCGGCGCCTTCGGCAGTCTCGGCAAGACGGCGGCACGGCACCTTCCCGATGCTGAGCTGCAGCGGCTATTCACCTTCCAGGCGTTGTACGCGGGCGTGGCACCGAAGGATGCACGCGCGGTGTACACCGTCATTTCACACATGGATACATCCATGGGCGTGTTCTACCCGGGCTATTCCATGAGCGACGTTCCAGAAGTCATGGCCGCAGCGCTGCGTGCAGCCGGCGGGCGCATCATCACTGCGGATGCGGTCGAGCACGTGGATTTCTCCGAAGACCTCATTCGGGGAGTGCACACCCGCTCCGGCGAGCACATCGCCTGCGATGCTGTCGTGGCCACCCCAGATTTACCCGAGGTGGGCAAGCTGCTCACGCAGTCCGGCCGGGCCAGCGCGCTGGTCTCCCGATCCTTCGCCCGCCGCCTGTGGCGCAAGCTCGCCCCACTACGCTGGTCCCCTTCCGCCGTGGTGCTCCACGGCAGCATCCCTACCGCCGTATCCAGCCAGTGGTCTTCGCAACGCCACCACACCATCAGCTTCGGCGAAGCATGGGACGAAACTTTCCGTGAGATCACTGCCACACACGGCCGCGGATCTCTGATGAGCGACCCCTCACTGCTGCTGACGCGCCCGGCGCGCACGGTGCCCGATCGCTGTTTTGGGAACGACGCCACATCTGCGGGCGCTGGAGCCTACGAACCCTTGAGCATCCTCGCCCCGGCCCCGAATCTGCGTTCCGCACACATCGACTGGGACAACGTCACGGAACCCTACGTGCAGGAGCTGCTGGGTGTGCTGGAGGCCCGTGGCTACACCGGCATCTCCGAACACTTCCGTGCTGCGCGGGTAGATACCCCGGCCACGTGGCAGGCGCAACACGGCTTTGGTGCCGGTTCGCCATTCGCATTGGCGCACTCCTTTACCCAAACCGGCCCGTTCCGCCCGCGCAACGCCCGGGCGTTTGGGGTGGATAACCTGGTGCTTGCTGGGTCTTCGACCACACCGGGCGTGGGCGTGCCGACGGTCATCCTCTCCGGCGCGCTGGCCGCTCGCCGCATTACCGGCGGTGGCGTACTGTGACGGCCGCGGAGGGCTTCCTAGACAAGGCCCGCACCTGGCTACAGTCCATCAGCTACAGTCGCGCGGTGTGGATGGGGTTGGTCGGCAGCATCGTATTGACAATCACCTCGCACAGCGTCGGTGCCGTACGTGCCCGCGGCGGCATCATGCAGGTCATCGGATTGAGTTCCTTCACCTTCGGCCACGCCGCGGGAATGGTCACGGTGGTGATGTGGTGTGCGCTACTAGCGATGGTGCTGAGCTGGATCGTCGTCGGTCGGCACATCCTCGTCCACGACCAACCGCTGCGCCGTTCCGCGATTGCCGCCTGGATTGCGCCGCTCACGCTGGCAGGGCCACTGATGTCGCGTGACATTTACTCCTACCTCATGCAAGGCACCCTGGCCCGCGATGGCTTCAACGCCTACGAGGTCGGCGCAGCGGCCAACCCCGGCCCGCTACTGTTCGAAGTCAGCGCCGACTGGCGCAACACCACCACGCCCTACGGCCCACTGCACATGGGGCTGGGCAAAGCCATTACCTCCGTCACCGGCGACAACATCACCGCAGGCATCTTCGCTTTCAAATTGGTTTCCATCGCATCGGTACTGGTGATGGCCTGGGCGGTGGCACAACTGGCCAGGCACATGGGCATTCGTCCGGACGTGGCCGTGTGGCTCGGAGTATTCAATCCGCTGAGCGTGTTGCACCTCGTCGGCGGCATGCACACCGAGAACCTAATGATGGCCCTGGTGCTTCTGGGCTGCCTGAGCGCCATGAAGCTGCGCCCCGTCCCCGGCGGCCTCGCTGCCGCGGCTCTGATCGGCGTGGCCGCCGCACTGAAGGCCACGGCGTTCATCGCCCTCCCCTTCACTGTGTGGATCATGGTGGCCCGGGTGGCAGGCGCTCTTCCCTATCGCGCGGATAAGAGTCGTTGGCGGAACCTCGCCGACACGTGGCGCCGCTTCGGCACCCTGGTGTGGACTGGCCTGCTTAGCGTCGCCGCGTGCCTCGGAGTGTTGGCACTCGTGACCGTTGTGACGAACCAAACGTGGGGCTGGGTCACTGAGGTTACGGGCAACTCGAAGGTCATCAACCCCCTGGCACTGCCGTCGTTCGTGGCCTCCACACTGGAGCCCCTACTTTCACGCATCAACGACAGCTTGACCTTTAACGTGCTGGTAGACGCGATCCGCCCCGTCAGCAGCGCCCTCATGCTGCTCGGCTTGGTAATCACGTGGTGGCTTTTCCGCCACGACGAGCGCACCGCTTTTGCTGGCATGGCCATCGCCTACGCCATCACCTGCGTGTTCAATACGGTGACGCTGCCGTGGTACTACACCGCGCCCCTGGCGCTGGTGGTGCTTGCCAGCCAATCGCGCCTGGTGGTTTACCTGACCAGTGTGTTCTGCATGTGGATCACCTTCATGTTCGATGGCGGTGGCAACAACGGCCTCTACGCGCTGTGGTGGGTGCTCGCCTTCGCAGTAATCTTCGCTTGGGTTGCCCAGGCCTGCCTGGACTTCCCCGACCGAAGCCAGCAGGTTGGGAAGAAAAACAGCAAGCACACCAGCAATCTGGCCGACGATCCTGCTACAGAATCGCCATCGCCTGCGCTCGACGCATCACCTCGCGGGCAAGATGCCCGTGCAGAGCATCCACTGGCCGACCAGGAAGAGAGTCATCCTCGGTAAACAGGTAATCCAGAATCTCCGCATCGGAGTATCCGCCATCGCTGAGCAAGGCGATGGCTCCGGGGACGAAGCGGTTTAGCTGCCCGTCCTCGCCCAGGAAGCGAGCGGGTACGTGCCGCACGCCGTCGAGTTCTACGGCCAGCAGCTGCTTCTTGCCCAGCATGTCCATCACTTTCGTGACGACCAAGTTCATTCGCTCGGCTAGATCTGGTAGGGTCAATACCTCTTCACCTGCGGGAACGCCGTTCACAGGTTCTGCGAGGATGCGGCCCTCCCCCTCCCCGGCCGAACGTGCGGAAGTGCCGTAGTTGTCTGCGTGCTTGTTTTGTTTACTCACGGTGGCCACTGTAGCGCGTGGGCGTCAATAAGAGTCAACAAGAAACGAGTAGGGCGCGCACCAGGCTAAACGTATAATGACACGAGTACCACTAGAATAATTGCGTAACACTGTACACATTCGCACCTGATTTAACCCCTGTCCAACGATCGACCCGACCGTTAAGAAAACGAGGCTGAGACTAGACGTGAACGAGTTACACCCGGGAGACCTGCTGGAGTGGCGCTACCGCATCGGCGCCCAGATCGCCCGCGGCGGCATGTCCACAGTCTATGCAGCAATCGATACCCGCCTGGACCGCGAGGTGGCGGTGAAGGTCATGGACCCCACTCTGGCCCGCGAGCCTGCATTCCGCACCCGCTTCGAACGCGAGGCCCGCGCAGTGGCGAAGCTGAACGACCCGTCGCTAGTTAACGTCTTCGACCAGGGCGTGGATGACGACTACGTCTTCCTGGTGATGGAGCTGGTGGAAGGCGGTTCTCTGCGCGAGCTGCTGAAGGAACGTGGCCCTATGCCACCCCACGCTGCCATCGCAGTGATGCGTCCAGTGTTAAACGCGCTATCCATCGCGCATGCCAAGGGCATGATCCACCGCGACATTAAGCCGGATAACGTGCTGATCAGCGACCAGCATCAGGTAAAGCTCGCCGACTTCGGCCTAGTGCGCGCCATCAACAACGCGATGAGCGACGCGACGAACGCAACGACCTCCGTCAACGGGCAAGTCATCGGCACCGTCGGATACCTCTCCCCCGAACAAGTCCGCGGCGAGCACCTGACCCAGGCCAGCGACGTCTACTCCGCCGGCATCCTACTTTTCGAGCTTCTCACCGGACGCACCCCATTCAAGGGCGGCACCTCCATCGAGACGGCGATGGCACGCATCAACCACCCCGTGCCCGCGCCCAGCACGCTGATGCCGAGCATCCCACCGGAGGTCGACGAACTAGTTCTGCGCGCGTGTCACCGCGACCCGAGCCAGCGTTTCTGCGATGGCGCGGAGTTCCTCAGAGCGGTCGAGCACACCGCCGAGTACTTAGACATTCCTGACTTCGAAGTGCCCGCACCCACTCACTCCGCCGTACGCACTGCGCTGGCGGGAACCGACTTCGGCGAGCGCACCCCGTGGGATGACGAATCCATGGCCACCCGAGCCGTCGTATTGCCAGCCGAGGAGCACGCCCGCCCAGAGGCACACCACACCGCCGTCACCCGGTACCAACGGGCAGGTCAGCCGGGGTATCCGGCCCGGCCGAGCGACGCGGCGGCTACTCCGACCACCAACCCGGCGCACACGCAACACCAACCACCGCAGCACCTGCAGCACCGTCCCGCAGTAGCGCCGCCCGCCCCGGCGCCGCAGCGCGCAGGGACGGCGCGTCCGGCGCCGAAACTCAGCAACAAATCGCCTGTGGCCACGATCGTCTGGATCGTCATCCTCATCGCGCTCGTCATCGGCGTGGCACTGGGCGGATGGTGGTTCACCACGGGTCGCTACGGTGAAATCCCGACGGTCATTGGCATGGACAAGGCCACTGCGCAGGCCACGGTCGAAGAGGCCGGCTTTAGCTCAACGCTGGACGAACGCTACGACAACCAGGCGGAAAAGAACACGGTCATGGGAACCGACCCCGCCACGGGGCGCCGCGCGATTCGCGGATCCGAGGTCGCCGTGCTGCTCTCTCTGGGCAAGCCAACAGTGCCGGATCCGGGCACGAACTCGAGCCTGCAGTACTACACGAGCAAGCTCACCGACCGAACCCTGAAGTTGAAAAAGGGCAACGATGTCTACTCCGACGACATCGCCAAGGGCCACGTCGCAGAGGTTCAGCCCGCCGCCGGGACAGAAGTCCAGACGGGCTCTACCGTCACGGTGCGCATGAGCAAGGGTAAGCGCCCCGTCACCGTGCCGGGGGTGAAGGGCCAAAAGCACGACCGTGCACAGCAGACCCTAGAGAAAGCCGGGCTAGAAGTCACGGAGGAAACCGAAGAGTTCGACGAAGACATCCCCGCAGGCCAGGCAATCCGCACCGACCCGGAGGAGGGCGCGGAGGTCGGATCCGGCACCGCAGTAACCCTGGTTCTGTCCAACGCGATCGAGGTGCCGGACTTGCAGGGTCTTTCTGTTGAGGACGCCCGCACGGCTCTGCGCGAGGCCGGCCTCAACCCGGTCGACGGCGAGCCCGTGGAGGACTCTTCCGAGGATTCCGGCAACGTGGCAGAGCAGTCCCCCGGCGCGGGCGAGCTGGTGGATCCGTCGAAGAATACGGACGTGGAGATCCGCGAGTCCACATCTCAGCGGGTGCCATGGGTGCTGGGGCTGACGGCCGAGAGGGCGCGGAAAAAATTGGAGGACGCGGGTTTCGAGGTGGAGATCAAGGGAGACCCCGACGGCTTGGTTTTGGGGCAATCCCCCGGCCCCAGCTCCCGCAGCCACCGGGGTGCCGTGGTCACGCTGACCACGGTCTAGTGGCTAGTTGCGCAGCATTTCTGCAACCAGGAACGCCAGCTCCAGCGACTGTTGGGTGTTGAGGCGCGGGTCCACGGTGGTGGCGTAGCGCTCCGGCAGGTCCAGGTCGGTGATGGACTGGCCACCGCCGACTACCTCGGTGACGTCCTCGCCGGTCAGCTCCACGTGGATGCCGCCCGGGTGCGAGCCGATCTTGCGGTGCACCTCGAAGAAGCCCTGCACCTCGTCGATGATGCGGTCGAAGTCGCGGGTCTTGTAACCGTTGTTGGAGGTGTAGGTGTTGCCGTGCATCGGGTCGCACTGCCAGATGACCTTGTGGCCAGTGGCCTCCACGGCCTCCACGATGGGAGGCAGCACCGTGCGGATCTTGTCGTAGCCCATGCGGGTGATCAACGTCAGGCGTCCCGGGGTGTTGTTCGGATCCAGCTGGCGAACATAGGCGACGGCCTCCTCCGGGGTGGTCGTCGGGCCGATCTTCACACCCACCGGGTTGGCAATCAGGGAGGCGAAGCGAATGT
The DNA here is from genome assembly GCF_046097395.1 of Corynebacterium jamesii. Classification (NCBI taxonomy): domain Bacteria; kingdom Bacillati; phylum Actinomycetota; class Actinomycetes; order Mycobacteriales; family Corynebacteriaceae; genus Corynebacterium; species Corynebacterium jamesii. The sequence goes on from NZ_CP175789.1 coordinate 1,067,189, forward strand.
GCGCATCGTCCAGGCCACGGGTGCGCTCGCCGATCCACACCTGGTGTGCGGAAAGGTTGTACAGCGCGTCGTTACCCTCCTCGTCGTGCGCCAGACGCAGCATCGCGCGCTCGTAGTCCATTACCAGCGCCTCGTGAGACGCGAAGATGTCGGCAGAACGCAGAGTCTCCGAGGTCACGCCGCAGGCGGACATGAACTCCAGGCCACGGTCAATCTCGGTGGCCAGGGCCTCGTAGCGGGCGCCCGCCGGGGAGTTCGTCACGAACTCGCGGTTCCACTCGTGCAGCTTGTACAGGTCGGCGGTGCCGGAGTTCGTCAGTGCACGAACCAGGTTCATTGCCGCAGAAGAGTTAGCGTAAGCACGAACCATGCGGGACGGGTCGTGGGCGCGGGCCTCCTCGGTGGCCTCCACGCCATTAACCAGGTCGCCGCGGTAGTTCAGCAGGCCGTTGGAATCGCGGTCCGCGGAGCGCGGCTTTGCATACTGGCCGGCGATGCGGCCCATCTTCACCACGGGGGTGGAAGCGCCGTAGGTCAGAACAACCGCCATCTGCAGCAGGGTCTTAACGTTGCCCCGCAAGTGCGGTTCGGTGTTCGTCTCGAAGGTCTCGGCACAGTCGCCGCCCTGCAGCAGGAATGCCTTGCCGAGGGCTACGTCGGCCAGCTGCTTCTTCAACTTCTTAACTTCCGGGGCCACCACGATTGGCGGTACGGATTCCAAGATCTTGCGCACGCGGCCTGCGTGTTCCGGATCCCAACTGGGCTGCTGCTTTGCGTCGCGGGACAGCGCATCTTCTAATTTCTCGGCCATGTCCGCGGGCAGCGGCGGCAGGTCGGGCAGTTCGTCTAGCGGTGCATCAATAGTCCAAGCCATAGACAGAGCATACTGTACTCAGCCACTGTGTTTGGCATTCAGGTCTTTTTCAGGTGCACCGAGGTGCCGTTGAGCTCAGCCGCGCGAGGTGTGCAGAGCTTCTATGGAAAGCCGGTACTTGACCACATTAAAGCGAGCGTCCGCCAAAGCGTCGTGAGCATTGCTGGGACTTTCGGGCAGCCGTGGGCGCCCGGCCATCTCCCACAGCTGCTTGAGTTCATGGGTGAACCGCGGCAGGTCGGAGGGCAGCCCCGTCATGTCGCCCCACAGTTGTGCCAGCGCCACGTGGTCGTAGGCGCCAACCCAGGCCCATAGCTCGGGGCGGTCGCTGGGCTTTCCACGGCTGCGCGTAGCGCGCCCGGGCACTAGAAACTCGTGCAGTTTAGTGCGCATCGTTGCGCGGTCCATCCACGCCTTGTCGGAGCGCGGCGGCAGCTGCGGCAGCACATTCTTTTTCACCCACTGCCCTGCCCGGTGCTCGTTGAATTCGGTGGAAACCGCATAGAACTCGCGGCCGTCCTCGGCTACCACGCCGATGGAGATCAAGTCGATCGTGGTGCCGTCTTCAATGAATTCTGTGTCGTAAAAATAGCGCACGGTTGTCCAGTCTAGAGACCCCGGCCGTGCCCTAGGCCGACGGGGCTGGTTCGCCGCTGCGCCGTGCGCTGGTGCCCGGTTGTTGCCGTTTTTCTTGTGGACGCCGCAGTGCCGGCGGGAAAAGCGTCCAGCCCAGGTACGGGGTCTTGCCGATGACGTAGCCCACTGCAGAGGCCACGACACAGGCACCTATGCCCCACCACAGCTGCCCCGCCAAGGTGCCCAGGAAGGCCAGCGACTCCGGGTGTGCCTCGGCCAGCGATCCGGCAATGCCACCGAGCAGGAACAAACCCAGCGGATGGAAGACATAGACTTGCAGGGTGTTGCGGCCAACGAAGAGGAACAGACGGCGCACGTAAGGGATGGCGCAGATCCAGACGGAGACCACAATCGCAAACGGCAAAGCAGCCAAAGAACGTAGCAGATCGGTGCCGAGTGTCAGGGCCGCAACGGTGGGCGTCCAATCGCTAAAGAGTGTCGTGGACAGCGTGCGCATCAGGTATTCGGAGCCGAAGAACAGGGCCGCGCTCCCCACAACCAACCAGGGGCGGAAGGCATTGCGAGCCAGGCGGAAGAAAAGGTCACGGCCGTGAAGGCCGATGAAGAACATCGGGGCGAACGTTAGTACGTGGCGGAAGAAGATTTCCTGGCCGGCACCCAAGAAAGCACCCACGATGAGCGGAATGCAGGAGACCATAATCGCCAACCACGGCGGCTGCTTGCGTAGCGTCCAGGCGAAGATGTTGTAAAGCACCAGTGCGTAGAGGAACCACAGACCCACATTGCCCAGCACCATGGCTTTGGCCAGGTTGAGCATCGAGAAGTTGTTGTCGATTCTCATGCGCGTCAGCGCGTGAAAGGGGTTGTAGACCAGGTAAGGCACCAGCAGGAACCACAGGCGGCGGTACCAGAGGTCGGTGAAGGAGCGTTCCAAGATGCGGTGGGAAAAAAGCCCCGAGACCAGAAAGAACAGCGGCATGCGCAGCGGGTCGAGGAAGCCGGAGAAGTGGCCGAGGGCGGTGTCCGTCCCGCCCGGAACGCCAGTGACGACGTGCATGATGCACACGCCGATGATGGACAGACCTTTGGCAGTATCCGCCCATTCGACTCTTTGTTTCGATCGCGACCTAGGCCGTCCCGCTTGCCGATCCACTTTCGCCATGATTCTTACTACAGAATCAGGTTCACACCTGTTTAGTCAAACCACCACAGGCGAAAACCGCAGGCTAGCAGCAAGTTACCACCGCGCTAGCTGCGGGGCTCGGAACCGGCCGGGTAGCCGTTTCCTGCCTCGAGGGACTTCTTTACATCGGCTGCGTAGAAGTCCTTCACGTATTCCTGACCAGAGAGCTCCTGCAGAGCCTCCATGATCGCGTTAGTCAAGGCCCTGGCCTGCGCATAGTCATCGCCAGCATCGCGGAAATCTTTAGGGTCGATCGGGTCTCCGACGTACACGCCGCAGCGGCGCGGGCGCGGGATCCAGGTGCCGATCGGGTTGACCTTGTCCGTGTTGATCATGGCCACCGGGTAAACCTTTACTCCGGAATCCAGGGCGATGCGGGCCAGGCCGGTCTTGCCACGGTACAGGCGACCGTCCGGGGAGCGGGTGCCCTCCGGGTACATACCCAGCAGGTCGCCACGCTTCAGCACCTTGAGGGCCGTGCCCAGGGCGGCGTTCTGAGATTCCTTGTCTTCGCGGTCGATCGGCACCTGACCGACAGAACTAAAGAAGAATTTCTGGATGCCACCGACCAGCCCCGGGGTGGTGAAGTATTCCTTCTTGGCCAGGAAGGTCAGCTGGCGCTTGGATACCAGTGGCAGGTAGAAGGAGTCCATTACTGCCAGGTGGTTAGAGGCCAGGATGCCTGAGCCCTCCTCCGGCAGCTTCTCCAGCCCCTTGGTGTAGGGACGGTTGTACACGCGCAGCCACGGGCCGATGAGGATGTACTTGAAAAACCAATACGCCTTGTTCTGCATGTTCTAAAACCTACCGTCCCTTTTCTGACTACCCTGCTCCGCGCCATGCTCCAGCTGTGTGCGCGCTAATAATGCCACGCCGATCATACCGGCATCGCCTCCCAGCTGCGCGGTCTTCACGCGCGCCACCGGGCGGTGGCCGGCGCCGACGATGCTGTAGTTCAGCATGGATTCCGCTTGATCCAGGAACAAGTCCGCGTCGGAGCTCACTCCCCCGCCGATCACGATCAGCTCTGGATCCAGCACGTCTTGCACCAGGGACAATCCGCGCCCCAGCCACAGCCCCATGTCTTCGATGGCCGCCCGCGCCAGCGGGTCGCCTTCCCTGGCCAGGCGCACGACCGCCCTGCCGGAGATCTCCTCGGGGTGTTGCGCAAACTCGCGGGTAATAGCGGAATCCGGAAAGCGGCCGGTGGCTATCAGGTCCTGGGCCGTCAGCGGCAGTGCCGAGCCCGAACAGTAGCGCTCTAGGCAGCCCTGCTTGCCGCAGGGGCAGGCCCGCCCGCCGGGCATCACCGTCAGGTGTCCGAACTCCGGAGCCGTGCCGAAGGCACCGCGGTAGATCTCGCCATCAACCATCACAGCGCCGCCAATGCCGGTACCCAGCGCGAAGAGCACCCACGTACCGGCTCCCTGCGCGGCGCCGAGGTAATACTCCCCGAGGGCAGCCGAGTTCGCGTCGTGCTCCAGCTCCACCGGCAGTCCCAGCTTCGCGCTTAACCGCTCGGTGACCTTCGCATTGCGCCAGGGCAGGTGCGGGGCGAAGCGCACAGTATCCCGCTGGGAGTTGATGAACCCCGCCACGGCCAGACCAACCGCACCAATCCCCTCGTTGCGGCGCTGCAAGCAGCCGATGGCGTGCACCAACGCGGTTTCCAGGGCGTACACGTTGGAGGGGGTCGGCAGCTTTTCTATATCCAGGATCTGCCCATCCGCGTCCACCACAGCGGCGCGCAGGTTGGTACCGCCGATGTCCACGCCTACGGTCAAGCTCCCAGTCACGCGGCGATCCACCCTTTCTTGTCCCTTGTGCTTTTCCTTCTGTACCGATTAACCCCACCATTCTAGCCAGCGACCGGCGGCATTAAAATTTTCCCGGTCGCTCCCCCATCCGGCCAGGTGCACTTCGGTTGCTCGGCAGTTGCTAGGCGAAGCTGTGGCGCGGCGGAATCTCGCCACCACCTGTCATCACGGCACGGCACTGATACCCCAGGACTTCCCAGGTCCACTTCTCCGTCACGTTCTGCCTCGCTGCGGTCGCTAGACGCTGGCGCGTGGGGGCGTCGCCAAGCAAAGAAGAGATACGCCCCGCTACGTCGTCCAAATTCCGCGAATCCACGACCAGCCCCGTCTCTCCATCGATCACGGTTTCGGGCGCGCCGCCGCCATTGCCGGAGACCGTTGCCACACCCGTGGCCTGTGCTTCGAGGAACACAATGCCCAGCCCCTCAACCGACAGTCCACCGAATTGTGTGCGCACCGGCAACGCAAACACGTCACCGACCACGAAGTGGCCAGGTAGCTCTTCTACCTCGACGGCCCCGGTGAAGGTCGTATTCTTTGCGACGCCCAGCCGACGCGCCAGCTTCTCCAACTTCACGCGGTAGGTGCCGGGCCCGACGATAAGCAGATGCGCATCCGGGTGCTTGCGCAGGATCGCTGGCATGGCCTTGACCAGCGTGTCTTGGCCTTTGCGCGGAACCAGGCGGGATACGGCGACGATGACTTTCTTGCCTTCGAGGCGGTAGCGGGCGCGCAGATCCTGGCGCATAGCGGGATCAGGGCGGAACAGGTCGATGTTCACGCCACCGGGCATCGGCTCCCAGGCCACGGTCGGGCCGAAGGCGGCAGCCATGCGGTTGCGGGCATAGTGCGAGACGTAGGTCAGGCAGTCTACCGATCGGCCGATCTTCCCGAGCACCTGGCGGGAACCGGGGAACATGGACCAGCCGACCTCGTGGCCGTGGGTAGAGGCGACCACGCGCCGGGCTCCAGCGGCGCGGGCTGCCGTGGCCATCAACGCCAGCGGTGCGGCGGCGCCGAACCAGACGGTGTGAATGTCGTGCTCACGGATCAGCTGCTGCATCTTCCGCGCGGTGGCGGGGGTCGGCAACATTACGCTCCGCGGCCAGCGGATTACCCGATATGCCTGCTTATCGTCGAAAGCGCGTGCGTCCTCGTTGTGTTGGGTGGAGGCGAAGACGACCACGCTGTCTGGATCCAACGTTGAGAGGTAGTCGCGGACGTACGTTTGAATACCACCGAACGTGGGCGGAAAGTCGTTGGTGACGACGAGGACGCGCGGGTGACTCTGCGGAGCCTGCTGGCTCTGTTCACGCTGCTGTCGGTGATAATCTTCGTTGGACATACGCTATGGATGCTACCGCACACACCTCGCTTTCGAGGCGGGGAGCATCTAGTAGCGGGCTGCGCCCGAGATCGGCATGGAATCCACCGGGACTACCTGAACCGGGATTCCGTAGTCGGAGGCGTGGACGATCTTGCCGTCACCAATGTACATACCTACGTGTGTCACACCCGGGTAGTAGCCGACGATGTCGCCCGGCTGCAGGTCGTTGATAGACACGGACTGGCCACCAGCAATCTGGGCGGACGACGTGCGCGGGATGGACTTGCCCTGCTGCTGGTAAGACCAGAACATCAGGCCGGAGCAGTCGAAAGCACCCGGACCAGTGGCGCCCCAGGAGTACGGAGAGCCCAGCTTGGACATGGCAGCGGCAACCACGCCGGTGGCGTTTACCGGGGCGTCGGAGCCCGCATTGTCCTTGAGGTCGCCCAGGAACTGCTCCACGTTGACGTCAATCGGACCATTGCGGTCGATCCAGCGCTGGCGGTCCTCGGGGCTGAGGCCATCGACGGCCTTCATTACCTTGTCCTTTAGCTCACCGAGCTGCTTGTTGCGATCGTCCAGATCCTTCTTACGATCGTTCAGAATACGCAGCTGGAAATCGGCACTGGCCTTGGATCGGCTGGCCTTGTTCTTTTCCTTAGCCGCCTTTTTCAGCTGGTCGCTGAGCGTAGTGACGGTCTCGGCGCGCCTATCACCAATGGAGGCCAGGTAGGAGGAACGCTCGACGGCGGCCTGCGGCCCCTGCGAACCGACGAAAGCCGAGACCGGATCCACGGTCGCACCGCGGTACATTGCCTGGGAAACGCCGGTGACGTTCTCGCGGGAGACCTTAACGTCCGAGTTGAGCTTGTCGGCCTTCTTCTGCGCGTCGTCGGCGGCCTTCTTGGCCTTATCTAGGTTGCCCTTGGCCTGATCGATGTCGATCTTCAGCTGCTCGACCTCGTCGGAAGTCTCGGAGGCGTAGCCAGAGATCTTGTCCACGTGGTCCAACAGGCCGTCGACGTCCTTGGGGATCGGAGCATCCAGCAGGCGGCGGATCTCGTCGGCGCGCTTCTGCTCCTCCTTCTTGACGTCCTTCTCCCCGTCCCGCGCCTCATCCTGCGGCGCAGGGTTGCCCTGCTGTGCATCCTGCGGGTCAGCTGCAGCCTGCGGGAGGGAGGATCCAACCGCGAGGGAGAGCAGCGCCGCAGTGGCGACCTTGGCGACGGTACGGGTGCCGACGAGGCGATCACGGGAAGAGGAAGACAACACGTTCACGACTAGACTTTCTTTAATTCTCACTAATTTTGGGCCACGCAGCGGTCACGCGACATTTACCGCAGCGGCCGAGTGGCACTCATCAACGTTTATCAACATTCGATAACGATAGACATTTTGCCATATCAAAGAGCAAAAGTGGGACTGACCTTGAACAGGCTTCAGTCCCACTTCTCACACCATCACCAGTCGCAACACAAGCCCCTAATGTAACTCTCGAGCTGGTGAAACGGTAAGGCGGCGTAATTAATAATTTTAGAAACGAACCGCGTTGTACACCGGCATCATGTGCAGGTTGTCGATACGCACCGGGTTGGAGGAGTTCAGCGCGTGGACGATCTTGCCACCACCGATGTAGATAGCAACGTGGGAGGCGCCACCGTAGTAGGAGATGACGTCGCCCGGCTGCAGAGCATTCAGGGAAACCTTCTTGCCCGCAGAAGCCTGTGCGGAGGAGGTACGCGGGATGGACTTGCCAACCTGGCGGTGCGCCCAAGAGGTCAGGCCGGAGCAGTCGAAAGCGTTCGGGCCAGAGGCGCCCCAAGAGTACGGTGCGCCAACCTTGGACTTAGCGATGTTCGCAATGCGCTGACCGACAGAAGAAGAGGATGCCTTCTTAGCCTTCTTCGCAGCCGGCTTAACCGCTGCCTTGGCCGGAGCCTTAGCGCGTTCTTCAACAGTCAGGTTAGCCTGCTTGAAGTAGGGCTTGATGGTCGGCAGCAGGTGGTCCGGAACCTCAACAGTGAAGCCGGACGGGGTGTGGGTAACCGGAGCAGCCTGGACTGCAGCGGGGTTCAGTACAGCGGCGCCCACACCGACAGCGGCAATCATCGCTGCGTTGCGGGGTGCGTTGTTCTTCTTCAGGCTGTGCTTGCCCATATGAGTCCTCAATTACCTTTCAATCCGTTGTTTGGGGTGCGGAGCTTTTCCATATCCCCTCACCCGGTAGCTCTCGGTAACTACCGCGGTCTGGTGAGCTCTTTCTCGCTCACCTGTAAGGTCTCGAAAAGATTACGAAATGAGCACAAGTCGTGTCCAGTTCTTAGCCAAATTTCGCACCTAAAACGCCCGGACGTGCCAATGTTATGAAACCGAGATTTTTGAAACTCTAAAGCCGTCCATGAAAGTTATCAAAGCTTTATCTTCGCTCGACCAGGGATTTTGGATCGCGCCCGGTGAGATAACTTGCCCGCTATATACTCAGGAAAATCAAAGAAACATATTTTTGTGATCCTCGTCACAAAGTGGGTGCAAGGCGTGTTTTCGATGCCTCACTCGCCTCCGTAACCACCCAACCCAGTCCCCCTGTTGGAGCTGCCGACTAGAATTTCTCCTGTGTCCACTACCCCAGCTACCCCTCCATCAGAAGAACAGAGACAGCAGCAATACCTGCTGCGTGTAGACCTACAGCGAGCGCTAGAAGACTGCATAGTCATCGATATCGAGACCACTGGCCTGCGTCCGCAGGAGGAGCGCATCATCGAGATAGCTGCACTGCGAATCTCTGACGGCGTAGTGAGGGAGCGCTTTACTTCTCTGCTTAATCCACAGAGGGCAGTTCCGGAGGAGATTACGGACCTCACGGGCATCTCAGACGGCCTGTTGGCAGATAAACCCACCTTTTCGGACATCCTGCCCGATCTGTTGGAGTTCTTGCACCCAGTTCCTGTACGTTCCCAGCGCGCTAGTCCACGTCTGGTGGGTCATAACGTTAGCTTTGACTTCTCCTTTTTGACCCACGAGATCCTCCGAACCCAGTTGGCCAGTGCTGAGGACATGACGGACGTCGGTCCTTACACTCCCCGCCTGGTGTGTACTGCGGAAGCTTCGCGCGCGCTGATTCCTCGAGAGGCGGTCGGCCGCTATCGGCTGGGTAACGTCGCACGATACCTCCAGGTCCCCCACCGCCCCCTCCATCGCGCGATGAGCGACGCTCTGGCGACCTACGACGTTCTCCGAGCCCTGACAGCTCAGTAGCAGTTGGCCCCGCCATCGCGCGGCTTATCGGCGCTGGGTTGGCGACGCCGAGTTTGCGTGGCTGGGTTTGCGAGGCGTGAGCGTGCGCATCGACAGCAAAATCCCGCCCACCGTGTGGTGGACGGGATTTTCTCGAGCCTTAAGTGAGAGCAGTTGAGTTAGCTCGAGTGGAGGTTACTTGCCGAGCTCCTCGTGGCGTCGACGGTTCTCCTCGTTCAGACGCTCGAACATTTCCTTCTGCTCTGCGTGGTTGGCGTGCTCGATGCGCTCCGCCTTCTCTGCGATCTCCGGGGAGTCCGGGGAGAAGAAGCCACCGCGACCCGGGTGGCCGGCAGCGCCGAGCTCATTCATGGTCTTCGGAACGTAGGCACCCTGGTACTCCAGCGGGATTGGGTGGCCGTGCTCGTCGACCGGACCCAGCGGCTGGTGAACCTCGATGAAGCCACCGGAAGGCAGCTGGCGAATGGTACCGGTCTCGATGCCGTGCTCCAGAACCTCACGGTCAGAGCGCTGCAGAGAGACGCACAGGTGGTACGTGATGAAGTATGCGATCGGCGGCAGCAGCACCAGGCCGATACGGCCCAGCCACGTCATCAGGTTCAGCGAGATGGTGAAGTGCAGAGCCAGCAGGTCGTTACCACCGGAGATGGTCAGCAGCACGTAGAAGACCAGTGCCATGACACCCAGGGCAGTGCGAACCGGCACATCGCGCGGGCGCTGAAGCAGGTTGTGGTGGGCGTCGTCACCCGTCATCTTCTGCTCGATCCACGGGTAGGTGAACAGCAGCACTACCAGGATACCCAGCAGCAGCGCTACCCAGAACACGGCCGGGATAGTGTAGTTGCCCAGGTAAAGCTCCCATGCAGGCATAACACGTGCTGCACCATCAGTCCACAGCATGTAGATATCCGGCTGGGAACCAGCGGAGACCTGAGACGGGTTGTACGGACCAAGGTTCCAGATGGCGTTGATCTGGAACAGACCGGCCATCAGCGCGACAACGCCGAAGGTAATCAGGCCGAAGGACGCAGCCTTCAGGCCGAAGACCGGCAGAATACGCACGCCGACAACGTTGTTCTCGGTACGACCCGGTCCAGGGAACTGGGTGTGCTTCTGGTACCAAACCAGTGCCAGGTGAGCGGCGATCAAAGCCAGCAGGATGCCCGGGATCAGCAGTACGTGAGCGATGTACAGGCGAGGAATGATGATCTCACCCGGGAAGTCGCCAGCGAACATGATCCAGTGCAACCAGGTGCCGATGATCGGCAGGCCCACCATGATGGCGGACATAATGCGCAGACCCACGCCGGACAACAGGTCGTCCGGCAGAGAGTAGCCCATGAAGCCCTCGGCCACGGACAGCAGCAGCAGAACGCAACCGATAACCCAGTTGGCCTCGCGCGGCTTGCGGAACGCACCGGTAAAGAAGATGCGCAACATGTGAACCATGATGGACACCGCGAACAGCAGGGCGGCCCAGTGGTGAACCTGGCGGATGAACAGGCCACCGCGAACCTCGAAGGAGAGGTTCAGGGCGGTCTGGTAGGCGGCGGACATTTCCACGCCGTTGAGCGGTGCGTAGGCGCCGTCGTAGATCACCTTCGACATGGAGGGATCGAAGAACAGCGTCAGGTACACACCGGACAGAATCAGGATGATGAAGGAGTACAGCGCGATCTCACCGAGCATGAACGACCAGTGAGTCGGGAATACCTTGTTGATTTGCGGGCGGATCAGGCCGGAGGCTGTGTACCGCTCGTCGATGTTGTTGGCCGCTTTAGCAGCGCGGCTCTGTTGTTTAGTGGTCATGAACGACGCTCCCAGAATGCCGGGCCGACAGGCTCGATGAAGTTGCGGTCGGCGTACATGTATCCCTCTTCGTCAACCGAGATCGACAGCTCGGGCAGTGCGCGGGCTGCCGGTCCGAAAAGCGGCTTACCGTGCTGCAGTGCATCGAACTGCGACTGGTGGCACGGGCAGAGGATGCGGTTAGTTTGCTGCTCATACAGGGACGTAGGGCAACCGATGTGAGTACAGATCTTGGAGTAGGCGAAGTAGTCGCCGTAATGGAAGTCCTCCTGGCCTTCGCGCAAGATCGCCTTTGCGGCGTCTGCCTGGCGCAGGCGAATCAACATCACGGCGTTACGCGGACCGTGGATGGAGTGCATGTGCTCCTCGTAGACGTCGCGGTTCTTGTCGAACTTGTCGCCGTCGTTGACCATCTCCTCGGTCAGCGGGAACACGGTCTCCATCGACGCTGCGTCCAGATCCTCCGGACGCATGCGGATCAGGCGGGAAACACCCTGGGTGCTGTAGTGGCCGTTGTGCTCTTCGGCAATAGCGCCAGTATCGCGGCCCAGGTAAACCTTTTCGCCCTGCTCCACCAAAGTCCAGCCGGTGGTCCACAGGGTGCCGTCACCCTGGATGCCCATTGCCTTGGCCTTCCAGGGGTTCTTCACAATGCCGCCCAGCGGCAGAGCGATCGTCAGACCAGCCAGCACCGCACCGGTACCGGCCAGGCCGGCGATAACCGGACGGCGACCCAGGGTGGAAGTCTTCCAGGAGTCGTTCAGAAGAGCGACCAAGGTACGACGATCGACTTCCTCAGACGGGCCGTCGTGGCGGGTCTGCACCGAGATCTCTTCCGGAACGAAGTTCTTGGTGTAGGAAACAATAGCCGCGCCAAGCAGGATGATGCTCAGGCCGGAGGTAATACCCAGCAGCGGGGTGTAGATGGTGTACAGCCACACACCGTCTTCTGCCAGGTGCTTGTACTCCCACGGCCAGAACAGGTAGATGCCAATGAAAGCAATGGCGAACAGTACCGACAGGGCCAGCATGATGGTGACCTTGCGGCTTGCACGCTTCTCAGCGGGGTCGTTGGCAATCGGGTGGCGCTCCTTGCGGTAGGCAACCGTCACGCCGTCGAGCTCGGTACCCAGGCGGGCCAGCTCGTCGTTGTTCATCTTCGACAGCTCTTCGTTGCTGTACTTCTTGGTGTTCTCACTCATGACCGCGATCCAATCCACATAGCGAAGGCAACGAGAACCACGATGCCGATAAACCACATGACCATGCCCTCAGTTACCGGGCCGATACCGCCCAGACCGAAGCCACCTTGGTTCGGGGTCTCCTTGGCGGACTTGATGTAGGCAATGATGTCCTTTTTCTCGTCAGCAGTCAGCTGGCGATCGGAGAACTTCGGCATGTTCTGCGGGCCGGTCAGCATGGCCTGGTAAATCTCCTGCTCGTTGGCCGGAGCCAGCGGCGGGGCGTACTTACCACTGGACAGTGCGCCACCCTTACCGGTGAAGTTGTGGCAGGATGCACAGTTCAGGCGGAACAGATCGGAACCGCGGGCAACGTCAGCCGGATCAATCTCGCCGTTCTTGTTATTGGAGCCGCGCAGCGACTCCATGGCGATCTCACCGTTGGCGTCGCGGACAATGCCCGGGCCGCCACCGTTAGCGTTCACGTATGCAGCCAGTGCCAGTGCCTGCTGCTCGGAGTAACGCGGAGCCTTGCGGGCTGCCTGCGCCTCGTTGCGCAGCATCGGCATGCGGCCGGAGTGCACCTGGAAGTACACAGCGCCCTCACCGACACCAATCAGGGAAGGACCGCGATCCTTCACGCCCTGCAGGTTGCCACCGTGGCAGGTGATACAAGCAACCTCGTAGATTTCCTTACCCTGCTTAGCCAGATCCTCCGTGCTCTGTTCTGCAACGGCGTTCTGTGCATCCGGGGTCAATGCGTTGGCGAGGAAGCCCGCGCCCGTAAGCGCGAACAGCAAAGCCAACGCGCCGGCGAAGGCCTTGCGGACCTTCCGGCGGCGGCGTGCCTTTACGGCACTGCCCTTCGAACCACTGGGGGCCTGCCCCGTGGTTGCGTTGGTGGAGTTGATATCCATCTTGTTCCCTTATTTGTTAGTCAATGGAATTGCGATGGGCTGTAGGCCGACTCTCTTCCTAAAAGAAGAACCGACCTGGCCGGCCTACTGAATGAAGTAAATGGTGATCCACAGGCCAATCCACACGACGTCGACGAAGTGCCAGTAGTAGGACACAACGACGGCGGCGGTGGCCTGTGCCGGGGTGAACTTCGACTTCGCGGTCCTCAACAGCACCACGATAAAGGCGACAACACCGGCGAGAACGTGCGCGCCGTGGAAGCCTGTGGTGATGAAGAAGACCGATCCGTAGACGGATCCGGGAATCGTGGTTCCGTGCTGCACCAGGTGGAAGTACTCGTAGCCCTGGCCGATAAGGAAGATGGTTCCCAGCAGCGCGGACAGTGCATACCACTTGCGTAGCGCGAAGACGTCACCCCTTTCCGCCGCAAAGACGCCCCACTGAGCGGTGAACGAAGAACTGATCAGGATAACCGTGATCGCTGCCGCGAACGGCACGTTCAGCTCGGTGGGCTCGGACGGCCAATTGCCGCCAGAGTTGGCCTTGGACACGAAGTACATCGCGAACAGGCCAGCGAAAAACATCAATTCCTGAGACAGGAACACAATCGTGCCGACACTGACCATGTTCGGTCGGTTCAGTGTCGCAACACGTTGTGGTGCTGCCATACCTGGGTTTTCAACTGCGCTCGTCACGCATAACAGTATGGCCGTTTAAACCCCGTTAGTCGATTCACTCGGCCAGTTTTCTGGAAGCAATCTGTAAAATCGCAGGTGAAACCTTGGATAAAGCTGAAAGCCCACCCCGTTAGGGGTTAGCGGGAACTTTTCCACACCTCTATCCGACGAGTCACATAACGACAGGTCAATCCCTACTTCCGTCAAGAGCTGACACACCAGCCACCCCACGATGGGGGCTGCCACACAGCGGCACCGGGTACCCCCGTGGAAACTGCTGGAAACTTCCTCGAGGGGGCGTCACTACAAAAACACCCCACATCCGCACCCGCCTAATAGACTGATTAGTACAGTTAGCAGAAGCCCAGCATGGCCCACCATGGCCTAGCATGGCCCATCAGGGCCAGTTGGGCTCATATTTTTCCAGCCAGAGAGGTGCGTCTAAGCAACCATGTCCCCCACTACCCCACGCCCCGCAGAATCTAGCGGCCTATCCCCCGAGCAGCTTCCCCCGAGCTACTTCACCTGGCCAGGCGTGCTGGGGCGCCTGGGCCACGGGCAGGAGCTTAGCGAATCGCAGGTCAGCTGGGCCATGAACGAGATCATGGAGGGAAACGCAACCGACGCGCAGATCGCTGCCTTCGCCTTCGGCATTCGCGTTCGTGGAATCACCGCCGCCGAGCTCGCCGCTGCAGCAGACACCATGCGCAGCTTCGCCACTCCGGTTGATTTCTCCGACGTGCCGAACTGCGTGGACATCGTCGGTACCGGTGGCGATGGCCACCATACCGTGAACATCTCCACCATGGCCTCCTTTATTGTCTGCGCCGCGGGCGTCCCCGTAGTCAAGCACGGCAACCGCGCCGCAAGCTCCAAGTGCGGGGGCGCCGACATGCTGGAGGCTCTGGGGCTAGATATCGAACGCTCCCCCGAGGCCATCCGCAAGGATGCGCAAAATACGGGCTTTGCGTTCATGTTCGCCAAGACTTACCACCCGGCCATGCGCTTTGCGGGGCCGGTGCGCAGCCAGCTGGGAGCGCCCACGATTTTCAACCTGCTGGGTCCGATGACCAACCCTGCAGCCCCTAGGTTCGGCCTCATCGGCTGCGCGTTCAAGGAGTTCATGCCGATCATGGGCGGCGCCTTCGCCCACCAAGGTAGCCGTGTGCTCGTGGTGCGGGGCATGGATGGGATGGACGAAATCTCTGTGTGCACCCCTACCGAGGTTGTTACTGTGGACGCCCTCGGTCGCACCGGTGAAGAAGTCATTAACCCTCGCTCTATCGGCCTCGACTTTTATGAGGACGGCAGCCTGGCAGGAGGCGACGCTACCTATAACGCAGACGTGGCCGTACGCCTGATGAAAGGCGAGATCACCGGGGCGATCAAGGATGCCGTCTTGATCAACGCCGCTGGAGCTCTGACGGCGGTGAAGGGCTGGGAAGATAAGGGATTCCAGGAGACCCTGGCGGAGCAGGTGCAGGTCGCTCGCGAAGCTTTGGAATCCGGCGCCGCCCTGCAGCAGATGGAACGGATCGTTGGCCGCAAGTTTTAGGCATGGGCGCCTGTAGGGGGCGTCCATAAAAAAATCCCCCCCTTCCTTGCACAACCTCTATCGGTTGGCGGGAGGGGGGTTAGTGAAGTGTGAAGTTTTAGTGCTTCTCCGGCGGCAGCCCGTACTGCAGGTTCAGCATCGTGCTGGCCCAGATCAACATGACTGCACCGAAGGCGACCAGCCACAGGTGCCACCATGCCAGACCGGCGCCCATCACGACGATGGAGACGGTCATCCAGAAGGGCCAGATGGAGCTTGCGGAGAAGAAGCCCAGCACGCCAGCGCCGTCTTCGATCTCTGCCTCTTCCCAGTCATCCGGGCCAATGTCGGTCTTGTTGGAGGTCAGGTGGAGGTAACCACCCAGCATGAAGGCCAGCAGGGTAGCCATCACCAGGCCGGTGCCACCAGCCCACTCAACGCCCATGACGTTACCGGCATCGTTCACGGAATGAGTGACGATGAAGTAGAACACCGTGACGACAGAAAAGAAAGTACCGATTGCGTAGAAAAGCTTTGCACCAGAAGTCATTTGCTTGTCTCTCTTCCTTTAACCTTGCGCCTCCGCTTTACGCGGCGTTGCGGTCCTTGTAGTTCTCGTTCGGGGTACGAGTACCGGTGCGGTCAGACTCGAACGGGTGGGTGGAGGTTGCGTACGGCTCCTCGCCGATGGACTTCAGAGCCTCGGAGTTCGGAGCCTCCGGGTTGTCCTGGCGGAACTTGATGTACTGCTCGAACTTCTCCGGGGAGACGACGCGTAGCTCGAAGTTCATCATGGCGTGGTAGGTACCGCACATCTCAGCACAGCGGCCCACGAATGCGCCTTCCTCATCGATGGACTCGACCTGGAAGCGGCGCTCGGAGCGGTTCTCATCCGGGTGCGGGAAAACGTCGCGCTTGAACAGGAACTCCGGGATCCAGAAGGAGTGGACAACGTCGGCGGATGCCAGGTTGAACTCGATCGGGGTGCCGGACGGGACCACCAGAACCGGGATCTCCTGGGTGGTGCCCAGGGTCTCGATCTTGTTGAAGTTCAGGTAGCTGTAGTCATCCTTAGCGCGACCGTGGATCGGACCCGGAACCTGGTGGCCGTGCTCGTCGAGCTCCTCGGCCGGCTTCTTGGAATCTTCTGCACGAGCCTGAGCTTCCTTGTCGGCGCCCTTGTACTCCTTGCCACCGTTCAGCTCGGCTGCAATCTCGTTATAACCGAACTTCCAGTTCCACTGGTATGCGGTGACGTCCACGGTGACCTTCGGGTCCTTGTCCAGAGCCGTTGCACGATCCTGAGCCTGAACGTTGAAGAAGAACAGGCCACAGATAATCAGAACCGGCAGCGTGGTCAGAACCAGCTCCAGCGGAACGTTGTAACCGGTCTGGCGCGGGAACTCGTCCTCGCCGCGCTTAGCAGCCTTCTTGGCGCTCGAGCGGCCCAGGTTGACGAACAACAGAACCCACATGATGATGCCGACGATCCAGGCGACAACCCAGACCCACACCCACAGGTTGCCCATTTCCTTGGACTCCGGGGTAATGCCCTTCGGCCAGCCGAAGCGCAGCAGCTCGAAGAACTTGTTCTCCGGCGGGGCGACAGTACAGCCAGTCAGCACCAGGCCAGCTAGACCCAGTACACCGGCGAGGCCAATACGGCGAGTCAAACCGTGCTTATTTCGCTGTTCCACGCGAGTTTGCCTTCCTCATTCACACGTCACTTGCGTTGTAGATCCGGGCTCTGTCGCGCACCTGCAGTGCGCGCGCGATAGATAGACCTACAACCACTTCACTTAAAGAACCTTAGACCATTGACAGGACATTGCCACCATCACGGAACGTGAATTTCCCTTTTCGGGGTTGGCAGCTACCCACATTGCCCCCACACGGGTTAGGCGGGAGCCCGCGTACTGCGTGACTCCCGCCTGGGGTTGGGTTTATGCGGCACCCTGAGGGCGCCCACTCCCCCTGTTTAGAGCTTGTTAATCTCAATCACTCCGGCTCCGCCAATGTTGCGCAGGTTGGCGCGAGCCAAATCCACCATGCGACCCACGCCGCCCTCAAAGACGGTACGGGTGGCAGAGCGGGAGAAGCCCATCATCATCTCCCAGGTGATGTTCGGCGGCAGGCTCAGAGCGTTCGGGTCAGTGACCACGTCGACCAGCACCGGACCGTCGTAGGCCAGGGCTTCCTTGATGCCGCTCTCGACATCCTCCGGGTCTTCAATGCGGATCGCCTTGATACCAATGGCCTCGGCGATCTTAGAGAAGTTCACGTGCTCATGGTCGGTCTCGTGCTCCGGCAGACCGGCGACCATCATCTCTAGCTTCACCATGCCCAGCGAAGAGTTATTGAATACCACGATGTTTACGGGTAGATCGTGCAGCTTGGCGGTGAGCAGCTCACCCATCAGCATGCCCAGACCACCGTCGCCGGAGAAGGAGATCACCTGGCGGTTGCGATCCGCAGCCTGTGCGCCCAGCGCCTGCGGCAGAGCGTTGGCCATGGTGCCGTGACGGAAGGAACCGATCTCCTCGCGCTTGCCGTTCGGGGTGATGTAGCGAGCACCCCAGACGTTGCACATGCCGGTGTCGACGGTGAACACCGCATCCTCGGCAGCCAGGCGGTCAATCGTGTCGGCTACGTACTCCGGGTGGATGGGCTTCGACTTGCCGGCCTTCTTGGTGTACGCGTCCACCACGTGGTTCAGTGCACGCGCGTGGTTGCGCAGCTGCTTATCCAGGAAGCTGCGGTCGGTCTTTTCCTCAACGTGCGGCAAGATCGTGTCGATCACGGCTCCGACGTCGCCGACAACTGGGTAGTTGATAGTGGTGCGGCGGCCAATGTGGGAGCCGTCGATGTCCACCTGCGCCACGTTGCCGGTCGGCAGGAAATCGTTGTACGGGAAGTCGGTGCCCAGCAGGATCAACAGGTCAGCGTCGTACATAGCTTCGCGTGCTGCACCGTAACCCAGCAGGCCGGACATGCCCACATCGAACGGGTTGTCGTACTGGATGTGCATCTTTCCGCCGAAGGCGTGCCCCACCGGGGACTTGATCTTTTCTGCCAGCGCGAGCACCTGTTCGCGAGCGTTCTTGACGCCCTCACCGCAGAACAGCGTTACGGTCTTGGCATCGTTAATGGCCTTGGCCAGGCGGGCTGCTTCTTCGGCATCCGGGTACATAACGGGGCGACCCTTGGCGTAGACCGAGTCGATAAAGCCCTCCTCCTGGATCTCCTGGGAAGAGACGTCGCCAGGGATAACCAGCACGCTCACTCCGTTGCCGGCGAGGGTGGACTGGATGGCGTTGTGCAGCACCTTCGGGCCCTGTGCGGACGAGTTAATCATCTCGCAGTAGGCGGAGCACTCCTGGAAGATCTGCTCCGGGTGGGTCTCCTGGAAGAACTGGGTGCCGATCTGCACGCTAGGAATGTGGGAGGCGATAGCCAGCACCTTCGCACCGTTGCGGTGAGCATCGTAGAGACCCTGGATTAGGTGGGTATTGCCCGGACCACACGAGGCGGCACACACGGAAAGTTCGCCGGTAACGAGGGATTCTGCCTCGGCGGCGAAGGCTGCCGATTCCTCGTTGCGCACGTGGATCCATTCGATGGACGACTGTCGAACCTCGTCGACGATTGGGTTGAGGCTATCGCCCACCAATCCGAAGATTCGCTTAACGCCCTGCTTTTCTAGGGTCTTTACCAATTGAGATGCGAAGTTTTTTGCCATGGCTTCAAGGCTACGCGGAGCTAGCAAATAGTGCACTGCATGCTGCGGAGACTCACAGAATCGCAAATGTGTAATGCAAATCACCCCCTTCGTGGCGTGGTCGCGGTGCCACAGGGTAATGATTGCGGCGCCACAAGGTAAACCGCCTCTTCCCCGCCGTGGCAACTAGCCCACCTCCACCCCACCCGCGTAAAGTTTGAACGCATGTGTGGATTGCTAGGAATCATTGCGGCGAACGGCGCCGCAGAAAACTTCGTTAATGCAGTAGAGGGCGCCCTCCCCTGCATGCACCACCGCGGCCCGGACGATAGCGGCACGTGGCACGACCAAGATGTCGTCTTCGGCTTCAACCGCCTATCCATCATCGACCTGGAGCACTCGCATCAGCCACTGCAGTGGGGGCCGGAAGGCGAACCCGACCGCTACACACTGACCTTCAACGGCGAGATCTACAACTATGTGGAACTCCGCAAGGAGCTCTCCCAGGCGGGCTATACCTTTAATACTGAGGGTGACGGCGAGACCATCGTGGTGGGCTTCCACCACTGGGGTGCCGACGTGGTAAACCACCTCCGCGGCATGTTTGGCTTCGCCGTGTGGGACTCGAAGGAAAAGAAGCTTTTCCTGGCTCGCGACCAGTTCGGCATTAAGCCGATGTATGTCGCCACCACCGAAGCGGGCACCGTTTTCGCCTCGGAGAAGAAGTGCATCCTGGCTATGGCCGAGCAGCTGGGGCTGAACCTAGACCTGGACGTCCGAGCTATCGCCCACTACACAGACCTGCAGTACGTGCCGGAGCCAGAGAGCCTGCACAAGCACATTCGCCGCCTGGAATCCGGCAGCTATGGCTTCGTGACACCCGGTGGCCAAATCGAGGAAACTCGCTGGTTCGAGCCCCGCTTCCCCGTGAAGAAGGTTGCTGCCGGCGACGAAGAGGCCGTCTTCCAGCGCATTGCGGAGGCCCTGGAGGATTCCGTAGCCAAGCACATGCGCGCGGATGTGACCGTCGGCTCCTTCCTTTCCGGCGGTATTGATTCCACCGCCATCGCCACGCTGGCCAAGCGTCACAACCCCGACCTACTGACCTTCACCACGGGCTTCGAGCGCGAAGGCTACTCCGAAGTCGATGTGGCCGCGGAATCCGCCGCGGCTATCGGCGCCGAGCACATCGTGAAGGTCGTCAGCCCGGAAGAGTACGCGGAAGCGATCCCGAAGATCATCTGGTACCTGGACGATCCGGTAGCCGACCCCTCGCTGGTTCCGCTGTATTTCGTGGCGGCGGAAGCTCGCAAGCACGTCAAGGTTGTGCTCTCCGGCGAGGGGGCCGACGAGCTCTTCGGTGGCTACACCATTTATAAGGAGCCGCTGAGCCTGGCGCCTTTCGACAAGATCCCCTCTCCGCTGAAGCGCGTGCTGGCCAGCGTGGGCAACGCGCTACCCGAGGGCATGCGTGGCAAATCTCTGCTGCAGCGTGGCACCATGCCGATGGAGGATCGCTACTACGGCAACGCGCGCTCCTTTAATTACCAGCAGCTGGAACGAGTTCTCCGCGAGATCCGCCCCGAGTGGGATCACCGCGAGGTCACCGCGCCGATCTACGCGAAGTCGCAGGATATGGACCCGGTCGCCCGAATGCAGCACCTGGATCTTTTCACCTGGATGCGCGGCGACATTCTGGTGAAGGCCGACAAGATCAACATGGCTAACTCTCTGGAGCTGCGAGTGCCGTTCCTGGATAAGGTCGTGTTCGACGTGGCGGAGACCCTCCCCCACGAACTGAAGATCTCCCACGGCACCACCAAGTACGCGCTGCGTAAGGCGCTGGAGCGCATCGTTCCCCCGCACGTTCTGCACCGCAAGAAGCTGGGCTTCCCGGTGCCGATGCGCCACTGGCTGGCGGGCGACGAGCTCTACGGCTGGGCGAAGGAAAACATCGAGGCCTCCCAGACTGACCACCTCTTCAACAAAGCAGAGGTGCTAAAGATGCTGGACGAGCACCGCGTGGCGATGAACACCGGCTCCGGCCCGGACCACTCCCGCCGACTGTGGACCGTCATCGCGTTCATGATCTGGCACGGCATCTTTGTTGAAGATCGCATCGACCCGCAGATCGACCAACGCCAGTACCCGATCAACCTGTAAAGACCCAAAAACGCCCCCGAGGAAAGGGATCCCTCGGGGGCGTCCTTTATTAAAAGGGCTAAACCGCTTAGCTAAAGGAATCGCCGCAGGCGCAGGAGCCGGTGGCATTCGGGTTGTCGATGGTGAAGCCCTGGGATTCGATGGTGTCCGCAAAGTCGATCTTCGCACCCATCAGGTACGGGGAAGACATGCGGTCGACTACCAGGTTCACGCCGTCGTACTCGTCAACCAAATCGCCGTCCAGGGAACGATCATCGAAGAACAGCTGGTAGCGCAGGCCGGCGCAACCGCCCGGCTGCACTGCGATACGCAGGGAAAGATCGTCGCGGCCCTCCTGTGCCAGCAGTGCGCTGGCCTTCTGCTGAGCGGCCTCGGTCAGCTCCACACCGGTGACCTTCTCCGGAGCAGTCATATTGGTCCTCCTCATCTAACGACCGAATAAAAGTTGTTATTCAACAAGCTACGCTTCATTGTTTCACAACGCCACCGGCTGCCCGCCTTATTCCCGCCTTTATTTTCCGAGTTTCAGGTTTTGTTCCTTTGTGCGTCTGCTCTAGCCTGTTACATGTGAAAATGCCATGGACAAAGCAGGAAAAGGCCACTGCGACCGCTGATGTGAACAGCGACGCAAACGCGGGCGTCGATAAGAAGGCCGCAGCAGAGGCCCCAACAGTGGCCGCAGAAGACGTCGCCGAGGATAAGGCGCAAGAAAAGACTTCCAAGGCCTACACGCCGAAAAAGGGGAAGGCCACCCCGAAGCGCAACGAGCAGGAGCGCAAGCACGGCGTGCGCCGCAGCGCCTACACTGCCCCCAGTACTCCGGGCGAAGCGCGGAAGCAGCGCAAGGAGCTCAAGGCCTCCATGTCCAAGGAAGAGTACAAGGCCATGAAGCAGCGCAAGAAGGACGAGGCGAACCGCGAGCGCCGCCGCGCTAACGAGCGCATGATGGCCGGCGACGAGAACTACCTCATGGATCGCGACAAGGGCGAGGAAAAGCGTTTCGTCCGCAATTGGGTAGATTCCCACCGCTACATGATGAACTTCTTCCTGCCGCTGGCCTTCCTGGTGATCGTCATTATGATCTTCGGCATGTCCAATCCGGCCGTGGCCAACATGGCCTCCATCGTGATGATGTTCGTGTTCCTGATCATGATTGCCGAGGGCCTGTGGCTCGGCCGCCGTGTAAACCGCGAGGTCAATGAGCGCTACCCGAACAACCCGCACGGCAAGTTCAGCCTGGGCATCTATGCCTTCACACGCGCAACGATGATCCGCCGCCTGCGCACCCCTGCTCCGCAGAAGCAGATCGGCGACAGCGTCTAAACAGCATCTAGACTAAAACTCATGGCTTCTTCGACCAGCACCCCGACCTTCCCGTCCATCGTCCCGCCGGACGAGGCCACGCGTAGTCGCGCCGAACAGCTCCGCACCACTGCGCCGACGAGCGCGGGCATTCCGGCCGGTTCGCTGGGAAGACTGGAAGACGTCGCCACCTGGATTGCCTCCTGCCAGGGTTCCGCCCCCGCTACCCCGCTGGATGCGGCGGGACTGATCCTGGTCACGGGCGAGCACGGGGTTGCCGAGGCGCACCCGGAGATCTCTGCCCTGCCGACCGACTTCAACGCGCAGGTACTCCAGGCTCTGGCCGATGCGACAGCCCCGGTTGTAGATGCCTGCCGGGCGGCACGGGTATCTCTTTCTATTATCGACGCCACGCTGGGTAAGCCCTCCGGCCCCATCGACACCGCCGACGCGTTGAGCCCTGAAGACTACGAAAAGCACCTGGCACGCGGCATGCGGTTTGCCGACCAGGAGGCGGACAAGGGCACGTCGGTGCTGTTGCTGGGCGATCTGGGTCGCGGGCTGACCACGGTGGCGGCCGCCGTCATCGGCAGCGTGTGCAGTGTGGAGCCGGTGAAGATCATTGGCCGGGGATCCGGCATCGATGACGAGGCGTGGAAGACAAAGGTCGCGGTGATCCGCGACGCGATGTTCCGAGCGCGGGACGATAAGGCGGTCGCCGAGCGTGTGCTGCAGCAGATCGGCTCGGCGGACCTCGTGGTGATGGCGGGAATTCTGGCGCAGTCGGCCGTGCGCCGCACGCCGGTGATCTTCGACGGCGTGGGAGCCATCGCGGCGGCGCTATGCGCGCAGATGCTGGCGCCAGGTGCGGCCGCGTGGTGGCTGGCGGCCTCGGCGGGTACGGAGCCCGCTGCCCTCCCCGCACTCAACGCGCTCGGGTTGGAGCCGCTATTGGATGTGCGCCTGGGCGCCGGCCAGGGGCTCGGCGCCGTACTGGCGCTGCCGATGGTTCGCTACGCGGTGGCGGCCTGCTCCACCAGCGTGTAAAGCCAGCCGTGCTCGTCGGCGATACGGCCGTTCTGGATACCCGTCAGCTGCTCGCGCAGGCGCATGGTCACCGGACCGGTCTGGCCGCCGTTTACCTGGAACTCGCCGGACTCGTCCTTGACGGTGCCTACCGGGGTGACGACCGCGGCGGTGCCGCAGGCGAACGCTTCGGTCATGGCGCCGGACTTCGCGGCCTCCTTCCACTCGTCGGTGGAGATGCGGCGCTCCTCTACCTTGTAGCCCAGGTCCTGCGCCAGTTCCAGTAGGGAAAGGCGCGTAACGCCCGGCAGTAGCGAACCGGACAGCTCGGGGGTAACCAGCGTGACGTCGTCGGCACTGCCGAAGACGAACGCCAAGTTCATGCCACCCATTTCCTCGATGTACTTGTGCTCAGCTGCGTCCAGCCATACCACCTGGTCGCAGTCCTCCTTCTCGGCGGAAGCCTGGGCCGCCAGAGAGGCCGCGTAGTTGCCGGCGAACTTCGCCGCGCCGGTGCCGCCGGGAGCCGCTCGGGTGTAGTCGGTGGAAAGCCATACGCTCACCGGGTTAATGCCTCCGGAGAAGTAAGCGCCCGCCGGAGAGGCGATAACGAAGTAGGTGTAGCTGCTGGCCGGGTGCACGCCCAGACCCACCTCGCGGGAGATCATAAAGGGGCGCAGGTACAGCGACTCCTCGCCGCCTCCCTGTGGCACCCAGCGCTGGTCGATGTCCACGATCTGGCGCAAGGATTCCAGGAACAGCTCTTCCGGCAGCTCCGGCATGGCGATGCGAGCCGCGGAGTTCTGGAAGCGGCGAGCGTTCTGCTCCGGGCGGAAGGTGACGATCTTGCCACCTTCGCCACGGTAGGCCTTCAGCCCCTCGAAGATGGCCTGGCCGTAGTGAAACACGCTAGAGGCCGGATCCATCTGGATCTGCTGGTAGGGCTCCACGCGGGCATTGTGCCACCCCTCGTCGGCGTTCCAGTCGATGGCGACCATGTGGTCGGTGAAGTACTTGCCGAAGCCCGGGGCGCTCAGGATCTCGGCGATCTGCTCCTCCGTCGCCGGGTTCTGGTTGCGGGTCACGGTGAACTCCACCTGGGAGCCGCTGCGCTGTGCCGGAGTGTTCGTCTGGGGGTTTTCCTTCGGTGTAGTCATGAGTCCCAGAGTACTCTGCCGATTCCCCGTCAGTGTGAGGGGCTTAACAATTGCAGGGGGTTTGTCGCCCTTCAGTCGTCGCACCCGCGTTTCTGGGTAGAGTTAAACCAGCGAATTCAGATTTTGAAGGCTTCGCCCGATTAGTAGTTATTAATAAGGAGCAGTCGATCCCACTATGACCGCCACCAACTCTTCCGCGCCCATCGCCGGCCTGCCCTCCCGCGGCTACATCCCGCAGGTGTCTTTGGTGCAGACCGATTCCGCGCTTGACGATAACGCGACCGAGACACCTTCGGTGATCGATACGCTGGTCATCCCGGTCTTCGAAGGCGAGGCGGGTCTGGAGCTTACTGGTGCTCCTATCGACGCCCTTACGGCCGAACAGCAGCTGGAAATGTGGAAGCTGCTGATCTCCGTCGGCGCCACGGGAACGGCTGGCGAGGTGACGGTGGTTCCTAACCTTCCGGCCGAGTCGCGCAGCGAGGTTGTGGCCACCGGAAACCTGTCCGCTCAGGTGCAAGAATCCACCCAGGAGCCGGGCACGGTGGAGGGTGTTATCGAGGCCGGCGCTGGATCCACCGGCCCGGAGAAGATCCTGGCAATCGGTATGGGGCCGGCCGATGAGGTTTCGGCGGAAGACGTTCGCGTGGCCGCAGGCGTGGCGTCTCGAAGCATTAAGAAGCCCCACCAGAGCGAGGGCGAGCCGCGCGGCGCGCGAGTAGTGAGTGCCCTGGGCCTGCTGGGTGCCGAGGCCGCACTAGTCGGCCACGCTCTGGGCGCTTACGAATACCGCGGGCTGAAGACCACCGCCCCTACCCCGGCGGTCGAGTCGATTGAGGTGCTGACTGCCGAGGATCCGGCGGACACCCTAGAGCACGCCCTAGCTACTGTGCGTGCGGTGGCGCTGGCACGCGACCTGGTTAATACCCCATCTAACGTGCTGTACCCGGAGAGCTACGCGAACATCATCGCGGCAGCCGCGGAACACGCGGACGTGACCGTGGAGGTGCTGGACGAGGCCGCACTGGAGGAGCAAGGTTTCGGCGGCATCCTGGGCGTGGGCCAGGGCTCGGCGCGCGGGCCGCGCCTGGTGCGCCTGGACTACAACCCGGACAAGATTGCCGAAGATTCCCCGCGTGTGGCACTGGTCGGCAAGGGCATCACGTTCGATACCGGCGGGATTTCCCTGAAGCCGCCGGCGAAGATGTGGAACATGATCTCTGACATGGGTGGCTCCGCGGCCGTCGTGGCGGCGGTGATCGCCGCCGCTGAGCTGAACATTCCGGTGCACGTCACCGCCACCGTCCCGCTGGCAGAGAACATGCCCGGCGGAGAAGCCACCCGCCCGGGCGATGTGCTGCGCCACTACGGTGGCACCACCACCGAGGTGCTGAACACCGACGCTGAAGGCCGCCTGGTGCTGGCAGATGCGATCGTGCGTGCCTGCGAGGACAAACCGGACTACCTGATCGAGACCGCCACCCTGACCGGCGCGCAGATGGTGGCGCTGGGCGACCGTACGCCGGGCATCATGGGCTCTATGGACTTCCGCGACCGCGTGGCGATGATTTCCCAGCGCGTGGGCGATGCCGGCTGGCCTATGCCCCTGCCTACGGAGCTGGGCGAGGCGCTGAAGTCGGACGTGGCGGACATCAAGAACATCTCCGGTAACCGCTGGGGTGGCATGTCCGTGGCTGGCCACTACCTGCAAAACTTCGTATCCGAGGGCGTGCAGTGGGTACACATCGACGTCGCGGGCCCGGCCTACAACGACGGTGCCCCGCACGGCTACACCCCCAAGCGCGCCACCGGCTCGCCGGTGCGCACCATCATCGCGGCGCTGGAAGACATCGCCCTCAAGGGCTAGAGCCGGTGAGCTGGCCCGCCCTCAAGGGCTGGAGCCAGTGAGCTGGCGCTGACCCCCTAGTCGCCTGCTTGCCCCTCCTGCTCGGCGCGGCGCCGCTCGAACTGAGCGCGCCGTTCGCGCTGCTCCAAACGCTTCTTAATCATCCGGTCCCGCTCAATACGATCGCGCATCCGCTGCGGGTATCCGGTTTCCTCCGCGAAGTACAGCGGAATACCGACGGTGTGGGCTACCTTATCGATACCCTTCGGCCCGCCGATGCGGCGGCGCGTCCACTCACCCTCGCTATCGACGAGCACCACAGACATCTCGTTGACGATAGTTTCCGGCTCTACGAAGCCCTCCACACCCCGGCGGGAACCGGCCCACTCCTGCAGGTAATTCAGGTCCTTGGGGCGGATCGTCTCCCCCGGCGCACGCGGCGGTCGGGTGGAGCTGTTTTTGTTCCGGCCGAAAAGATTAAACACGCTAAGCGATTCTAGTTCACCTACCCGGCGGTTCCCCAACGGTGTGCGGAGTCGGTGAGGAGGCGTCATCAAAAAGGCAGGGGTGAGGGGTGCGCGACGGCGCAGAGTCAAGGCGCGTAGACTTAGGTAGTATTTCAACCAAATAACCACAGCTGATATCCGTTTAGCTTGAGGAGCTTCAAACACCATGGCGTACTCCGTCGAAATGCCCGAACTGGGCGAGTCCGTAACCGAGGGCACCGTTACTCAGTGGCTGAAGAAGGTCGGAGACAAGGTCTCCGTCGACGAACCGTTGCTGGAGGTATCGACCGACAAGGTTGATACGGAGATTCCTTCCCCTGCGAGTGGTGTGCTGCTAAAGATCATCGCCGACGAGGACGACACTGTGGACGTTGGCGCCGTTATCGCCGAGATCGGTGAGGAGGGCGAGGAGCCTTCTGGTTCGGACGCCGACAGCTCCAACGACGACAACTCCAGCGAAGCGGCCGAGGGTGACGAGGCCGACGCTTCCGAGGAGTCTGGTGCGGAGTCTGGTTCCGCTTCCGAGTCCGCCGGTTCCGGCGAGGCCGAGGACGTCACCATGCCAGAGCTCGGCGAATCCGTCACCGAGGGCACCATCACCCAGTGGCTGAAGAAGGTCGGCGACAAGGTCGAGGTCGACGAGCCACTGCTCGAGGTCTCCACCGACAAGGTCGACACCGAAATCCCCTCCCCGGTCGCAGGCACCCTGGTAGAAATCCTGGCCAACGAGGACGACACCATCGACGTCGGCGAAGTCATCGCCCGCATCGGCGACGAAAACGCAGCCGCTGGCTCCGCCAAGCCCAAGGCCGACGAGGACAAGGCCGACGAGGAGTCCGCTGATTCCTCCGACTCCAGCGAGACCAGCTCCGACGAGTCCGCCAACTCCTCTGATTCTTCCGAGTCCTCCGACGACTCTGGCTCTGCTTCCGAGTCCGCCGGTTCCGGCGAGGCCGAGGACGTTACCATGCCAGAGCTCGGCGAATCCGTCACCGAGGGCACCATCACCCAGTGGCTGAAGAAGGTCGGCGACAAGGTCGAGGTCGACGAGCCACTGCTCGAGGTCTCCACCGACAAGGTCGACACCGAAATCCCCTCCCCGGTCGCAGGCACCCTGGTAGAAATCCTGGCCAACGAGGACGACACCATCGACGTCGGCGAAGTCATCGCCCGCATCGGCGACGAAAACGCAGCCGCAGGCTCCGCCAAGCCCAAGGCCGACGAAGACACGGCCGACAAGGCTGACGAGAAGAAGGAAGACAAGCCGGAGCCAAAGAAGGCTGAGCCTAAGCAGGAAGAAAAGAAGGCCGAGGCTAAGCAGGCCGAGGAGAAGGCTGAGGCCAAGACCGAGACCAAGTCTGAAGCAAAGTCCTCCAAGCCGGCAGCGAAGCAGTCCAAGCCGGCCGAGGGCAACCTGCCGTACGTCACTCCGCTGGTACGCAAGTTGGCTGAGAAGCATGGCGTCGACCTGTCGAGCGTTGAAGGAACCGGCGTCGGCGGCCGTATCCGCAAGCAGGACATCCTGGCCGCAGCGGAAGGCACCTCCGCATCTGGCTCCGCTGCATCTGATTCTTCTGCGAAGTCCGCTTCCCCGGCGGGCCCGCGTGCATCCTCCTACAAGGTTGACCCGGCTAAGCAGGAGCTGCGTGGCACCGTCAAGAAGGTCAGCCGCATCCGCGAGATCACCGCGAAGACCACCCTGGATTCCCTGCACGCTGCAGCCCAGCTGACCCAGGTCCACGAGGTGGACATGACTCGCGTTGCCGAGCTGCGCAAGGCCAACAAGCAGGCTTTCGCCGACAAGCACGGCGTGAACCTGACCTACCTGCCGTTCTTCGCAAAGGCTGCCGTCGAGGCCCTGATCTCCCACCCGAACGTCAACGCTTCCTACAACGCGAAGACCAAGGAGATGACCTACCACGAGCACGTGAACCTGGGCATCGCCGTCGACACGGAGGCTGGCCTGCTGAGCCCGGTTATCCACGACGCGCAGGACATGTCCCTGCCGGAGCTGGCCAAGGCCATCGTGGACATCGCTGACCGCGCACGCAACAAGAAGCTGAAGCCGAACGATCTATCCGGCGGCACCTTCACCATCACCAACATCGGCTCTGAAGGCGCCCTGACCGATACTCCGATTCTGGTTCCGCCGCAGGCCGCCATGATCGGCACCGGCGCCATCGTGAAGCGCCCGGTTGTTCTGAGTGAGGCCGACGGAGAGGCCATCGCTATTCGCCAGATGGTCTTCCTGCCTATGACCTACGACCACCAGGTCATCGACGGCGCTGACGCAGGCCGCTTCATGTCCACCCTGCGCGACCGCCTGGAGAACTCGGACTTCACCGAGGATCTGGAGCTCTAAGTTAGGCTCTAGCTGCAGCCAGCCAGCTACAGCTTTAAGCCAACTGACCAGGCGCAACGCCGGCCCCGTTACCTGCGGGGTCGGCATTTTGTTTTGTTGGGTGCCGAATTGCCACGGGCGGTAGCTCGGCACAGTAGCTCGGGACAGGGGCTCCGGACGGTAGCTCGGCGCAGTAGATCGGGTTACCTCATTCAGCAGACCTAGCTCTATACCCACCTCTGGAGCTCTCCCTCCTACCGCAAAATCCCCCACGAGCAGCCTCCAGAGCCCTTAAATGTCGGAAAAGTTGCAGTTTGTTAATGCTAAAGGTTTTCAATTATGAATATGCGCAGGTCAGGGCGTTTTTGGAAAAGTGGAAACCGATCCCGGTTTGAGAAAATGCAACTTTTCCGACATTTAGCGGCCTCCAGCAGGCGCTGACCACCGGAGGCGCCAGCATCAGCGCCACCATCGGGCACTCGGCAGCACCGCAGCACCACTGGAGTATCATCGCCACCATGGGATTCCAGCAAGGCAGCATCCGCAAAGCAAATACTGGCGCCACTAGCCCCATCGCAGCCAGCTCCGCCACCAACCCCACTACAGCCAGCTCCGCCTCCGCAGCCGACATCGACATCCGCGAACTCGGCACCGTTGACTACGAGGCCACTTGGCACCTCCAGGCAGACCTCGCCGCCCAGCGTGCCGAAGGCAAAATCCCAGACACCATCCTGCTACTCCAGCACCCGCCGACATACACTGCCGGCAAGCGCACCGAGGAATCCGATCGCCCCACCAACGGCCTCCCAGTCGTCGACGTCGACCGCGGAGGCCGCATCACCTGGCATGGACCCGGCCAGCTCGTTGCCTACCCCATCATTCAGCTGGCCGATCCGGTGGACGTAGTCGACTATGTGCGCCGCCTCGAACAGGCGCTAATCCAGACCTGCGAAGACCTAGGCCTCCCAGGCACCGGCCGCGTAGAGGGGCGTTCGGGCGTGTGGCTGCCTGCGGGCGTCGTAAATAATGAGCTTAAGCCCGCGCGTAAGATCGCCGCGATCGGCATCCGCGTCACCCGCGGCGTGACCATGCACGGAGTATCCCTGAACTGCGACAACACCATGGAATACTACGACCACATCGTGCCCTGTGGGCTGGCCGATGCGGGGGTCACGACCCTCACCGAGGAGCTGGGGCACGACGTTAGTGTGTCGGACGCCCACTCGCTGCTGGCCAGGCACCTCGTCGACGCTCTCAACGGCGACTTGCAGGTGGATTCTTAAGTATCCCCCGGCGTAGGCTAGTCGGCATGAGTGTGACCGCAGATGGACGCCGGATGCTCCGCATCGAGGCGAAGAATGCCGAAACCCCCATCGAGTCGAAGCCTCGGTGGATCCGCACGACCGCGAAGGTCGGACCGGAGTATCGGGATATCAAGAATCGCGTGAAGGGCGCTGGCCTACACACCGTGTGCCAAGAGGCCGGCTGCCCGAACATCAACGAGTGCTGGGAAGACCGCGAGGCGACGTTCCTCATCGGAGGCGATACGTGCTCGCGCCGCTGCGATTTCTGCCAGATTAAGTCCGGCCGCCCGTCCCCGCTGGACCTGGACGAGCCGCGCCGCGTGGCGGAGAATGTCCGCGAGATGGGTCTGCGCTACGCCACCATCACCGGCGTGACTCGCGACGACCTGGATGACGAGGGCGCATGGCTATACGCCGAGGTCGTGAAGAAGATCCACGAGCTCAACCCGAACACGGGTGTGGAGAACCTAACGCCGGACTTCTCCAACCGCCCGGAGCTTCTGAAGGTCGTCTTCGACTCCCAGCCCGAGGTGTTCGCACACAACCTGGAGACTGTGCCGCGCATTTTTAAGCGCATCCGCCCGGCGTTCAAGTACGAGCGTTCTCTGGAGGTCATCCAGGCTGCGCACGACTACGGCCTGGTGACGAAGTCCAACCTGATCCTGGGCATGGGTGAAAAGAAGGAGGAGGTTCGCGCTGCCATTAAGGACCTGGCCGACGCTGGCACCGACATCCTGACGATTACGCAGTATCTGCGCCCGTCCTCCATGCACCACCCGATTGAGCGGTGGGTGAAGCCGGAGGAGTTCATGAAGCACTCCGACGCTGCGTACGAGCTTGGCATCAAGGCCGTTATGTCCGGCCCATTGGTGCGTTCCTCCTACCGCGCGGGTCGCCTGTACGCCCAGGCTAAGCAGGCGCGCGGCGAGGCTATTCCGGAGAACTTAAAGCACCTGGAGGAGACTCTGGATTCCACCACTTCGCAGGAGGCCTCTACCCTGCTGGAGCGCTACGGTGCGTCGGAAGATACGCCGGTGACTGCGTCGCGTCGCTAGCTGCGCGATGCGCTGGCGCTTAGGCTAGTGTGCGCTGGCGCTGAGGCTGCGCGTGGCCAGGAGCATCACGGCGGGGCACTTTCGCCCCGCCTTTATTCATGCCTTATTGTTGATCCCATGGCGAAGGATAAAAAGGACGTAAGGGTCAAGGAAGACAAGAAGGCCGCCAAGGCTGCCAAGAAGGAGCAGCGCAAGCAAACGCGCTCCCAGCTGTGGCAGGCCTTTAAGCTGCAAAAGGGGCGGGATAAGAAGCTGATTCCGTTCATGGTGTTGGCTTTCCTGATTCCCGTTGTGCTGTTGCTGCTGCTCAGCCTAGTTTTCGGCTGGTGGTGGCTGAACCTGATCGTCGGCATCATGATCGGTGTGATTGCGGCGATGTGGGTGTTCTCCCGCCGTCTGCAGTCCGGCGTGTACGACCAGATTGAGGGCGAGGCCGGAGCCGCCGCATGGGCTCTGACCAACATGCGTGATGGCGTAGGCATGAAGTGGATCACGGAGCCTGGTGTGGCGTCCAACACCCACATGGACGCAGTGCACCGCGTGGTAGGCACCCCCGGCATCGTGCTGGTCGGCGAGGGTGCACCGCACCGCCTCAAGCCAATGATGGCGCAGGAGCGCAAGAAGCTCGCGCGCATCGTGGGCAAGACCCCGATCTACGACGTGGTCGTCGGCGAAGACGAGGGCCAGGTGCCGGTAAAGAAGCTGCAGAACCACTTGATGCGCCTGCCGCGCAACGTTAAGAAGAATGAGGTAGACGCCCTTAATTCCAAGGTCGAGTCCATTTCGCGACTAAGCAACCCGAGTAACAACATGCCGAAGGGTCCGGTGCCGAAGGGCGCCAAGATGTCCGGCATGAATCGCCGTGCCCGCCGCGCGGCACAGCGCGGAAAGAAGTAGTTCTAGAAACAAGCGCCTGGTGCGGGCCAAGTACCGCCTAGCGCGTGCGAATAACGGCCGTGCCGGTGGCGCGGTCGTGCATACCGCGGCCGTCAGTGTCCTGGATGATCGGGGGGAACAGGAAGACCGTCAGCAGTGTGCGCACTACAGACCGCCACAGGCCCACGCGCTCATCCGGCTGGTCGATGCGTGCCACGCCGAGCCCCACGATGGCGTGCCCCGGCGACTGAGCGAACAGCCAGACGGTGAGCACGCGCCACACAACGAAGAAGATCATCGCGGCGGTGGCGGAATCACCCAGCGCACTCGTCATAGAGACGACGAACCAGGCCAGGCCGTAGCAGGCCAACCAGTCGATCAGTAGGGCGCCGAGTCGGGGGAACAGCGGGGATAGCGAGCCCGGGCCTTCCTTGGGCAGCCCCAGGCGTGCGCCGGGGTACGGGCTGAGTTCGGCGAGATCTTCGTTTTCGCCTGGTACTAGGGGGCCTTCAAGCCAGCTACGCGATTCACTCATGATGGTTTAGAGCCTAGCTTCCCCCAAGTTGGTGGCACAATTTTGTATATTTTTGCCTGAACCTTCGCCCAGTATGCGTAGGATCAATGGTGTTGCTTTTATATGTTGTCGCAACAGTTTGAGATTCCCACTGCAAGGAACGGAAGAAATTACAGTGTCATTCAAGAGTGCAGAAGAAGTCGTCAAGTACATCAAGGACAACGACGTCGAGTTCGTGGACGTTCGCTTCACCGATGTGCCCGGTATCGAGCAGCACTTCACCATCCCTGCTTCGGAATTCGACGAGGATGCGATTGAGGAGGGCTTGGCCTTCGACGGTTCGTCCGTCCGTGGGTTCACGACCATTGAAGAGTCGGACATGAACCTGCTGCCAGATCTGCAGACTGCCCGGATCGATCCGTTCCGCAAGGCTAAGACGCTGAACGTGAAGTTCTTCGTCCACGATCCTTTTACCCGCGAGCCGTTCTCCCGCGACCCGCGTAACGTTGCCCGCAAGGCGGAGCAGTACCTGTCCTCCACGGGCATTGCGGATACCTGCTTCTTCGGTGCTGAGGCAGAGTTCTACCTGTTCGACTCCGCTCGCTTCGAGACGGACACGAACCGTGCGTTCTACGAGCTGGACTCCGTTGAGGGTTGGTGGAACCGCGGTGCGGAGGTCAACCCGGACGGCACCCCGAACCTGGGCTACAAGACCCGCATGAAGGGCGGCTACTTCCCCGTCGCACCGTACGATCACTACCAGGACCTGCGCGACGATATGTCCCGCAACCTGGCAAACGCTGGCTTCAAGCTGGAGCGCGCGCACCACGAGGTCGGCACCGGCGGCCAGCAGGAGATCAACTACGAGTTCAACACCCTGCTGCACGCTGCGGATGACCTGCAGTCCTTCAAGTACATCATCAAGAACACTGCTTGGCAGGCCGGCAAGTCCGCGACCTTCATGCCGAAGCCGCTGGCTGGCGACAATGGTTCGGGTATGCACGCTCACCAGTCCCTGTGGAAGGACGGCGAGCCGCTGTTCTACGACGAGTCCGGTTACGCCGGCCTGTCCGACATTGCCCGCTACTACATCGGCGGCATCCTGAAGCACGCTGGCGCTGTGCTGGCCTTCACGAACCCGACGCTGAACTCTTACCACCGTCTGGTTCCGGGCTTCGAGGCTCCGATTAACCTGGTGTACTCGCAGCGTAACCGTTCCGCTGCAGTCCGCATCCCGATCACGGGCTCCAACGCGAAGGCGAAGCGCATCGAGTTCCGCGCTCCGGACCCGAGTGGTAACCCGTACTTCGGCTTCGCCGCGATGATGCTGGCTGGCCTGGACGGCGTGAAGAACCGCATTGAGCCGCACGCTCCGGTCGATAAGGACCTGTACGAGCTGCCGCCGGAGGAGGCTAAGGATATTCCGCAGGCTCCGACCAGCCTGGAGGCTTCCCTGAAGGCTCTGGAGGAGGACAACGAGTTCCTGACCGAGGGCGGCGTGTTCACCGACGACCTGATCGACACCTACATCGCCTACAAGTACGACAACGAGATCGCACCTGTTCGCCTGCGCCCGACGCCGCAGGAGTTCGAGATGTACTTCGACTGCTAGTTGCTGCTTAAGCTGCTCTAGCTTTTTGACGCCGCCGGCTGCTTATCGGCTGGTGGCGCAAAGCAAGCGGTGATGACCTGCTAGTTGGCAGGTTGTCACCGTTTTTATTTTTATGACGCCACCTCGTGGATGTCGTTCGAAGGGTATTATTCACTCGCCCTCTCCCCTGCTCAACAGAACAGGTTGGTTTGAAGGCGCCGGCGAAGGAACTATTGCGTCGAACTGAAAATCAAGATGAGAAGTGGTGGGTGGGACTTTAAGCTGTGCTTGTCACTCAACGAAAAGCACCACGTGATCACCACTCGTCGTCGTACACTCCTCACTCCAGTTTTCGCCCTCAGCCTCATCAGCGTTTTCGGCCTCACCGCTTGCGGCGGTGAAGACACAACCGCTGAACCGTCCACCACTACTGTCACCAGCGCTCCTTCTAGCGAGTCCGAGAGCTCAGAACCAGAGACCGCCACGGTTACCAGTGCGCCCGAGGACACACCGCCCCCGCCCACCACAGTCACCAGTACGCCGGAACCCGCGCAGCAGAGTAGCCCTGCTGCCGAAGAGAACACGCAGCCAGAGGAGCAGGCTCCAGCTAATCAACCCAGAGCCACTTCTCCAGTGCAAAAGCAACCACCGATGGGTAATCAGGGAGCAAGCCCCGACTGCCCCGCCTACCGCTGTGGCTACGGTACTGCTCCTAATGGAGCTCCGAGTTTGACCAGTGGCGAGAAGCAACAGCTGGCTCGCTGTAATTCGGGCGAGTACAACGCTCCCCAGGTCTGTGCGAATCTGCGCCTCAAGGCCCAGCGGGCGGGACAGAACTAGCTTGGCACAGCGCCACCCTCCAGTGGCCTCTCGGAATCGACGCGGCGCCAAATTTCCTCCGGTTATGCCCCGTGACTGACCTCACTCAGTGTCCGGCACGCCCCCGCACTGGGGCCGATGCCTCGTCGAAGTTGCGGCTCTTAAGCCACTCCACCGAACAGCGCGCCAGCACCGTACGTGAGCGCCAGGCCCAGGCCGCCACCGATGACCAGGCGGACCATCGAACGACCTACGCTCGTGCCGGCGATCTTCGCCGAAATCAGCCCCGTCAGCGCCAGCGAGAAAATCGTCACTGCGGTGACCCCCATGCCTGCGTGCCCGTCGGCGCCAGGAACACCGAAGCCATCGGCAGGGCTGCACCAGCCAGGAAGGACAGCGCGGAGAAGAATGCTGCAGCCCACGCACTGGTCAGCTCGTTCTGGTCAATGCCCAATTCCAGCTGCAAGTGGGCTCGCAGGGCATCCTCCTTATGGATTTCCCGGGCAGCTTCGAGAGCTGTATCCCGGTTAATGCCGTAGCCGGAAAGAATCCCCGCGAGTTCCTCCAGCTCCTCCTCGGGAGCCTCCCGCAACTCCTGCCTCTCCTTGGCCACCAAGAACTGCTCGGAGTCCCGCTGAGCGGACACGGACACAAACTCCCCCAAAGCCATGGACACCGCGCCTGCAATGGTGGCAGCCAGGCCCGCCATCAAGATGGCCTTATCTCCCGCGCCGGTGGCAATCATGCCGATAAGCAGGGCAGCAACGGAAACAATGCCGTCGTTGGCGCCCAAAACTCCGGCACGCAGGGAGTTCATCTTCGCTGCATCACCGGCGTCGTGAAGCTCCTGGTGAGCGCCGGGAACAGTGGAAAAGGGTGGTTTTCCTCATGAGCGGAATATTAGCCGACTGATTCACAAGCTCCGGGTCTACTGCCGCTGCTATGCACCAGTCCCACTGGAACTCACTGCCCGACGCAGCTGCTGCTGCGCATAGTCAAACAAGATTCTTTCCTGCTCAACGCGCAAGCACCCGCC
This sequence comes from Corynebacterium jamesii, assembly GCF_046097395.1. Classification (NCBI taxonomy): domain Bacteria; kingdom Bacillati; phylum Actinomycetota; class Actinomycetes; order Mycobacteriales; family Corynebacteriaceae; genus Corynebacterium; species Corynebacterium jamesii. The sequence goes on from NZ_CP175789.1 coordinate 1,103,615, forward strand.
CGCAGAACGCCCCCGGAGATAGTCCAATGCCAAGCGCTCCCCGTAGCTCAACAGCTCAGGCTCGAACCGGCTAGGTTGCGGTTCTTCCACCGCAAGATCAACGTGGTCACGAACCGTATCCAGGTCCATGAGGACAGATCGCGCATGAGGCACGTATCGCCTGACGAGTTCCAGGATATAGAAACCATGCGAATCTAGATCTCCCCAATAAAGAACTTGCTTCGCCTCTAGCGATGGCATCTGCTGGACGATCCTGGCAGCGTTCAATCCACCACCGAAGATCGCGACCGTCGCGGGCAAGTCTGGCAAGGCAAGGAAACTCTGGTGATTTTCAACGATAAGAACTCGCGCCCCCGGGATCTCACGGAGTTCTGCCGCCGGACATGCCAAGTGCCGAAAACCGCCAATTCCCAGTGTCGGGTCAAGGCTGCGGACCTCCACCAACTGGGGCTTCGGCTTGAAGTTCAGTGGCCCGACCACCGCTTCAACGACCGCCCTGTGTGCCTCGAACCATTTGCTATCGACACCAAAGATTGGCAATTCGCGAATATAAAAGTCGCTGACCTCGTGCTCGTGAACCCACCGGACAACAGCAATGAACTGCTCCACAGTCGTATCATTCCAGTCGTCCCACGCAGAAAGTTGCCTGATGAGCTCAGGTCGAACGCTCTCCCCCAATTCCGTGCAGAAACGGTCCAAGACCGTGCGGAGGCGTTGCCAATGATCGAGTTTGCCGGCCACGCGAGCCGCAGTATCCGCGTCCGCGAGAACAACTCGCCGGGGCAGCGAATAAGTCCCCAAATAGCTGAGCTTTTTATCCTCCCACTCGACGGTAATTGAACTGCGGTTCCACTGTGCCACCCAGGCTCTCACGGCAGCGCCGTCATCACGCTCTGCCGACCTTCCAGTCGGCGGATCCAGGTTGATGGTCAGCATCTTGAATTCCCCGGCCAACCAGCTGCGGTGGTTACGTGAATAAAAGACCGCAGCGCGTTGGCGCACCTGATCAGGAGTCTTCATCCTGGACCTCCTCGATCGTCAGAGAACTCGTTCGCGATCGCTTCCGGTCTGGGCATTCCACCATCAGCACACCCCCGATGTAGTCCTGCACGGTCTGCAGCAGCTTCTCGGGCGTGGCCAGAATCATGTGGAAACCAAAGCGGCGAAAGGCCTCCATCGCAGCCCGAGTGAACTCCGCATCCGCACGATCAAAAGCTTCATCCAGAACGATCGTGCCGAATCGCGGATAAATATCCTCCCCCACCCGGACAATGGATTTCTTTTCTTGTGCGGCTGGCAACCCCATCCCAGTCAGCCTGTAACGCAAGGCTGCAGCCAGGCAGAAGGAGGACAGCTTTTGGGCTTGGCCGCCCGAGAGTCCTTCCGACGAGTCATAGACCGCACCGCGCGTTCCATCCTCGCTGTATTCCACTCCCAGGAACTTCACGTGTTGCCTCGTATCCAGACGCAACTGGCGATCACGAGTTGTCGTACCGTCCGAGACCGTCACTGCGTCGATCACCGCCTGCAGCTTATGGAATCGGTGCTCGCTCTCCTCCTGATCAGCTTCATTGATAATCCCTGCTAGTGCGGAATCCAGAAGTTCAACGAAATTGCGGGCGATCGCGGGCTGTGCCTCCCTCACCTCGATCGTCAGGTAAGCACCCGGATAGAACTCGACTTCCGCAAGTGAATCATTAATCATCTGGATCGAGCTGCGAGTCTTCGCTGTCGCGTCACGGATTAAACGGCGCAGCCGACCCAGATGCTTGTGGGTTTCGTCTTGCAGCATGTCCCGGAAACGCTGTTCAAAACGGGGCAAGTCGTCTGCTTCAAGCCTGCCCAGTTCCCGAAGAAAGTCCTGCTCCCACTCCATATCCGCCTTGAGGTCACCCGCCCGATCAGGCCAGCGCACCAAGTAAAGGTTCATTGCGTTGACCAGATCACCACAATATTTGGTGAAGTGCGCATTGAGGTCTGCAAGCTGATCTTCGATACCACGAATGAGGCGATTGTTGAGCGCATCGATGTTATCGGGCCGAATGGTGCGGTCGATAGCCGTGCAACGTTCTGTCAGACGGGTCGCAACGTCCTCAGAGACGGTCTTCCCACCTCGGCGATTCCGAATCTTCTCAAGCGTTTCTTCTGCCTGCTCCAGGCGAACTTTGGAGACACTAAGCTGGTTCCGCTGTGCCATGACCTGCTCCTCGACTTTGTCGAGAGTAGCTTCCACGCCCTTCAACCTCGCTTTCAGTTCAGCCAGCTCCGCGTTTCCATCAGTGAGTTCATCAACGACTCGCTGGGCTTCTGCAAGCTCCTGGGTCACCGATGACACATCGATATCCTGAAAACGTTCCGTCTCCAATAGCCGCTCGATCGTGGCTATTTGGGCACGCCTTTTCTCCTGGCCGGCCGCGATGGCCTTGCGTCGCCGTTCAGCGTCTTCAAGTTTCGCCACGATGTCGCGCACCGCTGTTTGAAGGGCATCGATCTTGTCAGCGAGATTGCCCCACAGCACCCAGTTCGAACGGTCATCGATTCGGCGGCGATCATCCTTAATGTGATCGTTGCGGTTATGTTTCACCTGACCCTTTGCAGTCACCGCCCGCCGGGCAGCACGAAACTCTTCCACAGAGCCGCAGCATAAGTAATCGAACTTCGTAGAAAGTTGGGTCTGGATCCAGTCGTGATACCGCCCGGACTTTACGTTGATTTTCAGCCCCAGTGAGTTCGGTACGAAACGGGACGGGCGCTGTTCTTCCAGATCCCGGGTGAACCTGGTGTAGCTCACTTTCGCACCGAGATAGGTGTCATCGATAGCTGAAGAAACCTGGTCATAGTGCTCGTCTGGGACAAGGATCCGCCGGGCAAACCCGCCCATCACTCGCTCTGCAGTTCCTTGCCAATGGTCTTCACCAGGCTTCATACTCACGAGGTCTGCAATGAATGGAAGGTCAGACTCCCGCACTCCAGACTTCTCTGCAATCAAGGCTCGCGCACGGAGCAACCGGTTATCCATGGCCGATTCGTATTTTCGCAAAGCCTCAAGCTCCGCGACCAGCTTGTCCTTGTTCTCGCCCAGCTCGTAAACGCGCACGTGCGCCTGACCCAGCTTTACGTATTCTGTTTCATATGCAGCACTCAACCGCTTCCGCTCTTCACGCAACTGCAGCACAAGGTTGGTGAATTCCTCGACACTGCCGGGCTTTGCAGCCCCAATGGATTTGAGCCGGGAATTGAATGCCTCTTCCTCTTTGGTCACTCGCTCCAGCCGGTCCTGCAAACGGTCACGCCGAGCCTGTGCAGAAACCAAGGCAGAATCCTGCGCTCCATGAATCAACGTGCGCAGTTGATCTGCTTGCGCCCGGTGTGCATCTCGAACCCCGGTGGCTTCTTCAATCTTCGCGCTGACTGTCTTAATCTCGGAAGTCCACTGATCCCGCTCCTGTTCGGCGAAACGCTGCCGCCACTCGTCGACGAAGGTTTCGACGCCGTCTCGGTCCTCCTTTACCGTGGTCAGCCTGTTTTCGACCCTTGCACGCTTCTCTGCTGCCACGCGCACCGGTGCCAGTTGCTCAATCTGTTCACGAGTTTTCACCACCGACTCATACGCCGTTCGGAGGTCTGTGAAATTCTCCGCTGCTTGCTCCGCGATCTCGAAGGTCTCTGGTTCGGGCAGCATAAAGGTACGCATCAAGTGATTAAGATCGCCGAGCGTTTTAGCCGATTGCGTTCGGTTCAGCAGGTCCAAAGCACCGGCATCGGCGATCCCCACCGCTCGGCGCAGCGCCAAACTGAACTTCGGATGATTTCGACTGACGTGCAGGGCATCGCTGTATGTCTTCTTCGCCTCACTAACCGGCAAGTTCTTCTGTGCCAGATCCTCAAACTCTGTCAGATCGGCGGCCCGAGGGAGCAAAATGTAAAGATCCGTGATTTCCTGGCGCGAATAGGCGTTAGCGGGCAAAAACATCAACCGGCAAGCGGTTACGGTCTCCCCTGCCCCATCGCTATAGCGTAGAGCGACGCCCGTCCACGTCGCACCTGTTCGAAGGTAGGACTGCGTAAGTTCGTCCGCCTCGATCGAGTGCTCGCGGCGCCAGGCACCGCGGCAGTAGGTAACCAAGTTACGGCCCGAGTGTGCTTGGTTATCAGCCGCAGCGTTGAAACGAATCTTGCCGGGCGGAACAAGAATCGTCGAGATCGCATCAATCAGCGTCGACTTACCGGAACCTGAAGGGCCTGTGATGAGGAAGCCCTCCCGCGGCACCTCGACACAGTGAAGGTTGTCGAATGTTCCCCAGTTATAAACCTGGATTTGGGAGAGTCGGAATTGGCCAGGCAGAGTCGTCGTCATTGTTCTTCCTCCAGGAGAGCTCGGAAAGACTCGGTGACAGCGGCGATTTCTTCGCTGGAAAAGATGATGCGCAGCACCGGGGACACCTCGAAACGCCCCTCGGTCGGGGTGCTGGCAATAATCGAGTAGCTCTTCAGCTTGTTCCACGCTGCAGTAAAGCGCTTACGCTGCGTGGACTTGTCCGTGCCGGCGTGGCCTTGATACGGCAGGGTCGCCTCAAAAACCTCACCCTCATCCACGATGGTTCGCTCGTTGGGGCTCGTCGTCACCAGCTCACGGCGCAGGTGGAGAATCACCACCGTGTCCATAAAAGTCAACGACTGTTTGCGTAGCAGCGCACGCTTTTCAGGGACATCCGCTTCCCACGCCTTTGTGTAGGCAACCCCTGCATGCTCGTCGAGAATGAGAGTGAGGAAGAGATTATCCAGCTGTTGGGCAAGAATCTCACGTGAGTTGGATATCGCAGCAAACACATCTGGCGATTTCACGCTCGACACGTATGGGCCGCGGATGAGTTCCGCCAGGGCACGACGCTGCAAGCCTGTCAAGGTTCCAGTGTCGCCTTCATACAGTTTGTTTTCCATTTAGATGCGCCCAACCTTCCTCCGAAATTCGAAACGCTCATACCGCCCTTGATACCTTTTCCCGCTTGGTCTCTCCCACTGCAGGACTTCTGTACCGTCGGATCTTTCGCCGTGATCATGCGCAAGTTTGATGAGCCCCACCACACTCGCTAGCCCCTGAGTGGCAGGGTGCTCTTCCAAGACTTCCCGAATCGATGCTTGCCCCTTTCTGCCGAGCACATCGTTGATTGCGTCGCGCAGTTCCTGCCAGTCAATTTCTGATTCCCGGATACGCCGACGCATCTGTTCGACGTCGATCTCGCCTGACTCGTTGACTTCCATTGACCGCTCGATGCGGTATTCCTTCGGGTTGTGTAATTCCCAACTGGAAAGCGACGTCGGTTGCCGCGTCGTCAGCTCGAGCTCGTAGCCGATCTTCTCGTAGGGCGCGATCCCTCGTTTTGCGAGCTCGAGCGCTTGCTGCTGCGCCTGATTGATTGCCCGTGTGAGGGCCTGCTGCGATTCTGCTTCTCGGGACTGCACGAAGCGCCTTAGGGACCGCGATAGGCCCGTGAGCGAAGTATGCACCTGTCCCGAAGAGGAATCGAGCATGTCTACCAATTGCGCGATCTCGTTCCGCTCTTCCGGGCCGAGCTGCTCCATGAAGTCCCGCGATTGCACTGAATCCATCACGGCATCGAGTTGCTTTGATTGCTCCGGGTCAAGGAAAAGCTCATAGAAGGAGTTGAATGCCCGTCCCGCTTCTGATTCTGCGATCAGATCTACACCACGGAAGACATTGTCCAGTACCTCACCAGCGTTTAGCTGCCCTTCGACGAGCGATTCTCGGAGTTCGTGATCGACATTCTCAACCTCCTCCCGAACGCGGGAGAAGTCGGTGGGCAAATCCCTCGCCAGAGCCAGAATTTCCCGTGCCCTCTCCACTGCCTCTTCGTCGGAAATCACGCCGACACCGTTCATGCGGATGTTGTCGATACGGTCTTGGATCTGATCTCGCTGAGCTTCCAGGCGACCAATCGCTCTCGCTTCGTCGGGATCTGTTTCAGCCGCCAGATCCTGGAGATTATTGAATAGAGTTCCGAGGCGGGATTTGGTCACCACCCGCTGAGGACTGATCAACTGCTGGACATAGTCGATAGCAACGTGCGCGTCCGTGGTGAGCTCGTAAAACTCTTCCCTCGAGCCCTGAGGGCTGCGCCTCGTGAGGTATCCGAGTTTCACCCAGTCATTGATATAAGCCACGGCTGACTTGGGCAGCTCCATATTGGTCTGTTCCCGAATATCGATCAGCAAGGACTCCACTGCTAGGGTGAGCTCGGATCCGGCGATCTGGCGATTACCTGCTTGGAAGACAGCACTTAAGACAGAAAGAACAGCTGGGGCGTTATGGGCACGAAGCATCGCCCAAGCAGGTACCGAGTCCGCAAGGCGGATCATCGCCAACGCATCTGCCACCACAGTTGTCCGATTCATGTGCTCAATCTAACAAGCGCTGCAGACAAGGATTCAAGAATATCGAACATCTCGGCGCCAACTAAGGGTTCGATGCTCATGCGCACGCCCTCAGATTGGCACTGCTGTACGACAAAGGCTTTGGGCAAGTGCACCGGTTAGCCCACGGCTGCCCCGCGTCCTGGTGCGAGAACTTGGGCTAACCTCGGGGCAACCCACCCCGCTCCTGGTGCACGTGTCTGGCTACATCGCCAGCCGGACCTAACCGGAGCGTGGATCCAAAGAGAAAGGCATGCCCCCATGGAACTGAACCGCGACAAGGGCGAAGAATTCGTCCGCGAGACCCAAACCCCAGAATCCGCCGCTGCGTGGAAGAAGCAGCTCGACGAGTTCGCACCCGGCGCGTCCGACTGGGTTGTCGAGGCCGTCTTCGGCGGAACCTACCAGCGCGATGGCATTACTCTCCGCGACCGTCAGGTGCTGAACATGGCTGCCCTGGCTGCGATGGGTGGCGTAGAGCCGCAACTCACTGGCCACATCAAGACCGCTGTGGACGTCGCAGGCATGAGCCCAGAAGAGGTGGCCGAATGCTTCGTGCACCTCATGCCTTACGTCGGCGTGCCGAAGACTTTGGCCGCGATGCGCTGCATGAAGGCCGCCCTCGAGGGTTAATGCTGCCGGGGGGAGGCCTGGCCGCTTATTAGCGCTTGGCAGTCGAGATCAACCCGACTGTTTCTTTCTCCGTTGACGGCGCGAGAAGTACGTCACCGCGGATATAACAACAATGGCCACGAGGCAAACAATGAAAACCCACCACTGCCCAACAGCGGGCAGAAGCGCAAAAAGGCTTGGGACTGCCAGAACTGCGGCTGCTAACGCGATTAATTCATTGCGTTCGTCGCGCCGCTCTTGTTTACGCTTATGAGCGTCTGCCTCGATGCCATCAAGTCTGATACGTGCGAAGTTGTACTGGGTTGTGTAGACGTTCTCACGTATCTCAAGTTCGCCGACGATGTCATCAAAGTCTCCCCGTGCACCTGTCTTTTCCAACATATGCTGCAGAATGGTGGTCGCTACGTCGCGTCCGGGGACTCGCTCGTACCAGAGGTGATCGCGCACATAGACTAGTTCCGCTTGTATCTTTGCGAATTTCCGGAGACTGCCCTGCAGCTTTTGGTCCGCGCCCCTTATCTTCTCGAGGGTTCCAGCATTGCCCTCAGAGCCGGAGCTTTCCAAGACATTGAGCGCTTCCGGACCGAAAGATAGTTGGCGAAGTTGTTCGCTAATGCGCCCCAGATAATTATCTGCTCTAAGCGCTAAAATAGCCAAGTCTACAAAGCGAGTCCCAGCCAGCATAAAGAAATTATTTTGCGAGTTTTCTAGCGGTGCCCGGCGCACCACTGCCAACCCCTCCTCGCAGGAGTGAATAGTCCAATCACGATAGCGGGACACGAGGCTTCTGTTTATAGAGCCATCGCGGAAATAAGGTATTTCTGTTGTGTACCGGTCGAAACGGGAAGCAAAGTACCATGCCCATTGGTCGTTGAGCATCCAGTTCTCCCCCGTCTCCTCAGATGCATCCGCGATGGGGGTTGGCAGGGCAATGTCTGTACGGCCCGGGATAGCCATCGTGACGCAATAAGGTTTAGGAGACTGGCGCCCGTGGTTCGCTTTTGTTCCTCTACCGGGTATTTTGAAGTATCCGCCCTTGGTGAGATCCCACGGAGCGTGAGTTTCCGAGCCAACGAATAGCTGTTTTTCCACAACCTTCACGGCAGCTTCCAATAGGCAAACACTAGCCTTGTTGTTAGTCAGTGGTGAGCCAGTGAGTTCTTCAAGTAGCTCTCTTTGTCTCGCTTCTCCGTTGCCTTCCTCCGCAATCAGGGTCATTTTTTCTCGTGGTTTAGTCAACGACGCAGTAGCTTCCTCCAGCGCTTTTCCGGAGCAATTTTCCGCGACGGCATGGACGACGAGAAAATTCTGTTCGAAGTTACTAGGTTCGCCACTTTCAAGGTCATAAAGGCATGGCCCGGAGTATTGCAAGTACTCGGCACACACAAACTTCAAGGTCGCAAAGGGGTGCCCGGTGTCGTCCAAAGCGAAACGCAGCGGATACGTCTCCATTTCTGGTGCCTGCTGCTTGCCTTCCGTCGTTAGGTCAGGCTCAAAAACGAGGCGATGCGCGACGACCTTGGCAGGATTAGTAGATGCATCTGAGATCCACTCCGCGGGATCCCCACCAGACGTCGGTACAGCATCAACCGCACCCGCCCCCATAGAGCTGGCTAGGGGTTCACGGAAGTACGACCCAGCACTCTTATGGAAAACGCGGGGTACATATTTGTAATCAACTTTATTACCCCAGAACTGGCGAACGAAGTCCCCTTTTTCATCCCGTTCTGCGAACTCAATCTTCTTAATCCCGCGAAAACGACCGGGCACCCAAGCCTCGGGCCAATCGAAAGCCTCCGATAATTCGGGCACTGGAAGAACCACCGCGAAATGCGCAAGGCGCCACTCCGGCTGAGAGCCGTAGACATAACCCTCCGGAAGATGGAACTCCGCTCCCTGGATTTGATACCAGTTGGAATTCCGAGCATTGTTCGCCTCGGTGAACTCGTCGTTTATCCCCATATCACAAAAGCCTCCGTGATCTTCGAACCACCTGTGCCCCAGGCTACAACAGCACTTCAGAAGCCTATCCACTTTGAAACCATCACCACCCCTGAAATAAGGTCACCCTTAGTAGAGCTATGCTTCACTAACGGGAATATCGCGCACGACCGCGCGAAACCGCGCCAGCGCGCAGAACTACACACAGGCGATCCGAAGGAGGGCACGCATCACCGTGGCTGACCAGGACATTCACGCCGCAAACTCACAGCCGGGCAACCCTCGCGGGGACGTGCAGCCGGGCACCCCGGGCCAGAGCACCGCAAACCCCCGCCCCGGCGCGACGGAGGCCACGATCCAGTCCCCCGGCACCTATCCCCCGGGTGAGGACCCGCGCCGCTGGAAAGTTCTGGGCGTCATCCTCACGACGATCTTCATGTCGCTGATCAGCGTGTCCATCATCAACGTCGCCCTGCCCTCCATCCAGCAGGGGCTGGGCGCCACCGAATCGGACATCCAGTGGGTGCTCTCCGGTTACACACTGACCTTCGGAGTGGTCCTCGTCGCCGCTGGTCGCGCTGGCGACCTGCTCGGCCGGGGCGGAATGTACCTCATCGGCCTGAGCGTCTACACCCTGGCCGCCATCACCGCGGGCTTCGCCCCCACCGCGGAAGCCCTGAGCGTCACCCGCTTCATCCAGGGCGTAGGCGCCGGCCTGCTCAACCCGCAGGCCGTGGGCATGATCCAGCAGTTCTTCCGCGGCAAGGAGCGCGGCCGGGCCTTCGGCTGGTTCGGCACCGTCGTGGGCGTGGCCGTGGCCATTGGGCCCGTCTTGGGTGGCTTCCTCATCCGCGTCGGCGGCCCGGAGCACGGCTGGCGCTGGACTTTCCTGGTCAACGTCCCCTTCGGTGTTCTGGCCTTCGTCCTCGCGCTCCTGTGGTTCCCGCGCCCACTGATGGGCCGAGTTAAGGATCCCGCCACCGGCCGTAACGTGGGCGTCATCCGTGCAGTGCGCAGCCTCGACCCCTTCGGCTCCCTCCTGCTTGGCTTGGCCGTCCTGGCCTTCCTCTTCCCATTTGTGGAATCCTCCGGCAGCGCGCGCACCTTCCTGCTCCTGCCCGTCGCCGTCGCCCTTCTGGCCGGGTGGCTGGCCTGGGAACGCCATGTGAAAAAGTCGAAGCCCTTCGACCCGATGGTGGACATGCAGATCTTCCGCTTCCCCAGCTTCCGCTTGGGCACCATGCTGGCGGGAGTGTACTTCATGGGCATGACCAGCATCTGGGTGCTCGTGGCTCTGTACTTCCAAAACGGCCTGGGCTACAGCGCGCTCGTGGCCGGTAGCGTTGGCATTCCTGCTGCGATCAGCAGCTCCTTCGCCGCCAACTGGGCCGGCAAGCGGGTCGCCGACCGAGGTCGCCGCGTTGTCATCGATGGCATCTCCGTGGCGCTGACCGGCATCGTGCTGACCATCCTCGCCCTTGTGCTGCACCACGTCGCAGGCATTTCGGAGTGGTGGATGGTGCCCACCCTCTTCCTCGTCGGCACCGGCCAGGGCGCGGTCATCGGCCCGAACCAAACCCTCACGCTCGCGGACGTTCCACTGAACTACGCGGGTAGCTCCGGCGCGGTTTTGCAAACCGCCCAGCGCATCGGCACCGCGATGGGGCTCGCGCTGATCACCGCGATCGTCTTCGCCAGCTCGCGCGCCATCAACTGGACCCTCGGCACCGCCATCGGCTTCGGCACAATCGGCTCGCTCATCGCCGTCGCCCTCGTCCTCGCGCTCTACGACAATCGCCTGCGCGCCCGCCGCGCTGCAGCTCCCCTGCAAGATTCCCTGTAGATTCGGGGGCTGTAGCGCTATTTCACAACGCCACTGCACCGCGCCGCGAAGGAAATTGACGAAATCGTCAAAATCTACAAAGATGTCCAGGGTGTCTGTTGAAATAGACCGAGCTTCCCTACCCACAGAAATCAGGTAAAGCCATGTCTTCCCTAGCAGTAGAAGCCCAGGATCTCGAGCTAAAAGGTGACGAGGGCCGAGTGTTCGGCCCTCTTTCTTTCGCTATCCCCAACCAGGGTCTAACCAACCTGCTTGGCAAGGGTGGCTCCGGCCGCACGGCCCTGGCTCTGGTTCTTTCTGGCCGAATGAAGCCCACCGGCGGCTCGCTGAACGTACTCGGCGAGTCCAAGCCAAAGCCGATCCGCTCCCGCGTAGCCATCGCGGGCGTGGAGCAGATCGACCTGCTGGAGCGTTCCGTCACGGTCCAGGACGTGCTCACCGAGTCCATGTCCTGGTCGAAGCCGTGGTTCATGCCGATGCGCAAGGCCACTCAAGAGGACCTGGAGCGCTTCTGCAACCACGTCTACGGCGACCGCGACCTGCCCCCGCTGGATGCCTATATCTCCCAGCTGGACAACCTGGATAAAATCATGCTGCGCATCAGCCTGGCCTTGTCGCCCGCCGACAACAAGCCCGTCGAGCTGCTGATCATGGACGACATCGAGCAGGTGCACGAAAACGACGACCGGGCGATTCTGTTGCAGGTGCTCGAGCGCCTTTCGCAGGACATTCCTGTGATCGTGAGCTCGTCGAACCCGATTGTCGGTCCTGTGGAGCCCCACAAGGTTATTGAAATTGACGCCAACGCTGGCCACGCGCACCCGATTCATACCGGACTGCGCGAATACCCTGACCCGGCGGAGGTCGAATCAGGCCAGTACGACCCAGACCAACACTACTCAGACCAGCATGACCCTGAGCTGGACGACCCAGAGCTCGATGATCCAGAACTAGACGACCTGGACATCCCCGAAGACCACACCAACACCACAGAGCAGAAGGAGAACCGTTAATGCTTGCCGGTTTCAAACTCAACAGCGAAATCCGCAGCTTCAAGCGCAACCGGCTCACCCGAGCCGCACTTGTCATCCTTGTGCTTATGCCGCTGCTGTACTCCGCCCTCTACCTGTGGGCATTCTGGAACCCCTTCGGGAACCTGAACAGCCTGCCTGTCGCACTGGTCAACAGTGACAAGGGAACCAACGTTGACGGCAAGGAACTGCGCGCCGGCGACACGGTGATCGAAGGCCTAAAGGAAAACGACCAGATCAGCTGGATCGAAACGGACGCCGAAGATGCCCGCAAGGGCGTGGAATCCGGCCAGTACTACTTCTCCCTCGAGCTGCCGGAGAACTTCTCCGAGGCGGTGGCCTCGCCCACCTCCGATAACCCGGAAAAGGCCAACCTCATCAGCACCTACAACGACGCAAACGGCTACCTGTCCACCATGATCGGCCAGAACGTCATGCGTGAGGTCATCAGCGTGGTGGGCGACAAGATCAGTGCCGAGGCCGTGGACAAGGTCCTCGTCGGCATCGTGGACGCCGGCTCCGGCATGCAAAAGGCCGCCATCGGCGCCGGCAAGCTGGCCGACGGCACCGCCGAACTGAAGGACGGGTCTATCCAATTGGACGACGGCGCGAACAAGCTCGCCGACGGCCTGGCCACCGCCAAGGATGGCTCCGGCAAGCTGCGCAAGGGCGCAACCGATCTAGACGACGGACTCGTCCAACTCCACGACGGCTCGGGCAAACTAGCCGACGGCACTGACGAGCTCGCCACGAAGGTGAACGCTGCCGCCGACAAGCTCAACGGCAAGGCCGGAAAGCTCAACGAGCTGGAAGATGGCGTCAATAAACTCGGCGACGGAGCAAGCCAGGTCAACGACGGAGTACAGCAGCTCAACACCAAACTCGGCGGCGTGACCAAGGCCCAGGGCGACCACGCGGCTAACCTGCGTGGACTCTCCCGCGACCTGCGCGGCACCGGAGTGCCCGCCGCCATCACCGCGGCCGACGAGCTGGACAAGGTGGCCCTCTCCCTGGAAACGCAGGGCCTCGGCCCGAAGTCGCAGAACGCCTCGGACCTGAAGCGCCTGGCCGACGGCAGCGCACAGCTGTCCTACCAGCTCAACGACCCGAACGCGCCATTGCGCAACGGCGTGACCGAGCTGAAGGGCCTGCCGGGGCAGTTCAAGCAACTGCAAGACGGCGTGAACAAGATCAACGACGGCGCGCACACCCTCAACGACAAGTTGGGCGATGCCTCCGACGGCGCAGGCAAGCTGAAGGATGGCGTGATCAAGCTGGACGACGGCAACACCAAGCTGAAGGACGGCGCGGACAAGCTGACGGAGGGCACTGCGAAGGCCAAGGACGGCACTGCGAAGCTCAATGACGGTGCCTCCGAGCTGCACGACAAGCTCTACGACGGCGCAAACCAGGTTCCGAAGTGGAACGATGGTCAGCGCTTGGCCACCGCCTCCACTATCGGTGGGCCCGTGGACTTGAAGAGCGATAACGACTCTGGCACCCACACCTTCGGCGCCGGCATGGCTCCGTTCTTCTTCAGCATGGCGCTATTCATCGGCGGCATCATGGTTTACGTGATGATCAAGCCGCTGCAGGCACGCACCGTGAACTCTGGCGTGCACTCCTGGCGTGCGGCATTCTCCGGATTCCTGCCCACCGGTCTACTCGCCATCGGTCAGGCAGCGGTCGTGGTCGGCGTGACCGTCTGGGGCGTGGGCATGGATGTCGATAACCTGCCGGGCCTCTTCCTCTTCGCAGCCCTCGTGGCGATGGTGTGGATGTTGATGAACCAAATGTTCATCGCGTTCCTCGGCCCCGGACCCGGCCGCGTGACTGCCCTAGCGGTGCTCATGCTCATGATCGTCGCATCAGGAGGTCTCTATCCCGTCGAGACCCAAAACAAGTTCTTCCAATTCCTGCATCCGTTCGACCCAATGACGTACACGGTCAACGGCTTCAGGCAGCTGATCTACGGCTTCTACGATGAACGCCTACCGATCGCAGTCGGAGTACTCTCCCTCGTCGGCCTCGGATGCTTCCTGGTCACCACGCTATCGGCCCGCAGCCAGCAAACGTGGACCATGAAGCGACTGCACCCGGTGCTGAACGCCTAAAGTTCGATGGAGCGGGGCGTCACAAAACCTTTTCGGCTCCCTCGACACCCTGCAACAGCGTAGGGTCGATCTTTTCCCCCGCGCGCAGGGTAGAGATCGACCCGTTGGATTCCAGAATCATGCACGCGACCTCGCTGAGGTCGCGCACTCCAGCCTTACGCGCGGCCGTAGCAATCGCGGCCTCGGTGATGTGATTGCGCTTCAGCATCTCCTCCACCACCTCGCCGTGGGCAATCAGCACCGTCGGGGGCGGGTTAATGGTGCGGCGCAGCCCCACGACATCTTGCACGGCGCCAAAGATGGCCTCCATGCACATGAGCGTGAGCAGGCCAATAACTCCCGCGGCGAGTGACGGCGGGTGGCCAAGGACAGCACGGCCTGCAACGGCGCCGAACATGAAGATAACGACAGCATCGAAGCCGCCGAGGGTGCTAAGGATGCGCTGTCCGAATAGGCGCACGGCCACCAGGAACGTCAGGTAGATGCCGATGGCGGCGACCACCACGACGGGGATGCGCCATAAGTCGATGCCGAGCTGTTCCTTCAGCACCGGCCCCCAGCCCTGTGGTGGAGTGAAATCCGCAGCACTTATCGCAGCTGTTGATAATGCGTCGTGTAATCCGCCGAACATGAATACTTATTATACGCCCAGGTAGAGGGGGCACTGGCGTGGGCGTTGGCGAAGCCTAGGCGGAACCGCGCGGTGTGGTGTGCCTTAGGGGGCGCGCGGGGTGGTGTGCCGTAGAGTGCGCGCGGTGCGGTGTGCCGTAGAGTGCGCGCGGTGTGGTGTGGGCTATTTGTCGGTGACCTTGCGCGCCGTCGCGTCTTTAGAGTCGGCGCTTGCGTCTTCCAGATCCGAATCCGGGATCTCGTCCTTCACCTCATCGGTGATGGTCTCGTGCAGCGTCTTGTCGTCGATGTGGGACTCGCCAACCAGCTTGCGCATTTCCTTGCGATCCTCCTCGGTGTACTCCTCCGCCTCATGTTCCCGGGCGTGGGCGAGCTCGTGGATACGATCGCGGCGCTTAGATTCCAGCGCGATGCGGGCGCGGGAGCGGATCCACCAGGCAATCATGACGGCAATCATGACCATACCGATGTAGCCAATAACCGGGTAGACGTACGTCATGAGGGTTTCGAAGCCGACGAAGCTGATGCCGTAACCAATCAGCGTCACTACAACGAACACCGGACGGAAGGACTTATCGGTGCTTGCCGTCAGGCGCTTACCCAGCGCGTAGAACATGCCGATGGCGGTGTTGAAGATCATGAAGAAGATGATGATTGCCATGATCACGCCCAGGACCGGGCTGATGTCGTCCATCATCGCCAGCATCGGCACGTCGCTGCCCTGCACCGTTTCGATGTTCAGGTACAAGGTGATGGCCGCGATGATCAACATGACGGTGTACAACACGCCACCCATCAGACCGCCCAGGCCGGCCTCCTTCGGTGAGGCGTAGTTGCCGCCGATAACCAGAGACATGGACACACCCAGCAGCAAGGCCAGGCCGTTGTAGTTCAGAGCAGAAAGAAACCACGGAGACACCGGAGAGGCCTCCCCCATCGCGGTCTCGCTCAGGTGCGAGGTGTCGGCGGGCATGTTGATCATTGTGTAGACGAAGGCAAAAACCACGGCGACGATGATCAGTGGTGTTAGCGCGCCGATCACCTGGCTGACCTTCTTCACATCCAGCATGCCGGCTGCCAGCACCACGCCCGTCATAATCAGCGCGCCTGCCCATGCTGGCAGGCCAAACTGCTGTTCCAGGTTGGAGCCCGCACCGGCGAGCATCACGAAACCGACGGCGAACAGGGTGAGCGTCACGGAGACATCCAGGAAGCGCGAGACGATCGGGTGCGCCACGTTGCGGAACACCATGCGGTGCTCGTCGGCCAGGAAGTAGCTTCCGACCTGCAGGATCACACTGCCGGCGATGGTCATCACAATGCCGGCCAGCACTGCGCCCCAGATACCGTTGAGGCCGAAGGACACGAAGTATTGGATCACTTCTTGGCCAGTTGCAAAGCCCGCGCCGACGGTCAGCCCGACGAAGGCCATAGCGATAGAAAATGTTCTCTTCACGCTAGAGAGGCTCCTTCACGAATGAATCACAAAAACAAAACACGAATACACAAGGGCGGAATCAAGCGGTGGATGCGCCACGCTTGAATAGTTCGTTAAGTATTTCACGTGGGGTTGCGCCGCCGAGGATTTGTCGGGGTGTTTCGTTGAGCTCATTTTGCACCCACGCGACATGTTCGGGTGTGACGGTGGCAAAGTCGGTGCCCTTTTTGTAGAACCTGCGCCTGATCTCGCCGTTGGTGTTCTCGTTGGTTGGTCTCTGCCACGGTGAGTGCGGTTCACAGAAAAACACCTGGCAGCCGTCTTTAATCTGGACTTGTGCTGTGACAGCCATTTCTGCGCCTTGGTCCCATGTGATGGTCTTTAGCTGCTCGGTGTTGAGGTCTTTGACCATGTCCTGCAGGGTTGCGACCACGGTGTGTGAACTGTGCTCATCGGGAAGGTGTCCAAGCAGGGTGTAACGGCTGGTGCGCTCTACTAGGGTAATCAGCGCGCTTTTGCCACCTTTACCAATAACAAGGTCGCCCTCCCAGTGCCCGGGAATAGCCCTGTCATCAGCTTCCGGGCTGCGGTGGGTGATCTCAGCACCTTTGATCCAAGGGCGACCGGTTAACACGCCAGCGTTTCGGGCACGACGCTTGCGTGTTGAGCCGCCGCGGATAAGTACGTCTTTAGTCTTCATGACTTCTTCAAGCTCGGCTCGCAGGCTGCCTTTGCCTTGAATGTATAAGGCACTGTAGATCGCTTCGTGGGAAATACGCATGCTTTCATCATCGCTGAAAGCATGCTCAAGCCATGCACTAATGCGCCCAGGTGACCACCTGCGGGCAAGGCAATCGACTACTACACCCCGAAGCGTTGGGCTTTCATCGAGCTTGCGTAGTTTTGGCCGCACCATCCGACCAGCAGTAGAAACAGCAGCGTTGTGGGCGTTATACCGCAGCTGCTCTGTGCCGTCCTCATCGACGATCTTCCAACCATTACGGGTGATTTCACGAGCGACGACACTGTGGTGCCTATTTATTTTCTGCGCGATGGCTCGTGCCGAATCACCGACACGACATCCCGCTTCAATAGCAACACGGTCTTCAACAGTAAGCCTGCGACCACGCCCTACTAAGGCGTGTTTGTCGAATACGCCGCTAGGAAATCCATCAACGGCTTGAGTTTTCATCGGTGCTGGCATAACAGAATCTTTACCCAGCTTCTTGCCTGTATCTGGCAAAGACACCACCGCCTCATCAGGCGTTCGACGATGTCGCTGCCGGCGTAACTTCGCATACCGCTGCTTCCTTATCCACCCATACACGGTAGAAGGATGCACACCGATAGCATCAGCCACTGTCTGACAGCTCTCACCAGCAAGCACTCGCTCCACGGCCTGGGCACGTTTATCAGGTGACAAGTGGGCGCGTCTAGGCCGCACTTCGATTACACCAGCTTTCTTTAACCTGCTGTGAAGCAAGCCAGTCGATATTCCAACAGTCTGTGCTGCTTGACTGATCGACATACCTGCACGCACCAACCCAACAGCCTCACGGACAAACGGATCACGCAAACGACTCGCACGCCTGCCTGGAGGTTCGACACCTCTTACCCTCAACCAACCGTAAACCGATTCGGGGCCTACACCCACATCACGCGCGACCAGGCTAACTGCCTCGCCTGCCACCACGCGCTCAACAGCAGCATCCTTAACATCCTTCGGAGTCCAACGCGTCACAACTACCTCCCGGTCGAAGTGGCGCATTCACCCCTTGACAGCACGAAGAACGGAAAAATATGTCCGTTTTGTCCGAATTTAGACTGTACTCCGTTGCCTTTTGCGCAGCATGCTCGCTACCCGCACCTGGGTCGCACCTCACAGTCGGCCGCTGATCCGCTCACGTTCCGCCGGCTTTTCGCTCATGTTCCGCCGACTTTCAGCTCACGTTCCGCCGGCTTTCAGCTCACGTTCCGCCGGCTTTCGCTCACGTTCCGCCGGCTTTCCGCTCACAGTCCGCGCACAACACGCCGCGCTCCCGCGACTGCCTCGCCCACATAGCCGCCGCCGAACACCGCCGCATGGAGCCACAGCAGATGCTGTTGGTGCAGGTCAATGCTCTGCGCTCCTGTTCCCCACCCGTGCACGCAAGGGCTCGCCTCCCAGTACGCCCCCTCAATGCTGTCGAGGTGCGGCGCGCCGAACAGTCGCAGCGCCGCCAGGTCCGCCCGCGGATGGCCGCCATGCGCGCTCGGGTCGATAAGGACTGCTTCTTCTTTATTTCTTGACGCCACCTTCCCCCACAGGACATTCCCCGCCCACAGATCACCGTGGATGCGAGCCGGAGGTGTGCCGTCATCCAGCCGCCCGGCGCGCAGAGCCTCCAGCAGCTGGGAGACCTCGGCAGGCACGTCCGCGGCTGAAACACCGCCGAAAACTCGCGCAACCAGCGGGCTCAAGCACACCTCCGCGTAGAAGCTCCCCCAGCTTTCGGAGGGTTGCAGGGGAAGTTCCAGGAGGTTGTCATTCGGTCCTTGGAACCCGGGCTCCCCCGTCGGCGAGAACCCGAAGTGGGGCGCCCCCGCGGCATGTGTAGCTGCTAGCTTTCGGCCGAAATCCTCGGCCATGGCGCGTGTGGGCGTCATCGGCTCTACCCGATCAATCCCGAACCCCCGAGCATCGTGCTTATGAACAGCAACGACCGGGGCGCCACCCGGAGCTTCGGCCAGCCAGCGTAGGCCTGCGACCTCCCAGGCTCCGGGGCGGCCAGGGTTACTCTTCCAATAAAAGTCAGAAACAGCCATGGCTCCAGTGTTACCGCGCTCAGCTGAAACGCGCCTGAAAGCCCAGGAAAATCGACCTACACTGGGAAGTGAAGGATGTCGAACCGGAAGGAACATCATGAAGATCGTAGACAACGGACCAGAGGCCAACGTCTTTGACATTGAAACCGCCACCCGAGAGAACACGAACTACCGCACGACCGCATGGACGGGCAAGTACCTGCAGGTGACCCTCATGTCCATCGCCCCCGGCGATTCCATTGGCCTGGAGGTTCACCACGATACCGACCAGTTCCTGCGCCTAGACGCAGGTGTTGGCAAGTGCATCATGGGGCCTGACAAGGACAACATGACCATCCAGCAGGAAGTTTCCGACGGCTGGGCTGTGCAGGTTCCGGCTGGTGTGTGGCACGACATCATCAACACCGGTGACGAGCCGATGCAGGTGTACGCGGTCTACGCACCGAGCCACCACGCCAAGGGCATCGTCCAGGAGACGGCCGAGCAGGCAGAGCAGGACGAAGAGTCCGGCAAGGACGTTCCGCCGGAGTGGACCGTTCAGCCTCCGAAGCAGCAAGCCGACGAGCACGCCTAAAACTGGGATGAGCCGTCTTGAGCTGGGATGAGCTGTCTTGAGCTTGGTTGAGCCGGGTTGAGCCGGCTACGCCGAACCAGCTGGGTTAAGCCGGCAACAGTGGCACCTCCCCGTGGGGTGGCACTGTTCTTTTGCCCTGCGCCGTGTGGCATCCACCGCGCGGCTTTCACCGTGCGACCTCCACCTGGCGGCATGCACCACGCAGCCTCCGCCGCGTGATATCCACCGCATAGCCTCCACAGCGCCGGAACCGCCCACGCCACTCACGCCACATGCACCCCTGATGCCCCATAAACTCCACAGTCACGAGCGGGCTACAACGCCAATGTCCCAAATCTACGAGTTATTGAAAGTAGCAGGCGTGCAGCCAATTTCGACAACACGCTGACCTGCACAAACAGAATAGTTATATTCTAAGACGTGGAATTTGGGACATTCCCCTCGCGCCATGCACCCAACCCCGGAATTCCAGGCGCCCAACACCCGCGCCACGCGTCTAACACCCCCTCGAAACTCCCTAACCCCTCGGCGTACCGCATACTGCGCCCGCGGTGCGTTAGCATGTGAAACTAAACAGCGTTCAAGAGTGATACGCCCACATAGTCGCGTTATAACTCGCTCGAGAAGGCGCATGAGAAGTTTCACAAGAGCTTTGAGGAGACTGACGATGACCACCGCTGAGACGAAGCAGCCCACCGGAACCCCAGCAACCACCCAGGCCACCCAGCCCACCGGAACCCCAGCAACCACCCAGGCCACCCAGCCCACCGGAACCCCAGCAACCCCAGAGATCCTGGATCTCGCCCGCACGAAAGTACTGGAAAACGGCGAACCCCTGAACTACGAGGAAACCCTCCAGGTACTGCAACTCGGCGACGAGCACCTGGATGCCCTCCTGGACCTCGCCCACCAGGTACGACTGAAGTGGTGCGGAGATGCTGTGGAGATGGAAGGCATCATCTCCCTGCAAACCGGCGGTTGCCCCGAGGACTGCCACTTCTGCGCGCAGTCCGGCCTGTTCGAGTCCCCGGTCCGCTCCATCCAGCTGGACATCGCCCAGCTGATCGAGGCCGCGAAGCAGACCGCCAAGACCGGCGCCACGGAGTTCTGCATCGTCGCCGCCGTGAAGGGCCCGGACGAGGATCTGATGAACCAGATGGCCAAGGCCATCGCCGCCATCCAGGCGGAGGTCGACATCAACATCGCGGCCTCCATCGGCATCCTTACCCAGGAGCAGGTCGATCGCCTGAAGGAGCTCGGCGTGCACCGCTACAACCACAACCTCGAGACCTGCAAGAGCTACTTCCCCGAGGTCGTTACCACCCACACCTGGGAGGAGCGCACCTCCACCCTGGAGATGGTTCGCGACGCTGGCATGGAGGTCTGCTGTGGCGGCATCGTCGGCATGGGCGAGACGGTCGAGCAGCGCGCCGAGTTCGCCATCGACCTGCAGAACCTGAATCCCACAGAGGTTCCCCTGAACTTCTTCGACCCCCGCCCGGGCACCCCGTTCGCGGATATCGAGCCGATGGCCGTTAACGATGCCCTCCGCACGATCGGCGCCTTCCGCCTGGCTCTGCCCCGCCAGCTGCTGCGCTTTGCCGGCGGCCGCGAGCTGACCTTGGGCGATCTGGGTGCAGAGAAGGGCCTGCTGGGCGGCATCAACGCCGTCATTGTGGGCAACTATCTGACCACCCTGGGCCGCCCGGCGGAGCGCGATGTAGACATGCTCGGCAAGCTGCAGCTGCCGATCAAGGCCCTGAACGCAACTCTGTAGGCACACCGTGACCCCCTCGATGCCTTTAAGCGAACTCACCGCCCTTTTTGTCTTGGGCGGTACCCCTTTATATGACGCCCACACGGGCCAGCCACTCGACTCTTCAGACGAGACCTTGCGCGTCGGCCGGGGAGCTCTTGCGCAGGCAAGCCGCGGAGCACTGGCGGGTTTAGAGCCGCCGCGTTTCTGCCCGCTGTGCGGGCGCCGGATGAAGGTGCAGGTAAATCCCATGGGCTGGACGGCAGAGTGCTCCCGGCATGGCGATGTGGATTCTTCGATTGTGGTGGATGTGTAGCTTCCAGCACGTAGTGTGGAAGCACCGCTAGTTGCGGCAACAAAACTTTCACTGATTAGAGGCACCACAAACATGGCAGCACCGGAGATTTCCGCCAGCACCACCGTCAATGCATCCGCTAGCAAGGTCTGGCAGCGGGTTACCGACCTTTCAGCGATGGGCCAGCGCAGCCCGCAGTGCAAGAAGATGATCCTGCTGCCGCGTGGCAGCAGCTCCAGCAACAGCAGCGCAGCGGACGCGGGTAGCGCAGCCGGAACCGCACCGACCCCGGGCACCGTTACCATCAACTTCAACCGCCAGGGCCTGCTCTGGTGGCCCACCTGGGCGGTCGTCACAGAGGTCGAACCGGAAAAGCTCTTCGAGTTCAAAATCCCCCTGAACGGCACGCGCTGGCGCTTCGAGCTCACCCCCGCCACCGACGGCACTCAGACGATCCTCACGGAGAAACGTCTGATTCCCGATGGCAACACTTCCCTGGTTTCCCGAGTTTTGGTCGCAGCCGTCCTCGGCGGGGAGGAAAAGTTCGAGGCGAGCCTGCAGGAAGGAATCCAGCAGACCATCCGTGCGCTTGCTAGGGAAGCTGAAAACTTTTAGGTACAGTTCACTTCCGTGAGTGATCAGACCAACCCTACCGCCACCCCCTGGCCCCGCTCGAGAATCATCGCGGCATGGGCGCTGGTGCAAGCGGTTATCGTGGGACTTCTGATCTTCTGGCCTTTCGCCAATGGCGACCCGGTATATTACTTCGAGAACTCGGTGGACGAACAGCCCCACCCGAGCCACGGGGCCCTTCCCCTAAGCGAGTATCCGGATGCTGGCCTGTGGCCCGTGCGCGCCATCATTCTTATCAGCGGCAAGAACCCGCAGGTGTTCCTCACCCTGTTCTCCGGGGTTTTCATCGCCCTGAGCACGGCATTCTTTTTCTATCTGCTGCGCCATAGCCACCGCGCCGCCTTATTCTGGA
Organism: Corynebacterium jamesii; assembly: GCF_046097395.1. Lineage (NCBI taxonomy): Bacteria > Bacillati > Actinomycetota > Actinomycetes > Mycobacteriales > Corynebacteriaceae > Corynebacterium > Corynebacterium jamesii. Next base: position 1,126,092 of record NZ_CP175789.1, read on the forward strand.
CCGCCTTTACCGCCGCCGCGGGGCCGATTACCTACTCCCGTCTGGACCTCATTCCCGGCCTGCTGGTAGCCCTTGCCGCGGCCGCACTGTTCTCCCACCCCAAGGTGGCCTCCGCACTGCTGGGCTTCGCGGCCATGTCAAAGCTGTGGCCTGCGGCTCTGGCCGCCGGGCTGGTGGATAAGTGGAACCGCGCGGCCACCTGGTCGCGCCTGGCCACGTTCGTCGGCACCTTGGTCGTGGTTGGCGCGATCACGGTGGTTACCTCCGGCTGGGATCGTCTGGTTTCGCCACTGACGTACCAGGACGTCCGCGGCTTGCAGATCGAATCGATCCTCGCCACCCCCTTGATGGTCGCCGCCACGGTCTTCCCCGGTGTCTGGCACATCAACAAAGCCCCCTCGAAGAGCTACGAGGTCTTCGGGCCGGGCGTGGAGCAGTTCCTAACCGCCAGCACCTTCGTGATGGCCTGCACTGTGTTATTCGGCGTGGGCTGGGCCCTGTGGCATTTTCTTGATGACGCCTGGTCTCCCCGCAGCACCGCCCCTTTCCTGCTGACCATGGTGCTCCTGCTGATCGTCTCCAACAAAGTGTTCTCGCCACAGTACGTCGTATGGTTCGGCCCACTGCTGGCAGTAATGATCGCGAAGCTACGAGGCGACGGGAAAGACCCGCAGGCCGACCGTGCAGACACCAGCGGGGCAATCCTGCTGGACAAGTTAGATGCCCTGCTGGACAGGTTAGCTGCGTTGAGTGTGCTGGCTGCCGCCCTGACGACGGTGGTGTTCCCCCTCACCTACAACCTGCTGTTCGAAGGTCCGCACTGGTTCGCAGCCTTGGCGCTCGCGGCACGGAATATCCTCATCGTCTACATCACCTACCTAGCACTTCGGCTCGCCATCCACGAGGGACTGCGTGCCCGGGCCTCTCAGCAGCGCGATACTGAGGGCGTCCAAAAGAAAGAGCCTAAAAACGACGAACGTTTCGATCGCGTGAGAGCCACATTCCGCAGAATCCAAACGCCCACACGGTAGCCACCGCGATCCAGGCTATGCCGAAGTCGTCCCACGTATAGTTTCCGTCCGGAGCCTGCATGTTCAGCAGCACCCCTACGGCTTGGGCGCCGATCATGCCCGCGATCCAGCCGCCCATGTTCGCCAACCCGGTGCCGGTGGCCACGAAGCGGCGGTCCACCTTCTCGCGCACAGAGTCGAAGCCCAGGTTCGCGACCGGACCAGTGAAGCCCATGATGAGGTTCATCAGGCACGCCGCCCACAGCACGCCCGTCGGTGCAGACGTGAAGAACCACAGCCAGCCCAGCCAGCCGGTGACGGAAAATAGCATTACGACCTGCATGCGGCGGTTGTAGAAGCGGGCGGACAACAAGCCCACGATCGGGCCAACCGCTACCGAAGCAAGCGTGCCGAGCGACAGCGCCAGGCCGGATTTGTCGGCGGGCAGGCCGAGGCCCAGCGTCATGATCGGCAGGCCCCACAGCAGCGTAAACACCACCAGGGCGCCCAGGCCCGTCCAGTGGACGAAGAAGCCGTGCCAGCACACGCGGTTGGTCAGCACGTTGGCCAGAATCGTCTTCACGGGTAGGCGGGCGGGTTGGGATGGCTGGGCTGGCTCCTGTGCCTTCTCTGCATCTTCCGGCGAGTCCTTCACCAGCACACCCGCCGCCATCGCCAGCAGCGCGCCCACCGCGCCGAGGCTCACAAAGCCCACCTGCCAGCTCGTGGCGTGCAGCAACCCCAGGAAGGGCACAGCCGAAAGGAACTGGCCGAACTGCCCAACTGCACCGGTTAGCTGCCCCAGCAGCGGGGCATGGCGCAGCGGAATCCACGCGGGGATCAGGCGCATCACGGATAGGAAGGCCGTCGCATCACCCGCGCCGATCAGCATGCGCGCACCGATGGCCACCGGATAACTCGAGGTGAAGGCCAGGATGACCTGCCCCAAAGCCATCACGAAGGCACCGGCGACCATCAGCTTGCGCGGCCCGAAGCGGTCTACCAGCAGCCCCACTGGGATCTGTGCGAAGGCGTACACCGCCAGCTGCAGCGCGGTGAAGACGGCCAGCTGCGCGGCGTTGATGTGGAAGCGGTCGATCGCATCCACGCTGGCCACACCGAAGGACGTGCGGCCCGTCACCGCCAGGGTGTAACACAAAACCCCGGCGCCCCACACCAGCAGTGCGCGACTGCTGAGCTTGTCTTTATCTGTCGCTGTCACCTGTTCCACGCTACTCGGCCGGATATGGATAAACTTATTCACCATGAGCTTTACCCGCCCCTTCACCAATCGCCGCCGTATCGTGGCCGCCGTTGTGGCTCTACTGGTCGTGATCGCCCTTGTGGCTTGGGCCATCGCGGGTTTGTGGGGTAATGACGCCCCCTCGGGGACAACCGCAAACAACTCCAGCGAAGGCTCTAGCAGCTCCGCCTCGAGCTCGGCGAAGCCCAGCGAAAAGAATAAGCCGAAGAAAGACGACAAGCGGGAGGACGAGGATGACCCTTCGGTGGTTCCGGGTGCGGTCGGCGGAACGGGGTCGTTCACCATGGACGGCCCGGCGCCGGTGCAGGGGGCAACGTTCGCCTCTATGCCCTACGCCCTGCCGCTGAACCCGGCGGGTCCGCAGAACACGATGGTGCGCTGGGTCGATGGCTGGGGTGTGTCGCCGAAGGATGCAGAAAAGGGCACGATGTACATCCTGGGGCATGCGTGGGGCGCGGCTCCGCTGGTGTTTAACCCGCTCAGCGAGGCTGTGACGGCGGACGTGGACTTAAACGCCCCGCCGAAGAGCGTGACGGGTACGGATGGCAAGCCGGTCAAGCGCTACACCTCCGACGTGCTGAATGGCGCGCGGATCAAGATGCGCGACGAGGCGAACCACCAGAAGACCTGGAAGGTTACCCGCAGCTGGCTGGTGGATAAAAACGAGGCCATCGTGGATCCGGACATCATGGCCGACGAGCGGAAGGGACGGATTGTGCTGATCGCCTGCTCGGTATCCGGTAGTGCCGACCTGGGCTATAACGTGATCGTCGAGGGCGAGCTGGTCTAGCCGGCTGGCGGCTGGCGACCCTGGTCCCTGATCCCCGGTCCTTGGTCCATAGTCCCTGGTCTAGCCGGCTGGCGGCCCTGGTCCCTGATCCCCGGTCTAGCCGCCGTAGTCGATGCCGACGTCCTCGCCCCAGAACACCCGGTCCACCACTCGGTGGGCCTTGCGGGTTTTCTTGAGGTAGTCGTCCAGGAACTCCTGGGCCTGTTCCGGGGCCCAGTGGGCTGCCGCCGCGACGTGTCGAAGCTGATCGCCGTGGCTGGGCAGTTGATCTTTTCGCTTGCCCTTAACCAGCACAATCGCGTTGCGGGCGATGGTGGCGGTGATCCAGGCATCGCGCAGAATCTCGGCATCGGATTCGGCGATGTATTCGCCGCTGGCGAGCTCGCGCAGCGTTTCCAGGGTAGAGGTGTTGCGCAGATTCTGCGCATCGTCGCCGTGCTGCATGGTGAGCAGCTGCACGGTCCACTCCACGTCCGTCAAAGCACCACGGCCCAGCTTGGTGTGGGTTTTGCGATCCGCTCCGCGCGGCAGGCGCTCGGAATCCACCCGCGCCTTCATGCGGCGCACTTCCTGGACGACCTTGTCGTCCACCCCGCCTGGCGGATAGCGGAAGTCGTCGATCATGCGCAAGAACTCGATGCCGAGATCCTTGTCGCCCGCGATCCACGTGGCACGCAACAAGGCCTGCATCTCCCACGTCTCTCCCCACTGCTGGTAGTAGCGACGGTAGGAATCCAGGGTGCGCACCACCGGGCCATTGCGCCCCTCCGGGCGCAGGTCAATGTCCACGTCCAGGGGCGGATCCTGGCTGGGCCTGCCCAGCCGGGTGCGCACCGAATCACAGATGCCGGTGGCCCACTTCAGCGCCTCTGATTCATCCGCTCCGTCGACGGGCTGGGCGACGAACATCACGTCGGCGTCCGAACCATACCCCAGCTCCGCACCGCCCAAGCGCCCCATGCCGATCACGGTGATGCGCGCGGGCGCGTTGGCCACGTGCTCGTCCTCCCAGTAGCGAATCTCCGCGCGCAGGGCGGCTTCCAGTACCGCGTCCCAGACCCAGGACAGCGATACGCAGACCTGCTCCACGTCCATAAAGCCCAGCAAATCCGCCGCGGCGATGCGGGCCAGCTCCGCGCGCCGCAGCGAACGGGCAACAGCGATGGCTTTGTCCGGGTTGCGGTGGCGGCCGGCGGCAGCCACTAGGGAGTGGGTAACGACCTGCGGCTCGCGTTCCAAAAACTTCGGGCCGGTCGCGCCGTCCGACAGGATCTTCACCGAATCCACGGAGTTGAGGAACAGCTCCGAGACGTAGGGCGAGGTGCCGAGGATGTGCATCAGGCGTTTACCCACGATGTTCTCGTCGCGCAGCAGCCGCAAGAACCAGCTGAAGTCGTGCGCGGCCTCCGAGAGCTTGCGGTAGTTCAGCAGCCCTGCGTCCGGGTCCACCGTCTCGCCCAGCCACTCCAGCAGCGTGGGCAGGATGATGGCCTGCAGCTTCGCCTTGCGGCTGCTGCCTGCAGCCAGGGCACTCAAGTGCTCGAACGCGCGGTCCGGGTAGGCGTAGCCCAGTGCTGCCAGCTGGCGTTTCGCGGCCTCCGGCGACAAGCGAATCGCATCGGCCTGCATCGCCGCCACAGAGGAAAGCAGCGGGCGGTAGAACAGCTTCGAGTGCAGCTGGCTGATCTCTAGGCTCACACGCTTGACGTCCGCCGCCAGCTGCTCGTCCATAGAATTTGTGCCCTGCGGGCGGCAGCCGGAGGTACGCCCCAACCACACGCGCGCGGCCTTGTCTTCCTTCGGCGGTAGCGTGTGGGTGCGCTTCAGCCGCTGCAGCTGCAGGCGGTGCTCTAGCAGGCGCATGAAGGCGTAGTTGTCCTGCAGGTTTTGGCAGTCCGCGCGGCCGATGTAGCCGCCCTCCGCCAGGGCATCCAGCGCCGCGACGGTGGAGCGAGTGCGCAGCGATTCGTCCGTGCGCCCGTGCACCATCTGCAACAGCTGGACGGCGAACTCGATGTCGCGCAGTCCCCCGGGGCCCAGTTTTAGTTCGCGGGCACGGATTTCGTCCGGGATGTTCTCGATCACTCGTCGGCGCATGGCCTGCACGTCCTGCACGAAGTCCTCGCGCTCAGCGGCGGACCATACCTTCGATGCCAGCGCGTCGACGTACTCCTGGCCCAGCTCCAGGTCGCCGGTCATAGGGCGCGCCTTCAGCTGGGCCTGGAATTCCCAGGTCTCCGCCCAGCGATTGTAGTACTTCACGTGGGATTCCAGGGTGCGCACCAGGGCGCCACTCTTGCCTTCGGGCCGCAGGGCAGCGTCTACCTCGAAGAACACGCGGCTGCCGACGTTCACAAATTCGCCCGCCCAGCGCGTGGCTTTCGGATCCGCAGGTTCGGCGACAAAGATAACGTCCACGTCAGAGATGTAATTCAACTCCTGCGCACCACACTTGCCCATTGCTAGTACGGCCAGGCGGGCGGGTTGTTCGTCTTCGTCATAGACCTGCGCGCATGCTACGGCCAGGGCGGCGGTCAGCGCTGCGTCCGCGGCATCCGACAAGCGCCGGGAAACGAGCTCGAACGTGACGGGCTCGCTGGCCTGCACGCCACGCTGCACGAATGTGCCCGCCACGTCTACGGCGGCGATGCGCGCGAGGATGGTGCGGTAGGTGCGGCGCATTGCCTCGTCGGCTTCCGGTCCAGTGACGCCCGCCCGAAACACCCGCTCCCCCGCGCCCGCAACTGGCGTTGCCGAGACGCTGCCGAGCATAAGCTCCATCATCTCCTCGGCGGAGGGCATACCGTCTTCCAGGTGCCTCCATTCCGCCGGGTTGGCCACAATGTGGTCGCCCAGCATGGAGGACGCCCCGAATAGGCTCAGCAGGCGGACGGCGAATGTGCGGGATTCATCGATGCGTGCCAAAAGCTCGGCGCTAGAGCCGCAGGCCTCACCGGCTTGGTCCAGGGCCTCAACCAGGCGGATCAAGTTGTTCAGCGCCAGATCCGGGTCACCCGTTGCGGCCAGGATCCACATTTGCTCAGCGTGCGCGGCATCGACCCAGCCCAACTGCTCAAGGTCCTCCTGCGCCTTGGGGTGAGTCAGGCCCAAATTGCGGGCGGTCGGCACGGAAGAACGCGAACTGCGGGGGCGGGTCATGGGGTACTAGTGCTCCTGGGGAATAAAACCTGGGGAATAAAGAGGAAGGTGGCTAGAAGGAAAGGTTGTTCCGCAGTTCCCACGGCGTGATCTGCGACTGGTACTCGTACCACTCGCGCCATTTATTGCGCAGGAAGAACTCGAAGACGTGCTCGCCGAGGGCATCAGCGACCAACTCGGAACGCTCCATCTCGCGCAGCGCACTGTTCAAGTCCGAGGGCAGATCCTTGTAACCGGCGGCGATGCGTTCGCGACGGGTCATGCGGGAGACGTCCTCCTCCGCGGGGGCGGGCAGCTCGTAGCCCTCCTCAATACCCTTCAAGCCCGCAGCCAGCAGCACCGAATAGGCCAGGTACGGGTTGCACGCGCTATCCGGCGAGCGAACCTCTACGCGGCGGGAAGCCGCCTTGTTCTGCGTGTACATCGGCAGGCGCACCATCGCCGACCGGTTCGAGGCACCCCACGCCGCCGCGCGCGGAGCCTCATCACCAGACGTGATGCGCTTGTAGGAGTTCACCCACTGGTTCGTCACGGCCGTGATCTCCGGGGCGTGCTCCAGGATGCCCGCGATGAAGGACTTCGCAGTGCCGGACAAGCGCAGCTCATCGTCCGGGTCGTGGAAAGCGTTGCTCTCTCCCTCGAACAGCGACATATGGGTGTGCATCGCTGAACCCGCATGCTGGTGGAAAGGCTTGGGCATGAACGTGGCGGCCACACCGTTGCGACGGGCTACCTGCTTAATCAGGTAGCGGAAGGTCATCACGTTATCCGCCATCGTCAAGGCATCGGCGTAGCGCAGGTCGATCTCCTGCTGCCCCGGCGCATTCTCGTGGTGGGAAAACTCCACGGAAATGCCCATGTGCTCCAGCGCGCTGATCGCGTGGGCGCGGAAGGCCGGCGCATCGTCGGTGACGGCCTGATCAAAATAACCGCCGTTATCGGTCGGCACCGGCGGGTACCCTTCCGTCTCTAGCTCCTTGACCAGGAAGAACTCGATCTCCGGGTGCACGTAGCAGCTAAATCCTTGGTCAGCCGCGGACTTCATCTGACGGCGCAGCACCTGGCGCGGATCCGCCCACGACGGCGTGCCATCGGGCATCGCAATATCGCAGAACATTCGCGCGGACAGCTCGCCGGTGTCGGTGTTGAACGGCAAGATCTGGAACGTCGACGGGTCCGGCTGGGCGATCGTGTCGGACTCCGCGATACGGGAGAACCCCTCGATCGCTGAGCCGTCAAATCCGATGCCCTCCTGGAAGGCCCCCTCCAGTTCCGCGGGCACCACCGCCACCGACTTCAAGTACCCCTGGATATCCGTGAACCAAAGGCGAACGAAGCGGATGTCGCGTTCTTCCAGCGTGCGCAGAACATATTCCTGTTGGCGATTCATAGAACCCATTGTAGGAGTTCCACCCCGAGCTGCGCCCCTGTTTGCGCTAGGCCGCGCCCCCCGTTTGCGCTAGGCCGCGCCCCCCGTCTGCGCTAGTCGGCGGTTTAGCGATTGGGGTTGAGGGCGTCACATAGAATGAACAGCATGACTGCAACATCTGGACAATCGGGCACCACCCCCACGGGTTACTTGGTCCCCACCAAGAAGGTGCGCATCGCTGATTTGAAGGCACGCAAGGGCTCCGGCGAGCCGTTCGCGATGCTGACTGCTTACGACTACTCCACCGCCGTGGCCTTCGCCGAGGCTGGGGTGGAGATAATGCTGGTGGGCGATTCTGCCGCGAATGTGGTCTTTGGCTACGACACCACCCAGCGCATCAGTATGGATGAAATGGTCTACCTGGCCGCGGGCGTTGTCCGCGGTGCTGGCAACGCCGTCGTGGTTGCTGACCTGCCCTTTGGCACCTATGAAGCCTCGGATGAGCAGGCCGTGGAGTCCGCCACCGAGATGCTGCATCGCACGGGCGCTCACGCGGTGAAGATCGAAGGTGGGGTGCGGATGGCAGATCGGATTCGCGCTATTACGAGCGCCGGCGTTTCCGTCTGTGCACACATCGGCTTTACTCCGCAGTCCGTCAACCAGCTGGGCGGCTTCAAGGTGCAGGGCCGCGGGGACGGGGCCGAGCAGTTGCTGGCCGATGCACGTGCCGTGCAGGAAGCCGGTGCTGACATGGTGGTGCTGGAGATGGTGCCCGCGGACGTCGCTGCTTCGGTGACTGAGGAGCTGGCCATCCCGACCATCGGCATTGGCGCAGGCCCCGACTGTGATGGGCAGGTTCTGGTGTGGCACGACATGGTTGCGTTCCCGGCCGGTGGGCACCGTCCGCGCTTCGCTAAGCAGTGGGCTTCGGTGGGTGCAGATATGACCGCCGCTGCGGCGGCCTACAAGCGAGAGGTTGCTGAAGGCGAGTTCCCGGCGGAGGAGCACTGCTTCTAGACCGGCTAGGTCTGCAGGGCCTGTACCCCCAACACCCGCTCCATCCTTCCGCCGTGTCACACCAGCCCCACGGGCCACTCTGACACCCCACGGGGCCACTCTGACACCCCACGGGGCCACTCTCAGACCATTCCGGCGGGCTGGCGCCCCCTCATAAACCACTAAGTGTCGTAAAAGTGGGAATTCGTCCTCCCGAAAAAATTTTTCCAAAAGTGAAAACTGTACTGACCTGCGGTTTTGCATTATCTGCAATCGTTACCAGTAACGCATTCCCACTTTAACGACATTTAGCACGCCAGCAGCCACCAGTCACCACGCCCACGCCAGCAGCCACCAGTCACCACGCCCACGCCAGCAACCGCCAGTCACCACGCCCACACCAGCCGCTGTCAGTCACCACTAGCTTCGCTCAGTAATGTAAACCGATAGCCGAACCGGCATGCCGCCGCCAGGTGAGTTTTCTAAATCCATCCCCTCTCTTTCTCGAATAGATTCTGGCCTCTCCCCAAAATGAAAATGGGGTTTTAACGAAAACTCTTTCCCTCCCTTAACAGCATAAATACCGGAATCCATATAGCCACCACAGAAGATTGACTTCTCATGCTTGTCATCCCCCTGATCCCTACATCCCACAAGGTCATACTGCATTAACTCTGGGTCACTAGACAAAGCGTCTTGAACCTCTCGATGGTACTTCTCCAAAAATGTCTTCTTGGCGTGATCCATTCTCACTGTGTTTATTGGGGAATCTTCCGTCACCATTGGAACTGCCCTCCCGTTCCCATATTTATCCAGCGCGTAGATCCTGGAGGATATTTCACCCGGGAACAGTATTAATTTGAAGGACAACGGAACAGAAATCACGTATACCGAAAAGGACAAAGCAAAGAAAAATGTCCACATACGGGTTTGTCTGCCAGGGTTCTTTTTTCTCCATATCGATCTGGAAATCAAAATTATGATTGCCACCCAGGCCATAATGCTGGACAGAACAGTAAAGAGGATCAATCCATAAAAGATGAAATCCAAGACATTAGCCCCTGGGGCAACATCAGAAACGTCAAAAGTCCGATAGAAAACATTTACGTCCACGTCCACCAGCTTTTGCCCCCTCTTTTCTCACTGCACACAGCGGCTCACCTTGAACGGTGTGCTTTATCAACACTTAGGACAGTACAACAATATTGAGCAGCTGGGGCTAGATGGCGTCCAGAATAACGAAGGTGGTGGCGACCACGCCGCAGATCAAGACAGCCGCAGTCACTGCGACGACCGAGCCGACGTTTGCGGTGAGGCGTTCGGCGCGCAGGCCGGCGCTAAAACGCAGATAGCGGCGCCGTTGGGTCAGCAGAATCAGCGCCGCAAGCAGCACCAACACTCCCGCGGCGGGCAGGACGATCACGCCGTAGCGGCCGATCCACCGGAACAGCATCGCGCTAACGACCAGCAGCGCCAGCACGGTGCGCTGCCACGACAGGCTGGTGCGCTCCGGCTGAAGCCCCAGGTCAGAGTGCGGGCGCACTGGCGCGGACTGTCCTGCGTGCGCGTCTGGCTCAAGGGCGCGCACAGACCGCGCAAAAGCGTGGCGCTCAGAGCTCTCGCGCGCCATCTACAGCTCCATCCCGAAATCGCCGAAGAGCACAAAGCCCAGCACAACCGCGCAAGCCACCACTGCCACGCCCGCTATGAAAGGCACGATCGCAGGTACGGGCAGAGCCTTGCCCGTGCGCATGGCACGCTCCACGCGCAGCCAGCGCACCGCCGCGCCGAGCCCGATCAGCATGCCAATTACTAGCACCAGGACCGCAGCGCCGCTCCACAGATGTTCGGGAACATCCGGCGAACGAAATGCCTCCAGCGCCACGCCACCAGCCAGAAACGCCAGACTCGTGCGGATCCACGCCAAGAAGGTGCGTTCGTTCGCCAGGGTGAAGCGCGGGTCCGGCTCCTTCCCCTCCGGCAGCAGAGTGCGCGCCAACCAGGAGCGCCCGGCCTCGTCGCCTACGCCACCGCCCGCGTCGCCTACGCGACTGCTCCCGGAGTTCTTAGTCGTCATCTTCCGCGTCGTATTCCTCGGCTTCCTTGGTGCGCTGCTGGGCGGTCTCGATGGCCGCCTGGGCCTCCTCGCGAGAGTCGTAAGGCCCCATGCGGTTCTCCCACGCACCATCCTTACCCTGGCTCACCTGGCCAGTCTTCGTGTCGTAGTACCACTTCTGCGCATCGTTTTCGCTCATACGCTCATGTGTACCACACGCGCCAGACAACCCCCGTCCTAATCCGCTGGCCAGGCGAAACGCACCTTTCGCGCTGCGGGTTCGGCTTCTATCAGGGTTACCTTTATTGTGGACGCCTCGTCTGGGCCGCCAACACAAGTCGTCAAGATCGGCGGCTGTTCGACGAGAATCTTCGCCTTGTCTCCGCCGTCGCTATGCAGCACGGTCGCGTTGAAGTTCTGACCCACCCACGGCTGCAGCACAACCGCCTCGGTGAGGTTCAGGCACGCACGGTCGACGGCGCTGGCCGTCTGGCCGCTGGACTTCATGGTGCTGAGGATCTGATTTACGTTGGCGGTCACCCATTCCGGGATGGGCTCAGAGTTTGCAATGGCCAAGCAGATCTCCGTGGCGAAACGGTCCACCAGTCGGCGCAGCGGCGCGGTGACGTGCGCATAGTGCCCGCCGATTCCTGCGTGGATGTTCGGCTGCTCGCCGTCCGCACCTTCCGAGCCCGCACCTTCCGAGCCCGTGCTCTCAGAGCCCTCCCCGGCGCCACCGGGCTCGGATGCGCCAGGCTCAGCACTCCCTCCGACCAGCCCGAAATGCTGGTACCCCGCCCCACGCAGAAGAGTCTGCGCGTCGCGCATAAGCGCCATGCCGCGCGGCGTAGAGGCGTCTATACCAGCCAGCAACTCCCCGATCGAGCGACCGGAGCGATCAAACCCCAAAGCGTGCGCGGCCTGGTCGAAGGCGGCGATCTCCTTGTCTCCGGCGGGCGGCAGGGTGCGCAGAATGCCCACACCCGCGCGCACCATCATCTCGCCTGCACACATGCCCGCCAGTAGGGAAAGCTCGGCGTTGAAGTCGTTCATCTGCTGGCGCTTGTCGATGTCCAGTACGTAACGCTCGGCGCCGTCGTCGTCCTGGGTGCGCTCCACGGAAATGGATGGCAGACGCAAGTTAATGGCCTTTCGGCGCAGGTCAGACGACTGGCGCGCACGGCCAACCTCCGGCAGCTGGGCAATGGCGGGGTGCAGCGTGCCGCCGTTCATATCAGCCTCCACCTCGGCATAATCGAAGCGCTTCACGGAGCGCACCAGCGCGCGGTAGACGGTACAGTCCGCAACCTCGCCGTCCTCGCGCAGCAGGATATCCCACACCACGGCGGGGCGGGTCTGGTCCGGCAGCAGTGAGGCGCTGCCCTCCGACAGTTCCGCGGGGTGCAGGCGGATCGGCTCGTCGGGCAGATACATGGTCTGGCCGCGCCGGAGGGATTCCGCCATCAGCGCTCCGGCCGGGTCTACGAACGCGGCGACATCCGCAATGGCGTAGAGCACACGCCACCGTGCTGCGCCGGCCGTGCCTGCCGTGCCTGCTGTGCCTGCTGTGCCTGCCGTGCTCGCCGGGCCTGCCGTGCCTGCCGCACCCACGCCATCGGCGTCCTGAATATTCACCGCCTGGTCCAGGTCCATCGACCCCGCCGGGTCGATCGTCACAAACGGAACATCTCGCAGGTCACGGCGCTTATCGGAAAAGCGGTCGGTGGCTTGTAGCGCTTCGGCGTGCACGTCCTCCGGAAAGTGCTCCGGCAGGTCAAACTCCTCCGCAATGGTGCGGAAGTTCAGTTCGGCGGCGAAAAGTTTCATGCCTCAAGGGTGGCACAACCGCGCCAGCCCACGCACCCCCAAAAAAATTTTGCGTCGAGACGACCTGTGAGCCGGATTCTGTCCTATCCCCCGCTCCACCCCGCAGCACCAAAGGCACACGAGGGGGCGCGAAGGACGAGGCGATCATCCATCTGAGCTCACCATTGCTGGTGGCTTCAAGCGGCCTACCTGCTCATCGTTGGGCGGGCAGCCCTAGAGCTACGCCGCACGCTTGCACACCATCTGGGATGGCGCGCGTGCGGGCACCTTGACCTTGCTCCCGGTGGGGTTTACCTAGCCACCCCAGTCACCTGGGGCCCTGGTGCGCTCTTACCGCACCTTTTCACCCTTACCCGCACGTGGCGGGCGGTTTATTTTCTGTGGCACTGTTCCCGCGGGTCACCCCGGGTTGCTGTTAGCAACCACCGTTGCCCTGTGGAGTCCGGACTTTCCTCCGCGCCCGGCCTACCCCGTGTGCGGGGTGGTTCCGCGCGCCGCGATCGCCCGGCCGTCTCGACAAGGCCTTACTCTAGCGCACTGTTTCTGCAACCAGGAAGTGCGTGTCGTTCACCCGTCGCACTACTGCGCTGTCTTTGTTGCTGCCCTTATTCTGGACGCCCATTTCTCCACCGCGACCCGCCCCATCGGCACCGAAAATTTCGATGACGGAAAGCCCCGCCAAGTCCAGGTGGAGTGTGCGGTAGAGGGCGCCGCTGGCACACAGCGCGTGGCGCAGCATGGACTTGATGGGAGTCACGTGGCTGACCACCACCACGTCCTCGCCCGGGTGGTTGCGGGCGACATCGCGGAGGAAGGGGCGCACGCGGGCGAACACGTCGTCCGGACTTTCGCCGCCGCTGGGGGCTGCGGAGCTGTCCCACAAGCAGGCATCGTGCTCCAGGGGGAATTCGTCCATGACCTCGGCGAAGGTGCGGCCCTCCCAGTCTCCGAAGTCCATCTCGATAAGGGCCTCCGTGACGCGGATGCGCGGCTTGGCGGCACTACCGCCAGAGCTGCCCGCGCCGGAGCTGTCCGTGCTGGAGCTGTCCGTGCCGCCGAGGCTGCCCGTGTCAGAGCTGTCCGCGCCGCTGGAGCCGCCGACCTGGACCAAAGCCTCGGCCACCGCCTCCGCGGTCTGGCGCGTACGCTTCAGCGGGGAGCTGTACACGGCCACCGCGCCGGTGCCCGCCAACTGCTCGGCTACGTAGGCCGCCGCCCGCTGCGCCTGGTCGCGCCCGTGGGCGGTCAGCTCCGGGTCGGAGAGCCCAGAGAACTGCTTCTGCACGCTCATCTCCGTCTGCCCGTGCCGCAGCACCCACAGTCGGGTCGGGTTCCCGCCGGGGTGCCATTCCGGCGCGCTCGCGGCATCGGCCACGGCCTCCGCGCCGGTGCCCGTGGCCTCCGCGCCCGGGCCCACAATCCCCGCAGCCCCCTCACCCGCCGAGGCAGCCGCCTCCTCCGCGCCCGTGCTCTCATTGCCCGCAGCCCCCGCAGGCCCGGGCGCAGCATCCCCACCGGCCTCGGCTGAACTGGCGGCAGGTTGGAACGAGAGGGCGTCATCAAACCAACGACCCCCAACCTGGTCATCCATGGCGCGATTGGCCAGCTCGTCGGCGCGCTTGTTCTGCGCTCGCGGCACCCAGTTATACGACACGGCGGCGAGGGTGGCCTCCAGCTCCTTCACCCGCGCAGCCAGGGGCTTCATGTCCGGGTGCTTGATCTTCCAGCGGCCACTCATCTGCTCGACAACCAGCTTGGAATCCATCCGCACCTGGATCTCCAGCTCCGCAGGCGACACGCCCCGCATTCCCGCGACGTCTATGGCCAGCTCCAGAGCATTAATAAGCCCCTGGTACTCCGCCACATTGTTGGTGGCCTTGGAAATGAATTCCCAGCGTGCGGCTACTTCCTGATCGCCATCCAGAACCGAACTGCCACAGCCGGCAATGCCCGGGTTACCGCGGGAACCTCCGTCGCATTCCACGTCCAAGCGCATGATTCATCACCTCGTCTACCTACACGCTGTCTACCTACACGCCGTCTGCGTGTGCGCCGTCCGGCTGCGCACCGTCTGCCTGTGTACTTCACGCCACTTTATCGCAGCAGCAAGACATTACATTCAGGGCAGCGCGGCACCTCCCCGCCACCGCTAGCCGCCAGTGCATCCAGCTCCTTCATCGACAGCGGATCTAACTCCATAAAGCACGCCTGGCACGTCCGCCCCTTCAGGGGTGCAGCTCCCACACCATGCTCGGAGAGCTGCTGATCGTAGGCTCGCAGCAGCTCGGAATTCGTATCCTCCAGAGCTGTACGGCGCTGAGCCAGGCGGGACTTGATCGCGGAAATGTCCGCGTGCAGGGCACTGGTGGCCCGCTCCAGGTCAGTCCTTGCGGTCGCGATGTCCTCGTCGATCTGCGCGTGCGTCTGGCTATCGGCCTCGTCGGCGGCAGAGTTTGTGTCGCTGAACAGCGCCTGCACCCGGTTCGATCGCTCCAGCCGGTGTTCGAGGTCCTGCAGCCGATCGCGAGTGCTGTGTAGGTCGTGCTTTAAGTCGCGCCGCCGCTCCGGATCCGTCTGCGCGCCGAGTCCCGCGACATTCGCCCGCTCGCGCTGCTTCAACTTCGCCACGTCCTGCCGCAACCTCTTGATGGTGGCCTGGTCGCTTCGGAGCTGCGCGTTGTTCAGCACCTGTTGGCGGTGGTCCTCCCGCTTCTGGGCCTGCAGTTCCTCCAGCTTGGCCTGCTCGGGCAGAGAATCCAGGCGTGCCTGTGCGATGCTCAGCTCCTCCTGGTCTCGCGCTAGGTCAGTCAGTGTTTTCCGGTCCTCGGTCGTCCAGCGCATCGCAGTTGCCCTCCTGTTTATAGCTTTTTGTGTTTATTGCGTTTTCTCGTGCACGGTCCACGGGTCGGTGCGCACATCGATTACTGTGGTCTGTGCTTGAGTTGCCTTCTTAATGACGCCCTCCGCTTGGAAGCACCACGGAAACTCGCTGGCCCAGTGGGCGGTATCGATAACGGGGCACCCGCCCATACGCAGGTGCTCGTCCACTGGGTGGTGGCGCAGGTCGGAGGTGACAAAGCAGTCCACGTCCATTTTTGCGACTTGGCCCAGGAAGCTGTCGCCGGCGCCACTGGCGACGGCGACGGTGCGAACCATGGCATCCGGATCCCCGGCGGCCCGCACGCCCCATTCGGTGACGGGCAGACGCTCGGCCACCCGAGCGGTGAACTCCCGCAAGGTCATGGGGGTATCCAGCTCGCCTACGCGCCCGATACCTAGTTGTTGGTCGGCGGGCGTGGGTAGGGAGGTTTCCACGCAGTCGTAGGCGGGTTCCTCGTAAGGATGAGCCTTAATCAGGGCAGTACGGATGGCCTCCCGCTGCGCGGCGGGGGCTACGAACTCGATGCGGACCTCCTGCACCGTCTCGACCTCTCCCACCGTGCCGAGGTGCGGGTTTGCGCCGTCGGTAGGTAGGAACTGGCCGGTGACGGTGAACTCAAAGCAAGCCTGCTCATAGTCGCCCTGTGCGCCGCCGCCTGCGGAAAAGATGGCGGTTTTCACCGCGGGGGCGTCTATAAGAGGCACCGTGAACCCCCACTTATCGGTGCCGGAAGGGATCGGCCGCAACGGTGCACCTGGGGTGATGCCGAGGATCTCTGCGAGGCGATCGTTAACGCCGGGGCGGGCCGAATCCGCGTTGGTGTGCGCGGCAAACAGGGCTATGCCATGGCGGATAAGCTTGTGGACGATGCGGCCCTTCGGCGAGTTGGTGGGGACTGCCGTTACGCCGCGGAGCAAAAGCGGATGGTGGACGACGAGCATCTGCGCTCCCTGCTCGATGGCGGCATCCACGACGGTATCGGTGCAGTCCAGGGCGAAGGCCACCTTGTTGGCGGGCTCGGCGGGGTCGCCACAGATCAGGCCGACTGCGTCCCAGGATTCGGCAAGATGGGGCGGGTAGGCGGCCTCTAGCGCGGCGACCACGTCGGCGACGGTGGTGCCTGTGTCGGCGGCGGGGGTTTCGGCGCTGTCAGTCTCCACGGGAGCGGGGGTGTCGGTGTCCACGGTGCCTGTGTCGGCGGCGGGGGCGGTAGATGGCTCGGGCACGGATCCTCCTGGGGTACTGCTTTTTGCTGCCCCACCCAGCCTAGCCAGATCTGACAGACTGTAGGGGTGCGAAATTTACCAATTCTGCTTGTAGACGTAGACGGAACGCTGATGGATAGCTACCCCGGCATCCGCGCTAGCTTCGTGGCGGCGCTAGAGGCTCACGGGGTTCCAGTGCCTGACGAGGAGCGCGTGCGGCAGATCCCCGGCCCGCCGATGGTGGAGACCTTGGCTGACATCGGATTGGAAGGCGAACTGCTGCAGAAGGTCTTTGACACTTACCTGGCTGACCAGGAAAACGGGCGTTGGCAGGAGGCCACCCCGTTCCCAGGCATGCGCGACCTGCTGGAGAAATGGTCCAGCGAGGGCATTGTGCTGTCCACTGCAACGTCGAAGTCCGAGGTCTCGGCGGAGCGGATCCTGCGCGAGCACGACATGATGAAGTACTTCGCGGTACTCGGCGCCGCCCAGGAGGACGGCACCCGCCGGTCCAAGGCCGCCGTGATCGAATACGCGCTGGAGCAGCTGAAGAATGCCCCCGAAGTGCGCGAGGTGCTGGCACACATGAGCGCCGAGGAAGGCCTGCAGGCCCTCGACCCAACAAAGATGCTGTTAATCGGCGATCGCATTCACGACGTGGAGGGCGCCGCACAGTCTGGTATTCCGACGGTGTTGGTGAGCTGGGGCTACGGCTCCGAGGAAGAGCACGCGAAGGCCGCCTACAGTGTGAGCACGCCCGAGGAACTGGATGCCCTGGTGCAGCGCTGGGCCAACGAAGGCTAGCCGGGCACGGTAAAAGCCGGGCCAACGAAGGCTAGTCGGACCCGGGGAGAGCCGGGCCAACGAAGGCTAGTCGGACCCGGGGAGAGCCGGGAAAGCCTGGAAGCAACTGAGAAGAAGACAAGGAAGACAATGCACATCACGGTCGTATGCACAGGCAACATCTGCCGCTCCCCGATGGGCGAGGTGATCTTGCGGGCCGGCCTCGAGGAAGCTGGCATCGCCACCCGTCACTCCTCTGCCGCTGAAACCCCTGGTTCCAGCGATGCGCCGGTGACCCTGAACTCCTGCGGACTCGGCGGCTGGCACATCGGCGACGGTGCTGATGGTCGGGCGGTGGACGAGTTGGCGTCACTAGGCTACGACGGTACGAAGCACCGCGCGGCACAGCTCGGGCCGGAGCATATGGGCGCTGACCTCTTCCTGGCGATGGATAGCGGGCATGTGCGCGGGTTGCGCAATGCGGGTGTTGCCCCGGAGCGCATTCGGTTGTTCCGTAGCTTCGACGCCAACTCCCCCGCCGGTGCCGAAGTCGCCGACCCATACTACGGCCACCGCTCGGACTTTACCGAGGTAGGGCAGCAGATTGAGGCTTCCGTGCCGGGGATTGTGGAGTTTGTGCGGGAGCAGCTGGGGCGGTAGTGAGTCTTTCCGCCGCTTAAGTGCCTTTCCGCCGCTTAGGTGCCTTCTGCCGCCTGAATGTCGGAAAAGCTGCAAAACGCCAGGGGCTGCAGGCCTCCGACCCCCACCGTTGGCCCCTAAATGCCGGAAAAGTTGCACAAGCCAAGGGCTACAGGCCTCCGACCCCCACCGTTGGCCCCTAAATGTCGGAAAAGTTGCAAAACGTTATTGCAGACAATTTTCAATACTGTAAACATACAGGTCAGGGCGTTTTGTTCGTGTGCTGACTGCTTGCCGGTTTTCCGTTCTGCAACTTTTCCGACATTTAACCCTTCCTGCCCCCATAACTCTTCCTGCCCCACCAACTGCCATCGGGTTGGTCATTCTCAACCACTCCACATAGCCCAACGCCATGGGCTGCAGACCTCCGATCCCCACCGTCGGCCCCTAAATGTCGCAAAAGTTGCAAAACATTATTGCAGACAATTTTCAATACTACAAATATGCAGTTCAGAGCGTTTTGTTCGCGTGCTGACTGCTTGCCGGTTTTCCGTTTTGCAACTTTTCCGACATTTAACCCTTCCTGCCCCCTCATAACCCTTCCTGCCCCACCAAATACCATCAAGTTGGACATTCTCAACCACTTCACATAGCCAAATGTCAACGGATCGAGTCCTCAGAACTATTTCAGACAGCCAAATGTCGCTAAAACAGGAATCCTGAGCCACCTCAGGCGGACGAATGCAGCTAGAAAGCCAGGAGGTTAATGGGAACTAGAAGCGCTCCTTGCCGCGCTTTTCCGCGCGGCGCTCCTCGAAGCGGGAGCGAGTGCCTCCATAGCGGTCGGCGAGGTCGGAACGCTTCCGAGGCTTCGGCTTCTCGGTGTTGCTGGGCTTCAACTTTTCAGAGTCGGTCGACTTGGGCTTAGCGGTAGCGTCGCCAGCACCATCACCGGCGGCTGCATCGGAACCCGCGCTAGACGATGAACCGTCAGCTCCGGCGCCAGCATCAGCATCACCGGCTCCGCCACCAGCACCATCACCATCACCAGCACCAGGATCTCGGCTACCGGCACCATCGGTGAACTGGGCGTTTAGGCGGGCAATCTCGGCGCTTTCCTCGCGCTCACGCCGGCGCTCGCGCATCTCCGCATACACAAACCAGCCCAAGCCCACCGGCGCCAAAATGCCGAACGCAATCCATTGAATTCCGTAGGACAGGTTCGTGCCGCCATCCAGGTGTGGCAGGGGTAGCGCTCGCAGATCCGGCGCATCGCCATCACCAGCACTGCCGGTATCACCGCTGGCACCAGCGCCACCAGCACCATCAGCGCTACCTCCAGCGTTTCCACCAGCACCAGCACTGCCACCAGCACTGCCACCACCGGCCATGCCGTTCAGCCGATCCACGCTTTCCGAATCCAACTGCACATAGTCGGCCGCCAGATCTTCGCCCGTCACCTCGGAGATCTGCTCCGTCGACATTCCCGTGACCTGCGTGTATCCCTGAGATTCCGTCGGCTCAGCATTCGGCACGGCCTCGCTCATCCGGATAAAGCCGGTCACCTTCACGTCGCCGCGTGGCGCATCCTTCAACTTCGGCGCAGCCCCGTCCCCCTCCACGGCAACCCACCCGCGATGCACCAATACGGTCTGGCCACTGTCGAGACGAAAGGGCGTCAGCGATTGATAAGAATGAGCCGATTCGACCGGGCGGTTGCGCAGCAGCACCTCTTTGTCTGGCAGGAATTGGCCCTGTAGTGCGACCCTGGTCCATTCTTTTTGGACGCCCACTGATCCCCCGTCGCCCGGAATCACATCGGTGATCGGAACGGGGTCTACTTGCAGGGATTGTTCGAGGCGCTGGTTAAAGGCGTTCTTATCCTTGTTCTTTCCAAGCTGCCAAGGGGCCAGGAAGCTGAATGCAGCGTAGGTAAAGGCGAGGACCAGGATGGCCGTGATAACCCACCCGGGTGTGAGGAAGTTTCGCCAGCCGCTGCGCTTCGTGGATGTCATGGGCTCCATTATTGCCTCGGCTTGTGGGGGCGGCCAAATAGGCAGAGCGGAGTCGAGCGGTGCGGAGCCGAGCGAAGCGGAGGAGAGCCGAGCGGAGCGGAGGGGAGCCGAGCGGAGCCGGGAATGCAACAACCCCGCGGCCAGTTCAAGGTGGCCACGGAGCTGTAAAAAATTTTTGGTGCGCCCTGACGGGTTCGAACCGCCGACCTGCTGGGTGTAAACCAGCTGCTCTTCCAGCTGAGCTAAAGGCGCGTACTGCTTCTGCCTGCTGCCTCGAGTGAATCGAAACTGCGTGTTCGCTTGAAGCGTTAATGACTCTAGCACGTCCACCCGCAAACAACGAAACCACAGGTCAAGCGCGGTGCGGAGCAACCAGCGCGGTGCGGAGCAACCAGCACCGCTATGCAACGAGCACCGGGTGTGCGGCAAGCGGCGCCGCTAAGCAAGCAGCGCCGCGTGCCAGCGTGCGGCTAGCGCTTGGTGCCGGAGGAGACCAGGCAGGCGCCCTGCCAGTCGCCCAGGCGCTCCGACTTGGTCTGCACCAGGCCCGCCAGCTGGGCGGACTCGGCGATCACGCCCGGTTCCACGCGGCCAGCGCCGGCCTTGGCGGGGGTCAGCAGCCAGATGCGGCCGTCGTCCCCCAGGCTGCGGGTCGCGTCGACCAGACCGTCGACCAGGTCGCCGTCCTCGTCGCGCCACCACAGAAGCACAACATCGACGACCTCGTCAGTGTCGATATCCAACAGGGCATCGCCGATAGCGTCTTCCAGGGCTTCGCTGATGCTATTGTCGCAGTCTTCGTCCCAGCCGATCTCCTGGATCAGGTGGTCGGACTCGACATTGAGCAGGTCTGCCCAGTCGTGTCCATCCTGCGACTGCGCACCCTGTGCGCCATTGCCTTGTGCACCGCCAGCGGAGCCTGTAGAGCTCGGAGCCGAACCGGGGGCCATTGCCACTGTTATTTCGTACCTTTCTAAGAAAACCAGCCCGTCGCACAACCACCGGTGCCTCGCGCCCGTTCTATACGGCCGCTACATGCCCCTGAAGTTATCGCAGCTGGTGTGGTTAAAAGTCTGCATTTTTGAACCTAACACAATCAGGCCATCAGCGACGGTTTTCTAACACGAGTTTGACGTAGTGTGGGAACCACATGGGGCTTACCCTCAAAGCACCCCGAAACCCGTGGATTTTAGGAGGACGAACCAGTGTCCGCTTCGGCAGAAGAAAACAACAGCGCATACGATGCCAGCAACTTTGCTTTGATTCGAGACGGAGTGGCCTCTTACCTGGCCGATTCCGACCCGGAGGAAACCCAAGAGTGGATGGATTCCCTCGACGGGCTGCTGGAATCCGCAGGCCCGGATCGCGGCCGCTACCTGATGCTGCGCCTGCTGGAGCGTGCCACTGCCAAGCGCGTCCCCCTCCCGCCGTTGCTGTCCACCGACTACGTGAACACCATCCCCACCACCCAGGAGCCGGAATTCCCCGGCGATGAGGAGATCGAGAAGCGCTACCGCCGCTGGATCCGCTGGAACGCCGCCATCATGGTGCACCGCGCCCAGCGCCCCGGCATTGGGGTGGGTGGCCACATCTCCACCTACGCCGGCGCAGCCCCGCTGTACGAGGTCGGCCTGAATCACTTCTTCCGCGGCAAGGATCACCCGGGCGGCGGCGATCAGATTTTCTTCCAGGGTCACTCCTCCCCCGGCATGTACGCCCGCGCCTTCCTGGAGGGTCGCCTTAGCGAGGAAGACTTGGATGCCTTCCGCCAGGAGGCCTCCAAGCCGGGCCACGGTCTGCCTTCCTACCCGCACCCGCACGGTATGCCGGAGTTCTGGGAATTCCCGACCGTCTCCATGGGTCTGGGCCCCATGGATGCCATCTACCAGGCGCGCTTCAACCGCTACCTGCACGACCGCGGCATCAAGGACACGTCCGACCAGCACGTCTGGGCGTTCCTCGGCGATGGCGAAATGGACGAGCCGGAATCCCGCGGCCTGATCCAGATGGCTGCGCTGAACAACCTGGATAACCTGACCTTCGTCATCAACTGCAACCTGCAGCGCCTGGACGGCCCGGTGCGCGGTAACACGAAGATCATTCAGGAACTAGAAAGCTTCTTCCGCGGCGCGGGCTGGAACGTCATCAAGGTCGTCTGGGGCCGCGAGTGGGACGATCTGTTCGCCCGCGACGAAGATGGCGCCCTGGTTCACGCCATGAACACCACCCCGGATGGCGACTTCCAGACGTTTAAGGCCAACGACGGCGCCTACGTCCGCGAGTACTTCTTTAACAAGGACCCGCGCACCGCCAAGCTGGTGGAGAACATGACGGACGAGGAGATCTGGCACCTGCGCCGCGGCGGCCACGACTACCGCAAGATCTATGCCGCCTACAAGCGTGCCCTGGAGACCAAGGACCAGCCGACCGTCATCCTGGCGCACACCATTAAGGGCTACGGCCTGGGCCACAACTTCGAGGGCCGCAATGCTACCCACCAGATGAAGAAGCTCACGCTGGAGGATCTGAAGCTCTTCCGCGATAAGCAGGACATCCCAATCTCCGACGAGGAGCTGGAGAAGGACCCGTACCTGCCGCCGTACTTCCACCCCGGCCCGGATGCCGAGGAGATCAAGTACATGGTGAACCGCCGCAAGGAACTCGGTGGCTTCCTGCCGGAGCGCCGCGAAAAGTTCACCCCGCTGAAGATGCCGGATCTATCCATCGCCAAGCTGGCTCGCAAGGGTTCCGGCAAGCAGGATGTTGCCACCACGATGGCGCTGGTTCGCGTGTTTAAGGATCTTATGCGCGACGATGAGCTGAAGAAGCGCATCGTGCCGATCGTGCCGGATGAGGCGCGTACCTTCGGCATGGATTCCTGGTTCCCGACGTTGAAGATCTACAACCCGCACGGCCAGAACTACACGCCGGTGGACCACGACCTGATGCTTTCCTACCGCGAGGCCACCGACGGCCACATCCTGCACGAGGGCATCTCGGAGGCCGGTTCTCTGGCCTCCTTCATTGCCGCGGGCACCAGCTACGCCACGCACGGCGAGGTCATGATCCCGCTGTACATCTTCTACTCCATGTTCGGCTTCCAGCGCGTCGGCGATGAAATCTGGGCCGCGGGAGACCAGATGTCTCGCGGATTCCTGATCGGCGCCACCGCAGGCCGCACCACACTGACAGGCGAGGGCTTGCAGCATATGGACGGCAACTCCCCCGTGTTGGCGTCCACAAACCCCGCAGTAGTGACCTACGACCCTGCGTTTGCCTACGAGATCGCCCACATCGTGCACCGTGGCATCGAGCGCATGTACGGCGAGAACAGCAACGATGGCCGCGGCGAGGACGTGATCTACTACCTCACCGCCTACAATGAGCCGATCCACCAGCCGGCGGAGCCAGACGACCTCGATGTGGAGGGGCTGCACAAGGGTATTTACCTTTATGACGCCGCCTCGGATTCAGCGGAGCTGCAGGCCAATATTCTGGCTTCTGGCGTGGCCATGACGGCAGCGTTGAAGGCGAAGGAACTGCTGCAGGAGTTCAACGTAGACGCGAACGTGTTCTCTGTGACCAGCTGGAATGAGCTGGCCCGCGATGGCCAGGCCGTGGAGTTGGAGCAGCTGCGCGATCCGTCGGCAGAGCCGCGCACGGCGTTTATCACTCAGCAGCTAGAGGCCGCCGAGGGTCCGTTCGTGGCCGTCAGCGACTATGCCACCACCGTGGCCGAGCAGGTGCGCAAGTGGGTGCCGGGCGAGTTCGTGGTGCTGGGCGCCGATGGCTTTGGTTTTGCGGATACCCGCGAGGCCGCGCGCCGGTACTTCAACGTGGATGCGGAGTCCATCGTGGTGGGCGTGCTGCTGGGGCTGGCGCGCGAGGGCAAGATCGATCGCTCTTTGGCTGCGGAGGCGGCCGAGCGTTTCCAGATCGACGACCCGACCGCTACCAACTAGCCCAGCAGGTTTAGTAGCGCCCGGTTGACATCCTCCGGGCGCTCGACGGGGAGCATGTGCCCGGATTCCGGGTACTCGTGCAGGTCGGCGCGGGGCCACAGCTCGTGAATGCGTCGGCTCTGGCTGGGCGGGGTGACATCATCCATCGCGCCGACCAGAATTTCCCCGGGGATGTCGGCAAGCAGCTTGGCGGCGGCGTGCTCGTCGTGGTCCGTCAGGTCGTCCAGGTAGCCCAGCAGGGTGGGCATGGGGGTGTTGGCGATCTCGTTGGCGTGGAACGTCAGCACGTCGAAGTCATCGGACTCTCCCTCGTCCAGCGCACCGTGGTAGATGAAGGCGGCGATCACGGGCTTGATGGCCCACTCCACCAGGCTTTTTGCCCATGCCAATTGGGTGGGGCTCTGCGCTCCCAGCCAGCGAACCGCGCGCACCAGGTGGGAGTGCAGAATCTGCGATACGCCCTTAGAGGCGAAGGTATCGATCGCGCCGTTGACCAGTGCGATGCCACCGATCCGCTTTCGGTCTTCCTTACTTAGGTGGCGCAATACGCCCAGGACGGTCATCGCGCCCATCGAGTGGCCAGCCAGGATCAGCCTGCCCATGGGCGCAAGCGTGCGGATGGTTTCGGCTAAGTCGATGGCGGTGCGTTCAATGTCCAAGCCCGGCATGGGCTGCGGCCCATTCGGCCCAGGTGTCGTTTCGCTGGCGCCGTGTCCACGCAGATCCGGCAGCAAGATGCGGAGGTTCGGTTGCTCGCGCACCGCGGCCAGTTGGAAGAACCAGGAGGCGGCCGTCAGGTTGAAGCCGTGTACGAGGATGAGGGTGGTGGGTGCGGACGAGGGGGCGCTCTCAACAGAAAAAGAGTAAGAACGCACCTCGTGAACCGCGACCTTGGCGCCGTCGTCCATGGCGAGGCGGTGGATCCACCGGGCGCGTGGCAGTCCGGGGACGGCGGGCGGGTCGCGCAGCACAATGCTGGCGAGGTTGCGGACGGCGGTGGTAAGACGCATGGGAAGGACCTCCGCAAGATTGTTAGGATGAGTGTACAAACGCCAAAGCACGCACGGCTTGGTCGAGCTGAAGCGAGCTATAGCGAACTATGGGTTGCTTTAGATTTTGTAGCTTAGTGCGCGGCGCGCGGGTCGCGTTAGTTGCAGGAGGAGGAACGAAGATGGCTGAGGAAAACAACCAGCTGGCGGCGGCGCTGTCGAAGAAGCTGGAGAAGGACAGTGCCACCGCCGAGGCAGGCAATAAGGCTGACAGCAAGGCTAACTCTGCAGGCAAGGCCGATAAAGCAGATAAGCGCGGAACCGTGCTGAACATCGTGGAAGACGCGACGGGCATCGAGCGCGACGAGTTGGAAGGCTCGAAACGCTTGGGCGATGACCTGAACATCGACTCGCTCTCCCTGATGGATATTGCCGTGCGCTTGGAAGAGGAGTTCGGTGTGGAGGTGCCGGACGAGGACATCAACCGAGTGAAGACCATCGACGAGCTGGTTGGCTTGGTGGATAAGTGAGTGTGGAGGCGGCTGGCACGGCCAGCGCTGTAGAGAACATTCTCGGCGAGCTGCAGGAATGGCCCGCAGACAACGTAGCCGCGGCGGCGCTGTGGGAGGGCACTACGGCGACCTATGGCGATACGGCAGTGCAGTTTCCTCTGGCCAGCGTAAGCAAGCTGATCACCGCCTATGCCGCCCTCTTGGCCGTGGAGGAAGGCGCCTTCGAGCTGGATCAGCAGGTCCCGGCGGAGTTGCTGCCCGAGTTCGACGACCTGCCGACGGTGCGCGAATTGTTGGCGCACACGAGTGGCATTGGTTTCCGCGGCCGCTCCCCAGAAAAGCCACGCGGTGCTCGGAGGATCTACTCTTCGGCGGGCTACGAGGTGCTGGCGGACTTCATCGCCGCGGAAGCCGACATGCCTTTCGCGGACTACGTGGCCGAAGGCGTGTGCGCACCGTTGGGGATCGAGGTCACGGTCGAGGGCAGCGCGGGGCACGGTTTTTCCGCTTCGGTTGGCGCCCTTTCGGCGCTGTGTTCGGAATTCTTGACGCCCACAGTGCTGGCTCCCACCACCCTGCGCGAGGCGCTGGAACCGCAGTGGCCGGAGCTTTCCGGAGTGGTCCCCGGCTATGGAATGCAGAAGCCCTGCCCGTGGGGACTGGGCTTTGAACTGCACGGTGAAAAGTCGCCGCACTGGTTGGGCGAAAAGATGCCTGCGACGGTAGCGGGGCACTTCGGACAGTCGGGAACATTCTTGTGGTTCCACCCGGAAACAAAGAAAGCCGCCGTCGTCCTCACGGATGAGGACTTCGGCGACTGGGCCAAGCAGCGCTGGGATGGTTTCAACCAGCGCCTGTGGGAGGCCATGGGTTAGGCCGGCGAGGGCCAGAGGCTGAGCCGGCCGGGGGTTATGCCGGCTGGGGGGGATTCCGGCTGAGGTTTATTCGAAGGTGGTACGCAGGTCCTTGTGGCCCTCTGCATGCCAGTCCACGTAGGCATTGTCCTTCGTCTCGATACCCTGCTCCTTCTGGTGCGGCACCTTGGCCACGATATTGCGGCGTGCACGGCCAGAGCGTAGCTGCGATTCGATACGCTCGGCCAGCTTCGCCAGACCCATGTTGATCAGGATCATGATTACCGCAATCAGAATTAGTGCCGGGATCATCGCACCGTAGTACTCGCCCAGCTGGCGGCCAGAGCGGACAACCTCCACGAAGCCGATCATGTAACCCAGCGCGGAGTCCTTTAGTGCAATGACCATCTGGGAGATGATCGCAGGCAACATAGCTGCCACCGCCTGCGGCAACAGGATCAGGAAGATGGACTGGCGGTGGCTCAAGCCCAAAGCGATAGCGGCTTCGCGCTGGCCGCGCGGTAGCGATTCGATACCCGAGCGCAGGGTCTCGGCGATCACGGAGCCGTTGTACATCGTCAGGCCGAACACCACTGCCGTGAAGCCTAGCCAGTTAGAAGGCACCAGCTGCAGCAGGGAGAATACGGCGTAGGCGAAAAGCATCAGCACCAGCACCGGGATGGAGCGGAAGAATTCCACGATGATGCCGCAGATCCAGCGGACCGGAGCAGCCATGGATAGGCGCCCCACGCCCAGCAGAGCGCCGATAACCATAGCTAGAACGATGGAGGCCACGGCCGCACCGATGGTGGAGATCAAGCCGGGGATGATGTACGTCGTCCAGGTTGATCCTTCCAGGAAGAAGGACCACTTTGCGGATTCGAACTGGCCTTTCTCGTTGAGCTTCAAGCCAACTAGAACCAGGATCGCCGCGACTACTACGACCGTGACCACGGTCAGGATTGAGTTGAGCCTGCGGCCTTTGGGGCCTGGGGCGTCATACAAAACAGTTGCGCGTACAGACATTAGCGCTTCACCGCCCATCGCTTACCTGCCCAACCGAAGAACAAACCGGTAGGGAGCGTCAAGATAATAAACCCGATTGCGATGACTCCGAAGATCACCAGGATGTCGCTGGCGTAGTCCTCCGTCAGGGTCTTCATCAACAGGGAGGCTTCGGCCACACCAATCACGGATGCGATGGTGGTGTTCTTCGTCAACGCGATCAGAGTGTTGCCCAGCGGCACGATCGCGCCGCGCAGAGCCTGCGGGAAGATCACGTGGCGGAAGTTCTGGCCAAAGCTAAGGCCCAGGGAACGGGCGGCTTCGGCCTGGCCGAAGGGCACGGTATTGATGCCGGAGCGTAGTGACTCGGCGACGAAGCAGGAGGTGTAGGCCACGAAGGCCAGAACCGCCAGCCGGAAGTTCTGCTTTTCGATGAAGGAATCGTTCTCCACCGCCAGCAGCAGGCCGAGGTTGTAGTACAGGCCCATGGAGGCCAGCAAAATGATCAAGGTCAGCGGGGTATTGCGAACGATGTTGATGTACCACGCGGACAGGTTGCGCAGAATGGCCACGGGGCTCACGCGCATTGCGGTCAGGATGATTCCGAAGATCATTGATCCCACCGCAGAGAAGAACGTCAACTTGATGGTTACCCAGAATGCCGGTAGCAGTTCGGGCTTCATCTCGGACCATAGTTCGGGATTCATAGTGCGTTCCTCCTTCCCTACTTCTTATCGACGAACGACAGGTCGCCGATCTCCGGCTTTTCGCCGAGATCCACGTTGTCGCCCAGGTTCTTGGCGACGATCTTTTGGAACTCGCCGGAATCGTGCATTTCGTTCAGCGCTTCGTTGACCTCAGCCTTGGCTTCATCATCGCCCTTGGGCAGGCCGATGCCGTAGCGCTCGTTGGTCCAGTAGCTGCCGTCGTCCTTCTTGAGCTGGATGACGCTGTACTCTTCGCCGAAACGATCCTTGTAGCGCTGTGCGAAGCCAGCCAGAATGGTCGCGTCCGTCGTGGTTGCATCCACCACGCCCTGCTTCAGGCCCTCTGCACACGCGGCGTAGGTGTCGAACTCCTGCAGCTGCACTTCTGGCAGTGCGTCCTTCACCTTCTGTGCCGGGGTGGAGCCGGATACGGAGCACAGGCGGGTGCCCGGCGCGATGTCGTTCAGTCCCTTGATGCCGGAATCTTCGCGGACCAGCAGCGCCTGGTGGGTGACCAGGTACGGCCCCGCGAAGTCCACGGCCTTCAGGCGACCTTTGTTGATGGAGTACGTGGCGGTGATCATGTTGACCTCACCGTTGTTGATGAGGGTCTCGCGCTGCGCGGATGGAGTTTCGCGCCACTTGATTTCTGGCACTGCCCAGCCGTGCTTCTTTGCGATGTATTCCACCACGTAGCGGGATACGTCGGTATCCAGCCCGGCGAACTGCTTGTCCGGGGTGCGCTCACCCAGGTTCGGTTGGTCGTACTTGGTGCCCATTACGACGTGGCCGGATTCAATATCCGCCAGCAAGTCGCGGGCACCGCCAGAGCCGCACGCGGTCAGCGCCACCACGCTTGCGGTGGCAACCACTGCAGCCGTGAGGCGCTTGAGTGCGCTTGTGAAGGTAGACATGTGCAAACTCGCTTCCCGAACTAGTGGCCTACGATTTTCGCCAGGAAGTCCTTGGCGCGATCGGATTGCGGGTTCGTGAAGAAAGTCTCCGGGTCGGTGTCCTCGACGACGGCGCCCTCGGCCATGAACAGGATGCGGTCGGCCACGCGGCGCGCGAAGCTCATCTCGTGGGTGACGACCACCATAGTCATGCCGCCCTGAGCCAGGTCGGTCATGACGTCCAGGACCTCGTTGATCATCTCTGGATCCAGTGCGGAGGTCGGCTCGTCGAAGAGCATCACCTTCGGATCCATGGCCAGGGCGCGGGCGATGGCCACGCGCTGCTGCTGGCCGCCAGAGAGCTGGGCCGGGTACTTGTCGGCCTGGGCTGCGATGCCCACGCGATCCAACAGCTTCTCGGCGGTTTTGCGTGCCTCTTCCTTGCTGACCTTGCGGACCTTGGTGGGAGCCAGCGTGACGTTATCGCGAATGGTCATGTGGCTGAATAGGTTGAACTGCTGGAACACCATGCCAACTTCTGCGCGCAGTTTGGCAAGTTCCTTGCCCTCTTCTGGCAGCAGGTCGCCGTCGATGCGGATTTCGCCCTTATCGATGGTTTCAAGACGGTTGATGGTGCGGCACAGCGTGGACTTACCGGATCCGGAGGGGCCGAGGATGACGACGACCTGACCTGCCGGTACTTCGAGGTTGATGTCTCGAAGGGCGTGGTACTCACCGAAGTGCTTGTTCACTCCTTTGAGCTCAATCATTGGCTTAGAAACAGTGGGTGTAGACATGAGACACATATTAAGTAATGCGGATCACTTTCAAGTAATCAAAGGAAGATGGCTCACCCTTGTTCGGCAGTGTGTGGCGTTTTGGCTCTTCAAACGGGGACGATGCCGGCGGGCAATGGCGGGGTCGATACTCAATTGACCGGGGAAGCGTACGGTGGCGTCCATGAATTTCTCTGAATTTATACGTAACCGTCACTCCCCTCGCGCGTTCCTGCCGGACCCTATCCCGGCGGCGGACATCAAGGAGATTCTTCTTGACGCCCAATCCGCGCCCTCGAACTCCAACACACAGCCGTGGAATGTCCACGTGATTGGTGGCCAGAAGCTGAAGGATTTGAGTGCCGCCCTGATTGAGGAGTTCGACACCAATGGCCTGAACCCTGACTTCACTATTGACTATGGCCAGGGTGTGCATCCGCAGCGGTCGCAGGAGCTGGCGGCGAAGATGTACGGGCTGCTGGGCATTGCGCGTGAGGATAAGGAGGCGCGCACGGAGTTCGTCCGCGAGAACCTGCGTTTCTTTGGCGCGCCACACTCGGCTTTGATGTTTATTCCGCCGATGGGCGATCGCATTCGCGCGGCGTTTGACCAGGGAACGTACGCGGAGAACTTCCTACTTTCCCTGACTGCCCACGGCTACCACGGTGTGCCGCAGGGTATGATCTCGCTGCTGGCGCCGACGGTGCGCGAGTTCCTAGGCGTGGATGAGGAGTACAAGCTGGTGACGGCACTGACCTTCGGCCGGGCGGATGAATCAAGCCCGGTGTTCAATACGAACCCGGGCCGTGTTGCACTGTCCGAAACGGTGACGGTGCACGGGATTGAAGGGCTGAGCCTTTAGGGCGTTAAGCCGGCACGGGGAAACGACGCAACAACTAAAAAGCCCCGCTGACGCGGGGAACAAAGTGGATCCCTGCACTGAACCATGCAAAGCCAACGGCTCATCCCCGCTAGCGCGGGGAAGCATGGGCGCCACTAACCCCCACCCTACAAAAACAGCAAGTTTCACCAAGGTCGAGGTATGCGAAAAATTTTTCCAACTTGGTATTGCATGGTTTAAGAAGCGCTGCTAAGTTTGTTTGTACACACAACACTACGAAAGTCAGCAGACATGACAGACCACAATTCCGCACCATCGTTCGATTTAGAATCCTGGAACGGAGTAATTAATAACTTCTCCCCCATAGCCAGCGCGTTCTTAGCCAAATCTGGCGACGAAACCGGCCCTATGTCACTCGTCCAGCACCTTGTCGATTCCGGCGCGGTTGCGACCTACCTTTGGGATTCCTGGCTCTCCCCGCAGATCAAGGACTTCCTCAGCCGCACTACACGACTCTCCCTCGATCAAGTTCGCTCACTGACCGTATTCCTCGTAGCAAGCCACGACCTCGGAAAAATTAGCAGCCCGTTCTTACGTAAGCTTCGCTCCCCCGAAACCAATACCCCGCTTCTCTTCCCGCTAGAGAACGCCGGCGTCCCCATCCCAGACCTCGACGCAGATGAGGAAGTTGCAGCCCTGGCTCACCCACTATATTCGCGGGAGTTGTTGGCCCGCTGGCTCGGGGAACATGGGCTCAAACCACGGGTCGCTTTGTCCCTGACTCAAGCGGTTGAAGCTCACCATGGATGGCTCGATACTAGCGGTCGACAAGCCGTTGTTTCGTTCGTAGACAACTATCCTCCCGAGTGGCAGGCTGCCGTCAACGAGATTTTGGATAGCCTCGCAAACACTACAAACGTCCAAACAGCTCTGAACTCACTCGGCCAGAGATTGCCTACCACGGTAGTGCAGATCATCACCGGGTTCATGGTGATGTGCGATTGGCTGGCCTCAAACACCAACTTCTTTCCACTCCGCTTCAGCGACTCACAGTCTGACCGCATCACGCAGGGAATGAGGTTGGCAGAGTTCAATCTCCACACAGAGTTCAAACAGCTAGATGGCGATCCTTCCAGCATCGCTTACAACTACCGCACCAGTTTCTCTTGGCCGGAAAGTTCCACACCGCGCCCCGTGCAACTCGCAACAGCGGAGTTGCTCAGGGACAAAGCCCCCGGACCTTCGCTGCTTATCATCGAAGCCCCAACCGGCGAGGGGAAAACCGAAGCCGCACTCTACGCTGCTCAACAGTTTGCCCAGCTCAATAAAGCTACAGGCGCGATACTGGCAGCCCCCACTATGGCAACCGCAAATGGCCTGTTCAAGCGTTTCTCTCGCTGGGTAGAGAACATCACTGAAAACTCAGCCGTCTCCTCCCTCTACCTCGCCCATGGCAAGAATCAACTCAACAGCGATTACCGAAAGCTCCGCTACAGCGACATCGGTGAGGACTGCGCCGACCATGGCACAGTCATTGCTACTGACTGGCTTTCCGGACGCAAAAGCGGACTACTTTCAAACTTCGCTGTCGGAACCATCGATCAAGTCCTGATGATGGCTCTGCAGATCCGACACTCCATGCTGCGGCACCTGGCGCTTGCCGGGAAGGTCGTAATCTTCGATGAAGTCCACGCCTACTCGACGTACACCAACGAATACCTGGCTGAAACCCTGCGTTGGTTGGCCGCTTACGGTGTACCCGTTATCTTGTTGTCAGCCACACTGCCGACCAGTCGAAAAAATGAACTCGTGTCCGCCTATAGCGGCCAGCTTAAGAAGCAAGACCACACGCTGACCAATGAAGGGTATCCCCTTCTCACCCTGGTTGATACGGACGGAGTCTGTGAGCAAGCCGTCTTACCTCGGCCAGACGACATGCATGCGCACGTGGAGCTCATCGACGACTCTGTCGAAGACCTCACGCGCCTCCTTAAAGAACTCTGTTCCGAGGGCGGCGTAGCTCTCGTCATATGCAACACCATCAAACGAGCTCAGGAAGCATTCGCCGCACTGGAATCAGCATTCCCTGGTGAGGTTCGCCTCCACCACTCTGCCTTCACCGGCCTCGATCGCACGCGCCATGAAGAAGAGCTCTTAAACGAACTGGGACCGGCGTCGCATAAGGAACAAGGGCGCCCCACCCTGCGCATCGTATGCGGTACCCAAACCCTGGAACAGAGCCTTGATATCGACGCCGACGTCTTGATCACTGACATTGCCCCAATGGATCTAATCATTCAGCGGGCAGGGCGCCTACACCGTCACCAGCGGCCGGACAGTGACCGGCCGGCGAAGCTACGCGATGCTCACATCTATATCCGCGGAATCTCAAACACCTCCCCACAGCCTGAGTGGGATTCCGGCACGGCTCACATTTACGACGACGCGTTGTTGCTCACGACCTACAGGTTGCTCTCCACAGAAGTATCGGAGAAAGGATTCCGACGTCCTTCCGATGTACCACACCTAGTTCAGAAGGCCTACGACTTTGAAGCGAATCATGACTTCCCAGAAGCCTGGTCAGATCGCTGGGACAATTCACGCACGAAATCGCTCGCGACTCACTCTGCTGATTTGTCCAGGTCCAGAGTCTTTAGGATTCCAAGCCCCGGGAAGACGGGGAACCGACTGGATAGCCTTTATGAGCAGTTAGTCCGGGATAGATCGCAGGAAGAGGTCAAAGCCACAGCATCTGTACGCGATGCTGAAAGCAGTATCGAGGTTATCCCCATTATCGACAGCGAGTATGGATACTCCACTCTCCATCTGGCAGACGACAGCCAGCAACCTGGAGTGTTGGAGGACACGACAATCCCGGACTTTGATACGGCCTTCCGTCTTGCCGCATCCACAGTGCGCTTGCCTGCGATGTTCACCCGTTTTGACGACGTGTGGGATCGGACGGTCGACCGGCTGGAGGAGCAAACCCCCGAAGGATGGGCTGACCACTACCTGCTGAGAGGCCAGGTCGCACTGCGTCTTAACCAAAACCTGGAGGCCACATTGACCGGCGTGAAGGTCAGTTATTCCGAGCTACTCGGACTTCAAACTGAAGGCTTTCCAGATTTACGAAAAGACACCTAAATGTTTGCCATACGGATAACTTCAAGGAAAACAAGAACTTCAACCCGCCCTCCCTAGGCCTAGTACACCCCGGCAATTGCCTCGACAACAACCAACTGAAGCTACACAGAAAGGAAGGTTTAACGTGACGGAGAGCTTTAGCCTTCTGGATCAACCGTGGATTATCACGACGCTGACGGATGGCTCCACTGCCGAGCTCAGCCTGCGCGAAATCTTCGACGGTTCCCATTCAATTGCAACCATTCGCGGTGACAGTCCACTGCAGGACGTAGCCATTTATCGCCTTTTACTGGCCATTTACTGGTGTGCCTACCGCGAACAGCTTGAGTTCGCCCCAGGCGAAGAACTGGACATGGTCGACTGGATTTCTGACCGTTTGGAAGCTGCCGAAGAAAACCAAGCGGATACCACCGTGCTGGAATACCTGGAGCGATTCGCAGACCGCTTCGACCTACTGGATCCGAAGAAACCGTTTATGCAGGTAGCTGACCTGCATACAAGCAAGAATGCAACATCCGATGTGCGTCGGCTCGTGCCGGATTTTGAGGATGATTACTTCACACTCCGCGCTGGCGAAGGCGCACTGTCTCTTACCTATGCCGAAGCGGCACGTTGGCTCATCTACGTCCAGGCCTACGACTATTCCGGTATCAAATCAGGTGCCGTTGGCGACCCGCGCGTCAAAGGCGGGAGAGGCTACCCAATCGGCACTGGTTGGACTGGAGCGATCACCGCGACAATCATTCTCGGGTCGAACCTGCAGGAAACCCTCGCCTTAAACACCACCACAACGGCTCTCCAGGCCGAAGGTGATCTACCAGTGTGGGAACGCGAACCAGACACCTCTGCACAACGTCTGGATCCTACGAACAAAGACGGTATCTACCCCAAGGGGCCGGTTGAGATTGTTACTTGGCAATCCCGGCGAGTTCGCCTCTTCCCGGAGGATGGGCGTATTACTCAAGTTCTCGTATCGAATGGGGATCGTATCCCCCACGCGAACGCGAACGTTAAAGATGACCCGACGACGCCCTATCGGTTCAGTAAGAACAAGTCCACCAAGAGTACCGATGTCTACTACCCCAAGCCGCTCGAGGCAGAGCGAACAATGTGGCGCAGCTTGGAGCCACTGATTGCTTTGGAAACCGACCCGGTCTACGACAAGAAGAACCGGGCTCCTGAACGCCCCAAGACGATCGATCAGCTCGCTGATTTGAAAGAAAACGGAGTTGAGCTCCCGGAAACCCTGAACGTTTCCATGTCCTCCCTGCAGTACGGCTCAAATAGCTCGGTCGTGGGCATCAGCATTAGTACAAAAATCGCGCTGCCACTGGAGCTGCTTCCCCAACCCGCTGTTAAACAGCGTCAATCAATACTCAACCTCGCTGCAGCGACAAGCCAAGCAGGAACCATGCTAGGCAGCTTTGCCGGTCAGCTTTTCCAAGCTGCAGGTGGTGACTACGAGTTCCAGCCCTCTGCCACCGACACTCTGCTGGCCGAGCTCGAGCCGAAGTTTAGCGAGTGGATGAAAACCCTCCACGAGGCGGATCTGGAAACGCGTCTTACGGCTTGGGAGTTAATTGTTCGCGACGCTGTACTGCGGCACGCGGATGTACTCCTTGTCGGAGCCGGCCCCAAAGCACTTGTTGGCAGGATTCTTGAATCCAACGGCGACGAGCGCTTCGTTTCCGCAGGAACGGTTATGAGCTGGTTAAAGAAGAAGCTACGCGAGATTCTTCCTCGTACCGTTCGGTACGAAGATCGTCCAAAACCCAGTAATACTCACCAAGAATAGGAATTAACCATGGACCAACTCACTGAAGAGCAGCCACGGCTGAGTTCATCGGTCGCTGCAACATGTAGCCAATTGCAGGCCGATTATCTGGGTCGTACTGGCTACCCCAACCAGGCTCAGGCTCGGGGAACACTCGCTGAGCTGCGGAAGTCCGCTGGTCAACCGGCACTTCAGAGTCCACTCGTTTTCGAGCGCGTTCTCTCTTCGCTAGTTCAGCCGCTGTCTGCAAAAGAGCTAGGTCATGGAGACGCCCCCTCGCCATCCGAGGAAGCTGCATTCCACGCACTCGCCTTCTTCGCCCTCCACATGCAGGGCGCCACCCACGAGGCACACGACAGCTCACGTTCCTTTGCCACTGCCTGTGGCCAACTTGCGCATGCCAGCGAATCAAAGTCCATCAAGGGTCGCTTCGATGCCCTAGTGCTTGCTCGTACAGCACAGTCCCGACTGATTCAGACACGCTCGTTGATCTCCCTACTCCGTTCGAAGGGGCTTCGTTTCAACTACGGATGGTTCGCAGCGGATCTGCGCAAGCTTTCTAACCCACGCACCCGGAACGGCGTATTGCTGCGATGGGGACGTGACTTCGCCTTTGCCATGTACGCACGCGACGCCGACCGCTCCTCCGCTTCCGAAGAAAACCAAACAGAAAACTAAACCCCCATTTTAAAAGGATTGTCCCATGTCCATCACCATTGATTTCCACGCCCTTCAGACCCTTCCTCCGAGCCTCATCAACCGTGATGACACCGGTGCTCCGAAAACCGCAATCTTCGGTGGCGCACCCCGTCAGCGCGTGTCCTCTCAGGCATGGAAGCGCGCCATCCGCAAGGACTTCGGCGAAAAGTTCCCTACCGGCTTCGTGGGATACCGCACACGCCGCGCAATCGAACTGCTAGCGGACCGTATCCAGGAGCTGGATGCATCCATCGAGGAAGCCGAAGCTACCACGCTGGCAGAAAATATCTTCACAGCTGCTGGCTTCAAGCTGACTAAGCGGAAGTCTGCCAAGTCCGATGCTGAAAATGACGAGCAAAAGAATGAACTTGGCTACCTGCTCTTCCTGAGCGTCCGCCAGGTCAACAACCTCGCCGAATACGCAATCAAACACCGCGAGGAGAAAAAGTTCACCAAGAAGGACGTAAGCGCGCTCTTCGACCAGGAACATGGCGTGGACATCAGCATGTTCGGTCGCATGGTTGCCGATGCCCCTGACTTTAACGTCGACGCATCCGTCCAGGTCGCCCACGCAATCGGTGTCCATGAGTCCGAACCGGAATTTGACTTCTACACCGCGGTCGACGACATGGTGGAGGCTGACGAGGAGGTCGGCGCAGCCATGATGGGCACGGTGCAGATGATGTCCTCTACGCTGTACCGATTCGCCACGATCGATGTCGACTCTCTGGCTGAGAATCTTGGTGACAAGGCAGTTACAGCCGAAGCTATCAAGGCTTTCACCGAAAGCTTCATTACGTCTCTGCCCACGGGTAAGCAAAACACCTTTGCCCACAACAGCGTGCCGGAGCTCGTTTACGTCACCGTACGCGATGATCGCTCCATCTCCCTGGTCAATGCCTTCGAAGAACCCGTCGTGTCCGAAAATAACCAGGGTCGTCGCAAGTCCGCAGCCGACCGCCTAGCGCGTGAAGCGGAGCAGATCCAGAACACCTACGGCTTCTACCCGAAAGCTGCTTTCGTAATGTCTCTCGGCGACCTGGCCGATGCCTTCGTTGAGCAGAACCTGGCTCAAAAGACAACCCTGCCCGAGCTGATCGACGCGGTCGTAGAAGCTTCCGCCCAGGAGCACTAATGCCTTCCACACTTCTACTTAGGCTTTCTGGCCCTATGCAATCGTGGGGTGCCAGCAGCCGATTCAAGCAACGCGCAACCGAGCAAGCACCCACCAAGTCCGGTGTGTTGGGGCTCCTCGCCGCTGCGCAGGGACGTCAACGCTCGGACGATCTGCAAGACCTTGCGGCGCTAACGTTCGCCGTCCGCGTGGATCAGCCGGGTTCACTCCTACGGGATTATCAGACGGCTCAGCCGTGGCAGACACGGCCGAAGGATAACGCGAGCCTGGTCACGCGCTACTACCTGGAAGATGCCATCTTCGTCGCTGCCGTTGAGTCAGACGATGACTCATTCATCGGCGAACTGGCGAAGGCTGTTCGGCGACCACGTTTCCCACTTTTCCTCGGACGCCGCTCTTGCCCTGCTCCCCCGAACCTTTTCCTCGGAACGTTTGATGGTTCAGCAATCGAGGCACTACGTGCAACCGAATGGCAAGCTACCCGCGCGCACAGGAAGACAAGGGCGCCGAAGCTCTCGCTGCCCATTTTTCGTGACGCCACCAGGGGGGAAACCGGCATTGCCACACGAGACGTACCGATTTCCTTTTCTCAAGAGCACCGAGAGTACGGATGGCGAGAAGTCGTCCAAGACAAGACTGGGGTGCCCGTTGAGAACGACCTCGGTTCAACCAACGATCCATTCATGGAGGCGGTGATGCAGGCATGACGACGTTTACTCGTCTTCACCTAGATCCCAAAGGCCGACAAGCTCGAAAGCTGTTGGGAAATCCGCAGGCCATGCACGCCGCGGTTCTAAGTTGCTTTCCCAAAGAGGTTGGCGACAAGGAACGTATTCTCTGGCGCCATGACGGCAAGATTCGGGGCTCCGACGAACATGCTGTGTACATCGTCGGTCCCGATAGCTGTGACCCCAGCAAGATCGCAGAGCAGACTGGTTCCGAGAATGTACCGCAGAAGGCGAGCTATGACCGCCTACTCGATGCACTGGCGAACGGGCAGCAATGGCATTTCGAGGTAGTTCTTAACCCCGTCGCGGCCAAGAAGACTCCCGGAGCGCCGCGGGGAACCCGCGGTAAGCTCACCGCGCTGGTGGGCGAGGAAGCTCAGTTGGAATGGTTTAGTACCAAGGCCAAGAGCTGTGGTTTCACTCCCCTGGAAACACTGATCGTTGAGCGTAAGACACTGCGTTTCTCTAAATTGGCGACTAACCCCAAGGGACGACAGGTGGTCATTGGAACCGTGCGTTACCGTGGCACTTTGCAGATCGACGATGCTGAGATGTTCAAGAAATCCCTCGTCGAAGGCATTGGCCGTGGCAAGGCCTACGGCTGTGGCCTGTTGACACTGGCCAAGCCCAAAACCAGCACGTCGGCCTAAGTAAGGGATTGAGCCATGGCACAACATCCTTCGAAGTCGCCTATGGATCGCCCCATCCTGCCTCGGGTACAGGACAGAATCTCTTTCCTATACGCCGAGCGCTGCGTTGTAAACCGCGATAACAATGCAGTCACACTGGCAGACGAACGCGGAATCACCCACGTACCGGCGACGGGGATCGCAGCCTTGCTCCTTGGTCCGGGTACGAAGGTAACTTATGCCGCCATGGCACTGTTAGGGGATTCCGGGGTCTCTGTTGTGTGGGTTGGGGAGAAAGGGGTGCGCTATTACGCATCCGGGCGTTCGCTTTCGAACTCATCGGCAGCGGCGGAGGCGCAGGCGTCAATAGTAAGTAACCAGCGCCGCCGGCTATTCTGCGCGCGACAGATGTACGCCATGCGCTTCCCTGGCGAAGATATTTCGCGTGCGACGATGGCGCAGCTTCGCGGACGTGAAGGATCTCGGATGAAGAAGATCTATCAGGCCGAGGCCGCGCGGACCGGTGTGACTTGGAAGAAACGGAATTACGATCCGCAGAATTTTTCTAGTGGCGACCCGATCAATCGAACTCTAACCGCGGCGAATGCGGCGCTGTACGGCGTGGCACATGCGGTCATTGCATCGTTAGGGTTCGTTCCATCGCTTGGGGTGGTCCACCAAGGTACGGAGCGCGCTTTCGTTTACGACATTGCAGATCTGTACAAGGCCGAAGTGTCGATTCCGGCAGCTTTCGACGCGGTAGCAGAAAATGAGCTAACCGCCGACGTGAATATTCGGCGCGTGATCCGGGACTACGTGGTGAAGAAAAACCTCATTCCAACCATGGTTCGGGATGTCATGTTCCTTATGGAGATGAGCTCCGAAGCTCAGAACATTGACGCCGAATTGGTGCTGTGGTCTGACCTGGAGGTTGTTTCGTCAGGGCATAACTGGGCAGACGAGGGGCCTATCGGATGATGGTTCTGGTAGTTTCTGCCTGCCCGGCGGGTCTTCGTGGTGACCTCACAAGGTGGCTGTTGGAGATTTCTCCCGGCGTGTTTGTAGGGCGCCCCAGTGCCAGGGTGCGCGACCAGGTTTGGGAGCGAACATGCGACCTGGTGAAGGACGGACGCGCAATCATGGTTTTTCAGGCCGCGAACGAGCAAGGCTTTGACTTCAAGACCCACCGACATAACTGGGTTCCAACTGATTTTGACGGCGTGAACTTAATTACGCGGCCAAATAATAGGGCGGATTCGCCACGGCGACGTGGTTGGAGCAAGGCACGGCGACGATAAGAGGATTTCCGGCTGCTCGGCACCGACGGCTCCGATGATCTAGAGGAAAACAAGTTGAACTAGAATCGGCTTTACGGCTCAAAGAACCACAGCTCAGCGAGTGTGCTCCCCGCGCCAGCGGGGATGAGCCGATTCGACCCCGCCAGCACAACACCCACCAGGCGTGCTCCCCGCGCCAGCGGGGATGAGCCCAGGGCGTCATCGTCGACGTCTTCCGCCTTGCCGTGCTCCCCGCGCCAGCGGGGATGAGCCGGGTGCACGCCCGCAACCTATTGAGCGTCCGAGGTGCTCCCCGCGCCAGCGGGGATGAGCCGACCTCGAGGATGGCCAGGTCATCGTTGAGGGTGTGCTCCCCGCGCCAGCGGGGATGAGCCTCACATTCTCCGCGCTCCCATGCTCCCGATCACGTGCTCCCCGCGCCAGCGGGGATGAGCCCAACGGTACCCGTCTAGCCTCACCCCCCGCCCGGTGCTCCCCGCGCCAGCGGGGATGAGCCCCATTACCTTTACCTGGCCACTTAGTTGTTGTGTGCTCCCCGCGCCAGCGGGGATGAGCCGGTGCGGAAGCGAAGCTACGCGGCCTGGGCAATGTGCTCCCCGCGCCAGCGGGGATGAGCCGAAGTCGCTAGGTGAGGCTAACGGCCATGCTGAGTGCTCCCCGCGCCAGCGGGGATGAGCCCTCGCTAATGCTTGGGTTGTTATTAAGCCAAGTGTGCTCCCCGCGCCAGCGGGGATGAGCCCTTCGCAG
Source organism: Corynebacterium jamesii (assembly GCF_046097395.1). NCBI lineage: Bacteria > Bacillati > Actinomycetota > Actinomycetes > Mycobacteriales > Corynebacteriaceae > Corynebacterium > Corynebacterium jamesii. The sequence continues at coordinate 1,166,779 of NZ_CP175789.1, forward strand.
CAGTGAACAGAGCGTCATCGTCGACGTGCTCCCCGCGCCAGCGGGGATGAGCCTGAGCGGGGCAATGAGTTCCGTCTCGTCGTTCCGTGCTCCCCGCGCCAGCGGGGATGAGCCCCTCCGCCTTAGCCTCCTTGTCCTTGATGCTGCGTGCTCCCCGCGCCAGCGGGGATGAGCCCATGCTTCAGCTCCGCGCTTTTGCTTTCCCGGAGTGCTCCCCGCGCCAGCGGGGATGAGCCGACTAAGAAGGTGAACATGCACAGTGGTCAGAAGTGCTCCCCGCGCCAGCGGGGATGAGCCCAATAGCCGGGCCATTCCCCTCAGACAGCAACAGTGCTCCCCGCGCCAGCGGGGATGAGCCCAGCCCCCTCGGCAGCGATAATTTCCCGTGCCTGTGCTCCCCGCGCCAGCGGGGATGAGCCCAGCTCATAAGCCTTCGACACCTGCCCACCGCTGTGCTCCCCGCGCCAGCGGGGATGAGCCCAAGGCCGCGACGAGCATGCAAGCACTGATCGGGTGCTCCCCGCGCCAGCGGGGATGAGCCCTGCTCCATGAGGGGGACGGCGGGCGTAGAGATGTGCTCCCCGCGCCAGCGGGGATGAGCCCGAATAACCCAACACAGTCGGCTATTACCATCCGTGCTCCCCGCGCCAGCGGGGATGAGCCCTCGATTGGCGTTGGCGGGGATATTGCGGAGATGTGCTCCCCGCGCCAGCGGGGATGAGCCCGGCTTCGTCGTGGAATCCGGCACCATAGATAAGTGCTCCCCGCGCCAGCGGGGATGAGCCGTCTGCCGATTCCGACCGACACACTCATAGTGGGTGCTCCCCGCGCCAGCGGGGATGAGCCATTGCGCGAATGAGCTCGAGCTTTACTGGGCTCTGTGCTCCGCGCGCCAGCGGGGATGAGCCTAAAACCTTGAAGCGTGGCGCGTTGGCTGCGGGGTGCTCCCCGCGCCAGCGGGGATGAGCCCTTCAGCAGCTCATCGGTGAGCTTCACCCCACCGTGCTCCCCGCGCCAGCGGGGATGAGCCCCCCTCGGTAGTATTTCGGCGGCCAGGTGACCTGTGCTCCCCGCGCCAGCGGGGATGAGCCGCAAGAAAAACTCACTGCAAGAGAGGACATGAGGTGCTCCCCGCGCCAGCGGGGATGAGCCCTCCAACCGGAGTAGAGAATCCCGCAACTTCCAGTGCTCCCCGCGCCAGCGGGGATGAGCCCGCAAAACCTGCCTATGAATCCCCGCTAAATCGGTGCTCCCCGCGCCAGCGGGGATGAGCCCGACATTGTGCACTTGCCCGACGGCACGTACCTGTGCTCCCCGCGCCAGCGGGGATGAGCCGAAATCCAGCCCAGCAGGGGGAGTACATATGGCGTGCTCCCCGCGCCAGCGGGGATGAGCCTCAGCATCCATGCACCTATCCAGCGCCGTGTAGGTGCTCCCCGCGCCAGCGGGGATGAGCCGGGTGGTCAGGATACCGTTAAGGGCTTCGGTAAGTGCTCCCCGCGCCAGCGGGGATGAGCCGAAGGCTGTGGAGTCCCTGCCGGATGACGTCGCGTGCTCCCCGCGCCAGCGGGGATGAGCCGTTGTGGGTGCGAAACACTGGCGGTATGTAGTGGTGCTCCCCGCGCCAGCGGGGATGAGCCCCTACCCGCCCTGACACTGAACCCCATCGAGCTGTGCTCCCCGCGCCAGCGGGGATGAGCCCCTACCCGCCCTGACACTGAACCCCATCGAGCTGTGCTCCCCGCGCCAGCGGGGATGAGCCTGGGGTGCGCCCGGCTGGTTCGAGCCCAGTTGGGTGCTCCCCGCGCCAGCGGGGATGAGCCCACTATGGAATTTCTGCATGGAAATTAAGGAAAGTGCTCCCCGCGCCAGCGGGGATGAGCCGGGTACACTATAGCGCTACACGTAACGCCATGCGTGCTCCCCGCGCCAGCGGGGATGAGCCCGCGACGCCTCCGTGCTCGCTCCTCCGGGCGGCGTGCTCCCCGCGCCAGCGGGGATGAGCCTGAGTAGGTTCACCGTGGCCTTGGAGGTGATGTGTGCTCCCCGCGCCAGCGGGGATGAGCCCACCGCCGTGAGCGGGTCATTAGCCGTGTCACTGTGCTCCCCGCGCCAGCGGGGATGAGCCTAAGCCCGCGTAGCTCTACCCGCCTAAACGCCTGTGCTCCCCGCGCCAGCGGGGATGAGCCTATGGGAATATTTTCGTAGTGGTTGAGCGCCCTGTGCTCCCCGCGCCAGCGGGGATGAGCCTATGCCCGTTGAGAAAAGGAGCCCCCGCCCCTGGTGCTCCCCGCGCCAGCGGGGATGAGCCGAACTGGGTAACCAGTGATTTCGTGCCCGCTGGGTGCTCCCTGCGCCAGAGGGGATGAACCCGCCGACTCAAAAGGAGTAAGGACTATGACCACCGATAACCGCACCGAAGATCAGAAGGTCGCTGCCGTCCGCGCCTCCATGACGATGGCCGGATACACCATGACAGACCAAGATGAAGAAGACATTCGCCGCATCTTCCGAGGAGAACTCACCGGCGACGAAGCCGTACTGCAAGTACTGGAACGCGATGGCTACGGCGACAGCGAACGCGCCGAAGTCCTCCGCCAGCGCATCGCCAAGGCAAAAAACACGGAGTAGTGAAAAAGAAAAGCACCCTAGCACCAGACAAGCTCTTTGGTATCACTGACATTGATGACCTCGAAAAGGTCGCGGCAAAGTGTGCAACTCGCCAGCGGAGATACCCCTGGGAAACTGGCCTCAAGCCCCCTACCCCACCTGCACCTCGCGTCGCAGGAATGCTAACTGCTCCTCAATGATCCGCGAGAACAACGTCTCCACATACGGATCCGAAGTGTTCACCGGTGCACACCCACCCAAGTGCACACCTTCCTTGTTTATGGTGGGGCCAGCGGGGCTCGAACCCGCGACCAGCGGATTATGAGTCCGCGGCTCTAACCGACTGAGCTATAGCCCCAGTGAAGCCAAACCACTCTAACCGAGTGGCTTGCTCACAAAAGATTCAACCACACCGCTCGGCACCGGCACTCATATACCCCGCTTTCGGCGCATCCAACCCCGACCGCACTCCTATCTATCCCCCAGAAATGAACTCTTGAGCAGCCGATTTGTCTGTTTACACCACTGGCATATAGAGTATGTTCTCGTTGCACAGGGCAAGGGAATTAACCCCCGAGCTCACACAACTTAATCCCCTATAGCTCAGTTGGCAGAGCATTCGACTGTTAATCGAAAGGTCACTGGTTCGAGCCCAGTTGGGGGAGCAACTTACAAGCCCCGATCGGCTGCACACGCGGACGGTCGGGGCGTTCGCGTTCGAGCGGTAGCCACGGCGGAAGCTGCTACGTCCCCACTACACCCACAGCCCCTCAAGCACATCTACCACTTCACTTGCACCCCGGTGGCGGACCCGCGCCAGAATCTTGCGCCGTGGCGCGTCTGAACGCAAGCCCAGAGCCTGGGCAATCCGAGCCTCCAGTTCCGCTTCCGTTCCCTCCGGCGATTCACCCATGTACTCTGCTACTCCGGCCAGTCCTGTAGCACCCGTCAGCCCCGCAGCACGGCGCACCTCAAACCACTGCCCCTCGTGTACGTCAACCCAGGCGCGGTCACCCGGTTGCAAGCCAAGGGCGTCACAAAACCGCTTAATAGACCCCAAAGTATGCATGGTCGCCCAATAGACCTTCTGCGGGCCCAATTCACTCGGTATCTCCAGCGGCTCCCCGTAGCGCACATCCAGCATGGCGGTCAGACCACTCGGCACCGGACAACCGGATCCACGCAGGTGATCCGGGGTGACCGTCAGCAGTAGCTGCCACCGGCCATCGCGCATGTACATGCGATCAGATTCCTCGGGCGTGCCATTATTCACGTTTTCCGATACTCGGGGAATCACTAGGCCATCCACCAGTTCAAAGTCGCCCTCCCCGGCGTAGACCCGAACCGAATTCTCGGCCACCCCAAATTTCTTCGGCAGCTCATCCAGTAGGTCGGCCAACGGCACACCAGCCTCGCCGGCGTCCACGGCTCGCTGCACGCGCAGCCCAATGGCATCCTTCAAAGAGGAATACTCCTCGCCACCCCAGCGTCGCAGCGCCCACTCGTCCATGCTCGTGCGCATCAACTCGTCGTTCGCATTCAGCGCGTTGCGGAACGACCGCTCCGTGCGCCCCTGCCCCACGGCCTTATAGATTTCAGCCACACTCATTGGCACACCCCGGATGGAAAGGATGCCCGCTGCCCGCGCCGGGAGTGAACCGACGCGCGTCAGCACATGGCTCTCCAGCACTTGGTAGCCGCACTGCCGCAGCCATTCTGTCAGCAGCGCCGGGGTTAGATCCGTCTGCAGCTCGTCCAACCGCACCACGCCCTCCGCGTTCGTGCGTTCCTGCAGTAGCTCCTTCGTCCGTGATGCAGCGGTCTTGAGATCCGGGAAGCACACCCAGCCCTTCTCCACCAGGAAGGAATCGTCTAACCGGTCCAAAATCAGCCATAAGGGCGCACCCCACCATTCCACCTGTTCGTCCAACTCGGGGTGGCTGTCCACGATCTGCTGCAGCGTACTTACCGGGTAGGCCTGAGCACGAATCGCCTCAATCAGCTCCGCGACTGGCCCGGCCTTCGCAACCTCCTTCAGCCGCTTCAGCACAGCCTTTTCGATCTGTCGCACGCGCTCACGCGTCACGCCAATCTTTAGCCCCAGCTGATCTAACGTCTTTGGCTTCACAGCTGCGAAGCGCTCCTGCAGGATAAGCTGTTCGCGCGCATCCGCATTCGCAAAGAACTCCGCCAGCACGACCACCGCCGGTGCTTCCTCGTCGCTGTAAGTAGCTTCTTCAGGCTCTTCGTAGAATGACGCCCCCTCGCCCGCGTCTTCGTACAAATTCCACTGAAGGGCGCCGACCGCATCCACCTGCACAGAGGAGGCACGGTCCGCCACGTCCATCTCACCGAGCAAGCGTGCGAAGGCAGCCTCGTTGACGATGGGCACACCGATCTCGAGTGCCTTACGGGCTTTCCCGCTACGCGACTCCGGGTCTGCGGCGACCAATAGTTTCGACTTTTTCGTCACTCCTCCAACTGTCAGCCCAGCTTCGACTGCGCGAGTTTCCCACGTCTCACGCGGCAGCTCCATCGCCCCAGTGAAGGTCACCCGGTCGCCCACTTTAAGTGCGAATTTCTCTGTCCAGGAATCGGCCTCGACCTCTGGCTGGCATACCTTAGACTCAACGACGCTCGACCCTTGCAGAACCTCATCTACAACGCTCTGATCCACCCCGAGGGATTCCGCTACCCCCTCCAGCTCGGTGCGCTCGTCATTTGTGACCACACCATCAGCCCATGCCAACAGACCTAGCTGGCGCACGAAGTTCACGTGAAGTTCGCGGGCCTCTTCTTGCCCAATTCCCAGATCTCGGGCTGATTCCTTTAACTGCTCAATTTCGCCAGCTGTGAGTATCCGGTCCAACATTGCGCGTTCCAGCAGCTCCAAGTAGCTGTCCACGTTCGGGAAGCCCTTAAATGGCACGCCGGAGGCGAGATCGCGTACCCACGCGCCCGGCTGTGTCCGCCCTTCCCCACGCGGCACCGGTGTGGCCACCGGCAGAGATGCTCCCAGCGCTCGCAGTGCCTCCACCGGCTGTACGCCATTGATGCGCACATTGCCGGTGGCGATGTAGTGACCGAGGAGTTCCGCCGTCGCCATCGCATCGCCCAGTGCAGAGTGGGGCCAGTCGTTGCTCAGGCCGGCGTAGGCAAGCGCGGAGTCCAAGCTACGCCCCGACGATCGGTGCACCCGGCCGGTGATAAGCATCGTGCACAGGAAATTATCGATCAGGTTCAGTCCGCGGATGCCAGCCCGCTCGAATTCCTGGCGCACCATGCGCGCATCGAAGGCAGCGTTGTGAGCCACGAAGATGCGTCCATCCAGCTCATGCGACAGAGCCGAGGCAATGTCGTCGAACGTCGGCGCTGTGGCCACGTCGACCGCCTTGATCCCATGCACCCACGAGTTGGAGATGTCCCGCTCTGGGTTGATGAGGGTAGACCAGGTTTTGGTTACGGAACCTGTGGCGTCAACATGAACAACAGCGACCTCCACAATCCGATCGTGTTTGCCGAAGCCCGTCGTCTCCACGTCGAGAACTGCAAACTGGGGTTGGGTGGGGCTGGACATGTGAGTGTTTTTCGCTTTCTGCCGTATCGGAAGCCCGCATGAAAGGGCACCATTTGGGTGGGTAGTCGTGGAGCTCTGATTCAAAATGATATGAAAATCACCTAATAGTCAACCACCAAACCAGTACAACTTGTTGGTAAAGAGCCAGCCACCGGGAACAAAACACCCCGCCCAGCGAATCCTTAACTACAGCCGGGCAATGTGCCTGCGCCACTTGCCCCCCCTACTCCCCCTTTCGAACCCCAGGAATCTAGACAGATGAACTCCCCCGACAAAGCACCTAAAAACAAGCTCGCTTTCCTACTCATCGGCGCCATTGTCCTTATCGGCATTGCTGTCGCCGCAGTTTGGTACACGACGAACGAGAAAGACCACAGCCAGGACGGCGAGGCGAAACCCGCTGTGTCGTCCACTGAGAACTCAGACGGTGGCACAGACGGCGAAACCTCCGAAGTTAACAGTGGCGCCATGGATTCCACTGCTTCCACGGCTCCCGCCGCTCCAGCAGCTTCCGGTGCGACGTCCGGCATTCCGGGAATTCCCACCGACTTGGAAGATCCGAATCTCATCCCGCCCGTCGACGAATCCAAGACTCAGCAAGAAGCCGATGATGCCGCCCAGATGGCTCTAGATTTCTTCTCTTCCGAAAAGATGCTTCGCTTCCAATTGAAAATGCAAGGCTTCTCCGAAGAGCAGATTAAAAAGTCCATCGAAAAACTCGCCCCAGACTGGAACCAGCAAGCTCTAAAGGCCGCGCGCAAGATCAACGAGCAGGGTCCGCCGCTGCCGAAAGACCAGCTCAAGTACATGCTGAAGGTTCATCAACGCTTTACCGAGGAGCAGGCTCAGTACGCCATCGACCACCTGTAACGCAGCCCTGCCCCCTGCCCCTGCTAACCCCTACCTACCCAGCAACCTACCGAACCAACCGCTTCACGGCCTGGGATACCTCCGCCAGCTTCTCCTCGGCTTCCTCTCCCCCAGCCTCCGCGGCGTGCCGCACACAATGGTTCATGTGGTCGTCCAGCAACCCCAGCGCCACGCCCTTCAACGCAGACTGCAGCGCGCTGACCTGCGTGAGGATGTCGATGCAATACTGCTCCTCATCCACCATCCGCTGCAGCCCGCGCACCTGACCTTCGATCCGCTTCAGCCGCGCCAGGTAACGCTCCTTGTCGCTCAAGTAACCGTGCATTATTTGAATCCTTTCAACCGCAGACTGTTGCTCACCACAAACACACTGGATAGCGCCATCGCCGCCCCGGCCAGCATCGGGTTTAGCAGCCCGAATGCGGCCAGCGGGATCGCCGCCACATTGTAGGCAAACGCCCAGAACAGGTTCATCTTGATCGTCCGCAGCGTCTTTCGTGCCAGTCGCAGCGCATCAGCCACGGCCAGCAGATCGTCGCGCATCACCGTGATGTCCGCCGCCTCGATCGCCGCGTCCGTCCCCGAACCCATCGCGATGCCCAGGTCGGCAGTTGCCAATGCCGCCGCGTCGTTCACGCCGTCGCCAACCATCGCCACATTCTCCAGCGAGCGGATGTGCGCCACCTTGTCCTCCGGCATCACCCCGGCGATCACCTCGTCGATGCCGACCTCGCGCGCCACGGCGTCCGCCACCTGCTGATTGTCGCCGGTCAGCAGCACGGTCTTTAGACCCATCTGGTGCATCTTCCGCACCGCTTCGGCACTGGTGGGGCGCACCGTATCGGCCACGCTGATGGTGCCGATCGCTCGGCCATCTGCGCTCACGTTGACTGTGGTTGCCTTGTTTGTGGACGCCCCCTCGTCTCCACGGCCAACCCGTATCAGCTGGCCGTCGACGGTTCCCTCTACGCCGTGCCCAGGCAGATTCCTAAAGCCAGTGACCTCCGGCAGGCCACCAAACTCCTCCCGGCCGGCCTCTGCAATGGCCCGGCCGATGGGGTGCTCCGAGTACGCCTCCACCGCCGCCGCAGCGCGCAGAACATCCTCACGGGTGCCGCCTGCCGGCTCCACGTCGACTACCCGCATTGTGCCCGTCGTCACCGTGCCAGTCTTATCCATCACAACGGTGGTGATGGCATGCGCGCCCTCTAGAACCTCGGGTCCGCGAATCAGAATGCCCTGCTCGGCCCCGCGGCCCGTGCCAACCAGCAAGGCTGTGGGCGTCGCCAAACCAAGGGCGCAAGGGCACGCGATGATCAGCACCGCGACCGCATTGCTAAAGCCCGCGAACAGCAGCGTAATCAGCGCGATAACGATGACCACCGGAACGAAAATGCCGGAGACCTTATCGGCCAGGCGCTGCACGTCGGCCTTGCCCGATTGAGCTTCGTCGATCAGCCTGGCCATCTGTGCGAGCTTCGTCTGCTCGCCCACACGGGTAGCTTCCACGACCAGGCGGCCGGAGGTGTTGATGGTGGCTCCCGTGACCTCGTCGCCGGGGCCGACATCGACGGGCACCGACTCGCCGGTAAGCATGGACTCGTCCACTGCAGAGAGGCCGTCGAGGATGCGCCCGTCCGTGGCGATCTTCTCCCCCGGGCGAGCCAGGAAGTGGTCGCCGACCTGCAGCTGCTCGATGGGGATCAGCTGCTCCTGCACACCGGCACCACCAGCGCTATCCACGCCATCTCGCAGCACCGTGACCTGCTTGGCGCCCATATCTGTCAGCGCACGAATGGCATCCCCGGCGCGCTGTTTAGCACGTTTCTCGAAGTACCGGCCCGCCAGCACGAAGGTCACCACGCCCGCAGCGACCTCGAAGTATATGTCCCCCATCGGGTCGCCCGCGTGGTTCAGAATGGACCAGCCGTGGCGCATGCCGGGATCGCCCGCATGGCCGAAGAACAGCGCATACAGCGACCACAGGTAAGCCGCCGAGGTGCCGACGGTGATGAGGGTATCCATCGTCGCCGCGCCGTGCTTCAGGTTCACCCACGTGGCCTTGTGGAAAGGCCAGCCCGCCCACAGGATCACCGGGGTGGCCAGGGCGAAGCTGACCCACTGCCAGTAGTCGAACTGCAGCGGCGGGATCATCGCCAGCAGGATAACCGGGGTGGCCAACGCGATGGCGACCACTAGGCGGCGCTTCAGGCCGCGCAGCTCCTTGGCGGCCGGGTCGTCCGCGGGGGCTACCGGCGCGGGCACGCTGCCTCCGTAGCCGAGCTTCTCCACGATGGCGATGTACGAATCCGCCTCGGCGGGTGCGCCTTCCCCGGTTTCGATGTGCGCCTTCTCGGTGGCGTAGTTAACCGTGGCGGTCACGCCCTCCTGCTTGTTCAGCTTCTTTTCGATGCGGTTCGCGCAGGAGGCGCACGTCATGCCAGTGATGTCGAGGTCAATTACAGCCATGCCCCCATTATACCCCTAGGGGGTATCAGTATCCACGTTCGATGTACTCCTCGATGCGCGCGGCCTCGGCACCCACTGTAGTGGTATCGCCGTGGCCGGGGTACACCTTCATATCGTGCGGCAGCTTAAACACCGTCGACTGCAGCGATTCGATGATCGTCGGGAAGCTGGAGTATTTGCGTCCCGTTGCTCCCGGTCCACCGTTGAACAGCGTGTCGCCGGATAGCAGCGCGTTACGCGCCGGCACCTCCACCACAATGCAGCCCGGGGAGTGGCCCGGGGTGTGGAACAGGCGCACGCCCCAATTGGCCCAGCGCGGATCTTCCACGTCGATCGGGATGAACGGAGCATCGCCGTTGGATTCCTCCCACAGCATCCGATCGTCCGGGTGCAGATAAACCCGCACACCCCACTTCTGCGCCAGCTCCGGGGCCAGCTCGCAGTGGTCGTTGTGCGCATGGGTCAGCAGAATCGCCTCCACGGTGCGGTCACCTACGTGGTCGATCACCGCCTGCGCGTCGTGTGCCGGATCCACCACGATGCAACGGTCGCCCTCGACCAGCAGGTACACGTTGTTATCCACGTCCCACTCGCCGCCGTCCAGGCGGAACTTTCCGGAGGTTACGAACTGCTCGATCTGCGGGTTTTCAAACTTGTGCTCGCTCATGCTTTCCTCTCTGCAAGTCTAAACTCTGCAAGTCTGGACTCTGCTTGTTTGAACTCTGCTTGTTTGAACTCGCGCTGCTTACTTGAACTCCACCACGGAGCGCAGAACCTCGCCCTGCTTCATCTTCTCGAAGGCCTCTTCCACGCCATCGATTCCGATGCGCTCATCCACGAAGCGATCCAGCGGGAAGCGACCCTCCTGGTACAGGTCCACGTACATCGGGAAGTCGCGCTCCGGCAGGCAGTCGCCATACCACGAGGACTTCAGCGCACCACCGTGGCTGAACACGTCCAGGAACGGCAGCTCCAGAGTCATCTCCGGGGTCGGCACACCCACCAGCACCACACGGCCAGCCAGGTCGCGCAGGTAGAACGCCTGCTTGAACGTCTTGGGCACGCCCACGGCGTCTACCACAACGTCCACGCCGAATCCCCCGTTGATCTCCTGGACCTTCTCTATCAGTTCTTCGTCCGAAAGTTCCGAGCTATTGATCGTGTGGGTTGCACCGAACTCCTCAACGGCACGGGCGAGTTTGGCGTCCGAAATATCGATAGCAATGATCTTCGTCGCACCAGCAACGGCCGCACCGGCGATCGCGGCCATGCCCACGCCACCTACGCCGATGACGGCGATGGACTCGCCGCGCTTGACCTCACCGGTGTTCACGGCGGCGCCGAGGCCGGCCATGACGCCACATCCCAGCAGACCCGCAACGGCAGGATCGGCATCCGGGTTCACCTTGGTGCACTGTCCTTCGTGAACCAGCGTCTTTTCAGCGAAAGCGCCGATGCCCAGGGCGGCCTCTAGCTCCGTGCCGTCGGTGAGGGTCATCTTCTTCGATGCATTGTGCGTGTCGAAGCAGTACTTCGGCTCGCCCTTCTTGCAGGCACGGCACTGGCCGCACACGGCGCGCCAGTTCAGCACCACATAGTCGCCGACCTCCACGTGAGTCACGCGGTCGCCGATCTGCTCCACCACGCCGGCGGCCTCGTGGCCCAGCAGGAATGGGTAATCGTCGGTGATGCCGCCATCGCGGTAGGCCAGGTCGGTGTGGCACACGCCGCAAGCCTGGATGCGCACAATCACGTCGTTTTCGCCCGGGTCGGGAATCACAATGTCAGTCAGTTCGACGGGTTCGTTCTTCGCGCGGGAAATTACCGCTTTAACAGTTGTAGTCATGTCACCCACTGTACGAGCTTCTATTGCCTCGGGGGATTCGCGTAAGCTGGGGGCATTAACGTTTGAACGAACGCTTTGCGCTTAGGCGCGTTAAGTAGCACAACCTCCAACGCAACCTCCTAGGAGCCAACATGATCCAGCTCGTCGTCGGCGCCGCCGCGGGTTACTTGATGGGCACGAAGGCCGGTCGCCGTCGCTACGAACAGATCCGCCGTGGCTATCAGACCGCAGTGAACTCGGATATCACCAAGGCCGTTGTGCGTTCCGGCCGTAAGGCACTGGCCAACCGGCTGGATCCGGAACCGCGCATGCACGAGGTCCGCGATCTGAACCGCTCTACCCGCAATTCCCTGGGCGAGGGCCACACCATCGTCGAGGCGGATGATGTGCACCCAAATGACCGCATTGAACCGTCCAAAAGGGCGCCAAAGAACCCCTTTAAGTGAACATCGGAACACTCGCGCTCGCGACGTGAGTGGTTCAAATGAAGTATCTCTGGTTCGGAACTAAACCCAGGGCGCTTCATCTGCGGGTGAAAGAATTTAAAGCGACCAATAGTTGCGAACTAAAGGACTGTTTCGCGGGTCTTGTTTACGCTGCGCTTGGGTGACACGCATTTCCACTACCTTCTCTTCGTTGACGACTTGCCTATAAAAGACGAGGTAGCGGCCCCAGTGGTCAATAATCATGTCCGTTGAACTGAAACCATCGAGAGATGTGCATCGAACGATGGTAAATCCAATTGGTAGATACCACGCCTCGGTGGGAACTAGGCGTTCTGGTGAAGAGTTGTTGATCTGCCCCCATATTGGAAGCCTTTGGAAGAACACCAACGAGGGCGGAGTGTGCATATCGCCTCTTGGAACGTAGGTGCGGTTCCCCTGCGTAGAACCGTGGTGAGGGTTTGACCAAGGCGTCGGGAGTAGATCAAGGTTTGAACGGGGATCGCGCCCCTCAATGGTGTATTCAAACAGGCTGGTTAAGGGCGAAGCTAGTAATGTAAATGCTTTCGAATCAGAGTATGTGTCGAGCCAGATGGTGCCTTTAAGTTCCACGCTGAAATCCTCTGAGGGCTTCATGAAGTCTCCAACTACGTCCGCGATTGGAACGGCCCGTGGCTGGAGGTATTCACTATTTTCATCCCACCCCCTAGTAGCGGCCATTTTCTGAGCTAGTGAAATAGTTGCCTCGATGCCGTGTTTATTCATTGGAGAGCCAGTCTATAGATGAGTGTCAACGGGCTCTGACCAAGTACATGCATTAGCTGGTGCGTTGGCATCATACTCTGGGCACATATAGCGCCCGGTGGTGATACCCAAGGTTTTACCGCCTGACCAGTCGCGTGCATTCAAATTGTAATTCTTCGAGGGAATATCGATTATGTTGTTCATCAGCTCTACGAAGTAGGTCCCTTCCCTGGAAGGCAAGAGAATATTAAAACACTCCACTGCAAACCAAAAGGTTAAACTGGCGAAATGACCATGTCCATTGACTATGCGCGCTGGATTGGAATTGCAGCGTGGACCAGTGGTTTAGCCATCCCACGAAACTGCCAGGCGTTGGCTGTTGTTCCGGGGGATTCTCCCGGAAGAATCTTGATCCAGAGCGCCGGGGGACGCGCCACAACATTCGAAGACATTGAGCGTGAGTACACACATATCCAGTGGTTGCTAGCCGGAGCTCCTAGTGATGAATCTGTGCTGGATTATGTGTACTACCAGCAGCTCTGCTTAACGCATTATGAGCTCCTCGACCATGACTTCGCCATCCTGGATGTCAGCGATGTCGCGTGCGAGAGCAAGAACCACGCCTTCAGGCACTCGTCTGCCACTGATCGCCGCCCCGACTACAGTCCCAAGGCAGCACTAGCTGCAGCTCAGCGCCTCAGCAACTCCGCAATAGGATCGGCTCTTTCAGAACATCTTCCTGCCTGGAATGTGGCCGAGTCATTAGGGCTGCTAGCTCTTGCTGTTCGTGAATACTTCACGGGCGCGGTGGTACGGGAACTAACTCGGAAGTATGTAAAGGATCTTCGTTCGGATTCTCTAAACACCCAGGAAGTTCTCGGTTGTGGCCGCCTCGCCTATAGCGTGGCGTTTAAAGTTAATGATGACTCTGCAACCACCACTCCGGTGATCACCCTGCACGTTCAGAAAGATGATCCTCTTTTCACAGAATCTGTGTTGAGGCACATCGTTGACCGGGCACAGGCCTTCGCTAGCGCATGCGGAAGTGGCGTTCATTGTGGGGCGGTATTCCAGAACATCATTTTCCACCAGGCGTTCCCTAGCACCGTCCATGAACCGGATGCTGAAGAAACGCCAATCATTCTGTACCGGATCCCGCTCAGCACTGATCTTCTCCCTGTCCAATCCTTAACGCAGGTGTTGGGTGACAGCGCCGCCCGCACAGCCGATGACGCACTGAGAGAACCTCCCCAACGGACTTCGCTCAGTATTCGTCGGCTCCCAGATAGCGGCATCATCCGGGTACGCCGCTTCATCCCAGGAACAAGCATCGTCGATCGTGCAATTCACCGCGGCGGCTATCTCGCATCATCGGAACTTGTTTCTAAGTTACAACAGGAAAAGGCGATGGCTGATCCTGATTGTCTCGCCGCAGCTGTAACACCGGCGCTGATCTGGGAATCTCTCAGCACTTGGGGTCTCGCATCCGGCAGCACCGCAAGTTCAGTGTGTTCCGTGCTTAGCGTGCATGCCAATAGCATCTCCGCTGTGGAAGGTTCCATTCATCAACCACTGTTGACAGTTGAGATCGATGCGCAGGCGCCACTCGGCACTGTGGCACATGACGTGTGTGATGTTCTCGGTGACCTGGGCATCGATTCCTTTACGGACTTCCCGATTGAGTTACTGTGGTTCGATCCGCAGAAACAGGCCGGCGTCAGCACTTCCTCTCCCAACGCTTCACCCGCACCACAGGCCACGTCGCTGGAACTCCCCGTCTTATGGCCCCGTGCGTTAGGGGCACGATCAATAGCTGCCACAAATCAGGCGGTCGCGCTCGCCGCCGTTCGCCGAGCTCTGCGCCACTGTTGCACTAAAGGCCTGTCATGGATCGGGGTTGCTCATGCTAGAAAAACCTCTGCCTGTGGAAGGCATCTGATTAGGGTGGCGGTCGCGTTCGAGTCTGAATACGCAGACAGAGTGGCTGTCAATCAGGAATTGTCCCTCGCAGTGAATGCGGTTCTTGCCGAAAACTCTATCGGTCCACATGTCACGTGCGAGGTTATCGATGCTAACCAAATAACCGACGTTTCAGCGTGGGTCACGGCGACTGGGTATCATCCCGTTACTGGTTTCCTGCCTGCATATATTCAGCTTGAACACCTCAACACCGGCTATGCACCAAATTCTTGATCGCTATCACCCGAGGTCAGATACCCATGCTGGGGTGGTCTGAGAATTAGGGGCAGTAGGCTTAAGCGACTGCCTGCTGTTCCTTCTTCCAATTCTCTGTATACCTGCCCGGGCTGAGATAGCCCAACGCCGAGTGCGGATGTTCAGTATTGTACCGGCGGGATAAATGCCATGATCGGCAACATCAACCATCCAGGTGCGGATGGAACCGCGATCGAGTGGCGCTACAGGATTTGAATTAAGAAGAAGCGTTAGCGCATAAGTTTTCCTAGCAGTTTTACTAGCGCGTAAAGTCGCCGAAATCCGCCGCGCGCTCATGCAGCGAGCGTCGGTATTTCTCCAGTGCAATCACATCCGCAAACAGCGCGTTGTACTCCTCTTTCTGCAGGTCGGGGCGCATACGCTGCATTCTGGACTTCATATCCGCGATCTCGCTGCCCACCCAGCGTTCCTGCATCCGCGCCATGATCGCATCGGCGTAATAGGGCAGCCGTTCCGGCGGGCAATGCAGATCCTCCACCGCCAGCTCCGAAACCACAGCCGCCCCCATCGGGTCCTGCATCTGGGTTGCGATCTTTTCAATCCAACCTGGCCCACCGTCGTTGTTCGCCGCCCCTCCGAGCGACGCCACCGCCTCCGCCATCGCCACGTATGTCGGATGCACAAAGCTCTCCGGGGGCATGAGGTCGAAAATGGTGGAAGCCAGCTGCGGTTCCTGCAAAGCTAGCTTCATTACCTCGCGCGGACCTTCCAAAAAGTCATCGTTCGGATTGGGGCGTTCCATGCCCTTGACCACGTGCAAGTTGGGGCCGGTTGCATTTCCTGCACCGCCAGCGCCAGTACCACTCTGGGTTGCCACGCCATTAGCCTGGCCGGCGCCCTTCTTCAGCTTAAGGTTAGGCCGCTGTCCGCCGGACTTTCGCGCCTCCTTGCGCACCTCGTCCAGAACATCATTGGGGTTATCCCAGCCCACCCAGCCCGCGGCCTGGCGCGCGTATTCATCGCGCAGCGCCTCATCCTTAATTCCCGCGAGCACCGGCACCATGCGCCGCAATGCGTGCACTCGGCCATCAATGCTGGCCGTATCGTAATCCGCGATAAGCGTGCGGATCACGAACTCGAACATCGGAATGCGGGAGGCCACCAGCTCACGTACTGCCGCATCCCCGCGCTTAATGCGCACATCACAGGGATCCTGCCCGCCCGGTGCGACCGTCACATAGCTCCGACCTGCGAATTGCTGGTCCCCCTCGAAGGCACGCATCGCTGCCTTTTGTCCGGCCTCATCACCGTCGAAGGTGTAAATGATCTCTCCGCGGAAGAACTGGTCGTCCAGCATAAACCTCCGCAGGGCTGCCAAGTGCTCCCCACCGAACGCGGTGCCACAGGCAGCCACGGCGGTATCCACCCCGGCGGCGTGCATGGCCATAACATCCGTGTAGCCCTCCACCACTACGGCCTGGTGCTTGGCCACGATATTTCGCTTCGCCTGGTCGATACCAAACAGCACCTTCGACTTCTTGTACAGCATCGTCTCTGGTGTATTCAGATATTTGCCCAGCTTGTCATCGTCGAAGAGCTTGCGGGCACCGAAGCCAATCACATCGCCACTGACCGAGCGAATAGGCCACAGCAGGCGACGGTGGAAGCGGTCGATCGGGCCACGCTTTCCCATGCGACCCAGACCCGCCGCCTCGATCTCCTTGAAAGAAAAACCCTTCTGCTGCAGATGCTTGGTCAGCCGATCCCACCCGGCTGGTGCATACCCGCAGCCAAACTGCTCAGCGTGCTCCAGGGTGAAACCTCGCTCCAAAAGGAAATTACGGGCAACGTCCGCGCCTTCGGCGTCACCAAGAAACTCCTTGCGGTAGAAGTCAAAGGCCGCCTTGTTCGCGGCGACCAACCTGCGCCGCGTACCGGGCTCCTCCCGGTTGCCCGGCCCGCCGCCTTCGTAGTTGATGCGGTAGCCGATGCGCTCGGCGCACGCCTCCACGGCCTCGGGGAAGGACATGTGTTCCATCAGCATAAGGAACTTGAAGACGTCGCCGCCCTGGTCGGTGGAGAAACAGTGGAAGTAGCCGTGGTTCGGGCGGACGTGGAACGAGGGAGTCTTTTCGTCCTTAAAGGGGCTAAGGCCCTTCATGGAATCGACGCCACCCGGTTTGAGCTGCACATACTCCCCCACTACCTCTTCGATGGGGGTTTGCTCTCGAATTGCTTCGATATCCCGCTCCGGAATCCTGCCCTTAGCCATAGCCACATGCTAGTACAACCCCCAGACGTCCCCCGGGAGTCCCAGATCGGCGACCGTCACAACCTATACAACCTATTTTCTACAAACAACACACCGCGACAGAACCGGGCGCTAACGTGTTCAAAATAGGATCTACGTCACACTGCAATAACACGAAGGACCACTCCCATGACTGAATCGCAGGCCACCCCGCAGGCTGAATCGCAGGCCACCGGCAACTCCTCCACCCACTACGACGTGCTGATCATCGGCTCTGGCTTCGGCGGCTCCACCACCGCCCTGCGCCTGGTGGAGAAGGGTTACAAGGTCGGCATCCTCGAGGCTGGCCGCCGCTTCAAGGACGAAGAGTTCGCCAAGAACTCCTGGCACCTCAAGGACTTCCTATGGATGCCGCAAATCGGTCTGTACGGCATCCAGCGCATCCACCTGCTCAAGGATGTGATGATCCTCGCCGGCGCGGGGGTCGGCGGCGGCTCGCTGAACTACGCGAACACGCTCTATAAGCCGGGCGAGGACTACTTTAACGACAAGCAGTGGAACACCATCACCGACTGGGAAGACGAGCTCACCCCCTACTACCAGCAGGCACAAAAGATGCTGGGCGTGGTGGAAAACCCCACAATGACCCCCGCCGATGTCTATTCCAAGAAGGTAGCCGAGGAGATGGGCGTGGGCCACACATTCCGCATGGCTCCCGTCGGAGTCTTCTTTGGAGAAAAGATCGGGTTGAAAGGCAAGCCGCGGGAGACTGTGGCCGACCCCTACTTTGGTGGCGTCGGACCCGATAGAACCGCCTGCCACGAGTGCGGCGAGTGCATGACCGGCTGCCGTCACGGCGCGAAAAACACCCTGCTGAAGAACTACCTCTACCTGGCCGAAAAAGGTGGGGCGAAGGTGCACGACCGCACCACCGTCACGGACATTACCTTCGACGGAACCACGTGGACCGTGCAGGCCAAGCAGACCGGGCCGATCACCAAACGCAACCCCCAAACCAGCACGTTTACCGCCGATAATCTTGTGGTTGCCGCAGGCACTTGGGGTACCCAGAACCTGTTGCACCGCCAGAAGGCCAATGGCAACCTGCCGAAGCTGTCGGACAAACTGGGGCACCTCACACGCACGAACTCCGAAGCACTGCTGGGCGCGAATCGCTCCAATTACTCCCCCGACACGGATTTCTCAGAGGGCGTGGCCATCACCTCCTCCTACTTCCCCGCCCCGGATACGCACATCGAGCCGGTTCGCTACGGCAAGGGCTCCAACGCCATGGGCTTGCTGCAGACCCTGATGACCGATGGCGATAAGTTGCAGCCGCGCATCCTGGAGTTCATCAAGCAGATTTTCCTGCAGTACAAAGCCATTCCGCGCCTGATTAACCTCAACAGGTGGTCGCAGCGCACCGTCATCAACCTGGTGATGCAGACCCGAGATAACTCGCTGCGCACGTTCCTGCGCAAGGTCGGCCCGTTCAACATGCTGAGCTCCGAACAAGGCACCGGCGAGCCCAACCCCACATGGATCCCAGAGGGCAACGCCGCCACCCGCATCCTCGCGAAGATGCTGCCGAAGGGCGTGGCCGGTGGCGTGTGGTCGGAGGTCTTTAATATCCCGCTGACCGCACACTTCCTGGGCGGCTGCGTAATCGGCTCTTCTCCTGAGCACGGCGTGGTGGACCCCTACCACCGTGCGTGGGGCTATCCGAGCTTGTTCATCACCGACGGTTCAGCCATTACCGCCAACCCGGGCGTGAACCCATCCCTTTCCATTACGGCCAATGCCGAACGCGCCGCCGCCATGTGGCCGAACAAGGGCGAGGCCGACCCGCGCCCGCCGCAGTCCGACGGCTACCGGCGTATCGACCCAGTACAGCCGAAGAATCCGATGGTTCCAGACGACGCTCCAGCCGCTCTTCGCCTGCCTCTGCGCGTGCTCTAAACTCTTCCCTATGTCTCAGGGAAGTAAGCAAGGCCCCTTGCCCAAAAAGTGGGCCAAGTACGCCACCCCGGTCGTTGGCGCGGCAATTGTCGCGGCTGGCTGGTTCGGGCTACAAGGCGACGATGGAGCCGATGGAAACAGCGGAAACGATGGTGCGGCTTCTGGTGTTTCTAGCAATGACGCCGACACCTGCGCCGTTGACACCCTCCCGCCGGAGGCCAAGAAACAGATCGACGATATTTTGCAGGGCGCCCCGCCGGACGATGGAGAGGCCGACGGCAAGCACTTCGGCAACTACGAGGGCCTGCTGCCGAAGGAAAAGGGCAGCTACTACCGCGAATACACGGTAAGGACTCCGGGGATCAACCACCGCGGAGAGCGCCGCATCGTCGTCGGCGGGGGCACGGAGACGGACCCGGAGGTGTGGTACTACACGTCCGACCACTTCGAAAGCTTCTGCTCCATACCCGACGCGGAGGACTAGCTGGGGCTCGACACGACTCCAGAGCACTGGAAGCGCGAGCGACTGCGCCCAGCTAAGCCCAGGCGGCGCTGATCCCGCTGGCTCGCTTGTCCAACCGCTCCAGCCGGGATTCCGTCAGCGACGCAACCTGGTCAATGATGACGCGGAGTGCCTCGCGGTTGGACGTTGCGGCGTGGAACCACGACGCAAACATCGGGTCCAGCGCGCCCGAGCCGCCGCGCCACAGGTAGTCCGCGACGCGAAAGATGCGCTCGCGCTGGCGCTGCTGGTTAGCCAGGTGCTGGGTCTCATCCATCACGTAAAGCACTGCGACGGACTTCAGCAGCGTGACCTCCGCCTGCACCGACTCGGGAATCACCAGGTCGGCAGCGTAGCGACCCAGCGCCCCCTGACCGAACTGCCGCCGGGTGCCCGTCACGGCGGCGGTGACGAAGCGGGAAACCAGCTCGGACGTCATGGCCTTCAATGCCGCGAGGTCCTGCATAGAGCCACCGAAATCCGCCGCCCGGGAAACCAACGTCATGGCACGCAGGCGATCGGCTGCCTCCAATAGCTCCTCCGGCGTGCCACCGAACACGCGGGCCCCCTTCTCCGCCAGCGCTGCCAGCTCCACCAGGTCCCAGAGCACGTTCAGGTCGATGCGACCGGAAAGAATGCCATCCTCCACGTCGTGCACCGAGTACGCCACGTCGTCGGACCAGTCCATGATCTGCGCTTCCAGACACTTCCGCCCCTCCGGGGCGCCCTGGCGAATCCAAGTCAGGGCCTCCACGTCCTCGGCATACGCGGAATACTTGGCGCGCTTGTTGCCGTGCTCGTCGATCGGACCCCACGGGTACTTACAGGCTGCATCCAGGCTAGCGCGGGTGAGGTTCAAACCATAGGAGACCGGCGCGGCCGGCTCTGTGCCCGCCCCGGCCGCTAGCACCTTCGGCTCCAGCCGCGCCAAAATACGCAACGTCTGCGCGTTGCCCTCGAAGCCCCCGCAGTCGGCGGCCGCCTCGTCCAGTGCGCGCTCGCCATTGTGGCCATACGGCGGGTGGCCGATGTCGTGGCTCAGCCCCGCCAGCTCCGTCAAGTCCGGATCCGCGCCGAGGGTCTTGCCGATCCCGCGGGCGATCTGCGCCACCTCCAGCGAGTGTGTTAGCCGCGTGCGCGGCGTATCCCCCGACCCCGGCCCCACAACCTGCGTCTTATCCGCCAGCCGCCGCAGCGCCGCGGAGTGCAGCACGCGCGCCCTATCTCGGTCGAAGCTATCGCGCCCGTCCACCACTGCCCCTGGCAACCCCAGAGTCTTCGGCCGGTCCGGCAGCCGCCGCTGCTGGTCGTGATCGCTATATGGGTAACGCATATCTACTTTCTTTACTTCTCCGCTTGCTCCACTTTCCTTGCTATTTCTCTACTGCCTGGTAGTACAGCATCCCCAACGTCTCGTGCATGATCGAGTTGAACTGTGAGCTGCGGGTGAACACCGACGGCCCTTGGCGAGTGGGGCTCGCCCACGCCCCCAGCCCCTGATCCCGCACCATGCGGGTGGCGCGCAGCGAGTGCGCCGGGTCCGTGACCACCACCGACGTCTGCCACCCATTATCCCCCGCCACCTGTGCAAAAGCCTTCGCAGACTGCAGCGTGTCCGCACCTTCTTCCACCGGCACCACCGCAGACTCCGGGATGTCGAAGTTCTGCACCAGGTAGTTCTTCCCCGCGACTGCCTCCGTGTACATGTCGCCCTCCGCCTTGCCACCAACGGTAACGATCGTCGGCGCCACGCCCTGCTGGTACAGCTCCGCGGCGTGGTTCAGCCTGGAAGCAAACCAGTTCGAGGGGTTGCCGCCGTACTGCGCTGCCCCCAACACGAAGATCGTGTCCGCCGGGCGCCTATCGTCCGCCCGTGCGAAGTACCAGATCTGGAATGCCGTCACACCAAATACCGCCGCCGCCACCAGGGCGATCGTCAGCAGCGCGATGAGGACATACTTCACCGCGCGCTGCACCGGATTACGTGATAAGGCCATGCGCCAAACCATACGCGGTTTCCCCTTCTTTTTTGGTTAAGGTGGGCTGTATGAAACCGACTTTTTCCCCCACCCGCTTCCTGGCGATCCTGGCCGCCGGCGCCGTGCTCGGATTTGGCTCTTTTCTTGTGGACGCCCCCTCGGCTACAGCTGCCACCACTACCAGCGAGGTGAAGCTAACATCCCAGCTCGTGGACGAGTCCGGGGTGTTGTCTGAGAAGGAAAAAACGGACATCACGGCGTCCTTAAAAGAAGCAACCAAAGAATCCGGAAAGAAGCTCTACATCGTTTTCGTCCCGACTGCGCCAGACAGCATTAATGCAATGGCCGAGCAGCTACGGGACCAGGACGGCACCGACAACGTCATCGTGCTGGCAGTGGCCACCGAAACGCGGCAGATCGGCTACGCCGCCGGGCCTAAGGTAAAGACTAGCGAGGCAGAGAAGCTGCAGGACGCGGCACGAAAGCACTTCGCCGACGACGACTGGGCCGGCGGCGCGCAAGCTGCGGCGGACAAGCTGCAGGGTAAGACATCCACGGCAACGAAGGCGTGGATGGGCGCCGGGGCGGTGGGCGTGATTGGCGCTGGTGCGGGCGCATTCGTATGGACCCGTCGTAATCGGAAGAAGACACACGCCCAGCAACTGGCCACGGCCCGCGAGATCGACCCGGGCAACGTCGACGACCTGTACAAGCAGCCCACTGAGGTGCTGCGCGAGCTGGCGGACGAGGAGCTGCATAGCACCGACGAATCCATCCGCAAGGGCGATGAAGAGCTGGCAGTGGCGCGTGGCGAATTCGGCGAGGAGCGTACCCGCGACCTAGCCAAGGCGTTGCAGCACAGCCGCAACACGCTGAACAAGGCGTACTCGATGAACGAGCGTCTGCGCTCTGGGCTGGTAACGACCGAGCCGGAGCAGCGCGACCTGCTAATCGAAATCGTTTCTACTTGCGGGCAAGCAGACGACAATCTGGACAGCCAGGCGGCGCGCTTTGCGGAGCTGCGCCAGAAGTTGATGAACGCGCCCGAGCTGGTGGAGAAACTGCGGCAGACCAGCATTAGCCTGCACAGCCGTATCCCGAACGCGCGGGAGATCCTCAGCGATGCCGAGACGCGCGTGGACCCAGAACTGCTGGAATCCGTGCGCCACAACCCGGACGTGGCCGAGGACGAGGTGGCAGAGGCCGAGAAGGCACTGGATACGGCGCGCGGTCTGCTGGACAAGCCGGCCGGGCAGCAGGGCGGATTGATCGACGCCCTGGGTGCGGCGCGGATGGCGCTGCAGCAGGCGGATTCGCAGCTGCTGGCGGTGGAGCGCGCGGAGGAGCACTTGCGCTCGGCACAGTCCAACCTGCCGGCGCTGATATCCGAGGTGGAAGACGAAATCGCCGAGGCTGGGCAGCTGGATAAGTCCGGGGCAGACCTGGACCGAAAGGCTTTGCATTCGGCTGTGGGGCAGGCACGAGAGGCACTGGAGAGGGCGCGGGCAAAGGGGGCTGCGGACCCGCTGGGCTGCTACTCCGAGCTGCTGGAGGCCGATGGTGCGCTGGATATTCAGCTGGACGAGGCCCGCGGCAAGGCCAACGACTTTGCCCGGACAGTGAACATGGTGGATCGCACCATTGCGGATGTGTCCCAGCGCTTGGAGGCTGTGGAGGATCTGATTCGAAACCGCCGACGGATCATTGGTGTGGATGCTCGCACGGCCGCGCAGGCCTCGCGAGCGGCACTGGATGAGGCTGCACAGCTGCGCACCGGGGATCCGAAGCGGGCGCTGCGTTCCGCGCAGCGAGCTAGCCAGCTGGCGCAGCAAGCCACGCGGCAGGCACGCAAAGATATCGATGACTTCAACCGACGCAACGGCGGGGGCTACGGAGGTTACGGCGGTTACCGCGGCGGCAGCGGCAACTTTGTAACAGGCATGGTGCTTGGCTCGCTGCTGAGCGGTAACGGTGGTTTCGGAGGCGGCTTCGGCGGAGGCTTCGGCGGCGGCGGTTTTGGCGGCGGTGGAGGCTTCGGCGGCAGCGGCTCCTCTAGCTTCTAGACCTAGCTTCTAGACCGGGGCTTTACCGGGCTTTCATGCCTAGCTCGACTCTTCGGATCCACCAAGACAGAAGACCCGAATCTCGGAACCACTCGAGCAAGCGCCCCGCATTCTGGCGCCCCCGCATTCTCCGGGCAGCAAAAAGGCGCCCGCCCCCGAAGGGCGGGCGCCTTAACCTTTGTAGCCCACGCCGGGCACGCAGCGGTGAGCCGCCCCCAGCATTTAGTTTTAGAAGACCACGCGCAGAACGGAGACCGTACCACCAGCGATGACTGCGGCGGCCGGCAGGGTAATAACCCAAGCCAGGGCGATGGGCTTCATCAGACCCCAGTTAGCGTCCTTGTTGACCAGGCCGACACCCAGGACGGCACCGATCAGGATGTGGGTGGAGGAAACCGGCAGACCCAGCACGGATGCGCCCATAACCACAGCCGCCGCAGATAGCTCTGCAGCGAAGCCGGAAGCTGGGTGCATCTTGGTCAGACCGGAGCCCACGGTGCGGATAACGAAGCGGCCGATGAACCACAGGCCGGAGATCAGAGCAACACCCATCGCAACCATCACGGGCAGTGCCACGCCAGATTCCTCAGAGATGGTGTTGGTCTTCAGCACGTCCAGCACTGCAACGAACGGTCCAAGCGCGTTAGCGATGTCATTGGAGCCGTGGCTGAATGCGAAAGCAGACGCGGTGAACACCTGCATCCAGCTGAACAGCAGGAAGGTAGAGCGGCTCAGAGCCTGCTTCTTCAGGGTGCGGGAGAAGATGTACACGGCCATCCACACAACCGCCGCGATCATGCCCATGATTAGAACGTTGCCCAGGCTGGACAGCTCCAGGTTCATGTTCTTCAAGCCCTTGAACAGCAGCATCGCGGAGATGATGATGGAACCACCGGCAGCCAGCAGCGGCACCCAGGTATCCAGGGCGTGGTGAGCCTCAACGCTCTCAGCAGACTTGTTGATGCGGTGCAGCTTCTTGTAGTAATCCGTTTCCAGATCCTCTTCAGACCAGTCATCCTCACGCATGGTGGTCGAGTCGCGAATCATGGAGTCCGTCAGATCCAGCTGCTCTTCCTTACTCAGCTTGCCGAAGGCAATCTTGTGCTGAATGTTCAGCTCTTTCTTTTCCTTCTTGATCTCTTCCAGCTTCTGATCCGCCAGGTCGTTGTAGACCAAGATGCCGCGCTTAATTGCGCCGTACAGCAGGAAGGCAACTGCGCCGCCCAGTGCCGGGGACAGAACCCAGGAGATGGCGATCTTGCCAACCGCACCCCACTGCACCATGGACCAGCCACCGGTGCCGGTAATGAAGCCAACGGTCAGAGCCGCACCGACGATACCGCCGACGATGGAGTGGGTAGTGGAAACCGGCCAGCCCATGCGGGTGGCAACCAGCAGCCAGACAGCCGCGCCCAGCAGGGAGGCCATCATGATGTAGCCGAAGTCCATCGGATCCAGGTTGTCGATGGCGCCTAGATCCACAATGCCGGAACGCACCGTGTCTGTAACCTCGCCACCGGCCAGGACTGCACCGGAGACCTCGAAGATCGCCGCGACAACCAGAGCCTGCTTCATGCTCAGCGTGCCCGCACCCACGGAAGTACCGAAGGAGTTGGCAACGTCGTTACCGCCGATGTTGAACGCCATGAAAATGGCGAAGATGATGGTGGTCAGCAGAACGATAAGGCTAGCGTTCTCGCCGACGTAGTCGTGTGCCCACAGGCTGAAGGTCACCAGCGTGATGGCCATGAGGCCACCGAAGAACAGGTGCCACCAGGTGTTTTTCCCTTCTTCGGGCAATGGGTTAATGCCCTTGGCCGAGGCTGGTGCGGCCGTATCGGTTGTCGTCGACAAGATTCCTCCAAAACGTCAAGATGTCAGACCAAAGACACTTTGCTCCACGGAGGTAAAAGAAACGGGTGCCACAGGTGAACCACAGGTAAACTTCAAGGGAAATCTCGACATACCCTTAGCTTCTGTTAAGCACCCCTTAAATACGCTCTTAAACGAACCCAATCCAGTAGAGAACGACGATCGGGATGCATAGCAGCAACGCGATGGTGACCGCCCACGAGGAGCTAATCATCCGCGTTTCCATGCACAGCCGCGCCGCCCACGAAATAAACACGCGCACGTCGATCGGCAGCTTCTCCCCTGCCCCTTCGAACTCCACGTGAAGGTTCCGCAGACCACGGTTTTCGCTGGTGAACTGCCCCACCTTTTCGCCATCGATGTCGAGCACGAAGTTCTTTTTCGTCTCCGCGATGATCGCAATGTGGTGCCGATCGGCCCGCACCTCGTAGCGGTCGGACTTGCCGAAGCTCTTGCCGTTGCCGGTCACCGTCCACGTGCCCGTCTGGGTAGTCGCCGACGCGGTCGGGTTCTTATCGACGCCGCCGTCTCTGGCGTTGCGGTCATTGCTGGCCTTGCCGGCATTGCTGGCGTTGCTGTCTTCGGGGCCATGCAACTGCCACGTGTCGCCGCCGAAGCGGATGTTTGTCACCCCGCGCTCGTCGGCGAACTCCGCCACTTTCACCAAATCATTGCTGGGACCTTCGTAGATGGGAAACGTGTGCCCATCGCTCGGCAACCCCCAGCGGATGTCACTCGACATGCTTAGCAGCCCGCCAGTCGCTCGGCGAAGTAGCTCTGCAGATCCTCGATGTTCACACGCTCCTGCTCCATCGTGTCGCGCTCGCGAACCGTCACCGCGTTGTCCTCCAGGGTGTCAAAGTCGACGGTCACGCAGAACGGCGTGCCGATCTCGTCTTGGCGGCGGTAGCGGCGGCCGATGGCACCGGAGGTGTCGTAATCCACGTTCCAGAAGCCACGCAGCTGGTCGGCAACCTTCTCCGCGGTCGGTGTGAGCGTTTCCTTCTTGGACAGCGGCAGAACTGCGATCTTCACGGGGGCTAGACGACGGTCCAGCTTCAGTACCGTGCGGGTATCGGTACCTCCCTTTGCATTCGGTACTTCTTCTTCCGTGTAGGCGTCCACAAGAAAGGCCATCATCGCACGGCCCAGGCCGGCGGCGGGCTCGATGGTGTACGGGATCCAACGCTCCTCCGCAGCCTGGTCGTAGTAGCTGAGGTCCTCGCCCGAGCCCTCGGAGTGAACGCGCAGGTCGTAGTCGGTGCGGTTGGCCACACCCTCTAGCTCACCCCACTTGGAACCATTGAAGTGGAAGGCGTACTCCACGTCGACGGTGCGCTTGGAGTAGTGGGACAGCTTCTCCTTCGGGTGCTCGTACAGACGCAGATTATCGGGGTTGATACCCAGGTCGATGTACCACTGGTGGCGGTCATCGATCCAGTACTGGTGCCACTCTTCGTCCTCGCCCGGCTTGACGAAGAACTCCATCTCCATCTGCTCGAACTCGCGGGTACGGAAGATGAAGTTACCCGGGGTGATCTCGTTGCGGAAAGATTTACCAACCTGCGCGATACCGAACGGCGGCTTCTGACGAGAGGTCGTCATCACGTTCTTGAAGTTCGTGAAGATACCCTGCGCGGTCTCCGGGCGCAGGTAGTGCAGCCCCTCCTTGTCGTCCACCGGCCCCAGGAAGGTCTTTAGCAGGCCAGAGAAGGCCTTCGGCTCGGTCCAGGCGCCGGGCTGGCCGGTCTCCGGGTCGTTAATGTCGGCCAGGCCGTTCTCCGGCGGGTGGCCATGCTTCTCCTCGTACGCCTCCAGCAGGTGGTCGGCACGGTAGCGCTTATGGGTGTGCAGAGACTCAACCAGCGGGTCGGTGAAGACCTCAACGTGCCCGGAGACTTCCCAGACCCGCTTCGGCAGGATCACGGAAGAATCCAGGCCGACAACATCACGGCGAGAGGTGACCATGTGGCGCCACCACTGGCGCTTGATGTTCTCTTTCAGCTCCACGCCAAGCGGGCCATAATCCCAGGCGGAGCGGGTGCCGCCGTAAATCTCGCCGCAGGGATACACCAGCCCCCTGCGCTTGGCTAGGTTAACGACGGAATCGATGGTGCTTGCCATGGTTGGCGTGTCTCCTTGGTCGAGATGTGCTTCAAGATGTGCAGGTTCAGCTTTGCAGCTGTCGTGCCCCACATCTTAGCCTGTCCCAGGTAAAAGCCAACGATCGGGGTGCAGCCCTGATGGTGAACGAGGCGTGGGAAGGAGCCGAAAGAGGGGCGTTAATAAAAATAAAAAAGAACCCGCGGTTAGGGGGGGTAAATACCGCGGGTTCCGGCCACGCTTTCCTCGTAAAGAGAATGGGGCCTGTTCCCTTTAGCTGGGAGCTGCGAGGGGGGGGGATTACGCACGCTCCCAAGGGAACTGCCTTAAATGTAGCCCGCGGGTTTCTAGAAAGTCAAGCGTCTGGAACACATTGATGCGCACATATTTTCCGGCCCCGTTGCTGCCGCTGGTAGACCCCCTCAACCGCCTCGTCGCCACCCCGTCGCCACTCCGTTCCCACCCCGCTACTACCCCGCCATCACCCGGCCACTGCCTCGCCATCACCCGGCCACTGACCCGCCATCCCCACAGCCAGCTTCTCGGAAAAAGACCTAGAAAACGCCACCGAACCGCGACTTATCGAAACCTTATTGAAAATTGTCCGCAAGAGCTTTAGGGTTGATACATATCGCAGAGCAGCCTCACCTTTCACTTATTAACCCACCCCGCACAAGGAGCCAGCTCACAGTGAGCACGCAAGTGACCAGCAAAATTCCTAAGATCGGCCAACGCAACACCCGCCAACGACGCGCGGTGGCAGAGGTTCTCGACGGGCTCACTACGTTCTGCAGCGCCCAGGACATTCACCAGAAACTGCTGGTCAACGACCACAAGGTCGGACTAACCACCGTGTACCGCACCCTGCAGCAGATGGCGGACGCGGGTGCGATCGATACGCTCCACGACGATTCCGGCGAAACCCTGTACCGCGCTTGCGCCACCGACGATCACCACCACCACCTTGTGTGCACCTCGTGCCGCCGCACGGTAGAGATCGACGGCGGCCCCGTCGAGGCGTGGGCCGCGGAGACCGCCAAGAAGTTCGGCTACGAGAAATCTGGCCACACCGCCGAGATCTTTGGCCTGTGCGGCGACTGCCAGAAGAAGGCAACCGACAACTAAAGCGCGGGACGTTAGACGTGAAGCGCCAGACGTGCAGCGCTCCCCGTCAGACGTTGAACAGTGAGCCGAGCAGATACGTCGCCCCGGCGGCACCGAAACCGATAAGCAATTGACGCAAGGCGCGTCGCCCCGGTTCCACGCCAGACAACAAGCCCACCACAGAGCCGGTAAACATCAAGGCTAGGCCCACCAGCACGCAGGCGACGATCGCCGCGGTGGAGCCGGACAGCCCAACGATGTACGGCAGCACCGGGATCAAGGCGCCGACGGCGAAGCAGAGGAAGCTAGACACCGCAGCGGACAAGCCGGAGCCGCCGTCCTCGTGTTCGGGAGCCGCGTGCTCCACCATGCTCTCCCCGGCGCCCTGCGCGGACACAGTACCAACCTTCTCTGCGTCGAAGGGCTGCTCCCCCACCTGCCGGTTCGTCTCGATGATGGAATCGAAAACCCGGCGGGCGCGCGCGGCGGCCTCTTCCTCACTCATGCCACGAGCGCGATACACCAGCGCCAGCTCGTTTTGGTTCACATCCAGGTTCGGCAACGAACGGCTGGCATTCGGATCCGGGGCATTTGCCCCCAGCAACTCCTTCTGCGAGGTCACGGAGACGTACTCGCCCGCAGCCATCGATAGCGCACCGGCCAACAGACCCGCGATACCTGTGACCAGCACCAGGTGGGACGATCCGCCCGTGCCAACCATGCCCAGCACCAGGGCCAGGTTGGAAACCAATCCATCATTTGCACCGAAGATCGCCGCGCGGAAATCGCCCGACATGCGGGCACGACCGCGGGCAGCCAGGCCGCGGACAACCTCGGCGTGAATCGCCTCGTCGGCCGCGAGCTGGTCTGCGGCATCATCATCAGAAATATATTCGTTGCGCTGCTCCGAGGACTGCATTAGCGCCAGCACGAACACCGACCCAAAGCGCCGTGCCATCCACGCCTTCATGCGGGTATCCAGGCTGGCTTTGCGGGGCAAGCCCACGTATTCGCCCAGGCGGTTCTTCCAATACGCCTCGTGCCGCGCCTCCGCTTCGGCCAGCCCCAGCAGGATGTCGCGCTCCTCGCCGGTTCGCTTGCGTGCCAGCTCGCGGTACACGGCGCCCTCCGCGCGCTCGTTAGCTAGGTACTGCTGCCAGCGTGCGATCTGTCGCTTTGTTGGCTCTGCCTGCGGCTGGCCGCCTTCTGCCTGTGGCTGGCCGCCCTCTGCCTGCGACTGCTCGCCCTCTGCCTGCGGCTGCTCGCCAGTGCCACCCGCATCGCTCACTTCACGCCTCCGAACCGCCGGTCGCGCTTCGCGAACTCCAGCACCGCCGCCCGCAGGTGGTTCGGCGTGTAATCCGGAAAGAGCACGTCCTGGTACACCATCTCCGCGTAGGTCGACTGCCACGGCAGGAAGTTCGAAGTTCGCATCTCTCCCGACGGCCGCAAGAAAAGATCCACGTCCGGCATGTCGGGCTCGTCCAGGTAGCGGGCGAACGTCTTCTCGTTCACCTGTCGCGGCTTCAACCGACCAGCCTGCACGTCCTGGGCAATCCCGCGGGCTGCATCCGCGATCTCCGCGCGACCGCCGTAGTTCACGCACATGCCCAAGGTCATGGTCGTGTTATCCTTCGTCAGCTCCTCGGCCTGCTCCAGCTCCGAGATCACGGTGCGCCACAATCGCGGGCGGCGCCCCACCCAGCGA
This sequence comes from Corynebacterium jamesii, assembly GCF_046097395.1. Lineage (NCBI taxonomy): Bacteria > Bacillati > Actinomycetota > Actinomycetes > Mycobacteriales > Corynebacteriaceae > Corynebacterium > Corynebacterium jamesii. Next base: position 1,197,054 of record NZ_CP175789.1, read on the forward strand.
ATGCGCACGCCCAGGCTGTTTAGGTAATCGCGCTGCCTGCGCAATACGTCGCGGTTAAAGCCCATCAGGAAGCGCACCTCGTCCGCCGAGCGGCGCCAGTTCTCGGTGGAGAATGCGTAGGCAGAAAGGTAATCCACGCCCAGCTCGATGCATTCCTCAACCAGGGACATCAATACGGCCTCACCCCGGCGGTGCCCCTCGGTGCGAACCATCCCGCGCTCCTCGGCCCAGCGCCCATTGCCGTCCATCACCAGCGCGATGTGTTTGGGGCGCAGCTCCAGCGGAATCTCGGAGCGGTCCACGTGCGGATATTCGGTGCTACTCACCCCAACCATTTTGCCACACGCCCGCGACCTCCCCATACCCCACTGCTGCCTCCCCAGCTCTCGCATACTCCCGTTTACTCCCCCGCCATGCCCTACAGCGCCGCATACGCCGGACATCCGACCTCTAGTTGCTGCCGCACGTGTGCCAGCAGCAGGCGGTGCGCGGTAGCCGCGATGCCTTGCCCCTGCTGGTCGCGGATTTCTTGCGCTGCTTGGGTATGACGCCCCATTTTCAGCAACCACAACACGTGCACCGCCGCCGACGGAGGCGTGAACGCCCCGGGCGGCCTACACGTCACACACACCGCACCCCCGGCCGCCGGATGAAAGGCCCGGTGGGGGCCGCGCTTCCCACACTGCGCACAGTCGACCAGGCTCGGTTGCCAACCGGCAATGTCCAGCCCGTGCAGCACGAACTCGTCCGCCACGCTGACCGGTGGGAGGGCTGAGGTGGTGAGCTGCTGGAGTGCGGCGTCTAAAAGTAAAAAGACCGAATGCGACGACGAAGGCTCGGCGGCGAAGACCTGGGCCATCTCCAGCATCGCCGCGCCCGCGTAGTAGCGATCGACGTCCGCGACGATCGGCGAGGCGTATGTGGCGACAGTGGCGGCATCGGTGACGTTGGCCAGCGAGCGGCCGGGGTAAATCTGCACGTCCACGCGCGAGAAGCGATCCAGGCGGGCGCCGAAGCGGGAACGGGCCTTGCGGATCCCCTTCGCGACAGCGCGGATCAGGCCGTGATCCTTGGTGAGCAGGACGAGGATTAGGTCGGCCTCGCCGAGTTTGTAGGTGCGAAGAACAAAGGCCTCGTCCCGGAAGCTGGGACGAGACCTTCTACTCATAGGCAGCAAGTATAGCGCTAATGCACTAGAGCACTAAAGCTGCATGCCCCGCTGCTTAATGCGACCCCACGCAGCGGCAATAGCCACAAGCGCTTGAAAAATCTCCAAACTAATGCGAATCATCACTAGGTTGACCAGCGCCATGATGATAGCGATCAACGTCTGGACCAAAATCGTTGGAATCAAGTTGATGCTGAAGGTAGCCGACTGCTGCTCTTCTTCGTTCGCGCCGACAGCAGCTTCATTGATCATGGAGACATCGAATACCGTCACCACGCCCCACGTGCTGAGGATCGACAGCACCAGGTTTAGACCGATCACTATGATCGCGATGATGTACAGCACTCGCAGGAAAGGCCGCGAGATGTACTTCTGAAAACTAACGTCGAAAAGCCCGGAAAGAAAAGATTCGTTTCCCATGGCCTAGCTCCCATTGGTGGAGTTACGCGCCTGACGCTCGTCGATGGACTGCACCGACTGGGCAGTGCGGATGACGGAGATAGCAACCTCCAGGCCAACGCGGTAGAAGGCCAGCCATGCGATCCCGCCGAGACCTGCCAGCGGCAGACCGATGAGCAGGACGAGGATCGCGGAACCGTCCTCGGTCAGGGCAGCCAGGCCAGCGATCAGAATCAGCAGCAGGAACAGCACCACGACAATCATCAGCAGTACGTACAGAACCTTCACCACGGATGGGGTGGCGTAGCGGGTGAAGCTGAAGTCGAACAGGGCGGAGAAGAAACCGTCTTTGTCCACACCGGTGGTGTTGGCCATCTGCTGGTTTGGGTAGGCGGCGAAACCAGGGGCGCCCTGCGGCTGAGCGGTCTGGTTGTACTGGTCCGCCTGGCCGAACTGGTCGTACTGGGCGGTCTGGTCCGTCTGGCCGTACGGATCCTGCTGGGAGAACTGGCTGGAGTCGTACTGACCAAAGCCCTGGGAGTAGTCCTGGGTCTGGTCTGGAGTCTGGTTCTGGGCAGTTCCGTAGTCTGCGCCGTAGCCAGCATCGTTGCCAGTGCCGTAATTAGCGCCGTAGTCTGCGCCGTTGTTAGCTACGTTGTCGGCAGCGTTGTCCGCACCGTCTGCTGCGTGTTTGCCGGGTTCTTCGGAACCGTAGGGGTTAGACGGGGTAGTCACGAGTAAGCCCTTTCTGGTGGCGCTGGTAGCGGCGCCGGGTGTGGGGCGCATAATGCGCCATGAAACGTGCGAGTTAATTACATTCGATCGTCAACATAGGCAACTACTTAAGGCCTTTGAAGCGTTCGATAGAACTAATTTATCGCATTTCCCTACTGCGCACCGGCGGAAACACAGCCGGTAATCGGCTAGAACCCCATCCGTCCCAGTTGCTTCGGGTCGGACTGCCAGTTCTTCGCTACCTTGATGTGCACGTCTAGATAGATATTCTGGTCCAGCATCTTGATGATCTCCAACCGCGAGCGGTGCACGATGCGCGACAGGCGCCGCCCATCCTTGCCGCGCAGGATAGCCTTCTGCCCCTCACGTTCCACGTAAATCACGGCATGCACATCCAACACGCCCTCGCGCTGCGGGTTCGGCACGACCTCCTCGATCTGCACGGCCACGGAGTGCGGCAATTCGTCGTGCAGACCATCCAGCGCGGCCTCGCGGATCAGCTCTGCCATGCGGGTATCCCGGTCGTCGTCGGTCACGTGGTCATCCGGGTAGAACTTTGGCCCCTCCGGCAGCTGGTCGCGCAGGACGTTCAGCAGCACGTCCAACTGCACCTGTTTAGTAGAGGAAACCGGCACTACGTCCGCCCCGCCCAACAGCTCGTGCAGCGCCAGTAGCTGCGCGCCGACCTGATCCTTGGAGACCTTATCTAGCTTGGTTACCACACCGATAAGGGGCGTCTTCGGAGCCACGGCACGCACCGCGTCCACAATCCAGCGATCCCCCGGGCCGATCTTCTCGTCCGCCGGGACGCACATCGCAATAACGTCCACGTCCGAATACGTCTCCTTAACCACCTCGTTCAACCGCTCGCCTAGCAGCGTGCGTGGGCGGTGCAGGCCGGGGGTATCCACCACGATGATCTGCGCGTCCTCGCGGTGCACGATGCCCCGGATCGGGTGGCGGGTGGTCTCTGGCTGGTCCGCTGTGATGGCGATCTTCTCCCCCACCAGCGCATTCGTCAGCGTGGACTTGCCGGTGTTCGGGCGGCCAACGAAGCTCACGAAACCGGAGCGGAAGCCCACCGGGGCGCGGTATTCCTCCGGCACCTCCATGTCCTCCGGCGCCACGCCCGCACCGTAGGGCATGCCTGCAGCCGGGTCGAAGGGATCTTCGGGGATGTAAGGATCGTTCATGGTCATCAAGTATCCCCTATCGCTGTTCTTTATCGCTAGCGCTGTTTCTTGTAGACGCCGCCACGGCCTTCCCCTCCGCTGCCTCACCATCGCGACCCGCAATGTCCGTGGCGCTGGCGGAGGCATCCCCAGTCTCACCCGCGCTGTTAGCCCGCTGCTCGCGATTAACCACCGCAGAGCGAATCTTCACGCGCCCGCGACGGTCACGACCACCTTCGTAGCGGAAGTGCAAGCCCGCAGTGGAGATCTCCGTCCCTGGGATCGGCACCCTCCCCAGCTCGAACGCACCCAGGCCGTAGACGGTATCCACTTCCTCATGCTGTTCGTCGCTGAACTCTACGTCCTCGTACAGTTCCTCCAGCTCCTCCAGGGACAGGCGCGCCTGCACCCGGTAGGTGCCGTCCTCCAGCGGCTCAATCGGTGCCTGCTCAGATACGTCGTACTCGTCGGTGATCTCGCCAACAATCTCCTCGAGGATGTCTTCGATGGAGATCAGCCCGGCCACCGCGCCGTACTCGTCGATGAGCATCGCGATGTGCACCTGGTCGCGCTGCATGTCCTCCAGAAGGTCGTCCAGCTTCTTCGAGTCCGGCACGAATACCGCAGGGCGCATGCAGTCCCGCACCAGGGTGGAGCTGCCGCCGTCAGTCAGGTGATAGGTCTCTGCGATTAGGTCTTTGAGGTAGATAACGCCCACAATGTCGTCCACGTCCTCGCCCACCACGGGCAGGCGGGAAAGACCGGTGCGCACGCACAGGCTGGTGGCTTGGCCTGCGGTCTTGTCCGCCTCGATCCACACCATCTCCGGGCGCGGCACCATCACAGAGCGAGCTGAGGTGTCGGCCAGGTCGAACACGGACTGGATCATCTTCCGCTCGTCGTTTTGCACCACGCCACGCTCGGAGGCGATGTCCACCATCTCGCGCAGCTCGATTTCAGAGGCGAAGGGACCGTTGCGGAAGCCACGGCCGGGGGTCAGCACGTTACCCGCGCCCACCAGCAGCCTGGCGATGGGTCCCAGCAGCTTGGACAGCCCCAGCAGGATCGGGGCGGTGGCCAGGCTGATTGTGTACGGGTTTTGACGGCCGAGCGTGCGCGAGAGCACACCGATCAAGATGAATGTCAGCAAGGTGACGATCAGAATGGCCGTGGCGAAGGCCCAGCCGCGCGAGCCCATCAGCTCCACGCAGGCGGAAGCTGCCAGCACCGCTCCGGAGACCTCGCAGATGGTACGCAGCAGCACCAGAAGGTTGATGTGTCCGGCACGCCCCTCGAGCACACGCACTAGCCGGGGCGCGCCCGCGCGATCCTCCTTCACCAAGTTTTCTACTCGGGCGGCGGATAGTGAGGATACGGCTGTCTCTACCAGCGAAAGCACGCCGCCGAGGAAGAGCGCCAGGATTGCGAAGGGGATGGATAAGGGGATGTCGATTGTCATCGTGTGGGGTTTCTAGATCTTCCTAGGTGCTATTTCTAGTTATCGTCATTCTGAGTATCGTCGCGGTCTGCGGCGCTGGGGAATGCACCCGCACCCGACGGCTTCGGCGCGAAGCTCACGCCGCGTTCCTCCTGGGAGTCGTACCAGTTCGCCAGAATCTCGTTCTGCAGGGCGAACATCTTCTGCTCTTCGTCCGGGGTGACATGATCGAAGCCCAGCAGGTGCAGCACGCCGTGGACGGTCAGCAGGTCCAGCTCGTGAGCCAGGGAGTGGCCCGCGCGCGTGGCCTGCCCCTCCGCGAAGTCGGGGCACAGCATGATGTCGCCCAGCATCGCCGGGGATGGTTCCGCTGCATCCTTGCGACCCCAACCGGGAGTCAATTCGTCCATGGGAAAGCTCATCACATCGGTCGGGCCGGGCAGATCCATCCAACGAACGTGCAGGTCCTCGATGGTTTCCAGGTCGACAATGTGGATGGATAGCTCGGCGGCCGGGTGAACGTCTAGGGTCCACAGGGCATAGCGGGCAACGTCGATCAACTCTTCCTCGTTGACCTCGCCGCGGCCGGATTCGTTAAAAACTTCGATGCTCATGGGGGTGCTTGCCTCTTTTACTTGTGCTTGCCTGTGCTTTGCAGTTGCATGCCGGTGCGGGCCGGTAATTGTCGGCGCTAGATTTCGTTCTCCATCTCATAGGTTCCGTAGGCCTCCACGATCTTAGAGACCAAGCGGTGGCGTACCACGTCGTCGGAATCCAGGTTGATGATCGACACTCCATCCACCCCCTGCAGCACTCGGTGCGCAACTTTCAGACCGGATTCCTGCCGGTTCGGTAGATCCACCTGGCTTAAGTCCCCGGTGACCACCATCTTGGAGCCGAAGCCCAGGCGGGTAAGGAACATCTTCATCTGCGCCGGAGTGGTGTTCTGTGCCTCGTCCAGCACCACAAAAGAATCGTTGAGAGTGCGGCCGCGCATATAAGCCAGGGGCGCAACCTCGATCACACCGGTATCCATCAGCCGCGGGATCGTCTCTGGATCCACCATCTCCCGCAGCGCATCGTGCAGCGGGCGCAAGTAAGGGTCGATCTTGTCGCTCAGCGTGCCGGGCAGAAAACCCAGCTTCTCTCCCGCTTCCACGGCCGGGCGGGTGAGGATGATGCGGTTTACTTCCTTGGACTGCAAGGCCTGCACCGCCTTAGCCATCGCCAGGTACGTCTTACCGGTACCGGCCGGGCCGATGCCGAACACGATGGCATCGTCGTCGATGGCCTCTACGTAGTCCCGCTGGCCGGGGGTCTTCGGGCGCACGGTCTTGCCGCGATAAGAGACGATCGGCGCCACGTCGCTGCTGGAAACCAGTGCCGGAGCCTGCTTTTCCACCAACGTGATCGCCCGCTTCGTGGCGGCTGCGTCCACAACATGGCCACGATCGACCAGGTTGATCATCTCCTGCAACACCCGGCGCGCCTGGGAGACCTCGGAGGCCTCGCCGCGGATCGTCACGCGGTTACCGCGGGTCAGGATGTCCGCGTCGAAGGCATGCTCCAGCACCCGCAGGTTCTCATCTGCCGGTCCGGCGACGGCCACGATCGAATCCGGGTCTAGCTCCACGGTAGAACTGGCGACGCGGGGGCGTGGCGACCGGGCGGAATTGGTAGACGTCATGTGTATAGATCCTACCGCCAACGCTCGGTAACAGCGCCGATGGCGCCCAGCGCCACCGCCGCAGCAGTTGCGGTGCGCAGAACCTCCGGACCCAGGCGGACTGGGGTGGCCCCCAACTGCTCAAACTCGGCCAGTTCCTCGGGGCCAATGCCGCCCTCGGGGCCAACGACGAGAACCAACTCGGTGGCGCCTGCTCCGCTGGCGCTGCTAGCGCCGCCGTTTACTGCAGCGGTCACTACTGCAGGCAGGGGCTCTGTCGCCTCCTCGTGGAGCACCAGGACGCGGATGGAGCCAGCGCTAGTCTCGCTGGCACCGGCCTTATCAGCAGAGCGCAACCCCAGCACCCGTGCCAGTTCCTGCGGACTGCGCACCAGCTGGGTGACCTCCGGGATCTGCAGGCGGCGGGACTGCTTAGCTGCCGCACGGGCGGCGTTCTCCCACTTCGCGTGAGCCTTAACCTCCTTGCCATCCCACTTGGCAATCGCCCTGCGAGCCGCCCAGGGCACAATCCGATCCGCGCCCGCCTGCACCATCAAATCCACGGCCAGCTCCGCCCGATCAGATTTGGGAATCGCCTGCACTACCGTTACCCGCGGGTTCGGCACGGGAAGGTCGAGGATGTCAGCGACCTCCACGGTGGCGTCCCCAAGAAAAGAACCTTGCACCGCGCGCGTGGTGCCGTCGGTGACGACCACCCCCTCGCCTACCTCGAGGCGCTTAACGGAGGCGTGCTTGGCCTCCGTGCCAGTCAGGCGGAAGCGATCCCCGACGGCGACCGGCTCGGGAATGGGGTGGATGAACACCGGATCCGTCATGGGCTAACGGCCAAACTTGGAACGCAGGCGGGAGAAGAAGCCGCTGTGGGACTCGTCCTTGGTGGCCACGCCCGCGTTCTGGGAGCTGGCCTCGCGCAGCTTCTCCAGCAGATCGCGCTGCTTGTGGCTCAGGTCGGTGGGGATCATGACCTCCACGTGGGCGATCAGCGAACCGTGGCCCTCGCGGCGCAGGTGCGGCATGCCCTTGTCCGACAGGCGGATGGTGGCATCCGGCTGAGTGCCGGGGGCGATATCGACGGTAGCGATGGAATCGTCCAACAGCTTGACTTCCACGGAGGTGCCCAGGGCTGCCTCTACTGCCGGAACCTGCAGGTTCACGTGCAGGTCGTCAGACTCGCGGATGAAGTATGGGTGGTCGGTGGTGTGTACCTCCACGTACAGGTCACCGGCCGGGCCGCCGCCGGGACCAACCTCGCCCTTGCCGCTCATGCGTAGGCGCATGCCGTCAGAGATACCCGCGGGGATAGAGACCTTGAGGGTCTGGCGGTCGCGTACGCGCCCGTCGCCCGCGCAGTTCTCGCAAGGATCCTGGATAACCTCGCCGGTGCCCGCGCAGCGGTGGCAGGCGCGGCGCACCTGCACGCGCCCCAGCATGGAGTTCTGCAGCTCCATAACCTCACCCGCACCCTGGCACGTCGGGCACGTCACCGGCTGGGCCTTAGAAGCCGAACCCGAGCCGTCGCACACGTCGCACAGCACGGCAGTTTCTACGGTGATCTCGCGGTCGATGCCCGCGTAGACCTCCTCCAAAGTGGCCTCCATGCGCACTAGCGCATCGTTGCCGCGGCGCACACGGGACTCGCGCGGGCCGCGTGCGCCGCCCCCGCCGCCGAAGAATGCGTCGAAGATGTCGCCCAGGCCGCCTCCGCCGAAGCCACCGAAGCCACCCGCGCCCGGCTGGCCGAAGCCCTGCTCTTCCGGGTCGCCACCAGCATCCACGATCTGGCGCTTCTGCGGGTCCGTCAGCACTTCTTGAGCCAGGGAGGCCTCGCGGAACTTCTCCGCAGCCTCCTCGGACGGGTTGACGTCGGGGTGGTACTTGCGCGCCAGTCGGCGGTACGCCTTTTTAATTTCGGCATCCGTAGCGTCGCGATCCACGCCGAGGATTCCGTAATAGTCTCGAGCCACGTTCAGCGGGTCCTTTTCACGTCTGCTTTACTCTGGGCTTCACAGCCCCTAAACCAACTGCACCAGTCTACTATTCCTACTCTTCGCTCAAAATCCGCGAGACGTAGTGCGCCACGGCCATCACCGAGGAAATCGTGCCCGGGTAGTCCAGGTGCGTCGGCCCGACCACGCCCATTCCGCCCAGCACCGCATTCGCGTTGCCGTAGCCGGTGGATACAACGGAGGCGCCGCGCAGCTCCTCGTCCTCGTTTTCCTCGCCGATACTCACCTGCACCTGCAAGTCGCGCACGCTGTTCAGTAGCTTTAGCACCACCACTTGCTCTTCCAGTGCCTCCACCACGGGGCTCAGCTCGTTGGTACGCATCAAGTTGGGTGTGCCCGCCAAGATCAGCCGGTCGTTAGGTCGCTCTAACAGCGTTTCCACTAGCACGGTTGCCACCACCAGAGCCACATCGCGCAACTCCTCGGGCATGCTGCTGCCCTTGGCCTCGCGAGCCAGAGCGGCGATGTTCGTACATGCGTCGTCCAAGGTGCGCCCCACCATCGCGGAGTTCACCAGGTCGCGCAGCCGCGGCAGATCGTCGTCGCTGATCGGCTGGCCTAGATCCACGTTGCGCTGGTCTACGCGGCCGGTGTCCGTAATCAGCACCAAGAGGATGCGGTGGCTGCCCAGCTTCACCAGCTCGCAGTGCTTCACCCGTCCGCGCCGCAGGTCCGGCATCTGCACGACCGCCACCTGCCGGGTGAGCTGTGATAGTAGCTGCACGCTTCGGCGCAGCACGTCTTCCAGGTCCACGCCGTTTTCCAAAAAGTCCAGGATCGCGCGCCGCTCGGGCGTGCTGAGCGGCTTGACCTCGTGGATGCCGTCGACGAAGCGGCGGTAGCCCTTCACCGTGGGGATGCGCCCGGAGGAGGCGTGCTGCTGTGTGATGTACCCCTCGGCCTCCAACACCGCCATGTCATTGCGGATCGTCGCCGAGGAAACACCTAGCTGGTGCCTATCTACCAGCATCTTCGAACCCACCGGTTCGTGCGAGGCGATGAAGTCGCTGACAATCGCCCGCAGCACCTGGTTCCTTCTCTTTTCCGTTCCGCTCGACAAATCCTTCACTCCTAGTGCGAGTTCGATTAGCCCTGACAGCCCCGGGGGCGCCAGCTCTTGTAGCCTCTTATAGTCCCAACGCCAACACGATGTCCGTGACGATCCCGTCGGCCAGGTAGCGCCCTTTGTCCGTTAATCTTAGGCGCTCGCCGCGTGCATCCAGCAGCCCCAGGCCCGTGTAGCGCTCGATCACTTGCGCCAGCTCGGTATTTTCCTTGCTTCCGGCGCTTCCGGCGCTTCCGGTGCTTCCCGCCAGCTCGGTCAGCTCCAGCCCTGCGGCCAGGCGCAGTCGCAGCATCACCTGCTCTGTGCGCAGGTCGTCGTTGCTGAGGCGCTCGGTCGTCACCACCGACCCTGGCAGGGGAAGGCCGTCTTTTCTTATGGACGCCCCCTCGCCTCCGCCCGCCAGCCCATCCCAATAGGTCGCCGGACGCTTCGCATTTACCAGCCTCACCAGACCAGACTCGCTGTGGCCTGCACCGCGCAGTCGCACGCATCCGTGGGCGCCAGGGCCTGCTCCCCACCACTGTCCGGAGCGCCAGTAGATCAGATTGTGCTGGCATTCCCCGCCGGGCTTGGCCCAGTTAGAGACCTCGTACCAGCTAAATCCGGCCTGGCGCAGGCGGGCATCGATGGCGTCATAACGATCCGCGAGGGTGTCCTCGTCCGGGGCAGGGAGCTCGCCACGCCGCACCTTGCGGGCCATGGCCGTGCCGTCCTCGACGATCAAAGAGTAGGCAGAAACGTGGTCTACATCAGCCTCCAGTACCGCGTCGAGGGTGCGCCGCAGATCGTCGTCAGTCTCGGTGGGGGTGCCATAAATGACGTCCAGGTTGATGTGCTCGAAGCCCGCCTGCTTGGCCTCGCGGGTAGCTTCGATGGGCCGGCCCGGGGTGTGCTGGCGCTCCAACACCTTCAGAACGTGCCCCACCGCGGACTGCATGCCCAGGGAGACGCGGTTAAAGCCGGCCTCGCGCAGGTGGGTAAAGAACTCCGGGCTGGTGGATTCCGGGTTCGCCTCGGTGGTGACTTCCGCGTCCGGAGCGATCCCCACCGTGCGGCGGGCGGCGTTCAGTGCGCGGGTCAGGCCTTCGTGCCCCAGCATGGAGGGCGTGCCGCCACCGAAGAAGACGGTCTGCACCTCGCCGGGGTAATCCCAGACCTCGGCGGCGACTTCCAGCTCGCGTTCCAAGGCATCCAGGTAGCCGGGGATGGTGTTGCCATCCGCCGTGCCGAGCTCCTGCGGGGTGTAGGTGTTGAAGTCGCAGTAACCGCAGCGGGTAGAGCAAAAGGGAACGTGAATATAAAGGCCGTGCATGTTCTGCGAGTCTACTTGGCTCCCCCACCGCCGTTGGCTACGGCCGTTAGACAGCGGTGCCGCGCTTACGGCGCTGCAAGCGACCGACGATCTCGTCCACCCGGGCGCGTTCCACGAGGAACTCCGGCGGTGCTTCTCCGCGCATCCCCGCGGCCAGCTCCGGCTGACGGGCGATAACCTCGGACCACTGCCCCACCAGTTCGATCGTGCGCTGTTCCGCCTTGACGTACACCTGCGGTAGCAGCACCGACTGGGATTCCAAGGCACACTGGGTCTGGTTGATCACCCAGTCCTCCACCTCGCGCAGGTTCGCGCGGATGTGCTCGGCCTGCTCGCGCAACCACATGCGCCACGAGGCGGTGGAGGCCATCGTCGCCGGGGCGTGGCCTGCGGAGGCCTCGGACAAGTCCTGCCCACGGGAGTGGCGCGCGTGGCTGGGGTCGGTGGTGGTGGACGAGGGGGCGCCTCCACGAGAACGACCAGCAGGCGCACCGGACTTTTTGTGCATGAAGCTCAAGGTGCGACCGGGGTGCGGGTATTCGCCGCCGCGAGAAACGGTGCCACCGAGAGCCCGCGGAGTGCGCGACGGGGTTACGCCCGACATGCTGCCCGCGCGGACACCAGAGACGAAAGCCTGACGCAGACCGTTGAGCTCGGATAGGCCGGGGCGCACCTCGGCGCGACCTTCTGCGATGATCTCCCCTAACTCAAGCAGGCAGTCTTCCACCAGATCGGCATCCCAGTCGGCGATGGCCTGGGAGACGTGATCGATGCAGTCGGCGATCTCGTCGCCGATGTCGTATATGTTCTGGGTGAGCTCGCGAACGCGCAGGGCAGCATCGTAGTGCACGCGTTCTCCTCTCCCCAGGCCCCGTCACAAGCCCATGTATCGGTTGATATCGGAGACAACTTTAAAACACGAACACCGGCCACACGCGGAGGCGTGGCCGGTGTCGTCGGGCGGATTTCTTAAGTTATTTTGAGTTGTAGATCCAGGCGATGTCGTCGGCGAAGTTCTTCGACACGACGAAGCGCTTCAGCTTCAGCGACGGGGTGACCTCGTCGTTCTCCTCGGTGAAGTCGCGGTGGACAATGCGGAACTTTTTGATGCCCTCGGCGTGGGAGACGGTGGCGTTGGCCTCGTTGATCGCATCCTGGATCTCGGAGCGCAGAACCGGGTTCTTCGCCAGCTCGCGGATGGAGACGTTCTCGGCGATGCCGTTGTTTTCCTTCCACTTCTTCACGGCCTCTTCATCCAGGGAGATCAGAGCGCCGACGAACTTCTGATCGTCGCCAACGACCATGGCCTGGGAGATCAGCGGGGCGGAACGCAGGATGTCCTCCATCGGGCCGGGCGAGACGTTCTTGCCGCCGGCAGTGACGATGATTTCCTTCTTGCGGCCGGTGATCTTCAGGTGGCCGGTGGGTAGCAGCTTGCCCAGGTCGCCGGTGCGATAGAAGCCGTCCTCGTTGAAGGCCTCGGCGGTGGCCTCTTCGTTCTCCCAGTAGCCGGCGAAAACCATGTCGCCCTTCAGCAGGATCTCGCCGTCGTCGTCAATCTTGACGGTGATACCGCCCAACGGGCGGCCGACGGTGCCGATGATGTTGTCCGGAGCGAAGTTGGTGCAGGCCGCAGCGGTGCACTCGGTCAGGCCGTAGCCCTCGTACAGCGTGACACCCACGCCGCGGAAGAAGTGCATGAGCTCCGGGTTCAGTGCGGAGCCACCGGAGATGGCGTAGTCCAGCTCTCCGCCCATGGCCTCGCGGACCTTGGAGTAGACCAGCTTGTCGCCGATTGCGCGGTTGATTTTCTGCTTCAGCGTCGGCCCCTCGTCGGTATCGAGCGCGTGGGAGTAGTCGACTGCGGCGCGCTCAGCGAAGGTGAAGATCTTGGCCTTAACGCCACCACCTTCAGTGGCCTTGGACTTCACACCCGCGTGCACCTTTTCGAAGATGCGGGGCACAGAGCAGATCAGGTTCGGCTTGGTGCGCTGGAACTCGGCAACGAGGGTGCTCATGTCGCTCCAGTGCGTCTGGGTTGCCCCACCGACGGTGGCAGCGTGTGCCATCGCGCGAGAGAACACGTGAGCCAGCGGCAGGAAGGTCAGCTTGCGGTAGCCGAACGCGGCGGCGCGGCCGACCGGGTGGGTCAGGATGGCGCGGGCCTCTGCCAGCCAGTTGTGGTGTGTCAGCTTGCAGCCCTTCGGGCGACCGGTGGTGCCGGAAGTGTAGACGATGGAGGCGACGTCGGAATCGCGGGTGTTAGCGATGCGCTCCTCCAGGACCTCCTGCTGGATGTCGGCTTCCTTGCCGTCGTTAACCAGGATGTCGATGGCGCCGCTGTTGATCTCCAGCACGCGGTTGAGGTGTGCGGACGTGTCGCCCTCCGGGCGGTCGCCTTCCTTGACGAAGCTGGACAGTCGGGTGGTGTGGCCGGACTTCTCGGCGATAGCGAGCTTCGCGCCCGAGTTGCCCACGATCCACTCGCACTGGGAGGTAGAAGAGGACGGGTAGATCGGCACGGTGATCGCACCGGCAGCCCAGATGCCGTAGTCCAGGACGGTCCATTCGTAGCGGGTGTCGGACATGATGACCACGCGGTCGCCCGGCTCGATACCGTTGGCAACCAGGCCCTTGCCTACCGCGTACACGTCCTCCAGGAATTCAGCGACGGTGACGTCCACCCAGTCAAAGTTCTTCGGGCGCTTGAACAGCACCCCATCCGGGGACGTGGCGGCAAGGTCGCGAACTGCCGAAAGGCAGGTCTCGTGCTCGTCGATCGTGTATAGGGCTTCAGAGGTGTACTCCGTCATGCTGCTCCCTTTGCTCATATCCTGACAGTTGCCTGAACTGGGTTTTTACGAAAGTAACGAGCGCATCTTCGGTCGGAGCGCCCGCGACCTCACCGTGATTAATACTTCTACAACCATATATGAGTGGTGTGAATCACGTCTAACGTTCGAGAAATTGCCTAATCACAAAACGTGAGCTCCCACCCCGTCCTTTCTGCGACTGCCCAAAAGAGTGGAAGAAGCGCCCTCCACCCTGCACAATGGCAGGTGTGACTAGCTCCGTGGAACCTGGGCGATCGAAAGCCTCCGATATCAACGCAATCCTCAACGAATTGGCCGCCGAGTGTGGTGTGGCCACCTGGTACACCGGCCAGGACGGCCAGCGCGTGGACGTCCAAAGCAGCACCGTCCTTTTCGCCCTCCGCGAGCTGGGGTTGGATCTGCCGGAAGACCCGTCCGCACTGACCGAGGAAGTCGTACGGGCGGCGACCGAGGATCTGCTGCGCGCCCGCTATAGCCGCATGCTCGCCCCCACTATCACCGCCATCGCCGACCGCCCGCGCACCTTGCATGTCCACTGCATCGACGGCGAATCTCTGCAGGTGCAGATCCACACTGAGGACGGCGAAACGTTTAACCTCGACCAGCTGAACGAGTGGGTAGACCCCATCACGGTTGGTGCAGAGCAGACCGCAACCACCTTCGGCACCGCCACCTTCCAGCTGCCCGCCCTGCCCGCGGGCTGGCACCGCATCGAGGCGACGGCCGATACCACCAAGGCAAGCTCCACCCTGCTGGTTTCCCCACAGTCCCTGCAGCTGCCGGAGGCTCCGCGCACCGGCGTGATGGCGCAGCTGTATTCGCTGCGCGACCGGGATGCCTGGGGTATCGGCGACTACGGCACCCTCGAGGCCTTGAGCGATTCCCTGCAGAAGCTAGGCGGGGCAGACTTCGTGCTGGTTAATCCGATGCACGCCGCCGAGGCCGCTCCCCCGGTGGAGGACTCCCCCTACCTGCCCACCACCCGTCGCTACACCAACCCCATTTACATCCGAGTAGAAAACACGCCCGAGTACGCGGCACACCCCGAGCTCCACGCGCAGATCGAGCAGCTCGCCGCGCCGCTGAAGAAGCGTAACTACACCGCGGATTTGTTGGAGCGGGACCCCGTGGTGGCGTCCAAAATGAAGGCCCTGCACCTGCTGTACACCGCAGGGATCGGCGACGAGCGCACCGCACAACTGCGCGCCTTCCAAGAGCGCGAAGGCGAGGGGCTGGCGGGGTTCGCGCAATGGTGCGAGCGCGCCGCCAATAACCCGGCTCTGACCAGCGACTTCTTCGCCTGGATGCAGATGCTGTGCCAAGAGCAGGAAATGCATGCGCAACAAACCCTGACCGAGCACATGAGCATCGGCCTAATGGCCGACCTGGCCGTGGGGGTGCACCCCGGCGGCGCGGACTCGCAGACGCTGGCCGATGTTTTGGCTCCCGGCGCTAGCGTTGGCGCCCCGCCAGACGGCTACAACCAGCAAGGTCAAGACTGGTCGCAGCCGCCGTGGCACCCCTGGAAGCTGGCGGAGGAAGGCTACCGCCCGTGGCGCGACATGCTGCGCACGATCCTGCGCACGGCCGGCGGTATCCGCATCGACCACGTGCTTGGATTGTTCCGCCTGTGGTGGATCCCGCGTATGGAATCGCCCACCCTGGGCACGTACGTCACCTACGACCACGAGGCGCTGGTCGGCGCTTTGGTGCTAGAGGCGCACCGCACCGGTGCTGTGGTCGTCGGTGAGGACCTGGGCACTTTCGAGCCGTGGGTTCAGGACTACTTGGCCAGCCGTGGCGTAATGGGCACCTCGATCGTGTGGTTTGAGGGCGACGCCAACGGGGCCAAGCCGCCGGAGGCCTACCGCCGCACCTGCCTGACGTCCGTGACAACTCACGACCTGCCGCCGACCGCTAGCTACCTGCGCGGTGGGCACATCGACCTGCGCGAAGAGCTGGGAGTGCTGACCCGCAGCTCGGACGACGAGTTCGCCGAGGATGCCGCCTGGCAGGTTGACGTACTGGGCACCATCGCCCGCCACGGCGCCTTCCACGGCATGGACTGCGAAAGCTACTTCTTGAACGATCTGCGCCAGGAGCTGGACGATCCGCGGCACGGACGGGAGCGCCGCCCGGATGTTTCGTACATCCTGCGCGCGATGCACCGCTACATTGCACAGACACCGTCGCTGCTGCGTTGCGCCGCCCTGGTGGATCTGGTTGGTGACCTGCGCGCGCAGAATCAGCCGGGCACCACGCAGGATCTGTACCCGAACTGGCGCGTGCCACTGTGTGATGGGCAGGGTAACCCGGTGCTCGTGGAGGATCTGGCGGACATGCCGCTAGCCCGCGAGGTGCTGGCCGCCACCCACGGCGAGGGCTAGCAGCGCGCTGAGCTAGAAAACGCTGGTGGCCAGCCAGGCCACCAATAGAAGAACTAGCAGCAGGGCCAGCGCCTGACGAACCTTGGAGTGGTGTTTCATTGGCTTTTAGCCCTCCTGCTTCTGGTCGTTTTGGCTCTGATCTTCCTGCGGATCACCTGGTTGGGTGCCCCGCGCGGCGCCGCTATCCTCTGGCCGCGAACTGCGGCTGGCCCACATTTCACGCAGCGATAACGCGCCGTGCACGCGCTCTTCCTCCGCGCTCGCGGGGAAAACCCGCAGCGCAATTATCTGCCATATTAAGGCCAGCACGATGCAAACCACGAATAGGGCGAGGAACACCAGCGGGGTTTGGATCCACACCGGCGTGTTAATCAGCCATTCCATCATTGGTTTGCTCTTTCTTTTTTAGGGACGCCTACCCCTGGCTCAACCCGCGGCGGTGAAGTAGCGGCTGCACGCTGCGCTGTCGGCCACGGAACATCCAAAATGCGTCTTCGAAGTCGATGCTAGCGCCGCGCGAGAGAATGATGCGGCGGAAACGCTCGCCCGCGAAGCGGACATCGTCGTCGTCGAGGTCGGCGGTGGCGTCATTAGACTCCGCACCGGACTCACCGGCCTGCCCAGACTCCCCCACCGCAGCGCCGGTATCGACAAAGGCCTGGAAACCGTCGGCGTCTAGCACCTCCGCCCACAGGTAGCTCCAGTAGTCGGCGGAGTAGCCACCGGCGAAGATGTGGTTAAAGTAGGCGGAGCGGTAGCGCGGGGCGAGGGCGCCGTTGACGTCTACCCCGGCGCGTTCCAGGGCCTCGGCCTCGAAGCGTTCGACCTGCTCGGCGGCGCTAGTACCGGCATCATCGGCGCCAGCGCCATCGGTGCCCGCGCCGTCGGTGGCGGCTACGGCGAGCTTGGCGGCCTCCGCTGCAGAGAGCTTGTGCCAGGCCAGATCCAGCCAGCAGGCGGCCAGGAACTCGGTGGTGGCCATGCCCTGGCCCCACTTGGCCTGGACGCGGATGGCCTCGATGAACTCGCCGCCGATAACCTCCCCGGTCTCTACGTGGCGGGCGTAGTTGCGCAGCACGGCGGGCTCCAGGGCCCAGTTTTCGTTGATCTGGCTGGGGAACTCTACAAAGTCGCGGGGCACGTTGGTGCCAGACAGCGTGGGGTAGCGCACGTCGGAAAGCAAGCCGTGCAGGGCGTGGCCGAACTCGTGGAAAACCGTCTGTACTTCGTCGAGGCTCAGCAGGGCCTGCTCGCCCTCGGCGGGCTCGGCGATGTTCATAACGTTGACCACCACGGGGGCCTGCCCCAGCAGGTTGGACTGCTCGACGAAAGAATTCATCCACGCGCCGCCGCGCTTGGTGGGGCGGGCATACATATCGGTGAGCAACAGGCCGATGCCAACAGGCGCCTCTGTGCCCTCTGTGCTCTCTGTGTCTTCTGTAACCTCCCACACCCGCACACCCGGCGCGTAACCGGCCAGGTCGGGGCGTTCGCGCACGTCGATGCCGTAGAGACGCTTGGCTGCGAAGAAGGCGCCGTCTACCAGCACCTGCTCCAGCGGGAAGTATTTCTTTAGTTCGGCCTCGTCCACGTCGAGTTCCTCGGCGCGCAGCTGGGCATCCCAGTAGGGCCAGTCGGCTCCAGTGAGGCCGGCTACGTTCGCCTCCGCTGCGCCTTGTTCTGCATCCTCTGCACTGCTGGTGACCATCTTGTCCAGAGCCCGCTTGTATTCCCCCTGTGCGTTCGCCACGGCGGCGGGCGTGACCTGATTTAACAGTTCCTCGACCGCGGCCAGGCTACCGGCGGTCTCGGCGGCGGCGACGAACTCTGCGTGGTTGGCAAAACCTAGCAGCTCAGCACGCTGGGCGCGCAGGTTCACGATCTGCAGCAAGGTGGCCTCATTGCTACCAGCCGCGCGGTTCAGCGATGCCTCGTGCACCTTCGCGCGTGCCGCCGGGTTATCCAGCGATTCCAGCACCGGCTGAATACTCGGCAGTCCCAGACGGATCAGCCAGCCATCCTCGCCACGCTCGGCGGCGGCTGCGGCGAAGTACTCCTTTTCCGCCGCACTGAGGCCCGCGACCTCGGCCTCGTCGGTAAGCAGCACGGCGGCACTTTCGGTAGCGGTCTGCAGCTGGGCGCCAAAGGCCGTGGTCAGCTCGGCCAGCTGCGCGTCGATGTCGCGCAGGCGGGTGCGTTGCGAGTCGTCGAGTTCCGCACCGCCGCGAACGAAACTCTTCTTCAGTTCGCGCAGCAGGGCCTCTTCCTCGCTGCCCTCCGGCTGCTCGGGCAGGGCGCAGATGCGCTCCCACAGCGCGCGGTTCAGCCAGATTTCGCTGAAGTGCCGCGCCAGCTCCGGGCTGATCGTTGCCTCTATCTCGCGCACCTGGTCAGTGGCGTTTGCGCCCGTATAATTGAATACGATAGCCAGCACGCGCTGCAGCATCCGCCCCGATTCTTCCCACGCCTCTGCGGTGTTTTCCCAGGTAGGAGCCTCGGGGTTGTTCGCAATTGCCGCGATCTGCGCGGCGTGATCCACCAGCGCGGTGCGGAAGGCGGGAACCAGGTCGGCTAGGTCGATGGCCGCGAAGTCTGGCAGTTCATAGGGCAGTTCGGAAGCATTCTGGAGGTAATCCATGATTCCCCACTCTATCCCCGCGGCCAAGGACCATGTTGATGTGGCCGTCGATCAGCGCACCATACGCGGCTACCGTCGGGGTTCCGTCTGGCGCTTCGAATCCATCCCCTACGCCGCGGGCGATCGCTTCGCGCCTCCAGCGCCTGCCCCTCCCCCACGCTTTTTCTTTGGCGATTCTTCCACCACCACCTATCGCCAGGCTCTGTCGGTCACCTGCCCGGCCGCTCCTCCGGAGGCCTGCCCGGCCAGTGCTTCGGAGGCCTGCCCGGCCGGCGCTTCCCGTTCCACAACCGCCACTGGCCCCCACACGGATACCCGCCCTGGGGCGCCCGTCATCGTGTTTATCCACGGCGGTCGCTACGAGGAAGGCTACGCAGACGACCTCTGGTACCACGGCACCCGCTTCGCCGAGGACGGCTGCGTGTTCGTCTCGCTGAACTACCGGTACCGCCTGGAGGGCTTCCTGCCGCTCGTCAACGAGTGGCGCCCCGCCGATCTGGATAGTTCTGTGGACCCGAACACAGAACCGGAGTACTTCCGAGGCGCCGAAGACATCGTCGCCGCCCTGCGCTGGGTGCACGACAATATCGCTGCCTTCGGTGGGGATCCCGAGCGAGTCACACTGATGGGCCAATCCGCCGGTGGTGCACTGGCGGCCTGGACGCTGTGCAACCCCCGCGCCGCAAACTTGGTGCACCGCGCCGTGATCCTCAGCCCCGGGTTCCCGCGCGAGGGCTGGCCGAATCGCGAGCATGTTGCACGCGCCCTCCTCGGCGGTCCGCTGACGACCGAGCACCTTTCCAGCCTGCAGCCGGAACAGCTGCTGCGCGCCTACCGCCGCTATGCCCGTATCTATGGCACGGACTGCGCGGTGGGTCCGTATCCTTTCCGGCCCCATCACATGCTCGACGTCCCGCTGCTGGTCGGCACGCTGCGCGAGGAGTTCGTTCCTATGCCCATCGCCCGCGCTATCGACAAGCGCCTGAAATCCAACAACCCGCTGGTCCGGCAAGCGGCCAAGCCACTGGCGCGGTACGCGGAGCGGGCGCTGCAGGCACGGGTGCGGTGGGCGTCGCCACATCCGGTGGGTATGGCCATCGGGGATTCGGCCATTAAACGCTGGGCCGTGGCGATCATGGAGGAAAAACGCGATACGAGCTGGGCCTACGAGTTTCACGGAAGCCAGTCCGCGTGGCACTGCGCGGATCTGCCTTTGGTTTTTGACGCCCTTACGGTCGCACCGCACGCAGTGCGGGATTTCTGCGGCGATTCCGCACCCGAACGCTTGCAGCCGTTGGCGACGGAGTTTCACGGGATAGTGGCGCGCTTCGCCCACGGCGAGAATCCGCAGTGGCCGCGCTATGGTTCGCGACGGTTGGTGCGCCGCTTCGATATGGATGCGGCGGCCCGCGGCGAAGTCACCAACGAGGTGGCAGAGGACGCTTACCAGCAGATTCGCAAAGACTATCCAGAGCTTTACCCAAGCAGGTAGACAGCTCGGTCTAGAGTGCTAGGGTGGGGAGCTATGAACGCTTGCGCCCAGAACAACAGCCCCCATAGCGCCGCCGGGAACGCGCCCGCCGACGTTACCTTCCACGACCTCGACACCCTCCGCGCCCGCGGGACGATGAAATGGACCGTCTACGACGAGGACGTGTTGCCACTGTGGGTCGCCGAAACCGACTTCGACACCTGCCCCGCCGTCAAACAGGCCATCCAGACGGGCGTGGATCGCGAGTACTTCGGTTACGAGCGCCGCAATGGTTCCGTACAAAAAGCGCTAGCGGGCTTCCTGGACCGCCGCTTCGGCTGGCAGATCGATCCGTCCTGGGTGCGGCTAGTGCCCGATGTGGTCAAGGGCGTGGCCGCGGCGATCGACGAGCTTACGCCGCAGGGCTCCGACGTGATCGTCCCCGTGCCGAGCTACCACCCGTTCTTCGACGTGCCGAGTGCGGTGAACCGCCCCAAGGTCGAGGTGGAGATGACCAAGGTTGAAAAGCAGGGAGCCGAGGAGTGGGCCTACGATTACGAGGCACTGGAACGGGCCTTTGCCAGCACCGAAAACCCCGCGGGTGTGGGGGCAATGATCGTGTGCAACCCATATAACCCGCTGGGGCGAGCGTGGCGCCCGGAGGAGCTGGCCACCTTGGTGGAGCTGGCCGATAAGTACAATGTGCGCCTGATCTCCGACGAGATCCACGCGCCAGTGGTCTACGCGCCGCACACGCATACCCCCCTGGCCACGCTCGGCGAAACCGCCGCGCGGGTGACGGTGACGGTGCTGGCAACCTCTAAGGGCTGGAATACCGCGGGCCTGCACTGCGCGCAGATGATTTTTACCAACCCGGACGACCGCGCGGCGATGGCGAAGGTCAGCCCGTTGCGCACCGGGTCTTCCTCCACCCTGGGGCAGCTCGCCGCCGAGGCCGCCTACACGAACGGCGAGGCCTGGCTGGACAACGAACTCGAGTACCTGCAGGGCAACCTGGATCTGCTCGAGCGCCGCCTGCCGGAGGTCCTGCCCGGCGCAAAGTTCATCCGCCCCGAGGCCAGCTTCCTGCTGTGGGTGGACCTCAGTGAGGTTCCGGGACTGGAAGAGAAGCCGGGCCAGAAGCTGCTGGAAGGAGCCCGCGTGGCCTTCAACGAGGGGATCATGTTCGGCTCCCAGGGCGCGGGACATGTGCGCATCAACTTCGGAACGTCCCGGGAGATCCTCAACGAGGCTCTGGGCCGCATCGCGGAATTCGCTAAGACGAACCTGAACAATTAACTTGGCAAGATGTGATTAACGCTTTCAGCCGCATCCTGCGCTCCACGAAGGAACTCTGGCCGTTCTACCTGGTGGTGATGATCACCAGTATCGTTACCGCCGGACTGGCTCTGGCTACGCCTTTCCTGGTGAAGCTGGCCACCGACACCATCGTGGAGACCATCGGGGGCGGTGGGGCTACCGACGCCGCGATTGAGAGCGCAACGAAGACCGTCATCTGGCTCGCCGTCGGCCTGTTGGCTGTGGAGCTAGCGAACACCATCATCCGCAACATCGGCGGGTGGTTCGGCGACGTGATGGCCATGCGGATGCGCCAGATCCTCTCTAACCGCTACTACGCCAAGCTGCTGGCACTGCCGCAGGGATACTACGACAAGCAGGTCACGGGCACGATCATTTCCCGGCTGGACCGCTCCATCCTGGGGCTAACGGACTTCATCAAGTCCTTCGCCAATAACTTCTTCTCCATGCTGATCACCGTGGTGATGATCCTGGTAATCACGGCGATCTACTACTGGCCGCTGGCGCTACTGCTGGCGATTATCTTCCCGATGTACCTGTACCTGACCATGCTGACCTCCAAGAAGTGGATGGTGTGGGAAAAGGAGAAGAACGAGCACATCGATGTAGCCCAGGGACGCTTCGCGGAGGTCATCGGCCAGGTGAAGGTAGTCAAGTCCTTCGTCTCCGAGCTGCGCGAGCTGCGGCTGTTCCAGAAGCACTTCGCGGACACGATTCAACTGACTCGCGAGCAGTCCCGCTGGTGGCACTTCATGGACGTGCTGCGCATGGGCGGAATGAACATAATCTTTTTCGCCATCTACCTGATGCTCTTCTGGCGCACACTGCACGGCGACTTCACGCTGGGCGACATGGTACTGCTGCTGCAATACGTGGTGATGGCTCGCCAGCCGGCCGGCATGATGAGCTGGATGGTGGATACCGCCCAGCGCGCCGCCGCAGGCTCCCGCGAATACTTCGAGACCATGGAGGAGCTGGAAGAGCCGTCTGCCACCACTCCCCTGCTAGAAGCTGCCCGCCCGGGCGGGCCGATGCTCGTTTCCCAGGCAGAGGTAGACCAGGCCGTGCGCCCACAGCTTTCCGCCCCGGAAACTGGGCCGGTCATCGACTTCAATAACGTCAGCTTCGAGTACCTCAAGGGCGAGCCCGTCATCCACCAGGTCAGCTTCCAGGCAGCCAAGGGAGACCAGGTGGCGCTGGTTGGCGAATCCGGGGGCGGCAAATCCACCCTGGTGAATCTGCTGCTAGGCCTGTACCGCCCCACCGAGGGACAACTGACAGTGTGCGGCAAGGACGTGGCGGACATGACGGCCGCGGAGCTGCGCAGCTCCGTGGGCGTGGTGTTCCAAGAGCCCGCCCTCTTCTCCGGCACGGTTCGCGAAAACATCGCCTATGCACAGCCCGACGCGACGGATGAGGAGATTGAGGCGGTGGCCAAGCGCGCCTTCGCACACGATTTCATCATGCACTTCAAGGACGGTTACAACACCCTCATCGGCGAACGCGGCCTGCGCCTGTCCGGCGGGCAGAAGCAGCGCATCGCTGTGGCCCGCGCCATGCTGAAAGACGCGCCAGTGTTGATCCTGGACGAAGCCACCTCCGCGCTGGACACGAAGGCCGAACGCGTGGTGCAGGCAGGTCTAAACGAACTGATGGTCGGCCGCACCACCATCGTCATCGCCCACCGCCTGTCCACCATCGCCGACGTGGACAAGATCGTCACCCTAGACAAGGGGCGTGTCTGCGAAGTTGGTTCCCCCGCCGAGCTGGCGACCAGCGGCGGCATCTACAACGAACTGCTGCAGCTGACCAGCTCTGCCTCCGCGGCAGACCGGGCGCGACTGAAGCGCTTCGGATTCGCCGACCTATCCGCCGAAGACGACGATGAGTTCCCCGCCGATAGCGGCGCAGATAGCGACTCCGCTGCCGATGCCAACGCGCGCGAGTAGCCTGGGGGAATGACTGAATTACCTCCTAACATCACCGAATTCACTACTTTCGACGGCACCCGTGTAAGCGTGGGCACCGAGGAAGCGAAAACCGCAGAGCAGCAGGTACGCGACAACGACAGCAACTATGTGTTCCACAGCTGGTCGGCACAGGAAAAGATCAACCCGCAGCCACTGAGCTACGCTGCAGGTCCGTGGATCTACGACTACCAGGGCAACGGCTACCTGGACCTGGGCAGCCAGCTGGTAAGCGCCAACCTCGGCCACGCGCACCCGAAGCTGGTGGAGGCAATTCAGCAGCAGGCCACCCGCATCACCAACCAGAACCCCGCGTTCTCCAACGACGTACGCAGCGAGCTGGCCAAGGAGATCGTAGAGCAGGCGCAGGGCGAGTTCTCCCACGTGTTCTTCACCAACGGTGGCGCAGACGCCATCGAGCACGCCATTCGCATGGCTCGCCTGACCACCGGTAAGTCCAAGATACTGACCGCGTACCGCAGCTACCACGGCGCCACCGGCTCCGCGATCATGGCCACAGGCGAGGCCCGCCGCCACGGCAATCCCACCACCGATGGCGACGTGAAGCACTTCTGGGGCCCGTTCTTGTACCGCAGCCCTTTCTACTCCACCACGCAGGAAGAAGAGTGCGCTCGCGCTCTGCAGTCGTTGGAGGAGACCCTGGTTTACGAGGACAACGTGGCTGCCGTGTTGATCGAGTCCGTTGTGGGCTCCAGCGGCATCATTGTTCCACCGGAGGGCTTCCTGCAGGGAGTACGCGAGATCTGTGACCGCCATGGCGCGCTATACATCGCTGACGAGGTGATGGTCGGCTTCGGCCGCACAGGCAAGATGTTCGCCTACGAGCACGGTGGCGCGGATCTGCAGCCGGACCTGGTTACCTTCGCCAAGGGCGTGAACTCCGGCATGGCCCCGCTGGGTGGCGTGATGATGAACGAGGCCGTGTACCAGCGCTTCGCAGACAAGCCCTACCCAGGCGGCCTGACCTACTCTGGCCACCCACTTGCCGTTGCTCCGGGTCTGGCGGCGCAGAAGGTGTACCGCGAGGAGAAGATCTTCGATCAGGTTGCTGAATTGGGTGAACGCGTGATCGCCCCGGCTATGGAGAAGATTGCAAAGGACCACCCAAGCGTGGGTAACGTCCGCGGCAAGGGCTTCTTCTGGGCTATCGAGTTCGTGAGCGATCAGGATGCCAAGACCCCAATGGGCGGCGAGGCCATGGGCGCATTCGGTGCGGAGCTGAAGAAGGCTGGCATTTGGCCGATGGTGTCTGGCCACCGCCTACACTTCGCGCCCCCGCTGATTACCACCGAGGAGCAGCTGAACTGGGCGCTGGAGATCGTCGACCGCGCTGCGTCGGTGGTAGACCAGGCTCTTTAAAGCTGGTGGCTCACAGGAGGCCTGTGTTTCGGTTAGCCCGCTAGCTCCCGCCTCCTTAGTCCCCTAGCCTCCTAGCCCCCTACCCCAGGGTGGCTGTGAGCCCCCTCACACAGCAAAAGTCCCGGCTGATCAATTCAGCCGGGACTTTAACTTTTTAAGTTTTACTTCTGAGCGTCGCCCAGAACCTTGTTTACAGCGTCGGAAGCCTTGTCCTTCAGCTCGTTGGCCTTCTCCTTGATGTCGGACTTGGTCTGGTCCGCACGACCCTCGTTGGCCAGATCGTTGTTGTCGGTAGCCTCGCCAGCGGCCTCCTTGGCCTTGCCTGCGGCGCCCTCTGCCTTGTTCTTCAGATCGTCGATAGACATATGGTGACCTTTCCTTTCGTTGGGATCCGTCCGTTAAGCCGGACTGTGGTTATAAAGCCCGAAAATTACTTAACGAACGTGATGGGATTAATTGTACTCGTAAAACCCCTTGCCGGACTTGCGGCCGGTGTGGCCTGCGGTAACCATGCGGCGCAGCAGCGGCGGGCAGGCATAGCTCGGGTCGCCGAACTCCTTGTACATGACGTCCGCGATGAAGGCGCAGGTATCCAGGCCAACCATATCGGCCAGGGTCAGCGGGCCCATCGGGTGGTTGGCGCCCAGCTTCATGCCGGTATCGATGTCCTCCGGGGTTGCCACGCCGTTTTCCACCATGCGCACTGCAGAAAGCATGTACGGCACCAGCAGGAAGTTCACGATAAAGCCGGAGCGATCCTTCGCGCGGATGGCCTGCTTGCCCAGCTTCTCTGTGGCATAGGTCTGGGCAACCTCAACGATGTCCTCGTCGGTGGTCAGCGCCGGGATAACCTCAACCAGCGGCAGAACCGGAACGGGGTTGAAGAAGTGCAGGCCCAGCACGCGACCCGGATTCTTGGTGGCGCTGGCGATGGTCTGGATCGGCAGGGAGGACGTGTTGGAGCATAGCGGCGCCTTCTTGTCCTCGACGATCTCGTCCAGCTTGGCGAAGACATCCTTCTTGATGTCCTCGTTTTCGATGATGGCCTCCATAACCATCTCGCGATCCGCGAAGTCTTCCAGGTTGGTGGTGAAGGTCAGGCGGCCGAGCGCTGCGTCGCGATCCTCCTCGGACAGCTTGCCGCGGCTCACTGCCTTCTCCAGGGACTTCTCGATGCGCGCCTTACCCGCATCGGCGAACTCCTGCTTTGCTTCCCACACCAGCACGTCGCTGCCGGCCTTGGCAGCAACCTCCGCGATGCCGGATCCCATCAGACCCGCACCGATTACACCTACACGCTGAACCATGGTCACTCCTTTTTATGGGTTAGTTCGTACCGGATCCAGCCTACCGATGTTGCCGGTGCGAATGTGGCTTATTCCTTATCGACGCCCTTATCCTCAGCGGGATCTTTGTCCTCAGACGGGTCTTCTGTAATCAACTCGCCTTCTTGGTCATACATCGGGCGGGCGGGGGAACTTTCTGCCTCATTGTCCACGTCGCCGACGACACCCAGGTCGCCTTCGATTCGAACGTTACCAGGGATGATGAGGTTTCCTTCCGCGTCGTATTCGAAGCGAGCGTGCTCGTTACCTTCGTTGTCGTAGCCCGGAGCAGGGCGGGATTCGTGCTCGGCCAGCTTCTCTGCAGAGTCGGTCTTGCCCCACTGGCGGCTCGGCGGCTCTGGGCGGGCCGCCGAGTCGTCATTCATGCCCTTGACAAGCGAGTACATCATCACGAAGTTGAAGAGCACGAACGGGAAACCGATGATAATCACGGTTTGCTGCAGTGCGTCGATACCGGAGTCGGGGGCCATAATCAGGATCGCGCCGGCGACCGCGCCGATCATGACACACCACAGTAGGCGGTAGATCAGCGGAGTCTTGCCCTCTTCACCGGCGGCGAACATGTCGTTAATCAACGCCGCAGAGTCGATGGAGGTGACGAAGAAGATGGTGATGACGAACAGCGCCAAGATGCTGATGGCCATGGTCCACGGGAAGTGCTCCAGGAAGGCGAACAGCGCCGTGGCAGGGTCGCCCTGCTCCACGATCGGCTCGGTCAGTACCCCCGGCTCTTTCTTCTCGATATCCAGGCCGGCGTAGCCGAAGACGGCGAACCAGACGATGGTGAAGGCCGTCGGCAGCAGGAGCACGCCACCGATGAACTCACGCACGGTACGGCCACGGGAAATGCGGGCGACGAACATGCCGACGAACGGGGACCAACAGATCGTCCACGCCCAGTAGAATACCGTCCACTTGCCTTGCCAGCCGGGGTTTACCTGCTGGGAGTCGGACCAGAACATGATCTTCGGCAGGTATTCCGCATAGAGGCTGGTCGCATCCATCGTGCCGCGCAGCAACAGCAACGTCGGGCCGGTCAGCAGGACGAAAACCATCAGGCCGGTGGCTGCCAGGATGTTGATGTTGGACAGCCACTTAATGCCCTTCGACAGGCCAGTGGATACCGAGATCGACGAAGCCGCAACGATGACGACCAGAATGATGATCTGCACCCACGCAACATTCTGTGCGCCGAAGACCTTGGCCAAGCCAGAGTTGATCTGCAGCGTACCGAGGCCGACCGACACCGCGATGCCGAAAACGGTGCCGATGATAGACAGGGCGTCAATAAGCTTTCCGGGCCACGAGTAAATACGGGCGCCGAGGATGGGCGCAAAGATACTGGATACGCGTGGCGGCAGGTGGCGCTTGTAGATGAAGTAGCCCAGAGCCAGGCCGGGCAGTGCGAAGATAACCCACATGTGAAGGCCGAAGTGGTACAGGGTGAAGCCCATGGCCTCGCCGATAGCCTCAGTGCTCATCGGTTCTGCATCCTGCATCGGCACGTTAACCACGTGGTTCATAGGCTCGGCCACACCGTAGAACATCAACACAGATCCCAAGCCACCGGCGAAAAGCATCGCGAACCAAGACAAGGTCCTAAAAGCCGGCTCCTCGCCCTCCACGCCCAGGCGCATACGGCCGAAGCGAGAGACGAACAAAACCATGAGGAACAGGAACGCCAGCGAGATGCTGCCGATGTAAAGCCAGTTGAAGTTCTCCAGTAGCCAGTTGGCACCGTGCTTCAGGGTGTCTGCGGCCTTGTCCTTGAAGATGATCGAGTAGCCAACGAAGGCCACGATGAAGCCAAAGGCGACCCAGAAGATAATCGGATCAACCTTGACCTTTTCAGAGTTCGCTTCGCTAGTACCGGAGCTATCGGCCGTACTGACGGCCGTAGCGGTAGACTTTTCGCCTTCCATGGCGGGATCACACCCCATTTTCTTACTCGTACTCGTGTAGCTCTTGCAATACCCTATCCCCTCGCCCAGATATCCACCGCGACAACGTGCCGATATCCACACAACAACACCCCGGATAGGCCTTTGAACAGGGCATTTGGCGTATACGGGAAAAGCCTAATTAACGCGTAGCGACCTTGCAGACCGTACACAGGTTTTTTCCAGGAAGCCCCTTTAGATTAGTCCTCAGTGGTCGACAGAAAGGATCCACATACGAACGGTCATTCTCCTCTTGAAACGTCAGCAAGAAACCCCCAGGTCTTAAGTCCACCTGGGGGTTTCTTGTGTCTGCGTTTCTTGTGTCTGAGTTAGGGGGGCACCCGGTGAAGGATGCCAGATTCTGGCCTAGCGGTAGCTGGGCACGCCAGAGGGCTCCATGGGGCCCTCGCTCAGGCTGCTCATCAGCTCCTCCAAGTCGTTCAGACTGTCGTCGAGACTGTCTTCGAGGTCGGACAGATCGGTGCCGAACGGCGAGCTGTAATCAGTTGGTAATGGTAGGTCGTTAGAGGTAGAGCTCGGAGTAGAGGATGGCGACTCGTCCTCGCCGTTATCCTGCGACTCTTCCTCCTGCCCTGTCGTATCCGTGGTCTCGGACTCCGAGGAGCTGGGCTTATCGTCCCCCTCGTCATCACCAGATACTGCGTTGTAGATCAGCACGCCACCGACCACCAGGGCAATGAGCAGCAGCAAACCGACGACGATCTTCGCCACGCCGCCGTTGCCGCCCTGCCCTTGTGAGCCACTGGGGCCACCCTGGCCGAACGGCTGGCCGGCCTGTCCCGGCTGGCCGAACGGCTGGCCGTAAGCTTGACCGGCCTGCCCCGGCTGGCCGTAACCGGACTGACCGTATCCTTGCTGCGCAAAGCCCTGCTGCCCGTATCCCGGCTGGCCGTAACCTGGCTGGCCTGCACCCGGCTGCCCGTTGGCACCAAAGGGGCTCCCCTGAGGAGCACCTTGGGGCCCGCCCTGCATGCCATACCCCTGCGCGTAGCCCTGATCTTGGTTGCCCTGCTGGCCATAGGGCGATCCGTACGGACTGCCGTTCTGGCCGCCTACGGCGTTGCCAGCACCGGAGGAACCAAAGACCTGGGTGCTCTGCTCGTCCTGACGACGGTACTGCGGCGGCTCGGGGTTTTTCCCCTCCCCCTGTGCAGCATCATTTTCGGCGCTCGGGGCGGAAAAACGAGACGCGTTGGCCTGACCCATGTATTCGGTCGGGTCGTTGGCATCTTTCCCATCCGCGCCAGTGCCAGCGTTGCCGTAAGGATTGTTATCCTGAGGTGCCATTATTCAAAAACTTTCCGTGAAAAGTAACCGAGGGGTTGAACTTGAGTTGATCTAGAGCTGGTCTCGGGGGTGTCTAGGGGGCTGAACTGTCAATGATCTGCCAGCGCTGATCTGGAAGCGCTGTACGCAACCCTAGACTTCGAAACTTCACATTAGCGCAGGTAGCGCGCCGCTGCACGGGTATCTGCGTTCTGCACAGCGCGGCCGCCCCAGGAGAAGGACGCCACGGTGTAGCCGTTTCCGAAGGAGGCCGAGGCCCGTGTCTGCGGACCATAATCGGACCAACCCCACTTCGTGCCGTTGACACCCGGCAGGTGCACCGTGCCCCAGTTCTGGCGGGTGCCGTCAGCCGCAACGGCGCCGGCAGTGCGCATCCAGTGAAACACCAGGGAACGCGGGTACCGGATGCGCAGCTTGTGGAGGAACTGCGCGGTATCCGTCGCAGAGGTGTACGAGTTACCCCAGTGCGCAGCCGCGCGAGTGTTACGCAGACCGTAATCTCGAGCGATGGTGCTGATCGCACGCGGGTACTTGCGGTAGATCTTGGAGGCCGCACCGTCATCGGAGAAGCGGATCATGCGCTCGGCCAGGTAGCGGTCGGAGTTACTCTGGTCGCCGTAGCGCAGCACATAGTGGGCCATGTACAGCTTCACGATGGACAGGCCGGGGCGGGCCTGGTCAGCGTTCGGAGTCTTCGCAATACCGTTGTTGGTCACCACGGCCAAAGAAGTGCGGGCAGGCACGTTGTGGATCGTGCGTACCTGGTAACCACCACGGTGCGGAGCCGGACGGTGCGGAGCCGGGCGGTGCGGGGCGGAAGAACCCGGAATCTGGTTAGCGGACATGCCCAACTTGTTCAGCGCATCCTCCACGGCCTGCGGAACCGGCGGCAGCTGCGGCGGTGGGGGCAATTGAACCTGCGGCAGGGGCGGCAATTGGGAACCTGCGGGCGGGCCAGCCGGAGCTGCCGTCGCCGGGGCTGCGATGCCTGCCATCCCCACGGTGGCCGTCAGTGCTGCGGTCGCTGCCCCCTTGGCCAGAGAAATGCGAGAATCCTTAGCCGCATGCCGCGGCCGGTAGGTGTACTGGGAAAAGTCGAACGTCATAACCTCAGGTCCCGTTTATTGATGTTGTCGTGTGCTGACGAGTGGGCGTCATCTAGAAAAAGACCTAGACGATAAATACACAGCATCAATATACATAAGCATGAGGTCATGCACGCGCAAAAGGAACCTACGCGTCGCGGTACAGCAGCTCCATCACGTCCTCGTAGGGCGCCGGGCGCAGATTCCAGGCCTCCACGCCAACATCGACCTGTCCGGGACCGGTGACGGGGACGGCGGAGTGCAGGTGGCCGTGGATCACGTAAGGTACGTCGAGCCGCAAAGTGTCGTAGCGGGACTCCATGCCCTCGTGATCCTGGCCGGGACGTGGAAAGTGGCACAACCAGGCAACCTCGCTGGCGGCCTTCTTCGCCAAATCCTCGTTATCAGCCACCCCGTCGCCGTCCGGATCCCACGGGACGATGCATTGGTAAGGCTGCACGGAATCGAAAACCTCCAGGAACCTGCGCTGGCGCTGCGCGCTGTTGGCGTGCAGCGGGTGACAGGTGTCGTGATTACCGGAAATGAGGTGGACGGCGACGTCTAGACCGTTGAAGGTCTCGGCCAAAAGATCCAGCGCGCGTTCTTCCTGCGGACCCCAGCCGGAGGAAATATCGCCGAGAACCCACAAGGTGTCGCCGGGGTTCAGAGCGTCCGTGAGGTTGTTGAGGATGGTGGCATCATGCCGGTCAACGTCGTTTTCCCCACTCCCATAACCACGCAGCTCGGCGACAAAAGGGTGGCCGAGGTGCAGATCGCTGGTAAACCACGTGCGGGATTGGTTCATGGTCACTCCTTTATAGTCGCGGGGTCGGCGGGGCTAGCGCATCCGCATAGCGTGTCCAGACCCACTCTAGCCTGACCAGGCACCCCCTTTCACTGCGTCCACTACCTGCGAATTTCATACTTTGAGACATCTATCTCATATAATGGTCACATGACGACCGAAAAGAAGAAGCACGACGCGCCCCACGAGGGAGCAGAAAACAGCGGCGCCTCAGCCACCGGCTCCGCCGAGACCAACGCCTCCGAGGAACGTTCCGCAACCATTGCCGTGTGGGCCTTTCCCGCGTTTATCCTGATCGGCGCAGGCCTGGCACTGGCCAGCCCGGGCACCTTCACTCCCCTGGCAGCACACATCTCCACGATGATCGCCATCATCATGCTGTGCATGGGTCTGACCCTGACGTTGCCGGACTTCGCGCTGGTCATCAAGCGCCCCATGCCGATCGTCATCGGCGTGATTGCCCAGTTCGTCATCATGCCGCTGGGTGCTGTGGCCGTAGCCAAGCTGCTGGGTCTGAACCCAATGCTCGCGATTGGCCTGCTGATGCTGGGGTCCGTACCCGGCGGCACCACCTCCAACGTGGTCTCCTATTTGGCTAAGGGCGACGTGGCACTGTCTGTAACCATGACCTCCGTCTCCACGATCCTCTCACCGATCGTCACCCCGGTTATTATGCTGCTGCTGGCGGGCGAGGAAACCCCGGTGGACGGCACGTCTATGGCGTGGAGTCTGGTTCAGACCGTGCTGCTGCCCGTCATCGGCGGCCTGGTCATCCGGGTGATTTTCGACCGCATCGTCACGTTCCTGCTGCCGGTCCTGCCGTGGCTGTCCATCATCGCCATCGGTGGTGTGGTCTTTCCCGCCGTGGCTAAGTCTTCAGAGACCCTGATGAACGTCGGCGTAACTGTCCTGGTCGCCGTTATTATCCACAACACCATCGGCTACCTCCTGGGCTACTTCGCCGCCCGCGCTACCGGCGAATCCCCGGCTGTGTGCCGCACCACCGCCATCGAGGTTGCCACGCAATCCGCTGGCCTGGCCTCGGGCATGTCTGGCAAGTACTGGGCCCCGGAGGCCGCCATCCCCGGTGCGGTCGCAGCAGTGTGGCACAACATCTCCGGCGCTCTGTTCGCCTTCCTCATGCGCCGCTTCGCCAAGAGCTAAGCCCCTCACTCTCTTCTGAGCCCCTACCATGGGGCTCATGCGTATTTTCGGCTTCGATTCCTTTGGCGGCCCCGAGGTCACCCGTTTCCTCGATGTCGCCGACTACACCTGGCAGCCCGGCAGCGTGCTGATCCGCCCCACCGCGATCAGCCTCAATCCCGGCGATATTAAGGTGCGCAACGGCCAGCGCCAGAGTTCCTTCCCGGTCTCTTTCCCTATGGCGATGGGTCGCGAGGCCGCCGGGATCGTCGTCGAAGCCGATCCCTCTACCGGTTTTTCGCCAGGTGATCGCGTCTTTGGCTCGGCTTTCTCCGGCACCGGTGCTGCGAGTGATTCTTTTGTGCTTTTGGACGCCGCCTCGACCGCAGCTATCCCCAGCGGTGTAGAGGCCACGGATGCGGCCTGCCTCCCCGCGGCTGCCGGGACCGCCTACGACGCTTTGGCAGAACTGCACGACCTGGAAACCTGGCCGGATGAGGGCGCCCGTCTGCTGGTGATCGGCGCGGGCGGCGGCGTAGGCACGCATGCCCTGCAACTGGCGCGGCGTTTCGACATTGAGGTCATCGGCATCGCCAGCGCGCGTAAAAAGATGCTGGTCGAGCGCCTGGGGGCGCGCTTTATGGATACCGCGGAGCTGGGCAAGACCGGTTCGCACGTCACCGTCCCACCGGTAGACGGCATCCTGGATCTGGTCGGCGGCGAGGTTCTGGAAGGGCTGGCACATCTTGCACCGGAGGGTGCGATACGCAGCGCCGCAGACAAGCAGCTTGCTGCCCGCCTGGGTGGAAGCGGCATCACTCGGATCCGTACCGAGGAACGCTTCGCGGAACTCGCCCGCTTGGTCGCGGAGGGCGCGATGCGCCCGGTGATCGGCAGGGAGCTGCCCTTCAGCGCCGCCGCCGAGGGCTACGAGGAAGTCGAGTCGGGCCACGCGCTGGGAAAGGTCGTTCTGACTGTGAACGACTAGCGGAGGCAGTAGGCTTCTTCATTAATGCGAAACTTCCCATTAGCTAAGGATGTTTTTAATGAAGCGCTCGTCTGCCCTAGCCCTGCTCACCGTCGCCGCGATGGGGTTAAGCGCCTGCGGATCTGAAGATTCCAACGATTCCGATGCCGCCGACAGCTCCGCTAACGCGTCAGCTCAGCAGGAATCCACCAACCAGGCGACCAACAGAAAGGAGGATACCGAAAAGACCACTAAGCCCTCCAAGAAAAACGGCCCCAACCCCACCCCACCGGCTTCAAACCACGGTTCCGGTCACAACTCTGCCGCAGAAAGCAACAATCGCGCAGCTGAGCCGACGCGAGGCAAACGCAAACGTTCCTCTTCCAACGGGGGATCTGCTTACCCACGAAATGACTGCGGGGTCACCGCGAATGGCGCTGAGATCAGCGTTCCGCTGCGTACGTCATGCGAGTTCGCCGATGTGATTTATGCAGCGGCATTGAAGCCCACCTACGTCTATAGATCTAGCGACCCTAACGTTACGGCTATACCCCGTGCGAGTATCACGGTCACTGCCCCCGATTCCGGTGATACTCATGCGATGGACTGCTACGTGGGCTCGGACGGCAGCACTCTATCGTGTCAGGTAGGCAAATCGAACGATTACGACTTTGGGGCAGGCTTCACTCTGAAGCAAAAGAAGTGGTCCGACTACCTCACAATCGCCACTCCCCAGTAGGACTCCCCCTCGCGCCCTGCGCGGATAAGGCGAACGCTAGGCAGGGGTCAACGTGCCGGCGGTGGCGATAACCGCAAACTCCGCGATCCAGATCCACAGCCAGGGGCGCTTCGGCAGCAGAGGCAGCTCGTCAGCCATAGACGGTCGCGCGAAGATAGACTTCGTTGCCGGGTCGAAGGATTCCCATACGTCCCGGTAGTCGGATTCCGTGGCCGCCCACTGCCGAACCGCCTTGGTATCGCGGTTGTTCGCATACATCCAAAACAGCGCCGGACCGGCAAAGATGAGGAAGTACAGCACGGCAAGCAGAACTTTTAGTCCCCCACTTGCTTCTTCCATGGAGCCGAGAAAAATCCCGAAGAGCATCATCACACCCAGGATCAACGCCAGCCACGCCGCGATTTTCTTTGCAGCGTTCGGACGATACTTAGCCAATCGAATGCGACGGGTTTCCATA
Organism: Corynebacterium jamesii; assembly: GCF_046097395.1. NCBI lineage: Bacteria > Bacillati > Actinomycetota > Actinomycetes > Mycobacteriales > Corynebacteriaceae > Corynebacterium > Corynebacterium jamesii. The sequence goes on from NZ_CP175789.1 coordinate 1,231,824, forward strand.
TCTTGCTCGTCGGATGAACGCGCAAGGTAGCCATCGGTCGGATTCTCGTCCGGCATCCAACCAACAAGATAATCCGTTTCGCCCGGGCGCTGCGGTTCCTTGTAACTCATGGATCTCAGTGTAGGCACGGCACGGGACAACCCACAGCTCATCGTTCGATTTCGGGGACTACACTGTGAATGTCCCCAAGGGACTGCCTCTTTGATTGTCCCTTGAATGCCCTATTTCGCCGACGTATACGAGGAAAACCAAAGACACAGTGAGCCAAGCCAGCCCATACAAGCAGCCCTCCTCGCCATCACCGCTATCCCCAAAGCCCCCGCGTAACCCCGCGGAATTCCCCATCCCCCAGCGCCCGAGTGCGTGGGAACTGTTCACTACCTTCAACTCGAAGGCGTCGGGTTGGGCTGGTGGACTGCGCGCGGCACTGTCACTGCTGATTCCCGGCACTATCGCCTGGTCACTAGGCCACACCGATGCGATGTTGCTAGTCGCCGGTGGCGCGTTCACCGTCATTTACGGCGGTAACCTGCCGTACCGCATACGCCTGAAGGTGATGGCATTCTCCGCCGTCTTGCTGGCCGCCTGCCCCACCATCGCCGCGTGGCTGGGCAAGATGATGTGGGAGCACCTGGATTCCGGTGGCTCGCACTGGTGGCTGATGATCGCGGGCCTGTACTGTACCTTCCTTTCGGGCGTGTTCACCTACACTCAGAACGCACTGCGCTTGCCACCACCGGGCGGATTCTTCATTGTCATGGTCTCCGGCGGCGCAACGATGATTGCCCGCAGCGACCTAAACCCCCTGGCCATTGGCGGCTGGAGTTTGTTTGGTGCGTTCGTCGCCGTGATCGTGGGCATGTTCCCTGCCCTATTCAATCCTCACGGCCCAGAGCAGCAGGCCATCCGTACGCTCAACAGCGCGGTGGCGGATTTCGACCAAGACCCGACCCCTGGCAACTACTACCTCGCCCGAACCTCCCTTTCCGAGGCCTGGTCGGCGCTGATGGGCGCGGGCATTGTCTCCGCGGGCAAGGTGATCCGGGAATCGCAGCGCGACCTGGTGGTGCAGGTACAGCAAGCCCGCCAACAGTTGATGGCCATCAGTGCCCGCACAGGCTACGTGGATACGGACGAAGACTTCTCCGATACCAACGGCATGGTCGACCCCACCCGCATTGCCATCCCACACCACCAGCCATCTGTGAAATACCGCTTCGGCCGTTCGCTCAACATCCACAGCCATGCGGAGCTCAGCATGGAAAAGGTGGTGCTGGCCAGCCTGACCTCCTGCGCCCTCACCATCTGGCTGGGGCTAGACCGCCCTGACTGGGGTGTGATTACCGCTCTGCTGATCCTGCAGTGGGGCCCGGAGAAAGTCCCCGGCACCATCCGCGGCCTCCACCGACTCCTAGGATCCGTGCTGGGCATTGGCCTGTTCGCCATCGCCCATGCTTTCCAGATCAGCGGCCTCCCCCTGCTGTTCTTGCTGGCCGTCTGCCAATTCGCCGCTGAGTTCTTCATCGCCAAGAACTACGCGTTCACCGTCATCTTCACCACCCCCATGGCGCTGATGATGGGCAACTCCCTGGAGCGCCCGCTCGGCGACGTCGTCGTCGATCGCCTGGCCGAGGTGTGCGTTGCGGTTATCTGCTCGTTTATCTTCCTGTGGCTCTGGCGCACTACGTCGGACGCCCACTATCACCGCCGCCTCGTAGGCCACTGCGAAGCGGCCATGGGTGCCCTGCTGGGCGCTGTGCTGATCACCCCGCCAAATCGCGCGCTCTACGCACGCCGTGATCTGCAGTTCGAGCTGCTCAGCGAACGCAAGCACATGATGAAGATGATTAACAACAACTCCACCTATGCGCGGCAATTATGGGCTAAGCACAACCAGCTACAGCTCACCGGATACACCCTGCTGGATTATTGCAATGCGCATGAGGACGAAGATCTCTCCCTCAACGAGCTGAACCGCCTGGCCGCGGCGGTACGGCAGCTGGACTGAGCCTAGTCGGTGTCAATAAACCTAATCGGCGTCGGTAGACAGAGCAGCGACGAAGGCCTCCTGCGGCACAGAGACCGAACCGATGGCCTTCATGCGCTTCTTGCCTTCCTTCTGCTTTTCCAGCAGCTTGCGCTTACGCGAGACGTCGCCGCCGTAGCACTTGGACAGAACGTCCTTGCGCAGAGCGCGGATATTCTCGCGGGCGATAATCTTGGAACCGATGGCGGCCTGCACCGGCACCTCGAACTGCTGGCGCGGGATCAGCTCCTTCAGCTTCACCGTCATCTTGTTGCCGTACCAGTGCGCGTTGTCGCGGTGCACGATGGCGCTGAACGCATCCACGGGATCGCCCTGCAGCAGGATGTCCACCTTCACCAGGTCGGCCAGTTGCTCGCCGGCCTCCTCGTAGTTCAACGACGCATAGCCCTTGGTGCGGGACTTCAGCTGGTCGAAGAAATCAAAGATGATCTCACCCAGAGGCATGGTGTAGCGCAGCTCCACGCGGTCCTCGGACAGATAGTCCATGCCGCCCATTTGGCCGCGCTTCGACTGGCACAGTTCCATCGTGGAGCCCAGGAATTCCGAGGGTACGATCACGGTCATCTTCACGATCGGCTCGTAGACCTCGCGCATCTTGCCACCCGGCCAGTCCGAGGGGTTGCGGACGTGCACCTCGGTGCCATCCTCCTTGACCACGCGGTAGACCACGGACGGCGCGGTGGAGATCAGATCCAGGCCAAACTCACGCTCCAGGCGCGTGCGGGTGATTTCCATGTGTAGCAGGCCCAGGAAGCCACAGCGGAAGCCAAAGCCCAGAGCCACGGAGGTCTCGGGTTCGAAGGTCAGGGAGGCATCGTTAAGCTGCAGCTTCTCAATGGCCTCGCGCAGGTCCGGGTACTGGTCGGCGCTGATCGGAAACAGGCCGGAGTACACCATCGGGGTCGGCTCCTGGTAGCCCTTCAGCGGCACCTCGGCACCGTTGGTCGCCCAGGTAATCGTGTCACCGACCTTAGATTGGCGGACATCCTTTACACCGGTGATGATGTAACCGACCTCACCCACGCCCAGGCCCTTGGTCTTCGTCGGCTCCGGGGAGACCACGCCGATCTCTAGCGTCTCGTGGGTCGCGCCGGTGCTCATCATCTGGATCTTCTGGCGGGATTCCAGCTTGCCGTCCATCATGCGCACGTAGGTCACCACGCCGCGGTAGATGTCGTAGACACTGTCGAAGATCATCGCGCGGGCAGGCGCATCTGCATCGCCAACGGGCGCTGGCACCAGCTCGCAGACCCTGTCCAGCAGCTCGGGCACGCCCTCACCAGTTTTTCCGGATACCCTAAGCACGTCCTCCGGCTCACAGCCGATGATGTGGGCGAGCTCCAGGGAATACTTCTCCGGATCCGCCGCGGGCAGGTCAATCTTATTCAGCACCGGGATGATTTCCAGGTCGTTTTCCATCGCCAAGTAAAGGTTCGCCAGCGTCTGCGCCTCAATCCCCTGCGCCGCGTCGACCAGCAGAATGCAGCCCTCACACGCCTCGAGGGCGCGGGAGACCTCGTAGGTGAAGTCCACGTGGCCGGGCGTGTCGATCAGGTGCATCACCAGCTCTTCGCCCGCGTGCGCGCCGGTCTTCGGCACCCAGGGCAGGCGCACGTTCTGTGCCTTAATGGTGATGCCACGTTCGCGCTCGATGTCCATGTTGTCGAGGTACTGGTCGCGCATATCGCGATCCTCAACCACGCCCGACATCTGCAGAATGCGGTCCGCCAAGGTGGACTTGCCGTGGTCAATGTGGGCAATGATGCAGAAGTTACGAATCCTCTCCGGGTTCGTAAACGTCTCTGTGGCGTAATTCTTCTGCTTGGCTGCCATGTGCCCTCCTCTTTCGCTTACGCGTAACCCTACTATGTATCGGCCCGTAAGTAGCAGACGGGGTTTAGCTGCGAACTTTATTCCTGTGCGCACGCCGGTCAGGTAATCTGTCACTTATGGCTGGTTCCGAAGAAAGTGGTGTGGGAGCTACACCCCCACGCGGGAAATCCCGCAATCCCCTTGGGGGCATTAGGAGGTTCTTCCAGCATTTTTACACGCGCCATTTCACGCGCAAGCAGGCGCTGAAACACGGCATCGCGGATCTCAACGCACACCTCGGGATGGGCGCAGAATACGCGGGCTTGGCGGATACTCGGGACGAAACAATCAAGACCCCCAGCCGGGACCTCGCCCGGCCGGTGACGTACATCCCCGACATGGATGGCCAGGCCGATGCGGGTGAGGTGGTGTGGGCCAACATCCGCCCAAAGAAGGGTGTGATTCCCGAGCGTCGCGCTGTGCTGGTGGTGGGCCGAAATCACCACCGACTGCTCACCCTGCTGATTTCCTCACGCGAGGAGTACGCGGATCAGATCAACTGGATCCCCGTCGGGACGGGCCCGTGGAGCTCCGGGGCCGACCGCGATAGCTGGGTTCGCATGGATAAGGTGCTGGAGGTTCCGGAATCCCACATCCAGCGGCGCGGTATTCCACTGCCCGCCCGCCGCTTCGACCGGGTGGCCAACGTACTGCGCCAGGAATATGGCTGGGGATAGCTTTTTGTCTTTTCGCCGCACCTACTGCTAACATTTTTCGAGTTCACAGTGCCGCGTGCAAGCCATCGCTGCTGCAATCGCGCGCTGCAGGCCACGCCGCATCCCGCAGGACCTTGGGCGGGGTGTTAGAGACCGCGAGGCCGCGGTGGGAGTCCGCTCCCCCTGGACACGCAATTTTTCCGAAGACTTTTTGAAAGAAGAGGCACGCCACCATGGCAAACATCAAGCAGCAGAAGAAGCGCGTTCTCACCAACGAGATCGCTCGCCAGCGCAACCAAGCCATCCGTTCCCGCCTGCGCACCGAGACCCGTAAGTTCAACGAGGCCGTTGAGGCTGGCGACAAGGCAGCCGCAGAAGCTCAGCTGCGCGTAGCTTCCCGCTTCTACGACAAGGCCGTCACCAAGGGCACCATCCACCGCAACAACGCGGCTAACAAGAAGTCCGGCATGGCCGCTCGCTTCAACAAGATGGCCTAAGGGATCTTCCAACCGGCACTTGCCTAAAGCACAGCCCGCACCTTTATAAAGGGGTTGAGATGTTGCGTCACAAAGCGGCAACAGCAACAACCTCCCCGGGTGCGGGTTTTCGCTATGCCCTAAGCTAGAGGGCTAGATACGACGAGCTAAAACCCAGGCTGTGTAGTTGCAAGCTATTGGCTGGTGGCTGCACTTTTTACCGCGAAGGAGTTCGACAAAGGGATGAAGGATCGTTTCCGCTCAGCCCTGCTCGGCACCGCATTGGGCGATGCGTGGGGCTACCCATACCAGACCCCACCACAGCCGGAGCGCACCCCGCTGCCCGAATCGCTGGTGATCAGCGACGATACGCAAATGACGTTGGCGCTTTGCGCCGCAATGTCGGACATCGACGATGGCGACCTCGACCGCGAAGAAGGCATGCAGGCCATCGGCGAGCACTTCCTCAAATACCACTCCGACCCGGATTACGACCGCTCCCCCGGCGCCTCCACAACGGAATCGCTGGAACGGCTGAGCCAGCTCGGCACGGAGCACTGGGATGACGTAGCAACACACTCCGGTGGCTCCGGCGCCGTCATGCGCGTGGCCGCCAGTGCGCTGCTGGCTCCCTCCGACCAGGGCGTGGGATGGTCCGTGTTACAGGGCATCCTGACTCACGACTCGGGCGTGGCCCGCGCCGCCTGCGCCATGCTGGCCTGCATGATGGCCGCCAGGAAGGGCGCCAATTTGCTGAACGTTGCCGAGGGCCTGGCTGGCGACGAAAACTTCGATAACGACAGTCTGCTGACTAATCAGGAAAAGTCCGACATCCTCCAGGATCTAGACACGGCACTGATTACCGACCTGACCGGCCCCGACGTACCACTGAGCGAGCTGATCTCCCGCGTAAACGCAGTACACGAGCACCTGAACCCGTTCCTGCAGCAGGGCGACTTCGAAGAGCTGTACCGCAACAGCCGCAAGTTTGTACAGATTCTGGGGCGCGGCTGGGATGCCGGTTCGTGCACCGCCTCTGCCCTCTTGCTGGCGCAGCTGTACCTGGACAACCAGGATCAGTACGCCCCGCACGACTTCCTGCACGTTGCTGTGAACTGGCCGGGCAACCGCAACACGCGGGCATCGCTGACCGGCGCCCTGATCGGCTCCCACCTGAAAGGTGGTGTGGACGATTGGGAGGAAACCCGTGAGTATCACTTCGAATCCCGCTACGACGACGCGGTGCACTGCGGTGTGTGGAAGGGCTTTAACGCTCGCTAGCGCCTGGTGGCTGAACTAGCAACCTGCGCGATCTTGCGCACCGCATCCTCCACCGCGAATTCGGGGTCGGCGCTGTGTCCTTTCACGCCCGCGTCCAGTGCCGCGGTGATCTGCACCGCCTGCGCGATCATGGGGGTGGTCCAGCGTCGCGCGGTGCGGACCGTCTTCTCTAACTTCCAGGGCGCCATGCCCAGTTTCGCCGCGTCGCGCCGGGGGTTGATGTTGCCTGCCCCCGCTACCTTCGCAATATCGGCTATCCCGGAGCTCACAGCGCTGGCCAACAGCACCGGAGCCACGCCCAGCTGCAACGCCCGGCGCGCCAGCGCCACGGCGGCGCGGACGTTACCGGCAATGGCGTAGTCGGCCACCTCGAAGCCGCTGACCTCCGCCTTTCCTTGGTAGTAGCGCTTCACGGCGGCGGCATCCACCTGCCCGTCGGTATCGGCAATCAGTTGGCTAATGGCGCTGGCCAGTTGCCGCAGATCGCTGCCCACTACGTCCAGCAGCAATTCGCATACCTCTCGAGTCACGCGCGCGCCCTGGCTGCGGAACTCCTGGTCGATAAAGGCCAACTGTTCGCGCCCTTTCAGTGCTCCGGCTTGGAGCACTGCCGCGCCGAGCTTCGGCCAGCTATCCACGAGCTTTTTGTTGCGACCTTTGCCACTGTGCACGATGATCAGCACCACGCCATCGGCTGGATCCTTAATGGCCTGCTCCAGCAGCCCCACGATCTCTTTGCCCGTGTCTTCCACGCCGGTGACGACCACAATGCGGTCCTCTGCGAACAAGCTGGGGCTTAGTAGTTCGGCTAGCTCTGGCGCGCTGAGTTCCGAGGCTCTGCGCATTTCTACCGGTAGGTTTGGGTCTCCGCTGGCAGCCCGCGCCTGATCGACAATGCCCTGCCTGCGCCGTTCGGCCAGGAACTCGTCGCCGCCGACGATCAGGTTGATGGGTGCGGGGTGCTCGGGGCGGTTCATGGGTTCGATCTTGCCAGATCTGCGCGTGTGACTTCTAACGGATCTCTACCTTGTCTTTGCACGGGTAGTACACGGGCACGCCGTTGGGCATAAAGCTGGGCCTGTCGTGCGGCTTTCCACACTCCGTTACGATGAGCGCCACGTGCTCTGCCCCACCGGCTGCCGCCACGGCTGCCTCGACCTCGGGCTGCCGACGCAGTGCTTGCTCGTCGTCCCGCACGCGAATGACGACCTTGCCGTTGAGGTCGACCGGCCCGGTTTTTGGCGCTACGGGTGTGTCTGGTTTTTCTAGTTTTAGCACGCCTCCTCGTCCCCACAGCCCCACCATCAGCACTCCGCATAGCAGCGTTGCCCAGCACCACCGGAGCTGGCGCCAGTAGCGGGCATAACGCACACTGAGTAACAACACCGCCAGCACGGCGGTGGCGATGCCCGCCCACAGCCATCCGCCTGGGGTGACAAGCATCGGAGCGCCGGAACCCGTGCGTGCCACCCACAGCACCCACGCCGCACACGGCACTGCTGGGGTCACGATGATCGTAGCCAGCGGCACGGTTACTGGCGGGAAGAGCGCGGCCAGCAGGGCGGCCATCAGTCCCAGCACCGTAATCACGGGCACCACCAGCGTGACCGCAAGGTTACAGAGAATCGCGACCAAAGAGACCTTGCCCGTCATGTGGACGATGATCGGGATCGTCACCAGGTCTGCTGCAACCGCTACCAGCACTAGACGCACCAGCATCGCCTGCAGCTGAGTGGGGCGCTCGCCCCTGGACAGCCACGGAATCAGCGGCAGTCGCACCAGCACGGCCTTCGACCACCACGGCAACACCACCACGATGCCCGCCGTCGCAGCCACGGAGAGCACAAAGGCATAGCTCACGGCCATCCCCGGCGAAAGGACCATCAAAGCAATGGTGGCGGCGCTCAGGGAGGCGACCACATCAGTCCAACGAGCCGATGCCACCGCTACCAACCCCACACCTCCCATGATTGCTGCCCGCAACACGCTGGGCTCCGGGCCCACCAACAGTACAAAGGCCGCCAGAGCCCCAGCAGCCACCACCAGTCGGGTGTAGCGCCCCGCTCGGCAGGCAGTGGCCAACACGAGCACGGCACCAGTGACCACCGCGACGTTGGAGCCAGAGACCGCGCTGAGGTGGCTTAAACCGGTGACGGTGAACTGCTGGCGCAGGGCGGAATCCTGCATGCTGACATCCCCCATCACCATGCCAGGCAGGATCTTTCCGGTTTCCCACGGAAGATCCGCGCACAGCGTGTGGAAGCCTCCGCGCAGCCAGGCAGTCACCCGCCATACCCCCTCCGGCTCGGTGAGGTTCTCTGGCGCGCGGGTGGCAGACAACGTGACTGGAACCAAGTCTGCACCGTGGCTCGGGCGCGCGGTGGCGGCCACGTCAAAGCTCATCCCTGGCTGTAGGGCCGTAAAGTCCCCCGCTGCGGCGCTACCTGCGTTACTAGGAGCGCCGTTGCCAGCAGCGGTATCGACTCCTGCGAGGTCGGGGCGCAGGAAGAGTGGCACCTCCCCCAGCCCGTCGACGTCCACGGGAACCAGCACCGTTCCCTCCGCTACCTGTCTGGGCAGGCCGGCCACCGTCACCCGTTCCCGCACACTGCCTGTTGGGGTGGAGAGGTCTCGCAGCAGCGGTTGGGCGTCTATTAGAAGGATCCGCAACCATGTACCCAGCCCCACCGCGCTAGCGACGGCCCCGACGGTAGCGGCGCTGCGCGCGAAAAGTCGGCGCCAGGCAGCGACGTACCCCTGGCGGAGCTGCCGCCACCGCACGGCGCTGATGAACGTAGCGAGGGCGCCGAAGACGAGAGGCCAACAGCTGCGGGTCAGGATAATCGCTGCGGCCATGAGCCAGCAGCCGAGGGCGACGGGGACGAGGCGTAGGTCGATGCCACGGGCTTGGGTGACGGCCTCCGGAGAGTACGGCTCCGGAATGCGGGACTCGGTGCTGCGGGGACCGGTGCTGTGGGCTTCGATGGTGTGCCACTGAGCTCTCAGTGCGGCGCTAAACGGTAACGGCATCGCGCATCGCCTCGAACTTTGCCGGGCCGATGCCGCGGACCTCCATGAGCTGCTCCACGCTAGTGAAAGGCCCGTTGGAATCGCGCCAAGCGATGATGGCCTCGGCGGTCGCGGGGCCGATGCCGCTAATGGTTTCCAGCTGGGTGGCATCTGCAGTGTTGAGGTTCACCTTGCCCTCTGCACTGCCCGTGCTGTCGGTACCGCCGGTGTTACCGGCGGCACCTGGGCTACCAGTGCCCTTCGACGCTGCGCCGCCCGGCGCGGCGGGCTCCCCTCCTGCGTAGACCACGCGCGAACCACGGTCGTCCACCACAATTTGCATGCCGTCGCTGACGGGCTCGGCCAGGTTGATACCCAGCACGACCGCCTTGGGCAAACCACCACCGGCGGCTTCAATGGCTTCGCCCACGCGGGTACTCGACTGCACCCTCAACAACCCTGGACGGTGCACCATCCCCTGCACGCTCACCACAACCTCCTGGTTCTCCGTCGACTGATCGGGCTGGTTTCCGTCGGAGGAGGTGGCCTGGCCTGTGCCATTCGTGCCGTTCGGCGCGGCAGTCCCATTCGCAGCACCCGTGGCCACCAACATATCGGCTCCAGTAGCCCCGGCCCCGTCATCCGGGGCCTGCCGCTGGCAGGCGAACAACGCCACACTGATGAGCACCGCCACCCCCACCGCGACGATCAACGCCCTGGAGGCCGTGCCGCTTATGACCGTGTGGGTATCCAGATCAACATTGGCCAACTCATGTTCCGGCATGGGCTGAGCTAGAGCCTCGGCGCGGGCGCGGACTTTATTAACGGAGCTCTGCCGCATTCGTCCTGTAGACATACGCCGATAAAACCATGTGGGATGAACGGTTCGGCTCGTGGTGCGGGTACTGACGTGGCAAAAGCCCAGGAGGCTGTGGAAAACTCCACGCCTGTGGATAAACCGCCACCCGCCGCGCGAAGGTACCGGCGCTAGATGTCTTACTGCTCAGTAGCCTCGCCGTCGGCGGCGTGTCCGCGCGCCCGCATGGTCGCGGCCACGCCCAGTGCCCCCTGGCCCACGTGCAGTTCCAGAGCCTTCGGCAGTGGCACGATACTGACTTCCACCTGCGGCAGTGACTGCCAGGTCTCCACCCGCACCTGCCTGCGCAGACCGTGCGGACGCGGCTCCGGTGGCTCAGCCGGGGCCTCCAGCTGGTTCAGCTCCTCCACCATCGCCCCGAGCCGCACGGAAAGATCCACCGCCTGGTCTTCCGCATCGCTGTGGTGCACAGCGATCTGCACGTCGCGGGGGTTGCCCTTACCTGCCACAGCCTCGTCGATCACCAGGCGACGCACCAGCTTCACCACCCGATCCATCGCCTTCGCCTGCGTGCGAGTCTTGGCGGCCAACGTCAGCCGCCCCTCCGCCAGCTGCAGAATCGGCTTGATCGCCAACGTGGACGTCAACAGCGCTTGGCCCACCGATAGCCGCCCGCCTTTGCGCAGTGCATCCAGCTGGTGCACATACAGCCACAGCGAGGAGTTCTTTAACGACTCCTCGGCAACTGCCACCACCTTATCCAGGTCCGCACCCCCGCGGGCAGCCTCGGCGGCACTCAGCGCAGCAAAGCCCAGTACCATGCCGATGTTCTTCGTATCCAGCACCTTCACCTGACCGTCGAACACTCCCGCCGCCACACACGCATTGGCATACGTGGCAGAAAGCTGCTTAGACAGATGCAGCGCCACCACGCCCGCGTCCCCGCCACGCTCCATCAAGCGGGCGTAGCTCGCGGTTAGTTCCAGGGTGCTGAGGCTCGAGGTGGTCCGTTCCGCCGCCTCGCCCTCCACGTGCAGGTCCAACACCGTGATGCCCGCCTTCGTGGCGAGCTCCACTGGCAGGCAGCAGGAAGAATCGGTGACGATCTGGACGGCCACTACCTACCTGCCTTCGCTGGAGTTGTGCGGGATGGAACTAGTGGCGTCGTGACCAAAAGAACTAGGGGCAGCACCCGGAAGGGCGCCCTCATCAGGGCTCGCATCGGTGGCCACGCCCAAGTTCCACCCCTCTAAATGCCACTGCGGCAGCTGCCACCAGTCGGTGCGACTAGAAGGCACCAGCGGTACCGTGGTTCCGTCGATGGCCACCGGGGTAGTGCCCGTCGCCTCACCCGTAAAGCGGGGGCGGGCCAACAGCTGCGACCAGCAGGCATTACCCAGGCCGGTGAACACTGGATAGTAGCGCACCGGCAGGTCCAGCAGGCGAGCGGTAAGCGCACCGATCGTGCCGCCGTGGGCGACGATCATCACATCGCCGTCGTCAAAAGTATTCGTCGCCATGATCTCCTCGATCACGGCATTGGCGCGCTCGGCTACCTGCAGTCGCGTCTCGCCCTCCGGCGGTGCCCACTGCGGATCGTGGCGCCAATATGCACGCTGGCCTGGGAAGTCCCGATCTACCTCTTCGCGGGAGGCACCCTGCCACTGCCCCAGGTCGGTCTCCCGCAGGCGTTTATCCGTCGTGACCTCGCAGCCAAAGGGCTCGGCTAAGATCAGCGCCGTATCGTAGGCGCGCCTAAGATCGCTGGAGATCACCCGCGAAATGCGCTTATCCCCCAGCATCTGCGCGGTGACTTTCGCCTGTTGCACGCCTACCGGGGATAAGTCAGTATCCAGCTGCCCCTGCATGCGCCCAGCGGCGTTGTACTCCGTCTGCCCGTGACGGACCAAATAGACCCTGCGCTCGCCCATGGTGAAGTCTTAGCGCTTACAGCTCGTCTGCGTCCGGGGCAGGCCCGGCCAGCGGCAGGTCATCGATACTGGTGGCTTCCAGAACGTCCACGTCCGTGTCGGCATCCCAGTTGCTACCACGGTCCAGCTGTTCCACGCCCTCGACCTCGATCTGCGGGGCATCGCGCCACAGGCGATCCAGGGCGTAGAACTCGCGCTCCTCCTTGCGCTGGACGTGCACGACAACACTGCCGTAGTCCAGCAGCACCCAGTGCCCCTCGCCACGGCCTTCACGGCGGGTCGGCTTCGGGCCGTCTTGGCCCACCTCGTATTCCACCTCGTCAACGATGGAGTTCACCATGCGCTCGTTATCGCCGCTGACGATAACGAACACGTCAGTGATGGCCAGGCGGTCCGAGACGTCGAGAACCAGGATGTCCTCCCCCAGCTTCTCAGCCGCTGCACGCGCCGCCACACCGGCGAGCGCGATAGATTCTGCGGTGGCAGTCAAAAAATTTCAGCCCTTCATTATTGGTTAAAAACACATCCAGTTTAGCAACCCGGCAGCTATTCGCTGGAAACGTACATGCCGTGCTTGGCGATGTACTGCACCACACCATCGGGCACCAAATACCACACGGGCCGGCCGCTGGTCGCCCGCTCGCGCACGTCGGTGGAACTGATAGCCATGGCGGGGATCTCCACCAAAGACAGTCGTCCGGCGGAGACCTCCTTCGACAGCGGGTGATCGCTATCCCCGTCCCCCATCGGCAGAGAGTAGCCCGGGCGGGTCACGCCTACGAAGTGCGCCAAGTCAAAGATCTTTTCCCAGTCCCGCCACGTCACGATCTTTTGCAGCGCGTCGGCACCGGTAATGAAGAACAGCTCGGCCTCGGGGTACTGCGCTCGGATGTCTGCCAGCGTGTCCACGGTGTAGGTATCCCCGCCGCGGTCAATATCCACCCGGGAGACAAGGAAGCGGGGGTTAGAGGCCGTGGCGACGACCGTCATCAGGTACCGGTCTTCCGCCGCGGAAACCTTCTTGTGCTTCTTCTGCCACGGCTGCCCGGTCGGCACGTAGATCACTACGTCCAGGTCGAACAGATCCGCCACCTCGCTGCCCGCCACCAGGTGCCCATTGTGGATGGGGTCGAACGTGCCGCCCATGATGCCGACCCTGGTGGGCTGTGTGGTGGTTTTCTGCACGGTTGTTTTTCTACCTTCTCTTTTTCCGGCCGTACCCTCCATTCTTCCCCAGGGGCTTTAAGTTTCCCGCCGGAAGATTCTAGGCTGGAGTGTACGGGCGTACGATCGCCCAAAATTATAGGCCAAACTGCGGGGAGTGTCCGAGCTAGCGATGAGTACCAACCCTTGGGTTCCGAACCAGCACGGCGCGTGGGCGATGCTCATCCTGCCCATCGCCACGGGCCTGATCACCGCCGCCGTCATCGCGCCGTCCTATGGCAACCCGGTGCAGTGGCTGGCACTAACTTTCATGCCACTGGCGTGGATCTTCGGATACTTCACATTCTTCGCCTTCGGCTTATGGTTTAAGACTCGCGCCCCGTCCCGCCGTCGCGCGTACCTTTGGCCCCTGGTGACGTACGGGGCGTTAACGGCCGTTTTCACCGTGATTGTGCTGTCGCTGCAGCCGCGTTTGCTGTGGTGGTGCGTGCCGTTTATTCCGCTGATTGCAGTGGCTCTGTTAGAGGTGTTCAGGCGGCGCCCCCGCAGCTTGATGTCCGGAATCTCCACCACGATCGCCAGCGCCTTGATGTACATCGTCGCCGTGTCTGCCAGCGGCTATTCCATCTTGCCGTGGTTTTTTAGCGAGGCTCCGGTGGCCATCTGGGTAACCACCCTAACCATCGGCCTGTACTTCACCGGCACGATTTTCTACGTTAAGACCATCATCCGCGAGCGGGATAACGCCCCCTTTGAGCGGGTCTCCCTGAGCTACCACCGCATCGCCTTGCTGATCACGCTCATCACTTCTGCTGTGGCGGCGATCGACGGTGGATACACCGCCAGCGGTCCGCTGATGATCCTCGTGATGGGTGCCGCCGCTCTACGCGCCAGAATGGTTCCACCGATCGCCAAGGCAAACCCGCGCGAATGGACGCCGAAGAAGGTCGGCATGTGGGAGATGCCGCTGTGTCTGATCTTGGCCCTCGGCGCGAGCCTGACGCTCGTGGTGTAGCTGTTCTTTCTATATGACGCCCACTTCTCAACCGGAAAAGTGGGCACCAGCGCCACGCTTAGGGGCGAACCTGACCTTCGCCGTTGATGACCCACTTGGTGCTAGTTAGCTCCGGCAGACCCATCGGGCCGCGGGCGTGCAGCTTCTGCGTGGAGATGCCGATCTCCGCGCCGAAGCCGAACATCTCCCCGTCCGTCCAGGCAGTAGAGGTGTTGATGGAAACCGCCGCTGCGTCGACATACTTCTCGAAGTAGCTGGTCGTCTTGTAGTCGCGGGCAGCGATGCCCTCAGTGTGGCTGGTGCCGTAACGGTTGATGTGAGCTACGGCTTTCTCCACACCGTCGACGATGGCGACGGCGATGTCGAAGCTCAGGTATTCGTCGGTCCAGTCGGATTCCTCAGCCTGGACACAATCGTTGATCAGTGGATCCAGCTGCTTCTTCTCACCGTGCAGGGTCACACCGGCCTTCTGCAGCTCCTCCAAAACGTAGATCTTGTCCGGGTCCGGCAGGGAGGAATCCAGCAGCAGCACCTCGGTGGCGTTGCAGACGGAGCAGCGGCGGGTCTTGCCGTTGATGACCAGCTTCGTGGCTTCCTCGATATCCGCAGAGGAGTCGATGTAGAAGTGGCAGTTGCCCGTACCGGTCTCGATGGTGGGCACGGTTGCCCCCAGCACCACGGCGTTGATTAGCCCAGCGCCGCCGCGTGGGATGACCAGATCTACCAGTCCGCGGGCGGTAATCAGGTCCTGCACCGAGTCGTGGGTGTCGCAGGGCAGCAGCTGTACCAATTCGCGTGGCAGGTCGTGGGCCTCGGCAACATTCTGCAGGATCTGCACCAACTTCTCGTTGGTGTGGCGGGCGGACTTGGAGCCGCGCAGCAGGGGCACGTTGCCGGACTTGATGGCCAGGCCGAAAGCATCAACGGTGACGTTGGGGCGAGCCTCGTAGACCATACCCATTACGCCTAGGGGCACGCGCACCTGCTTCATACGTAGGCCGTTGGGGCGGGTGTGGCCGCGGACGATCTCGCCAACGGGATCGGAAAGGCCGATAACCTGGCGCAGACCGCCGGCAATACCGGCGATACGCTCGGTATCCAGCGCCAGACGGTCCAGCAGGGAGTCGGCGAAGCCGCGCTCCTTGCCCGCCGCAATGTCCTTCTCGTTGGCGGCGATGATGTCCGCCGCGTTCGCCTCCAGCGCATCTGCGGCGGCTGCCAGCAGATTGTTCTTCTGCTGGGTGTTCAGCAGCAGCTGGGAGCTGACCTCCTTGGCCTTCTTAGCCTTAGCCAGAACATCGTCGCGTTCTGCCTGACGTTCCGGGGAAAGTTTGTTCTCTGTAGCGTCGTTGGAGTTCGTCATACCACCCCATGCTAGCGAACTAGCCCTTGAGCTGCGCTCGGTTGTAGGAATCCAGAACACAGCATTGGCTCTTTGAGAAGGTAGTATGACCTAATATTCGCTTCTTCGAAGTCAAGGCGAACTCTCATGTATCGCTCAATCCCCAATTCTCACAGTAAGGAATCCAATTGAGTTCTCTAGCAACAGGTGGTAGCTACCTTTTGGCCGCCGTCCTCGCCGGTGACGCGTTGATTTCCATCAAGCCGCCTAAGTTCATACGCCGTTGTCTTGAGGGGGTTAAGTTTCCCGAAGATTGGTGGTGGACGCTGATCGCGATCAAGTCTCTCGCAGCCACAGGACTGGTTTACGGTACGGCTACTGGCAACGCTTCAGTCACGACAACCGTCTCAGTAGGTGTACTGGGCTATTTCCTTTCAGCGATCACTGCTCACATTAAGGCGAACTTCCTCGGATCCGAATTCTGGATTAACTGCCTGGGAATGACGGCTCTTAGCGCAGCCGTTCTCTCCCTCAATGCGTCATCCATGTAGGGATCCTTAAAGGGACCCTGTCACATAACAAAACCTCCGCAAAATTAACGCAGCTTGAGCCCTACGGGAGCCCCGGGGCTCACTCCCCTATTAGCCCCTAAGCTGCGCCCGGTTGGCGTAATGGGACATGTAATCAGCGTGCACCACCGGCCTGCGGGCAAACTCCGGCAGGTCGGAGGTCGACTGGCCGATCAGGTCGTGCAGCATGGCGGAGTCGTAAGCAACCTCGCCACGGCCGACGATCTTGCCATCCGGATCCACCAGGTCCACCACGTCGCGCTGCGAGAAGTCCCCCTCCACCTTGGTAATACCCACGGAGAGTAGCGACTTGTGCCGCTCCGTCACCGCCCGCACCGCACCGGCATCCAGGTGCAACTTGCCGTAAGAATCGGCAGCGTAGAGCACCCAGAACTTCCATGCACTCAAGCGATCCTGGTCCGGCCAGAAGCAGGTTCCTACCTCCGCGGTATCCAGAGCCGCGCCGATGTTCTCCGTAGAAGTCAGCAGCACCGGCACGCCCGCGCGGGAAGCCAGGCGAGCTGCCGATACCTTTGCCGCCATGCCGCCGGTGCCTAGGCGCCCGCCGTCGCCGGCGGCCACGCCCTTTAGATCCTTAGAAGTCTTCACCTCTGCGATGAACTGTGCGCCCGGCTCGGCCGGGTTGCGGTCGTACAGGCCGTCCACGTCGGAGAGCAGCACACAAGCGTCCGCGAAGGCCAGGTGGCTCACTAGCGCAGCCAGTCGGTCGTTGTCGCCGAAGCGCATCTCAGAAGTAGCGACCGTGTCGTTCTCGTTGACGATTGGCACGGCCTTCAGCTGGCGCAAGCGGTCGATGGTGCGCTGGGCATTGCGTGCGCGGTCGCGCTCTGCGGCGTCGGAAGCAGTAAGAAGAACCTGGCCGATAGTACGGCCGTAACGGGCGAAGCTGCGCGCCCATTCCTGGGCCAGCAGCACCTGGCCCACAGACGCGGCAGCCTGCTTGGTGGCCAAGTCAGTGGGGCGCTGCGCGAGCTCCAGCGGCCCCATTCCGCAGGCCACAGCACCGGAGGACACAACGATCACGTCGGTATCGCGCGCCATGCGTGCCTCCAGCGCGTCGGCGATCATATCGATCTGGTTCGGATCCACGCGACCGTCATCATCGGTCAGGGAGGACGAGCCGATCTTCACCACCAGTCGGCGGGCGTGGGCAATGTCGCCACGGACGTCGGAATCGTGCCCCATTGCGGGATCGTCTTCGTTCGCTTCCGGTTCGGGAAACTCAATGGAGGTCGCGGGAACCACTGGCCCGGGCTCGTGCACCGGCCTTTGCCCATAGGTAGGCACGGGGATTGCTAATTCGGGAGTCATCTCCCCCGGCCCTGCGTAGCTAAACGCGGACTGGGCTGAACTGAACTCTTTTTCGCCTGCAAAGTCGGAATCGGAGGATGACATAGCCTCTAGTATGCCAGCCCGGCCCGGCTCCTTGGGTGGTTTGGTGCGAGGAGGCTGCGGCTACCCCTGCCAGCGTTCGCGCTCGGCAACTTCCCCATCGCCGTAGTCGTTCTCGTCGATCAGGCCACGACGAGCCTGGGATGCACGCTTGCGCTCCTCCGGGGTAGCGCGAGTGTTCTGCTCCAGACGAGCATCGGTGCCGCGCCCGCTGCGCATCACATCCACACCGGCGGCGGTCTGCGGATCCCACTCGAAGGTGATCTCTCCGATGGTCACCTCGCTTCCCGCATCGGCGCCGGCCTTGTAGAGCTCCTCCTCTACGCCAGCCTTGGCCAGGCGGTCGGCCAGGTAGCCCACGGCCTCGTCGTTTTCGAAGTCGGTCTGGCGGATCCAACGCTCAATCTTTTCGCCACGGACGATGAAGGCATCCACGCCGGACGGATCGACCTCCACCTCGAAGTCGGCAAAGCGGCCGCCGGAGCGCTTGCGCAGCCCCTTCGGGGTGATGACCTGCGCGGGCTTTTCCTCAACCGGGTGAGCCTTGCGGTGGGTCTTCACAATGTCCATCAGCGCGTACTTCAGCTCGTCGAGCCCCTTGTGCGCAATGGTAGAGATGCGGAAGATGGGCCAGCCGAACTCCTTGAGTTCCTCCTCCTGCAGATCAGCCATGTCGGAGGCGTCCGGTACGTCCATCTTGTTCAGGATGATCACACGTGGGCGTTCCCGTAGGTCGCCCAGCCCGGAGTCGCTCGCCAGTTCCTGCTGATAGTTCGCCAGCTCCTTTTCCAGGGCCTTGATATCCGCGACGGGATCGCGGTCTGCTTCCAGCGAGGCAGCGTCCACAACATGGGCAAGGACGGCCGTACGCTCGATGTGGCGCAGGAAGTCCAGCCCCAAACCCTTGCCTTCGCTGGCTCCCGGGATCAGACCCGGCACGTCGGCAATGGTGAAGACCTCGTGGCCAACATTCACCACACCCAGGTTCGGCACCAGGGTCGTAAACGGATAGTCCGCGATCTTCGGCTTCGCGGCCGAGAGTACCGAGATCAGCGAGCTTTTGCCTGCCGACGGGAAGCCGACCAGTCCGACGTCGGCCATAGATTTAAGTTCGAGGGTGATGTCTTTCGCCTCGCCAGGTTCACCCAGTAGCGCGAAGCCCGGGGCCTTCCTGCTTTTGGACGCCAGCGCTGCGTTTCCCAGCCCGCCATGTCCACCCGCGGCGACGATCATCCGAGTACCCTTACCTGTCAGGTCGGCAACCGCTTCACCCTTGGAGTTAAGAACGACGGTGCCCTCCGGCACCTGGAGCACCAGGTCTTCGCCGCGCGCGCCGTGTCGGTGATCGCCGGCGCCATTATTACCGCGCTGAGCCTTGATGTGGGGGTGGAAGTGGAAATCCAGCAGGGTGTGTACCTGTGGAGATACCTCCAGGATGATGTCTCCACCGTGGCCGCCGTTGCCACCGTCGGGGCCGCCCAGGGGCACGAACTTTTCACGGTGGACGGAAGCGCAGCCGTGACCGCCGTCACCGGCCTGCAAGTGCAGAACTACGCGATCAACGAATTGTGGCATGGCTTTCCTTTCGCCCCAACTAATTCCCAACTAAATCTTCGAGTCCCGAGTCTATCGAGTATTGGTGCAGCGTCCTAAAGCTCGGGCTCTATAGAAGCGCTCCGCGACTTCCCCAGGGCGAAGGTGGACCCCACATCCACCCCACCCTTTGATCTTGGCCTCAGATGCACTATAGTTAGGCTACCCTTTCCATACGTAAGGATAGGCTAACTTGATCAGCAGAGTTAGCCTCGGATTGATTCTCCCCTCATTTTAAGGAGTGACTATGCGTTTTTCTCCGCTACGCAAAGCCTGCGTGGCCGTAGTCGCGGCAACCACTGCCCTAGGTCTCGCAGCCTGCGGCGCATCTGGCACCGGCAACGGCAACTCCGGCGACTCTAATAACGCGGACGGCTCCGGCGCGGTCACCGTCACCGACGTGACCGGCCGCCAGGTTAGCTTCGACTCTCAGCCCGACAGGGTTCTGCTCGCAGAGGGCCGCGGATTGTTTGCCACCTCGCTGCTCAACAAGGAAAACCCCACGGAAAACGTCGTAGCCATCGGCTCCGACCTGCACAAGGCCGCCCCCTCCTATGAGGAGAAACTTGCTGCGACACATAAAGAATTAAAGGATCTACCGACGGTGGGCAATATCGCACAGGGCGACGTGAGCGTAGAAAGTCTGCTATCCCACAAACCAGATGTCACCGTGCTCACCCTGGATTACAAGAAAGCTGCCGAAGAATCCGGCCTACTGACAAAAATGGACCAGGCTGGTCTGAAGTATGTGTTCACCGACTTCCGCCAAAAGCCACTGGAGAACACCACGAAGACTATGGATCTCTACGGTCAGCTCTTTGGCAAGGAAGACAAGGCCAAGGAGTTCAACGACTTCTACAGCGCCAAGGTCAAGGACATCACTGACCGCGCCAGCGCCGCGAAGAACAAGCCAAAGACACTGGTGTGGCAGGCGGCAGGAATGAAGGATTGCTGCGCCACAGTGAAGGAATCCAACCTCGGCGACCTCGTGAACGCCGCCGGTGGCGAAAACCTAGGCGATAGTCTACTGGAGTCCGAATCTGGTGACCTGACCGCAGAAAAGGTTATTTCTGAACAGCCTGAGCAGATCATCGCCACCGGTGGCGCCTGGGCTAAGGACCCGGAGAAGCCGGAGGTCCTCCCCCACGTGGAGCTCGGCTACAAAGCTAAGCCCAACGTCTCCGAGAAGACGCTCCAAGGTCTTCTGGCCACTCCGGGCTTCACAGCTCTAAAGGCTCCTAAGGAAGGCAAGCTACACGGGGTCTATCACCAGTTCTACGATTCCCCGCTGAACGTGTTCGCTCTCGAGCAATTCGCCAAGTGGCTCCAGCCGGAGACCTTCAAGGATCTCGATCCACAGCGCGACTTCGCTGACTTCCACAAGGAGTGGCTCCCATTTGAATATTCCGGAACGTTCTTCACGTCAATTAAGAACTAACACAATCCATTAAGTAAATCGACACAGAAGTAATTCGATGTCTCACCTTGTTACCTCAGAAGAAAAATCGGCAGCGCAAGCCACCCAAGCCACCGAATCGTCAAACGTAACCCCGGTTGCAAGCGCCAACGACGATGCGGAATCCGGCGCTGCCCCCGCAGCCAGCGAGGTTATCCAGCACTATCGTCGTCAGTCCCGGCGTAAGATTCTAGCGATCGTCGCATTGACGATCGCAGCGCTCGTGGCTTTTGCCATCGCCACCATTGTTGGTCCAATCGACCTCAGCCTCTCCGAGCTGTGGAATGGGCTTTTCAATCCCGATGGCGTAGACGAAACCACCCGCACAGTGCTGTGGAACCTACGACTGCCAGCTGCCGTTATGGCAGTGCTCATCGGAGCTTCGCTGTCGCTTTCTGGGGCTCATATGCAGACCATTCTCGATAATCCCCTTGCCGAGCCGTTCACCCTGGGAATTTCCGCCGCGGCGGCATTTGGTGGTGCAGCATCGATCGTTCTGGGCTGGACCGTACTGGCAAACCCGCAATTCAACCTCGCCGCCGTGGCGTGGGTAACTTCGCTGATCGCGGTCTTCGTCGTAGCTGGCGCCGCCGTCTGGCGCGGAGCCAGCGCCGAATCGATGATCCTCTTAGGCATTGCCCTTGTTTTCCTATTCCAGGCACTGCTCTCCTTAATGCAGTACCGCGCGACCACTGAGGCTTTGCAGCAGATCGTTTTTTGGACAATGGGCTCTTTGCAGCGCGCTACTTGGACCTCTAACGCGATCATCCTGGGATCCCTGGCAATTGCAATCCCGTTCACAATCTTCAACTCGTGGAAGCTCACCGCATTGCGGTTGGGCGACGACCGAGCGGCTGCACTGGGAATTAACGTCCAGCGCCTGCGCGTCTCCACCCTGGTCGTGTCTTCACTGTTGGCAGCCAGCGCTGTGGCTTTTGCTGGCGTGATCGGCTTCATCGGCCTGGTTGGCCCACACGTAGCACGCATGCTTGTAGGCGAAGATCAGCGTTACTTCGCTCCTGCCTCCATGGCCGCCGGTGCTCTACTGCTGGCGGCCGCCCACGCAGTCTCCATTACGATCGTTCCGGGTGTTGCCGTACCGATCGGAATCATCACGTCCCTGGTTGGCGTGCCCTTCTTCCTCGTGCTGATCTTTGCTCGCCGACGCACTCTCTGGGGGTCTTAATTCATGCTCACTCTCGACGACATTCATGTCCGTTATGGCAAACGCCCTGTACTGAAGGGAGTATCGGCTTCCGGCTTCGAGCCGGGAACGATTACGGGCCTCTTGGGGCCTAACGCCGCGGGCAAGTCCACCCTGGTGAAAACGATCGCAGGGATACAGAAGGCGTCACAAGGCACCTGCAGCATCACCGTCGACGGCGAAGAACTCACCGGCGGCGCGCGGCGCGAGGCGATCGGCTATGTGCCGCAGGACTTGCTGTCCAGCACTACCCTGACGGCTTTCGAGTCGATCCTCGTGGCCACTCGCCGTTCGTCGCGCGCGTTTGCACACAGCGCCGGTGGAAGAGGCTCCGCCGCTAGTGCCCAGGAACTCGCAGCCTCAGTGATGGAGCGCATCGGCATTACACACCTGGCATCGCGCCATGTTCATGAACTCTCTGGTGGTCAACGGCAGCTGGTTGCCGTCGGACAGATGCTGGTGCGCGAGCCAGAGGTGCTTCTTCTTGACGAGCCAACGTCCGCGTTGGACCTGCGGCACCAGGTGGAGCTGTTGAAGCTCATCCGCCGTGAAGTAAGCCGGAATGATTCGGTGGCTCTGATTGCGATTCACGACCTCAACCTCGCTGCACGCTACTGTGATCGTCTGATCGTGCTCCACCAGGGGCGCCTCATGGCGCAGGGACGGCCGTCCGAGGTGCTTACCCCAGGTTTGCTAGAGGAAGTCTACGGACTGCGGGCGAAGGTGCTGGATGATGACAGCACGCCCGTCATTTGCCCCGTCGAAGAGTAATACCCCGCTGCCCTAACACCTCCCCATACCCAACCCCCAAAAGCCCCGGTTTACCGGGGCATTTTCATTACACTATTCATTCCCCAACGGCCTGATTACGGATGCAAAAAGTCCAGTGCACGCATCGAGTGCGTCCACTGGACTCTTAAACGTTGGTGAGGGCGATTCCCTTCGGCTTTAGGCCTCGACTGCCTCGTCCTCGACGATGTTCACCACGCGGCGGCGACGCTTGGTAGCGAACTGCACGGCGCCGGCCTTCAGGGCGAACAGAGTGTCATCGCCACCACGGCCGACGTTCTCACCCGGGTGGAAAGAGGTACCACGCTGGCGAATCAGGATCTCGCCGGCCTTGACCTGCTGGCCGCCGAAGCGCTTTACACCGAGACGCTTGGACTCGGAATCACGGCCGTTGTTGGAGCTAGATGCACCCTTCTTGTGTGCCATTAGTCTCTCCCTCCTTAAGGAAGAAAATCGAAGTGTCTCGGTAGTTTACTTGATACCGGTGACCTTCAGAACCGTGAGGGTCTGACGGTGGCCGTAACGGCGCTTGTAACCGGTCTTGTTGCGGTAGTGCATGCCGCGGATCTTCGGTCCACGAACGTGCTCCACGATTTCAGCGTTGACGTTGACAGATGCCAGCTTGTCACCGGTGGTGACGTTTGCGCCATCGACGACGAGAACCGGGGTGAGAGCCACGGACGAACCCGGCTCACCCTCGATCTTCTCGACCTTGACGAGGTCACCTTCGGCAACCTTGTACTGCTTTCCGCCGGTCTTGACGATCGCGTACATGTAGGGCTACCCCTTTAATTTCTCAAATCGGCTCAGGCAGCCCCCTGCGGGAAGGAAGCATCCTGACTGTTACTTTTGCTTAGCTGCGTCCGTCCCCCCGAAGCTCGGGGCACTTCTGTGCTTACTTCGCGAACGCACCCTGCAGGAAGCAAGTGCACCCGCGCAGTCCCCGGCGACGCGCGCGTTAAAGCTGGTCACCGGCGGAACGAACAGCGACTGGTTAAGACTACCCGGTCAGGGGGCTGAAAACCAAATCCCTTTGCTTTCGCTCGGCACTAGTTCTGCTTGCGCACTACTCGCCGGCGACGGCCACGCGACCGGGTGGTCTTTGCGGGGCTCCCAGCGGCGCGTTCGGGGGCACTGTCGGGGTTTACCTTATTGCTTTCTTTATTGACGTTGCTTTCTTTATTGACGCCATAGTCCTCCGGCCGCGGGGCAACGTCAGACTTGGAGTTACCGCGTGTGCGCCGCTTCCGGCGGGGAGACTCGTCAAACTCGCGCTTGGCTTCTTCGTAACTGGAAGCAGAGGCGGCGGAAGAGCGGGCTCCCCGGCCGGACGAAGCGCGGGAGGCACGATCGGTGCGCGCACTCGAGCGTGCCGAGCGCACAACACGGCGACGACGGCGCGGCGTGGCCGCATTCTGGGCAGCCGATGGCTCCTCCGGGTCTGCCTCGGCGGAACGCCGACGAGCAGTGGCGACGATGCTGTCAATGCTGTCGGCACTGTCAGCGCTCTGCCCGTTATTGGCGCGGTGGTCACCGTGGTCACCGTGAGCACCGCGAGAGTTTCCAGGCCTAGCGCGTCGCCGGTTGCCACGCTGCCCCGCCTGCTCGGGTTCCTGCTGCTGATCCTGCTCAGCACTGCGCTCAGCGGCCTGGCTGGCGTGCGGGTTACCGCGTCGAACTACGCGGCGGCGCACCCGGCGGCGGGTGCCCTGCGTGGCATCATCGCGCTGGTTGCCGCGCTGCTCGTCGCTCTTCTGGCTCTGCTGATCCTGCTGGCCTTGCTGATCCTGCTGGCCTTGCTGATCCTGCTGACCCTGCTGGTTCTGCAAGTGTTGCTGCGCATCATCCTGCCGGTCGCGCTGCTTTCGCTTGGACTGCTTCGGCTGGTCCTGCTTTTTGGACCTGTTTCGGTTGTCTTGCCCCTTGTCCTGATTCTTGTCCTGGTTCTGGGCTTGGTTCTGGGCTTGGTTCTTGGCTTGCTGGCGTTCCTTGCGGTTGCCATGATCGCGGCGCGGTTCAGGATCCTTTTGCTCCACTGGATCCGGGTGCATGATGAACCCGCGACCCTCGCAGGCCTCACACGGGGTAGAGAAGGTCTCTAGCAACCCGGTACCCAGGCGCTTGCGAGTCAGCTGCACCAGGCCCAGCGAAGTCACTTCGCCCAGCTTGTGGCGCGTACGGTCGCGCCCCAAGAACTCGGATAGACGGCGCAGCACCAGGTCCTGGTTCTGCTGCAGAAGCATGTCGATGAAGTCCACCACGATCATGCCGCCGATGTCGCGCAGGCGCAGCTGGCGGACGATCTCTTCGGCCGCCTCCAAGTTGTTCTCGGTCACAGTTGCCTCGAGGTTGCCGCCGGATCCCACGAAGGAGCCGGTGTTCACGTCGATGACCGTCATGGCCTCGGTGTGATCGATGATCAGGTAACCACCCGACGGCAGCCACACCTTGCGAGCCATTGCCTTTTCCAGCTGCTGGTCCAGGTCCAATGGAGCAAATGCATCCTGGCCGTCGTGCTGCCCGCGGTTCCACTTGCGTACGCGGTCCATCAGTTCCGGGGACGTCCGGCCCAGGTAGTCACGCACTGCCTTCCAGGAATTGTCGCCGTCGATAATCAGTTCGGAGAAATCGGCGTTGAATACGTCGCGAACAACCTGAATCAGCATGTTCGGCTCTTCGTAGAGCGTAACCGGCTTGGAGCCCTTGGAATTTCGCTCCTTCTTCTCCAGCTTCCGGATGTCCTGCCAGCGCTTTTCCAGGCGCTGAACATCCTCGGTGATCTGCTCTTCCGTAGCGTTCTCGGCCGCGGTGCGGATGATCGCGCCACCATCGCCAGTGATGACCTCACCCAGGATGTCCTTCAGGCGCTTGCGTTCGCCCGCGGGCAGCTTCCGGGAGATTCCGGCGGTCGTACCCGCCGGGAAGAACACCAGGTAGCGGCCTGCGAAGCTAATCCGGTTGGTCAATCGCGCACCCTTGTGGCCGATCGGGTCCTTCAACACCTGCACTAGGATCTGATCGCCGGGGCGCAGCGCCTGGTCGATCTTGCGGTTCTTGGAGTGCAGGTGTGGCGAGTGCCAATCCATCTCGCCCGCGTACAGCACAGCGTTTCGGCCAGTGCCGATATCCACGAAGGCAGCTTCCATACTGCCCAGCACGTTCTGCACGCGACCGAGGTACACGTTGCCAATCAGCGACTGATGCGTGGCGTCTGCCACAAAGTGCTCGACCAGTTGACCGTCTTCAACCACTCCGACCTGCGTCATCATGCCCTTGTGGTCGGTGCGCTGAGAGTCGCGGACGATCATGGTGCGTTCGACAGACTCGCGGCGGGCGAGGAACTCGGCGCGAGTGATGGCCTTATAGCTTTTATCGCGATTCTTCGCCCGCCAGCGACGCTGCGATTCGAGGCGCGTCGAGCCCTTCATCTTCACCGGCTCGTCCACCATGTCGTCCGTGGAGCGTTCAGCGGGGTGCAGGTCCTCTAGCGCGGTCGCCTTCTGGTGTGCCTGCTGGTTGTTTTTCTCTGGGGCCTTTACTGGGTTCTTCTCTGGGCTCTTTTCTAGAGCGCTTTCGTCCTTATCGTGTGACGCCCGCTCTTCCGCCCGGCGCGCACTTCCCACGCGGCGCACAACTCGGCGAACTCGGCGGCGACGAACCGGCTTCTGCTCGGAGCTTTCCGGCTGCGCCTGTTCCTCCGGAGCCTTCTCTTCCCGTGACATGTCGGCTGGTGCTTCCGCCCGTTGCGCCTGCTCGACCGCTTTCGTATTTTCCTTATCAGAAGCCTCGTCCGCAGGTTGCTCCGCTGCCTTCTTGGCAGTCTTTTTCTTCGTGGTTTTCCTGGCTGCTTTCTTGCCAGTTTTCTCGGCGGTCTCCTCTTCTTGCTTCTCTTCTTGCTTCTTCTCTTGCTTCTTCGCAGGCTTCTTGGCCGCCTTTTTCGCCGACTTCTTAGCCGCCTTCTTCGGTTCCTCAGCTGCAACATCCTCTGCTGTAGGCTCTGCAGGAGCCTCTACCTCCGCGGCCTGCTCGTTTGCCTGAGCGGGCTTGGCGGCGGAACCAAGGGCGTCTAGTACAGAAAAGACCTGCGCCCGAGTCAGCGACGAGGCCGTCTTCTTCCCCTCAATACCGTGGTCTGCCAGTATGCCCAGGAAGTCCGTCGCACGGATCCCCAACTGCTTGGCAACGGTGTGGACACGAACCTTCTCCCCCACACTCTCTCGATCAATTTTCTCAGCTTGAGCTGCAATTTCCGGGCTAATGGTCGCCACGAAATCTCCTTTTAAAGTCTTCAAAGTTTGCCTGATCGCTAGTGCCGCATCATCGTTGTGAGCATCCGATCTGTACCCCATTGTCTCATATCCACCCGACAGTGCAGCGAACGCTCGGAAACCGCCTGTTACGCTAATCGCTATGCCAACCCCCACGCAGCCTTCTAAAGCTTTCGACCATAAGGTTTTAACGGACGTAGCCAACGGCATGAGGCCGAACAAGGGCGCGCAATTCGCCTTGGCTTCCGTGTTCGCGCTGGTGATGTTTATCCTCTGTTCACCGGTTGCCGGCCCGCTTCCCGCACTCGGGATACTTGCCGCCACCATTCTGGCTTGCGTTGTGTGGTGGCGCTACTTGCGGCGGGGCGGCGTGCGCGGGAACGACTACTCCCCCATGAAGACCGATGTAGAGGCCGCGCGCACCCCCTTCAGCTGGAAAGAGGAAGGCCGCCTCGTATTGTTGCTCGGTTTGGTTTTCGGCCTGTCCCAGATCGCGGCGATGTATAGCGGCCAAGGCCGCTGGATCTACGCAGGTATTGCCGCGCTTGTAACCATTGGTGTTGCCTATTGGGTTATTTCTTTTGACGCCTGGCGCCCCGCCCGCTACACCATCCCCGAAAAGCTGAGGCAAGACATAAGGATCGAAAAACCCGTGGCGTGGTTGCAGGCGTTTCTCTACTGCCGCCGCTGCGTGCCGGGCGGGCTGCAGATACTCAGTGACAGGCTGCAGGAGGAACTGGCGCACTACGGCTGGACTGCCAAGGACGCGGACGAGGCGCTGAACAAACTGGTCAAGCAGGGCAACGCAGCGAAGATTCGCGAGCTGCGCTCCGCCGGCGACGCGATCAATTGGGTAACGCTGACAGAAGAAGGCTCTCAAGACTTCCAGCAGCGATACGGCGGGTAAATCGGCAGCTAACTCCAAGCCCTCTAAACATGCAAAGACCGCGGACGCTCTGCGCCCGCGGTGAACTTTTCCAGCTATTTACAGGTTCGGGAACCAGATGCCGATCTCACGCTCAGCGGACTCCGGGGAGTCAGAGCCGTGGACGACATTCTCGCCAACGGTCAGGGCGAAGTCACCGCGGATGGTGCCCGGGGTGGCCTTCTCTACCGGGTGGGTGCCGCCAGCCAGCTGACGCCACGCGGCGATAGCGGACTCGCCCTCGACAATGCCGGCAACCAGCGGAGCGGAGGTGATGAAGTCCACCAGCTCGCCGAAGAAAGGCTTGTCGGAGTGCTCAGCGTAGTGCTTCTCCGCCGTCTCGCGGTCAGCGGTGCGCAGGTCCAGCTCCACGAGCTTCAGACCCTTCTTTTCGATGCGAGAGATAATTTCGCCCACGTGGCCGTTCTTAACACCGTCGGGCTTGATCAGAATCAGAGTGCGTTCAGTCATGCCAGTGATTCTACACGTGGCGTCGCGGCGCTACAGCGCCGCAACGCCCCGGCGCTACACGCGACTGCGGACCTGATCCATCAACGCGTATGCGCGATCACCCGGGCAGGCCGTTGCGGTGGAGACATCGCCCCAGTCGCGGTGGCCAGTAATCGTGCGGCGCGTCAAGTTCAGGCGGGCCGCGTTGTTGACGTAGCGCACGCTGCCGCGGGGATCCAGCCCCAGACCGTGGCACAGGTGGCGCAGAACACGCACGAGGGAGTTGATGGCGGCGGGGGTTGGCGCCTGCTGCATGAAGTTGCCCAGCAGACACACACCGATGTTGCCGTCGTTCGCGTTGTACACGTGACCTGCAGTGACAGACATTGGCGTACCACCCAGGCTGCCGGACTGGAAGACCGCCTGGCCGTCCGTGCCGGTGGTGCGCCCCTGGAACACGGTGCCGTCAGGGGCGATCAGCAGGTGGTAGCCGATGTCGCCCCAGCCGCGGCCGCCGTTCGCCCGGGAGGCGTGGAAGGCGTAGATGCTGCGGACGTTCGCGGCGTAGTCGCCGTTGGCAGGAGTGGCCATCGCCGTGTGGTGCACAGTGATGAGCTGTGCGCGGGTGAAGCGGGGAGTCCACCCCATGAGCGACTCGTTCGCGCCCCACTCGCGGCGGGAAACCACTCGCAGGCCGTTGATCACGTTCGCGCCACCGATACCAGCGCCGCCACCTGGAGTCGGAGCACCCGGGTTGGCCAGGCCACTGGACTGCAGGATCCCGGCGATGGTGCCCGCCAGCGCAAGTGAACCAACCACGGCCGCAGCTCCGGTTTCCAGACTGCTTTGCAGCTCAGCCGGGTTTGAGGGCAAGTCCATCGGTGCAGCATAGGGCGCAATGCCCGCTCCGAAGATCTGCTCTTCCTGCCCCTTCGGAGCCTCCACAATATGGAGGAACAGGCGCGTCGCCGAGTCGTTAACCTCGCCGGGCAGCCACACGGCAGTGGCACCCTCGGGCAGCTCTACGGGCTCGGACTTCAGCGCGGAATCGTCGCCCTCACGGTCGTGCGCCTCTGGGTGGACCACTCGGTCTTCGGTGTGGCCAGCTGCAGACTCGAAGCGCAAGGTCGCCTGCGCACCCTCACCTGCCGCGGGCGCAAAGGTGATCGTGAGGTACCCGGTGCCTCCGGGTAGCTCGCCCTTTTGGTTGACGCCGATTCCCGTTCCGGTGAAGCCCTCTTGCTCGGCAGGGGTCGGTGCGCCGGCAGCTCCGGCGGGATCTTCACCAGGGAGTGCGTCGTCAGCGGAGGAGAAGACCCCCATATTGTTGCGGTTGGCAAAGAGGAGGGAACCTCCAACGGCGGCCCCCAGGGCGGTGGAAGAACGGAAGAATGCACGGCGCGTTAACGTCATGCACCGGATAGTAAACCACATTCGGGGGTAGCGGGAGACTTACCCCCACTTAAGGGTATTCCCAGTTGAATGTTACTGGTGTTAAAGGCGGTGCAAATGTGGCGTCATGAAGACTAGTCAGCGGGGGTAGCCGGGCGACGCACGTTCCCTTCTTCATCGAGGTGCTGCGAAGGCAACAGACCACGCTGCATACGGCGCACCAGGTTCGAGCGCAAGTGATAGATGTACCACCAACACAGCGCGAAGATCACGCCCATGGCCCCCATCGCCGGGTGGACGATGAAGCCTGCGACAGCCAGCACCTGCAAGGCAATGTTCAGCCAGTCGGCCCACTTCAAACTCTGCAGGAATGCCGCGACAATCATGGCTCCGCCCAGGCCAATGACGTAGGCCATGTTGAAGGTCGTGGCGGATGCACCGGCATCCACACGGGTAATGACTGTGAGCACCAGCAGGATCACGATGGCTTCCATGATGTGCGTTCCGGCCATCACTCCACGCAGGCCCTTCAGCGGATCGTTCGCCGGGGCCTGCCCCGGGCCCAGTGGGCCGTATTCGGCCTGCTCACGCCCCTCGCCAGCCTGACTGCGGGTGTGCGGGTTCTGTGCCACGATTATGCAGCTCCTTGTTAGATCTTCCGGTTAGAAATGTTTTCGGCGCAGGCGTAAGCGCCAGCGTTGGCCTCTATGACGGTTCCTTACCGAACAACGTGCGGGCTTCGCCGGCCGTCACGACCGAACCGGTAATTAGCACGCCCGCGCCGGACAGCACACCGTCCTCGTCATCTTCTGCCAACTGGGTGGCGATCTCCACGGCACCGGGCAGGTTAGTAGCCACGTGCACGCGCTCCTCGCCGAATGCATCTCGGGCGTACTCGGCCAGCACGTCCACGGGCAGAGCACGCGGAGAGTTCACCTCCGTCACCACGACTTCGTCCATCACCGGCTCCAGGGCGGCCAGGATTCCGCGGGCATCCTTGTCCCCCAGTACGCCGACCACGCCGACCAACCTGCGGAACTCGAAGTCGCGGTCGATGGCCGCAGCCAGGGCTTTCGCACCGTGGGGATTATGCGAGGCATCAATAAACACGCTCGGGGTAGAGCGCACACGTTCCAGGCGACCGGGCGAGGCGACAGTGGCGAAACCCTCCCGCACTGTGTCCACATCCAGCTGGCGCTCTGCCCCGGCGCCGAAGAACGCCTCCACCGCGGCCAGTGCGACGGCGGCGTTGCGCGCCTGGTGCTCGCCGGATAGCGGCAGGAAGATGTCCTCGTATTCCCCGGACAACCCGCGGATAGTCACGGTCTGCCCGCCGACGGCAATCTGGCTGGAGACCACACCGAACTCGCTCCCCGCGCGGGCGACGGCAGAATCTTTCGACACGGCTTCTTCCAGCACCACACGCATCGCCGCGGGATCCTGCTCGGCAACGATAGTCACGTTATCGGGTGGGGTCAGCAGGTCGTCGGCATCCCAGCGGGCCTTGATGATGCCCGCCTTTTCGCCTGCGATTTCCTCCAGTGTGTCGCCCAGATAGTCCGTATGGTCCAATCCAATCGGCGTGATTACGGCTACGTCGGAGTTCACCACGTTCGTCGCATCCCAGCGACCGCCCATGCCCGTCTCCACCACGGCAACGTCCACCGGCGCATCGGCAAAGGCCGCATAGGCCATGGCCACCAGCACCTCGAACTTGCTCATCTGCGGCCCACCCTCGGCCTCGCTCTTCGCATCCACCATCTCCACCATTGGCTGGATGTCGCGCCAGGTGTCCACGTAATCGCGCGGATGTAGCGGCTGTCCGTCGATGGCAATGCGTTCGGTAACGATCTGCAGGTGCGGGCTGGTTGTCCGCCCGGTACGGCGGTGGAACGCGCGCATCAGCGCCTCGATCATCCGCACTACGGAGGTCTTGCCGTTGGTGCCCGCTACGTGGATCACCGGGAACGCTCGTTCTGGGTGGCCGAGCAGATCCATCAGCATCTCCACGCGCTCCAGCGTCGGGTCGATCTTGGTCTCCGGCCACCTCTGGTTCAGCTCCGCATCGACCTCAGCCAACGCGGTCAGGTCGTCGGGCGTGATGGGTCTTTTCTGTGGCGACGCCACCTCGGCCTCATCCGCCCCCACACCGTCGATAGGCAGGGCTAGACCTGCATCGTCGAGTGTGACCTCTCCCGGGTAGTCATCCCCGAGCTTGCCCTCGGTGATCTCGTCGTCGGTCATGCCTGCGGCAGGCCTTCCAGTCGGGTGGTGATGCGATCGAATTCTTCCTGCGCCACGCGCTGGCGCTCGCGGATGCCTTCGACAACCTTCTCCGGCGCCTTGGCCAGGAAGTTTTCATTGCCCAGCTTCTTCGCTGCGTTATCCAGTTCCTTCTGCGCGGCCGCGAGGTCCTTTTCCAGGCGCTTGCGCTCCGCGGCCACGTCGACAGTGCCGGAGGTATCCAGTTGCACGGCGATGGTGGCCTGGGACAGCCGCACCTCAATAGAGGCCGTCTCGGCGAAACCATCTTCCGGGGTCTCCAGACGCACCAGGGAGCGCACGGCACCCTCGAAGTTGGCCAGGTCAGCGGCGGCGAAGTCCAGAGCCGCAGGCACCTTCTGCGAGGGCTTCACCCCCTGGTCGCTACGGAAGCGGCGCAGCTCGGTAACCAGCTTGTCCACGTCCGCCATGCGGCGCACAGCGTCGGCGTCCGTTTCCGCCCCACCGTTGGTCAGATCGGCGGTCGGCCAGTCGGCAGTGACCAGGGATTCGGAGTAGCCCTCTTCCCCATCGGTCAGCGCCTTCCACAGCGTTTCGGTCACAAAAGGCATGGCGGGGTGCAGTAGGCGCAGCACCGCATCCAGCACGCGGCCCAGCACGATCTGGGTGCTAATGCCTCGCTGTACCTGCTCTTCGGTGGCAGCTTCCCAATCGCGTGGGATCTGCACCTTCGCGATCTCCAGGTACCAGTCGCAGAACTCACCCCAGGCGAAGCGGTACAGGTTTTCGTTGGCCAGAGAGAACTCGTAGCGGTTCAGTGCGTCGTCCACCAGCTGACGGACTTCCTCCAGGCGGTCCAGGATCCAGCGGTCTGCGTCCGTCAGCGTCTCGCGGGCAGGCAGCTCGCCGACGTGCGCACCGTTCATGAGTGCGAACTTGGTGGCGTTGTACAGCTTGGTGGCGAAGTTACGGGAGGACTGCGCAGCATCCTCACCCACCGGCAGGTCGGAGCCCGGGTTTGCGCCGCGGGCCAGGGTGAAGCGCAGCGCGTCTGCGCCGTAGTCGCGCACCCAGTCCATCGGGTCGATACCATTGCCCAGGGATTTAGACATCTTGCGGCCGTGCTCATCGCGCACCAGACCGTGCAGGAAGATGTCCTCGAACGGGATCTGCGGGCGCCCGTCCTTTCCCTCTCCGAGCACATCGTTGGTGTGCTTGGAAGCGAAGGTAGCGAACATCATCATGCGGGCGACCCAGAAGAACAGAATGTCGTAGCCGGTCACCAAAACGCTGGTGGGATAGAACTTCTCCAACTCCGGGGTGCTATCCGGCCAGCCCATCGTAGAAAACGGCCACAGGGCGGAGCTGAACCAGGTGTCCAGCACGTCCTCGTCCTGGCGCCAGCCCTCGCCCGTCGGGGCCTCATCATCCGGGCCACAGCACACGATCTCGCCGTTCGGGCCGTACCAGATCGGAATGCGGTGGCCCCACCACAGCTGGCGGGAGATGCACCAGTCGTGCATGTCGTCCACCCAGTCGAACCAGCGCGGCTCCTGGGAAGCCGGGTGAATCACCGAGTCTCCGGAACGGATCGCCTCGCCGGACATCTTCGCCAGCTCTTCCACCTTGACGAACCACTGCTCGGATAGTCGTGGCTCCACGGCTTCCTTGGAGCGCTCGGAGTGGCCCACGCTGTGCACATAGGGGAACTTGCGGGCCACGATGCGGCCCTGTTCCTCCAGCGCTAGGCGAATCTTCTCGCGCGCCTCGTAGCGCTCCATGCCGTCGAACTCGGTGCCAGTATCCGCGATGTGACCGGTCTCGTCCATGATCACCGGCATCGGCAGATCGTGGCGCTGCCCCATCGCAAAGTCATTCGGGTCGTGCGCCGGGGTGATCTTTACTGCACCGGTGCCGAACTCCGGATCCACGTAGTCGTCGGCCACAACGACCATCTGACGATCCGACAGGAACGGGTGCGGCAACGTCTTGCCCACCAGATCCGCATAGCGCTCATCCTCTGGATGCACGGCCACTGCCACATCACCCAGCATCGTCTCCACTCGCGTGGTCGCCACAATCACGTGTGGCTCGGAATCGTCCAGCGAGCCGTAGCGGATGCTCACCAGCTCGCCCTCGTCATCGGAGTACACCACCTCGATATCAGAGATTGCAGTCTGCAGTACCGGAGACCAGTTCACCATGCGATTCGCCCGGTAGATCAATCCGGCGTCAAAAAGCTCCTTGAACATGGTCTGCACGGCGCGGGACAGGCCATCATCGAGCGTGAATCGCTCGCGGGACCAATCCACCGAGTCGCCGATAGCACGCATCTGGCGCTGGATCACGCCACCGTACTGTTCCTTCCACTCCCAGACCTTGTCGATGAAGGCCTCGCGGCCGTAGTCGAAGCGATCCTTGCCCTCAGTTTCCTTCAGGCTGGCTTCAACCTTCGTCTGCGTGGCGATACCTGCGTGGTCGGAACCAGGCAGCCACAGCACTTCAAAGCCCTGCATACGCTTGCGGCGAGCCATCGCATCCATCAGCGTATGGTCCAGCGCGTGGCCCATGTGCAACTGGCCGGTCACGTTCGGCGGCGGCAACACGATGCTGAAGGGCGGCTTGTCGCTGGACGGATCAGCCTTGAAGTAGCCGGAATCGACCCACCCCTGGTAGAGGTTTTCCTCTACTGCGGCGGGATCCCATGCCGCGGGGAGCTGTGCCGAGCGGTCGGCACCAATCTGGTTAGAGCCATTTGCCTTAGAACTGGAGTCACTCACGCTTGCCCAGTCTAGTAGACGCCCCGGACAGGGCGTACAACCCCGGCCTACAACAGGCCAGCAGCCTCGACGGCAGCCTTTTCTTCCTGCAGCTCCTTGACGTTCGCGTCGATGCGCTCCTGCTGTGCCGGGCTGATTTCCAGACCCTGTACGATCTCCCACTCACCATTAACGGAGCGGCAAGGGAAGGAGAACACCAGGCCCTCTGGAATACCGTAGGAGCCGTCGGACGGCAGAGCGACGGAAACCCAGTCGCCCTCGGCGGTGCCATTGACCCAGTCACGCATGTGGTCCAGCGCACCATTGGCTGCAGAGGCCGCGGAGGAGCGCCCGCGCACCTCGATGATCTCCGCGCCGCGCTTGGCTACGCGCGGAATGAACTCCTCATTCACCCAGGCTTCGTCCAACTTATCCGCGACCTTCTCACCGTTCAGGGTCAGCTCAGCCACGTCCGGGAACTGGGAGGCGGAGTGGTTGCCCCACACGGTCATGTTCTTCAGGTCGCGCACGGCCACGCCCAGCTTCTCTGCCACTTGCGCCAGACCACGGTTGTGATCCAGGCGGGTCAAGGCAGTAACGCGGCGCGGATCCAGCCCCTCTGCATGCGCAGCCACGATGGCGGCGTTGGTGTTAGCCGGGTTGCCCACCACAATCACGCGCACATCGTCGGCGGCGTGCTCCGCGATGGCCTTGCCCTGTGGGCCGAAGATCTTGCCGTTGGCGGCCAGCAGGTCAGCGCGCTCCTCGCCCTTTTGGCGCGGCTTAGCGCCCACCAGAAAGGCCGCGTTGGTGCCCTCGAAGCCCTCGTTGATGTCGGTGGTGATGGTGACCTCGCCCAACAACGGGTAGGCGCAGTCGGCCAGCTCCAGAGCCACGCCACGGGCAGCCTGCACGCCTTGCTCGGTTTCCAGCAGGCGCAGATTGACCACGCGGTCGCCGAACACCTCGCCCTTGGCAATGCGAAACAGCAGGGAGTAGCCAATCTGGCCGCCCGCACCCGTAACGGTGACGGTAACGGCATTCTGGTTGTTGGTGGTCACGCGGGGCTCCTTAAAACAGATAAACAGAGTATGTGCGAAAGATTTCTTAGATCCTCTCCCCACTGTAATAACCCGCCCGACAGCCTGCATGGCTCGCACTTCCGCGCTCCCCGCCACCCCCGCACGTGGCAGCGATAACTGCACATCGCTGCAGGCGAAGCTGCTCCATAGATAAACTGAATTGGTGCAGAACAAGCCCCACCTTCCCGCTTCAGCGGCCTGGTACAGCCTCAGCGAACAGCAGTACATCCAGGCGATGAATACCGCCGTGACCATTGCCACGCGAGTCGGGGCTGCCTATACACCCGAACACTTAGCCGCAATCGCCCAGGCCGCGCGTCTGCCCCACGACTGCCTGCTGCTGGATTCCCCACAGCGACTCTTCGAAGAAGCGCTGCGCTACGCACACTCCTCCATCTGGCCGGTGCCGGTGCATGGCTACGACAACCCAGAGCTCGACTGCTCTCCAGTGCGCGACATGCGCCGCCTCGTCGCAGCCACTTTTACCCGCTTTGCAACCCACCCGGATGCCGTGCGCCTCATCGTGGCGGAAAACATTTTGGGCGATCCGGAGCTTGTGCACCGCGTGGGAGTGCTGGAGGATTCGCCGGTCGTGTTGCACTTGGATCGTGTACTCATGCGCGGCCATGACATCGGGGCGTTCCGCAGTGGCGTGTCCGCCGAGGATACGTACGCGCTGATTACCTCGCTGTGTTCTTTCGCCGTCACCCAGGGTGCTACGTTCCACGCCCTGTACGGCATGGATTCCGCCGACCCCTACAACGAAGCCGGCTTGCGCGATCTAACCTGCGATGCAGTCATTGCTTTCCTCACCACCACGATGCCGACCAAGCAGGGTGCTTCATACACGCATGCTTCGCACTCTTCGGTGATTGGTTCCTCAGTCGCCGCGTCGCTCTACAGCGATTCGCATATCGAAGAGGGTGGGGACGAAGGCACCCCCTCGGCCTCATCGGACCTCTACCACGACTAGGCGCTCTTCTTATCCCGCTTGGCTACCTCTTCGTGAGTCAGCCGGGTAGGTTCCGCCTCACCGCGCGCACATGCGCCGGTGATGATGACCTCGCCGGTTTCCTCATCTTCCGGGATGGCGAACATGGTCGGCAGGAGCAGGGTCTCCATGATGGAACGCAAGCCACGGGCACCCGTCTCGCGCGCCAGAGCCTTCTGGGCGATCTCTTGCAGTGCCTCATCCTCGAAAGTCAGGCGCACGCCGTCCATCTCAAACAGACGCTGGTACTGGCGCACCAAAGAGTTCTTCGGCTCGGTCAGCACGCGCACGAGGGCTTCCTCGTCCAGGTGCCCGACGTGGGTCAGCACGGGCAAGCGGCCGATCAGCTCTGGGATAAGGCCGAACTTCACCAAGTCCTCTGGCTCCACGAACTGGAACGGGTTCGGATCTTCCTCGGACTTCGCGCTGATCTCCGCACCGAAGCCCAGCCCCTTCTTGCCGCGGCGCTCGGAGATGACCTTTTCCAGCCCAGAGAACGCACCGGCCACGATGAACAGCACGTTCTTCGTGTCGAACTGGATGAACTCCTGGTTCGGGTGCTTGCGGCCACCCTGCGGCGGCACAGCAGCGACGGTGCCTTCCAGGATCTTCAGCAGAGCCTGCTGCACGCCTTCACCGGAAACGTCGCGGGTGATAGACGGGTTCTCGGATTTGCGGGAGATCTTGTCTACCTCGTCCACGTAGATAATGCCGCGCTGCGCCTTGGCCACATCGAAGTCGGCTGCCTGCAAGAGCTTCAGCAGAATGTTTTCTACGTCCTCACCGACATAGCCGGCTTCGGTCAAACTGGTGGCGTCCGCAATAGCAAAAGGCACATCGAGCATGCGGGCGAGGGACTGGGCCAGATACGTCTTACCCGAACCCGTCGGGCCGAGCATAAGAATGTTGGATTTCGCCAGCTCTACTTCGTCGTCCGAGCGACGAGCCGCGGCGTTCGATTCCTCAACCTGGATGCGCTTGTAGTGGTTGTATACCGCAACAGCCAAGGTGCGCTTAGCCTCGTCCTGGCCGATCACGTAGTTATCCAGGAACTCCGCGATGGCAGCGGGTTTCGGCAGCTTCGCCGACCCCTCGGCGGGATCGACGGCCAGCAGTTCCTCTTCGATGATCTCGTTACAAAGCTCGATGCATTCGTCGCAAATGTAAACACCAGGGCCGGCAATCAGCTTGCGGACCTGCTTCTGGCTCTTTCCACAGAAGGAGCACTTCAGGAGCTCTGCGCTTTCAGGCATGCGGGAAATCAGGCTTTCTTGGGTCGGGTAACTTGCGGGACAGCTAGATTAGCACCCTCATAGGCCTACGATTCTACCGCGCCACGCCGAATTCCCCGCGAAACATCACGCCCCGCGAGTCCCCTACCGCTGCCCCACTACCGCTGCCCCAACTTCGGTGGCATCTCCACGAACTCGGCGGCCGGAGCCGGTGCAGACTGACGTGTACCGCGGGTGGGTTCGACGGGCAAACCGTGCAGCGTAACCGCATCGATCTGCTGGCGGTAGCGCGGCGGGTGGGTAGATCTATCTTCCCGCGCCCAGGCAATCATTTGGTGCCCCAGCACATCGCGTGCCCGCGGGTTGAACTTGTCCTGCCACCAGAACTCGAAGATCGCGGAATCGCGAGTCAAGTGCACAATGCCGTAGCCGTGATCGGCCCACTCCATGAACTGTGCGGACGGGTTCAGGTTCAGCAAAGCCTGTTCCGCAGCGCGGGTCGCTGTAATGACTGTTGCCGACCCGACCGGTAGAGCCCCCGCAATAGCGTCGTCTGCCCCACCACGCCCCATAGAGCTGGGCGCAAACTCCACACCGGCGGAGTACTTGCGGGCGTTTTTCCGCGCACTGTTGCCGGTGGCCGTGCGCACCGCGCCCGCATTGCGGTTACCTTGCTGGGCGCCGGAACGACGGTTGTTACCTGCGGGGCCAGGATAGTACGGGTTAAACGGCGTGGAGGCAGAAAGAATGTCTGAGCCGAGGTTGCCGTGGGCATCGCCGGAGACCATCACGGAGTTCGGGACGTCGAGGCGTAGCAGTTCAACAATCGCCTTCTTTTCCTCCGGGTACTTAGACCACCGACTCAGCCCGAACTTCGCCTTGGTGGCCCCCGTGGATCCCTCCACGATGTCGGGCGTATCCATCGGAGAGAACCACGCCTGGTTGGCAATAACCTTCCACAGCACCCCGCGGTCTTCCGCATCCCGCAGGGATTCCGATAGCCAGTCGAACTGGGTCTTACCCAATAGCGTTGGCGCACCGGGCTTGATGTGATCTAGGTGGGTGTTGTCCAGTTCCCGCTCGTACCGCGGCAGCCCCAGCTGCGCGTCGATTGCAGAGATCGATAGCAGGTCTCCGTAGTCCAAGTTGCGGTAGCACAGTGTAACGTCTTCGGGCACCGGGTAGCTGCCGTCGTCTACCAGCAGAAATTCCCCGCTACCGTCGGCCTTCACTGGACGGGAAGGGGTCCATTCCCAGAATGCCCGGCAAGTGTCTTCGAGCGTGATCGTCTCTTCGATAGGGATTTCGGGGACCTCGAGCTCGTTGCCATAGTTCGGATCCACGTCGTGGTTGTCCCACACGATCATCCAGGGATGCTGCTGGTGCGCGGCGACGAACTGTGGATCCGAACGGTAAAGCGCGTAGCGGCGCCTTACCTCATCGAGGTTCTTCCAATCGCGGTTGTCGGGGTGAGTGAGGTGGCTGAGCGGCGCACGGGAGCGCACGGCCTCATTGCCGTCGATGAAGTCGTACAAATAGTCGCCGAGATGCACCACCAGGTCCACGTCGTTCCGGTCCGCCAGCAGCTGCAGTCCCGTCCAGTGGGAGGACCAGTAACTGGTGCAGCTCATCACGGCTAGGCGAGCTTCGGCAGAGCCGGGCTTGGTCGCGGTGCGGGTACGCCCGACGATGGAGTTCTTACCATCGTGGCTGAACTGGTAGTAGTAGGTCGTTTCTGCGTCGAGCCCGGTGACGTCAACCTTGATGGTCCAGTCGTGCTCTGCGATTGCCTTTTGGGTTCCAGACGCCACCACGTCCGTCAGATCCGGGTTCCGCGCAACAGTCCAGGCGACCTCTGGCTCAGCGCCTTCCGGATTTGCACCCGGTGCGCCGTTCGGGTCGCGCTCGTCGATAGTGATGCGGGTCCAGATGATCACACGGTCCTGCAGTGGGTCTCCGGAGGAGACACCGTGAATGAACGGCCAGGGTGTGCAGCCTGGGTAGTCGTCAACCGGTACGGTTCCGTCGGTGACCACCTGCTCTGGCAACGGGGTAGCTCCGAGGTATTGATCTTTTCCCTGTAGGGAGCCGGTGTAACCCAGCGGCCCCAGAGAACCTGTGGCGGATCCCACTTGCGCCTGGGCTGCAGCACGGGAACTAGCCTTAAGCCCCGCGGCGCCGGCAGCGGTGCCGAGAAGACCCCCGAGAACTGTGCGACGGTTGAATTTTTTCTGTCTATCCACACAGAAAAAGCTAGAACGGAAGGCTTAATACAGAGTTAACCCACGTGTATGGATTCAGAACTATTACTTCGGAATCCGCACGTGGGGTGGGGCGCAGAGCGACTATAGCGCTACTTCTGAGCCGACAGCTTGCGGTAGTCGAAGACCTGGTCGACGATGCCGTACGCCTTGGCCTCCTCGGCCGTCAGGATCTTGTCGCGGTCGGTATCGATGCGCACCTGCTCAGCGGTCTTTCCCGTGTGGCGAGCCAGCGTCTCTTCCATCAGCTTGCGCATACGCTCGATCTCCTTGGCCTGGATCTCCAGGTCGGAAACCTGCCCCTGCACTCCGCCGGTGGCGGGCTGGTGGATCAGCACGCGAGCGTTCGGCAGCGCAGCACGCTTACCCGGCGTACCCGCAGCCAGCAGCACGGCGGCTGCGCTAGCGGCCTGGCCCAAGCAGACAGTCTGCACGTCCGGGCGAACGTACTGCATCGTGTCGTAAATGGCCATCAGACTGGTGAAGGAACCGCCGGGAGAGTTGATGTACATCGTGATGTCTCGGTCCGGATCCAGACCCTCCAGCACCAGCAGCTGCGCCATGATGTCGTTGGCGGAAGCATCGTCCACCTGGGTACCCAGGAAGATGATGCGCTCCTCGAACAGCTTGTTGTAGGGGTTGGATTCCTTCGCGCCGTAGCTGGAGTGCTCCACGAACGACGGCAGGATGTACCGCATTTCTGGCATCTGCATCTCTGACATGTCTTAGCTCTCCTTTGCAGAGGTGATGACGTGGTCGACGAAGCCGTACTCCTTGGCCTGCTCGGCCGTGAACCAACGGTCGCGGTCGGAATCCTTGGTGATCTGCTCAACCGTCTGGCCGGTGAACTCCGCGATCAGCTCCGCCATCTCGCGCTTGGTGTATGCGAACTGCTCCGCCTGGATGGCGATGTCTGCAGCGGTACCGCCAACGCCTGCGGAAGGCTGGTGCATCATGATGCGGGCGTGCGGCAAAGCGTAGCGCTTGCCCTTGGTGCCTGCGGACAGCAGGAACTGACCCATAGACGCCGCCAGGCCCATCCCGTAGGTGGCGATGTCGCACGGTGCATACTTCATCGTGTCGTAAATCGCCATGCCCGCGGTGACGGAGCCACCGGGAGAGTTGATGTACAGGCTGATGTCGCGCGTCGGATCCTCTGCGGACAGCAGCAGGATCTGGGCGCACAGCTCGTTGGCGATCTCGTCATCCACCTGGCTTCCCAGGAAGATGATTCGCTCGCGCAGCAGGCGCTCGTAGACTGAGTCTCTAGGGTTAGGGGTTTCCGAACTCAACTTCGCTCCTTGCCAAAAGTATTACGAAAGTTCATTTTTGTATGCGCCCCAGCCTAGTCACACCCACGGATAAAACGTGTGTCCTGGTGGGGTTGTTCGCTGTCAGCGCACGGCACTCCAGCGGGATACAGCGGGGCATAAAAGAAAACCGCCAGAACCTCGCGAGGAGATCCCGGCGGTGAAGGAAAACTATTAGTCTTCCTTCTTCTCCGCTGCCTTCTTGGTGGTCTTCTTGGCAGTGGACTTCTTAGCGGTCGACTTGGTGGCCTTCTTCGCGGTGGACTTCTTAGCCGTCGACTTGGTGGCCTTCTTCGTGGTGGACTTCTTAGCCGTCGACTTCTTGGCGGTGGACTTCTTGGCGGTGGACTTGGTGGTCTTCTTGGCCGGAGCCTTCTCAGCCGTGGACTTGGCGGACTTCTTAGCCGTGGACTTGGCGGACTTCTTAGCCGGAGCCTTCTTCGGTTCCTCCGCCTTGTCCGCTTCGTTGCCGTCAGCGTCGATGTCGCCGAAGTACTCCTTCGGATCCACGTCCGCACCGTCGGTGTCCTTCACGGTGGTCTTGGCGATGTTCAGTGCCAGAGCCTTGCCACGGCGAACGTCAGCGAACAGGCTGCCCAGCTGGCCGGCCTGCTGCAGCTGCATGATGAACTGGTTCGGATCCATGCCGTACTGGTTGGCAGTGAAGGCGATGTGGTCCATCAGCTCTTCCTGGGAAACCTCCGGCTGCTCCTCGTCCGCAACAGCGTCTAGGAACAACTGGGTACGCACGGAATCCTCAGCGGAGCTGCGTGCATCCTCTTCGAACTTCTCGCGGGACATGTCCTGGGCAGCCAGCATGGATTCGAAGACCTTCTCGTCGCCACCGAACTGCTGGATGATCTGCTGGATCTGAGCGTTGACCTGCTCCTTAACAACACCCTCGGGCAGCTCGAACTCGGTCTTCTCCAGCGCAGCGGCCAGAACCTTGTCGCGGATCTCGCCGGCCTGGGTGTTCTTCAGCTGCTGCTCGACCTGGCCCTTCAGGGACTCCTTCAGCTCGTCCAGGGTGTCGAACTCGCTGGCCAGCTGCGCGAAGTCGTCGTCCAGCTCCGGCAGCTCACGCTCCTTAACGGATCCGACCTTGACGGTGACCTCAGCCTCTTCATCAGCATGCTCACCGGCAACCAGCTTGGAGGTGAAGGTGGACTCCTCGCCCTCCTTCATGCCGATCAGAGCGTCATCCAGACCCTCGATCAGAGAGTCGTTACCAACCTCGTGGGACAGCCCCTCGGTGGTGGCCTCGTCGACAGTCTCGCCGTCGATGGTGGCGGACAGGTCGATGGAAACGAAGTCGCCCTTTTCCACTGCACGATCGGCCGGCTTCAGGGTGCCGAAACGAGCCTGCAGGTTCTTCAGCTCCTCGTCGATGGCCTCGTCATCGGCCTTCAGCGGCGCAACCTCGACGGAGATGTCGGAGAAGTCCGGCACCTCGATCTCCGGACGGACGTCTACCTCTGCGGTGAAGGTGACGTGCTTGCCGTCCTCCAGCTCCGCGATCTCGATCTCCGGCTGGCCGAGGGCCTTCACGTCATTTTCTTCAACAGCCTGGCTGTAGCGAGACGGCAGCATCTCGTTGATGACCTGATCCAGAACAACGCCACGGCCCAGGCGAGCCTCCAGAATCTTCGCCGGAACTTTACCCTTGCGGAAGCCAGGCATGTTTACCTGCTGCGCGAGGGTTGCGTAGGCCTTATCGAACTCTGGCTTAAGCTCCTCGAATGGAACCTCAATCGTGAGCTTGGTGCGGGTGGTGCTCAGCTTTTCTACAGAGCTCTTCACGAATGCACACTCCTGTGTATTGATAGCTTCTTTGGCACCGCGGTCGTCGTTCGTCTCGCAGCGCTTATACGGTCGGTGCTCAATTTTATAGAACCATCGCCGACCGCCTCACGCGGGGGTCGGGTTTTCATCTTCCCTAACGCCACGCCACACTCGCCGCCCCACACTGCGAACCCCCATGTCACCTATTTAAAGCGACGCACCACAGGGGGCGCCACTAAAAACAGTGAACATAAAAATGTCGGGATAACAGGATTTGAACCTGCGACCCCTCGCTCCCAAAGCGAGTGCGCTACCAAACTGCGCCATATCCCGATTCTTGCACGCCACTCTAGCGACGTTGCGCCCGTTACTTTACTGGCTGCCGACGGAGAAATACAAAACGGCAGCTCCCCCATGCCGCGACCCGATCGCGCCTAAGGGGGAACTGCCTTAAGAAGTGGAGGGAATGACGGGAATCGAACCCGCGTCTTCAGCTTGGAAGGCTGAGGTATTAGCCACTATACGACATTCCCACTGGAAGCTTGCTTCCGTTACGTTGTGCGATGTTACACCATGCACCCCACCATCTAACAAAGTGACCCAGAAAACAGCTATCGACCTGCATGGTTGCGGGGGTATGCAGGTGTAGCAACATAGCGTTTCCTATTGAGAGTGTTAAATGCGCACGGTAAATTCATATTTTATGGAACCAATCATCGTCGACAAAAAAACCGGAACGGAACTCTGGACTGCATCGCAGTGCGCAGAGTTTTCCGGCACTGCTCGCGGCACCTTCACTAGCTACGCAGGCCGCGGCCGCGCACCTCAACCAGTGGCGAAATACCACGGCTTGACCTTGTGGGACTCCAACGTTGTCAAGGAGTGGCAGCAAAAACGCGATGGCACCTGGAACGCATCCGGTACCACCGCGGAAAAGTAGTTTTAGTTCTGCAGCAAGATAGCTAATTAGTTCTCCGGCAGCGCAGGGGCTTCGCCCGTGCGCTCGTACTCAGCCAGAATGTCAATGCGGCGCTGGTGGCGCTCTGCCTCGGACCACGGCTGGGAAACGAAAGCATCCACAATCGCCAACGCCTCCTCCTCGGAGTGCATACGACCGCCCAGTCCGATCAGCTGGGCGTTGTTGTGTTCGCGAGCCAGCTTCGCGGTCTCCACGGACCACGCCAGCGCACAACGTGCACCCGGAACCTTGTTAGCGGCAATCTGCTCGCCATTGCCGGAACCGCCGAGTACGATGCCCAGCGAGCCCTCGTCCTCCACCACGGACTTGGCCGCTGCAATGCAGAAAGCCGGGTAGTCGTCGTTGGCGTCGTAAGTGTGGGCACCGCAGTCCACAACCTCGAAGTCCTTGGAGTTCAAGTGATCCTTAATCACGTTCTTCATTTCAAAACCGGCATGATCTGCACCTAGGTAAATACGCATGGTGCCAGTCTAGCCGGTCTACCCCGGTCGCCCCCCCAGCCCCACGCG
Source organism: Corynebacterium jamesii (assembly GCF_046097395.1). Classification (NCBI taxonomy): domain Bacteria; kingdom Bacillati; phylum Actinomycetota; class Actinomycetes; order Mycobacteriales; family Corynebacteriaceae; genus Corynebacterium; species Corynebacterium jamesii. The sequence continues at coordinate 1,276,621 of NZ_CP175789.1, forward strand.
GGGCTGTGCCGTGCCACTACTCCGCTACGGGCGCTTCGGTGCGAGAACGCTTCAGCTCGAAGAAGTGCGGGTTCGCTGCCAGAGTCACGGAAGCGTCAAACAGTTTGCCGGCCTCCTCTCCGCGCGGGATACGGGTGATGACCGGACCGAAGAAAGCCACGTCGCCCAACTGCACCACCGGGGTGCCAACTTCGTCGCCCACCAGCTCAATCGCCTTGTCCTGAGACTCGCGCAGCTGTGCCTCGAAAGAACCTTCCTCGTCCGCGCCCAGGTGGCCGTACTTCGCCAGGTCGGCGGGCAGCTCCGCCTTTTCCAAAGCCTCGGCGATCAGTTCGTCATAGCCGTGCGGGTCGTTTACATCCGCGCGCTCCTCGTTGTGGATTTTGGTGCCCATCGCGGTGTACCAGGCGGAGAGGTTCTCCGGGTGCTTCTGCCAGATTGCGGTGGCCACGCGCGCCGGTGCCCACGCGGCATCCATTTTCTCGCGGTAGGCGGGGTCCAGATCGCGCCCCTCGTTCAGCACAGCAAGGCTCATCGGCTGGAACTTCACCTCCACGTCGCGAACCTCTTGCACCTCCATCAGCCAGCGGCTGGTTACCCAGGCGAAGGGGCAGATAGCGTCGAAGAACATGGTTACGGTCTGGGTCTGATTATTGCTTTGGGTATCAGTCATGTCCCCCACTCTAACCATCTAGTGCCATCACTCGTTTAACCATCTAGGGCCATCACGCGCCGGGAGGTGTCTGGGCGACCTACTAGGGTGGTCTGCATGACTTCCATCAACCTAACCCGTACCGAGGCTGAGCACCGCGCCAGCCTCATCAGCGATGTCCACTACACCATCCAGTTGGACCTTTCTGGCGGCGAGCAGCCCGAGAACAAGCACTTTCGCTCGCTGACCCGCATCACGTTTACCTCCGGCGCCGGGTCTACCTTCCTGGACCTGCGCGCAGACTCGCTGTTGCGGGTGGAGCTCGATGGCGCAGAGCTCGGGGACTTTACTTATGACGCCACTACGGGCATTCCGCTGAACGACCTGCCTAGTGGCCAGCACGAGGTGCTGGTGGAGGCGGAGATTCCGTATTCCACCACTGGCCAGGGCCTGCACCGCTTCTTCGACCCCAGCGATGACCAGGCCTACATGTACACCCAGTTCGAAACAGCCGATGCCAAGCGGGTCTTCGCCTGCTTCGATCAGCCGGACATTAAGGCGACCTATGACGTAGAACTGACCACGCCCGCCGAGTGGACTGTGGTGACGAACAATGAGGTTGCGGTGGCGGAAGCTGAGGGCGTCGATAAGAATAAGCACAGCGCCACCGTCGATTACCTGTTGTCTACCTACCTCATTGCGTTTTGCGTAGGCCCGTGGCACGTGGTGCGCGACGAGTGGCGCGGCACGATCACCGAGCACCCGGAGACGGCGGCGGCGAAGGATAAGAACCTGCAGACCAGTGGGGAGTTGCGCGTGCCGCTGGCGCTGTACTGCCGGAAGTCGCTGGCGGAATACCTGGATGCCGACGAGCTGTTTGAGGTGACCAAGCAGGGCTTCGACTACTACGCGGATAAGTTCGGCATCGGCTACCCGTTCTACAAGTACGACCAGATCTTCTGCCCGGAGTACAACATGGGTGCCATGGAGAACGCGGGGGCGGTGACGATCCGCGACGAGTACATCTTCCGCTCCGCAGCCAGCCACTACCAGTTCGAGCGCCGTGCGGATACGATCCTGCACGAGCTGGCGCACATGTGGTTTGGCGATCTGGTGACGATGAAGTGGTGGGACGACCTGTGGCTCAACGAGTCCTTCGCCACCTGGTCCGCAGCCATGAGCCAGGCGGGGACAACGAAGTACGACACGGCGTGGGTGACGTTCAACAGCAAGGAAAAGGCGTGGGCGTATGCGCAGGATCAGCTCTCCTCCACCCACCCAGTGTTCTCCGATGCGGGCGATATCGAAACCGTGGAGGCCAACTTCGACGGCATTACCTACGCCAAGGGCGCAAGTGTGTTGAAGCAGCTGGCGGCCTACGTGGGGCTAGAGGAATTCTTCGCGGGCATCCGCGCGCACTTTGCCGCTCACGCCTGGGGTAATGCGACGTTCGCGGACCTGCTGGGGGCGCTGGAGAAAGCCTCCGGCCGCGACCTGTCGGACTGGTCGAATCAGTGGCTGCGCACGACGGGCATCAATACGCTCACTCCAGTTTTCGAGGTGGTTGACGGCGCTTACACCTCATTTGCCGTGGAACAATCCGGCGCACAGCCCGGCGCGGGTGAGACTCGCACTCACCGCATTGCCGTGGGCGTGTACAGCTTTGACGGCGGGGACGGTAAGGCCGGCGCACTGCAGCGCACCCAGCGCGTGGAGCTAGATATCTCCGGTGAGCGCACCGAGGTGCCGGAGCTGGTAGGCCTGCCCGCTGGCGATCTGGTGCTGGTCAACGACGATGATCTGGCCTACGGAAACATGGCGTTGGACGAGGGCTCCCTGGCAACCGCGATCGGCGGCGGTGATAGTGACGGTGATGGAGCCAGCAAGCCGAACATCGTGCGCATTACAGACCCAATGGCGCGTGCCCTGGTGTGGTCCGCGGCGTGGCAGATGACGCGCAATGCGCAGATGCGGGCACGCGACTTCATCGGGCTGGTTGCCGGTGGCGCTGCTGAGGAAACCGAGCTGGCCGTGCTGGAGCAGATTCTGGCTCAGGCCCGCACGGCAGCTGCAAACTACGCCGACCCGGATTGGGCGGACGAGGGCTGGGCGCAGCTGCGCGGAGCCTTCCTGGCGGCAGCGCGCAAGACCGCAGGCCCGGCACAACTGGCGTTTGTCCGCGCGTTCGTGGCCTGCGTGCACTCCGCAGAATCGGCGGAGGTGCTGCGCGCTCTGCTGGATGGCGAGGGCGAGTCGAGTGCGTCCGGAGCAGCCCGCACGGCAAGTGCATCTGCCGCGCCAATCCCGGGCCTGGACGTGGATCAGGACCTGCGGTGGGCGATCATCATTGCGCTGACCGCCGCGGCGCGCGCCACCGGTGAGACCGCCGAGCAGGTGGAGGCACGCATCGCCGCCGAGGAAGCCCAAGACAAGTCCTCCAGTGGCGCGGCGCTGGCGCTGCAAGCACGCTCCTCCGTACCGGACGAGCAGACCAAACAGCAGGTCTGGCGTGCTCTGACCGTGGAGGCTCCACAGCAGAGCAACCTGAGCCTGCGCCACCGCAACGCCGGCCTGGTGCACGTCGGCCACGCAGACCTGTTGCAGCAGTTCAGCGACGACTACGCCACCCACGCCGTGGAGTGGTGGAAGTCCCTAAATTCCGAGATGGCGCTGCGCACCCTGGAGGGCATCTACCCCACCTGGGATCACAGCGAATCCACGGATGCCGCCATTGCCGAACTCGTGCAGGCCGAGGGCACCCCGAGTGGTCTCCGCCGCGTGCTTTCCGAGGGACGCGACCGGGTGGCCCGCGCCAAGGCCGCCCGCACCTTCGACGCAGCTGGAAAATAACCGCCGGGGCTGTGCCCCGGTACACGGGCGTGGCTGCGCCCAACCTGCCCCGCCCACTATCTCAGAACAGATAAGGTTGAGGCATGACTTCTAGCTTCTACGACACTGTCGGCGAGGAGACGTTCCGCGCCATCGTGCACGAGTTCTATCGCCAGGTTCACACCGACGATATCCTCGCGCCGATGTACCCTGAACACGACTTCGAGGGCGCTGAAGATCGGCTGCGCTGGTTCCTGGTGCAGTACTGGGGCGGCCCCGCGGAGTTCAATGCCCGCCGCGGGCACCCACGCTTGCGAATGCGCCACGCTCCGTATCGCATCGACACGGCCGCCCGCGACCGCTGGCTGGAGCTCATGGGCAACGCCTTGGCCACCATCGACCGCGAACAACTGCCAGATGAGCACCGGGCGGCAATGTGGGATCACATGAAAAGAGTCGCGCACATGCTGGTGAATACCCCTGACGAAATCTAAGGATGCTAGCCGAGCTTTCCGCCGAAACATTTTCGATCCTCGCGGTGGGGTCCTTCGTTGCAGGGACGATCGATGCCATCGTCGGCGGAGGCGGACTGATCCTCATTCCCCTGATTCTGATCGTCGCACCAGCGACACCCGAAGCCGTAGCAATGGCAACGAACAAACTTGCGGCCGTTTTCGGAACTTCATCTGCCGCCGCCCGCATGCTGCGGGCATCCGATATTCGCCAGAAAATCGACCGCAAACTGGTGGCGTTTGGGGTACCGCTCGCTTTCGCCTGTGCGGCGTCGGGTGCGCTCTTGGTATCGATGCTGAGCTCCGAGGCTCTAAGGCCTCTGGTGATCTTCCTTCTGCTGGCAGTCGGAACCTATGTTGCCTTCAACCCCGGCTTCGGTAAACCTCAACATGCATCGGCACAGAACCGCCACCGCTGGCTCGTCGGACTCTTCGCAGTCGGAATTATCGCCACCTACGACGGTTTCTTCGGACCGGGCACAGGCACGTTCCTGATCATCGCGTTCACGGCACTTCTCAGCAAGTCCTTCGTGGAGTCTGCCGTCCTAGCAAAGATCATCAACATCGCCACCAACTTGGGCGCCCTTACCGTATTCGCCATCGGCGGCCACGTGATCTGGCTCTTCGGCCTAGCCTTGGCGGCCTTTAACGTAGCCGGAGCACAAGTCGGAGCACGTCTTGTGCTATCCAAGGGAACGGGCTTCGTCCGCATTGCGCTGCTAGTTATCGTCGTAGTTATGAGCGTCAAATTGGGCTACGACATTTACACCGGCGCTTAATCCACTCGCAGCGCGCACACGCAGAGGCTCCCCAAACCTCTAGCGTGGCCCGGGCACCCGAGCCAGCCCACCGGGTCGTGGCGCAAATACGCTTCCCACCAGTGCGTCAATGCGGATCCAACTCCCACTGGCGCTCACGCGCACATAGTCGTAATCCCGCAGCTTCTCCCCCGGCTCTGGAACCAACCGCAGGCCACCAAGTGCCGCGATGGTTCGCCCCTCCAGGGCAACGGAGGCGGTGGCGTCATTGCCCTCCGCACTGCCATCGGCGCCGTCCGTGCGCTGTACCGTCAACACCTGCTGTTCCAGCAGGCTACGTGCGATCCCCATCGGCCCGGAGTTCGCCTCGTTCTCCGTGGCCATGTCCGCGTGCAGGCGGCGCACCACGTCGCCCGGCACAGTGTCTATTAGCTCGAACCCCTGCTGCGGTGGCAGTGAGCCGACCCACATCAGATCCATGTCTGCGCCGAGGTCGAGGGCCTGCTGGCCAGGTTCGAATGCAACGATCGCACCCAGTGCGTCGCTGGCGTATGCCACCGTACCAGCGCTGGCAGCCCCGCCAGTGCTACCCGCGCCGCCTACTTGCCCGGGTATGCGCACGGAAGCTACGCAGCCTAGTGGCGTCGATATAAAAAGATCCGTCGACCGCTCCCCCACAGGATTCAAGCGCACCAGCGCACCCGGATCCATCACCAGCGCGCGCTTCATCACCGCCCCCGCACGCCGCATGGCGCTCACCGCTGCGGTAGCGGATCGCGAATCAACTGTTCCCTGTAGATCTATTGTGACGCCCATAGTTCCCCCACCTTAGCCCTCCCCAAGACTGATGTTCGAGCGGGCTGGGCGCGTGCGGGTCAGCGAGTCAGCACCGGGCTGAATGCGCGCGAGTTTTCCGGTACGGACTAGAAGCGCGCGGCGGTGGTGGCGCGGTCGGTGACCACCTCGTGGTCCTTCGGGATGAGGAATTGGTTGATGTTGCTGATGTCCTGATCGCTCCACTCGCGGGACTTGCCCGTCATCACGTCGATGCCCACCATGACGGCATCGATGGTGCAGGTCACCCGTCCGACAGAATCCTGCACCACCTGGCGCATCGTGCAGGACTTGCGCCCCACACCAATGAAGTAAGAAGCCACGGCCACTTCCGACTCCCCTGGGGACAAAGGGTGCGGGTAGTCGATCGTGGTGTGGCGCGCGAACATTGGAGGAACCGCGATGTCCATTTCCATCAGCACGTCTTTGAGGAAGACCATCCGCGCATCCTGGCCAAATTCCAGGTACTTCGCGTTGTTGACGTGTTGGTACTGGTCGAAGTCAGACCACCGGAGCTCGCGGTGGCAGGTGTGCCAGCGAGTTCCGGTGGGTTCGTGCTCGATGAAGGGCATTGCGTTGTAAACCTCGCTTAAAACCTCACGTATAACTTTTGTTTCGTGAACCAATACTGCCACACCCTTCACACGGGTTCACGCAGTTACACGGTTTTAAACGAGAAACTTTAAACGAGAAACGCGGCGCAGGCCTATTGGTTAGCCTGCGCCGCCGAGCTGCTTTAGCGTGCTGTCCGACTAGCGGGTCAGCTTACGGTGCGTCACGCGGTGCGGACGTGCAGCCTCCGGGCCGAGGCGATCGACCTTGTTCTTCTCGTAGTCCTCGAAGTTGCCCTCGAACCAGTACCACTGGCCTTCAGCAACATTGCCCTCCCAAGCCAGGATGTGGGTGCAGGTGCGGTCCAGGAACCAGCGGTCGTGCGAAATGACCACCGCGCAACCCGGGAACTGCTGCAGAGCATTCTCCAGGGAAGACAGGGTTTCCACGTCCAGGTCGTTAGTAGGCTCATCCAGCAGGATCAGGTTGCCGCCCTGCTTCAGCGTCAGGGCCAGGTTCAGGCGGTTACGCTCACCGCCGGAAAGTACCTTGGAAGGCTTCTGCTGGTCCGGACCCTTGAAGCCGAACGCGGACAGGTACGCGCGGGAAGGCATTTCGTTCTGGCCGACGTGGATGTAATCCAGACCGTCGGAAACAACCTCCCAAACGGTCTCCTCCGGGTCGATGTTCTCGCGGTTCTGATCCACGTAGCTCAGCTGCACGGTGGAGCCGACCTTGACCTCGCCGGAGTCCGGCTGCTCCAGGCCGACGATCGTCTTGAACAGGGTGGTCTTACCCACACCGTTCGGACCAATAACACCCACGATGCCGTTGCGCGGCAGAGTGAACGACAGGTCCTTAATCAAGGTGCGGCCGTCGAATCCCTTGTTCAGGTTCGTGACCTCGACAACCTGGTTACCCAGGCGCGGCGGGGTTGGAATCTGAATCTCCTCGAAGTCCAACTTCTTGTACTGCTCGGCCTCCGCAGCCATCTCCTCGTAGCGCTGCAGGCGAGCCTTGTTCTTCGCCTGACGAGCCTTAGCACCCGAGCGCACCCACTGCAGCTCTTCCTTCAGGCGCTTCTGCAACTTCGCATCCTTCTTACCTGCAACCTCCAGGCGCTTGGCCTTGGTCTCCAGGTAGGTGGAGTAGTTGCCCTCGTAGGGGTACAGCTTGCCGCGGTCGACCTCACAGATCCAGCCAGCAACGTGGTCCAGGAAGTAGCGGTCGTGGGTCACGGCCAGGACGGCACCCTTGTAGTCCTTCAGGTGCTGCTCCAGCCACAGCACGGACTCGGCATCCAGGTGGTTAGTGGGCTCGTCCAGCAGTAGCAGGTCCGGCTCGGACAGCAGCAGCTTGGCCAGAGCCACGCGGCGGCGCTCACCACCGGAGAGGTTGGTCACGGGAGCGTCCGCCGGTGGGCAGCGCAGTGCGTCCATAGCCTGCTCGATCTTGGAATCCAGCTCCCAGGCATCCGCCGCATCGATCTGCTCCTGCAGATTCGTCATCTCTTCCATCAACTCGTCGGTGTAGTTGGTGGCCATTTCTTCGGCGATTTCTTCGTAACGCTGGCGGATCTGGAAGATCTCGCCCATGCCCTCTTCGACGTTCTGGCGAACGGTCTTTTCCTCGTTCAGAGGCGGCTCCTGCAGCAGGATGCCAACGGTCGCGCCGGGATCCAGGAATGCCTCGCCGTTGGAGGGCTGATCGATGCCCGCCATGATCTTCAGGATGGAAGACTTACCTGCACCATTTGGCCCCACCACGCCGATCTTGGCGCCGGGGTAAAACGCCATCGTGACGTTATCCAGAATGACTTTGTCGCCGTGCGCCTTGCGCACGTTCTTCATGGTGTAAATGAACTCGCCCACGGTAAACTCTTTTGACCTTTCGTGGTTAGTGTCCCAATGTATTCGCCCACCCAGTGTACGTGGTGCCGCCGTACAGAGGCCGACCTGGGCTACTCCCCCGAGCAGCCCAGGTCAGCTACACCAATTACCACCTAGCACGAAGGTTCCGCTTCTCCTTCCTGACCCTCCGCGGATACTCCCACGAGCTCCCGCGCGTCCCCGGGGGTCTGCGCGTTCTTCAGGTTCTGCACCGCCGCCATTTCCGCCTCGCTCTGAGCGAGGCTGCGCTGTACATCCTGCGCTACGTTCTGCGCTGTGTTCTGCGCCGTGTCCTGCGCTACGTTCTGCTCCACAGCCTTGCGCACGTTTACCGACACGTTTCTAGCCCCCAGGTCCGGCCCCACATGCGTTGCACGCACGCGCAGTACGCTGCGGGTCACGGGCTTTCCGTCTTCCCCGTTGACTTCCCAAGTGCTCTGCACAATGCGTCCGACGACAATCACGGACATGCCCTTGCACACCGTCGCGTTCACGTTGTCCCCTAGCGTGCCCCAGCACTGCACTTCCATGTAGCACGGGTCGCCGTCTTGCCATTGCCCGTCCGCGCCCTGATAGCGGTGGTTCATCGCCACGCGGAACGTGGTCAATGTCGGACCACCGCTCATCCCCTTGATCCGAATCTGTGGGTGATCGACCGCGTTCCCCACCAGATATGCCTGCGCCAGATTGTTGCTCATCCGACTTGTCCCCTTCCTAGTTGTCGCACCGAAGCGTGTTCCCCGGCGCGTGGCTTTATTGTTAGCGCGTTTCGGGGTTCTTCTTTTTCTTTGTGACGCCACCCTGTGGAAAACTCATTCCACCAAACGCGCTTTTCCACAGGCTGCAAGGAAGGGGGTTGACAGCCCGCGGCTGAGCATGCATTAGTCCGACTGGCTGCGGTCTTGCTCGCGGTGTGTCGAATGTTGCGCCCCGTGTTGGCTTTCATGCTGCGCCCCGTGTTGGCTCTTGTGCTGGCTTTTATGCTGCGCCTTGTACTTGGCAGAGTGCAGGGTGCTCTGAACGTCCTGGTCGTGGTAATCATCGCCGTAGTATGCACGGTTGCCGGTATCGATGTGGCCCGTGGACAGGCCTGCCAGCATCGCGTTGTAGGCCTCCAGCTCTTCATCCCCAGTGCGCTCTTCCTTGCGGTCAAAACGCTTCGCCTCGCGACGATCGGAGCGTAGCCATTGGAAGCCGTGGGCGACGGAAACAATCAGCAACGGGATTTCTCCCAGCCCCCACGTGATGCCACCACCGAGGAATTGTTGCTCGTCCAGATCCACCGGGAACGGGAAGTCCAACTGACTGTAAAAGTCCGCGTTCAGGGGTTCAGAGATCTGCATCATCGCGATGCCGAACCAGGCGTGGAAGGTAACCATTGCGAACAGCGTCAGCATCTTGATAAACGGCGAGAGGTTCCGCGGCGCGGCATCCACGCCGATGATCACCCAATAGAAGATGTACCCAGAGATGATGAAATGCAGCATCATAAACAGGTGGCCGGCGTGCTCACCCGCAATGGCGTCAAAAAGCGGCGACAGATAGAGGTAATAGAAACCGACAACGAACTGTGTACCAGCGACGATAGGGTTGGTCAGGAACCGCGAGACGGGGTTGTTGATAAAGACGACCAACCACTCGCGCGGGCCAGCCACGCCGTTGCGGCCGGCGGCGGGCAGAGCGCGCAGCAGCAGGGTCATGGGGCCACCGAGCACCCAGAACACGGGCACGGCCATAGAAAGGATCACGTGCTGCAGCATGTGCGGGCCAAACATTGCCATGGAGTACATGCCCAGACCGGAGCTGGTGGCGAACAGGAGGGTGATGTTGCCGACGGACCACCAGATGAGGCGCTGGATGGGCCATTCGATACCACGCTTTTTGATACTCAGCCAGGCCCACATGTAACCAGCCTGGAGGATGATTGCACCCACGCCGAATACAAGGTCCAGGCGGAACATGGTGAAGTAGCGCGCGATACTCGGCGGCTCGGTGAGGGTGTAGCCCAGCAGTACGTCCTGCTGGGTGAGGTCAATGACCTGCTCGATGGGTGGCGGGATGCGGCCAAGAGAGACGGCAATGCCGATGGTGGCGGCCATGATGAAAATTTCCAGCGCGGCGAAGCGGATGAACGGCTTGCGCTGGGCGTTGGTGGTCTTGCCGCTTTCGCCCTCGCCGTCGCGCAGTTTCGGGATGATGCGGGAGCGCTGCTCCCAACCGAACCAGGCCAGGAGCAACGTCATGACCATTTTTGCGACGATGACCAGGCCGTACTGGGTGGTGAAGAGCTCGTCCAGGTGGACGCGCAGCAGTGCGTTGATAAACCCGGAGATCGCAACGGCAATGATGCAGAACAGCGCCAAGGTGCTGTAGCGCTGGACGATGAGAGCGAGGTGCGGGCCGCGGCGCTTCGCGTGTGCCAACAGGGCCAGCAGGCCACCCACCCACAGCGAGACGCAGATGATGTGCCAGAGCAGCGAGTTCACGCCGTAGTCGTGGTTACCGCCCGCCGCGGAGTGCCCCTCCAGGGCCAGCGGAACCAGCGAAAGGACCGACAGTGCCAGAAAGATCGGTTGCCAGATCCACTTGCGCGTGAGCAGCGACAGCCCACCGGCCGCGCCAGCGAAGATGGCAACCCAGAGCCAAGCCTTCGACGCCGACACCTGATCCAGCGCAATCCCCCAGTACTCGGGCTTAAGAACTTCTGTGAGGGGGCTGCCGGAGATGTCCGACATGTACATGGGAATCAGCAGGATCGACAGGAGTGCGAAGCCGATCATTCCCCAGGTGCCCGTGCGGGCGGCGCGGAAGCCGTCGAGCGTGAGGTAGCCCTGCTTATCCGGGGGCGTGCCGAAGGCGGCCATAAGGAACCCGCCGAGGCCTAGGCAGCCGATGAAAATCGCCGCGCCGCGGACGAAGGGCAGACCGACGGTGGTCAGCGGGCCGGGGTCCGGAATGCCCAGCAGGGCGAGCGATTCGCCGAGGAAGGAGTAGCCGATGACCGCGCCGAAACACCCGGCGACGAGAGCGCCGATGAGGTACACGAGGCCGGGGTTGCCCAGCTTCGCGGGCTGGGCCGGGGTTTGCGCTTCTTGCTTAGCTTCCTGATCTGCCTGGGAGGACATGTTTCGAACCTTACCCTCCGGTCCGGACAGGGTGAACTTCCCGGTTTTGTGATGTTGATTGCGTCACAGTGATGGCGCACTACCCCGGCGCCTACTTGCGCGGCGGCGCCACGCTGCCCCGGCGCCTACCCTCGCGACTGCGCCTCACTTACCGGATGATTGCCCCGCAATTTCTGCGCGCATGCGCGTGCATTATCATCTACTCGTATGCCTCCGTAGCTCAGTGGATTAGAGCAGTGGGTTTCTACCCCATGTGTCGCGGGTTCGAGTCCTGCCGGGGGCGCCATTGTCCCGACTTCGGACAACTGTTCGTTGGGGGGGTACCCCAGCAGACCATCATGCGCACTTCTAAAGTTAGTGAGCATTGACACTCAGATTGGTTTGAAGTACGGTTCCGCCTTATGAAGATCCGTTCCTAATTCGACGCTCACTTAATCATCGTTGACTCGAAGGCGGAACTTGGCATGCATGTTTCTTTTTCCCATCTCTCTTTTACCTGGCCAGACGGCACTCCTTGTTTTTCAGATTTAAGCGCCACATTCAGCGCGCCTTTCACCGGCCTTGTCGGTGCTAATGGCTCAGGAAAATCGACTCTCGCTAAGGTGTTGGCCGGCATCTATCAACCCACTTCTGGCACCGTGACGGCCCCTAAGATCGGCTACCTAGACCAAGATCTGGGGCTTAAAGTGACCGACACCATCGCAGACGTATTCAAGGCCCGCGAGATTTTAGATGCCCTAGCGGAGATCGAAGCGGGCAACTACTCCGAGGAACTCGCGACCATCGTTGCTGACAACTGGGATCTCAAGGAGAGGATCCAGGCCGCTCTTAGCGCGTCGGAACTGAACTTTTCCCTTTCTCGCAGCGTCGGCAGCTTGTCGGGAGGAGAGGCCGTCGCTGTAGCGCTGACGGCGCTGTTTTTCTCCCAACCAGAGATGATCATTCTTGATGAACCCACGAACAATCTCGACGCCGCTGCCAAGGAGCGCCTACTGCATATGATTGACGCTTCCCCGGCGCCCATGGTGGTCATCTCGCATGATCGGGAGCTGCTCAACCACGCTGACGAGATAGCTGAGCTCTATCGCGGATCATTACGAATGTTTAGCGGGAACTTTGAGCACTACCGTCAAACCATCAACCACGAACAGGAAACCGTGCGGGCCGAAGTCAGTGAGGCCAAAGCCTCCTATCACAAGGAAGTTCGCCAACGTGCCGAGATGCAGACACGGCTTGCCCGTAACGCCCGCCGAGGTAAAGAGTTCGCTACCTCCAAACGCAAGCCTGGAATGGCCATGGGAAATGATAAGAACCGATCCCAGGTCTCGTCAGCCAAGCGTGCCCGTGATGCCGCAGCCTCGGTGTCACAAGCTCGGGAAGGTTATGACTTAGCACAACTTAGGTTGCGGGAGGACACTCACGTTCACATCGAGCTTCCCGATACCAGCCTTCCCAATGCCACACGGGTTCTGAGCAGCGAGCTGTTGACAATCGTCGGCCCCGAACGCGTCCGACTCGCCGGTGCCAATGGGGCGGGAAAAACTACGTTTCTCAATCGGATTGCCAGCGGCGACGTCGACTATGCGCTTCCCCGCGGCTATTTACGTCAACGCATCACATTGCCAGCGGACAAGAGTGTGTGGGAGCTGGTCGCGGAAAGCAATCCGCAGGCTGACCCGCAGTTTATCCGCGACAATCTAGCACAACTGTTGTTCCAGAATGACAGTGTCCACGCGCCAGTGGAGCAGCTTTCCGGAGGCGAGCGGTTCCGTGCCGAGTGCGCACGCGTGCTGCTTGCTTCTCCCGCACCGCAGTTCCTGCTACTAGACGAGCCGACTAACAACTTGGATATCCCCACCGTGGACTGGCTTGTCGACGTCCTCTCCGCTTACCGCGGAGCGTTACTCGTCGTCAGCCACGATGAACACTTCTGTTCGCGCCTTTCGCTGGATCGCACCATCGAGCTTTAAACGCACTTTGCAATGGGCCAGTCGGCACACGAAAGCGGGCGCATAATCGACACCTCAAATGTGCTCAGGCAGCGCTGTCATAAGTCGCGGCATCGTTGCCACTTCAGTCGCGACATCATGGACAAACTGGCGTCTCGGTTTTTCTTTTCCGGAGCGCCGGTTTCGTTTCTTAGCTTGGGTGTCTGACGGATTTCGTCAGGCACCTTCTTCTGTAAACAGCCCCTTCTTGCCAAGCTCTGCGATCGTGCCGTCTTCGTTGAAGCTCAACTCCACCACGAAGTAGCGTCCCTCGCTGTCCGCAATCTTCCACGCGCGTTGCTTTTTCTCCGGCTCGATTTCCTCGACTGTCCAGTCCTCGCGCTGATAAGCAATCCCTTCGATGCTCCACACCGGGTCGTCGCATTCCAACAATATGGCGTCGAACTTGACGAACATCACCGACAGATCCGTCTCCTCCATAGGTGGGTTGAACGAATCCATCAAGTAAATCCGTATCTCGGATTCGTCTTCGTTCGGAATGCTTGCGTAACAAGCATGCGAACCAAAGATTTCGAACGCGCTATCCCCTACATCCTCCGAAACGGCTGCCGCTGCAATTGACTGCGCATACAGCTCGTCGCCTTCTTCGCCTTCCTCATCTTCCGTGTCTTCCCCGCTACCCGATTCAGCTTCATCGCCGTCCCACTCGGGAACCTTGTAAGGCACCACTGGGGTCGTAAACCCTGACAGGTCTTGTTCCTCACCCCACTCGCGCATCACCTCCGCAGCAAGGCGCCGACCAAGTTCTGCAGCTCCGGAAACAGCCGCTTCATCCGCCCATTCCCACTTAAGGGTCGCAGACTCCACGTCAACGGTCGCAACGAGTTCCACTCGAACATTGGCGAGCTTAACCCGCCCCTGAAACTGGTAGTACTGCTCGCCTTGAATTTCGCCTACAGCAATCCCCCAGTCATCGCCAACGCGGTCTTCGATCTGTTCCATGATGTGCTCACAGCGCGCATGGGCATACAACGCAGCGTGTTGTCCAACTCTGCGAATATCGGGGATCATGTATTAAGGCTAACCGAGGCCCGCTTTCCCCGCGGAACACATTTTCCAAACGCTTCAACCGACCACGCAAAACTAAGCACGGAAGTGAACCAAGTGAATTCTGCCAGTATGCGTTACCGGGAACTTACCGCCCCACAAGCCCGCGACGCCTTTGTCGCGGCCCTCGCTTTTCTTTCTGTCTGTGGACTCTTAATTGCCCAGGTGTTTGGACTCTCCGAATCATCTGCCAGCGACAAGACCACATGTATTGTCATGGCCTTCACGCTTCCGATCACTTTCGGTGCCCCGATGTGGCTTTTGCTTCGATATTTTCGAAAGCACAACATCGAATCGGGCTTTCTTCCGCTATCAAACAAGGCTGGACATCTTTTTTGGCAAATTCCGCTCGTTTCCATCGGCGCCGCTACAGCCGCAATTTGCTCTAACAACCTGCTGGACAGCATTTTCAGTGAACAATGCCCCGCCGCCGAAGAGTCCAGCTCCATTTCGGTGCACCTTTCGGTAATCTTCGCGTTCATCGCGTATCTCTTAGTCGGCCCGTTTCTCGAAGAGCTCGTCTTTCGTCGCATTCTGATGGGCTATTTTGACACGATCATGCCCGTCGCCTTGAGTATCGGCCTGAGTTCACTGCTGTTCGGGCTCGTGCACATTAGCCCGCCCATCATCATCTACGCCACCTTGTTGGGTCTAGGCTCCGCGCTCTTCACCCGCTGGCAAGGAACCCTCTGGGGCGGGCTTTTCCTCAATTTGTTCAGCAACGCTCTCATCACACCAATTGTCCTCATAATGGTGTTCGCCTAATTCTTCCTGGCTCTCCATTCACCCCCACTTCTCCGCGCTTTAGCGTGCCCCGCCCCCTGTCCGGGCCGCCCGCTATGGTTGTAGCCATGACTGCGAATAGCCGCTTTAACCCTATTGACTCCCTCCGTTCCCTCCCCCTGGGCAAGTCCCAGAAGTCCGAGGAACTGGACCTCCCCGCTCCCACCCCGGGCTCCTACGCCGTCATCACCGGCGCTTCCTCCGGAATCGGCAAGGCCATCGCAGAGGAGCTCGCCCGGCGCGGCTACGACCTCCTCCTGGTCGCCCGCACTGTAGCGCCTATGCAAGAAATCGCGGACGCATTCCCAGATCGCGACGTGCAGATCCGTTCCGTCGACCTGGCGGATGCGCCCGCCCGCGCAGAACTGCTGGAAGAGCTGCGCACCACCCCGGTCAGCATCATCATCAACTCCGCGGGCATCGCCACCTTCGGTCAGTTCAAGGACCTCGACTGGAACTACGAGCGCCTGCAGTTCGAGCTCAACGCCACCGCGCTCTACGAACTCACCCAGGCCGTACTACCCGGCATGCTGGAGCGTGGCGAGGGCGGCATCGTCAACGTCGGCTCCGCCGCCGGCAACATGGCCATCCCCGGAAACGCCACCTATGTGGGTACCAAGGCGATGGTCAACACCTTCACCGAGTCGCTGCACTACGAGCTCAAAGACCACGGCATCAAGTGCACCCTCTTAGCACCCGGCCCTGTGCGCGAGGCACGCAAGGAAGATGAACAGCTCACGGAGGTTGACGATGCCGTCCCGGATTTCCTCTGGACCACCTACGAGGACTGTGCCCTGGACACCCTGGCCGCACTCGCCAAGAACAAACTGCGCGTAGTGCCCGGCCCGCTATCCAAGGCTATGAACTTCGTCTCCACCTACCTGCCGCGGAAGATAACCGCGCCCATCGTGGGCAAGTTCTACGCCCAAATGGCGAATGAAAGCGACTGATTCCGAGGGGGCGTCACCAAAAAAGACATAGAATTATCAACAACAGAAAGGATCATCCGTGAACAGTACTCCGAATCAAGTTGCCAAGAACGATCGCCTCGTATGGGTCGACTGCGAAATGACGGGGCTAGACCCGGATCAGCACGTCCTCGTCGAAATCGCGGTGATTGTGTCGGACGCGGAGCTCAACCCGCTGGATGACGGCCTGGATCTAGTCATTCACGCGACCGAGCGCGACCTGGAGCGTATGGATGCCGTGGTGACGAAAATGCACGGCGAATCCGGGCTAACGGAGCAGATCCGCGCCTCCGACATCACGCTGGAAGAGGCCGAGGAGCAGGTCCTGGAGTACGTGAAGAAGCACGTGCCGACCGCAGGCGTGGCGCCGCTGGCGGGCAACACCATCAGCGCGGACCGCAAGTTCATCGCGCGCTACATGCCGCACCTGGACCAGTACCTGCACTACCGGATGATCGACGTCTCCAGCCTGAAGGAGCTCGCCCGCCGCTGGTACCCGCATGTGTACAACGGGCAGCCCGCGAAGGGTATGGCGCACCGGGCGCTGGCGGACATCAAGGAATCCATCCGCGAGCTGGATTACTACCGCCGTGCGATGCTCGTGGAGGCCGACCCATCCACCGCGGACGTAACCGCGGCAGCGAAGGCAGCCACGGAGCGCTTCCCGATCTAGCGCTGAACCTAGCACCACCCGCCGCCCACCTAGCCCCGTTTTACCCCTCGCGAACTGGCCTTTTGGTTAAGGCGCGGGGTGTCGGCTAACATGAAATCCGCTGTTTTCAACAGCTATGGTGACTGTAGTTCAGCTGGTAGAGCACTAGGTTGTGATCCTAGGTGTCGCGGGTTCGAGTCCCGTCAGTCACCCCAAAATTTTCCAAAGGTCTTGTGATGCTAATGAGTAACACCGATCTTGAAGCAGCGTTTCGAGATGTCTTCCGTGGACATCCGGCGGGGGTAACGCTAATCACCGCAACCGTCGACGGCGAGCCCGTCGGCCTGACCGCGTCATCCGTCGCGTCGCTATCGCTCGACCCGCTCTCGATTAGTTTCTCGCTGATGAAGCGCACGGGCTCGGCAGGAAAGTTGTTGCGGTCGAGCAGCATGTTGGTGCACTTTCTTAACGACGCCCAGTCCCCCATCGCACACTCCTTCGCCACCTCGGGCGCAGACCGCTTCGCGGATTCTCAAGGGTGGGTTACTGCGGAGACCGGCGAGCCGCTACTGCCGAACTCCCGGGCGGTAATCCGCGCGCGCATTTCCGATACGGCGCAGGCCGGAGAGTCCACGTTGGTGGCGGCGGAAGTGCTTGATGTGTCGAAGTTCTCTGACGATTCGGCGCTGCTTTTCCTGGGGCACAAGTTCTACAGCATCGCGGGCTTGCGCCCTTTCTAGGCCCGGCGCGCATTTCTGCTGTGTCTAGGCCCGGCGCGCACTTCCTTTGCGTCCAGGCCCGGCGCGCACTTCCTTTGCGTCCAGGCCCGGCGCGCACTTCCTTTGCGTCTAGGCCCGGCGCGCATTTCCTTTGTGTCCAGGCCCGGCGCGCATTTCCTCTATGCGGTGCACCCCGGGGTCTTCGACGTCCTCTGCTCGTTACGCGCGGCGGGTGGCCTCGTAGCCTGCTTCGTCGACTGCGTCGATAACTTGCTGGTCGCTGAGCTCCCCGGCCGCGTCGTCGTGCTCGAACGTCAGCAGGCCTTTTTCTGCACTGACCTCGATGTTCGTAACCCCGGGGAGGTTCGCAACCTCCTCCTTCACGGCATTTTCGCAGTGTCCGCAGCTCATTCCCGTGACGTTGTAGGTGTATGTGCTCATGATGGCAGTCTCTCTTTCCTTTGTTTTTCGTTCTCGTCGCGCTCGCACCGCGCGACGCTTTTCAAGTTAGCGTTTGCACCGCGCTAGCTCTAGCTCTCGCGCGGGTCTCACGTCGCGTTCGCTTTAGCGCTCGCACCGCGAACGTGCAGCGCTCCTTAGTTTTCAGCGCTTTACGACTGGATTTAATTCCATTTAACGCCATTGCGGCTCTCCGCGCGATGCACAACTCCGCAGCGCTCCTCTTCGCAGCGTCTCTCTGCACGGTGCACAACGCCACAGCGCACATATTCCACGATCCGCGCGGCCTTCCGCCGCCCCCTCCTAAAAGGCAAATGTCCAAAATCTACGAGTTATTGCCAAAACCAGAAAATCATGCAATTTTCCTACCTCTCTGACCTGCGCAAATAGAATAGTTATATTTTAAGACGTGGAATTTTGGACATTCCCCCACCACGGCCCTCTCTACCCATCCACCACGGCTCCACCCCGCCAATCGCCCACACCACCCTCACCACACCCCGTCGACCACCAAACACACGCCAATCACCACCCCGCCAGCCTCTCGAGCCCGTGGACTAGCATTAATCACCATGGCCCGCCTGCCCAAGCCCCATCTTCGCGCAAACCCCACCGCACACCCCAGCGCCAGCCTCCACCACGACCCCGCCGCGCTGTACACGCAGGCATCCACCTCCGCGGCCGCTAGCATCATCCGCCACTACTCCACCAGTTTCTACTTAGCCAGCGAGCTCCTCGCCCCCACGGTGAAGCTGCACATTCGCAATATCTACGCCCTTGCCCGCATCGCGGACGAAATCGTCGATGGCACGGCTGAGCTGTTGGGGCGAACGGCCTGTGGCGTCCACCAGTCCCTCGACGACTACGAACGCACCACCCTCACGGCGCTATCCACCGGCTTCAGCACCGACCCGATCGCGCACGCGTTCGCCCTCACCGCGCGCTGGGCGGGGTTCGAACGTTCCTGGACGGTGGACTTCTTCGCGTCCATGCGTTCGGACGCCCCCAGTTCCAACCCCTTGCCCCTCCCCGCATACGTGCACGGTTCCGCGGGCGTGATCGGGTGGATGTGCAACGCGGTGTTCGCTACGCATGCCGAGCAGGCCGGGCGCCCGCTTTCCGCCGAACAGCGCTCTCGCACGGACAAGGGCGCCTACGCGCTGGGCAGTGCCTTCCAGAAGGTGAATTTTCTGCGAGACTACCAGGAGGATACCGTCGGCCTGCAGCGCCGCTACCTGCCGACACTCACGGAAAAGTCGAAGGCGGAGATGGTCGCAGAGATCCGCGAAGAACTTTCCCGGGCACGCTCCACCATGGCATTACTGCCGTTGTCCGCCCGCGTGGGAGTGCTCGGCGCGCACGACCTTTTCGCCGCGCTCAACGAGCGACTCGCGCGCACCCCCGTCGAGCAACTAAAAACGGCCCGCGTGCATGTGCCGCGAGCCGAAAAGGCGAAAATCATCGCGCGCGCCGTCCCCCGCGCCGCCCGCCTGCACTAGCTATGGCACCTTAGGTTCCCGCGCCGGCTGCGCTAACGCTAGCCTGCGCTAGCCGAAGCTAGCTATCCCTCCGTGTTGCCAGCCTTCCAGGTCTTCCACGGGATGTTCCAGTCGCCCAGGCCGTCGGAACCGTTCAGAGTCTCACCCTGTGTGTTCTTCACCTCGACGATGTCACCGCGCTTCATGTTGTTAAACACCCAGGCTGCGTTCTCGACAGTCACATTGATGCAACCGTGCGAAGTGTTGGTGTTGCCCTGTGCATACACGCTCCACGGCGCAGCGTGGATGTAAATGCCGGAGTAGCTCATCTGCGTCGCGTACTGCACGTCCGTCACGTAAGAACCCGCGCCGGTCAGGCCGAACGTCGAGGAGTCCATCGTCAGCGTCTCGAACTGGTCGCCGATGATGTACGTGCCATTCGGCGTGGGGTACTGGTAGTCCTGCCCCAGGGAGACTGGCATGGTCTGCTGAGTCTTGCCGTTCTTCTTGATGGTCATCATCTTGGTTTTGTCGTCCACGATGGCACGCACGTCGTCTCCGATGGTGAACTTCGCGGTCCGGTCTTCGCCACCGTATACACCCTCGCCGAGCTTGGTGCCGTACAGGTCAGCCTTCACCTTCACTTTGGTGCCGGGCTTCCAGTACTCCGCAGGGCGCCAGCGCACGTCCTGGGCCGTGATCCAGTAGAAAGCCCCCTCCACCTTCGGCGTGGTCTCCACGGTAATTGCGTCTTCGACGGCCTTGCGGTCTTCCACGGGGGCGTCGAAATGCAGGGCGATCGTTTGGCCAATTCCCACGGTCGAGCCGTCAAGCGGAGACAGGGCGCCGTTGAGCGTCATACCCGGGGCGATCGTGGTGAAGGTCTGCTCGAGCTTCTTGCCCCCAGACTTTGCCGTGAGCGTGTAGGTGCGCGCATAGCCCAGTTTGGTGGGGACGGTCCACTCGGTCTTGTCCTCGTTGAACTTGCCTTGGACCTCTTCTCCCGCGTCGTTGGTCAGCGAGACCTTCTCGATCTTCTTGTTGCTCTTCACCTGCACATGCTCGGTGACGTCAACCTCGGTGCCGCCGTCCTTCACATTGGAAGTGAGCTTGCTCTCTTCCTTCTTCTCTTCTGCGCCCTTGTCGTCGCTGGAAGAGGCATTCGAGCTGATTTCTGGATCGTTGTTGTCGCGGTCGATCGTGCACGATGCGGTGAATGCAAGTAGGGCGATGCTTAGGGACGCCGCAGTGATCCGTGAAAAGGTTTGACCAAAAACCTTGGTGTTGCGCAAGACTAACTCCAAGAGGAAAAGAGTGTGTAAAAAGTGACTGTCCTAAACCATATCGCTTGGCTGCAAAGGAGCGTTAGTCATTGAGCCGAGATCTGCACGTTCGTAGCGCAAACGTTATAAATGAAGGCAACGTCACCAGTGAACTTCGCAGTAGCTCGTTGCCGCCCCATGGAATGACATGCAGAACTGTCGTTGAGAACACAACCATGCACGTATCCATTTACCCACTCCGACCAGGCGATTTGTGTTGTGAGGCTACCGAGGTATAAAGTTTTCCACGTTGCCGAGGCGCACAGCGCTTCGAATAACGCGGGCTATTAGCTCAATTGGCAGAGCAGCTGACTCTTAATCAGCGGGTTCGGGGTTCGAGTCCCTGATAGCCCACACTCTCACCCCCATCGGGATCCGTCCCGGTGGGGGTTTTCCTGTTTCCAGCCACTCGATAGGCACACCCGTGGGTAAAAGGACAAAAGGGGATGCGGACGGAATCTTGGAGGATTCCATCATGAACCGCTCATACACCAAGGAGCAGCGACGCAGAGCTCTGCAGGTTTACAAGCGCACTCAATCGGTGACCAAGACCGTCCGTGAACTTGGTTATCCAGGGCGATGGACGCTGTACAAATGGTTGCGTGAACCCGCCAAACCTGGTCGACCCCGCAAACAGTCAAAAACATTGACCCGCTACCCGTTTGAGGTCAAGCTTCGTGCTGTTGAGCTCTTCAACGCTGGTTGGAGGCCAGCTGACATCGCTGTGGAATGCGAGCTGCGCTCAAAGATGAGTGTCTATTCTTGGGCACAACGCCACCGTGAAGAGGGAAAATGGGGTTTGATGTCGAAAAGAGAACGCAAAGAGCACACTCGCATGCCCACCCGAGCAGCATTCGAGAAATCATTAGCCGATGATCCTGCAGAACTGAAAAAGCAAATGGCTCAACTGCTCGTTGACAAGGCTGTTTTGGAAAAGGAGCTGGAACTTGTAAAAAAAGACGTCAGCGTCATCCCGGGTCAGCTCAGCAATAAGCACAAGGCTGAAGTGGTTGACGCGTTACGCGGCGAGTTTCCGTTATCTATGCTGCTTGCTGCTATTGATCTTGCGGTATCAAGCTTCTACTACCAACTCCAACAGCGATTTGCTCCGGATAAGCACGCGCATATCCGCGAATTGCTTCATGAGATTAGTTCTGAGTCGAATAACACCTACGGCTATCGCCGACTTTGGTGGGAACTGCGCCATCGCGGGATCGTTATCAGTGAGAAGGTCGTCCGCCGTCTCATGCACGAAGAGGGAATTCGTCCCTGGTTCCCGAAACGAAAGTGGCGTTACTCCAGCTATCAAGGGGAAATTTCTCCCGCACCACCTAACCTGGTGAACCGCAATTTTCATGCTGAGCATCCAAATCGGTTGTGGCTGACTGACATCAGTGTTTTCGCTACTAACCAAGGTCGCGTGTACCTGTCTGCCATCATCGACTGTTTTGACGGGAAGGTCGTGGCAGCAAAAACAAGTGTTCATCCCACCATGGAGTTAGCAGAAGAAACTTTGTGCGCAGCAATCGCAACCGAAAAGCCGGCAATGGATGGCTCCTTGGTGATTCACTCAGACCGCGGAGCACACTATCGAGGCAGCAGCTGGCGAAGTATGACCGAGAAGTTCGGAATACTTCGCTCGATGTCGAAGAAAGGTTGTAGCCCCGACAATGCAGCATGCGAGGGGTTCTTCGGCCGAATGAAAAACGAAATGTACTACGGCAGAACCTGGCAGAACCCCCAAGAGCTCAAAGAAGCAATCGCGACATACATTGAGTTCTACAACGATTACCGAATCAAGATCAGCCTCGATGGTTTGAGCATTGCCGAATACCGAAAAGTCAATGTAGCGTGAGATTGAAACTGTCCAAAAAAACGTCCGCATCCCCTTTTGTCCATTAACCCACACCCGTAGCCAGCGACCATGCAGCAAGCGTAGGTCGACGCGGGATTGAAGCACGGGATTGAAGCACGGGATTGAAGCGCCCGTTTCAGCATTCACAATCGCCCGTCGAGAGATGCCGGTTTACTTAGCAAGCAGGAATGCCGACCTGACTATGTAGAACGACCTGTGGCGTAAAACGTCACGTCTCCTCCTCAGCCCCGCCCGCACAGTGGACACTTGCACTCCTCTGCCGGCTCGGAGAATCGCAAAAAGGGCTAAATGTCCAAAATCTACGAGTCTTTGGTTTTTCGACGAATTGACAGTTTCATCAAAAGCTCCTGACCAGCACAAATGCTTTAGCTATAAAAGTAGAGTAGAAAATTTTGGACATCCCCCAGCCAACGCCAACGGAATAACCTGGTGGGTTGATGCGGTGGAGCTTGGGCGGTTGCCCCCGGCCAACGCCAGCGGAATAACCGCCCCACCACGGCGGTTATCGTGTGTAAAGGATCCCAAAACCGTAAGCAGGCCCACACCAAGGAGGCATCCAAACCACTATGACGGACACGACGGCCCACGACGGCTCCCCCGCTCACGAAAATCTGGCAACCACGGATTACTCCCCAGCCCCCGGGCACCCTCAAACCACCGGAGGCTCCCTTGCCCCACTGAGCCTGCTGGACTTCGCCACCGTCTACAAGGGCGAGCGCCCCGCCGACGCATTCAACCGCTCCGTCCAGTGGGCCCAGCAGGCCGAGAAGCTCGGTTTCAAGCGCATCTGGTACTCAGAGCACCACAACATGAAGTCCATCGCCAGCTCTTCCCCCGCCGTCCTCATTGCGCACATCGCGGCTAAAACTTCCACGATTAACTTGGGCGCCGGTGGCGTCATGCTCCCGAACCACGCCCCGCTGGTTATCGCCGAGCAGTTCGGCACCCTCGCGGAGCTGCACCCCGGCCGCATCGACCTTGGCCTCGGCCGCGCACCCGGCACCGACCAGATGACCTTGCGCGCCCTGCGCCGCGAGCCGTCCGCCGCGGAAACCTTCCCGCAGGATGTTGCCGAGCTTTACGGCTACCTCAACGGCCCGTCCAAGATCCCCGGTGTGGAGGCCGTACCGGGCATGGGCACCAAGGTGCCTCTGTACATCCTGGGCTCCTCTCTGTTCGGCGCACAGCTGGCCGCACACCTGGGCCTGCCTTACAGCTTCGCCAGCCACTTCGCGCCCGCTGCCCTCACGCAGGCGGTGCAGGTTTACCGGGACAACTACCGACCCTCGGAACGCCACCCAGAGCCCTACGTCATCGCTGCCGTGAACGTCACCGCCGCTGATTCCCAAGAAGAGGCTGATGAGCAGTGGCGCCAAGTCTGCCGCAACCGCGTGCGCGTTATGGCGGGCCGTGGCCGCAGCCTTACGGAGGAGGAGCTGGACATGCTTATCGATTCCCCCGCCGGCCAGCAGATCCTGGATATGTTGCGCTACTCCGCCGTCGGCACGCGCGACGTCGTCCGCCGTTACCTCGAGGAGTTCCGCACTCACGCCCAAGCCGACGAGCTCATGGTCTCGCTGCAGTCGCCGTCGACTGCGGAATCGCTGCGGTCGATGGAGATTCTTGCGGACGCCGCCTCACTCTCCCCCGCCCAGCGCTAACCACTAGGCCATCAGGCTCGCTCCCCTAGCGCTCCCGGTGTGCGCGGGCCACAGCGCCAGCTCCCCCTAACACAGCCCGCTAGCGCTGCGTTTCGCGCGGCTCCGGCCGCCCGTCGGCCGCGTCCGCGCCGAACACCCACCGGATGATCTGCGGCGCGTAAGCGCCCACCACCAGCATGGCGATCATGCGCATCACTTGAATGACCGTGACGATCGGCTGGCTGCCAGCGTCGTGCGCAAATGCGAGAACTGCGTAGATGCCGCCCGGCACAGTGGCCAGGTAGGCGTCCAGAACCTTAAAGTCCCACAGGCCAGCGATGGCGAAGGCCGTGCCGATAGAGCTGGCGATCATCAGGGCGATCACCCCCAGGATCACGGGCAGCGCCTTCACGAACTGCCGTAGCGCGCCCTTGGTCAGAGTGCCGCCGGCCTGCACGCCGACCAGTGCGTAAGCCAGTTTCTCTAGCAGCCCGTTCGGCGCAATGAACTCGTGCGGCACGCCGAACACCATCACGCCGATCATGGCGAATGCGATACTCAGCAGCAGGTACGGCGAGCTGATACTGAACCACCGCGCCGTCAGCCGTGTAAACGCCCACACGGCCAGCCCCACGACCACCGCGCCTACCACGCCCTGCCAGTTCGTCTGTAGGCCGTCGAGGAGGCTTTCTTTTCCTGTTGACGCCCCCTCGGCCGCATCCGCCTCGTCTCCCCCGACTTGGGCAAGAAGCGTGACTAGCCCAGGCAGGGTCAAGACGATAATGGATACGCGGAGGTATTGGGTCAGGGTGACAAAGCGCGTGTCCGCATTCAGCTCGCGGGAGAGCATCACCATTGCGCTGGCGCCGCCTGCGAGCGTGGCCAGGACGGAGGTGGCCGGGCCGACCCGGTGAATGCGCACCAACAGCCAGGAGGCCAACAGGCACACCGCCAGCGTAACCACCAACGACATGGCGGTGGGTCCGGCATAGGAGGCGATGGTGCCGACGTTGATGGTCGTCAGAGGCGAGGAACACAAAAGGGCGATGATCACCTGGGAGGGGATCATCGCCTTTTTGGGCGGGCTGACCTGACGGTCGCTGAAGATGGCGTAAAGGCCAAATACGATCAGGAAAGAAAAAATCCAGGCGGCAGGTACACCCGCCGCTTCGCAGGCGAAACCTGCGGCGATCGACAGGACGGTCAACAAAGCCAGCGTGGCCAGTTTCGCGGCGCTGGGCAGCGTGACCCCCCGCGACTTGCTTTGGCGCACGGTGGCGCCAGACAGCGATTCTGAGTCAGGCAACAGTGCCCGCTTAGCGGGTAGCTGCCAGCAGGCGCTGGATTTCCTTGATCTGCTTCTTTTCCTTGCGCTTGGAACCGACAGCCAGGGCGGTCAGCAGTACAACACCGGCGACAACGCCACCGATGACCATCTGCACCTTCGGCTCCTTGAGGGTGTTCACGGCCTGGCCGCGAGCGTCGTCTGCCAGGTTCTTCGGATCCGCACGGACGGACAGCTCCTCCAACGTACGTCCCAGCTGGCTGCGGGTGCGTTCAATATCGCGCTGGATGGCATCGATGCTACGGGCCACGGAAGTTTCTCCCTTATTCGAACGGTTACGTGCTACCTGAACATTGTAAATGATCCTGCCCGCTGGCGCTTTCGCTAGGGTCAGTTGATACGCACACACTAGCCCGCCAGTGCGTTCGCTAGGGTGGGGTGCATGACTGAGAACAGCAATTCCACCGCAAACCAGCCCATCCGCCTGCAGGTCGGCGACAAGGCTCCGGAGTTTTCTCTGCCCAGCGATTCCGGCAAGAACGTCAGCTTGGCCGACTACGCAGGCCGCAAGGTCATCGTGTACTTCTACCCCAAGGCCGATACGCCCGGCTGCACCACCGAGGCCTGTGATTTCCGCGATTCCCTCACCGAGCTCAACGGCCAGGGCGTAGACGTGGTCGGCATTTCTCCCGACAAGGTAGAAGCCCTGGAAAAGTTCCGCGATAAGTACGAGCTGACGTTCCCCCTTCTTTCGGACGCCGACAAGTCCGTCATGGAAAGCTATGGAGCATTTGGAGAGAAGAAGAACTACGGGAAGGTTGTTCAGGGAGTGATCCGCTCCACGTTCGTCATCGACGAGGAAGGCAAGATCGCCGTGGCGAAGTACAACGTGAAGGCCACCGGCCACGTCGCGCGCATCGCCAAGGAGCTCTAGCGCCCGTGCCTGCGCATACATGCGCTGCGCAGCACACAGCCCCGCAACACAGGCGGTGCTGTAAGAGTTTGTGCGCCTGGGGAGACTTGAACTCCCACGTCATAAGACACTGGAACCTAAATCCAGCGCGTCTGCCAATTCCGCCACAGGCGCAAAAAGAACGCGGATTACCGCGCTTCCCCCTTCATGCTATCAAGCGAACCAGCGCGAAAAGAAATTAGGTGGAACAGGCCTGGCGGGTAGAATATTGCACTGTGAACGAACACTCCGAGGTTGACGGCAAAACTCCCGCCCACCCGTTTCCGCTGCGCGTTCGCATAGTCCAGATCATCTTCCTGGTGTTAGCGGTGATCGCCACCCTCCTGCTGGCGTGGTGGCAGTGGGATCGCTGGCAGTCCAACGGCGGTAGCTTCCAGAACCTGGGCTACGCCATCCAGTGGCCGATCTTTGGCATCTTTTTCGTCGTGGCGTACCGCAAGTACATCCAGTACGAAAAGGAACGCCTACTCGGAGACGAAGCCCCAGCAGCCCCTACCCTGCCGACCGATGAAATCACCGAGGTTCCGGAAGACTTCCTGCAGGCTGGCGAGGCCGAAGAGCAGGCTGAAGAGACTGAGGATATTTGGGTAGATGATAGGCGCGAGCGGGCGCGAATGAGGGCGTCTAGAAATAAAGAGCGCGAGAACAACGACGAGAAAGGCTACTAAACAATGACCAACGAGCAGCCCACAATCCACCCGGAACGGCGGGCGCGCGTGCAGTCGTCGCTGAGGTTTTATTCCGTGGCGGCAGTGGTGACCGGTATCTGGCTGCTGATTCTGGTGGCCGAGATGATCCTAAAGTTCTTGGTGCTGGGCGCCGACAATACTCCGGAGTGGTTCAGCTACATCGGCCCAGCGCACGGCTTGGTGTTCATGGTCTACGTGATTAGTTGCCTGGATCTGGGTACGAAGGCGCGCTGGGAGCCGGCGAAGTGGGTCACCACAATGCTGGCGGGTGTGGTGCCTTTCTTAAGCTTCGTCGTGGAGAAGAAGCGCCGCGACGAGGTGAAGGCCGCGTTCCAGCTGGACTAGCGGCTACTCGACCAGGGAGGTCTCCACGGCGACCGCGTCGATTTCCTCGTCGGTGGGCACGGGGGCGCCCATGGCGTGCGGTTCGGCCTCTGGTTTTTCCCATTCGGACTGCAGGCAGGCCAGAATCGCCACGGCCGCCGCACGGGTGGATACCTGCAGAGTGGAGATGTCCGGCAGGAAGCCCGGGTTATGGTTGGTGGGGATGTCGATATCCAACCTCCCGGCGGCCTCGGCGCGTTGCCACTGGCGGCGCGGGGTAATGCCGATGGTCCAGAGCATGTAGGGGCAGCCGAAGGACTTCGGGATCACAGAGAAGTCCTCGGAGGCAGTCCAGGGTTCCATCTCTAGGGAATCCTCGCCGAAGGAGTTGTCGAAGTGGGGGCGGACTACGTCGTAGACTTCCGGGGCGTTGTCGGTGGCACCCAGCAGGCCCACGAACTTGAAGTCCGGCTCGCGGTCCGCACCGGCGGCCATGGCCTCGGCACGCACCACACGCTTAATAGAATCCACGCACTTCTGGCGCAGTTCCTCATCGTAGAAACGGCAGGATAGAGAGATCTTCGCAGAGTCGGGGATCACGTTATTCGCCTTTCCTGCCTCCACGGAGGCGACGGTAATCACGGCGAACTTGTTTGGCGGAACCTCGCGGGAAACGATCGTCTGCAGCTTCATCACCGTAGAGGCCGCCAGCACCACTGGGTCCACGGAGCGGTGCGGCATAGAGGCGTGTGCGCCACGGCCATAGAGGGTGATCTCGATGGTGGTGGAGGAAGTCATCACCGGCCCCGGGGCGGTGTACACCTGGCCTGCCGGCCCGGCGACGATGTGCTGAGCCAGGCAGACGTCGGGCCGTGGAATGATGCGCCCCAGGCCGTCGGAGACCATCTTGTGCGCACCGATTGACGCCTCTTCCGCCGGCTGGAATAGTGCCACCACCGTGCCGGACCAGCGGGCACGCTCTTCGTCGAGGATGCGCATGGCTCCCAGCAGGCTGGTGGTGTGCTGGTCGTGGCCACAGGCGTGCATGGTCGCCACGCGCTCGCCGGACGCGTTGAGCTGTGAGTACGTGGAAGCGTAGTCCACGCCGGTTTTCTCCGCGACGGGCAGGCCATCGAAGTCAGCGCGCATCAGCACTGTCGGCCCGTCGCCGTTTTCCAGCACGGCGGTGATGCCGTAGCCGCCAATGTCCGTGGTGATCTTCCAGTTCGGGTAGTTCTCTAGCTCCTTGGCAATAGTTTGTGCGGTAACTTCCTCCGCGCCGGACAACTCGGGGTGCTGGTGAAAGAATTTGTACACGTCCTCCATCCAGCTAAGGTCGGCCTGCGATCCGGCCACGATGCCGCTGGGGCTGGTGGGGCTATAGGTGGCCTGGTCGCTGTTTGTGCCGGGGGCGGTCACGCGAGGAGTCCTTTCTTTGGTTGTTGCGGTCTCTTGAACCTTGTGGAGCTTGTACCTTGCCCCATCATACGTGGGTCGCACACGCCTGGCGCCTAGCCCTGCGGCGCGCTGGGTGCCTAACTCTGTGGCGTGCAGGGCACCAGCCTTGGCGCTTTAATCCGCCAGCTGCGCCAGAATCTCCACCAACTGCCGCAGGGCCTTGCCGCGGTGGGAGACGGCATCCTTTTGCTCCGCCGTCAGCTCGCCCGCGGACTTACCGGCCAGTTGTTCTTCCTGGCCTTCCGGCAGCTCGTCGGGGGCAAACAGCGGGTCATAGCCGAAGCCGCCCTCGCCCTGCTCGGCGCGCAGCACCCGGCCGTACCAACGCCCTTCCACGGCGTACTCGGTCTCCATGCCACGCTCGGCCGCCACTTGAGCGGGCAGCTGCAGCACGCAGGCGGATACGAAATGCGCCCCGCGCCGCTCGTCCGGCACGTCCCCCATCTGCGCCAGCAGCAGGTCGTTGTTGGCCTTGTCGTCGCCGTGGCCGCCGGACCACCGGGCGCTCAGCACGCCCGGCATACCGTTCAGTGCATCGACGGCAAGCCCGGAATCATCGGCGATCGTCGGCAGGCCGGTGTGGCGCACGCCATCGTTGGTCTTGATCCGCGCATTATCCACGAACGTCGCGCCGGTTTCCGGGGTTTCCGGGTATTCCGGCACGTCCCCCAGTCCAACGAGTTCGATGCCGGTCACGTTCGCCGCTTCCAGCATGCGGTTCAGCTCCGCCAGTTTCTTCTTATTCCTTGAGGCCACCAGTACCCGCACGGTGCCACTCTCCTTCTCGGCTCGCGTTTGTTTCTTGCGCTTGTTTTGCCACGGTCGCTTCTGCTACGTCCGCTGTCGGGCTCTAGAGTTCCTGCGCCAGCGCCGTCCGCTGCGCCTCGATCAGTTCACGCAGGCCGCCCTCGGCCAGGTCCAGCAGGGTGTTTAGCTCCTCGCGAGTAAACTCCGCGTTCTCGCCGGTGCCCTGGATTTCCACGAAGCGCCCCTCGGCCGTCATGGCCACGTTCATGTCCACGTCCGCCCGCGAGTCTTCCTCGTACGGCAGATCGAGGCACGGCACCCCGTCGATGATGCCCACGGATACTGCGGCGACGGGTGCGCGTAGCGGTTGCCCTGGTACGACGCCCCTAGCTTGCAGCACGGCCAACGCGTCAGCCAGAGCCACGTAGGCGCCGGTGATGGCTGCGGTACGGGTGCCGCCGTCGGCCTGCAGAACGTCGCAGTCGATGTTGACGGTGTTCTCCCCCAGTTCCTTCAGGTCCACGGCAGCGCGCAGCGCGCGGCCAACGAGGCGAGAGATTTCCTGGGTACGTCCCTTAACCTTGCCCTTCATGGATTCGCGCGGCATGCGCTCGTGGGTGGAGGCCGGCAGCATGGCGTACTCGGCGGTCAGCCAGCCCTCGCCGGAATCCTTCTTGAAGCGTGGCACGCCTTCCTGCACGCTGGCGGTACACATGACGCGGGTATTGCCGAATTCCACCAGCACGCTGCCTGCGGGGTTGCTGGTGAATCCGCGAGTGATACGCACCGGACGCATCTCGTTGGTGGCGCGGCCGTCAGCGCGGGTGAAGTTACTGCTTGCATCGGTGTTGTTTTCTACGTTGGTTTCCGTCATGGAGCTCAAGTTTACTAGCCGTCCCGGACGGGCTACCCGCCGACGGTTATACCCCGCTTTGCTGGCGCTCTGGTGCCTAGCTGACAGTTATGCGCATGCCTGGGCGAGCGACCAGGATCTCGCCGTCGTAGTGGCGGGCCGCGCCACGTACGGCTGCGTCTGCGTCTCCCCACGGCGGGATGTGGGTGAGCACCAGTTTGCCCGCACCAGCGGTCTGGGCGGCACGGCCTGCGTCTTCGCCGGAGATATGCATGCCGGTGGGCTGCCCTTCGGAGTTTTCTCCCCAGGTGGCTTCGCACAGAAATACATCCGCTCCCGCTGCGATGTGGGCCAGGTTGTCGGTCCAGGCAGTGTCCCCCGAGTACACCAGGGAGTTACCTGCGTTGTCCTCCACGCGCAGTAGGTAGGCCTCTGTGGGGTGTACGGCGGTGGCGGCGTACAAAGTGAAGGGGCCGATGGGGTGGGCTGGGTACGTGGTGGCGTCAAAAAGCCCCTCGCCAACCTGATAGGTGGCGATGTCGAAGGTATCGGTGAAGTCGTCCGGGCGCTCGGGTGCGTCGGCACCGGCGGCGGAGAGGTGGCGGTGGGCGATGGTGGGGCCGAATAGCTGGTGGCGGTGTGGGGCGGGCGCGGTGGGGTGGAATCGGCGCCAGACCAGCAACGAGGGGAAGTCCAGGCAGTGGTCGGCGTGCATGTGGCTGAAGGCGACGTGGCAAGCGGAGGGGTCGATGTCTTCGATGCGTTGCATGGCGCTGAGTACGCCGGGTCCGCAGTCGAGGAGGAGGTGGTCGGTGGTGGCCGTGGTTGTGTCGCGGACGATGTATCCCGATGCTGCGCTATCGGGTCCTTCGACGCTTCCGGAGCATCCCAGCACTACCAGTTCCATAGGTTGTCATTCTGCCACGAAGCGGTGGCAAATGTGTGAAAGGGCGACCACCGTTGTGTTGGTGGTCGCCCTTTCTTTCGCGGGACTTGCCAGGTTGGCTGTTCCGCTAGGCGCTAGCGCTGAACGCTAGTGGCGGTTAGGCCTCGCCTTCTTCGCGGCGGTGACGCAGCAGCGGGATGGCGCCGAGAATCAGTGCCAGGCCGACTGCGAACACGCCGATCACGTTCGCGCCGGTGGATGCGAGGGTGCTCATCTGCGGGCGGTTGGCCTGCTTCTGAGCCTCGATCTGGCCGCGATCCATGGAGCTGGTGCCGGCGTTTCCGTTGTCGCTGGACTTGCCGGAACCAGCCTTGTCCGTAGTCACGGTGGTCTTGCCGTCCTTGGACTTCGGCGTGCTGGTGCCCGGCTTGTTCGGCTGCTCCGGCTTGTTCGGCTTCTGCTCGCCCGGGGTGTTGCCCAGGACGCCCGGAGTGCGATCACCCGAGGTAGAGCCGCTCGGGGCACCACCGTTGGAACCGTGGCTACCGACCAGGCCGCCGAGGCCCAAGGAGCCTACGATGCCCGGCAGGTACGGCCAGAACTTATCCGAACCGGACGGACTGTTCGGATCCGTCGGCTCGTCCGGCTTATCCGTCGGCTCGTCCGGCTTGTCCGTCGGCTCGTCCGGCTTGTCCGTCGGCTTGTCAGTCGGATCCGTCGGCTCGGTCGGCTTGTCAGTCGGATCCGTCGGCTCGGTCGGCTTGTCAGTCGGATCCGTCGGCTCGGTCGGCTTGTCCGTCGGGTCAGTCGGCTCGGTCGGCTTGTCAGTCGGATCCGTCGGGTTCGTCGGGTCCGTCGGGTCCGTCGGCTCGGTCGGCTTGTCAGTCGGATCCGTCGGCTCATTCGGCTTGTCAGTCGGATCCGTCGGGTTCGTCGGGTCCGTCGGCTCATCAGGCTCAACCGGCTCGCAACCGCAGTTATCGCTGGTTACACCAATGACGGTCTTGACGTTGAAGGTCTTGCCGTCCTCGGTGGTCACCGTCACCGGAATCTCCTGGATGGTACCGCTCGGGGTGCCAGCCGGCGGGGTTACCGTCAGCTCACCGGTGGCCTCATCAATAGTCACAGTCCAGCCCGCCGGAACTTCACCCAACTCGTAGGTGTTGCCATCGGTGTGGCCATAGTTGATCTCGACGGTCTGGGTATCGCCCGCCTCAATAACCGCTGGGTTGTACGTCGGAGCCGTGATGACCTCCGGATCGGCCGGCTCGCTCGGATCAACCGGCTGGTCGTCCTTGACAATGAAGACTGCGTTTGCGGTGTACGGCTTGCCGTCCTTCGGCGTTACGGTCACAGGAATCTCTGCGTAGTCGCCGGACTTAGCGTCGGCAGGCGGCGTGGCAGTTACCGTGCCATTCTCGTCCACGGTGGCAGTCCAGCCAGCCGGGAGTTCGCCGATCTTGTAGGTGTTGCCCTCGGAGCCGTCCTTGATGTTCTGGGAAGCAGGCTCGCCCGGCTTGGTTAGCTCTACGCCATAGAAGCCGCGGTCGATTTCGACTGGAACTTCTTGAGTCTCGGTGACGGTCTCGGTTACAACCTTGCTACCAATACGCAGCTTACGCGGCGTCGGCTCCTTGGTGACGTTCTCAGTCGTCTCCGGGTCGCCTACGGCTACACCATCCTTCAGCTTCCAAACCTTGGTTACTTCCTTCTCACCGAAGGAACCTGCCTGGTCTTCAATGACCTTGCCGGCCTCGAGGTTCGGATCGGACTCGATGATGGTCTCGAACGGCAGCTGCTCAGTGTGCTTATCGGTCAGCTCGGTCTGGGACGGCGCAGTGCCGACCTCGATGATCTGCTTCGTCGGCTCGCTGATGGTCTCGGTCGAGTCGTCCGTGGTGATCTCACCATTGTCGGAAGTCACCGTGACGGTGTGCTTGACCTCGCCCGGCTTGCCCTCCTGGACAACCTTGGTCTCGCCAGCCTTGAGCTCAGGGTTCTCTCGAACCTCAACCTCGAACGGGGTGCTTTCGGTCCACTCCACGGTCTTAGAGGTGGTGTCACCCTTGGTGCCGACCTTGATGATCTTCTTGACCGGCTCTTCGACGCGTTCCGTCGTGGTCTCCGTTCCCGTGACCTTCGAGTTCTCGATGGTCTGGGTGGTGGTGACCTTATCCTTGCCAGGCTTGCCCTCCTGGACAGTCTTCTGGGTGCCAGCAGGCAGGGAATCATCGAACTGAATCTCAGTCTCGAACGGAACTGCAACCTCAGACTCGGTCACATTCTCACCAGTGGTCTTGGTTCCCACGCGGATGACCGCGTTGGTCGGCTCCTTGGTGCGCTCGGTGGTCACGGTCGGCTCACCAGAAGGCTTGCCGTCGACAATCTTCTGAGTGGAGGTAACAACCTCGGTACCCAGCTCGCCCTGCTTATCGACGACCTGCTCGCCCGCCTTCAACGAATCATCGAAGACGATCTCGGTCTCAAACGGCACCGGCTTCTCAGTCTTGGTGACCACAGAGGTGTCCTCAGCGGCAGGACCGTATTCGATGATCTCGTTGACGGGATCCTTAGTCTGCTTCTCCTCCGGAGTCACCGAAGCCTGGTCGCCCTTCGCGGTGAAGTCAGCGGTGTAGGTCTTCTCGCCCGGAACACCCTTCTGAACGACCTTGATCTCACCCGGCTTCAACTCCGGGTTCGGGCGGGTCTCAACGTCGAACGGAACCTGAGCAGTCCAGGTGACCTTCTCGGACGTCTCTGACGGCTTGGTGCCGACGGTGATGACCTCGTCGACCGGTTGCTTGGTGATCTCCTCAGTGATCTGCGGATCGCCCGGCTTGGAGTTAACAATGTCGCGCTTGATCGTCACCGTCTTCTCACCCGGAACACCCGGCGTGGTCACCTTCGACTTGCCAGCAGGCATGTTCGGGTCGTACTTAACAACGACCTTGTACGGAGCCTCGGCCTTGTAAGTCTCCGTGTTCTCACCGGTGGTCTTGGTACCAACGCGGATGATCTGCTTGACCGGCTCCTTGGTGCGCTCAGTGGTCACGGTCGGCGCGCCGGAAGGCTTGCCGTCGACAATCTTCTGAGTCGAAGTGACAACCTCGGTACCAGTCTCACCCTGCTGATCAACCTTCTGCTCACCCTCCTTGAGGGTGTTGTCGAAGACGACCTCAGTCTCGAACGGAACCGGCTTCTCAGTCTTGGTCACCAACTCGCTTGGAGCAACGCCAGGGCCATACTCGACGATCCGCTTGACAGGCTCCTTGGTGGTCTCTTCCTCAGCGACCTGTGCCTCGGTGCCCGTGGCGGTGAACTTGGCGGTGTAGGTCTTCTCGCCGTTCTCACCTTCCTGAACAACCCGGGTTTCACCAGGCTTCAGGTCCGGGTTCTCGCGAACTTCGGTCGGGTACGGGATCGGAACCGTCCAGGTCACGTCCTTAGCTGCCTCAGCCGGCTTCGTGCCGATGACGACGACCTCATTAACTGGCGCCTTGGTCTGTTTCCAAGTGCCATCCTCGTTCATCTTCTCCGAGCCCAGCTCACCCTTGGTTTCAACCTTGTACTCGCCGGCAGGGATGGTGTCATCGTACTTGTACTCGACCTTGAACGGCACCTCGCGCGTCGGGACGTCGACAACGTTCACTACCGCCTTGGCGGTGTCCGTGGAACCGTCCTCGTAGGTGACGGTGACAGGAATTTCAACCTGGGAGCCCGGTTCCGCGTCCGCTGGTGCGGTTGCGGTGATCTGGCCATTGTCGTCGATGGTCGCGTTCCAGCCATCGGGAATGGTGCCCAACTTGTAGGGGTTTTCCTTCGCGACATTGATGTTGTCTGGCTTTTCGAGAGTCACCGGCAACTTCGCGGTTCCACCCGGGTAAACCGTTTCCTCAGGATAGGTCGGATCGGCTTCCCAATTGTTGGCCAGATTCACCACGGTGGTGACAGGCACCAGCGGGGTGGAGCCGTCCGGGGTCGTCACAGTGACGTTGATGGTTTTCTTGTCACCCGGCTTGGAGTCTGCTGGCGGGGTGGAAGAAACAACACCCGTGTCCGGGTCGATCGTGTACTTCCAGCCGTCAACTTCCTGCTCAGTGATCGGTGCGCCGTTCTCATCGTTGCCGAAGGAGAACTTCGAACCCTTAGGGGCATCCTGTACCTGGTGGTTCACAGCCCGGTTCGGGCCAGTCGACTCCACGGAGTAGGTAGGGGCTTGATCGCTCTTGAGTACGACGACAGTGCCCTTCACCTGCTGCGGCTTGTCAACGTTGTCGTAGTACGCGAGGACTGGGACGTCCAGGATGTAGCCCTCGGGCGCGGTCCGCGGAATTGTCGTGGTGATTTCACCAGTGTTCTCGTCAATCTTGACGGTCCACGTGCCGCTGTCATCCGTGACGGTCATCTCGGTCGAGCCGTCCTTGAAGGTGTAGCGCTTCGGTGCCTCGTCGGTCGTATTGCCGCTCAGGCCGCGCTCCGGAATCTCAGGCTTGAGGGAGACCTTGGCGGTCGGCTTATTGGTGACCGTGCCGTAGTCAGGGAGCTTAATATCGACGGTCGCCTGGAACTGGGTCTCGATCTCGTCCGTGGTCTGATCCGGGTAGGTCGCCTTCACCTTCGGGGTGATGATGGTGCCCGGTGCAACGGTGTCGTCCGCCTTCGCTGTGACCTTGCCGGTCTCATCGACGGTGACGGTCCAGCCTTCAGGCACCGTGGACGGATCGATCTCAAACTTAGCCGGGTGGACTGGCGAGTAGTCCTTCATGATGGATTTGGTGCCCACCTGGGCGGTGAGGTCGTCACCGATTTTGCCCTTGGTTAGACCCGGGCGCACCAGGTCGGTCACTTGGGTATTGTTCGGGTCAATGACAACCAGCAGCGGAATAATATCCTGGGAGCCGTTCGTATACGTCACGACGACGCGCGGCTGCGCGAAAGTACCCGGGGCGGGGTTCGGCGGGGCAGTGACCGTGACCTCGTGAGTGTTCGGGTCCAAGGTGGCCTTCCACCCGGTGTAGACGTAGCGAGTATCCAGCTTGACCTCGGCTTCAACGCCGCCCTCATCGCGGGACTTCATCAGATCTGCAATCTTGTCACCAGTCTGCTGGAAAGTCACCGTCTGCGGTCCCGTTGCAAGGGGACCATTTTCGCTATCAACACCCGAAATTATGGCCTGCTGCGCAGGGTTGTACACCGGATCATGGAACTGCGTATCGTCCAAGCTCCATTGGTAGTTGCTGATGACGTTCGGCTTATTGTAGCGCGGAAGGCCATTCGATTCCTCGTAAACGGAACCGAAACTTTCGCTTGGGATAGCATTCTGTAACTGCTCTACCGTGCGCGGTTGAGCGAATACAGTAAAGCGGGCGCCCTGCTGCGCCGCTAGTTTCGTTCCCTTGTACTTCGGCACGGTGTAGAAAATGTCACCATTATCATCCACTCGAAGGCTGGCTTCGCCACCGGATGCTCCAGTGTTACTGGTGCCGAGGAATTTGCCCTGGGCGTCATAAGCCTCAGCTACCATGCGCGGCATCGAGTTGGCATCGGCGTTAATGTGACCAACCTTTATCTCTTCGCCGGGGCGGATAACGAGCTTTTCCTTCGGAACCCAATCCACAGTAATTGCTGAACAATTATCGTTCTCACTCGGCCAGGGGTTGACGGATGCCGTTACGTACGGACTGGCGAAAATCTGGGTAGCCTGGTCCGTGTTGTCCTGGGGATAAGAGTCCCTCCAGCCGTAGGACACTCCCTTGGCCGCCGCTGCTGCCACGTCTTCTGCCTTGAGATCGGGCGCGATAAGGGCGGTCAGCGGACTTCGGCCCGACTTGGAAATTGACATCACCGAATTTGTCGAATCAGTGACGTTCTCCCCCGCTGCCTTTTCTCCTGGAGCCAGCGCGTCGACATCGTGCACAGTAAGCGGCGCCCTATTGTTTGACCCTTGCACCAAGAAATCCCTGATCGTGCGCTGTTGGGACCCGTCCATTTTGACGTTTACGCCGAATTCTCGCTTGTCAGGGGATCTCTTACCCGGTTCAGAAATAGTGAAACTAAAGCCGCCCTTGCTTCCCTGCTGTCCAGTCCAGGAAACGGTACAGCTGCCGGCGCCAATATCCGAGTCCAGCTGCTGAGACGGTTCCATGGCCGCCGTGCCATCAGCGCCACGAATTCCGCCAGCGTAGGGAACGTCTTCAGCCATCAGCTCCGGCTGGATCGCACTGTTGCTCGCGCGCATGTCCCCCGGCATGATCGCGAAGCCTCCCAACGCCAAAGCGATGACGGATACCGCTGCACCGCTCTTGACGGACTGCTTTTTCAACCCGGACTTATGTTTCGAAGAAAACATACCTATTCCTTACTTACCTCAGGACTAGACGAAAGGAACCTAGCGAATCTTAACATTTACTCAGCTATCGTTCCATTAGAGCGTGGGCTCAATGAAAATACACTTCACCCGCAAAAACGCTCACACGCCTCTGACTTTACCCCTCCCCAACTTTCAGTCAACAGCACATCTATGAAAAGTGAACCAAAACACAGATCCCACTCTAAGTGCTCTAAGCTGCCAAAACACCCACCAGCACTCTAGCTAACGCACCATCTCTGGAATCTGCGATACCGAAGTGATAGCCGGGCCCAGGAACCGCCCCGCTAACTTCGCGAACCTCTGCGGATCCCCCGTCGATTCAAAGGAAAGTTCAACCTTCCTTTCAGGATCCTCGTCCGCCAGCAGATTCCGCTCCGCCAGTGCCCTATACACCGTCTTAGCGGTCTCTTCAGCACTGTTAATCAACGTCACTTCATCCCCCATCACCAACTGCACCACCCCCGTCAGCAGCGGATAGTGCGTGCATCCCAGCACCAACGTATCCACTTCCTTGGCCTTCAGTGGCGCCAGGTAGTCTTCCGCCAACCCCATCAGTTGCCGCCCACTCGTTATGCCACGCTCCACAAAGGGCACGAACTGCGGGCAGGCCTGTGCGTACGCCTCCACCCCCGGGATCGCCATGAAAAGATCCTGGTAGGACATACTGTTCACCGTCGCCTGCGTACCAATCACGCCGATCTTACCGTTGCGGGTCGCCGCCGCCGCGCGCCGCACGGCAGGCAGAATCACCTCAATCACCGGCACGGAATACCTCTCTCGTGCATCGCGGATAAACGCCGACGATGCCGAATTGCACGCCACCACAATCATCTTGCAGCCACGCTCCGCCAGGGTATCGGCTATCCCGATGGAAAGTTCACGCACCCGCGCCAGTGGCTTATCCCCGTACGGCGAGTTCGCCGTATCGCCGATGTACACCAGATTCTCATGTGGCAACTGATCCACGATTGCCCGCGCCACCGTCAGCCCGCCCACGCCGGAATCGAAAACCCCAATCGGCGCGTTATTCGCCTGCCCTAGCGGCACTTCCCGCTCCGACTGCCTCTTCACATCAGTCACGTTCCTCACCCTTCACCACATCGCGCCAGCTGTGCACCCCGAAGGCCGTCTCCGCCGCCAGCACAGCGTGCACAATCGCCCTTTCCACCACGTTCGCCACCGTCGCTGAGAGCACACTCATCCCCACGTCGTCCACTCCTGCGCCGGTTGTGTGCTCCCCTGTCGCCAAGGCAAACAGCGTGTCGCCATCCATGGGCATGTGCGCCGGACGGATCGCCCGCGCGATGCCGTCGTGCCCCGCCAGCGCTAGCCGCTTCGCCTGCGCCTTCGTCAGCGGCGCATCGGTCGCCACCACACCAATCGTCGTATTGAGCTTCGGCGCCAGCATATCTGCCGTTATCTTCGTGCCAAGCAGGTTATTGCTCTTTAATCTTTTGACGCCCTCAGCCCCCACCGGCTCACCATCCACCAGGCCATCGACGAACCCGTACCGGGCGAACTCCCCATCCAGTTCCGCGGCGCCGCCCCACGGCAGGCCGGTTGCGGGGTCGAAGATAGCTCCCTGCGGGTTCACCACAACCCCCGCGGCCACGATCGTGCCCGCCAGCACCGCGCCCTCAGGCAACACTGCGCTGGCCTGCCCGAAGCCTCCCTTCAACGCTCCCGCGGAGGCACCCAGCCCCGCACCAACGTTGCCGTTTTGTGCACTCTGTGCGTACTGTGCGTACTTTGCATCCTGTGCGTCCTGCATTTCCTGCACTGTCTGTCTAGCCCTGCGCCGCGCTTCGCCTCCAGCCACCGCATCGTCCAGCGCCGCCGCCGTCGCCATCGCCCCAGTGGCCGCATTTGGCCGAGAATCCCAGCGCCCCAACAGCAGATCAAAAATCACAGCCCCCGGCACAATTGGCACCAACTTATCCGGGTGTTCAGCCCCCAACACGGGAAAGCCGATCCCCCTACTCTCCAGCTCGGCCATTGCCCCCGTGAGGGCGTCCAGACCAAAGGCAGAACCACCGCACAAACCTATAGCGTGCACGGCCTGCACTGTGTTGTGCGGCGCCAGAAGATCCGTCTCGCGCGTGCCCGGGCCACCGCCTCGCACATCCACGCTGGCAGTGGCGGATTTCGGGGCGACAATCATGGTCACACCCGAATCGCCCGCACCGTCCTCGCACACCGCATGCCCCACCCCAATGCCCGTCACGTCGGCCAAAGAATTTGTCGGGCCGGGGCGACAGCCGAACAACTCTACGCTCATTGCTCGCCCATCATGGCCGTCAGCAGGCTGTCCTGGTGGTAGCCCAGCCAATCCAAATAGTTCTGCGCAGCCATCGCCTGGTCAGAGGCCCCTTCTACATCCAAATCCTTCTTAAACTCATCGAACTGCGCCGAGTGATAGATGCGGATGTCGTTAATCGCGCTCAGCCATGGGTGCACCTCGTCCTGTGTCAGCGAGACATTCACCGAACCGTTGGGCCCCAGGTAATCCACCACAAAGCGCAGGTTCATGAGTTTCGTCTTGATGATGTCCGTCTCGTTCAGCTGCCGGGTCAGGGCCGCATCGCCATCAACTTCTTCGTCGCCCTCGCGGAAGAAACTCGGCAGCAGCCGTGCCAGCCCCGGATCCTTCGGCGCATCGGCATGCCCGCTGGCCATGCCCGTCATCTCCGCCAGCTCGTCCTTCGGCGCCGTCCGCGCGCGCTCCATCAGTTTGTCGGAAACCGCCACCGCCGAATCACCCAACATCTCGCGCTCCAGCGGCTCCAGCTGCGTATTAAAGCGTGTGCCGCGCAGCAGGCTGTTCTTTTTCGTCCACGGCTGCATGTTCGTTCCTTCTTTCTCTTATAGACGCCTACCCGTCCGCCCGCTGCATCGTCGCCCATAGCCCGGCGGTCTGCAGCTTCTTCACATCCCCTTCAACTTTGTCGCGCTCCCCAGAGCTCACCACGGCTTTCCCCTCGGTGTGCACCTGCATCATCAACTCCGTGGCACGCTTGCGCGAATAGCCCAGGACGGTCTGGAAGACGTAGGTGACATAACTCATCAGGTTCACCGGATCGTCCCAACAAATGCACATCCACGGCAGGTTGGGCTCCGTCAGTGTTTCGGGCAGTTTGTCCGCCACGGGGGTGGCGGCGGGAGCGGCTGGGGAAGTCATGGTCTCCAGAGTACCCACATTGGCCGTCTTCGCTGTCGGGTGCACCGCGAAGCGTGCACTAGCATGGAACGGGTGAACGAAAACAACACTCCTGCTAACTCCTCAACCCACCGCACCCGGTCGTCCGCGCTACTGACGGATAAGTACGAGCTCACCATGCTCGAAGCCGCCATTCTGGACGGCACCGTAAACCGCGAATGCACCTTCGAGGTATTCACCCGACGTCTACCCAACGAGCGTCGCTACGGCGTGATCGCCGGCACCGCCCGCGTACTGCGCGCTGTCCACGACTTCGTATTTACCGACCAGCAGCTAGATCAGATCGACTTCCTGCGCGACGAAACGCTGGAGTACCTGCGCAACTTCCGTTTCTCCGGGCAGATCGACGGTTACCGCGAGGGCGAACTGTACTTCCCACACTCCCCCGTGCTGACGGTCCGCGGCACCTTCGGTGAATGCGTGATTCTGGAGACGGTGATCCTCTCCGTCCTGAACATGGACTCGGCCGTAGCCAGCGCCGCCGCCCGCATGGTCACCGCCGCGGGGGATCGTCCAATCATCGACATGGGTGCCCGCCGCACCCACGAATACGCCGCTGTCACAGCCGCCCGCGCCGCCTACCTTGCCGGGTTCGTCGCCACTTCCAACATGGAAGCCGCGCAGCGCTATGGCATCCCAGCTTCCGGCACCGCAGCACACGCCTGGACCCTCCTGCACACCCGCCCTGACGGCACACCCGACGAGCTGGCCGCATTCAAAGCACAGGTCGCCGCCCTCGGCACCGGTACCACTCTGCTGGTGGATACCTACGACATCACCCAGGGCGTAGAGAACGCAGTGGCGGCCGCCGGCACCGAACTGGGCGCCGTGCGCATCGACTCCGGCGACCTGGGCGTGCTGACCCGCCGCGTGCGCCGCCAGCTGGATTCACTGGGCGCACAGAACACCAAGATCGTGGTCTCTTCCGACATGGACGAGTTCTCCATCGCCGCCCTGCGCAGCGAACCGGTGGATTCCTTCGGCGTGGGTACCTCTGTGGTCACGGGCTCCGGGGCGCCGACCGCCGGGCTGGTCTACAAGCTCGTGGAGGTCGATGGAGTGCCCGTCGCCAAGCGTTCCCGCGGCAAGGCCAGCCTGGGCGGGGCGAAGGACGCTGCTCGGTTTAGCCGCCCCTCCGGAACCGCCGTAGAGGAAGTCACCTACCCCATGGGCACCGATATCCCCCAGGCAGAGGGTCTAAACGTCACTAAGCTAACCATCCCCATGGTTCGCGACGGCGAGCTCGTCGACGGCCTGCCCACCCTGGAAGAGTCCCGTGAACACTGCGCAAAGCAACTTGTCTCCCTGCCATGGGAAGGCCTGGCACTCACCCGCGACGAACCCGCCCTGCAAGTCCGCAACATCGTCCGCAACACCACGGCTTAGCCCCGCCTGCACATGAGTTCCAACGTCCTCGACCTCCTCAGCCTCGCCGTCACCGACCTTGGCGGCGCCCCACGCCCCGGCCAGCAGAAAATGGCGAAGGCCGTGGCCGAAGCTATAGATAAGGAACACCACCTGGCCGTGCAGGCCGGCACCGGTACGGGTAAGTCCCTGGCCTACCTAATCCCCAGCATCACAGCGGCCATGGATTCCGACTACCCCGTCGTGGTCTCCACCGCCACGATCGCTCTGCAGCGCCAGCTGGTGGAGCGCGACCTGCCCCGCCTGGCCAAAGCCCTCGAACCAGAGCTACCCCGCCCCCTCGAGTTCGCCATCCAGAAGGGCCGCGGCAACTACGTATGCCTGAATAAGGTGAACAATGCACAGACCGACAGCGGTGTAGACGAGGCCGAGGAGACCCTGCTAGACCCCGCCCAGCTCTCCGCCACTGGGGCCCAAGTCGCCCGACTGCACGAATGGGCAGGTGAGACCGAGGATGGCGACCGCGATAACCTCCCCCAGGGGGTCAGCGATCGTGCGTGGCGCCAGGTTAGCGTGTCCTCCCGCGAGTGCCTCGGTGCTACCCGCTGCCCGTTCGGCGAGCAGTGCTTTGCCGAACGCGCCCGCGCCCGTGCCGCAGACGCCGACGTTGTCGTCACCAACCACGCCCTGCTTGCCATCGATGCTCTTGTGGACGCCCCAGTTCTGCCGGAGCACGACACAGTGATCGTGGACGAGGCCCACGAATTGGAAGACCGCATTACCTCCGTCGCCACAGCGGAGCTCTCCCCCACCGCCATCGCCGTGCTGGCCAAGCGCGCTGCGAAGCTGAGCGTCTCCGGTGCCGATGCCGCAGGGGATGCCCTGGCCGAAGCAGGTGACAGGTGGACGGAGGCGCTGAAGGCGGAGACGGCGGCGTCCAAAAGCAACGACCGTTTCGGCACCGGCATCGAGGGACGCTGGACCGGTGTACCGGAGAACCTACAAGTGCCGCTCGCAGCCCTGCGAGATGCGGCATGGAAAACGAACCGACAGGTCAGCGGCATCCCCGCATCCGAGTTCGCGAATGATTCGCAAAAAGCCGCCGAACGGTTGGCGGTGATCGTGGCCACTGAGGAGCTCAACGATACGTGCGTGCGCATCCTCAATGCCTCGCGCGTGGGTGAAGGCAACAGCGCGGATGCCGAGGATCTGCTCGGCGAGGACGTCGTCTGGTACACCGCAGACTCCGGTCCGCGCGCACCGAAGCACGTGGTGCGCGTGGCGCCCTTGAGTGTGGCCGACCTGCTGCGCCAGCGCCTCTTCGGCCGCAACACGGTCATCCTGACCTCGGCGACCCTGGCGCTGGGTGGCAAGTTCACCGCCATGCTCAGCCGCTGGGGGCTGCCGAAGAACACCGCCACGCTGGATGCGGGCACCCCCTTCGATGCTCGTACCCACGGCATTCTCTACGTGGCTCGGCACTTGCCCCCTCCCGGGCGCGACGGCGCCAGCGATGCCTCCGTGGACGAAGCTGCCCGGCTGATCAACGCGGCCGGCGGACGCACCCTAGGGTTGTTTAGTTCCCGGCGCGCGGCCGAGGATATGGCCGAGAAGCTGCGCACCGTGGTGCCCTACGACATTCTGTTGCAGGGCGAAGATTCCATGTCCACGCTGGTGGAAAAATTCCGCAAGAACCAGTCCGCCTGCCTCTTCGGCACGCTCGGGCTGTGGCAGGGCGTGGACGTTCCCGGCAAGTCGCTATCGCTGGTAATCATCGACCGCATCCCTTTTCCCCGGCCCGACGATCCACTTCAGCAGGCACGGCAGGAGGCCGCCGACCAGCGTGGTGGCAGCGGATTCATGGAGGTCGCAGCAAACCACG
Organism: Corynebacterium jamesii; assembly: GCF_046097395.1. Classification (NCBI taxonomy): domain Bacteria; kingdom Bacillati; phylum Actinomycetota; class Actinomycetes; order Mycobacteriales; family Corynebacteriaceae; genus Corynebacterium; species Corynebacterium jamesii. The sequence goes on from NZ_CP175789.1 coordinate 1,320,774, forward strand.
CGGCTCTCCTGATGGCGCAAGGTGCGGGACGGCTGCTGCGTTCCGTGGACGACCGGGGCGTGGTGGCGGTGCTGGATCAGCGGCTGGCCACGAAGCGCTACGGCAGCTACATCCGCCGTTCTATGCCGGACTTCTGGTACACGGAAAAAGGCGACACAGTGCGGGGTGCACTGCGTCGCCTAGTTGTCGCCTAGTTTCCGAGTCGGCGCTACGTTGCGGGGTAGCTGCCTAACCCTGGCGGGGGGCTAGCCCCGGCTGGCCGAAGCTAGCGGGTTAGTTCCTAGACCAGGTCGGTACCGTCGTTGCCAGCTGCAGCGTCGTCTGCGCCGCCCAGCAGCTCGTCGAAGGTCGGGGCAACGTCCTCGGTGTAGGTGTCCTCTCCGGACTCGTATACGCCGTCGTTGTCGTAGTCGTAGACCTTGGAGTCGCCGATTCCGTCAAAGTCGGTATCCAGCAGGGCCTCGTCGGTGTAGCCGTCAGCGTCGGTATCCCTGTGGGCCTCGTCCACCTGACCGTCGTTGTTGGTGTCCACGTAGACGGTGTCGGCCTGGTTGTCGCCGGTGGTGTCTACCTCGAGGGCGTCGATCTGACCGTCGCTGTTGGTGTCGTAAGCCACGCCGTCTGCCATGCCGTCGCCGTCCAGGTCTACGTACTCGCCGCCGTTCGGGGCCGCAGCGCCTTCTGCGCCGGTAGCCTGCAGGTTGTCGTCAGCACCTGCACGAACGTCTTCCTTCGGTGCGTCTTCCTTCGGTGCGTCTTCCTTAGGCGCATCCTCCTTCGGAGCCTCGTTCTGCGGAGCTGCGTTCTGCGGAGCTGCGTTCTGCGGAGCTGCGTTCTGCGGAGCCGCGCCCTGCGGTGCCTCACCAGCCTGAGATTCCCGAATGCCCTGGCCCAGGTCCTGCTGTGCAGCCGACGGCGGAACCTCGCCGACCGTACCGTCCACAACACCGTTGCCGTCGTGGTCGAACTCGGAGTAGTCGCCGATGCCATCACCGTCAGTGTCGTAGCTAACGCTGTCTGCCTTGCCGTCACCGTCGAAGTCGTAAGCGGTCACGTCGTAGGTGCCGTCACCGTCGGAGTCGAACTTCATGTTGTCGGTCACACCGTCGCCGTCGTAGTCGGTGGCCTTGGTGTCCAGCTTGCCGTCGTTGTTGGTGTCTGCCTCAACGTGGTCGATCGTGCCGTCCCGGTCGCTGTCCTCGTAGACCGTATCGACGATGCCGTCCTGGTCGTAGTCCATCTCCGCGCGGTCGGTCACCTTGTCGCCGTCCTTGTCGTAGACCGTGCCGTCCGGGCGACCGTCACCGTTGATGTCCACCTGGAAGGTGTCTTCCTTGCCGTCACCGTTGCTGTCCTGCGCACCGACGATGTTGCCCTGCACCATGTTGCCGTCTGCGTCCAGTACCTCCCAGCGGCCCAGAGAGTGATCCGGGGCGCCAGCGTTGTCGTTGGTGGTCATGCCGTTGTTGTTGCCGTTGTTGTTCAGGTTCTCGTTGGACATTGTGTGCTCCCTTTCAGTGTTCTTCCTAGTATCTTTCAGGCTCTTCCTCGCTGCCTGTCAGTTATTGAATGGACCTCCCCCATCATATGTTCCTTGGGGGTATTTTTTCTGGACGCCCCCTCGCCCCAAAACCCATAAAATCCCTAGTAAATTGATGTTTCCCCCTTTAGAACCCCCTAGGGGCCATCGGGGGTGAAGGCAAATGTGGCACTGCCCCTCCATCCCCGGAAAATCTATTCTATCGGCATACTGGAATGGCATTCGTGCACGACAGCGCACTACATAGGAAGGCGATTTTTACTGTGAGCTCCACCCCAAACGCCGCAGGCCGATCCCCTCAGGCCAGCGTCGAACGCGGGGCCACCATCGCCAGGAAGTACAAGATGCACGACGCAGCGAACCGCGTGCAGAACCTGGTGAACGCAAAGTACCGCACCTCGTCGGTGGTAATCATCGGAGAGGTCAAGCGTGGCAAGTCCTCCCTCGTTAACGCTCTAGTCGGCAGGCGTGACCTACTACCGGTGGACGTCATCACCGCCACCAGCGCCCCCATCCGCATCCACACAGAACCCGACCAAGGCTCGGATCAACCCGTGCTGGCACGCCTCGTGCGTGGCACGGAACACGACCCGATCGAACCGGAAGACCTAAAGAACTGGGTCACCCAGGAAGCCGTGGATGCCATCAACCGCGCGCCGAAGGATAGTAAGGAAGTAGCCTCGCTGCCCAGCGCCGCGGAGCTGCTAGTCCCCTACGACGGCCTGGGTAAAGTGACGATTATCGATACCCCCGGCGTGGGCGGACTGGACGAGCACGCAGTGTCTGCCTCCCTGGCGGAAGCCCGAAACGCCGGCGTGCTGCTGATGGTCTGCGATGCCTCCACCCCAATCACCGCCCCGGAGATGGACATTCTGCGTCGCGCGCGCGAACAGGTCGGAAGCGTGATCGTGGCCGTCACTAAGACGGATAAGAACGTACGCCGCTGGCGCTCCATTGTGGCCGACGATCAACGCCTCATCGCGGAACACTTGGGGCTGGACATCCCGGTCATTGGAGTGTCCTCGTTGCGGGCGCTGGATGCGGCCGAGACGGCGTCCCCAGAAAAAAGGGCGAAGATCGAGCAACGGTGTGGCATCGCCGAGCTGCGGCAACAGATCATCGACCACGTCAACTCGCCGGGCAACCTCGGCACGGTGACGGCGCTCGAGATCACCAAGTCGACCTTGCAGACGATCACCACCGACATCCAGCGCGACATCAAGCTCTACGACAAGACCAGCGATGCCGTCGGCGAGCTTGAGGCGGAAAAGCGCAAGCTGGAAGCCTTCCGCGATTCCACCAGTGAGTGGGAGCAGCTGTTTATGCGCGACATCCAGCTGAGCCGAAACAAGGTCTCTGCAGCAATGGACGAGGCACTAACGGATGTGAAGACGCGCTGGACTAACCGCGTTAACGGCGAGGGCATGCGCGTGCTGCGCAGCAAACCGCAAGTTTTCACCAGCCAGATCGAGATCGAACTGCGTCAGATCATGGAACGCATGGTGATGGCGATGGTCAGCGAAGTGACGGCCCGCGCCGCCCAGCTGTTCCAGGGCCGACAGGACATGGTGGACCAGGTGCAGCAGCAGATCTTCGCCGCCATGGCGCCGCCGAAGACACTTGCCCACGAAGTAGAGAAGAAGACCACCGGGCTAGTGGATCCGTCGATGCTGACGATGGGCATCGTGGGCGCAGGTGCGCTGACGGTGGTGATTCCCTTCGCCCCCGTGGCCGCGGCCGCCTGGATCGGCGTGAACATGGGCTACCGGGCGATGCGCAACGGCAAGCAACACCTGCTGATATGGCTGCGGGAAACGATCGCAACCACCCGCACCTCTATCAACCGCATGATCGACATTGCCATTACGACCGGTAGGACAGAGATCCTGCTGCGCCACCGCTCCGCCATTAGGCAAGAACAGCGCAACCTCCAGGCCAAGATCGAATCCGCCCAGAAAATCGCGCGCGAATCCGAGGCCCAGCGCAAGCAGACCATCACCCGGTTGAAGAAGAACCTGGACATTGTGAACCAGACTATCGACGAGCTAGACGGGCACCTGGCCGCGCTCAAACGCACCCGGCGCGGGGCTGCGAGCATCCAGGAACACGCGAAGGCCGGACTGTAAAGGTGGGAATGCAAATGAACCAGGTAAACCAGATCCAGTCGGCCTCAGCACATCTGAGCCAGCGCGTATCCGACCTCACGCTGCTACTAACCCAGGCAGTGGACGCACTGGCCAGTGGTTCCCCGGATCTCGCCGCCCGTGCCGAGCAATTGCGCCTGATGGTCACCCGCCCGCCGCGTGTGGCCATTGTGGGGCGCTTGAAGTCCGGAAAGTCCACGCTTGTCAACGCCCTGACGGAGAACCTTATCGCCGCAACCGGTGCCCTCGAGTGCACCATGGCGGTCAGCATGTACCACAACGGTGCGCCCGCCCGCGCAGAGATCCACACCTCCGAGGGACAGGTCATCCGCGTGCCGCTAAACAACGGGCCGCTCAACAACCTGACCGTGCCGCTGAACCAGGTGGACTTCGTGGACCAGTTCCTGCCCAACCGGCGCTTGGAAGAACTCACGCTGATCGACACGCCCGGTACCGCCACCCTGACGGTGGAAAACGAGGAACGCACCCGCCGTGTGCTCGTCGACGGCCAAAGCGATACCCGCCGCGCCAGCGGTTGGGCGGATTGCCTCGTCTTTCTGTCCGACTCCGCCCCGCGTGAGGACGAAAAGCAGTTCCTCTCCCAGTTGGGAATGACACCCCTCAATACAGTCGGCATCCTTTCCCGCGCAGACTCTTTCGGCTCCGGTGCCTTCGGCCCCATCGATCCGCTGCAACACGCCCGCCAACACGCCGACAGCATACAAAAGCGTCTGATGAGCACTGTGCAGCGGACCATTCCCCTCTCGGGCCTGATGGCCGAGTCCGCGCTGACGGGAAAGGTCACCGGCGAGGTAGCCCGCCACCTCAGCGCCCTGGCACAGTTGGATCGTGAGGATCTGCTGGATTTCCTAGAGGCAGAGGATCCGGCAGAGGTCCTTCCGAACTTCACCGTTTCTACCCGCGACCACCTGCTAGATGTCATGGGGGAATACGGCGTGTACGCCGGGCGCAGTATCGCCGCCGAGGGCGGGGCACCAGCGCTGATGAACTGGATGGTAGAGACCTCCGGCGTGTCGGAACTAGTGCACCTATTGACTGGCGACATTACCTACTTCGCGGTACTGCAGCGCGCCGCCCGCATGCTGGACGTGCTGGACGACATGGCCTCTAACCACCCAGACATGCAGCACGTGCGGTGGGTGCAGTCCGTCACTTTGGCGCAGCCGGGCATGCACTTTGTGATGCTGTACCGCAGCTATCGCAACACATACGCCGCCACCCCGGATTCGCGCTTGCTGCCGTTGCTACGTTCCGCAGTGACCGCCGGGCATCCCGCCGAAACCGTGAATCTGCCTCGCGATACCCCGGTTGAGCATGTTCGCCAAGCGTTGGAGGAAAAGATTGCTGACATGCAACAGATGTCTATGTCTCCCCTGTCTGCCGCGGAAGATGAAGCGCGCGAGCGACTGTTGGGCTCCTTCCAATCCGCTTTGCAAGCTACGCACTAAAGCCCAACCGGGGCGTTAAAGTGTATGCTACTTATGCCCTAAACACATATGTCTTCTCAGGAGCTGTACTTTCAATGAATAACGCATGGCATCTGGCTGTCGACTTCGGTACCTCGAATACGGCTGCTGCTCACCAGAGCCCCATGGGGCGGGAGATCTCCGCCCTTGCGTTGACGCACCGCTCCAACATCATGCCGTCCGCGGTCTTCCTAGATGCACCGCACGGCACGCACGCTGCGAACGACGAGGATCCCACGCTGCTTAACGGCGATTCCGCCCTGGCGCGCGGCCGCCGCGACCCCTCCCGTCTGCTGCTGAGCCCCAAACGCTACATCGACCATGACGAAGTACAGCTGGCCGGCCGCAGCCTGCCGCTAACGAAGGTTGTGGGTTCCGTGCTGGCTACCGTTTTGCGTTCCGGCAAGGCACAGCATGCGAACCAGGATCCGGAGACCGTCACTCTAACCCACCCCGAGGCCTGGTCGGCACACTCCGTGGAACAGCTGAAGCGCAGCGCCATCGCTGCCGGCGTGCAGGAGCAGAAAATACGTGTTCTTTCCGAGCCACGTGCAGCCGCCATCCACTACGCCTCCCAGCAGTCCGTGCAGGCAGGCTCTCACGTGGCAGTGTTCGACTTCGGTGGTGGCACCCTGGACATCGCCGTACTGCGCGCAAAGCAGGACGGCAACTTCGAGGTAGTGGCTGCCAAGGGCGATAACAGCCTGGGCGGACGCACCATCGATAACCTCCTGTACCGGTGGGTTCTGGATCAGCTGGAGCACGACGATCCCGATCTGGCGGACTACGTACGCTCCGCCCCCATCACCACGGTGCACGCGCTGGAATCAAGCATCCGGGAGGCCAAGGAGATCCTGTCGGATACGTCCTCGGCAACAATCAGTGTGTCCACTCCCCATGGGGAGACGGACCTGTTGATCACTCGTGACGAGTTCAACAACGTCATCGAGCAGTCCATCATGCGCGGAGTTGAGCTGACGCGGGCGGCGCTGACACAGGCTGGCGTCGATTCCACGAACACCCCGATCTACATGACCGGCGGATCGTCCCGCATCCCGTTCGTGCAGGACCGTCTGGGCGAGATCGGCACGGTGATGACACTCGACGATCCGAAGACCGTGGTGAGCCGTGGCGCGCTAGCCGCAACGCTGCGCGGATTTACCGGCGACGCACCGATTCAGGGATCACGCGGTCAGGGTGCAGCGCGGCAGAACGTGCCAGGCCCAAGGACCACAGGGCAGCCCCCTCGCCCGAATGGCATCGCAGCAGGCGCTGGCGCAGCGGGCGCAGCAGGCGCTGGCGCAGCGGGCGCAGCAGGCGCCGTAGGCTACGGCACTGGCGCCGCTTCCGCAGCAAGCCGCCCTAGCCCTTCCACACAGTCTTTCAACAACCAGCCGCAGACCTCCGCCTTCGTACCCAGCTCGGGGAACGCGTACGGCGCAAGCAGTTTTTCCGGCGCTAGCGCATCCAGCTCCGCAAAGCCGAAGAAGTCCAATACGCCGGTGATTGTCACGGCAGCTCTGGCCGTGCTTGCAGTCGTCGTGGCCATCGGATTCGTTGTGTCCAATACCGGTGGCGACAACGGCGGTAACGGTGGCGACGACGGTGGCAACCCGCCGTTCACCGAGGCCAACCCCTATACTCCGTCGACGACTCCGTACGAGACGGAGAAGTACAAGACCGTGGGCGCCCTGATCCCAGAGATCAAAGACTACGCACCATCGGGCTTTTACAACCGCCTGACCAGTTGCAACACCAAACCCGACAGTCCAGCTTTCGCGAGTGCAGCTTACTCTGATGTAAACGTCAACATGTACTCCTGCTTGCCCGACTACAATTCCCTCGGGGATCACAACGACGACTTTGTCTACAGCAATTTCCGATATGTGGCTTCTGGTGACGATGCACAAAAGGTCTACGATCACGGCAAGAATTCCGGCAGGAAGATAGAGACTCTCCAGGAAGCCGGAAACGGTTGGCCGGAGATTACCTATCACCCTGGCGAAGATTTCGATCGCGCTGGTACAACGGTGTGGTACCCCGATCACAAGCTCATCGTGTTGTCGTCCAACAACCAGGAAGAAACAAAGGAAGACGCAATCGAGATGCTGAAGTTCTACGGCCTCATGCCGCAGAACTAGCCCCCAGCGAGGCCCCGCGCGTCACACGCTAAGAGACCCCACGCACCGAGCGCCTGCTCGATGCCGTGGGGTCTTGTTGTTTATGCGCTAGTGACGCCGGCCTCCATCAGCGCCGCCTTCAGCTTCGCCCGCGCGCGATTAATGCGGGACTTCACCGTTTGAATAGGAATCCCCTGGTGGGCGGCAATGTCTTGGTAACTCATGCCCGTGTACTCGCGGAGGACAATGACTTCGCGGAAGTCATCCGGCAACTGTGCCAGAGCCTGTCGCACGACCATTGCGGAGGTCACCTGCGAACCAACCTCCGGGGTCTGTGCGACCTCATCCGCGCCTGCATCTTCCTCCGGGACGTCCCGGCGGGAGCGAACAATCTGCAGCGCAGCGTTGGAAGCAATGCGGTACGCCCAGGTAGAGAAGCGGGCGCGCCCATCAAACTTCTCAATATTCTTCCACGCAGAGGTCAGTGCGTTCTGCAGTGCATCCTCCGCGTCGGCACGGTTGCCGGTAATGGACAGACACACAGAGAACATCCGCCCCCAAGCCTGGCGAGCTAGACGCGCGAAAGCCTGCTGGTCGCCCTTGTGGGCTTTGGCCAGCAGGTCGCGTTCCTCTTCGCGGGTGAGTTCTTGACGGGTGGTGTTAGATCCGTTAAACATTTCCGACGTCCCCCCCTACATTCCGCCGAGGTCGGTCAGATCGTCGCCGAAGTCTTCGCCTCCGAAGTCACCATCACCGAACTCGCCGTCACCGAGGCCTTCGTCGCCGAAGTCTTCATTGCCGTAACCTTCGTTGCCGTAGTCTTCTCGACTGTAAGCAGAGGCCGGTTCGGAATTATCGATGGTATCCACGGGGTCAGTGAAAGGGTCATCGTGCGCCTCGCCTTCCAGGTCCTCGCCCGACGCATCACTGGGGTGGTCCTCCACCGAGGTGGCGTCGCCCTCCAAAGAAGTAGAGTCATCCATGTCCGCAAGGTCAACCTCGTGGGAAGCCTCATCGGCCGGAGACTCTTCCGGGAAGGAATCCAGGCTCGGGATCAAATCGCCCACGGGCATCTCGGTGTTCGGGTCGACAGCAACGTCGAACATTGCGTGGAACATATCATCGAGCTCCTGCTCCGATAGGCCAGGCTCCGAACCAACCTGTGCGTCGTTGCCGAATAGCTCCTCCAGAGGAGGCAAAACCGGTGTGTCTGCCTCAGTACCAGCGGATGGGCCAACCATGTGTCCTCCGTTTTCGATCGAATCGCTCATCGTTCACCTCCTTTCCACCTGCATCCGCTTAACAATCAAACCGCGCTGAAACATGCCAGCCGCTAGGCCAACAGCCGATAAAGGCAATCAAAATCTGCTTCAGGACGGTCGTGTAATGCGCGCGAAGGGTAGAAAGTTCCCGCGAGCTGTAAAAAGAATTACCTTAAAAGATTATCCCCCATCTGGCATACAATTCAATAGTAAAACCAATATGACAATCCTACTAGTTGGAGCCCCACCTTTGCGCTAACAGTACGTTAGTGAGTCAAAACTTACAAAGTGATGTCGGTTACACCGCGCGGCGACTAGAGTGGATACGGATAATAACCGCGAACGGATAGGAGCCCGACGCAATGCCCATCAAGAGCGACCGCCCAGACATCGAACTCAGCCCGCTGGGGCTGTACGATTACATCTTCAGCAGCCTCACCGCCGAGGATGAAGATCGCGTCGCCGTCATCGACATCGCGGACGGCTCCGAGACCACCTTCGCGCAACTGCAGAACTACATCGAGTCCACTGCCGGCTGGCTGGCCAGCAAGGGCATCGAAAAGGGCGACGTAGTAGCGCTGCACCTGCCGAACTCCCTGAACTTTATCGTCGCCGCGTACGGCCTGTGGCGTATCGGAGCGGTGCCCTCGCCGCTGTCGCTACTGTCTACCCCGGAAACTGTGACGGCGCAGGTTAAGGACTCTGGCGCGAAGATGCTGCTTACTGTTGCCGCGCTTGGCGACGCCTCTTCTCAGGGCGCCAAAGATGCCGGCATCGCAGAGGAAAACATCATCCACCTGGATACCTCCAGGGGTATGCAGCAGATCATGGCAGAGCGCCGCACAGCTGGTGAGGTGGAGATCAACCCGGACGAGGATCTGGCGGTGCTCCCCTACTCCTCCGGCACCACTGGCCTACCGAAGGGCGTGCGCCTGCTGCACCGTCAGCTGGTGGCCAACGTGCAACAGGGCCAGGACATCGAGCTGCTCCGCCGGGACGATACGGTGTACGCCGTGCTGCCGTTCTTCCACATCTACGGCTTGACCGCACTGGTGAACCTGGCACTGGCACAACGCTGCACCCTGGTGGTGGCACCGCGCTTCGAGCTGCAGAGTTTCCTGGAGCACCACGAGAAATTCCAGGTGAACTTCACGCTGATCGCCCCACCGATCGCCGTACAGCTGGCAAAGCACCCGATGGTGGACAACTACGACCTATCGCGCATGCGCGCGGTGTTTAGCGGCGCAGCCACTCTCGACGAGGACCTGGCCGTGGCACTGGAGGAACGCCTGGGAATTCATGTGCAGCAGGGCTACGGCCTGACCGAGACTTCACCGCTGGTGCACGCCAACGTGTCCAAGGACATCAACCGCGGCTCGATCGGCAAGCCGTGCGCGAATACCGAAAGCAAGCTGGTTAATCCGGAGACACTGGAGGAAATCCCGCTGCCTAGCGAGGGAGTATCCGAGGTCGGCGAATTGTGGATTCGCGGTCCGCAGATCATGGACGGGTACCTAAACAAGCCGGAGCAGACCGCTGAAACTTTGCCCGGCGATGGCTGGCTGCGCACCGGAGACCTGGCCAACTCGGACCCCGAGGGCAACATCCACATCGTGGACCGCCTGAAGGAGCTGATCAAGTACAAGGGCTACCAGGTTCCGCCCGCAGAGCTGGAGGCCGTGCTGTTGAGCCACCCGGAGATCGCAGACGCCGCCGTAATCGGCGTACACCGCGCCTCGGATGGCGAAGAACTGCCGAAGGCTTTCGTGGTGGCTCAGCGCGGTTCTGACCTCAACGAGCAGGAGGTCATGGACTTCGTTGCCGAGCGTGTAGCGCCGTACAAGAAGATCCGCATTGTGGAGTTCGTGCAGGGCATCCCGAAGTCCGCGACGGGTAAGATCCTGCGCCGCGAGCTGCGGGAGCGCGAGGGCTAGCTAGTCCTCGACGATCGGGACGCGGCGGTAGGTACCGTCGCGCAGGTCAGCGTCCTCAATCTCGTGACGAGAAATGCCCAGAATGAATAGGACCTGATCCAGGAACGGGTAGTTCACGGAGGCATCGGCTACCTCCTTCAGGGCAGGCTTCGCATTGAAGGCAATACCCAGCCCGGCGGTAGAAAGCATGTCGATGTCGTTCGCGCCATCGCCGACCGCCACGGTCTGGTTCAGCTTGATGCCATTAGACCAGGCGAATTCCTTGAGGCTTTCGGCCTTGGCTTGGCGGTCGATAACCGGGCCGATCACGCGGCCGGTCAGCTTACCGTCGACGATTTCCAGAGTATTCGCACGAGCGAAGTCGAGATCCAGGTCACGGGCCAGCGGCTCGATGACCTGGATGAAACCGCCGGAGACCACGCCAGCCTTGTATCCCAGGCGCTTTAGGGTGCGGATGGTGGTGCGGGCGCCAGGGGTCAGCTGAATGTCGTGGGCAACCTTCTCCACCACGGCGGCATCCAGGCCGGCAAGAGCCTTCACGCGCTCGTGGAGGGACTCGGCGAAATCCAACTCGCCGCGCATGGCTCGCTCGGTGACGGCGGCCACCTCTTCCTCACGTCCAGCGTAGGCAGCCAGCATTTCGATAACTTCGTGCTGGATAAGGGTGGAATCCACGTCGAAGCAGATCAGACGCTTCGCGCGACGGGCCAGACCTGCACGCTCGATGGCGATATCCACACCAACCTCAGTGGTCAGCGTTGCCAGAGCCTTACGAAGCGGCACGCCCCCGCCGGGTGCCGGGTTAGCAACAGTCAGACTGAGCTCCAGGCCGGTGACTGGGTAGTCCGCAATGCCGGTGATTGTGTCGATGTTCGCGCCGTAGTCCGCCAAAGTCTGCCCGATACGGGAAATGTGAGTTGCCGTCAGCGGTCGCCCCAGCACCACCATGACGTGCGTGGAGTGTGGACGGGTGCTGGACAGGTTATCGTCGGCTTCCACGCTAACGCGCATGCCATAAGAAGCAAGGGTTTCTTCCAGCCCCTCGCCGAGTGGTTCCAGGTCTTCTTGTCCAACACCCACTAGAGCAGCCAGCGACAGCCTCCCTCGGAAGACCGACTGCTCAATGTCGAGGAGCTGCACCCCGTAAGAGGACAGTACGCGGAAGAAAGCAGCGGAGACACCCGGACGGTCGGGGCCGGTGACCGTAATCACGCTGGGGGAAAGGCCGTCCTGCAGCGTGTCTTCGAGGGCGATCTCGAAGTGTGGATCATATGAACTGTTGGTGTTGTTAGAGGTAGTCACGGCCTTTATTGTCCCACTTCCTTGCCGGAATTGATAACCGGAACGAAGGTTCGACCTCTCCCCTCTCCGCACGCGCCGCGCCGTACCCCCGCACCGTTTCGCCGTACCTCCGTACCAGCTTCGCCACGCTTTCGTATCAGCCGCGCCGTACCCCCGCCCCGCCACGCACCTCCTGCAGTGGCCAGTAACGGGATGTGTGGACGTAAAAAAATCCACACCCCGCGTAGTTAGGGTGTGGACTGAAGTTGTGGCCTGGCCAGCCACCGGGAACCGAGCGCCCGCGCTAGGCGGGTGCGCGGGTGAGGTGGCGCCCGCTAATAAGTGCGCTTAGAAGTGGCGACCGACGTGAGCCTCGTCGCGCATGCGCTTGACCATGTGCGGGTGGTGCAGCTCGAACGCCGGGCGCTCGGAGCGGATGCGAGGCATGGAGGTGAAGTTGTGGCGCGGCGGCGGGCAAGAGGTTGCCCACTCCAGGGAGTTGCCGTAGCCCCACGGATCGTCGACGGTGACGACCTCGCCGTAGCGGTAGCTCTTGAAAACGTTCCACAGGAACGGGATCATCGAGATCGCCAGGATGCAGGCACCGACGGTGGAGATCTGGTTGTAGATCGTAAAGCCGTCGGTCGGCAGGTAGTCAGCGTAACGACGTGGCATGCCCATGTTGCCGACCCAGTGCTGGATCAGGAACGTGGTGTGGAAGCCGATGGTGACCAGCCAGAAGTGGATCTTGCCCAGCTTCTCGTCCAGCATACGGCCGGTCATCTTCGGGAACCAGAAGTACACACCTGCGAAGGATGCGTAGGTCACGGTACCGAACAGCGTGTAGTGGAAGTGAGCAACCACGAAGTAGGAATCCGAGACGTGGAAGTCCAGCGCCGGGGATGCCAGCATGACACCGGTCAGACCACCGAAGAGGAAGGTGGCGTAGAAGCCGATGGCGAAGGTCATCGGAGTCTCGAAGGTCAAACGGCCCTTCCACATCGTGCCCAGCCAGTTGAAGAACTTCATACCGGTCGGCACAGCAATCAGGAACGTCATGAAGGAGAAGAACGGCAGCAGCACGGCACCGGTCACGAACATGTGGTGCGCCCACACAGCCATGGACAGTGCGGCGATCGACAGGGTTGCGAAGACCAGGCCGACGTAGCCGAACATCGGCTTGCGAGAGAATACCGGGAAGACCTCAGACACGATGCCGAAGAACGGCAGCGCCAGGACGTAAACCTCGGGGTGTCCGAAGAACCAGAACAGGTGCTGCCACAGGATGGCACCGCCGTTACCAGCGTCGTAGATGTGGCCACCCAGCTTGCGGTCATAGAACACGCCCAGAGCGGCAGCAGTCAGCAGCGGGAAGATCAGCAGAACCAGCAGAGAGGTAACGAAGACGTTCCAGGTGAAGATCGGCATGCGGAACATGGTCATACCCGGTGCGCGCAGGCACAGAATGGTCGTGATCATGTTCACGGCGGAGGCGATGGTACCGATACCACCCACGCCGACACCCAAGATCCACAGCTCAGAGCCCACACCCGGAGAGTGCGTAGCGTCTGCCAGCGGCATGTACATCGTCCAACCGAAGTCCGCGGCGCCGCCCGGGGTTAGGAAGCCGAGCAGCATAACGACACCACCGGCGGTGGTCATCCAGAAGCCAAAGGCGTTCAGGCGGGGGAAGGCCACGTCAGGCGCGCCGATCTGCAGCGGCATGATGTAGTTCGCGAAACCGAACACCATCGGGGAGCCGTACAGCAGCAGCATGATCGTGCCGTGCATCGTGAACAGCTGGTTAAACTGCTCGTTGGACAGGAATTGCTGACCCGGCTCGAAGAGCTCAATACGGATCAACAGGGCCATCAAGCCACCAATCATGAAGAAGGTGAAGGACATGATTAGGTACATGATGCCCAGGAGCTTGTGGTCGGTCGTGGTCAGCATCTTCCATGCGAGGTTGCCACGTGGCACCTCACCGAAAGGCGCAGGCCGAGCCGGGGAAACCTCATGGCTTTCCCTTGGCGCTACTGCGGTCATATTCTTCCTCCTGACTACGCGTGACCTGCCTTTATTCACCTGCAAGCTCTAGCTAACTCACAGGATCCTTCAGGCAAGCCACCCAAAAGAATGTTTCGTCTGCACCGTTCCCGCGTGGTCGATTTCGTCAATAACCGACCAGAACGGACACAGAATGTTTACATAGTATCCCGTTACTGCGATTTTCAATAGCCCGGGACGAGGCCAAAGCAGCAGAACCCACGTTTTCGGGGGTGCTGCCTCGCTGTTGAGAAGTCGCTGTTTAGAAGTCCCAATCGTCGTCGACCGTATTCTCGGCCTTACCTATTACATAAGAGGAACCAGAACCGGAGAAGAAGTCGTGGTTCTCGTCGCCACCCGGGTTCAGAGCCGAGAGGATCGCCGGAGACACACGAGTCTCGTCCGCCGGGAACAGCCCTTCGTAGCCCAGGTTGTTCAGCGCCTTGTTTGCGTTGTAGCGCAAGAAGCGCTTGACGTCCTCTGTCCAGCCGAGATCGTCATAAAGATCCTCGGTGTACTGTGCCTCGTTGTCGTACAACTCCAGCAGTAGGTCGAAGGTGTGCTCCTTCAACTCCTCCTGGCGCTCCGGGGTCTCCTTCTCCAGTGCGCGCTGGTACTTGTAGCCAATGTAGTAACCGTGCACAGACTCATCGCGGATGATCAGGCGGATAATGTCTGCGGTGTTGGTCAGCTTCGCATGCGAGGACCAGTACATCGGCAGGTAGAAACCGGAGTAGAAGAGGAAGCTCTCCAGCAGCACAGAGGCAATCTTCTTCTTCATCGGATCGTCGCCCTCATAGAAGTCGAGAATGATCTTTGCCTTGTTTTGCAGCTTCTCATTCTCTTCGGACCAACGGAAGGCGTCGTTAATCTCAGGCGTAGAGGCCAGCGTCATAAAGATAGAGGAGTAAGACTTCGCGTGAACGCTCTCCATAAAGGAAATATTCGTAAAGACGGCTTCCTCGTGTGGAGTGGCAGCATCCTCGATCAGCTTTACTGCACCAACTGTGCCCTGAATCGTATCCAGCATGGTCAGGCCGGTGAACACACGCATGGTGGCCTGCTTCTCCATGTCATTTAGTGTGGACCAGCTGGGGACGTCGTTGGACAGTGGCACCTTTTCGGGCAGCCAGAAGTTGGCAGTGAGGCGATCCCACACCTCCAGGTCCTTGTCATCTGGGATGCTATTCCAGTTGATGGCGGATACCGGATCGCCGTCGACGCGGTGTACGGGAGTGTGGGGTGCGTGCGCACTCATCGCTTACGTGTCTCCTTCTCACAGAACGTGCTGATTTTCTTGCTGTCCCTCAGCTTGTGCACTTCGCCCCATCGTACCCCGTTTCCGCGACGCGCCTACCCCTCGGCCACCACCCCCATTTTGGGGGGTCTTTCTTAATGACGCCCTCAGCGCGCGCTGGAGCCGATTTCAGCCCAGAGCTGGGGGCGTCACTACCTAAAGAGCACGTCAGGATTGGTTTACAGGGCAACCTAAGTAAAGACAGCCTCACCGACTATACAATAGGCTCTGACCTGCATTGATAATATAAGGGTAGCCTGCGTTTGCTAGCCGATTGGATAAACCCTGAGTACGGTGAGCTGCATGGAAATCAACGAGAAGTTTCAGAAGCAATTGAACGAACAGGTCACCGCCGAGCACCAGGCTGCGCTGGTTTACACCCAGCTGGCTTATGAGCTGGACCGCCTCTCCTTCGACGGCATGAGCAGCTGGATGCAGGCACAGGCCGATGAGGAGCGCGAGCACGCTCAGAAGTTCGCACAGCACCTGCTGGACCGCGACGCGCGCGTGGACATCGAGACTGTTGAGATGCCTTCCCTGAAGATCTCCACCCCGCTGGATGCCTTCGAGGCTTCCCTCGAGCACGAGCGTAAGGTCTCCGCACTGATCCGCGATCTGGTGAAGACCGCCGACGAGGTTGGCGACATTGACTCCCGCAACCTGCTGAACTTCTTCCTGGAGGAGCAGATCGAGGAGGAAGCTACAGTAAGCAACATCATCGACCGCATCAAGCTGGTGGGCAACGATGGTTCCGGCCTGCTGCGCATCGACGCAGAGCTGGGCAACCGCTAGCAACCATTAACAAGGCCACTCAACGGCCAATAACAAAAGCCGACTGGGATTCCTCCCAGTCGGCTTTTTCATGCTCGGTGGAGGCCGCCCTCCACCTAGAGCAGGCCGCTCCCCTCCCCACTTAGAGCATGCAGCTCACGCAGCCCTCAACCTCGGTGCCGGTCAAGGCCGTCTGGCGGAGGCGGATGTAGTAGATCGTCTTGATCCCCTT
The DNA here is from genome assembly GCF_046097395.1 of Corynebacterium jamesii. NCBI lineage: Bacteria > Bacillati > Actinomycetota > Actinomycetes > Mycobacteriales > Corynebacteriaceae > Corynebacterium > Corynebacterium jamesii. The sequence continues at coordinate 1,336,888 of NZ_CP175789.1, forward strand.
GCGCCACGCATAGATCTGCGCACGGTTGATGTCGCGCGTGGTGGCGGTGTCCTTGAAGAACAGGGTCAGCGATAGGCCCTGATCCACGTACTTCGTCGCGACTGCGTAAGTGTCGATGATCTTTTCGTAGCCGATCTCGTACGCGTCCTCGTAGTACTCCAGGTTGTCGTTCGTCATGTACGGAGCCGGGTAGTACACACGACCGATCTTGCCCTCCTTACGAATTTCGATCTTGGAGGCGATCGGGTGAATCGAGGATGTGGAGTTGTTGATGTAGGAGATGGAACCCGTCGGCGGAATAGCCTGCAGGTTGCGGTTGTATAGACCGTGAGCCTGCACATCGTCCTTCAGCTGTTGCCAGTCCTGCGCGGTTGGCACCTGGATGCTGGAGTTGCCGATGATTTGGCGGATACGCTCCGTCTTCGGTGCAAACTCCGCCGGATCGTAGCGGTCGAAGAACTCGCCGCTGGCATAATCGGAGTTTTCGAAGTTGTGGAACTTCTCGCCACGCTCCTGGGCGATCTTGTTGGATGCCTTCAGAGCTTCGTACATCACTGCTGCGAAGTATGCATTGGTGAAGTCCAGAGCTTCTTCTGAACCGTAGTGGATGTGCTCGCGCCCCAGGAAGCCATGCAGGTTCATCTGTCCCAGGCCAATGGCGTGGGAGTTGTCGTTACCCTGGCGAACCGAAGGAACCGAGTCGATGGAGGTTTGATCTGCCACTGCGGTCAGGCCGCGAATCGCGGTCTCGATGGTCTTAGAGAAGTCCGCAGAGTCCATGGCCTTCGCGATGTTCATGGAGCCCAGGTTGCAGGAGATGTCATCGCCGATGGTCTTGTACGTCAGATCAGCGTTGAACTCCGATGGGGTCGAAACCTGCAGAATTTCGGAGCACAGGTTGGAGTGCGTGATACGACCTTCGATCGGGTTGGCCTTGTTCACCGTGTCCTCAAACATGATGTACGGGTAGCCCGACTCGAACTGGATCTCCGCCAGCGTTTGGAAGAACGCGCGCGCATTGATCTTGGACTTACGGATGCGCGGATCCTCCACCATCTCCTCGTAGTGCTCGGTGATGGAGACATCGGCAAATGGCTTGCCGTAGACGCGTTCAACGTCGTACGGGCTGAACAGATACATGTCGTCATTGCGCTTGGCCAGCTCAAAGGTGATATCCGGGATGACCACTCCCAGAGAGAGCGTCTTAATACGGATCTTTTCATCCGCATTCTCGCGCTTGGTGTCCAGGAAGCGCAAGATATCTGGGTGGTGTGCGTGGAGATATACCGCGCCGGCACCCTGACGGGCACCCAGCTGGTTGGCGTAGCTAAAGGCATCTTCCAGCAGCTTCATCACGGGGATCACACCGGAGGATTGGTTCTCGATGTGCTTAATCGGCGCACCGGCCTCGCGCACATTCGACAGCAACAGTGCTACGCCACCGCCGCGCTTGGATAGTTGCAGCGCGGAGTTAATGGATCGGCCAATCGACTCCATGTTGTCCTCAATGCGCAGGAGGAAGCAGGACACCGGCTCTCCGCGCTGCTTCTTGCCAATGTTGAGGAAGGTGGGCGTTGCAGGCTGGAAGCGTCCGTCCATGATCTCGTCGACGAGGTTCGACGCCAACTCGGTATCCCCTGCTGCTAGCCCCAATGCGACCATGCATACGCGGTCTTCGAAACGTTCCAAGTAGCGGCGTCCGTCGAAGGTCTTCAGCGTATAGGAGGTGTAGTACTTGTACGCGCCCAGGAAGGACTGGAAGCGGAATTTCTTGGCATAAGCCTGCTTAAACAGGGACTTTACGAAACTGAACTCGTACTGATTCAACACCGCAGGATCGTAGTACTCGTTGTCCACGAGGTACTTGATCTTCTCTTCCAAGTCGTGGAAGTACACAGTGTTCTGATTCACGTGCTGCAGGAAGTACTGGTTAGCAGCCTCACGATCCTTGTCGAACTGGATCTCTCCCGCGTCGTTGTACAGGTTCAACATTGCGTTCAGAGCGTGATAATCCAGCTGCTCCCGCTGGTCAACGGGCTCCTGGACGGTCTTTCCAATCTCGGTGCCAGTCATGTGTTTTGTGTTCTCCTCAAAAACTCGCGCTAAGAAAGTCTATTCGCGCCTATGTATTCGTTTCGATTCTAATCAGTGCCCCGGACATGCGCGGGGCGGATGCGGAGCTCTTACTCCGCTGGCTTTTCAACCCGCTGTGTCAGCTTGCTAACTCCCAGCGTCCTTCGTTTCGCAAAGAAGTCTCGAACTCCGCCAAGCCTGCACGCACCCTTTGGACGTCCTCCTCGGTTCCCATCAGTTCAAAGCGATATAGATAGGGAACTTGGCACTTGGCGGAGATCACCTCCCCGGCCTTTCCGAAGTCAGCTCCGAAGTTGATGTTGCCGGAGGCGATCACGCCGCGCAGCCACTTACGGTTTTGCTCCACATTGAGGAACTTGATCACCTGTTTCGGCACTGGGCGCGAAAACTCTCCTGTCATCCCTGCTCCCCCGCCATACGTTGGCACTATCAGGACATGTGGTTGGTCGACCAGCAGGGGGGCGTCGCTACGCTTAAGCGGAATGCGACTAGAAGGTAGACCGAGCTTCCGCACAAAGCGGTGAGTGTTCTCTGTCGTGGAGGAAAAATACGTGATCAGCATTGAGCCTCATCCTAAACAGCAATGCACATAGTCAGTGGTGCGCTAAAAAGAGCCTCCACCGGAGATGGTGAAGGCAATTGGCGCGCAGATTAGGCAGCCTCTGCGGTCAGGGTGCGAATGCGATCGGGGCGGAAGCCGGACCAGTGATCTTCGCCAGCAACAACCACAGGTGCCTGCAGGTGGCCCAGCGCCATGACGTAGTCGCGAGCTTCATCGTCGAGGCTGATGTCCACGAGTTCGTAATCAAGACCGGCCTTGTCGAGAGCCTTCTTGGTGGCGTTGCACTGAACACATGCGGGCTTGGTGTAGACGGTGATCATGGTGGCTGTCATTCTCCTGAATACTTCAAAAATACTTCGGATTGTTCGGCCCGGCGACAATGATTTCTATGGGCGCTATCGGTGTAGGTTTTCGTCAGTGTACGTCTGGCGGGGCTTATGTACCGCGCCCCTCGTTGACTTGCTTAAGACTACACATCACAAGCGTGTAAGACAACCGCAAAAACACAACATTTTGGGTCGCAATTAATCACTGAACACTACATCTAGTAGTTACAAGTTGAGTATTCGCAGGTGGTAGATTTTCCCACCACTACATCTAGCCACATGAAAAACATGCATGTAATTTCAAAGCAAGGATTACGCCAAACAGAGAAGCCATCTGTGAGCTGGCAAAAGCCCCTCAAGCCATGTCTTTGCCGCCCCCAAGCAATAAAAATCCCCCGCCTCACGCAACAGTGCGCGAGCACTGAAACGAAAAGACGGGGGAAGGTGGAACCCTCTGGCTTTAGCCCTGGCGAGCCTTGAAGCGAGGTTCCTTCTTGTTGATCACGTAGACCTTACCGCGGCGACGAACGACCTGAGCGCCCGGCTTGTTCTTCAGCGACCGAAGGGACTTGCGGACCTTCATCGGGCGCTCCTTTCCTCATCGACTTTCTTTACATCGCCAGGCAACGCAGGCTAAAAACCCGCTTATGCCGCCCGGCACAAACACAAACGATGAGTCTACCCACCGACTCACTCAAAACCAAATAGGTGCATAAGCTGACGGACGGTCTAGCATCGGAAGGCATGAGCCCTTCACCTGAAAAGTCCACCGGCATCCCCAGCCCCTCCCACACCGCGAATGCGCGCCCTCTGCACGCGCGCATTATCGAAGAACTGGGGGTTCGCTCCACTATCGACCCGGCCGCTGAAGTGGAACGTCGTGTGCAGTTCATCGCCAACTATCTGCAGGCCACACGCACCCGAACCCTAGTGCTGGGCATCTCCGGCGGCCAGGACTCCACGCTCGCAGGCAAGCTATGCCAGTTAGCATGTGATCGCCTCAATGAACAGGCCGCCAAGGACCAAGCTGCCGATCAGCCATACCGTTTCTGCGCCGTGCGCCTGCCCTATGGAGTCCAGGCAGACGAGGACGACGCACAGATTGCGCTGGAGTTTATCGCACCGAGTATGGGCGTCACCGTCAACATTAAGGGTGCCACTGACGAAGCAGCGCGAGCAACGAGCGAGGCCCTCGGCATTTCGCACGTCAGCGACTTCAACAAGGGCAATATTAAGGCGCGCGAGCGCATGATCGCACAATATGCGCTCGCCGGCGAACTCGGCGGATTGGTTGTAGGCACAGATCATGCAGCAGAGGCAATCACGGGGTTCTACACCAAACACGGCGACGGTGCGGCAGACCTCATGCCACTGGCGGGACTCACGAAGCGACAGGGCGCAGCCCTACTGCAGCACCTCGGCGCCCCCGATAGCACCTGGCAGAAAGTCCCCACCGCCGACCTGGAAGAAGATCGTCCTGCCCTGCCCGACGAAGAGGCGCTAGGTGTGACGTACACGCAGCTTGACGATTACTTGGAAAGCACCAATGGTGCCGCAGACCTAGATCCGCAGGTCGCTAAGCACATCGAAGGCCTGTGGTTCCGGTCGCGTCACAAGCGGCATCTGCCGGTTGTTCCTCACGACAACTGGTGGCAGGCAGACTAGTTAGAACACGAACTGATCCAGAATCAGTGCGGTGAAGGCTAGGAACCAAGCCACAATTACCAGCAGTGGCATTCCCAGTGCGGAGTGAGGAACGCCCTCCCCCGCTTCACGACGCTGTTCGCGCAGGATGTGCACCAAGGTCATCACAAACATCGGCAGCGTCGCGGCCCACACCGCCATGCAATAAGGGCAAAGCGCGCCGATGGAGTAGATCGCAGCATAGGCCAGCCAGTGCACAAACACCACGCCCAGCGCCAACCCCGCCAGCGTGCAGTACCACATCCAGCGCGGGAGCTTCGCGCCGACGATGAGCATCACGGCCAAGGTCATCATCACCGGAAAACCAATCAGACCGATAAAGGGGTTGGCGAACCCGAACGCAGATGCCTGATCCGAGGCCATCACGTCCGTACACGAGATCACCTCGTTGAAGGTGCAGGCTGGCTTGAAGTCGGGGTTCAGCGCCATCTGCAGCTTGTCGTGCATGATCAAGGCGGAGAAGATCAGCCCGATCGTGGATAGCACCAGGAAGGTAATACCGAAGCGCTTCGTCGCTCCTAGACCGTTCATGAGTTTTCTCTCTGATTGTTTGTGACGCCCACACCTGTCTCGAACCGCATCGTTGCTATGAAGCGGTAGTTGAGACAGCCACAGCGGAGCCCTTTCACCTCGGTAAACTCCCTGAGCTGGGCGATTTCCATTGAGAACAGATTAGCACGCTGTGCGCTACGGGTTAAGTAAAGAAAAGTGTGTCCGCATGCCACCATAACCCCAGACCACACACCACAAATCACCAAAGAATAGCTCCCCGAAAGCTATTACCCACACCATCCCGCACCTCCGGCCACATTTGTGCTAACCGCACACCGGTTGGATTAAAGGATGACCACCAACCGCCCCAGCTGCCCACTATGCGGCAACAACACAAAGAAAAACGGCACCACCAGCAAATCAACCACCCGTTGGCGCTGTGAAGTGTCCCGGGTTTTGTTCCTAGGCTTGTGCCTTGATTTCCATTATTTCTCGACTGGGGTGGTGTTCCCAAAATTCGGTTTCGACTTCAGCCGGCGTGCGGTAGCCCAGGCTCTGGTGGAGCCTTGACTCGTTCCACCAATTCACCCACTCGAACGTCGCGATTTCCACGTCGACGACATCGGCCCACGTTCGCCTATGAATCAGCTCATTCTTGTAGGAGCCGTTGACTTTCTCAGCCAAAGCATTGTCATAGGAGTCGCCCACCGTCCCAGTGGACGCTGCAATACCGTGCTCAGCCAAGCGCTCATTGTAGACGATGCTCACATATTGTGAGCCGTGGTCTGAATGGTGAATCAAGCCCGTTGTTTCCTTAGCGCACACGATTGCCTGGTTCAACGCCTGCAGCGGCAAGGCTGCGGTGCGCATCGAATCGGACAGCGCCCATCCGACGATCCTCCGGGAGAATACATCGGTCACGAACGCGGTGTACACAAAGCCTTTTCGGGTGCGCACGTAGGTAATGTCCGCCACCCACAGCCGATTAGGGCCAGGGGCCTTAAACTCACGTTTTACCAAGTCAGGGCGATGATCCGGACCCTTGGGTTTGCGCGTTGTGATTGGTGCCCCACCTTTGCCCTTGCCGGACAGTCCAGCACTGCGCATCAGCCGGGCTGTTTGCTCGCGTCCAATGTCAATGCCCTGGCGGCGCAGCACGCACCACATTTTGCGAATCCCGTAGACACCGTAGTTTTGTTTATGAACTTCGGTAATGCGCTCTACTAGAGCAGCGTCGCGAAAAGCGCGGGAGCTTAAGCCCCGGGCCTTGGATTGGCGGTATCCACGCGAGCTAAGAAAACCGCCTTCGCGATGCGTGTTTAACGTCTGGCAGATGAACTCGACTGAGAAACGATTCCGATGCTCATCGATGAATCGGATCATTTCCGACGTTTTGGGTCGAGTTCGGATGCGAAAAAAGCTGAGGCGGCTTTCAACAACTCATTGGTGTCCCGCAGCTCTTGATTCTCTCGACGCAACCGTGCGTTTTCTGCAGCAAGGTCCTCGGGCATTGATTCCACAACACGTCCTTCGCGACGAGCGGCCTGCGTCCATTGCCTCGCCGTGTGCCACGAGACGCCCAGCTTTGGGGCTACTGCCTGGCACGCGGCTTGCATCGACATATTTTCCGCCAAGATGCGGTCTTCCACGAGACGGACCACACGATCCTTGGCATCCTGGTCAAATTTTCTTGGCATGTTCCAGATTTTCCCATCTACTCAAACGGAACAAAACCTGGGACACTTCACTGCACCCACTGCGGACACTCCTTTACCCGCAACACCCAAACCCACAACAAAAATACCGCCACCATGGCTTTGTTCATCCAATGGGCCACCGGCACCCAATCTCTAACCACCTTCGCCGCACACCATGGCGTAACCAGGCAAACCATGCACCACCGATTCCGATGGTGCTGGTGGATCATCCCCACACCCACCATCGACTCATTCCGCATCCATGACCAAATCTTCCTCGACGCGACCTATCTAAAGTCCGGATGCCTCCTGATCGCAGCCAGTAAAACCCACGTCATCAACTGGACCTGGGCCAGACACGAAACCACCGCCGCCTACACCGAACTCCTACGCCCCATTGCCGCACCACTAATCGCAGTCACAGACGGCGGACAAGGTGCCCAATCAGCCATCCACCACTGCTGGCCAACAACACGCATCCAACGCTGCCTCGTCCACACCCAACGAACAGTCCGCCGCCACACCACCAGCAACCCCCGCACCGATGCCGGCAAAACCCTCTACCGCCTAGCCCTGAAACTCACTCGCATCACCGACCTTGACCAAGCATCCACATGGGTCGCCCACCTGCACGAATTCGACCACACCTACCGGGAATGGATGAACGAGAAAACCACCATCAAAGACCCTGCTACCGGCGCCTACACCAAGGTCTACACCCACCAACGCGTCCGAGCGGCCTATCAATCATTGCTATCTCTGCACCGCAGAGACCTGCTGTTTACCTACCTGCAACCCCCACCAACAACCATCGACCCCGACAACCTTGCAGCAACAACAAACAGCCTCGAAGGTGGCATCAACGCCCCCATAAAAGAACTAGCCCGCAGACACCGCGGACTATCACTACCGCATCAACGCACAGTGATGGATTGGTGGCTGTATCTACATACAGAAGTCCCTGACGATCCGGTCAAGATCGCCAGGGACCAACGATGGGGTCAAGACGCACTTTCCACAGCAACAGACCTGATCACCCACAACACCACAGCCACTACCAATGACATCGGTGCACCAGCAGAATACGACACCGCCATCGACACCAGCTACCAACACAACCTCGGCATCCAAAAAGGCTGGATCAAATAACCGCAACACGCCCGGAAAAGACACACTTTTCTTTACTTAACCCATCAACGCCCCCATAAAAGAACTAGCCCGCAGACACCGCGGACTATCACTACCGCATCAACGCACAGTGATGGATTGGTGGCTGTATCTACATACAGAAGTCCCTGACGATCCGGTCAAGATCGCCAGGGACCAACGATGGGGTCAAGACGCACTTTCCACAGCAACAGACCTGATCACCCACAACACCACAGCCACTACCAATGACATCGGTGCACCAGCAGAATACGACACCGCCATCGACACCAGCTACCAACACAACCTCGGCATCCAAAAAGGCTGGATCAAATAACCGCAACACGCCCGGAAAAGACACACTTTTCTTTACTTAACCCGCCAGGGTGCCCTTAGGACCCTTGACTTCAACGTTCTGGCCGTTGATGGTGACGGTGACGCCAGAGGGGACGGTCACCGGTGCCTTGCCAATACGAGACATGGTTAAACCTCCTCTTACCAGACGTAGGCGAGGACTTCTCCGCCCACGCCCTTGTTGTTGGCCTCACGGTCAGTCAGCAGACCCTGGGACGTGGAGATAATAGCCACGCCCAGGCCACCGAGAACCTTTGGCAGATTAGTGGACTTTGCGTAAACGCGCAGACCCGGCTTGGAAACACGACGCACGCCAGCGATGGAACGCTCGCGAGATGGGCCGTACTTCAGGTTAAGCTCCAGGGTCTTGCCGACGGTCTCGTCGTTAACGGAGTAGTCGGCGATGTAGCCTTCCTGCTTCAAGATTTCGGCGATGTTGGCCTTGATCTTGGAGGATGGCATAGACACGGTGTCGTGGAACGCATTGTTTGCGTTGCGCACTCGTGACAACATGTCCGCAATCGGATCAGTCATGGTCATGTGAAGTGACCTGTTGCCTTTTTCGTTACGGTTCCCGTGCTCACCCTTGATGAATCGCGTGTACCGCACGATCGCTGGCTACTCACGCTCCGCCTAACTCAGTAGTTAGGGGTGCTCGCTGCCTTTATCCGTGCGGCCGCTTCGGGCGAGGGGCCTGTAACAAAGTGGATGTACAGTTTTTCTCCCTTGTAGCGGGAGACTCTTTCCGCAGGTCATGTGGCATTCCCGGGATTTTGACGCGTTAGCGTCGAAAAAAAGAACATGGGGGTACCTACCTACGGCAAGACCTGACTAGCCTAGCAACCAGCTAAAACATGTCCAAATCCCTGCTCAGAAGCATAGAGCTGAGGTGTAGGGTCGGCGCCATTCAGGGCCGACCGACCTCACTAGCCGCACCTGCTGGCTCACACACTCACCTGCACAGCTCCACAATCCCTCCTTGTAGTACTTGATTAGGCTTACCTTGTTCACATAAGCTTGCTCCCGTTAAGATCATGGACTTTCACGCGTCAAGGAGGGATGCATGGCTATCTCTACCCCGCATGCGCAATCCCCTTCTCAATCACACCTGGGGTCTCGCGCGGACGCTACTGCGGACGCTTCTGCCAGCGCTCCATCAGGTAAAATCCCGCGTCGCCTCGTCGGCCTCGGCGTCCTTTTCCTCCTATTGCTCGCCAGCATCGTTGCCAGCATCGTGTTTGGATCACGGCAGATCCCTTTTGGAGAAGTGTCCGCCGTGTTCCGCGATCTCGGCACGGCGTTCGGCCACGCGGAGGGGCTGAATGTGGATCAGCGCGTGATCGTCGAGCTCCGCATTCCCCGCACCCTGTTGGGCCTAGTCGCCGGTGCTGCCCTTGGCGCCTCCGGTGCATTGATCCAAGGGCACACGCGCAACCCTCTCGCGGACACGGGCATTCTCGGCATCAACTACGGTGCGTCCCTGGCCGTGGTTGCCAGCTTCTCCTTGCTGGGTGTGACGTCCGTGTGGGCTACCAGCATGTGGGCGTTCGGTGGGGCCATCGCTGCTACTGCGTTGGTGTTTAGTTTGGCGTCCATAGGAGGAGGACAGGCCAATCCAATGACGCTGGTCCTCGGCGGCGCGGCTTTGTCCGCGGTCCTCAGCGCCATCATCAGCGGTTTTATCCTCACTGACGATGCCAATCTGGATCGCATGCGCTTCTGGACCGTCGGCTCCATCGCGGGCCGGGATCTCACCGTGTTCTACGGCGTGCTGCCGTTTATCCTGGTGGGCCTCCTGCTGGCGTTCATCACGGCACCGCAGCTAAACCTCCTGAATCTGGGCGATGACATCGCCTCCGGACTGGGCATCAACACCCAGCGCGCCCGCCTGATTGGCATGGCTCTGATCGCACTGCTGGCCGGTGCCGCGACAGCTGCCGCCGGCCCCATCACCTTCATCGGCCTGGTGGTCCCGCACCTCGTGCGCGCCATCACGGGCCCTGATTACCGCTGGATCCTCCCTTACTCTGCCCTGACGGGTGCGGTGATGATGCTGTTCGCAGACGTGGTGGGCCGTCTGATCGCTCGTCCGGGCGAGTTGCAAGTAGGCATCATCCTCGCGTTCGTGGGCGCGCCGTTCTTCATCGCCCTTATTTATCGACGCCGGGTGGTGGCCATTTAATGAGTTCCCTCCTTGCCCGCCCTACCTCTTCCACTATCCCTGGGCGCCCGCCATTCCGCGTGGGCTCATTTTCTGTGGTCTGGCGCCCTCGCGCGTTGACGGTGTCTCTATTGCTGCTCGTGGCGATCGTCTTGCTAGCGGCGGTCTCCATCGGCCTGGGTGACTATCCTGTGTCCCCGGCTCGTGTGCTGGAGGTGCTGTTCACCGGCCAGGGCACCCGCATTGAGCGTCTGGTGGTTTTGGATTGGCGCATGCCTCGTGCGCTGACGGCCATTCTGGTGGGCTGTGCGCTGGGATTATCCGGAGCCCTCACTCAGTCCGTGACTCGCAATGCGCTGGCCAGCCCGGATATCTTGGGCTTCACTACGGGCGCGTCCGCGGCCGCGGTCACCGTCATCACTCTGGGTGGTGGCGCTGGTGGTTTCCTCGGCTGGCTCAGCAGCATCGGCATTCCCTTGGCCGCGGTGCTTGGTGCGGCTGTCACCGCAACGGTGATGTGGGCTCTGGCGTGGAGGAGATCGACTGATTCCTTCCGGCTAGTGCTGTTCGGCATCATCATCTCTGCTCTGTTGACCTCGTATATCAACTTCCTGATGATCCGCACGGAGTTGCGCGATGCCGCGGCCGCGCAGTTCTGGCTTACTGGCTCCCTGAGCACTGCGGACTGGTCCAAGATGTGGCCCATCGCCATTGTTGTGTTGGTGTTTACACCGCTGCTGGCCTGGATTGGTCACCAACTTTTAGCCACCTTGCTGGGCTCGGATACTGCACGGGCTTTGGGACAAAACGTCCAGGGTGTGCAGGTGCTTCTGCTCGCCGCTGCCGTGGCTTTGGCAGCAGTGGCGGTCTCGGCCGCTGGCCCCATCGGGTTCGTCGCCTTCGTGGCCCCACAGGTGGCGCTGCGCTTGTGCAACTGCTCTGCACCACCGCTTCTGGCCTCTGCGCTGACCGGCGCTGCGCTACTCCTGCTGGCAGATATCAGCACCCAAACTCTTCTGCCCGTAGAGCTGCCGGTGGGCATTCTCACCTCGGCAATCGGCGGTGCGTTCCTTATTTATTTGCTGGTCCAACGGAATAGGTCAACCACGGCATGAGAAAAGATCCCACCCTGGAAGTTAGCAGTGCCGCGAACAAAGAAGGACACATGACTCAGAAGCACAGCATGAGCGCACGCGGCCTCGCCGTGGGCTACGGCGACCGGACGGTCATCGAAGGCTTGGACGTGGACTTTCCTCGCGGGCAGATCACCACAATCATCGGCCCCAATGGCTGCGGCAAATCCACGTTGTTGCGAGCCATGTCTCGTCTCCTTCCGGCGAATGAGGGCGAAGTGCTGTTAGACGGCGCCGATATCTCATCCATCAGGCGCAAGGACCTCGCACGGACCATCAGCGTGCTGCCACAAACCCCTACCGCCCCGGAGGGACTCAACGTGGCTGATCTCGTCTCGCGCGGTCGGCACCCACACCAATCGTGGATCCGTCAGTGGTCGTCCACGGACGAAGCCGAGGTGCACAAGGCGCTGGAAATGACTGGCTCGATGGGGCTGGCGGAGCGCACCCTGGATTCTCTGTCCGGAGGGCAGCGGCAGCGTGTGTGGATCTCCATGGTTCTTGCGCAGAACACGGACATCCTGTTCCTGGACGAGCCCACCACCTACCTGGATCTGGCCACGTCGGTAGAGATTTTGGAGCTGGTGCAGCGTCTACGCCGAGAGCTGGATCGGACTGTGGTGATGGTGCTGCACGATCTCAACTTGGCTGTACGCTACAGCGATAATCTCGTGGTGATGAAGGATGGACAGGTCCTCGCCACCGGGCGTCCCAGCGAGGTCATTACCCCAGAGCTACTGCTCGAGGCGTTTGCCCTCAACGCGCTAGTCATCGAGGATCCTGTCACCGGCGGTCCGCTGATCGTCCCCAAGTGACGATCAGGGCTTAGTCCTCCATCAGCTCCTGGGCGGGAGTCTTCTTGGACTTCCGCCAGTTGATCATCGCGGAAATCACCACCGGAGTCACAGACACCAGCACGATGACGATGGCGATCATGTCGATGCGATCCGCAATGCCCGGGATATCCCCCAGCAGCACGCCAATGCCGACCATGCTGACAATCCACAGCACTGCACCCGTGACGTTCCATCCCACGAACTTCTTGTACGGCATCTCCGCGGTACCAGCGGCCACGGGAATGTAGGTACGCACGATCGGGATGAAGCGCCCCAGTACCAGAGCCAACGGCCCGTACTTCAGGAAGAAAGCCTCGGCTTGTTCGAGGTGCTCGGTTATGAGGATCTTGGCGTCGGGCTTAAACAACTTGCGGCCAAAGCGGTGGCCGAGCCAGAAACCTACCTGGTCGCCCAAGAACGCCGCGACGATGGCCACGCCCACCAGAATCGGAACGTTCAAGCCCAGCTGATCGCGCAAGATTGCCGCGGTGACCAGCATGGAATCGCCGGGGAGGAACGGGAAGAGCACGCCGGATTCAATAAAGATAATCAGCGCAATGCCGCCGAGCGCCCAGCCGCCAAAGTTCTGGAGCAGGGTGGTGGCGTCCATGAGGTCGCTTAAGTGCACAGGGAATCCCTTCTAGAAAACAACTGGTCTATTCTTACCCCGGTTTCTGACCGGAATACAGGCAGCTCGCCCCTAGCGTGCATCCGTTATCCCCATGAGTGCCCGTCCCCTAGCCAGCAACAGCAAAACCGCCCCAGCACGTTCATGCGGGGCGGTTCGGCAGTTGATTCAGACTACTTCGTGGCGTCTGCCAACGGCTGCTCGATCTTGTCCAGCAGGTAGTTCAGGCTCAGCACGGTCTGCCATCCGAAGGCCTTTTCCAGGTCGCCTTCCAGGTAGACACTGTGTCCGTCCTTCACGGCGGGCAGCTTGCCCACGATCGGATCCTCGGTCACAGAAGCCTTGCTCTGCTTCGGAGAGTAAGACAGTTGATCCCACACCAGCACGTCAGAGTTGATCTGGTCTGCGTTTTCCTTGGAGACCTCACCGTAGAACTTGTCCTTGGTGATGCCCGCGTAGGCCGGGTTGATCTTGAATCCCAGCTCGGTGAAGAAGCGGCTACGCGGATCGCCCTCGGCAAAGACAGCCAGGCTCTCGTCGGAGACAGTGGCCACGCCGAGTTCCTTTTCGGCCCATTCTGGGTGGCGGCCCTTGAGCTCTGCGAACTTCTCCTTGACCTGCTCCACCTGGCGCTTTGCCTCTTCAGGCTTGCCCACGGCCTGCCCGATCTCTTCCGTGGTCACGTCCCATGGTTGCTGTAGTTCTTCGTATTCGCCCTTTTGTACGACGACAGGGGCGATCTCAGACAGCTTCTTGTACGTGTCTTCATCGATGTCCGAGTACACGGCCACGATGAGGTCTGGATTGTCCTTGGCGATGGCTTCCGCGTTGACTTCTGTGTCCTTGTCGATCCGAGGAGTGTCGCCCTCGATCTTGTCATTGGACCAGTTGCCCGCAGCCTGACCATCCGGGGTCATTCCGTCCCAGTACTTCACGGAGACAGGAGTAACTCCCAGCGCCAGCAGTGCGTCCTGATCCGTGTAGCCCAAGGAGACCACGCGCTGCGGGGCTTCCTTGATTTCGGTGGAGCCGTAGCGGTGCTCGATGGTGGTGGGGAATGCGCCCTGCTCGGCGTTGACTGCCTGGGAGTCCCCGGAATTTCCGGACTGGTCATCAGTCGAGCAAGCGGTCAGTGCCGCGCCCAAGGTCAGCACAGCAGCGGTGCTAACGAGAATCTTCTTGAGTGTCATTTTTCTCCGTTGTTACTGGTGACGGATTTCCGCGCGAGGCGTGGCCCGTACACAAAAGGGAAAGGTCAAACCTTTGGTTGGATATATCCAGCCCTATGTCCAAAGAATTCGGTGGCGGTCAGTTCCGAGTTGTCGTCGAGACGAACACGATCCAGAACAATCGCCGGCGCCGGCACGTTGGCACGGGGCGATCCACAGACCACCGCGATTCCTCCCTCGTGAGGGATGGTGACTCGGCCGGGGGTTCCGCCGAAGCGGCCCTGCGAGACGTGCGCGGAAAGCACGCGGACGCGCTGGCCTCGGAATTCAAAGTAAGCATTGGGGTACGGGTCGGACTGCGCCCTGACCAGCAAGGCGATATCTTCCGCAGGTTGGGTGAAATCTATGCGAGATTCCTGCTCGCCGCGCTTGTGGAAGTACGTAGCGCGGGTGGGATCTTGAGGTTGCGCAGTGGCGGTGCCTTGGGCGACGTCACTCAATGCGCGTTCCACGAGGGGCTCGATGAGGTCGATGGTCTTGGCCACGAGATCCGTGGTGGTGTCCTGCGGACCCACGGGGATCGCGCGCTGGGCAACGATGGGTCCGCCGTCCAGCACTTCATCCATCTCGTGCACAGTGACGCCCACGTGAGTTTCCCGGTTCAACAGCGCCCACAGGATGGGCGAAAATCCGGCGTACTCGGGCAGGAGACCATCGTGGACATTCAATGCGCCGTGCTTGGCCAGGCTGAAAACCTCGGGAGGAAGCCAGGTTCGCCAATTGTTGGCCACGATGATGTCTGGTGCAGCATCGCGCAACGCCTCAATGACGTCTTGACCCACGCGCTCAGTGACACACACCTGGAGCTCATGTTCGCTGGCGAGCTCCTCAACGGAGTCTGCCCACATTTGCTCATAAGGGTGATCGCTGGCAGGGTGCGTAACTACCAAAACTACTTCATGACCAGCATTGATGACCGCAGACAACGTCCGGTGTCCCCACGACTGATAGCCGAAAATAGCAACTCGCATGCAGGGGATGTTAGCTTAGGTTTACCTATGTAGTCAATGATGAAAGTGGCGCAATTTTCATGCCAGACTCCCCGGACGTGACCACCCTTCACCGAATCTCGGTGCCCGCGGATGCGGAAGCCCTCGTTTTCCCGGACCCCTACCGCTCGAACGTCGAGCTCACCGAATCGATGTCCACCGTCGATGTGCGCATCCCGGCGCACTCAGCAGTGACCTATAGCTTTCAATCCGGCGAGCTGAAATATCCCGATCCACATAACGCACACGGCGCAGGCCCACAGGCGAGCCTATTGAGCGGCGATTCTGTGGACCAGACACTCTGGCCGCCTCGCTCCCCAGAAGTCATCGCGGACTTGCCCGGCGCACGCCTGTCCATCGACCGGAAGGTATTCGGCAGGCGCTGCACCGCGCGCCTCGATGACCGCGGTGCGGATACCACCGTGGTGTTTTTGGATGGCGATGACTGGATCCATCTGCATGACCTCACGGGCGCACTGGACCGGGCAGTCACGGCAGGGCTTATCCCCCAGATCAACCGCGTCTTCCTGCCGGCAGCCAAAGACCGCAGCGAGGAGTACACCTCCCAAACATTCGCCAGCGCACTGGCCACCGAGCTTCCGCCGATCATCAACAGCAGCCACATAGTCCTGGTGGGGCAAAGCTTCGGCGGTCTCTCCGCCCTGCGCGCAGCTCTTACGGCTTCCACCGAAACCACGCCTGCAATCAAAGGAGCCATCGCCCAGTCCCCTGCCGTCTGGTGGTCCGCTGACCGTTCTGCAGAGCTCGCGGACACGCTCTCGGACGGGCCCGCAGGAGGCGACATTGCCGCACAGCTCACTGGCCCCTCACTCGAAAATCCTGCGGCTCACAGTGGCTCCGGTCTGGCACGCATCGTACTGACGTGCGGTGCAGAAGAGCCGCCCATGCAACGACACGTGGATGCAGTGGCCGATACCCTGACACGCCGCGGCTTTCCCACCACCAATCACCGCACGCCCGGTGGCCACGACCCTGCGATGTGGCGCCACGGGATCATCCCGGCACTCGCCGAATTGCTGGGCTGAATCTACGAGCGCGCCTCCACAAACTCCGCCACGCGCTCGACTGTCCGCAGACCGTAGAATTCGCGCACGCCAACCTCCACTCCCAGCTCTCCACGCAGCAGTGCGCAGAGCTTGATGACCGCCATGGAGTGCCCACCCATGTCAAAGTAATCAGCATCCACCGGCACGTCCTCGGGCTCAATATCTAGCGATTCGGCAAACAGCTCCGCCGTGATCTCCTCGGTTTCGTTCGCCGGTTCGCGGCCCTTCTCCGTGATCCTTTCTCCCTCACCCAGTGCAGCAAGGTCGGTCTTTCCATTCGACGTCACCGGCAACTCATCCACGATCGACCATCGATCCGGGATCATGTAGCTGGGCAGTTCCTCGCGCAATGCATTACGCACGCCAGTCAGGAAACTCTGCCGCTCCCCCTGGTCCGCATCGCGCAGTTGTGGGGCCACGAGGTGACAGGCCAGGAGTGTGGCGTCGGATATACGAACAGGAACGGTCACGCAGTGGAGGATGCGGGGATCAACGCCGCGGGACACGGCGGCCGAGACGTCGCCGGGATCCACGCGGTGACCACGAATTTTCACCTGATCGTCGCTGCGTCCGAGGTACTCGAACATGCCATCCGCACGCACGCGGACGATGTCTCCCGTGCGATACATCCGCTCACCCGGGGCGCCCCACGGGCAGGCGACCATGGAGCTGGCGGTGCGCGCCGCGAGCCCATGATACTCCTGCGCTAAGCCGCTGCCCGCGAGGTAGAGCTCACCCGGCGCTCCTGTAGGAACGGGGCGCAACCACGGGTCCAAAACGAACGCCGCCGTGCGATCCACCGGCATTCCGATCACGGGCGTGGCGCTCTCATCCGTGCCAGCACCCAGGGCGTTGATGGTGTACTCGGTGGGTCCATAGAGGTTGTATCCGCGCACGTCATCGGCCTTTCGCAAGGTCTCCCACACGCCGTGCGAGACAGCCTCGCCGCCCAAGAGCACCAGCCGCGGGCGATGCGCGCCGGATTCCAGCATCCCCTCCGCGAGCAGCTGCTCGGCAACGGTCGGGGTGACGTTGATGACATCCACCTGATGCGCGCGAATGGCCTCAACCATGGCCGCAGCATCGCGTCGCAAATCCTCGGAGAAGATCCGCACCTCGTGGCCTTCCACCAGCCAAAACAGCTCTTCCCACGACATATCGAAGGCGAAGCTGATGGCATGCGCGATCCGCAACGTCCGCCCATCGGCAGCAGCTGGGGCGAAGATCTTGCGCCGGTGATTGTCCAGCATGTTGTGCAGCCCGCGATGCTTGATCACCACGCCCTTGGGCTTGCCGGTCGATCCGGAGGTGTACATCAGGTAGGCATCGTCCCCGGGCACCGCCGCAGGCGTGTGGGTGGTGGCGTGGGAATCGGCAGTGGTGACGTCGACGCAAGGAAGCGCACCGATCCGCTCCATGCGCTCCCGAGAACTCGAGTCCACCAGCGCGGCTGCGGGCTGGCTGTCCTCCACGAGGACCCGGAGCCGCCCATCGGGGTGCGTCAGATCAAGCGGCGCGTAGCGCACCCCTGCCCACAGGGCTCCCAGCAGAGCCACCACCGAATGCGCGGAGCGCTCCACCGCAATGGCGACAGTATCGCCGCTGGTCACGCCGCAATTCTTGATCTTTTCCGCAATGTCGGAACAGCGAGCAATCAGCTCACCGAACGTCCACTGCTGTGCGTCATCCGCTAGCGCGATGCGATCTGGGAAGCGCTGGGCGGTGTCCTTGAGCTCATCCGCAATGGTGCGGTCAATGCCTTCGGCCTTCTGCCAGGAAGCCATCTGCTCCGTCGTGCTTTGCGGGGAAGAATCCTCCGCTCGGGCTGGCGCCAACTGGGCCAGCTGAGCGAGCGGGACCTCTGGTGTGTCCACAAACGCGGTCAGGACTTCGGTCGCGGCCTTGAGCACGGAATGTGCGAGGGACTCGTCCACCACGTCGTGGCGGAATTCCAGCTTGATGCCCAGCTTCGGCCCCGGAGTGAATACCCAGGTCAGAGGGAAGTGCGTGGAATCTTCCGCGCGCTCCTCCACAACCCCGTGGCGTTCCCGAAGTTCCGCTGCTGCCTGCGGATCGAGGAAGTTCTGCACCACCACCATGGAATCGAACAGCGTGCCTACCCCCAGCTGCCGCTGGATGGCGCCGAGGTCCGCGGAATCGTGGTCCATATCCTCGATGCGCTGGCGATAAACATCCTGGACCAGTTCTTCTATGCTCTGGCCGGGCCGAGCTGTCACTCGCACTGGCACTGTGTTGAGCAGCACTCCCACCACATCAGACATGGCGGGGTCGCTCAAGGCATCGCGGCCACTGACAGACTGACCAAACACCACATCCGAATCCCCTGTGACAGCACCCAAGGCCACGGCCACGGCTGCGTTGACCACGGAGGTCAACGTCACGGCCTGCGCCCGGATCTTTTCCTGCAGTGCGCCGGTCAGCTGCTCGCTGACCTCGGCAAACACCTGGCGAGGCAACTCGCTACCAGCGTGCTCTGAAGAGATATCCGCGGCCTGCGGGGCAACGAGCGTGGGCTGAGACAACGTCTCTAGGCGATGTACCCAATAGTCGCTATCTGCCTGCTCTTTGCGAGTGTCAACGGACTCGAGCAGGGCGTCAGCAATAGAACAACCGCGAGGAACCAACTCTCCCGCACCCTGCGTGCGGGCCTGGCCGGACCTCAACGTCAGCCTCTCGAGGAAGGTTTGCAGCATCACTGCACGCGACCAACCATCGACCAGAACCAGGTGGTAGGTAAGAAGCAGCGTGTCGCCAGGCTGTCCGTCACTTCGGCCGGTGACGATGGTTGCCTTCGCCAGCGGCACGGATGCGAGATCGATGCCCGCGCTGCGATCAGCGTGCATGATCGCCTCGAGATCCCCTTCGGTGGTCTCGACGGGGAGGTCAATGCCCTGTCCACTCCACGGCAAGTTCTGCACGGGTTGGCCGGAAGCATCGGTGTGGAACTCCGCGCCCATGGCTGGATGCACGGTCACTGTGTCCCGGAAGGCTTCCACCACGGCCTCGGCATCCAGTCTCCGGTCAAACGTCAACGCAGTCTGTGCAACGTAGGCACCCGGTGCTGCCACCTGTGACTGGAACCAGATTCCGCGCTGCAGCACGCTCAGCGGAGCGCGGCGTCCTGAGGATTGCTCGCGGCTGACGTGCTCCTGCAACTCGCGAGCAACCTCGCCGATGGCGCTGCGCAAACGCTCGGCGGAAATCACCGCATTCACCACGGACAGCTCCATGCTTACGGCCCGCTCGCTAGACCACACATCGGCCTCCACCAGGTAATCCGTCCACTGGCAGGCGGCATCGCCCGGCGCGTGGAGGACAGCGCCAGTCTCTCCCCGTCCGAGGTAGTTGACCAGGATCTGTGCCCCATGGGCCAGGGTTCGCTGCCCTTGCGGGTGTGTGTATCGCAGTGCCTGATAAGTGCGGCGGTCCGGGGCTGTGCCGTCCTCGTGGAGCGCGCGCATTTCCGCTGCGGCACGTGCTGCATCCGCTGGATCAGCCAACGGGATTTCCACCGGCGCGATGGTGGTAAACCATCCGAGGGTTCGACCATAGGAATGATCAGCCGGACGTCCGTGGCCTTCTACGTCCACGGCCCAGCTCCGCGCGTCCGTGCCCATTGTTCGAGCCACCGCGACGGTCACCAGTCCTGCCACGAGGTCCTGAACGTCCACACCCATCACGTCGGGTGCAACGCTCTGCAGGACCTGCGCGGTCTGTCCGTCAATGTTCACTTCGAGCGTGCTCACATGATCCGTACTCCACTGGTTCGAGTCCTCGACGGGCCGTGGCAGCGTAGCCAGTTCACTCCAGTGCAGGGCATCCTGAGCTGCTGCGGTGTGAGCATCGTGCAGTTCTTGCAGGCAAAGATCCTTGTAGCTCGCCTGCCCGGAGAGAATCCTGCGCCCTGCGAGCGCATCGCGCAGATCGTCTTCCAGAATCATCCAACTGGCGCTATCGATCACCGCGTGATGAGCAACGGCCTTGACGTACCCATCCACACACCCGAGCACCACGCTACGACCAGCAGCAATATCGATGTGATCGATCAATGCATCCACGTCCAAAGCCCGCACAACCATAGGGCCGTCTCCCTCGGCACCAACAAAGTGCGCGAACGCAGAACTGGTGTCCACGCGCGTACGAAGCATCGGATGTGCCTGCGCTACCTGCTGCAGGGCCTGTTCCAAGTCCTCCACAGCGACTGGCCCCAGATCCAAGCGGCGCGCCTGCACAAAGCGGTCGCTCATGCCTCTTTCCATCTGCCTGCGCAGCATCGCCGGGATGGGGAAAGCCCCCGAGATCTCCTGGTGCCCGTCCTTGGGCAGGGCTTCTTCCTGGCTCTGCCTTGTTTCCTGGATTCTCTGCTGGGTGGCCTGCGGCGTGACCCGCTCGGCAATCTTGCGTGGCGTGCGGCCCAAGAAGAAGTCCCGCGGAGTCACGTTGAGATCAGCGCGCGCCAGCGCGTGAGTAACGCGGATGGCAAGAATACTGTCTCCACCTAAGCGGAAGAAGTCCGAGTCCGGCTCCACCTCGGCGCGGTCCAAGCGAAGTGCATCAGCAATTGCCTGCGAGATCGCCTCCACCAGATCCGAGGTGCCCGAAGCCTGCTGAGCAGCAGGAATCTCACCCAGAAGGTCCAGGATCGCGCGCTCATCCCGCTTGCCATTGATGGTCTGCGGCACCTGCGTACTCACCGCGAATAGCTGCGGAACCATGTAGGCAGGGAGCGCGTCTCGGGCCGCTGCGGCAGCTCGGGAGGTGATCGCCTTTGCGTCGGCACGAGAATCCGTAATCAACAACGCACCCGGCACCTGGCCTTCGGGCAGATCGACGACCACCACGGTGGCCTCCCGCACACCGCTGACCTTCTCCAGCGCGCTCTCGATCTCCCCCAGCTCCACGCGATAACCGCGCAGCTGCACCTGCCTATCGGCGCGGCCCACGTAATCCAGATGACCGTTGTTCAGCACCTTTGCCATGTCATTGCTGCAGTACATCCGCGCGCCGCCGCCAACGAAAGGATCGGCCACGAAGCGGGAGGCCGTGGTAGAAGCAAGCCCCCAATAACCCGCGGTGACCTGCGGCCCGGCAACGTACATCATGCCGGTCTCTCCAGGCTGCACCGGCTGTAATTGCGCGTCCAGAACATAGGTACGCAACCCGTCCATCGGGCGGCCGATCGGGCTGCGGGCCTCCCCTGCATTCTCGGAGCATTCGTGTGCTGTGACGTGCACTGTCGTCTCCGTGATGCCATACATGTTGATAAACCGAACATTCGGATGAGCACTGCAGTAGGCAGCCTCCGCGCGGGCCTCCAAGGCCTCGCCGCCGAAGATCACCGTGCGCACCGCAGAGTCCTGCCCGAGGTGCGGCTCCAACGCGGCAAAGGCGGTTGGGGTCTGGCTCAGCACCGTGATGGCTTCGGCACGCAACACCTCTGCGGCATCCTCGGGCGAGCGCATCAGCGCATACGGCATCACCACGGCACGCCCGCCGGAGCTCAGCGCTGCCCACATCTCCCACACCGAAAAGTCAAAGGCGAAGCTGTGGCTGATCGACCACACGTCCTCCTGCGAAAACTCCACGTGGCTGCGAGCATTGCCCAGCATCGCGGTCACGTTGGCGTGTGTGACGGCCACGCCCTTCGGCCGCCCTGTGGAGCCGGAGGTGTAGATCACGTAGGCGATGTCATTGGCACGGGCCACGCTTGCCGACCGGCCCGCAGGCGGCTTCGCTTCCCCGCTCATCGTCTGTTCACTGACCACGAAAACGGGACAATCTACCAGCTCAGAGACCATTTTTTCCGCGCTGGGAGACACCAGCACGGCATCGGGCTGGCAATCCTCCAGGATCAATTCCACCCGCGCTTGCGGGGACAACGGATCCACGGGAACGTAGGTGCCGGCGGACATCGTGGTCGCCAGAATGGCCGCAACCTGCCACGCATCGCGCTCCATGAGCAGGGCTACTCTCGGGGTGTGGATGGCAACCTTCCGGTCCAGCACAGCGCGTATACGCTGAGCGGCGTCGTCTAGTTCTTCGTAGGTCCAATGCTCCGCAGCACCGTCTTCTCCGATGCTGGTCAGGGCGGGCCGGTCGCGGGAGTGCTCGAAGCTGCGTCGCCACAAAGAAGGAAGCGTGTCCACACCAGATACCGCACCCAACGCCTCTGCAACCTCACCCACGGTCGCCACCGCACCGGATTCAGACAGCAAAGAATCCACACTCACCGCGAGCATCTGCGCGATCCTTTCGGCACGTACCTCGGTGATTCGCTGCGGATCGTAGATCAGGCGCAGTGGGTGCTCAGCGGAAGGGTTGACCACGACGGACAGGGGAAAGTGCGGCGCGCCATTGTTGCGCACGTCAGCAACCTGTAGTGGCGAGCCGGGGCAGCCCACGTCCTGTGGAGATAGCGGCACCTCCACCACCATCAACGTATCCAGCAGTTCGCTGGCGTTGGTTCCCAGGTCGCGGGCAATATCAGCCAGGCTGACGTGCTGCACATCGCGGACCTGATTGTTGTGATGGACCATGGCGTGCAGCATGCTGGTCACCGGCAGGGTGGGATCAGATTGCCCCGGCGCGACCACCGGGATGGTGTTGAGCTGCATGCCCACGGCATCGGCCACGCCAAGAACGGGAATGTCACGGCCGGAAACGGAAGTGGCAAACACCACGTCAGCCCCAGGTTCGCAGCCCACCAAGGTGCGAAGGACCAGCCCCCACGCCGCGTGCACCACATCCGGCAGGCCCACACCCGCTGCCCGAGCACGCTCAGACAAGCCAACAGTCCGCGGATCGTCTACCAGCAACTCCCGGCGCTCGAGCGAACTCGAAGGATTAGGGCACAGCACCGTGGGGCGTACCTCGCGCATTTCCTCGCGCCAGACGGACATATCGGCTTCCGCGTCTCTGCGCGCCACCCATCGCACGCTGCCGGCCATTCCGGCGTCCGGGTCGTAGCGCGGGATTCGGGCATCGTCATCCCGGTAGATCTCCAGGAGATCCCGCAGCATGATGGGCACGGACCATCCGTCGGCGATCAGGTGATGCACCGTCTGGATCACGGCGATGTCCTGGCCACACACCGCACCATCGACACTGGTCGGGAGCACAACGGTCCATCGCATGAGCGGCTCGGGCGCGGCATCACCGGGCGGCTGCAAGGAGATTCCCCGCGAGAGGTCATCAGCGGCAATCTCTTCCGTACGCTGCACGAGCCACCCGTCTAATCCAGGCCCAGCCAACTCGGCAGGCACCGTCACGTCCCGAAAGTCCACCCGCAAATGCTCGGCAATCCCCGGATCAATCACGGCAACCACATCGCCACCGTCAGTTTCCCAAGGGCGGGTGCTCAGTGCGGGGTGGCGTCGGATCAAATTACGCGCAGCGCGGGCGAATCGCTCCCGGTCAAACGGTTCGCTGCATTCCACCCGCAAGACCTGTTGCTCCACATACGAGCTGGCCGATTCCTCGAATAGCGAGTGGAAGTACATGCCGTGCTGCAGCGGGGTCAGCGGCAGCACGTCCTGCAGCTCCGCGGAGCTCTGCGCAGTGATTCGTGCCAGGTCCGCAGAGTTCACGGGTGCGGGGGCAACGTCGCCCACGGACAACACGCCGTGATCGGCAAGCGCTGCCACCTCGCGCAATGCCACATCCCAGTGCGCGACCAATTCGTCGATCCGTTCGGGGGAGATCCTGCCGCGCGCCCAGGAGATCGTGGTGCGCAGGACGTATCCCTCGCCGGTGTCTTCGGCGATCGCGTTGAACTCCAGCTCGCGGACCAACGGCTGGTCCGGGTCGCGTTGCTCGCCGAGTTGGCCGGTGGAACCCGCGGGAGCGAAATCTTGTGCTCCTGCGGATACGCGCCCCAAGTAGTTGAACAGCACCTGTGCCTGCGGAGGGGTCTTCGCGGACTGATGCAACCAGGTGTGGGCCTGGTAAGGAACGCCGTTGCCGGGGATGGCCGCGAGCTGGTCTTTCACTGCGTTGAGTGCCAGCGCTAGCGGGGCGATGCTGCCCTCGACCTCTGTGGAGGCCTCCTGCACTGCCGCCCGGGTGGGGTCGATCAGCATGGGATATAGGCAGGTGAACCAGCCCACCGTGCGTGAAAGGTCTGCTTCCCTGCCCTGTGGCCCGGGTACGAATCGGGTTTCGCGGCCGTGCCCCTCCATCTCCACCAGGGTCCATGTTTGTTTGTTTCGACGCCAACGCGCCAACGCCACGCTCAATGCCGTAAGCAATACGGAATTCGCCCCCGTGCGGAAAGCGTGGGGCACCGCACCCAGTAATTCGTCCGTGATCTGCACTGATGCCTCATGTACCACGCTGCGCTCCTCACGGACTGTGGGCGCTTTCTCGGGACTATCAGCAAGCGCTGGCACCTGCGGGTCCCGCAGAGGTTCATCTGCACTCGGCAATGGGGGCAGGGAACTATTGGCATCCTCCGCGAATTCGCCAGTATCAACGGCCTGTTGCAGCAGCTGCGTCCATCGGCGCAGGGACGTCCGCTCCGGCGCGAGCTGTTCCCCGCGATACGCCGCGGCGAGGTCCTCGCCGATAATGTTCCATGACACGCCATCGACCACCAGGTGATGCACCACAAGGCGCAATCTTCCGGGCACCAGCCCAGCCGCTACCACCACTCCGACTGCCGGATCCAGCAGTTCAGAAAGCGCAGCGATGTCCGTGGTGGGGTGGATCGCCACCGCTTCTTCGGCAGATTCCTCCGGGAGTTCCAGCCGCAAGGGATTCCGCTGCACACGGGCCCGCAGTGCAGGGTGCGCCTGCAGCACGTCAGCCACCATTCGCCCGGCCAGCTGCGCATCCACATCTTCTGGAACTGAAAACTCCACGGACTGAATGAAGCCGTCCACGTGATCAGTAATGGAATCGAACCAGCGCAGAATCGGCAGCGACTGCACCTCACCGGTTGGTTCATCGTCTGGATCCTGCACGAAGGTTCCGCGCTCTTCGGCGCACCGAGCCAGTTGCTGTGGAGTGCGCGCAGAGAAAATATCTCCCACACTCACCTCCACCCCGCGCCGTCCCAGAGCCGAGACCAGGGTGATGGCCCGCAGGCTATCGCCACCGATATCGAAGAAGTCCGTCTCCGCACCCACCGCGCTAACCCCCAATGCTTCAGCCATTGCCTCCGCGAGCAGAGCAACGGTTTCCCCGTCACGTTCAGCATCGGCCGGGGCATCAGTGAGCGAGCTCCAATCAGGTTCCGGCAGTGCCTTCCGATCCACTTTTCCGTTGGCCGTCCGCGGCAACTCATCCATGACGGTGATAATCGCGGGCACCATGTATTCGGGCAGTACCTCGGCACACCAACTACGGATCGCAGCACCCACGAGGCCCGCAGTCACCGTCACGTAGCCCAGCAGTCGCCCCTCCCGAGCAATCACGCTCGCCGCCTCCACATCTGGGTGTCCCACCAGCGCAGATTCCACGTCCTCCAACTCCAGACGCATGCCACGGATTTTCACCTGATTATCGGCCCGCCCCACGAATTCCAGCGAGCCGTCGTTGTGCCGGCGCACCAGGTCTCCCGTGCGGTACATCCGGGTTCCGTCCGACGCAAACACATCCGCAACAAAGCGGCTGGCCGTGAGTCCTGGGGCATTGATATACCCCTTGGCCAGCAGGAATCCGGCCACATAGAGTTCACCAGTTTCTTGGTCTGGAACCACCCGCAGGTGCTCATCGAGCACATAGAGCCGACAGTTGGGATTGGCCACACCGATGCTCGTGTTGAGGCGATCCTCGTCGTCACGGTAGATGACGTGGGAGACACCGATGGTAGCTTCCGCTGGCCCGTACCCGTGGTACAGCGGGATGGCCAGCTGCTGGCGAAAGCGACGGAACAGCGCCTGGGTGAGCATCTCTCCGCCACACCAGACATGCCGCAAGCTGTCTAATAGATTCGTGCCTTCGGCCTGTTTGAGCATGACGTCGAGAACACTCGAAACCAGATACGCAAACGTCACGCCCTCGCGATGGATGAGGCGGGCCAAGCGTTGGGGGTCTTGCTCCACGCCCGGCGCGGCCACCACCACGCGGCCCCCGCAAACCAGCGGCAGGAAGATCTCATTGATGGAGATATCAAAGGCCAGCGGTGCCTTGAACAGGGAGGCATCATCGCGGCCGAAGAACAGGATCTGATCGCGCTGCCAGAGCAAGCGCTCCACGATCGCACCGTGGCGGATCATTGCGCCCTTTGGGCGGCCGGTGCTGCCAGAGGTAAAGATGACGTACGCAACGCTGTCCGTGGACGGCGGGGTGAACAGCTCGCGGGTGGCATCGAGGTCGAATAGCGCGTCTTCGGTGAGCGCGCAGTTGTCCGGCGTGAGTACGAAGCTCAGGCTGGCATCGTGGGTGACGGATTCCCGGCGCGCCTGCGGCCACGAGGGGTCTAGCGGGACAAAACTGCCACCGGCGAGCAACGTGGCGACGATACCCACCACCATCTCCGCGCTGCGCGGCAGGGAGATTCCCACACTCTGACCAGCGTCAATACCGTGTTCCCGCAAATTTCGCGCTACAGCAGTTGCATGGGCGACGAGCTGCGCATAGGTCAGTCTGTGCCGGTCATCCACCACTGCGAGCGCATCCGGGGTCTCCTGCGCATGCTGCAGGAGCAGGCTAATCAGGTCCGGGCGATCGCGATCCTGATCCGTGTCATTCCATATGCGCTGCTGGGCGATCCGATCCTGTTCACTGCGGCCATGACCGATGACGGCGCCGCCATCTCGAGAAGCAAGCGTATCGCCAGAGGAAAACGGAGTGTGAGCAGACGATCGGGTGGGCACAAAGAGCCTTTCGGTTGATGGGGAAACAGGGAATCAGACGCGGATGGCGGACGTCGGGCTAGGTGTCAGCCAACCTCAAGCGGAGCACGGCTCGGGAAAATCAGCCTGCGATCAGGTGCGAAGAATCCCGATGTTGCTCGGAGCGGAGATCTTGATCCGCCGGCGCACGATGCGTGCGTTGCTGACCCGTGATGGCCTCCACCAGTTCCCCGGAGCGGGTCGCGATGTTGGAGAGCAACGTGGAACCGAGTCCATGCGTGGCCTCAGTTGCTCCCTGCACGAAGAGTCCTGGCACGCGCTCGCCATTGAGCACGGCGCCGTAATCCCTAGTGACGGTGAATTCTTCACTGCCGTGACTATCAGCGTGAATCCCCGCAAGACCGCGAGATCGGAAGCCCGTGGCGCACACCACCACGTCAAAGTTTTCTGTCACCACGTCTCCGGTTACTCGGTGGCGAATGTCCACGTCGACGCTGCCGTCGGAACAATTACGCGCACCGAGCACCTCCGTGGTCCGGCGAATATCGAGCCGCTGACGCCCGGTGACGCTTTCCCGATACTGACGGTCGTGGAGCTCATCGAGGAGCTCAGATTCCACGCAGGCGTAATTGGTGTACCGGTGGCGGATCAACAGCTCGTTGCGGATCGCATCGGGCGCATGGAAGAAGTCATCAACGGCCTCCGGGTCGAACACCCGATTGGCGAAGGGGCTGTCATCGGCGGGGATGAAGCCGTAGCTGTTCAAGCTGCCCGTGACGGTATCGATATGCGGGCAATCGTGGAAGTACCGGATGGCCTCGGCTGCGGACTGGCCCGCGCCGATCACCAAAGCTCGGCGGATATCCCACCCACTGTTCAGCAGCTTCTTGGTGCGCGGGAGCAAATCGATGTTGTGGAAGATGCGCGAGGTGTCCAAGGAGCTGTCCTCTGCCCACGCAGGCATCTTGGCTTCCAGCCCGCGGGCAACCACCACGTTGCGGCAGCGAATGGACTCCGACTGCTGAGCTCGCTGCCCTTCGGACTCACCGCTTCCTAACTTCCTGCGGACGTGCACCACAAAACGAGCTCCGTCTGCGGCCAGTTCCGGAAGCGTCTCGATGGACGTCACGGTGGTGTTGTACTGCGTGTCCACGGTGATGTGATCCGCGATCCATCGGAGGTAATCGGCGAATTCCACGCGTTCCGGGGTGAAGGTTTGGCGGTTAATGAAATCAATCAAGCGGTCGCTGTGATGCAAGTAGTTGATGAAGCTGAAGCGGCTCTGCGGATTGCGCACCGTAACCAGGTCTTTAAGGAAGCTGATCTGCATGTTGGATCCTTCGAGGAGCATGCCTGGGTGCCAGTTGAATTCCGGGCGGGCTTCCACAAAGAGTGCATCGAGTTCTGGAGCTTGCTCTTCGATAGCTACCGCGAGCCCGAGGTTTCCGGGGCCGATGCCGATCCCGACGATGTCGCGGACGGAATTTTCGTGGGTACTGCGCTCTGCGGATGTCTGAGCTTGACGATCGATGATGGTCACTATGGCCTCTCTGTAGGATGCGCCAACCAACTTCTTAGGGTAGACAATGCAAAGGGTAGGCTAACCTATCTTCTATTGCTCAACAACCCCCTAGCGGGAATTGCTCACCCCGCGTCCGCAAACTCCCAGCTAGAGGCTTCACATCAACTACCTCCTCGGCTACCGACTGGAAGGCCCTCCCCACACACAGGACCACCGTGGTACGCCCGCGGCGAATATCTCTCACCGCACGCGCCACTTTCATGCCCGTCATTGAATCCACTGACGAGACCGGATCAACCATCACCAACATCTCCGGCTCAGCCAGTAGCGCTCGTGCCAATCCCAGCCGCTGCCGCTGACCACCGGAAAGATTGCGCGCACCTTCGGTCAGCTCGTGATCCAATACCCCGGCTGAATGAGCCGCCCCCGGCGCCAGTTCATCGAGCCCTAAGGCGTTAAGAATGTCTACTGCATCCTCCGCCCTGCCCTCTCCAGAGCTCCGCAGCACCGCCTGCCCCACTGTGTCCCCAAACAATGCCGGCTTCCGAGGCTCGGCAAGCACAGCGGAACGCACATCGTCTACCGAGATCTCGCAAATATCGCGCCCCCGGATCCACAGTTGTTGAGTTTGTGGCCTAGTCAGGGAGCCAAGCTCCATCGACTCCCCCGCGACCAACGCATCCACCAGAGCATCTGCCCATGCGGCTGAACAGTGCACCACCGTCAGTCGCCCCTCTGCGAACGCCACGGAAGCCTGCTCTGATCCCTCGACCTCGCCGTCTCCTTCGGCCTCACCGTCTCCACCGCGCATGGAAATGGCAGGCGTGCCAATCTGAGCAGATGGCACGCCCTGCCCCTCACGCAGCCGCTGAGCTTCCGCCACGCGCTGCAGCCTCCGAACGGAAGCCCTCGCCAATCCAATGAAGCGCGGCATTCTGCTGCACTGCCGCATCGGCTCCGCGATAAATTGTGACAGCGCCACCACGGTGACCAACTCCCCCAACGTCACATCGCCGGAAATGGTTCGATAGCCCGCGTACAGGCCCACCGCACTCAGCAACAGCACATTGCTGCCCATCGCCACGGCTTCATAACCTCCGCTGACCCACGCGAGCTTCCGAGCATCCGCACACGCCTCTTCAGATTTACGCGCATATCCACGGTAGGCCGGATGCGCGCCAGCCACTCCCGAGATCACCGGCAGCCCCTGCAGAATGTCGGTCATGCGCGCGGTCACTCGCGCGAGCAGAGTTTGTTGCCGCTCCGCGCGGCGTTCAATGATCTGAGACAGCCGGTGCAGGACTATCAACACCACCGCGCTGAGCACCAACACCACCACTCCCAGTGGCAGATCAATCAGCGCCAGAACAATCGTGCAGAAAATGGCTCCCACCAGCGCACTGATCCCCACCGGGACCACTTCGATGATGTCTACCGCCTGCACCACGTCTTCACCCACCACCGTGGGCAATTCCTGGCGAGGCAGACTGTCCGCATCGTCGGAATGCCCACCATGGCTCACCACCTGCGAGGTGATGCCTGCCCGCAATTCACATACGTTCCGAGCCGACGTAGCCTGCAGTATCCGGAACCCTGTCTGCCAGCTCACAGACACCGTCGCCAGCGTAGCGCCTAAGGCTGCGATTCCACCCACCAGGTGCCACACATTCTCGCTAGCGATAAGACTGTGCGCCAACCATCCCAGTAACACCGCAATCATGGCTTCTGCCACGTGGTAGATGCTCAGCAACAAGCCACTCAGAGCCATCGCGCGAGAATTTTTTCTGACCAGCCCGCGCAGCGTCACCACCTTGTTGTCAGACACGCGCCTGCCTCCCCTGCTCATTCCAGGCGGTCCACATATCGGCATATGTTCCGTTTCTTGCTGCCAGCTCCTCGTGCGTACCTGTTTCCACCACGCGCCCGCGCTCCATCACCACCACGCTATCGGCGGAGGTTGCTTGGCTGAGCCGGTGCGCAATCACCATCGCCGTCCGTCCGCGGATCGCCGCGCGGGCAGCGTCCTCCAAGGACATCGAAAAGGCCTCGTGTGATTGCTGTGTTTCCTCGAGGTCACCGTCATCTTCGGCCGTTGATTCGTCAAGAATGACGACGCCAGCCCGAGACAATGCCACCCTGGCCAGCGCCAGACGCTGTGCCGCCACCGCATCTACGTGCAGGCCCCCTTCGCCCAGCATTGTGTCTAAGCCCTGCTTGTCGCCATGGGACAAGGATGTGCACCAATCTTCCGCACCGGTTCGGCGCAGCGCATCCCATATTTCTGCGTCGCTGGCACCTTCGGCTGCCAGCAGGAGATTATCGCGCAAACTCATCGCGAAGACGTAGTTTTCCTGGGAGGCAACGCAAAAGATCGAGCTTCTTTCTTGCGCACTCATTCCCACCACGTCGCACCCCCCAACGGTGATCACACCCGGCTCTGCCATCTCGAGGGTTCCAGAGACAATTTCCGCAACCGTGGACTTGCCAGCTCCCGATCCGCCGACCACGCATACCGTGCACCCCGCAGGGATGTGGAACGCCAAGTCATGCAAGATCTCTGGGCCATCCTCGTACCGATAATTCAGGCCCTTGACCTCTACAGCTGGACTCTGCCGATGCGAGGAGTAGTCATCAATCGGCTGTGGCGTATCCGCACCCGCGGAGCGAATGAGTCCCACGATGCGCCCCAAGGCCGCCCCGCTGCGCTGCAGTTCATCAAAGGTGAACAGAATCGTGCCGATCGGCACGAACTGACGGTGGAACAGAATCAACGCTGCCGAGATCTCGCCCACCGTCACCGCATCTTCGCGGAAGAGCAACCAGCCTACGACAGACAGGGCTGACAACCCCATGAACTCCGCGAAGTTCTCCCGCGCCACCAGCCCGGAAAACACACGAAACGCAGCGATTGATTCGTCCCGCGAAGCCTGCGCGTAGCGCCTGGTGAGACCTTGGCGGCTATCCACCAGCCGATGCGAACGAACCGAACGAATGCCCTCCATAGAACCTTGCAAGGAACCGATGACACCGGCTTCTAATTCGCGTTGGCGTCGATACAAAGGGGCAGAACGAGGAAGATACCATCGCAACCCCAGCGCATAGAACGGAATCCCGCACAGCCCCGCCAACGCGAGGCGCCAATCCAACCCCGCTATTCCAGCGCTGGCCACCACGACCATCACCAGCGCGCTGAGGGTCGATGGAACCGACTTGCGGGCACTGCTCACCAGCGCGGCGACATCCGCACCAACTCGGCCCAGCACCTCTCCCCGGCCCAGGGACTCCACCGTGGTGGAAGGCAGATTCAGCACCGCGGCGACGGCGCGCTCACGCAACTTCGCAACTACCTGGGCAATCGTCACACCCGTCAGCGCCTCCGCAAGGCCAGCGACAACGGCAGTACCAACACACGCCACGGCAGCCCACACAATCACCTTCAGCACGCCAGACTTGCCGTCACCGGCGGCTACCGCATCGATGACGCTGGCCAGCAGATAAATGGGCACCAGAGAGAGCAAGGCACCGGCGAAAGTGAACAGCACCGCACTAATTGCTGGAGTTGCGGTGCGACGGAGCAGGCGGCCAATCTCCGCAGCGGACTCACCAGGCAAAGCAGTGGGAAGTACGGCACTCACTTAAGCGTGAGACTTTCCTGCCGGTTGCAAGGTGGTCCACTCGCGGTCGATGAACTCCATCGCCTCGTCCCGCGATACCCCGCCGTCTACGCCACGGGAAGGGTCTCCCAGAGCCACGGTCCATCCGTCTGGCACGGCGGCGAACGTAGGCCACAACGAGTACTGTCCCTCGTCGTTGATAAGGGCGAAGAAGCTGCCCTGTTCGTCATCAAACGGGTTGCTAGACAACACGCGCTCCTTGTCTCATGATGCGGAAATAACGGGTTTATGGGCTGCGTTGGCCAAAGTGGTGGCACAAGTGCAGCAAGCGTGAATTAACTTAGCATAACCTAATATGCAGCTTTTGAGGGTTAAGTAAAGAAAAGTGTGTCCGCATGCCACCATAACCCCAGACCACACACCACAAATCACCAAAGAATAGCTCCCCGAAAGCTATTACCCACACCATCCCGCACCTCCGGCCACATTTGTGCTAACCGCACACCGGTTGGATTAAAGGATGACCACCAACCGCCCCAGCTGCCCACTATGCGGCAACAACACAAAGAAAAACGGCACCACCAGCAAATCAACCACCCGTTGGCGCTGCACCCACTGCGGACACTCCTTTACCCGCAACACCCAAACCCACAACAAAAATACCGCCACCATGGCTTTGTTCATCCAATGGGCCACCGGCACCCAATCTCTAACCACCTTCGCCGCACACCATGGCGTAACCAGGCAAACCATGCACCACCGATTCCGATGGTGCTGGTGGATCATCCCCACACCCACCATCGACTCATTCCGCATCCATGACCAAATCTTCCTCGACGCGACCTATCTAAAGTCCGGATGCCTCCTGATCGCAGCCAGTAAAACCCACGTCATCAACTGGACCTGGGCCAGACACGAAACCACCGCCGCCTACACCGAACTCCTACGCCCCATTGCCGCACCACTAATCGCAGTCACAGACGGCGGACAAGGTGCCCAATCAGCCATCCACCACTGCTGGCCAACAACACGCATCCAACGCTGCCTCGTCCACACCCAACGAACAGTCCGCCGCCACACCACCAGCAACCCCCGCACCGATGCCGGCAAAACCCTCTACCGCCTAGCCCTGAAACTCACTCGCATCACCGACCTTGACCAAGCATCCACATGGGTCTGAAGTGCCCCGGGTTTTGTTCCTAGGCGTTTGCCTTGATTTCTATTATTGCTTGCGGCGGGTGCTGGTCCCAAAATTCGGTTTCCACTTCAGCTGGCGTGCGGTAGCCCAAGCTTTGGTGAAGCCTCGTCTCGTTCCACCATGACACCCACTCAAACGTCGCGATTTCCACCTCGACAACCTCATCCCACCTGCGAGTATGGATCAGCTCGTTTTTGTAGGAACCATTAACGTTTTCCGCCAGAGCATTGTCATAGGAGTCGCCAACAGTTCCGGTGGAAGCGGCAATCCCGTGCTGGGCAAGACGCTCGTTGTAGACAACGCTGACATACTGCGAGCCGTGATCCGAATGATGAATGAGACCTGTTGTTTCCTCAGCAGACGCGATCGCCTGGTTGAGAGCTTGCAGCGGCAACGCTTCGGTGCGCATGGAATCTGATAACGCCCACCCAACGATCCGTCGGGAGTAAACATCGGTGACAAACGCGGCATACACAAAGCCTTTCTTCGTGCGCACGTAGGTAATATCAGCCACCCACAGCTTGTTCGGGCCTTCGGCTTTGAATTCTCGCTCCACCAAGTCCGGGCGCAAATCCGGCCTTTGAGGTGTGCGAGTGGTCATAGGCGAGCGGCCTTTGCCTTTGCCTGATACACCGGCTAGACGCATCAGCCGCGCGGTTTGTTCACGACCGATATCGATTCCGTCACGATGAAGAGCATGCCACATTTTCCGCACACCGTAGATGCCGTAATTATCCCGATGGATAGCACTAATGCGTTCAACCAGCACAGCATCACGAAGGCCGCGAGCACTTACCCCACGGGCCTTGGACTGACGATACCCACGCGAGGTGATGAACCCACCAGCGCGGTTTTTCTTCAACGTCTTACAGATGAACTCGACAGAGAAACGATTCCGGTATTCATCGATGAACCGGATCATTTCCGACGTTTTGGGTCGAGTTCCGACGCGAAAAAAGCTGAGGCAGCCTTTAAAAGTTCATTGGTGTCGCGTAGCTCTTGATTTTCACGGCGAAGCCTCGCGTTTTCGGCGGCCAGATCTTCAGGCACGGGTTCTGGGATGTTTCCCGCACGGCGGGCCTGTTGGGTCCATTGACGGGCTGTGTGCCATGACACCCCCAGCTTTGGGGCTACTGCCTGGCACGCGGCTTGCATCGACATATTTTCCGCCAAGATGCGGTCCTCTACAAGACGGACCACACGATCCTTCGCATCCTGGTCAAATTTTCTTGGCATATTCCAGATTTTCCCATCTACTCAAACGGAACAAAACCTGGGACACTTCAGT
The DNA here is from genome assembly GCF_046097395.1 of Corynebacterium jamesii. Classification (NCBI taxonomy): domain Bacteria; kingdom Bacillati; phylum Actinomycetota; class Actinomycetes; order Mycobacteriales; family Corynebacteriaceae; genus Corynebacterium; species Corynebacterium jamesii. The sequence continues at coordinate 1,371,745 of NZ_CP175789.1, forward strand.
CGCCCACCTGCACGAATTCGACCACACCTACCGGGAATGGATGAACGAGAAAACCACCATCAAAGACCCTGCTACCGGCGCCTACACCAAGGTCTACACCCACCAACGCGTCCGAGCGGCCTATCAATCATTGCTATCTCTGCACCGCAGAGACCTGCTGTTTACCTACCTGCAACCCCCACCAACAACCATCGACCCCGACAACCTTGCAGCAACAACAAACAGCCTCGAAGGTGGCATCAACGCCCCCATAAAAGAACTAGCCCGCAGACACCGCGGACTATCACTACCGCATCAACGCACAGTGATGGATTGGTGGCTGTATCTACATACAGAAGTCCCTGACGATCCGGTCAAGATCGCCAGGGACCAACGATGGGGTCAAGACGCACTTTCCACAGCAACAGACCTGATCACCCACAACACCACAGCCACTACCAATGACATCGGTGCACCAGCAGAATACGACACCGCCATCGACACCAGCTACCAACACAACCTCGGCATCCAAAAAGGCTGGATCAAATAACCGCAACACGCCCGGAAAAGACACACTTTTCTTTACTTAACCCGCAACACGCCCGGAAAAGACACACTTTTCTTTACTTAACCCCCTTTTCCAGCGGTGACAGATACAACAAAACCCCCGGTCGGTGAAGACCGGGGGTTGGAATCCAGTGGAGCTAACGGGATTCGAACCCGTGACCCCCACACTGCCAGTGTGGTGCGCTACCAGCTGCGCCATAGCCCCGCTGCCTACCAGGCGATTTACTTCTAAATCCCTGTGAAGCGAACGGTGTTAAAGCTACAACACTGGAATTAACTTCTCCAAATCGCCTGGTTGCGCTGGGGTAGCAATCGCTTGAGCGCTATTTGTCTTCCAGCACAGTCGGAACCCAGGAGCCCAGAGTCTCATCCGGATTCATCGGCGGATCGAAGCGCTTGCCATTCTTGTACAGCAGTGGCGAGGAGACGTCACCTTCTCGCTTTTCGACTTCCTTGTCATTCTCGCGGGAGATCTTCGCGCCTTCGTCCTTAACGGACTTGTCACGAATCTTCTCAACCACGCCGCCGTCGACGCCCATCTTGTCTGCAGCGTTAGCCAGTTCGTCCCACTCCCACTGACGGGTAACGGTGGACTGCTCTTCCATCATCAGGCGGTGGAGGTTCCAAAACGCATCCACGTCACCAGTCTTTGCCACTGCCCAGGCGACAGCCGCACCACGGGTGGAAGGACCGGACTCGTCGCCACGATCCAGGAAGTTCAGGAAGCGGAACTTCACCTTCACCTTGCCGTCTTCCAGTGCCTTCTTCACATCGTCGCTAGAGGCGGTCTCCAGCTGCGCGCAGTAGTGGCAGCTGAAATCCTCGAAGACCTCGACGGTCGGCACGTTGTCGCCTGCATTCTCTGCTTCCAGGGTGACGATGCTGTCCTTGGCCGTCATCTTCACCTTTACCTCATCGTTCGGCAGGCTGATGTTATCGACCTTGTGCTTCTGGTTGTTGTACACAATGAAACCAATGGCTACAGCTGCAATGACGAGAATTGCAATGATTCCCCACAGGAAGCCGTTGCCCCCTTTAGATGCATTAGGGGCCTTAATCTTTTGGCTCACCGAGTGTTCCTTTCCGAAATGGTGACGTGTCTACTGCGCATGAGGGTATCGCAAGAGTCTGGCAAAACACTGAATCGACCCCGTGATTTTACGCAAACCTGCAGCGATTGCCCCAGAGAAGAGGCCGCCCCAATGTTGTGGGTCTAGCCCAGCACGCCATCCACGACAACCTGCGCCTCCTCCAGCACCTTCTCCAGGTGGTCGGCACCGTTAAAGGACTCAGCATAAATCTTGTACTTGTCCTCCGTACCGCTTGGGCGGGCGGCAAACCAAGCGTTTTCGGTGGTCACCTTCACTCCCCCAATAGCCGCGCCGTTGCCTGGAGCCTCCGTCAAGATCGACTCGATCTTCTCCCCCGCCAATTCGGTTGCTTCTACGTCGTTGGCGCTGAGCTTCTTCAGACGCTCCTTCTGCTCGCGGTTGGCCGGGGCATCGATGCGCTTGTACTGCGGCGCGCCTAGTTCCTCGGCCAGCTCCCGATAACGCTCTGAAGGGCTCTTGCCGGTCGTTGCCTTAATTTCGGACGCCAACAGGTCAGCGATGATGCCGTCCTTATCAGTGGACCAGACCTGCCCGTTGCGACGTAGAAAGGAAGCACCGGCGGATTCTTCTCCGCCAAAGCCCACGGATCCATTGACCAGCCCCGGCACGAACCACTTGAACCCGACCGGAACCTCCATCAGGTTGCGTCCCATACGAGCCACAACGCGGTCAATCATCGAGGAGCTCACCAGGGTCTTGCCCACGGCGGCCTCTTGCGGCCAGTTCTCACGGTGACTAAAGAGGTATTCGATGGCCACGGCAAGGTAGTGATTTGGGTTCATCAGGCCTGCGTCTGGGGTGACGATTCCGTGGCGGTCGGAGTCGGCGTCATTACCAGTAGCGATGTCATAGGAAGCCCCGCCGGCGCCTGCGACAGAATCGACCAGCGAGGCCATCGCGGACGGCGAAGAGCAATCCATGCGGATCTTGCCGTCAGAGTCCAAGGTCATGAAACCGAAGGCGGGATCGATGGTGGGGTTGACGACCGTGAGATCGAGGCCGTGCACATCAGCGATACGCTCCCAATACGCCACGGAGGCACCACCCATGGGATCGGCGCCGATGCGCACGCCTGCGTTGCGGATAGCCTCGATGTCGATAACCTCCGGCAGAGCGGCAACATAGTTGCCCAGGTAGTTGTGGCTCTCCACTAGTTCGGTGGAAGTGGAACGCAGTACGCCAGCGAGGTTTGCGTCCAGGTATTCGTTGGCACGGCGGGCAATCCAGCTGGTGGCGTCGGTATCCGCAGGCCCACCGGTCGGCGGGTTGTACTTGAAGCCGCCGTCACGTGGCGGGTTGTGAGAGGGAGTCACGACAATACCGTCGGCGCGGCCAGCGTCGTTGCCTTCCGGCCCACCGGGCAGCTGCTTGTTGTACTCCAGGATCGCGAAGCTGACAGACGGGGTGGGCACAAAGCCGCGTTCCTGATCCACCTTGACCGTCACGCGGTTACCAGCCAGGACCTCCAGCGCGGTAGCCTCGGCCGGTTCAGAAAGAGCGTGCGGGTCACGGCCAATAAAAATTGGACCGTTGATTCCCTGCTCGCGGCGGTAATCGACGATGGCCTGGGTGGTTGCCAGGATGTGTGCCTCGTTAAAGGCTCCATCGAAGGCGCTACCGCGATGACCGGACGTGCCGAAGCTGACGCGCTGGCCCGGATCGGCCAAGTTTGGAACCGTAGCGGAGTAGGCCTCGAGCAGGGCCGGGATATCGGTGAGGTCTTCGGGAGTGGCGGGCTGGCCAGCGCGTGGGTGCATTTTTAATCCTTCGGTCGGTGCCTGAAGCAGTGGTGCCTTAAAGCAAATTTTTGTGCTCAATATTTATGGTGCCCGATTCTGCACCGTTTTTCAGCGCTCTTGCACCCGAAAGACGCCCCCTTAATAACTCTTTAACAACGGGTAACCGCAAAGCGGAACCTATCGAGGAATTTTTGGAAACCGTTTCATCTCTCCCCGCTACCGGCGTACTGTCTGTAGTTCATGCAAGACGTTTCATTCGCGGAGAACCTCCAGAACGTTCTGGATTCGATCGACAAGTTTGTGTGGAGCCAGTGGCTGCTCATCCCACTGCTGCTTCTCACCGGACTTTGGCTCACGTTCCGCCTGCGTGGTGTGCAATTCCGCAAACTGTGGGTAGCGCTGCGGCACGGCCTGATCGACCGCGATGACGAGGGCGGCGAGGGCGACATCACCCAGTACCAGGCGCTCACCACTGCCCTGGCTGCGACCGTGGGAGTGGGCAACATTGTGGGTGTGGCCACTGCAATTTCTGTCGGTGGTCCCGGCGCACTGTTCTGGATGTGGGTTACTGGCCTGGTGGGCATGGCTTCGAAGTATTCGGAGGCATTCCTGGGTGTGCGTTTCCGCGTTGCCGATTCAAAGGGCAACGTATCCGGCGGCCCGCAGCGCTACCTGTCGCTAGGTATTCCCGGCGGACTCGGAAAATTCCTCGCGTGGTTCTTCACCATCGCGGCAATCATCGCCTCCTTTGGCATCGGCAACCTAACACAGGGCAATGCAGTTGCCGCTGGTTTGGAAGATACCTTTAATGTCAGCCCCACGGTCACCGGCGCGGTGATGTTCGTGCTCGTGGGTGCGGTGCTGTTGGGCGGCATTGGCTCGATCGGTAAGGTCACCTCGGCGTTCGTGCCACTCATGATCCTTATTTATATCGGCGGTGGACTTGTGGTGCTGACGCTGCACGCCAATGACATCCCGGCGTCTTTCGGACTTATTTTTAGTGACGCCTTTACGGGAACCTCTGCAACCGGTGGATTCCTAGGCTCGGGGATCATGCTGGCTATGCAAATGGGTGTGGCTCGTGGCATTTTCTCCAATGAGTCGGGCATGGGGTCGGCTGCAATTGCCGCTGCAGCGGCAAAGACCACCCACCCCGTGCGTCAAGGCCTGGTGTCTATGACTCAGACCTTTATCGACACGATCATTGTGGTGACGATGACCGGCCTGGTGATCATCACCACCGGTGTGTGGGATACCGGTGAGGACAATGCGGCCAACATGACAGCTCAGGCGTTCAGCAAGGGCATCGGCTCGGAGTGGGGCGGCACTATCGTCTCCCTCTCCATCGTCTTCTTCGCTTTCTCCACCATCCTGGGGTGGTCCTACTATGGCGAGCGCAACGCAGAGCGGGCCTTTGGCCCCTGGGCTTCCCTGCCCTATCGCATGCTGTTTACCTGTGTGGTCTTTGTTGGCGCGACCACAGAGATCGGATTGGCATGGACTTTCGCAGATATTGCCAATGGCCTGATGGCACTACCGAACCTGGTGGGTCTGCTGATCCTCTCCGGCCTTATCGCCCGAGAAACCAAGGCGTACTTGGCCTTCGACCCCACCCTGCGGGCACGCCCGGCAGATGTCGAGAAGTTCCTCATCGATACCAAGAACCCCTGGCGCAGCGCGCTTTAATGAGGGCACCTGCAGGCAGTTCTAAGTCCCTCTGTTTTTATGATTTCGCCTCGCACGGGAGTGATCTAAATTACAGTCTCGGGCATGACTTTCGCATCGCAACACGGCCTTAACGCACCACTTACTCCCCTGCGCTTCTTGCAGCGTTCCGCCCAGGTTCACCCGGACAAGGTAGCCGCGATCGACGGGCCACGCCGAATCACCTTTGCGGAGTTCAACCAAGATACGCAAGCCTTTGCTCACGCACTGATCGCCGACCACGTGGCCGAAGGCGATCGTGTAGGCATTCTCGCCGCCAATAGCTACGAGGCTCTGCTGGCACAGTTCGCCGTGCCGCTGGCCTGTGCAGTGACCGTACCGATCAATACCCGTCTGGCTCCGGCGGAAGTCAACTACATTCTCGATCACGCCTCCATCGACGTACTCATTGGAGAAAAGGATTTTATCGACCCCATCCTCGCTTCCGGAGAAAGGAAACTCCGCCGCGCGGTGTACATCGCCAATAAGGAAGGCGTGGAGCCCCAGGTTGATAGCCCAGCTACTGACCCCGAAGGGGCGTCACTAGTAACGACCTTTAGTGAGTACCTGGCCGAGCATCGCGATGAAGAGCCTCTGCCCTACCGCGTGCGTGACGAGAACGAAACCATCGCAATCAACTACACCTCCGGCACAACCGGCAAGCCGAAGGGCGTGATCTACACCCACCGCGGCGCATACCTGAACGCGCTAGGGCAGGCTCATACCCAGCATTTCAGCCACGACACGGTGTATCTGTGGACCCTGCCGATGTTCCACTGCTCCGGCTGGTGCACGGGTTGGGCAGCTATGGCCGTCAGTGCAACCCAAGTGGCGCTGCGCGCGGTTCGTGGCCCTGAGATGTGGGAACTCATCCGCACCGAGGGCGTGACCGCTATGTGTGGCGCGCCGGCTGTACTAAACACCCTGGTAGACGACGAAAACAAGCGCCGGGTAACAAACCTGCGCGTGACCACAGCAGGCGCACCTCCGAGCCCGACGACCATCACCCGCTGCGAGAACATCGGCGTGGAAGTCACGCACGTCTACGGTCTGACCGAAAGTTACGGCCCGTTTACCGTCTGCGAGGCACAACCCGAGTGGGAGGACATGACGGTTCGCCGTCGCGCGGTGCTGAAGGCGCGCCAGGGTGTGGCGTCCATTACCAACGAGGATGTGCGCGTGATCGAGCCGACGGAAGGCCAGGACGAGGCACTTATCGACGTACCCGCCGACGGTGCGACGTTGGGTGAGATTGTGCTGACCGGTAACGGCATCATGGCCGGGTACTTCAACGACGAAGAGGCCACTGCACATGCCTTCCGTGGCGGTTGGTTCCACACCGGCGACCTGGGCGTGATGCACCCCAATGGCTATATCCAGCTGATGGACCGCGCGAAGGACGTGGTGGTTTCCGGCGGCGAGAACATCTCCACCATCGAGGTTGAGCAGGCCGTTATTAGCTATCCGGATGTCTCCGACTGTGCTGTGATCGGCGTGCCGGATGAAAAGTGGGGCGAGCGCCCACGCGCGTATGTGGTGCTGCGCCCGGAGGCTCATGGTGCGGATCAGTCCGCGGTGGAAGAGGCCGTGATCGCCCACTGCCGTGCCCACATCGCGGGCTATAAGGTGCCACGTGACGTACGGATTCTGGACGAGCTTCCCCGCACCTCCACTGGCAAGGTGCGCAAGAATGAGCTGCGTGAGGAGGCCTGGGCGGGCCACGAGCAAAAAATCAACTAGCTACTTTCGGTCCCTCGCAGTTAACCCAGTATTCGCTAGGCCTTTCCCTTCCCGCTGCCTAAAAGCCGGTTGTTTGTCACGCACGACTTTTACCCTGTGCGCTTATGGGCAATAAAGGTTCTTTTTCTCGACGCCGATTCTTCAAAGCGCTTGGCTTCAGCGCCGGTTCCGCAGCTTTCGTGGTGGGGCCGCTTGCAAAGGCGGGCGCACAACCGGCTACGGGGGCAGGCGGTTCCACCCTGGCAGGTAGCGGGCTCACTGGTAGCTCTGCGCTGGGCTCCGCGAGCACCCCGGGGCTGGCGGGCTCGGCCAGCTATACCCCGAGCAATATCGGTAGCTCTGAGACCGGTTGGGTGATGGGGCGCAGGGGAAGCAGTCCGAACGGGACGTTCCTGGCCGGCGATCTGCAGGTGGTAACTGTTACGGAGGATTCCGTCACTATTAGCTGGCTGACGTGGGATGCGAAGGTCAGCATCGCCGAGCGTCCAGTGGGCATGCCCACTGAGGGCACACTGCGCGTATGGCCGGAGGATAATCCGCAAGATACGAAGATCGTCCGCTCCGAAAAGAATGCCTTCTTCCACATCCTGACGGTCGAGGGGTTGCAGCCGGAGACTACCTACCGTTTCAGTGCTTCCTCCCACGGTGTCGAGGCAAATGCCACCCACAATTACTTCCAGGAGCACAAACGGGAGTTCACTACCCTGCCGCGCCTCTCCGGTGAGCTTTTGCAGACTGTAGTGGTGGCCAACGATGTGCATATGGGCGAAGCTCAGGACGGCCTGTGGTTCGATGGTTTCCCTCCACCGGCCGTGCCAAACCCACAGTCGGCTCCCTACCCAGAGGTATGCCTGGATGCGGTTATCGATACCGCAGAGAGTTGTGGCGCCACCCACCTTTTCGTCAATGGTGACGTGACCAGTGAGGCTCGCCCAGCAGAGGTTCGCCGTGCTAAGGAGATGTTGGATAGGTTCTCCGGAACGTGGCGCGTGACCCGTGGCAACCATGACCGCCCACACAAGGCCGACGGTTCCTCTGGTTACGAAACCGCTAGTCCCTACGGCAAGGAGCACTTCGACCCCTTTGGTGATGTCTTCGAGCCCCGCCAGCAGGCCTGGATGATGGATCTAGAGCCCGCGGGAGTGCGCGTGATCGGCATCGATTCCACAGAGCTGGATAAATCCGGCGGCCGGATCGAGCCCCAGCAGTTCCGCCAGATCGAGGGGTTCCTGCGCCGCGACCCCAACAAGCCAACCGTGCTGATGCTGCACCACCCCATGACGCGCGAGGCTGGCTGGTCGAATGCGGCCGGACCTGCGTTCATCCTCCGCGACCCGGATCTTATGCGCCTGCAAAAGATGATTAAGGCTGCCCCGGGCGTAAAACTCGTGCTGTCCGGACACACCCACCGCGCCCACCGCGACAAGCCGGACGTGGATACCCAGGCAGTGTTCCTAGAGACCCCAGCGGCGAAGAACTGGCCCACCGGCGCCACCCAGCTGCGGTTCTTCTCCGACGGCATCGCCGTGAACTTCCGCCACAACATGGGCGAGGAAGCGTTGGACTGGGCCAGCCGCACCCGCTGGACGAACTTCGGCCTGGCCCCGGAAATTCTGCTGGGGCCGACGGACGCGCGCAACCTGGTGATCCGCTACTAGCGCTACCGCCCCCTCCCCTGCGCGGCACCAAGGGCGCTGCTGGCTAGAGGATCATGGCCGCAGTCCAACCGGCGATCAGCAGCGGAATATTAAAGTGCAGGAATGTCGGAATTACGGAATCCCGGATGTGGTCGTGCTGCCCATCCGCGTTCAGTCCCGACGTGGGGCCTAGGGTCGAGTCGGAGGCTGGGGAGCCGGCGTCGCCAAGCGCACCCGCAGTACCCACAATCGCAACGGTCGCGACGGGCGAGAAGCCCATCGACGCGCACAGGGGAACGTAGATCGTGGCGACGATCGGCAGGGTGGAAAAACTAGAGCCGATACCCATGGTGACGACCAGGCCGACCAGCAGCATCACCAACGCGGCAGCGGCCTTGTTGCCTGCGAACAAGTCGGCGGAGGTGTTAACCAGGCTTTCGACCTCGCCGGTGGCCTGCATTACTGCGGCGAAGCCTTGAGCGGTGATCATGATGAAGCCGATCAGTGCCATCATGCGCATACCGGCCGTGAAAACGTCATCGGCTTTTTTCCAATCGACAGCACCCGTGCCCATGAAAATCGTCAGGCCAACAAGGGCACCGATCAGCAGCGAGTCGGCCTCCATGTCCATCGTCTGCATCACAACCTGTACGGCGAAGGTAGCGATGATTGCAACGATGGAGACAATGATTTTGTAGCGGGAGACCCCCTCCCCCGGCTCGGCCTCGGCATCCGCAATCGGGAGTTCCGCGTACTGGCGTGGCTTGCGGTAGGAGATGAAGATGGCTACCAGCAGACCGCAGAACATGCCGAGTGCGGGAATGCCCATCGCCTGCATAACGTTGATGCCCTCGGTATCCATGCCAGCGTTGGCGATGTTGCCCATCAGGATGTCGTTCAAAAAGATCGAGCCGAAGCCCAGCGGGATCCACATATAGGTGGTGATCAGACCGAACGTAAGAATGCAGGTGACCATGCGGCGGTCCAGCTGCAGCTTGTTAAAGACGCTTAGCAGTGGCGGGATAATCAACGGAATAAACGCAATGTGCACCGGGATGAGGTTCTGACTCATCACCGCCATCGCAAGGATGCCGGCCAGCATGAGCCATTTCGTTACGGCGACGGCGCGGCTCTTTGTTTCTTCGTTAGTGACGCCCAGTTTCTCCAGCAGGGAGTCCGCCAGAAGCTTGGGCAATCCTGCGCTGGCAACGGCCATTGCAAATGCACCGAGGAGGGCATAGCTAAGCGCAATTTTCGCGCCCCCGGAAAGGCCGTCTTGGAAGGCCACCATTGTGGCATCGAGGCCCATGCCGCTCAGCAGGCCACCGATGATGGCACCGATGAATAGCGCCAGAACCACATGCACCCTAAGCAAGGCGAGGATCAGCATGACTACGACGGCGACAAGGACTGCGTTCATGCATCAAAGAATAATATGCACATTCAGATGATTAGTAATCCCTACGTTAGTGCGGGTGCCCTGGTCAGTTTTGCATCAGTGCGGTTGCCGGAAGCTGCCGGTCGTAGCGCCGTGTTTGATTCGTCAGACGAGACGCAATATTTGCACCACTGAGCTTGCGCGCTCGCAAAAGGAACGCCCGCCCTTCTGAGTTGCGGGTATACACCGCACGCATCGGCAAGTTCACGTGGTCTAGCTGTGCGATGAATTCATCAACGTTCTCCCGGCGCGTGCCAATCACATCCGGTACCGACTGGGCGCAGAAAATGCCACGAATACGCACCTGGTGTGCGGGTGCAATCAGATAGCGCGCGTTGCGGATCTCCCCAGACAGCTGAGACATGGCGTCTGCAAAAAGCTTCCTTTCGGCGAATGTTCCACCGGACAGGCGCACATTCGCCCCGATGGCACCTTCGTCGACAATGGCCATAAGATTGCGGGTTTCGATCATCCCAAGGGCGCTCAGCGTGCGCACCAGCGCCGTGGCCTCGGCTTTCAGGCGCTTGACTGTATCAGTCAGTTGTTGAACCTTCCGGGTGCGCATCAGTGCCGCCGCACCGCCGAGCAGCGCGAGCACCCCGAAAGCCAGCCACTGGCCCCCGACCGGGAGGTGCGGCAGAACGCGCCCCACCGCCAGCCCGAACATGACCGCGAGGAAGAAGATGTAGCCCAAGATAACGTCCAGGTAAGGCACCACCCCGGCCGAGGCAGGCTTTTCGACATCGATGCGGAACTGCATCTCGTAGGGCTGGCCATCCGGCACATTCCCCATGTCTAGGGCTTCTAGCCACTGGGTGCGCATTAGGTCCCGCCGGAAGGCCCGGGCCAGCATCTGTTCGTTGGCGGCATCGGTGCTGCGATAGGCGCGCAGGGGTGGCTCGGCGAAGCAGCGATCGAACCCGTTCTCGATCACCGGCGCATCGGCGCGCGGCGCGACGAAAGCCTCGAAGCGCTTCTGCAGCGAACGCACGTCGTGCGAGCCCAGTACTTCGAGCGACTCCCCCGCCCCGATGTTTAGCGCCTGCGCCCCGCTCTGTATCGCCTGGTCGAGCCATGCCCCGCGCCCGGTACCTTGGCCCGGTTCACACGTTGCGATGTGCCAGATATTCGCGGTCTTATCCGGGACGGCGGGATCCACCCGGATCACCCGGCCGCGCATCTGGTTGGTCAGCATAAACGCCCGCACGGAGCTGGCAATGATGAGCGCGTTGGCGCACGGTGAATCCCACCCCTCCCCCAACAAGGCGGCGGTGCCCACCAGGATCGTGAACAGTCCCTCCTGGAAGGCGCGGGTAATGGCGGGTACGGATACCCGCGTGCCGCCGGAAAAGCGCACTTCCACATACTCGTCATTGAGGTCCTTGACGGTGGTGACTTCCCCGTCGAGGTCCGCCGCGAAGCGCTTCACCTGATCCAGCGCCGAGCGCGGGATGACGATCACCGAGCCACTGATGGCGGCGATTTTTGCGGTGCCGCCTACCCGCCGTCGCAGTGCTTCGAAGATGGGGATGACGCCCACGTGAACCAGGGCGTCGTCACTGCCCACGCTGGACAGGTAATCCCGCTGGACGTAATCCGCGAGGATCACCAGGCGCAGATTTTCGGACATCGCGGAGACTTCTTCTTCGGCAATGTCACTGACGGCGCGGACCTTACCCGCGGAGTGGGTGAGGATCCGATTGACCTTCTTCTCCCCCGTGACGGAAATCTTCCCCTTGTTCAGCAGGTTATTCGCCCGCAGAGCGGAGGCCACCGTCGGGCTAGCGCGGAAGAAGTCGGGGTGATCGATGACGAACTGCAGTCCCAGCTCGCCGGAGAGTTCCGGGCGCTTTTCGCTGAGTATCGCCTGGATATGCGGTGCTATCGGGTGCCCAGCAACAGCAAGAAGGATTTTGAGGGCGTAGAAATTCTCTTCGTCGTCGAAGGCCACCTGCAGCTGTTCATCCTTGAGTTGGCCGAGGTCCTCTGCCAGTTGCGCCAAGATACCCTGCCGTTGCAGGTCCACTAGCACTTCGTTGCCACGCCGACGCAGCTCGGCGATTTCCTGCTCTTCTTCCTGGCTGGGTTTCGTAACGTAGACGTAGTCCTGATGCGGGCATAGGTTTCCGGCGGCCACGAGCTCGGGGGCGAAGATTTCCTCGTCGATAGGGCCGCATAGCTGTTCGTAGCGTTGCCATTCGCTGGGGGTGGAATCATACGGCGGAGTGGCCGTGAGCGCGATGGTGTTGAGCACTGCTTTTCGGCGGCCCAGCTGATCCATGAAGGCTGTCAGGGCGCGGTGCCACTGGGAGCGCAGATGGTGCGCTTCGTCGAGGCACACCGTTCCGATGTCGCGGACTGCATCCAGGATGTTAAGATCCGCGAAGTCCTCCCCTGTTTCCTCGTCAAGCGCCTGGGTGTATGCGGAGTACAGCGCCTGGTAGGTAATGACCGTGAGGAAGGCTGGGTTGTGTAGCGAGGTGGAACACCACTCCCGCGGGTTCGATGTACCGTTGTGTTGAAAGTGCGCCGCGAAACGGTCGATCCACTGGTCGCGGATGGTGATGGTGGGAGCCAGGATCAGGGCTGGTTGGCCAAGGCGGCAGATAATTTCCAGACCGAGAATCGTTTTGCCGGACCCGGGAGCGGCCACAATGTGGATGCGGTGATCCTGTTTCAGATCGTCGAAGCGTTCGAGGATGCGCTGTTGATACGGCCGGAAGGTCCCGGCAAAGCGCCAGCTGGGTTGCGGTTGTGTCTCGGGCGCTGCCATGCGGGCAAGTCTAACCGATCAGGCACACATGCCCTCCTTGTAGTCAGCGAAAACCTCCGCCCAAAATGTGTTCCTACCCCTCCTCTTCCAGACACTGCCCACTAAGACCTTCAAGCTCTAGGATAATATGCCACACTTTCACCCATTCTTATCCATCGTGAGCGTCATATCGATAGCAATGGGCAGCGGTCCGATACCCAGCCCACCGACTCCAATAACAAAGGACCAACAACGGGGATGCTCGAGTAATTGGATTTAAACCAGTTACCATCTGCAACCAAAAGGTTCAATCCATTCGGCACGAAAGTAGACTAAAGTATAAATATTATTTGTGGTGGAAAGACGCTAGTCTTAAGCACGGAGTCCCCACCCGTTCGACAAACAGAGGCGCAGCGCGACTAGAACAAAAAATATTGAATTCCAATGTAAAGGTCTAGTCAACACTTCTTTCATCGGCAATACGGTAGGCACAGTAGTCGCCAACGGGGTAACCTATCATGCCGTCATTAATACTGATACATTTCGCACCTCCTGTAGAGCCTGAGGAGGCCCCATGTTTAAAGCTGCACACCCGAGCGTGCTCGCACTCTTCTCTCACCAAAAAGAAACTCTTCAAGAAGACTTCGTCGGTGTTGCACGTAATCGAAAACAAGCAGACGCAATGGCCGAATATGTAGAATCAAAAATGTACAGCTGCTGGATTGAAGAAGTAACCATTAAAGACTGGTATAGGACCCTACTCAGAAAACTTCCTTCCGATGTAATCTTTCTGGTTTTCCGATCTGGACCTGCCCAGGAGGAAGAAAGAAGAGCAGACGATTTTGACCCAGAACTAGTGGGGGCGTTCACTTCTAAGCTAGCCGCTGAACGATGCGCGGTTGCCTTAGATCGGAGGGTCGCAACTGGTAACCCCCTGCACACTAAACTAAACCAGCACCATGTTTGGGAAGCACATTATGGCTTTCTCCCTAAATATCTGAAAGCGGATGGCATTCCAATTCCAGCTTGTTAATTGAGCACAACAAAACCCCAGCTCATTTCTGAACTAGGGTAATGCGTTCTGTGGAGCCGCCGGGAATTGAACCCGGGTCCTTTGCGACCTCGCCAGGGCTTCTCCGTGCGCAGTTCGCACATGACCTCTGCTCGACCCTCCAGCGCTCACGAACCAGCCTGGATGATGGGCCCAGTTACTCGAAAGGTGTCCCGCACGGCCCAAGCAACAAAGCCGCGCAGCAAGTCCCTTTAGTCGATGCCAGCTACCGGGTCAGGGACATCCCCGGGCTGACAGACACGCGGTCGCTGTAATTAGGCAGCGAGGGCGTAGTCGCGCTGAGTGTTCTCGGCGCTTATAAATTCGCAGCGACGCTTAAAATCGGTGGTCGTCTGCCTTCACCGGCACGCTTCCCCTGGCTCAATGCACAAAGTCGAAACCAAGTCGACCCCATGATTCCTGCTGCGGAAACGCTTGTACAACAGGAAATCTAACCTTACACCCCTGCACCGCGGCAGTTCAAGAACCCTACTTTTCAGCCTCGTTTTCCGCATCAGCGTCCTGTGCGGAGTCGAGCTCAGTCTCGTCCCACTTCGCCTTGCGCTCCTTGGACTTCTTGTTGTTCTTCACTGCCATCAGCCCGACCGCGATGCCTATCACCACAGGCACCCATACCTTGCTGTAGTCCGCCATGAATTCCACCACGCGCAGAATCGGCTCCATCCATTCGGGCATGTGCCAGTCCGGCCAGGGAATCGAGGGAAGGTTGATCTCCGGCCACGGAATGGAAGGCAAGTTGATATCCGGCCACGGAATCGACGGCAGATTAATGTCCGGCCAAGGAATAGTGATGTCCCAGTCCGGTAGGAAACTCAACAGCCACGAAATCAGTTTGGAAACCAACGGCCCCAGCACGATCACTGCCAGCGCCCAGCCGCCCTTCCCTAGGCCAGTAATCAGCGGATAGAACCAGCGTTTGAACGGTGATTCCTCCATCGCTGCCCAACGCTGCGCTGCCCGCGACCCCTCTGGCGGATCGAGGTGCACTACCCCTTCCTCGTCCTTGACCTTTACCTCGAGCATCCAAATATCTAGAAAATTCGAAGTCCACCCCAGGTACGGCGCCGCAAGCGTCACCTCCCCTCCGTATTCCCCGGGTTTTAAGGTCGAGTTGGTCTTTCCCAGGTCAAGTCTCTGGTTCGCCAGGTTCTTAAAACGTCCGATCGTCACCCCATCACGGCGCACCAGCAGTTCTAGATCCTTATCTAGGTCTTCTTCCAACTTGCTGAATTTCTGCACCAGTTTATTGCTGCTCTGGTCGCTGTCTTTGCTTGTGGACGCCGCCTCGTCCACCTCCACGACTTCATCATCCGTCGCCTTTTCCGCCGATTCTTCCGCAGATTTTTCTTTCTTGCTTTTAGGGAAGTCAGGATCGATGCGACGCAAGGCCGGTGGTTCCCCAACAATTACTTCGAGCAGCCCGAACTCCGGGTGTTGAAGAGACCAGCGTTCTACGTCGTCATTTTTCACAGCGCTGAAACTAACAAACGCTCAACACCGATTCAAGAAGAACGGTTAGAGCTCCCTTTACTTCCCCACGCCCACGTGGACTGCCTAACCCTTAATCCCCTTGATTCGCCGGCCCAGATCGCGCGTAATTTCTCGCTCTTCCGTACGGCGCTTGATGTCCTGGCGCTTGTCGTATTCCTGCTTACCGCGTGCCAGCGCCAACTCAACCTTCAACTTGCCGGCAACGAAGTACAGCTGCAACGGCACCAAAGTGTTGTTTCCGTCGCGAACCTTGCCCATAAGCGAATCAATTTCCCGGCGGTGCAGCAGCAGCTTGCGGGTACGGCGGGGACTGTGATTCGTCCAGTGCCCCATGGAGTACTCCGGGATGTGAAGTCCGCGCAGCCAGACTTCACCTTCATCAATGGTGGCGTAGGCGTCCACAAGAGAAGCCTTGCCCTCCCGCAAAGACTTAACTTCCGTGCCCACCAGCACCACACCGCACTCGTAGGTATCGATGATGTGGTAATCGTGGCGCGCCTTGCGGTTGGTGGCAACGACAAACTGGCCCTTCTGGGGCTTACCCTTTTTCCCCTTCGATTTCCCCGAATCGGTGGGAGTGCTCTTTTTTGCTGCCATGACAGCCACACACTACCACCGGGCGCTCCTTCGAGCGAAAATGCTTAAGATCGCTAGTGCAGCGCTAATACAGTGCTAGTACAACGCTAGTTCTTCACATACCAGCGCAAGGTGACCTGCGCGGTGATCGCCGCGACAACCACGCCGACCAAAATCACGAACGGCGCAGCCAACCACAAGTCGCTGTTGGTCACACGTGCCACCAGCTGTTGGTCGTACACGGCCTTCAAGGCTCGGTCGACCACCAGAATCTTGGCGGCAAACATGCCACCGACGGCCAGTACCGCACCGATCAGCGCGGCCATCATGGCCTCCAGCACGAACGGCGCCTGGGTGTACCAGCGCGAGGCACCAACCATGCGCATAATGCTGATCTCGCTGCGGCGCGAGTACGCGGTGATCTGCACCATGTTCATAATCAAGAAGATCGCGGCGATGGCCTGGACTGCGGCGACGATGAACGAGGCGTTGCGAATGGAATCAAGGTTTCGCATCGCGGCCTCCAGATTGTCCCCCTGGTCCACGATATTCGTCACCGCCGGGTTGTCGCGCAGCGCGTCGATGGGCGCGGAGTTCTCCGGATCGGCCAGGCGCACGTGAAAGGCAGCCGGCAACGCATCCTTTTCCGTCTGCTCCACCAACTGCGGGTCGGACTCGCCAAACAGCTCCACGAAACGCTCGTAGGACTGCTCCTTGTTACGGAAGGTCACGGACTTCACCGCCTCGTCCCCCTCCAGCTGCTGCTTAATGTCGGAGCATTCCGGGGAGGTACACGTTGGGTCGGAGCTCGAAATCTCATCGTCGAGCTGCACCATCACCTCGATGCGGTCGAAGTAGATGTCTTTCGTCCGCTCCGTCATCGCACTCAGCAGAAAGCCGGTGGCCAGCAGCGCCAGCGCGATGGAGGTGGTGATGATCATCGCGATCGTCATCGTCATGTTGCGGCGCAGGCCCGAAAACGCCTCGCGGAACACAAAGTTGGTCTTCATTAATGTTTCCCTACTGTTCCCTACTGATCCGTACTGTTGCCTTGCAGTTCCGCCCTAGCGGCCCACGCCGTACATTCCGAGTTCGTCATCGCGCACAAGCTTGCCCTTCGACAGCTCGATCACGCGCTTGCGCATGGAGTCCACTGCCACGTCGTCGTGGGTGGACATCACCACGGTCGTACCGTTCTGGTTGATGCGGTTGAGCAACATCATGATCTCCGACGAGGTATCGGGGTCCAGGTTGCCTGTCGGCTCGTCGGCCAGCAAAACCAAAGGTTTATTTACGGACGCCCGCGCGATAGCCACGCGCTGCTGTTCACCACCCGACAGTTCGTGCGGGAAGCGGTTTTCCTTTCCATCGAGGCCGACGGTTTTTAGCGCGACGGGCACCAAGTGCTGGATCTCCGAACGTTTTTTGCCGATAACCTCGAGTGCGAAGGCAACATTGTCGAAGACTGTCTTCTTCGGCAACAGTCGGAAGTCCTGGAAGACGTAACCAATACGCTGGCGAAGCTTCGGCACATCGCGCCCCTTGATCTTATTCACGTGGTAGCCAGCGACGTGCAGGTCGCCGGAATCCAGTTTCTCCTCGCGCAGGATCAATTGCAGAAACGTGGACTTACCGGAACCGGATGGGCCGATGAGGAACACGAACTCGCCCTTTTCAATGTCCAGGGTGACGTTATCCAGGGCGGGGCGCCCGGACGACATATAGCTCTTGGTTACGTTTTCGAAGGTGATCACGAGCACACAGTGTAGCGAAACAAATGAGGTAAAGATAGTCCAGAGTGGCTAGTGTTGCTTTTGTGACGTGACGCCGACCACGTTAATCGGGACTTTTTTCTGTCAGAGCACGCCCCGGGATGTAAAGTCGCAACCCAACCCGGTTGAAAAGTGGGCGTCCATAAATAAAAAGGGCGCTTACCCCCTACCCTCCTCAACGATTCGCCCCACAGATTCCAGAGGATAGAAAGAGCCCATGAGCGATACCAACACCGCAAAGAAGGCCAACGAGCCTGACCAGGCCGCACAGGACAACAAAGCCAACCAGCCCGGAGGCTTCCTCGGGTTTATCGAGAAGGTCGGCAACAAACTCCCCGACCCATTCTGGCTATTCGTCATCCTCGGCGTGCTGGTACTCATCTCCAGCTTCATCTTCAACAAGTTGGGGCTTAGCGCCACGAACCCGGAAAACGGCGAGCCGGTGGAAATCGTCAACCTGCTGAGCTCCGAGGGGCTCAAGGAGATCCTTTCCGGCGTGGTGGACAACTACGTCACCTTCCCACCGCTGGGCCTAATTATTACGGTCATGCTGGGCGTGGCCGTGGCCGAGCATTCTGGCCTCATCAGCGCGGTGGTGCGCGCAACCGTCTCTAGGGTCGGGCCGAAACTTCTGACCTTTGTAGTGGCCCTGGCGGGTGTGACGGGCTCCGTAGCCTCGGACGCGGTGTACGTGATCCTCATTCCGCTCGGCGCAGTGTCCTTCCGCGCAGTGGGGCGCTCCCCGATCGTTGGCGCGATGGTCGCCTTTGCCGCATCCTCGGCCGGGTTTAACTCCTCGCTGATCCTGAACATCACCGACGTGCTGTTGGGTGGCATCTCTACCTCGGCGGCCCACATTGTCGACGGTGAATACTTCGTCTCACCGCTAGCCAACTACTTCTTCGTCGCAGTGAGCGCGATTGTGCTGGCGCTGATTATCACGGCCCTGACGGAGCTGTACATGAACAAGCGTACCCAGGAGCTGGTGGACCACGACGAGATCAACTACTCGGAGGTCACCTTCAATACTGGCCGCGACGGCGACGACGCGCTCGCTGGAGACGTACCGCAGGAGAAGATCACGGCCGCATTGAAGCTCGAGCACGACGAAGCACGCGCACTGGGGACTACCGCTATCGTCGCCGTAGTCATGACGGCCATCTACTTTGCACTGCTGTTCGTTCCGGGATCGCCGCTTCAAGGCGAAAACGGCGAAGTGATGTCCAGCCCTCTGATCACCGCAGTAGCCGTACCCATCGGCGCTGCCTTCCTGATCCTCGGCCTGGTTTACGGCCTGGGCATTAAGTCCATCACGAAGGCCAGCGATGTACCGGACTTCATGGCACGCGGCATGAAGACCCTCCTGCCGATGATGGTGCTGTTCTTCGCCGTCTCCCAGTTCCTGGCTTGGTTCAAGGCATCCAACCTGGGTGCATGGACCGCCATTAAGGGCGCGGAACTGCTGCAGAAGGCAGACCTACCGCCGCTGGTGCTCTTTGCTGCGTTCGTGGTGCTGGTGGCCCTGGTGAACCTCTTTATCACGTCCGGTTCCGCCCAGTGGGCGCTGATGGCCCCGATCGTGGTGCCGATGTTTATGTACGTCGGGTTCTCCCCCGAGGTCACCCAGATGCTGTTCCGTATCGGCGACTCTCCCTCGAACATCATCACCCCGATGAGCCCGTACTTCGCCCTGGCCCTGACCTTCCTGCAGCGTTACTACAAGAAGGCGGGCATCGGCACGCTGATGTCGCTGGCGCTACCGTACTCCATCGCCATGATCGTCGGCTGGTTCCTGTTCTTCGCACTCTGGTGGATGATCGGCCTGCCACTGGGCCCTGGCACCCCAATGGACTACCCGGCGCCGTAGCGCCCTAGCCCCAGCGTTGGTTCAGTGCAGCGTTGGTTCAGTGCAGCGTTGGTTCAGTGCAGCGCTGCGGCCAACCCCGTGGTAGCCCAGCCAGGCCCCAATCGTTAGGGTGGAAAACGTACCCTGCACACCGCTTGGCCGGGCTCCACATTGTGCCCTGGCCAACGATCTAAGAATTGAGGTCGGCGTTGAACAGCCAGGCTAATACTCCTTTACCCAATAGCTCCGATGTCGAAGCGGTGGTCACCAAGGCCATTCACCGTGCCGAACAGTGGCTCGAGGTCGAAGAGACCTCCGCCTCCACGAAGCAGCTGGCGGACATGGTGCACGATCCCGACGGCGTGGAGTTCACCTTCGCCTTTGTGGACCGCGTCGCTCGCCCCGAGGACAACCAGGTCTCGGCCAAGGAGTTCGCCAAGATCGCCAACCCCTTCAAGCGCACCGCGCCAGTGCCGGGCTTCATGAGCCTGGTCGATTCCATCCTGGTTACCGCCGGCTCCATCGCCGCCCCGCTGCTGCCGAACATCGTTATGCCCATCGCGCGCTCCTACCTGCGGGCTACCGTCGGCCACCTAGTGCTGGATGCAGAATCCAAGGCGCTGGATCAGATGCTAGACGACTACCGCGAGAAGGGCTTTCAGCTGAACCTGAATCTGCTGGGCGAGGCCGTGCTGGGGGAAGCAGAAGCACAGCGCCGTTTGGATAACACCATCGATCTGCTGAAGAACCCCCGGGTGGATTACGTCTCCGTCAAGGCATCCTCCGTAGTCAGCCAGCTCAACCACTGGGACTTGGAAGGCTCAGCCGAGCGCCTGAAGGATCGCCTGCGCCCGCTGTACCGCCAGGCTATGAAGCGCGACCCGCACCCCTTCATCAACCTGGACATGGAGGAATATAAGGACCTCCACCTCACCCTCAAGCTGTTCACTGAACTGCTAGACGAAGAGGAGTTTCGCAACCTCGAGGCCGGCATCGTACTGCAGGCCTACCTGCCCGATACCTTCGAGGCATTGCAGCAGCTGGCGGAGTTCGCCGCGCAGCGTCGCGCGAAAGGCGGGGCAAAAATCAAGGTGCGCCTAGTGAAGGGCGCGAACCTTTCCATGGAGCGCGTGGATTCCGAGATCCACGACTGGCCGCAGGCCCCCTACCTGACCAAGGCAGAGGTGGATGCCAACTACATCCGCCTGCTGGACTGGGTACTGCAACCCGAGCACGCGGATAACCTGCGCATCGGCGTGGCCTCGCACAACCTGTACCACCTGGCACTGGCCCACGAGCTGTCCGTTGCCCGCAACGTCGAGCACCAGCTGGATGTGGAGATGCTGCAGGGCATGTCCCCTGCCCAGTCCGAGGCCGTGCGTGACGTCACCGGCAACATGATTCTGTACACCCCGGTGGTGAAGAAGGAAGACTTCGACGTAGCCATCAGCTACCTGGTGCGCCGGCTGGAGGAAAACGGTGCGAAACAGAACTTCCTCTACGCGCTGTTTACCCCGGAGGACGACGAAACCGACGTCACCGGCATGACTCCGATGCAGGGCCAGGAGCTGCGCTTCCGCAACTCTGTGCGCGACCGCTGGGAGACCTTCGCCGGGGCGCGTCGCACCCAAAACCGCCTAGAGGAAGAAGCTCAGCAGCAGGGCTGCCAGTCCGAGGGGCTGCCCGGCAACTTCGTCAACGAGCCCGATACCGACCCGACGCTGGCCGCCAACCGCGAGTGGGCGCTGCAGATCGTCGATCCTGCGAACGATCCTGGCCCTGCCCGCACCGCGCAGGTTACTGATCCTGCGGTTATCGACGCCGCCGTGGCCCGCTGCCGCGAGGCCTCCCAAACCTGGTCGCAGAAGACCGGTGCGGAGCGTGCGGAGCTGCTGGACCGCGCGGCAGACGCGCTGGCTAACAACCGCTCGAAGCTGATCTCGGCGGCAGTGTTCGAGGCTGGCAAGACCGTCGCGGAGACCGACCCTGAGGTCTCTGAGGCTATCGACTTCGCCCGCTACTACGCGGAGAGCGCCCGCCAGTTGGACCATGTGCGTGGCTCCGTGTTTGCCCCGTACAAGTCCGTGGTGATCACCCCGCCGTGGAACTTCCCGATCGCCATCCCGCTGGGCGGCATTTTCGCCGCGCTGGCTGCCGGTTCCTGCGCGATCATCAAGCCGGCCCCGCAGGTGCTGCGCATCGCCGAGGTATTCATGGACGTCTTGCGCGAGGCCGGCATTGGCGAGGATCTGGCGCAGCTGATCAACGCCGACGAGGCAGAGGCGGGCAAGCGTCTTGTCAGCCATCCGGATGTGGAGTCTGTGATCCTCACCGGCGCTTCCGAGACCGCGAAGCTATTCCGTGGGTGGAAGCCGCGCATGGTCATCAACGCGGAGACCTCCGGTAAGAACGCGATCATCGTCACCCCGGCGGCCGACCCGGACCTGGCAGTGGCGGACATCTTCAAGTCTGCCTACGGCCACGCGGGGCAGAAGTGCTCCGCCGCGTCGCTGATCATCACCGTCGGCTCGATTGGCAAATCCAAGCGCTTCATCAACCAGCTGGTCGATGCCGTTCGCTCCATCAAGGTCGGTCCAGGCTCGGACATCTCCACCTTCATGAACGGCGTGATCGAGGCACCGGGCGACAAGCTTCTGCGGGGTCTGACCGAACTGGAAAAGGGAGAAAAGTGGCTGGTCAAGCCCCAGAAGCTAAACGACGAGGGCACACTGTGGTCCCCGGGGCTGCGCGATAACGTGAAGCCGGGTAGCTGGTTCCACACCCACGAGTGCTTCGGCCCGGTGGCGGGCATCATGCACGCCGAGACCTTGGACGAGGCCATCGAGTGGCAGAACTCCACCGGCTTTGGCCTGACCGGCGGCATCCACACCATCGACGTGGAAGAAACCGCCTACTGGCGGGAGCGCGTGGAGGTCGGTAATGCTTACGTAGAACGCGGCATCACCGGCGCAATCGTGCAGCGCCAGTCCTTCGGCGGCTGGAAGAACTCTTCCCTGGGCAGCGGTGCGAAGGCCGGTGGCCCGAACTACGTCGCCCAGCAGGGCGTGTGGACCGAGGGCGACCTCAGCGAACTGGCCGCCGGCACCTTGCCGACCCACATCACGCAACTGCTGCGCGAAATCCGTGGCCTGGGCTCCCCCGCCCTGACTAAGGACGATCACGTGTGGCTGCGTCGCGCCGCAGAGTCGGACGCCTACGCTATGTCTACCGAGTTCGGCGTGGAGCACGATAAGACGGCTCTGGTGGTGGAATCCAATGTGTTCCGATACAAGCCGCTGCTCGAGCCGCTGCGCGTGCGCGTGTCCGAAGGGGCTAACCCGCGCGACCTACTGCGCCTGAAGCTAGCCTCCGCCGCCACGGGCACGGAGCTGGATATCTCTGCCAACCCGGAGGTCGCCCGCGAGTGGGGCGAGTTGGGCGAGCAGATGCGTACCTCCTCCGACCGCGATTTCGCCGAGGAAGTAGAGATCGCTCAGTCTGTGCGCGTCCGCGCTCTGGGCAACAGCCCGGAGGAGTTCTACGAGGCCGCCGCACGGTCCGGTTCTGTGATTCTGGACCAGGACGTGCTGCCGGATGGCCGCCGAGAGCTGCTGCCGCTGCTGCTAGAGCAGGCAATCTCCACCACGGAGCACCGCTTCGGCTATATCCACGGGCTCACCCCGTAAGAGTTCCGTAGGGGGTCGGTGGCGGCCAAAGCCGCTACGGCCGACCCTCACCCCGTAAGGCGCAGCGCTAGGCCTGAGCCTCCTGTTGCTGCGCCATGCGCCAGCGGATGCCGGCCTCCAGGAATCCGTCGAGGTCTCCATCCAGCACCTTGCTGGGGTCGTTGACCTCGACGTTCGTACGCAGGTCCTTCACCATCTGGTACGGATGCAGCACGTAGTTGCGCATCTGGTTACCCCAGGAGTTCGAGCCGTCGCCCTTCAGCGCGTCCATTTCGGCCTGTTCTTCTTGACGCTTACGCTCCAGCAGCTTCGCCTGCAGCACCCGCATGGCGGAAGCCTTGTTCTGAATCTGCGACTTCTCATTTTGGCAGGTCACTACGATGCCAGTGGGTTCGTGGGTCAGGCGTACCGCCGAATCGGTGGTATTCACCGACTGCCCGCCAGGCCCGGAGGATCGGTAGACGTCCACGCGCACGTCGTTTTCGTCAATATCGATGTGGTCGGTTTGCTCCACCACGGGCAGAACCTCAACCTCTGCGAAGGAGGTCTGGCGGCGGCCCTGGTTGTCGAAGGGGGAAATACGCACCAGGCGGTGGGTGCCCTGCTCCACGGACAGGGTGCCGTACATGTACTCGCCGTGAATCACGATTGTTGCAGATTTAATACCCGCTTCTTCGGCGTAGGAGATGTCGTAGACCTCCACCTTGTGCCCGGCCTTCTCGGCCCAGCGGGTGTACATTCGCAGCAGCATCTCCGCCCAGTCAGCAGCATCCACGCCACCGGCGGCGCTGCGGATGTTCACCACGGCCTCGCGCTCGTCGTACTCCCCCGACAGCATGGTTGTAACCTCGAGCGATTCGATCTCCTGGCGCAGCTCTTCGCGTTCCGCATCAGCCAACTGCACGGCTTCCTTCGCCGCGTCCGGGTCGTCACCCGCTTCCTCGTCTGCCATATCGTAGAGCACCGGCAGGTCGTCGAGGCGCTGGCGCAGGCCGGTGACCTTCTTCAGCTTCGCCTGCACACGCGACAGTTCAGAGGTCACTTGCTGGGCATGGTCCGGATCGTCCCACAGCGATGGGTCGGCAGACTGATCCTCCAGCTCGCGGGCGCGGTCGCCCAGCTCGTTGAGGTCCAGCACCTTCTCGATGGTGGTCAGGGTGCCGTCCAGGTCGCTTAGGTCTGCAGAAACTTCCGGTTGCATAATGCGCAAGTCTACCCCGCGCCATGCACAATGGAATGCATGGCTACTAACGGTACTGATACTCCCAACGCTTCCGGCGCCGCCGATGCGTCCGGCTCCCCGATTCCGGAAGAGATGCTGAACGCGATCATCAAGACGTTTATTGTGGCGCATGTCGATGATTCCGACCACCACCTGGCCCAGGCGCTGGTGTACAACGCCGGTCGCCTGGCGTGGCGCATGCGCCAGACAGGCGTGCAAACAGAGCAGAAAACGTCCGTTAGCGACGTGGTTACCGCCGCCGATCGCGCGGCCGAGAAGTTCGTCGCCGATGCCCTGCGCGCCATTCGCCCTGAGGACGGTCTGCTCGGCGAGGAAGGCACGCGCGTAGAGTCGAAGTCCGGTCGCACGTGGGTGATTGACCCGGTCGATGGCACCTACAACTTCACTACCGGTTCGGATTACTGGTGCTCCGCTCTGGCTCTGGTCGAGGGCTCCCCCGACGACCCGAATGCCCTGCTCTTCGGCGCCGTTCACCGTCCAGCTATGGGTTACACGTGGTTTGGTGGCCCGGATATTCCTACTACTCGTGACGCCACCCGTATCGACCTCCCCAACACAGCTGCGGAACAGACCTGCCTGGGTGGCTACCTGCACCCCACGGATATTGCAGACACCACCCGGCTAAACAGCTGGTCTGCCGTGGCCACGCAGTTCGCCACGGTGCGCATGTTGGGGTCTGCGTCCATCGACCTGGCCTGCGTGGCCGGCGGCGAGCTCGGCTGTTGGATGCAGCACAGCGTGGCCAGCTGGGATTGGCTGCCTGGGCGCGCTTTGGTGGAGGGCGCTGGGGGCGTCACTAAGAAGGAAGAAAAAGACGGCACCACCTGGTTCATTGCAGGTGCGCCAGATGCGGTGGAGCAGGCTGCGGTGGCGTTACGCGAGGCGTAACCTTTCATCCCCCCTCCCCCACTAGCCACACTAGTCACATATTCCCCATAGCTTTACCCGCGCCACCGGGTTATCATGTGTGCCATGACGGACTCGGTTTCCACCTATGCAGATGACCTGAACCTGGCGCTGTCGCTGGCCGACGCGGCCGATGCGATCACCATGGCACGCTTCGAGTCGAACGACTTGCGTGTTGAGTCGAAGCCGGACCTCACACCGGTGAGCGACGCGGACACCGCCGTAGAGAAGGAACTGCGAGAAATCATCGCCGCGCACCACCCGGAGGATGCCCTGCTGGGCGAGGAATTCGGCGGCGACGTGAGCTTCGCTGGTCGCCAGTGGGTTATCGACCCCATCGACGGCACCAAGAACTTCGTGCGTGGCGTGCCGGTATGGGCTACTCTGATCAGCCTGCTAGTGGACGGTAAACCGGTGGTGGGGGTTGTTTCCGCACCCGCGCTGGGCCGCCGCTGGTGGGCTGCCGAGGGAGCCGGAGCATGGCGACTGTTTAACACCCCAGCGGGCACCGCGACGGCGGGCGATCTGGACGGCGGAGTACCGTCGGCGGGTGCGCGACGCCTGGGAGTGTCGAAGGTCGGGAAGGTAGCGGACTCCTCGATCGCGATCTCCTCGCTATCCGGCTGGGCCGACTGCGGCAAGCGCGAGCAGCTGATTAGCCTGACGGATTCCGCATGGCGCCTGCGTGGATACGGTGATTTCTGGTCCTACATGCTGGTCGCCGAGGGAGCGGTGGACATTGCCGCAGAGCCAGAGGTGAGCCCGTGGGACCTGGCCGCACTGGTGCCGATCATCACGGAAGCCGGCGGGCGCTTCACCTCCCTGGACGGCGAGGACGGCCCGCACGGCGGCTCCGCTGTCGCCACCAACGGCCTGCTGCACGAGGCCACCCTCCGCGCACTGGCCTAGCGCTGGCTTGGCGCTGACCTAGTAACCGGCCTGGCGCCCGCCTGGCGCTGGCCTAATAACCGGCCTGGCGCTGGCCTAGCACTCGCCTAGTACCGGCCGGGCGCTGGCCTCCCGGCTCGACGCAGAGCTACACGTCGAGCGCCAAGTAGACAGTGTCGAGGTACTCCTCGATACCCTCGAAGCCACCCTCGCGCCCCAGGCCAGACTGCTTCACGCCACCGAATGGTGCTGCGGCATCAGAAAGCGCACCACGGTTCACGCCAATCATGCCGGCCTCCATGCGCTCGGCAAAGCGCAGGGTCTTCTTCATATCCTCACCCATCACATAACCAGCCAGGCCGAAGACAGTATCGTTAGCGATCTTCAGCGCTTCCTCATCGCTAGATACCCGTTGCACGGCCGCGACGGGGCCGAAGATCTCCTGGTTAGCGATCTCAAACTGGTGCGTCACACCCGTCAACACCGTGGCGGGATACCAAAAACCATTCGGATCCAGGTCAGGGTGAGTCTCCCCCAGCTTCTCTAGTGCCGCGTTGCCGCCGAGAGCCACATGCGCGCCCTCCTCCACGGCCTTGGCCACCATGTCGCGCACTCCGTCGCGCTGCTCCTGGCTAACCATCGGCCCCATCGTCGTCGCCGACTCGGTACCCGGCCCCATGATGAACTCCCCCATCTTCTTCACCAGCCCGGCCTCGAACTTTTCAGCCAAGGATTCGTGGACGATGAAGCGGTTAGCTGCCACGCACACCTGGCCAGCGCCACGCATCTTCGCGGCTATGGCCTGCTCCACCGCCTTATCTACATTCGCGTGCTCCAACACCACGAAAGGCGCATTGCCGCCCAGCTCCAGGGAGGTGCGGATCGTTTTCTCCGCCGCAGTGGCCGCCAGGGCCTGCCCCACCTCCGTGGAACCCGTGAACGTCAGCTTACGCAGGCGGTCATCGTCCAGCAGCGCGGATACGCGGCGAGCCGAGGATGTCGGCAGCACCTGGAACACCCCGTCGGGGATGCCCGCGATGCGCCCCAGTTCCGCGAAGTAGAGCATCGTCAGCGGAGTCAGCTGCGCCGGCTTAGCAATCACGGTGCAGCCCGCTGCTAGCGCCGGAGCCAACTTGCGGGTAACCATCGCCAGCGGGAAGTTCCACGGCGTGATCGCTAACACCGGCCCCACCGGACGATGCGTGGTTACGATGCGGCCATTGCCGGCCGGAGCGACCCGGTATTCGCCAGTGATCGCCGCCGCCCGCTCGCTAAACCACCGCAGGTACTCGGCCGCATAGGTCACCTCACCAGCGGAATCCGGTAGTGCACGCCCTAGCTCCAGCGACTGCAAAGCCGCCAGCTGGTCAGCATGCTCGTGCACCAGATCAAACAGGCGACGGAGAATCTCGGAACGCTCCCGCGGAGTAGATTCGCCCCAGTCCGCCTGCACTTCCACGGCCCTATCCATGGCCTCCCGCGCATCATCCTCTGTCGCCGCAGCGACATCTACGAACGGTTTCCCCGTGGCGGCGTCTATAACAGAAACAGTTTCACCGGCAGACCCAGCGCGCCAGGTACCACCCAAGAACAACCCAGTGGGCACCTCGAAAGAAAGACCCGCGGCCTGAAGAGTAGTGCTGAATTCAGAAGGAATGTCAAGTGAAGTCATACACCCACATATACGCGCCTTTCACCGACAATCCCACGGACAACAACGCGCCTGATCCTTTTCCACTACCTTGGAAAGTGAGATTTGCAGCGACGAAAGGAGCCCGGCTGTGCCTATGCCACAACAACGCGAAACCGCACATCAGACGCGGGAATGGAAGAAGCTCACCGAATACGCCGACGCGACGCGCGGTACCCAACTGCGGAAGCTTTTTAGCGAACAGCCGGGGCGCTCTAGCGACATGACCTACAACGTAGGCCCACTACACGTAGACCTGTCGAAGAACCTCATCGATGAGCGCGGCCTGCGCCTGCTGCTGGACCTGGCTCGCGCACGCGGCCTAGAGGACTACCGCGCCGCGATGTTTGACGGCGAGCGCATCAACACCACCGAAGATCGCGCGGTGCTGCACACCGCGTTGCGCATTCCGGTGGAGCGGGAATTTAGCATCCCGAACGGTTCTGGCTCAGACGAGACGCAGGACGTGGCCGCCGACGTGCACGCCGTGCTGGGGCGCATGCGCGACTTCGCCAAGGCACTGCGTTCCGGATCCTGGCAGGGTGTGACCGGGCACACCATCAAGCACGTAGTGAACATCGGCATCGGCGGCTCCGACCTGGGCCCCGCCATGGCCGCGCAGGCGCTGCGCCCGTACATGACTGCCGGCATTACCCCGCACTTCATCTCCAACATCGACCCGGCGGACGTTGCAGGCACGTTGGATGGGCTGGATGCTGAATCCACGCTGTTCGTCATCGCCTCCAAGACCTTCACCACCTCGGAGACCCTGGCCAACGCCCACGCTGCGCGCCGCTGGCTGCTGCGCAACCTCGCCGATGAGGGCGTGGACGTCGAGGGGGATGATGCCATCCGCGACATCACCGCCAAGCACTTCGTGGCCGTTTCCACCGCCGCAGAGAAGGTACAGGAATTCGGCATCGACACGAAGAACATGTTCGAGTTCTGGGACTGGGTGGGCGGCCGCTACTCCGTGGATTCCGCCATCGGCTTGTCGCTGATGGCAGCCATTGGCCCGCAGGACTTCATGCGCTTCCTGGAGGGCTTCCACGAGGTAGACGACCACTTCCGCACCGAGCCGCTGGAAATGAACATTCCGGTACTGATGGGCATGCTGGGCGTGTGGTACACCGACTTCCTGGGTGCACAGTCGCACGCGGTGCTGCCGTACTCCGAAGACATGGCTCGCTTCCCTGCCTACCTGCAGCAACTGACGATGGAATCCAACGGCAAGTCCGTGCAACTGGACGGCACTCCGGTGGAAATCCCGTCCGGCGAGATCTACTGGGGCGAGCCGGGCACCAACGGCCAGCACGCCTTCTTCCAGCTGCTGCACCAGGGCACGCACCTGGTGCCGGCGGACTTCATCGGCTTTGTAAACCCGCACGACGATGCGGTTGCGGCGGATGGTTCCACCAGCATGCACGACATGCTGATGTCCAACTTCTTCGCCCAGACCCGCGTGCTGGCCTTCGGCAAGAACGCCGAGGAGCTGCAAGAGGAGGGCGTGGCGCCGGAGCTGATCCCGCACAAGGTGATGCCAGGCAACCGACCGACCACCACCATTCTGGCTAACAAGCTGACCCCGAAGGCGCTGGGTGCGCTGATTGCACTGTACGAGCACATTGTTTTCGTTCAGGGCGTAATTTGGGGCATCAATAGCTTTGACCAGTGGGGCGTGGAGCTTGGCAAGAAGCAGGCAAACGCACTGCTTCCTGCGGTTACTGGCGCCGAGCGTAGCGACGCCGGCGATTCCTCCACCGACGACCTCATCGCTTACTACCGCCAGCACCGGGGTTAGCGCTTGCCGGTGCGGCTCGGCCTCTGGCCTGCCCCTGCACCCCGGCCTGCCCGGCTCCAAGATGTCGGAAAACTTGCACTGCCGTAGGGCAAATGTCGGAAAACTTGCGCTGCCGAAGGGCAAATGTCGGAAAACTTGCAAAACGTTCTTGCAAACTATTTCCAACTAAACATAAGAGCAGGTCAGAGAGCTGCCGGGGTGGAGCAGTCGGCGTCGACAAAAAAGAAATGCAACATTTCCGACATTTGGCCCTCAAACAAGCATCCAAAATTGCCCTACGGGGTGGCTCCATCCCACAGAATGACTCGGCGGAATACCTAGAAGGGTAACGCTGGGGCTTTGGTGATAGATCTCACTTACGAAACCTGCTTCCCCATGGGTTGGGTTTTGACTTGTATTCGCTTTGCCTTACCTGCACGAATCCTCCAGAAAGGAATACGCCCCATGAAGATTCGCAAGACTTTGACCGTAGGTATCGCGGCTGCCTCAATTACCGCTGGCGTTGCAGCACCAGCCCAGGCACAGGCACCAGCTCCGCAATCCTCGCTTTCCCAACCAGGCAGTACACCGAAATCTGCTAACCCCATCGCGGGATCCCTTAATGGAGTGCCGATGCTCCTGGCTTTCCCCATTATGATTCCGGGGTTGGCGCTCTATGCAATTTGGGTTGCCCTACACCCTGGCCAAGGATAAGGACTGTCCTTTCGCCAAGCAGGGCGAGAAGGTCGCTCCCAAAAGTTTGAGCGCAAGAAGATTTAGGCGCAAGAAAGGCTCCCCGCCGAAGCGGGGAGCCTTAGTGCCTTTAGACGGAGTTAGCCGTTCAGATCAGAGATCCGTTCAGAGATCAGACTAGAACAGGCCCTTGGTCGGCTTGTGCATCACGTCGGTGGTGGTGACTTCGCGGGAGTCAACGTTCTGGTCATTAGCGGTGGACTTGTCCTCTTCCAGACGACCGGTCTGGGTGACGGTGATGTAGTTCACCAGGCGGCCCAGCTTGGTCTTCCCGTCGCCGAAGTTCAGGTTCGCCAGCAGCTGAGAGTCGCCCGGGTTTACTGGGTTGGACAGGGTGACCTCGAAGCTGCGGACGGAGTTGGCCTTGTCGAAGCCCAGGTCGCGAGTGTAAGCACCATTGAACCAGCCCGGGGTGATCAGGCGGTCAACACCCTTCGGACCCTTCTCGGTGTGGACGTCGATGCGGAAGGTAGTGGCCGGGAAGTCCTGGTAGTAGATCTCGGAACCAACGTTCTTCGCGGAGATGGAAACCAGGCCAGCGAAGCCGGCAGCCTTGCCAGCTGCAACGTGGATCTCCGGCTCCAGGTCGTACTTCTCGGCCGGGGTCTCAGCCTCAGGCTTCTCGGCCGGGGTCTCCTCAGCCGGGGTCTCAGCCTCAGGCTTCTCGGCCGGGGTCTCCTCGGCCGGGTTCTCCTCGGAGGCCTCAGCCTCGTCGGTAGCGGCCGCGTCGGCAGCGGCCGCGTCGGCAGCAACAACGTCGTGGTTGAAGCCGGCGTCTACAACATCGTCAGCAAAAGCGTTGCCAGCGCCTGCGAAGGCGGTGGTCACACCAATAGCGGCAGCGAGGGTCAGGGAAGCTGCATTCTTCTTCATGTGAGGGGGTTCCTAACTTTGTATAGGTGTGGGTCGAAGCGTTGCGAGAGTTGATGCGAGATGAGGGTATTCAAGCGCTCCGACGCCACGGGAGTTTTAACGAAGGGGGGATTTAGGCCTCTGCGGCTGCGTCGTCAGCAGGCTTGTCAGCGGCCTCGGAGTCGGCTGGCTTGTTAGCGGCAGCGTCGTCGGCTGGCTTGTTAGCGGCTGCGTCGTCAGCTGGCTTGTTGGCGTCGTCAGCTGGCTTCTCGGAGGGCTTCTCTGCGTCCTCCGGCTTTGCCGGAACAGCAGAGTCGGCCGGGTTGCCGTACAGCTTCATGTTGACCTGGTTCTTTACCGGGGTCAGTGCGGACCAGAAGGTCGGGGTGGACCAGGTGCCGTTAGCCTTGCAGAACTGCTGGGTGCCGGTCATGTTGATGGTACGGAAGCCGTAGGTAGCCTCGCCGGTCTGGCCAGCCGGGACATCGTACGGGCCGATGGTCTGGCCGACGTTCCAGCTCAGGGAGTACGAAGCCTCAGCGCCCATGGACTTTGCCAGCTCGTAGGCGATGCCCACGCTGCCCTTGGCTCCCTTACCGGAGACGTCGCCGCCCAGGTTCACGCTGGTGGTCTCGGTGCGGTCGCCCTTGATGCTGATGGAGATGGTCTGAGTCTTAGACAGCTCCTGGGTCAGCGGGATGGTGTTCTTGGACTGGTTGGTGGCAGAGATGGTGCCCGCCGGGGTGAACTTGTCGTCTACCTTGTAGACAACGGTGCGGTAGTCCTCACCGGAGTTGCACACCGGGTGCGGGTTCAGGATGTTTGCCTTGATGTGATCGCTACCGTGGGTGGTGTTGACGATCGGCAGGGTCGGGTTGAGCTTCGGGGTCTCCGGGTAGTGCTCTTCCTTGGTGATAGCCGATGCGGGGGATGCGACGGCTGCTGCAACGATGACGGCGGCAGCGGCTGCGCTTGCGCCGTTCTTCCACAGGTTCTTCATGTTTTGTGCTCCTCTTGCACGCCACTGGTCGAAGGGGCGCGGGTTGGATGTTCCCAGTCCGCGCTGGCGGGTGCGTTGGTGATGCTGCGATGCTGCACGCCGCCGGTCAAAGGGTCTTGCGAGATTTTCGGCCAGGTGACTTTGGTTTTGAATCCGGTCTTAGGGGTGCCCTCGCCCAGGGGATAAGCAGCGATTGTGAGGATCGCGCCACACCCAGGCTCTGAGTGACGAGACCCAACTTTAAACCGTTCAAGCCGCTAATTGTTCGACAATTCTGCACGGCAATGCATCGCATTCAATCCTCAGTTCACACCGAATTAACCTAAAGTTCACGAAAAGACGCTTAGTTAAGCCTTAAAGCACGTCTCAGGCTCCACCAAAACGGCATTCATTGTCAACACGGCGCGGCTGAACATAATTTTATCTAACACCCCCTCGACCACCGAAAACCCCGAAGCACCGTCATAATCCCCGTGCCACAAACTCGTTTTCCTTAAAAAATAAGAATCGATAAATCTTTTGCGTGCAAAATATCTACAGCATGAAGCCACGCTTTACCCTGTAACACTCACCTTGGTGAACATTAGGTAAACTCATCTGACCTGCACTTTCCTTCCTGAATATGAACTTAATCCACCCTAATTTGGGGGTGCCTTGAGCTTATCTATTACCCCCTTACAGCGTTAAATGGCCACTCCTTCGCCTCACTAGCGACCTTTTACATCGCCTGACAGTTTCTAACGGTGAGGGTTCTGACAGTGAGGGCACCACCAGATAATCCGCTCCAACTCCGCTGCGTCCAGGTTCGGGTCGCCACCCGCCCAACGCCCACCCAGCGTCGACTGCTCGATTGCCGCCCCACACCGCCGACACGCCTTACCTGCACGCCCGAACACCCACGTACCCTGCCCGGGCCGCCGATCCCCCGTGAATACGCGATGCGGCTCTAGGCGATTGTCCCACATCACGCGTCGTGCCAAGTCGATTGTTTTCTCCACGCCGCCTTTTCCCACCTGTTCCACCGTCACCTCCGGGTGCATTCCAACCAGGAACATCACCTCGGCGCGGTACTCGTTACCAATCCCCGCCACGTTCTTTTGATCCAAGAGTGCAGCCCCTAGCGCCCTCTCCGGCCGCTGCATGATCCGCGCGATGGCCTCTTCCCTACCACCGTCTGCCCAGTTCTCTGCCAGAATGTCCGGCCCCAAGTGTGCCACGACCTGCGGATACTCCGTAACGGGGAACACTCGCACAAAGCCCAGGTCGTGCCCCACAATCTCAATTTGCTCCCCACCTGCGTACTGCGGACTAAACCGCAGCACGATGCGAGCGGTGTAAGCGGGTCTGCGCCAGCGCTGCCCCGCGCGGTGAATCGCCCACACTCCCTCCATTTTCAGATGTGTGTGGATCACCCGCTCCCCGATGTGCATAAAAAGGTGCTTTCCATAGGGCCACACCCGGTGGATCTGTTCGCCGTCGAAAGTCTCGGTGGCGAAACGCGGTACGCGGATGTCGGTGTGCCTTACCGTCCGCCCGGCCATCCACTGCAGGCGGTTGGAAAGCTGCAGTACAGAATCACCCTCAGGCACGAATGCTCAATCCCTTCGGGGTCAGCCGCGCTCCTGCGGCCACCCAATCTGTCGTGGCGATATCCATCACCGAAGAACCATTGATTTTCTCCACGGTCACTGGACTCAATCGCCCAGCACGGATAGCTTCCTTGATCGCCCCCACCACCAGATTTATCTGCGCAGCTGGGGCGGTTGGCTGCTGAGGTGTAGCGTCCCCAAAATCGGGCCGAGCAAAAAGCACCACGTTCTTGCCACCGCGAGAGACATAAGCTTCGGCACGCCCCGCCACGACCACGATCATCGCCCCCGCAGCCCGCGTGGGAGCCATGGCCTCGGACTGCGAATGTGCCACCGCGGGCCACGGCAGCGTAGAGCCGAAGGGATTCGCCGGGTCTAGGACGGAGAGTATCTGCGCCGTGGTGGGCGCACCCGATGTGGCTTCAGCGCCATGCCCACTTTCCCCGCGCCCGTCCTGCGCACGCCGTAGCTGGGAAATCACGTCGCGCGGGGCGAACTGCGCCCCGCCCAGCCCCTCCACGATGTATCCTCGCAGCACCTCTCCGGAGTCCTCCCAGGCACTTAAGCTGCGATAGGCCTCCGCGAACCCTCCGGCGGATTTCTCGGCCACAACGGCGCCACGGGTAACCACGGCGTAGCGGTCGATCCACGCCTCGGAGCGAAGCAGCGCCTGCTCGGCTGGATCGAGGTGGTTCTTCGGTTCCTGGCCGGCACCACCCCCCTGCACAGCGGACCAGCGCCCGGGAACGGACAAGTGCGCATTCACCGCCCGCCGCGTCGCCCGCGCAAAGCCGCTACGCCCCATCCGTACCCGGCGCGCAGACCCACGCCCTTGGTTCCGCCGGGGAGCCCGGTGAGCCTGCTTTCCCGTAGACCCGGCCTCCACCAGCCGCGCGCGCAGTGCCGCAAAACTATCGGGCGCCACCAGCCCCGCATCGAAGAGTTCCCACAGCGCAGCATCGACCTCCGCGTGATCCGCCCCCGTCGCCGTCTGCAGCTCGGCCGCCAGGAATGCACCGCCGCGCTGCAGGTGCTGGAGGATTTGTGTGGCCACCATGCCGAGGGTGGTCGCTGTTTCGTCCTTCTGGACGCCCCGTTCCAGCCCCTCCCCACCATCCAACAGGTACTCGGCCATATCCGCGGGTACAAAGCTCACCCAGGCATCTTTGGCCCCGGCCTGCCCAGAGCCGACGGCCAGGATCTCACCGGTACTCAGCAGTTCGTCGAGGTCCCCCGGTTGGTAGTCCGGGATGCGCGCGGGCAGCACCAGGGTTTCCCACGCGCTAGCGGGAATGGGCACTCCGGCGAGTTGTTCCAGCACGCTGGCCAGTTCTTCGCGCTGCATCTGGCCCAGGCCGTGCCAGTTGCCCAAGAACTGCGCGTAGGTCTGCTGGGTTACCGGTTCCAGCGAACCTCGCGCGGCTGCCAACGTTGCCGAGCGCAGGCGGCGCAGCATTCCCGTGTCCACATACTGCGTCTCATCCTGCGGACCGGGCTGCGTCTCGCCCTGCGAGCCGGGCTGCAGCTCACCCTGCGGGTCGGGCTGCGTCTCACCCTGCGGGCCGGGCTGTGGCCTACCTTGCACGTCAGCCCGCGGATCAGTGCCGGTGGCGGTTGTCGTAGCGGTGATCGAGGAGGCAGGAGAGGCGCCATCCGAAAAGTCCCCCAGGAACACGAAATACCCTGCGGCCAAACGGCGCTGCCGACCTTGCGCATCGCCCTTTGCACGTGTTCCCTCTGCCCACCGGGCCAGCAGCGCATCTGCAGTGGCGCGACCCAGCCCGAACTCGGCGGCGGCCTCCCCGGCTGTAGTAGGCCCACGGTTCTTCATCCAACGCAGCAATAGTTGATCGATGGCATTATCCACCTGGTCCACTTGTTCGGCGGCGATGGCCACGCCAGGCGGCACGGGCACGCCTAGGCCATCGCGCAGTAGGGGCATGTCCTCCACCGCACCAAGCTTCAGCTGGCCACCGAAGTGCACCTCCACCAGTCGCGTAGGCACCAGCTCCCGCAACTGCGTCAGGCTATCCTCCACGGTTCCGGCCCAAGGTTCGATGCGTTCCCGCACCCCATCCAGGCTCAACGGCCCGAGGGCGCGCAGCATATCCACGGCCTGCTCCACACTCGTAGCCTGTCGCCCCTCTGCCAGCCACTGCGCGGCCTCCACCACCCGACGCACCGCGGCCGGATCCAGCGCCATGCCCTCCTCGCGGGTGCCCAGCACCTTCGCCAGCAGCGCGGGATCCACGGCCAGGGCGGCGGACCTCTCGGCGGAATCGCCCTCGTACATAAAGGCGCTCGTATAGGTGAACAGCAGGGATTCTGCAAAAGCGCTCGGCCCTTCCGTCGTCACCTCCGCCAATCGCACCCCGCGCTGGCCCAGGTCCGCCACCAGGGCTTTCAAAGAGTCCAGGTTGTACACGTCGTGCACGCACTCGCGCATGGTCTCCACCATCACGGGGAACTCCGGGTGGTCCCGGGCCACATCCAACAGCTGGGCGGCACGCTGTCGCTGCTGCCACAGCGGCTGGCGCTTTCCGGGGTTCCTCCGCGGCAGCAGTAGCGCCCGGGCCGCGCACTCGCGGAAGCGGGCGGCGAACAACGCTGAGGATCCGACTTCCTCCATCACGTCCGCCAGCGTGGCTTCCGCCCGCTCGGAACCGCTATAGCCATGCTCACCGAGCAGCAGCTCCATGCCCGGTGGATCATCCGAATACGGCAGGCGCAGCACCATTCCATCGTCGCCCGCCACGGCCATGGCATCTATGCCCGTCCGGCGGTTCAGCTCCGCGCCCAGCGCCAGTGCCCACGGGGCATTCACCCCGCGGCCGAACGGGGTGTGCACCACCACCCGCCAGTCGCCGATGTCGTCGCGGAAGCGCTCGATTAGCACAGTCCGTTCGTCCGGGATGATCCCTGCGGATTCCTTCTGCTCCTTGTAATAGGCATCCAGGTTGGCGCGGGTGTGGGCGTCCAAAAAATCTGCCGAGCGAATGTCCGCCAACGTGCCAGAGCCCCAAGTACGGCGATGCTCGCCGATGGCCTGGCCCAGTTCCACCGGGCGCCCCGCGGCATCGCCCACCCAGAACGGCAGGCGGCCCGTGTGCCCCGCAGCCGGGGCAACAATTACCTGGTCGCGGTTGATCTCCAGGATTCGCCAACTGCTGGCTCCCAGGGTGAACACGTCGCCAACGCGGGACTCGTAGACCATCTCCTCGTCCAGCTCGCCCACTCGGCGGGCACCATCGTTCTCCCCGGCGGCTAGGAACACCCCGAACATGCCCCGATCCGGGATGGTACCGCCGCTGGTCACGGCCAGGCGCTGTGCACCCGGGCGAGCCTCCAGGGTGCCGGCGACGGGATCGTAGATCGCGCGGGCTTTAAGGTCCGCAAAGTCGGTAGAGGGATAGCGGCCGCTAATCATCTCCACCACCCCATCAAAGGCCTCGCGCGGCAACGTGGCATAAGGGTGTGCACGGCGAACTACGCGCCACCACTCCTCGACGTCTAGCGCGCCTGGGTTGTCTGAGCCGCCCGTGCCGCTCGTGCCGGCCTGCACGCTCGCCGCTACCGTCTGCTGGGCCAGCACATCCAGCGCGTTGTGCACGACGTGCAGCGGCTCCAGTTCCCCCTTCAGCAGCCGATCCACCACAACCACCGCAGCCTCGGCGTCTTGCTTATGCAGCGGGTAGATCGTCGCATGGCTGGTTGCGCCCACTGTGTGCCCGGCGCGGCCACACCGCTGCACCGCCGAAGCCACCGAGGGCGGCGCGCCGACCTGCACCACGTGATCCACCAGGCCCATGTCGATGCCCAACTCCAGCGAACTCGTGGCCACCACGCACCGCAACTCGCCAGACTTCAGAGCTGCCTCTATATCCGCGCGCTCGTCCTTGGAGACCGACCCGTGGTGAGCCCGTGCCACGCCCACACCATCTATTCCCCGCACCGCGCCGGACTGCGCCATCATCTGAGCTGGATCGCGCCTGGTCGCAGAGGCCAGCGCGTCGGGGTCGTGTTCCTTGGCCCACTCCTCGTTCAGCGCGCCAGTCAGCCGCTCCGCCGCACGCCGGGAGTTCACGAACACCAGCGTGGAGCGGTTATCCATCACCTGCCGATAAATCGCACGCTGCACGTGCGGCCACACGCTCTTCTGCTGTGGCAGCGCGGATTCTTTATCCACCCCGCTAGCCACGCGCGCCCCCGACCCGTTATGGGTGTTGCCACCCAGCCCCTCGCCGATGAGGCTGGGGCCAAGCAGTGCCTCATCTACTGGTGCCCCGTCTACTAGTGCTTCCTCTGTCTCTCTTGCGGACGCCCCTTCCTCCGCCACCTCATACTCCGCCAACGCGACGTCTTCTACCGCGGGAGGATCCTGGAAATCCTCCACCACGCTGGTCACCTGCACATCCCACGATTTCGGCTGTTCCGGGTTCACCACCGTCACCGGCCGATCGCCCCCCAGGAAGCTGGCGACCTTGTCCACGGGATTCACCGTGGCCGACAAGCCAATGCGCTGCACCGACTGGCCCGTCAGCATCTCCAGCCGCTCCAACGACAGCGCCAGGTGCGTGCCGCGCTTCGTGCCCGCCACCGCGTGCACCTCGTCCACAATGACGGTATCCACGTTTGCCAGCGTGGCTGCGGCCTTTCCCGTCAGCATCAAGTACAGCGACTCGGGCGTGGTCACCAGAATCTCCGGCGGGTTGCGGAGCAGCTTGGAACGTTCCGACTGCGGGGTGTCTCCACTGCGCACCCCGACCCGCACCGGGGCGCTTGGTTCCCCCATCGCGTCTGCCACGCGCGCAATGCCGGCCAGCGGGGCAGCCAGGTTTCGGCTGACGTCTACGCCCAGGGCTTTGAGGGGGGAAATGTACAAAACCTTGGTGGGACTGGACCTTTCGGGCGTGGGGGCGTCATTAAAAAAAGATCCCCCAGAAAGTCGCGACAACGACCACAAAAAAGCCGCCAGAGTTTTTCCCGACCCCGTCGGCGCCACAACCAAAGCGTTCTGACCTGCAGAGATGGCCCGCCATGCCTGCGTTTGCACGACCGTCGGCTCCGCGAAAACATCCCGGAACCACGCTGCAACGGGGGCATAAAAAGAATCCAGCGGGTCAACAGCCATGTGACCATTTAAACAGACCGCTAAAGTAAGAACTATGACGGCTGAACTCAATGATGCGACGCTGGCCCAGAGACTCGCGCAGGGCACCGGGGAGATCCTCAAAGGCGTAAGAAACGTAGGTCTGCTCCGCGGCACCGAACTGGGCAAAGCGGGCGACGCGCTGGCACAGGACTGGATCGCCCGATCCCTGATCCAGCACCGTCCGAATGATGCGATGTTGTCGGAAGAGGCCGAAGATGACCTCGCGCGCCTGGACAACTCCCGCGTGTGGATTATCGATCCGCTTGATGGCACCCGCGAGTATGCAGGAGGCCGCCAGGACTGGGCCGTGCACATCGCCTTGGCGGAAAACGGCGAGATCGTCGAGTCCGCCGTAGGTATGCCGGATCTGGGGCGTGTGTTCAGCAGCGCCGAGGTTCGGGCCGTTCGGGGGCAGCGCACTAACCGTCTAGTCATCAGCCAAAACACCACTCCCGCCATTGCAGAGTTCATCGCCGAAGACTTGGGCATGGAGCTGGTCACCATGGGTTCCTGCGGTGCCAAGGCCGTCTCCGTGATCCTGGGAGATAACGACGCTTATGTGCACGCCGGCGGCCAATACGAGTGGGATAACGCCGCTCCTGTGGGCATTGCACAGGCCGCTGGTCTGCACACCTCCCGCTTGGATGGCACCCCGCTGCGTTATAACTGCGAGTCTCCATACCTGCCGGATCTGGTCATCTCCCGCCCCGACCGAGCCGACGAAATTCTGGCCTCCGCCGCGAAGTTCCACGAGAAGCACGGAGCTTATTCTCTCTAGATGTTTATCCCCCTTAGCCCTTAAGCTACGGCGGTATGCTTCCTTTTTCCTTCTTGACGCCCCGCCCGGCCTCCCGCAAAAAACTTCAGCTGGATGCCGATGTGCCAGCCACCTTGCAGGGGCGCTTCGTCCTGGGCGCTCCGGCTAATAACCCGCAGAAGGAGCTTTCGGAAAAGCACCCCTATCCCCTGGTTTTCATCCACGGCACGACGGATAATTCCTTCCGGTGGCAGAAGGCCACGACGTACTTTGCAGCCCGTGACTACTCTGTGTGGGCCTTTAACTACGGCAAGCCGGAAGTCGGCCGTCCCGCTATACCTGGGGTGTTTGCTGTGAACGATATCGACGAATCCGCCGTAGAGATCGCGGAAACAATCGATTACATCCTGGACGTGACAGGCGCCAGCAAAGTGAATCTAGTGGGACATTCCCAGGGCGGGCTGCACATTAAGAAGTACATTGCGGAACATGGCGGACACGAGAAGGTGCATCGTGCGGTGGGCATTGCCGCGACCTATCACGGCACCACGATGACGGGTATGTCCTCGATCCTGCAGAATCTGGTGGATCGCAACCCGGAGTTTGCGGATCTGGTGGCGGGTAAGGCTGCGGTGCAGCAACTGAACCATTCAGAGTTGATCCGCAAGCTCAACGAGCTGCCAGATACCCACCCAAACGTTACTTATACGAACATCTACACCTCGAAAGATCTTACGGCCACGCCGAATTCGACGTCCCAGCTGGAGTCGATCGACGGAGCCGATGTTGCCGAGGCGGAGGTCGGCGAGGTCTGCGGGTTGTTGCTACCCCCGGGGCATGCGTCGCTACCTGAAAACGATCACGTAATTGGCCTGGTGGAGTGGGGATTGACTCGCGACCAGGGTGATTGCACGCCTGTGCACGTGGGTTGTAACGGTGGCCAGCGGTGGAAGTTGGGCTATCGTTTCTTCTATGACAACTAAGTATCTCGCAGTTGGGCGTATTCGCAGTGCCGCCCGTGCCAGTGTCGCCGCACTGGCTCTCACCCTGACTTCCTCTCTTTTCTCTGCCGCGCTCGCTCCTGCCGCTTTGGCCTCCCCTAGTGATGACGCCGCCGTGCCAGATGGGCTCGTAGGTAAGCATGTGGCAACTACCCCTGTGAACAATGCCCTGTGCGTGCCTTCGCCGGAACATCCGAATCCTGTCGTTTTCATCCACGGCACGTCGGATAACTCTACGCGCTGGCAGAAGGCCGCCAATGCTCTTACGGAGCAGGGCTTTTGCACCTGGGCTTTCAACTATGGAAAGCGTCAGGATGGCAAGCCGAATCTGCTTGGTCTTTATGCCACGGAGGATATCGACGATTCCGCCAAGGAGATCGCATCAACCATCGACTACATCTTGTCTGTCACGGGTGCAGAGAAGGTCGATTTGGTTGGGCACTCTCAGGGCGGACTTCACCTGAAGAAGTACATCGCGGAAAACGGCGGCGGAGAGAAGGTCGACCGTGTGGTTGGCGTAGCTCCGACGTACCACGGCACCACGTTAAATGGCATGGATAAGACGCTGCGCCCGATCATCGAGCGCAACCCAGAACTCGCGGAATCCGTGGCGGGCAAGGCAGGCGTGCAGCAGCTGATCGGCTCGGAGGTAATCAACCGGCTGAACGAGAAGCCGGATACTGACAAGCGCGTGCAGTACACCAACCTGTATTCCTCGGCTGATACCACCGCCACCCCGAACAGCACCTCCCAGCTGAAGTCTGTCGACGGCGCTGACGTGGCCAACGTGGAGATCGGAAAGGCCTGTAACCTTCTGATTCCGCCGGGGCACGCCGCCCTGCCACAGAACAACCAGACCATCGGTCTGATTCTGTGGGGTTTAACACGCAAGGCGGGCGACCATAATCCCACTACCAGCGACTGCGCCAACCCGACCAGCAAGTCGATACTCAAATCCTGACAGGCTCCGCGCCCCGTGCGTGCCACCTCTGACTGTCCGACGTAGACTATGTGGGACTTTGATTTAGAGCAGGAAAGGCAGGCGGAGCGTCAGTGGATACCCAGCAACAGCCAGGCTCCATCCCCACCCCGTATGAAGATCTGCTCCGGCAGATTTTGGAGACCGGTACTCCCAAGGGAGACCGAACGGGCACCGGCACCACCAGCCTGTTTGGTCGTCAGCTACGCTACGACCTCTCTGCGGGTTTCCCCCTGATCACCACCAAATCGGTGCACATTAAGTCCGTGGTTGGCGAGCTGCTGTGGTTCCTCCGGGGTGATTCCAATGTGCGCTGGCTGCAGGAAAACGGCATCCGCATTTGGAATGAATGGGCGGACGAAAACGGTGACTTAGGGCCGGTTTATGGCGTGCAGTGGCGCAGCTGGCCCACCCCGAACGGCCAGCACATCGATCAGATCTCGGGGGCTTTGAACATGCTTCAGACCAACCCCGACTCCCGCCGCAATATCGTCAGCGCATGGAATGTTTCCGAGCTGGACAACATGGCTCTGCCGCCATGCCACCTGTTGTTCCAGCTGTATGTGGCAGACGGCAAGTTGAGCTGCCAGCTGTATCAGCGCAGCGCGGACATGTTCCTGGGCGTACCTTTCAACATCGCGAGCTACTCGCTGTTAACTCACATGTTTGCCCAGCAGGCGGGTCTGGAGGTTGGCGAGTTCATCTGGACCGGCGGCGATTGCCACATCTACGACAACCACGTGGAACAGGTAAAGCTGCAGCTTTCGCGCGATCCTCGCCCGTATCCGCAGCTACAGCTAAACAAGGCAGCGGATATGTTCTCCTACGACTTCTCCGATATCAAGTTCACCGGCTACGACCCGCACCCGGTGATCAAGGCAAAGGTGGCCGTATAAATGACTACTAACGAAAAGCCCCACCGTCCGACTGGCTATGAGCCCGGAGATTACCCGGATCTCACCGCCGCAGCGGTGAGTTACGCGCTGGAGGCTAAGGGGATTTCCCGCGACCAGGTTGAGATTGGCATGATCTGGGCACAAACCACCGATGGCGTCATTGGTGATGGCGCAGACATGCCGTGGTATCTGCCAGAGGACTTGAAGCACTTCAAGAACGCTACAAGCGGCTATCCCGTCGTCATGGGGCGCACCTCCTGGGAAGCACTAGACGATGGCTTCCGTCCACTGCCGGATCGCACAAATTATGTGATCACCCGGCAGGATAACTATGACGCCCCCGGTGGCATTGTCGAACCGTCGATCCCCAGCGCACTGGCCAACGCCGCCGAGCAGATCCTGAACGAGCTGACGGACAGCGCCGACAAAGGCGAGGGCGCTGACGACCGCACCCCTACAGTGTGGGTGCTGGGTGGCGGTCAGGTGTACGCCCAGTGCATGCCCGTGGCTGACCGCATCGTCATCACGGAGATTGATATGGAGGCACCCGAACGATTCCAGGTGTATGCACCACTGGTTCCGGAAGAGGAATTTGAAGAGTCGGCGCAGGACTGGCAGGAATCGGAAAAGGGCCACCCGGTCGACCAAGAAGTCGATACCGAGCAGCCCTTGCGCTACCGCTTCTGCACCTGGACGCGACGCTAGTCCAGGGCATCAGTTCATTCTGCGCCTACTTCGCGCGGCTTCTGCTCTTGGGTTTTGCCGCGCTTTCGCGGATGCTCTTGACGATCGCCTCTGAATCAAGGGTGCCATCCGCTTTGAAGAATCCCACAGATTTTGCCACCCCCGACGTCGCGGCACGGTACGGGGCGCCTGGCACCGTGCTCATTGGGATCGGCTTGGAAGCCGTCGGCGTCCTTATCCTCGTCCTGCTTATGGTCATCGCCGCGCCGCTGAACCTGTACGGCTTGGGCCTGGGGTTCGCCTCCGCGCAGCTGACCGGCACGATGCTGCGGGATATTCCCGTCTATGACTCCAGGCAAGCCTCCGCAACGCAAACGACCGTGTGCCTGGGGCAGTGGTGTAGGCCTTAAGCGTAGGCATAGCCAACGCCGCGCAGTGGTCACTCGTAGCCGCTACCGTATTCTTCGCTCTGAGCTTTGTCGGTGCACTTAGGGTGCTCCGTGCTGCGGGGGGGGAGAAGGGTGCCCCCGCAAACAACGCCAATCTCGGTGCCCGCGTTAATCGCGTCCCGAATTGATTTTCCACCCGCGTGCTGCTTTGCGTTGCTGCCAGAAGTGACGGTAGATACCGGGGACATCGGAAAGCTCAGAGTGCGTGCCCAGCTGGCTGACTTGCCCGTGTTCATCCAAGACTACGATTTGATCAGCAGATTTGATTGTATCCAGCTTATGGGCGATGACAATGAAAGTAGATTGCTCCCGTAGCTCGTCCATCGCAGCAAGAATGTTTGCCTCATTTTCTGCATCGAGCGCGGAGGTAGCCTCATCAAAGAGTACAATCGGCGCTTGTTTGAGAAGCGCGCGAGCTACAGATACGCGCTGGCGTTCACCACCGGATAGAAGCCGCCCGCCTTCACCAACTGGAGTATGCCACCCTAGGCGGTTGGCAATAGAAGTCACGCCTGAAAGATCAGCTGCGCGGAAGACTTCCTCATCGGAGGCGTCGGGACGACCAACGCGGATATTAGCGATTAACGAGTCGTCGAAGAGGTAAACGTCCTGAAAGACCATGGACAGTCTGGACATTAACTGTTCGGTTCCAAGCTCGCGGATATCTACGCCGTCAACCATCACCGCCCCGGAATCTACATCCCAGAATCGCGAAATAAGGCGCGCAATTGTGGTCTTTCCGGAGCCAGAAGGACCGACAATGGCGGTAACGGTGCCTGGTCGAGCATGGAAAGTGACATCTACCAATACTGGTTTATCGCCGTATCCAAACGTGACATTAAGCAGCTCTACATTTCCCGAACCATCGCCTAGGCGCGGAGTAGTGGGTTCTGGCAGGGAAGGGGCATCGGTGATGAGCTCAGTTTCTGTAAGCGCGATACGG
The DNA here is from genome assembly GCF_046097395.1 of Corynebacterium jamesii. NCBI lineage: Bacteria > Bacillati > Actinomycetota > Actinomycetes > Mycobacteriales > Corynebacteriaceae > Corynebacterium > Corynebacterium jamesii. The sequence goes on from NZ_CP175789.1 coordinate 1,416,418, forward strand.
CCGGCATCTAAACCGACGAAAGAAGAACCCAGCTGTTCAAGCGTGCGGGTAAACCTCAAGCTGATTCCGATGATCGCAATTGTTTCTAGTGGCGATAGGGCGCCTTCAACGGCAAGATCCGCGGAGACCATAATGAGAGCCACAATGAAGATCTGCACTACTATGCCGTTGAGTAGCAAAGCTAATGTGGATACCCATAGCTCGCGTATTCGTGCTTTATGGTCGATTTCTAGCGCTTGCTCTAGTGGCGCAAAAACTTGTGATTGTCCTGCCGCGCGCAGGGCTGGTTGACAGTTAGCAAATTCTACGATGCGCTGGGAGAGCTCTTTACTCGGCCCCAGTGCGCGGTTCGATGCTTTCTCACGAATCCATGCAGCCAACTGCATCACCACGAGCGCCAATGGTGCGATGATAAGAAGGACCAAGCCCAGCTTCGGGTTCCAGAAACACGCTCCTACTAACAAGGTGACAAGTGCCGCGCTATCGCGGTATATCGTTCCTTGAATACGCGCAATGGTCTCGGTCGCCACCATAAAGCGATCTGAAACGAGGCGAGATAGGCCGCCGGTATTAGCCGGTACGAACCAGCCGAGCGGTAGCGTTGCTAATTTATCGCCCACAGTCGTGTGCGCGGTTCGGATGAAATCCAAGGCCGTGTGGTAAGAGGCCATGGTTGCGAAAAATCGTAGCGCAAAAGCTACGAGCGCAATTGCCAAAAGCGTCCACATCCATGGTGCGATCGTCGTATCCCCATCGAGTGCCTTTGTAAGTGGCACGAGCGTGAGAACGGCGAGGCCGTCAAGCACGCCCACGATAAGAGATAGACAAGCATACCTTTTATTGAGCTTATGGCCTACAGGACTTTGCAGCTTTTTGACACTGCGAGTGAGTAGCGGATCACGAAGACGCGAACTAGCAGGCGTAGTGGCATTAGACATGAGAATTATCCTTCATAGGCTTGAGGCAGATTATTTGGTCTGCGCCTTGGATGGACTCCGGCTTGTGGGCGATGACTAAGACGGTCTTGCCTCTGACGAGTGTGGCTAGAGCTGCTTGAATTTCTGCTTCGCAGTCAGGATCAGTTGCCGCAGTAGCTTCATCCAGGATCAAGATTGGGGCATTGGTAATGATTGCCCGGGCAATAGAAATGCGTTGCTGTTGTCCACCGGATAAAGAGGTGTCCTCACCAACAACGGTGTCGAGCCCAGCCGGTAAAGCGCGAATATCAGCAGCTATGTGCGCAGCCTCTGCGGCTTGCCAGATCTCTTCATCGCGGGCTTCTGGGCGTGCAAGGCGAATGTTTTCCCGAATACTCATACGCAGTAAGTGAGGATCTTGTAAGACGAAAGCCACAGTGCGGTACAAACTGTCGAAAGTGAGATCACGGATATCCACGTTGTTGATAGTGATTGTGCCCGAATCTGGATCCTGGAAACGCGCCAGCATCGTTGCTGCTGTGGATTTGCCAGACCCGGAGGGGCCAATCAATGCCGTGACAGTGCCTGCATTTAGTTGCGCAGAAAAGTCTTGGAGGACTGGTGTGTCTGGGGCGTAGCTAAAGCTGACCTTATGGAACTCCACCTCCATGTCTTGACTACTGGCATCGAGTCTCTTTTGGCCTTCTTTCACATGGGAAATTGTCATGACTTCATCAAGGCGCAACGCCGCATTGCCAGCGAGCTGGTAAGACCACATCATTTGGCCGACGGTTTGAATCGTGCCCGGGAGCACCAGCGCAATTAACGTTGTTGCGATGACTTCAGCGACCGTTACATAGTCACCAGCTATCAGCAGGGAACCGACTCCTACATTGATAAGGATGAGGACAGGAACCGCCACCACAGACTCTGAGATTGCGGAAACACGCAGAAGCGGACGTACCCACTCGTAATAGAATTCCGCGAATTTTTGGGCAGCTTCGCGATATCGAGCGTGGGCTTTGCCAACGGTGCCGAAAGCCTTGACGACGGAAATACCTTCGGAGAACTCCACCGCAGTCGCAGAGACCTCACCCAGATAATTATCCATTTCCGCAGTTTTTGTGCCCATATCTTTCATTGAATACGCTTGGATTGCTAGGAAAATGGGCACAGTGGCAATAGAAAGAAGACCAAGGCGCCAATCCAAGATAAAGGCATAAACCAGAAGCGCGAGGGGCGTAAAGATCGCGGCGACCTTCTCTACAGGAGCGTGGGCTGTCAGGGTGTGCAGAGTTAACGTATCGTCCTCGACGGCTTTGCGAACTTTGCCGGAATTAGTCTGGCTAAACCACGAGAGTGGTGCTTTCGCAATAGCGGTAATAATTCGGCGCCGGTTAATCCCCACCAGCTTTGCATCAGCGAAGTGGGTGATCGCAAGGGCAAGGAAATAGAAGAATAGCTGGCCCAAAAATGCAGCAAGTAGCCATTTCACAATGGACGCGACGTCATCAGTTTTGCCGTCGATTAGAGCATTTCCCAGTGCCACCAACGCGACGTAGGGTGCTACGGCGAGTACCGAGGATATAAGCGCGAGAAACTGTGCGAAGTAGATGGTTGTTTGCACTGGGGCCAGTAGCTTTTTTAGAGCGACCTGGCCGGCTTTTAGTTTTGCGCGAGCCTCTTCTTCCGGTGACGCACCGTGTGATTCTGGTGCGTGGGTTCCGCTTGATTCTGTGGAACTCTGTCTTATTTCAGACATTTCTTTCTCAATTCTTGTTGATGTCAGTAATATCGATGATTCTGGTGACTGATTCTTGGATGAATTCGTGGTCATGGGTGATGACGATGACCACTGCTCCGCTTGCTGCAAGAGATCGAAGTAGCGCAGAGATGGATTGCAGTTGGCGCCAGCCCACGCCAGAGGTAGGTTCATCGAAGATGTAGACCTCTGCTTGCTCGGCTTGGGCTGAAGCTATGGCTAAGCGTTGCCGTTGCCCACCGGACAGAGACTGCGGATGCCGTTGGGCCATTCCTGCCAGATCGAGGCGATGGAGAATCTCATTGACATCGATGTGGTCCCGCTTCTTCTTTGCCAGTCCGAGCGTGACTTCTTCTTCGGTGGTGGCTGCGAATAATTGGCGGCCAACATCTTGCATCACCATGTACGCGGCACGTCTGCGGGCAGCCGCTCCTACTCGTTTGCTGTTCAAACGGAGATTACCGCCGCGTTTGGGAGAAGCAAGACCACAAATGATCCTGGCGAGGGTGGTTTTTCCAGCGCCGTTGGGCCCGATTAAGGCAGTGACTTCGCCGCTGGGGAAAAATGCGTGGTCAATGTTTAGCACCTCATGCGTGCCATAAGAAAAACAGATGTTGCTTAACTCGAGTCCGCTCCGCTGGGGATCGGCGTTTTCGAGCGTGGGTGGTACCGGCACGCTCGCGGGCAGGGGAACGTGGTGTAAGCTGCGTAGCCCCAATTGTTTGCGTTCGGGTTCGTCTAAGCCATAAAACTCCTGAGCGTGGAAACTCCGCGTTATTTTTCCCTGAGTCAAGTAAATGACTTGGTCAGCGATATCTTTTAAGAAAAAGAGGCGGTGATCAGCGATAATGATCGTTGTGCCTAATTCCTTCAAGCGGTGTAGCACGCGTGCAAGAATATCGATGCTTTCCATGGAGAGATTGGACGTGGGTTCATCGAGAAGCACGAGACTGCCCGGGGACACAAGCGCGCATGCGCATGCCACGGTTTGTAACTGTCCACCGGATAATTCTTTGAATCGCCGGCCCCGAAGATCGTCAATGCCTAGTAGCTCGACCGCTGATTGAATCCTCGACTCAATTTCTGTGGGATCCACACCAAGGTTTTCTAGCCCGAAGGCCAATTCTGCATTGACGCTTTCAGTGAAAAATTGTGTCCTTGGATTCTGGAATACTGAAGCGCTGAACTCGATGGCTCGGGACAGCGGTTCTTCCGCAGGGTTAAAAGCCTGGTCCTCCTTTATAATAGTGATGGTTCCTAGCAGCTCTCCTGGATTGAAATGGGGGATGAGCCCGTTGATCAACTTGAGTACCGTGGACTTTCCCGATCCGGAATCACCGGTAATCAGTAGGCACTGTCCTGGCGAGACAGAAAAGGACACATCAGATACACCTTGAATGCCTGGCCGAGCGCCCAATGGATATGTAAAAGAAACGTTGTGGGCGTTTACACTGGTTGCGATACTGCGTTCGTTCATAAGTGGACCTCCGTGGGAAGCCAGACAGAGGCAACAACGAGGCCCAACCCAGCTAGTGCAGTTGCATCGACAAGCTTGAAGGAAAGATCGGCGGTGGTGGTTGGGCGTGTGGGTCCTCCCAATCCCCGGACAAGAGCAGAGGCAGCGAGCTCATCACCAGCGCGGACGACGGCGCCTAATAAGGGGATGATCAGCATCGCGGACGATTGTGTGGGCTGTGTGATCCAGCTTTTTACTCCAGGCTGGAGACCTCGAAGGACCATGGCATCGCGGATGGCTTTGGCTTCTGCCACGATGATCGGCAAAACGCGCAGGAATACCGCCGGTGGAATGGTGGCCCAGCCTGGTAAACGCAGGTCCCGCAGTGCTGAGGTCAACGTGGATGGTGTGAGAGTGAGCAAGCCGAATGCGCCGATGGACATGCTGATGACAAAACGGCTTAGCCACGAAAAAATTGCCGCCGAAAAAGCGAAAAATGTGGAGCCAGGAAGCTGTAATAGGCCCCAATACCCAAGATAGGATAATGCAAAAGCGCACAGGCAAATAAGACCATAGTGTGGCTTTACTGTGGCTAGTGCGATGGAGCTGAAAGCGATAGAAATCAGCAGTGTCGGTAGGTGGCCGTGGCTGAGAGCTACTGCATTGATTACTAGAACAGAAAGCAGCACGGTCCGTGGATCGATCGAAGATCGACGAAGCACGCCCTGTTTTTGCAGGCTCACAGGAGACCAGCGCTTTCAAAGTGTTTGCGGCTGACGCGAACTCCGACCTTTCCTCCGATAAAGCCGACGATGAGCGCACAAATGGCCAGTACTCCAATGGTCCATGGCTGGAAGATATCCGACATGGCATCGGCATATTCTTGACCCATTTGGTCTGCGATATCGACGTAGTAGGAGTCCGTATCCAGAATTAGCGGGATAAAAGGCAAAGAAATCCAGACACAGAAGACGCCGTAGGCAATAGGGAAGGATTTGGCAATACTGAGGTGGCTTTTTGTAATAACCAAATCCGCGATAAACCCTAGAATTATGCTTCCCAGCAGGGTCCAGAAGTAGTGTCCGGTGAGCATGAATGCTAGTCCGTTAATACCACCGACGAGGGTGAAAGCACCCATTTTGGGCGTGCGGGCGGCATAAAGCGCTAGCACGATTCCGTTTGCGATTGCCGCGATAAACCATCCAATAAACATGAATTGTGGTCCTGCGAATCCAATCATTCCGCTTACAAAGGTGATTACAAAGTAAAGTGCAGCAAAGATGCCAGCGTTGATGAGATCTCTGGTGTTTAAACGTGCCGTCGACCCACTGGATGAGCTTGCACTCCATGCGGGCGTAGAGGACTGTTGGGCCATAGTAAACCTCGGTTCATGAACAGCAGGAAAGGTAAGGCTCTCCTAACAAAGATAACACTCTTTATAAACTACTTCTAGTTTTGATCTGAAGATTCACCCTTAATGGGGGTGAATGCAGATAAGCGGACATCAAACCAGAGCACGACTACCGACTACGCACCGACAAAGTAGGCACCAACGGCAAGACAACCCTGCGATGGGGCAGTAAACTACGCCGCCTCTACATCGGCCGCCGATGGGGCGGGGGAACCAATCACCATGGTGTCTGCATCGACAACCACGTCGACATCAAAATAACCGCCACCGGGGCACAAATCGCTGCCTACACACTTACCGAAGAAAAGATCTACTACAACAAGAAAGACATCGAACTCAACCCCAGTCGGGGCAACCAAAAACAAAAATCTCGAGACACCGACCGGAACGATGTCTCGAGACTTCCAGCGTGCCCCAGAGAGGAATCGAACCTCCGACACCGGCTTTAGGAGAGCCGTGCTCTATCCACTGAGCTACTAGGGCAATCGCATGACAAACGGCAACCAGCGCTCATCCGCCACCTGCCGACCATGCGAACTACATAATACAAGCCAGGCTTTGTTCCCTGTTAACCAGACCTTCAGCTCATTGACACTAGAGGCGTCAGCACCAAAATCGCCGGCGCTGCACCCGCAGCAAAGCTACGATCGATAAGTATGGGCGACGCAGTATCTAAAGATACCTATACACCGAAACAACGCACCCGCTTCCGCGAGCGGCTCAACGCCGAGCTGGAGGTCTTCGATAAGCACCTTCAAGACTCTGAGTTCATCAACCAGGGCACCATCGGCCTGGAACTAGAGATGAACCTCGTGGACACAAACATGCAACCCAACCGCTGCAATGAAGAAGTGCTGGCGAAGCTGGAAGAAGCCTATCCGGGCGAATACCAGTCTGAAATCGGCTCCTACAACGTGGAGATGAACCATCCACCACTATCCATCACCGGTCGCGGGTTGGAGCAACTCCAAGAAGGCCTCGACGAACGCCTGTACGCCGTGCAAAAGGCTGCTGAGCAGCTGGATTCCCGCGCAGTGATGATCGGCACCCTGCCAACGCTGACCACTGACTTCCTCAGCGATCCCGCCTGGATGACGGACGAAAACCGCTACAAGGCACTCAACAATGCAGTCCTGGAATCCCGCGGCGAACTCGTGCGCATCCAGCTCGAAGGTGCACTGCCTGGCCGTGTACTCGGCACCGTGGATACCTACCGCCATGACTTCGAGGACATCGCCCCGGAATCCGCCTGCACCTCCATGCAGCTGCACCTACAGGTCGCGCCGAACCTCTTCGCCAACGCCTGGAACGCTTCCCAAGCCATCGCGGGTGTGCAGGCAGCGCTCAGCGCGAACTCCCCGCTGTTCGTCGGCCACAAACTGTGGCACGAATCGCGCATTCCCGTCTTCCAGCAAGCCATCGACACGCGCACCGCGGAGCTCGTCAACCAGGGCGTGCGTCCGCGCGTGTGGTTCGGCGAGCGGTGGATCACCAGCGTATTCGACCTCTTCGAGGAGAACGGCCGCTACTTCTCCCCTCTCCTGCCCGAGGATCGCATGGAGGCAGGCACACCCATCATGTCCGGCGACAGCCCGGGCCTGCACTACATGAACCTGCACAACGGCACGATCTGGCGCTGGAACCGCCCAATCTACGATCCGAAACTGGAGCGCTCCCACATCCGCGTGGAGAACCGTCTGCTACCCGCCGGCCCCACCACCGCCGACATCGTCGCAGACGCCGCCTTCTACTACGGACTCGTCAAGTTCTTGGGTACGCAGAATCGCCCCGTGTGGTCGCGCCTTTCTTTTGAGGACGCCCACAGCAACTTCCTCGCCGGCGCCCGCGAAGGACTGCGCGCCAACATGCGCTGGCCGCGTGTGGGGACCGTTCCCGTCCGGGAGTTGATTACCGATCACCTGCTGGACCACGCCCGGGAGGGCCTGGAGCTGCTGGAGGTGGATTCCGAACTGATCGAAACCTACCTGGGCATCATCGAGGGCCGTGCCCGCAAGGGTCAAAACGGTGCGACATGGCAGTTGGACACTATCAACCGACTGGCCCCGAACAGCCAGCCAGAATCCGCCGAACGCGCCGAAGCGCTGGCCACCATGATGCGGCGCTACCTGGCCCACCAGGTCAACGGACAGCCCGTGCACACTTGGCCGGTAAAGGGGCGCGACTAGCGCCCCCTGCTGTGCCCATTGTTTCAGGGCGCGACTAGCGCCCCCTACTGTGCCCATTATTTCAGGGCGCTAGCGCCCCCTGCTGTGCCCGTTGTTTCAGGGCGCGACTAGCGCCCCCTGAAATGCGGAGCGCGTTTCTCTGCGCGCGCCCGGCGCGCCTCCTGCACATCATCGCTGGCCCAGACGTCCAGCATCATCTGCTGCAACTCCGGGTCTGCATGCATGTCGGGGCTGTTGAACACGCGCTTCGAATGCTCCATAGACAACGGAGCCTGCCTCGCCACCCGATGTGCGAGGGCGGTGGCGTTCGGGGTGGCGTCACTAATATCAACAGAAAAACCCGTCGCCCGCGCTTGTTCGGCGCCTACCCGGGCGCCTGCCAAGAACACGTTCCGGGCCAGCGCGCCGCCCATCAGCTCGCGGGCACGGGCGTGGGTCCACAGATCCAACGCGAACCCATGCGTGGCAACGGGCACCCAGCAGCTGCCTTCATCGGCGAAAAAGCGCAGATCACAGGCCAAAGCAATTTGGCAGCCTGCGCCGACCGCCGGACCGTGAATGTCAGCGATGACCGGCACCGGGGTTGTCTGGATGGCGGAGAGCATGTCCTCCATGGCGGACCAAAAATCATCGGCATACACGCCACCCGAGAGATCCGCTCCGGCGCAGAAAACGGGCCCCTCGCCACGGATCAGGATGGCGCGCACCCCGGCGGAGGTGTAGGCGCGGACGGCCTCGGCGACCGCGGTGGCGATGGCTGCGTTGAGGGCGTTGCGCTTCTCCGGTCGGTTAAGGGTGATCACGCCGACCTGCGGGGTAGCGTCCTCGAGCGCGGGAGAACCCGGGGTTGCGGAACCGTCGGCTTTGCTCGCTTTGCCTGCCCCGACGGTCTCTAGATGAGTGATGACGTGCCCTGCGCTCATGGCTAGCAATGTACCGCAGGGGCGGTGCCATACGCGGGCGTTTCGCGGGAATCCGCGCGGAGCTTCCCTAGCCCTCCAGGCCAGCGTGGAAGGCCAGCGGGTCGCCGCCGATGCGGCCATCCTCCACGTCCAGAGCCTCGATGGCGGAAACCTCGTCAGCGGAAAGCTCAAAGCCGAAGACGTCGAAGTTCTGGCGCACGCGCTCCACCTTGGAGGAACGCGGGATAACCACGTCGCCACGCTGGATGTGCCAGCGGATGATGGCCTGCGCCACGCTCACGCCGTGCTCGGCGGCGATCTTCGCGATGGTCGGGTCGGTCAGGTTCTGCCCCTGCCCCAACGGCGACCATGCCTCGGTGACGATCCCGCGGTCGCAGTTGTCCGCGCGCTGCTCGGCCTGGCTAAAGCCCGGGTGGATCTCGATCTGGTTCACGGCCGGGGTGTGGCCCGCCTGCTTCAAAGCGTCCAGCGCCTCGGGGTAGAAGTTGCACACGCCGATGCTGGTCGCGCCGCCGGACTGCTGGATCTCCGCCATAGAGTCGTAGGCCTGCACGAACTTGTCGGCCTGCGGGCACGGCCAGTGCAGCAGGTACAGATCCACGTAGTCCATCGCCAGCTTCTTCTGGGATTCCGCGAATGCATCCTTGCCCCGGGCTTGGTCAGCGTTCCACAGCTTGGTGGTGATGAACAGCTCCTCGCGCTGCACATCTCCGGCCTTCACCGCGTCGGCCACGGCGCGCCCCACGGCCTCCTCGTTGCCGTAGATCGCGGCGGTATCAATGTGGCGGTAGCCGGTCTCGATCGCGGCGCGCACCGAGGTGTACGTGTCCTCGTCACTCAACTGCCATACGCCCAGCCCCAGCTGCGGAATGGTCGTGCCGTCGTTCATGTCGATGGTCGGTACTGCATTGTTCTCTTCGCTCATGGCCTCCTTTGTACGCCACCGACTTCATTCTCGCGACGGCGCTGGTAGCGATATCGCAGCTCGCCCCTACTGTGAAGCTCTCCCCAGAAACCAAGGCCCCAGAAACCACTGCCTGCTCGAAGTTTTGGCGTATGACACAATAAACAAGATCCTTCTTTTCGTTATAAAACTCCAAGGAATGTATGGACGCTCTCTATATCAACAACCTCAATAAGAGTTACGGGGACCACCAAGTCCTCCACGACATGACGCTCCAGGTACAGCCTGGTGAGATGTACGGTTTCGTCGGCTCCAACGGTGCCGGCAAGTCCACCACCATGCGCATAGCGCTGGGGGTACTCGCGGCCGACAGCGGCGAGGTACGCCTGGGCGATAAGCCGATCGACGATGACCTGCGCCGCCGCATCGGCTACATGCCGGAAGAGCGCGGCCTGTATGCGAAGGAAAAGATCGGTGACCAGCTGCGCTTCTTCGCCCGCCTCCACGGCCTGAGCGACGAAGCGGCACGGAAAAACGCGGAAAGCCTATTGGAACAGCTCGGCCTAGCCGAGCGCTCGGACGACAAGCTGGAGGAGCTGTCACTGGGTAACCAGCAGCGCGTCCAGCTGGCGGCCTCGCTGATCCACGATCCGGAGTTGCTAATCCTGGACGAGCCTTTCTCCGGCCTGGATCCCGTGGCCGTGAACGTGATGAGCGACCTGCTTGTCGAGCGCTGCAACGCCGGCGTGCCGGTGCTGTTCAGCTCCCACCAGCTGGATCTAGTGCAGCGACTGTGCGACCGCGTGGGCATCATCGCCAAGGGACGTATGAAAGCCGAGGGCACCGTCGACGAGCTGCGTACCCGCGGCCCCCTCGTGTACGAAGTGCACACCTCGGCGCGCGACTGGTACCCGCAGGGCACCCGCCTGGTCGAGGACTTCGGTGAGGGCGTGCTGCTCGAGGCCGAATCCACGGATCTGGACCAGCAGATTCTGCAGTCCGCACTGGCTGTCGGCCCGGTCCACTCGTTCTCCCGCCGCATTCCGCACCTTGCAGAGCTCTTCCAGGAGGTCGTCGAATCATGAGTTATTCTTCCCCCAACACCATCGCCACCGTCGCCAAGCGCGAAATTCAGGTGGCCTCCCGCAGCAAGGCCATCATGCTCTCTTTGGGTATTGTCGCGGTTGTCATGCTCGTCGGTATCTTCGTCACCGCTTGGCTGACCGGCAAGGACGACGACAACGGCAAGGCTCAGCTCGGCCTTGTGGGCATTGAGAAGGAATTTATTGACGCCCCCTCGGCCTCCACCGCCAAGGATTCCGACGGTGCGGATGGCTCCAGCGGCGTGGAACCTCAGGTGCTGGACTCCCGCGACGACGCTTCCGCGGCGGTCAAGGACGAAGCCCTCGACGCGGCACTGGTGAAGACGGACTCTGGCTACGAGCTGCTCAGCAACGGCGACCCCGACCCTGCCATCCTCAACACCGCCACCGCGGCCATCAATGCCAATGCGCAGGCCGAGGCCCTGGATAAGGTCGGAGTGTCTCCCGAGGAATTCGCCAAGGCTACTCCCTCTGTGCAACTGGATACGGTGAATGTGAAGCAAGACGATGCGATGGAGGCCAACGGTCCGCAGATCGTCACCACCATGGTGGGCGTGATGCTGATGGCCTACTTCATCATCCTGTTTGCTGCGAACGTCGGTGGGCGCATCACGGAGGAAAAGTCCTCGCGTGTGGTGGAGATCATCTTGGCATCCGCCCGCCCGATGGACTTCCTCGCGGGCAAGATCATCGGTAGCACCATTTTCGGCCTTATCGGCACCGCAGTACTGCTGGGCATTGGTACCGTCGGCCTGATGGTCTCCGGACTGTTGGGAGACGCCGAATTCGACTACTCGGTCGTCGCCCTAATGCTGGTGGCCTTCTTCATCGGCATGTTGTTCTTCGGTAGTTTGTACGCCGGCGCGGGCTCGCTGGTTTCCCGTACCGAGGACCTGCAGTCCACCCAGGGGCCGATCCTGCTGTTCATTATGGGTATGACCTACGCCCCGCTCTTCGGCATTAGCAACATGGAATCCACCCTCATGCAGGTGCTGGGTTGGGTGCCGCCGTTTAGCCTGACGGTTGCCCCGATGAACCTAGCGGCGGGCACGATGAGCCTGCCGCAGGTGCTGCTGAGCTTCCTGATCGCCACCGTTGTCACGGTGCTAGTGATTGCGTTGGTGGCTCGCGTATACCGCAACTCGATCCTGCACAACGGCAAGAAGATGACTTGGCTCAAGGCCTTGAAGGGCGCCTAGTGCGCAGCCTTCCACAGCTCTAAATGCGCAAAGCACAAGGCGCCTGCCAAAAGCAGGCGCCTTTTCTTGTACTCTCGTCTTCTACTGCACTGCTAGTTCACTACTGCTAGTTCACGGCGATCAGGTCGATAATAAAGACCAGCGTGCGACCAGACAGGGGGTGGCCCATGCCGGCCGGGCCATAAGCCTTCTCCGGGGGAATGGTCAGCTTGCGGCGACCGCCGGCGCGCATGCCCGGGATACCCTCCTGCCAGCCCTCGATCAGGCCGGACAGGGGGAATTCGATGGACTCGCCGCGATCCCAGGAAGAGTCGAACTCCTCGCCGGTCGCGAAGTCTACGCCCACGTAGTGCACCTCAACCATGCCGCCCGGCACGGCCTCTGCACCCTCGCCGACCACCAAATCCTCAATCACCAGGTCCTGCGGTGCGGGGCCATCCGAGAGGTCGATCTGCGGTTTACTCATGGGGGAAGTCTCCTTTGAAAACTGATAGCTTCTCGAAGCTCCACCCTAGCAAAACGCGACACACCCCCTCGGGGGATACGCTTCGCGTAACTAGCCCGAGGGGGTGGCGTCGCTAAGAAAAGAACAGAAGTTCTTAGAGCTTGCGCTCGCCCTCGCCGGTGTAGATCTGGCGCGGACGGTTGATCTTCGCGGTCGGATCGTTGACCTGCTCCAGGTAGTGAGCGATCCAGCCCGGCAGGCGACCCATGGCGAACAGGACGGTGAAGAAGTCCGTCGGGAAGCCCATGGCGCGGTAGATCAGGCCAGTGTAGAAGTCCACGTTCGGGTAGAGCTTGCGGTCGATGAAGTAATCGTCGGCCAGTGCGATCTCTTCCAGCTTCATAGCCAGATCCAGCAGGTGGTCGCCACCCAGGTGCTCCAGGATCTCGTGTGCGGACTCCTTGACGATGGCCGCACGCGGGTCGTAGTTCTTGTACACGCGGTGGCCGAAGCCCATCAGCTTTACGCCCGGCTCCTTGTTCTTCACGCGGTTCATGAAGTCGGTAGCGTCGCCACCGTTAGCGTGGATCTCCTCCAGCATCTCCAGAACGGCCTGGTTAGCGCCACCGTGTAGCGGACCGGACAGGGCGTTGATGCCTGCTGCGATAGAGACGAACATATTGGCCTGGGAGGAACCGACCATGCGGACGGTGGAGGTGGAGCAATTCTGCTCGTGGTCAGCGTGCAGGATCAGCAGCTTGTCCAGAGCCTTGGTGACCACCGGGTCGTCCTCGAACGGCTCGGTCGGGTAACCGAACATCTGGCGCAGGAAGTTCTGGCGCGCGTTCATGGAGTTATCCGGGTACATGTACGGCTTACCCTTGGACGCGCGGTAAGCGTAAGCAGCCAGCATCGGCACCTTCGCCATCAGGCGGTAGGTGTTCAGCTTCTGGTGATCCGGATCCAGCGGGTTCAGGGTGTCCTGGTAGTAGGTGGACAGGATGTTCAGGGAGGAAGCCAGAACGCTCATCGGGTGAGCATCGCGCGGGAACACACGGAACTGAGCCTTGAAGTCCTCATCCAGCAGGGTGTGCTTGCGGATGTTGCTGTTGAACTCCTCCGCCTGCTCCTTGTTCGGCAGCTCGCCGTTGATCAGCAGATAGGAAACCTCGTTGAAGGTTGCGTTGTTGGCCAAGTCGGCAATGTCGTAACCGCGGTAGCGCAGGATGCCATTCGCACCGTCGATGTAGGTGATGGCGGACTTGGTGGAACCGGTGTTCACGTAGCCGGGATCCAGGGTGGTCAAGCCGGTCTCTGCCAGCATCTTGCCCAGCGCTACACCGTCGTTACCTTCGGTGGCGCGGACAATGTCCATTTCGTACTCTCCACCTGGGTAGTGGAGAACGGCCTTGTCCTGATTATCGGTAGCCATTGACATCCCTTTCTGAAATGTTCACGTGCCTGCCCGCAGCGAATGTTGAAGCAATTACTTTTGGTAGAAGCTTGCGCCGGCACCGTTGGAGCGGAACACAGATTCACGGTTTCACTTGTAAATTGTAGCCGCTTTAGGGCTTCCCCGTATGGCGTTACTCGCATAGCAAAGCATGCGGGGGGATACGGCACACTGTAGTACCTGTGTGACGCGCATGACAGACCACCTGGCGTAAGCGGGGGTAAATACCGGCGCCGCAACTGACGATTCTTATATTTTTGGCACCTTTTGGCCCTAGCGCAGGCTCAACGGTCTACCCTATTAAGTCAAGCACCGTTTGAGGCGCACTGAGCGGCAGCTACTCGAACAAAACCACAAACAGCTAAAGCAAAGTACTGAGGGAAAGATGAACGCACCTGCCAACGACCAGAACACTCTGCCCACCATTCCTGCGGAGTTCATCCCCGCCGATGGCCGTTTCGGCTGTGGCCCATCCAAGGTTCGCCCCGCGCAGCTGCAGGCGATCCAGGACAACGCCGCAATCCTGGGCACCTCTCACCGCCAAGCTGGCGTGAAGGATGTCGTCGGCTCCGTGCGCGAAGGCCTGTCCCAGTTGTTCAACCTTCCGGAGGGCTACGAAATCGTCCTATCTCTGGGTGGCGCCACCGCCTTCTGGGATGCTGCTTCCTTCGGCCTGATCCGCAACAAGTCCGCGCACCTGACTTACGGTGAGTTTTCCTCGAAGTTCGCCAGCGTCTCCAAGAAGGCTCCGTGGCTGGACGAGCCGCAGATCGTCGCTGGCGACCCGGGCACCGCTCCGGCTCCGAGCCAGCTGGATGGCACCGATGCCGACCTAATCGGCTGGGCGCACAACGAGACTTCCACAGGTGCAATGGTCCCGGTAACCCGCCCGCAGGCAGCTTCCGACGACACCCTGGTGGCCATCGACGCGACCTCCGGCGCCGGCGGCCTGCCCGTCGACATGAATGAGGCCGATGTCTACTACTTCAGCCCGCAGAAGTGCTTCGCCTCCGACGGCGGCCTGTGGCTGGCAGCCTTCTCTCCCGCCGCCTTGGAGCGCGTGGAGGAGATCGCCGCTTCCGACCGCTACATCCCGGCTTTCCTGGATCTGAAGACCGCTGTGGATAACTCCCGCAAGAACCAGACCTACAACACCCCGGCCGTGGCTACCCTGCTGATGCTGGACGACCAGGTGAAGTGGATGAACGCCAACGGTGGCCTGGACGGTATGGTTGCCCGCACCACCGAGTCTTCCCAGACTCTGTACAACTGGGCCGAGTCCCGTGCGGAGGCCACCCCGTTCGTCCAGGATGCGGACTCCCGCTCCCTGGTAGTTGGCACGATCGACTTCGACGAGAACATCGATGCCGCCAAGATCGCCAAGATCCTGCGCTCCAACGGCATTTTGGATACCGAGCCCTACCGCAAGCTGGGCCGTAACCAGCTGCGTATCGGCATGTTCCCGGCGATCGACCCGGAGGACATCAAGAAGCTGACCGGCGCCATCGACTTCATCCTCGACGGCGGCCACGCCGCCAAGTAATTCGCTATCCGGCTACTGTTTCGCCATCATCTAGCGACTGAATCCGCTCACCCTCCAACCGTGCTTTTAGCTAAGGTTGGAGGGTGATGCTAATAACACCGCCGTCATTTGCCGCACCATCCGTCAGGAGGCCACGTTGCAAGAGCTGAAATTTGTCGTCGCCGATAGCGATGCCTCGTCGCTCGTGCTACGCGCCGTAGACCCCGCCGTCGGCGGCCCGATCGCAGAGTACTTTCTGCCCGTCACCGACGAGTTGCGGTCTTTTCTTCAGGACGTCCCCCCGGCCAGCTCCGATAACCTCGCAACGGCCAGCGCGTCTACCCCGGCTGGCACGGACAGCGCGACGGTAGGCACCGAGGAAACAACAGACGCAGCGCACACTGCAAACACTGCGAACACTGTAAATACGGCAAACCCTGCAAACGCAGAGCCCTCGGCGGCCGACCACGCGGAGGCCGGCACCGGCACCGCCCCAAACGCTGCGGATGATAAAGACGAGGATAAGGAAAAGGCGGCGGAGCCAGAGGTAGCGCCACTCTTCCAGAACCAGCAGGGGCAGCCGCAGGAGCGCGCATACGACCGCCCCAACGCGCGTCCACACCGCACGAAGATTTCCATGTCTCCGCGTGTGATTCAGGACCGCATCCGCCACGGCGCAACCGTCGCCGAGCTGGCGGACGAGGCCGATACGGACGAATCTCGCATCGAGCCCTACGCCTGGCCGATTCTGCAGGAACGCTCGCGCATCGCCGAGCTAGCGCACGCGGCACACCCGGTCAACGCAGACGGTGTGTCGAACCAGCCCCTGTGGGAGGTTCTGGCCACCGCTTTGGCGGCGCGCGGAGAGACTCTTTCAGACGCTGAATGGGATGCCTACCAAAACGCTACTAAACAGTGGATCGTTACCGTGACCTGGGAAAAGGACTCGGCAGGCCGCACTGCCACGCACACGGCAGAGTTCATCGTGGAACTGCGTGGCTCGGATAAGGCGCTGGCGCACCCGCACAACAGCATCGCGGGCGACCTGGTGAACCCACGCTACGGGCAGCCGGTGCGCAGCGTTTCCCCGGTGACTCCCCTGCTGCACCCGACCCAGGGACCGGACGCACCGGACTGGCAGGACGAGGATGCGGAACTGGAGGGTGCAGACAACCATGTCGGCGAGAACGCGGCTCCCTCACCGCAGGACACTCCCCCCGCTGCGAACGATTCCGCTGCGACGCGCGGCGAACGCGGCGATAATGAATTCCTAATGCACCCCGACGCAAAGCCTGCGAAGCCGAAGCGCAAGCGCAAGGCCGTCACTCCGCACTGGGAGGACGTCCTGCTCGGTGTGCGTACCAACCCCAAGAAGAAGAACTAGGCGATAGAAGGAGCCACTGCTGTGACCCTGGTGACCCTCTGGTTTGTGAATGCGGCCAACCCCAGCACCGTGGTGCACCAGGAGCATAAGGTAGACCGAGGTTTTGCCCGCAAGTACCTGGCTCAGCTCAACCCCGCCTGGCCACTGACGCACATCGGCGATTTCGACATGACTCGCAGTGCCACGCCCGGCACCGACGAGTTCTATATCGGCGGCTACCCCGGCCTCTCTGTGGTGCAGACGGTGATTCCCGGTCTGCGGAAGCTATCGGAACTGCCGGAACGCTACCGCACACTGGTCAGCGCGGCCGACGTGTACGCTTCCTGCGTGGTGGCGGATCCGGAGACCGCAGCCTCGACTAAGCCGGGTGATGGCGGAGACCCCGCATCCAAGGAAGTAGACGAGACCTTCGGCGGTTTCGCGCACTGGGCGGGCGGCAAGCTCAAGCGCTCCTTCAGCGCGACCCGCGAGACGGTGTTCGAGGACGTGGGCCTGCCCGGCGAGTTCGAGGCCGAGTTCTGGGCCGGCACCACCGAGGCGCACGGCATCCAGCTACCCTTCATCCCCGCCGAGCTGGCCACTGCGGCCATCGAAGCCTGGTTGGGCTTTTCCGTCTCTGGATCCGGCCCCGCGCTCCCCATCGCTGCTTTTGCCGTCGATGGCCGCCCGGAGGCGAAGTCCTCTGAGTACGACGGGCTCACGCACGGGCGCCCTCAGCCGGAGGATAAGGTTTCCGTCTACGCCGACGAGCAGGGCTACGACGATTACGCTGCCCCCTCGGGCGACAGCGAACCCAGTGGCGCTGAGGTGGCCAAGAATGTGCTGAACTCCCTGGGGCATGGGGCACGCAAGGGTTTCTCCGCTGGCCTGAAGGGGCTGCGCGGGGCTTCGAAGAAGATCGGTGAGGAAGTGCGCCGGCGCAGCCGCGGCGAGTAACTCCCCTGAACCTAGCGCACGGCTTCGTAGAAGGCGATGGCGGCCGCGGTCGCCACGTTCAGCGAGTCCGTCCCCCGGGCCATCGGAATCGTGGCACGCACGTCTGCCGCGCGCATAGCGTGCTCAGTCAGCCCAGGACCTTCCGCACCGACCATTACCGCCACTTTCTGGCCCCGAATGCGGGCGGCCTCCGTGGCCTCGCGCAGAGTCGTGTTCCCTGTCGGCGTGAGCGCCACCACCGCATAGCCACGGCGGCGTAGCATCTCCAAGCCTCGCTGCCACGTGGTTGTCGTGCCGGGGAACTTCGCCCACGGCAGGCGCAGCACGTGGCCCATGGAAACACGCACACTGCGGCGGTACAGGGGGTCGGCGGTCGCCGCACCGAACAGCACGGCATCCACACCCAGGCCAGCGGCGTTGCGGAAGATCGAGCCGATATTCTCGTGATCCCCCACCCCCTCCAAGACTGCGACCACGCCACTGGTATCCGGAGCCGCCTCCAGCTCGTCCAGCAATGCCTCAACTGAACTTAGCGCGGTCTCTGGTAGGCGATCCGCCGAGGCGACCAGGCCCCGATGCATATCAAAACCGGCAACTTCCTTTAGCACGTCGCGGGAGACTTCGAACACGGAAAATGGGGCGTCCACACCCGAAAAAGAACGAGCCAAGCGCTCCTCGATCGCCCGCAGCTTACCCGGGAACCCCACGACCGCGCGGGTTGGGTAAGGGCTGGCCAGCAGACGCGGGACAACCAAGGTGCCCTCGGCGATGATGAGCTGCTCACCGGATTTCTTGTCGGACGCGTTGAGGTTCCGAAAGTCGTCGAGGCGGGGGTCGCGCGGGTCATCAATCCGGATGGGCGAGAAGCCAGGCATGCAACTAGCCTCGCAGCAGATCCATCACGGGATCGGCGGCGAAGTACACCACGAACATCAGCGCCACCAGGTACAGCAGCGGGTGAACCTTCTTTGCGCGACCGCCGACCACAGCCATGGCGACGTAGGTGATGAAGCCCACGCCGATGCCGTTGGCGATGGAGTAGGTAAACGGCATAACCACGATGGTCAGGAAAGCCGGCAGAGCGATGTCGAAGCGGGCGAAGTCGATGTCCTTGATCTGCGCCATCATCATCGCGCCCACGATCACCAGAACCGGGGCGGCGGCCTCGATCGGCACGACTTCGTACAGTGGGGTGAAGAACATCGCCAGGATAAACAGCAGACCCGTAACCACGTTGGCCAGACCGGTGCGGGCGCCATCGCCGATACCAGCGGCAGAATCGACGAACACGGTGTTAGAGGAGCCAGAGACGGCGCCACCGACGACCGCTCCGCCGCCCTCAACGATCAGGGCGGTGCGCAGGTTCGGCAGGCGATCTTCCTCGTCGACCAGCTTGGCCTGCTTACCCAGGGCGGTCATGGTGCCCATTGCGTCGAAGAAATTAGCCAGCACCAGGGTGAAGATCAGCATGCAGGCGGCCAGCACGCCCACGCGGGTAAACGCACCGAACAGATCCACGGCGCCGACCAGGGACAGATCCGGCATGCCGCCGAGCGAATCCGGCCCCTGCGGCACCGCCAGGTTCCAGCCTGTCGGATTCGGCTCGCCATCTACGAAGGACGGGCCGCTGTGGGTGATGGCCTCCACAATCATGGCGATGATGGTGTTGGCGACAATGCCGATGAACAGGCCACCACGAACCTTGCGGACCACCAGCGTGCCGCAGATCAGCAAGCCCAGGATGAACACGAACGTGGGCCAGGAGGCGATGGAGCCGTTGATGCCCAAGCCGACCGGGACGGTGGTTCCTGCGGCATCCGGCACGCGGCGGACAAAACCGGAATCCACCAGGCCAATCATCGCGATGAATAGGCCAATGCCCACACCGATCGAGGCCTTTAGGGAAGCAGGGATGGAGTTAAACACAGCCTCCCGGAAGCCGCTAATGGCTAGCACGACGATGACAATACCGTCAATGACCACCAGACCCATGGCCTCCGGCCAGGTCAGCCCCTCCGTGCCTACAAAGGTGACCGCCACCAGGGTGTTAATGCCCAGTCCGGCAGCGATGCCGAAAGGATAGCGGGCGATCAAGCCAAAGGCGATGGTCATAACACCCGCTGCCAGAGCGGTGACGGCAGCGACGCGGGCGGTACCCAGCTCGTCGCCATTAATGTCTGCGCTAGTGCCCAGGATCAGTGGGTTCAGGATGATGATGTAAGCCATCGCAAAGAACGTGACCACACCACCGCGGATCTCGGTGCCCACGGTCGAGTGCCGCTCCGAGATGTGGAAGTAGCGGTCTAGAAAGCCGCGATCTTGTGTTGTTGAATCGTGTGCCTTGTCGGCCCTGCCGGCCTTGTTGGCCTTTGCGGCCCGTGCATCTGCCATACGGGATTCTCCCCTACTTGTTCGGACTATTCGCGGGCACTACCCCTTAAGCAGAACCGTAGGCAGTCACCACAATATGAAACGACAAGTAATAAGTAACCACTCCGTAGGGCGTTTATGCAACTCTTAGGCGGTTTCGCCGCCGCAGGGCCGCAGGGCCGCACACGTTACTCGAAGCGCGAGAACCCTTCGTCGACGTACACGCCGTAGTTATTGGTGCCTTCGCCCAGCTCCTCACCGATGGATTCCTCCACCGTGGCAGAGTGCGCCCCACAGCCGTAGTCGCGCTGCACCACGCGCCCATCGGCGGAGTACTCGTTCGCGCACACACCGATTCCGTTCTCCACGTCGTCGATCGGCAAATAGAACGCACAAGTCTCGCACTGTAGATCCGCCTTCTTGGCAAACTCGGAGCGCGGCCCGAAGTCGCCCTCGCGCCACCGCTTCCGAGCTTGGCGCAACCCGGCGTGCGACAGGGTGTTGCCAGCCTGCGGGTTACGCAAGAACCCATCACCGTCCTGCAACCGCGCCCAGGCCGTCAGCCGCTCGTCGTCGCGGCGCGGCGGCAGGGTATCACCGGGCCCCAGATCACCCGGCTGCACGCGGTCTTCGTAGGGCACCCATTCCGGCGCCAACGAAGCATGCTCGCCCGCCTGCAGACTGACCTCGTTGATCGTAAGAACCCCACTGCCCGGCACCGTGACCAGCACCACGACCCACTCCCAGCCACGGTAGCCGGGCACGCGGCTGGCGTAGCGGTAAATCCCCAGCCCTTCGCCGTCCGTCGCAATGCCGAGGGCCTCCCCCACCTCGTCGCCGCCGACTTCCTCTACTGCGGCGCGGGCGGTATCCTTCGCCTCCGCCGAAAAAAGTATCGGGTCTGCCTTCGTCTTCTTACTCACCTGAACCATTATGCCTGCCACCTACTCGCCGTGGTGCATGATGGTTGCATGTTCTCTTATCGACGCCCCCCTCACGCATCCATCCCCCAACCTCACCAGGGGCGCATTAGTTCCCAGGTGCTGGCAGCTGTCGGAGCTGCGGCGCTGGCGTGTGCGCTTACTGCGTGCGGTGCGGACGACGAGGCGGCGTCAATTAAACCCGGAACCACAGCCAAGGAGTACGGCGATGCGCCGATGCTCGAGGCCACGGTGGACGAGGTACACCCGTGGGACCAGGCCGCGTTTACCCAAGGTCTAGAGACGGCCGACGACGGGCGCCTGCTGGTCGGCACGGGGCTGTACGGCGAATCGCAGATCTATTACACGGACCTGGATGGCGAGAAGACGGACGAACAGAGCCTAAGCAAGGATCTGTTCGGCGAGGGCGTAGCCATCCACGGCGATACTGCCTGGCAGCTGACGTGGAAGGAGCACACCGCGATTAAGCGCGATGCCCGCACGCTGGAAGAGGTAGGCCGCGCCGACTACGAGACCGAGGGGTGGGGCCTGTGCTCGCAACAGGATCGGCTGGTCATGAGCGATGGCTCGGGAACGCTGACCTTCCGCGACCCCGAGAGCTTTGAAAAGACCGGCTCGGTTGAGGTGGAAAGCGCAGATCAGCTCAACGAGCTGGAATGTACCGCCGACGGCAAGGTCTGGGCGAATGTGTGGCAGACCGATACGATCCTGGAAATCGATCCCGAGGACGGGGAAGTTACGCACGTGGTGGATACGGCCGGACTGTTCCCTGCGGCACAGCGCGACGGCGCGGACGTGCTGAACGGGATTGCCGTGGTTCCAGGTACGTCCCCGGAGAATCGGCGCTTCTATCTGACGGGCAAGCTGTGGGACGAAATGTACGAGGTGCGCTTCCAGGAGCCACAGGGTTAGGGCTTGTCCGGGCAGTGAATTAGGATCGGGAGGCGTGAGCGAGCAAGAGAAAACCAGTCCGCAAGCCTCCGGCGAGCAGGCTTCCGCCAAACCCGCGTCCGCAGACCAGGCGCCAAAGCTATCCAAGAAGCAGCAGCGCAAGCGCGCCCAGCGCAAGCAGCTGCTGACGATGGGCTCCATCGTGGCTCTCGTCGTGGTGGTTATCGGTGGCGTGCTGTTGTACAACCGCTGGCAGGACGGCAAGATCGAAACGCTTCCGCAGGATCAGCGTATTACGGCCGTTGTAGACGGTGAGGAGCACGAAATCGCCCCTTACTCCGTGTGCGAGCTGGACGATCCGGACTGCCACCCATCCGAGCCGTCCAAGCTCGAGGTAGGCGGCGCGAAGCAGGTCACCCTTAAGCTGCCGGAGGATGTTTACGACCACGACTGGTCGCTACTGCAGATCTTCGATGAGCCGGGTGCGAACCAGGATAACTACTACAAGGCTCACGAGCGCCAAGAAGTTACGCTGGATCTGGAGGCATCGGTGAAGACCAAGGAGGGCAAGACGCCGACGTTGAAGGTGCTGGAGCTGCACTCCATGTTGGTCGGTTTGGATGAAAACGACGAGCAAACCCCCTACGCAACCATCTGGTCGATCGAGGTCGCCCAGTAACTCCCAGTTTTAAGGGAGGTTGCGAGGGGGTTCGTGTTCTTGCGGTGCAAGAGCTTCTTGCGGTTGCAAGAGCTTTGTGGTCGGCAGCTGCTAGGCGTCGAGTTCCCGCGCAATGGTGCGCAGGATCTCCGCCACCTGGCGGCCTTCCTTACGATCCGGGCGACGGCCGGATTGCAGAACGGGCAGCACGCTGCTGTCCAGCAGCGTGATCGTATCCTGCACCATCTGCTGAAGCTGCTCGGCATCGTACTTGTGCTGTGCGCGGCGGGGGCCGTTATCCAGCACCGTCATGGTGTGCACCTGCGGACCGCGGCGGCCAGCGATGAACTCGTACTCGATGCGCTGGCCCTTGACCAGTTCGGTGACGCCGTCGGGCAGCACCTGGGAACCGACGTAGACGTCCTCATCCCCAGGGTTGCTGACGAAGCCGTAGCCGCGCTCTGCGTCGTACCACTTCACTTTTCCGGTTGGCATGGGATCACCCTATTCCTTTAAATACTTAACGGGGAGTGCTCAAAAGGGTCGTGCAAGCGCACTCCGTCAATAGAATGACCTAGATTAGCGAGAATGCCAAGGTAGGGCAAATCCCCTCCGCTAATCCCACTAGCCACAGGCGTCACACACTATTGTGATCTTCACCACATAACAGATTGATAACAAAATGAAGTCATTCCGGTAAACTCCAGGTCACTCAACGTTTCAAGACCCATCCTTAACGTTACATAAAATGCACATTGTGCCGAAAACGTGACACAAACGTGACAAACCAGTACGGTTACCCATGACCTTGAGGCGAACGAGCGTACCGCTCGCCGTCACAGAAGCACGAAGTTGACTGACTTCAAGAGATAACGAAACAAAAGGCGTCATGCAGAAGACAGGGCGCCCGAAGGGAAACTCAGCGAATATGGCACGTCACGCAAAGACCAGCTCTTTCACCACCGCAGCCCGCCTGTCCGTCGCAGGCGTTGCAGTCGCAGCAACCTCTGCACTGCTGGCTCCGACCGCTTCCGCTGCTCCGGACTCTGACTGGGATCGCCTGGCTCAGTGCGAGGCTGGCGGCAACTGGTCCATCAACACGGGCAACGGCTTCCACGGTGGCCTGCAGTTCAGCCCGTCCACCTGGGCTGGCTACGGCGGCAAGCAGTACGCACCGTACGCATACCAGGCAACCCGCGAGCAGCAGATCGCCGTTGCAGAGCGCGTTCTGGCTGGCCAGGGCTGGGGCGCATGGCCGGCTTGTTCCGCCAAGCTGGGTCTGAACTCCAAGCCAACCCCGCGCAACGCTGCCGCTAAGCCGAAGGCTAAGCCGGTCGCCCCGGCTCCGGTTGTGCAGAAGGCCGTTCGCGACCTGTCCCGCAACTCCAACGCTCTGGCTGTAGATAAGTTCTACGACGCACTGGTTAAGCGCGTAGAGGAGCTGGGCTTCTCCATGCCGAAGGAAGTCACCGACTACTACAACGCCAACAAGCGTTCCCTGAACCACACCTACAAGAAGTACTCCGCTCAGCTGCAGTTCATCCTGCCTCACTAAGAGCAAGTCGCTTCACCGAGCTGGCGCGCTATCGCGTGCTGGCTCGGTTTTTTCGTGTGCGCTGCCCCGCCGCCCCGCTCCCCAACATTGTCCACGCGCGCCCACCCGTGCACAGCAAAAGGTGGCGCGCCACCCCACCCAGGGGAGGCACGCCACCTTTTAGGTCAGTTACTTGTTAATAACGGTGAACGAGTGCACGTACGGAAGCTCGGAAGCATCGACGGGGAACTCGATGTCGCCGTAGGGGCTTAGAGCGCCCGCGGTGTCAGCCACCAGCTCGGTAACAGCGTGGTGACCCTCTGGAATATCGGTCGGCCAGCCTGCGTCGACATAGCCCTTCTTCTCAACGTTAGCCATAGTTGTATCTTTGCACACCACGGGGCAAAAGGACACACGAAGTGGCGATGTCTACCCACGGCCTCCACCCTCCCCCAACCAATCCCCCGCATTCACCTCCCCCAAGCAGCCCCAGCTTCAAGCTAAAATAGTGCGATTATGCACCCCGACTCCGCGAACTCAACCCCTACCGGCACCTCCTCCGCCTCTACCCGCAGCGGGTTCCCCTCCTACGGGGACTGGCTATTCGGGCAGACGGACGAGGCTCTCGCGGACCTGCTTACTCGCCTACTGAGCTCCAACCCCACTACCTTCGTGGAAAACCTCACCGGCAGCAGCGCCGCATTGGATACACTCTCTGCTGCAGTGTCCACTCCCGGAAGCACCGGCAGTCGTAGCCACCACGCGGAGCTATACGAGGATTCCCCAGACCCGGCGCTCATCCACCTAAACTCCCTAGAACTGGCCGTCTGCCACGCCGCCTGTGAACTAGACGCCGTGCACCACCCGTGCACCGTGGCAGAGCTAGGCGACACACTCACGGAGCTCTTGGACATCGCCGGCACTCCCGCACAGCAGCGGCCGGACGACCGTGAGGTACGCAAAGCCGTACAGTCGCTCTGCCACTGGGGGCTGGTTTTTGGCCCAGACTTCGCTCTGCCCACCCCGGAACTGCCCGGCGCGGCGACACAGCTGAAGGTCCCTCCTCACCTGCCCCGCATGTTCGAACCGTCCACGGAGCAGCTCTGGCGCCTGGTCGATTCCACCCGCTGCCCCATTCCCACCGCCGAGCTGCCGCAGGTGGTTGACGAGCTACCGCCACGCCAGCGGCGCCTGCTTTCCACCCTGGCCGCCGGCGGGGGCGTGGGCCATTCGACATCTCTGCACGAGGGCGCGGACCCCACCAAGCCGCTGCCCACTCTGGTTCGCAGAGGCATTCTGGATCAACTGGACGATACCACCGCCCGCCTCACCGGCCGCGTGCAGCAGCTGCTGCACGGCACGATCATCACGGACCCGGGCGGCTGTTACGTGCCCGATTCGCAGGCCAACGCCGACACAACCGATCCGGCGCCTACTTTTACTTCTCGCAACTCCCGCGCCGACGACGCTGGTGCGGCCCAAGCCATCCAGCTCATCCAGGATCTTGGGCACCTCATCGAGGATCTCGGTCGCAACCCGATTGTCCCCCTTTCCTCTGGCGGTATTGGCACCCGCGAGATCAACAAGGTTGCCCGCCGCCGCGACGAGCCTGCCGAAACCACACTGCACCTGCTCACCTGGCTCGCCCACGCGAACCTCATCGGCTGCGGCCGGGCGACCCCCACCCCGGCTGGCCAGCCCGCGCGCGATTACTGGGCGCCC
Organism: Corynebacterium jamesii; assembly: GCF_046097395.1. Classification (NCBI taxonomy): domain Bacteria; kingdom Bacillati; phylum Actinomycetota; class Actinomycetes; order Mycobacteriales; family Corynebacteriaceae; genus Corynebacterium; species Corynebacterium jamesii. The sequence continues at coordinate 1,442,135 of NZ_CP175789.1, forward strand.
ACGGAGCTCGCACTCGACTTTCTGCAGGCCTCTCCCGCCAGCGCCTGGGCCATCCTCCTGCTCGGCTGGGCTGGCAGCGCCTACGCCCCGTGGTTAGTCGAGGCCCCCGACACGCGCCCTTTCGAGGCCGGCACCGCATCGCACGCGGCCCGCGGTCTGCGCCGCACCTTCGCCGCCCTTTTTAACGACGCCCCCACTCCCCAGCCCGCCGAGCTTCACCGGGAGCTCTGGCGATTGCGCCCCGGCGAAGCCTGGCGCACCACACACGCCGCCTGGGATGCGGTGTGGGAGGAGGCGAAAGAGGTCGGAGTGTTGGCGTCGTTAAGAAAAGACACTGTACCTACCCGGGCAATGGGTGCACTGCGCGACGTGCTGAACGGCAGCGCAGACCCCGTGGCAGATCTGGCCGACGCGCTGGCGGAAATTCTACCCGCGCCAGTGGAACAACTGATTGTGCAGACAGACCACACCATCATGGCTCCGGGGCTGTTGCGCCCGGCCGACCAGGCGATGCTGGCGAAGTTCAGCGACCAGGAATCCGGCGGCATGGCTAGCGTGTGGCGGATGTCCAAAGAGTCGGTGGAGCGGGCGCTGCGGACGGGGCTCGACGCACAGGAGATCGAGGAGTTTCTGGATAGCCGCGCGCTGGGCGGGGCGCAGAACGTGCCCCAGGCGTTGCACTACATGCTTCGCGATGCAGAGCGCAGCCTCTCGCAGGCCACGGCCGGAGTGGCGCAGATGTACCTGAGCACCAAGGAACCCGCGGCGCTGGATCAGATTCTGTCGCTCCCGGATATCGACGGCCTGCGGCTGCGAAAGATTGCACCGACGGTGGCGGTCTCCGCAGCTCAGCTATCTTTTGTGGTCGACCGATTGGAGGCCATGGGCGTGCAGCTACGCCTGGAAGGTGGCCAAGCAACCGCCGACGCGCCAGTGCTGTCGCGAGTCGCCGCCCCGACGCTCCCGGGACCGCACTCCGCTACCCATCGAGCAGCCATCCACAGTGCCGACGACATGGGCGACGATAGCCAGCAGGTCATCGCAAGCGCGATCGAAGGATTCCGCCGCAGCCACGAACGTGCCAACGCTGCGGGCGCGACCAGCGAGCCAGATGCACAAGGCCAGCTCGACGGCACGCGCATTGTGCACACGCCGGAAGAAATGTTGGCGGCGATCTCCCGGGCATACTCCGCCGGAACCATCGTACGCATCAGCTACGTCACCAACGAGGGCAGGCAGGCCAGCGACCAGGTCTCAATCGTGATGATCCGCCCGTCAACCATCGCCGTGGTCTCCGAGATCAGTGGCGAGAGCTTCACCGTGCAGCCCCACCGGTTGAGTAGTGTGGAGTTCTAGCTGGGGGAGCAATCGCCTCCGTAAAAGAGCATGGGGAGGACTACACTAGAGGGTTGTCCTAAAACCAGAACCGACTAGAGCAACCCCCAGACCCCGTTAGGAGCATCCAGCTAGTGAGCATCGGCACCGGCCCCCTGATCGTCCAATCGGACAAGACTGTGCTGCTGGAAATCGACCACGAACAGGCGCAAGAGGCGCGCACCGCGCTGGCGCCGTTCGCGGAGTTGGAGCGCGCACCCGAGCACGTACACACCTACCGCATCACCCCGCTAGCGCTGTGGAACGCCCGTGCCGCCGGGCACGACGCGGAACAGGTCATGGACGTGCTGGAAACTTACTCGCGGTTCCCCGTCCCGCAGCCACTGCTCATCGACATTGCCGACACGATGGATCGCTACGGGCGGCTGAAGCTCATCAAGCACCCCGCGCACGGGCTCGTGTTGGAGACGACGGACAGGGCTGTGCTGACGGAGATCCGGCGTCACAAAAAAATAAAGCCCATGTTGGGCGCGGAGATCGACGAGGACTCGGTCGTTGTACACCCTTCCGAGCGCGGCAGGCTCAAGCAGGAACTGCTGAAGGTCGGCTGGCCCGCAGAGGACCTGGCGGGATACGTCGACGGCGAGGCACACCCCATCGAGCTGTCGCAGGAACACGAAGAATGGCAGCTGCGCGACTACCAGGAGATGGCGGCCGATAGCTTCTGGGAGGGCGGCTCGGGCGTGGTAGTGCTGCCGTGTGGTGCCGGCAAGACGATGGTCGGCGCGGCCTCGATGGCCAAGGCAAAGGCCACCACGCTGATCCTGGTGACGAACACCATCGCGGGCAGACAGTGGAAGGACGAGCTGGTGCGCCGCACCTCCCTGACCGAGGACGAAATCGGCGAATACTCCGGAGAGAAGAAGGAGATCCGCCCCGTGACCATCGCTACTTACCAGGTGGTTACCCGCAAGTCGAAGGGCGAATACCGGGCGCTAGAACTGTTCGACTCCCGCGACTGGGGCTTGATCATCTACGACGAGGTGCACCTGCTGCCCGCCCCGGTGTTCCGCATGACCTCCGACCTGCAGTCCCGCCGCCGCCTGGGGCTCACCGCCACCCTGGTGCGCGAGGACGGCCGCGAAGGCGACGTCTTCAGCCTAATCGGGCCGAAGCGCTATGACGCCCCATGGAAGGACATCGAGGCCTTCCTGGATCGCATGTCCCCCGGCGGTCTCTCGTCCGTTCCCCAGTCCCTGCGGTATTTGATTGACGACGCCACCAGGGCATTCCAGCAGGGCTCCGCCACCGAACCCCACTCGGCTCGTGTCCCGTCTCGCGTGGATACTCCCCAGCGCAACATCATGGACATCACTGGGGACTCCACCGAGATCGCCTCGGAGATCGACGGCGCCGTGGAGGGTTTTCGCCGCGCCCACGACCAGGCCATCGCCGTGGACCCGGCGGACGGCACGAAGGCCTCGGACACCCGGACCTTCCGCTCGCCGCGGGAGATCATGTCCGAGCTGCGCCGCGCCTATACCGCGGGCACACAGGTGCGCCTGCACTACGTGGACTATGCGGGTGCCACCAGCCATGACTGGATCTCCATCGTGATGATGACCCCCTCCACCATCTCCGCGGTGCTCGAATCCACCGGGGAGAGCCTCACGATCCAACCCCACCGCATCGCTGCGGTGGACGTGCCGTGCTAGAGGTTATGACGCAAGTTTATTGAATTCCAGAGAATTTCTGAACATCCGGCGAGCGAAGGAAACGCCCGGCCATTTCCACAGCTGGCTGAGAAGAATCTCCTTCGATTACAAGGGACGCAATCGCCAATTCCCCTGTCGTTCCAGCGAACCAGCCATTGGAAAGCTTGCCATCAATTTCTGCTGTACCAGTCTTTCCGCCAAGTGCACTAAGATCACTCAACGACCTAGCTGAACCGTGGTCAATTGTTGATTTCATCATCGTCCGGAGGCTTTGAATAGTTGTATCGCTGACATGCTGGTCTGCCTGTTTATTCACTACTGTCTGTTCGCCTTGAATGAGCTGTGGAGGAACAAGCAAGCCGCCGTTAGCGACAGTCGATTGCATGAGCGCAATCCCAAATGGACTAGCTAGAACCTCGCCCTGTCCAATAGAAGCCTCCACACGAGGAGGTCCAGCCGGTGTCCGCGGCACCGAACCAGTAAGTGTGGTCATCCCTGGTACGTCGAAGTCGGAGCCAATTCCGAGTTCTAAAGCAGTCCGTTGCAGATCATCTTCTCCCAAACGATCCGAAATGACCGCTTGGGTTGTGTTACATGATTGGGCGAAAGCTTCTTCCAGTCGAACGCTACCTAGATCGAAGTCATGATCGTTGGGAATCTTGCGTCCAGCGACGGTGATATTGCTAGGACAAGGTAGTTCCTCATCCATGCTGACTACCCCTGCCTCTAGTGCCGCCGCTGTGGTCACAGTTTTGAACGTCGATCCCGGTGGGAATAGCCCGGTGAGTGCGATTGGCCCTTGGTTATTTGCCTTGTCATTTTGTGCAACGGCAAGGACACCTCCTGTTCTAGGATTGAGCACGACTAGAACTGCGGCACGTTGCTCACTGTCCACTGCTTGTTTTGCTGCGCTTTGCAGTGTGTTATCCAGAGTGGTTGCGATTGGCTGAACTCGGCGAGGCGGCTCAGAGGCTACCGTCGTCATACCTTGTGAACTCTCAGCGCGTATCGACCATCCTGAATTAGCATCGAGCACTGACTCCCAATATTTGTTCAATTCAGCATCCAGCGGAGAGTTAAGAGTTTTGGACACGCTTAAGAGACGCCCCTGCTCCACAGTGGAAATTCCCTCAAAGGTCCTAAGTTGCTCTTGTATCTTCCGGAATTCTTCCTGCCTCAAAGTGAGGAGCACGGTGTCTTCATCCTGAGACTCTCCCAAGGTCTGCTCGATCCACTCCTTAGTCGTTGTGGGAGACACTGGTGCAAAAATCTGGGCCAATTCCTGCGCTCTAGAGGCTATGTCTTTGCGACCTCGTACCTGAATAACTTTCGTCCAGGTCATATATTCATTGCCCAAGCGATCTTTAATTGGAAGATCGTACTGTTTATCTTCAGCAAAAAAGAGTGCGGAATCATCGCTCAACTGAGCTTCGAAGATCGAAGGCAACCATTGAGGCTTACCATCCTGTCCACTAAGGACGAGCCGACCATTGCTCTCCAACTCCACACCATCTTTGGACCAAGTCACATGAGTATTCTGCTTTCCATTGGAAATATCAGATTTTTCGATGTTGACCTTCACACCATGTAGTGACTGCCGAAATTCATGAAGGGCGCGCTCCGGGTCTGGATGATCCAGATACCGTGCAGCCTTGCTGTCATCTCCCGCGTTGAAAGCTTTGAGAAATACGTCTGAGTCTGATTCCCACGGTAGAGCTGAACAGCTGCTCAACATCACTGCGGAGAGCGAACAGAGTGCAATCACCGACTGACGGAAACGATTGTGCTTAGTCATCATGGGAGTGACGTTAAGTGAGACGCATTGGATGCCACCAATATCACATAATGCAATTGTCTCATTTCATTTACATATAGGCGATGGTAGAAGTGTGTATTCAAGTGGCAGAAATTCTAACGAAGAGCGTCCACGAGCAGTCTAGCCACTTCGCCAATAGCACCATCGTGAGTACTCATTGCTTGTTCTGGCACCACCTGTTTCAGCATGATGGACACCACAATGGGCTCCTCGCCCTCAACCTGGATAATCGAAGCTTCACCATGGAGAAGTCCTACAGTGCCCGTTTTTCCATAGATATCAACGCCGCTTGGAGGAAAGCCTGAAGGAACACGGTGACGCCACACCTGCAACCCCAAGAGTTCACACATAGATCGACGTACCGCTGCACTATCGTCTTTCCAAACCTGTTCCAAGTCATTAGTTATTTCCGCCAACGAAGAGACTGCAGAAAACGCTATATCTGTACTTCTCCCCCCTTGGGATTGAACATATTGACGCAATTGTTTCTCCGCCGTCACTAAGCTATTCCGATCTTGCAAGTCATAATGAGGTGGAAACCGTTTAAGAAATGCTTCTCGAGCCCACGCAGGCAGTAGACGCAAAATCTCGTGGGCGGCCACGTTATCTGACACCGATGCGACTTGTTTCATTAAGTCTCGGAGACTCACGTTCACTGCGTCATCAAAGGCAGCGAACCCATACCCTTCGTAAGTTCCTTTGGACGGTGCAACGTCAACACGAAGACGAGGATCCAGATCACCTCGTTGAATCGCTTCCAAAGTGAGGTGGAGGAGCCGGATTTTATATAAGGATGCCACCGTAATTTTCTCGTCTTGTTTGCGTCCGATAGTCACCCCATCGTGCAGTCGCGATGCACACCACCATCCCTCACACCCCGACCGCGTCAACACGTTTTCCAGGGCCATCTCCATCCGTGCAGTCATTGGTTAATCCTTCGACAAATTCTTTCGGCGACCGCCATGGCCTCGGCGCCATTGTCCATCCCACCTCGGCGAACCACTACATCCACGGAAAAATCGAAACGGGAAGGAAGCTCAATAGCATTGTCAAACTGGTGAAAACCGCGAAATACCAAAGACATCCCCTCCCCTCTTCCAATCAATAAGCCCCTACCTAGAGCATCCTCTGAATCATTAATTTCGCAAGACACACCCGACCGAAATAGCTCTCTCGCCAAACCACTGGCTGCACTTGAATTGTCATTCAGGTTCTCCACCAGCAGATTCAATTGAGACAAGGTCTTATCCAACCTTGAATACCCCGGCGGCACCACTAGATCACGTGACAGAGAAAACTGCCTCGCACTGCGGTGAGTACCCAAGGGAACCGGAGCTTGAACAAGCCCCGCATGAATAGCGCCTTCTTCAACACGGGCAAGAATCTCAACAGAAGGCAGTGACGACAAAACTACTCCATCATGCTGCTGTGCCTTTGCTGCAATACGCGATCCTATCTCGCTTGGAAGCGCACTACTGATGGCCAAACGAAACCCGCTTTGCGCACCACTTCGGATACCGTCAATCATCGAATGCATAGTCTGAAGATCGCGATTAATCACCCGGGCATATGGAAGCAAGGTCAACCCTGCCTCGGTTAGTTTCACTTCCCCCGCCCCTCGGATAAATAGCGGTGTACCTACACCAGCTTCTAAGCGCTTAATGGCATTGGAGACAGGCGGCTGACTCACTCCCAGTCGCGCTGCCGCCGCTGTAAAACTACCGGTCTCCGCTAAAGCCACGAAATACTGCCATTGGCGCAGATTTCCCGTCTGAGCAATCATGGGTCTCAGCATAGTGGAGCACGAGTTCGCACCACTGCAGCGTAAAATGATGTCTTTGGCTTGAGCAACACCGTCGCGGTGGCGTCGATAAACAAAAAGGAAGTGACACACAGCGTGGGCATTGGAAACGGACCGCTCATTGTGCAGTCGGACAAGACAGTGCTGCTGGAAATCGACCACGAACAGGCGCAAGAGGCGCGCACCGCGCTGGCGCCGTTCGCGGAGTTGGAGCGCGCACCCGAGCACGTACACACCTACCGCATCACCCCGCTAGCGCTGTGGAACGCCCGTGCCGCCGGGCACGACGCGGAACAGGTCATGGACGTGCTGGAAACTTACTCGCGGTTCCCCGTCCCGCAGCCACTGCTCATCGACATTGCCGACACGATGGATCGCTACGGGCGGCTGAAGCTCATCAAGCACCCCGCGCACGGGCTCGTGTTGGAGACGACGGACAGGGCTGTGCTGACGGAGATCCGGCGTCACAAAAAAATAAAGCCCATGTTGGGCGCGGAGATCGACGAGGACTCGGTCGTTGTACACCCTTCCGAGCGCGGCAGGCTCAAGCAGGAACTGCTGAAGGTCGGCTGGCCCGCAGAGGACCTGGCGGGATACGTCGACGGCGAGGCACACCCCATCGAGCTGTCGCAGGAACACGAAGAATGGCAGCTGCGCGACTACCAGGAGATGGCGGCCGATAGCTTCTGGGAGGGCGGCTCGGGTGTGGTCGTCCTGCCGTGTGGTGCCGGCAAGACGATGGTCGGCGCGGCCTCGATGGCCAAGGCAAAGGCCACCACGCTGATCCTGGTGACGAACACCATCGCGGGCAGACAGTGGAAGGACGAGCTGGTGCGCCGCACCTCCCTGACCGAGGACGAAATCGGCGAATACTCCGGAGAGAAGAAGGAGATCCGCCCCGTAACCATCGCTACTTACCAGGTGGTTACGCGCAAGTCGAAGGGTGAATACAGGGCGCTAGAACTGTTCGACTCCCGCGACTGGGGCTTGATCATCTACGACGAGGTGCACCTGCTGCCCGCCCCGGTGTTCCGCATGACCTCCGACCTGCAGTCTCGCCGCCGTCTGGGGCTGACTGCCACCCTGGTGCGCGAGGACGGCCGCGAAGGTGACGTCTTCAGCCTGATCGGGCCGAAGCGTTATGACGCCCCGTGGAAGGACATCGAATCGCAGGGCTGGATCGCCCCGGCGGACTGCACCGAGGTGCGCGTGCAGCTGACCGAAGCAGAGCGGATGGTTTATGCAACCGCCGAGCAATCCGACAAATACCGCCTGGCCGCCACCACCCCGACGAAGACGAAGGTGGTACGCAAGATCATGGACATGCACCCGGACGAGCCGACGCTCATCATCGGCGCGTACATCGACCAGCTGGAGGAGATCGCCGAGGAGCTGGATGTGCCCGTCATCGACGGCAAGACTGGCAATGCCAAGCGCGAGAAGCTTTACCAGCAGTTCCGCGATGGTGAGCTGAAGACGCTGGTGGTTTCCAAGGTGGCGAACTTCAGCATCGACCTGCCCGGCGCATCCGTGGCCATCCAGATCTCCGGCACGTTCGGCTCGCGTCAGGAGGAGGCGCAACGCCTGGGCCGCATCCTGCGCCCGAAGCCGGACGGCGGTGGGGCGTTTTTCTACTCCATCGTCGCGCGTGACACACTAGACGCAGATTATGCCGCGCACCGTCAGCGCTTCTTGGCTGAGCAGGGCTACGGCTACCGCATCGTCGATTCCTTCGACCTTTAGATCCCTTCGCTTTAAGGAGCTCTATGTCCGCCGCTCAGCAACCAATGCAGGTCGACTTCGACTTCGAGGTCGATGACGAATACGCCCGCAAGCACAACGAATTTCTGCGAGATGCGAAGCGCATGCAGGTTTCGGCAGGAGTGTTGGCCGCCGTCCTCGTGGTGATCATCGCCGTACTGCTGATCACCGCGGGGTCGAACTGGTGGGCCATCGCGATCAGCTTCGCCCTCGGCGTGTTCGCACTGCTGTGCCTGATTCTGATTCCGGTTCTGCCCCGCAAGATGGGTTCGCCGCAGCAGTACTTTGACATGTACCAGCTAGCACCGGCGATGATCGCGGAGGTCAACGCACGCGACATGGTGCTGTTGATGCTTGTAGATGCCTCCGCGGACCCAGCCACAACCGTCCCCGCCCTGGCCTACCGCACCGTCACCTCTGTACCGGGTGTTCCCCGGGAGGTCGGCGCGCGAGTGCCGTCCATGGCCGTGACCGGCTACCGCCCCACGCGCGGGTCGAAGGTGTACGAGGAGATCTCTCCCATGCCGGTGGCGTGGGGTACTAGCGATGCGAAGGTGTGGAAGCGCGCGGAGCGGGCGATCAGCACGAACCTATGGAACCGTCTGGAGGGCCTGCTGGATCAGGTGGATAAGGCCAAGAAGGCCAACCGCAGCGTGTACGTCTTGGAAGAAGCTAAAGCCGCGAAGGGCAAAAACTAACGCAGATCACCATTGCGAAAAGCGGGTGATTGATTTCACAATGGTTGTGTAGGTCACTAAACTGGCACGCACATTGTTGAACAATCCGGTCGGCGGCGCGACGATCCGCGGCCTCCGGCCATACAAGGAGTCGATCACATGTCTACCGCCCGCAGCCCGCTTTCCATCGATCTGAATGCCGACCTCGGCGAAACGACCGGTGGCAACCCCGTCAGCGATGACGCAGCAATGGTGGCTATCGTCTCCAGCGCCAACGTCGCCTGCGGCTTCCACGCCGGCGATGCCCACGCGATCTCTCGCACCCTCGCCGCCGCGGCCGAGAATAACGTCGCCGTCGGCGCACACGTCGGCTACAACGACCAGGCCGGCTTCGGCCGTCGCTTCATCGACTACTCCCCCGCCGAGCTGGCCGACGAGGTTCTGTACCAGGTCGGCGCTCTGCACGCGCTGGCCAAAGCTCGCGGGACCCAGGTGCGCTACGTCAAGCCCCACGGCGCCATGTACAACACGATCGTCCACCACGAGGCCCAGGCTAAGGCCGTCATCGAGGGCATTAAAGCCTTCGGCACAGATCTGCCCGTGATGCTGCTGCCCGGCGCTGTCGCCGCCACTTACGCGGAAAAGGCCGGATTGCGCGTTATCAACGAGGTATTCGCCGACCGCGCCTACAACCCGGATGGCACCCTGGTCTCCCGCCGCGAAAACGGTGCTGTGCTGCACGACCCGGAGGTCGTCGCCCGCCGCGTGGTCCGCATGGCCGAGGAGGGCACGATCGAGGCCATCGACGGATCCACCATCCGCACCACCGCCGACTCGGTGTGCGTCCACGGCGACTCCCCCGGCGCGGTCGCGATGGCAGAACGCATCGCCGCCGAACTGAAGGCCAACGACATCACCATTGGGAGCTTCCTGTGAGCCACTCTGTTTCCCCCGTCGGCACCCGTGCCGTCATCGTCGACCTGCCAGACTTGGCCACAGTCATGGCTTGGCACGCATCACTTGTCGCCATCCCCTTGCCCGGGCAGGTCGAAGCCATCGCCGCGGCGCGCACTGTGCTGGTTTGTTTCGACGCCCACTCCTCCGCCATCGCCGGCTTGCGTACCCTGCAGGACTTCCATCCGCAGAGCTCCGCCGAGACCACCCCGCGAGAGGTCACCATCGACGTCATCTACGACGGTGAGGACCTGGCGGATGTCGCAGAACTGATGGACGTCTCCACCGAGGAGCTCATCACTCGCCACACCCAGCAGAAGTGGTTAGCAGCCTTCGGCGGCTTCGCCCCGGGCTTCACCTACTGCGTACCCGCGGAAGACGACCAGACCTACACCTGGGATGTTGCTCGTCGCAGTTCCCCGCGCACGGCCGTCCCGGCTGGCGCAGTCGGCCTGGCCGGACAGTTCTCCGCCGTATATCCCCGTACCTCCCCCGGCGGGTGGCAACTGCTGGGCCACACCACGCAGCCGATGTGGGATACGCATGCCGAGCAGCCTGCGCTGCTACAGCCGGGCGATACGGTGCGCTACCGCCAGGTGCGCGAATCCATTAGCGCCGATGCAGGCGCCTCTACCGCCTCAGACGGTGGGAACGCTGGCGCCGTAAAGGAGGCTGCGGCCGGCGCGGGCGGGAGGGCGTCCACAAACAAGAAACCTATAGTTCCCGTCCGCCCGAGCGTGAAGGTTGTGGATGCCGGGCTGCAAACCCTGTTCCAGGATTCCGGGCGCGCGGGCCACGGCGACATCGGTGTGAACAGCTCCGGGGCGGTCGATCGGGCAAGCGCCTGGGCGGCGAACGATGTAGTCGGCAACGCCTCGCGCGCGACGGTGCTGGAAAACATCGGCGGCCTCGAACTGGAAGCGCTGGTGGATACCGCGGTGTGCGTGACCGGCGCGCGAGCCGAGATCGCGATTGGCCAGAAGACCTTCGAGCTGGGCGCCCCGGTGCAAGTGAAGGCCGGGCAAACGCTGAAGGTCGTGCCGGCCGGCGGACTGGGCAATGGACTACGCAGCTACGTGGCCGTGCGCGGCGGGCTGGTGACGGACGAGGTACTGGGCTCTAGCTCTACCGACATCCTCTCGGGCCTGGGACCGCAGCCCGTGGCAACTGGGGATGTGCTGAAGGCCGGGCGCCGCACCGCCAAGGCCTCCGTGGGCACGGCGACGGAAAATCCCTTTGACGGCACGAACGTGCTGCGCTGCGTGGCCGGCCCACGAGACGACTGGTTCAGCGCCGAGGAGCTGCAACGTTTCACCGAGATCGAGTGGACTGTGACGGGTCAGTCGAACCGCGTGGGCCTGCGGTTGGCGCTGCCGGAGGGCAGTGCAGACGGTGAGGCAGACGAAAAGGTTGAAGCACTGCAGCGCAGCCGCGACGGCGAGCTGGCCAGCGAAGGCATGGTCGGCGGCAGCATTCAGGTCCCGCCGAATGGCCTGCCCGTAGTGTTCATGGCAGACCACCCGGTGACTGGCGGCTACCCCGTGATCGCCACGGTCGTGGATAAAGACCTGGACAAGGCGGGCCAGCTGGCGCCAGGAGACACGGTGCGCTTCGAACTGATTGAGTTCGACCCGCAAGCTGGCGCGGGCACAAGTGCATAACAAGTGCGTAAGCAAACATGACACAAGCCCGATAGAACAACCTAACGCAACACGAACGACAACAAGTACACCGACAAGTACACCGACAACCGCGAGGAACCTACTAATGAGCCAAGAGACCTTCCCACTAAAGACCGTCCTCATCGCCAACCGAGGCGAGATCGCCATCCGCATCGCGCGCGCCGCCCGAGACCTAGGCATCCGCTCCATCGCCGTTGTCTCCGAGGCAGACGTAGACAACCTCCACGCCAAGATTGCCGACGAGGCCTACACCCTGCCCGGCAACACTGCAGCCGAGACGTACATGAACATCCCGGCGCTGCTGGACATCGCCCTGCGCACCGGCGCGGACTGCGTGCACCCTGGCTACGGCTTCCTCTCCGAGAACGCGGATTTCGCCCGTGCCGTCACCGAGGCAGGGCTGACCTGGGTCGGCCCGGCCCCGGAGGCCATTGAAACCCTGGGTAACAAGGTTGCCGCCCGCGCCCTGGCTACCGAGGTCGGCGCCCCGCTGGCGCCCGGCACCCCGGATCCGATCCCGAACTGGGAGCAGGCCCGCGACTTCGCCGACAAGTACGGCATGCCCATCGCCATCAAGGCGGCGTTTGGCGGCGGTGGCCGTGGCCTGAAGGTTGTGCACGACTACAACGACATCGAGGCCGCCTTCGAGTCCGCAGGGCGCGAGGCCAAAGCAGCCTTCGGCCGGGGCGAGTGCTACGTGGAGAAGTTCCTGACCAAGCCCCGGCACGTCGAGGCACAGGTGCTGGCCGATACGCACGGCAACGTGCGCGTCGTCGGCACTCGCGATTGCTCTGTACAGCGCCGCTTCCAAAAGCTCGTCGAGGAGGCCCCGGCACCGTTCCTGACCGATAAGCAGCGTAACGACATCATCGAGGGCTCCCGCGACATTTGCCAGGCCGCGAACTACACGGGCGCAGGCACGGTGGAGTTCATCGTTGCCGAGGACGGCACCGTGAGCTTCCTGGAGGTCAACACCCGCGTGCAGGTCGAGCACCCAGTCACCGAAGCCGTGACCGGTGTGGACATTGTCGGCGAGCAGTTCCGCATCGCCGCTGGTCTGCCGTTGAGCTTCGATGAGGATCCAGCTAGCGATGGCCACGCCTTCGAGTTCCGCATCAACGCGGAAGACGCCGCCAATGGATTCGTCCCCTCCCCCGGCGCGGTTACCCAGTTTGAGGTACCGACGGGCCCGGGCATCCGCGTAGATGCCGGTGTGCGTGCTGGCTCCACGATCCCGGGCTTCTACGATTCCCTGATGGCCAAGCTGATCGTTAAGGGGCCGAACCGCGAGGTCGCCCTGCGCCGCGCCCAGGCCGCCTTGGCCGAGATGCGTGTTCAGGGTGTGCGCACCGTGCTGCCCTTCCACAAGGATATCGTTACTCACCCCGCGTTCTGCGGCGATGAGCTGCAGGTGTACACCGACTGGGTGGACAAGGAGTACGAGCCGGGCATCGGCGCGGGCTACGCTGGTTCCTCCGCAGAGGACGTCGAGGATGCGTACACGGAGCGGACGACCTTGACCGTGGAGATCGACGGCCGCCTGCACCGCGTAAGCGTTCCTTCCTCCTTCGGCGTTGCTGCCGCGCCTTCGGCCGTTGCTTACGCCCCTTTGGCCGATGCTGACGCCACCTCAACCTCGTCTGCTGCTGGTTCCAACGCTGGCGCCGACAAATCCGGGGCAGGCGCTTCTACCGCCGGCAACGCGGTGGAGTGTCCCTACACTGGTGTGCTGGTGAAGTGGCAGGTCGCCGACGGGGACTCCGTGGAGGTCGGGCAACCGATCGCCACAATCGAGGCAATGAAGATGGAGTCCACGGTAGAGGCCAAGTCAGCCGGCACCATCGCCCTGGCACAGTTGAACCCGGGCGACAATGTGTCCAAGGGCGACGCGCTGGGCCACATCGCTTAATCTTGAGCACCGTTGCGTAATAAGCTGTACTGCTATGCACTCCCAGTCGGCCATCGCGCACTCCGCCCTCCTCGACGGCATCGCCTCCGGCGCTTACGCGCCGGGCGAGAAGCTTAACGAGGTGAATGTTGCCCAGTCGCTGGGAATATCCCGCAACACTTTGCGGGAGGCTTTCGCCACCCTGGTTTCGGAGGGGCTGCTGGAGCGGATCCCCAACCGAGGGGTTTTCATAGTGGAACCCACGCGCAAGGATTTGTGCGACATGTACGCCAGCCGCCTGGTGCTGGAACCGGGAGCGTTGCTGTGGGGCCAGCGGGAGGGGCTGGACAAGCTGGATGGGATCGTTTCCGCAGCGGAGAACCTACGGGATTCCGCCTTGCCACAGACGACCGACGAGGATATCCGTGCGATCGCTGATGCCAACCAGGCTTTCCACCGTGCGATCGTCGCCAGCGCCGGCGCTGAAGGTCTGAACCAAACAATGGATCGCATTTCTGCGCAGATGCGCTTGGGCTTCGCCCGAGCCAACCGCCTGAACCACCAGTTTCACATTGAATTCATCGCCCAGAATCGGACGGTGACGAACCTGATCGCGGAGGAGCGCTGGCAACAGGCCGCGGATCAGCTGGCCGAACACCTGCAGCACACACGGGACAACATCGAATGTTACTTCGGCTAGCCCGCCCCTGCAGAACCAAAAGCATCTGGTCAGGGCACTTGATATTGCAGGTCACGCGCGTCAGTAATCAGCATGTGCCCTGGCGCGTGGCAGATCGCAAACTCTGGCTTGGATTCCATGACCACCGATTGTGGGGTCACACCACAGGCCCAGAACACCGGGATGGTGCCCGCCGGAATATCCACGGCCTCGCCGAAGTCGGGGTGGTTCAGGTCTTCAATGCCGATGGCGGCGGGATCGCCCACGTGCACAGGTGCCCCGTGCACCGCCGGGTAGCGAGAGGTGATACGCACCGCGTCGGCCACCTGGGCCGCCGGGATCGGACGCATAGAAACGACCATCGGCCCGGAGAACACTCCAGCCGGGTTGGTCGGAATGTTGGTGCGGTACATAGGCACATTCTTGCCTTGGGCGATGTGCTCCACCGGCACGCCATTATCTAGCAGCGCTGTTTCAAAGGTGAAGGAGCAGCCGATGATGAAGCTGACTAGATCTTCGCGCCACACGTCGCGCACGTCCGGTACCTCCGCTTCCAGCTGCCCCTGGCGGTAAACGCGGTACAGCGGAATATCGGTGCGGATGTCGCCTTCGGTCAGCAGCTCGGAGGAGACCTCCCCGGCCTCTAGCACTCCGAGCAGCGGGCAGGGCTTGGGGTTACGCTGTGCGAAAAGTAAGAAGTCGAAGGCTTGCTCCTGGGGCAACGTGATCAGGTTCGCCTGCGCGTAGCCCCGCGAGTAGCCGGAGGTATGAGCCACCGTGCCACCGCGGAAAATCTCGCGTGCCTGCTGCGGCGAGAGCGCCCCCGGTTCGTTCCGGTGCCCTGCCTCTGCGAGCTCTTGGGTGTTGCCTCGTTCCTGCATGTCGCTTTCCCCCTGCCTTCCTTTCTCTTCGACGTCTCTTTCTTACTCTGGGCCCTATTAAGCCCAGATCCCCGGCAGCTTGCTCATGGAGCTAATACCCAGGTACACCGTCAGCAACCATGTGATCACGCCGATGACCAGCAGCCAGGTCGGGTACTTGTAGTTCTGCAGCAGGTCGCGGCGGCGCCAGGCCACCCACAGCACCACGCCGAAGCCGATCGGCAGGATCAGGCCATTGAAGGCACCAGCGAAGATCAGCAGCTTCTGCGGGGCCTTGTTCAGAATCAGGTAAATCGCGGCACACACAGCGATGAATGCGATGACCAGCCAGTTGAAGGTGGACTTCTTCATCGACTGCGGAGTAACGAATGTCAAGGACGTGTAGGAGGCACCCACCACGGAGGTCAGGCCTGCCGCCCACAACACCACGCCGAAGAAGCGCACGCCGATGTCGCCAGCTGCGTGGCGGAACGCGTCCGCGGCCATGTTGTCACCGGCCAACGTCACGCCCGAAGCAACCACGCCCAGAATGGCAAGGAACAGCAGCGTGCGCATCACACCCGTGACCACGATGCCAGAGATCGAGACCTTGGTAATCGTCCCCACGTTCTGCACGCCGGTCTGCCCGGAATCGATCATGCGGTGTGCTCCCGCGAAGGTGATGTAGCCGCCGACGGTACCACCAATGAGGGTGGTGATCACCAGGAAGTCCACCTCAGTCGGCGCCACTGTGTTCCTCAGAGCTTCGCCCAGCGGCGGTGCGGAGACGACTGCGACGTAAATCATCAGCAGAATCATGATGGCACCCAGACCGACGACGATGCGATCCAGAGCCATGCCGACGCGCTTGGACAGGAAGATGAAGATGGCGATAGCGGCTGACAATCCGCCGCCTAGCAACGGATCCCAGCCGAGCATCGCGTTGATGCCCAGGCCGGTTCCGCCGATGTTGCCGATGTTGAAGATCAGACCGCCCACAAACACGAATGCGGCCATGACCCAGCCAAGGCCCGGCAGAACCTCGTTACCCAGTTCGTTCGCCCGCTTGCCGGTTACGCCCAGCACGCGCCAGACGTTCAGCTGGATGGCGATGTCTACCAAGATCGAGACGAGGATGGCGAACGCAAATGCCGCGCCCATCTCCACCGTGAACACCGTGGTTTGGGTGATGAACCCCGGGCCGATGGCGCTGGTGGCCATCAGGAACATTGCACCCAGTGATGCAGCAAACGTAACTGTGCGCGCAGCCCCCGCCTTGTCGCCTGCCTGCTGATCGGTGGCAGATCCGTTGTTAACGGGCACGCCGCCCGTGTGCTCGCCAGTGTTCGACATTTCAGCACCTTTCTATCAGTGATCCGTATCACTGTAGAATGTTGTTCAACAATCTGCAACTACCGTACGCAGCCACTCCGCTAGTTCGTCGACCCGTTGCCGCCATACGGCGGGAGCTGCAATGATGTGTTCACTGTCGTACTCGTAAAACCGCACCTCCGCGCCGCTTTCTGCGAAGTACTTCTTAATGACGCCCCCCGCGGTTCCCCGACTATCGAACTTCGCGAGGGAGACCGCAGTGGGTAGTCCTGCAATATCCACCGCGAACCCCTCCGGGATTCGCGGGCTGAGCGCCGCCAAAAAATCCAGCTCAAAATCCGACCCCAGAGCCGAACTCATTGCCGTCCCCACGACCTGACCTGCGGCCACCAGCCCACTGCCGAATACGACCAGTCCGAAGGCCTGCGGCGCCAGCTCGGCCTTTATCTGCGCGACCGCCTCTGCCACGTCCTGCTGTGTAAGCTCCCAGGATCCGTAGCCGGGCAGCGGGTACGTCAGATCCACGATGGTTACCCCCGAGCGCTCCGCGATGGCGGCGAACAGCGGCAGCCAGAACTGGTCATGGCTTGCACCGTCACCGAACCAGCCTGGTCCGCCGTGCAAACTGACCGCTACGGCTCCGGTGGGGTTCGGGGGCGTCACTACCGTTCCAACGACCCCATCCGGTAGCGCACGATGCTGTGTAGCCCACGGCTCGGCCTGCACCTGAGAGGTGTAGGCGACATGGGGCATGCGGTGATCCAGCCCTGCCCCCAGCACCAGCAGGCTGCTGTGAGCCAGCAGGTCGGGCACGCGCGCCCACATCCGCTCGGTCTCGTCTACCAGCTGCGCAGGGACGGGGCAAGACTGCTCTTTATAGGTTGCTCCCTCGTCAGTGACGAGGGAGTTAAAGATCTCCGGGTAGTTGTCCTCGAAGAAGTTATTCAGTTGCTCCAGCTGCTGCTGGGCGGACAGCGGCTCCACGCCGGCCTGCACGTCGCCGCCAGTGCTGGGCAGGTTAACGATGTCGGAGTTCGGGGTCTGCTCACTCATGGTTAGTCATTGTAGTTTCGACCCCGGACAACGTTGAGGTTTTAGTCAGCAATCGCCTCCAACGGAGAGGTCTTCGCTGCCTTGTGCGCCGGCCAGATCGCGGCGAGCACTCCCACGATGCCGGAACCGATCAGCATGCCGAGCAGCAGCTGCCACGGCAGGATCGCGGTATCCAACCCCTCAGAGGCCAGTACCTTCACGAAGACCCAACCCAGGCTCACGCCGATGAGCACACCCACCAGCGCGCCGTAGACGGCGATCTGCACAGCCTCGAGGGTGATCATCCGGCGCACCTGCTTGCGGAACATGCCCACGGCACGCAGCATGCCGATTTCCTGCCTGCGTTCGATCACGTTCAGTGCCAGGGTGTTGATGATACCCAGGATCGCCACCAGGATCGACAGTGCGAGCATTGCGTTGAGGATCATCAGCATCTGGTCGATGCCGCCGGAGACGGTGCCTGCATACTCGGCAGGGGTCAGCACATCAGCCACCACGTAGGGTTCCACGGCCTGGCGCACGTTCTTTTTCAGGTCTTTCTCGCTGATGTCGCCGTTGCCGTGAACGTAGACCTGCATGATCTGCAGATCCTCTTGCTCGTTCAGAGGCTTGCCCGGCCCGAGGTAAGGCTTCAGCGCGGCTTGGTTCAGCAGCGTCTGCGGCTGGATCGGCTCAGTGTATATTCCCAACAGCTTGATGCTGCCCATCTTGGACTGGCCAACGCGGTAGATCGGAACTTCGTCGCCGACCTTCCACTTCATTTCTTTGGCTTTGCCTTCGGAGGCATAGAAGCCCGGCTCATCAGTCTTCAGCTCCTCCCCCAAAGAACGCAGTCCCAGGGATTTGTTCAGCTCGCCCTTGTAGTAGAAGGCGAACATGCCCGTATATGTGACACTGCTGTCGTTCATGGGCTTCCCCACACTGACCGGCACCAGACCCAGCGTAGAGCTGACGCCCACGCCGTCGGCCTCGTTCACGGCCTTTTCCGCTCCCGCGGGTAGCGGGAAGCCCTGGTTTTGCGGTCCACTGACCACCAGGTCGGATTTCACCGTATCGCCGATCAAGTCTTCCATGGCGTTTTTCATGGTCGCACCGACCATGCCGAACGCGGCTACGAGTGCCACGCCCAAAGTCAGGGCAAATGCTGTTGTTGCGGTGCGCCGTGGGTTCCTCTGCGAGTTTGTGGCCGCCAACTTTCCAACCGCTCCGAAAGGCGCACCGAGGACGCGCCCCAGTGCGGGGACAACTGGAATCGACAGCGCCGGGGAGACCAGGAAAGTGCCGACGATCACCAACAGGGTTCCGATGCCCAGAATGGAGACACGGGTGCTCGTTTCGGCGTCCTTAAGAATCAGGGCGGCAATCGCGGCGGCGGCACCTAGAAGGAACACAAAAGCACCTGCGATGGTGCGTAGCTTCAGCGACGACGAGCTAGAGACATCGCCGGAGCGCATAGCCTCGACGGGGTGTACACGGCCAGCGCGGAGGGCGGGAGCCCACGCGGACATGACGGTGATGAGCACGCCGATAATCAGCGGCAGGATGATCGCTTGCGGGGTCAAGCTCAGTCCGGAGCTCGGCAGGCCGAATCCGGCCATGTCCATGATGGCGAAGATCCCTTTGGAAAGCCCCATACCAGCGAAGATTCCCAAGATCGAGCCGACGATGCCGACAAGAACAGCTTCGAACACCACGGAGGTTGTGAGTTGGCCACGAGACGCGCCGAGGGAGCGCAGCAGTGCGAACTCACGCATGCGCTGGGCGACGACCATCGAGAAGGTGTTAGCAATAATAAACGCACCAACCAACAGGCTGACCAGGGCGAAGGCAAGCAGGAAGTAGTTAATGAAACTTAGCCCCTCCTCGACCTCCTTCGACGCCTTCTCTACAATCGAGTCGCCGGTGACGACCTTGTATTCGGGAAATTGCTTCTCTACGGAGCTCTTGAGCTCTTCCTGGGAAACACCATCACGAGCGGACAGCCAGTAGCCTCCGGGGATAGTGCCGTTGGTGTAGTTATCCATGTACACCTGCGGATCAAGTCCCACACCCAGGTAGCCGCCCACGGCAAAGTCGGTCTGGAAGAATCCAACGATCGTGTACTTGTGGCTATCGCGGACGTCGATGGCTTGGATCTCATCGCCAATTCCCACGCCGTGCTTCTCAGCGGCATCGACGTTTATCATCGCCTCCTCTTTACCCTTCGGAGCATGGCCCTCGACGATGGCGACGGATGGGCCAGGTGCATTTTCGCTGGAGTCGTTAGGTAATACCACTGACGGAGCACCGCCAGTGCTGAGCTGTTTGCCATCCTTAACGATCACTGCAGTGGTTTCCGACCCCATGGCGATGCCCTTGACGTCCTTGTTCTGCTCCAGCTTCTCTTTGGTCGCTGGGGTGATCGGCTTAGTCGGATCCTTCTGGGAAACCTCGACGTCCACGGAGGAATAGACGTTACTGAATACTCCATTAAAGGATTTCTGCATCATGTCTGTGAACATGAAGGAACCGGCTATAAAGGCAGTCCCCAGCACCACGGCAATAATCGTAAGTAGAAAACGAACCTTGTTGGCCAGCACGCTGCGGTAGGAAACCCTGGCGACTGCGCGGGCGTGGCTGCTGCTGGATTTGCCTGTCTTCTGGCGCCTGGGGACGGGCCTTGGGACGGATTGGGTGCCGCCGTCTGTGGAAATTCGGGTGGCGCTAGGCATGACTAGTGCTCCTCTAGTTTGCCCATGACACCGAGGATGGCCTCGACATCGGGCTTATCGAGCTCGTCGGCGATTTGACCGTCGGCGAGAAATACAACCCGGTCCGCATAGGATGCAGCTTTCGGGTCGTGGGTGACAATTACTACGGTCTGGTGGTCCTTGTCCACCGCGTTGCGCAGAATCGTAAGCACTTCTGCGGAGCTATTGGAATCCAGGTTGCCGGTAGGCTCATCGCCAAAAATGATGTCGGGCTGCGAGACCAAGGCACGGGCGCAGGCCACGCGCTGCTGCTGGCCTCCGGAAAGCTCGGACGGGCGGTGGTTCAGACGGTCCTTGAGCCCGAGGCGAACGACAACCTCGTCGAACCAGTCCTGATTTACCTTGCGGCCGGCGATGTCCAGTGGCAGCGTGATGTTTTCCTTGGCTGTCAGCGTAGGAACGAGGTTGAAAGACTGGAAGATAAAGCCCAGACGATCGCGGCGCAGGGCAGTCACCTGCTTGTCGTTAAGGGTAGAAATATCCGTTTCGCCGATATAGGCCTTGCCTTTGGAGATGGAGTCGAGACCTGCCATGCAATGCATGAGGGTGGACTTGCCGGAGCCACTGGGACCCATGATTGCGGTGAACTGGCCAGCCAGGAAGTCGATGGAGATTCCGTCGACAGCTCTGACTTCCGTTTCCCCCTGACCGTAGATGCGCTGTAGGTCTACGGCGCGAGCGGCGCTGTCCTCCGCCATACCGGCCCCAGATACTGAATTCTTTTGCGAGATCATGAGCCCTTCGCCTCCATATTCATCGTCTAAACGACTCACCACCATTTTACCTAGTGCGCGTAACTGTTTAGAGAATACGTGTAGCCTCATATTCAGCGGCATAAAGACCACAAGCCAGGGCTCCTCCCAGAAGATCGAAGGATCCTCTGAGGCAGCCTCCGGCCTCTACAACGCAGACACCACGACACACCGGCGCCCTAACAAACCACGACTACTGTGCAGTCGAGACTCCCCCGGTATTCAGGCATAAAAAAAAGGGGGAGCATGCACAACCACACAGGCTGCACACACTCCCTCAATCATTTAGTTTTAATGCCGGCGGTGACTTACTCTCCCACACCCTCCCAGGTGCAGTACCATCAGCGCAGGTAGGCTTAGCTTCCGGGTTCGGAACGGGACCGGGCGTGACCCCACCGCTAACAACCACCGACAAACCACAATCAGAACAAAACACACACCCAACCAAACCCAAACCCAAGGGGTTTACTGGTGTGTCGTGCCGTTCCAGACACTGCATAACAGACGCGAGCACACAACAATTTGCGACAAGAAACCACAATCTCAGCAACAAACAAATTGTGTTGAACATCGGCCAATTAGTACCGGTCACCTCCATCACTCACATGACTTCCAGATCCGGCCTATCAACCCCATAATCTATAGGGAACCTCAAAAGAAACCTCATCTCAGAACAGGCTTCCCGCTTAGATGCTTTCAGCGGTTATCCCTCCCATACGTAGCCAACCAGCCATGCCACGGGCGTGACAACTGGCCCACCAGAGGTATGTCCGTCCCGGTCCTCTCGTACTAGGGACAGCCTTCTACAAGTTTCAACGCGCACGGCGGATAGAGACCGAACTGTCTCACGACGTTCTAAACCCAGCTCGCGTGCCGCTTTAATGGGCGAACAGCCCAACCCTTGGGACCTACTCCAGCCCCAGGATGCGACGAGCCGACATCGAGGTGCCAAACCATCCCGTCGATATGGACTCTTGGGGAAGATCAGCCTGTTATCCCCGGGGTACCTTTTATCCGTTGAGCGACACCGCTTCCACAAGCCGGTGCCGGATCACTAGTCCCTACTTTCGTACCTGCTCGACCTGTCAGTCTCACAGTCAAGCTCCCTTGTGCACTTACACTCAACACCTGATTGCCAACCAGGCTGAGGGAACCTTTGGGCGCCTCCGTTACACTTTGGGAGGCAACCGCCCCAGTTAAACTACCCACCAGGCACTGTCCCTAACCCGGATCACGGGCCGAGGTTCAGATGCCCAATCCGATCAGAGTGGTATTTCACCAACGACTCCACAACCACTAGCGTAGCTACTTCACAGTCTCCCACCTATCCTACACAAACCGAACCGAACACCAATACCAAGCTATAGTGAAGGTCCCGGGGTCTTTTCGTCCTGCCGCGCGTAACGAGCATCTTTACTCGTACTGCAATTTCACCGGGCCTGTGGTTGAGACAGCAGGGAAGTCGTTACGCCATTCGTGCAGGTCGGAACTTACCCGACAAGGAATTTCGCTACCTTAGGATGGTTATAGTTACCACCGCCGTTTACTGGGGCTTAAATTCTCCGCTTCGACCACAAAGATCTAACAGGTCCTCTTAACCTTCCAGCACCGGGCAGGCGTCAGTCCGTATACATCGACTTACAGTCTTCGCACGGACCTGTGTTTTTAGTAAACAGTCGCTTCCCTCTATTCTCTGCGACCACCACCAGCTCAACACGTCGTTCACCAGTAGTGGCACCCCTTCTCCCGAAGTTACGGGGCCATTTTGCCGAATTCCTTAACCACAGTTCACCCGAACGCCTTAGTATTCTCTACCTGACCACCTGTGTCGGTTTACGGTACGGGCCGTACATGCACTCACTAGAGGCTTTTCTCGACAGCATAGGATCACCAACATCCCCACAACGGGTACGCATCACGCCTCACCCATATGCAGGACGGATTTACCAATCCCTGCGGGCCACACGCTTACACCACAATCCAATAAGTGGCTTGGCTACCTTCCTGCGTCACCCCATCGCTTGGCTACTACCAGATCAGGTCCCACGCATCCACACACCACACACACAAAGTGCACATGACACGCTTCAGGGCGGTTAGTATCACTGATTCACCATTGGTCGCACACACACGGGTACGGGAATATCAACCCGTTAACCATCGACTACGCCTGTCGGCCTCGCCTTAGGACCCGACTCACCCTGGGAAGATTAGCTTGACCCAGGAACCCTTAGTCATCCGGCGGATACGTTTCACACGCATCATTCGCTACTCATGCCTGCATTCTCACTCGCATAACCTCCACCACACGGTCACCCGGCAGCTTCAACGACCACACGACGCTCCCCTACCAACCCAACAAAGTTGAGTTCCGCGGTTTCGGCGGTGTACTTGAGCCCCACTACATTGTCGGCGCAGAACCACTCGACCAGTGAGCTATTACGCACTCTTTCAAGGATGGCTGCTTCTAAGCCAACCTCCTGGCTGTCTTCGCGATCCCACATCCTTTTCCACTTAGCACACTCTTAGGGGCCTTAACCGGCGATCTGGGCTGTTTCCCTCTCGACTAACGAAGCTTATCCCCCGCAGTCTCACTGCCGCGCTCTGACTTACCGGCATTCGGAGTTTGGCTGACGTCGCTAAGATGATAGTCCCGCTCAACCAACCAGTAGCTCTACCTCCGGCAAGAAACACACGACGCTGCACCTAAATGCATTTCGGGGAGAACCAGCTATCACGGAGTTTGATTGGCCTTTCACCCCTACCCACAACTCATCCCCTCAGTTTTCAACCTAAGTGGGTTCGCGCCTCCACAGCCTCTTACAGCTGCTTCACACTGGCCATGGGTAGATCACCCCGCTTCGGGTCCAGGACACGCCACTCACAACACCCTCATTAGGATTCGGTTTCCCTACGGCTACCCCACACAACGGGTTAACCTCGCGACATGCCGCTGACTCGCAGGCTCATTCTTCAAAAGGCACGCCATCACCCAAAAGGCTCTGACGGCTTGTAGGCACACGGTTTCAGGTACTATTTCACTCCCCTCCCGGGGTACTTTTCACCATTCCCTCACGGTACTCATACACTATCGGTCACAATAAGTATTCAGGCTTACCGGGCGGTCCCGGCAGATTCACAGCAGATTCCACGAGCCCGCTGCTACTCGGGTATCACATCAACCCCAACACCACATGCTTTCACGTACCGGACTCTCACCGTCTACGGCAGGCCATTCCAAACCACTTCCGCTAACACATGGCACCAAGGCACGGCATGGCAGCACCGCACAACACAACCCCACAACCCCACACACGCAACCCCTGCCAGGTATCACACGCATGCAGTTTAGCCAACAATCCACGTTCGCTCGCCGCTACTAGCAGAATCATTATTATTTTCTTCTCCTACGGGTACTAAGATGTTTCACTTCCCCGCGTTACCACCACACAAACTATGAATTCATCCATGCAGCGACCACACACAACTGTGGCCAGGTTTCCCCATTCGGACACCCTCGGATCAACGCTCGATTGACAACTCCCCGAGGACTATCGCGGCCTTCCACGTCCTTCATCGGCTTATCATGCCCAAGGCATCCACCGTGCGCCCTTCACAGACAACACAAAACACTAAGACACCCACACACCAACAACCCACAACACAAACATTGCAAGCCATCAGCGCGTGAACATAATGATTTCAAACAAAAATCACAAAAAAGAAGATACTCGCGTCCACTATACAGTTCTCAAACAACACTGAACACCCACAACAACACACAACACACAACGCCGCATGCCATCACACGCATCCACACACAGGAACAAAAGATTGCCCCAGACACCCAACAGCCATGACAAACCAAACACACACTTCATCAACCCAACCCCACAAAAACAGTGCCAACCCCAACACACGCACACCACAAACAATGCAACAAATCCAACAACCAACAACCACAACAAAATGGCTGAACCGGTTACCTATTCACCCAGAAACAAAAACAAAAATATAAAAACTCCTTAGAAAGGAGGTGATCCAGCCGCACCTTCCGGTACGGCTACCTTGTTACGACTTCGTCCCAATCGCCAATCCCACCTTCGACAGCTCCCTAACAAGTTTGGGCCACTGGCTTCGGGTGTTACCAACTTTCATGACGTGACGGGCGGTGTGTACAAGGCCCGGGAACGTATTCACCGCAGCATTGCTGATCTGCGATTACTAGCGACTCCGACTTCATGGAGTCGAGTTGCAGACTCCAATCCGAACTGAGACCGGCTTTAAGGGATTAGCTCCACCTCACGGTATCGCAACCCACTGTACCGACCATTGTAGCATGTGTGAAGCCCTGGACATAAGGGGCATGATGATTTGACGTCATCCCCACCTTCCTCCGAGTTAACCCCGGCAGTCTCTCGCGAGTCCCCACCATAACGTGCTGGCAACACAAGACAAGGGTTGCGCTCGTTGCGGGACTTAACCCAACATCTCACGACACGAGCTGACGACAACCATGCACCACCTGTACACCAGCCACAAAGGGAAACTACATCTCTGCA
This sequence comes from Corynebacterium jamesii, assembly GCF_046097395.1. Lineage (NCBI taxonomy): Bacteria > Bacillati > Actinomycetota > Actinomycetes > Mycobacteriales > Corynebacteriaceae > Corynebacterium > Corynebacterium jamesii. Next base: position 1,467,752 of record NZ_CP175789.1, read on the forward strand.
GCGATCCAGTGTATGTCAAGCCCAGGTAAGGTTCTTCGCGTTGCATCGAATTAATCCACATGCTCCGCCGCTTGTGCGGGCCCCCGTCAATTCCTTTGAGTTTTAGCCTTGCGGCCGTACTCCCCAGGCGGGGCGCTTAATGCGTTAGCTACGGCACAGGAATCGTAAATAAAACCCCCACACCTAGCGCCCACCGTTTACGGCATGGACTACCAGGGTATCTAATCCTGTTCGCTACCCATGCTTTCGCTCCTCAGCGTCAGTAACTGCCCAGAGACCTGCCTTCGCCATCGGTGTTCCTCCTGATATCTGCGCATTTCACCGCTACACCAGGAATTCCAGTCTCCCCTACAGCACTCTAGTTATGCCCGTATCGCCTGCACGCCCGAAGTTAAGCCCCGGGATTTCACAGACGACGCGACAAACCACCTACGAGCTCTTTACGCCCAGTAATTCCGGACAACGCTCGCACCCTACGTATTACCGCGGCTGCTGGCACGTAGTTAGCCGGTGCTTCTTATCCAGGTACCGTCACCCAAAAGGCTTCTTCCCTAGCGAAAGGAGTTTACAACCCGAAGGCCTTCATCCCCCACGCGGCGTCGCTGCATCAGGCTTGCGCCCATTGTGCAATATTCCCCACTGCTGCCTCCCGTAGGAGTCTGGGCCGTGTCTCAGTCCCAATGTGGCCGTACACCCTCTCAGGCCGGCTACCCGTCGTCGCCTTGGTAGGCCATTACCCCACCAACAAGCTGATAGGCCGCGGGCTCATCTCGCACCGAAAAACTTTCCACCACACACACTAAAGCATGGTCCTATCCGGTATTAGACCCAGTTTCCCAGGCTTATCCCGAAGTGCAAGGCAGATCACCCACGTGTTACTCACCCGTTCGCCACTCGAGTACCTCTGCAAGCAGAGGCCTTTCCGTTCGACTTGCATGTGTTAAGCACGCCGCCAGCGTTCGTCCTGAGCCAGGATCAAACTCTCCATAAAAAATGCCATCAGACACATGGTGAGCCTGAAAACCAGGCAAACAAAAAACAAAATTACTGACAAAAGAATTGAAAAAAGGATAAATAAATCACATCAACCAACACCAACAACCACTACAGTCGCCGACTATCGATCAGACACAACATACATCCACAAACTTCCAAACTCTTCCATCAGCCCAACCAACACCCACAAAACAGGCATCTGCTGGGATACGCACATTCACATAACATGGGAACGTTAACCCCACGCTGGCGTAACCACCATCAACCCACAATCCATGCGAGCCAATGAGAAGCTGAAAACAAGTCACAAAGCCTAAAAGACATACAATGCATCAGAATCAACACAAAGGTTGGTCAACAAAGTATCTAAACTTGGTTCATCACGCTATTGAGTTCTCAAACAACCTACGCACACAACCAGTCACACCACACAGACAGTGGCGACCACGTTGCGACGGATTACGAGTGTAAAGCAACCGTGAACAAAAAGCAAATTCCCGGTAAACAACCCGCTGCACTCGCATACAACCAGGACTGTTTTTACAGCTTTAAAATGATTGGCCAGACACGCCTTCCAAAGCAAGCAGCAAGTCTAAAACTCACCGCGCCGTGTCGCGCTGACTCGAATAAATGTACACACACCCCACACCAAACACAAACACACAGGTCAAAGCAGGTTTTTCAGCGCGCTATCTATGCACCTAAATGCACAGCGCGCACATGCGCTCTAACGCTGCACCCGCTCTACCTCGGCGCCCAACGAGCGCAGCTGTTCCGGGAACTCCGGGTACCCACGATCAATGTGGTAGACGTCGTGCACCTCTGTCTTGCCATCGGCCACCAAGCCAGCCAGCACTAGGCCAGCGCCAGCGCGAATATCGGAGCTCCAGACTGGGGCAGAGGAAAGCTGATCCCTACCGCGAATCACTACGTGGTGGCCGTCAATGCTGGCGTCGGCGCCCAGGCGCATCATCTCGTCAACGAAGCGGAAGCGAGACTCGAAGATGTTCTCAGTAATAACACTCATCCCCTCGCTCACTGTGCACAGTGCAATCGCCATCGGCTGCAGGTCCGTCGGGAACCCAGGGAAAGGCAGGGTCTGGTAATCGACAGCCTTCGGGCGCTCGGTCTGCATCACGCGAAATCCAGTCGGGTAAGTCTCCACGTGTGCACCCGCCAGCTTCAGCTTCTCCAGCACCAGGTGCAGGTGCTGCGGCTCAATGCCACCGACCGTGATGTCACCCTGCGTCATCGCCGCCGCATACGCCCAAGTGCCGGCAACAATGCGGTCACCGACTACCTCGTGGTCCACGGGATTCAGCCGCTGTACCCCCTCGACGGTGATCGTGTTGGAACCAGCACCAGTAATCTTCGCGCCCATTTGCACCAGCATGTTGCATAGATCCACGATTTCCGGCTCGCGCGCCGCGTTATCCAACGTAGTGGTGCCCTCCGCCAGGACTGCGGCAGTCAGAATGTTCTCCGTCGCACCCACCGAGGGGAAGTCCAACTTGATCTGCGCGCCACGGAGCTCGTCGGCCTCGGCCACCAGGCAACCGTGTTCAATCTTGGTCGTTGCACCCAACAGCTCTAGGCCCGATTGGTGCATATCGAGGGGGCGGGAGCCGATGGCGTCTCCACCAGGAAGAGCAACCCGCGCCTTGTGACAGCGAGAAGTCAGCGGCCCCAGCACAGCTACAGATGCACGGAACTGCCGCACGGCCTCGAAGTCCGCGTTGTATTCAATCTCTTCCGGGGTGGTGATGCGCACGACGTCGCCAGTAAGCTCCACCTCGCAGCCCAGACCGCGCAACACCTCCGCCATATATGGCACATCGGCGATCTCGGGGCAGTTGGTTAACGTTGTGGTTCCAGGCGCCAAAAGTGCAGCTGACATGAGCTTAAGCACACTGTTTTTCGCGCCGGACACCTTGATGGCGCCCTGCAGCCTGGTTCCACCGGTCACTACGAAGCTGTCTTTCACGCCAACTAGCCTATAAAAAAATCGCCCCGCGCATTGCGGAGCGTTTTAGTAGAGCTCAAACTACTTGGTCGCACCCCCCTGCCGATTACACCGTGCCGGTCACGGAAGAGCGCCAATGCGGCGGGCGGCGTTTACGGCCTCGTAACGAGTGTGCGCGCCGAGCTTGCGCATGACAGAGCGCAGGTAGCTCTTGACCGTTTCAGCGCCGATGCCCATCTCTGCGGCAGCCTCCACGTTGGTGTGACCCAGCGCCACGCAGGCCAACACGTCCAGCTCACGCGCCGAAAGTTTGGTGGTCTGCTTCACGCGCACCGGAGAAACCATCTGGTCACACAGAACCTCCAAGTCGCGGCGCAACTCGTCGTCTTCCACACGGTTAGCCAGCATGCGCAGCTTGCTGTGGGTAGCGCGTACCTGTTCCCATTCCGCGCCAGACATCGATCGAACCTGTTTGTTTGTAGAAGCCCCTGCGCCCGCACTGCGCCCAGACTCGCTCGAACGCAACGCCTCGTTGACCGCGATCTCCTGTTCCAGGCAACGGGCGGTCATAGTGACCTCTTCTAGCACCTTGTCGCCCATGCGAGCGCGCGAGTGCACACCTGCGTAGAGCACTCCCCTGACCTCGCGCTTCACAATCACCGGTACAGCGACGACGGAGTGCAAGCCCTCGTCGCGGATGTGGCGGTCGAAGTCGTGGCTGATGGACTTTGCGCGGGTGTAATCCGACACGCCCACAGGGCGCCGGGTGGTCACCACGCGCCCGCCGACACCTGCGCCTGGAGTGATCTCCAGATTGTGCAGCGCCGGGGTGCGCAATCCCACCCACTTAGCTATCCGCAGCTTGCCATCCGCCGAGCTCGCGGCGTACATGGTCACCGGGATGCCGGTCGCGTTCTTTAGAGAATTCAGCGCAGAAATGATGACGTCTTCGTCATCGCGTTGCCGCTGCTGGTCCACCTGGTTCACTCCTCAAACTTGACCTGTGGCGCCCTACCCCATTGCACGGAGCTAAGGCATCGTGTGAGTAGGGAGTATAGTTCACCCCCTACCTACCCCCCAAAACTGCCCCTAGCTTTTTGGTCGGAAAGCGGGCGCTCGAACGCACTACCTTATCGGGGTTAAAAGGAGCCGAAATTGGGCGCAAAAGGCTCAATCCAGGGATTTTCCTAAGAAATGACTAAGCGATGCAGGCTAAGCTCCGCTGAGGTTTACGATGCGCGCGAGGCCGTTATCAACAGTCGTGTCAGCAGTCTTCAGGAGGTGTTTTTCTAGCCTTCCGGCAATCAGCGGCACCGAAACGTCGGCAGTCAAGGTTGCCTCCACCGCCGTCTGCGGAGAATCCGCGTACTCAGCCTGCCGCGCGGCCGCTGCATCCTCCACCACGGCCGCGTAGACGAAGTGGGTTTCCATAGTCCCCATTCCCAGCGGCAGTTCCATCGTCGAGTTCACCTCGAACGCGCCCGCCTCATCTGGCTGCGACACGTAGGTTTCCTGGAAAGCAAGGGGTTTCTCGCCCTCTTTGGAGAGCTCTTCTAGCTCTTTTTGGGACGCCCTCACGCCAACCCGCGCCCACACCCGACCATCGGGAAGCACTTTCCGCTCGGCCTCAATGATCTGCGACTCCGTCGGCTCCACCATCCCCTCATCCGTCAGCAGGAAAGTCTCGCCGGAGGCTACCCTGTAGACGTCGTGGATAGACAGGTCGATGGTGCGGTTGACTTGCTTGGAATGTGACATATTCGCAATTGTGCCCCGTGGTTAGCGGTGCTGCCACTCCGGCTTGCGCTTCTCCACGAACGCGGCCATGCCTTCCTTTTGGTCGGCGGTATCAAACAGGCGCCAGAACTGCTGACGCTCAGCCTCCACGCCGTCCTCCAGGGTGGTGCTATACGCCTCGTCCACCATCTCGGTAGCCGCAGCAGTTGCTACATGGGACATGCCTGCCACCTTCGCCGCAATCTTCTGCACCTCGTCGGCAAAGCCCTCTGCAGGCAGCACGCGGGAAACTAGACCGCTGCGCTCGGCCTCCTCCGCGTCCATCATGCGGCCGGTAAGGATCAGATCCATAGCCTTGTACTTGCCCACCGCGCGAGTCAGGCGCTGAGTACCACCCATGCCGGGGATGATGCCCAGGGTGATCTCCGGCTGGCCGAACTTTGCGGTCTCGCTGGCCAGCAGAATGTCGCCCAGCATTGCTAGCTCGCAGCCGCCACCAAGCGCGAAGCCAGAGACAGCGGTGATCAACGGGGTCTTCAGCTGCGCCAGTTTCTCCCAGTCACCGAACAGGCGCTTCTCCGCGACTGCGGGGTAGGTCTCGTCCTTCATCTCCTTAATGTCGGCACCGGCAGCGAAAGCCTTCTCGCTGCCGGTAATAACGATGGCACCGACCTGCGGATCCGCGTCCAGCGTCTCTGCTGCCGGAACGATCTCGGACAACACGGCGCTATTGAGGGCATTCAGAGCCTTCGGTCGGTTCAGAGTAATGGTCGCGACGGCACCGTTAACGGCCACCTGAATGTTTTCGAAAGTCTGGTTATCAGTCTGGTTATCGGAAGTCATGGTTGCCATTGAACCAAATCCCCCACTTCTATGCCTGAGAATCTGGCAAAGCCCGGAGACGAAAGGGCGTCTATAAGAAGGCCAGTAAGAACAACCCAAGAAGAGCAGTGGTGCCCCGCGCAGAAGAAGTGTAGACTGCCCGGTATAGACCGATCAGTCTAGAACGAAAGGATCGCTCCTATGGCGAAGATCTACAACAACATCACTGACCTCATCGGTGGCACTCCACTGGTTAAGCTGGGCGCATACGGCGAGGGCCTGAAGGCCACCGTCCTGCTGAAGCTGGAGGCTTTTAACCCGGCTAACTCCGTGAAGGATCGCATCGGTAAGGCCATCATCGAGGCAGCCGAGAAGGATGGCACCCTGCAGCCGGGCGGCACCATCGTCGAGGCTACCTCCGGTAACACCGGCATCGCGCTGGCAATGGTCGGCGCGGCTAAGGGCTACAAGGTCATCCTGACCATGCCGGAGACCATGTCCAACGAGCGCCGCATCATGCTGCGCGCTCTGGGCGCAGAGCTGGTACTAACCCCTGGCCCGGGCGGCATGCAGGGTGCGGTCGACAAGGCCAACGAGATTGTAGAGAGCACCGACAACGCCATCCTGGCACGCCAGTTTGCCAACCCGGCTAACCCGGAGATCCACTACAACACCACCGGCCCGGAGGTCTGGGAGGATACCGACGGTGAGGTAGACATCTTCGTTGCAGGTGTGGGCACCGGCGGCACCATCTCCGGTGCGGCTAAGTACCTGAAGGAGAAGAACGAGAAGATCGAGATCGTCGGCGTGGAGCCGGCCGACTCCCCGCTGCTGACCGAGGGCCGCTTCGGCCCACACAAGATCCAGGGTCTGGGCACCAACTTCTTCCCGGAGAACCTGAACAAGGACATCCTGGATCGAGTGGTCGACGCTCCGTTGGAGAACGCTACCAAGACCGCCCGCGAGCTGGCAGTTACCGAGGGAATCCTGTCCGGAATTTCCTCCGGTGCGGCCGTCTGGGCAGCCGTGGAAGAGGCCAAGAAGGACGAGAACGAGGGCAAGACCATCGTCGTTATCGTTCCGGACTTCGGCGAGCGCTACGTCTCCACCCTGCTGTTCGACGACCTGCGCGACTAATTCCGCTCCGGCAGTCGGCCGCAACCTAGTGGCGGCTGCCTAGTAGCTGTTAGCTGCAGGCAAGTAGGCGCTACCGCCTTTCCACCTAGCGGTGGAATAGGGGGCAGCGCCTTCTCGTTATAGTTGCTGCTAAAGTTTTCTAGCCGTTTTACCCCACCGACCGAAAGACCACACCTTTGAGCATTCTTGGACGCATCCGCGAAGACCTGGCCAATGCCCGTGAGCACGACCCGGCGGCACGCGGAGACGTAGAAAACGCCATCGTGTATTCCGGCCTGCACGCCATTTGGGCGCACCGCGTCTCCCACGCACTGTGGGAGCGCGGGCACCGTGGCATCGCGCGCGTTATTAGTCAGGCGACCCGTGCTTTTACCGGTATTGAAATCCACCCGGGCGCCACTATCGGCCGCAGGTTCTTTATCGATCACGGCATGGGTGTGGTCATCGGCGAGACAGCGGAGATCGGCGACGACGTAATGCTCTACCACGGTGTGACTCTCGGCGGTTCCGAGCTCGTGCAACGCAAGCGCCACCCCACCATCGGCAACGGGGTAATGATCGGCGCGGGCGCCAAGGTCCTGGGCCCCATCACCATCGGTGAGGGCTCTGCCATCGGCGCCAACGCGGTGGTGACCAAGGATGCTCCCCCACATTCCATTCTGACGGGCATTCCGGCGAAGATTCGCCCGCGTAAGCCCGAACAGAACACCCCGCTCGTAGACGCTGTCAAGTGGGTCGACGACATGCAGAACAACATCTAGGCGTGCTTCACAGGGCGCATAGCGCGCCCAGCACTCTCCAGCACGCAGGCGTGCAGCCAGCTAGGCCAGCAGCTCCTTAAAGTCCGGGTTCTTCTCCACGAAGGCCTCGACGGCGGAGCAGCTGGCCTTTACCTTTAGCCCGGCCTCCTTGGTATCCAGCAGTGCCTCGCTGATAAGTGGCTTGGATAGTCCCTGGCCGCGGAACTTCGAATCAACGACAGTGTGGTTGAAGTCGCGCACGCTTCCCTCCTGGACGTACTCGGCAAAGCCGGCCTCCTGATCATCCACATAGATGACGAAGCGGCTCTGGGCTTGGTCGTGGACGATGCTCTTTTCGCCTGGCATAGTGCTTGGGGCTCCTTCCCTCGTTAAACCTCTCGTAGGTTTACCTTGTAGGTTTACTTGTCGGCTTTCCCGACTTTTCTCTTACCCCCAGTGTACGTAGCCTCGCAGCCCCCTCCCCACCAACGGCAAAATCCCGGCAGCTTTACGCTACCGGGGTTGAGATGTGGCCAGAGCCGGGATCGAACCGGCGACCTTTCACTTTTCAGGCGAACGCTCTACCAACTGAGCTATCTGGCCTTCGTTGCCCGATCGCAACCGATTCGAACATCGAAGCGACCCTGACGGGACTTGAACCCGCGACCTCCGCCGTGACAGGGCGGCGCGCTAACCAACTGCGCCACAGGGCCAATCTTGCCTGCGCAACTAAATAAAACGACCAGACAACAACTTGTCTAAGCCGTCCGTTGCACGAGAATAGACTCTACACAGTGACAAACTTCTTAGGCAAATCAGCTGTTCAGCTACCGCTTCTGCTGGGATTTCTCGTCACTGTTGAAGTGTCAAACACACGGACATGTGGGCGTCAAAAAGAAAACAAAAAGAAAAGAGCCTTCCCAGCGCGAAAACACCGGAAAGGCTACCCGAAAAGTTTAAGACCTTGCGACCCTGACGGGACTTGAACCCGCGACCTCCGCCGTGACAGGGCGGCGCGCTAACCAACTGCGCCACAGGGCCGTACTCCCAACGGGATTCGAACCCGTGTTACCGCCGTGAAAGGGCGGGGTCCTAGGCCTCTAGACGATGGGAGCTCTACAAAGTAAGCCAGCTAAGTGCTGTACTTCCTTAGCAGCTAGAACAGTTTAAACCAGGGGCGAGCAGCAGGACAAATCGCCCGGTGAGGTGGGCAAAGTCAGCCACTAACCCCGCTATGGAACACGTGTTAGTCCGCAGCCGTTGGGTAGTCCGTGTAGCCGCGCTCGCCACCCATATAGAACGTGTCCTGATCTGGCTCGTTCAGCGCCAGATCCTCTTGCCACCGGCGCACCAAGTCCGGGTTAGCGATCAGCTGGCGCCCCACCACCACGGCATCCACGTAGTCCAATGCCAGCTCGCGCTGCGCATCCTCCTTCGTGGTGACGGTGCCGAACCCATCGTTCATCAGAACCTTGGTCACACCGTTGGCGCGGGCCTTGTTCGCCAAGGTCGCAATTAGCTCGCCTTCCGGCTGTGCGTGCAGGAAAGACACGTAGGCCAGGTTCACAGGGGCAAGAGCATCCAGCAGGCCACCGTACGTGGCCAGCATGTCCTCCTCGTCGTTTTCAATGACTCCCTGTACGTTGTGGCCCGGCGAAAAACGCACTCCCACGCGGTCGGCGCCGATTTCCTCTGCTATCGCGCGAATCACCATCTCCGGCAGGCGCCAGCGGTTCTCGGGGCTGCCACCGAATTCATCCTCTCGCTGGTTGGCAGATGGTGCCAAGAACTCGTGCAGCAAGTATCCGTTTGCGTTATGCACCTCCACACCATCGACACCTGCGTCAATGGCTCGGCGTGCGGCCCTGCGGAATTCCTCGACGATGCGCGGGAACTCGTCAGCCTCCAACGCCCGTGGAACCGGGGCATCCATCTTGCCGGCAAAGCCACGAACCTGGCCGTCCCAGTCCAATGCGCTGGGCGCTTCCGCCTGCGCTCCGTCGATGAGGTCCGGGTGGCTAGTGCGACCACCGTGCATGATCTGCATGAAAAGCACACCGCCGGCATCATGCACTGCGTTGGCTACGTCCTTCCAGCCGGCCGCCTGCTCCTCATTTGCGATACCTGCCTGGCCCGGAAATGCACGGTTCGTCCACGCAGGAAAGGTCCCCTCCGTAACAACCAATCCGGCGCTAGCACGCTGGGAATAGTACTTCGTGTGCAGCTCGTTCGGCACGGCGCTGTGGCCCGCCCGCTGGCGGGTCAGCGCTGCCATGGTCACACGGTTGTTCAAGGTAAAACGGCCAAGTTCCAATGGGGTAAACAAAGTTGTCATGCCAGCTCCAACAACCTTCGGTACCGATTTGTTCCATCCCCGTTTCGCCCTATCAACGAAAAACCCCCGCCGCAGTGCGCCATGGAATTCACCATAAACGCGCTGCAGCGGGGTGGTTAACACTGTGGGCCCTGTGGGGCTCGAACCCACGACCTGCGGATTAAAAGTCCGTAGCTCTACCAACTGAGCTAAAGGCCCAACGGGAGCATTCTATCTAACGCTTGCGCGAAGCAGAAAATTGCCCCCCGTGGGCGCCCTGTAGCAGAGCAACTAGCCCTTCATCGACCCCTTTTCCTCCAGGTTGATGTGGAAGCTGAAGGCGGTCTTCAAGTCGTGCGGAGTTTGCAGGTGGTTACCCGCAGCGCAGGCGCGCTCGTAGTACTCCTCCAGCAGCGGACGGTAGTCCGGGTGGGCGATGGAGATGATCTTCGGCACACGGTCGCGCGGAGCCAGACCGCGCAGATCGGCGTAGCCGTACTCGGTGATTACAACCATCGTGTCGTGTTCTGTGTGGTCCACGTGGGAGGCGAACGGCACAACCGCGGAGATCGCGCCGTCCTTCGCGGTGGACGGGGAGATAAAGCTAGACAGGAAGGCGTTGCGGGTGAAGTCGCCGGAGCCGCCGATGCCGTTCATGATGCGCGAACCCGCCACGTTGGTGGAGTTCACGTTGCCGTAGATGTCGCAGCCGATCATGCCGTTGGAGGCGATCAAACCAGTGCGGCGGATAACCTCCGGGTGGTTAGAGATCTGCTGCGGGCGCAGCACGATGTGCTCGCGGTAGCGCTTAGCTTCTTCGTTCATCTTCTTCGCGTAGTCCGGGGACAGTGCGAAAGAGGTCGCGGACGCAACGGTCATTTTGCCATTGTCAATTAGGTCCAGCATGCCGTCCTGGATGACCTCGGTGTAAGCCTGGATGCTCTCGAACTTGGAATCCAGCAGGCCAGCCATCACAGCGTTCGGCACGTTGCCCACACCGGACTGCATGACGTAGCTGTCGTATGCCAGACGGCCGGCCTCAACCTCGCCCTCCAATAGGTCCAGGAAGTGGCCGGCGATCTTCTCGGAGATCTCGTCGGTCGGCTTGAACGGCGCGTTGCGGTCTTCGGCGTTGGTCATCACAACGGCCACAACCTTGTTCTGATCCACCGGGATGTACGACGTACCAATCCGGTCGCCGGGGCGGTTGATCGGGATCGGGGTGCGGTTCGGCAGATCCTGGATCTTGTATATGTCGTGCATACCCTCCAGGTCGAGGGACTGCCACTCGTTGACCTCGATGATGACCTTACGGGCGGAGTTCAGGTACTCCACGTTGTTGCCTACGGCCGAGGACGGGATGATGTTACCCGCTTCGTCGATGCGCACAGCCTCGACTACGGCCACGTCCAGGCGGCCGAAGAAGCCCTCTTCAACCTGCTTGCCGAGGTGGGAGAGGTGGATGTCCTGGTACTTGATCTCGCCGGCGTTGATCTTCTTACGCATCACGGGATCGGAGGCGTAGGGGGTGCGGTAGCGCACTGCGTCTGCCTCTGCCAGCACGCCGTCGCAGTCCGGTGCGGTGGAGGCGCCGGTGAAGAGGTCGATCTGAAAGTCCTCACCGCGTTCGTGCAGCTCCTTGGCCTTCTCAGCGATGGCGCTGGGCAGAGCCTTGGGGTAACCCGCGCCGGTAAAGCCGGACATGCCGATCTTGTCGCCGTGGTTGATAAACTGCGCTGCTTCCTCGGCAGAAGTGACCTTGGACCTGTAGAACTCGTTGGCGATGCGCTCAGACATCGGTTCCTCCTCCATTGCTATACCGCGGATTTTCCGCTTTATTTCCTCAGCCTACATAAATGTGACGTAGCTCGCCCTCACTCTCCACCCTATTGTTGAACAATCGTTGTTGCTACTTCGACTCTTTCTTATGGACGCCCTTTGGTATTCACCCCTCCCCAGTGTGACAATGGGGCTCGTGACTACAACCACCGCAATCCCCACCCCCACCACGGCAGAGGGCAACCAAGGCTTCCAGGGGCTGCAGATCGGCAAGATGCAGCTCGACTCCCCCGTCGTGCTCGCGCCGATGGCAGGCGTGACCAACGTGGCTTTCCGTAGCCTGTGCCGCGAGCAGGAACGCGAGCGCATGGGCTCCGTCGCCGGCCTTTACGTCTGCGAAATGGTAACGGCGCGAGCGCTAGTCGAGCGCAACCCAAAAACCCTGCACATGACAACCTTCGCCCCAGACGAGGATCCCCGCAGCCTGCAGCTGTACACCACCGACCCGGAGTACACCTACAAGGCAGCAAAGATGATCGTGGACGAGGGGCTGGCCGACCACATCGACATGAATTTCGGTTGCCCGGTTCCTAAAGTCACCCGACGCGGCGGTGGATCCGCCCTACCGTACAAGCGCAAGCTCTTCGGCAACATTGTGGCCGCTGCGGTAAAGGCCACCGAGGGCACAGACATTCCCGTCACCGTGAAGATGCGCGTAGGTATCGATGACGAACACCACACGCACCTAGATGCCGGCCGAATCGCCGTGGAAGAAGGTGCAGCCGCGGTGGCTCTACACGGCCGCACTGCGGCTCAGCGCTACTCCGGACATGCGGACTGGAACGAAATCGCACGGCTGAAGCAGCACCTGGCCCACACCGGCATCCCTGTGCTGGGCAATGGCGACATCTTTAAGGCCACGGATGCCCGCGCGATGATGGAGCAGACCGGCTGCGACGGCGTGGTCGTCGGTCGCGGTTGCCTGGGCCGCCCATGGCTGTTTGCGGAGCTATCCGCCGAACTGCGCGGCCTGCCCATCCCTGACCAGCCCACCCTGGGCGAGGTTGCACACATCATCCTGCGCCACGCCGAGCTGCTGGCCGCCCACGACGGCGAGCACAAGGCGTGCCGCGACCTGCGCAAGCACATGACGTGGTACCTGCGAGGCTTCCCCGCCGGTGGTGAACTACGCCGCAGCCTCTCGCGCGTGAGCAGCCTGGAGGAACTGAAAGCCGCGCTGAGCGAGGTGTGGGACTCCCCCGCCCTGGCGGAAGATGCCGACGGTGCCCGCGGGCGCCAGGGTTCCCCAGCGAAGGTGGCTCTGCCTGAGGGCTGGCTCGACGACCCGGAGGACGCGACAGTGCCGGACGGCGCTGATATTGAAAACAGTGGTGGATAAGGTACTTACTCGGGGCTAGATGGCGGGGGTTCATGCCCCAGCAGCACGTGCCCCCGGGGACTATAGTGGCTTGACATGCGACGGGTGTACCGAAACCAGCTCCGGGAATTTAAGCACGACATTTCACTTATGGCGGATTTCGTGCGTACCGCACTCAATTCCGCTACCCGCTCCCTTCTGGAAGCCAATCTGGAACTGGCAGAGAAGGTTCTTAGCAGCGTGGATACACTAGAGGATCTGCGCCTCACTGCGGTGAAGGATGCCTTCCAACTACTGGCCCTGGAGGCGCCCGTGGCCAGGGATCTGCGCGTGGTGGTTGCCGGCCAACATATCGTCGAGGATTTCACCCGCATGGGCGCGCTTGCTGTGCATGTGGCGAAGGTGGCGCGGCGGCGTCATCCAGAAAACGCTGTCCCCGAGCCCATCCGGCCCTATATCGAAGAGATGGCGCGGCAGTGCGATAACTCGGCGGCGAAGATTCAGGATCTGTTGCGCGAGCTCGACGTGCAGAACGCACTGAAGCTCATCGAGGACGACGACGCGGTCGACGACATCCACCGCCACCTGTTCCAGCTAACGACCCAGCGCAAGTGGCCTCATTCTGTCCGCGAGGCGGTGGATCTTACGCTGCTGTCGCGCTACTTAGAGCGGTACTCGGATCACGCGGTGGAGATTGCGAATCGCATCGTCTTCATCATCACGGGCTTGACCACTGATGAGTACCAGCGCAAGCAGGAGGACGAAGAGCTGCATCGGCGCTTCCGCGAGCAGTTCGACGAGTTGCGCTACCGCTACGATACGAATTTCGACTTCTAAACCGCGGGCCTGCTAGCTGCCGTAGGCCTTCTGCGCGAACATCGCGGCGTTCAGAGCATCGTCCAGCAGCTGTTCGGGCGTGCGGGCGACGTCCAGCTGGATGCCCTTCTCCCCCGGCGTCAGGCGTTGCAGGTCTTCCAGCTGCGCGGTCAGCAGATCGCGTGGCATGTCGGCTTCGCCCACTCGGTTTTTCATACGGCGCGCGAGCACGTCCTCGGTACCGTAAAGGTGCACGTAAAACACGGTCGCAGCTTCACCGACACCATTCAGGATTTCACGGTGGTCGATGCGCAGCGCGGTGCACGCCGTGACGGTGTTGTTGCCCTGCGCGGCCTGGTCCGCGATCCAATCACGCACCGTTCCCAGCCACCTGCGACGCGCCTGTTCGTCCGGCAGCCGCCCGTCTTGCAGGATCTCCAGCGCCCCCTCGGGGTGCAGGTCGTCGGCTTCCTGTAGCTGCCATCCGGTTTTTTCGGCAATGGCGCGCGCAAGGGTGGTTTTGCCGCTTCCGCTGACCCCCATCACGACGACGTGGAGGGTTCCCGGAGTGTCTTGGCCAGACATGGTGGCTCCTTTCTGTTCACGGTGCCCGTTGCTGCTTCCAGTATGCCGTTTATTTTCTATTTTGGACGCCAAAAGCGGGGTCCCGGCATTAACCGGAACCCCGCTAGTGGGTTGGCAGGAGCAACGCGAACCTGCCTTTAAGACACTTTCTTTAGCCCTCGAACCTGCCCGGCGGGGCAGGGCCAGAGTTTTATCCGAAGCGACCGGAGATGTAGTCCTCGGTCTCCTTCTGCTGCGGGTTTTCGAAGATCTGCTTAGTCGGGCCAACCTCGACCAGCTTGCCGGGCTTGCCGGTAGCTTCCAGAGAGTAGAAGGCGGTCTGGTCGGACACACGTGCTGCCTGCTGCATGTTGTGCGTCACGATGACGATGGTGAAGTCTTCCTTCAGCTCGTGGATCAGGTCTTCGACTGCCAGGGTGGAGATCGGATCCAGTGCGGAGCAGGGCTCATCCATCAGCAGAACTTCCGGCTCGACCGCGATAGCGCGGGCGATGCACAGACGCTGCTGCTGACCACCGGACAGTCCGCCGCCCGGCTTGTCCAGACGATCCTTCACTTCGTCCCACAGGTTAGAGCCGCGCAGTGCGCGCTCTGCAACCTCGCGGAGCTTCTTCTTGTTGGTCTCACCGGACAGCTTCAGGCCGGCCACAACGTTCTCTTCGATGGACATCGTCGGGAACGGGTTAGCCTTCTGGAACACCATGCCGATGGTGTTGCGTACAGCAACCGGGTCGATCTTGGAGCCGTAGATGTCTTCGCCGTCGAGCAGGATCTCGCCCTTGACGTAGGCACCGGGGATAACCTCGTGCATACGGTTCAGGGTACGCAGCACGGTGGACTTACCACAGCCGGACGGGCCGATGAAGGCGGTCACAGCCTTCGGCGGGATGTGCAGGTTGACGTTCTGTACGGCATGGAAGTCGCCGTAGTAGATGTTGACGTCGTTGAGGTCTAGGCGCTTAGCCATTGTGTTGTTCTCCTAGGGTCCTAGGGTGGCCACCAGTTAGTCGTGGGGCGACCGTAGATCTGTGCAAGTGAAAAGGCTTTGTTCGGGTTTCGGTCCCGGCGGGGTCTGAAGGCTCGGGGTAAGCCTTAGACCTTCACCGAGTAGCGCTTCGAGATCACGCGGGCGCCAATCATCAGGATTGCAACCAGTAGCACCAGGGTCAGTGCGGAGCCCCACAGGCGCTCCAGCACGAACTCGTTACTACCGGCACCGTACAGGTCGACCATGTACAGAGGCAGGGACTGCTGACCGCCTTCGAACGGGTTCCAGTTGATCTTGGTGGTAGAACCAACCAGGATCAGCACCGGCGCGGACTCGCCCATCACGCGGGCAACAGCCAGCATGATACCGGTGACGATGCCGGACAGAGCGGTCGGCAGAACGATCTTGACGATGGTCTTCCACTTCGGCACACCCAGTGCGTAGGAGGCCTCGCGCAGATCCATCGGAACCACGCGCAGCATCTCTTCCGCGTTACGCACGATGATCGGAACCATCAGCAGCACCAGGGCGATCGAGACGGCGAATCCGGAGCGATCGAAACCGAACGTAGTGATCCACATTGCGTAGACGAACAGGGCGGCAACGATGGAGGGCACACCGGTCAGGATGTCAACCATGAAGGTTGTGATCCTGCCGAGGAAGTCGCCACGGGAGTACTCCACTAGGTAAATAGCGGTGAACACGCCAATCGGGATGGAGAGTGCCGAGGTGACCAGTACTTGCATCAAGGTACCGATGATGGCGTGAATTGCACCACCACCGGCCTTGTTACGGGGCTGTCCCACCATGTCGTACATCCACCAGTCGGGGCTCAAGATCGCAGGCAGACCCTCGCTGAGCACCTTGAACAGAACCCATAGCAGCGGGATCAGCGCCAGAATCATGGCCAGGTAGATGATGACGGTGGCAAACTTGTCGGCAGCCTTACGCTTGCCGGAGATCTGGGTAAAGAGGTTGGAGGACGAAGAGGACTTCTTGTTATCTACAGCTACTGCATCAGTCATTGTTTTCGTCTCCTACTTCTTGGCCACAACGGCACGGGCGGCAGCGTTGACCAAGAAGGTCAACAGGAACAGCACGAGGCCGGCGGAAATGTAGGCACCCGCCTTCAGCTCGTCGTTAAACTCTGGTGCAGCCGCGGCAATCGCGGTTGCGAAGGTCGTACCACCGTCCATCAGAGAGCCGCGGAATCCTGCGGAGCTAGCGATGACCATGTACAGCGCCATGGTCTCACCCAGCGCACGGCCGAGGCCCAGCATGGCACCGGAAATGTAGCCGGACAGGCCGAACGGCAGCACTGTCATGCGAACAACTTCCCAGCGGGTGGCGCCCAGTGCCAGAGCGGCCTCGACGTGACCCTTCGGGGTCTGCACGAAGACCTCGCGGGTGGTGGCAGCGATAACGGGAAGAATCATGATTGCCAGGACGATGCCACCAGTGAAGATGTTTCGAGAGGTGGAGAACGGCGGGGAGCTACCCTGCTGGTAGTTGAAGAGGAAGAATCCGCCAGCCCAGCCGGACAGCCACTCGAAGAAGTCACCCAGTGCCGGGCCGAGGACGTAAGCACCCCAGATACCGAACACGATGGAGGGCACTGCAGCCAGCAGGTCGACCATGAAGCCCAGCGGCTTGACCAGCGACTTCGGGCAGTAGTTAGACAGGAAGATCGCGATGCCCAGGGCGACTGGCATCGCTAGCACCAAGGCAACGAGGGAGACCAGGACGGTGGTAAAGAACAGGTTCGGGATACCGAACTGCATCCAGCCACCATCGTTACTGGTGTAGTTGGTGTTCCAGCGCTCACCGTAGGTAAAGAAGCTGAAGATACCGTCGCGCAGGCGGTTCAGTGCGGGGACTGCCTGCAGAATCAGGAACAGGCCGATCAGCGCGATGATCACGGTGATCAGGATTGAGGAGGTCTTTGCCAGCGTTTCGAACACAACATCGCCAGGGCGCTTGACGTGGCCACCGCCGGAGCGCTGGCTGTTGTCGTCTACCAACTGGTGATCCTGCGTCGGCTGAGGAGCGTCGCCCTCTGCCACTTCGGACTTGGCGACCTCAACCTTATTGGCATTTGCCATGAGGGATCCTTAAAAGGTCGTTATTTGATACGAGAATAATTGCGAAAAGTGTTTCGCGTCACTGTTTCCGGCTCAATCAGACCGCAACCCCCGATCGATGAACGAACGGGGGTTACGTTGCTGTCTGTTTGGGCAGCTACGGTTTCTCTGCGGAAAACCGGTGTTCAGAGCCTCTTGATGCTACTGCAGAGCGTCGACGGACTCTTCCAGCTTGCTCTTGAACTCGCCGTCCAGCGGGATGTAGCCCTGGTCAGCCAGGTCGTCGCCCTGGTTGTCCAGGATGGTGTACATGAAGTTCTTAACCAGCTTTGCGGTGTTCTCGTCGTAGCCAGCGGAGCAGACGATCTCGTAGGTGGTCAGAACCAGCGGGTACTCACCCTCGCCGTCCATGCTGTACAGCTTCTCAGCGTCAACAACCAGGTCGTTGCCCTCGCTCTTGAACTCAGCCTCGCCCAGAGCCTTGTTGATGTTCTCCTTGTTCAGCTCGACCGGGCCGGAGCCGAAGTCGATGTTGGCGATGTTAACCTTGTCGAGCTCCTCGGCGTAGCCGGACTCAACGTAGGTGATTGCACCGTCGGTAGCTGCAACCTGGTCAGCGACACCCTTGGACTTCGGGGCACCGGTGCCAACCTTGGTCGGGAAGCTCTTGCCCTCGGAGTCCCACGCGCCGTCGGTGGAAGCGGCCAGGAACTTCTGGAAGTTGTCGGAGGTACCGGACTCGTCAGAGCGGTAAACAACATCGATCGGCTTCGACGGCAGATCAACGCCCTCGTTCTCGGACTTGATAGCCTCGTCGTCCCACGTCTTGATCTCGCCCTTGAAGATCTTGGCAATGGTCTCGGTGGACAGGTTCAGGGTGTCCACACCCTCCAGGTGGTAAGCGATAGCAACCGGGCCGATAACCATCGGCAGGTGCCATGCGTCGTTGCCGTCGCAGCGCTTCTTAGCGTCCTCGACCTGGTCGTCCTTCAGCGGGGAATCGGAACCAGCAAAGTCAGCCTGGCCAGCGATGAACTTCTTCTGGCCGTCGCCGGAACCAGAAGCGGTGTAGGCCAGGGTTGCGCCGGTGTTGGAGAATGCCGGGCCGAAGACGTTCTGGATGGCGTTGTCCTGAGAGGATGCGCCCTCACCGCGCAGCTCGCCGGAGACCTCCTCCATCTCACGGGTGCTTTCGCCACCGCCGTTGTCGTTGTTGTCAGCGTTGGAGCAGCCGGTCAAGATCAGGGAACCAGCAAACAGGGTTGCAGCTGCGGCGCTGGTGCGCTTCATGGTGAACTTCACGAGGTTTTCCTCCGAAAATTGTCAGAAGTACAGAAAAAGTGTCTTACAGGAAAAGCCCGACGTTATCGACATCGGCGCTAATCTTGCGTCACCAAGAAAGTTAATCGGCGCTTATTGAATTAAGGAGTTCTGTAAGTGAACAAAAAGTGAACAATGCAATCCCCGCAGGAAGTGTACTTTTTCCAACTCTGAATGAGGTGGCGAGTTTGGCCATGAAACACACCTATCCACTACCCCCATGTGACGAAAATCGACACGAATTAACCTGATGTTTACCAAATCTTGCGCAGAATCCAGTTCATAGCCGCATCTAGACCTTCAAAAAACTTAAGCTCTCCTTAGCTCACGCTTTCCGTTTACTTAGTTAGAGGGTCGCCCTGGAACCCACCCCGCGCGAGGCTGCCCACAAGCAGCCCACTGCAAGCGACTACAGACATCCGCGATAGACAACGTCGGTGTGAACCACCTCGAAGCCTAGGCGCTTATAGGTGGATACCGCCGGGGCGTTATCGCCTTCCACGTACAGCTCCACGCAACCACAACCGCTATCCAGCAACAGCTTCATACCCAGTTGCGTGATAGCCTGTCCCAGCCCTCGCCCCCGCGCGTCATCGGAAAGGCACACCACGTACACCTCACCGGTACGCTCTCCGGCTTCCTTCTCCTTTTCCTCGAACGGGATTTTCGTCCAGTGGAAACCAGCCAGTCGGAACACCTCATCATTCCCCTCGCCACCATCTGCAGCGCCGGGGATGCCCACACGCTCTGCACTGGACTTCTGATCCCGCACCCACAGCATCAGCACCCCATCCGGGTCGAACCAATTGGTATCGCGGGCAGCACGCAGCCTCTCCACGTCCCAACCTCCCTGCTCCGGATGCCAGGCAAAGGCCTCATTATTCACCCGTACCCACTCGGCATCCACGGAATCCGTGTCGAACCGTTCAACGGACTGGCTATAAGTCAGCACATCAATCCCCAGCTCCGCACAGCGCTTGTCGGCTTCGGCGCTACCCACCTCGATAGCCTTAGCAGCCTTCGTCGCCGGCGGACAACCCAAAGACATCTTCAATAGTTCGCGGGTGCGGCGGGCATCCAACGACTCCACAAAGCGCTGCGCACCAGCGGAATCGCCGTGCGCCCAGACATCAATCGCGCCGCTTACACCCAGCTGATCCCGCAGTGCCTCGAACAGCCCCACGCCCACTCCGCCGTGGCGCATCTCCGGCGCTACAGCCAATTCGATAACGCGATCAGGGTCGACGGCCAGCACACCAACCACGCGCCCCTCGCTGACCGCCACCACGTGTTTGTGTCCAAAGTCCTCATCCATGCCTCGAACGAAGATCTCGCTTATCGCCGCCACACCGTCGGCCTCGGCGACCTCTCGCAACACCTCGTGGACCCCCTCCAGCACGTCAGTGTGCTCCCACAGGTCTTCAAACGTGTTGTAGATAATAGCCATGTCCCCGATTGTCCCCCACTTTGAACTCCTGTGGGGTCGATTTAACGGGTTTTTTAACGCTTCACTGGGTTTTAAACGGCTGACGTGTGGCGTCTAAAAGAAAGAACAAGGGCACCTAGTAGCCTGGAGGGAACAGAGGAAGCTTAGGAAGGGTGGCCGGCAAGGTGAAGAAGATCGCAATTCGAAGTGCGGTCGCCCTGGTGTTGGTGCTGCTGGTTGCAGTGATCGCCGACAACGTTATCGCGGCGCGAACTGAGCACAAGATCTCCGAGGCTCTCTATGCTGATTCCAACCTGGCCAACCCCCCGAAGGTGCAGGTGGCAGGCTTTCCCTATACCGGCGCAGCGCTGAGCCACGAGATGCAGGCCGTGACCGTCACCGCAAGCGACGTCGACGTGCCAGGCTTCGGGCTAATGAGCGTGTACACCTCGGCGCAGTACGTCACGGTCTCCGCGGAAGACGTATTCAATGGAACGATCGAGGATGCCCCGGCGCGAAAGGTGTTTACACGCTTACAGCTAGACGGGGTGCTACTGGGCAACCGAATGGGCATCGACGCTCTGCAGATACAGAACCTAGACGACATCTCACCCCGCGGCGGTTGGGAAACCGAGGCCATCTTCGAAGGCAAGCCCCAGGGCTTCGCCAAACCGGCGAAGGTAGAGGTGAAGCTGCGCATCGTTGCCGGCACGATGAAGATCACCCCGACCAAGATCCTCTCTGCTCCCGATGGGCTGGACATCAAGGCCAACGACGTCACAGACGAGACTGCAATAACTGGAACCATTGAAGATCGGATTATTGACGCCTTTAGTTTGAGCATCCCGGGCAAGAACCTACCTATGCGGGGTGACCCGGAGCGAATCTACGTTTCCGGAGGTTCGGTATTCGTCGAACACTCGCAGGTGTATACGAAGATCAGCCTGTCCGACCTGGCGCCACGATCTCGACCCTTGAGTGAAGAAGAACAACCCAGCCTATAGGCTTAGGGTCATGGCTGAAGAAGAAAACAAGAAGTTCAAGGTCGATGCGAACGAGGCGGTTAACCTGGCCGCCGAGCAGTCCAAGGCGACCAGCGACAAGAACCTGCCGGAATTCGGCGACATGCCCATCCCTGACGACACAGCCAACCTGCGCAAGGGCCCCAACCTGCACGATGGGCTACTGGCGCTGCTGCCACTGGTGGGCGTGTGGCGTGGCCAGGGCCAGGCAGCACCTCCCGGCGAGGACGAGTTCACTTTCGGCCAGCAGGTTATCTTCGCCCACGATGGCGAAAACCGCCTGCGCTACGATTCCCGCACCTGGCGCATGGATGACGACGGTAAGCCGACCGAGATCCCCGACCGCCGCGAGTCCGGCTTCCTGCGCATCAACGAGGCGGATGAGATCGAGATGATCCTCACCCACTCCGACGGCATGGTGGAGATTCTGTACGGCAGCCCACTGAACGAGCGCGCCTGGCAACTGGAAAGCGCCTCGACAATGGCGACGGCCACCGGCCCGACGAACTTGGGGCCGGGCAAGCGCCTGTACGGCCTGATGCCAAACAACGACCTCGGCTGGGTCGACGAGCGCCTGATCGACGGCGAGATGGTGCCCTGGCTGTCTGCGCAGCTGTCTCGCGTGGTCGGCTAGTACACTAGCCAGTCACGGCTTCCCAGGCCATCTGCTCTACCTCGTCGGCGACCTCCGGGCGGGGCAGCTCCGCGCCGTCGAGCTCGGTGACGCGCGCCTGCACGCGCACAGAGGAGACCAACCACACACCGGCGGCGGCCTGCAGATCCTTTACCCGCAATACGCGCTCTTCGGTCTCCCATCCGCGCTGCTCCGCTAGCTTAAACAGGGCAGCCTGCGACGTTCCCTTCAAAATGCCAACGTGGGGCGGCGGGGTGATGAGCCTCTTCTCCCCCGTCGTCGGGTTCACCTCAGCGGCAACGACCGTCGAGGTTGGCCCTTCCAGTACCAGCCCTTCGTCGGAGAGGAAGATCACGTCGTCTACCCCGCGCGCCTTCGCACTGCGTAGCGCCGCCATGTTCGCGGCGTAGGACAGTGTCTTCGCGCCAATCAGCGCCCACGGCGAGCGTTCCGAAAGATCGATGCGGAAACCGCGCTCGGCCGTCATCACTCGCACTCCGTGAGCGCGGTCATGCAGCACGTGTTCGCTGACCGGCGCCACAGTCACCCAGCCCGTCGGCCGGCCGGTCGATTCCCGCCCACGCGAGTACACCCAACGCAGCGCGGCCTCCTGGCCCGCCCCGTTCTTGCTCTCGAAGCTGGCCACTGCGATGTCGGTGGCGCGGAACCACCGCTTTAGATCCGGCTCCGGCAGATCCAGCATTGCAGAGCTGTTCATGAAGCGCGTGGCATGGCGCTCCCGGTTACGGACGTTGCCACCCCGCAGCATGAAGGTCTCAAACACTCCGTCGCCGCGCACGGCCGCCAGGTCGTCGGCGTAGATCATCGGCACAGTCACGTCCCGAACCTGTGGTTCCGCGCTGCCAGCGCCTGCGCCTGTGCCTGCGTCTGTGTCTAGCACGTCGACAACCACGAACTCTGCTCCCCTACTACTCATGCCTCACATCCTAATCCCAGCTATGTAGCGGCCCTGCAGCGCCTGCTACTGGCCAGCCACCCCCACCCCGTCCTACGATGGATGGCGTGTTTGACCTGACTCACAGCCCGATCCTCGACCATGTCCCCTCTGCTAGCGCATTTTCTGGCACGGAGGCCACACCCGGACCGGAATGTGCCACCGCCTGGCATTTTGGCAGTCCACTCACCGAGCAGTCGCGAGTTGGCGATGGCAAACCCGGACTGGTGGATTTCTGGGATCGCGTGGCCATCCGCATCTCTGGCCCGGAGCGCCGCGATTGGCTCAACAACCTGATCTCCCAGAAGGTCAATGCTATCGATCCCGGCCAGGCTACATTCGGCCTGATCCTCGACGTCAAGGGCCACGTCGAGCACTTCTTCGGCATACTCGCTACCGAGGACGCGCTGATCCTCGATACCCCGGCCACCCATGCCGACGCACTCGAGGATTACCTCACCACAATGGTCTTCTGGTCGCAGGTCACGGTCGAGCGCCTGTCGTGGGCACGGCTCACGGTTCTAGGCACGAACCTCGCCGCGGATTCTTCGCTCTTTGCTATCGACGCCACCTCATCCGCCGCCCTCCCCAGCCAGCTGAACATCGAAATTTCAGACGATCTTGATCTCCAACTGTGGAGGACTGAAACTATCGGCGACGTTCAATGCCTGGACCTATGGGTTACTCGAGAGAGCTTCACCGGCGCATGGGATCAATTGGCCAGCTCCGCACAGCCCACCGGGCGCATGGCCTTCGAAGCATTTCGAATCCGGGCACGCCTACCGATTCTGGGCGTAGATACCGACGAGCGCACCATCCCCCACGAAGTTCCCATCTTTATCGGCAGGGGGATCAGTGGCGCTACCCAGCTGGATGACGTTTCCGCCGGCCCCACTGAAGCCGCCGTGCACTTAAACAAGGGCTGCTACCGGGGGCAGGAAACGGTCTCTCGCGTACATAACCTGGGTAAATCCCCGCGCGTACTGGTGATGCTACAACTCGACGGGTCCGCCAACCGACTGCCCGGTGTAGGCGCCGAACTCACTGCGGGGGGCCGTGCTATCGGCCGGGTCGGATCCAGCGTGCACGACTGCGACTATGGCCCCATCGCCCTGGCTTTGGTGAAGCGGAATGTGGTGGAGAAGGTGGCGTCCACAAACAGCGACGTACCGCCATTGCTCGTCGACGAGGTCGACGCATCGATCGACCCGAGCGACCTGGCGCAGGCCACCGCGACCGACGCAATCCGACCAGGACGCGCGGCGATTAACCGGATGCGCGGAAAAAATTAGAAAACCCTCACGTTAACTTGACCCCCTCGGCTGCACCTCGACGGCGCAGGTCGCAGAGGATTTATCGGGGCGAAAACACCCGCGGTCCGATGGTCTTAGGAGGGGCTTTTGGGAAAAAATGATTGCTAACCGCTATGGTGTAGGGCAGGAAGAAACTTAACATGTAAACGAAAAGGGTGGCCGAACTCCCGCGCCACTCGAGGACACCGCAAGGGGGTCAGGCCATGGGTCGCGGCCGTGCCAAGGCAAAGCAAGCCAAGGTTGCTCGTCAGTTGAAGTACAATGCTCCGGAGATGGATCTGGAGAGCCTGCAGAGGGAACTCTCGGGTCAGTCGCAAAACCGGGGCTCCGGTTCCCGCGGCGATAGCGAGTACGACGAGTACGAGGATGACTACAGCGAATACGCTGCGGAGTACGACGACTACAGCGACGAGTATGCCGACGATTACGACGATGGATACTCCGGCGGATCGCGCAAATAATCCGCCCGGCTACTAAAAACTCCCGCCCCCTGGCGCTTCTCACAAGCGCGGGGGCGGGAGTTTTGTTCTCCCGATGTGAGGGGAGTTGGCTTTAGCCCTGTACGGGGCTGCGGTACTAGCCCTGTACGGGGCTGCGGTACTCGCCGTTCAGGATTGCACCGGACTGGCCGTCCTGCGCCGGGCGAACCTCACCCAAGCGCCAAGCATCGATGTGGCGGGCGGTCAGCATGGCCATCGCACGCTCGGCATCGTCCTCGGCGACGACGGCGACCATGCCCACACCCATGTTGAAGGTCTTCTCCATCTCTTCCTGCGGAACCTGGCCTTCCTCCTGGATCAAACGGAAGATTGCGCCGGGGGTCCAGGTGGAACGTTCCAGCTCCGCGGTCAATCCATCCGGGATCACACGACCGAGGTTAGCGGCCAGGCCTCCGCCGGTGATGTGGGCAAAGGTGTGCACGTCGCACTCGCTGACCAGCTTCAGGCAGTCCAGGGCATAGATGCGGGTAGGCTCCAGCAGCTCCTCCCCCAGCGTGCGGCCGAGGGACTCAATGTGCCCGTCCAGCGGCAGCTTTTTCGTATCCAGCAGCACGTGGCGCGCGAGCGAGTAGCCGTTGGAGTGCAGGCCGGAAGAGGCCATGGCGATCACCACGTCGCCCGGCCGCACGCGATCCGGCCCCAGTACGTTCGCCTCTTCGACCACGCCGACGGAGGTGGCGGAGACATCGTACTCGTTCGGTGCCATCACGCCCGGGTGCTCGGCGGTCTCGCCGCCCAGCAGCGCACAACCGGCCTCCTCGCAACCTTCCGCAATGCCGGAAACGATGCTGGCCACGTGCTCCGGAACCACCTTGCCGATGGCGATGTAATCCTGCAAAAACAGCGGCTCAGCACCGCACACCACCAAGTCATCCACACACATTGCCACCAGGTCGCGCCCGATCGTGTCGTGCTTGTCCATCGCCTGGGCGACGGCCAACTTGGTGCCCACGCCGTCAGAGGATGCGGCCAGCAGCGGCTTTTCGTATTTACCCAGGGCAAACAGGCCAGCGAAGCCGCCGAGCCCGCCACGCACCTCGGGGCGAGTGGCCTTCTTGGCTAGAGGTGCGAAAAGCTCGACCGCGCGATCGCCGGCTTCGATGTCTACACCGGCAGCGGCGTACGAAGCGCCTGCTGCCTGCTTTGGGGTGTTCTCAGGGTGCTCACTCATGGCTTGTCCTTGGATCCTTGCTTCTAATTCTTTGCCTGCTGCTTCAACATCGTTTCTACCAACGCCGCGTTCGGATTGTCGCTCGGCATACCCAGCGGGAACACGCCGTCAAAACACGCCGCGCAGAGCTCGTCGCTGTTTTGTTGTGACGCCTCAATCATCGCCTCGGTCGAAACGAACGCAAGCGAATCCGCATCAATCTCCTGGCGAATTCCTTCCACTGGATCCTCGGGATCCACGTTATTCGCGATTAGCTCTGTGGGCGAGGCGAAGTCGATGCCGTAGAAGCACGGCCATTTCACCGGCGGCGAGGCAATACGAACGTGTACTTCCTTCGCCCCGGCCTCGCGCAGCATCTTAATCAGCGCACGCTGGGTGTTACCGCGGACGATGGAATCGTCGACGACGACCAGACGCTTGCCCTCGATGACCTCGCGCAACGGGTTGAGCTTCAGGCGAATCCCCAGCTGGCGGATGGTCTGCGACGGCTGAATGAAGGTGCGGCCCACGTACGCATTCTTCATCAGGCCCTGGCCGAAGGGAATGTGCGAGGCCTGTGCGTACCCTACCGCTGCCGGTGTGCCGGACTCCGGCACTGGGATCACCAGGTCGCCATCCGCCGGGGCTTCCTCGGCCAGCTTGCGGCCGATCTCCAGGCGAGTGCCGTTGACGGAACGGCCGCGGATAACGGAATCCGGGCGGGCCAGGTAGACGTACTCGAAAACACAGCCCTTGTGCGTGGTCTCGGCGAAGCGGCGGGAACGCACTCCATCGCCGTCGACGATGACTAGTTCACCCGGCTCCACGTCGCGGACGAAACGAGCACCAACGATGTCCAACGCCGCGGTTTCAGAAGCGACGACCCAGCCGCCACCGGCCAGCTGGCCGATCGACAGCGGACGTACGCCGTGCGGATCGCGAGCCGCGTACAAAGCATCGCCATCGGTAAACAACACACAGAAGGCGCCCTTGACCTTAGGGAATAGCTCCATCGCAGCTTCTTCCACCCCGTGCCCCTCGCGAGTCGCCGCCGCCAACAGCGCACACATCACCAGCGAATCCGATGGGTTTTCCTTGGGGTCCACGAGGCCCAGTCGCGCGGCCTCCTGGGTAAGTTCCCGGTGGTTTACCAGGTTGCCGTTGTGCCCCAGCGCCACGTCGGTGCCATCCGGGGCCATGCGGAACATCGGCTGCGCGTTCTCCCAGCTATTGCCACCGGCGGTCGTGTAGCGGTTATGCCCCATGCCGATGTGCCCCTTCAGGGCCTCCAGCGACTGCTCGTCAAAGACCTGGCTAACCAGACCCAGATCCTTGAACACGACAATCTGGTCGCCGTCCCCCACCGCGATACCCGCAGCCTCCTGGCCACGGTGTTGCAGGGCGTACAGGCCGTAGTACGTCAGCTTGGAGACGTCCTCCCCCGGTGCCCATACCCCGAATACGCCACATTCCTCCCGGGGCTCGGTTTCGCCCCGGTCGTCGAATGGGCTTAGCAACGGTTCTGCCTTTGCTTGGTTTCTCTGGCCGTGAATGTTTGCCACTCTGCCGACTCTACTAGCCGACCCGCGCGAACCCCAAAGGAATACCTATCCCCCGACGCATCTACGTCAGATCCGAAACAACGGTAGGTGCCCGGCGATAGTGGAGGCACGGGTTCCGGAAGTGTCGGCGCCGGAACTAGCAAGATCCTCAAGCCCCACCACTAGGCGTAGCCACGTGATCGGCGCGCACTGCACAACATTGGGCGGAGTGCCACGACGGTGCTCCAGGCCAGCGACGCACTGAACGGCGGCGAAGGGTGGCACGCGGACCTCGACAGCATGACCGGGAGCGAGCTCCTCGAGGACAGCGAGCGAGAGTCGGACAGCAGCGGCTACCTCGGCACGCGGCGGGCGCGGTTCGCCTTCTGGCTCCTTTACCCACGGCGCGACCTGCGCGACTGCGCGGCGTGCTTCGGCGGATAGTTCCGGGCCGTGTAAATGCTTCATGCGAAGAAATTGTAGTGCTCCATGAAACACAGAGCTAAGGGGCACGTTAGTATTGGGAAGTTGAACGCGAAAGCGCAGCGAAAGCCCTAAACACAAGAAGCAGCACGAGCAGCACAAGCAGCAGAGGAAGGCAGCGACGTGGCGGAAAACACGGAAAACACCACCCCCAACGAGCACAACGCACCTGGCAACCCAGCGGAGGCTCCGCAGGAGCGCAGCCCGAAGGTTACGCTGCGCTTCCTGGCTGCACCGACGGACGTGCTGATGGCCGGCGCCATGGGCGTGCACGGTGGCCGCGTGTTGGAGTGGATCGATAAGGCTGCCTACGCGTGCGCTGTGGGCTGGGCACAGTCCTACTGTGTGACCGCCTACGTGGGCCACATTCACTTCACTCGTCCGATTCCGTCGGGCCACATGGTGGAGGTTCGCAGCCGTATCGCTTACACCGGCCGCAGCTCCATGCACATCGTGAACGAGGTGCTGTCTGCAGACCCGCGCGAGGGAGTGTTCACCCGTGCCTGCGACTGCCTCGTGATCTTCGTGGCCCTGGACGAAAACGGTAAGTCCAAGCAGATCCCCGCCTACGTTCCGACCACGGACGAGGAAAAGCGTGTAGAGGATGCGGCGCTGTCCCGCATCCAGCTCCGCAAGGCCATCGAAGAAGAAATGCTGCGCCAGACTTACACCGACAAGTCAACTGCACCGGAGCTGGTGAACCGCTTCTTGGCCAAGCCGACGGACGTGAACTGGGGCGGCAACGTGCACGGTGGCACGGCGATGGAGTGGATCGACGAGGCCGCCACGGCCTGCACCATGCAGTGGACCGGCGAGCGCACCACCGCGGTATACGCTGGCGGAATTCGTTTTTACCGCCCGGTGCACATCGGCGACCTGGTGGAGGTGGACGCACGCCTGGTGCGCACCGACGAGCGCTCGATGACGGTGATGGTGCACCTGCGGGCTGGCGATCCGCGCGAGGGCAAGGGCAAGCTGCCGGTGGCTATCCACGCTTCCATGACGTACATCGCTGTGGATCTGGACGGTAACCCGCTCCAGGCCCGCAAGTTCACGCCGGTGACCAGCGAGGATAAGCGCCTGGAGGAGCACGCCTCTACACTGCGTAACCTGCGCAAGGAGTTCCTGCCGCGACCGCTGGTTAGCCCCAGCAGCGGCGACTTCCGCTTTGTGGAGTAGCACACAGGAAAAAAGGGGGCTCGCGGCCAGGTGGCCGCGGGTCCCCTTGTGCATGTTCTACACCTTTTAGACCACTGAGTTATTACCCGCCGCATGGTTAAACAGTGCAGGCAGGGTGGACTTCCAGGCCGTCTCGGCCTCGTCCAAAGAGATAACTACGTCGAAGTCGTCGGCGTGCTGCTTCGCCGGGTCGAGCTCGACCTCCCCGCCGAACGGCAGCGTGGGGTACACGCCAGAGCCGAAGCGGATGATCGGCTGGTCGGCGGCATCGCTCACGCCGGTCAGGCCAATCCAACCACCGGTCAGGCCAGTCTCAGCCAGATCACGCATCAGATCGCCGTAGTCCTCGCTGCGCACTGCCAGCAGAACGCGGGAGGCGGTCTCAGAGAACAGACCAACTGCTGCTTGCTGGGCCAGGGTGCGGCCCTGCACAGCGGCGGACTCGTGCTGGCTCAGCATCGGGTTCACGGCCACTCCCCGACCGGACTGGATCGCCAGCTCCACGACGGCCTGCGACAGCCCACCTTCGGAAAGGTCGTGGGCGGCGACGATCCGGTCGCGTTGGGAAGTGATGAATGCACCCAGGCGCTGCTCTACAGACAGATCCACCTGCGGGGGCAGGCCAGCCAGTTCGTCGTGGACAACCTGCTGCCAGATGGAGCCACCGAGCTCCTCGCGGGTCTCCGCGCCCACCAGAACCAGGTGGTATTGCTCCTGCTTCTGGTCAGCCTGCGGCAGCTGCTGCGGGATGCGGCAGGCGCAGTCGTCGATGGTGCCCAGCACCGCGATAACCGGGGTCGGCAGGATGGCGGTATCGCCGGTTTGGTTGTAGAAGGAAACGTTGCCGCCGGTCACCGGGATGCTCATTTCCTTACAACCATCCGCCAAGCCGTGGACGGCCTCGCGGAACTGCCACATCACACCCGGGTCCTCCGGGGAGCCGAAGTTCAGGCAGTTGGAAACGGCGACGGGGGTGGCACCCGTGGCAGATACGTTGCGGAAAGCCTCAGCCAGCGCCAGTTGCGCGCCGGTGCGGGGATCCAGACGGGTGTAACGGCCGGAGGCATCGGTGGATACCGCAATGCCGCGACCGGTCTCCTCGTCGATGCGCAGCACGCCCGCGTCCGCGTCCTTAGCCGAAACGGTGTTGCCACGCACGTAGCGGTCGTACTGCTCAGTGATGAACTCGCGGGAGCACAGTGCCGGGGAGGCCGCCAGGTCCAGAATCTGGCCGCGGACCTCCTGGGCGGTTTCCGGCAGTTCCACGCCGCGGGGCTCGTTCAGCTGGTCCTGCTCTGCCGGGCGCTCGTAGGGGCGCTCGTACACCGGCCCTTCCTCTGCCATGGTGTGCGCAGAAGCATCCACCACAACCTCGCCGCAGTGCTCGATGACGAGGTGTTCACCGTCGGTCACGCAGCCGATGTCGGAGGCCAGTACGTCCCACTTGCGGCAGATCTCCATGAACGCATCCACGTTCTCCGGGGTCACAACCGCACACATGCGCTCCTGCGACTCAGAAGAGAGAATCTCCGCGGCAGTCATGCCCTCGGCGCGCAGGTGCACGTTGTCCAGGTTGATGTGCATGCCACCGTCACCGGCGGATGCCAGCTCCGCAGTAGCGCAGGAAAGGCCCGCTCCACCGAGGTCCTGAATACCAACCACCACGCCTGCGCGGTATAGATCCAGGCAGCACTCGATCAGCACCTTCTCCGCGAAGGGGTCACCCACCTGCACGGCGGGCAGCTTGCGCTCCGCGCCTTCCTCGAACGTGTCCGAAGCCAGCACGGAAACGCCGCCAATGCCGTCCAGACCCGTGCGAGAGCCGAAAAGGATCACTCGGTTGCCCTTGCCGGAGGCGAAGGCCAGCTTTAGATCTTCGGTCTTCAAAGTGCCCACGCACAGTGCATTGACCAGGGGGTTGCCCGCGTAGGTGGCGTCAAAAACAGTTTCACCGCCAATGTTCGGCAAGCCCAAAGAGTTGCCGTAACCGCCCACACCCGCGACCACGCCGGGCAGCACACGTTGGGTATCCGGCAGGTCGGCCGGGCCGAAGCGCAGCTGGTCCATCACGGCCACCGGGCGTGCGCCCATCGCCATAATGTCGCGGACGATGCCACCCACACCGGTGGCCGCACCCTGGTAGGGCTCCACGTAGGACGGGTGGTTGTGGGACTCAACCTTGAAGGTGACGGCGTGGCCGTCGCCGATGTCAATCACGCCGGCGTTCTCGCCGATGCCGGCGAGCATCTTGGACTTCATTTCGTCGGTCGTGGTCTCACCAAAGTAACGCAGGTGCGTCTTAGAGGACTTGTACGAGCAGTGCTCGGACCACATGACGGAGTACATGGCCAGCTCGGCATCGGTCGGGCGGCGGCCCAGCAGCTGCTTGATGCGCGCGTACTCGTCGTCCTTCAGGCCCAGCTCGTGATACGGCTGCTCCAGGTCCGGGTTGGCCTTAGCGTCTGCGACCGTGTCGTTGTGAATCATGGGGATCGGGTGCTCCTTGTAAGAAGAAAAGTTAGGAAACGAGCGTGGACAGGACCGACTGGAACAGCCCCAAGCCATCCAAGGATGGACCAGTTAGCGTTTCCACGGCGTGCTCCGGGTGTGGCATGAGGCCAACGACGCGGCCGTTTTCGCTGCACACGCCGGCGATCGAGTTACGGGATCCGTTGTGGTTCACGGCGTAGCGGAACACCACTCGGCCTTCGCCCTCCAAACGCTCCAGCGTTTCCTCGCTGGCCTGGAAGCGGCCCTCGCCGTGCTTGGAAGGAACCAGGATCTTGGCCCCATCGGCAAACTGGTTAGTCCAGGCAGTGGAGGTGTTCTCCACGTCCAGGTACACGTCACGGCACACGAAGTGCAGCCCCTCGTTGCGGGTCAGGGCGCCGGGCAGCAGGCCGGCCTCCTGCAGAATCTGAAAACCGTTGCAGATGCCCAGCACCGGGGTGCCGCGCTCTGCGGCGGCAACCACGGACTTCATCGCCGGAGCGATGGAGGCGATGGCGCCGGCGCGCAGGTAATCGCCGTAGGAAAAGCCGCCGGGCACAACCACAGCGTCGACATTCTTCAGATCCTCATCTGCGTGCCATAGCTCCACCGGCTCTGCCCCCGCCAGGCGCACGGCGCGCACTGCATCGACATCGTCCAAGGTGCCGGGGAAGGTGATTACTCCAATGCGGCTGGTCACTTACTTGGCCTCCGCATCTGCACCCTCAACAGCGCCCTCGACGACCACGTCGTAGTCCTCGATCACGGTGTTGGCCAGCAGGTCAGAGGCGATCTTTTCTAGATCCTCGCGCGAGACATCCTCGCCGACCTCCAGCTCAAAGCGCTTGCCCTGGCGCACATCAGCTACCCCGCTGATGCCAATGCGACCCAGGGCGCGGACGACGGCCTGACCCTGCGGGTCGAGGATTTCCTTCTTGGGCATGACGTTGACGACAACACGAGCCATGGCTTCTACATTCTCCCAGCTTTGCGGTAATTTCCCGGTAGGTTACCG
Organism: Corynebacterium jamesii; assembly: GCF_046097395.1. Taxonomy (NCBI): domain Bacteria; kingdom Bacillati; phylum Actinomycetota; class Actinomycetes; order Mycobacteriales; family Corynebacteriaceae; genus Corynebacterium; species Corynebacterium jamesii. The sequence goes on from NZ_CP175789.1 coordinate 1,500,116, forward strand.
CCCCATCGTAACACTGCCCTACGACAGCTTTTAAGCCACAGATGCCTGCTGGCGATCCACGTAATCGCGGTAGTTCGCAGACTGGTAGCCGGCCTCGCGCAGCATCTCTAGAATGCGCAGCATATCGCCCGCAACGTCATCGTTATCTGCCTTTGCTGCGCTGATGGAAAGGCGTATGTCCCTGCCTCGTGCCACGCCGCGGCGCACGCTGTTTTGGACGTTACGACGCCACCACTTCACCGACCCAAACCCATCGCCGAACGCGAGCACACGCACCGGGTAGCGGTCTTCACGGGTGAGATCTCGGATGGTGTACGCATCCGCCGCGACCTCGAACCCCACCTGGCTTGCAGCCTGCAGAGCCTCTTCGGACACCAACCAGCGCGTCGGTGCGAACGCCTGCGGCACCAGGCCCAGCGCTTCCAGCTGGCGGGTAGCTGCGGACAGGCGCAACGTGGCCTCGTGGCGGCCGAGCCGGTGGAACTCCCCCTTACCGTTCGCCCCACCCAGCGGACCCAGCCCTCCGAGCAGCAGCTCGTGGCCGCGAGCCGCGGAATCATGGATCAGCTCCAGCGCCGCGTGGTCGTCCTTCAGCCGCCAGTCCGGCCCCTGCACCGCAAGCACTAGGCCCGCGTGAATCTCCAGCGCCCGCGCTGCGTCCCGCATCCGCTCGGCTGCGGTGACAGTCCCGTGGCGCAACCCCGTGATCGTCAACAACACGCGGGGGGCACGCTGGGCGCTGGGGTTGTACTGTGCGGGACTCATAGATACTTAGAGTGCCCTACGTACATGAACGTTAGGTAACGCCTGGCCTACATCTGGTTGTCGAGTTGTTGAAAGCTAGCCGAGCAGCTCGGTGGCTCCCATTTTGTCCAGCTCCCAGGCGGTCTCGAAGGCCGCTTGGCGCCACTTGGCATAGCGGCCCGATACGCCCCCGTGGCCAGCCTCCATGTCGATGTGTAGCAGCACCCGATCCCGGGGATTATCGGCACCGTCGCCCGACTTGTCGGCTCCCACCTCGCGCAACTTAGCCACCCACTTGGCGGGTTCTACGTACAGCACGCGGGTGTCGTTCAGGCTGGTCACAGCCAAGATCGGTGGGTAAGTCAGACCGGCGGAAACATTTTCGTAGGGGGCGTAGCCAGCCATGTAGTCATAGACCTCCGGGTCGTGGAAGGGGTCTCCCCATTCATCCCATTCCGTCACGGTCAGCGGCAGTTCTGGCATGAGCATACTCGTCAGCGGATCCACGAAGGGAACAACAGCCTCAATGCCCGCAAAGCGATCCCCCGCCATATTCGCCACTGCACCCATTAGCATGCCACCGGCAGAGCCACCCTCGGCCACCATCTGCTCGCGGGTGGTCATACCCTCGCGCAGCAAGTGGTCTGCGACGGCCACAAAGTCCGTAAACGTGTTTCGCTTTTCCAGTCCCTTGCCGTGGTCGTACCACAACCGCCCCATTTCGCCACCGCCACGGACGTGCGCAATGGCATATACCACGCCACGGTCCAGCATGGACAGGCGGAACAGAGAGAACCCAGGGTCAATGCAGTTTTCGTAGGAGCCGTAACCGTACAGCAGCACCGGGTTCGGTTGAGTCACATCCACGTCCGTGCGGTGAATCAGAGAGACCGGAATGCGCGCGCCGTCTTCGGCGGTCACCCACAGCCGCTGGGAGGTGTACTGCGTGGGGTCGAACTCCCGGCCATCGGGGTCGGCCAGTACCTGCTGTTCCTTGCGCAAGATCTTCTCCCCCGTCTCCAGGTCGATTTCGTAGATCCGGGGTGGCGTGGTGAAGGCAGTGTAGGCTACGCGCAAAACCGGGCTCTCCCACTCGCTGTTGCCCACGGCCCCAACGCCGCAGAGTTCCCCGGAGAACTCGATCCTCTCGAACTCGCCGAAGGCTGGGACGGAAGAGTCGCCGGTCGAAGTGGCGGCGTCCCCAAGCTTCATGATGTAGCTGGTCTCCAGCGCATTTTCCCGAGCTTCGAGCACAATGTGGCTGCTGAAGACATCTACGCTCTCCAGGCGCGCATCCTCGCGGTGCGGCACAAGCGCTTGCACGTCGTCCCACGAGGCAATCTGGCCAGTTGGGTGGTACCCGAGTTCGCAGTTCGCACCTGTCTTGTTGTGCAGCACCAACCATAGATCCTGACCACCCACGACTGCATGGTCCACCGCATACTCCACATCAGACTCGCGCGGAATCACGCAGGTCAATTCAGCATTCGGATCCTCCAGGTCGAGATACCACACCTCGCCGGTCACCTTCGAGCCCGTGTGGATCAGCAGGTAACGCTCGGAGCGGGTGGTGGCCACCCCCGACCAGAAACGTTCGTCGTCTTCGCGGTACACCAGCTCGTCTTTATCAACGCCCTCACCGATTTTGTGGCGCCAGATCTCGTGCGGTCGCCACGCTTCGTCCACACGCTGGTAATAAACGGTATCCCTGCCGACCCAGGTGGCGCCGTAGAAAACATCCTCGATCTCGTCTTCCAGGTCCTCCCCGGTGGTGAGGTCGCGAACGCGCAGGGTAAAGCGCTCAGAGCCCGTCTCATCCACCGAGTACGCCAGCCGCGTGCCGTCTTGGGTCACGCTGGCCGCGCCCAGGCTAAAAAACTCCTTGCCTTCGGCGAGAGCGTTGCAGTCCAGGAAGGTTTCCTCGCCTGGCGCGGGGGTGCCGGGTTCGATGGTCGGTGGGGTCCAGTCGTCCTTGTCCGCGATGGGGACCCGGCACATGGTGCCGTAGCTCTTGCCCTCTTCGGTGCGGGAAAAGTACCACCAGCCCCCGGAACGCACGGGCAGGGACATATCAGTCTCCTGCACCCTCGCCTTGACCTCCTCGAACAGGCGATCCTGCAGCGGCTTGAGGTGTGCGGTCTGCTGGACGGTCCAGGCGTTCTCGGCCTCCAGGTGCTGGCGCACCTCGGGACTGTCTTTCTCGCGCAGCCATTCGTAGTTATCCACGAACTCGCGGCCATGGAAGGTGCGGGTATGCGGCACTTGCTTCGCAACCGGCGGGGCCGCGATCGGATTGGTAGCTGTCTGGGGCGCGTCGTTATTAGGCATACGCGCCATGCTACTCAGTGACGAAGCCTTCCTCCTGCAACCAGTCGTAGGCCACGTCCACAGGTTCCCTCCCGTCCACGTCCACCTCCGCGTTCAGATCGATTAGCGTCTCGTTCGTCAATTTTTCTGATAACGGCTCTAGGAGATCCTTTATCTGCGGGTATGCCTCGAGAAGTTCCTGCCGAACCACGCCCGAAAGGTTGTACTTGGGGAAGAACTGCCGATCGTCCTCCATCACCTGCAGATCCAGCGCCTTGATACGCCCGTCGGTGGTGAATACCTCACCGAAGTTGCATAGACCATCGGCTGTCGCCTGATAGATCGCACCAGTATCCAGCGTGGACACCTTGCCTTTCGATGCAGCCGGAATGTTGTAGTGCTTAAGCATCGGCTGGAAGCCGTCATTACGGTTGGCAAACTCAGATTCCACGCAGAAAGTGCGCTCGTTTTCCGGCAACTTAGCTAGGTCGCTGAGCTTGGAAATCCCGAGTTTTTCGGCCTTCGCCCGCGGAATTGCGAAGCCATAAGTGTTGTTCATCGGCGCCGGTGGCAACCACTCCAGACCATTTTTCCGGTCGGCCTCTAAGACAGCTCCGTACTGTTCTTGTTCGTTGGTAATTGGATCGTCGTGTCCAAGGTAGGAGATCCACGCCGTTCCGGTGTACTCCCACTGGAAGTTGAGGTCGCCTTTCAACATGGCCTCACGGGCACTGTTTGAGCCCGGAATGTTAGTGAGGTCTTCGACGTCCGCGCCAGCGGATTTAAAAAGAATGACGGCCATCTTCCCCAAGATGATCTGTTCGGTGAAGTTTTTTGATCCAACGGCCACCTCCGCGTCCTTCAAATCGACGCCCTCGATGGGGCCAGACAACGTACCAGAAGGGCTATATCCCCCGGCTGTCCCCAGCCCACATGCTGTGGCTCCAAAGGCCAACAGCGCTGCACATACTGCACTGACAATAGCTTTGAGAGATTTCAGCGTTTGCATTTCTATTCCAGCCCCTTCGGCTTGAGATAAACCTCTGCTAGGCGCCCCAACCACTCCACTATCAGTGCCAACAAGGCAATGAGAAGTGCGCCGGACACGAGAATGCGGAAGCGATACAGGGTAATGCCCGTCTGAATCAGCGCACCCAACCCGCCGGCGTCAATGAACGTGGCGAAGGACGCTGTACCGGCAAGCAACACCAGTGCAGTTCGCACGCCCGTCATGATGATCGGCAACGCCAAAGGCAGCTCAACCTGTCGCAAGACTTGCCAATTGGTCATTCCCATTCCGCGGGCGGATTCGATCAGAGTGGGGTCGACCCCGCGCAGTCCTACAATCGTGTTAGCCAACACGGGTAGGAAAGCATACAGAGAAAGCGAAAGGACTGCGACGGGGATACCGAAAGCGATCCACATAGCCAACAGCACAATCACACCGATGACTGGGGCGGACTGCCCCGCGTTGGCAATCCCGGTGACGATCGGTGCGAAAAATTGCAGTTTCGGACGGGTGAAAAGAATTCCCGCGGGGATGGCCAGCACCAAAACGATCACCGCGCAGATGGCGACGAGCAGGAGATGCTGGCGAGTTAGCTCCAGCACAGTTCCCCATGCCAGCTGCCGCTCTTCCACGTCACCCAAGTCAGCGGTATTTCGCCAAATTGCCCAACCGATCAATCCGGCAGCGACGATGATAGGCAGGCCGATGAGCAGAATCTTGTCCTCTGCGGAGATAACGCGCTTCACTGTGCTTTTCTGTGGGGTACTCATGCGTCCTCCCCCACCCCGCGCGTTTCCTCGCGGGTCGCTCGAACGTAGTCCGTCACATCGTCGTAGCGAATCACGCCCACGTATCGGCCACGCTCTGTAACCATTGCCCCACCATGGCTGGACATCAGCATGGTATCCAATGCGTTGTTCAAGGTGGAGCGGTGATCAATAACCGTCTCTAATTCGTGGGTAGCTGCCGGAACCTTGTCGTGGTGCTTCAGAGTCCGCAAAAACAGCCACTCCTGTGGTCGGTTCTGAGCATCCAGAATCACCACATGATCTTCCCCCTGGGCTTCGACCTTCGCGACAACCTCACTGACATCCTCACCGACGCGGCATGTGGGGGCGTCACTAAGCCCCACATCGTCAACACGCAACAGCGATAGCTGCTTCAACTTCGAACCAGAACCGACGAAGTCCGCGACGTAATCATCGGCGGGGTTGGACAGGATTGCTTCCGGAGTGTCGAACTGGGCAATTTCAGCTTGCTCTCGGAAGATGACAATTCGATCGCCCAGTTTGATGGCCTCGTCGATGTCGTGGGTAACGCAGACGATGGTCTTATGCAGCTCATCTTGAATGCTCAAAAGTTCGTCCTGCAAGCGCTGGCGGGTGATGGGATCCACTGCACCGAACGGCTCATCCATAAGAAGCACCGGCGGGTCAGCGGCCAGACCTCTCGCAACGCCCACACGCTGCTGCTGGCCGCCCGAAAGCTCACGCGGATAGCGGTCGCGGTATAAGTTCGGATCAAGTCCGACCATCTCCAATAGCTCGTCACAGCGGGCAGCTATGCGCTTTTTGTCCCATTTGAGCAGTTTGGGGACGATCGCGACGTTCTGGGCCACGGTAAGGTGAGGCAGCAGGCTACCTCCCTGAATGACATAGCCGATAGAGCGACGTAGCTCCGAGACGTTACTGTCCACTACATTTTTGCCGTCGATGAGGATCTGCCCGCTGGTGGGCTCGATGAGGCGGTTGATCATCTTCAGAGAAGTAGTCTTGCCGCAGCCGGAGGGGCCGACAAACATGACGGACTCGCCTGCATTGATTTTCAAATTGAGCTTCTTTACCGCAGGAGCTTTCTGCCCGGGGTATTGCTTGACAATGTCCTTGAATTCGAGCGTCACACCGGTCGCAGTGTTGATGCGGGGACTATTAGTGTTCTGGACAGGATTTGAATCGGACATTAGCGAATTCCCTTCGAAGTCGTGACCCGGCCGAGCAGTACCAGTGCCGCATCGACAATCAGTGCAACGATGACCACACCCACGGTGCCGACAATCGCGTAGTACATGGCATTTTGACCACCCGCCTGGGCAAGGCCACGGAAGATGTAGCTACCAAAACCTGGCCCCAAGACATAGGCGGCGATAGCAGCCACTCCCATGGACATCTGGGTAGACACCCGAATGCCCGTCATAATTACGGGCCAAGCCAGGGGAAACTCGACTTTGAAGAAAGTCCCCAGAGCGCCCATGCCCTGCCCACGGGCAGATTCAACCAACACCGGGTCTACTGCTTGAAGGCCCACGACTGCGTTACGCAAAATCGGCAGCACTGCATAAAACACAACGGCCAGTACCGCGGGCATGGTGCCAATGCCCATCAGAGGGATCAAAAGACCCAGCAGAGCAAAAGAGGGAAGCGTTAGGCCAATAGCCGAAAATGCGTTGGCGAATGGTGCGAGTTTTGAATAGCGTGTGACCAGTACAGCGACGGCTAGGGCAATGATGGTTGCGATAGCTACGGACTGAATCACCAAACTGGCATGTTGGTAAGCCTTGAACAGAATGTCCGTCCAGCGACTAGAGATGAATTCAACCATAGAAGTCTCTCAATGAGGGCGCCACTGTCCAGCCCTCTACGCCACGGGCTTGCGACTTTGCACGGCGACGCAGTAGAAACGAAAAATGCCCCTTTGCCGCCGGAGGGCTAAGGCGCCTGTGTCTGTCACACTAGCCCAGAACGGCCCCGTATGCAGGGCAAACCGGTTTATAACAGGCTTAAATGACCACGAGACAGAAGAAAGCCCCCACGTTCGTGGGGCTAGATCTAAAGGCAAGGCCGAACTCGAACGGGTCTATGGATTCCTAGACGCACTGGCCGATCCAGTCCGAGAAGCGCTTGCCCGAGAGTTTCTCGTAGGCCTCGATGTAGCGGGAGCGGGTGGCCTCCACGACGGAGCCCGGCAGAGCCGGCGGGGGCGTGCCCTCCGACTTGTCCCAACCGGACTTCGGGCCGGTCAGCCAGTTGCGCACGTACTGCTTGTCGAAGCTGGGTTGGACCTTGCCCTCCTCGTAGCCCTCGGCGGGCCAGTAGCGGGAAGAATCCGGGGTCAAAACCTCGTCCGCCAGCACCAGGGTGCCATCGGCATCCAAACCGAACTCGAACTTGGTATCGGCTAGGATCAGCCCGCGTTCCTCGGCGATGGCGGCGGCCTTCTTGTAGATGGCCAGGGTGGCCTCGCGCAGCTCATTGGCGCGCTCCTCCCCCAGCGCCTCGACGACTACATCGAAGCTCACGTTCTCGTCGTGGTCTCCCAATTCGGCCTTGGTTGCCGGAGTGAAAATAGGCTCGGGCAGACGAGAAGCCTCGACCAGCCCCTCGGGCAGCTCCACGCCACACACAGTGCCGGTCTCCTGGTACTCCTTCAGGCCAGAGCCCGTCAGGTAACCACGAGCCACGCACTCGAACGGTATCATTTCCAGTTTCTTACACAGCATGGCGCGGCCGAGGACATACTCGGGGATCCGCTCGTCATTCAACGCACCTGCAAGGTGGTTGGGGAAATCGAGTTCCTCAAAGAAAAAGGCACTCACGGCAGTGAGCACCCGTCCCTTGTCTGGGATCTCCGTATCAAGGACGTAGTCGTAGGCACTGATCCGGTCGCTGACAACCATCAGCAGGTTGTCTTCATCAACCTCGTAGATCTCTCGCACTTTACCTGCGGAATGGTGCTCATACTCGCACAGTTCTGGACGCATGAGTAGACAGTGTAGCCCTGTACTAGGCTTTTGACTATTTATGCCCAGAACCTTGCGAGCGATCAGCGTTTCCGCTGCTAGTGAATGCTTAGGATTCGCTAGAGAATCTCCCCCGGCGTATATGCCGCGGCCTCCGGGTGGCGCCCCGTGACATCCCCAATGCGTGCCAAGACTCGGGAAACCTGCGACTCTGCCGCGCCGATGAAGGCGTGGCGGTCCGCCAGCGCCTCCTCCAGCTGCGACTCGTCCAGCGGAAAGCGATCGTCGCCGGCCAGGCGCTGCACCAGATCCTGGTCACCGCCGTTTTCGCGCATATTCAGCGCTACAGCCACGGCGTGCTCCTTGATCAGCTCGTGGGCCGTCTCGCGACCTACTCCGGCGCGCACCGCGGCCATCAGGATGCGTGTGGTGGCCAGGAACGGCAGGTAGCGCTCGAGCTCTCGGTCGATCATCGCCGGGAAAACTCCGAACTCGTCCAGGACGGTCAGGAAGGTCTCACACATGCCGTCGAAGGTGAAGAAGGCGTCGGGAAGGGCAACGCGACGAACCACAGAGCAGAACACGTCGCCCTCGTTCCACTGCGCGCCGGCCAGGTCGGCGGCCATGGTTAGGTAGCCGCGCAGCAGAACCTGCATGCCGCCCACGCGCTCGCAGGAGCGGGCGTTCATCTTGTGCGGCATGGCGGAGGAACCGACCTGCCCCTCCTTGAAGCCCTCCGTGACGGTCTCGTTACCCGCCATCAGGCGAATCGTCATCGACAGCGAGGACAGGGCGGCGCCGATCTGAGCCAAGGCGCTCAGCGCGTCCATGTCCAGACTGCGCGGGTAAACCTGGCCAACGGAGTCAAAGACACGAGAGAAGCCTAGGTTCTCGGCGATGGTGCTTTCCAGCGCCGCCAGCTTGGACTCGTCGCCGCCCACCAGGTCCAGCATGTCCTGGCTGGTACCCATCGGCCCCTTGATGCCACGCAGCGGGTAGCGGCCCAGCAGATCCTCGATGCGTTCCAGCCCCACCAGCAGCTCATCCGCGGCGGAAGCAAAGCGCTTACCCAGGGTCGTGGCCTGGGCGGCAACGTTGTGAGAGCGCCCCGCCATCACCAGAGACTGGTTCTCGGCTGCTCGGCGGCCAATGCGCGCCAGCACGGCCACGGCCTTGTCGCGAGCCAGCTGCAGGGAGCTGAAGATCTGCAGCTGTTCCACGTTCTCCGTCAGGTCGCGGGAGGTCATACCCTTGTGGATGTGTTCCTGGCCAGCCAGCGCGTTGAATTCCTCGATGCGGGCCTTCACGTCGTGGCGGGTGACCTTTTCGCGTGAGGCGATGGATGCAAGGTCTACGTTCTCGATGACCTTCTCGTAGGCCGAGATAGCCTCGACCGGGACCTCAACCCCGAGGTCGGCTTGAGCCTTCATGACGGAGATCCAGAGCTTGCGCTCCATGATGATCTTGTCCTCCGGGGACCAAATGGCGGTCATCTCCGGGGAGGCGTAGCGGTTGGCAAGGACGTTGGAAATATTTTTCTTAGCAGGCACGCCCCCGAGTTTATGCGTACCGCTGGTTTTTAGGAATCCGCGAACTTCTCCAAATCCTTAATACGCCCCGCGGCAATCACCAGGTCGCCAGAACGGATCACATACCCAACCGGCGGCGTAGAGAAGTGCCCGTCCGCCGAGCGCACCGCGACGATGGCGATCCCTTGCGGCGTCTCCTCCATCTTCCGGCCGTGCATGAGCAGCGGGGGCGCCAACTTGGCCATCGCAAAGTCGCGGTCGAACTCGATGTATTCCTGCACGTGACCTGCGATCAGGTGCGCCACGCGCCGCCCGGTATCCCTTTCGGGGCGCACGACGTGGTGCACACCTATCTGCGTCAGGATCTTCGCGTGTTGCTGGTTGTCTGCCTTCGCCCAGACGTTGGGCACCCCGAGATCCATCACGGCAGAAGCTGTAAGTAGTGACGCCCCCATGTCTGAACCGATGCCGATTACAACACGGTGGGCATCCTGCACCCCGAGCTGGCGCAGCGCATCCTGATCGGTGGTCTCGGCGATGACCGCGTGCGTCAGCAGCGGGGCGGCTTTCGTCACCACAGCTTCGTCCACGTCGATACCCAGCACCTCCACGCCGGACTGCACGAGTTCTTCGCCGAGGGCCATGCCGAAGCGGCCCAGGCCGATGATGACGACGGGAGGGTTAGCGGGGCGGGAAAAGAACTTAGCCAATGAACGGCCTTTCTACTGGGTAGGAATAGAGGCGTTTGTTAATGCGGGCGGCCAGAGCCGCCACCACGGTGATGGGGCCAATGCGCCCGAGGTACATCAGCACGACCAGCCATATGCGGGCGAAGTCCGGCAGCTCCGGGGTGATGCCGGTGGTCAGACCCACGGTGGCGAAAGCGGAGATGGTCTCGAAGGTGATCTGGTGGGAGTCGTACTGTGGCAGCAAAAGTTGCAGCGCCATGATGGAAACTCCGACCACTAGGAAGGCCATCATGAATACCGCCATGGCTTGGCGCACGATGCGGCCCGGAATGCGCCTGGCGACCAGGAGCTGCTCGTCGCCGCGCACCTCCGCGATCAACACGGCCACCAGCACCGCGGCGGTCGTCACCTTCACACCACCCGCGGTGCCGCCCGAGCCGCCACCGATGAACATCAGGAAATCCGTCAGCATCAGCGAGGATGGACGCAGCTCCGTCAGATCCACCGAGTTGAAGCCGGCCGTGCGGGAGGAGACGGAGTGGAAGAACGCCGCTTGCAGCGCCGATAGCGGCGTGAGGTCGCTCAGGGCGTTGGTCCACTCCATCAGCGCGAAGCCGACCGTACCCACCACCAGCAGGATCGCGGTTCCGGTGAGCGTGAAGATCAATGTCAGAGATGGCGGGTGCTTCACCTTCGAACGCCACCGCGCCCGCAGTTCCAGCAGCACGGGGAAACCCAGGCCGCCGATGACGATGCCAGCGGCGATGGGCAGTATGATGCCCGCGTCATTGACGTAGGGCATGAGGTTGTCGGAGCGCAGGCCGAAGCCCGCGTTGTTGAACGCGGAGATCGCGTGGAACGTACCCTCCCACACCGCCGGCAGGAAGCCGTAGCCATAGCCAGAGGCAAAGCGGAAGGTCAGCACAATGGCTATCACCAGCTCAGTGGCCAGGGAAAAGCCGATGGTGCCGAAGATGATGGTGCGGATTTCGCCCAGGTTCCTTCCGCGTTGTTCCGCGGCGGCGCGCAGGCGCCCTTTGACGCCCATCTGTCCAGCCAAAACGAAGCTCACCACCGTGGCGAGTGTCATGATGCCGAGGCCTCCGACCTGGATCAGCAGCATGATGACGACCTGCCCGAAATGGGACCAGTAGGTCGCGGTGTCCACGACGGTGAGACCGGTCAGGCAGGTGGCCGACGTGGCGGTGAAAAGAGCGGTGGTGAACTCCGGGCTCTCCGGCCCGCTACGGGATATGGGCAACAGCAGTAGTGCCGTACCTACGAGGATAAGCAGCAGGAAGCTGACGGAGACCAGCTGCGCGGGGCTGAAGCCTTGCCAGCCTCGCCGGCGGCTTTCGCCTGGGTGTGCAATCACAAAAGGTTACCTTAAACCCATTGCGCCCAGCGCGAAACCCTTATGCAATCTTTACACCCAAATGCTGTCAAAACAGCGTTCGGGTACTAGATGGAAATGCGGCCCTCAACTGCGGGAAGAGCGATATCGGAGCGGTAGTGCGAACCCTCCAGCTGGATGCCCTGCAGGGTCTCATAGGCCTGCTTGCGTGCCTCCGCCAGGGTGGCGCCGGTGCCGATGACGTTCAGCACGCGGCCGCCGGAGCTCACCAGCTGACCATTCTGCTCCGCCACACCTGCGGCCAGAATCCCGCGGGATTCGTTGCCCGGCTCCGCCCCGACGATCGGCTTGCCGGTAACCGGGCTGGCCGGGTAGTTCTCCGCGGCCAACACGACGGTCAGTGCGTAGCCGTCTTCCCACTCCAACGGCGGCAACTGGTCCAGGGTGCCGGTCGCCACAGCATTCAGTACTCCACCCAGCGGAGTCTTCAGCAAGCGCAGTACAGCCTGGGTCTCCGGATCACCGAATCGACAGTTGAACTCCACCACCGCCGGGCCTTCGCTACCCCATGCCAGACCCGCGTACAGCAGGCCGTTGAAGGGCACGCCCTCGGCCACCATCTGCTTGGCCACTGGCTCCACCACGTCGGCGACAATGCGCTGCACGCCGTCCTCCGGCAGCCACGGCAGCGGAGTGTAGGCACCCATGCCGCCGGTGTTCGGCCCTTCGTCGTTATCCCCTACTCGCTTGTGATCCTGTGCGGGCAGCAGCGGCACTACAGTCTCGCCATCTACCAGGCAGAACAAAGATACCTCCGGCCCATCCAGGAAGCTTTCCAGCAGCACCGGGTTCCCACCTGCATGCACAGCGCGGATGTGCTCCACAGCCTCCGCGCGGTTGGCCGTGACCACCACGCCCTTACCGCCGGCCAGTCCATCGTCCTTGACAACGTAAGTCGGGCCGAACTTGTCGAGGGTGGCGTCAATAAAAGAATCGCTGGACCCTACAGGAACCGCAACGGCATCTGCAGTACGAACCTGCGCCTTGGCCATAATGTCCTTCGCAAACGCCTTCGAACCCTCGATCTGCGCAGCGGCGGCCGACGGACCGAAGACGGCGAAGCCTGCGGCGCGCAGTTCATCGGCCACACCGGCGACCAGAGGAATCTCAGGCCCAATGACGACCAGGTCGGCTTCGACCTCGCGCGCCAAGGCCACCGGATCGCCATCCGGGTGCAAGGTAGCCACCGCCGCCATGCCGGCATTACCCGGGGTGACGTGGATCTGGTCAACGGAGGGATCCAGGGACAGGGAATAAGCCAGTGCGTGCTCGCGGGCACCGCTGCCGATAACAAGAATGCGCATAGTTCCCCAGTCTAGCGAAGCAAACCCCCACCACCAGAAACGTTGAACGCGCTACCATCGGCACCATGGCTACGGTATTCACGAAAATTATCAACGGTGAGATCCCCGGACGCTTTGTCTACCGGGACGAAACGGCAGCGGCGTTTCTGACCATCGAGCCCGCAGCATACGGTCACACGCTGGTCGTGCCGATCGAGGAGGTCGACCGTTGGACCGATTTGGATCCGGCGACGTGGGGCCACTGCAACGAGGTCGCACAGCTGGTCGGCAAGGCCATTGTCGAGGCTTTCGAAGCCCCCCGCGCGGGCTACCTAATCGCTGGATTCGAGGTGCCGCACGCCCACATCCACATCTTCCCGGCTTCCGACATGTCCGGCTACAGCCTGCAGAACGTGATGCGCATGGACGAAACAGATCCGGCGACGATGGACGAGTCGGCCGCCAAGATCCGCGAAGCACTGTTGAGCCAGGGTGTTGATGAGGCAAAGGTTCCTTCCGCTTAAGCGCCGGTAACGGGTGCGGCAAGGCACACGCACGGACCTCTTCAACGAACGCCAACTAGGTTTCACAGCGGTGGGAAAGTAAGTGGACAAAGACAACATCGGTGACAGCGCAGACGACCAGGTAGAGCCGGACATCGAGCTGGACGAGCTCGCCGAGGTCGATTCTCCGGCGGAAGCAGCCGTCCGGGAAGAGCTGGAAGATGCAGCCGACAGTTTCAACCACGAGCCTGACGACGACTACGATCCCACCAACGCGGGCGACGTCATCGGCGCGGACCCCGACGCCCGCGGCTGGCTCAGCCGTCTGGGCAGCGGCATGGCAAGCGGAATTTCCAGCACGGGGCGCTTCCTCTGGGACATCCCCGGCCGTATGAGCCGGCCGCAAATGCCACAACTGCGCGGGGCGATACCGGACCCTCCCTTGGGTGCGCGCCAGGTCTCCCCTGGCTACGCCGACGACCTGTGGCAGGCACGTCCCACCATCGATCGCCCGTACCCGGTGATCTTGATCCACGGCACCATCAGCTCCAAGAATGTATGGCAGAACCTGGTTCTGCGCCTACGCGACGACGATTTTGTGGTCTTCAGCCCGGACTACGGAGTGCACGGCACCCAGGACATCCCCACCTCCGCGTCGGATATCGGCGCCTACATCGAACAGGTCCTGGCCGCCACCGGCGCAGAGGCAGTAGACATCGTGGGGCACTCACAAGGTGGGCTGCTGGCGCGATATTGGATCAACGAGCTCGGCGGCGAGGACTACGTCCACCACCTGATCACGCTCGGCGCCCCGCACCAGGGCACCACACTCATGGGCATGCTCGGCAGCATGCTGACCACCGACATGAGCCAGCGCGTGGCGGCTGCGACCATTCGCCGCGTCTTCGGCGCTGCGGGAATGCAGCAGGTTATCGGTTCACCACTGCTGGAAACCTTGGCGGCCTCCCCCGAAACCCGCAACCACATCCGCTATACCTGCTACGCCACCCGCAACGACGCGACAGTCGTTCCCCACGAAAATGCCTTCCTCGGCGATCGGAAGCCGACGGTGCCCAGCGACTATGGCGCCGATGCCACGGAAAACGGCTCGCCTGCCACCGCCGCCGACGAGGCTGGCGCCGATACCGGCGAGGCCATCATCACCAACTACTTCCTGCAGGATTTAGGCGTATCCAAGTGCAAGCACGAGGAGCTGCCCACCAACCCGGATGTCCAAGACATCGTCCACTTAGCCCTGTTAGATGGCCTGGGCGAAGACGACACCGAGGTTTAATCGGTCTCTGGCGCCTCGGGCAGCTCGATGCGGAACAGTGTTCCTTCGCCCTCCGTGCTGCGTACAGTGACCGTGCCACCATGGGCCTCCACCAGCCCCTTAACGATCGATAGCCCCAGGCCGGAACCACCGGACGCTCGGGAGCGCGAGACATCCGGCCGGTAAAACCTTTCGAACAGATGCGGCAGGTCCTGTGCCGGGATACCCCGGCCGTTATCCTCCACGTCCACGATCACCTGGCCGTCTCGCTTATCCAGGCGCAGCTTCACTTCCGCGTCTTCTCCCGCATGGCGCAGCGCGTTCGTCACCAGGTTGCCGAATACCTGGTGCAGGCGGTTAACGTCACCCACGACGACGGGTATGTCACCGGCCTCGTTGACCACCTGCACCGTGCGCTCCGGAAAGCCCGCGCGTGCCGACTCTGCTGTCTCCAGCACCAGCTCCAGCATATCTACGCGATTCTTCGCCAGCGGGCGCCCCTCGTCCATGCGGACCAGGGCAAGGAGGTCTTCGACCAACAGACTCATTCGGCCCGCCTCTTCGGAAATACGGTCGAGGACCATGGGGGCGTCATCAGTAGCACCCGATTGATACAGCTCCGCGTAGCCGCGCACAGACGTCAACGGCGTGCGCAGCTCGTGGGAAGCGTCACCGATGAAGCGCCGCATAGACGCCTCGGATCGGCGTGCCTGTTGCTCCGACGCGCCGATGGCGACGAAAGCCGTCTGGATCTGCGCCAGCATCTTGTTGAGGGCTTGGGAAAGCCTGCCGACCTCTGTGTTCGGCCGCCAGTTCGGCACGCGTTGTCCCAGGTCGCCGTTCGAAATTTTAGACGCCGTTAGTTCCACCTCGTTGAGTGGACGCAACGCGCGACGGACCAGATACATCGATGCCAGGATGACGAACGCGACGACTGTCAGCCCGATGATGACCTGTAGCAGGACCAAGCGGGAGATGATGTGTTCTTCCTCTTCCAAAGGCAGCGCAACGATGGTGATGGTGCCGTCGTCATTGCGGAAGCTGGTGGCACGCCAGCTGATGTGGGTGCCGGAATCTTCGCGCGAGCCCACGGTCACAGGCATGGTGGGCTCGCCCAGGCCACGAATCTCGGGGCGGGCCGTCAGCGGCGAGTTGAAGTATTCGTAGGAAATCTGGTCGTCGACCACCAGGATGTAGAAGTCACTGGGCGGGCGGGTAACGCCGGTGACGGGGTTCGGGGGCTGCTGCAAGTTCAGCACTCCGAAACCTTCGAGACCCAATGTGCTGCGATCTGAGGAGCCGGTCAGATCGTCAGAGTCTTCCCCCTGCTGGCCCTGCCCCTGCTGGCCCTGCTGATACGAGGTTCCGTCGGCGAGGCCGGATCGGTGGGCCCAGCCGTTGGTGGCCTGATCCAGCTGCTCATCTACTCGTTGGATCAGGAAACGCTGCAAAGTAGTGGTTACGGATACGCCGGAGACCGTCAGCCCCATACCGACAAGCACTGCGATCACCACCACGAGGGAAACGCGCAGTGGGTAGTGCGACAGGAAGTGCCCCGGATGGCTGGACTGGACCGGAACGGCGGAATTAGATGCAGGCGCGGGCGGCTCAGGGTTGGACATAGACGACATAGGTTGAAGCGGTGTAACCCCTTATGTTCTGGATTTATGTTCTAGGAGCGTGGCTTGCGCAGCACGTAACCCACGCCGCGAACAGTCTGGATCAGGTGTGGCTCTTCCTTGTCGATCTTGCGACGCAGGTAGGAAACGTAGGATTCTACAACGTTGCCATCACCGCCAAAGTCGTAGTTCCACACGTGGTCCAGGATCTTAGACTTACTCAGCACAACCTCGGCATTGACCAGCAGGTAACGGAGAAGCTTGAACTCGGTCGGAGACAGCTCAACAACCTCGCCGGCTTTCGTTACCTCATGCATGTCGTCGTTCAGAGTGATGTCCTCGTAGGTGATCAGGCTGGATTCCTGATCCTCCTCCGGGGATACTCGCCGCAGGATCACGCGCAGTCGGGTGATGACCTCTTCCAGGCTGAAAGGCTTTGTTACGTAATCGTCGGCACCGATGGTCAGACCGTGAATACGATCCTCTACGCCATCCTTTGCGGTGAGGAAAAGCACTGGGGCATCGTGGCCTGCCGCGCGCAGCTTATTCAGCAGGGTAAAGCCATCCATGCTGGGCATCATGACGTCCAGGATGAAGGCATCGGGTTTGTAGGTATCCGCCAGCGCGAGTGCATCTTGTCCGTTGTCGGCCGTTTCCACATCGAAGCCCTGGAACTTCAGGCTCACCTTCAGTAGATCGGAAATATTAGCCTCGTCATCGACGACGAGAACCTTCACCGGCTGGGCATTAGGCATTGTCATGCACCTCATTGTGCTGCAGAGAATTAGCGTCTATCTGCATGATAGCTGGATGTTTGCTGTGAACCTCTTACGGTCTTCCCGCGCCCGCGAACCGTCGCCCATCTTACTTGAGTGTTGCCCTATCTCGTGATTCAGTGCACATTTACTGTGCTTTACCCGTTAAGCTGTGCCTATGACAAAATCCAACTCTCACTCTCGTTCCCTCCGCCGCCGCTTCGCCGCAGCCGGCGCTGCAACCATGATGGCCGCCTCCCTGAGCACCGGCGCCGCTGCCGCCGCTCCGCTGGGCTCGTCCCAGCAGGACATCAACAACTTCGTTCTGGGTGCCCGCGACAACATCCACAACGGAACCCGTGGCCTGCCGCAGCCTGTCCGTGGACAGATCAACCGCGCAGCTGACGACGCTGCAAACTTCTTCGCTCCCGGCGCCCTCGCTGCCCGCGAGCGTGCTAACAAGCCCGCACCGCGCCCGGCTAAGAAGCACCGCCCCGCACCGGCTCCACGCAACACCCCGTGCCCGGCTAACGCCCGTGGCTGTGTGAGCCTGCGCGGCCAGAAGGCATGGCTGCAGCGCGGCGGCAAGACCAGCTACGGCCCGGTCGCCGTCTCCACCGGTAAGCGCGGCTACGAGACCCCTAAGGGCTGGCACGTCATCACCCGCAAGGTGAAGAACGAGGTCTCCCGCACTTACGGCAACGCCCCGATGCCGTACTCCGTGTACTTCACCAACAACGGCCACGCCTTCCACCAGGGCTCCCCGAACGTGATGTCCCACGGCTGCATCCACCTGGCTGCACCGCACGCTCAGAACTTCTTTAACGCTCTGAACGTCGGCGACCGGATCTACATCTACTAAGATCCCCTGCCGGCTTCGCCGGCTCCTGGCCGTCCCGGCTTATACTTCCAAACCCCCAGCGCGAGCACCACGCTTCGCTCTGGGGGTTTGTTTCGCTAGGCTGAGATACATGACTTCTCACGCTGATTCCCCCATTGAGTTCACGTTTCGTCGAGCGGTCGAAGCCGACCGTCCCTTCATCCACAAGATGAACGAGGAAACGGATACCTGGGGCGACCCCGAGCGGGGATTCTCGGAGACGTTCGACGAGGACACCGTCTTTTATGTGGATGGCTGGACCGAGGGACAAGGTGGCGTCATCGTCGAAGAAAACGGCGAGGCCATCGGAGCCGCATGGTTGCTCGACTCTTCAAGAGACCATCATGGCTACGGTTTTGTCTCCGAAGAATACCCAGAGGTAGCGATCGCCATGGCGCCTGGCAACACCGGCAAGGGTCTGGGCACGAAGCTGATGCAGGCGGTACTGGATCAAGCGAAGGCCGATGGCAAGCCGGGTGTAAGCCTGTGCGTCGTTTTTGGCAACGACCGGGCGAAGCACGTGTACGAGAAAATCGGCTACGTCGACAAGGGTGTGGACGAAGCCGAGCACGCGCACGTCATGCTGTACACCTTCGACTAGAAAAGGTGCCAAGTCGGGCTCAGTGTCCCGGCTACAACGGCGCCACGATTATTCGCTCAGCGGAACAGCAAGGCTGGCTTTGTATTCCTCCGGGGTGTCATAGAGATCGTCCCAGCCCTCTTTGAGGAGGCTGTGCGGCTGCCAGTTCATTCGAACTGAAATAGGACCCCTGACAGGCCCCGTAGCATCCTCGTCCCACTCGGGGTTCAAGCCGTAGCTTTCCAGCGTCTCGACGATGATTTGCACCGCTTCGGCTACCCGACCTGCTTCTGACCGGACATAGAAGTCGATGACCACTTCCCGCAGATCAAGATCGTCTGCGATATCGAAGGGGATTACCGCCACGCCAACTTCTTCGTCTTCGCTGTCTACCGATCCCCAGTCATCGAACACCCAGATATCTACGCCTTCGGCGCGCATATCCAAAATCGAGCAATACAGTCGGTCAAAATCGGTGACCATGCCAGCCCAGGCCTCCATTTCATCGGCCAAACTCTGGGTAATTTCATCCAGAAAATCACCGACCAGGTCGAGACGACTCTGTTTCTCGTCCTCGGGGGTACCGCCTTTGCTGACCGGCAACTCTTCTAGGCGCTGCTCCCAATCGTCAGGAACATGCAATCGTCCCGGGAAATTAAGCAGAACATGCCCAATTTGGGTGTAATCCTCTGTTCCGGATAACAACGCGGCGCGGACCGAGCGGGTCAAATTTCGAGCTTCGTTAGCAGAAAGCAGTTCTCGGATTGTCTGTGGTGAGTGGTGATCCTTTGACATAACGCAAAGGTAACACGGCAATTGGAGCCGGCGACGAGAATCGAACTCGCACTCTCAGCTTGGGAAGCTGATGTTCTACCACTAAACTACGCCGGCGTTTCTGCCTCCGGTGCGGCGCTTAGCCACGCCGAAGCCAGATGAGCTGGAGACGAGACTTGAACTCGCAACCTACGGTTTACAAGACCGTTGCGCTACCGATTGCGCCACTCCAGCACCGATCCACCTACACTCGCGGGCTTCAGCGACCGGCAACAGCCGGAGCTCACCCCTCAGGCGATGGACTTTCCCAGCCTAGCAAGCCACCCGCACGAACAGTAAAACGGTGCCTAAACCTCCACAAACACCGCGTTCTAGCTGGGCAAACATGTGCTTGTGAAAACTCCGCAAGGCCAATGTACGGTGTGAGGGTGTCTAGTTTCCTGTCGAGAGCGTTGAGTAAAAGCTCTGACCTGCTATTTTCCGGCAACAGAGCAACGATCGATGCTATCCGCTTAGCTCCCCCGCCGTCCCCGTTGGCGCCGGTGGATCTATCCGATCCGGTAAAAACCCACGCGGTGATGGATCTCGCTGGACGCATCGGCGACCAGCTCCTCACAGCGGGCAGCAGCAACTCCGACGCGAAGGCGCAGATCCGAAGCATCATGAGCGCTTACGGTCTGAACAACACGCACGTAGACATCACGCTGAACACGATCTACATTTACTCGCGATTCAACGAAAACACCCCGCCGACCAACATGTTCCGCGTGGTGCGGCAGTTGTCTACGGATTTTTCCCGTATTACGGAGGTCGACCGCTTGATCCGGTCGATCGTCGCAGGCGCAACCCCGCTGGAGATGGCGCAGAAAATCCTCTTTGAGATTGAAACGTCGCTGCTGCCTTACCGCAACCGTTACGCGCTAGCCAGCTGGGGTGGATTCGCCGCCTCGGTTGCACTGCTTCTCGGCGGTGGCTGGGCCGTAGCCGTCGTCGCGGGCATCACCACCATCTTCACGATGTTCGCCAACGCATGGCTGGCCTCTAAGTCGCTGCCGCTGTTCTTCCAAAACGTCCTTGGCGGCTTTGCGGCGGTGATCCCTGCCGCGGTGACGTACTCCATCGCCGACCGAATCGATTTCTATCTTCCGCCGTCACTGATCATCGGTTCCTCCATCGTTGCCCTCCTTGCCGGATTGACACTGGTCCAGGCCCTACAGGACGGCATAACGGGCGCCCCGGTCACCTCCGCGGCACGCTTTTATGAAACCTTGCTGCAGACCGGCGGGATCATCACCGGCATCGCCGCCGGTATTCAGACGATGGTTGTCATGGGCATCACCTTGCCACCGCTGGATACCACCCAAACGGCGGGAGTGCTGGGTTCTGTGCCCATCCAGATCATCTCCGGCGCAACCGCCACCGCGTTCTTCTGCAGTGCTTGCTTCTGCGAGCGGCGTGCCACGGTGGTCGCTAGTCTGACTGCCCTGATCGCCTCGGTGGCGCTGTTTACCGTCACGGGTCTGCTGCATTGGCCTGGCACCTTCGGCACGGCGCTGGCTGCCCTGGTGGTCGGTCTCGCCGGTGGCTTGCTTTCCCGTCGCTACATGATTCCACCGCAGATCACTGCCGCCGCGGGCATTACGCCGTTCTTGCCCGGCTTGGCCCTTTACCGTGGCATGAGCTCAGTGCTCAACGACCAGTTCGTCGTCGGTATGTCCAACCTGGGTTTCGCACTGACCACTGCCACGTCGCTGGCCGCAGGTGTGGTACTCGGTGAGTGGATCGCTCGTCGCATTCGCCGCCCGCGGATCCTGCACCGCTACCAGCAGTTGCGACGCCCCCACGTGGGGTCGCGCCGACTGCCTCAGCAGAAGCCCCGGATGGATACCGACGGACGGGTGCGCCAGCCCCTGCACTGGCGTAGGCGCAGAAGGAGCGTATCGAAGAGTATGTGGCAGTTGGACAGCAAGATGCGGGCGTCCGAAAGCGAGATACAGCAACAAGAAGACCACCCGACGGGAACGGGCGAACAGTAAATCGCGTAAAATATCTAAAGTTGAGACTTAAGTTCCGTACGTCGACTGTGTAGAAATGGGGTCAGGCTCGTGCCTCCGAAGGTCACCGACAACCGTTCCACCAACAATGAATCCCTGCATGCGGTGGAAGCAGAAACCGCGCAGGCAGCACAGCGCATCGTCGCGACCTATTCCGAGGACTTCCTCGATGCAGCGACGTTAATGTGCATGCTCGGTGTGGAGCCGGAGGGGTTGATCCACCGTCGTGTGGTTGCTGAGCTGGAGGAAGCGGAGCAAGAGGCCAAGAAGTCCACCCGCAAGACCACCAAGAAGTCGGCTAAGAAGACCGCAAAGAAGACGACCAAGAAGACGACGAAAAAGGCCACCAAGAAGGCAGCGAAGAAGACGGCCAAGAAGGCCGCCGCAAAAAAGACGACCAAGAAGGCCGCAAAAAAGACGGCCACGAAGGCCAGCGAGTAGACCTGCCGACCTGCACCGACACGGGTGATACACATGCAGTCCGATTTTCTGGTTGTTGCTAATCGTCTTCCCGTTGATCGCCACGTCGACGATTCCTCCGGGGAGGTCACGTGGGTGCCGTCGCCCGGCGGACTAGTCACCGCGCTGAAGCCTGTGCTGGAATCCAACCGCGGGGCGTGGGTTGGCTGGCCAGGGGCGATGGATGAGGTCGCGCCGGAGGACATGCCCGCTCCGGAGAATGCCGGGATCCAGATGATTCCCGTTAACCTGGATGCGGATGACTTCGCGCAGTTCTACGAAGGCTTTTCCAATGCCACCCTGTGGCCCCTGTACCACGACCTAATCGTGCATCCCACCTACGATAAGCACTGGTGGCAGCGCTACCAGCAGGTCAACCAGCGCTTCACTCAATCAGCCGCGGAGGTCGCGGCGAAAGATGCGACTGTATGGGTGCAGGATTACCAGCTGCATCTGGTCCCCGGCCAACTGCGCGAGATGCGCGACGACGTGTGCATCGGCTTCTTTCTGCACATCCCCTTCCCTGCCCCGGAGCTATTCCGCCAGCTGCCGTGGCGCCGCCAGGTATTGGAAGGCACCCTAGGCGCGGACGTGGTGGGCTTCCACACTCAGGATTCCGCGCGGAATTTTATGGTAGCGCTGCGAGCCATGGGTTATTCGGTGCAGATCGTGGATGATGCCGAATCTGCAAACTTTTTGCGAGGCGCCCGTCTGCCCGAAGAAGCGCAGGTGGTGGGCACCATTACTGTGGATTCCGGCCGGGTAGTCAAGGTTGGCGTGTTCCCGATCTCGATCGACTCCGCCAAAGTCAATGCGCAGGCCAACCAGCCGGATGTTCTGGCTCAGGCCAGCGACTTGCGCGCCCGGTTGGGCAACCCGAGGGTGCTGATCGCGGGCGTGGATCGACTGGACTACACCAAGGGCATTCAGCACCGCCTAGAGGCCATCGAGTTCCTCTTGGATTCCGGTCGCCTCGCCGCAGAAGACGTGGCCATGGTGCAGGTTGCTACCCCCTCGCGCGAGCGTCTGGATGATTACCAGCGCACCCGCCAGCAGGTAGAGGCGATTGTCTCTCGCATCAACGGCAACCACGGCAGCCTGGGGCGTTCGTTGATCCATTACATGCACTCGGGCCTGCCGTTCGAGCAGATCGTCGCGCTGTACGCGGCAGCGGACGTCATGCTGATCACCCCGTTGAAGGATGGCATGAACCTGGTGGCCAAAGAGTATGTGGCGTGCCACTCGGACGGCTCGGGGGCGCTGGTTCTCTCGGAGTTCGCGGGTGCGGCCACACAGCTGGTGCAGGCGTACCTGTGCAACCCCCACGATGTGGAATCAATCGCCAATGCCCTGCAGCTGGCCATTGAAGACGAACCGACAAACAAGATCCGCCGCATGCGTCAGATGTGGGGGCATTTGCAGGATCATGATGTAAACCGGTGGGCAGATGCCTTCCTACAGCAGCTACGGGAGGTGGAGTGATGCGCATGCACCGCGCAGCTTCTGCCCTGGTCCTGGCTCTTAGCGTAGTGGGTCTGGCCGGGCTGACTGGCTGTTCCAACACAAAGGCCCCGCTAGGAAATTCGCAATGGCAGGTCTCGGCGATCTACGACACGGACGTTCGCGGTGGGCTCTTGCCGGAAACCCAGCAAGGGCGCAGCTTTCTAATCTTCGGTGAGGATTCGCTGACGGGCACCAGCGGCTGTGTACACCTAACCGGCCATGTGGAGTGGCAGGACGAGGGCATGCGCATCACTGACTTCTCCTCCTCCCCCATCGACGACACTCAGTGCCTACCGGGCGACGAGGACACTGCCGATCGCCTGCAGTCCGTGCTCAATAACCAGAACCTCACTTACACCCGCCCTTCCGATAACTCGCTGAAGCTTCAGCAGTCCGCCCCGGAGGATAAGCAGGATTGGCAGTCTGTCCCCGCGGTCGAGTTCCTCAGCGGACCGAAGGAGGGCTAGAGGCATGGATGGATCGTTACTGCCTATTCTTTCGGACGCCGACCTCTCCGACCTGGCCACCACCCCAGACCTACTGGTAGCGATGGACTTCGACGGCACCCTGGCCCACTTCTCGGACGCGCCAGCGGGAGTACACGCCGTCCCGGGCGCGATGGAGGCTCTGGTGAGTCTCTCGCAGCTGCCACACACGGTGGCGATGGTGATTTCCGGGCGCAACCTGGAACTGCTGACGAACGCAACGATGTTGCCCGTACACGGGCCAGTACGCCTGGTCGGCAGCCACGGCGCGGAACCCGCCCAGGGTGGGGTGGCGCAACTGTCCCCGCAGCAGAGGGCTTGGCTCGGCGAGCTGCGCGCGCACGCCGAGGAGATCGCCACCGCGCATGAGGGCGCATGGGTGGAGGCCAAGCCCCTGGCCGTGGGCCTGCACACCCGTCTGGTGCCCGAGAAGGAGTTGGCCGGGCAGTTGAATCAGCGCCTGGCGGACTTCGCCGCCACCAGCGACTTATCCCAGGTGACGTGGGGTAAGGACATCCTGGAGGTTGCGGTGGATAAGACCACCAAGGGCTCGTACATCGCCGACTACCGCCGCGCCTACGCGCGCGAGCATGGCCGGGAGCTACGGGTACTCTTCGCCGGGGACGATACAACGGACGAGACGGTGCTCTCCACGCTGCGCTACTCCCCTGCTGCAGGCTCCCCCGCCGCCGCTTCCCCCACCGCAGACTCCGCAGGCGTTGACGACAATGCGCCGGCCGCCGCGCCAGGCTCGGACATCGGCATCCGCGTCGGCGGCGGGGAGACATCCGCCATCCGCCGCCTGGATACCCCGGAAGACGTTCGAGACGTTCTGCAGGATTTACTGCGGCGCCGCGACGGACGTTCCGCGGATGAGCTCAGTTTCTAGCAACACGGTCGGCGCTTCCGCCCGGCGCACGGACTTTGCAGGGGCATTGCTCAGCCGCTGTTCGATGAGTTCGGCTAGCATATTTCCGCTTTCCAGCCCTTTGTCTTTGCTGGGCTGGCGGACAGTGGTGATGTGGGCGTCAATAGCTTCGGGAATACCGTCGAACCCCGTCACAGAGAGCTGACCTGGCACGTCGATGCCCTGCTCCGCTGCGTATCGCACCACTCCGAGCGCCTGCGAGTCGGTGGTGCAGGCCACTGCGGTGAGCTCCGGGTGGGCAGAAAGCAGCTCCTGGGCGGCTTCGAAGGCGGTCTGTGGGTTATTGATGTGCCGCTCGACGATCGGCGCGTGCGCGATTCCGGCCTCTTCCAGCACATCCAGGATTCCCAGCAGCCGGGAGCGCTGCACGTGCATGTGGGCACCGGCAATGCGCTCGTCGGTAACCGGCCCATTGTTGGGCGCACGGTCCAGACGGATGCATAGCACTCCGATGCGGGTGTGGCCTGCGTCGACAAGAGTGCGGATGGCAGGCTTGATGGCCTCGCGGTCGTTGATACCCACGAAAGGGTCGCCCGCGCCGGCAGGCTGGTCGCACACCACAGTCGGCAGCCCGCGGTTGCGCACGGCAGCCAGGTACGGGTCGTCGCCTGCCACGGAGTAGACGATGAAGCCGTCCACGCTGGCCTGGTTTACCAGTTGGGCGGGACGATCAGCGCTGGGGTTATCGTCCACGCCCGCGGGGATCAACAGCATGGAGGCATCCATCGCCCCGCAGCTCA
Source organism: Corynebacterium jamesii (assembly GCF_046097395.1). Lineage (NCBI taxonomy): Bacteria > Bacillati > Actinomycetota > Actinomycetes > Mycobacteriales > Corynebacteriaceae > Corynebacterium > Corynebacterium jamesii. The sequence goes on from NZ_CP175789.1 coordinate 1,525,380, forward strand.
CCGACACACCGGAGACGAACTCCAATGAGGCCTGATCCTCGAAAGCATACGGCAGCTCCTCTGTTAGTAACACGCCGATCGCCCCCGCGCGTCGGGTGCGCAACGAGCGCGCCATCGGGTCGGGGCCGGGGTACCCAACCTTCGCCGCCACGTGTAGGATCCGGTCGCGCAGCTCGGGCGATAGCTGGTTCGGGCGGTTGTAGGCGTTCGAGACCGTGGTGCGCGAAACGCCCAGTTCGGCCGCGATGGAGGCCAGGGTGCCGCGCCGTGCTGCTCTACTCATTCTCTCAAGAGTAGTCTTCGCCACTCATTTCTTGGGGATCCAGCGCCACCTTCTCCGGCGAAGCTAGGCCTAAGCAGAACGCACTCGAGGTTGGTATTGACGATAGTTTTCGTGCCCACTAGCCTGGGGAGAATGAAGAAAATGATTGCCAACTTCGGGGCAGTGTTAAGTATTGCGACGTTGGCGTTGGGCGTGACCGCCTGCGCTGGTGGATCCGACGATTCCGCCGCTGACGGGGACAAAATCAAGCTGGTCGCCTCCACGTCTATCTGGGGAAGCATCGCCGAGGACATCACCGAGGGGCGCGATGATGTTGAGGTGACTACCATCCTCAGCAGCAAGGACGACGACCCGCATGAGTACGAGGCCACCGCCCGCGACATCGCGACGGTCAAAGACGCGGACATCGTGGTCGCCAACGGGGCGGGCTACGACAACTGGCTGACCGACAATGTGGAAGAGGGCACTCCGCTGGTCACCGCACAGCCGCTGGCCGAGGCGCATCACCACCACCATGGCGATGAGCACGGCGAAGAGCACGCTCACGACGAGCATGACCACGAGCACGAGGGCCACGAGCACGGTGAGGAGGGGCACGACCACGGCCATGACCACGGACACGGCGAAGAGGCCGGTCACGATGAACACGAAGACCACGCACACGGCGAGCACGAGCACGGCGAGCATGACCACGAGGGTCACGACCACGACGAAACTAACCCGCACGTATGGTTCGACCTGGATGTGGTCTCCGAGTTCGAAAAGAAGCTCTCCACCGAACTGCACAAGCTGAACTCCGACATTCCAGAGTCTGACGACGACATCACCAAGAAGACCGATGAGCTGAAGGCCCGCGTGGAGAAGCTCAGCGGAAAGAACGTCATCCTCACCGAGTCTGTCGCCGCCGAGCTGGTGGACGATTCCGAGCTGAAGGACGTCACCCCGGAGGGCTTTGCCCACTCGGTGAACAGCGAATCCGAGCCCTCCGCCGCTGACCTGGCCGCTACCCGCCAGCTGATCACGGACAAGAAAGCCGACATCCTCATCACCAACGAGCAGTCGGAGACCCCGGCCGCCTCTCAGCTGACCGAGGCTGCCAAGGAGGCTGGCATTTCGGTTGTCAACGTTAATGAAACCCCAGATGAGGGTCAGGATTACTTCGAGTACGCCGATACCCTTATCAAGCAGCTGGAGGACGCAACCAAGTAATGGTTCTCGCCCTGCGCAACGCGGCAGTCGAACCCCTCTGGCGCGATCTCGACCTCGAGGTCGCGCCGGGGGAGTTTTTGGCTATCTTGGGTCCCAACGGTGTGGGAAAATCCACCCTCCTGAACGTCGCCCTCGGCACCCGCAAACTCAGCCGCGGCAGCCTCAAAGTGGCGGACAAGCTGGGTTACATCCCCCAACAAAGGATGTTCGACCCCACCATCCCGCTCCGCGCGAGAGACTTGGTTGGCCTCGCGCTCGCAGCGGGCGTTATTAAGAATCGGCGACCGAAGAAAGCCCAGATCGACGCGGCGCTGGAAGAAGTAGGCGCGACCGGCCTGGCCAAGCGCCGCGTAGGTGAACTTTCCGGTGGTCAGCAACAACTCATTCGCCAGGCGCAGGCGATGGCGCAGGATCCGGAGCTATTACTGTGCGATGAACCGCTGCTCTCGCTGGACTTGCGGGCGCAGAAACAAACCGTGGAGCTGCTCGACCGCAGGCGGCGCGAGCACAACACTGCGATCGTGTTCGTCACCCACGGCATCAACCCGATTCTTAACGTGACCGACCGGGTGCTGTACCTCGCCCCGCATGGGCACACCATCGGCACGGTCGATGAGGTAATGAACAGCGAGACGCTCTCCCGCCTGTACCGAACGGACGTGCAAGTACTCAACGTGGACGGAAAGCTGGTGGTCGTATGAGTAGCCAATTCCACACCGGGGACTGGTGGGAGGACACCCTTGCGCTGCTCTCGGTGGACTTCGTGCAGAACGCGCTGCTGGCGGCGCTGCTGCTGGGCATCGTCTCCGGCGCGATCGCCCCGCTGATCGTGATGCGGAAAATGAGCTTCGCCGCGCACTCCACCGGCGAGCTGGCACTGATGGGAGCAGCCGCCGCACTTCTGTTCGGCTTTAGCGTGAGCTGGGGCGCGCTAATCGGCGCGGTGCTGGCCGCCGTGGCGCTGACGGCACTGGGGCAAAGGGAGCAGGACGCTATCGTGGCGGTGGTCTTAAGCTTCGGCATGGGCCTTTCCGTGCTGTTTATCTACCTGTATCCCGGCAGGTCGTCCTCCGCATTTAGCCTGCTGACGGGGCAGATTGTGGGCGTGAGTTCGGCCTCGCTGGAAATCCTGGCGGTGCTGACTGCGCTAGTGGTGGTGACAATGGCGCTGCTGTGGCGGCCGCTGCTGTTTGCCACCGTGGATCCGGTGTTGGCGGCAGCCTCGGGTGTGAAGGTGCGCGTGTTGGCGCTGGTATTCGCGGCGTTGATCGGCGTGGTGGCTAGCCAGGGTGTGCAAATCGTCGGCGCCCTGCTGCTGATCGCGCTGCTAATCACGCCCGGCGCGGCGGCGGTGAAGGTAACCAGTAACCCAGTGCTGGCCGTGGTGCTGTCGGGAACGTTCTCCGTGGTGTCGGCGGTCGGCGGACTGGTGGCATCGCTGGCGCCGGGGCTGCCGGTTTCGGTGTTCGTAACCACCTTGAGCTTTGTGATCTACCTGATCTGCCGTGGAATTGCGTGGATGCGCTCCCGAAAGGTGCAGGCCGATGCGGTGCGGACGCGGGAGTACTCCGCCGCCGGCGAATCGATCTCTAAGCAAACCAGCAACGAGGCCGCGGGCCATGTGCACCACGCCTAGCTCGCGCGCTTGCCACCTCACCAATAGCGCTAAGAATATATTCATCTCCCCCGTAAGAGGGACGCCGCGCGAGTAGCTCGTTAGAGTAGCACTTGTGACTAACGAGACGGCATCTAATTCACAACCCTCCAACCCCTGGATCGTCCGCACCACCACCGGCCTGGTTAAAGGGCACGCGGAGAACGGCGTCACCGCCTTCCGCGGAATCCCCTACGCCGAAAAGCCCATCGGCGACCGTCGCTTCCGCCGGGCTGAGCCCATTGCACCGTGGGAGGGCGTTTTTAACGCTGCCACTTCCGGCGACGCATGTTCCCAGTACCGCCCTGCGCGCAAGTCCGCAGGCAACTGGGAGGGCACGGAGGACTGCCTCTGGCTCAATGTGGTGGTTCCCCGTCCCGCGCACTCCCCTGGCACCGATGCGCCAGCCATCGACCCGGAGGCCAACCGCCCAGTCGTGGTCTACTTCCACGGCGGATCGAACATCCACGGCTCGGCGAACAAGCCCCTGCTGTCCGGCGAGTACTTCACCCAGGCCATCGATTGTGTGTATGTGGCCGTGAACTACCGCGTGGGTATCTTCGGCCAGTTGGCCCTGGGCGAGGGCACGCACACTCCCGACGACATGGATACCAACGCGGGCCACTCCGACCTGCTGACAGCTCTGCGCTGGATTCACGACAACGCCCGCGTTTTCGGCGGCGACCCTGACCGCGTGACCATCATGGGCGAATCCAGCGGCGGCTCCATGGTCACCTCCCTGCTGGCCACTCCCTCAGCGAAGGGGCTGTTCAGCGCCGCCATCGCGCAGTCCCCCGCCCCGATGATCGCCCACACCCGCGCCAACGCGAAGTATTGGACGGACTTCGCCGCCCGCTGGCTGCACCGCATGCGGGCGGAGGAATCCCTGCCTCTGGACCAGCGCGCCCCGGTTCGCCAGGCACCGCCGGAGCTCAGCGACGAGGAGCTGCAGGCCGCCACCGCAGACCTACTGACCGCCGAGCACGCAATCCTGGGCCGCCTCTCGGACGAGATGGTGCGCTTCCACGCGGACAACCCGATCTCCAAGGCAGGCCCGTTTGCGCCGGTGATCGACGGCGATCTGCTACCCCAACACCCGCTGACCCCCGGCGCGATGATGGACGTTCCGCTGCTCATCGGCTCTAACCGCAACGAATACGACATGATGCACCTAGAGCCAAAGTCCAGCTCCATCCAATACGAGCGCAGTCGCACCTTCGCACACGCGATCTCTGGCTCCGCCGCACACGCCACCGACATTCTGGAACGGCACTACGGCGGACCGAAGTCCCGCAAGCTGAAGGGCCGCTTCTTTGGCGATGCGCTGTTCACCGGCCCCTCCTGGTACTTGGCGCAACACCACCCGAGCCACCGCGCGTGGGTCTACCGCCTGGACACCACCACCCCGTTCCTGCGATACACCGGCATGGGCGCGGTACACGCCCTAGATCTGCCGATCCTCTTCCAGCGCTACGATCAGGACAAGGGGCGCATTGCAATACTGCTTGGCGGCCGCGACGAGATGCGCGCCACCTCCGTCGCCATGCAGTCGCGGTGGAGGCAGTTCGTGCACTCTCACGACCCAGGTTTCGATCCCTATTCGCTGGGCTTCGCCACGCAGGTTTTCGACGCCCACTTCCCCACCGGCGAGCAAACCATCTACGACCCACAGCCCGAGCTGAGAGAAGCCTGGGCACAAGTTCAGTGGGACAAGCAGGAGGAAACGCTCGACTAACGCTGGAGCCGGCTACGGCTGGGACGAAAGGGCGTCACTTAGCAGCGCGACGCTGGCGGGCAAACTCGCTGAGCACCACACCCGCGGCGACCGACGCATTGAGGGACTCAACCCACTTGGCCATGGGGATCGACATGATCGTGTCGCACGTCTCCGAAACCAGGCGGGACAGCCCCTTGCCTTCCGACCCAACGACGATGACAGTCGGGGTGGTGCCGTCATAGGTATCGAGGGTGTGGTCACCGCCAGCGTCCAGCCCCACGACCTGGTAGCCGGCCTGCTGGAACTGCTTCAGGGAGCGCACCATGTTGGTGGCCTTCGCTACCGGCAGGCGCGCGGCCGTGCCCGCGGAGGTGCGCCAAGCAACGGCGGTGACGGAGGCGCTGCGGCGCTCCGGGATGATCACGCCGTGGCCGCCGAACGCAGCGACGGAGCGGATGACTGCACCGAGGTTACGCGGGTCGGTGATGTTATCCAGCGCAACGACCAAGCCGGGCTGAGGCGCAGAGGCGGCCCGCTCGATCAGGTCCTCTACCTGCGTGTACTGGTAGGGCGGGATCTGCAGGCCAATGCCCTGGTGCATGCCGTTGCCGGTCATGCGGTCCAGCTCTGCGCGGGAAACCTCCAGCACGGAAATACCACGATCGGCACAGGTGTGGACGGCTTCGGCCAGGCGCTCGTCGTTCTTGGTGCCCTCCGCGACGTACAGCGCGGTGGCGGGAACCTTGGCGTGCAGGCACTCGATCACCGGATTGCGGCCGACCACCAGCTCCACCTGGTTGTCGTCCTTCGCGAAGCGGTCGTGCGCGCCGGATGCCCGGCGCTTGGCGGCCTGCTTGCGCTTGTATGCGGCGTGGTAGACGCGATCCTCCGCCTTCGGCGTGGCCCCCTTGCCCCGCAGGCTGCGGCGCCCCTGGCCACCGGAGCCCTTAGTTGCGCCCTTTTTGTTCTTCTTGCGCACGCCTCCGCTGCGCTGGGTGTTGCCCGCCACTGTGATTGCCCCTCTTACCTGGTCGACTACGTGCGTTTGTGTATGTTACTTCCCGGCACGCAAAACTGGAACCAGGCTCACGAGAACGTGGACAGCAAAGCACCCCACCTGCTGTGAATTTGTTGCTTCCATTACCAATCTTGCCGGCAGCAGCTGAAACGAGCAATAGTTCTTCGCAGATGGGGTGGTACGATGCTTTCCTTCTAGGCAGTGATGCCGAAGTTCTTCAAAACTCCTCGCCAATCCACGGGCCCGAAGGCCAGTGCCCCTACCCCAATCACTGCCACAATGGCGGCGATCACACCGGCCGCGATGCCAAGGGACGAGTTTTTGGAACTGCCGCTAGAAGAACCGGAGAATCCGCTTGCACTTCCCTGCAGTTCCTGCGGGGTTACATCTTCTATCTGCTTGCCATCGTCATAGTCCAGCAGCAGGTCAACGTCCGCGCCCTCCAGCTGCTCGCCCTCGTTGTAGCGGAGTAGAGATCTCTGCAATCCGATACCGGCCGTTGTGGGACGGTTCTGGGCAACGAGATCCTTACCCGGATCAATCGGGGCTTCCAGGGTGAAGGTCACGATTACTTCATCGTCGCCGCGCTTGTCTAGCTGTGTAGGATCGTTCGCCGTGTTACCGGAAAGGGAGTAGTCCCCAATAAGCGATACCGCCTGACCTGTGACATTCAACTTCAAGTCGAAGTAAGAGACATCCAAAGCTGGCCCGCCGTTCTTACCAAGACCTTTGTATGCGGTCACATGTGCGCTGCCGTCCAGGGCAATCGTGCCATTCCCCTGCGGGTCCAGCTTTGTTTCTTGGGTATTTACTGGGAACACAAACTGGTTTCCCTTAAACTCCGCGCCTCCATCGCCGATGACGGTTCCCCTGGCGATCGGCCCCTGCACATGCTTAAGGAAAGAGGTTTTGATCGGCCAGGCAAAAGCACCGGCTCCTAACACTGGGGCGGACACTTCCTCTGCCTGTGCTACAGGAACCGCCATGCCGCTTAACGCGACGGAACTGACCAGGGCGCTGGCAACGAAGTGGCGGGAATTGGACTTGGACAAGAATGGTGTATTCACGCGCAGACTCCGTAAAGATCTGTGAACAGGGAAAAATTCATACCAAAAGCATCGATGGCTTCCTCAATCAATTCGGAACGCTGCTGTGCTGTGAGTGGCAGGCTATCGAGGCGCTGACGGTAGCTGGTTCGGTACGGAGGGATCTTGCCAATAGCGGAGAAGTCATAGAACTTCAATGCCTCAGGAGCGACATTGTAGAGGTCTGCTACACGTACAGCGATGACCTGACCGCCGGAAATATCCCCGAGGTAGCGGACATAGTGATGAGCGATCACTCGTACAACGTCTTGTTCTCCGAAAGAGTCGAGGCGATCTACATACCGCCGGGTGGCGGGCAGTAGTTCAAGTTGTTCGCGCCAATCGGAGCCGAGGCAATACGTCAGATCGTGTTCCAACGCAGCGCAACGTTGCAGGCGCGGATCGGCAATAACCGACCCGATGGGAGTGCCGGAGACTCTTTCTACAGCGTTCTCTAGAGCGCTGTAGACAAACCAGAGTTGTCCCGAAAGCGCATACACCGCTTGAGCGTCAAGCTCGCCTTTGAAAAGGGTGCTCATGAACTCGGATCCTTCTGCGCGCCCGTGCGCCTCCGCAGTGGCATTGCGCAGTGCCTGAGAGATCGGCTCGGCTGTGTTAAAGCTTGTGTTTGAAAGTGTGGAGGTCGAAGCCATCACGTTATTCCTTTCGAAAGAGTTTCAAGATCCGCGTGGAATCTGGAATTTGTCGCTGAACGAGAAAAGGGAACTCGTTATTAGCGCAAGTTGTGGTGGCGTAGGAATTCATCAATCTTCTTGTGAATGCCATCGAGAGCGCCAGACACGTTGATCGCGTGGCCAATGATCGCCAGCATGCCTAGGATTCCGACCGTGCCAAGAATGTAGTTCCACACCTTTCCGAACTTGCCCAGCGAACCTTGGCCTTGCCCCTGGTCATCCGGGTTGTCTGGGTTGCTCGGGTTGTCCGGGTTGTCTGGGTTGTCCGGGTTGTTGGAGTTGTCCGGGTTGTCTGGGTTGCTCGGGTTGTCCGGGCCAGAACCACCTTCATCATCCGGATTCGGCTCCCCTGGCGTTGCACATTTCTTCTCGGTGGTCAGAGAAACATTGATGTCATCCAGCTCTGGCTTGTAGTCCGCCGAGTAAATGCCCATGAATAGGACGTCTACACCCTCCACAATGTTCTTGTCCCCATCCGTTCCTGGCTTAGGAACGTAGGTCATGCTGCTTGCATCAAGCGTGACAGTGTCCCCGTCAACCTTCCAGTTTCCGTGCCCCTTCGAGAACACGTCCCTGCCGGAAACCTTGTTCTCTTCGATACGGTCCTCAGGCGTATACTCAGTCATGTGCTTGCCAGGCACGTAGTATCCCTCATAGCTAGCGCCGCCCTGAATACTAGCCCCCTCGGCCGTGATGTAAGGGGACTTGAAGTTCGAGTACAAAGCACCATGATGGCCTTCAAAAACGACATCGGACGGCTTGGTGCCGATCTCTGCCTTGGTTACGTTGCCCTCGGAATCGACCTCAATGCTAGATACACTTGGGTCTACCTGGAATTGGAATTGGAAGTCCTTGGATTTCTTGTTGGCAGGATCAGATTCCTTAACCTCACCCTTCGTTTCCCAGCTTCCCTGAGCGATTCTCCCCAGGATGTAGCTGCGGAAGCTCTCCTTCAATCCCCAGTTGAAGGTACCGCCAGTGATAACAGTTTTGCATTCAGGTTTAGCCTGAGATGCGCCCTCCTGTGCCGATGCAACGGGTACGGAAAGTGCAGCAGTGCCCAGGGCGAAGGACATCACAGTGCCAAGCATGGCATTTCGAGTTGACTTAATAGACATGAGAATTACTCCTGATGAATGGATCCTAGGGACTTAGCCCTAGTGAATGGAATGGATTGATATGCAGAAAGCAGTCGAGCTACTGCAGCTGGCGGATCCCTCCGCCGCGGACGAACAGAGACGTCATTATCCGCACTGCGGACAACTTCGATGGGCCAGTCATAAACGCTGGAGAGAATCTCGTCGGTATAGACCGAATCAACCGATCCAGCGGCGGCAATTCGCCCATTCGATAGACAGACGATGTGATCGCAATACGCCGCAGCTGCGTCGAGGTCATGCAACACAATCACCACCGCAGTTCCAACTCTGTGAGCGATCTGCTGCATCAAGCTCAAGACTTGTTCCTGATGACGGATATCCATCGCCGCGGTCGGCTCGTCTAACAACACCACCGGTGTTTGCTGGGCCAAAACTCGGGACAACGCAACCCGAGCACGTTCGCCACCGGAAAGAGTGACGATGTCACGAACTGCCAACGCAGTGGAACCGGTGGCGTCCAGAGCAGCGTCAACAATGAGCTCATCCACACTGCTATCGACTGTCCCTCGCCACGGTCGCCGTCCCATCGCCACAACATCTCGAACAAGAAACTCAAACGCGACTTGGACATCCTGAAGCAACACCGCACGGCGCTGCGCCATTGCCCTTGCATCGGCCCGAGAGGGGTCTAATCCGGCGACGGAAACCACACCCTCAGTAGGTTTAATATCCCCAGACAGCGCGGCGAGCAGCGTCGACTTACCAGCACCATTCGGCCCAATGAGCCCTGTGACCTCGCCGGCACGAGCGACAAAACTAATGTCACTGAGCAACCGCTTGGCGCCAACGTCGACGGTAAGGCCAGATACCTCAATGGCCTTATCGCCGATAGCCATACTGTTAGTAGTCGCATCGCTACCGTGAGCACTCATGCATGAATCCCCTTTCGCATCATTCGGCGCAGCAGAACGAAGAAAGTCGGGCCGCCGACAAGGGCAGTGAAGATGCCAATCGGCAAATCTGCGAATTCAATCAACGTGCGGGCAGCCACATCAGCCAGACCAATCAAGACCGCCCCGCCAAGCGCAGAAGCAGGGATGAGGAGATAATTCTCCGGCCCCATGACCGTTCGCAACAGGTGCGGGATAATCAGCCCTACGAAGCCGATGAGCCCAGCAAAGGCAACTGCACCTGCAGTGAGTACGGTCGCAGCGATGATCACAATCGCTCTCAATTGACTTACATTGATCCCTGTGTGACCAGCGGCTTTCTCACCCAAAGCAAGCACGTCTAGTGCCCCACCCATCCGTAGGGCTACGGCAATTCCAACCATCGTGATCGGCAAAACCGCCCAAACGTGCTTCCACTGGGCACCATTTAGGGATCCCATCTGCCAAAAGATGATCTCTTCCCGACTGGCGGTCGGAGCCAAATAGACCATGAAGGAGATAATTGCTCCACACACGGCATTGACCGCGATACCTGTGAGAACCAGATTGATAACCACAACTCGGCCTTGACTTCGTGCTAGCTGGTAAATCAGGCCAGCGGCAACCAATGCGGAAAGAAAGGCGAAGAACGGAACGGTGAACGTGCCGAAGAAAGCAAGGTTAAAGACGATTGCCAACGCCGCACCAACCCCGGCGCCCGAGGTCACGCCAATAATCGATGGCTCGGCCAGAGGGTTGGCAAACACCGCCTGCATCAATGTTCCAGCCACACCCAAACATGCGCCGACTAGGAACCCCAGCAGGATGCGCGGCAAGCGAATATCCCACACTACGCTGGAGGCCAGACCTGAATGATGGTCTTTCCCCAGCAAGATTGAACCTAAATCCTGCAGTGGCACGTAGTACTGTCCAAGCACGATCGATAGCACCGCAGCAACAAGCATTAGCACCACCAGTGCACCGAAAATCCCTACCCATCGGCGCGTTCGCGCCCGGAGAAACTCGTTCGTATTAACCGTGTGGGTCATATAACGCCTTCGCTGTCCGCAAAAGTGTTTGCCCAGTCATAGGGCCGAACGCCAACGATTGACCATCTGGAATCGTGATTACGCGCCGCTTCTGTCCTGCCGTGGTTTGAGCTATGCCGGGGCGTTTGAGCAGGCCTTCGATCCCTCCGGTGGATTCCAACCCGCCGGTCATCATGATGAACGCATCTGGGTTTAACCTAGCTAGCGACTCCGCATTGGCTGGTTCGATGTAGGAAAGGTTGTTCTCCGTCCCCACGTCAACCGCACCAACGCCCTCGATCAGGTCTTTTGCTCCGGTCCCTTCGCCCATGATGAAGAACACTCCACCATTTCCACGGGCATAAAGGAATGCCACCCGCATCGGTGTAGAGGGCACCATCTTCTTGATGGTCTCTTTATCCAGATTTATTTCCTCGACTGTGCGATCCGCAAGCTTTTCCGCATCCTCCGGGAGGCCCACGACAGCACCGAGCGTGGTGATGTCCTCGGCTACCGAATCGATCGTGCGGGTCGGTTCCATGACCACAGTGGTCACGCCCGCCTGACGAATCTGATCGATAGCGTCCCGTGGCCCGATGGAGTGGTCCACGATGACGATATCCGGCTCCAACGACAACACGGCTTCCACGTTGATGTTGTGCCCACCTTGAGTGACCACTGGCCTGTCGGCCAAGATGTTTTCAGTAGAAGAGACCGTGCGGCCTACAATCCGATCGGCAAGACCCAGGCCAGTAAGGGTTTTAGTGTAAGTACCGTACAGGTCAAGAGCCAGAATCCGATCGAGCTTATTAACCTTGACATCGTGGCCGTCTGCGTCGGTCAGCTCCACCGGCAGCTTCGGGGATGGATGCTTGGTCACAGGCTCCACATCCGTGAAGTCCTTGACCTCCGAAACGCCCTCAAAGCTACGAGGATCCTGCAGATCAGCAGCATTCTTGATGTCGTTTCGCAGAGCAGCATCAGCTTCGGATTCATAGGCGCCCTTAACGCCACACGCAGCGATGCTAGCCGTGCAGATAAACAACACACAGGTGCGGAACGCTAACCGCACAGTTCGATTAAGAACAATGGACATTAAAACGTGCTTTCTAACTGAGCAGTGTCTTGCCACCTAGTAGGCGGATTAAGACGGATTACTTACAACCAGTCGACCGATGCTTCCACCTGCGACGATGACTCCTACGATCAATCCGAGAAGGTAAGTAGCCGGGTTCTCATCCTGACCCTCAGCCGCAGCAGGCTTAACCTTGAATTTGCTCGATCCGTTTTCGTACCCCGCCGATGAAGAATCGCCGTCGACGCCATTGCCGGAACCGTCCTTATTGCCGGCGAGCTTCGCGGCGGCAGCATTGTGCGCAGCAGAAGAACCACCGCCCGATCCACCCGCACTCGATCCAGATGCTGTCGTACCGCCCACTGCGTCGCAGTCACCCTGGCCACCTAGCTGGGCGCTGAAAGATATGGGCGCTAGTTGAGTTCCCGGATCGTAAAATTCGGCGAAAGCCACAGAGCCATCCTGGGTCAGCGATACACTCGCCTCTCCGCTTACTGAGTTATCCGAGATATCAAGGGAACTAAAGCTCAGGTCTCCCAGCACTGTGCGCCCGAAGTCTCGCTTCTCCCCTTCCATGTTTGAAGAACGAACATCGGCAACAAGCCTTCCTGTTCCACCGTTGAACTGGATCTCCGGATTCGCAATGTTCAGGTCGAGAATTCCGTTGTGACCGGTGAATTGCATCGCGCCACCATAGGAAATCGTTCCCTGCTGCGAAGATGTATCGACGTTGCCACCGTTGCCGGTGAACTGATACTTGCCACCGCTGTATCCGACCCCGCTCAAATCCCACTTGCCCTTAGCGATAGAGCCGGTGATGTACGACTGGAAGGATTCTTTCAGAGCCCACGATGCCTTGGCGCTTTCGACTGCCTTGACCGACGCGCAGTGCAGATCTCCACCGCCACCAGCTGCTCCGCCTGCTGCGACACCGCCACGGGTTGTTCCGCCTCCGCTGGAGGCCGACCCGCCGCCTGTTCCGCCGTTTCGCGCACCACTGTTTCCGGATCCAAGCGATGTTCCACCAGAGGCCGATCCACCACCAGAACCGGAGTTGGAGTTGGAGCTCGTTCCGGAGGTGGAGCTAGTTCCGGAGTCGCTTCCGCTAGAAGATCCGTTCTTACCGCGCCCGCGATTGACGAAAGATTCATACTCGTCCAAGAAGGCTTGGGAGTTACCCATGAAAGTGGTCAGGGCGTTCATCGTGTCGTTCGTCTCAGACAGAATTCCCATAGCTTCCTTGTTAAAGCCGGTGAAGTTGCCATCGATCGTGGTCAGCGTGCGCTTTTCGCCCGATCCCGAGCCACTGCCCGAATCTGATCCACAGCTGCCGTCCAAAGCAACTGAGCCACTGGTTGGATCCATCGAGGTTCCCGCCTTGTAAGCGAGAAACAGCCGACTGCCACCTTGAGTAAGCGTCGTAGAACCAGAAAGGTTTACGCTCCCTGAGCCGGGGTTCACCGGGGTAGACAGGTTCACCTTGGCGATGACTTCATCGTCACCAGTGATTTTGGCTCCCCGTTTGCTCTTATCGACCATGTCCGACTCATAGGAGACATAGTCCACCAGGATCTCGGCGGTTTTTCCTTTTGCGCGCACCTTCCAATCGGAGAGCGTCATATCTAGCAGGTCATCGCCGCCATAGTTGTGACCGTTGAAACGGAGAACTCCGTTTAGCGGAACGGTCACCGTATCGCCGTTTACCTGGGGCTTTTGGGGACTGAACTGGAAGGTGCCATTCGGGCCGGTCTTATCGCCATTAAAGCCGATACCGTCGCCACCCCATCCGCCTTTAGCGACAGGGCCTTGGATATAGGCACGGTAGCTCTGCTTGATACCCCAATTGAATCCACAGGTTCCCGCCGCTGAGGCAACGGGAGTAGCGACCGTGGTAAATGCTACGGGAGCGAAGGCAAGTACGGAGGTGGCGGCCACAGCCGTGGATGCGCGGACGAACAACCGTCGCGAGGAGCCTCGACGTGATCCAAACAGTGAAAGGTGCATGCTGATCCTACTCAGAACTGAAACATCAAAAGACTTACGCAGCCTTACCTTCTACCCAGGATTTACCACTAACGTAGGATAGTGTTACCTTAATTAGGTAAGGCTCAACTTAACTGAAAGTATCATGAGTCAGCCTAAGAGACGAAAGCATCTTGTGTTTAGTTTCGTCCCCCACCCCCACCTCTCACCCCCGAGAAAGGACACGAAGGATGACCGCATACACCCCGTCCCCTCTGGCCAACCTCTACCCTGAAGTAGACCCCCACCAGGCAATTCCGCTTTCCGCGACCGAACGCTTTGCCCTAACCGTATCGATCGGCGTGATGGCATACGGCGCAGTAGTCGGCGACTTCATTATCGCCGGAGTCGGGCTGGCACTAGTCGCCATCGCATGCGTCGTATGTTCTCAGAAAACGCAGCGCCGAATCCGCTCCCAAGCCCGCGGCCGCTTCCCCAGCGAGGACTGGGTCGAATACAGAACCGCAAACAGGTTGAATCTGAACCTCTTCCTCCCCCTATGTATCGGCTCCATCGGCGCCCTGATCGTGGCCGGTTTTTGGTACATCCCGCCGGAGCACGCAACACTGGGCGGCATCATCATTGCCATCGTTTCTGCCGCCACCATTTGGTTCTTGCCAGGCCTGAACCCCATGTGGTCGAAAGACGAAGAATACTTCGTACCCGAAGAAATATATGACGACGAGGTCAAGCTTCCAGGATCAGAGTTACAGCCCGACGAGTACGTCTATGGGACTACCCCTTCAACGACCACTTCGCGCCATCGGCTGTGTCCGTAACCTCGATGCCAGCCTCGGCCAGGCGGTCGCGCACCTCGTCGGCGGTGGCCCAGTCCTTGGCCGCACGAGCTTCGGCGCGGCGCTCCAGCTCGGCCTTCACCAGCACGTCCAGGGCGCCCATCGCCACGTCGGAACCACCGGCAGCAGCCTTGGTAGATTCCAGCCAGGTCTCGCTCAGCGGATCCACGCCCAGCACGGCAGCCATCGCACGAACCTGTCCGGCGATCTCCTTAACCTGCTGCTTTGCCTCGTCCGTGGGCTTTGCGTCCAGTAGCTTGTTGCCCTCACGAACCACGTCGTGGATCACGGCCAGCGACTGCGGCACGGCCAGGTCGTCATCCATCTTCTCCGCGAACTGCGCCGGCACCTCGCCGACCGGCAGCGCCTGCGGGTCCACAGCGGTCTCACCGGTGACGTACTCGATAGCGCGCACCAGGAACTTCTCGATGCGGCGGTAACCCGCAGCGGCCTCACCTAGCGCAGCCTCGGAGTACTCCAGCATCGAGCGGTAGTGCGCGCTGCCCAGGTAGTAGCGCAGCTCAACCGGACGCACCAGCTTCAGCACATTCGGGATAGAAAGCACGTTGCCCAGGGACTTCGACATCTTCTCGCCGGACATCGTCACCCAGCCGTTGTGCATCCAATAGCGCGCGAACCCATCGCCCGCTGCGGTCGCCTGCGCGGCCTCGTTCTCGTGGTGCGGGAACTGCAGGTCCAGGCCACCGCAGTGGATGTCGAACTCACTGCCCAGGTAGGTCGTCGCCATCGCGGAGCACTCGATGTGCCAGCCCGGGCGACCACGGCCCCACGGGGTATCCCAGGCTGGCTCGCCCGGCTTGGCTGCCTTCCACATGGTGAAGTCGCGCGGGTCGCGCTTGCCGGTACCCGCCGACTCACCCTGATCCATCTCGTCCAACTTCTGGCCGGAAAGGAAGCCGTAGTTTTCGATCGTCGCGGGCTGAGCGTAAACATTGCCGTCTGCGGCGTAGCCGTGGCCGTTGTCGATGATGCGCTGCATGTACTCGATCATCTGCGGTACGTGCCCTGTGGCGCGGGGCTCGATGGAAGGTGGGGTGACGCCCAACTGGTCATAAGCCCAGTTAAACGCGCGCTCGTGCGTGGCGGCCCACTCCCACCACGGGCGGTTATTCTCCGCAGCCTTGGTCAGGATCTTGTCATCAATGTCGGTGACGTTCCTTACGAAAGCGACGTCTAGTCCCTTGGCTTCTAGCCAGTTACGCAGGATGTCGAAAGCAACTCCGCTGCGCACATGCCCGATGTGCGGGATCGACTGCACGGTCGCTCCACACAAATAGATCGAGGCATGGCCTTCACGGATGGGCTCAAAGTCGCGGAGCTGGCGGGCGGCAGTGTCGTAAATTCGCAAAGTCACACCACACAGTATAGGCATGCGCATCCGGCCTCTTTCCCCTGCGTGTCAGTATCGTGGAGCACATGAGCACTCAAATCACCCCGAGATTCGCCACCATCCGCCTCAATGACCGGGGTGCATGGCGCCCAATTGCAGTCACCTCCTTCTCTGCCGAAGGCGGCGAGGGCAAGCTCCTCGCCGAATTCCCTTACAAGGCGCAGATCAGCAGCACGGAGCTGGATTCCCTCCCCTCCGTTTCCTTCACCGCCGACCAGCTGGGGCCGGTCGTGCCGAACCCGGGGAAAATTTTTTGTGTCGGCCTGAACTATCGGGAACACATCGCGGAGATGGGTCACCCGATCCCGGACCACCCCACCCTGTTCGTGAAGTACGCCTCCGCCTTGGCGGGTCCGTTCGACGAAGTCGTTGTGCCTCCGGAGCTCTCCGCGCAAGCGGACTACGAGGGCGAGCTCGCTGTCATTATGGGCGAAGCCGGCCAGATCGCGGGCTACGCCGTGATGAATGATTTCTCTCAGCGCGATTGGCAGTACCGCACCCAGCAGTGGCTGCAGGGCAAGAACCTGGACCGTTCCAGCGGATTCGGCCCATGGATGGTGCCGGCCGAGCATTTCGATCCGATTGCAGACGGAGCCGTCTTGCGCACCTGGGTCAACGGCGAACTCCGCCAGGAGCACAGCGTTACCGACCTGGTGTTTAAGCCCCAGGACCTGGTGGATTACATCAGCAATTTCGCCTCGTTGGCACCTGGTGACGTCATCGTGACGGGCACACCAGAGGGCGTCGGCCACGGCATGACCCCACCGCAGTACCTGGCCGATGGCGACGAGGTGCGCATCGCTATCGACGGCATCGGGGAAATCTGCAACCGCATTAACTGCTGAGCTGTGCCAACCGGGGCTCAGCCTTCTTGATGGCGCTCCGCACTGCCGCGAAAAGTAGCAGGCAGATGGGAAGCGCAATCACAATCACATCGATCCTGGGCGACCAGAACAATGGCAGGTATCTACTAGGCAATACCGATATAAGCAGGCACTGGGCGGCAGTTAGCAGAAGCAGTCCATAGAAGCTCTTTCGCAGGTCCGCTACGAGGCATTCGCCGAAAATCACCGACAGTGCAATGAGCGTGTACTGCAACATGCCTGGGTTGCCCAGGATCGCGACAACGCCGCATTCGCCCAGGCAAAGCCCGAGGAAAAGCCAGTCGCAGGCCGCCCACGTGCGGCCAGTTAATTCTTCCAGCTGGGAAAGCCGGTTATCCCAGAACATCACCGCGGAGCTAACGATGGCGATGGAGAACACAAAGTTAAACGGAACGACTCCGGACGAACTCCACGAAGCCCAGGGAATGGGAATCGTGGTCGTGCCGAACAGGACCGCGCCCACGAGGGCGAACACCTGAAGTATCACCGCGTAGGTCGCGGAATGACCGCGCCAATAAATTTGTGCTCGATGCTGGGCAGACACTATCCCTCCCAGCACTCGGAGTTCGCCCGATCCAGGATGAACTTCACGTCCACTCCCTCATTCGTGCCATGCACCCCGCGCCATTGTCCGGAAGGCGTCAGGGTCGCTCGTTCCAGTTCTTCTTCCGTAAGATCGGGAAGAGACTCCGCGACTGATACTGGTTCCTGCGGAGTTCCCCAACACGATGGTGCCCCCTTAAGCGCAGCTTCGTTGCTGAGGAGTTCGACCAGGAGCGCGTGCTTTACTTCCTGTTGCTGATCCGAGTGGGCGAGCCAGATGTCGCCGTCCCGTTGCGGTTCGGCGTCGATCAGCCTATAAGTATTGACGCCCAAAGATTCCCACACCTTGCGGTTAGCATCTACCTGCTCAGATGGGGTTTCGCGCCAGTAACATATTGCTCCGTCGCAGACCATGCGCTCTTGGGGACGGGGCATCGCGGAATCGTAGTTTCCATCTTGGGCGATTCCGTAGCCTAATCCACAGCTCGCGCCGAACAGAGCAATGACTGCCACGCGAAGTGGCCACGCGGACAGCCCCGGAAGCCAGTTTCCGTGAAAAGCCGCGGTCAACAGCAACGAGCAAACGCATATAGCCCCCAGCACCAGCGCCGAAGCCTTCCACAGAATCGGGTCCACGCTCTGCGATACCTGGCAACAAGAGCTGAACGGCTGCCCGAACATTTGTCGCCACGCCACGTTTGAGAGCGACACCGGGTAAGCGACCAGGATATAAGGAAGAAGCACGCCGACAGCGATCGCCACAATTGCTGGTAGGTACAGCCCTAAAGTTGCCCCCAAGCTCAGCCATGCCACGCCGTGAAGAACAATAAAGACCAGCCCCGTTGCAAGGGACTGTGCGGACTCTACGTATCCGATATCCGCCAGCTGCACTGCGAGGTACGCCAGCACCACTACCACCGCGAGCAATAGTGGCAGCGCCAAGGATCTGAGCCAGACCCTAAAAACATCCTGCACAGAGCCGCGGGACTTGAGAAAGGAACGGAAGCGTGCCATCTCTTTAGCACCGATAAAGCCCAGGATTGGTCCCAGCGAATAGTAGATGGCCAAGCTGTTGGAAATTGCGTTGTCCTGCGTAGGCACCGAGTTAGCGTTGAGTGTAATGCTCAGCAATCCAAGCACAGAAGCCGCGAGCACCAAAGCAACGTTGATCGCATTAATCCTCGACATGGCCACCGGTCCTGGAAAATGCTTCCGCAAGGTTTCTCACAGTGTCGGAATAGCGATGTGACTCCCCCTGCTCTAGCGAACCGCGCCCAACTCGCAGAAAATCGCTCAACGGCCCCTGGAACTCAACTTTTCCTTTATGCAACACGAGTACATGCTCGAACGGCTTCTCCACTTCCAAGGGCTGATGACTAGAAACCCAAAGGCCAACGCCCGCTTCCGCAATGGATCGATAGAGCCCTTGCAGATCCCGCTTCGCCAGTGGGTCGAGTGCGGCGCTGGGTTCGTCCAGCAGTATGTGCTCCGCGTTTGAGTTCAGGGCTGTAGCTATTTGCACGCGAGCTTGCTGCCCACCGGACAGCTTGCTGCATTGCTTATGTGCGTGTTCCTTCAAACCCACGAATTCAATCCAATAGGCCGCGGTTCTCTTGCTCTCCGTCCAACCGGCACCATTAAGCCAGGCGACGTAGGAAACATAGTCAACAACGCGCGCACCATTGATGCTTTCGAAATGCTGCGGGACGTACACCGCTCGACCCAACTTCGGTACAGTGCCTTCAGACGGCTTTAGCTGACCGACCAGCAACTTCATAAGCGTAGTCTTACCGGCACCGTTGACACCCAGTATGACCGTTGGGCTAGTGGGAACCTCGAGCGAGTGGACCTCGACCCCTTCATTAGAGCGCGGGTAGCTAAAAGAAAATGAGTAGCTATTCGACAAGGAAGTTTCAGACCTTTAGTGCGCAGAGATTCTGTGTGATGGAACAAACCTACGATGACATAAAAGGATTGTCAATAACTAATTCTGCGCCTGCCACACGACCGCCGTCGCCACGGCCGCCACACCCTCGCCACGGCCGGTGAAGCCCATGTGATCAGTCGTCGTCGCAGAGACGGAGACCGGTGCGCCGATCAACTCGCCCATCACCTTCTCGGCCTCTTCGCGCCGGGTGCCCATCTTCGGGCGGTTACCCACCATCTGCACCGCTGCGTTGCCGATCACAAAGCCCTTGGATTCCAGCAGCTCCCGGCACTCGCGCAGTAGGCGCTCGCCGGAAACGTTGTCGTATTCCTTGCGCCCCACCCCGACGAAGCTGCCCAGATCCCCCAGTCCTGCGGCAGAGAGCAGCGCATCCACTACCGCATGCGCCACCACGTCGCCGTCGGAATGCCCCTCGCACCCGTCCTGGCCCTCCCACAAGAGGCAAGCCATCCAGCAGTCCTTACCTGGCTGCACCTGGTGAGCATCCGTCGCAATACCTACGCGGGGAATGATGTGTGGGGTGTTCATGCCGTCTGCCTCTCGCCTCTCTACCTCTCGCCTCTGGTTGCGTTCTACTTGTCTACTGGGGACTTTCTAGCCTTCGCTGCCATTCAGGATCATCTGCGCCACGCGGTAATCCTGGGGTGTGGTGATCTTCATCGCCAGCGGATCGGCATCCACCGCCACCACCGGGAAGCCTGCCATCTCCATCAGCGAGGCGTCGTCTGTTACCAGCGGCAGCGGCGAGGCACCCACCCGATCCACTGCGTGCGCGGAACTGATTTCCGTAGTTCGCAGGTACTGCTCGTTGGCTTCTATCAGCTTTTCCAGGTCGAATACCTGCGGCGTGGCCGCTGCCCGCAGGCTAGCGCGATCGGGGGTTTGCTCCACGACCGTCTGCCCTGCGCGCGGGCCGGAGGTGGGGGCGTCAATAACTTTAATAGTGTCTACCACCGGCAACACCGGGATCGCCCCGTACCAGGAACCATCTGCGGCGCCACGGCACACGCGGTCCACAACCTCGGCGATCATGGCGGGTGGGGTGAGGCAGCGGGCGGCATCGTGGACGGCTACGAAACGCCCCTCGGTGGCCTCGCCCGCAGCGCTTAGCCGCCGTTGGATCGCAACCAGGCCCGCATACACAGAATCGAATCGCTCGCCGCCGCCGAGCTCCACGCTGACGGTCATGGGTGCCCACTCCGCGACGTTGATGGGATCGCCGACGATGCGCTCGGCGTGGTCGCGCATGTTCTCGCTGACCAGCACGATCGCTTGATCGATACTTTGGGACGCCGCCAGGCCATCCAGCGACCGTTCCAGCAACGACCGACCGTTGAGCTCGACGAAAGCCTTCGGGGTATCGAAGCCAAGGCGAGTGCCGCTACCGGCGGCGGCGACGAGTGCGTAGACGTTCGCTGTCACAGCGCCTGCCCGGTTTAGTCTTCGCCGTCCAGCTCGTCGTCCAGATCGATGGAGCCACCGGACTGGGAATCCTCGTCCACGCCTGCGGCGCGGGCTGCAGCGGCGGCCTCGCGGTGGCGCTTGATGGTGGCCTGCATCTCGGCCAGCAGTGCGTCGGTCTTCTTGTCGTCCACACCCTCGGCCAAGGCGAGCTCGCCCACGAGGATCTGGCGCGCCTTGGCCAGCATGCGCTTCTCACCCGCGGACAGGCCGCGGTCCTGGTCGCGGCGCCACAGGTCGCGCACAACCTCGGCCACCTTGTTCACGTCGCCACTGGTCAGGCGCTCCTGGTTCGCCTTGTAACGGCGGGACCAGTTGCCGGCCTCTTCCACGTCGGTTTCGCGCAGCACGGAGAAGACCTTGCGCAGGCCCTCCTCGCCCACCACGTCACGCACGCCAACCTTTTCGGCGTTCGCCGCCGGCACGCGGACGGACAGGTCACCTTGGTTGATGCGCAACACCAGGTAGTCGACGGTTTCCCCCTTGAACTCCCGCTGCTCGATACCCTCGATAACGGCGGCGCCGTGGTGCGGGTAAACGACCGTATCTCCGACTGCGAACTCCATAAGTGTTCCTCTAACGTCCTTCCGAAAGGCTGTGACAGGCACTGCGTAAATACCCGATAAATTCTACCGCAAACGCTGGCACTACCCGCATTTGGGGCATAATCACCCCGACAACTACGCACTAGGGGGCATTAATGAGCACTAAAGGGCTACTTGGCTAGGTGTCGCGGGGGGCTACAGGCTAGGCTGGTTGCAGACGTTTTTATTCAACTGCTTTTAAGACATGCCTCAGATGGAGGAACGCATCGTGAAGACCCTCAAGGCCCAGCCGCTGAAGACGACCTTTGCCCGTGGTGCGCTGGCGCTGGTCGCAGCAGGTTCCGCACTCGCACTGTCCGCGTGTGGCGCAGGTCAAATTACCCAGACTTCCAGCCAGGTTGCCGCCGTCAACGGTGCTAGTGGCAGTGCTGGTCACGCTGATGTGCAGGATGTTTCCGTGGTCGTAGGCCCGGATAACTCCCTGGCACTGAAGTTCACCGTGACCAACGAGGACGAGAAGGGCAAGGCCGTAACGGTTGAGTCCGTGAAGGTGGATGGCAAGGAGGTCTCCGGCCTGGACGAGGCTGAGATCCCGGCTGGCGGTTCCCTGGTTGCCGACGGCGAGTTCGCGATGGATGACCTGAAGACCAAGGGGCAGGATCAGCTGAAGTACACCGCTACGTCCGTCAAGGGTGTAGACGACGTTTACGTCGGTGGCCACAAGAAGGTCACCTTCAAGCTGAACGTTGGAGAGGTCGAGCTGAACGCGCCGGTTAACGCGTACGTGCCGGAGGCAGGAAAGCTGCACCGCGACGAAGATGGCAACCTGACCGACAAGTAGGTCGCTGCAAAATCGAACGAACGCCGCTGCTGGACATTGGTTGTCCGGGGCGGCGTTTATTGTTGTGTGCATGGCAAGTAAGTCGAGCAAAGCAAGCCGAGTTTTCGTATGCACTTCCTGCGATTACCAGCTGTCGAAGTGGATGGGGCGCTGCCCGCAGTGCGGGGAATGGGGGTCGCTGGAGGAACGAGATACGCGCGCGCTCGGGGCTATGGGGATAGCAGGCGTAGCTGGCAACACAGGTGGGACCACGCACCGTGGAGGACTCGGGGCCAAGAGCCTGGTTCCGGGGGCTAGCGCCCAGCCGGTCACCAAGGTAGATCCGACCATCGCCAAGCATCGACCGACGGGTATCGGAGAGCTAGACCGTGTGCTGGGGGGCGGAATCGTGCCGGGCAGCGCCGTGCTGCTGGCTGGCGAGCCGGGCGTGGGCAAATCCACCCTTTTGCTGGAGGTCGCCGCCGCCTGGGCTAAGAAAGGGCGTACGGTGCTAATCCTCACCGCGGAGGAATCCGTCGGGCAGGTGCGCCACCGTGCCGAACGCACAGGCGCGTTGCACGATAACCTCTACCTGGCCAGCGAAAACGATCTGGAAAACGGATTGGCGCAGGTAGATGCGCTATGCCCGGAGCTGATCATCGTGGATTCCCTGCAGACCATGCAGGCCACCGGAGTGGAGGGCGTGGCCGGCGGAGTGGCTCAAACCCGCGCGGTCACCAGCACGCTGACCACCCTGGCGAAGATGTCCGGCACACCCGTCATTGCTGTGGGGCACGTGACTAAAGAGGGCACGGTAGCTGGTCCGCGAACGATCGAGCATCTGGTGGATGTAGTGCTGAACTTCGAGGGCGACAAACACTCCTCCATGCGCTTCCTGCGCGGCATCAAGAACCGCTTCGGCGCCACGGACGAGGTTGGCTGTTTCGAACAGACCGCCCACGGTATCCAGGAGGTCGCCGACCCCAGCGGGCTATTCCTACACCACCGCACCGAGTCTGTAACTGGCACCGCCGTAACCGTGGTGATGGACGGTCGCCGTGCCATGGTGGGCGAGCTGCAAACGCTGGCGCTGAACAGCGAGTTTAAAAATCCGAAGCGATACGTGACGGGCATGGATGCATCCCGCGTATCAATGGTGCTGGCGGTCCTCTCGGAACGCTGCGGGCTGCCACTGGCCGATAAGGAGGTCTACGCCGCAACGGTCGGCGGAATGAAGATCCTAGAACCCTCGGCGGACCTCGCCACCGGGTTGGCTCTGGCCTCCACCGCGAAACGCACCCCGCTCCCCTTGGGGTTAGTAGCCCTCGGTGAGGTTGGGCTGGGCGGAGAGGTGCGCCGCATCCCGCAACTCACCCAAAGACTGGCGGAGGCCAACCGATTGGGATTCCACACCGCGCTGGTGCCGAAGAACTGCCATTACGAGGCGCCGACGGGGATGAAGGTCAAAGAAGTCGCCACCCTCTGCCAAGCCGTTGGCTACTGTCTGGCCAGCACCTGAGCGCCCTAGCTAACCCCCTAACTACTCCCCCTAACTAACCCCCTGGAGGCTCTCGCCCCTCCTGGGGCTACTGCAGGTTAAACGAAGCCGGCTGGGAAGTGTTGTTACCCACGTGGGCATACAGCAGGTAGCTGCCCGGATCGACGGGTTGGCGAGCCTCGCACTTGCCCGGCGCGGAGGTGGTACGGGACCAAGCGGCCATCTCGTAATTCACGGACTCGCCGGCCTTGATCTTCGTCTCGCCCACAACTTCCGGCTCGTTGCAGTCAATATCGCCCCACACGCGCTGGTAGTTGCCCATCGTGAAGACCTCGAACTTCAACGGAGAATCATCGAAGTTAATGTCGCAGTCCGCATTTGTCGGGTTCTCGATCTTCACAAAGAAGTTCGGCTGCTGCTCCGCGTTAAACGTCGGAGCACCCGGTCGCGCGGTAACCTTCAGGTCAGCCAGCGAGCACGAATCCTTCTTCTCCTCGGACTTGTCCCCGTCTTTGTCGCCGTCCTTGTCTTTATCTTTGTCCTTTTCTTCCGACGCCTTCTCGTCATCCGACCCACTGGATTCCGCACCCTTCGGCGGCTCCGGCGGGCTAGTCATATCCTGCTGCTCAGACGTCGTGGTGGCCGATTCGGTAGCTGCCGTGTTCTCGGGGTCCCCTCCCCCGCTGACCAGGCTGATCAAAGCCCAAATCACACCGATCACAACGACCAAGATCACGACCGCAGCAATGCGACGGCGGATATACACTTCACGTGGCAATGGGCGCCTATTGTCTTCATCAGTCACACAACCAATGCTAAATGCTACCCACTGCAAGGCGCTGGATAGACACGGAGGGCACGCCCCGCAAAACTCCTAGTGAACGCGCTGTGCACCCTCAATATCCAGGCCATAGCTAACCAGCGGCTCGGCCAGCCCATCGGAAAGTCGATAGCGCAGCCCCACCACGGCGCAGCGCTGGTCAGCCAAACGTGCCTGAATCTCCGGCGAACGATCCACGATGTGGTCGGCGATCTCCGCCACGTGGTTGCGCTCGAAGGCGTCGCTACTTTCCATACCGCGCTTTTTGGCCGACAGCAACGAGGGTGTCACCTTCTCCACCAGCACGCGCTGGAAGCCCGACGGCATCTCGCCGCCATGCAGCGCCTGGGAAGCGGCCGCAACCGCACCGCACTTTTCATGCCCCAGCACAATCACCAGCGGCACTTCCAGGGAATCCACCGCAAACTCCAGGGAGGCCAGCACGGACAGGTCGGTGATCTCCCCGGCGGTACGGATCACGAAGACATCGCCTAGCCCTTGGTCAAACAGGATCTCCACCGGCGCGCGCGAATCGGAGCACGCCAGCACCACCGCCTGCGGCTTCTGCCCCTCTTGCAAAGAAATGCGGCGGTTGAGGTCCTGGTGCGGGTGGTCAGATTCGCCACGCATGAAACGTGCGTTTCCTTCGCGCAGGCTATCCCATGCCTGCTGCGGGGTCTTGTGTTGGCTTGAAGTCATGCTTACATTGTGCACCGCGCTACAGTGATTCGTGCAATGAACTCCCCTGCTGCCGATTACCCCGCCACCAACTCACAGAGCCTTCCCGCGAAACTGAACGCCTGGTATGCCCTCCACGCTCGCGACCTGCCTTGGCGCCACCCAGATACGACCCCCTGGGCAATCTTGCTGAGCGAAGTGATGAGCCAGCAAACCCCCGTCGCTCGTGTGATCCCCCTCTGGCATGCCTGGCTGGAACGTTGGCCCACTCCGGGGGACCTGGCCGCGGCGCCGACAGCCGAGATCCTAAAAATGTGGGCCAACCTGGGATACCCCCGGCGCGCTCTGCGGCTGAAGGAATGCGCCACCGCCTGCGTGGAGCGCCACGGCGGTGCAGTTCCCAGCGACATCGCCGAGCTGGAAGCGCTACCCGGCATCGGCCACTACACCGCCCGCGCCGTCGCTGCCTTCGCGTTCGGCCAGGCCGTTCCCGTCGTGGATACGAACGTTCGCCGGGTCTACCGTCGCCTCGTCGACGGGCGCTTCCTCCAAGGCCCTGCCCGGGCGCGCGACCTGGCGGACGTGGCATCGTTACTGCCCCACGTGGATCCGGACCCTCGTTTGGTTCAACGGCACGTCTCCCACCCACCCCACGATCAGCCCACCGCGGCACCTGGACACACCGATAATGCAGACGCGGCGCCTGGGCGCACCGATAATGCAGACGTGGCGAATCTGATGTGCGCGGCGTTGATGGAACTCGGTGCCCTGGTGTGCACCGCGAAAAGCCCGTCGTGTGACCAGTGCCCCGTAGTTGAGGGCTGCGCCTGGGTACAGGCAGGCAAGCCGCAGCCGACCGAGGAGGAAGCGACGGCCGCGGCCCGGCGCGTACAGAAGTTCGAGGGAACCGACCGCCAAGTGCGGGGAAAGATTATGGGGCTGCTGCGGGCAGCGGGGGAAGGTGGCGTCTCGAAGAAAGAGATAGACCTGTTATGGGCCGCCACAGAACAGCGCGAACGAGCCCTACGATCCCTGCTCGACGACGGGCTGGTGGAACGCAACGGCAGAACGTACCAGCTACCGCAGTAGGTGTGGGGTAGCGCGCGGGATCGCTTAGGATCCGCTGGTGCTCATGCATTAAAATAATGGGAGTTACCCATATCTAAATAGGAAAATTTTTATGTCGACCTCTACGTCATCGACCTCTACGTCATCGACTGCCAAGCGCCCGAAACTGATGGGCACGGTAGTCGCCGTTGGCCTCATGCTGTTCTCCATGTTCTTCGGCGCCGGAAACCTGATCTTCCCGCCGATGCTGGGTGTGGAATCCGGCGAGAACTTCACGCCCGCCATGATCGGCTTCCTCCTGACCGGCGTGCTGATGCCGGTGGTCACGGTTATCGCTGTGGCGATCTCTGGTGCAGGCGTGCGCGACTTGGCCTCGCGTGCCGGAGCGCTTTTCGGTCTGATCTTCGCCATCGTCGCCTACCTTTCCATTGGCGCCCTCTACGCCGTGCCGCGTGCCGCAGCCATTGGCTACGAGCTCGGCGTGGAGTCCACCTTCGACCTCTCGGGCGGCTGGTGGCGACTGACAGGCACCTTCGCGTTCTTCCTGATCTGTTTCCTGCTAACGCTCTGGCCCGGCAAGGTGGTGGATAACCTGGGCAAGATCCTCACGCCCATCCTGCTGATCCTGCTGGCCATCCTGGCCATTATCGGCCTACAAAAGCTAAGCAACCCCAGCATCCCGGCGACCGAGGAATACGCCTCTAACCCACTGGTCAGCGGAATCTCCCAGGGCTACTTCACGATGGATTCCATCGCCGCCTTGGCCTTCGCGCTGATCGTTGTGAGCTCCTTCAGCCAGAAGGGCGAGTCTGACCACGGGCGCATCATCAAGCTCTCTGCTGTGGCCGCCGGTACCGCCGGATTCTTCCTGATGTTGGTCTACCTGGGCCTGGGCCTAGTCGGCGCCCGAATGCCAGACAAAGAGGCCTACAGCGACGGCGCTGCCCTCCTCAGCTCCGCCGCGCACCTGACGATGGGCAACGCGGGCGAGTTCGTGTTCTCGATGATCGTGCTGCTGGCCTGCATCACCACCGTGGTCGGCCTGACAGCCGCTACCTCCACGTTCTTCCATGAGCTCATTCCGGCTATTAGCTACCGCTGGTGGGCAACGATCCTGACGCTCGTCGGCCTGCTGATCTCCAACTTGGGTCTGGAAAAAATCCTCAACGTTTCCGGTCCGGTTATCGGCCTGATCTACCCACCGGCGATCATCCTGATCGCACTGTCTTACGTGCACCTGCTGTTCCAGAAGTACAAGCTGGTGTTCGCCTACCGCATCGGCGTGATCGTGGCCTTCGTGTTCTCCTTCATCGACTTCCTGGCCGCGCTGAACGTGCCGGTGGATGCACTGCAGGATGCCTTGAGCTGGATTCCGCTGATGGACGCGGGCATGGGCTGGCTGCTGCCCACTCTGTTCCTCACCGCCATTGGACTGGCCATTGACCTAAGCCGAAAGGTTCCGAACGACGAGGACGAAGAAGTAGACTTCGAGGCACTTGACCCGTTCACGGCAAACGTGGACGACGAAGATAACACCGACGGCGCCAACGACACCTCCGAGGCGCGCACTTCCCGAACTTAAGTAGCAATACCTAACACTTCGCACAAGGAAAACGCCTAAAATTCTCCTATGACGTTTTCTTTCTTCGGTTCACCCCGTTTTCAAGCCCCTCGCCGCCAGCGCCTTCTTACTGCTACCTGCGCAGTGTTGCTACCCGCGGCGATCGCTACCTCCGCCCTCTCCCCCGCCGCTGCAGCACCGTCACGTGGCGGCTTCTACGGTTCTGCGGAAGGCTCCCTCTCCCAAGCTGCGGCTACCGGCAGTGGCAAGTTCGCAGTAGGATCCCTGCCGCACTACGACCCAGATGGCTTCTATTCTTCCCTGCCTCTGAAAGTAAAGGGCAAGCCAGGGGAAATCCTCAAAACTGCCCCCAGCAACTTTGCCCTAGGCATTCCTTTCGTCGACTGGACGAACAGCGAAGCCCAGCGTGTGGCCTATGTTTCCACCAACTCCCGCGGCGAGACCGTGCCCGTCACTGGCACCGTTCTAGTCCCCCGTGCTCCCTACACCGGTGGTGGGGAGCGCCCCCTGTTGGTCGTAGCGCCGGGCACCCAGGGCAGCGGCGATGCATGCGCCCCGGGCAAGCTGTTGCCGATGGGGCTAGAGTACGAGGCCGCACCCGTAGCCGCCGCCCTCTCCCGCGGCTGGGCAGTGGCTCTTACCGACCTGAACGGTCTGGGCACGCCCGCCCAGCACACGTACATGAACCGAGTGGATCAGGGCAATGCCACCCTGGACATGGCTCGTGCGGCCAAAAATCTACCTCAGGTTTCGAAGTCCTCCCCGGTCGCCCTGTGGGGTTACTCGCAGGGTGGCGGTTCTTCCGCGGCCGCGCTGGAGCAGGCTCCCACGTACGCCCCTGAGATCAATCTGAAGGCGGGCTACGCCGGTGGTGTACCGGCCGATCTTTACACCACTTCCGTCGCCATCGATAACGGCCCGTTGGCTGCCGCCCTGGGATACACCCTCAATGGCTTCCTTATCTCTAACCCGGAGATCCGCGGCGCCGTCGAAAAGCGCATGAATGACAAGGGTCGGACGTTCCTCCGCCAGACCGCCAACGAGTGCCTCCCCGAATCGCTACTGCGCCACGGCTACACCGATACGCGCACCCTGACGAAGTCTGGTGAATCGCTCACGGAGCTGTTGCGGCAGGAGCCCTTTAGGCAGCTTGTGGACGCCCAACGTATCGGCAAGCGCCCGCCCCAGGTTCCTGTCTACGTAGGCCACGGAACGAATGATGATACGATTCCCGTGGAACAGAGCCGCCAGATGGCCCGGCAGTGGGCAGAGGGAGGCACGAAGGTGAACTATGTGGAGCACAATATCCCCCACACCTTCCCGCTGGGCGACCACATGGTGCCGATGTTCACGCACCTCAAGCCTGCCCTGGACTGGTTGGATAACGTTATCCACGACCGACCGGTGCATCTCACCAAAGCCGGGGATATTCGACGCTGAAAATAGAAAACGCCCGGGTTCAGTGAGTTTTTCACTGTCCCCGGGCTGCCAGGCTTAGTTAGCCTTTCTGATTCCAGTCGTCGTTGGAGTCTGCGGCGTCAAAACCCTCATCCTCCGGAACGTTGCCCTCGGCGGCGACGGACACTGCCTCCTGTGCCTCCTCGGCGGCCTCGTCGTTGCCGACCTCCGGCAACGGCTTGGGCTTAGTACCAAAGACGAACTTCGCATCATCACCCTTGGACTCGCCGTCCCAGTTCTCTACATCGACGGTGACGATTTCACCGGCACCGATCTCGCCAAACAGAATCTTCTCAGACAGGTGATCCTCGATCTCGCGCTGAATGGTGCGGCGCAGCGGGCGGGCGCCCAACACCGGATCGAATCCACGCTTGGCCAGCAGGGACTTCGCCTGCTCGGTGAGCTCCAGATCCATATCCTTCTGCTTCAAAGCGGTGCGCACTCGGTTCAGCAGCAGATCCACCATCTGGACGATCTGCTCTCGAGTCAGCTGGTGGAAGACCACAATGTCGTCGATACGGTTCAGGAACTCCGGGCGGAAGTGCTTCTTCAGCTCGTCGTCGACCTTCTGCTTCATCCGCTCGTACTGCGTATCCTCGTCGGCCTCGCCGGAGGAGCTGAACCCCATACCCACAGCCTTGGAGATGTCCCTGGTGCCCAAGTTGGAGGTGAAGATCAGGACGGTGTTCTTGAAGTCCACCATGCGGCCCTGACCATCGGTCAGGCGACCATCCTCCAGCACCTGCAGCAGAGTGTTGTAGATCTCGGTGTGAGCCTTCTCGATCTCGTCGAACAGCACCACAGAGAACGGCTTGCGACGGACCTTCTCGGTCAGCTGGCCGCCCTCGTCGTAGCCGACGTATCCCGGAGGGGCACCGAACAGGCGGGAGGCTGTGAATTTGTCGTGGAACTCGCCCATGTCGATCTGGATCAGCGCATCATCGTCGCCGAACAAGAACTCTGCCAGCGCCTTCGACAGCTCGGTCTTACCCACACCGGACGGGCCGGCGAAGATGAACGAGCCGGACGGGCGCTTCGGATCCTTCAGCCCGGCGCGGGTGCGGCGGATGGCGCGGGATACGGCCTTAACAGCATCGTCCTGACCGATGATGCGCTTGTGCAGTTCGTCCTCCATGCGCAGCAGACGGCTGGACTCTTCCTCGGTGAGCTTGAATACCGGGATGCCCGTCCAGTTGCCCATGACCTCGGCGATCTGTTCCTCGCCGACCTCGGCAACCTCGTCCAACTCGCCGGCGCGCCAAGCCTTTTCCTTCTCCGCACGCTCTTCGCCCAGCTTGCGCTCGTCGTCGCGTAGGGCTGCTGCCTTCTCGAAGTCCTGATCGTCAATGGCGGCCTCCTTCTTGCGGCGCACTTCGGCGATCTTGTCGTCGACCTCCTGGATAGACTTCGGGGCGGTCATGCGCTTGATGCGCATGCGCGCGCCGGCCTCGTCAATCAGGTCCACGGCCTTATCCGGCAGGAATCGGTCGTTGATGTAGCGATCCGCCAGCTGGGCTGCCGCCGTCAGAGCGCCGTCGGTGATGGATACACGGTGGTGCGCCTCGTAGCGGTCGCGTAGCCCCTTCAGGATCTCCACGGTCAGCTCGACGGAAGGCTCCGGCACCTGCACCGGCTGGAAGCGGCGCTCCAGGGCAGCGTCCTTCTCAATGTGCTTGCGGTACTCGTCCAGCGTGGTCGCACCGATGGTCTGCAGCTCGCCGCGGGCCAGCTTCGGCTTCAGGATACTGGCTGCGTCGATCGCGCCCTCCGCAGCACCGGCGCCGACCAGGGTGTGGATCTCGTCAATGAACAGGATGATGTCGCCGCGCTGGTTGATCTCCTTTAGCACCTTCTTCAGGCGCTCCTCGAAGTCACCACGGTAGCGGGAACCCGCGACCAGGGAGCCCAGATCCAGGGAGTAGAGCTGCTTATCCTTCAACGTCTCCGGCACCTTGCCGTTGACAATGTCCAGAGCCAGGCCCTCCACCACGGCGGTCTTACCCACGCCGGGCTCACCAATCAGCACCGGATTGTTCTTGGTGCGACGGGACAACACCTGCATCACGCGCTCGATCTCGTTGCCACGCCCCACAACCGGGTCCAGCTTGCCGTCCTTTGCAGCCTGGGTGAGGTTGCGGCCGAACTGATCCAGTACCAGAGAGTTGGACTTCTGGCCAGGGCGGCTCGGCGCCCCCTCGCCTACACTGCCCACGCCTGCGGTGGCGGGCTCGCCGCCGCCGCTTTCTTCCTCGTTACCCTCATAGCCACTCAGCAGTTGAATGACCTGCTGGCGCACGCGGGACAAGTCAGCGCCCAGCTTCACCAGCACCTGCGCTGCCACGCCCTCGCCCTCACGGATGAGGCCCAACAGGATGTGCTCGGTGCCGATGTACTTGTGCCCCAGCTGCAGCGCCTCGCGCAGCGCCAGCTCCAGCACCTTCTTAGCGCGCGGGGTGAACGGGATGTAGCCGCTCGGCGGGTGGCCGCCCGTGCCGATGATGTCCTTGACCTCGGTACGCACGGCATCCAGGGAGATGCCCATGGATTCCAGAGCCTTCGCTGCAACACCCTCGCCCTCCTGAATCAGGCCGAGCAGGATGTGCTCAGTGCCGATGTAGTTGTGATTCAGCGCGCGTGCTTCTTCCTGCGCCAACACAACGACGCGGCGCGCGCGATCCGTGAACCTCTCGAACATGGTGTGCTCCCTTTTTCAAAAGATGTAGCTTGCGTATTCGCCAATGTTGCCCACCTTAGCCGTGAGTGTGGACAACTCATATCGCCTTCTACGCAACAGTGCAGTGTTGCTGGCTTATTCCCCCATCACCTCGCCCCCAGGTAACCACATATCGGCAGGTCAAGAACCATTCTGAGCCGAGTCTTTCGGACTGTACGCCGTCAGCGAACGCCCCTTCCCCAACCTTGATCCACCCACTTCCCCACCGCCTATCCGCGCATAGTTATTTTTTCAAAGTGAGACATTTTTGTTTGACGAATATTAAAGTGATGCAAGCCACTAAATGGTAGAGAAGCCAACCCAAGGAGAGACACCCAGAAATGAACGCCGCAGCAGCCGCCCAGTTGCCCAAGCCCTCCCTCACCGACCAGATCGGGGCCGCCGGCACACTCCTCAAGGGCACCCTGCCCCTGTTCAAATCGGGAGTCCTGGGATCTATGAGCCCCGTCGCAGCAACCAAGGCCCTCAAGGGCATCATCCAGTGGAACTTCCTGCCCGCCGGCCTGCTGGCCATCGGTGCTGCGCGCGACCCGTACCACACGGCCATCATTGACGACGCAGGCTCCATGACCTACCAAGAGCTGCACGAACAGTCCACCGCCTTGGCGCAGGCCCTGTTCCGCACGGGGGTTCGCGAACGCGACCGCATCGGCGTGCTGTGCCGCAATCACCGCGGCTTCATCCTCACCCTGTGCGCACACGGTCGATTGGGCACGGACATTGTGCTATTCAACACTGGGGCGTCGGCAAAACAGACACAGGCTGTGCTGCAGGAACAAAAAATCGACATGCTGTTTATCGACGAGGAGTTCCTCCCCCTCCTGCCGAAGGATTTCGACGCCTGCCCGGTGATTATCGCCTGGGAAAATGGCGACACACTGGGACTGTCCCGCGAAGCCGAGGAGGCTCTTAAGAAGCCCTCCAATATCCGAGATGCGATCGCCAGCGGCAACTACGCCACCCGCCACGAGGACTGGGCCTCCCTACACGAGGTGCTGCGCACCACTCCAGAAAACCTCTCTATCCCCAAGCGTCCGCGCCAGGGCCGCACCATCATCCTGACCTCCGGCACCACCGGCACCCCGAAGGGGGCACGCCGACCGGAGCCGAAGACGTACATGCCAGCATCGTCGATCATGAGCCGCATCCCGATGCGCCACCACCGCCCGTCATTCCTCTCCGCACCGATGTTCCACACCTGGGGCTTCGCGCAGATCCAGCTGGCGCTCGCCCTGCGAAACACCATGATTATGCAGCGCCGATTCTCCCCGGAAGGCGCCGTGCAGCTTATCGAGAAGAACCGCCCATACACCATCGCTATGGTGCCGACGATGCTGCGCCGCATGTTGGAGGTCATCCCGGAGGGCTTCAACCCGGGCACCAAGATCATCGCCACCTCCGGCGAAGCGCTGCCGCCGAAGGTTGTACGCGAGACGCAGGAGAAGTTCGGCGACGTGCTATACAACCTCTACGGGTCGACGGAGGTCAGCTGGGCCTCCATCGCCACTCCGGAGGATCTGCGGAAGCACATTAACACCGCCGGCAAGCCGCCGATGGCCACCACCCTGAAGGTCCTGGACGACAACGGCAAGGAACTGTCGGAGGGAGAGATCGGCCGCATCTTCGTAAAGAACGACATGCTGTTCGAGGGCTACACCCGCCCCGGCTCCGATAAGGAGATTATCGATGGCATGGTCGCCACCGGTGATCTGGGCTACTACAGCGAAGGCTTGCTTTTCATCTCTGGCCGCAGCGACGACATGATTGTCTCCGGCGGCGAGAACGTTTTCCCACAGGAGACCGAGGACGTAGTGAACTCCATGGACTGTGTTGCAGAGTCCGCTGTGCGTGGCGTGGAGGACGCGGAGTTCGGCCAGGCGTTGTGTGCGTGGGTCGTGCCGGAGGGCAAGACCGCGGAGGAGCTAACCGACGAGGAGAAGGCGGAGTTCGAGGGCAAGGTGAAGCTGGAAGTTAAAGCGCATCTGGCTCGCCACAGCGTGCCGCGCTACTTCGTGTACATGAATAAGCTTCCCCGCAACGCGGTGGGCA
Source organism: Corynebacterium jamesii (assembly GCF_046097395.1). Lineage (NCBI taxonomy): Bacteria > Bacillati > Actinomycetota > Actinomycetes > Mycobacteriales > Corynebacteriaceae > Corynebacterium > Corynebacterium jamesii. The sequence goes on from NZ_CP175789.1 coordinate 1,559,491, forward strand.
AGGTGGTCCCGCGCGAGCTGCCACAGCCTTAGCCAGTAGTCCACTCGTAGCCACCCATCCCGCAGAGGGGCATCCCAGCTGACTTAATTGTCGGAAAACTTAAATGTCGGAAAAGTTGCAAAACCTTATTGGGCACAATTTTCGCTAATGGAAAAGCCCTGGTCAGAGAGGTGTACAACAAGGGCTGACAATAGCAGGTTTGCAGTTTTGCAACTTTTCCGACATTTAGCTCTGCCACTTTTCCGACATTCAGTTCTGCAAATTTTCCGACATCTGGTTCTGCAACTTTTCCGACATCTAGCGCCGTGTAAAGCTAACCGAAGCGGTGGGCGCAAGCAGATGCGCCATAATGAGGGGCATGACCAACATCAGCTCCAACAGCAACCTCGACATTAGCCCCAGCCCCCTCCGCCCCCGCGTGCTGTCCATCGCCGGCACCGACCCGACAGGCGGAGCAGGCGCGCAGGCGGACCTCAAATCCATCATGGCGGCGGGCGGCTACGGCATGTCCGTCATTACCGCGCTGGTAGCGCAGAACACGCAAGGCGTGCGCAATATCCACACTCCCCCGCTGGATTTCCTTCGCGCGCAGCTAGACTCCGTCTTCGATGACGTCACCGTCGATGCTGTGAAGATCGGCATGCTCGGAGACATCGATACCATCCAGGCCGTCCGCGACTACCTGCAAAGTCACCAGGTCACGACGGTGCTAGATCCGGTGGCGGTGGCTTCCTCGGGCGATCGGCTACTCACGGCGGATGCCGAGGACGCGCTACGGGACTTCGCTGCTGCTTCTTCGGTGGTGACGCCTAACCTCCCCGAGCTGGCTCTCCTGACGAAGACCAAAATTGCCAGCAGCGAGCAAGAGGCCGTGGACATCGCCGGCACGTGGGCGAAAGAAACCAACACGACCGTAATCGTGAAGCTGGGCCATCTGGCTGGGCCGGAAGCCGGAAACATTGCGGTGGCTCCGTCCGGGGAGACGCACAAGGTCAGTTCCCCGCGCGTGGAAACCAAAAACACCCACGGCACGGGGTGTTCTTTGTCTTCCGCACTGGCCACACGCCTGGGTGCGGGTGATTCGCTAGAGGATGCGCTGGATTGGGCCACTAAATGGCTCAACGAGGCCATCGCCAATGCCGACCGTTTGCTTGTCGGTAAAGGCCATGGCCCCGTTGATCACTCAGTGCGCCTGTTCTAGGCAGCTAAGCGCGGGCGCGAGCGGGTGGCTAGCCAGCTATCCAGCTACGCGGACGGCAGCGCGCAACGTAGCCGCTGCCCGCGCACTAGCGCCGCCAGCTACTACTTGAGCTCCTTGGAGGAAAGACCCAGCTCGCGACGGGCGACAACCAGCTGCTGAATCTGCTGGGTGCCCTCGAAGATGTCCAGGATCTTGGAGTCGCGGGCCCACTTCTCCAGCAGGTCACGCTCGGAGTAACCGTAAGCGCCGGCGATCTCAACCGCACGCAGGGTCAGGTCGGTAGCCATGCGGCCCGCCTTCGCCTTGCACTCGGAGGCTTCCTTACTGTTCGGCTGCTTGTTGTCGGCCATCCAGCCTGCGCGCATGGTCATCAGGTATGCAGCTTCCCAGTCGCTCTCCAGGCGAATGTACTCGCTGGCTGCTGCGGGCTGGTTCCACGCGGGGGCGTCGTAATCAATCTCTACACCTGCGTCGGTGAGGATCTCGCGCAGCTTCTCCAGGGAAGCGCGGGCAACACCGACAGCCATGGCGGCAACCATGGGGCGGGTGTTGTCGAAGGTGGCCATCACGCCACCGAAGCCCTTCTTGGTGTCCACCTCCGGGGAACCCAGTAGGTTCTCCTTCGGGATGCGGACGTTGTCCAGGATGAAGTGCGCGGTGTCGGAGGAGCGGATGCCCAGCTTGTGCTCCAGGCGGACCAGCTCGAAGCCCGGGGTGTCGCGCGGGACGACGAAGGACTTGATGGCTGCACGGCCGGCGGACTTGTCGACGGACGCCCAGACAACAACGTGGGTGCAGCGCTCGCCGGCGGTGACGAAGATCTTCTCACCGTTCAGCACGTACTCGTCGCCATCCAGCTTGGCGGTGGCGGCGACGGCTGCGGAGTCGGAGCCGAACTGCGGCTCGGTGATAGCCATGGCAGCCCAGATCTTGCCGAATCGCTCGAGCTGCTCATCGTCGGCCACTGCGGCGACAGCTGCGTTGCCCAGACCCTGGTAAGGGATGGACAGGGTCAGTCCGACGTCGCCCCAGCAGGTCTCGATGACGTTGAGGATGGAGGCCATGTTGCCGCCATTCTTGACGCCCTCAGTCTTCTTCTTGTCATCGCCGCGGCCACCGGAGGCACCGGCCATGGTCTGGCCGGCATCTGCCATGCCTTCGACCAGGCTGGCCATGGTGTCCAGCTCGACGGGGCGCTCGTGCTCCGCGAGATCGTACTTGCGGGAGATCGGGCGGAAAATTTCGGCGGCGGCCTGGTGCGCTTGGTTCTGGCCCGCCTTCAAACGCTTGGGGAGTTCCAGATTAATCATGATGTGGTTCCTTCAAGTTCCTTGTGCTTATTCGATATGGATTCGAATTGTGGCGGGGTTAGACGACGACTACGCCCTCGGCAATGCCGATGGCGCGCATGTCGCGGTACCAGCGCTCGACCGGGTGCTCCTTGGTGAAGCCGTGGCCACCGAGCAGCTGCACGCCGTCGAGGCCCATGACCATGCCCTTGTCCGACGCGTAGCGGCGGGCCAGGCCGGCCTCGCGGTTGAAGGACAGACCCTGGTCCAGGCGGGAAACACCGCGTAGCAGGATCAGGCGCAGGCCGTCCAGCTCGATGCGCAGGTTGGCAACCATGAAGGCGACTGCCTGGCGGTGCGAGATAGGCTCGCCGAATGCCTCGCGCTCGTTGACGTACTTCTTGGTGTACTCCAGGATGGCCTCGCCGGTACCGGCTGCCAGTGCAGCCCAGCCCAGGCGAGAGCGGCGGATGATCTCTGCGTAGTTTTCCTTGCGCTCGTCGGCGGACAGATCCTTGCCACCCAGCAGCTGGCTGGCCGGGACGCGCACATCCTTCAACAGAACACGGCCCAGGGCAGCGCCGCGCAGACCCATCGACGGGTCGGCCTCAACTACCAGGCCGTCGGTGTCGGACTCGACGATGACGAAGGTGTTTTCGCCGTCGAGGTTCACTGCGATGACGAACAGCTCGGCCTTACCAGCGTTCGGAACCATGGTCTTCACGCCGTTGATAACGATGTCATCGCCCTCGCGGACGGCGGTGGTCTGCAGGGTGAAAGGATCGAACAGCGGGCGGGATTCGGAGACGACCACGGCGGAGGCCGGAACGGACTCGCCTGCGAACTCCGGCAAGTAGGTCTTCTGCTGGGAATCGTCACCGTAGTTGGTGATGACGTTGGCCACGCCGGCCGGTGCCAGGATGGCAACGGCCTGACCCATGTCACCGAATGCCAGAGCCTCGGCGATCAGGGCGTTGGTAGTGGCGCCGGATGCAGAGGCGATGCCTTCGTATTCTTCCGGCAGGTTGATCAGGGCAACGCCCAGCTCAGCGGCTGCTTCCAGCAGCCCCTCGGCCGGCTCAGATGCCTCGTTCTGGTCGTGTCCGGTCGGACGCAGACGCTCTTCGGCGAACTCGCGTACCGCGGCGACGATCATCTCCTGATCCTCGGTCGGGGTCAGGTCGAACGGAGCCTTGCCCGGTGCCGGCGCCTCAGTCGGGACGGGCTGGTTGTTCTCGTCGGTGGTCTGGTTCGCCAGACGAACCGGCTTTCCGGAGCCCTTGATTTTCTTGAACTGGCGGTTCACAGCACCCAGGGTGCGCATGCCGGTCTTCGTGGACTGGTAGGCAACGCGGTCGACCTTCTTGCCGAGGCCGTACTTCTCTGCCAGGTCGGAGCCCGTGAACTTCGTCAGGACTCCCATGACGGTGCCGATTGCGTCTCGCTTGATGTTGTTCAGGCCAGGAGTCGAATCGGCACGCTTGCTTCGGTCGCTCATTTCGTGCGGCCACCTTTCACTGGTTGTCAGCGCAAATCTCATATCTGCATGTGCGGATAATTATGTATGTAGCGTAAACCAGTTTAATGGCGCGCGTCACAATATGGGGCAATTCACGATCTGAATTACACCCAACCGGGCAAACTGCAGGCCAGCTACCGTTGCACGACCCCCACGAGGCGACGCTAGGTACGCCTAGTTGTCGCCTGGCGAGCTCGGCCTAGTTGTCGCCTGGCGGGCTCGGCCTAGTTGTCGCGCTCCGGCTTCACGATCGGGAACAGTACGGTCTCGCGAATCCCCAGGCCAGTCAGCGCCATCAGCAGGCGGTCGATACCCATACCGGTACCAGCCGTCGGCGGCATGCCCTGCTCCATAGCGGCCAGGAAGTCCTCATCCAGGCGCATTGCCTCGTCGTCGCCGTTGGCGGCCAAACGCGCCTGATCCTCAAAGCGTTCGCGCTGAATCACCGGATCCACTAGCTCCGAGTAGCCGGTGGCCAACTCGAAGCCGCGGACGTACAGGTCCCACTTCTCGGTCACGCCCGGCTTGCTGCGGTGCTGGCGGGTCAGCGGAGAAGTCTCTACCGGGAAGTTGCGCACGAAGATGGGCCCTTCCAGTTGGTCCTCGCACAGAACCTCCCAGATTTCCTCCACCAGCTTGCCGTGTCCCCAGCCACCCTTGGCGGGAACGTCCAGGCCGATGACCTTGGCGATCTCCTTCAGCCCCTCAACAGTCGAGTCGATCGTCACCTCCGGCTGGCCGGGGTACTTGCGTGCCAACGCCTCGTTCAGCGAGGGGTACATCTCAATTTCTTTCCACTCGCCGCCGAAGTCGAACTCGGTGCCATCGGCCAGGCGTACCTTGCCGGTGCCCTCTAGGTCCGTACCCTTGGTCAGCTGGTCCACGATGTACTGGATGGACTCGCGGGTGGTGCGAGCACAGTCGTCGTAGTCGCCCCACGCTGCATAGGTCTCCAGCATCGCAAACTCCGGGGAGTGGGACTTGTCCACGCCCTCGTTGCGGAAGTTGCGGTTGATCTCGAAGACTCGGTCGATGCCGCCTACCACGGCGCGCTTCAGGAACAGTTCTGGCGCAATACGCAGGTACAGGTCGATATCCAGGGCGTTGGAGTGCGTAACGAACGGACGTGCCGCCGCACCACCGTGCAGGGTCTGCAGCATTGGGGTCTCGATCTCTACGAAGCCCTCGCCCTCCATGTAGTCGCGCAGAGCGCGGATGACCTTCACGCGCGTCATTGCGTTCTTGCGGGCATCCTCGCGCACGATCAGGTCGTTGTAGCGCTGGCGCACGCGGGTTTCTTCGTTCATCTCTGCGAACGCCACTGGCAATGGACGCAAGGACTTCGCCGCCATGACCCACTCGCTGGCCATCACTGACAACTCGCCACGGCGGGAGGCGATCACGCGCCCCGTCACGCCGATGAAGTCGCCGAGGTCTACGTCGGACTTCCAGGCCGCAAGTGCCTCCTCACCGACCTCCGCCAGGGAAAGCATGGCCTGCAGCTGCGTGCCGTCGCCGTCCTGCAGGGTGGCGAAGCACAGCTTGCCCGTGTTGCGCATGAAGATCAGGCGCCCGGTCACGCTCACTACGTCCTGGGTTTCGTCGCCTGCGGCGAGGTAGGTGACGCCCTCTGCCTCAACCGGTTGCTCTTCAGCTTCACCGTCAGTCTTCTTCACGGCCCATTTTGCACGCACCTCGGCCAGGGAGTGGGTGCGCGGCACCTCTACCGGGTAGGCATCCTTGCCGGATTCAATGATGCGTTGGCGCTTGTCGCGGCGGATGCGTAGCTGTTCGGGCAGGTCTTGTGCGGGGGTATTTGCTGCGTCAGTCACGTTTACAAAGCCTAGCGCATGGGGAGGACGAGTAATCGATTGAGGCGTGCGCGGCGCCTGGGGGTGTTAGCTTTAGGGAACATAAGACGGATCGTTGCACGACGACCAATGCGCGACGACCAATGCACGAAGTACACCGGACGAAGACACGAAGACTCGAAGACTACGGAAGCACTCAAACATGTTTAGTTCACGCCCCGCTACTTTCACCCATAAGTACGCCCGCGCCACAGCTGCCTGCTTGGCAGCGGGCTCTTTGGTTTTCGCATCCAGCTGCTCCGCTTTTCAGCGCCCAGAAGGCGCCAGCGAAGAAGTTTCCTACGGGGGCAAGAAGGAAAACTCCGGCTCCAATAACAGTTTCTCCGACGTCTCCCCAGAAATCAGCGATGACCAGCTGCGGGAAATCTTCGCCGATGGGAAGTTCAGCGACTGCAAACTCGACCAAGCTTTCTTCGACAGCGCATACATGGATGGCGCGAAGATGATTCCGCTGGACTCTGCCGACGTGTACGTCAATTCAGAAACCTGCTCCGGCTATGTAAAGCCGCAGATCAGTGGCGATCAGCCCGATGAGCTCAAAGAAACTTCGATCTACACTGCACTGTCCGCCACCAAGAATGGCTCCAATCTCGACGATCTTCCCAATGAGGATGCTGAACGGAAGGAGCTATCCGACGATGGTCTTCAAGGATGGAAATCTGCCGAGGTAATAAATGCGTGCATGCTTTCCGGCCCGGAGGGAACACCGTTGGAATATGCAGAGGTTATCTCCATGTCCGGTTGTGACCCGGTCAAGCCGCTGTTGCGCTCGCTGACTAACCTGGCAAACCGTTATCAGGAACTCGAGGGCAAGGAAGCGAACATTGGTGGCTCTAACGGCCCACTGGAACTCGGCGATCGCGTAGAGATCGACCTCGCTGATGACGGCTACCTCGAATCCCGCGACAAGGCCAAGCCTAAGGAAGAGTCAGTCACTGAAAAGGTGGGCGTCGGTAAGACAAAAATGAAGCTGATGAGCCTTGAGATTCTTACCGACAATCCGCAGGATTACGGCAAGGTTTGTGCCGAAGTGGAGTATGACTACGAAGACGAGTCGCCGCTGTTCCCTCCAACCGAGATCGGTCTACAGTCCCCTGACGGCGAATACCAGCTGATGAAGGTTGCTGGTAGTACTGTGACTCCTTTGTCTGATGGCAAGGGCAGCCAGCGTTTCTGCTCGGAGGTTGGGTTGCGTTATAGCAACAGCGACTTCGTGATTATCGGATCGGACACACTCACGGCAACGGAAAAGTCCCTTGAGGAAGAGGGAATGCCGCTGTGGCGCTTCCACGTGAAGCGCAACGACGACGGGAATTACGAGATTAGCTAGTCGCGCAGCGCAAGCTCGGGTGGGAGCTTTAGCCTTCCGGGTGGCGCGGATTCTTTAGCCCCGAGCCGTCCGGCACGTGAGCCGGGTCGCCACCGAGCTCCACCTGCTTGTTGTTCTCGTCCACAAAGACAACGCGCGAAGCGTAATTCTTCAGGTCTTCCTCGCTGTACTGGGCATACCCAATGATGATCACCAGGTCGCCGGGGCTAATCAGGCGCGCGGCGGCGCCGTTAATGCCGATCACTCCGGTCCCGCGGTCACCCGAGATGGCGTAGGTAGTCAGGCGGTTGCCGTTATCAATATCGACGATGTCGATCTGCTCGCCCTCGAGGATGTCGGCAGCTTCCATCAGGTCAGCATCAATGGTGCACGAGCCGACGTAGTGCAGGTCGGCCTGGGTGACCGTCGCACGGTGGATCTTTGATTTCAGCATGGTTCGCAACACGGGTGAACACCTTACTCGGGGCTAACAAAATATGCTATTTAGCTGTAGTTTGTGCGCTGTCCAAGCGGGGCTCAAACAGCGCCCAGGCACTCCCCAGGCAGCGCCCAAGCGGGGCTCAAACAGCGCCCAAGCGCTGTTTAAAGCGAGTGCTTAAGCGTTTCGGTGCGCGCCATCGCTCGGCAGAGCCACCACGAACTCGGGCTCGTTAAAGCCCTTCTCCGCAAAAGCCTCGGCCACCGCCCTGGCTGTTGGTTCTACCTGGTCCTCGCGCAGCAGCGCAATCGCGGAACCGCCGAAGCCGCCGCCGGTCATGCGCGCACCCAGCGCGCCCTTAGCCATCGCAACGTCCACTGCGGTATCCAGCTCCGGAACGGTGACCTCGTAGTCGTCGCGCAGGGAGGCATGACTGCCCTGCATCGAGCGACCGAAGGCCTCCATGTCGCCAGCGCTGACCTGCTTAATCGCCTCGGCTGTGCGGGCGATCTCGCTGACTACGTGGCGCACGCGGGCGGCCACCTCCACCGGATCCATGTCGTTGGCCTTGGCCCATCCCACGGAGGCATCCTCGGCTTCCTCGGCGAAGCGCAGGCTGCTGACCCCCAGGTCGGCGGTCACTCCGTCGATCACCGCACGCCGCGCGGCGTATTGCCCGTCGTTCAGCCGGTGCGGGGCGTTCGTATTCATGATGAGGATCGCCAGCCCCCGCGCCGCAATATCGAAAGGCACCTGGGTGGCGCTGTCTTCGGCAAAGTCGATGGCCAGGGCGTGGCCATCCTGCCCGAACAACGAAATACGCTGGTCAAGGCCGCCCGTTGAGGCGCCGACGACCTCGTTCTCTGCTCTTATGGACGCCCCCATGAGCCCGTTGCGAACTGCATCATCGAGGGGCGCGCCGCCGTATAGGTCATAGGCCGCGAGAGCCGCCGAGCACTCCAGCGCGGCGGAACTGGAAAGCCCCGCGCCGACGGGAACGTCGGACTCGATGGCGAGATCCAGGCCACCAGCGGGCATCAGGCCAGCCTCAACGGCCGCCCAAATGGCGCCGACTGCGTACCCCGCCCAGTTGGCGGGGTTGCCGGGGCCGACCTCGGCCACGGGGATCTCACAGTGCACAACCTCAGCCGGGTCGCCGAAGCGGGAGGCCACGCGGAACACGCCGTCGTCGTTTTTGGCAGCTGCCACGTAGGTCCGCTGGGACAGCGCTAAGGGCAGGCTGATGCCATCGGCGTAATCGACGTGCTCGCCGATCAGGTTCACGCGCCCCGGTGCAGACCACACGCCCGCCGGTTCGGAGCCGTAGACCTGCTGGAACAGGGATGTTGCGTCGGCAGTACCCTGCTCCTCGGAGCGGGTCTGCAGCCAGCGCGGAGTAGCAGCGTCTTGTGCTGCGTTGGTTTGGCTAGTTGGCATTGTCGGCGACCTCCCGGAAGCGCTCGGCGATTCGTTCCGGAGTGGTGTCGGAGATCCAGGCCTCCTGACCCGACTCACTACCGGCCAGGAACTTCATGCGGCCTGGGGATCGCATCATCGAATACAGCTGCAAGTACAGGCGACCGTTCTCCCGGTCCTCCCCCACTGGCGCCTGGTTCCAGGCTGCGATGTAGGGGGTGCGTTCCACACCGTCGAAGAAGCGATCCATGCGCCCCAGCAGATCCAAGTAGAAGCGGGTGAGTTCATCCTTCTCCTCGTCGGTGAGCGCCGCGAAGTCCGGGACTGCCCGGTTGGCCATGAGGATAACCTCCACCGGCCACTTCGCCGCCGCCGGAACATAAGCAGTGAAGTGTTCGCCGGCTAGAAATACGCGGGTGCCGGATTCCTTTTCAGAGGACAAGACGGCGTCAAAAAGATCCTTCCCGGTGCTCTCCCGAAAAGCCCGAGCGCGCGCGGCTACCTCGGCGGCGCGCGGCGGAACGAAGGGATAGGAGTAGATCTGGCCGTGCGGGTGTTGCAGCGTCACGCCGATTTCCTTGCCGCGGTTTTCAAAGGGGAACACATAGCGGATGCCCTCGATAGCGGAGAGCTCAGCAGTGCGGTGAGCCCAGGCCTCAACGACCGTGCGCGCGCGTTCGTAGGGCAGGTCCCGGAAAGATGCGTTCACGTCCGGGGTAAAGCAGACGACCTCGCAGCGACCAATGGCGGGCTTGCGGGGGAACAGCTCCTGGCCGTCGACCTGCGTGGCGAAGTCGTCCGGCACCTCCATGTGCACAGACAGGGAGGGGAAGCGATTTTCAAAGACCACGACGTCGTAATCATCGGCGGGCACCTCGGTGGGCAGCTCGCCGGGCTTGGTGGGAGCCAGCGGGTTTTCGTTGGCCGGGGGCATGAACGTGCGGTTCATGCGGTGCGCGGCGTAGACGTACCACTGGCCGGTCAAGGGATCCTGGCGCATCTCGGATTCCGTGGTGGCCCGCGGCAGGTCGCGGGAATCGTGCAGCTCGCGCTGCTTCTCGCCGGAAACGTAGGCCGGCTCGTCGTCGAAGTACAGCAGCTCGCGGCCGTCGGCCAGCGTGGTTCGGGTTACTTTGACATCGTGCTGCACGGCAAGGATCACTTCCTAAGAATTTTTATGCGGTAGGCGCAGGTAAGCGTTAGTAAAAAAGCCCGCCTCTTTAGTGGGGCGGGCAACACGTTATTTAGTTTGCGGTTCCTGCGGTTCGGCGGATTCGTCGATCTTGATTGGGTCCAGCTTGGTCCACAGGAAGAAGACCGCTGCCACGACGATCATGGCGAGCCCGCACACCAGGTTATACGTTTCGTTCTTCGGCTCGCCGGTGGTTACATCCATGCCCGGGTCCAGCAGGAAGTAGCTGATCAAAAGCACGAGTCCGTACAGACCCATGAGGGAACCGATGACGTTGCGGATGTCGAAAGCGCCGGCCATGTGGGAACGCTTAACGGCCTTGACGGCCTTTGCTTCGGTGTTGTTAGCCATTGTGTCCGTTCACTCCTTTCTGGAAGTTTTCAGTGCGCCTAGGCGAACACGATGTTGAGGACGAGGACCATAGACAGGCAGAGGATGCCCAGCGGGACGGTACGGCGGTACCACGGCAGGGTAGCCTCGGCGACATCTGTGAGATTCTCCTTCGGGGTGACGGACTTGACGAAGCCCACCAGCTCCTCATCCGGCTTCGGCTTGGTCACCATGGAAACCAGGATGGAAGCGATGATGTCCGTGACGAATGCCAGAGAAGCAGCCACGAAAGCCGTACCCTGACCAGGCAGGTTGAAGAAGCTAGCCTCGGTGCTGCCGAAGGTTGCCACAGCCCAGTAGACGATGGCGATACCCGTACCGGAAACCAGGCCGACCCAACCTGCGGTGGGTGTCATCCGCTTCCAGAACATACCCAGGATGAAGGTGGCGAACAGCGGCGCGTTGAAGAAGCCGAACAGTGTCTGCAGGTAGTCCATGACGTTGCCGAAGTTGGAGGCCAACAGGGCGGTAAACACTGCAATGACGGTGGCACCGACGGTGGCGATGCGGCCGACCTTCAGGTAGTAGTCGTCGTCGCGATCCTTCACGATGTAGGACTGCCAGATGTCGTAGGAGAACACCGTATTAAACGCCGAGATGTTGGCTGCCATGCCGGCCATAAACGCGGCCAGCAGACCAGCGATAGCCACGCCCAGCAGGCCGTTCGGCAGCAGATCGCGCATCAGGTACAGGATCGCATCGTTCGGCTCCGCGGAGCCGTCCATGATCGGGGTGACAGTGGCACCGGCGACCATACCCGGGATGACTACCAGGAACGGGATGAACATCTTCGGGAACGCGCCGATGATCGGGGTCTTACGTGCAGCGGACAACGAATCTGCTGCCATCGAGCGCTGCACCTCCACGAAGTTGGTGGTCCAGTAACCAAAGGAGAGCACGAAGCCCAAGCCAAAGACCAAGCCGATAGCGGAGACGACCGGGTTGTCGAAGCCGGAGATCTCGGTGCCCGGCCAGGTGTGGAAGTGCGAGGAATCCGCGACCTTTTCCTGCAAACCGGACCAGCCACCCACCTGATGCAGGCCGATCATCGTCAGCGGTAGCAGTGCTGCGATGATCACGAAGAACTGCAGCACCTCGTTGTAGATGGCAGCGGACAGACCGCCGAGGGTGATGTACGACAGCACGATCACAGCGGCGACGACTAGGGTGACCCACAGCGGCCATCCCAGCAGGGAGTTGACCACCTTGGCCAGCAGCAGCAGGTTCACGCCCGCGATCAGCAGCTGCGCAATGGCGAAGGAAACGCCGTTGACCAAGTGCGCGCCGTTACCGAAGCGACGACGCATGAACTCCGGCACGGAACGCACCTTGGAGCCGTAGTAGAAGGGCATCATCACGATGCCGAGGAAGACCATGGCCGGGATCGCACCGATCCAGAAATAGTGCATGGTCTCGAATCCGTACTGCACGCCGTTGGCCGAGTGGCCCACAATTTCCACGGCACCCAGGTTGGCGGAGATGAAGGCCAGGCCCGTCACCCATGCGGGTAGGGAGCGGCCCGAGAGGAAGAAGTCGATTGAGCTGGACACCTTGGACTTAGCCGCCCAACCGATGCCCAGGACGAAAGCGAAATAGAGCGCGACCAGCGCGTAGTCTACCCAGCTCGCGTCCAAACGTAGTCCTTCAGCTGTCATAGCTGCGAACCTCCAGGAACGTCACGTCCCCGTCCCAGGAACCAATCATCTTGTTTCTCAACTACCAGCGACGAGAACTATTGGATACTTAATGCATTCTTGATTCTAACGCCGTAGGGCGCGGTAAAGGAAATTATTTTCTATTTATGTAACTAGGTTGTGGCGAAAGTTACGAACTAAGAATCGACGCCCCCATGCGGAACGATAGAGACACCACATTCAAAGCTGCGTTCCTCCCCCGCAGCCAGGCGGATGAGGTCCCGGCCGGAGCGTAGAGCGTCCGGCGGACACGTCATCGGCTCGACAGCCAGGGCTCGGCCTTCGCCGGGGTAACCCTCGCGGCGAGCCGGGTCGGCGGTGAACACCTGGAACCAGCCGAAGCCCTCTTTTACCCACAGGCGCACGCCCTCGCCGTCTGGGTTCAGCAGACGTACCTCGGCATGACCGTCGGGGCCGAGGCAGTCGTGCATCCAGCCTTTCTCCGGTACCTGGCCGAAGCAGTGGTCCAGCCACACGCCAGCCATGCGCTGGCCCGCCTCTACATCCGGCAGCACCTTGTTGGCGGGGAATTCCGGGCCGGCCGGCAGGTTACGCACCGAGTCCAGAGGCAAGTTAGTGGCGACGGGCAGGTGCAGCACACAGTCGTCCAGCGGCGCCCCCAGGGCGCTCAGGTACGGGTGCCAGCCCAAGCCGAAGGGGCAGGAAGTATCGGCATCGTTGCGGACTTCGAAGATTGCACGCAGCCCATCACGCACGTCGAGGGTCCACGTCACCCGCATGCGCAGCGGCCAGGGCCACCCCTGGCGCAGGCCAGTGGACAGCTCCAGCGTTACGAACTCCTCCCCTCGGTCGGCTATGTGCCAGGCCATGTGGCCTACAAACCCGTGGATAGCGGTAGCACGTGCAGGCTCAGTTATGTCCAGCCGGTGCAGCACACCGTCGTGGGCAAAAACTCCATCGGCAGTGCGGTTCGGCCACGGTGCCAAAATGATTCCGGAAGACAGAGGCGGGTAGGCGCCCTCGGGGTAGGAAACCACCAGCGGCTTGCCCTCATGTTCCAGGCTGCGCAGTCCACCGCCGAAGGTGGAGATACTGGCGCGGTAATCCCCCGCGGAGATCTCCACGAAGGGGTGGGAGTGGCGCTTCAGGGTGTCTAGTTCGTCGCTCATGGTGCTTACTCGCCTGCGTTCGCGGCGGCTGAGCCGTCCCCGCCGTAATCGCTGCCCTCGTCCAGGCCCTTGAAACCCGTGCCCAGCGGCACGCCCACGTTGTCGATCAAGCGCGTGGTCCCTACGCGCGCCGCCACTAGCAGACGCGCCTCGCCGTCCTGGGGGCAGTCGGAAAGATCCGTACCGCGCAGCTCAAGATAATCGACGTTCACGCCGGAGGCGGCGTCCAGAATAGAGCCAGCAGTCTCCAGCACCGCTGCGGCCCCCTGCTCGGCCACGAACGCGCCTGCGGTAAGGGCCGCGGACAGGGTGAGGGCAAGCTCACGTTCCTCGTCGGACAGGTAGACGTTGCGGGAGGACTTCGCCAGGCCGTCGGCCTCGCGCACGATCGGCACGCCGTGAACCTGCACCTCCATGTTCAGGTCGGTAACCATCTGCTGGATTAACAGCAGCTGCTGGTAGTCCTTCTCGCCGAAGAAAGCGTGGTCGCAGTGTGTAATGGTGAACAGCTTGTTCACGACCGTCAGCACGCCCGCGAAGTGCGTCGGGCGGTGCGCGCCCTCCAGGATGCGGCCGGCTGCGCCCGGGTGGATCGTCGTCCGTGGACCGTTGGGATACATCTCGCGGGGGCTAGGCGCAAACACGGCATCCACACCTGCGGCCTTGAGCTTCGCCACGTCCTCGTCGAGGGTTCGCGGGTAAGCATCCAGGTCCTCCCCCTCAGCAAACTGCAGCGGATTCACAAAGATGCTGACCACCACCAGCGCACCTGGGATCTGCTGGGCAGCCTGCACCAGCGATAGGTGACCCTCGTGCAGCGCACCCATCGTGGGCACCAGCACCACGGGGCGGCCTGCCTTGCGCATCGCACGGGTCAGCTGCCCGATCGCCTCGATTTCAGTGAAAACCTCTGCCTGGCCAGGTGTGAACGTCATAGTTCTTACTCTAGATCCAGCAGCCTTTCGACCTCAATCGCCCCTGCCTTTAGCGCGGTCCGGCGGGCCATGGTTGTGTAGGCGGCCTCGCTAGCTCGACCGTCCCCGCCTCCGAGCTCCTGCAGGGCGGCCCGGTGGCGCATCACGGCCGCCACATCGTCGCGGGCCACCGGGCCAGTCAAGCCGTCCATGCGCCTATCCAGCGCGTTATCCACCGCTGCGTGGGCGATGCGGCGTAGCAGCAGGGCGCTGTCGGGGCTCTCCCCCGGCGCGCCCACCACACGATCCAAGATCTCCTGCGCGTCCGTCAGGAGGGTCACCAGGTGGTTTGCCGCGTGCGCCATCGCCGCGTGGTAGGCCGCGCGGTGATGCTCGGGAATCGCCACGGGTACTCCGCCCAGGCTGGCCACCAACGCCTGCGCGACCGCATCGCCGACCTCGGAATCGCTGGTTATCCCCCACGCACAACCGTCCAGCCGCTCACTATCGGCGGCGGTGCCGGCGAAAGTCATCGCCGGGTGCAGCGCCAGCGGCAGTGCCCCGGTATCGGTGACCGGCTGCAAGATCCCGCAACCGAAGGCGCCGGACACATGCGCAACGATCTGCCCATCACGTGTGTGCTGCGCAACCTCCTCGATCACCTCGGGCAGCTTCGGATCCGGCACCGCCAGTACCACGATCGCGGCGTGCGCGGCGCTGCTGAGGCTGGTGCGGGGGATGTTCGGGATTCTTTCAGACGCCAACCTCTCCGAGCGTTCCGATCGTGCGTACACACCATGCACGTGGTGGCCCGCGCGTACGAACGCCTCCGCCAAGGCCACGCCCACCTTGCCTGCGGAGATGATGCCGACAGAAAGGCGTGGCTGTTGGATATCCATACCTGTCACAGGTAGGCGCTTACTTCTGGAAGCGTTTCATCAGCTCAGCGACGGTCAGGCCGTCCTTGACTTCGTCGGCGCGACGGCGGCCGTGCGGGCTCTCTGGCTGGTCGTCCTGCTGGTTATCGTTCAGTGTGTCGTCGTTTGCTGCTTGGGGGGCCGGATTATCGATGCGAGCACGGCCGGAGCGTACAGCCTCGGCGCTCGGCATTTGCGCACGGCGCTTCTGCGCGGGTTGAGGTTGTGGCGACTGTGCAGCCTGTGCAGCCGCTGTCTTGTCTTCCGCACGCTTCGCGTCGTCCATCGCCGTGGTATCCACCACCAGCGGTAGTTGGGAGGTCTCTTCGGAATCCTGACCAGTCCACTTCACGGCAGCGAACGTGCCGGTGTTGAACTTCGGCTTGCTGCGGTGCTGAGCCTGGTGCGATTGAGCCTGGTGCGGCTGAGCCTGCGTGGGCTGCTGGGGGCGCTGGTCCTGCTGCGTGTTTCGAGCCTGGCGTGTCTGAGCCTGCTCGGGGCGGGCCTCGTGCTGGCCTGCAGTCTGGGTAGTAGCGACCCGGCTGCCACCCTGTCCCAGCTCGTGAACGCGCTCTGCAGTTGCGCGTACCGCACGCTGCTCGCCCTCGTCGAAGTTCTCGCCGGTCAGCTCCGCCAACTGCTGGCGCATGTGCGCCAGTTCCGCACGCAGCTCCTCCAGGTGCTTATCGCGCTGGTCCTGGGACTGCTTGGCCTCCGCAGCGTACCTAGCCTGAGTTGCAGCCTCGCGCTTGTCCAGCTGTGCGCGCTCCTGCTCCAGCTGCGACTGGTAGTAGCTCTCCTGGTTCTCCGCCTGCTCACGTGCCAGCTTCAAAGCACCCGAGTAGCGCAGTACCAATACCACGCCGAAGAACGCCGCCCAGAGCGCGGCGATCAAGGCCACCTTCAGCCAACCATCGGAATCCATGAACAGCGTCAGCACGCTGGCCACAAGTGCCAATGCCACCAGTCCAAACATCAGGACGCGAGAGAAGTTCGAGGGCTCGTTCGACACCACCGGCGAACCGTGGAAGTCGGAACCCCAGTTGTCAGAATCGTCCTCGTATCCCAGAGATTCCATGGACTGATGCCCAGAGAAAGGCTGCGACTGCGGCTGGTGAGACTGCTGTGGCTTAGGAGACTGCTGGAAGCTCATGGACAACACACTACCCAACGTCGAGGCCATTGGGGGTTAATGGCGCATCCGGTGGTGGCGCTTCACAGCTGCGTTCCAACCACATTCCGGCCACAACGGCCACCAAGCCGCCCAATGCCCCAGCGATCACACCTGGCACATCCGCCTCCGCGGCCATAAGGCGCCCGGCGTTCGGCAAGACGTACAGCCCCACGCCCACAAAGACCCCCAGGAACACTGATCCTCCCCACGCCGTGGCCTGCCCCAGCGCCAACCACTGAGCCACCGTGGTCGGCTGCATCTGCGAGCGATCCATCCCCACCCCGCTAGCGCCGATACGCTTACGAATCACCCACCCCGCCACTGCGCACACAAGCGCGAAGATCCACAACAGCACAGCGCCAGTGGTCTTGATCGGCGGGAAACTGCCGTAGAAGCTCAGTGTAGTCACCCATGCAATGAGGGCGCACACGACCGCCACCGCGGAGATCGTAGAGATCTGTGTGCGCTTCAGCGGACTCATGTGCTTGCCTCGTTATCCCTTCAACTCGGACGGATCCGCCGGAACGATGGCCTCCCGCTCGGTCGGATCGACTTCGCCCAGCCACTCCAGGATGCCTCGCCCATTCAAGGTACACCAGGGTTCCCGAGCTAATTGCAGGTCGCTTAGGGGCACCAGCACAAACGCTCGCTCGTGGGCATAGGGGTGCGGAATAACCAGCTCAAAACCCCACTTTCCCTGGGACTGGAGGGGCTGAGAGTTGGCGTCAAAACAAAAAAGAATATCGACATCTACCGTCCGCGGGCCCCACCGCACCTCACGCCGACGGTTTGCCACGGCCTCGGCAAATTGACAGTGGTGCAGCAGTGCAAGCGGATCCAGCGACGTGCGCACGGCAACGACGGAGTTGCGGAATTCCCGCTGCTCCACCCCACCCCACGGCGGGGTGACGAAGATGCGCGACTTTTCCACAATCTCAATGTCCGGGTGCATCGCCAGCAACTCGTAGGCGCGCTCGATCTGCGCGGTCGGGCTGCCCACGTCGCCCGGCATGTTCGAACCAATTCCGAGGAAGGCGGTAATCATCGCTTAGACCTCCGAGCCACCGCCCGCACGTCGCCGAACGGGTGGACGATCGGCGCCTGCGGTTTGTGGACCGTGACTTCTACGGCGTAGACACCACCCAGCTCCGCAATCTGGTCAGCAATGGTGGAGGCCAGGGTCTCGATCAAATCGTGGCCCTGCGCCTGGCCCTTTACTTGGCTCGGCGCGCCCTGCGCTCCCCGTCCCTCGACCGCGTTCACCGCGATGTCGGCCAGCTGCACGTAGTTGATCGTGTCTTCCAGCGAGTCCGTTTCCGCGGCTGCGCGAAAGTCCGTCCACACCACCATGTCCACAATGAACTTCTGGCCTGCGTCCTTTTCATGCGAAAACACGCCGTGGTGGCCGAACGCCTCCACGCCGATGAGCTCGATGCGATCAGCCACGTCGCGCCCTCCATTGCTCGTCGATGTCGGGGCCGCGTCCGGTAGCCATCGCATGCGCAACGTCCACGGCGGCCCGTGTCGGAGCTACCTTATGCACCCGAACCGCCCACGCGCCAACCGCCGCTGCCAGCGCGGAGGTAGCCGCCGTCGCATCGTCCGCCGATTCCGGGGTGCCAGGTTTGCCGTCGCTCGCGGGCCGCAGTGCCGTCAGGAAGCGCTTGCGCGAGGCCCCCACCAACACCGGATATCCCATTTGCACCAGCCGTTCGGTCGCTCCGAGCAGCTGCCAGTTTTCCTGCGGTGTTTTCGCGAACCCGATGCCGGGATCTAGGTAGATCTGTTTCTTTGTGACGCCTACCGCTTCCGCCGCCGCAATCCGCCGCTCGAGCCATCGAATAACGTGGTCGACGATGTCCTCACCGTGGTCGTGATAGCCCTGGGCACCAGCGAAATCTGCAGCGTTTCCCTTGTTCCAGTGTATGAGGATGATCGGCAGGCCGGATTCCGCGGCCAGCGGAAGCATGTCTGGGTCCGCCAGGCCGCCGGAGACGTCGTTGAGGTAGGTGACCCCTGCCTTCCAGGCGGCCCGCGCCGTGGATGCCCGCATCGTGTCGATGCTGGTGGCGATTCCCCGGCGGGATAGCTCCTCGATGACGGGGGTGACGCGGGCGGCCTCGACCTCCGGGGCGACGCGGGTGGCGCCCGGGCGGGTAGATTCCCCACCCACGTCGATAATGTCCGCACCATCAGCCACCATGGCCTCCGCATGGGCTACGGCGGCCTCGGTGTTCGGGTATGCCCCGCCGTCGGAGAAGGAATCCTCGGTGACGTTGAGGATGCCCATCACGAGGGTGCGCTGGGGGTTGTTTGCGCTGGGATCAGTCACGGTAGAACCCGTCACGGCCGAATCAGCGCCATCGCCTCTGCGCGGGAGGCCGCGTTTTTCTGGAATCCGCCGCGGACCGCGGAGGTCACCGTGTTGGCACCGGGCTTGCGAATACCGCGCATGGCCATGCATAGGTGCTCGGCTTCCAGCACAACGATCACTGCGGAAGGGTCCAGCTTGTCCACCAGCGCGTCGGCCACCTGGGAAGTCAGGCGTTCCTGGACCTGCGGGCGCTTCGCCAGGCCGTCAATCAGGCGGGCCAACTTGGACAGGCCGGTGACCTTGCCGGATTCGCCGGGGATGTATCCGATGTGCGCTTTGCCGAAGAAGGGCACCAGGTGGTGCTCGCACATGGAGTAGAAGGTGATGTCGCGGACGAGCACCAGCTCGCGGTGATCCTCGCTGAAGGTCTTGCTGAGCACCTCCGTCGGATCTTCGAAGAGCCCAGAGCAGGTCTCGCGGTAGGCGCGCGCCACGCGGGCCGGGGTTTCCCGCAAGCCTTCGCGGTCGGGGTCCTCGCCGATGGCGCACAGGAGTTCGCGAATGGCTGCTTCGGCTCGCTCCTGGTCGAAGGTATCCGGGTTGAGCGGCTGTTGTGAGTTATTCACTAGTTTTCTTCCTGCCTGTGCTGACCACCGGACTCGTTGCCGGTGTGGTCGCCGTCGTGCTTATCCCAGGGGAACGTCTGCTTCGGCATCTCGCCGCGGCGGTGGCGGGCCACCGACTCCGACTGCTCCTGTTGTTCCTCTGGCTCCGACTGTGCGGTCTGTTCCGGCTGCTGTGGTTCGGCGGACTGGCCCAAAGGCTGTGCCTGGCCCTGCTGCTCAATCTGTGGAGCCGCCTGGCCCGGTTTGTTGTCCGGCTGCTCGTTGGCGGGCAGTTGGAAGCCTCGCTCCTGTTCCGGCGGTATCGGGCGGCCGGGCTGGCTCGGCTGGTTGTATTGACCGAGCTGGTTGTGCTGCCCCTGCTGAGTCTGCGGGAACTGCTGCTGCCCCTGCTGCAGGCGTTCCGCCTGGCGCTGCTCGTTTTGCGCCTTGCGCCTTTCCATACGTGCACGGCGGGCAGCAGAGAAGAAGTTGGTCTTCTCCGGAGGCTCCTCGCCACGCTCACGGGCCAGCTCTACCGGGGTCTTCACCGGCTCGCGGTGGTCGCACGGGCGATCCAGGTCCTGCATCGGGAAGATATCCGCAACCTCGCGGGTCTCGATGCCCTCGAAGATGGCCTCCAGGTCCGACCGGCGCAGCGTCTCCTTCTCCAGCAGCTTCGATGCCAGGGTGTCTAGGTAGTCGCGGTTTTCGCGCAGCACCTCGTAGGCCACCTGCTGGGCCTTGTTCATGAGCATGCGCACCTGCTCGTCGATCTGATTGGCCACGTTTTGGGACGGCTGGTTGCCGCCCTGGCCACCACGGCCGACGAACGGGTCGCCGTCATCCTGGCCGTACTTCACGGCACCGACGACGGGGCTCATGCCGTATTCCACCACCATCGCGCGGGCGATGTTGGTAGCCATCTCGATATCAGCGGAGGCACCCGTAGTCGGGTTGCCAAACACTAGCTCCTCGGCACCGCGGCCGCCCATAGCAAAGACCAGGCGGGCGAACAGCTCGGAGCGATTGTACATACCCTTGTCGTCCTCGGGCGCAGTCATGGCGTGGCCACCGGTGCGGCCACGCGCCAGGATCGTCACCTTGTAAACCCGGTCGATGTCCTTCATCGCCCAGGCAGCCAGGGTGTGGCCTCCCTCGTGGTAGGCAGTGACCTTCTTCTCGTGCTCCGAGATGATCTTCGAGCTGCGACGTGGCCCACCCACCACGCGGTCTGTGGCCTCTTCCAGAGCGTCGGCGGTAATCACGTTGCCGTCCACGCGCGCGGTGAGCAGGGCGGCCTCGTTCAGCACGTTCTCCAGGTCGGCACCGGACATGCCCGCGGTGCGCTTGGCCAACGACTTCAGATCCACGTCCTTCGCCAGCGGCTTGTCCTTCGCGTGCACGTTCAGGATCTGTTCACGGCCAGCCAGATCCGGGTTGGTTACCGGAATCTGTCGGTCGAACCGGCCCGGGCGCAGCAGCGCGGGGTCCAAGATGTCCGGACGGTTGGTGGCGGCCATCAGGATCACACCATCGCGGTCGCCGAAGCCGTCCATCTCCACCAGCAGCTGGTTCAGGGTCTGCTCGCGCTCGTCGTGGCCGCCGCCCATGCCGGCGCCGCGTTGGCGGCCGACCGCATCGATCTCATCGACGAAGATGATGCAGGGCGAGTTCTCCTTCGCTTGCTTGAACAGGTCGCGCACGCGGGAAGCACCCACACCGACGAACATCTCCACGAAGTCGGAACCAGAAATGGTGAAAAACGGTACGCCCGCCTCGCCCGCCACGGCGCGGGCCAGCAGGGTCTTACCGGTACCGGGCGGACCGTAAAGCAGCACACCGCGCGGGATTTTCGCGCCCAGCGCTTCGTAGCGGGTCGGGTCCGTCAGGAAGTCGCGGATCTCATCGAGCTCCTCCACTGCTTCATCCGCACCGGCCACGTCGTCGAAGGTGGTATCCGGATTGTCCTTGTTCAGCTGCTTAGCGGTGGACTTGCCAAAGCCGAAGGCACCCATGCCGCCACCGCCCTGCATACGGGACAGCATGAACATCAGCAGACCGAAGATCAGCAGCATCGGCAGCAGCATCATCAGCAAGCTGCCCAGGAAGCTATCCTCGGTGACCTTGGTGTTGAACTTCTCCGACTCGGACTTCTGCACCGCGTCGAAGATCTCCGGAGCTGCGCGACCGGGGTACTTCGCGATGATCTGCTCGATGCCGTCCTTGCCATCGACCTCGATGGAATCCTTCAACTTCAGCTGTACTTGCTGCTCACGATCATTGATCTGAGCTTCCGTGACGTTCTTGTCCTCCAGCTGCTTCATGGCTACGGAGGTCTCGACCTCGTCGTAACCACGGGCGTCATCAGTTAAAACACCGAACGCATAGATCGCGATGAGGATCACGGCGACAATACCCGCGATCCTCAGTACCTTCTTCTTGTCCATATTTCCTAGAGTGTTGTTTGTTTAAAAATGACCGCGCGAACAGCGCTTTACTGGTTAGCGCTTTTACTGGTAGACGCGCGGGTGCAAGGTGCCCACGTAGGGCAGGTCGCGGTAACGCTCCGCGAAATCCAGGCCATAGCCCACAACGAACTCGTTGGGGATGTCGAAGCCAACCTCGGCCAGGTCGATCTGTACCTTCTGCGCCTCTGGCTTACGCAATAGCGTAACGACAGACAGCGATTTCGGGTTGCGGTTGCGCAGGTTCTTCATCAGCCAGGACAGTGTCAGGCCAGAGTCAATGATGTCCTCGACGATCACCACGTTGCGGTTTTCTATGTCGCGATCCAGATCCTTGAGGATGCGCACCACACCCGACGAACTGGTGGAATTGCCGTAGGAACTCACGGCCATGAACTCCAGCTGCGTGGGGATATCCAGCGCACGCGCGAAGTCGGTAATAAAGAACACCGCGCCCTTCAGCACGCAGATCAGAATGAGGTCGTCTTCCTCGTCGCGGAAGCGGTCGGCGGTGGCCTTCGCCAGTTCCCCAATGCGGTCGTGCAGCGCCTCCTCGTCGATGAGGACACTTTCTAGATCGTCGCCGTACGGATTTTCCGGGACATTGAAGTTCTTCTCGCTGTGCATCGCAGACCTCGTTTTCCTCGTCTTGTTTTCGCAGTGTTGTGGCAGTGATCGCTTCGCCGTTTAATGCCTGCCTGGCATTCTAGCGCGCAGCTACTACCTGGGAACAGTCGCTAGCTGCAGGTAACCGTCGCGGCGCTGCACCACAAGGCGATGGGCGCGTCGCTTCTCGCTCATTGTAGGCGCGCCCGCAGGCCACGGCACCGCTGTTCCCCCTTGCCCTTTCCATGCCACGACCAGCGCATCTATTGCCTGCAGGTGCGCGCTCGTCAGCGGTCCCGTTTTATCGGCCAGCCACTGCTTAACGATTCTGCGCCGTAGCGCCGCTGGCTGTTGTTGTAATTCGGTGCAGTTTATAGACGCCCCCTTCTCCGCCACCGCCAACCCCCGTCCTGCAAGCTCATCGAGTAGCTCTACGTCTTCGCGGAGCATCCGCGCGGTGCGCGCCATGTTCGCACCGATGTGTTCCCCCAGCGCATCCTGCAGATACGGCAGCACCTGCGTGCGGATACGGCTGCGTAGGAAGGCATCGCTGGAATTGTGCGGGTCCTCCCACCAGGAAAGGTCTGCACCGCGACATTCCGCCTCCGTCTCGGCTCGGGTGCAACCCAACAGGGGGCGGCCGAGCCAGGCCGCGCCCGCGGCCACCGAAGCGTGGTCTGCGTGCACGGACCGCATCCCGGCGATGGCCTCCGCCCCGGAGCCGCGAACCAACCCGATGAGTAGCCCTTCGGCATCGTCATCCGCGGTATGCGCCACCAGCAATGGCCTCCCGGCGGCAGCGGCCCCCAAGGCGCGGTAGCGCGCCGTGCGTGCAGGCCCCTCCCCCGTACCTTCCACCGCCACCGTGCGAATCTCCGCCGTCGCACCCAGGGCGCGCGCGGTCTCCGCGGCCTGTTGGGCCACGCGGGCGGAACCTGCCTGCATCTGGTGGTCCACCACTACAGCGTGTACCGACACGTCGCACCGCAGCAGGCCGTGGACAAGCGCTAACGAATCCGCTCCGCCGGACAACCCCACGGCCACGCCGGCGCGCACCTGTGCGGCACGGTTGTGGTCCGCTCCGCCACTGTCCAACGCCCGTAACCAGGCCCGGATCTGCGACTGCACGCTCATCTCTGCGCTGAACTTCTTGCTCGGCTACGCGGCCGTGCGCACCGCATTCGCCAACCGGTCCAGCGCCGGGCGGGCGGAGTTGGGGTCGGAGTCGTTGGAAAGGAAAGCGAACGTCAGCGCTCGGCCGGAGTCCGTCATTACGGTGCCGGCCAACGCATTCACGCCGGACAGGGTGCCGGTCTTCGCGCGTACCCAGCCGGCGGACGCTTCCGCGCCGGAGCCAGCGCCATAGCGGGTCGCCAAGGTGCCTTCCACGCTAGAGACCGGAAGCATGTCCAGCATGGGGCGCACCTCCTTGTGGGACAGCACGCCGTCTAGTTCGTGGGCTGTCAGGCGGTTCTTCTCGCTCATGCCGGAGTTATCGAAAAGCTCTGCGTCCTGAACATCCACACCGTGCTGCTTCAAAACAGCCAGGGTGGCGCTGGTGGCTCCTTCGAATGTCAGCGGCGAGCCCTGGGCACTGGCAATCTCGCGGCCGACAGCTTCGGCCATTATGTTGTCGCTGTGCACCAGCATGTCCCGCAACCGCACCTTCAGCGGCGCAGACTGGACACTGGCGATGGGACGGGAGTCACCGAGATTGGGCGTCGCTTCCTCTACAACAGTGACCTCCGCATCCGCGCCGAGCGCCTCGGCGACAGCGCGCCCGACATCCTCACCAGGGGTGTGGGAACGGGCGGAATCGGACTTATAGGGGTTGAGGCGGCCGGCATCGAGCATGACGGCATCCAAGTTGGCGACGTTGCCACCGTCGATGTCCGCGCGGTCCCAGGTCTTGTTAAAAAGATCCCCAGAACGAATCGAGTTATCCACGACGATCGAGGTAACAGGCTGGCCAACCAGCTGCTTCTTCGCCTTCTTGGCGAGTGCGGCGATCGAGGCAGCATCGGTGAAGAATCCCTCGCCGTCGCGGGAAAGCGAAACGTCGCCATCGCTGCGCAGAATCAGCCGCCCCGGATCGGTGGGGTCCTGAATCAGATCCGTGGACCAACGGCTGTCGTGGTCCAACGCCAGCAACGCAGCGGCTGCAGTGTACAGCTTGGTGGAAGAGGCTGGAGTGAGCTTCCGATTCTCGTCCTTGGCCCACAGCACTTCTCCGGTCTCCACGTCGGTGACGGAGGCCGACAGCAGCCCCAGCGCCGGATCCGCCGCGGCACGTCGAACGGCAGCTTGCACGTCCGGCACATCCCCCTTGGGAGCATGCATAACCGGACTGGGTTCTGCGATACTCTCGGCAGCTTGAACCTCGTAGCGGCCATTCATCGCCCACACCACGGCAGCCCCCACTACAGCGGCGACCACGACCACGAAGGCCAGGATGCTCCACAGCCACACTTTCAGGGACTTCTGCTTACTCACTCGTTTCACCCTAGCCGAAAAAAGGCACTCGGTTAGAATGGTGCGCATGAGTAAAAACATCGAAGTAACTATTGAAATTCCGAAGGGCTCCCGCAACAAGTACGAGGTAGACCACGAGTCCGGCAAGGTCTACCTGGATCGCTACCTGTTCACCCCGATGGCATACCCGGCAGACTACGGCTTCATCGACCACACCCTGGGCGAGGACGGCGACCCGTTGGACGCGCTGGTAGTTCTGCCGGAGCCAGTATTCCCCGGCGTGATCGTTAAGGCTCGCCCGGTAGGCGTGTTCAAGATGACAGACGAGGCCGGTGGCGACGACAAGCTGCTGTGCGTGCTGGACGACGTTCGCTTCGAGCAGTTCCAGGACATCGAGGACATCGACCAGTTCACCAAGAACGAGATCGAGCACTTCTTCGTCCACTACAAGGATCTGGAGCCGGGCAAGGAAGTCAATGGTTCCGGCTGGGGCAACAAGGCAGAGGCCGAGCGCATTCTGCAAGAGGCCATCGACCGCTACCAGGGCTAGTTCAAGGGCTCTTTGCTAGAGAACTCTTTGCTAGAGAACTCTTTGCCGCCGGGCGGCGATCTGGTGCACGATCTCAATGATCGCCGCTCCGCCCGCACCCACAACCAACCCCACGATCATCAGCTGGTGGTTCCCTGGGGACAGCATCAGAAGCTCGCGTATCGGCGGCACCAGGAAAATCACTGGCAAGCGTGCGCCAATTCAACCTCCTTCATGGGCGGCCGGCAGCTTCCGCCGGAATGCCTATCTATTTAACTCCACGCCATTTAACTCCTCGTCTGTGGCTGCTCGCCCACATTTACCTACAATGGGGCACCATGAGTGAATTCGAAACAGTACAGCCCACCGACGTTCCCGCCGGCGCGCAGCTGGTCGACATCCGCGAAGTGGATGAGTACAACCAGTGGCACGCAGAGGGCGCGACCAACCTCCCCCTGTCCGAGCTCCAGGCCCGCTACGGCGAGCTGGATCTGAATGAGGACATCTACCTGATCTGCCTGTCCGGTGGCCGCTCCGCGCGCGCCTGTCAGTGGCTGGAGCAGAACGGCATCGACGCGATCAACGTGGCCAACGGCACGGCTGGGTGGCGCGACGCTGGACTGCCCATCGTGGGGCAACCCCACAATTAGACAACACCCATAGTCAGCGTTATATTTGTGGCATGTCCGAATCTATGCCGCTACCCGCTGACTTGTTGTCTTCCCCCTCATTCCAGCTAGAGCGCCTGCGCCGTCGCACCCGCGACTTCGTGGAAACCGCGCTCGCGGAAGAGGGCTTCAACCTGCGCGAATTCTGGGTACTTGCCTGCCTCGTCGACGGCGATGCAGCAAGCCAGGCCACGCTGGGCGAAATCCTCGGAGTGGATCGCTCCGATATGGTTCGCCTGGTTGACTCCCTGGAGAAGCGCAGCCTAGCTAAGAGGGTCAAGGACCCCAAGGATCGTCGTCGCCAAATCATTTCGGTGACCAAGAAGGGCAACAAGGCCTACAGCAGCCTGACCCCACTGGTTCACGCTGCAGAGGATAGGGCACTTGATGACTCGACCTCCAAGCAGCTGAAGCACTTGAGCAAGCTGGCCAAGGCCATCATCGCGAGCGAGGAGGCCTAGGCACACAGTGCACATCCCTTCCCGGTACCTCCGTTCCAGTGAGGCACCGGAGCCTCGCACGCTCATCGACATTGTGCGTGCGACGGCTTCGGCATGCCCAGAAGCCCCCGCCATCGACGACGGCAAGGGGGTCATCACCTATTCCGAATTGCTCGCAGAGATCAACGAGACCGCCGAGTGGCTGCACGAGCGCGGCCTCGGGCGCGGCGACCGCATCGGCATTCGCATGCCCAGCGGTGATCGCTCGCTCTACATCGCTATCCTGTCTACCCTGGCCGTCGGTGCTGCTTATGTACCTGTGGACGCCGACGACCCCGAGGAACGCGCATCCCTCGTCTTCGGCGAGGCCGGCGTGGCCGCAATCTACGGCGCCGACGGGCTGCGGGTAATCAACGACAACTTGCAGGCCGGTTCTGCTGCCGAGTCTCCTTCAGACTCGCCCAAGGCTTTCGGCCCCGACCTGGAGACCGATGCGTGGATCATCTTCACCTCCGGCTCCACCGGCAAGCCCAAGGGGGTAGCGGTAACCCACCGCAACGCGGCTGCCTTCGTGGACGCCGAGGCGGAGATGTTCCTGCAGGACGAGCCCCTTGCCCCGGGCGACCGCGTGCTGGCCGGACTGTCCGTCGCCTTCGACGCTTCCTGCGAGGAAATGTGGCTGGCTTGGCGCCACGGCGCCTGCCTGGTGCCCGCCCCGCGTGCCCTTGTGCGCTCCGGCGTGGACCTGGGGCCCTGGCTGGTTTCCCGCAACGTGACTGCTGTGTCCACCGTGCCTACCCTGGCTGGCCTCTGGCCTGACGAAGCTCTGGACGCAGTGCGCCTGCTGATCTTCGGCGGCGAGGCATGCCCGCCGGAACTGGCCGCCCGCCTGGCCACCGACTCCCGCGAGCTGTGGAACACCTACGGGCCGACGGAGGCCACCGTCGTGGCCTGTGGCACCACGATGGATGGAGTGCGCCCAGTTTCCATCGGCACTCCCCTCCGGGGCTGGGATCTGGCGGTCGTCGACGAGAGCAACCAGCCGGTGGGCTGGGGCGAGACCGGCGAGCTGATCATCGGTGGCGTTGGCTTGGCCCGCTACCTGGATCCAGAAAAGGATGCGGAGAAGTTCGCACCCATGCCGGAACTCGGTTGGGAGCGCGCCTACCGCTCCGGTGACCACGTACGCCTTGAGGAAGACGGCCTGTACTTCGTCGGCCGTATCGACGACCAGGTGAAGATCGGTGGGCGTCGAATCGAACTCGGCGAGGTAGACGCGGCGCTATCCGCCCTCCCCGGCGTGCGCAGCTCCACCGTCGTGGTACAGACCACCGGCGGCGGAGACAAGGTGCTGGTGGGTTACGTCTCTACGGAAGGCGATGCCGACAAGTTCGACCAGCAGCAGGCTCTGGGCCAGCTGCGCGACGCGCTGCCCGCCGCGATGGTGCCGCGCCTGTGCGCACTGGATGAGCTGCCGGTGACGACCTCCGGCAAGGTAGACAAGAAGGCCTTGCCCTGGCCACTGCCTTCCAGCGGTACCGCAGAGTTCGACAACCCGACCCAGCAGTGGCTGGCGGAGCTGTTTGCAGACGCACTGGGCACAGCCGTGACCAGCCCGGATGCGGACTTCTTTAACCTCGGTGGCACCTCTTTGGGGGCAGCCACGCTGATCAGCCGCGTGCGCCAAGAAGTTCCGACGGTCAGCGTGCGCGATCTCTACGATCACTCGCGTCTGGCTGCGCTGGCCGAGCACATCGACTCCATGCGCGCAAAAACCGGAGGTGCCGGTTCCGGCTCGACCGCACAGGCCGCGGACGTGAAGCCAGCGAAGCCGGTGGGCATCAGCACCCGCTTGGCGCAGGCTTTGATCCAGATCCCGGCGCTAACCCTCGCTGGCGCGCAGTGGGTCACGTGGATCTTGGTGTTCAACGCAATCCTGTTCCACGGTTCCTCGTGGGCGGGCGACCTTCCGTGGGTCGTCGACGTGCCGTGGGCCGTGGTCATTGCAGCGGTGATCGTCTTTGCCACCCCGCTGGGCCGCCTACCGCTGTCCGCGCTGCTGATCCGCTTGATTACAGCGGGCATCGGCGAGGGCGACTACCGGCGCGGCGGCTCCGTTCACCTGCGTATTTGGGCTGCGGAGCGCGTGGCGGATTCCTCCGGCGCACGCGACGTCTCCGGCGCCGCGTGGATCACCACGTACGCCCGCTGGCTGGGCGCGAAGGTCGGCAAGGGTGCACAGATGCACACTCTGCCGCCGGTTACTGGCCTGCTGACTTTGGGCAAGCACTGCTCCATCGAGCAGGAGGTAGACCTTTCCGGCTACTGGCTGGAGGGCGACGTGTTGCACGTCGGACGCATCGAGATCGGCAAGGATGCCTCCGTCGGCGCCCGCTCCACTCTGTTCCCGGGAGCCCGCATCGGCGCGCGCGCTCACATCGAGCCAGGTTCGGCCGTCACGGGTACCAAGAAGGTGAAAGCTGGCTCGCAGTGGGCTGGCTCTCCCGCCATCAAGGTCGGTAAGGCCCGCAACCGCTTCCCAGAGCAGGCAGCTCCGCGCCGCCCCATGTGGTTCTGGCTCTACGCGCTGAGCGCAATCGTCATGTCTCTGCTGCCTCTTGTGGCACTTTTTGCCGCCGCTGCGTTCGTGCTGTGGTTTGTTCCTTCTGACGCCCCCTTGCTGGCACTTCCTATCGCCGCAGTTGGTGGCCTGGTGGCATTTGCCACCTACACCGCACTGACTTGGCTTTTCGTTCGCGTGCTATCTATAGGCCTCAAGCCGGGCGTGGTGGCCGTGCGCAGCCTCAGTGGCTGGCGTGTATGGGCCATTGAGCGCCTGATGGATAGCGCCCGCACCCAGCTGTTCCCGATGTACGCCGCTCAGCTGACCCCGCTGTGGTTCCGCAGCCTGGGAGCAAAGGTGGGCAAGGACGCGGAGATTTCAACCGCCGTGATGGTGCCACGCTTCGCCGAGGTGCGCGAGGGCGCGTTCCTGGCGGATGACACGATGGTCGGCGGCTATGAGCTCGGCGGTGGTGGCTGGATGCTCACCGGCAACACGAAGGTTGGCAAGCGCTCCTTCCTGGGCAACTCGGGTATCGCTGGCCCGGATCGCACGCTGAAGAAGAACTCTCTGGTGGCTGTGCTGTCCTCTACCCCGGAGAAGACGAAGTCCGGTAGCAACTGGCTGGGTTCCCCGCCGGAGCGCCTGCGCCGCGTAGCCGTGGAGGCCGGCGGCGAGTCCCGCACTTATAACCCGGGCTTCGGCCTGAAAGTGGCCCGCGGCATTGTGGAGACTCTGCGTCTGCTGGCGCCGATGACCTCCGCCGTGATTGCCGCGGGTGTGGTGCTGACTCTGCAGTGGGTGCTGGTGAACCAAGGCATCTGGCAGACCTTCGCGGTCTCCGGCCTGGTGCTGGTCGGCGCGGGCTTTGTAGCCGCGGCGGTGACCGTTCTGATGAAGTGGCTGTGCGTGCAGCGCATCAAGGCTGGCGACCACCAGCTGTGGTCTGCCTTCGTGTGGCTGAACGAGCTGCAGGATCAGTTTGTGGAGACCGTGGCTGGACCGTGGTTCCTGGCGCACACGATGGGCACTGGCAGCTTGAACATGTTCCTACGCGCCCTCGGTGCGAAAATCGGCCGGGGTGCCTGGCTGGATTCCTACTGGCTGCCAGAGGCAGACCTGGTCTCCATCGGCCGAGGCGCGAGCGTGGGCCCAGGCTGCGTAGTACAAACGCACCTCTTCCAGGATCGCGTGATGAGCCTGGATACCGTCACCCTGGGTGACGGTGCGACGATGGGACCGCACAGCGTGGCTCTGCCTGCCGCAGCGATCGAGAAGGCGGCGACGGTCGGCCCGGCGTCTCTAGTTATGCGCGGCGACCACGTGCCCGCCGCCACGAGGTGGCAGGGCAACCCCATCGAAATCGTCGACTAGTCGCCGATCTGATCGCGACCGCGCTTGACGATCTTCGGGTCCGGCTGGCCAACGATCTCGTGGTCCTTGTCGGCGTACTCGAACTTCGACAGAACGTAGCGCATCGCGTTGATGCGGGCGCGCTTCTTGTCGTTGGACTTAATGGTGATCCACGGGGACTCGTTGGTGTCCGTGTAACGGAACTGCTCTTCCTTGGCGCGGGTGTAGTCGTCCCACTTATCCAGGGAGGCCAGGTCCATCGGAGAGAGCTTCCACTGGCGAACCGGGTCTACCTGGCGAATGGCGAAGCGAGTGCGCTGTTCCTTCTGGGTAACGGAGAACCACAGCTTCGTCAGGGAGATGCCCGAGCCCATGATCATGTTCTCCAGCATCGGAACCTCACGCAGGAACTCTGCGTGCTGATCGTTAGTGCAGAAGCCCATCACGCGCTCCACGCCGGAGCGGTTGTACCAGGAGCGGTCAAAGAAGACGATCTCGCCACCGCACGGGAAGTGCTGAACGTAGCGCTGGAAGTACCAGGAGGTGGACTCGCGCTCGGAGGGCTTCTCCAGGGCGACGGTGCGGGCGCCACGGGGGTTCAGGTGCTCGTTGAACCGCTTGATGGTGCCACCCTTACCGGCAGCGTCGCGACCCTCGAAAATGATGATGTGCTTCTGGCCAGTATCCTTGGTCCAGTTCTGGAACTTCAGCAGCTCGATCTGCAGGGCGCGCTTGGTAGTCTCGTATTCATCGCGACTCATGCGCTCGTCGTAGGGGTACTGGTCGCGCCAAGTATCAACGCGGTGGCCGTCGGGGGTGATCAGTACCGGATCGTCTTCGTCCGAGTCGTCCACCAAGTAGCCCTCGGTAGCGGCAAGATCAACCATGTGGAATTCTTCTTCGGCCATGTGCCTGGGTTCTCCTTCGCCTGAAGATTCTAAAACTTAAAACAGCACTTTCTATCCTAGTGCTTTTGGCGTGGTGCCACAGGGCGCCTAGGAAGAGCATGAAAAAACCCCGACCGAAGCCGGGGTTTTAACAATCGCTAGAAGCGGAACTTACTTCGTCCACGCAACGATGGTCTCGATGACGCTCTTCAGGCCCTTGAAGATGTTGCCGAAGCCGCCCAGGAAGTCAGCCAGCTGGCCGAAGATGCCGGTAATCTGATCGATCATTGTGTTCTCCTCTTAAGAGATCGGGGGCGCCAGGTTCCCTGGGCCCAAAATATTTCATGGTAGTGACGCCCCCTTTAGGCCGTCTGTGGAACACAGTAGCGGATCTATAAAACAACACAACCCCTGAGAGGAACCTTTTTCCAACATATCCCCCACTAGGGGGGTAACGTTTCGATAAAGTTCCAGCTCAGGGGTTGTTTTTACAGCCTGTCTACCTAGGTTAAATCTAGGCAAATTACTATCTTTTTAAGCATTACTGAGAGTAAGTGGAAACTCCCAGAGGCTCTTTAAGGGCTTAGAAGCCGCCCATACCGCCCATCTCGTCAGCACCCGGCATAGCCGGTGCCTCCGGCTCCGGCTTATCCGCGACTACAGCCTCAGTCGTCAGGAACAAAGCGGCAATGGAGGCAGCGTTCTGCAGCGCGGAACGGGTCACCTTCACCGGGTCAGAGATGCCAGCACCCAGCAGATCCACATACTCACCGGTAGCGGCGTTCAGGCCCTCGCCAACCGGGAGGTTGGCGACCTTGTCAACGACCACGCCGGGCTCCAGACCAGCATTGTGGGCGATCTGCTTCAGCGGGGAAGCCAGGGCGGCGCGCACGATCTGCACACCGGTTGCTTCGTCGCCTTCCAGACCCAGGTTGTCGTCCAGCACGCTGGCGGTCTGCAGCAGAGCTGCGCCGCCGCCAGCAACGATGCCTTCTTCTGCAGCTGCCTTCGCGTTACGCACGGCATCCTCGATGCGGTGCTTGCGCTCCTTCAGCTCCACCTCGGTAGCAGCGCCGACCTGCAGTACTGCAACACCGCCGGACAGCTTAGCCAGGCGCTCCTGCAGCTTTTCTGCATCGTAGTCGGAGTCCGCGTTCTCGATCTCCTGGCGAATCTGCTTGATACGTCCAGCCAGCTGCTCCGGGGAACCCGCACCGTCGACGATCGTCGTGTCATCCTTAGTCACAACAACCTTGCGGGCGGTACCCAGCATCGGCAGGTCAGCGGTCTCCAGGGACAGGCCGACCTCCTCGGCGATGACCTGGCCGCCGGTCAGGATCGCGATGTCCTGCAGCTGCGCCTTGCGACGGTCGCCGAAGCCCGGTGCCTTCACGGCGACGGACTTGAAGGTGCCGCGGATCTTGTTCACAACCAGGGTGGACAGCGCCTCGCCCTCGATGTCCTCGGCAACGATCAGCAGCGGCTTGCCGGACTGCATGACCTTCTCCAGCAGCGGCAGCAGGTCCTTCACGTTCGAGATCTTGGAGCTGACCAGCAGGATGTACGGGTCCTCCAGCACAGCCTCGCCACGCTCCACGTCGGTGGCGAAGTAACCGGAGATGTAGCCCTTGTCGAAGCGCATACCTTCGGTGACCTCGAGGTTCACGCCAAAGGCGTTGGACTCCTCGACGGTGATCACACCGTCCTTATTCAGCTGACCGTCGCCGACCTTGTACATAGCCTCGGCGATCAGCTCACCGATCTTCTCGTCAGCGGCAGAGATGCCGGCGGTAGCGGCGATCTGCTCCTGGGTCTCGATCTCCTTAGCGTGCCCCAGCAGCTCTGCCGTGACCTTCTCCACGCCAGCCTGGATGCCGCGCTTGATACCCATCGGGTTGGAGCCAGCGGCAACGTTGCGCAGACCCTCGCGAACCAGGGACTGTGCCAAGACAGTAGCGGTGGTGGTGCCGTCGCCAGCGACGTCGTCGGTCTTCTTGGCAACTTCCTTGACCAGCTCTGCACCGATCTTCTCGTAGGGGTCTTCCAGCTCGATTTCGCGAGCGATCGTCACACCATCGTTGGTGATCGTCGGGGCGCCCCACTTACGCTCCAGGACAACGTTGCGCCCCTTCGGTCCGAGGGTTACCTTGACCGCGTCTGCCAGGGTGTTTAGCCCCTTTTCCAGTCCGCGGCGTGCTTCTTCGTCGAATGCAATCATCTTAGCCATGAGGCTTTTCGATCCTCCGTTAGAGTTGGCGACACATACGGCTCAGATCAAGCGCCCGCGACGGCACGGGTGAACGAATGTCGCGACATTCACCCTCACTTCATCTGACGGTTATTTTCTGGCACTCCCTTAGTTCAAGTGCTAACCCCGTTTTTAGCACTCTCCCCCGCCGTCTGCAAGGAACTACAGGTCTGCACGGCGGGCTACGGGGCACCGTCGGGCGAGGCACTGTCGGCAATGGTCGCTACAGTAGTTTTTTATGAGCGATAACAACCGTGAAACCAACAGTGAATCCCGCACTTCCCAGCTAGACCTCGCCCGCGCCGCCATCGCGGAGCAAATGCCGCAGCTGAAGGAAGACCTCAGCACCCTCGTTTCCTTCGAATCGGTCCACTCCACCCCGGGCCTAGAAGAGGCCAACGCTGCCGCCGCACAGTGGGTCATCGACGCATTCACCACCGTGGGCATCCCGGTCACCGGCCACGTCACCACCGATGGTTCCACCTCTGTCATCGGCCTGCGCGAGCCCGCCGAGGGCTACCCCACCATCCTGCTGTACTCCCACTTCGACGTGCAGCCCGCCGGTGACGTCGACGCATGGACCTCCGACCCGTGGACCCTCACCGAGCGCGACGGCCGCTGGTACGGTCGCGGCACCGCCGACTGCAAAGGCCACGTCGCTATGCACATTGCGGTGTTGCGCGCTCTTTCCATTCTTTCGGACGCCCACTTCCCCGCCGCCAAAAACCTCGGCATCCGGATCGTTGTCGAAGGCTCGGAGGAGCGCGGGGGCTACGGCTTGGAGGACCTTCTGGCCGAGAAGCCGGAGCTCTTCGCCGCCGATACCTTCCTGATTGCCGATTCCGGCAACGACGCGTTGGGCGAGCCGAGCCTGTGCACCGCACTGCGCGGTTCCGCCCCAGTCACGGTACGCACCCGCACGTTGGCGCAGCCGATGCACTCCGGCCAGTTCGGTGGCTCCGCACCAGACGCACTCGTGGAGCTGGTGAGGTTACTGTCCACCCTCCACGACAAGGATGGCCTGGTGGCGGTTCCGGGATTGGAGCCGAGGGAGCGCTGGGGTGGCGTCGGCCCCACAGAACAGGCATTCCGCGACAACGCCGGGGTAACCGACGGCGTGGAGCTGTACGGCGCCGACGAGTGGCAGCCGAACGACCTGACGGTGATGAATCCGTCGATCACGATCACCGGCCTGGATTCGCTGTCGGTGGCAGATGCAGTGAACTCCGTACCCGCGACGGCCGCGGCCGTGGTGAGCCTGCGCGTTCCGCCGGGGCGCGAGCCACAGGAGTGCCAAGACTTACTGGTCCAGCACCTGGAGAGCCAAAAGATCAACGCCCAGGTGGAGATCGAGCGTGGCTCGTTGGCTGAGGCATTCCAGGCGGATACCTCCGGGTCCGCGCTGCAGCTGCTCGGCGAGGCGCTGAGCGAGGTGTACGGCAAGGAGACGATGGAGGTCGCCTCGGGCGGGTCGATTCCGCTGACCAACAAGCTGCTGGGAGCGTACCCGCAGGCCGAGCTCGCACTCTACGGCATTGAAGAGCCGAAGTGCGCCATCCACTCGGCGGATGAGTCGGTGGACCCGGGCGAGATCGAGGCCATCGCGACGGCGGAACTATTGTTCCTCCTGCGCACCGCAGAAGCGCACAGCTAGGCGCCCAAAATCTCACCAAGTGAGAACTGGGCAACAGTTTGAATCTCAGAGTGAGACGGATTACATTATTTAATTAACAGCACTTCATATAGGTGCCCACACCACGGGGACCGGCAGTAAATTAGATTTTGTTCCAGAAATTCGAGTCATCATGAACAACTCCTCTACGAACACCACGACCTTGATCCGCTTTGCAAGCCCGGACCAGGACATGGATCTAGACGCGCCGGTATATACCCCGCTACCCAGTGGTCGCCGCTCCACCGCGAAGACGTACAGCGAACCGGTGCACACCCGCATCGAGAAGCGTCGCAAGCGCACCCGCACCTTCGCCGAGGATCCGTTCCGGGCTCGCTTCGGCCAGCGCTTGCCGGTAGGCATGCGCCAAGAGGCCCGCGGGATGGAGTGGAAGAAGTTCATCCGCACCTACGCGCCCGGCACGATTCGCGTGGACTATCTGAAGGCCACCCGCCGCTCGCTGGGGCGCCACGACTTCGACATGCAGGTCAGCGGCCTGCGCACCGATGGGCAGGCCACCCGCGTGGAGATCACCGCAATGGGTGCTTCTTCGGCAATGACGGAAACCCTGGCCGACCACGGCTTCCGCGTGGAGATCGCGGAGTTCCACCAGTACGACATCTTTGAGGCCACCGTGACCTTCATTTACGCGGTACATAAGTCCAAGCGCGTGTGGGCGGTTGGTTTCGGCGCGGATCGCGATACCTCCATCGCCAACGCCCTGTGCAACGCGGCCGCCCGCCTGCACTTCTAGCGCGGCTGCCCGCCTCTAGGCTCTACACCTCTAAGCTCAGCCGCGTAATGGTAGCTAGGCCACGCAACTGTCACGTAACTACAGCGACGTTCGCAGCGAGTCGACCGTCAGGTCGACCGCGGCGATCCACGCCTCCGGCTGCGTGAAGCCACCCTCTACCCCATCGTCGCCGCGCGTGCGCGTACCCGGCTCCGGTGCCGCGCCGTGGTCGCGAGCCGCGGCGCGCTGCAGCGCGTAATCCCCACCACGGGCGATCAGCTTGCGCACGTCCTGCAGTTCTGCCGCGCAACCCAGCTCCTTAGATAGCGGGGCGAGCCTGTCCACCCAGGCATCCAGTTCGTCGGTAACCAATGCCTCATTGGTCTCCCGATCTGTGATGATCAGCGCGTCCAGGCCATAGCGCGCGGCACGCCACTTGTTCTCCGCGACGTGCCAGGGCTGCAAGCTCGGCAGCTCATGGCCGGCATCCAGGCAGCGCTCGAAGTACACCACCAGGCAGTGGGTGTAGGCAGCGATGGCAGCGAGTTCCCACAGCTCCATCGTGGCGTCTGCAAATCGGGTCTCCACCGTGCCGTACTTGGTGGGGCGCACGTCGAAGTGCATGGAGCCGGTGTGATTGATCACGCCGGAACGATCCTGGTCCCGGTTGAACTCCTCCCACTGCTCCCAACTTTCGAATTGGTAGGGCATCCCCGCGGTCGGCAGCTGCTGGTACAACAGGGTGCGGTTGGAGGAATAGCCGGTATCCAAGCCTTCCCACGCGGGGGAGCTGGCGGACATGGCCAAGATGTGCGGATAGTGCGTCATCAACGCGTTGATGATCGGCCACACCTTCTCTTTTGAGCCCACACCGACATGCACGTGGATACCCCAGATCAGCATCTGGCGACCCCAGTACTGGGTGCGCTGGATGATCTCCTGGTAGCTGCTCTTCTCGCTGAGCTTCTGGTCCCCCCAGTGAGCGAACGGGTGCGTGCCCGCCGAGAACAGGTTCACGCCGATGTCGTCCGCGCATTCCATCAACTGCTTAGCCTGGCCGCGCAGATCCGCGACGGCCTCCGGGATCGTTCCATGCACGCTGGAGACCATCTCCACAGTGTTCGCCAGGAACTCGCGGACGACCTTGTGCCCCGGGTGCACTTCGTCCATGCGCGCCAGCAATTCGGCGGCGCGGGGAACCAGGTCGCGGGTCTCGGGGTCAACGAGGGCAACTTCCCACTCGATACCGACGGAAGGTGCGGAACCCGGGAAGTCCATCTTGGCCCCTTTGAAGAATCTAGACAGAAGTTAAAAGAACGCCTTTACTTTAGCGGGGCATGTCGTTTGTTGTCACAACCACAACACCCGCGGGGCGCTCCCCCTCCAGCATCTCTACACCCTCGAGGGTGCGGTCGGTCGCTTCATCGCGTTCACGAGCTTCGATCCCCAGGTCGCGGGCAAGCTGCTCGGCCAACTTTCGCTCGGCGTCATTTCCCTTCGGGTAGAGCACCACAGAATTCGGGAACACGCCCGATTCGTCCGGCAGGTTACCCACACCAGTCTTGTTCCACTGCTGGTCACGCATCTTGTTGGCCACATCGCCGGCGAGCCCTGCGATGGGGCTGTTGTTGAGGACGGCCACGTAGGTTTCTTCCTTGGAGACGCCGCCTTCCACCCCAGCGGCCGCACCGTCGCGCTGGTTGTCGGCGTTCGCATTCTCGCGAGTACCTTCCCGGTCTTCCTCGCGGTTTTCGCCCTCACCTTCCGGCTGCGGCTGCGTAGAGTCGTCCGCGCCCGGGTGCGGGGCACCGTCACCCTCTGGGGCGGAGGTCTGCTGACCCTGCTTATCCTGCCCGGCCTGTTGCCCTTGCTGAGTCTGAGCGGCCTGCGGGGATTCGTCGGAATCTTTGCTGGTCAGGGAGAATACGCCCCAGCCGATCAGCAATACGGCTACGGCGATGAGGATCATGGCCAGGCCGCGGAGCGGGAGGCCGATGTTCTCGTTATCCGTATCGTCGTCAAGTGCGTGGCGTGGTCGATTCGTTTCAGTCACGCCCCAGATTTTAACTTCCGCAACATCAGCAACAAACCTGACACGCGCTCTGCGTTATTCTTCCGTCCCATTCCTGGGATCACTCTTCGTCGCGACGGCGCAGCAGCGTCCGCACCAACACGGGGTCGAAATCCAGCGCCTCCGGCCGCTCAATCAGCCGGTTGAGTTGTTGGAAGTAACGCACCGGATCCACCCCAAACTCGCCGCGTATGCGCTCGTTCTTGGCGCTGGTGTCCAGCCACCAGCGGCGCTCGAACTCCAAAATGGCGATCTCTCGGTCTGACAACATGGAACTAGATTCTAGACTGTGGGGTATGACCATCATGCCTATCGTCATCTGTGGCGACCCTGTCCTGCACAACCCCACCGCCAAGGTGGATCCCAGCGAGATCGGTGACCTCGCCACCCTGATTGCGGATATGTACGAAACCCTGTCCGCTGCCAATGGAGTGGGACTGGCCGCCAACCAGGTGGGCGTAAGTAAGAGATTCTTCGTCTACGACTGCCCCGATACCGAACTGGGCGAGATGCGCCGCGGCTGCGTGATCAACCCGGTTTTGGAAACCAGCGAGATCCCCGAGACCATGCCCGACGAAGAGGACGACGAGGAAGGCTGCCTGTCCGTCCCCGGCTACTCCTTCCCCACCGGTCGTGCCGATTGGGCGCGGGTGACCGGCCTGGACGAAAACGGTAAGGAAGTCACCGTCGAAGGCACCGGCTTCTTCGCCCGCTGCCTGCAGCACGAGGTCGGCCACCTGGACGGATACCTCTACACTGATACGTTGATCGGCCGCTGGAAGCGCAAGTCCAAAAAGGCCATCAAGGCCGAGGGGTGGGACCACGCGGGCAACACCTGGACCCCCGGCGTGGACGAGGATCCGTTCGGGCATGAGTAAAGACACGAGCTTCTCCGCCGCCCACGCCGGTGCGCGGCACGTAGAAGGCCTCTGGTTCCCCATCAGCCGCCGAACCGACCCCGTCAGCATCCGCCCCGGCACCCGCGTGGTGGTGCGCTATCGCACGGCAGATACCACCCAAAAAGGAGCCACCAACAGCAGTGGTGGGGCGCCCACCGTCACCGACACGATCGGCGTGCTACGCAGCGTGCACCCGCTGCAGGTGGGCGACGTGGTGATCGCCGACGAGGACGTGGTGGTGCTAAAAACCCTCAGCGCCAAGCCCGTGCGCAACAGCGACATCCGCGCGCTGGAGACAGCCAAGGCCGCAGCCTTCCCCGGCATCGATAACCAGATGATCGGCGGCTGGCTAGCACGCGCGGGCGATGGCATCACGGAACGCAGCAACTCCGCCGTACCCATCGGCCCCAGCGCCGGGCTGCAGGAGGTGCCGCTGGCACAGCTGGAGGAGTTCTACCGCTCTCACGGCCTACCCTGCCAGTTGATGATCCCCGACCGTATCGGTCGGCCTGCCGAGCACCTCCCCGGCGAACGCGGCCCGGAGATCGTCGTGATGAGCAAGGAGCTCAGCGGAAGGTCCGACGACGCGCCTGCCTCCTCGCTAACTGCCCCGCCGGCGCACGTGCAAGCACCTTCGCTATCTGGCGCGCGGGTGGAGCTGGCAGTAGACGGCGCCCCCGATGCCAGCTGGTTCTCCATGTACAAGTTCCGCGGCCAGCCCCTGCCAACGAAGGCTCTGGAC
This sequence comes from Corynebacterium jamesii, assembly GCF_046097395.1. NCBI lineage: Bacteria > Bacillati > Actinomycetota > Actinomycetes > Mycobacteriales > Corynebacteriaceae > Corynebacterium > Corynebacterium jamesii. Next base: position 1,599,213 of record NZ_CP175789.1, read on the forward strand.
CTGCTGAGCCACCGCATCGACGGCCAACTGGGCTTCGCACGCCTCACCGTCGACGGCCAGCTCGCGGCCATCACCCGCGCCACTATTACCAACGGCTGGCTGGGCTACTCTGCCGTGGCGGTCGCCCCCAACTATCGCCGTCGGGGCCTGGGAACCCTGTTGTGTCAGTACCTTCTGGACTGGGGTGCGGACAACGGCGCCGACCGCGCCTACCTGGACGTCATCGACTCCAACACCGCGGGAAAGGCGCTGTACCACAAGCTGGGGTTCAGCGAACACCACCGCAGCCGTAGTCTGCGCACTCACTGAAACGCACGCGCTAGAATGCTTAACCATGCGCATCGCCACCTGGAACATCAACTCCGTACGCACCCGCGAGGAGCGGGTGCGCGAGTTCCTGCAACGCAGCGACGTAGACGTGCTGTGCCTGCAGGAAACCAAGTGCACCGACAAGCAGTTCCCCGACTTTACTGATACGGGCTACGAGCAAGCCCACTTCGGGCTGCACAGCTTCAACGGCGTGGCCATTTTGTCGCGGGTGGGCCTGGAAGAGGTGCACACAGACTTCGGCCAGCCCGGATTCGACAAGAATCTTCAGGCCGAGCAAACCCTGGAAGCACGCGCGATCGGCGCAACCTGTGGCGGCGTAGAGGTCTGGAGCCTGTACGTTCCCAACGGCCGCGAGATTGCGGACCCGCACTACTCGTACAAGCTGCGGTGGCTCGACGCCCTTGCGGAGTACGCGGCGAATTCGGGCGCGGGGGCGTCTACAAGAAAGAGCAGCGAGAAGCTGTGCCTGGTCGGCGACTACAACATCGCCCCGCGCGACGAGGACGTATGGGACCGCAGCTACTTCGACGGCCGTACGCACGTAACCCCCAACGAGCGTGCCCGGCTGCGCGCACTGGAAGGCGCGGGGCTTAGCGCCGCGACGGACCTGATCGCCGACGAGTACACCTATTGGGACTACCAGGCTATGCGCTTCCAAAAGGGCGAGGGCATGCGCATCGACCTGCAGTATGCACGCGGGATCACCCCGAAGGCCGCACGGGTGGATCGCGATGAGCGCAAGGGCACCGGCGCTTCTGACCATGCGCCGGTGATCGTGGACTACACCGTAGATGGCGAGGTCTAAGCCATGCCCTTCCCCGACCTTTTCGGCCTGTTTAGCGAGTTCACGGACGATTTGCAGTGGTGGCAGATCACGCTTGTCGTTGCGGACTACGCACTAAAGATCTTTGCCCTGGGCTGGGTTCCTAAGGAACGACGCCCCACCTCCGCCATGGCCTGGCTGCTCGCCATTTTCTTGATTCCCTTCCTGGGCATCTTCCTGTTCCTGCTGATGGGATCGCCGGCGATCAACCGACGGCGCCACCGCATCCAGAACCAGGCCAACGAGCTGATCCGCACGATGAGTTCCAACGAACCGGACGTACCGGAAGGCACCGAACTTGGCGACGAACTGCGCTCCCTAGTGCGCCTCAACCGCGAGCTCACCGCACTGCCCGCCGTGGACGGGACGATGCGGGCGCTGCACTCGGACTACACGGAATCGATAGCGGCCATGTGCCGCGCGATCGACCAGGCAAACGACTATGTGAACGTCGAGATCTACATTATGGCCTGGGACGATACGACCGAGCCTTTCTTCGAGGCTTTAGGCCGGGCGGCGCAGCGTGGTGTGAAGGTGCGCGTGCTGTGGGACCACATTGGTGCCCACAAGTACAAGGGCAACAAGAAGCTGGGCAAGAAACTACAGGCCATGGGCGTGGACTGGCAGGTCATGTTGCCCCTGCAGCCCTTCAAGTGGCGCTTCCGTCGCCCCGACCTGCGCAACCACCGCAAGTTGGTGGTTGTGGACGGCCGGGTGGCCTTCATGGGCTCGCAGAATATGATCGAGGCGCCGTACCAGAAGCCAAAAAACCATAAGATCGGCCGCGAGTGGGTAGACGTGATGGCGGAGCTGACCGGGCCGATCGTCACCACGATCAACTCTGTGTTTGCCGTGGACTGGTACACCGAAACCAGCGAAGAACTGGACCTCATCAACCCCACGGACGCCAAACAGTGGCTGGACACCCACGATGAGGATACGGGCATGGACCTGATGCAGATCATTCCCTCCGGCCCGGGGTTTACCACCGAGCCAAACCTGCGCCTTTTTACCTCCATGGCGCACCACGCGAAGCACACGCTGAAGCTCATCAGCCCGTACTTCATCCCCGACGAATCCCTCATGGAGGCCGTCACCACCGCCTGCTACCGCGGCGTGCGGGTGGAGCTGTACGTCTCCGAGAAGTCCGATCAAGCACTGGTGGGCCACGCACAGGCCTCCTACTACTCGGAGCTGTTGAAGGCCGGAGTGCACATGTACCTGTACCCCTACCCGAAGGTGCTGCACTCTAAGTTCGCCGTCGCCGATGGAGAGGTGGCTGTGATGGGCAGCTCCAACATGGATATGCGCAGCTTCGGCCTAAACTACGAGATTTCGATGATGGTCGGCGAGGGCGAACTATTGAATGCTCTGCGGGCGCTGACAGATGACTACAAGGAACGCTCCGCGCTGCTGACCGAGGAACAGTGGAGTACCCGCCCCCTGCACAAGCAGTACGTGGACAACGTCGCCCGGCTGACCAGCGCGCTGCAGTAACTACCGCCATGATTGCGGTCGCAGCTGCCGCCGCGCGTTCATTATCGCCGATTAGTGCAATAGTACTTTTACAGTCGGATAGGGTGATTCACTAGTTACAAACATATGCACGCGAAAAGAAAGTATCGCCCGATGACCTCGTTCCCCCAGAAGCTGCAGCAGACACCTTCCAACCCCCAGGTACGCGGCCGTAAGGCACCCGAGATTCTGCCGGAGATCGACGTCGCAGAGATCGCCACCGCAGTGTACGACTTTCTTTCTGCCACCCGCCGCCTCATGGAGCGCCCCAACCAGTCCCTAGAGATCTCCCAGTCAGAGATCGAGGTGCTGCAGTTCATCTCCCAGCACCCGGGCTGTGGAGTCTCGGACGTCGCACGCTTGCGCTTCCTCCGCGCCTCCAACGTATCGGCCACCGTGCGTCGCCTTATCAACGCGGGCCTGATCCGCCGCCAAGCCAACCCAGAGGACAAGCGCGCCCAGAATCTTTACCTCACGGACGAGGGCGTGGACATGATGAACTCCATCACCGACGAGTGGGCGCTGATCATTACCCAGGCCACCGACCGGATGGATGCACGCGATATCGCCAAGCTGCGCCGCGGTGTGCCTGCCCTGCGTAACCTCTCGCTGGCCGCCGAGTCGCTGGTCGACGACCTGCAGCGAAACCTGGACTAGCGGATACGCAAAAGCCCCCACCTGGCATCTCTGGGCCGGTGGGGGCAGAGGGGGCGTTGCTAAGCATCGCGTTTCTTCAGCATCACCACTCCGACGACAAAAAGCACCACACACCAGGCGCCGAAGTACAGGATCGAGCCGGTCTGGCCCCACGGCGCATCCTCCAGGTCGCGCATGCCGGTGAACGCATCGGCGTTAGTGAACGGCATGTACGGCGGCAGCCAGTCGCGAACCTTCGGCACCAGCTGCACCAGCGTGCCTTCGATAACCAGGTTCCACAGCAGCATGATGGCAATGCCACCGGCGGTGTTGCGCACCAGGTAACCCACGCCAATGGCTGCGGCAATCGTCAGCAGCAGGTAAACCTCGATGCGCCAGATCTGATCCCACAGACCATCCGCGCCGAGGCCAGCCTTGTTCAGCAGCTCCTGGTCCTCCAGGTTCCAGCCGAGCGACCAGCGGGCGACGATCGTGCCCAGGACGTTGGAGACGAAGGCCAGGATTGAGGCGATCACGCCGTACACGATGAACTTCGCAATCGGCACCTGCCAGCGCGTTGGGGTGGCCAACAGCGTGGTCTTGCTGGTGTTCGCGCCGTACTCGGTGGTCACCAGCATGACGGCCTGGATCATAACGATCATCATGCCGAAGGAAAGGAATCCGCTGAGTCCCATGTCGGAACCGATGCCCGAGGCGACGGCCATGTACAGTTCGGGATCCTTCTTCGCCTCGTCGCTATTGAGAAGCGAGCCAGTCATGCCACCGTTAAGCAGCGCGAAGCCGATCGAGAAGAACAGGATCAGCCCGGAGGTCCACCACAGGGCCTTGGTGCTGCGGAGCTTAATCAGCTCCGACTGGATCAGGTTCACCATTACTTGTCCCCTTCCTTCTGCAGGCGCACGGCCTGGCCGGTTGCCTCACTGTTTTCTTTTGGACGCCCACCCTCGGCACCAGCGCCCGCAGACGTCGCGCTGGGGATGGCCTGCCTGCGCTGCTGAGCCTTTGCGCTTCGCCGGGTGCGCGCCTCAGCCTCCTGCTTGTCGGCGGCCTCGCGCGTGCCTGCCTTGTCGGGCTGGCCCCCCTCCATGTTGGCGTGGTACTCCACATGCTCCTGGGTCATGCGCAGGTATGCATCCTCCAGGCTCGGACGCTTCTCGGACAGTTCCCGCAGACGCAGACCGTAGCTGTAGGCCAGGGCACCGATCCAATCGCTTTCCTGCTGCGGAATGGTGATGGTCGGGCGGCCGTCCAGATCCTTATCCTCGCGGAAAGGCACCAACTCCTCGGTCAGCGCCGCCTTCAGCTCCGAGATATGGTCGGTGCGCACGACGGTGGAGACCTCGGAGGTGGACTTGATGAACTCGTGAGTGCTCTGGTTGGCCACCAGGCGGCCCTTACCGATCACGATCAGGTGGTCGGCGGTCTGCGCCATTTCGCTCAGCAGGTGCGAGCTGATAAGCACCGTGCGCCCCTCCCGGGCGAGAGCGCGGACGAAGTCACGAACCCAGCGGATACCCTCCGGATCCAGGCCATTGACGGGCTCGTCCAGAATCAGCACCTCTGGGTCGCCCAGCAGCGCACAGGCCAGGCCCAGTCGCTGCCCCATGCCCAGCGAAAACTTGCCAGCCTTACGGCCTGCTACGTCGCTGAGCCCCACGATGCCCAGAACCTCATCCACACGCTTTTTCGACATGCCATTGGCAGCCGCCACCCAGCGCAAGTGCGCGGCCGCGCTGCGGTTGGGGTGCACCCACTTGGCATCCAGCAGCGTGCCCACCTTTTCCAGCGGACGCTTGTAATCGGCATACGGCTTGCCATCGATACGGGCAGTGCCCTGCGTCGGCTCATCCAACCCAACGATCATCCGCATAGTGGTGGACTTACCGGCACCATTGGGTCCCAAGAACCCGGTGACTATTCCGGGAGTGACCTCAAAGTTCAAATCATTGACTACCGTAGTGCCTTTATAGGCTTTGGTAAGAGAACTGACCGTAATCATGCGTTCTAGTGTGCCACAGTAAGCGGACATTAAGCAGGGCAACAGGCGGACGAGATAGCAGACTTTATGGGCGCGAGGATGCTTAGGGCGTATATACTTTATGGTTATGCCCCCAGTGACTGCGTTCGAGGCAGACCGGTGGATGGACAGCGACGAGCACCCCACCGGTCGTGGCAGCTCGTTCAAGGGGTTTGTGAACCCGGCGCTCGAGGCACCGCGGAGGTTCCTGAAGTTCGCTTCCACCTCCCCCGGCCTACTCACCATCGTCTCGACGATTCTGGTGTTGGCGATCCTGGCCGCCGGTGGCGCCATGGTGTACAGCTCCCAAAGCCGGCAGTCGCAGCTCAACACTCTGGTCAGTCGCACCGAGCCGCTTTCGGATGCCTCACAGGAGCTGTTCAACTCGCTATCCGTAGCCGATTCCGTGGCCACCACCAGCTTCCTCCGCAAATCCACCAGCGATACGGCCACCCGCGATTACGACTCGGCCATGTCCCACGCCGCCTCCGCCATCGTGCGCGCCACTAGCGGTATCGACGATATCGAGTCCCGCGAAATGGAGCTGGTGCTGCAGATCCAGAACTCCCTGCCGGACTACGTAAATCTCATGTCCAAGGCGCAGACCCACGACCGCCTGCGCAATCCCGTCGGCGCATCCTACCTATCCCAGGCCTCCACACTGATGCAGGACACAATGCTGCCTGCCGCCCAGGAGCTCTACTCGCGCACCTCGGAAGAGGTCTCCTCTCAACAGGCAAAGCTCTCCGCGCCCCTATGGTTCCCCCTGTCCGGCATTTTGGCGGCAATCATTATGCTGGTCATCGCCCAGTTCTGGCTCGCAGCACTGACCAACAGGCGGCTCAACATGGGGTATGTGGCGGCTACGGGGCTTATGTTGTTCGCCCTCGTGTGGGCGTCTATAAGCGCTGCCCTCACGTGGCACGCGGGCAACCAAGACGTGCAAGGCACCGTGCGACCGCTCGAGCAGCTTACGGCAGTACGCATCTCCGTGCAGCAGTCGCGTACCCAAGAGGCCCTGGGGCTGATCCAGCGCGATTATGGCGAGGATCGCCAACGGGAGTTCTCCGAGGCGATGACGGACATCGACGGCAAGCTGGAAGCGCTGCGCAGCCAAGTGATCCACCCCGAACGCATCGATACCGCTCGCGAGGCTCTGCGCTCGTGGGACGAGTCACATGCGAAAATGGTCTCCGAACTGAAAAATGGGCGCTACACCGAGGCCCTGGCGGCAGCGCTGGATACGACTGTGCCCGACGGCAACACCGGCGGGAGTAGCAGTGAAGGCAACAGCGGCAGCGACGAAGATACGTCCGACTACACGATCGTGGACGACGAGATGCAGGAGCTCATCAGCAGCACCCGTGCCGAGCTGCGCGACATCCTAGTCGAGGGGCGCACCGCAGCGGGCCGCGTGACCAACCTGGTGCTAGCTCTGACGGTGTTGTCCGCGCTGTGCGTCATCGGCGGCACCCGGCCCCGACTGCAGGAGTTCATCTGATGAAACAGAATGCGTTGAAGCCCCTAGCAGCAGCCCTGGCCAGCGTGGCGCTCGGCTTCACCTCAGCCTGCTCCACGGAGGATCCGAGTCTGCCCGAATGGCCCGCCGTTCAGCACAGCGCCAACGAAAATCTGCCCTACGGGGCGACGTATGCAAAGCCGAGCGAGGTTCCTACTGATGGTGACGCCGCAGCGGATGCGAACTCGACCATCGACAACACAGGCACGCAGGAACCGTTCGGCTCTATCAAGCCGGATGATCGGGAGCCGAAGGAGCGCGTGCCACACATCATGCGCCGCGGGCGTCTGGTGGTGGGCGTGGCCCAATCCCTAAACCGGCTGGGCTTTCGCGACCCAGTCTCGGGAGACGTCGCGGGCTTCGAGGTGGACCTGGCGCGCGAGATCGCGCGCGACATCTTCGGCGATCCGGACAAAATCGAGTTCCGCTACGTGGAAAGCCGCGAACGCGCCGAAGCGCTGAAAAATGGCGACGTGGACATTGTGGTGCGCACGATGTCGCCTACTCAATCACGCCAGTCGAAGGTAGAATTTTCCACCCCTTACCTGCAGGTTCACTCGAGACTTCTGGTGCTCAGCGATTCGAACATCGAAAGCTTTGACGACCTGCACGACAAGACGGTGTGCGTCACGCGCGACTCGACCTCCGCGGTCCGCATAAAGCAATACGACGTGGGGCGACTGTTGCTGACGAAGGCGTGGACCGACTGTTTGATGGCCATGCAGCGCTACCAGACCGATGCGGTGTTTACGGATGACGCCATCCTCACCGGCCTGCAGGCTCAGGACCCCTATACGGCTTTGGTAGCCGAAGCCCCTGATTCCAACTACTACTCGGTGGCCATCGCTCCCCCGGGATTCCCGAAGAATACGACTGGCCTGGTGATGCAAGTGAACTCCACCATGGAGAGGATCCGGCGCGATGGAACGTGGCAAGACCTGTATGACAGGTGGTTGGCGGACTACTTGGGGCCGGCGTCATCACTACCGATTAAGTACCGCAGCGAGGAAGAGTCGAAAGAGCTAAGGAAGATACGGCGAGAGGCGGCGAACAGCGATGCAGAGTAACGAGGACAACGACCTCGAGGGCATGGCCTGTGGAGACGGGGATCGTCGCGACGGCAACGTGGGCGAGCAGGAGCGGCAGGCGAAGCCGGAAGCGAGCCAGCAAGCGAGCCAGCGGCGCAGCGAACCCGAGGACCGCACCGAAGCCGTGCTCTACGACCCTTTCGCGGACAGCGAACCAGAGGAACGCAAGGAACCAGAAGAACCAGAAGAACGCACAGAAGCCGTAGAGTTCGACCCCTTCGCGGACAGCGAGCCAGAGGAACGTACCGAGGCTGTTCCCTTCGACCCCTTCGCGGACGACGAGGATACGGACAAAACCGTCCAACACACCGAGCCCGTCATCGGCGCACCGGCGAGCGCGACGGACTCCGGCGAGCGTTCGCGCATAGAGGCACTCTCGACGTTCCGCAAAAGGCGTGGCACGTACCGCTCTGGCGCGTCGGTGGCCGACGGCATGGTGCAACTGCCATTCATTGCGCCGACAAACCCGGAAGACGCGGTGATAGACCCAACCGCGGCGATTGAAAAAGGGGTGGAGGCGCCGACCCTCAAACCGGGCGACATCATCGCAGGCCAGTACGAAATCCTGGGCCCCATCGCACACGGTGGCCTGGGCTGGGTGTACATCGCGGTCGACCACAACGTCGCCGACCGCTACGTGGTGCTCAAGGGAATGATGGCCACGGAAAACGAGCAAGAGCGCGCCGTCGCTGAATCCGAGCGCGCGTTCCTGGCGGACATCACGCACCCGGGAATTGTGAAGATCTTTAATTTCATCGACGACCCGCGCTCTCCCGGTGGCTTCATCGTGATGGAGTACGTCGGTGGGCCATCGCTGCGCGGGCAGCGGCGGAAGCTGGCCGCGGGTGCGTTCGACCTGGATGTGGCGATCGGCTACATCCTGGAGATTCTGCCTGCACTGGACTACCTGCACTCCCGCGGCGTGGTCTACAACGATCTGAAGCCGGACAACATCCTCATCACGGAAGACCAGGTGAAGCTGATCGACCTGGGCGCGGTGACCGGTATCGGCGCGTTCGGGCACATCTTCGGCACGAAGGGCTTCCAGGCCCCCGAGATCGCGAAGACCGGCCCGACTGTGGCCAGCGACATCTACACCGTGGGGCGCACGTTGGCCGCGCTGGTTGTGAACCTGCCGGTGGAAAATGGCGCCTATGCCCCGGGGTTGCCCACCCCGGACGAAGAACCGCTGTTTCGCGAGTACCTGTCTTTGTACCGTCTACTGCTCCGCGCCACAGACGAGGATCCGGACGTGCGCTTCAGCTCCGCCACCGCCATGGCGAACCAGCTGATCGGCGTGCTGCGAGAGATTTTGGCCATCCGCGACGGCCGCCACTACCCGCACCTGAACACGCGCTTCACCGCGCAGCGCAGCACCTTCGGCACCAAGCACATTGTGTTCCGCACCGACCAGTTGGTCGACGGCGTGGTGCGTTCCGTGGAAAACTCTGTGCCCGAAGTCGTGAGTGCGCTGCCAACCCCGCTGGCCGATTCGCAAGACCCGGGCTACGGGTTGCTCTCTGCTACCAGCTTCACTGAGGCCGGCGACCTGCTGGATACCCTCCGCGCGGCCTACGCCCAGCCGGAGCTGAAGCATTCCGTGGAGATTCCGCTGACGATGGTCCGCGCCCTGCTGGACGTGGGCAAGACTCGCGAGGCCCAGGACTTGCTGACCGAGCTGAAGCCGCGGCTGGAGTACGACTGGCGTTTCCAGTGGCACTCTGGTGTTGCGGCGCTGCTGACGGGGCAGTTTGCAGAGGCGCAGAAGTTCTTCAACCGCGTGCTGTACATCTTGCCGGGCGAGCCCGCTCCGAAGTTGGCGCTGGCCGCCACCGACGAGTTGTTGTTGCAGCAGCAGGGTGTGAACTCTACGAAGCTGCTGAGCGAGCACGTCTCCCGCGCGGCCTCTGCCCTGGCATATGCGCAGCGGTTGCCGGTAAAGGATTACACCGGGGTGCCCAGCTGGGAGCACGTCACTCTGGATCCGGTCTCCCTTCGTTTCCACGCCATGCGTTTGTACGGGCTGGTGTGGGCGACCAACCCGTCCACGGTATCTAGCGCTTTTGGCCTGGCCAGGCAGTTGCGCGCGGAGGGTATGGTCGATTCGGCCGTCGCTGCGTTGGACCGGCTACCGCAGGCCTCGCGGCACAATCGTCTGGCACGGTTGACGTCTATCTTGTTGCTTATTTCTGACGCCAACAGCCTCACCGAGTCCCGTATCCGCCGTGCGGCTAGACGTTTGGAAACGCTGCCGACTAACGAGCCGCGTCTGCCCCAAGTCCGCATCGCCGTGCTGAGCGCGGGTCTGAATTGGCTGCGTGGAGCTAGCGACTCAGCCCCGGACGGTGGAGCCGGCGCCGCTAGCGCCGCCTCCTCTGGCGCCGCCTCCTCTGGCGCCGCCTCCTCTGGCGCCGCCTCCTCTGCTCCCCATCCCGAAACCTCCGGCTCTGCTGCCGATTCCGGCGCCGCCTCCCCTGGCGCCGCCGGCTCCGAGTCATCCCACCACTCTCGCCAACCCCACCGATCCCGTCGTTCCCGCAAGTCAAAGCGTGCTACGAGTACTACGGCAAAGCGACGTGCAGCAGCGGCACCTTTATTCGACGTGCAGTTTACAGAGCGCGGCCTGCGTGCCGGCCTGGAAGCAAGCTTGCGCCAGCTGGCTCGCCAGGCTCCCTTCGCACGCCACCGCTACGACCTGGTGGACATGGCTAACCGCATCCGCCCCCGCACCTGGTTCTAGAGTTACCCCAGGCTCGCGAGACGCCCCTCACTACGCCCGTCCTTCAAGCCACTGCGCCCGTCCTTCAAGCGGAGAATGTCGGAAAAGTTGCAAAACGTGAAAAGGCAGAAACTGACTTCACCGAGCGCAGCCCCCTGACCTGCGACTTTAAATTAATGAAAAACACCACCATTAAGGAATTGCAACTTTTCCGACACTTCCGCCCAAACGAACACCAAACACACCGCCCACCGACGCACAGATTGCAACTTTTCCGACAGCTCGACCCCGCCAGGCAGCCCTTCTTGCTGCTGCGCGCCAGGCAGCCCCCTACTGCTGCTCGGCCAGCACCGTCGCCTGGCGGGCGATCGCCAGCTCCTCATTCGTCGGAACCACGAACACCTTCACCGTGGAATCGTCGGTCGAGATCTCACGTGTGCCCACGATCTCCTCGGAATTCTCATTCCGGGCCTCGTCGATCTCAATACCGAAGTTCTGCAGGTCAGCCATAGCATCACGGCGCACCTGGACCGCGTTCTCGCCCACTCCTGCGGTGAACACAATTGCGTCCACACCGCCAAGCACCAGCATGTACGAACCAATGAAGCGGCGCAGCGCGTGAATGTACACGTCGTAGGCCAGCTTCGCATTCTCATCACCGTCGTCTATCAAGGACTTCAGCTCGCGGAAGTCGTTCACTCCGGCCATCCCCTTCAGACCGGACTCGCGGTTCAGCAGCTTATCGATCTTGTCGACCGTCATCCCACCGGAGCGCGCCAGGTGGAAAATGATGCCAGGGTCAATGTCGCCGGAACGGGTACCCATGACCAGGCCGGCAAGTGGCGTCAATCCCATCGTCGTATCAACAGCCTTCCCGCCGCGAATCGCGGCGGCCGAAGCACCGTTACCCAAGTGCAGAGTGATCTGGTTGACCTCCTCGGCGGGCTTGCCCAGAAGCTCCGGCACCTTCGCGGACACGTACTCGTGGCTGGTGCCGTGGAAGCCGTAGCGACGAATGTCGTACTCCTCGGCAACTTCCTTCTTGATCGCATAATTTGCTGCGTGCTCCGGCAGAGTGGAGAAGAAAGCAGTATCGAACACAGCCACGTGCGGCACGTGTTCCAGCAGCGCACGGGCGTTTTCGATGCCGTCGATGTTGGCTGGGTTGTGCAGCGGCGCCAGCGGGATAAGCTCCTTGAGCTGCTCGATCACATCGTCGTCAATCAGGACTGGCTCTGTGAACGTTGCGCCACCGTGGACCACACGGTGCCCTGCTGCTACCAGGTCTAGGTCTTGGGGTCCGACGCCCAGTAGCGTCATCATGCCGAAGGCACGTTCTAGGCCAACAGAGTGGCTGAGGATAGGGCGATTGTCTTCCATCTTCGACGTTTCCGTCTGAATCTGGATATGCCCCTTCTTCTCCCCAATTTTCTCGACGATTCCGGAGACGAACGGATCCGCCGTAGCGTGCGCCTCCGGGTCGAGGACCTGGAATTTTATGGAGCTAGAGCCCGAGTTGAGGACGAGTACGTACTGGGTCACTGTTCTTGCCTATCCTTCTCTGTTTCTTCTTTGCTAGTGCTCGCATGTGTACTGGCAGGATTCTCCGGTGCCGATGATGCTGAAGCCTCGGCCACCCTGCCAGCACCTGCCGTTAGCGGATTTGCCGCTAGTCGGCCCGGTTCTAGTTGGCCTGGATAGCGGTGATCGCCACAGTGTTCACGATGTCCGGCACGGTTGCGCCACGCGAGAGATCGTTCACCGGCTTGTTCAGCCCCTGCAGGATCGGCCCCACGGCCAGCGCGTCGGCGGTGCGCTGCACCGCCTTGTAGGTGATGTTGCCGCAGTTCAGATCTGGGAAAACAAACACCGTGGCCTGCCCCGCCACAGCAGATCCCGGCAGCTTCTTCTGGCCGACGGATTCCACGACTGCAGCATCGAACTGCAGCGGTCCATCTAGTGGCAGGTCTGGGTTATCCTCCTGGGCCTTCTTCACGGCGGCCGCTACGGCCTCCACATCCGTGCCCGCTCCCGAGGTGCCGGTGGAGTAGCTCAGCATCGCCACCTTCGGCTCGATGCCGAACTGCGCGGCGGTCTGCGCGGACACTGCGGCAATTTCCGCCAGCTGGTCAGGGGTGGGGTTCGGGTTCACAGCGCAGTCGCCGAATGCCCACAACACGCCATCCATAACCATAAGGAATATGGAGCTGACCACCGACGCGCCCGGCGCGGTCTTGATGATCTGGAACGACGGCTTAATGGTGTGCGCCGTGGTGTGCGCAGCACCGGAGACCATGCCGTCGGCAATGCCCTTGTGCACCATCATGGTGGCGTAGTAGCTGATGTCCTGCATCGTCTCGCGAGCCTGCTCCACAGTGATGCCCTTGTGCTTGCGCAGCTCGGCAAACTCGGCAGCGAACTCCTCCAGCTGGTTGCCGTCGGTCGGGTCAGTCAGCGTGGCACCGGAAAGATCCAGCTCCAGCTCCTTGGCACGGCGGGCGATCTCATCTGGGTTACCCAGGATGGTCAGCTGGCACACCTTGGCGCTCAGCAGCTGGTCGGCGGCGGTAAGAATACGGTCGTCGTCGCCCTCTGGCAACACGATGTGTGCGTTCTTCTCGCGCGCTTTGATCAGCAGGTTGCGCTCGAACAGCTCCGGGCCGATAACCGGCTCCTTGGCGCCGGTATCACTTGCAGCCTCCACAATGCCTTCCAGCGCGATGTGGCGGATCGCCTCTCCCTCTGCCTCGACGGCGTTGGACGGAGCCGATGCGGAGGAGGCTGTGGCGTCTATAAAAGAAATACCGGCAGGCGTGCGGCCAGAGCGCACCAATTGTCCGGAGGCCAACTGCAGAGCTGTAGCGTCAGCCGAACTCCCCGCGAGCAAGTAGTGGGACGCGCCCGCGGCGGCGGCCAAGCGCGAGTCGAAGTTGATCTCGCCGGTGCCCAGCAGCACCGCCCCCGCGCTCGCACCATAGGCCGCGTCTAGGGCGGCGGCGAAGTCGGGTGCGGAGGGGCGGATGGTGTCGAAGATATCGACAGCCGTTGCCTCCCCCAGGGCGTCCACGATGTCGGGGCGACGCGCGGCGGCGCTCGCTATCGGCGAGATGACGGCGTTGGTGCCAGTTCCATTAGACGCGATAGACACAGCTCACATACCTTCCTCAATGGAGTTCTTCTTCATTTCCATTGTGCCTTGGTAGCCCCGCGCTGGCGAGGTGCGGGGCGGAAGTCGCGCCCTCGCCCTACCCCCTGGCGCGTTCTTTTTGACGCTCGGGAGTGGGGACTCGCTGTTCTTCGTAACCGCGCCTCCTCGCCCCCTCCACTACCTCTTCAGCATGGGCCTGCGCATCTGCTTGCTGCGACTTTGCGGGGGCATCGTCACCGGTCAGGGAGCGTTCCAACAGGGAGCGCTTACGGACGACAACCAGGGCGACGATCACGGCCAGGCCAATTAGGACGACGGCGACCACGCCGAGGAAGCCAAAATAGTTCACCAGGCGGCTGGAGTTCAGCAGCATCAGCAGGGCGCCAACAACGCCGCCGAGTACTTCTGGCTTCATAATCGTCACGATCCACGCGGCGATCGGGGCGGCGATGGCTCCACCGATCAGCAGGCCGACGACAGGCTGCCAGTTATCCGCCAAATCGGAGCCCATTCCGGCGACGAAGCCGGCGGAGGCGGAGACGGAAACCAGGAACTCGGCGGTGTTTACCGTGCCGATGATGCGGCGCGGCTCGGCCTTGCCCACGCTCATCAGCGTGGAGGTGGTCACCGGCCCCCAGCCGCCGCCACCGGAGGCATCCAGAAAGCCACCGGCCAGGCCCAAGCCGGCCAGGCCGAAGCGGGAACGGCGAGTGGTGGATACCGGCTGGGTATCTTCGTTCTTCTTCCACGGCACCGCCACGCTGCGCACCAGCACGTAGGCGCCGAGGAGTACCAGCAGGGTGGAGACGACTGGCTCGGCAGCCTCGGTGGATAGGTTACTGAGCACGTAGGCGCCCATAAATGCGCCGATGCCGCCTGGCACGCCGAGAGCCAGGACGGTCGGCCAGTGGACGTTTTTCAGTCGCCAGTGGGACAGGCCGGAGAACAGTGTAGTGCCGACCTCGGCCAGGTGAACGGCGGCGGAGGCGTGCGCGGGCCCCAGGCCAGAGAAAATCAGCAGCGTTGTTGCCGTGATGCCGAAAGCCATTCCCAGTGCACCGTCGACCAACTGGGCTACCACGCCGACTATGGCAAAAATCAAGATCTTCATGGGTTAGTCCTAGAAAGTTAAGTGAGGAAAGTGGTTGTGAGGTTAGGTTTAGGCCAACGCACGACAGGCGCGGTTGATGACGACCGGGGCGACCGCGGCACCGAGGTGGCGCGTACACGTCCGGCCGTGTGGCATTCGGTTCTTGGCCTTGTCCCACAACAGGCCGGGGCTGACGAACAGGGGCACGGTGACGGTGCGCTCGTCGGCGAAGTCCAGCAGTGCATCCGTATCGCAGCCCGGGTGAACCCCGGTGGCCACGAAAGCGCGGGTGCTGCGCATGTTCAGGCGGGCGCCGACGCGATCGGCGAACTCGGCGACGGCCTCGTTGGCACCGGGTTGGCTGGAGCCCACGGAATACAGTGCGAGTTTGTCGATGCGGGGAGCGTCCGCGAGGTACTGGGCCGTCACGTCGGCCACCAGCTCCTCCATGTCCGCACCGGTACCCAGACCATCAGCGAGGTGGAGGGTCAGGCCGGCGGATGCGGACAAGGTGGCGTCGATAGATTGGGCGGCCTCGGCAATGGTGGCAGGGACGTCGTGTCGGGCGTGAAAAGCCCTAGTGAACAGCAGCGGAACCACGACCACCTCCGTGTAGCCCTCCGCGGCAACGCGATGAGCGACGGTAGTGAGGGTGGCGGGGTGGAAGTCCAGGAAAGCGGCGAAAGCCGGCACCTCAGTGCTTGCAGAAATGCGATCGGCGATCTCGAAGACCGCCTTGTCCGCCTGTGGGTGGCGGGATCCATGCGCCAAGCAAATGATCGGTGCCGGCCGGGCCATGTTAATTCACCAGACCCGCAGTCAAGGTATCGCCACTGCCGGGGTTAACCAGTAGCAGGGAACCTACTCGGCCACCGCGGCGGTAGGTCTCGACGGGCAGCGGCTCGGCCACCGTTACGCGCACCTCCGCGATATCGTTCAGCGCCAGCTCATCGGCGCTACCGTGGGCGATCTCTTCGTCGCTACGGTTACGGCCGGAGATGTCTACGCGGCGGATGACCTCGTCCACGCGACCGCGTACCAGTGCGGTGCCGTAGCGCACCAGCACGTTGCCGCGCAGGCGCACCGGGGTTTCGGACAGGTGGAACACCGTGGCAGTGAAGGACTGTTGCGGCTCCGGCAGGTCATCAGCCGCGATAACGTCTCCGCGGGACAGGTCGATATCGCGATCCAGCCGCAGAGAGACGGACTCGCCGCGGGTGGCGGTCTGCTGCTCGCCCGCTGGGCCGTCGATGCCCTCGACTATCGCCTCGCGGCCGTCGGCCAGCACCTTGTCGCCAACAGAAATCTTGCCAGCGGTGAGACGACCGGCGTAACCACGGTAGTCGGTGGCGTGGTCGCGGATGACGATCTGGATCGGGAAGCGCAGGCCGCGTTCCACACTGTCGGCGTTCTTCGCTGGCTCGGTGGTCTCCAAGATCTCCAGCACAGACGGGCCGGTGTACCACGGGGTGTTCTGGCTGCGCTCGACGACGTTGTCGCCCAGGAGCGCGGAGGTCGGGATCACGTCGACGTGTACCAGGCCCAGTTCGGAGACCAGCGCGTCCACGTCGGATTTCACGTCGTTGAAGACCTGCTCGCTGAAATCGACCGCGTCGATCTTGTTGACGGCCACGATCACGTGGGAGATCTTCATCATCGCCGCCACGGTCAGATGGCGACGGGTCTGCTCGATCACGCCATTGCGGGCGTCGACCAAAACGATGACGAGCTCCGAGGTGGATAGGCCGGTGACGGTGTTGCGCGTGTACTGCACGTGGCCCGGGGTGTCGGCCAGGATGAAGCTGCGCTTGTCGGTAGCGAAGTAACGGTAGGCCACATCGATGGTGATGCCCTGCTCGCGCTCGGCGCGCAGGCCGTCGACCAGCAGCGACAGGTCGGGGTTCTCCAACCCCTTGGCGTTAGAGACGCGCTCTACGGACTCGTACTGGTCGGCCAGGATGGACTTCGTATCGTGCAGCAGGCGGCCCACGAAGGTGGACTTACCGTCGTCGACGGAGCCGGCAGTGCACAGGCGGAGGGTCGGCAGGTTGGTGGACATCAGAAGTAACCTTCCTTCTTGCGATCCTCCATGGAGGACTCACTGAGCTTGTCGTCGGCACGGGTGGCGCCGCGCTCGGTGGTAGTGGACTGACGGATCTCGTCGATCACGTCGTCGATGGTCGTGGCGGTGGATAGGACTGCGCCGGTGCAGCTCATGTCGCCGACGGTGCGGTAGCGCACGGTCTTCTCGACCAGTTCCTCGCCTTCCTTCGGGCCACCCCACTCGCCCGGGGTCAGCCACATTCCGTTGCGGTTAAAGACTTCGCGCTGGTGGGAGTAGTAGATCGCCGGAACCTCAACGTTGCGGTCGCGGATGTAGTCCCACACGTCGGCCTCGGTCCAGTTGGAGATCGGGAACACGCGGATGTTCTCGCCCGCCTGGTGGCGGCCGTTGTACAGGCCCCACAGTTCGGGCCGCTGGCGGCGCGGGTTCCAGCCGCCGAAGCTATCACGCACGGAGAACACGCGCTCCTTAGCACGGGCCTTCTCCTCGTCGCGGCGGGCGCCGCCCAGCACAGCGTCGTATCCACGGTTCTGGATGGTCTCCACTAGCGGCACGGTCTGCAGCGGGTTGCGGGTGCCGTCCGGGCGTTCCTGGATGGCACCGCTGTCGATCCAGTCCTGCACGGCGGCGACGTGCAGGGTTACCTTCGGGTCCGCGGCGATCCTGTCGCGGAACTCGATGACCTCCGGGAAGTTGTGGCCGGTATCCACGTGCACCAGCTCGAAGGGAACCGGCGCCGGGTGGAAGGCGCGCTTAGCCAGCTCCAGAACCACGACGGAATCCTTGCCGCCGGAAAACAGCAGCGCGGGGCGGTCGAACTGGCCTGCTACTTCGCGCAGGATCTCGATTGCTTCCGCCTCGAGGCTCGCCAGGTGCGGCGAAAGGGCGGTGGTGTTGTCTTTGCTCATGTGTGAAGTCCGCATTCTGTCTTGTTGGAGCCGGCCCAGCGGCCGGATCGGGGGTCCTGTCCTTCGGCAACCGGCAGGGTGCATGTCTCGCAGCCGATCGACGGGTAGCCCTGCTTGGTCAGGGGGTTGATGATCAGGTCGTGGTCGGTGATGTAGGCCTCCACGTCCTCGTCACTCCAGGCGACGATGGGGTTGATCTTCAGCCGTCCAGTGCGGTCCACGTCCAGCACCGGGGTGTTGGCACGCAGTGCGTTATCCACTCGGCGCACGCCGGTGATCCAGGCGTTGAAGGGGTTCAGCATTCGCGCCAGCGGTTCGACCTTGCGCATCCGGCAGCAGGCGGTGTTGTCGCGGGAGTACAGGCGCGGGCCGTAGACCTTGTCCTGCTCCTCGCGGCTTAAAACGGGGGTGATGTTCTCCAGCGGCAGGGTGTAGCGCTGCTGTACCTTGTCACGGGTTTCGAGTGTCTCAGCGAAGTGGTAGCCGGTATCCAGGAACACCAGCTCCGTGCGTTCCTTCGCCAAGCGTCCCTCGGCCAGTTCAGCCAGCACCGTATCCTGCATCGACATGGTGACGGCGATCTTGCCGGGCACGTGTTCGGCCACCCACTCCATGATGTCCTCGGCGCTGGCGCCCTCTAGCTTGTCGTTCCACTCGGCGACGAGCTGTTCGTTGGCTGCCCGCTCCTCGTCACTCAGCGGAGTGGTCTTGGTCGGCGCGCCCTTCGGACTCTCGGCAGGGTCTCGGTAGTCGTCCGAACTCCCGCCGAGCAGGCCGGTCGCATCTACCAGGCTCATGAGCTCCTCTTCTCGGGGTTGATGTTTTTGGGTTTTCGACGTGTGTCTTCTCAAGAACTCGGGGGAACTCTTGGATATTCCCTAGACAGACCGATCAGTCTGTTTTGGCTTTCCCCACAATAGACCAATCTGTCCACTTCTACAACCAAGTTCGGGATTTTTTGTGACGCCCCACCGCCGCGACCTGCACAAAGGCCACGAATGGCCCCTCAAGGGGTGGGGGCGAGGGGGCGTCAATAAAAGGCCAGTTACAACAGCTGTCCGTGGAACTTGACGGAGAAAACTCGCATACACTCGCGGCACTGCCACGCGTTGTCGGTCTCCCCGTCCGGGAACAGATTCTGGGACATGCAGTAGGGGCAGTTATTCACCGTCGCGCGACGAGCATTCGGGTGGCCCACACGGCCGCCAACCTGCTCGTTCACGCTCGGAAGGGAATCGGAATCTGGCACGCTCATGGGGCTACACCAACAGCTCGTCGTCGGCGCGGATAACCCAATCGCGGAACTCCTCACCCTCGGTGCGGTGAGATTTGAAGTTTTCCACCACACGCACCACGTAGTCGCCAAGATCCTTGGAGTAGACCTGATTTCCGCGCACCTTCTTGCCGAAGTGCGGCTCCAGGCCGATGGTGCCGCCAAGGTGCACCTGGAAGCCCTCCACACGCTCCCCCTCGTCGGTGGTGAGGATCTTGCCGGACAGGCCAATATCCGCCACCTGAGTACGGGCGCAAGAGTTTGGACAGCCGTTGAGGCTGATCTTCAGCGGCACATCGAGGTCGCCCAGGCGGTCTTCCAGTTCGTCGACCAGAGAGATAGCGCGCTGCTTGGTAACGACATGCGCCAGCTTGCAGAACTCCAGGCCGGTGCAGGAAATAATGTCGCGGCGGAAGGCCGAAGGCTTGGCGGACAGGCCGAGCTCCTCCAGGTCCGCAGCGAGAGCATCGGCAGCCTCGCGCTCCAGATCCAGGAACAGCAGCTCCTTATCCGGGGTGGTGCGGATGTTGGTGGTGCCATGCTTTTCCGCCAGGTCGGCCAGCTGCTGCAACTGCTTACCGTCGGTGTGCCCCACGGTGGGCTTAACCCCCAGGTAGAACTTGCCATCCTTCTGCTCGTGCAGGCCGACGTGGTCACGGTACCCCGGGTACTCCTCCGGCTCCGGGCCGTCCAATAGCGGGCGCTTGAGGTACTCGGTCTCCAGCACCTCGCGGAACTTCTCAATACCCCAGTCGGCGACCAGGAACTTCAGGCGGGCACGGTTGCGCATGCGGCGGTAGCCGTAGTCGCGGAAAATGCGAACCACGCCAGCCCAGACCTCGGGCACCTCGTCGATCGGCACCCACACTCCCAGGCGCTGGGCGAGCATGGGGTTGGTCGACAGGCCACCGCCGACCCAGACATCAAAGCCGGCACCGTGTTCGGGGTGCTCGGATCCAATGAAGGCGAGGTCCTGGATCTCGTGGGTGATGTCCTGGCGGGAGTGGCCCGAGATCGCGGACTTGAACTTGCGCGGCAGGTTGCCGAACTCGGGGTTCGGCAACAGTTCCTTCTTGATTTTCTCGATTGCCGGGCGGCCGTCGATGATCTCATCCTTGGCGATACCCGCCACCGGGGAGCCGAGGATCACGCGCGGCACGTCACCGCAGCCGAAGAAGGAGTCCAGGCCAACCTTTGCCAGCTCATCCCAAATGGTCGGGACGTCTTCGATGCGGATCCAGTGCAGCTGTACGTTCTGGCGGTCGGTGAAGTCCGCGGTGTTGCGCGCGTACTTCTCGGAGATTTCGCCGATGGTGCGCAGACCTGCGGAGCTGACCACGCCGCCGTCCAGGCGGATGCGCATCATGAAGTAGTTATCCTGCAGTTCCGCATTGGTCAGGGTCGAGGTCTTCTCGCCATCCAACCCCTGCTTGCGCTGGGTGTACATACCGACCCACTTGAAGCGCGGAGCAAGGTCCTCGGCGGGGATCGAGTCGAAGCCTTCCTTGGAGTAGATGTCGCGAATGCGCTGCATCACGCTGATGCCAGGGTCTTCCTGCTTCACGCGTTCGTCGTCGTTGAGCGGCTCGCGGCCATCTACGGCCCACTGCCCCTGGGGCTTGCGCTGCTTCTTGCGGCGCGGGCGCTCTGGCTTGTTGCCGGCGTTTGGTCCGGCGGTCGATCCGGTCGTCATCGTCTCTCAACCTCTGTCTAGACTGATCTGTCTGTCTACATTGTCCGGTTCAGACTAGATGGGATCCCTCACAAATTCAAGCGACTTCTTGATTTTTCTAGACAGAGTTGTCTATAGTTCGGGGAGTTACCCGCGGTGACCCGATGTAGTGACGCTGCATGGAATTTCGCTACATTAGACTGTGTTAATTCAATATCAGTTTGAACGCTTCGTGCGGGCTCCACATACGAGCTCAAAGCCCGAATTCAGTGCACGATTTCGACGCACGGTTTCGACACACGAGTTCAGCACTTGAATCGAACGCGCGAGTTCAATGCAAGAATTCAACGCACGAGTTCAGCACCGCGGTTTCCCCAAGACCGAACTACGACCCGAAAAAGAAGGATTTGCACCTGACATGCCCGAGAATCGCCCACTTCGCATTGCAGTCATCGGCTCCGGCCCGGCGGGCATCTACGCCTCCGACGCGCTGACGAAGTCTGAGGCCGACGTCAGCGTCGATATTTACGAGCGCATGCCGGCCCCTTCGGACTGATCCGCTACGGCGTAGCCCCGGACCACCCGCGCATCAAGGGCATCATCAAGTCCCTCCACAAGGTGATGGACAAGCCCGAGATCCGCCTGTTCGGCAACATCAACGTCGGCGAGGACATCACCATCGACGAGCTGAAGCAGTTCTACGACGCGGTAATCTACGCCACCGGCGCCACCGACGACCGCCCGCTGAACATCCCCGGCGGCGAGCACACCATCGGCGCTGGCGAGTTCGTTGGCTTCTACGACGCCAACCCCTTCTTCGAAGAGAAGTGGGATCTGTCTGCAGATTCCGTCGCCGTCGTCGGCGTGGGCAACGTCGGCCTGGACGTCGCCCGCGTGCTAGCCAAGACCGGCGAGGAGCTGAAGGTCACCGAGATTCCGGACAACGTCTACGACTCCTTGAAGGACAACCAGGCCAAGGAGGTCCACGTCTTCGGCCGTCGCGGCCCTGCACAGGCGAAGTTCACCCCGCTAGAGCTCAAGGAGCTCAACGATTCCGACACGATCGAAATCGTTATCGATCCGGAGGACATCCAGTACGACGAGGGCTCCGAGGAGGCTCGCCGCGCATCCAAGATCCAGGACATGGTCTGCACCCGTCTGGAGCAGTACGCCATCGCCGATCCGAAGGGCGCTCCGCACAAGCTGTACATCCACTTCTTCGAATCCCCGGTAGAGGTTAAAACAGACGCCGACGGCCGCGTGACCGCATTCGTCACCGAACGCACCGAGTTGAACGGCGACGGTTCTGTCTCTGGCACCGGCAAGCTCACCGAGTGGCCGGTCGGCGCGGTCTACCGCGCCGTGGGTTACAAGTCCGACGAGCAGCCTGGTCTGCCGTGGGACGAGCGCCAGAACGTGCTGCCAAACGTCGGCGGCCGCGTGCTGACCGAGGGGCCGACCGCCGACGGTATCGCGGGCGTTCCCGGCTCTGCCGACCCGGAGGCCGAGAAGCGCGAGCGCCTGCCTGGCGTGTACACCACCGGCTGGGTTCGTCGTGGCCCGGTCGGCCTGATTGGCAACACCAAGGGCGACGCGAACGAGGCCGTGGCCAACCTGCTAGACGATGCTTCCAAGGGCATTGGCTTTAACCCCGAGAAGCCGCAGCTGGAGGCCGTCGAGGCATTCTTGGACGAGAAGGGCATCGACCACACCACATGGGAGGGCTGGTACAGCCTGGACAAGCACGAGCGCGAGCTTGGCGAGGCCGAGGGCCGCGAGCGCAAAAAGGTGCGCGCCTGGGAAGAGATGCTGCACCACTCCAAGGGCAAAAACGCCTAATTGGGAGCACCTAGAACCGTGGCCACCACTCCCTCCCCCGCCACCGGTGCCGGATCCCCCGCCGGTGCCGGATCTTCCGCCGCCGATTTCCCGGATGTCCACTTCACTGGTCGCGCGCTACTAGCAATGCCCGCCCAGCAGTTGCACCCTCTGTACAAGCTGCGTGTGGATGTGTTCGTCCACGAGCAGAAAACCCCGTTCGCGGAGATCGACGACATCGACCCGCACCCGAACACCCACCACGTGCTGGCGTACATCCACCCTGGCAGTGGCCCGGAGTACCCCTTTGGCCAGCCGGATCCGGGTTCTCCCTTGCGCCTGGTGGGCACGGCGCGCGTGTACGGCCAGCCGGACGACCAGCACATAGGTCGCATGTGCGTAGCCCAGGACGTCCGCGGGCGCGGCATCGCAACCCAGATCATGGAGCAGGCCCTGGAGGTCTGCAAAGGGCGCGCCGCTGCGCTAGACCCGACCACCCAGGTTGCCCGCGTCTCACTGAACGCCCAGGAGCAGGTGCAGGGCTTCTACACGAAGTTCGGCTTCGAACCCGTCGGGAAACCCTTCGAGGAAGAAGGCATCCCTCACGTCACGATGGAGCTGGAGCTCTAGGGGCAATCCCGCCACTACTTCGCTACCATCCCCGCCGCGACCTCGGCGCATTCCTTACGCCCACACGTCGCACTTTCCGGGTCCGCGGCGCACTCGTCGCACAGCAGAATCTGCTCGCGGCACTGCTCATTCACGCAGTTGTGGAAATCGTTGGTCGCGTTCCCACACGCTCGGCAGCGGCCCAGCGTAGCGGCGTCATCACTAAATTCCATGTGCATGCGCCCGTCGAACACATACAGGGAACCCTCCCAGAGCCCCTGGTCACCGTACTTTTCGCCGTAGCGAACAATGCCACCGTCGATCTGGTATACCTCCTCGAACCCGCGGTTCTTCATCAACGAGCTGAGGATTTCGCAGCGAATACCACCAGTGCAGTAGGTGACGACTGGCTTATCCTTCAGGTGGTCGTACTTGCCAGATTCGATCTCGCCAATGAAGTCGTGCGTAGTGCGCACGTCGGGCACCACCGCGTTCTTGAACTTGCCGATCTGCGCCTCCATGGCGTTACGGCCGTCGAAGAAAACAACCTCGTCGCCACGCTCCTCTACCAGCTCGTTGACCTGCTCTGGCTTGAGGTGCACGCCACCGCCGACCACACCATTTTCGTCGACTTGCAGCTCGTCCGGGGCGCCGAAAGCCACGATCTCGTCGCGTACCTTCACGGACAAGCGCGGGAAGTCTTCGGCGGAACCGGCCGACCACTTGAACTCCATTTTCTTAAAGCCCGGGAACTCACGGGTGCGGCGCACGTACTGCTTACAGCTGGCCAGCGAGCCACCGACGGTGCCGTTAATACCGTGCTTGCTGATGAGGATGCGCCCCTTCAGCTCCAACTGCTCACATAGCGCGCGCTGCCAGAGCATCACCGCGGTCGGGTCGTCGATCGGGGTGAAGCAGTAGTACAGCAGAATTCGGGTTTCGTTAAGGTCGGTAGCGCTATGTCCCATATCTGGGATCTTAGGTCTACTGCCCGTTTTCTGCGAAAACCGTCGGGCGGATCTCGATGCAACCGGCGGCTTCCTCGGCGCGCTTCCGGGCCTGGTCGATGTTCTCGGCGGTGGCCACTGCCACTCCCATACGCCGCCGCGCGAGTGCCCGGGGTTTGCCGAACAGGTAGACGTTGGTTTCTTCTACGGCCATTGCCTTATCGACGCCCACGTATTCGATATCACCATCGTGCCTATCCTCGCAGCGGATAACGGCGGAGGCTCCCGGAGAGATCAGCGTGGTATCGATAGGCAGCCCCAGAATGGCGCGGGCGTGCAGGTCGAACTCAGAGAACCGTTGAGTGCCGAGCGTGACCATGCCCGTATCGTGCGGGCGCGGGCTGACCTCGGAGAAGTAAACGTCGTCGCCTTTCACGAACAGCTCCACGCCGAATACCCCGCGTCCGCCTAGGGCAGTGGCGATGCGGGCGGCGATGCTGCGCGCTGTATCCAGCGCGTCGTCGGACATCTGCGCGGGCTGCCAAGATTCCACGTAGTCGCCACGGTCCTGGCGGTGGCCGATGGGCTCGCAAAACCAGGTGGCCTCGCGGCCCGTGGCGGAGTCGATGGAGCGCACGGCCAGGATAGTGACCTCGTAGTCGAAGGGGATGTACTGCTCGACCATGACGCGCTGAACGTTGGTGCGGGAGTGCTTGAGTGCGGAGTTCCAGGCTGCCTCCAGTTCGTCTACTCCCCCGACATAGCTCTGCCCTGCGCCGGAGCTACTCATGACGGGCTTGACCACACACGGGTAGCCGATCTCCTCGGCCGCGCGAGCAAGCTCGTCGGCGGTGGAGGCAAAACGGAAGGTACTGTTCGGCAGGCCCAGCTTGTCGTGGGCGAAGGTGCGAATGCCCTCGCGATTCATGGTCAGGCGGTTGGCCAGAGCGGTCGGCACGACGGAGGCGACCTCGTCGGTCTCCAATTCCTGCAGCACGTCGGCGGGGATCGTCTCGGAATCCGGGACGACGAATTGCGGCCTGACCTCGCGGATCAGCTGGCGAATGGAATTTGCATCGTGGATGTCCAGCACGTGGGCCTTGTTGGCCACGTGGTGTGCGGGTGCACCCGCGTAGCGGTCGGCGGCGTGCACTTCCACGCCCAGGCGCTGTAGTGCAATGGCGAGCTCCCGTCCCAGCTCGCTGGCTCCGAGCAGAAGGACCTTCAGGGAGGAGGGAGTCAGTGGGGTACCAATGGCCTCGGGAGTGTACATAGTCCCTCACCTTACTTATGGCCGCATACTTACGCTGCGAACCTCACCCGGCACGCCAGCATTCAGTCCCCGACCGCGCCCAACGGCCTCGGCCCCTCCCCCTGGCCCCGCGCGGAGGCTTGTCGGCCATGCAAGGTGGTGGAAAGATCGGTTTTATGAGTGATATGCAGCCGAATCCCCAGCGTCACAGCTCCCTACCCTGTTCCCGCCGCTCCTTCCTTCGCGGAGTGGCCGTCGCCACCGCCGCCACTGCTTCTGGTGCGCTGCTGGCTGCCTGCGCCAGCGAGGAAGTCGTCGCCCAGGCCGATGCCGCGGATCTAGAGGTCGGCGGTGCGACGATCCTGGACGGCTGGGTTCTCTCCCGCCCCAGCGAGAACGAGTACCAGGCGTTCTCCACCACCTGTCCCCACGCTGGCGGCACCATCAACTCCATCGAGAAGGCCGGAGACACTACCGTGGCGGTCTGCCCTAAGCACATGTCCAAGTTCGACGTCGCCACCGGCGACGTCGTGGAGGGACCTTCCCGTGATCCGATGACTCCTGCCAAGAAGGTCGAGCGCAACGGCGACTCGATCGAGGTCACAAACTAACTGACCTTCGCCCTGCTCACCTCGGGCCGCCCTGCCCCGCTGCCGCCCTGCTCACCTCGGGCCGCCCTGCCCCGCCTACGGCGCCATATCCAGGCGGAGGTCGCTGACCTGCGCCGCGAAGTCCGCGTCGTGGCAGGTCCACAGCACCGTCGGCGCGCCCGCTGCCCCGGTTCCACGTACGCCGTGGCTGCCGCGTCGACGGTTCGCTTGAACCCGCCCGATCAGGCGCGCATACTCTCCATCGACATAGCGGTGCATGAGCTCCGCCAACTCGCGGTAGCCCGGCGCGTCAAGCCCCACGGTTGGTTCGTCCAGCATCACCAGTTCCGCCCCGCGCGCCATAGCCGCCGCGACCAGTACAATCCGCCGCTTCGCCGCGGGCACATCCAGCGGGTGCGTGTTCGCCCATCGGCCCAGCCCGGCAAAATCAATGGCGGCGGTGGCGAGCTCCTCCCCCGCACCCACGGCCAACTCGTCGGCCACAGTGCGGCAGGTCACTGCCTGATCCATCTGCGTGGGCGCCCAGCCCTTCACTCCCTCTGCGCGCAGCGTCCCGCGGTACTTCACAAGCCCCAGCACTCCCAGGAATAAGGTCGTCTTTCCGCACCCGTTTGGCCCCGCCAAGTGCACTAGCCGACCTGCGGGCACCTCCAGGTTTATGGGGCCCACGCCACCTCGGCGGAAAACCACCTCGCGTGCCAGCAAGGCCGCCCCTGTGTTGCCCTGGGCGCTTGCCTGCGGAGTTCCCGCAGCTGCCGCTCCTGTAGCCGCCGCGCCGGTAGCCTCCACTCCCGTGGCAGGCTTCGGCGCGGGTGAATCGGTCAGGGTGCCATCGGGTAAAAGGCGCTGGTGCGAGGGGGCATCCTCACTTAAGGGAGAACCCGCGCGATCGTACACGGTGACGGGGCCTGCGAAATCTGCGATGGCGCGGCGCAGGGTGGCTACGGCGGCGGCATCCAGGCCATCGAGGGGGCAGTCCAGCACCAACTCGGCGGGGCGTGCGAGCAGCGCTGCGGCGATGGCCACGCGACGGGTCTGGCCAGTGGACAAGGTGGCGGGGTGTTGCTCCGCCTGCCCCTCCAACCCCCACAGGCGCAGGGCGGCCTCCACCCGTCGCTGCATCTCGGCGCGCGGCACCCCGCGCTGCTCCATGGGGAATGCGAGTTCTTCAGCAACTGTGTTGCGCAGCAAGGAGATGTGCGCGCTGGCCTCGTTGCCGACCCACGCCGCACCCGTCTTTTCTGCATGCGCCCAGGCGTGTTCGGATAGCCCGACGCCACTGTCTCCCCAGATGTAGGTACTCAAAGGCATTGTTCACGCAGGGTCTTTCTGGTCGTTCGCTCGTGCTTGTGCTCTCTAATGCGTGTGTTGGCTGGTGCCCACAGTCCAGCTAGTGCACTGCCCACCAGCATCCCACCACCAGAGCGACGATGGCCAGCAGACGGACGGCCCAGTCCAGAACCGTATCCGGGACGGGACGTAACACGGTACGCGGGCCAGGTTCGCCAATGCCCGTGCGCTGCAGCGGGCGGGCGCGGGTGGCGGCATCGTCCACCATCCCGACGATCAACGGCAAGATCATACGGCACTTCGCACCCACGGTGGAGACGTCCACCCCACGGGAGGCACGGACCTGTTGGATAGTCAACCAACGGGCGCGAGCCAACGGCAGCAGCCGGGCGGTTGCACCGACCACATACACCAGCTTGGCGGGAAGGCGCGGCTGTACGGTGCGCATAAGCTGGTCGAGGTTGACGAAGCTGCCGATGGTCAGGCCGATGGTGGTGGCGGCCAGGAAGCGGCTGCCCAAGGAGAGGGCGATCTGCAGGCCGTCGCGGGTGATGATCCACCAGCCGGGCTCCTGGCCGAAAGGAGCGTACATCAAACCAAAGCCCAGAAAGGCCGGTAGACCCAGGAGGTTGGCTGCGAGGAAGGGGCGACGGGGCGTGGAGAAGAAAAGAGCCACAACGGCGCACAAGCCCCACGCGGCGGCGGACACGGCGAGGCTATCGGCGACGAGGACAAAGATCACCCCGCTGGCGGCGAGGGTGAGGTACGTCAGTGGGTTCATGCAGCCTTGTCTACAGCAGCGGCCTGGTCGGCATTGTCGCTAACCGGAGCGAAGGTGCGGCGGGTGCGCTGCGGCAGGGCGCGGATGACAAGGTAGATGATGGTAAACACGATCAGCTTATCGATCGGGTCGGAGGTCCAGGACTGCAGGAACACGGCCGTCATCGGCTCGAAGCCCAAGGAGCGGTACGCCGTGACCAGCAGACCCGTGCCCGTGCCCGCGGTGCCGCCGAAGATGAAGGAGGCAATGGGGGCGGAAAGAAGGGCTGTTAGGAAGCCGACGACCAGGGCAGACAGGGCGATCTTCCAATATGCGCCAGTCCACCACTTACGCAGCAGGCCGGCGCACACACCAACGAAGGCGTATGCCGCGGCGAATCCCACCACGGTCGGGTTAAACGTGCCCCACACCAACGCAGACAGCACACCCGTGACCAGACCTGCCCACGGACCGGCCAGGGCGCCGACCAAAACGGTACCGATGGAATCCAGGTACAACGGCAGAGGCAGGCCCATGTTGCCGATGATGTGGCCGAGAATGACGTTGATGGCCAGGGCGACTGGCAACAGGGCAAGGGTGCGCACGGGCAGCCGTGGAATCACGGCGATGAGCGCCAGGATGGCGGGGACGACGAAGCCGACCAGGGCGATGGTGGAGCTCTTGGAGTCTGCCAGGGACTCGTAATTGGAGTCGCTGGGTTGCCAAATAACGAGGGTCAGCCAGGTGGCGATAATGATGACCGCAGCTAGACCGAGTAGTACATAAGTAGCTTTTTGTGACAGAGGGCGCATGGGGTGGAACCTCATTTTTCGCAGGGGCCAGCACGGGCGGGGTGGGACGTCTATGTCACCTCGACGCTTCACCCACGCACTACCCGGCGTGGCCAGTGGTTTTAACGTTCGTCTAATGCTTACAGCTTGCGGCAACTTTGCACAAATCGCAGGGGTTTTGCGGGCTGATTCGGCGAATATCGGCGTGCGGGGGCGGGGTCACAGAGACCCGATTTTAGTGAGCTAGTTGACAGACTAAGCTGTCTATTCTTAAATGGTTGAGCAAGCGTCCCGCGCATCGGCGACGGCTTTTCGCCCGCCGCACAGGTGTACCTTCTGGAGCCCCGGGAAAGGCGACACCGCGCAGGAAACGCACTGGCAAAAACTCCATACAGCTTTAATGCAGCTTTGATACAGCCTCGCTTGGCGAGGCCAAGACAAAGATCTCAACCAACTCGGAAAAGTTCAAGGAAGACAGGAAAGATAATGACTTTCAACGCAACCGTCGCCGGGGTACCGCGCATCGGACCCGACCGCGAGCTGAAGAAGGCTCTAGAGGGCTACTGGCGCGATAACTCCACCGGCCGCAACCTGGCTACCACCGCAACTCGCCTGGTCAACGACTACACCGACGAGCTGCTAGCCGCAGGCCTGGATTCCGCAGCCTTCGCTGGCCGCTCCTTCTACGACGCAGTGCTGGATACCACCGCCCTGCTGGGTCTGCTGCCCGAGCGCGTCGCGGACATCGCGGACCACGACAACGACGGCCTGCCGCGCTTCATCGACCGCTACTTCGCCACTGCCCGCGGCACCAAGGAGCTGCCAGCTTCTGCGATGACGAAGTGGTTCGACACGAACTACCACTACATCGTCCCGGAGCTGGCCAAGGACTCCCGCGTCGAGCTGGACGATTCCGCGTTCCTTGAGGACATCCGCGACCAGGTCACCCGCGCTGGCGAGGCCGTCCGCCCGGTTCTGGTTGGTCCGCTGACGTACCTGGCCCTTTCTCGTACCGTCGATGGTTCTAATGCCTTCGCGCACCTCGAGGAAATTTTCGACGCCTACTCCCGCCTGCTCAAGCGCATCGCCGATCGCGGCGTGAAGTGGGTACAGTTCGACGAGCCGATTCTGGTTACCGACTTCGCTTACGCTGATGCGGCCGCCAACGAGGATCTGCTGAAGCGCACTCGCGCTGGCTACGAGAAGCTGGTTGAGGCTGCGGGCGCTGGCGATGAGGGCGTCCAGCTCCTCATCCAGACCTACTTCGGCGACGGCAACGCTGCGATCGAGCTGCTCGGCGGCTCCGGCGTGGCTGCCTTCGGTGTGGACCTGGTTACCGGTGGCGCTGCCGCTGCCGAGCTGCCCGCCTGGACCGGCAAGGAGCTGCTGGCTGCCGGTGTTGTGGATGGCCACAACGTCTGGCGCACCGACCTGGACGCAGCGCTGAAGACTCTGCAAGGCCTGCAGGAGCGCGGCCCGGTGGCCGTCTCTACCAGCTGTTCCCTGCTGCACGTGCCGTACTCCCTGCAGCGCGAGCAGAACCTGAATGCCGAAGTACAGAAGTGGCTGGCTTTCGGTTCCGAGAAGATTCGAGAGGTCGCCGCCCTGTCCCGCACACTGCGTGGCGAGCAGACCGAGGCGGACGAACAGCTGTTCACCGAGACTCGCGAGGCCATCGAGAACCGCAAGAACTCCACCCTGACCCACAACGCCGCGGTGCGTGAGCGCCAGGATGCAGTAACCGACGCTGACCGTCGCCGCGATTCCATCGAGGCTCGCCGCGAGGCGCAGAAGGCAGAGCTGAACCTGCCGCCACTGCCGACCACCACGATTGGCTCCTTCCCGCAGACCACCGAGATCCGCCAGGCGCGTGCGAAGCACCGCAAGGGCGAGATCGACGATGCGGCCTACACCCAGGCCATGAAGGACGAGGTCGCGGACGTTATCAAGCGCCAGGAAGAGCTGGGCCTGGACGTGCTGGTGCACGGCGAGCCGGAGCGTAACGACATGGTGCAGTACTTCTCCGAGCAGCTGGATGGCTACCTGTCCACCGAGCACGCATGGGTACAGTCCTACGGCTCCCGCTGTGTACGCCCGCCGATCATCTTCGGTGACGTTTCCCGCCCGCACGCCATGACCGTGGACTGGTACAAGGTTGCAGCCGACCTGACCGACAAGCCGGTCAAGGGCATGCTGACCGGCCCGGTAACCATGCTGGCCTGGTCCTTCGTGCGCGACGACCAGCCGCTGGGTGAGACCGCCGACCAGGTTGCTCTGGCGCTGCGCGACGAGATCGACGACCTGATCGCTGCTGGCGCTCGCGTGGTGCAGGTGGATGAGCCTGCCATCCGCGAGCTGCTGCCGCTGCGTAAGGAGCAGCAGCCGGACTACCTGAAGTGGGCCGTTGGCTCCTTCCGCCTGGCTACCTCTGGTGCGGAGAACAAGGTGCAGATCCACACGCACATGTGCTACTCCGAGTTCAACGAACTGATCGACACGGTCTCTAACCTGGACGCCGACGTGACCTCCATCGAGGCCGCCCGCAACGGCATGCAGGTTCTGGCTGCGCTGAAGGATGAGGGCTACGAGCTGGGCGTTGGCCCGGGCGTGTGGGACATCCACTCCCCGCGTGTGCCGAAGCAGCAGGAGGTCGATGACCTGCTGACCGCTGCCCTGGATTCCGTGGATCCCTCCCTGCTGTGGGTTAACCCAGACTGTGGCCTGAAGACCCGTGGCTGGGAAGAGACCACCGCCTCCCTGGAGGTTCTGGTGGCTGCTGCCAAGAAGGCACGCGAGCGCGTCTAGTTTCCGCCGGTTAGCTGACTAGTCGCCAGCTCTACCGGCCGCGCATTCGCCGCATACCCGCCGCGTCGGTGACTCCTCGAAGTCCCGGCGCGGCGCGTCTGCTTTCTCAAAGC
Source organism: Corynebacterium jamesii (assembly GCF_046097395.1). NCBI lineage: Bacteria > Bacillati > Actinomycetota > Actinomycetes > Mycobacteriales > Corynebacteriaceae > Corynebacterium > Corynebacterium jamesii. Next base: position 1,631,033 of record NZ_CP175789.1, read on the forward strand.
CCTCGGCTACCGCCTTTCTAACCTTGACTACTCCCCTTCCAGCTGCCGTCCACACACCACTCGCTCGAACTCCGCAAAAACCTCGGCCGGGTCCAGGGACTCTAGAATCCGGGCATTGGCCGGGCGATTCCAGTATGTGCCTCGCGCCTGCGCAACCCGGTCGGCCACGGTGGTGCCGCGCATGAGGGGGGAGTCTGCCTCGACGTCCACGGTGGCGTCATAAAAAGAACAAGGAACACGGCGCAACATCACCATGGCCGCGGCGAGGTCGTGGATCTGCGCGCAATAGCCCACGCCGACCGACTGGTGGAACTCGAAATAGAAGCGGAGGGCATCGCCAAGCAGGGCAGCCAGCCCCGGTCGCGTAGGCTGCAGTACGTCCTGCCACCTGTGCAAACGATCCGGGTAAAGCAGTACTTGCTCGGTGACGTTAAGTGGGCAAATCGTGGGGACGTGGCGGCCGCCACCCCGGCCAGCACCGGCACCAAACACCTGCTTGAGTGCGTGCGGATCCACCCAGGCATTCCACTCAGCGGTGGGAGTGGTGTTGCCGGGGTAGTTGAAAGCGCCGGTCATCAGGGTGACGGCAGCTCCCGCCCCCACAACCTCGGGTGCGTGCTCCAGAGCCCACGCCAGGTTCGTCGCCGGGCCGGCGATCAGGAGATGCGACGCCCCGCGCCACGCATCCACCGCAGCCCGCACATCAGAGCGCACCGCAGCCCCCACATCAGCCGACACGGTCTCCACATCAGCCGACGCGGCCTCCGCCCAAACACCGGGCGAATAATAACCTAAACCTTTTTCCCCGTGAGTCTCAGGGGTCGTCGTCAACGGGAGTTTCAGGGGTGCTTGCGCTCCCGCAACAACCGGCACTTCCGCGGCCCCAGCCAGCCGCAAAACCTCCGCCGAATTCACCGCCGCCTGCTGTGCCGTTGTGTTTCCCGCACTGGTAGTAACCACCAAATCGATCTCACCAGCGGATTGCAGCGCTGCCAAATAGACCAGCGCCAGGCTGTCGTCGATCCCGGTATCCACGTCCGCAACCACACGCGGCTTCCGCACCCCCGCAACAATTGAATTTTGAATCATAAGAGTTCCAAGAAAGCCGTTTTAGTTAGTTAAAGAGTGTTAAATCCTATATGATGTAGCTCATGGTGCACGACAATAATAACCAGAACGACGCTTCAGCCGAGCCCACTGAGCCCACGAACGAGGCCAAAGCTACTCGCCCCAAGGGACGTCGCTCGTCCAAAGCCGAGGCTCGCCGCAAGGCCATCCTGGATGCCGCACGCCAAGTGTTCACCCGCGATGGTTACCACGACACTAAGCTGACCAAGATCGCTGAGGTTGCTGGTTGCTCCGTCGGTACCCTCTACACGTATTTCGAAGACCGCCAAGATCTGCTGATGAACGTGCTAGATGCTGTCGAGAAGGACATGAGTCCCGCCATCGACGACAATTTGCTGAGTGTTGATAACGCCCGCGCTACGATTCTACGCAGCAACCGTGCATTCGTGCGCTTCTACGCAGACAATGCCGGAGCGATGAACCTGGTTGCCCAGTCTTCCCAGTTCAGCCCGGAATTAGCCACTCGCCAGATGCAGATTGCTAAGCAGCTGGTCGGCCGTAACCGCCGCATGCTGGAGGCGCTGATCGCTAATCACATGATCGATCCGGTAGACGATGTCGAATACACCGCTGCCGCCATTGCTGCGATGTACACCCGCTTCTGCCATGCCACCTTCGTGGAAGGCTTCTACGAGGTCACCGATGAGAATCGTGACGAGATCGTCGACCGCGTAGTCGAGACCCTAAGCCTGATGACTTTCCGCATGGTCGGCATGGAAGATCCCAAGCCTGGGGAAGAGATTTAACGGCTAGGAATCGCTAGCAATACCGGCCACAACGGTCGCCCCCTCCTACCCAGCACCATCCCTAACGGTAGCGGCGCAGCGGGCGGCTCCCCGATATGTCCGGGATGTCCAGGTGCGCATGTTCATTGAAGCTCAGCAGCTGGGCTTTGCCCGCACTCCGGACGCTAAACACACTCACCGAAGCTGTGAAGATATTGTTGATCAGCCGGGTCCAATCGGCACCAATGAGCTCGGCCGCGCACATGGAGATCGGCCCGCCGGAGGTAACTACCACGACTGGTTGATCGCCCGCGACAAGGGACGTGGCGTCCGAAAAACCATTCTTGACCTGCGCGGTGAAAGAGTCGAATGCCGGGGTGAGGCACCACTCGCGTAGGGCAGCGTCGATGGCACGGCCGAGCAGGCGGTTGTGCTCCTTCACCCCCCGGGGGTCATCGCGCGAGGCCCCGTAGGCCCGGCGGATCTCCGCGAGTTTGTCGGGGTGGGCGCGGAAGTACGGAGCCAGCACGTCATCGGAGCTAAACTCGCGCCACTGCTCCACAGTGCGAATCGCCTGCGGCTCCAGGCCAGCCGCCTCCAGTTCCGCATGAATCCCCTGAGCCGTGCTGAGCTGCCTCCCCAGCGGACCGGACAACACCACCGGTCGCGCCGCACTCTCCCCTGCCCCACCAATGCGCGCAGCCAAGCTGCGTCCGGTCGCTACAGCCTGCTCGTGTCCGAGGGGTGTCAGGCGGTCGTAGGTTTCCTCCATGGCACCGTCTGCAACGTCGCTGGTGTGCAGCCCCCCAGAGTTGGCCTGCCCATGACGCACCAAGTACAAGATCCCCATTTTCTAGAACTCCAAACTTTTCTAAGCCTTAGGCCAGTGTCCCTTACTCACACCCAAAAGTCTTTAGTTTTGCGATCCTTCATATATGCAGCCCGCCACCTGCTTATGATGCAAGTCACAACCCAAACCCAATCCCAACTCCCGTACCAAACCCCGCAAAGGACCCCTGAATGAGTAAGTACGATTACGCCGGCCTGACCGCCATCGTCACCGGCGGTACCCGCGGCATCGGGCACGCCACCGCGCTGCAACTCGCGGCCAGTGGCGCGAACGTGGTCATCACCGGCCGTAAGCCAGAAACCGTCGGCCCCGCCGCCGAGGAACTACAGGCAGCCGCCCGGGAACAAAACCCCGACGCTGGTCGTGTGATCGGCATCGCCGCCCACGTTGCGGACCCCGAAGCAGCGAAGAAGGCCTGCACCCAGGCGATCGAGGAATTCGGCCGTCTCGATGTACTCATCAACAACGCGGGCACGAACCCCGCCTTCGGACCCGTACACAAGCAGTCCGCGGAAATCATGGCGAAAGTCTTCCAGATCAACACCATCGGGCCAGTCATCTGGACCAGCGCTGCCATAGAGGCAGGCCTCGGCAAGGCCACCCGCAATAGCGGCCCCGCCGGTGCGGTCGTGAACGTCTCCAGCATCGGCGCCCTGACCATGGAGGATTACATCGGCGTGTACAACGCCTCCAAGGCCGCCCTACTGCACCTGACCAAGCAGATGGCCCGCGAACTGGCGCCACGCATCCGCGTGAACAGCATCTCCCCCGGCGTGGTGCGCACCAAGCTCTCGGAGGCGCTGTGGAAGGAAAACGAAGACTCTACTTCCACCCTGATCCCCGCTGGCCGCATCGGCGAGCCAGAGGACATCGCCGATGCCATCGCCTTCCTGGCGGCCCCCACCAGCTCCTGGCTCACCGGCGAGAACCTCGTGGTCGACGGCGGAATGCTCGTGGGCAACAAGACCGTTGACGTGACTACCCCCGGGAATTCCAGCGCTCAGGATAAGTCCGCTGGCGGACAATCTGGCGTCGAAAGGTAAGAAAACAGTGGACTTCCAGCACAGCGAACGGTCCTTGGAGTACCAAGGCAAGCTCACCGAATTCATGGAGGAGTGCATCTACCCGGCCGAAGCCGTGTACGAGCAGCAAATGCGCGAATCCGGCGACCCGCACCACTTCCCCGCCATCCTCGACGAGTTGAAGGCCGAGGCGAAGAAGCGCGGTCTGTGGAATCTCTTCCACCCCCATCGCGGAGCTGGTGGCACTGGCGGCACAAGCGGCACTGACGGCGAAGGGGAAGACAGCAACCGCCCGGGCCTAACCAATGCCGAATACGCGCCTCTGGCGGAGATCATGGGCCGCTCCATGCACCTGGCCCCCGAAGCCTGCAACTGCAATGCCCCGGATACCGGCAACATGGAGGTCTTCGAGCTCTACGGCACCGACGAGCACCGGGAGAAGTACCTGGAACCCCTGCTCAGCGGTGAAATCCGCTCCGCGTTTGCCATGACGGAGCCGGGCGTGGCCTCCAGCGATGCCACCAACGTGCGCATGAGCATGGAGCGCACCGACGGCGGCTACGTGCTGAACGGCCGCAAGTGGTTCACCTCCAACGGTATGCACCCGCACCTGAAGGTGATGATCGTGATGGGCAAGACCAGCCCGGATGCGGAGACCCACCGCCAGCAATCCATGCTCGCCGTGCCCGCGGACGCACCCGGCGTGACGATCGTGCGCAACCTGCCGGTGTTCGGTTACCACGACCGCGAAGGCCACGCGGAGGTCCACTTCAAGGATGTTTTCGTACCGGATAAGGACATCCTCGGCGGCGAGGGTATGGGCTTTAAGATCTCCCAGGACCGCCTGGGCCCGGGCCGCATCCACCACTGCATGCGCGCCATCGGAATGGCCGAGCGTGCCTTGGAACTCATGTGCACCCGCGCCCTGTCCCGCACTGCTTTCGGCAAGCCTCTGGCTAACCGCGACAACATCCGCGATCAGATCGCCCAGGCTCGTATCGACATCGAGCAGGCGCGTCTGCTGACGATGAAGGCCGCCTGGATGATGGACACGGTTGGAAACAAGGCCGCCCGCCAGGAGATCGCAGCCATCAAGGTAGCTGCCCCGACGATGGCGCTACGCATCGTTGACCAGGCGATTCAGGTTCACGGCGGGGAGGGCGTTACCGACGACACTCCCCTGGCCGCGATGTGGGCCGGCCTGCGCACCCTGCGCCTAGCCGACGGCCCGGATGAGGTGCACCGCATGACCATCGCCCGAGCAGAATTGAGGAAGTATCGTGACCAGTAACTCTAGCCCTTCCGGCGCTGCTGGCGCCCCTAGCCCTTTTTCTGACGCCCACCTGGCCAGCTGGCTGCACGACGTAGCCGGACTGGAAGGCGGCGCGGATGGCATCTCCCTACAGCGCATCGGCGCGGGGCAATCGAACTTGACCTATCTGGCCACGGATTCCCAGGGCAAACGCGTAGTTGTGCGCCGTCCACCCCTGGGCACGCTGACCGCCAGCGCCCACGATGTTGTCCGCGAGGGCAAGATAATGGCCGCGCTGGAAAACACGGATGTGCCGGTGCCAAAGATCTACGGCAGCTCGACGGACTGGGAGGAAGGCCGCGGTGAAGCTCACGGCGAAGGCAGCGAGCAGGTAGCCGACGTGCCAGTGATCGCCATGTCCGCCATCGACGGTGTGACCGTCAACTCCATGAAGGTTGCGGACAGTATTACGCCCGAGGTGCGCGGCAAGATCGCCGACGGACTGATCGACGCGATGGCGGCGATCCACAGCGTGAATCTGAAGTCTGTGGGTTTGGACGACTTGGCGTCCCACAAGCCCTACGCCCCACGGCAGCTACGGCGCTGGACGGGCCAGTGGGATAAGACGAAGACCCGCGAGCTGCCGGCGCTGGACGAACTGACGCGGCTGCTGGTGGCGAAGATTCCGGAGCAGGACGAGACCGTGCTGGTCCACGGTGACCTGCACATCGGCAACATCATTGCGGAGCCGGATACCGGGAAGATCAACGCGGTGGTGGATTGGGAGTTGACAACGCTTGGCGACCCGCTGTCGGACATCGGCTCCCTAATGGCGTATTGGCCGGTCAAGAATGGCCTGCAGCTGCCTGGCTTCGAGGCCGCGCTGGCCGACGGTTTCCCCACCCCGGAGGCGCTGGCGGAGCGCTACCTGCAGAAGGCCGGGAAGGATTCCGACCGCGAACGCCAGGCGCTGGCCTACTGGCACGTGTTAGGCCTGTGGAAGGTCGCCATCATCGTGGAGGGCGTGGTGCGCCGCGTAATGAATAACCCCTCCAACCAGGCCATTTCCGGCGCCCCGACGCAGGAGATGGTGGAGTGGATCGTTAACCAGGCGGCTATCACCGCCCGCGAATACGGTTTTTAGTCCACCATCAGGGACTCGTCATCGCTGGCCAACAACCGGCCAGCATTCTTGCCGAGCATGAGGGTGTAGATCTGCTCGATGTGGATCAGCACCGCCATCTTCGGCGGATTATGCCCCTTCTCCTCAGCGAACTTCACCGCTGCTTCCCACACCGGCCCTTCGTGGAACAGTTCTGCTGGACCGATAAACCGGTACCCGTCTAGCTCTGCCCAATCCACGACCGCCACAGCGGCCTTTGAACCGGCCCGTAGGTTTTCCAGGTGTTGCCGGCCGGTGTTTTCGTTATAGATCAGCGTCTCGTCATCCCACACGCGCAAGCTGCGCTTCGGACCGATGTCCGGCAGTAGAGTCTCGCCGTCGGTCACAGTCGCCAGGTACGGCAGCTGTGCATCGATCATGTCTTTCATTTCTTGGGTTAGCTTCGCCACGAGCTTTTTCCTTTCTTCTCTCTGACGTATTCCGCACTACGCAGCCGCGTACGCGGTGTGAACTTGGATACACCAGGCACCCTACACAAAAGTTCAATGCCTTGTTGTTGTAAAGTTCGTGTCATTGAACTTTTGGAAGCTAGTGTTATGGATATTTACCCCAACGAACAACCAGCTCCAACTAGCAACAAGCTGTAAAGGACCTCTCCCCCAATGCAACCAATCGCGGTCTCGCAGCCGCGCATCGTCTACTTCTCCTCTGCCTCCGAAAACACCCGCCGATTCGTCGACAAGTTGGACATTCCCGCCCGCCGCATCCCCTTGCGGCGCAAGGAGGCGGAGCTCATCGTCGACGAGCCCTATGTGCTCATCACCCCAACCTATGGCGGAGGTGACCCGCGGAAGGCGGTGCCCAGGCAAGTCATCACCTTCCTCAACAATTCACATAACCGCTCTCTCATCAGGGGTGTGATCACCAGCGGAAACAGGAATTTCGGTACGGCATACTGCTGCGCTGGACCAACAATCGCCGCCAAGTGCCGGGTGCCGGAGCTCTATCGCTTTGAATTGCTCGGCACGGCCCGCGATGTTGCCCGTGTTCGGGAAGGCATCCGGGAGTTCTGGAATCGGACTGGCGGGAAGATGTGGCGTCCATAAGACAGAGCAATAAGACACAAGCAGAATGACACGATCGAGAACAATCAGAAAGGAAACAATGAGCTACCTCACGCGCTCCCAAACCCCACCCCAATGGCCGCACGACCCCGCCCGGCCGCTACGGCCGGTGAATTGGAACCGGCTGGACGACCAGAAGGACCTGGAGATCTGGCAGCGGCTGACCAGCAATTTCTGGCTGCCAGAGAAAGTACCGCTGTCCAACGACCTGCCAACCTGGAACGCACTGACGGACGCAGAACGCGAGCTGACCACCAAGGTATTCACCGGGCTCACGCTGCTGGATACTGTGCAGGCGACCGTTGGTGAGATCAGCCAGATCCCGGATGCCCGCACCGAACACGAACAAGCGGTCTACGCAAACATCGCCTTTATGCAGGCCGTTCACGCGCGCAGCTACAGCAGTGTGTTCAGCACGATGTGTAGCAGCGAGGAAATCAACGCCGCCTATACCTGGGCCATCGGTAACCCAGCCCTGCAGCGCCGAGCGACGGCCGTGATGCAGCACTACTACGGGGACGACCCACTCAAGCGGAAGGTCGCCGCCACGCTACTGTCCTCCCTGCTGCTATACGCCGGGTTCTACCTACCGCTGTGGTTTAGCTGCCGTGGCACGCTGATGAATACAGCCGACATGATCCGGTTGATCCTGCGTGACAAGGCCGTCCACGGGTACTACTCGGGATACAAATTCCAGCGAGGGCTGGAGGCCCACCCGGAGCGCTCGGCGGAACTCGAGGAGTTCACATTCTCACTAGTGGAGGAACTTCTGGAGTTAGAGAAGGAGTACTCCGGAGATCTGTACGGCGAAGCTTTAGCCGACGAGAAATCGCTGATCGACGGCGTGATGGCCTTCGTGCACTACAACACGGATAAGGCGCTGATGAATCTGGGGTACCCACCGCAATACGAAGAAGAAGCGGCGAAAACGGAGCCGGAGATCATCGCCGCCCTGGCGCCGGATTCCAACGAAACACACGACTTCTTTAGCGGTTCCGGATCCTCCTACGTGATCGGGCGGGCGGAATCAACGGAGGAGGATGACTGGGATTTCTAGCGCCGCTAGGCCTTAGCTGCCACGGGCACGTTCTTCAGATCCTTGCGCAGGATCTTGCCCGTGCTGGACTTCGGGATCACGTCAATGAATTCGACCATGCGGATCTTCTTGTACGGAGTCACGCGCTCGGCGACCCACTCCATGAGCGCCTCTGCGCTCACGGCCGGGTCGTTCGGGTCCACTCCCTGCTGCAGCACCAGGAATGCGCGTGGCAGTTCTTCGCCGTCGGATTCGCGCAGGTAACCGACCACGGCTGCGTCGGCGATGGCCTCGTGGGTCATCAACAGCGCCTCTAGCTCGGCCGGGGCGACCTGGTAGCCCTTGTACTTAATCAGTTCCTTCATGCGGTCGACTACGTAGGCATTGCCCAGGTGGTCCAGGTTCGCAATATCGCCGGTCCGCAACCATCCGTCGGGGGTGATGGTGTTGGCGGTAGCTTCCTCGTTGTTGAGGTAACCGAGCATGACCTGCGGGCCGCGCACCCACATTTCACCTTCGGAGGAACGCTCGCCCTCGTTCGCAGGCGGGTGGATCTCCTCGAGGTCTTCTGTCGTGATGTCCACGATCTTCACCTCCGTGTTGGAGACCGGCAGGCCGATGGAATCCAGTGGCGTAACTCCGACATCGCTCACGCTGGTGACGGGGCTGGTTTCCGTCATGCCGAAGCCCTGCAGGATGCGCACGCCCAGGCGGTTGGCTACCGCGTTTGCAAGCTGCCCATCCAGGGCCGCCGCGCCGGAAAGCACGGTCTCCAGGGAGCCGATGTCGAACTTGTCCACCAGCGGGTGCTTGGCCAGCGCCACGGCGATCGGCGGGGCGATGAAGGTAAACGTGATGCCGTGCTTCTGATGTGCCGCCAGGAACTTCTCCAGGTCGAAGCTGGGCATGGTTACCACGTGGGCGCGCACGTACAGGCAGGAGTTCAGCAGGACATTCATGCCGTAGATGTGGAAGAACGGCAGCACGCACATCACCACGGAGTCGCGGTCCAGGCCGTTGGGACCGAGCCGCACGCCGATCTGCAGAATGTTCGCCACGAGGTTGCGGTGGCTCAGACGCACGCCCTTCGGCACACCCGTGGTGCCCGACGAGTACGGCAGCACCGCCACGTGAGTCGCCGGGTCGATGGTGACCTCCGGCGCGGGGCGACGCTCCCCCACCAGCGCCTTCAGGCCAGTTGCTTCGTCGGTGAGGTCGATGATGTTGCTCGGGTCGATCCCTGCTTCTTCTGCACCTTGGACGCCCGCTTCTCCGAGTAGCTTCGTAGTCAGCACATACGTCGCACCAGAGTCCTTAAGCTGTTTTGCCACGTCGTGGGCGTTCAGCAATGACCCCAAGGTAGTAACAGTCGCCCCGGCACGGAGAATGCCGTGGAAGGCGACCGCGAAAGCGAGGCTGTTCGGGCAGTGCAGCCCGACGACCGTACCTGGCTTGACTCCGCGTTCGGCCAATGCGCCCGCGAAGGCGTCAATAAGAGCCTTGAGTTCCCCGTAGGTGGTTTGCGAGCCCGTGGCGTCGTCCGTGATGGCGATGCGACCGAGGTCTTCCTCGGCGATGTTGCCGAATAGCACGTCGTAGATTGTGCTGTTCGGGATGTCGATTTCCTGCTGTGGGCTCTGGATTGGCATGGTTTCACTCCTCGTAACCGGGGCCTGTGCTTGCGAATGTAAGACAAACCTTAAGTGAGTGACGTGCGTCACGTTGCCGAATAGGTATTTTCCTTTTAAAAATATTCAGATCTTTCCGGCAATCACCCCCGTGGCTCCTCAGTAGACTCGAGGTCATGCAGGATAATCGCTCACACCTCAAGACCCTTCCCGTTCCACCGCTAGGCGAAACGCTGCCTACGCTTCGCCATGCGGTTTCCGCCGTGGTGGATGCTGAAACTCTAGCTGCCACGGATCGGGCTATTGAGGATTTCCAGGCAAACCAGGGACCTGCCCTGCAGACTGAGCTGGAGGCCTTCGCAGCCGACCGCGATGCCGCCGATAGCAGTTGGCTGGCCGACCGTTGGCTCCGCGATTACCTCACCGTCCGTACCCCGCTGCAGACCACCACCAACGTGGGATTCCAGATCAACCTGCACACCGAGACCACGGGTCTGGATCGCGCTGTAGACATCGTGCGCGCCCTGGCTGCGGTGCATCTGCAGCAAGCCGACGGCTCCATGCCGGAGGAAGTCGACGGTCGTGGCAACCCCATCGATGCTAACCAGTGGCTGTGCTTCAATGGTGCGCTGCGCATCCCCCGCCCCGAGTGCGACGAGGTCACGTTCAGCGAGCGTGGCTCCGAATCTCGCAGCATCGGCGTGATCGTGAGGGGGCATATCTTCGACCTGCGCATCACAGACGAGCAGGGGCGTCTGGCCTCACGGGAGCAGCTGCACGCCACCCTGCGGAACTTGCGCGCGGGCGCAACCGCCGACGCGAACACTCACGCAAACCCCCACGCAACCTCCGCCCTCGACACTCGCCTGTCCTACCTCGGCTCGGCTGCCTTGGCAGCACTCTCCTTCTCCGACGACACTCTAGCCATCTTGCGCGACCAGCTCTTCGGCCTGCACCTCGTCGACGATGCTCAGGCCTCCGATGCCACCCTGCTGTGCAACCTCACATTCCAGCCCGGCCATGCCTGGGTGTACAAGCCACTGACGTATGAAATCAACCTGGCCAGCAACTTCGTAGCCATGCACGTGGAGCACTCTACCGTCGATGGAGCCACCCTGGTCGAGGCTATGCGCCGGGTGCAGGAAGCTGTGGATAATGACGCCCCTACGGCCGCAAACGCCGACGCGGATGCCACCCCAGCCGATGTGACCCCACTGGAACTTTCCCCGGTCGCCCGCGTTGATGGTTCCAGCGCCGCGCCAGAATCTGCACCCGAGCCTGCATCCGCGCCAGCGGGCGACGAATACGCCGTAGAAATCATCGAGGTCCCGAAGCTGGCGAAGGAGGAGCTGCCCTTCAAGTTCAGCGCCGATGCCATGAGCCAGCTGATTCTCTGCATTGCTCAGCAGCTGACCTTCGGCCGCATCCGCGCGGTGTACGAGGCCGTGGATATGCGCGAGTACAAGGCCGGCCGCACCGAGTGCTTGCGCGCGGTCACCCCGGAGGCCGTCGCCTTCTCTAAGAAGCTGGCCACTGCAGCCGAGGCCGGCGAGGGCGCCGGCGCCGGCACCGAACAGCCGACCGTCGAGAACCTGCAGGCCGCATTAAACGCCCACCGCAACTGGGTGATTGGCTGCAAGACTGGCCGCGGCATCGATCGCCACCTGTGGGCACTGTCGTTCACGGCAGAGAAGCAATTCGGCGCTCCCCTGGCGCTGCTGGAAGATCCGGGCGTCAAGGCCGCCCGCACAGACTTCCTGTCCACCACCTCGATCGGCAGCGACGCGCACATCATCCGCTACGTTTTCGCCCCCACCATCCCCAATGGTTTCGGGGTGAACTATACCCCGAAGGCCACCAGCATCGAGTACTGCCTGACCTTCGACCGCACCAAGGCGGAGCAGCCGGAACAGTTCCAGGCCAACCTCACCCGTGCGGCGGAACTACTGGCTGACTTCCTACGCAGGCTCTAGCTAGCACCGCCTATCGCCGCGGCGACAGCCCTAGCTCTCCGCAACGTCATTGATAACGATCGTCTGGTCGCGGCCCGGGCCCACACCGATGTAGGAAATGCGGCAGCCGGAAAGCTCCTCCAGGCGCTTGACGTAATCCTGTGCCTTCTGCGGTAGTTCCTCGAAGGTCTTACACCCCGTAATGTCCTCGTCCCACGCAGGCATGGTTTCGTAGATCGGGGTTGCGTGGTGGAACTCAGTCTGCGTCATCGGCATCTCGTCATGGCGCACGCCGTCGACGTCATAGGCCACACAGATCGGGATTTCGCCAATGCCGGTCAGCACGTCCAGCTTCGTCAGGAAGTAGTCGGTGAAGCCGTTCACGCGGGAGGCGTAGCGGGCGATCACGGAGTCGTACCAGCCACAGCGGCGCTTACGACCGGTGTTCACTCCCACCTCACCGCCAGTGGTCTGCAGGAACTCGCCCCACTTGTCGAATAGCTCGGTCGGGAACGGTCCGGCGCCCACGCGGGTGGTGTAGGCCTTGATGATGCCCAGGGATGCCGTGATCCGCGTCGGCCCAATGCCACTGCCCACGCAGGCGCCACCGGTCGTGGGGTTCGAGGATGTCACAAAGGGATACGTGCCGTGGTCCACGTCTAGCATCGTCGCCTGGCCGCCTTCCATCAGCACGGACTTACCGGCGTCCAAAGCCTTATTCAGCTCCGTCGTCGCATCGATCAGCATCGGCTTAAGGCGATCGGCGTAGGAGAGGAAGTACTCTACTACTTCGTCCACGTCGACGGCGCGGCGGTTGTAGATCTTCACGAGGATCTGATTCTTCTGATCCAGTGCGGATTCGATCTTCTGGCGCAGGATGGATTCGTCCAGCAGGTCCTGGGCGCGGATGCCCACGCGGGAGACCTTGTCGGCGTAGGTCGGGCCGATGCCGCGGCCGGTGGTGCCGATGGCGCGCTTGCCTAGGAAGCGCTCCGCCACGCGGTCGATGGCCACGTGGTACGGCGCCACCAGCTGTGCATTAGCGGAAACGCGCAGGCGGGAGGCGTTCGCACCGCGGGCCTCCAGCCCGTCGATCTCCTCGAACAGCGCCTCCAGGTTCACCACGCAGCCATTGCCGATGATGGGGGTTGCGTTCTCGGACAGCACCCCTGCGGGCAGCAGCTTGAGTTCGTACTTTTCGCCTCCGACGACGACGGTGTGTCCGGCGTTGTTGCCGCCGTTGGGCTTGACGACATAATCGACCTTCCCGCCCAGAATGTCGGTAGCTTTGCCCTTACCTTCGTCGCCCCACTGGGCACCCACGACAATGATTGCTGCCATGAAAACTAAAACACGTCCTCTGCTTGTGTACTGATGTACTCATGGTTGTAGCCCCGCGCCATGCTTCTTCCCCCGCATTTTGGCAAAGGGTCGGGAAGATCGGACGGGGCACTAAGACGTTTCCCCATTCTAGTACTTCGCCGGTGGTTGTGGCACGGCTATGGTGGGTTTCTATGTTGTTTATGTTGCGTTGCGATGTTCCCGCCAGCGATCGGCTGCGCGATCCCGTGCTGCCGGGCGAGGCCGTGGAGTGCCTGGATCTGTCTGCTGTGCCGAAGCGTAAGGAGCTGCGGTTCCTGGATGATCTGGAGCGGTTCGTGGTGGGTTCCACCCCGTCGCTGGAGGAGATGATGCAGCGCCCAGACGCACCGCATTTGGGCGCCCCGCAGCCTGACCCGCACCAGGTCAGCGAGCGGGTGCGGGTGATTGTGCAGGGCAGCGATGCCGCCATCGCCGCTGTGGTTTCTAAACTGATGCGGATTGATGCCCTGTGGGTCGAGGTTGGGTTTATCCCTTCTGGTTCTTCGGCGGTCGCGCTTTCGTGGGGTCTAGACGCCACCTTCTCCCCCGCCGAGCACCTCACCTTCGCACTGGCTTCCCCGGCTGTGCCGACTCCGGTGATCCGCGACGACCACGGCGTGGTGACGTTGGGCGTGGCGGAGGTGGCCGGTCCGACTGCCTCCGCTGGGAAGCCGGGGAAGGGGAAGGAGGAGGCAGGAGAGCTCGCAGAGGCGAAAGAGCCCGAGTCTTCCGAGATGATCGGTGAGGTCATCGTGGATTCCGAGGTTCTGTACGAGCAGGCCAAGGCCGGAGCCAGTGTCTTTAACAACGGTGTGCGCATGGTCCCCACCCCGGATGCTCCGGGTTTGGCGGCGGTGCAGCGGCCGCCGCTGCCGCGGAGGGGCTGGTTTGGACGCATAAAAAAGCCCCGCAGTACCGTCTCTCCGACGGTGCTGCGGGGGCGGGCCTTACAGGCCGGTGGGGTGGATCTGGCGGTCACCCGTGATGGGGTGCGCCATCCCCGCCCGTTGAAGTCGGTGACGTTTTACCGCCACCTGCGGGATGGGCAGTTCGTACGCAATTAGCGCGCTTTTAGTTGATAAAGCCGTTGGCGCGCGCCCAGTTGTGCAGGCCGACTAGGCCGGCACCGACGGCGAGGATGCCGAAGATGATGGCGAAGATCTTGCCGGCCTTGCTGGAGCCGGTGGCACCGGTGGAGCTGTTACTGGAGCCGGAGCTGCCGGTCGGCTTGTCTTGCATCTCGATGTTCACGGTCAGATTCACGGTGGAGGTCGATCCGTCCGGGTAGGTGACGACGACCGGGATGTTGTAATCACCCGGCTCGACGTCCTTGCCCGGCTTCAGGGTGACGGTGCCGTCTTCGTTGACGGTCGCCCACTTCGGTGCGCCCTCGCCAGCGGTGAACTTAGCGCCCTCGCCGGTATCGCCCGGAACCTTGGAGGTCACGGTCTCACCCTGCTTCACGGAGACATCCGCGAAGGAGGGGTTGTGGATCTCGTTGGCGGGCTTCACGGTGACGGTGATGTTCACGGTCGCATCATCACCGGAACCGTCCTCGTAGGAGACCTTCACCGGAACGGTGTAGTCACCCGGCTTAACATCCAAGCCCGGCTTCACAGTCACAGTGCCGTCCTCGTTAACGGCCGCCCAGGCCGGAGCACCCTCACCGGCTGCGAACTTCGCACCCTCAGCCACGTCTTCCGGCTTCGCAGCGGTCTGCTCATCACCCTGCTTCACGGTCACATCCGTGTACTGCGGGTCGTGGATCTCGTTGGCGGGCTTGACTGTGACGGTGACGTTCACAGTCGTGTCATCGCCGGTGTTATCCGGGTAGGTCACCTTCACCGGAACGGTGTACTGACCACCTGCGACATCCAAGCCCGGCTTCACAGTGACGGTGCCATCAGCGTTCACGGTTGCCCAGGCCGGAGCATCCTCACCGGCTGCGAACTTCGCGCCTTCAGCCACGTCGGTCGGAGCAGGTGCGGTCGCCTCGTCACCCTGCTTCACGGTCACATCCGTGTACTGCGGGTCATGGATCTCGTTGGCAGGCTTCACGGTAACGGTGACGTTCACAGTGGTGTCATCGCCGGAGTTATCCGGGTAGGTCACCTGCACCGGAACGGTGTAGTCACCCGGCTTAACATCCAGACCCGGCTTCACAGTCACAGTGCCGTCCTCGTTGACGGTCGCCCACGCCGGAGCACCCTCACCGGCTGCGAACTTCGCACCCTCAGCAACGTCTTCCGGCTTCGCAGCGGTCTGCTCGTCACCCTGCTTCACAGTCACATCCGAGTACTCCGGATCATGCAGCTCGTTAGTCGGCTTCACGGTGACGGTGACCACGGCGTTAGTTCGATCTGCCGAGTCATCTCCATAGATGACCGTCACCGGGATCTGATAGTCACCCGGCTCGACATCGAGCCCCGGACGTGCTTCGATGCTGCCGTCGTTGTTCAGAGTGACCCAATTCGGAGCGCCTGCGCCCAAGGCGTATTCGGCGTCCGCAGTGCTGTCCTGAGGAGCCGCAACGGTGCCGGTCTCAGTCTGCTTAACCTCGATCGGCGCATAAGTCGGATCATGCACCTCGTTGATGGCGCGGTCCGTGACAGTGACCTTCAGCGTGGCATTGTCAACGGTTCCATCCGGGTAGGTGATGGTGACTGGTACGTCGTAGTTCTGCGGAGGAACATCGCCATCTGGGTTCAGCCGAACAACGCCCTGGTCGTCGATTGTTGCCCAGCTGGGAGCCTCCTCTGCCAAGGAAAACTTCGTGCCCTCTGGCAGTCCTTCGATAGCGGGGGACTTTGCAGAGCGGTTGGCCTGCACCGTGATGTCGCCAAGTTCCGGAGAGTAAATCTGGTTATCCGGCTTCTTGGTGACAGTCACCGTAGCGGTTACATCGTCCGTGGAACCATCGGTGTAAGTAGCAACAACTGGGATCTGGTAATCGCCAGGCGCGACCTTCAGGTCCGGCTTAACAGTAATGGTGCCGTCCGCGTTGACGGTCGCCCATGCAGGAACACCCTCGCCAGCAGCGTACTGCGTGCCCTCGGCAGCCCCCTCCGGTGCAGCAACTGTCGCGTTGCTCTCCTGCTCCACCTTGGTAGTGCCGGTGTACTGCGGATCGTGAATCTCGTTCTTCGGCTTCACAGTAACGGTAACGTTCACAGTGGTGTCATCGCCGGACTTATCCGGGTAGGTCACCTTCACCGGAACGGTGTACTTTCCCGGTGCAATATCCAAGCCCGGGTTCACAGTCACAGTACCGTCAGCGGCAACCTTTGCCCACTCAGGAGCACCAGCACCAGCAGCAAACTTCGCACCCTCAGCAACGTCCTTCGGAGCCTCGACGGTCTCCGTATCCTGCTGCTTCACGGTCACATCCGCATACTGCGGATCGTGGATCTCATTATCCGGCTTCTTCGTGACGGTGACCTTCAGCTCCGTCTTATCGGAGGACTGATCCGGGTATTTAACAACAACCGGGACAGTGTAATCGCCCGGCTTAATCTCCAGCCCCGGCTTCACAGTCACAGTGCCGTCCTTGTTGACCGTCGCCCACGCCGGGGCACCCTCACCGGCTGCAAACTTCGCACCCTCAGCCACGTCTTCCGGATTCGCAGCGGTCTGCTCGTCACCCTGCTTCACAGTCACATCCGTGTACTTCGGATCGTGAATCTGATTATCCGGCTTCTTGGTGACAGTCACCTTAGCGGTCAGATTGTCCGTGGAACCATCGGTGTAGGTGGCAACAACTGGGATCTGGTAATCGCCAGGCGTGACCTTCAAGTCCGGTTTAACAGTAATGGTGCCGTCCGAGTTGACGGTCGCCCACGCCGGAGCACCCGCTCCAGCGGCGTATTGCTTAACCTCACCAGCCCCTTCCGGTGCAGCAACAGTCACGCTGCCCTCCTGCTCCACCTTGGTGGTACCGGTGTACTTCGGATCGTTCAGTTCACTCTTCGGCTTAACAGTGACCTTCACCTTCACCACGGTGTTATCCGCGGAGGTATCCGGGTATGTAACAACAATCGGGACAGTGTAATCGCCCGGTTCAACATCCAAGCCCGGATTCACAGTCACCGTGCCATCAGCGGCAACCTTCGCCCACGCCGGCGCATCAGCACCCTTAGCATAGGCGGTGCCAGCCGGAGCGGCGGAAGTATCTGTCGAGGTCGCCGTATCTTGCTGCTTGACCTCAATGTCCGCGTACTTGGGTTCATTGACTTCAGCGAATTTTCCCACCTGAGTAGAGCCCAGGGGCTTGAACTGATCGGTCATGCAGGTGACCTTCAGTCCTGGGGTCTTCAAAAACAATTTGCCAGCGATACCTTGCCCCCAAACCATGTTGCTTGCGCTAACACGCCCCAGGTTATCCAGCTTCGGGTACTTCTTCGGGGTCTGGACTGCAAGGGTCCCCGAGCTCTTCGCCTTGAGCTTAAGCTTGAGCTCCTGGTAGCTAATCGTAACCTTGCTACCAGACTTGCTGGGCTGCATCATCCCATAGACTTCCAGGAGGCGACCATTCAGCGTGGTTCCCGACAGATTGGACTCGACCAGTTCTGCGTCTGCGGAAAGAGCGAAACGAATCCTATTCGCCTTGGTATTACCTTCCTCAAAGCTAGGCTGTCCGGGCACCAAACCAGCCTGTTCGTTTACGATAGACACCGGATCGATCTTGATCGAAACATCAAATTCCTCGCCCAGGGCAACGCTCTCAGGCATTGTCACGTGCATGCCAGTCGAAATGTCATAGTTCACGTTTCCCTTACCGCCAGCGGCATAGACGTTACAGCGGAAATCCAGGTTCGTATCCTGCGTCTTGTTGGCGGTCGCGGCCTGGGCAGCGGATGGGGACAGTGAAGATTCTGGAACCGCAGACACGGTCAGGATCATGCTGGCCGATGCCGCGACAGCGATCATTGCGCGGCGAGAGCGAAGGTGCATCATAAGTGCTTCCTCAATTTAGAGTGAGTCAATCCGAAAGCATGACGCGACAGAAGCGTCATTCATTGCTGAATTTACGCCCACCCCCCAGGAAGTTCCACCTGTATTCATATTCACTCTTAATCTATTACTAATTTCTACCCCCATTTCCTTATCAACCCCCATTCCCACTACTCCTCTTCGTCCCACACCTCCGGCGGCTGCCACGGCCTATCCACCGTCGGCCGCAGAAACGCCATAGCCGACTCACGCGAGTAACCGCAGACCTGCAGGGCGTCCACAATAATCGAGCGACACTGCGCCAACACCACCGTGCCCGACAGGCCCGTCCCATCCGCAATACGCAGGTCCGCCGCCGCCCCGAGCTTCTGCAGGGCGCGCACGATCTCTGGGATCTCCACCGCCTCGTCGCGCGTACCGCGCGTGCCACCCTCCGCGAACAACGCGCCCAGGTGGCCCAGCTCGTTAGAGATCCCACGCATCAGCTCAATCATCTCCCCCGGCGGCTCGATCTCGTCGTTCATCATGATCTCCGCCCGGCGCGCTAGCACGCGCGCATTGCGCATCACGTTATCGACGGGCACCAGAATGCGGTTCATAGACTTCGCATGCCGCCTAGCCGTCCAGTAGATCGGCGAGACCGCCACCACCTCCGACCCGCCGCCCACGTTCGTCAGCAGCGCATTCACGTATGTCTGAGTGCCGCGGGCGATCTCCAGGGCCTTGGTGATCTTCTCGGGCTTGCGCTCCTCCATCCCCTGCGCCACGTCGTCCAGCACCAACGATGCCTTGGAGATCAACGTAGAGACCTCCCGGCGGGCCGGGCGCAACGGCGAATTCGGCACCAGCGCCAGCACCAAAATGCCGATCACGCCACCAATCAGCGCGTCGATCATGCGGTCCAGCGCACCCGAGGATCCCGGCGGCAGGATCGTTGCCACCAGCACCGCAGAGCTCGCGGCCTGGAACGCCACGGAGACCGACTTATCCACAAACGTCGCCGCCAAAATAGCGACCAGCACCACCACCGACACCTGCCAATAACCGCTGCCGATGTTGCCTATCACCAGGTCGCCGATGCCCACTCCCACCGAGGCGCCCAGCACCAGCTCGAACCCGCGGCGTAGGCGCTTGCCAGCGCTCACCCCCAAGCTCAGCACCGCTGCGATGGGAGCAAAGAAAGCCTGCTGGTGGTCGAAAATCTGCTCCGCGATGAGCAGCGCCAGGCCCGCGCCGATAGCGCACTGGATGGCGAAGACCAACCCCTCGCGCACGCGGATTGCACCCTGCACCGGCGCGATACGCCGCAGGTTACGTGCGGCTGCGCGCACGCCGGGGCGCAGGCGGTTGGCCGGCTCGCCCCACATCTCTTTCGCGGTTCGTGGCCGCCGTTGTGGTTCTGCCATGCCCGCCAGTTTAGGTGGTCACGTCCGCCCACACCGCCAGATGATCGGTACCGATAATACGCTTCGTGCCGCCACCCAGACATTCGCCAGTGGTCATGATGTGGTCCAGCCGAATCACCGGGAATACCGCCGGCCACGTCGGCGTGTGCGCCAGGTGCCCGGTGCAGTCGCTGAGCTCAAAATCGCGGTAGCGCGGGTGGCTGCGCGTAGCGTTGAAGTCGCCAGCCAGCACCAGATGGCGCCGGGAATTGGCCCAACCACTCAAGTTCGCCAGGTCGCGCTCCCACGCCGTACGATCCTCTTTGATCGGCGCCACTGCGTGCACACCCACGAACTCGCTGTTGCCATGCAGTGGCGCGTTCACCCGGGGTGTTTGGAAATGGGTAAGTTCGCGCACCATGTTGCCGTGCGCCCCTGTTTTTTCTTTATATGACGCCGACACCAAGCCCACGACATTATCCGCCCGATCGTTGCCAGGTCGCGGCTTGGTCAAAGGCAGATAGCCGGTTTCCTCCGCCACGCTATCCACTTCCTCTTCATTCGTTTCCAAGAGGAAGACGACGTCGGGTTTAAGTTCCTCAATCGCACGGGCGATTCGCTTATCGTCAGCTTTCCCCCAGTATGTGTTGAGGGAAAATACTCGAGTGGAGTTGTGGGCGTCCGAAAAATTGGGGGCAGGTACGCGCGGGACGATCAAGACCGCCAGCACAGCGAGCACCGCGCACAGCGCCGCGCGGCGTATAGAGCGCAGGATGCCGATGCCCGCCGCAGCGAGCACCCCGGCGACCCAAGCGCTGGCTTGGATTTCCGCAACAAAGGGCCACGATGCGGTGGTTTGTGCGGGCCAGAGGATGCTGGACATCCAGACGATCGCCACCACGACTGCGGCTATGCACAGGTTGCGGTGCGCCACCGGGTGGGGCGTCGGCTGGGAGAAAGAACGGCGTTTGTTCAATGTCCTATTGCAGGGGGATCACTAGCGCTCAGTAGAAGAGGCAGCGGCACCATCCAGCCCCAGGGCCGGAGCCGCTGCCGGGTCGCAGTCGTGCAGTAGGTTCAGGCAACGCACGACCTCATCGTCCTCACCGAGGGCGCGGGCAGTCTGCACCAACGCGCCGATGGCACGCAGCACGCCCTGGTTCGGCTCGTGGCTCCACGGCACCGGCCCGGTGCCACGCCAACCATTACCGCGCAGGGCATCGAGGCCGCGGTGGTAACCGGTGCGAGCACAGGCGTAAGCCTGCACGGGCTGTCCTTCGGCCAGTAGAACCTCAGCCAGGGCGGCCCAGGCACCGGAATCCTTCAGGTTTTTAGAGACCGCGGCCTCCAGCGACTCCCGCGACTGTGCAGTGCCTGCACCACCGCCAGCACCTGCAGCACCTTCCACTGGAACGGAGCTGGCCAGTTCCTGCGGCAGGCGCACCTCCGGGTGCTCTGCGCCGAAGAGATCTCGACTGTGACGAATTTGTTCTGCCATGGCTCCAGCGAGGCTTACTTTGCGACGGAGGTGCCGGCGGAGTGCAGGTCGTTGCAAGCCTCCACCACGCGGACGGACATCGCTTCCTCAGCCTTCTTCAGGTAGGAGCGCGGATCGTACACCTTCTTGTTTCCGACCTCGCCGTCGATCTTCAGCACACCGTCGAAGTTGGTGTACATGTGACGTGCAACCGGGTTGGTGAACGCGTACTGGGTATCCGTATCAACGTTCATCTTGATCACGCCGTAGCGCAGCGCCTCCTCGATCTTCTCCTTCTCGGAGCCGGAGCCACCGTGGAAGACGAAGTCGAACGGCTTGTCGCCCTCGGCCAGACCCAGCTTCTTCACGGCAGCCTTCTGGCCCATGTCCAGAACCTCCGGGCGCAGCTTCACATTGCCGGGCTTGTACACGCCGTGGACGTTGCCGAAGGTTGCGGCCAGCAGGTAGCGACCGTTCTCGCCGGTGCCCAGAGCATCGACGGTCTTCAGGAAGTCCTCTTCGGTGGTGTACAGGTTGGCGCCAGCCTTGGCCTCCACGCCATCTTCCTCGCCGCCGACAACGCCGATCTCAACCTCGAGGATGATCTTCGCAGCCTGCGCGTCCGCCAGTAGCCCCTTGGCGATCTCCAGGTTCTCGTCGATCGGAATAGCGGAGCCGTCCCACATGTGGGACTGGAACAGTGGGTTCTCGCCTGCCTCCACGCGCTTGCGGGAGATCTCCATCAGCGGGCGAACGTACTCGTCCAGAACTTCCTTCTGGCAGTGGTCGGTGTGCAGAGCAACGTTCACGCCGTAGTGCTTCGCAGCCTGGTGGGCGAAGGCAGCCAGAGCCTCCGCACCAGCAACCATGTTCTTCACAGCCAGGCCGGAACCGAACTGGGCACCGCCGGTGGAGAACTGGATGATGCCGTCGGACTCCGCATCCGCAAAGCCCTTCAGAGCTGCGTTGATGGTCTCAGAAGAGGTGCAGTTGATGGCGGGGTATGCGAAGCCGTTCTCCTTCGCATTGTCCAGCATGTCGCGGTAGACGTCGGGGGTTGCAATAGGCATTTCGATGCTCCTTCGAATCCTTGGGTAAGGCAGGTTGGTCTCCGCCAACAATTATGCCGACAAATCCCACGCCGTGCAGTCACTCCGCCAAGGTCTCCCCCTTCTCCCCCGGCGCAACCGTCCTCCTCCCGGCATCCGCTCCGGCGCAACCGACAGCCGCCTCCGGTCCGGCCTAACCGTCAGCCGTGATGGTGCGCGCCGCCGCCTCCATCAGCATCCACCCGGACAACTGCACGGACAGATCCCGCTCCGCAATGTCGGAGCTGGCCACCGCCCCCGCAATCGTTGCCCCCACCAAGCCGCCGGCCTGCGGCATGGTCGCATCCTTCGACCAGTCGGCAGAGAACACCGGCAGCCCATCGACCTCTAGCCGGTAGCGCCACACCTGGTCGGCTGTCGCCAACACAATCCGCCGAGCCATGGCCACAGATTCGGCGCCATGCCGACCGGGCGTTGGCAAACACTCAACAACCAGAGAAAGATAACGCGCAAGAATGCCATTAAACAGTCCGCCATCGCCCCCGCCAGTGCGCACGCTAATCGCGCCGCCGCGGTCGGTCAGGTGCGCCTCAATCGCGCGAAGCAGGCCATGGATACGGGTTATTTCTTTGACGCCCACTTCCGAGATCGCCTCATCGCCCGCCCCAGCGGCACGCCTGCGTGCGAGGGCAAGCTCCACGAGTGCACCGATCATCACGCCCTGACAATAAGGATGCACCGCCGTCGCGGGCTCCGGGCCGGCCATACGCATGTGGATACCGTCCATGACCAGGCCGTCTTCGTTGATGAGGTTGTCGAAGGTCCAGTCGATCAGGCGCTCGGCAACCTCAATGTCGCCATTGCGCGCGGCGAGGATAGCAGCGGGGCCGTTGGTAGGGACGTTATAGAAGGTCTCGTGCGTGCGCCAGGGCAGCACGCCCGTGAGGCTATCCACGCCCTCGAAAATGTTTTCTACCAGCGGTTCCAAGTCGCGGGGCGTGCCGAGCTTCGCCTGAATCTTGGGAGTGTTTGCCACGCGCTGCAGAGCCAGAGCCAGCCAAGCTTTGTCGTCGTAATAGTGGTTGGCGGTCAGGCGGCTGAGGTTACGGATGCGCATGGCCCGGAGGTGGCGGCGGATCGCATAAATCCGGGAGTGCGTGGGGCGGCGGATGGCAGCATCGATGAGGTTGTCGATGTAGTGCGCCTGCCACCAGTAGTGCCAGCGGACAAACATCCGGTCGCGGGTGGTCGGCGGCCAGGCGATGATGCCCAGCGTGGTGCGCGGGATTCCCCAGAGGCGGCTGGCGTGACGTTCATACACCGCCTGATAGGCGAGGTCAGCGCGGTGATCCCAGCGATCCCTGAGCTCCTGGTTGGGATTGGAGGATCCTGCTGGCGAGGCTTCAGCGGCCTCTGCTGCCTGCCCAGCCACAGTCCCCTGCGCCGCCGCAGAAATGTCTACTACCTGCGACGACTTGCTACCCCGCTTCTTTTTGCCGGGAAGATTAAACACTCTGCACACCTCACTCGGTTCTAGCGCTCTGCAAAACAGTCTAGCCCTCCTCCGGAACTGCGCTGCCCGCCAGCCAAATCCCGCAGCTCATCTCCCACATCCCGCTTCCCACTACCCAAAAACCGCGGCTCAGCTACCAAATGCCGTTACCCAGCAGTCAAATGTCGCAAAGCTTGCAATTTGTTAATGGCAATACTTTCTATTTACGCAAACATGCAGGTCAGAGAGTTTTTACAGTTTGGAGGCTAATGCCCAAATTCACGAATTACCACTTTTCCGACACTTACGGGAAAACACAGTCCGTAGGGCAGCAAAGCCTAGCCCCCTCCCACCTTCCAGGCTCACGAAATCCCCACATTCCAGACCTGGAGACACCTCATTTACCAGACCTGGAGACACCTCATTTACCAGGCCTGCGACAAGTCCGCGTGCTGGCGGATCCACGCATGCATCGCAATTCCCGCAGCCACACCGGCGTTAATGGACCGCGTCGAACCAAACTGAGCAATGGAAACCGTCATCCGCGCAGCCTCCTGCGCCTCCTGGGTCACACCCGGCCCCTCCTGGCCAAACAACAGCAGGCATCGCTCGGGCAGCTCCGCCGTCTCCAGCGGCACGCACCCCGGCGTGTTATCCACCGCCACCACAACCAGCCCCTCCCGGGTGGCGAATTCCAGCACCTCCCCGACCGTCGCGTGGTGCTGTAAGTGCTGATAGCGGTCGGTAACCATCGCTCCCCGCCGGTTCCAGCGCCGCCGTCCGACGATATGCACGGTATCCACCGCGAAGGCATTCGCAGTACGCACGACGGTGCCGATATTCGAGTCGTTTTCGAAGTTCTCTATGGCGATGTGCAGCGCATGCCGGCGCGTATCAATGTCTTCGACAATCGCCGACTGTTTCCAGTACCGGTATGCGTCCACCACGTTGCGCGTGTCCCCGGCATCCAGCAGCTCGGGGTCAAAGCGCGGATCAGTTGGTCGGGGCTGGTCGGGGTGTTCATCCTCCCAGCTGCGCACTCCGCGGGGATGCTCCAGCCACTCCGTCGGTCCGGGCTTGTCGTGTTGTTCGGGGGAAGTGGGCGTCATCAAAAATACCTAGGAAAGCCCCAGGTCGGACAGGCCCAGCAGCGAGCGGTACTCGACTCCCTCGGCCTCGATAACATCCTTGGCGCCGGTCGCGCGATCCACAACGGTGGCCACGCCAACCACGGTTGCGCCAGCCTCGCGCGCTGCGGAAACGGCAGTCAGCGGAGAGTTACCAGTCGTGGTCGTGTCTTCCACGATCAGCACGCGCTTGCCTTCAATGTCCGGCCCTTCGATGCGGCGCTGCATGCCGTGCTTCTTAGCTTCCTTGCGCACGACGAAGGCGTCGATGGTACGCCCGGCAGCCTCGCCAGCGCCAGCCGACCCTGCGTGCATAATCGCCGTCGCCACCGGGTCCGCACCAAGGGTTAGGCCGCCAACGTGCGCGTAATCCCAGTCGGCGGTCAGCTCGCGCAGCAGCTCGCCGATCAGCGGGGAGGCCTCATGGTGCAGCGTCGCGCGGCGCAGATCAACGTAGTAGTCGGCCTCCTTGCCGGAGGACAGGGTCACGCGCCCGTGCACCACGGCCAGCTCCTTGACGAGCTCCGCGAGGCGCTGCTTCTTAGCTTCATCGATCATTGCGGTTTCTCCTTCTTGTCTATGCCTTATCTGTGCACTGCGTCTACGCACTGCTGTTACTTCTGGTCGTCCTCGACGACCTCGCCGTCGACGGTTTCGTACTCGATCGGTTCGATGGGTTCGGGGCGGGCGTGGCGTGCTTCTGGTGCCCGATGACGCCCACCGCTTCGCCGCCGCTGAGTCACAGGAGACAGGCGCACTGCAGTGGACTTGGTCTCCTCGACTTCCTCGAAAATGGTGGCCTCTTCCGCATCGACGCGGATCACCTGCGCATATTGCGAAGAGTGCGAACTCATGTGCTCGGGATCCTCACCCAAGCGAGGAATGCCCCCGTCGCGACGGCGCCGACGGCCCGTGCGGAGGTCGTCATCCTCCGTCGGATCGTCGTAGTCGCCCACGGCGAAGCTATCGAAGCTGTCCGTATCGCCGCCCTCCCAGCGCGTGTGCGTACGGGAGGGAAAGGCCACCGGCTCGGCAGGGCGGGTAATGTCCGGGCGCTCCGGATTGGGCACTTCCGCGTGCGCAGCGACTTCCTCGGCGGTGGCGCTGGCATCACCGCCGTCCGTGTAAGCAGCAGTTTTCGATTGCGCTGGGGTACCAGAATCCGCATCCGCGCTGCCGTCGGGCACTGCTCGCAGGTGTGCCGCGCGGCGAGAGGACGTCTCGGCAGCCTGCTCCTCGATCTCCTCCTGGTTCACCGGATTGTCGGTGTGCACTTGCAGCGGACCACCCGGCAGGGGGCGCAACTGGTCTGCCACCAGCATCTCCAGCGGTGCGCTGGTCTGGGCCGGGGGCAGCACCATGGCGGCATCCACCAGGGAGCGCAGCTGCGGCAGGATCTCCTCCCACACGTGGAAGTCGAGCTTGCGGGAAACGCGCACGACCGTCCAGTTCTGCCCCCACGCCACATCGCTTGCGACCTGCGACAGTGCCGCCAGCGCGTCCTCCACGCGGGCATCCAACATGCGGTCCAGTGCGCGGACGTCGGTGGTGTACGCCGCGAATGGTGGCTGGTCCAAAAGGTCGGTGCGGCGCATGCCTGCCGGCTGCGCACCGCCAGAGGAATACAGCACCTGAACTGGGGATTCTTCCACTCGGCGCATCGCCATTAGCGTGGAGGAGCCAAGGTCGCCGATGTGTACCTGGTGCCCGTCGACAAAGCCGCTAACGACCTCGCGCAGCGTCGGCCCACCGCGCTGGTGGTCGCCGGTGATGGCGATGGGCCAGGCTCGCGCGACCTCTACGTCTTCCTTCGTGTACTCGAAGCCGTTGTCGGCCGCCCATTGGCGGCGCCGCCTCCGGGGAAAACCGAAAGCAGCCATTCCTGAAGCGGAGCTTTCGGGCTCGAGCCTCGGCGCCGAATTCTCGGTGGCGCCTGCACGCTGGGAGCCTTCAAGGTCGGCGCTGGCAAAGCCGCCACCTTCCGGGGTGTCGCCCTCCACAGCGCCTGCCTCCTGGGCAGACTCGGCCTCCTCGTAGTCCCAGTCCTCAGACCAGCCCTCACCCAGCTCGTCGTACTGAGAGTTAGGCCCTTCCTCGACCCCGGACCACCCATCAAACTGCGGGCCGTCCCATTCCGCGGACCATCCCTCCTCAGAGATACCGGCGCCTTCAGCGTGCCCGGCACCTTCGGCGATTTCGGCGCTTTCGGCGCGCTCGACTATCTCACCGGAGCCCACACCTGCGCCTACGTCCGTTTTTGCGCGCAGCAGCAACCACGCGGCGAGGCCCAGCAGGGCCAGGCCGAGGATTAACGCGAAAATGGAACCGACCAAGGGCCTGTTTTACTCGTTAGCGGCCTGGTAAGCCTCAGCGTCCATCAGGTCGCCAGACTCGGTCACCTTAACTTCGTACAGCCAGCCCTCGCCGTAGGGGTCCTCGTTGATCAGACCAGCGTTGTCTTCCAGCGCCTCGTTCACAGCGACAACCTCGCCGGAAACCGGTGCGTAGATGTCGGACACAGACTTGGTGGACTCGACCTCACCAAATGCCTCGCCAGCCTCGACCTCAGAGCCAACCTCAGGCAGCTCGACGAAGACGATGTCGCCCAAAGCCTCGGCGGCGATGTGGGAGATACCCACGCGCACGGTCTCGCCCTCCACTACAGCGGAGGTGTTAACCCACTCGTGCTCCTCGGAGTACAGAAAATCAGTCGGCAGTGCAGTCATTGTTCTTGGCCTCTCTTATAGAACCTTCTGTGGTTGTCTGCCCAAACTTTACACCAGCGGGCAGACAACCCCTTTCGTGTTACCTTGCGTTGCTTTCGCTACGTGCGAGTTTCCCGCACACGGGCTCGCGCTTACTTCTCGCGGGAATAAAACGGCAGCGCAACGACCTTGTATTCGAAGCGCTTACCACGGATATCGACCTCCACAGTCGCGCCTTCGGCTGCCGCACCGGAGTTCACGGCAGACTTCGACACATATGCCATGGCCACCGGGTGGCCCAGCGTCGGCGACAGCGCACCAGAGGTCACGGCACCAATGGCCTTCTCCCCGTCCGCGGCGAACACCTCGTATCCTTCGCGGGCAGCACGGCGACCTTCACCCACCAGCCCGACCAGGGTCTGCTGGGTGCCCTTTTCCTTCGCGGAAACAATGGCGTCGCGCCCCACGAAAGAGTCCTTCGACTTCGTCGCCGCAAGAATACCCAGGCCAGCATCGACCGGGGTCAGCTTCAGCGACAGTTCGTGGCCGTACAGCGGCATGCCAGCCTCCAGGCGCAGGGTGTCGCGGCAGGCCAGGCCACATGGTAGGCCACCCAGCTGCGCTGCCTGATCCATCGCCTTGGTCCACACAGACTCCGCACCGTCGTTATTGACGATCAGCTCGAAGCCGTCCTCGCCGGTGTAGCCCGTGCGCGCAACCAACACGGGCTGGCCTGCGGCAATCCCCTGGAATGCCGCGTAGTAGCCCAGCCCCTCGATGGCCTCTGCCACGGTCTCGCCCGCGCCGGATGCCTCGGGGGCCTCTACCACGTTGTCCACGATCTCCAGCATCGCCGCTGCTGCCTTCGGGCCCTGCACGGCGATCATGGAGGTCTGCTCGGACTCGTTGTTCAGCTCCACGTCGAAGCCTGCAGTGCGGCCCTGCAGCGCGGAAACTACGTTGTCCACGTTGCCTGCGTTCGGCACGATCAAGAACTCGTTATCACCCAAGCGGTAGGTAATCAGGTCGTCGATGATGCCACCGGATTCGGTGCAGATCATCGAGTACTTGGCCTTGCCGATCTTCACGGCCGACAGCTTGGAGATCAGCGCGTGGTCCAGAAACTCCGCCGCCTGCGGACCGGTCACGCGAACCTCGCCCATGTGGGATAGGTCAAAAACACCCACGGCCTTGCGCACCGCGTGGTGCTCGTCCAGCTCACTGCTGTACTTCAGCGGCATGTCCCAGCCGCCGAAGTCGGTAAAACGCGCGTCCAGCTTCTGGTGCACGCGGTTCAGCGCGGTCTTTTTAAGTTCGGTCATATCTCGTTCTCCTTCTTCTCGTCTTTTATGGACGCCCCTAGCGCCAGCTATACCTAGTCTTCATTGATCGCGAAGTCTTCCAGGGGCGGGCAGGTGCACACGAGATTGCGGTCGCCATAAGCATTGTCGATACGACGCACGGGCGTGAAGTACTTGGTGTGTCGCAGGCTGGCCACCGGATATGCGGCCTTGGCACGGCTGAAGTGACCACCGGATACAGCTTCCTCGAAGTCGTCCCGCACAACAGAATAAGCGGTAAACGGCGCGTGGCGCAGAACGGACTGCTCGGCGGTGACGTCGCCGTCGATGACTTCCTGGATCTCGCCGTGGATGGTAACCATAGCCTCGATGAAGCGGTCCAGCTCTTCCTTGTCCTCCGACTCGGTGGGCTCCACCATCAGGGTGCCGGCGACGGGGAATGCCAAGGTTGGGGCGTGGAAACCGAAGTCCATCAGGCGCTTAGAAACGTCTTCGGCAGTGATGCCGGAGGCCTTCGTGAGTTCGCGCAGGTCCAGGATGCACTCGTGAGCCACCAGGCCGGTGTCGCCCTTGTACAGCGTCGGGTAGTACTCCTCCAGCTTGCGGGAGACGTAGTTGGCGTTGACCAGAGCCATGCGGGAGGCCTCGGTCAACCCCTCGTCGCCCATCAGCGCAATGTAGGACCAGGTGATCGGCAGCACACCGGCCGAGCCGTACTGGGCAGCGGAGACCGGCTGGCCGGTCTGCAGGGCGGCCTCGCCCTCAATAACGTCGGCGTTCGGGTCGGTCGGCAGGAACGGGATCAGGTGCTCGGCCACGCAGACCGGGCCGACACCCGGACCGCCACCGCCGTGCGGGATGGTGAAGGTCTTGTGCAGGTTCAGGTGGGAGACGTCGCCGCCGAACTCGCCCGGCTGCGCCAGCCCCACCAGGGCGTTCAAGTTGGCGCCATCGACGTACACCTGCCCCCCGGCCTCGTGGACCTTCTGGCACACCTCGCGCACTTGCTCCTCGAACACACCGTGGGTGGAGGGGTAGGTCAGCATAATGGCGGCGGTCTGTTCGCCGTACTTCTCCAGCTTGGCCTCCAGATCCGGGACGTCGATGGAGCCATCCTCGGCGTTCTTTACAGCCACGACCTTCAGACCGGCCAGCGCAGCGGAGGCGGCGTTGGTGCCGTGGGCGGAGGCCGGGATCAGCACGATGTCGCGCTGGTCATCGCCGCGCGCCTGGTGGTAGCGGTGGATAGCCAGCAGGCCGGCGAACTCGCCCTGGGAGCCCGCGTTCGGCTGGACGGAGACCTTGGCGTAGCCGGTGATCTTCGCCAGGCGTTCCTCCAAATCCTCGATCAGCTCCAGCCAGCCCTGAGCCTGCTCGGCGGGGACCTGCGGGTGAATGCCCGCGAAGCCCGGCCAGGTGATCGGCTCCATAGAGACGGCCGCGTTCAGCTTCATGGTGCAGGAGCCCAGCGGGATCATGGTGCGATCCAGCGCCAGGTCGCGGTCTGCCAGCTTGCGCATGTAGCGCATCATCTGGGTCTCGGAGGTGATGGCGGTAAAGATCGGGTGGGTCAGGATCTCCTCATCAGCCGCGCGCAGCACGCCGGCCTCGCCCAATGCGCCGGCAGTCACGTCGAAGCCGGCGGAGGAGACCTCGCCGGTGCGGGAGCCCAGAACCTCGATCAGCGTGGCGATGTCCTCATCCGTGGTGGACTCGCCCACAGAGATGCCGACGTAGGAATCGTTGACCTGGCGCAGGTTATAGCCTGCCTCTGCCGCAGCACGCAGAGCCGAGGGGGCGTCCCCAAGAGAAGAACCAGACACGTCAACGGTGACGGTGTCGAAGAAGGTATCGTGCGCCAAGGTCAGGCCAGCCTCGGAGAGGCCAACAGCCAGAGCGGTAGCGCGGGCGTGCACTCCCTCGGCGATGGCGCGCAAGCCCGCCGGGCCGTGCCAGACCGCGTAGAAGCCTGCGACGACGGCCAGCAGAGCCTGAGCGGTACAAATGTTACTGGTGGCCTTGTCGCGGCGAATGTGCTGCTCGCGCGTCTGCAGAGCCAGGCGGTAGGCCGGGGTGCCCTCGGCGTCCACGGACACGCCCACGATACGGCCCGGCAGCTTACGCTGCAGTGCCTCGGTGCAAGAGATAAAGCCGGCGTGCGGGCCACCGAAGAACAGCGGCACGCCAAAGCGCTGGGCGGAACCAACGGCGATGTCCGCACCCTGGGAGCCTGGGGAGGTCAGCAGTACCTGAGCCAATAGGTCGCAGGCGACTGTGACCAAAGCACCGGCCTTTTTCGCAGCGGAAATCAGCCCGGACACGTCGCGCACGCGGCCGGTGGAGCCCGGGTTGGATAGCACAACGCCGACCAGGTTCTCGTGCGCCTCGATCTCGGCGGCAAACTCGTCGTCACCCAGGTCGGCAACCTCCACTGGAATGCCTGCGGCCTCGGCGCGAGCCAGGGTAACGGTGATGGACTGCTGGTGCAGGGAAGAATCCAGCAGCACCACGCCGCCCTTCTTGAAGGCCTTTGCGTTGCCACGGGCCATCAGCTGCACGGCCTCGGCCACGGCGGTGGCCTCGTCCAGCAGGGAGGCACCGGCGACCGGCAGGCCAGTCAGATCCTGCACCATCGTCTGGAAGTTCAGCAGCGCCTCCAGGCGGCCCTGGGAGATCTCTGGCTGGTAAGGGGTGTAGGCCGTGTACCAGCCCGGGTTCTCCACCACGTTGCGGCGAATGACGGCCGGGGTGATCGTGTCGTAGTAACCGTTACCGATCAGCTGCTGCTTCTGCACGTTCTTGTCGGCATAGTCGCGCAGGGCGGCCAGGGTGTCCGTCTCGTCCAGCGCCTCCGGCAGGCCGATCGAGCCGGACTGGCGGATGGACTTCGGAAGGGCATCGTCGGCTAGCGCGGCGGTGGATTCGTAGCCCAGGTAATCGAGGATCTCCCGGGTATCGTCCTGGTTCGGGCCGATGTGGCGCTGGACGAAGGGAGCGGAATTGCGGCGAGTAGCTGCAGTAGACATGGCTTGTTAGGGACTTTCCGGTCGTAAATGCACGGTCGTTGCACAGTGCACGGTCGTTACAAGGAGCCCTCCCCACTCTGTCGCTTGTGCCTGAGAGCTTCACCCGGGGATGTACCCGGCTTTTCTCCTTCGGCGCCCGCGTGCACACGACTGCGCGCAGGTCTTTCCAGAGTTGCCTCACTGCGACGGTACTTGGGGCCTGAGAGTGTCCCGGGGAGGAATTGCTCCGTCGGCGGCCGGCGCGTGGCTAGCACCGAGCCTCTCCCACCACAGCTACAAGCGGCAAAAACGTATGCAGTTTTCCTTCACATCATAGCGGGCGTGTGCCGGATCACTAAAGAATCCTGTTAATGGGGAAAATCTTATTCCGACCCCCATCCCCCGGCCCAGCGGCCAAAATAATATGCATGGCAAAAATTTCCAGCATTCTCCCCACCCCGCTCAGCTTTCACAGCCCGCTGCCCGCCATCGAGGGGGGAGTGGCGATTGTCACCGGCGCCTCCTCCGGCATCGGCCGCGCCACCGTAGCCGCGCTCGCGGAGCTCGGCACCCATTCCCGCATCATCGGCACCAGCCGCAACCCCGACACCATCACCGACCCCATCGAGGGCGTAGACTACCTCCCCCTCGACCTCGCGGACCCCGCCAGCATCGACGAGTTCGCCACCCGCGCCTTAAGCTTCGGCCCGCCAACTGTGCTGGTGAATAACGCAGGCGAAAGCCAATCGGGCCCCCTGGAGGAGCTCCCCGGCGATGCCCTGCGCCGTCTGTTCGACATCAATGTGCTGGGACAAGTGGGCGTCACCCAGAAAATCCTTCCCGCAATGCGACAGCGAGGAGCCGGGCGCATCGTGATGGTCGGCTCCATGTTGGGCAGCTTCCCCTTGGCCTACCGCAGCAGCTACGTCGCCTCCAAGGCCGCGCTCAAGGGATTCGCCTTCGCCGCCCGGCGCGAGGTCTGGCCGTTCGGGGTGGGCATGTCGGTTGTCGAGCCCGGGTCCATCAACACCGGTCTGTCCGCGCGCCGCACGAAGTACGTGGATCTACGCGGCCCCTATGCCGCCGAGTTCGCCACCATGCTGAAGAACCTAGACAACAACGAAGCCAACGGCATCCCCGCCGAGCGCGTGGCCGAGGAGATCCTCAAGCCCATCACCGCCACCTACCCCAAGCCGCTGTATGCAACGGGTTCGATGGCGCCGGTGGCGTTCCCGCTCTCCCGCATTGTGCCGACGGCGGCGATGCACTGGCTAATCAACCGCAAGCACGGCCTGTAGACCCGCCTAGGCCCTAAAACTCTTGTCCCACACGTCCTCTACCGGCTCATCGTTGCGTAAGAAGAGATCATCGTCCACGTCTCGTCCCCGGCGGGTGGACCAGTCATCCCACGGGGCGGCGAACAGTGCCAGCACGCCCGCGCCGACGATCCCCAGAATCATCAGCGAGCCCGCCAGAATCACCAGCCAAATCGGCGAATACCGGTAAAACACCACCACAAGCAGCACCGTTCCCACCAGCCCGATGCTGCCCAGAAGGGTGTACAGGCGATTGACGGGGTGGCGCCGGTGGCCGTAGCTATTGCGCTGCGTATTCACCAGCGGCCACAGTTGCAGCCCCACCAGCACCGGGAAAAACACCCCGGCAATGTTCTGCAGCTGCTGCGGAGTAAACACGTCCACCACGCGCGACAGCGCCAAAACCATGCCGATGACCGACAGGATGCTAAAAACCCTGCGCACCATTGCCTGTCCCTCCTCCTTACGCCTCTTTACTCCTCCTTACACCTCTTTACACCCAGAACAAGTTGTCGCCGCCCATCACGGGCTCGCCGGGGATCACGTCTATCTTTATTTCAGACGCCCCCATCTGCAGCCCCAACACCATCACTATCGGGTCGAACCCCATCCGGCCCAGCTCCCGGGGAGTGTAGGTGCACACGGGGGTTCCCTGGCGCACAATATTGCCCTCCTGCACGTGGACGTCGAAGCCCTGCCCGTTCAGGCGCCCCGTATCCACCCCCAATTGCATAAAGATCGATGGCTGGTCGGCCAGCATTTCGGCATGCCGCCCGTCGACGGCGTGGGTGCCGGAATCGGGGCGCACAGCGGTGGGCAGCGGCTGCGTCTGGATCACGAACATGTTCGGTGCCACGCGCTTAACCACTCCCCCAATGGGCGCCAGCACCTGCACGACCTCCACGCCCGCGTCCGGAATAACGGCCACACCAGCACCGATGGTGCCAGTGGCTAAGACGGGGTCGGGGACGGAGCTCAGGCTAACGGCGGTCCCCGCCAGCGGGGTCACAACGGGATACTGTGCTGAAGGATACTGTGCAGACAGTTCACGCTGCAGGCCGGGCCTACGGGGATCCTGGGAAGAGTGCGGATCCATACCCCCGCATTTTAGTCACGCTCGATGGGGCGCGAGGAGGAAGCGGACCATTGAGACCAACCTCCTACAAAGTTCTTAGCCCCGGGCAGCCCCGCGTGCTCCATGGCGGCAATGAACAGCGAAGAGTGCAGGCCCGAACCGGAGTACACGCACACATCCTCGCCGCTGGTCACGCCGTAACCGGCGAGCACCTGGCGGATCTCCTCCGGAGTCTTGACCATGCCACTGGCGCTGCTGTCGCGCTCGCTGTGGTGGTTAAACAGTTCCTTGACTGGGATGTTGATAGCCCCCGGAATACGGCCGGCCTGATGGTCGAAGCGTTCCTTCTGGCCGGTGTAGCGGGAGTTTTCGCGGGCATCCACCAGGACGTGCTTCTCGCGCCACTGTTCAACCTCGTCGAGATCCAGGGTGGGCAGGCTGCCCGGGCGGACCTCTACGTTGCCGCGCCCACGCAGCGCGCCGATGCCGCCTGCGACATCGCCGCCCGCAGCCTCCCAGGCCCCGGTACCGCCGTCGAGGATGCGGACGTTCTGCACACCTGCCCAACGGAAAACGAACCATGCGCGAGCCGCATAGAGGTTGGCGCCGGCGTCATAAATGTAAACAGGGCGACCATCCGTAATTCCCCAATCGTTGAAGCTCTTCTGTAGCCGCTCCGGCTCGGGTAGAGGGTTGCGCCCCTTGCTGCGGGACGGGATAGATGCCAGGTGCATCAAGGGGTTGCAGAACATGGCGCCGGGGATGTGCTGCCCCACGTAGGCTTCCCAGGCGCTGTTTTCGGTGCGCGCCCAGTGCGAGTCGATCACGGTCATTCGTTCGCCCCGCTGGAAGGCTTCCAGCATCTCTTTGCCGGAGATGAAGGGGCTGGCGGGCTGCTGTTGGGCAGAAGAGTTGCTCATGGTTGCTAAGTGTAGAACTAAGCGCCCGCCGTCGCCTTTCCTGGCCGTCTACCCGTGCGCTCTGGGAACCATCCCCGTATCGCCGCGAAGGCGATAATCGCTATGGCACCCACGGTTGCGATGCCGCCGATTCCCCAGGCTAGCCCGGCTATCACAGCAATGGGAGCCACGATGTTCATGCCGATTTCGAAGGGCGCGAAGCCCACATAGGCAATGCCGTATTCGTTCATGGTGCCAGACTTCAGATCCGGATCCACGATCTTCAACAGCGCAATACCGGTGGCCACGGCCGCGGTGGCCCAGCCCCAACCGAAGATGCCGCGCTCGAGCCACTGGTCGCCGAAGAACAGCGGAGCCAAGACGAAGAAGAACAGGCAGCAGTAGACAATGCCTAGTACGAACAGGATCAATAGCGGCACCAGGTAGTCCGCCACTGCGTCCGGCTTAATAGAGGCGATACCGAAGGCGATCATAAAGTCCGTCGACGCGCCGGAGATGGACTTCACCGTCTGCTGGTCCAGGTACTTCGGTCGCTTGATGACGTGCAGGAATACCTTGCCGCCGATACCCACGACGAAGGCCAGGGCAAACAGCGGCACGGACACATCCGGGAAGAAGTGCCCGATGATCTGCTGACCGATGTAGGCAAACATGACGGTCACTGCAATGAAGCCCGCGTGTAGGGCCAACGGCTCGATCGAGGAGGGGTTTGTGGTGGCCCGACCGATCGAGGGCTGTTTTTCCTCGTCCTCAATGTGACCCGAACGCAGTTCCCATGGCAGCTTCTCCGGCAACGTGGACGTGCGACCGGTTCGGATGCCCCCAGTTCGCGAAGATAATTCCACCAATGATGGCGGCCAGTGTGCCAACGGTGGCGGAGGTAAAGCCCAAGGACATGGCGGCGTCCGCACCATGATCCCCAAACGCGCCGCCGACAGCCGCAGCAGTACCGAATCCGCCTACGAAACCGACGGGCAACATCATGCCGAACCACTCCGGAGTGTCGAAGAGCGGACCGAAGATGAAGATGCCTAGCAGAATGAATAGCCCCCGCTGGCCGAGGAACATGGAGGTGGAAAAGCCCCACATGTTCTTCGCTTTCGACGCATCGTTCGACGCAAAGGTCATGCTGTACGGCATGGAGGCGAACACAACGGCGATCAGCAGCGTGGAGTAATCTCCCAGCGCGCCGGAGAAGGGCATCAAACCCAGCACCTCAGGACCGAAGATCAGAGCCAGCAGCCCCGCAGTAATCGGCGCGGGAATCAGCAGGTTACGGAACCATTCGAAGTGGCGCCTCATAAACGTGCCGATAATCAGCAGCACCGAAATCATGCCGACATCCATCAGCAGGTCAAAGACCGTAAAGTCCATGAGCGTCCCCTCTTCTGTTCTATGTTTTTCGCCTTGTTGTTCTTGGTAGCTTATCGCAACTTTTTATCGACGCCTCCTCGTTCCACCCGGCCACCGCTCCAGTGCTCGCCCTCCAGCTATCTGACTAAAAATTAGGTAAATTTAAGCAGTGCATTGAGCAGCATTCAACAAAGCCCACCATCAGGGGGGAACTTAGCGCCGACCCGCGGCATTACATGCCACGGATCGCTAGCCGTCACTGAGAGAAGGAGACCACTCCCACATGAACAACGTTCGCACTTCCACCTCTGCCCGCCTGTCCAAACGCCTCGGCGCCGCCCTACTCACCGGCACCCTGGCCATCACTGGCCTCAGCGCCTGCTCCTTCAACTTCAGCCTTGGTGGAGAGAAGAAGGTTGCCAAGGAGGACGTGGAAAAGGAAATCTCTAAGCTCGTAAAGCAAAAGGTTGGCGACTACCCCCACGAAGCCGAGTGCCCCGACGGCCTGAAAGCGGAGGAAGGCGCGAAGCTGGAATGCAAGCTCCACATTGACGGCAGCACCTACTCCGTGGACGTCACCGCGAACACTGTCGAGGACGAAGATGTCCAGTACGATATCAAGATCGCCGACCAGCCGGACTAAACTCCGGCCAGACCGATCCCCGGCCTTCCGCACCGAAGTACGGTGCGGTGGGGGGCTGGGGTGGCGTCCATAAGAAAAGAGCTAGAACAGCCCCGACGGCTCATCCGAATAGGACCACAGCAGGTTCTTGGTCTGCTGATAGTGCGCGAGCATCATCAGGTGGGTCTCACGACCCAAACCGGACTTCTTGTAGCCACCAAAGGCCGCGTGAGCTGGGTAGTTGTGGTAGTTATTCACCCACACACGACCCGATTGGATCGCACGGCCAGCCTTGTATGCGATGGTGCCGTTGCGGCACCATACGCCTGCTCCCAGACCGTATTCCGTGTCATTGGCGATGCGCATGGCCTCGTCGAAGTCCTTGAAGGTAGTCACAGCCAGGACCGGGCCGAAAATCTCCTCCTGGAATAGGCGCATGTCATTGGTGCCCTTAAAGATGGTGGGCTCGATGTAGAAACCGCCACTGCGGCCCGAGATCTCGTTCACACCACCACCGCACAGCACCTGCGCGCCCTCCTCAGGGCCGGATTGCAGGTAGCCAGTGATCTTGTCCATCTGCTCCTGGGAAGCCTGTGCGCCCATCATGACGTCCGTGTCCAGAGGGTTTCCGACCTTGATGGACTTCACGCGCTCAATAGCCAAGGCCAGGAAATCTTCGGCGATGTCTTCCTGCACCAGGGCTCG
The DNA here is from genome assembly GCF_046097395.1 of Corynebacterium jamesii. Lineage (NCBI taxonomy): Bacteria > Bacillati > Actinomycetota > Actinomycetes > Mycobacteriales > Corynebacteriaceae > Corynebacterium > Corynebacterium jamesii. Next base: position 1,668,717 of record NZ_CP175789.1, read on the forward strand.
GGACGGGCAGGTGCAGATCTCACCCTGGTTCAGCGCGAACATAGCCAGGCCCTCCACACACTTGGCGCGGAACTTGTCATCCTGGTCCATGATGTCGCTAAAGAACACAGACGGAGACTTGCCGCCGAGCTCTAGGGTGACGGGGATAAGCTTCTCCGCTACCGCCTTGTTAATGATCTTGCCGACTTCCGTGGAGCCAGTGAACGCGATCTTGTCGATGCGGTCAGAGGCGGTCAGTGCGGCGCCTGCTTCAGTGCCCAGCCCATTGACGATGTTTAACACGCCCTCCGGGATGATGTCCTGGATAAGCTCCGCGAACAGCAGGATGCTGGCGGGGGTCTGCTCGGCAGGCTTCAGCACGATGGCATTGCCGGCAGCCAGAGCGGGGGCGAGCTTCCACGCCGCCATCAATAGCGGGAAGTTCCACGGGATGATCTGTCCCACCACACCCAGCGGCTCGTTGAAGTGGTAGGCGATGAGGTCTTCGCTGATCTGGGAGGTGCGATCTTCCTGGGCACGGAGGGCGCCGGCATAGTAGCGGAAATGGTCGACAGCCAACGGAAGATCAGCTGCGAGGGTTTCACGCACCGCCTTGCCGTTATCCCAGGTCTCAGCGACGGCCATCATCTCTAGGTTCTCTTCCAGGCGGTCGGCGATCTTCAATAGGACGGCTGCGCGGTCCTGTACGGAGGTCGCTCCCCAGCCGGGCTGAGCCTTCTCTGCCGCGTCGATTGCCTTCTCAATGTCCGCCGCCTTCGAGCGCGGGACCTGACAGAACACCTCACCGTTGATGGGCGAAACGTTGTCCATGTACTCGCCGTCGACCGGCGACACCCACTGGCCGCCGATGAAGTTGTCGTAGCGCTCCTTGAAGTTGACGAGGCTTCCTTCGGTGCCGGGATCAGCATAGATGGTCATGAGAGTGCTCCTTGCGGTAACGAGATGGGATATTGAAACTACAAAAGCTCCACCCCGAATGTTTGGAGTGGGAAACTTTTGTCAGCCAATATAGTGACGCTCGTCACTTTTTACGACCCTGCTGTTTTTATATTTATATCGCCGGCAATCCCCCAGCCGTCACCAACCTTTAGACCTCACTATCAGCGACCCCGAGGGAAGTGATGACCAGCCCCGGAGCACCAGTCACGCCAGCGTCAGCCTCACCACTGCCGTCGATATCCACGCGCACCGTGTCGCCGTCGCGCACCTCGCCGGCCAGTAGCTTCTTGGCCAACTGGTCGCCGATCGCCTTCTGAATCAGGCGGCGTAGCGGCCGGGCGCCGTAGGCAGGATCGTAGCCGTGCTCGGCCAGCCACGACTGGGCGTCATCGGTAACATCCAGGATCAAACGGCGAGCCGCAAGGCGCTCAGCAAGAGCTCCCACCTGGATAGACACGATGGATTTCAGCTGGTCAGACGACAGCGGCTCGAAGATCAGCACGTCGTCGAGTCGGTTGATAAACTCCGGCTTAAAGGCGCGCTTCACGGCCTCCATGACCTCCTCGTCAGTACCGCCGGCACCCAGGTTCGAGGTCAGGATTAGGATCGTGTTGCGGAAGTCCACGGTCCGCCCCTGGCCATCGGTCAGACGACCTTCGTCCAGCACCTGCAGCAGCACGTCAAAGACGTCTGGGTGTGCCTTCTCCACCTCGTCGAACAGCACCACCGTGTACGGGCGGCGGCGAACGGCCTCGGTTAGCTGACCACCCGCGTCGTAGCCGACATATCCCGGAGGGGCACCGACAAGGCGAGCGACAGAGTGCTTCTCGCCGTACTCCGACATATCGATGCGCACCATGGCGGTCTCGTCATCGAAGAGGAAGTCGGCCAGAGCCTTCGCCAGCTCTGTTTTGCCCACGCCCGTTGGCCCCAGGAACAGGAACGATCCGGTCGGACGGTTCGGGTCTGCAACCCCGGCACGTGCGCGGCGCACCGCATCAGACACGGCATCGACAGCACTGTTCTGGCCAACCACGCGGCCACCCAGCACCAGCTCCATGTTCAGCAGCTTCTCGGTCTCCCCCTGCAGCATCTTGCCAGCGGGCACGCCGGTCCAGGCGGAGACGACATCGGCGATGGTGTCGGGGGTGACTTCCTCGGTCAGCATCATGCCTTCCTGCTGCTCAGCCACAGCCTCCTCGGCCGCGGCCAGCTTCTTCTCCACGTCCGGAATGTGACCGTAGCGCAGCTCGGCAACCTTGGCGAAGTTGCCCTCGCGCTCGGCAATTTCGGACTCGCGGCGCAGGTTATCCAGTTCCTCCTTCAGCTCGCGCAGGCTGTCGATACTGCCCTTCTCGTTCTCCCAGCGCGCGGTCAGGCCGGCCAGCTTTTCCTTCTCGTCAGCCAGCTCGCTGCGCAGGCGCTCGAGACGGTCCTTCGACGCAGCGTCGGTCTCCTTCTCTAGTGCCATCTCCTCGATCTCCAGGCGGCGGACCACACGCTCTACGTTGTCGATCTCCTCGGGGCGCGAATCGATCTCCATACGCAGTCTAGAAGCAGCCTCGTCCACCAGGTCGATGGCCTTATCCGGCAGGAAGCGGCTGGTGATGTAGCGGTCGGACAGGGTGGCGGCCGCCACCAGCGCGGAGTCCTGGATGCGCACGCCGTGGTGCACCTCGTAGCGCTCCTTCAGGCCGCGCAGGATACCGATCGTGTCCTCTGCGGTCGGCTCACCGACGTAAACCTGCTGGAAACGACGCTCCAGTGCGGCATCCTTTTCGATGTACTTGCGGTACTCGTCCAGGGTGGTCGCGCCGACGAGTCGCAGCTCACCACGGGCCAGCAGCGGCTTGATCATGTTGCCGGCGTCCATGGCGGAATCTCCGCCCGCACCGGCGCCGACGATGGTGTGCAGCTCGTCAATGAAGGTGATGACCTCGCCCTCGGCCTCCTTAATCTCGTCCAGCACAGCCTTCAGCCGCTCCTCGAACTCGCCGCGGTATTTCGCACCGGCGACCATAGAGCCCAGGTCCAGGCTGATCAGCTTCTTGCCGCGCAGGGACTCCGGCACGTCGCCAGCGACAATGCGGCGGGCCAGACCCTCGACGATTGCGGTTTTACCGACGCCAGGCTCGCCAATGAGCACAGGGTTGTTCTTCGTGCGACGGGAGAGCACCTGGACGACTCGCCGGATCTCCTGGTCACGTCCGATCACTGGGTCGATTTTGCCTTCGCGGGCACGTGCAGTCAGGTCGGTGGAGTACTTCTCCAGTGCCTGGAACTGGCCTTCCGGCTCCTCGGTGGTGACCTTTCGGTTACCGCGAACGGATTCGAAGGCGCCGCGGATGGCCTCGAAGGTCGCGCCCGCCTCGTGCATCGCCTTGGCGGCGTCGGAATCACCCTTGGCGATACCGGCCAGCAGCACCTCAGTGGAAACATAGGTGTCTCCTAGCTGCTCCGCCAGCTCCTGGGCAGCGGTCAGCGCGTTCAGCGCGTCGCGGTTGAACTGTGGGTTCGCCATATCACTACCGCTGGCCTGCGGATATCCAGCGACCAGGTTCTTGGCTTTGGTCGCGATTGCCTGCGGTTGTACGCCTGCGGCCTGCAGTACGGGCAGGGCGATGGAGTCTTCCTGCTCCAGCAGCGCGACCAGAAGGTGCGCCGGTCGGATATCCGGGTTGCCCTTGGCGGAGGCATCCTGGAGTGCAGCCTGCATCGCAGACTGGGTCATTGTGGTGGGGTTGAAGCTCGCCATTTCTACATCTACCTCCTACGGCTTCATGCCGGTCGCGGTTTCACGCTCCCGACTTTACTTGAGTACACCTCACTCAACCACCACAGCCTTGAGTCTATTCCACTCAATTTACGTATATGAGTGTGATTTACCCCACATATTTACCCCCGATCTACTTTTCTATCCAAAATCTATCTTCCATCGAGGGAGTGAGGGTTAGATGAGAGTTATCCAAATCGGAAGTTCTCTACATATATCCGTAAAAGGGATGAAGGGATCATGCTCAGACTCCGCAAGAAGAAAGCACCCGCCCGCCAAGTAGCCTCCGCCATAGCTGCTACAGCTTTGGCACTGACGCTGCCCGGCGCGCTTACCGCCTGTTCGGGCTCCTCCACCGAACCTTATGCCCCAGGCAGCACTGCCAAGTTGAAGATGGCAGATAGCTACTCACTCACACACCCCGTGGGCACGGGCGGCACGCAGCCCTTCCTCGACAGGATGGAACAGGACCCATCCATAGACGTCGAGTACTACGCCTCTGGACAGATGGGCAAGCAAGCAGACATCCCCTCTGTACTCCGCAGTGGCGTGGTCGACATGGCGGTCATCTCCCCCTCCTACGTCAGCTCCAGCTTTCCACTCAGTAGCGTGGGCGACCTTCCGGGGTTTAGCTCCGATGCATGCGTGACCGCCTATGCACTTCGCGATCTAGTGAAACCAGGGGGCGTCCTTTATGAAGAAGAACTCGAACCCATGAAGTTCATGCCGCTGTGGACCGGTTCGATCCCAGGCTACGAAGCGATGACCGGCGGCAAAGACCCCTCTCACCCCGCCAACTTCCACGGTGCGGTGCTGCGCTCCACGGGCGGCGCGCTAGACCGCGTGATCGATGAGATCGACGCAGCAGGTGTAAGCATGCCCATCGGCGACATGTACGAGGCAATGTCGCGCGGCACCGTCGAAGGAACGCTCGCCAGCCCGATCTCGATTACCCCCTACGGGCTAGAAGACGTGGTCCACGCCAGCACCTACGGCGCCCAACAAGGCAACTTCACCTTCTTCTACGGCATCAACCTAGACACCTGGAACCGACTCAACGACCAGCAGAAAGAGGTGCTGACCGATGCGGCAGACAAGTCCCAGCAATCAGTCTGCGAGGAGCTCAACGCAGCCCGTGAAAAGTCGGTGCAGAAGATGAAAGATGCCGGCGTGCGCTTCTACGACGTTACCGACGGCGAAACGGCGAAGGAGTGGGAGAACATATCTCAGCCTGTCCTGGACAAGTGGATCGAAGTCGCCGAATCCAAGGGGCACCCCGCCCAGCAGGTCGTCGACGACTTCGAGGACGCGCTGAAGCGCCATGCAGGTCGTGCGGGTGCGGGCGTCACCGATCCGAAAGCACGAGCGGAAGCAAAGAAGGAGCAATCATGACCAGTAGCAACTTCGTCCACCCCGGCCATCACGGCACCGCCGAACGCAGCAAATACGGCTACCACACCGAGGATCACCCGGGCTTCGACAAGATACAAAACACCATCTCCGGAGTATGCGCCTGGATCGCCGGCGCGGCCATTCTGGGCCTGGGGCTCGTCACGCTCGCTGAAGTCATTGCGCGCGAGTTCTTCAGTGCTCCCCTCGGCTGGAATATTTCCGTCACAGAGCGCTATCTACTTCCCATTACTGCCTTCTTTGGACTGGTCACCACCTATCGAACAGGCACACATATCGCCGTAGAATCGCTCTTCAACAAGCTCCCGCTCCGAGCGCAAAAGACTACTCTGCTGCTCATTCATCTGGCTGTGGTTATTTCCATGGTGTTCGTATTTATCGGCGGGTGGAACCAGACGTACATGGCATTCTCGCTGGGCCACGCCACTCTGCCCGGCATGGCCGATCTCGCCACCCCCGACTGGACTTACCGCGTGATCGTGCCGATTGCCGCCGCGCTGTGCGCCTTTGCGGCGGCGCTGGATTTCCTCCGGGAGCTCATCACCCCGTGGGATCGCCCCTACACCGACTATGAACCCGGCGAGGAAGAGGTATAGACCATGCTTGCGCTCTCAATCATTGTGCTGTTGGTCGCGCTGATCGTCCTGCGCGTCCCCGTCAGCTTCGCCATCTTCGGCGCGGCCACCGTAGGCCTCATTGCGCTCGGCGGTATCGAACTGGCCATCGCCACGATGGAGACCTCGCCGTTTGCCGCCGTGCGCTCCAACTCTTTGTCCGCCGTGCCGCTGTTTATCCTGATGGCACAGCTGATGCTGATGTCTGGCCTCCTCGATTCTGTTTTTGACGCCGCCAAGGCGCTCGTCGGCCGCATCCCCGGTGGTACCGCCATCGCCTCCATCGGCGCAGGCACCGCATTCGCAGCCGTCTCTGGCTCCTCCACCGCCGCGGCGGCTACGCTGGCGCAGACGTCCTCTACCCGCATGATCGACGAGGGCTACCACAGGGGCACCGCCACCGGCCTGGTCGCGGTGGTCGGCACGCTGGCAGCCATGATCCCGCCCTCGATCATTTTGGTCTTCTACGCGATTACCGCAGAGGCTCCAGTAGGCGATGTCCTGGTCGCGGGTTTCTTCCCCGGCGTGGTTGTAGCTCTGGGGTTGGTATTGGTGATGTATATCGGCTTCCTCAAGGATCGCTCCAGTGCGCCACAAGGCGAGCCAGTTCCCTTCAAAGAAAAGGGCCTCCAGCTGCTGAAATCATCCCCATTGCTGCTGATCTTCCTGGCGGTAGTCGGCTCCATTTTCACCGGCATTGCCACCCCCACCGAGGCCGCCGCACTGGGTGTACTGGCGGCCCTCGTCCTGGTAGTCGCGAAGGGCCGTTGGAATACCAAGAAGTTCGGCGAAACTGTGCTGGAAACCGTGAAGACCACCGGCATGATCTTTGCCATCATCATGGCCGCGCACGTGCTGGGGCACTTCCTCACCGAAACGCGCGTGACCCCAAAGCTGGTCAGCACCATCGGCGAATCCTCCCTGCACCCGCTAGTGGTCATGGTTCTGATCGGCGCGGTGTACCTGATCTTGGGCTTCTTCATGGATCAGATCGCCATCATCGCCCTGACTGTGCCGGTGACCCTGCCCATCGTCGAATCTCTAGGCTACGATCCGGTCTGGTTTGGTATCTTCATCGTGCTGCTGGCCGAGACCGGCATGGTCACCCCGCCCATGGGTCTGAACGTGTTTGTCGTCTCGAAGGCCGTACGTATCAACCCCATGATCGTGTTCAAGGGAGCATTCCCCTACGTCGTGATCATGCTGGTCATCGCCCTGACCTTCCTACTGTGGCCCCAGCTGGTGCTGTGGGTGCCAGAGTTAGCGGCTTAACGGTTCCAACGGGCACTGTGGCGTCTTAAAACCTCAATAATCCGCTCCGCATCGCGCGCGATCTCTCGCCCCATCCCATGACGATACCCCCCTCTGCACAGGCCAAAGCTTCTGAAGCCAGCATCATTACGCCGTCCGCATCGAACTATGGGCAAAAGGCCCCCGGGAATGCGCCGTGGATACGAAGTGACACTACCTTGTGGAGTGTGATCCATATGTATAAAGACCGCTACATTATCCTGCAAGCATCCACCTTCACCGAAGAGAATGTGGATCTCGACCTCTTTTTCGACCGGTTTCGCTGGGCCGAATTATCCCTGGGTTTTGCCTACACCGGCGATTCCGACGGAAAGGTAATCCCTCTTAGCCTTTGGGAAATTAATGATGCTACCCACGACACTATTGAAGATCTGCAGACTATTCGCGCACACTTAACCGTGCGATCGAAAGAGGATCGCTTCCCTCTTCGCCCGTTATTTGCCGTGTGGGACTCCGCATTGCCAAGTTCCGCGCTCTCAGCTCTCCACTCCATCAGTATGAGCGCGATTTCCGACTTCGGCATACCTTCAGTTTCCGATATCGAAGCTATCTCCGCTTGCGAGCGAAGCGTCAACGCATATGAACAGGACGAACCTTGGGCCAGCTCCGTCAAATCGCTCGAACAGACCATCTCTCGTCACCACATGAAGCAACGAGGGAAGATCACCGCATTCTCCGGTGGAAAAGAGGTTTCCAAGGAGGCGTACTACGCGGAAAGCTTTCGCCCCGCACTAATCTCCAGCGCCTTTGAAACTATCTTGCACGCCCTCCCCCAGGGAGAGGACTGGCGAATCACCGCCACTTCTTCAACGACGAACTCAGCTTAAGCCGCTAACGGTTCCAGCGGGCGCTGTGGCGTCTTAAAACCTCAATAATCCGCTCCGCGTCGCGCGCGATCTGCTCGGTCGAGGCAATGACGGACACCGAGGCCACCGCCGCTCCCTGACTCTCGACGCGCACGGCCACACCATCCGCGCCGTTCAAGGCCACGCCGGGGGCCACGCACTCGCCGGTCGCGCGCATGTCTGGGTACCATCGCTGGAACTTATTGATGGTCTCCTGCGAACTCTCGGACGCAGCAAGAATCCCCCACACCTGCTCGTGCCCCAGCCCGGAGAGGATCGCCCACCCCGCCGACGTCTCGAGCGGCGGGCGCTGCAAACGGTTCTGCGCCAGATACTCGAACTCGGGGTCCGACAGCGCATAGTCGAGGTAGTAGACATTGTCGCCTACCAATGACGCCAACACGGCGATATAGCCCGTCTCTTCCACCACGTCTTCCAGCATCTCGTGGGTGACCTGATCCACGGGGCGGCTACCGGCGAGGGTGCTCAGCAGGTACGGCGCCAGCCCCAGGCGGAAGGCTTTATCCCGTTCCTCCAGGTATCCGGCCGCGACCAGGCCATTCACCAGGGATTGGGTGGAACTTACCGGGGCGCCGATGGCCTTGGAAATGTCCGTGAGCCCGCGCGGCTGCGGATTACGAGCCACAAACTCCAAAATGTCCGCGATCCGATCCACGGTGCGGTGGCGGGACCTACCGGGCTGCCGGTCAATAGGAAAGGGGAACCGCGGCGCGGACTCGGAGTGGGGCGCGTCGGGCATCGGGGGTTCCTTTCAGCTTGGAGCGGCAGAGCTAACCAGAACGATAGCCGAAAAAATTAGTTTCGCTACTGAACGTCACAACTCCAAGCCATCAGAATCCTGTGGTTGCCGCTTCTTACAAAATTCGGCGTGCAGTGGATCTTCCTCGCTTAGGGGCGGACGCCCTACACATTCTCGAACGCCGTCAACGTGTTCATTTAAGCTATCCGAAATACGTGCCCATAGTGGATCGATAATGAAATCAATACCCGCACGTCGAGCATGCTTCGCCGCAGGTACAAAATCACTGTCCCCAGAAATCATTATGACCTGTGTGACAATACCCCGTTCTGCCATGGTGGCTATATCGAGGCCGATCCTCATATCCACGCCTTTTTGGGTGATATCCAGATAGAAATCCTCAAGCCGTAGATCATCGACGCTCATCGCACCGCGACACAGCTTCTTCAATGGCTCAGATTTCAGTATGTAGCCGTTTTGCGTCTCTAATTCTTCGCCCCGACGGAGGGCGACCTTGCGCTTCTTGACGATTTCTTTGAGAAATTCAGAGTTCCACCTGAACTCTTCACTCTTACCGAGATTGACTTGCTCTTGTGTCAACGGATGAAATAGGACCCTTTCCGACGGCTGACAGTCGTAATAGAAGATTCGATAGAGGTTTGCCTCTGCTGTACGGATATGACGGCGACAATATTCCACTAATTCGTTAGCTCTTTCAGCAGGGTCTTTGTCTCCAAAGAGCCGCCTGGCTCGTCTCCTGTAGAACCCTCCGTCTACCAAGATTGCAGTCACCACTGGCAACTGAGCCCCCATCTTCCTCCCCTTCACTAATCCCCCGGAAGTATGAAAGCCCTAGTCATCGGCACTCTCCTGATCAATGGAGGGTCAACGGCTTGGGCTGATGACCCTGATTTTAGTCAGAGCTACTCCTTACGCAACCCCAAACCTCATACTTTCCCAAGCGAAGCGAGAAAAGTTTTCGCAAAAACCTTTCGCAACGAAATCACTTCCCCTAGACTCAATGGTACGCAAATCGGTATTGCTCTACTTATATACGTAAGGAACTGACTGGCATGACCTCCTCACCGCTCGACCTCACCTCTTTCAACAGCCTGCTCTCCGACGAAGAGCGCATGCTGCAAGAAGCCATGGCGGACTTCGCCAACAAATCCCTCAAGCCCAACGTGCAGGAGTGGTTCGACAACGGCACCCTGCCAGCCAAGGAGCTCGGCCCGCAGTTCGGACAGCTCGGCGCCCTGGGCATGCACCTGGAAGGCTACGAGTGCCCCGGCGCCTCCGCCGTCGCCTACGGCCTGGCCTGCATGGAAATCGAGGCTGTGGATTCCGGTCTGCGCTCCTTCGTCTCCGTCCAGGGCTCCCTGGCTATGTTCGCTATCCACCACTGGGGTTCCGAGGAACAGAAGGAAAAGTATCTGCCGAAGATGGCCGCCGGTGAGTACCTGGGTTGCTTCGGCCTGACGGAGCCCGATGCGGGCTCCGACCCGGCGTCCATGAAGACGCGCGCAACCCGCGACGGCGACGAGTGGGTCCTCAACGGCACCAAGATGTGGATCACCAACTCCCCCGTCGCCGACGTGGCCGTCGTGTGGGCTCGCACCGAGGACGGCTTCGCAGGTTTCATCCTGGAAAAGGGCATGGAGGGCTTCACCGCCCCGGAGATCCACAAGAAGCTCTCGCTGCGTGCCTCCATCACCGGCGAGATCGTGCTGGACAACTGCCGCGTACCTGATTCCCAGCGCCTACCGAAGATCGACACTCTCCGCGGCCCGCTGACCTGCCTCAACGAAGCTCGCTACGGCATCATCTGGGGCGCCCTGGGTGCCGCCCGCGACAGTCTGGAAACCGCCATTGAGTACACCGAGACCCGCGAGGTATTCGGCAAGTCCCTGTCCAGCTACCAGCTCACCCAGGCGAAGCTGGCCAATATGTCCGTCGAACTCAACAAGTCCGTCTTGCTGGCCCTGCAGCTCGGCCGCCTGAAGGATAAGGGCGAGCTCGCCCCGCACCAGGTTTCCGTCGGCAAGCTGAACTCCACCCGCGTGGCCCTGGAGATCGCCCGCGAGTGCCGCACCCTGCTGGGTGCTTCCGGCATCACCCTGGAGTATTCGCCGCTGCGCCACGCCAACAACCTGGAATCGGTGCTGACCTACGAGGGCACCGCCGAGATGCACCAGCTGATCATCGGCCAGGCTCTCACCGGCAAGGGCGCCTTCCGCTAAACCCCCGCAGCCCGCTCCCCCCAACCCTCCTTAACCCTCCTCAACCCTCCTTAACCCTCCTCAACCAGAAAGGCACAAATGGGCCCCCTTGAAGGCATCGTCGTGGCCGATTTCTCCCGCGTCCTCGCCGGCCCCTACGCGACCATGATGCTGGCGGACATGGGCGCACAGGTCATCAAGATCGAACGCCCGGGCGTTGGCGACGACACTCGCTCGTGGGCACCACCCGTCAACGCGCAAGGCATGTCTACCTACTTCGCCGGCGTAAACCGCAACAAGAAGTCGGTGGAGATCGATCTCTCCACCGACGAGGGCCGCCAGCAGGCCCGTCGTATCGCCGAAGAAGCCGACATTCTCGTGGAGAACTTCCGCCCCGGCACGATGCAGCGCATGGGGCTGGATTACGAGACACTCCGCCAGCACAACGAAGGCCTGATTTACGCCTCCCTCTCCGGTTTCGGCTCCGGCAAGGGCGCAGACATCGGCGGCTACGACCTCATGGTGCAGGCTGTCGGTGGCCTGATGTCTATCAATGGCGAAAAGGACCACCCCGTGAAGGTCGGCGTGGCACTCGTCGATGTACTTACCGGCCTGCACATGGGCATGGGCATCCTGGCCGCCCTGCATTCCCGCGCCTCCTCCGGCAAGGGTCAGCACATCGAGATCAACCTGCTGCACACTCTGCTTTCCTCCCTGGCCAACCAGGCCAGCGCGTTCGTCGGTGCGGGCGTCATTGGCAAGGCCATGGGCAACACCCATCCCTCCATCGCCCCCTACCAGGTGTTTAAGACCCAGAAGGGCGACCTCGCCATCGCCGCAGGTAACGACTCGCTGTACCACCGGACCTGCCGGGTGCTGGGGCTCGAGGAGTTTATTGATGACGCCCGCTTCGCCACCAACAGCGACCGTGTCGCTCACCGCGCCGAATTGGCCGCAATCATCGAGGGCGCATTAGCGCAGGCCAGCGCCCAGGAATGGTTCCAGAAGCTGCGCAGCGCCGGAGTGCCCGCGGGCCCGGTAAACAACATCAAGCAGGCCTTCGAGTTCGCCGAATCCTTAGGCCTGGACCCGATCGTGGAGGTCGAGGGCATGCGCAGCGTGCGCAACCCGATCAACTTCTCGGCAACCCCGATCGAGTATCACACCGCCCCGCAACAGCTCGGTAATCAGGCGTTCCAGTAGAGGAGGTTCCAATTCACAGGTTGGGGTGCCACAATGAGTGGCAACCCATTCCTGGAGAGCAAGGAGACGTCGAATCCGTGGCACGCCACTCTTCACAAGACGAATACACCTTCGCAGAGCTGCTCGCGCTCATCGAAGAACATCGCCACGGCCTCATACAGCTCACTCGCGAGAAACTCCACGCCATGAACCTCAAGCCCCGGGCCGTGCATTTCCCGCATGTCACCGGCGCCGACTACACCAACCTCTCCCCCGACTTCTCCCAGACGATGGAGCTGGACGAGTCCTACCTAGACCGCACCATCCGCTTCGTTCGCCGCGGCATCACCCGTGGCGGGGAGTTTGCTTCCCTTCAGGCGAAGTTTTTGGTGGCCTCCGGTAAGGACTTCCGTAAATTCGGCGTGAGCGCGGAGCATTACGCGGCGCTAGAGTCCGCGTTGGTGGAGGCTGCTGGGGAACATATTGGCGTCACAAAAAAGCTCAGTGACACAATCAACCTCGGCTGTAGCCTGCTTGCCTACGGCGCGCTCGAGGACGAGGAGGCGGACCGTCCCGCCACGTCGGCCGCGCGGGTGCTCGAGGTGCTTCGCCCGTGCGACGCCATCGCGGTGGTACGTGCGCAGTTGGACCCGCCGTTGCCGTACTGGCCCGGCCAGCATGTGGAGGTGCGTACTCCGCACACTCCCCAGCGATGGCGGGTGCTCTCCCCGGCAATCCCTTTCAACGAGGATGGCTTGGTCGAGTTCCACGTGCGTGCGGTCGGGAATTTTTCCCATGCAATCGTGGAGGACACGCAGCCGGGCGAGCAGTGGGTGCTGGCAAATCCCTACGGGGACCTGCAGGTCTCCGGCGAGAAGCCGGTAGTGATGGTGGCCGGCTCCACGGGCCTGGCTCCGGTGCGGGCAATCCTGCTGGACCTCATTCAGTCGGAGGAACACCCGCCGATGGTGCAGCTCTTCTACGGCGCGCAGAACCCGGAGGAGCTCTACGAGTGGGAAGGCCTACTGGGCTTCGAGGATGCCTTCGATTGGTTGGACGTGTACCTGGTGGTGCAGGAAAACCAGCCCGCACCGGAGGATTTCGAGGCCTACACGGTGCGCGGACTGGTAGGTGATGTGGCCGCCGAGCGCGGAGCGTGGCGCGCCGCCGAAGTGTTAATCACGGGTGGCCCGGACATGAAGCGCCACACTGTACAGGCTTTCCTGCGTGCCGGCGCGCAGCGCGAGCAGTTGCGCTTCGATGCGCCACATAACTAGCTAGTTGCCTGCTTCTGCTCTTCGATATCGCCGACTACCTCGACTCCCAGGCCAAGCTCGCGGTCCGTGCGGTGGCCATCCAGCACTGGCAGGGACTTTCGGACTTTATCCACGTAGTTCGGGTCGATGTCGATAGTCAGCACCTGGGCGGCGTAGCCGGTCTCCGCCAAGCGGGCGCCGTTCGGGCCGATAGCCACCGAGTGGCCGATGCCAGTCGGGCCGTCGGCGGTGCCGTAGCGCTCCGGGGATCCGGGGCGCGCCATGCCGGCGGCAATGAGGTAGCTGGTGGAATCCAACGCGCGAGCGGCGGTGAGTTCGCGCCACTGCTCCAGCTTGCCCGGACCATCCGCCCAGCTAGAGGGCACAACCATAACCTTGGCACCCGCCGCTGCCATGGCCACAAAGTGCCCGGGGAAGCGAATGTCGTAGCAGGTGGCTAGGCCCACACCCACGCCGCCGACATCTATAACCACGCGACGGTTGCCGGGCTTGACGGTATCGGATTCGCGGTAGCCGAAGGCATCGTAGGTATGGATTTTGTCGTAGTGCGTCACAAAATCCGGCCCTGCAACCAGCAGGGTGTTGTGCACGCGACGGAACTGGTTGGCCTCCGGAGAATCGCTGGGCTGCTCCTCCACCAACTGCCCGCTCGGGGTGCGGTACACAGTATCGGCCGGGGTAAACATGCCCACGACGGCGGTAGTACCGTGCTTTTTGGCCGTGTCGATCACCGCCTGAGCGAAAGGCCCGTCCAGCGGTTGGGCGATGGTATCCAGCCGCCCGCTATCGAAGGGAAACATTGCCGCTTCCGGGAAAACGACCAGGTCAGCACCATTTGCCGCACCGGATGCGATGTACTTCAGCACGCGAGCCAGGTTGGCTTCCACGTCCGGCTCGGCCTTCATCTGAATGACAGCGATACGCATACCGTCCACCCTAGCGACATTGCCGACGTCGTGCCCCCCTTTCTACCCACCCCGCGACCCGCCCTGTGGATAAACCTGAGTTATCCACAGCCACGAGAACTTTTTCTTTTGTGTGCGCCCCTAGCCTCCCTACACTCACCCCTCAGAGACAGGTTGCATCCACAGGGGGAAATAAATTGCAGTATTCGACAATGGGGTTTCTAAACTATCTAGACACGATGGATCTAAACCCGGGGGCAGTACACAGGCGCTGCAGACAGATAGGTGAAGACGGGGTGCAGTGCGCCTCGGCGGGCTACTCGGTGGCTACCGCCACGGCGCCAGATGTACCGGGCGGCGCGACCACGCGCGCCGTCGCAACGGCCGCAGACAGGCTCCATGCCTCCCTGACGGGATACGGCCGACAGCTGGGAAACATGAGCCGCACCATCGCCGCGTACGCGGATGATGTAAACGCCGCCGACGGCGAAGGCGCACACGCGCTGGCGGGAGGGCACCGATGACAACCGCCACCCGCACAGTAACGGTCGATGCCGTCGAGCACGCCAATGTGGAGGCGCTGCGCACCGCAGCTGAGTTGTTCAAAAACAACGGCGACAAGGCCTCCCGCCACGCTGCGAATGCACGCGAGCAGGCCACATGGGGTGCGGACTGGTCGGGGCAGGCGGCAGACGCAGCTAACCACGCCACCGATTCCGCCGCCAACCAGCTGGATATCGCCGGTTTTAGCAGCAGAACCGTGGGCCAGGTCACGGACACCCACGCCGCTGTGCTGGACCCGACTCGGTCGGTGGTTCGCATGGTCGTCGGGCTGGCCCATAGCGCGTTAATGTCGGTGCACCAGGATGGTGAGGTCTCCGCCCTACACCTCGCTTTCATCCCCGGTATAGGCGGAACGGCGCAGGGTATCGCGCAGGCCCTTACCGGCATCCTGCGCGGGGCACTGAAGCTAGCCAGTGTGGTGGATCGTGCATCGGGCGGCACCATATCCACGATCAGCAGCGCGGTCGTGCCACCGCGCAGTGACATTGGGGAGGGCGGGATCGAGGGGGCGCCCCCACCAATGCCCCTACCCCCAGTGGAGCGAGTAGACACTCCACACGGACCAGTGGTGACGGTGGGCGATGTGGAGCACGCAGATGAAGTAATTACTCTGGTCAGCGGCGTGGGATCGAGCTCTGCGGACGCCCTGACACGGACCGAGGCGTGGGCGCGATCAACGGCGGCCGACGCGGCGGCCCACGGCAGGAACGTGGCGGTGGTGGCCTGGCATGGCTACTCAGCGCCGGGGGATTTGGCCAGCGCACTGTCGATGGGGCCGGCGAAGGAAGGCGCGACGGCGCTACGCGAACATCAACAGCAACTGCGCGAGCGGAACCCCAATGCAAGACTGCAGGTGGTGGGCTACAGCTACGGCTCAGTCGTCGTTGGCGAGGCAGCGGCGAAAGGGGGCGATGGGCTCCCTGCGGATGAGGTGCGACTCTGGGGCAGCCCCGGCGTGCATGCAGAGCATGCGAACGACCTGCAGCTGCAGGCTAAGGACGGGCACGGGGAGGTGTACAACGAACACGTGCCGGGTGACATGATCCGATTGACGACCACCCCGAATGTCGGCGTGCACGGCAAGGACCCGGCGGCGCCGGACTTCGGTTCAGAGTCAGGCAGCTGGAGTAGCTATGAATGGGGGCGGATCCTTGACCTGTACCTTATGCAGCGCGGGGAGACCGACGCGCATAGTTCGTACATGTGGTCGCCAGAGGTCAATGCGCGCTAGCAAGCAGAGACTGGCGCGTTTGCGCCTAACCCCGTTCCATACCCCGCCGCTCCAAACCCCGCTGCTCCATAACTCGCCGTTCCATCGCCAGCAGCGCCTGCTTGAGCTCCGCCCCGCCCCGGTATTCACCGATGCTCCCGTCGCTGCGAGTCACCCGGTGGCAGGGGTACAGGATCGGCAGTGGGTTCTGTGCGCACGCCGAAGCTGCGGCGCGGATGGCACGCGGTTTACCCGCCGCCGCGGCCAATTGGGCGTAAGTGATGGTCTGGCCATAGGGAATCTGCGCCAGAGCCTCCACGACTCGTCGTCGGAAGGGTGTGGTCGCGCGGGTGAAGTCGATGGGCACGGTAAACGCCTGGCGGAGCCCCGCAAAGTACTCACGCAGCTGGTCGACGGCAACTTCGAGGTGCTGAGAGGCCGGGCTCTTCCCCCATTCCTCGGCGGTGCCACTTCCTGGCTGCGGGTTGGCGAACTCGATGGCCACCACGCCACGGTCCGTGGCCTGCACCACAAGGCTGCACACGGGGTGGGGGGACCCCACTTGCAGAACCGTTTCACGACTAGCGGGCTGCATCGACACGCCCCTAACCTTCTCCGCCCAACTCACCGGTCAGTCGCGTGTGGAAGGCGGTAGAAAACTCGTTCATTCCCACAAACTCCACCGTTTTCCCGCGTTGGCGGTACTTATTTTCAATGGTATCCAGGGCCGCTACTGAGGACGCATCCCAGATGTTGGATTTCGAGAAATCAATGACCACCTGATCCGGGTCGAGGGTGTATTCGAACTGAGTAGTTAGGTCGTTACTGGAAGCAAAGAGCAACTGCCCCTCCACCGTGTATCGAACGGTCGCTTCGTCCGAATCGACTTCCCGGCGCACGTCGATGAGGTGAGCCACGCGGCGCACAAACATCACACTGGCGGTGAGCACACCTATCACCACACCGATCGCCAGATTATGAGTAGCCACAACCACTACAACGATGATCACCATGACGATGGTTTCGCTCTTCGGCATCCGCTTCAACGTCGAAGGCTTAATGGAGTGCCAGTCGAAGGTGCCAACAGAGACCATAATCATCACCGCGACTAGTGCCGCCATCGGAATAATCGCTACTACATCCCCCAGCACCAAGAGCAGGAAGATCAGGAAAACACCGGACATGAAGGTGGAAATGCGTGTCCGCGCGCCTGACGCCTTCACGTTGATCATTGTCTGGCCGATCATCGCACAACCGCCCATGCCGCCGAAGAGGCCGGATGCGATGTTGGCTACGCCCTGACCAAAGCTTTCCCGCGTTTTGTTGGAGTGAGTATCGGTAATCTCGTCCACCAGCTTCGCGGTCATCAGAGACTCCATCAGCCCCACCAGCGCCATGGCGATGGCAACCGGCGCAATAATCTGCAGAGTCTCTACGGTCCACGGAACCTGCGGGATAAACAGTTCCGGCAGGCTGCGCGGGAGCTCCCCCTTATCCCCGACAGTCGGCACAGAGAAGGAACAGACCACTACCAGCACCGTCACCACCACGATGGACACAAGGGGAGCCGGAATCGCCTTAGTTACCTTTGGGAAGAACACCAGCAGCACGATCCCGAGTGCCACCAGTGGGTACACCAACCACGGCACATCAATCAGCTCTGGGATTTGGGCAGAGAAGATCAGAATGGCCAGAGAATTAACAAAGCCCACCATCACGCTGCGGGGAATGAAGCGCATCAGCTTCGCCACGCCTAACACTGCCAGCACAATTTGGAATACACCCGCCAGCAGTACCGTGGCGATGAGGTAGTCCATGCCATAGTTCCGAGCAATTGGTGCGACCACCAACGCCACCGCACCCGTGGCGGCAGAGATCATCGCAGGACGTCCTCCCACGAAAGCAATCGTGACCGCCATAATGAAGGCGGAAAAAAGACCAACCTTCGGGTCTACTCCGGCGATGATGGAAAAAGAGATTGCCTCCGGGATCAAAGCCAACCCAACAACCAGCCCGGCGAGTATTTCGCGGATCAAGATCCGCGGCGTAGTTAGCGCAATCTTCAGCCCAGTGTCCGCCCCAGCGTTCAACCCAGCATCCAACAATTGAGGCACCCCTCTTAATCAGTCCAAAGCAACCATCGTTATACCGCCCCTGCCTCCCCCTTCGCCAATCCTCCATACATGCTTGCCCAACGATGCTGCGGGCCGGTTTTCTACACCAGTTGGTTTAAACTACCTGTGACGTTGTACGGTACTAACCGTGAATATCTCTAATAATGGGGATACCCCATCTAACCGAAATGCCTCGGAGGGCGCGAACCTGGGTGGTGCAGCTACGGCTGCCGACGCCTACCACCCCCAGGCCTCCACTGCCGAAGTGCTGGTTAAGGACGACCCACGCACCGTCCGTATGGGCACGCTCGTCAGCCTCATCATCGGCTCCACCGTCGGCGCTGGCATCTTCGCGCTGCCGCAGAACATCGCGTCTGTCGCCTCGCCGGGTGCTGCGCTGATCGGCTGGGGCATCACCGGCGTGGGCATGCTGTGCATCGCCTACGTATTCCAAGCCCTGGCCCTACGCAAGCCGCACTTGGATTCCGGCGTGTACTCCTACGTGCGCGCCGGCCTGGGCGACTTCGTCGGTTTCGCCTCCGCCTGGGGCTACTGGCTGGGCACCATCATCGCCCAGGTGGGTTACGCCACCTTGTTCTTTAGTTCACTGAGCTTCTTCTTCCCGATCTTCGGCGCCGACCACCCCCTAGTGCAGTCCATCTGCGTTTCCGCACTGACCTGGATCATCTTCATGGTGCTCTCCCGCGGCGTGCGGCAGGCGGCAATCATGAACGTCATCACCACCGTGGCCAAGATCCTGCCGATCCTGGCCTTCCTGGTGCTCGTGGCCTTCCTCGGCTTCAACACGGACGTGTTTACCTCCGACTTCTGGGGCCGCGCCGCCACCTTCGGTGAGAATCAGGACCAGGCGCTCTCGCTCGGCGACCAGGTGAAGGGCATGATGCTATTCACCGTGTGGGCCTTTATCGGCGTGGAAGGGGCCTCCACCTACTCGAAGCGTGCGCGCCACCGCAAGGATGTTTCCCTGGCAACCTTCCTGGGATTCGTAGCCGTGTTCTTCCTGCTGACGGCCGTGAGCTTTCTCTCCTTCGGCGTAGTCTCGCGCGAGGAGCTCGCCGCGATGGGCGACAACTCCATGGGCACCGTCCTAGAGCACGTTGTCGGCCCGTGGGGCGCGGGGCTTATCTCCGTCGGCCTGTGCATCTCTGTACTCGGTGCCTACGTCTCCTGGCAGATGCTGTGCGCCGAGCCAATCACCCTGATGGCTCAAGACGGCCTGCTACCGAAGGCGGTGGGCCGTACCAACGACATGGGTGCCCCGTATGTCTCGCAGTTCCTATCCGCCGTGGTGATCCAGGCGTTCATCATCGTCTTCTACCTCAACGAGTCCACCTACACCACGATGGTGCAGTTGGCTACCTCGCTGTACCTGGTGCCCTACGTGTTCTCCAGCCTGTACCTGCTGTTCCTGGCCACCCGTGGCCACGGTTTTAAGCACCCGGACGCGGGTTCGAAGTTCGACATCTCTGGCCCCGAGGTTGGCACGAAGACTAACCGCATGCACCTGCTCATCAGCTTCGTGGCTTTCGCCTACTCGCTGTGGCTGCTGTACGCCGCCGAGCTACAGTTCGTACTGCTGGGTACCTTGCTGATCGTGCCGGGTCTGGTGGTCTATGTAGCCACCCGCGTCAAGGCGGGCGGGCGCGTATTCAACACCTTCGAGTGGATCATCAGCACCATCGTCGTCGCCTCCGCGATCGGTGCCCTCTACTTGATCGTCACGGGCCAGGTCAGCCTGTAAAGGGCCAGATCAGCCTGTAACCCGGGACTAACCCACCTACCGCCGCTTCTGCCTATCCCACAGCACCACAGAGGTAGAGCGTGGCACGTGGACAATCTCGCCGCGCGGTCGACCGCCGGCGGATTCACCTCTCTCCAGACGCGCCTGCATCTCCGCCAAGCGGTGGCGCAGTGCCGCGTTTTCCTTCTCTAGCTCATCCAGCCGGTTCTGCTGGGCAATGATCGTCTTGATGCCTGCCAGGTTCACGCCCTCCTCGTGGGAGAGTCGCTGGATCTCCTGCAGCTGCTCAATGTCTTCGCGCGAGTAGCGGCGGCCACCGCCACTGGTGCGCTGGGGCGTCACTAAACCCATCCGGTCGTACGTACGCAGCGTTTGGGCATGCATTCCGGTGATGCGCGCGGCGACAGAGATCACGAAGACCTCGCGCTCGCCGCTGTTCTTACCTGCACTCATCGGTTGCCCTCCCATCCTTCACGAGGGTCGAACCCGGAGCGCTTTTCCTCTTCCGAGTACTTGCGCAGCGCGCTCATCGCACCCTCGTCGAGGTTCTTCGGCACTGCCACCTTGACGGTAACCAGCAGGTCGCCGCTGGCGCCGTTGCGCTTGTTCACGCCGTGGCCACGCACGCGCAGTGTGGTGCCATCCTGCGTGCCGGCAGGGATGCGCACCCGCACCTTGGAAGCCAGCGTAGGCACCGTCACCGCACCGCCGAGCACCAACTCGGGATAGCTCACGGGAACGGTCAGCTTCAGATCGTCGCCGTCGCGGCTAAAGATCTTGTCCGGCTTCACATGCACCGTCACAAATAGGTCGCCAGCCGGCTTGCCATGCTGCCCCGCCGAGCCCTGTCCAGCCAGGCGCACCTTCTGCCCATCGACCACACCAGCAGGCACGCGCACGGTGATCGTGCGAGTCTCGGTTGTGCGACCCGTGCCAGAGCAGTCCTGGCACTTTTCCTTAATTACCGAGCCAGTGCCGGAGCAGTCTGCACACGGGCGGGAAAACCCGAAGGCACCCCTGTTCTCACTGACCATGCCGCTGCCGTCGCACGTGGCGCAATTCTGTGGCGAGGTGCCTGCCTTGGCGCCGGATCCGTGGCAGCTTTCACACGGCTCGGGCTTAGTCAGGCGAATCGGCACGGTCACGCCCTTGGTGGCCTCGCGGAACTCGAGGGTCAGCTCGGTTTCCACGTCTGCCCCGCGGCTGCGCGGGGTCCGGCGACCACCCCGCCCGCCGAAGCGGCTGCGGGAAGCACCGGCGGAGGGGCCGTCGCCGAAGATCCCGCCGAAGACGTCCCCGAATCCGCCACTGGTGGCGTCCTGCCCAAAAAGATCAGAGACATTGAAGCCGCCACCAAAACCTGTGCCACCTGCACCACCAAAGCCGCCAGCGCCACCTGCACCGAAGCCCGAACCACCCGCGCCGAAGCCTGAGTAGCCACCGCTGGCGAGCATGCGCTTCATGTCGTCGTACTCCGCGCGCTTATCCTTGTCCCCCACCACGCTGTACGCTTCAGAGGCCTTCTTAAACCGCTCCTCCGCCGCCGTATCGCCCGGGTTTGCGTCCGGGTGATTTTCGCGGGCGATCTTGCGATAGGCTTTCTTGATCTCCTCTGCCGATGCGGTGGAGGACACGCCGAGGTCTTTGTAATAATCCTTCTCGACCCATTCACTGTGCGCCATGTGTCACTCCTTCCTTACTGCGCTGTTCACGCGGGGTGTTAATACTCAACCTTGAGTCTACCGCGCTGAACTTTTGTTATCTAATCTTCTTTAACGACGCCCCTACGTATTTATTCCCCTCAAACATCACTTCGGGTCTTGCAGCGTGCTCTGCCGGAGGCTCGGCACATGACCCAGCCGGAGCCTCGACAGCCTAAAAGTAGCTAGGGTGGAGCCATGACACCTAAGAAGCGCAACTGGTTTGGCCGGCTCTTCGGCACGGATAACTCATCGCACGACGCATCCGATAACCCTTCGTCCGCGAGTAACGGTTCGCCCGTGTCTAGCTCACCTGCTCCCAATGCGCCTACTCCCAGCTCACCTACCCCCAGCACACCGCTAGCAGAGCCCGGCCCGCAGGATCCGCCGGTGCCGCTGCCGCGCCTAGACCTGCACCAATCCACGGCACTGATCCGGCAGATTGTGCGAACACTCAATAGCTTCGGCTACGGTGCGACTCCCACGCCCGAAGTTGTGTACTACAGCAAGCCCGAGCACATCGAGAAGCCTCTGAGTTACCCGGGGCCCACCCCCGGCCCCTATGGCGGGCAACTCCCAGCGCCAGATTACGGAGAGGGGTCGATGCTGGGGCTCGAGAACATCACGAAGCAGTGCGCCAATGCCGAGGATTTCGGCAGGGACATGCCTGTGCTGGTAGAGCACTTCGTCAATAGTCTGGTCGGGCCGGCTGCTAGCTCGGAGCGGGATTTGCTTTCGCTCCCCGATGCGGAATTTTACTCCCACTTGCGGGCGCGCCTAATGGCGATCGATCTTCTGCCGGAGCAGTCGCGGGCGGATGCGCTTGAGTTCAACTCAGATTCGCCAATACGTCCTTTTTCGGATGACCTGTGCATCACTCTGGTTCTGGATACGCCGAACTCTGTAGTGTCGTTGAGTCCAGGCTCACTGGAAGATCGCGGCCCGGTTAAGGACTTGTTCCGGATTGGCTACCGCAACTTATGGCAGGAGCTAATCTCTTCCGACCTGGATGTGCAGCCTGTTCGAGCGAGCAAGGACCGTCCCAATGAGCGCTTCTGGGCGATCGAAAGCGGCTCTTACTATGCGGGGTCGGTACCCCTGCTGATGAACGAAATCCTCGAACGCTACTTGCCGCAAATCGACCCTAGCGAAGGACTTGTTTTTTCCACGCCTCATCGCCACATCACCCTGGTTCGAGAGATGGGCGAAGGCACCGACATGCTGGGTTCCATCAAGATGATGGCGGCCGTGACAGCCCAGGAGTTCTCGCGACAGGCGGGCGCGATGAGCCCACGACTGATGTTTTCGCACATGGCTGAGATCACCACGTTCACCGACATCAAGTCGAAGGGTGGCGGCAAGGCGGAGATCGACATCCAGCCCCCGGCGTACCTCATGGAGAGGATCAACCACGACAAGCGCTAGAACGGCGGTTGCGTTCCTAGAACGGCGGCTCGTCTTCCAGGTTGCGCTTTTGCTTCCTTTGGTTGTGCTCCACCACCTTCCGCGCTCGCTTCACTGCTCGGTGCCGGAAGGTGATTCTTCCCAGCGGCCCGTTTGGTGTGGTAATCACCGTGTGGCCGTCTCCGAAGCTCGTCCAGGTTTCCTCTCCGTCGGGGTTAATTGTCACGTCCCAGGCTCCCGTTGTTTTCGCGTTGTGGTGTTTGGCACAGAGGCAGTGGAGGTTTGAGGTGTCCGTCGGTCCACCGTTCGGGGTGCCATCCGATCCACCGTTCGGGGCGCCATCCGATCCGCCGTTCGAGCTACCCTGCACGAAGCGTTTAACGTGGTCCAGTTGGCATTTGTGCGCTGGAGTGTCGCAGCCCGGGAAGCGGCAGGTTCCGTCCCTGCCTTCCACGCTCGCACGGATGAGGGGCGTCGGCGTATAGCCGGCGGTGGCGGCCTTCCCCGGGGCCTGCAGGTGAGTTACCCGCTCCATCCACTCCTTCGTGGCCAGCGGGTTGAGCCAGGTGCCGGCCGCCCAGATCTGCGCCTCCGGAGCGTCCACCTGGCGGTACAGGTTGAGGTTCACCTCTGCGGTCGCACTCCCCCGCACCAGGCTCAAAAGCGCCCGCACCCTGGAACAGTTCTGCTTGTTCCTCACGCTATCGAGAGCCTGGATCAGTTCCAGCGCTTCCAACTTCGGGAGGGTCAGGTAGAACTCGGTGTAGTCGGTCGGCCGGTCGTCGATAGCCAGCCGAGTTGCGGCGCCCAGGACTGCCATGTCTTCGGTACTGACGCCCTCTACGCCCGAACCCGTGCCGTCTGCGCCTTCTATACCGTCTGCTCCGTCTGCGCCTTCTATCCCACCGCCCGCTGGCGAAGTCAGTGCAGCGGGATCGATTGGGCAAGCCAAAGGCTCGTGATCCATGACGATCTTCTTTAGGCGTTGGCGAATCGTGCTTTGCCCCAGCATCGCCTGGTTAGGCCGAGTAGGTGAGAGTGCTGAGTAAACATCGGCTTCTACGGCGGAGATGTGGGCGTCACTAACCGCAACAAGGCTATGAGCGACAATCCTCCACAGCTCGATAGAGTAAGCCCCGGTCTCCGCCAGCTCCACCAACGATGGGAAGCGGCGGAAGGTGGCTCCTACGTCGACGAGCTGAATCACTCGGAACTCCGGAAGGCCCAAGCGAGCGCCCAAGCGGGTTGTCACGTCGGTGATGCATTCGTCTTCGTGAGGTGCGCACGCCAAGGCGAGGCGCGCGTGGTTGCGATTGATGTCGCAGATCGCTGCGCTCATCGGGTCGGTGGGATCGGTAACTTTCCAGAACGGCCCCTGCGGTTGGTTCTGCGGTTGGTTTTGCGATTGGTCTTGCGGCGGTCTGTCCGGTGGTGCGGGCTGGTCGAACATCATTCCCCTTTAATGATGGAAGTACCCAGTGTTTCGCGGCTCGTGTTCCGTGATTCGTGTTCCGTGGTTCGTGTCCCGTGGTTTTCCGTACGCGATCAGCATAGAAAACGCCCCAGACAACCCCTCCAAGAAAAACCTAAATTAATCGAACACTTGTTCTAGACTTGAATCTCCTCCCACCGTCAATCTCCTCCCACCGTCAATCACATCCGCCGCAAAACCCACCCCACCACGAAAAGGAGCTCCACAGCAAAAGCCATGGAGCTCTCCAAGCCTCACGCCATCCCTAGCGCGAGCTCTTAATACCTACTGCGGATCGCCGATAATGACCATCGCATTGCGTAGCACCCGGTCATCCAGGCGGTAGCCGCGGCGCAGGACGGTGGCCAGAACCTTGTCGTCGCCGCTACTTGTATCCTGCACGGCCTCGTG
This sequence comes from Corynebacterium jamesii, assembly GCF_046097395.1. Lineage (NCBI taxonomy): Bacteria > Bacillati > Actinomycetota > Actinomycetes > Mycobacteriales > Corynebacteriaceae > Corynebacterium > Corynebacterium jamesii. Next base: position 1,693,588 of record NZ_CP175789.1, read on the forward strand.
ACAGTTCGGGTCGAACTCATCGCCTTCCTCGCCGAACTTCTCCACCTTCATGGATGCCATCACAGACTGCAGCTTGTCCGACATGGACTTCAGCGGCCCAGTAAGGTCGCCGTGCTGTTCAGCCATCTCCAGGTCGTCCAGGATCGGCAGCAGATCGGAAGCCACCTCAGCCTTCGCGCCGGCAATCACACTCACGCGATCACGCTCCACGCGCCGGCGGTAGTTGGTGTACTCCGCCGTCACGCGCTGCAGGTCCTCGGTGCGTTCGGCTAGCTCGGCCTCGATACTGTTCTCGATATTGACGCCCTCGACATCAGCCGCAGCAGCCTCGACATCAGCCTCAACACCAGTTTCGACATCAGCCTCCACATCAGCCAGACCCTCGTCGACCCCTTGTGCCTCGGCAGCCTCCGCGGCGGCAGCTTCGGCACTTTCGGCCGAGGTTGCCTCCGGGTCGGTGTTCTCCGGGGCGCCCGGATCCTGATTCAGATCTTCAGCCATTACTTCTTATCATCCTCTGCGGAAGTGTCCTCGTCGACAACCTCGGCGTCCACAACGTTCGGATCATCGTTTGCGGCGGAGCCTGCAGCGTCAGCACCAGCACCTTCAGCACCAGCGGCTGCCTCAGCCTCGTAGATGGCCTTGCCCATCTCCTGAGACTCGGCGTTCAGCTTCTCCACTGCATCCTTGATGGCCTCGATGTCGTCACCCTTCAGGGCCTCGTCAACAGCCTTGGCTGCTTCCTCGACCTTGTTCTGGGTGTCCTCGTTGACCTTCTCCTTGTTGTCCTCGACGAACTTGCGGGTCTGGTATGCCATGGACTCTGCAGAGTTGCGGACTTCCTGCTCCTCGCGGCGCTTCTTGTCCTCCTCTGCGTGAGTCTCGGCATCCTTGACCATGCGGTCGATCTCCTCCTGGGACAGGCCGGAGCCTTCCTGGATCTTGATCGTGTTCTCCTTGCCGGTCGCCTTGTCCTTTGCGGAGACGGAAACGATGCCGTTGGCGTCAATATCGAAGGTGACCTCGATCTGCGGTACGCCGCGCGGTGCCGGAGCGATGCCCGCCAGCTCGAAGGAGCCGAGCAGCTTGTTGTGCGCAGCCATCTCGCGCTCACCCTGGAAGACCTGGATCTGCACGCTGGGCTGGCTGTCCTCAGCGGTGGTGAAGGTCTCGGAACGCTTCGTCGGGATGGTGGTGTTGCGCTCGATCAGCTTGGTCATCACGCCACCCTTGGTCTCGATACCCAGGGACAGCGGGGTGACGTCCAGCAGCAGCACGTCCTTAACCTCGCCGCGCAGCACGCCGGCCTGCAGGGCAGCACCCACGGCCACAACCTCGTCCGGGTTTACACCCTTGTTGGGCTCCTTGCCGTTGGTCAGCTCGGTGACCAGCTCGGAGACGGCAACCATACGGGTGGAGCCACCGACCAGCACGACGTGGTCGATCTCGTCCACGCTAATTTCCGCGTCCTTCAGCACTGCCTGGAACGGAGTCTTGGTGCGGTCCAGCAGATCCTGGGTGATCTTCTGGAACTCGGTGCGGGTCAGGGTCTCGTCCAGGAACAGCGGGTTCTTGTCCTCGTCCACCGTGATGTACGGCAGGTTGATGGAGGCCTGCTGGGAGCTGGACAGCTCGATCTTGGCCTTCTCCGCTGCCTCGCGCAGGCGCTGCAGGGCCATCTTGTCCTTGGTCAGGTCCACGCCGTGGCTTGCCTTGAACTTGTCAGCCAGCCAGTCGACGATGCGCTGATCCCAGTCGTCGCCGCCCAGCTCGTTATCACCGGCGGTTGCACGAACCTCAACCACGCCGTCGCCGATCTCCAGCAGGGAGACATCGAAGGTACCGCCACCCAGGTCGAATACCAGGATGGTCTGCTCCTTGTCGCCCTTCTCCAGGCCGTAGGCCAGGGCGGCTGCGGTCGGCTCGTTGACGATGCGCAGGACGTTCAGGCCGGCGATCTGGCCGGCATCCTTGGTTGCCTGGCGCTGTGCGTCGTTGAAGTAGGCGGGGACGGTAATGACTGCGTCGGTTACGTCCTCACCCAGGTAGCTCTCCGCGTCCCTCTTCAGCTTCTGCAGGGTACGGGCGGAGATCTCCGGAGCGGTGTACTCCTTGTCGTCGATGGAGACCTTCCAGTCCGTGCCCATGTGGCGCTTGACGGAGCGGATGGTGCGATCCACGTTGGCTACCGCCTGGTTCTTGGCGGACTGGCCAACCAGCACCTCGCCGTTCTTAGCGAAAGCCACGATGGACGGGGTGGTACGGGATCCCTCGGAGTTGGCGATGACCTTTGCCTCGCCGCCTTCCAGTACAGACACCACAGAGTTGGTGGTGCCCAAGTCAATTCCTACTGCGCGTCCCATATCAGTTCCTCCTATTGTTTCTGGGGCGAATAAAATCTATCGAGCCTTAGTCGAGCGGACTCAACTTCGCCCGTCTCTGCCAACCAGTATCCGCGTTTTTCGCGTCTAGTCAAGCTGACTTGAGTTTAACCCACTCAACTTGCTCACATCCCCTACAACTCATACCTGCCCAAAGTTGTTCCCACTTCGCTCAACTTTTCTTAGAAAAGCTAGAATTGTGCCCATGTCTTTCCTCAAACGCCTGGTTGGCCGTTCTTCCGGAACGGGTAATGACGCCACCTCCTCCACCCCTCCCGCCCCAGCCGAACCACCACATTCCCTGCGCCAACACTTTGCCGTCAGTGAACGGACGGAGGGCGATTCCAACGAGTTCACGGTCTACTCTGTGGCCCCCATGGAGTTCGGGGGCGCGGGCGACACGGGGGATTACGACCCGCACACCGCGGCTATTAAGGAGCTCTCCCCGGCACAGGCGGCAACGAAGGCCGTGCTGTACGTGCTGCCCGGCGGGTTTGTGAACCCGATCAAGCAACGCAACTGGGACTTCGTCGCCCAGCTGGCGGATGCGGGCGTGCGGGTGGACATCCCCCTCTACGGCATACTCCCCGAACACGACCACACAGAAGCGCTCCCGCTGATCCGCCGCTGCTACGAACTGCTGGTGGCCGAACATGGCGCTGAAAATATCACCATTATCGGGGACTCGGCCGGTGGCGGGCTGGCACTGGCGGCGCTCTCAGCCCCAGTTGGCACCCCAACTAGCGCCCCAACTAGCAACGAATTCTCGCCAGAGACCACGGCACCAAACACCACGACGCCAAAGACCACGGCACCAGCACGGCTGATCCTCAATGCTCCGTGGCTGGACATGGATCTAGCTAACCCGCGCATCCCCGACTTTGAGGCAAAAGATCCCATCCTCAACCCAGTGCAGCTGCGCCGCCAAGGAGCGCTGTGGGCTGGCGATATTCCCACGGAGGATCCGCGAGTCAGCCCCCTGCACCTCTCCGCAGACCAGCTCCAGGCAGCCTTCGGGAACTCCGCGATAACGGTGTACTGCGGCGACCGCGATATTTCACTGCCGGATGCGGAAGAGTGGGCGTCCACAGTTAAGAAACAAGGGCTTAACGTAACCCTCAACGTCGCGCGAGGTGAGCAACACATGTACCACCTCGGCAACACCCGCGCGGGCAAGGCGGCGCGGCGCGAACAGATCGCGCTCGCCAGCCACATTTAAACAACAAGAATGTTGCCTATTTAACCAGGTCAACCGGGAATTAGAAAAGTACAAATAAAGTGGCGCACCCTGCTAATCTGCCCCAGTAAGTAATTACTTCATACATAACTGGACTTGCGAGGAGCTTCACATGTACCTGCAGGCAGCAGGGCAGGCGACGTCATCCGACATCCCCTGGGGCATCACCGTCCCACTGGGCATCATTGGCGCACTGCTATCCCTCCCCGCCTGGGTGTTCTTCATCCGCGGCGCCGCCCAGATCGTGACGACAATCCGTCTGGGCCAACCGGCACTCAAGCGCACCGACAACCCGCTCGGTCGCCTGGGCAACCTGATCAAGGAAGTTCTTGGCCACACCAAGATGGCCAAGAAACCTGGAATTGCGATCGCTCACTGGATGGTGATGATCGGCTTCCTGCTGGGATCCCTGGTCTGGTTCGAGGCCTACATTCAAATCTTTAACCCAGAGGGCGGCTGGCCCATCATCGGCAAGTGGGGCATCTACCACTTCGTCGACGAGCTGCTTGGCCTGGGAACCGTCATCGGCATCATCGCGCTGATCATCGTCCGCCAGAACATCGGCGACAAGGAACAGAAGGCCCGTTTCTACGGCTCCAACACCGGCGCGGCGTACTTCGTCGAAGCCGTTGTGCTGATCGAGGGCCTGGGCATGATCTTCGTGAAGGCCTCTAAGATCGCCACCTTCGCCAGCTACGAGGGCGGCCACGTGGCTACCGACTTCTTCACGATGCAGCTGGCCAAGATCCTGCCGGAATCCCCGCTGCTGGTTTCCATCTTCGCGCTGATCAAGCTGCTGTCTGGCATGATCTGGCTGTTCATCGTCGGCATGAACATCAAGTGGGGCGTTGCCTGGCACCGCTTCATGGCGTTCTTCAACATCTTCCTGAAGCGCAACTCCGACGGCCGTAACGCCCTGGGTGCAGCGAAGCCGCTGACCTCCGGTGGCCGCATGCTGACCATGGAGAATGCAGATCCGGAGGAAGACGCGATCGGCGTTGGCAAGATCGACGACTTCACCTGGAAGGGCTGGATGGACTTCACCTCGTGCACCGAGTGTGGCCGCTGCCAGGAGCAGTGCCCGGCTTGGAACACTGCGAAGCCGCTGAGCCCGAAGCTGCTGGTTACCAACCTGCGTGACCACGCCATCGAGTCCGCGCCGTACTTGAAGGCCACGCGTAAGGACGAGAAGCACGCCGGTGGCATGTTCTCCGGCGAGGCTGCTACCGATACTGCCGTCCTGGACGATCCTTCTGTAGACGCCCACGCGGACATGCCGCTACTGCAGCTGGTTGCTGCGGGCGAGATGGGTGTTATCGACCCCGACGTGCTGTGGTCCTGCACCAACTGTGGTGCCTGTGTTGAACAGTGCCCGGTGGACATCGAGCACATCGACCACATCGTGGACATGCGCCGCTACCAGGTACTGGTGGAATCCGACTTCCCGACGGAGCTGGGTGGCCTGTTCAAGAACCTGGAGACCAAGGGCAACCCGTGGGGCCAGAACAACAACAAGCGCTCCGACTGGATCCAGAAGGCCAAGAAAGATGGCATCGAGGTGCCGGTCTTCGGCGAAGACATCGAGAACTTCGACGATACCGAGTACCTGTTCTGGGTCGGCTGTGCAGGCGTGTACGACGACAACGCAGTGAAGACCACCCGTGCAGTCGCCGACCTGCTGTACACCGCTGGTGTGAAGTACGCCGTGCTGGGCGAGGGCGAGGGCTGTACCGGTGATTCCGCCCGCCGTGCCGGTAACGAGTTCCTCTTCCAGATGCTGGCAGAGCAGAACATCGAGATGCTGGACAACGCCTTCGAGGGCGTGCCGCCGAAGCAGCGCAAGATCGTTGTTACCTGTGCACACTGCTTCAACACCCTGCGCAACGAATACCCGGACATGGGCGGTAACTACCAGGTTGTTCACCACACGCAGCTGCTGAACAAGCTGATCCGCGAAGGCCGCCTGGAGCCGGTATCTGCGCCGCAGAACGGCCGTCAGGTCACCTACCACGATCCGTGCTTCCTAGGCCGCCACAACAAGGTCTTCGAGGCTCCGCGTGAGCTAATCGGCGCTTCTGGCGCCAACCTGGTGGAGATGGATCGTAACCGAGACACCGGCTTCTGCTGTGGTGCTGGTGGTGCCCGCATGTGGATGGAAGAGCACCTGGGCGAGCGCATCAACCTGAACCGTACGGACGAGGCTCTGGCCACCGGCTCGGATGCCATCGCAATTGGCTGCCCGTTCTGTAAGACGATGATGACGGACGGCGTGAACAACCGTCAGTCCGAGATCGAGAACAAGCAGGACCGCACCCAGGTTCTGGATATTTCCCAGATGTTCCGCGAGTCCATCCTGGTCGACGGCGAACTGCCGGCTCCGAAGTCTCCGGAGTTCCTGGTTGCGCCAGAGCGTGGCTGGGTAGACGAAGAGAAGTTGGCCCGCGAAGAGGCCGAGCGCAAGGCCGAGGAAGAAGCCAAGAAGAAGGCTGCCGAGGAGAAGAAGCGCAAGGCTGAAGAGGCCAAGAAGAAGAAGGAAGCTGCTGCAGCTGCTGGCGGCGCGGCTGCTGCTGGTGCTGGTGCGGCAGCTGCTGGTGCGGCTGCTTCGGCTCCGTCTGCACCGGGGGCTCCGTCGGCTGGCGCTCCGGCAGCACCGGGTGCTCCTTCGGCTCCGTCGGCTCCGGGTGCTCCTGCAGCACCGTCTGCTCCGAGTGCTCCTGCGGCTCCGTCGGCTGGCGCTCCGGCAGCACCGTCTGCGCCGAGTGCTCCTGCGGCTCCGTCGGCTGGCGCACCGGCTGCTCCGGCTGCACCGGCTGCACCGGGCGCTCCTGCAGCTCCGTCGGCTCCGTCGGCTGGCGCTCCGGGTGCACCTGCAGCTCCGGGTGCTCCTGCAGCTCCGTCCGCACCGGGTGCTCCTTCGGCTCCGTCGGCTGGCGCCCCGGCAGCACCGTCTGCTCCGGGTGCACCTGCAGCACCTTCGGCTCCGTCGGCAGGCACTCCGGCAGCACCGTCTGCTCCGGGTGCTCCGGCTGCTCCGGGCGCTCCGGCAGCACCTTCCGCTCCGTCGGCTGGCGCCCCGGCTGCTCCGGGCGCTCCTGCAGCTCCGGGTGCTCCGGCTGCACCGCAGGCTGAGAAGGCTCCGGAAGCTGAACAGGCCGCACCGGCCGCCGCACCGGCTTCCCAACCCGCTCAGGATGGTGGCCCCATCAAGCTGAACGCGACCGCTCCGGGAGCCCCGGGAGCCCCGGGCGCGCCTGCTGCCCCGGCTGCCGCTCCGGCAGCTGCAGCTGGTGCAGGTGTTGCGGCTGCAGGTGCTGGCGCCGCTGCTGCAGCCTCCTCCGAGGACTCGGATCAGGCTGAGGCTGACACTGAGACCCCCGAAGCTCCGCAGCAGGCAGAAGCACCGCAGCAGGCAGAGGCTCCACAGGCTGCCCCGGCAGAACAGGCCGCTCCGGCTGCTGCTCCGGCTGCCCAGCCCGCACAGGATGGTGGCCCGATTAAGCTGTCGGCAATGACGCCTGGCGCTCCGGGCGCACCAGCTCCGGCTGCTCCAGCTGCCGCTGAAACTGCTGAGGCTGCTCCAGCGGAGGCTGAAACTGCTGAGGCTGCTCCGGCGGAGGCTGAAACTGCTGAGGCTGCTCCGGCGGAGGCTGAAACTGCTGAGGCTGCTCCGGCTGAGGCTGATGCTGAGGAGGCACAGCAGTCTACTGAGCCCGCTCAGCAGGCACAGCCCGCCCAGCCGGCACAGCCGACCAACGATGGCGGTCCGATCAAGCTGACCAACATCGTACCGGGCGCACCAGGCGCTCCGGGTGCTCCAGGCGCTCAGTAAGGCGCACGGTAAGCGCGACTAGCTTGCACGCTGAATAACGGCGGCGGGTCCAGAACAACACTGGATCCGCCGCCGTTTCGCTTCCGCGGTGCGTCAGGGCTAAGGGGCTGATGAGCTGAGCGCTAGAGACTGGGAATGTGCCGCAGGCACTCAGTAACCTAGAATGAAATCTCGTAGAAAAGAGCCCCCGCTCCCTTGGCCTCACACCCAGATACAGAGGTAGGTTTTCCATGACTGACGCTGACCCGACTGACAATAACAACCCCCTTAACTCGGGGAAGGCCGTAAGCGATGCCGAAGAAACCTCCGTGATGAAGGCCGTCAGCGACTCCGGCACAGCGGCCAGCCAAGAGGACACAGCGGCCAGCCACGAGCAGGCAGACGCAAACCAGGCAAGCGCTTCCGGGTACAACAGCGCCCCGGGCACACCAGACGAGTACGAAGAGGAAGAGAAGCCAAAGTCCGGCATCCGGAAGTTTTTTGGGATCATGCCCTTCTGGGCCTGGGTACTTACCCTCGGACTGATCGCCGCCATCATCGTCGCGGCAGTCGCGTTCACCACCATGCGTTCCACAGAAACGGGCGCCCCCGGAAGCACTACCAACACCGAGCAGCTGAAGCCCTCTTACCCCAAGCCCACCACCACTGGAAAGTACGATGACGACGACACCACGCCGACCCCCGACGCAGGTCCTGGCTACGGTGGCGGCTACCAGGATTATTACGCGCCTCAGCAGCCCGTACAGACGGAGCAGGAAACCTCCACCGAAGAATCCGAAAGCTCTAGTCCCTCTAGCAACCCCCAGCCCTCCCGCCCCGAGCGTGAAGGCAACCGCCCCGCACCCAACAGCAACCGAGGAAACGGCCAACCTGGCGCTGGCACCACCCGCCCCGGCGGCGGGATTGGCGGAAACGCTGGCGGCGCCTCCGACGCAGGCACAGGTGCAGGTGCTGGCGCAGGTGCCGACGACGCAGATGACGCAGCCGAGGCGGGCGACGACTAGCGCTCCCGACAGTCAGGTGCTGGCCGAACCGGCGCGAGGTGGCGTCCGGAAAAAACTATAAAAGCAGCAACCACAATGGCACAATAGGGAGAATGAGTACCCCCAAACGCCCAAGCGAACTGCGCACGTTGGATCAATCCACGAAGCTGCAAAACGTCCTCTATGAAATCCGCGGCCCGGTGAACACCGAGGCAGAGCGGATGGAGGCCGACGGGCACCGCATTCTGAAGCTCAACACGGGCAACCCCGCGGTGTTCGGCTTCGAGGCGCCGGATGTGATTATGCGCGACATGATCGCCGCGCTGCCGACGGCACAGGGCTACTCCACGTCGAAGGGCATCATCAGCGCCCGTCGCGCGATCGCCTCCCGCTACGAGGTCATCCCGGGCTTCCCCCAGTTCGACGTTGAGGATGTCTTCCTGGGCAACGGAGTTTCCGAGCTGATTACCATGACCATGCAGGCACTGCTCAACGACGGCGACGAGGTGCTGATCCCCTCCCCCGACTACCCGCTGTGGACCGCCTCCACGTCGCTGTCCGGCGGCCGCCCCGTGCACTACCTGTGCGACGAGGAAAACGACTGGATGCCCTCCATCGAGGACATCAAGGCGAAGGTCACGGAGCGCACGAAGGCCATCGTTGTTATCAACCCGAACAACCCGACGGGCGCGGTGTACTCCCGCGAGATTTTGCAGCAGATCGTGGACGTGGCGCGCGAGCACTCGCTGCTGATCCTGGCTGACGAAATCTACGACAAGATCCTGTACGACGATGCGAAACACATCAACATCGCTTCTCTGTGCCCGGACCTGCTGTGCATTACCTACAACGGGCTGTCGAAGGCGTACCGCGTGGCCGGTTACCGCTCCGGCTGGATGGTGATTACGGGGCCGAAGGGGCACGCGAAGGGCTTTATCGAGGGCATTAATGTTCTGGCAGGCACGCGCCTGTGCCCGAACGTGCCGGCGCAGCACGCAATCCAGGTGGCCATTTCCGGCCGTCAGTCCATCGACGATCTGGTGTTGCCCGGTGGTCGCCTGCTGGAGCAGCGCAACGCGGCCTACGAGGCGCTGAACGAGATCCCGGGCGTGAGCTGCGTGAAGCCGATGGGTGCGCTGTATGCCTTCCCGCGCCTGGACCCGAATGTGCACGAGATCCACGACGACGAGCAGTTCATGTTCGACCTTCTGCGCTCCGAGAAGATCCACCTGGTGCAGGGCACGGGCTTTAACTGGCCGACCCCGGATCACTTCCGCGTGGTTACGCTGCCGTGGGCCAGTGACCTGCGCGCGGCGATCGAGCGCTTGGGGAACTTCTTGGCTAGTTACCGGCAGTAGCCGTTCCACGTTGGCGCCCCGCTGGGGGTGCTTTTTATTGACGCCCCCTTATACCCCAACTACTTCTGGAAATTCAGATAGGCCTTCGAGGGGGTCGGGCCGCGCTGCCCCTGGTACTTGGAGCCCAGGGCGCCACTGCCATAGGGGGCTTCCGCCGGGCTAGTCATGGTGAATAGTGCCAGCTGGCCGATCTTCATTCCCGGGTAAAGGGCAATGGGCAGGTTGGCGGTGTTGGACAGCTCCAGGGTGATGTGCCCCTGGAAGCCGGGGTCGATAAACCCGGCCGTGGAGTGGGTCAGTAACCCGAGGCGCCCCAGGGAGGACTTGCCTTCCAAGCGCCCGGCCAGGTGGGCGGGAATGCCGAAGCACTCCAGGGTCGCGCCCAGGACAAACTCGCCGGGGTGCAGGATGAATGCCTCGTCGTCGGGGACCTCCACCAGAGTAGTGAGCTCCTCCTGTGGCTGCTTCGGGTCGATGTGCGTGTACTTGGAGTTATTGAACACGCGGAACAGGCCGTCGAGGCGCACGTCGATGCTGGATGGCTGGACCATCTGATCGTCGTGGGGGTCGATCGTCAGCTCGCCGGAGTTGATGGCGGCGCGGATGTCTCGGTCTGAAAGTAACACGCTCTATAGCCTAGCGGGTATAGGGCTGGCTACGGCCAGCTATCCCCTGCAGCTATCCCCGACCCAGCGCCAGGAACTTCCAGCCCGCGGCTTCCCATTCCTTGCGCGGCAGGCAATTGCGGCCGTCCAACACGGCGGGGTTGTCCCCCGCCACCAGCTCGCGGGCGGCCACCGGGTCGAGCTCCTGGAACTGCTTCCACTCGGTTGCCACGATCACGATCTCCGCCCCACTTAGCGCTTCCTCTACATTCGGCGCGTAAGTCAGAGTCGGGAAGATCTTCGCTGCGTTCTCCATGCCCTGCGGGTCGTAGACCGTCACGTTCGCACCGCCCAGCGATAGCGAACCAGCCACAGACAGGGCCGGGGAATCGCGCACGTCGTCACTGTTGGGCTTGAAGGCTGCGCCCAGAACCGTCACGTTACGGCCGATCAGGGAGCCGCCCAGGGTTTCGCGCGCCAGCTCTACTGTCTTTTCACGGCGGCGCATATTGATGGCGTCTACCTCACGAAGGAACGTCAACGCCTGGTCGGCGCCGAGCTCACCCGCACGCGCCATGAACGCGCGGATATCCTTCGGCAGGCAACCGCCGCCGAAGCCCAGGCCGGCGCCGAGGAACTTCCGTCCGATGCGCTCGTCCATGCCAATCGCGTCGGCTAGTGCGGTAACGTCCGCGCCGACGATTTCGCACAGTTCCGAAACTGCGTTGATGAAGGAGATCTTAGTGGCCAAGAAGGCGTTGGCGGAGACCTTGACCAGCTCCGCAGTCGGCAGGTCCATCACCAGGAACGGTGTGCCTTCCGCCAGCGCGGGGGCGTAGATCTCGCGGGCGAGGTCCTCTACACGCTGCTGCTCAGCGCGGTCGTCACCATTGGAGCTATCGCCGCCGAGGCCCAGGACGATGCGGTCAGGGTGCAGCGTGTCTTTTACCGCATGGCCTTCGCGCAGGAACTCTGGGTTCCACGCGATGGTGATGTGGGCATTGTTTGGTGACGCCGCCACGATCTCATCCGCTTTCTGCTGCAGCTCGTGCGCAGTGCCCACCGGCACGGTGGACTTGCCGAAGATGGTGTGATTGCCCTTGGCTAGTGGAGCGAGGGTTTCGATGACGGCATTTACATAGGTGGTGTCTGCGGCATAGGAGCCCTTGCGCTGCGGAGTGCCCACGCCAATGAAGTGTACGTCGGCGAAGTCGGCAGCTTCGGCGTAGTCGGTGGTGAAGCGCAGGCGGCCAGCCTCGATGTTGCGAGTGAGGATCTCCGGCAAGCCGGGCTCGAAGAAGGGCACGCGCCCTTCGGAGAGAGCCTGGATTTTCTTCGGGTCGACATCGACTCCGAGCACGTCGTGGCCCATTTCGGCCATGCAGGCGGCGTGGGTTGCGCCGAGGTATCCCGTTCCAAAGACTGTCATACGCATAACAGGCAAATTTACAATTGACAGGTGAACAGGAAGTGACCTTTAGGTGATCTTGTCCGCAGCGTTAGGTTAACGGCGCTTATGTACACTAGGACAGAAACTATACAGCGACTATGACGGCGGTACGCCGTAGTCATGCATAGGGGATAAGTGCCTCATGAGATAAATTGCGCCACACATCCCCCCCTATATTCACCCCCGGCACACAATCAAGGCGACACGCCGAGTAGGGATGAAAATATGTACATAGCTGCGAAAACGCTCCGGGCTTGTGGACATTCTTCCGCACCCCAGATCTTTCGTGATCCATATCACCAGGAAAGTCACTCCCCCACTTTCCACCCTGCCCAAATGGCTGTTAAGGTTGGTCTTCGTTAGGACTTGCCAGCGTTTCTCCAGCTTCGTTGCCAGATTCTCTTATAAAAGAGCTAATGGCCGCCAAGGAGTTACGGGAAACTTGAGTGAAGTCCTTGACTTCGAACCACTCACATTTTCAGAAAGGCATTTCAGATGCGTAAGTTCCGCAACGCAGCTCTGGCTGTTGCTACCGCTACCACCGTCGCCATCTCTGGCGTTTCCGTTGCTTCCGCTCAGGACACCGGTAACGATACCCCGGCTTCCCCCCTCTCCGGCTCCTCCGAACTGAAGGACAAGCTCGGCTGGGGGCAGGACTTCACCGGTGACCAGGTCGGAAACTGGCTGAACCCGAAGTACGACGGCGAGGACAAGAACGACCTGCCTCTGTGGACCAAGATCTTCGTCGGTGGCGGCATCGCTGCTGCAGCTGCTTCCGTTCTGGGCCTGGTCGTTGCTCCGGCCTACAACTTCCTGAAGTACAACGGCTTCCTGGGCTAATTCCAGAGCTGCAATTTTCTTTCATCACACGATTTCTAAGGAAAAGGATTCCTAACATGAAGAACTTCCGCAAGGCCGCTCTGGCCATCGCCACCGCTTCCTCCGTTGCCCTGGGCAGCACCGCTGTAGCTTCCGCTCACGAGAACCTGTCCCCGATCTACGGCTCCTCCGCTGAGGCTAACGAGAACGTCGGCAAGGCTCTGAACACCGGCGACAAGGTTCACGGCGCTAACCTGTGGGGTAACGAGCAGATCGACAACCAGCCTGGCTGGTGGATCCTGACCAAGACCCTGACCTTCGGTGCTATCGCAACCGCTATCGCTGGTCTGGGCATCGCCATCGGCAACCACCTGAAGAACCAGGGCGTCATCATCTAAGACCCTTTAGAGCTCTAAGCTCTGGGCTTTGATAGCCAAAGGGGCGGGAACGAAAAATCGTTCCTGCCCCTTTTCGCATGCCCACAGTTCTCCGTATGCCTACAGTCGCTGGGCTCGCATTCCTACCGCCCCGCAGCCCCCAGAGCCACCGGAGGCTTAGGCTCCTACTTACAGGTCACGATCGGCTGCGGGTCGTAGACTGTGCGCTGGGTCTCGCGGGACAGCTCCTTGCCCTTCAGGTCCTTCACCACGCGGGTGTCGGTGGTGGTGAAGCCCGGCGCGCCCGAAGACGGCGAGCAGTCGTCACCATCCAGCTCAATCTTCTTCGGCGAGGTCGGGTTCGTCCGCTCGCCGGGGATGGATTCCACATCCACCTGCTTTACACCGTGCAGCTCCACCTTCACCTCGTTGCCGCTCACGTGCGTGGTGATGCGTACCGGGGTATCGAAGGGGTTCTTAAACTTCAGGTCGATCGCGCCCTCGAACACCGTTGCCTCACGGCCAGCCGGGTAGCGAGAAATGTAATAAGAGTGCGGGGTGTGCTCCACGTCTTCCATTCCCGCGAAGTACGAAGCGTTGTACAACGTGGTCGCGAACTGCGAGATACCACCGCCAACCGCCTTACCAGCGTGACCGTCAATAATAATGCCGGATTCCACAAAACCCTGCTCCGTGCCGCGTGGGCCAGTATGGCCGTTCAAAGAGAACGTCTCCCCCGGCAGCACGATCGCGCCATTCACCATCTCCGCCACACGGCGGATGTTGGTGCCCGACGGCCCGCTGAATCCGCTGGTGGTAAACGAACCCACCACGTCGTCGAAATTCGCCTTCCTCGCCTGCTCAGTGGTGTATTCGGCCTTCTTGTCCTCGTACACAACCTTGTGCTCACGCTTCTTCTTATCCAGCGCCTTAGCCTGGAAGTCGCCCAGCGTCTCCTTCCATTTGATGGCCACCCCATCCTTGGATGGCACCACCTTGATGTCGTCACCGCTGAACTCGAAGCTCGCGTCGCGGTACTCCACCTCGGTGCTGGAGAGCTGCTCACCCAGGATCTCCTGCGCCTTCTTCGTGTTCCACTCCGGCATAAACTCGCCGCCGTCCACCTTGAAGGTCAGGATCTCGTGCCAGTTCTGCGGGGTAATCACACCATCGACCTTGTCGCGGCCATGGAACACCAAGTTCTTCGCCGTCGCCGGCTTTACATACTGCTTGGCAGCCCGCTCGGCGGCATCCTTGTCCGCATCCGCCGGAGTGATCGTGGCCTCCACGTTCACGCGCCCGTCGGTGTTCAGCCAGTTTTCCCGCACCTCGGTATCCAGCAGCTCCCGATCCACGGTCTGCCCCGGCTTGTCCTCCTTAATATCCGCCTTGCCGTCCGCACCGACGGACAGCTTGGCGTTTTCCGCGTCGCGGGTAAGCTCCCGCTCCACGCGGTTCAGCGACCTGTTCAGCCCCTCGTCGGTAATCTTCGAGATGATGCCCACCTCGCGAGTCTCGAAGAACGAGCGGATGCGAGTAATCGGGTTCAGCGGCTGCTGTCCCGCCTGATCCACCGTGGCACCCCAGTCCACCTGCATGCCGGACTGGGCGGGCTCGATGGTGGAGCTCATGTCGCCTGCCAAGACCGTCACCGGCTGGCGAGTGCGTTCGCCCAGGTCATTGCGCAGGCGCTGCTCCGCTTGAGACTTATCCACACCGCTGATGTCCACGCCACCGACGGTTACACCCCGGGGAACCTTGCCTTCACTCATGGCCAGATCTACGCCGTAGAGGATGCCCCCCAAACCGATCAAGCCGATAAAGAACCAAGCCCACCACGGAATACCCCGTCGCTTGCGGGGCTTAACGGGACGGTTCCCGTCCCCCACCTGCGCACGGTGCCGGCCGTGTGGGCGACCTTTGCTCGTCTGATCCTGAGAATTCACGCAGGTTAGTGTATCGCGAAACCCCCCGAGCGGGGAATTCTTTTACTCCGGAACACAGGTTCGGTTCACAGAATCCCGGACGCGTTCTTCCGGGATCCGCCCGTCGTCAATCGCCACGCGGATGGCCTCCACCACATCGGGGATCTCCACAGCCCCCGCTGCGGCAAGCGCCACGTCCGCTCCCGCCTCCAGTGCGGCCACGGCTGCCTCCGGGCCGGGGTAACGATCCGTCACGGCCTTCATGCCCGTTAGGTCGTCGGTGTAGATCACGCCGTCGAAACCTGGGGCGTCATGCCTCGGCCCATAACCGCCTTCCCGCAGCAGCTTGTAGGCCGCCGGGTTCACCGAGGACGGCAATGGCTCGCCCAGCCCCGGCACCTCCACGTGGCCAACCATCACGGCCATACCCTCAACATCCACCAGTTCACGGAAAGGCAGCAGGTCGTTGGCCTGCATCTGCTCCAGCGGCGGGGTGGTTACGGCGCCTAGGTGCGAATCCCCTGTCGCGTGGCCGTGGCCCGGAAAGTGCTTCAGTACTGGGGTAACCCCGGCTTGTTGCAACCCTTCCGAGTAAGCGCGCGCGTAGTCCGCCACCACCTGCGGATCAGCGCTAAACGAGCGCGAGCCGATCGCGTTGTCGGAGACATTCTGCCCACCCGCCAGGTCCACCACCGGCGCGAAGTCCACGGTGATGCCCAGGTCGCGGATCTTCCTGCCGTGCTCTGCCATCAGGTCGCGCACCTGCTCGGGGCTCATCGTCTCCGCCATCTCCTTGGCGCTAGGCAGTTCGCCGACGACCTCAGACAGGCGCTGCACCAGCCCGCCTTCCTCATCCACACTCACCGTGAGTGGTTCACCCGCGCGCTTTTCCAGCGCCGCCAGGCTACGCGCGGGATCGCCCTGCCCGTTCAGAATGGATTGATCCGTCTGCGAGCCTATAAAAAGGTGCCGCACACCTTCGTCGACGGCTTGCTCTGCCGATTCATAGGTTGTGACGCCCACAGCAAGCATCCGCCCGGCCATCTCCCTAGGGGCCATACCCTCCACCCGGGCACAAGTCTGCGGCGGCTCCACCGGGGGCGCACTGGATTCGGACGCGCCGAAAATCCCGGAGCTGGGCGCGGCGGACGTGACCGCGGAGGGGGAGGTATCGGCGGGCTGGCCTGTGGGCGTCGATGGCAATAGAGAGCAAGCGCTAGAAGCAACAACAAGAACGAAACCTAAAGCGCCAGCGGCTACGTGTCTACGGGGCATAGTATTAACGTAGTAACAAACGCAACAAGTAACGCACCAATCGAGGGTGCAATCGAGGAGCGATAGATATGACCGAGCCAGCACAGCAGGCACAGCAGGCAGAGCAGGCACAGCAGCAGACCTTCGACGCCAGCGGCGATACCGTGCTGATCGCCTACGACGGCTCCGCTGAGGCTCGTGGCGCCGTGGAGCACTCCGGGCGCTTCCTGTCCGCGAAGAACGCTTACATTCTGACGGTATGGGAGCCGATCCACCGCCAGGCGGCACGTGCAGCGGGCATGAGCGGCATGATGCAGCACGACTGGTCTAACGAGACCGGCGAGCACCCGGAGGACGACGATCCGGCGTACGCAGAGGCAGTGAACATCTGCAACGAGGGCGTGGAGCTGGCCAACTCCCATGGTTTTGTTACCGAACCCTTTCTGGTAGAGTCCGGGACAGCTATTTGGAGCGCCATCGTGGACGCTGCCGACGAGCTGGATGTAGATCTGATCGTCACGGGCACCCGTGCACTGTCTGGCTGGAAGTCCTTTCTACAATCCAGCGTGTCGGATAGCATCATCAAAAACGCTGGTCGCCCGGTACTGATCGTTCCGCCGATTGAGGATGAGGACTAGTTTTCTCAAACGAAGATTTATTGGCGTTTCGTTAGGTACGATCTACAAGAAGCTAGTACGCTAAAACCACTACAGCCCCACTAGGAACAGGAACTAACATGGCTAACGAAACCGCCTCTAATCGCCGCGGCCTGGGCGCCCTGGTCGCCTCCGCAGTCGCAGGCCTGGTCCTGGGCGGCGCCGCAACTTTCGGCGCCGGCGCCATGGCCGACTCCACGGAACTGCCCACCGACGAACAGATCGCCGTCAACCAGGACAACGCATTCCTGGGCGCAGTCCAGTACGGCGGCCGCACCACCGACTAAAAGCGCACCACCACGTGCCAGCCACGGCGCATCGCCCCCTTTCCCGCCGCGCGTGGGTGCTAAGCACCCTCGCGTGGTTTCTTTTCGCGTTCCTCCAGTCCCCCGGGCTGACCTCGGCCGATACAAAGCTGGACCTCACGGCCGACCCGTGGGGTTTCCTCGGCCAAGCACTGTACCCCTGGACGGATACTTTCCCGTTGGGGCAGCTGCAAAACCAGGCCTATGGGTACCTGTTCCCCCACGGCCTGTTCTTCGCGGTGTTCTCCTTCCTGCCCGGGTGGATTACGCAGCGCCTGTGGTGGGGGTTATTGCTGGCACTAGCCTTCTCCGGCACAATTCTGCTGCTGCAGCGGCTGCGGATCGGCAGCCGGAGCTCGCGCGTCATCGCGGGCGTGCTGTTTGCCCTGTCCCCGCGCATTCTGACCACGCTGGGGGCCATTAGCTCCGAAGCGTGGGTGTGCGCGTTGGTGCCGTGGGTGCTGCTACCGGTAGCGAGTGCGGCGATGCTGGCACATGGCACCGACGGGGCGCACAGCAAACGCAGCTGGCCAGATCGGCGCACACGCTCCCACCTGGCGAAATACGCCCTGCTCAGCGCCCTAGCCGTACTGTGCCTGGGTGCGGTAAACGCCGTGGCCACCGCCGTGGCCATCGTGCCCGCCGTGACCTTCTGGCTCGGCATGTGCCTGCGCCGCCCGCGCGTGGGCCTGTACTTCGCGCTGTGGTGGGTGCCGGCCGGCCTGCTGGCCACATTCTGGTGGATCGGCCCGCTCCTGCTGCTGGGCAAGTACTCCCCGCCGTTTACGGACTACATCGAGTCTGCATCGCTGACCACCAACTGGATGAACCTGGCCGAAATCCTCCGCGGCACAACCAGCTGGACCCCCTTCCTCTCCGCTGAACGTCAGGGCGGCTACGCACTGGTTGGCGAACCCGTCTTTGTCGCCGGCACTCTGTTGGTCGCATTCCTGGGCTTGTGGGGGCTTACCCGCCCGCACCTGCCGTTCGCCCGTCGATGGCTGGCGATCCTGTTGATTGGAGTAGGCGCGATGGTCTTCGCCACCGCCCCGATCTCTCCCCTGGCCGACTGGGGCCGGGCCTTTTTAGACGGTGCGGGTGCCCCCTTGCGCAACCTGCACAAATTCGACCCGCTGGTACGACTGGCGCTAATGGTGGGTATCGCCCACGGCCTGGCGCACCTGCCCTGGCCGGGGCTTAGCCGCGAGCGCTGGGCGCGGTGGCTTAGACCCGAGAAGCACCCAGAGGTTCCCCGCGCCATAGCTATCGGTCTGCTGATCGCCGTCGTGACCGCGACAGGCTGGTCCGGGCGCATCGCAGCGGCAGATGCCTACCGAAAAGTCCCCGACTACTGGGTCCAAGCCGCAGAATGGCTGAACTCCGAGGTCGCGAAAGAGGCCGGAGATACCCACGTTCCGGCTCGCACCATGATCCTGCCCAAGGCCCGTTTCGCCCGCCAGACCTGGGGCAACACTCGCGACGAACCCGCCCAGCCCCTGTTGGACGTGCCGTGGGTCGTGCGCGACTCCGTGCCACTTGTGCAGCCTGAGGCCATCCGCGGCCTCGACGGCGTGCAGCGTGAGCTAGAGACTGGCACAGCCATCCCCTCCCTCGCCGCCGCACTATGGCAGCAGGGTGTGGGCTACCTGGCGCTGCGTTATGACCTCACCACTGCCGCCGACACCCCCGGCGCTAAGAAGATCGAGCGGACCCTCCAACGCTCCGGCGGTTTTAGCAAGGCCGCCACCTTCGGCGAGGATAGCCAGGTGCGGATCTACCGGGTCGAACCTGGCACTCAAGGCGTTGCGGGCACTGCCGGCACTTCAGGCACTGCGGGCGCTGCGGACGCTTCAGGCACTGCGGGCGACCTGCGGATTCTAGACGCCGAACGGCTCGACATCACCCATTCCAGCGCCGAAGTTTTCCCCCGCCTGGCTGCAGCAGACGCTGCCCTAGGTAGGCAGGGTGCGGCGCGGGCACGCGTGGGGGCGTCCGAAGGTGAAGAACTAGGCCTAGCAGCACAGACAGTGACGGATACGCCTGCGCTGCGCGACCACAACTACGGCAACGTGATGGGCGCGGACAGCGAGATCCGCAGTACAGACGACCCGGTTCAGGTACTCAACCCGGTGCGCGACTACCCCGTGCGCGGCACAGATGGGCAGGCGCTAGCGCCGGAACAGATGACTCGCGTAAAGGGGCGCGGCGAGGTGCGTGTATCCTCCAGCGCGGCGGATCCGACGAGCTTCGGCGGAGCGGAGACGTACTCCTCAGCAACCTCCGCGGTGGATGGCTCGCGCCGTACCGCATGGCGCCCGACGGTCGGCAACGTGGCCGGACAGTCTATCGAGTTCCGGCTGGACGAAGCACACAACAATCTGAGGTTGCAGCTCGATACCCAGGGGCGCCCCACGCGGGTGCAGGTGACGGCGTACCTGCAGGATCGAGTTGTGGCGGGCACGTCGCAGACCCTTAAGGCCGGTGAGACCAACAAGGTGAAGGTACCCGCAAGCCGAGCAGACGCTATTCGTGTAACGATCGTCGGAGCATTCGGCGACTTCGGCGTAGCCGAGGCACACGTGCTGGCCGACGGAGACCAGGACGTTACGCCACAACGAGTGCCGACGGTGCCTACGCCGTCCTCCCTGCCCGCAATGGATGATGGCCGGCTCCTCAACCGTTGGGTGTTCGGCCAGGAAGTCAGCGAGTCCGTGATGCTGCGTGGCTTCGAGGTGCCCACGAACATCGGCAACGGTGCCGGCGAACTGCCGGTGGTGGTGCACACAGCCGACTGCGCTGGCGGGGCTCCAACACCCGACCAAGACCAAGCCCCGGTGGCCATCGACGGCCGGGACTACTTCTGCGGGGACACGCTAAACCTGACCGCTGGCAAGCATGTTGTGTCCACCACGGCGCGCTGGGTGGCGCTGTCTGTCGCCGAGCCGCTGTTCGGTGCGGCGGTACGGGAGACCCCGGCGGCCCAAGCCGTGGAGCAGGCGACCCCGCGAGAGAAGCTCTCCCCCGGCGAGCAGTCCGCTCGCCTGGAAGTCGCGGACAAAAAGCGCGTGCTGTTTAGCCCCTCACAAGCGAACCCGGGGCGCATCGCTACGCTGGAAAACAACGGCGAGACCATGCAGCTCACGCCCATCACCATTAACGGTTGGCAGCAGGGCTGGATCGTGCCAGAGGGCAAATCCGGGGTGGTGAGGATCCACTTCGAGGGCACACAGCTGTACCGTGCGTGGCTGGCTATCGGGCTAATAGCAGCGCTGGTTCTAGTGGGGCTGTGCATCTTCGTGGCCCGGCGAACCCGCCGGATGCCAGCACTGCCGGAGGTAGCACTGCCGGAGGTAGCGGCGAATAGTGCAGCCACCGCCGAGAGCGACTCCCCGGCCTCCGGCCACGTCTCCCGCATCCGCCGTGCCATCCTCGTCGGCAAGGCCGTCACGGGCGTGGCAGCGCTCCTCGCACTACTGCTGTGCGTCCGGGGCGCTTGGGGCAGCGGCCACTACTACGCGGGTGGGTTCGTGGTCAACGGTGCGCTGGCCGTCGTACTGCTGGCCGTGGTGGTCTCTGCCTGGGCATCTGCAGCCTCTGCAGCGCGAGCCTCGCGCTTGGCATCCCGCACTGAACGCCACCAAGAGTTAATGGCCCGCCGCGCGGACTCCTCCACCAGCGCGTAACTCAGTGCGGCCACAGGCACGCTCAGCACGAACGTTACCACCAACACCAGCGCCGTATGCCCGCTGAAAAGGGGAACTCCCAGCAGCGGAAACACCAGCGACAGCAGCGACATGTGCCACAAAAAGATCGCATATGACCACCGTCCCAGCGCCTGCATCGGCGCCGACTCCAGGAACTTCGACCGCGGCGCAAGCGTGTAGGGCACGATCAACGCGGCGGCGAACACCAGCCCATACAGCGTCCGGCGGGCAAATTCCGCCGGCGCGGCGTGTGTCAGGCCTTCCGGCCCGTCCGAGGCCGCGACCGCCAGCGCGCCGATGGCCAGTAGCCAGAACACCCAGCGAAACCGTGCGATGGCTCGCACCTCGGGCAGCTGATAGCGGGCGTCGATCCCCTCGGCTGCATCCTTACCAGTGCGCGCGTAGGCACGGTCCTGCACGATGGACTCCAGCTCCGCGCCGAGCAACCCTACGCCGAACCATGCGATAAACGCAGGTGGCATGATGTGCGGGTTCACGCCACCGGGGGCCGGTGGCTCGGCGAACGCAGGGATAAAGGCCCAGCCGAAGCTGGCCGCCGCTACTACAACGATCCACACGATGCGCCATTTTCTTTCGCGGCGCCCCCACGCCACCGCAATCACGGGCAGCACCAGGTAGAAAGCCATCTCTACGCACAAGCTCCACAGGTGGGTCAGGCCGCCAATCAGACCGCCGTCGACGTAGATCTGTGCCATGATGACGTTCGATAGCATCTGCCATACCGTTGGCGCGCCCGCGACCGGGAAAAACAGCAACACGACAGCGACGGTGACCAGATAAGCGGGGAAGATGCGCCCCAGGCGCTTCACATAATAGCCAGCCAGGGCCAAGAGGTTGTCCTGCGAGGTGGATACGGCGAAATCCGCCCGGTGGCGGCGCCACAGCAAGAACCCAGAGAGGGCGAAGAACACGGGAACGAAGAAATCCGTGCGTGCCATCATGCGGTTCAGCAGGTTGCCGGTATCCGCGCCGGTTTGGAAGGCGACGTGGGTGATGATAATGCCGGAGCAGGCAATCGCACGCAGACCTTCCAGCGCGGGAAGAAAAGGTGCGGGGCGGGCAGAGGATATCGTCGTGCTCATCGGCAACAGCATAACCGCAGGCACCGGGGCTATCACCACCTTTTCTAGAAAAATATTTTGAAACCGCGAAGTATCTAGTTTTGATTGGCTAAAGTATTGGAAGCTTTACAGGCTAACTACAGTCACCGGATAGATATAGACAGATAGAATCAGGAAACCCCCTCCTATGAAGAGAATCCTCTCCTCCGTAGCGATCGTGCTCGGCGTAGCCTTGCTGGTCTTTGCCATCGCGCTGCCCACCTATGTCGTGCCGAAGGGCAAGGTGCTGCCGCTGGACCTCGTATCCACCACCGGCACCGCGAAGATCCCTGGTAACCTGCTGGATTCCGGCGCGCTGGCAGCCGGCAAACCGGTGGGCGATAACAAGGACAAGCCCGAATGCAAGGGCGACAACCCGCAGGTGAAGTGCTTCATCAACAAGGGCCTGGAGCTGCAGTCCCAGCGTTTCACCACCGCCCAGGAGCCCTCGAACGACGATGTCGTGACCCTGGAGGCCGGCCAGACCCTGTACCGCACGGACCGGGAAGAGCCGAAGAACCTAATCAGCGCTTCCATCGACCATGTCACGTTGGATCGTAAGACCCAGATGCCGGTGCCGGACCCGACCTCCTCGATCGAGTTGAACGCACCGGCACTGGATGCGGCAGCCAACGAGGGCAAGGACGAAGAGGTCGAGGCATCCGTGGCTCCGTTCACCCGCCCCGGCATCACCTACCAGTTCCCGATGGGCACGGATCGCAAGTCCTATGATTACTTCGACATGCAGATCCTGAAGACCCAGCCGATCGACTACGTCGGTGAGGAAGAGCAGGATGGCGAGAAGGTCTACCGCTTCGAGCAGACCGTTCCCCCAACTGAGCTGTACCCGGCACTGCGTGAGCGCCTGGAGGCCGACGGTGAGCTGTCCAAGGGCGACAAAGGCACCCTGGCCGCGCTGCGCCTGAAGTTCCCGGCGAAGGTCTGGGGTATCGACCCGGCCGATGTTAAGAACGAGGCCGAGGACAAGAACGAGGACAAGGCTGACGAGAAGAAGGAAGGCGAGGACGGCGAGAAGTCCGAGGAGGAAGACCTCGGCCCCGAGGTAGAGCTGTCCCGCTACTACACCGTCCACCGCGTGCTGCGCGTACAGCCGGATACCGGCGTGATCGTCAACGGTTCCGAGGAGGTCTTCCAGTACTACGCACAGGACGACGAAGAGGCGCAGGAGATCTTCGATAACAAGGAAGAGGAGATCAACAACCCGACCCGCACTGCCGTGTACTTCCCGGGCGCATGGGATGACGATTCCCGTGCAGCACAGATGGAAAAGGCCAACGAGGGCAGCAAGAAGCTGAAGATGCTGGGCACCATCCTGCCGTGGATCCTGGGCGCAGTTGGCTTGATCCTGCTGGTAATCGGCTGGATTGCTCACCGCTCCGCACGCCTTGCGTCCAAATAATTCCCCCCTGACGCATTAAACTATTGGCTGTGAACTCGCAGCCTCCCAAGACCACCGCCACGCGCGATCGCCGGATCGTGCTGGGGTGGTCTTTCTTCGTATCCCTGGTGACGTTGTGGCCGTTTTGGCTGGGCTTGCGCCCGGATGCCTCGAAGGCTTTCATGCTGCGGGATATGTTCGTGCCGAACTCCCTGCCGGAAAACTCGAACAACCTGGGCATCAACGAAGGCGCCCCACGCGCCTTGCCACAGGATGCGATCCTTACCCTGTTCTCCCCCGCGATCCCCGCATCGTTCCTGGCCAGCGCCCTCGTGATCGGATCCTGCCTGATGGGCTGCTACTTCGCCGCGGCAATGGTGCGTGACATGGCGGGCGGGCGGCTATCCGCACAGCTGGTCGCCGCTTTATTTGTGGTGTGGAACCCCTTTGTGATCGAGCGTTTTCTGCAGGGGCAGTGGACTGTCGCTACTGCGGCCATGCTGTTGCCCGCGATCGCGTTTCTGGCCGCCGCGCGCTATCACGGCCTGCTGTACGTGGCGATCTGCCTCAGCGGGTTCGTCCCCACCGGCCTGATCCTGGCGCTCATCACAGCACTGGTCTTCGCCCCGTCGCACGGAGAACGGCTGCGCAACCTCGCTGCCAGTGCCGTCGCCGCTCTGCCCTGGCTGCTGCCGGCTCTGTGGGTCTCTACCCCTGCGCAGACCCGCTCTGATGCCCTGTCTGCATCCCTATTCTCTGCCCGTGGCGAGACTTTCTTGGGACCCCTCGCCTCCACAATGGGTCTTTCGGGAGTGTGGAATGCGGAGGCCAGCCCGCCGTCCCGCACCCTGTTCTCGGTGATCGTCGGCGTGCTGCTGTGTGTGGTTCTTTTGCTCGGCTTTAAGGAACTATGGCGCGTGTATCGCGCCGTTGCAATACTGACGGTTCTTGCCTTAGTAACGCCCCCTCTGCTAGCCACCCCCTGGGGCGTTGATTTGATGGGCTTTGCTATTAGCCATGTGCCCGGCGCGGGCATATTCCGCGATACCTCGAAGTTCGTCTGCCTAGCAATCCCGGGATTAGTGCTGCTGATCGCTGTGGCCGTGGAGCGGCTGGATCCGCGCCGCAGCATCGGGGTGAACCACAGGGAAGCCCGGTCTGAAACTGGGCCGGCGAACTCCGGCCGGGCTCACTGGGCGCCGCGCGCCGCGGCGGTGGGTCTGGCTGCCGCATGCGTGCTCACCGTCCCGGCATATCCCGCGGACATGGCACCGCTGAAGCGGGTGGAGCTGTCGAACACGTGGGGTCAGATGTTCAACATCGTCTCCGGGGCACCGAACGGCAAAATCGTGTTACTGCCGCCGGGCAACTATCGCACCCGTGACGGCCGTCCGCACGTGGATCCGGGGCTGAAGCTCCTGCCGGGTTCGCCGATGGACCCGGGATTCCTCATCGTCGACGGCCAGGTGGTGGATGGCAACCCCGCCAGCATGGCGATCCTCTCGGATCTGATGAAAGGTAAGAACTCCCTGAAGCGCAATGGCGTGAGCTGGGTGCTCGTGGACTGGTACTCCATCACCGACGGCGCCGCGATGGCCAAGGCGCTACAGGTGTTGAACTCCACGGGCATCCGTCGGGTTATCAGCGCTGATAACTACGACCTCTACAGAGTGCAGAGCCCCACCGTGCCACGTTCGCCAGTGCAAGACCGCGCCCCGCTGTTCGTGGGCATGACGTTTTACTGGACGCTGATGATGTGGGGCATGTGCGTCTGGCTATGGCGCATCGCCCGCCAAGTCCAACTGACCGGTCGCGGCCGCCTCCTGTCTGCCGCAACGGCTCTGGCCAAGGCAACTGACGCCGAGGACGACTAACTACCGGTTCCGCGCAACCTCTTGGCGCAGCAGCCTTTCCCAGGCCGCACCGGTGGCTTCCCAGGAAAACTCCTCCGCCCGGCACTTCGCAGCCCGGCCCATCTCCCGGCGCTTCTCCGGGTTATCCAGCAGGTACTCGACTGCATTCATGAGGCCGCCAGGGGAATCACACAGCAGGCCAGTCACCCCGTCGATAATGGAATCGCGCAGCCCAGCGGAGGATTCGTAGCCCACCGTCGGCACCCCGTGCTGCCCAGCTTCGATCACGGCCAGGCCCCAGCCCTCCTTGCGGGAAGGCATCACGTGAACCGATGCGCGGTTGAGTATCCGGTGTTTCAGCTCTTCGGACACGTAGCCGTGGAAGACCACTAGTGGCTCGATACCCAACTCCCGGGCATAATCCCGCAGTCGATCCGCCCACCAGCCGTCGCCGATGATGTCCAGGCGCACGTTCGGATGGGTGCGCGCGACGGCGGCCACCGCGTCCATGGCGTGCTCGATCTGCTTGTGGGGCACCAGTCGGGATAACGCCACCAGGTGAATCGTCTGCTCCTGGCTGGCATGGTCGGAGTTGGGGCTGGGGGCGTCCGGAATCAACGAAGGGGCGACCGGGTCGATGCCGTTACGAATGATCTCGATGTTGCCGCGCGGAACGCCGAGCTCCACCAGCTCGTCAGCGGAGGGTGCAGAGACGGTGACCCAGCGACGGCGACGGTGGCACCACGGAGAGAGCGTCGATTCGATGAACCAGCCGATGCGCGACAGCACTGGCCCGGCCACGGACCACTGCTCGCGATGGCAGTGGTGGGTTAGCAGGACGGTGGGGGCACCACTAACGAGAGAGGCAAAGAAGGGCACACCGTTTTGCGTGTCCACCACGACGTCCGGGCGGCCGATGTCCGCCAGGGAACCCCGCCCCCGGCGGGCGGCCACAATCGCCGCGAGGGCGCGCGGGTACACCGACAAGTTGCCACCGCCGCGAGAAAAGCGGAAGTTGGCTTCGACCTGCTGCGAGCGCGCGGAACCGGGATAGTGGGCAGTACGGAACACCACCTGGTGGCCCTGGTCTGCCAGGTACTGCCCCACTCGCTCCAAGTAACGCTCGCTGCCGCCACCTTCGGGGTGGTTTGTGTCGCGCCAACAGAGAAGCAGTACTTTCATGATGAACACTATTCTAGTCTTCGGCGCCTGCGCCTTTGCGGGCTTTGCCGAATCCAGCGCGCTCAGCCCGCGCAACCTGACAAGATGGACACTCGATGAGCCCGAAAAATCACCCCTCCCGCCAGCGCCAGGCACTGCGTTTCTTCCGCCACCACGCCACCCTGGGGCGCTCCTTCGGCCTGCTTAGCGACTTTAAGTACGAGCAGACCCGCCCCGACATCTTCTACGGCCGT
Organism: Corynebacterium jamesii; assembly: GCF_046097395.1. Taxonomy (NCBI): domain Bacteria; kingdom Bacillati; phylum Actinomycetota; class Actinomycetes; order Mycobacteriales; family Corynebacteriaceae; genus Corynebacterium; species Corynebacterium jamesii. Next base: position 1,720,259 of record NZ_CP175789.1, read on the forward strand.
CTGGCCGAAGACACGGTCGGCCTGATCCGCGACATCTATGCAGGGGTGCGCGAGGCAGGCAGGGGCGAGCCTCTGCGGGGCGCGAAGATCCTGGACGTCGGCGGTGGCCCGGGCTATTTCGGCGTGGCCTTTGATAAGGCTGGTGCGGACTATTACACCTGCGAACCCGATGTGGGCGAGATGGCCGCCGCGGGCATCAAGCTGCAGACCTCGGTGCGGGGGTCGGGGCTGGATCTGCCTTTTCTTAGCGACGCCTTCGACATCACCTATTCCTCCAATGTCGCCGAACACGTACCGGATCCATGGCGGATGGCGGACGAGATGCTGCGGGTGACAAAGCCAGGCGGAGTGATGATTTACAGCTACACGGTGTGGCTGGGCCCATTCGGTGGGCACGAAACGGGCCTATGGCAGCACTACGTGGGGGGTGAATTTGCTGCCCGGCGCTACGAGAAAAAGATGGGCAAGCCGCCGAAGAACCGGTGGGGAGCAAGCCTGTTTAACGTGTCTGCCGCCGACGGGTTGGACTACGCGCGCGGGGTGCATGGCGATGGCCAGCAGGATGTCGAGCTAGTGGCCGCCTTCCCGCGCTATCACCCGTGGTGGGCGTGGTGGATGGTGCGGGTGCCAGTGCTGCGAGAGTTTGCAGTTTCCAACCTGGTGCTGGTGTTCCAGAAGCGCTAGTGAAGCCCCACCAGCAGGGCGCCGCGGGCGTTCGGTTCTAGCGGGGGCAACGTGCAGGGGCAGAAAAACACATAAGACTACAACTATTTCCCCAAAGAACGGGTAATGTGGCGTGAGACACAAGGTTAGTGTTTTGTGAGCACACATCACTAACGGATCACTGTACTAACGGATCACTGTCGAGAACGAACTGTCGAGAACGATAGGAAATAGGACTGACATGACCAGTAACACTGGCGCCCCCGAGGCATTCATTTACGACGCCGTCCGCACCCCGCGTGGCAAGGGCAAGCCGGGCGGTTCCCTGCACACCGCCAAGCCCGTCGACCTGCTCTCCGGCCTGATCGAGGCGATCATCGAGCGTAACCCGGGCATCGACCCCAACCGCATCAGCGACGTCATCGCTGGCTGTGTCACCCCCGTCGGCGACCAGGGCATGGATATCGCCCGCACCGCCGCTCTGAACGCCGGCCTGCCGTACACCGCCACTGGCCTGCAGGTGAACCGCTACTGTGCCTCCGGCCTGACCGCCGTGAACCTGGGCGCGCAGAAGATTCGCTCCGGCTGGGACGACCTGGTCTTCGTCGGTGGTGTGGAGTCCATGTCCCGCGTTCCGATGGGCTCCGACGGCGGCGCCCTGGCCATGGATCCGGCCTCCAACTTCTACAACGACTTCATCCCGCAGGGCATCTCCGCTGACATCATCGCCAGCCTGGACGGCCTGACCCGCGAGGATCTGGATACCTTTGCAGCCCGCTCCCACGAGCGCGCTTCCACCGCCTGGGAAGAGGGCCGCTTCGACCGCACCGTCGTGCCGGTCAAGGACCAGAACGGCGTGAACCTGCTGGACCGCGACGAGACCATCCGCCCCGGCACCACCGTCGAGGGCCTGTCCAGCCTGAAGCCTGCCTTCGCCATGATCGGCGACCAGGGTGGCTTCGACGCTGTCGCGCAGACCAAGTACCCGCAGCTGGAGCGCATCAACCACCTGCACCACGCTGGTAACTCCTCCGGCATTGTCGACGGCGCAGCCCTGCTGGCCATCGGTTCCGAGCAGGCCGGTAAGGACTTCGACCTGACCCCGCGCGCCCGCGTTGTCTCCGTCGCTACCTCCGGTGTGGAGCCGACCATCATGCTGACCGCCCCGGCACCGGCCTCCCGCGCCGCACTGGCCAAGGCAGGCCTGAAGCCCGAGGACATCGACATCTGGGAGATCAACGAGGCATTCTCCTCCGTCGTCCTGCGTGCACAGCGCGAGCTGAACATCCCGGACGAGAAGTTGAACGTCTCCGGCGGCGCCATCGCCATGGGCCACCCGCTGGGTGCAACCGGCGCGATCATCACCGGTACCGCCGTCGACGAGCTGCACCGCACCGGCGGCCGCTACGCCCTGATCACCCTCTGTGTCGCAGCCGGCATGGGTGTGGCCACGATCATCGAGCGCGTCTAACTGACCTTTCCCGCACACCAAAAGCACAAGAAACACTCAAAATTTCCTCTGACCTCCTCCCGCGAACGCAAGCGTGAGGGCGTCGATAAATAAAACAAGGAGCATCACACATGAGCATGTTCAAGTGGGACCAGGATGGCGACGGCATCGTAACCATCACCATGGACGACCCGAACCAGCCGGTCAACACCATGAACGACACCTTCCAGGGCGAGCTGCCCGACCTGGTGGAGAAGCTGCAGGGCGCAGTGGAATCCGGCGAGGCCAAGGGTGTAGTCATCACCTCCGCGAAGAAGACCTTCTTCGCGGGCGGCGACATCAAGTCGATGATCAAGTCCACCCCGGAAGACGCGGAAGCAATCACCAAGCAGATCAACGGCATGAAGGCCGGCCTGCGCGCCATCGAGACCCTCGGTGTGCCGGTTGTCGCCGCCATCAACGGTGCGGCGCTCGGCGGTGGCCTGGAGATCGCTCTGGCTACGCACCACCGCATTGCTTCGGACGCCAAGGGCCTGAAGGTCGGCCTGCCAGAGGTCACCCTGGGCCTGCTGCCGGGTGGCGGCGGTGTGACCCGCGTGGTCCGCATGCTGGGCATCCAGGACGCACTGATGAAGGTCCTGACCACCGGCAAGCAGTTCCGTGCGGAGGACGCACAGAAGACGGGCCTGATCGACGAGATCGTCCCGGCCGACAAGCTGATCGAGACCGCTAAGCAGTGGATCAAGGACAACCCGGAAGCCACCCAGCCGTGGGACCAGAAGGGCTTCAAGATCCCGGGCGGCACCCCGACGAACCCGAAGCTGGCGCAGTTCCTGCCCTCCTTCCCGGCTAACGTGACCAAGCAGATCAAGGGCGCGCCGATGCCGGCCCCGAAGGCCATCCTGAAGGCCGCTGTTGAGGGCGCACAGCTGAAGAACATCGAAGAGGCTCTGGCTGTAGAGACCCGCTACTTCGTTGAGCTGGTCACCGGCACGACCTCCAAGAACATGATGCAGGCATTCTTCTTCGACCTGCAGTACTGCAACGGTGGCGGCCAGCGCCCGAAGGACGTCGAGAAGAAGCAGTTCAAGAAGCTGGGCATGGTCGGTGCCGGCATGATGGGTGCAGCAATCGCCTACGTGGCAGCGAAGGCTGGCATGGAGGTTGTGCTGAAGGACATCAAGATGGAGGCCGCCGAGAAGGGCAAGGCTTACTCCGAGGGCCTGGAGGCCAAGGCGCTGAAGCGCGGCAAGACCACCGAGGAGAAGTCCAAGGCTCTGCTGGACCGCATCACCCCGTCCGTGGACTACTCCGACCTGTCCGACTGTGACATCGTGATCGAGGCCGTGTTCGAGAACACCGAGCTGAAGCACAAGGTCTGGGCAGAGATCGAGGCAGCCGTGCCGGAGGACTGCGTGCTGGGCTCCAACACCTCCACCCTGCCGATCACCGAGCTGGCTACGGGCGTGAAGCGCCCGAAGGACTTCATCGGTATCCACTTCTTCTCCCCGGTAGACAAGATGCCGCTGGTGGAGATCATCAAGGGCGAGGAGACCTCCGACGAGACCCTGGCTGCGGCCCTGGACTTCACCGGCCAGATCCGCAAGACCCCGATCGTGGTCAACGACTCCCGCGGCTTCTACACCTCCCGCGTTATCGGCTTCTTCCTGAACGAGGCTATGCGCATGCTGGCTGAGGGCATCGACCCGGCCGTCATCGAGGCCGCTGGCCGCCAGGCTGGCTACCCGGCACCGCCGCTGCAGCTGCAGGACGAGCTGAACCTGAAGCTGGCCCGCAAGATCGGCGCCGAGACCAAGGCTGCACAGGAGGCCGCTGGCCTGTCCACCGACGACGGTGGCGTGACCGAGATCGTAGACAAGATGCTGGACGTCTACGACCGCCCGGGCAAGCTGGAGGGCAAGGGCTTCTACGAGTACAACGAGGAAGGCCGCCGCGCCGGCTTGTGGCGCGGCCTGTGGGACGAGCTGGGCGCTGGCAAGGTGAAGGTCGCCGACGGCGAGTCCACCGTTGCGGGCCACGGCCTGGAGACCGCCGCTACCGGCGCAGCCCAGAAGGCTGCCGCCGACTCCACCGGCGTATCCGCTGGCTCCAACGTTCCGGCTGACGCACCGGCCTTCATTGACCTGGTGGAGCGCCCGCTGTTCGCCGAGGCTCTGGAGACCCAGAAGTGCATCGACGAGGGCGTGCTGACCTCTGATGCGGATGCCAACATCGGCTCCATCATGGGCATCGGCTTCCCGGCATGGACCGGTGGTACCCGCCAGTACATCAAGAACTACGACCGCCCGGCTGCCGCTGCCCTGCCCGAGGGCAAGGTTGCGGACCGCGACGGTGGCGACTACCCGACCCGCGGCGTTGCAGGCTTCGTTGCCCGCGCTGAGGAGCTGGCCGCTAAGTACGGCGAGCGCTTCACCCCGCTGGAGTCCCTGAAGAAGTAGTTCTTCCTCCCCTTTAGGCAATAGCCCCGGTTAATGGTTCTGCGGAGCCGCTAATCGGGGCTAGTCTTTTACCTCCGTCTTGTGCAGCTGCGCGTCCAGGTCCTCCGGGTCCAGGTTCGCCTCGGAGAATGCACTGGTCAGCGGCAGGCGTAGCTCCAGGTCGGTGCCCGGGCAGAGCTCGATCTTGCCTTCTTCCAGGGTGAAGTCCAGCACGTGCCCGCCGACGGTGCGCGAATCATCGATGAAGTGCACGTGGCAGCCGGGTACGGAAATCCCCTTCTCGTAAATCGGCGTGCGGAAGCCCGCGATAATTCCCGTGACGTCGGTGAAGTGCTGCTCGGCGTCATCGTCCGTCGCCTCCACCATCGGCCGATACGGCGGCTTCTGCTTCACAACTGTGCGGGTCACCACGCTGCTGAAGTGCCCGGTAATGCGGACGGCGTACATGTAGTTCGAGGAGGGCGTCATGCCGTCGATGAACTTCGACAGATCCGCACGGCGAATGTTTTCTGGTGCGCGACGGCGGATGCGTGGCACGAAGTTGGTGGCCACGGCGTAGGGGCTGCGGGTTTCCAGATCGGCGCGGGTGGCGCTGCCGTCGTGGCGCAGCTGGTAGCAAACGCCGTCGATGATGACCATCTCGCCATCCAGCGCGTCGAATGTCCCCAGCCCGAAGTTGCCCTTGCCCAGCAGCTCGCCGACGGTCATCTCGCCGTCGTAGATGCCGTCCAGCAGGGCGGTCATCAGGGAGTTCTGGAAGATTGTGTGCCTAGTTACCGGTGAGTCGCTCATGTGCCCCATTGTTGCCGTGACCGCCGGTCGTTCGCTTTTTTGGTGACGCCCCTTACGCCCCAGCCACCCCCAAAGTGGGGACAGTATAGGCTAGTTCCCCCCGACTGGCAGCCTAGCTGCCCTTCTTCACAGTGATGGTCCAACCAGCGTCGGCGGTCTGCTCGAAGTTCGTGACTTCGTGGCCATCGGTGGCAGCCCACCGAGGGATGGCATCCGTAGCCTGGGTGCAGTCAAAGTCAATCTGCAGCGAATCTCCGACGGAGAGGTCGGCCATCGCCGCCTTGGCGTCGATCAGAGGGAACGGGCATACCGCACCGAGGGTGTCGAGCTTGTACGTCCGATCGCCGACCAGCTCGAGGTCACTGTCCCTGCCGATGTCACTCGATTCGGCACTTTCCGCAGCCGTGGCCTTGCGATCCAGCAGCAGGGTGCCCGTGGTTTGAAAGCCCAGCTGCGCCGCCATGGCCTTCTGCTCTGCAGCGGACTGTACGGACTGTGCAGGCTGTGCGGACTGTGCAGTGCGCGGGGAGGCCTGCGTCTGGCTTGGCTGGTTGGCCGTCGGGTTGGATGCCTGGGGGTTGGATGCCTGGCCCGGCACCGCATCGGTGGGCTTGAGCCACAACTTGGCGGCAACGCCAATTCCGATGGCGATGAACAGCAGCGCCACCCAGCCCTGGTAGCTGAACAGGGAGGTCTGCACCATACCGTTGCCCACGGTGCAGCCGCCGGCAGCGGAGGCGCCCACGCCCATCAGAACGCCGCCGATGACGGAGCGAACAGCCTGCTCAGCGGAGGGAACGCGCAAACGGAATTCGCCGGACGCCTTGGCAGCGAAGAATGCACCCACCAGCAGGCCGAGCACCAACATGACTCCCCAATCAATGCTGTCTTCACCACTGATGAGGAACTTAGAGAGGTTGGACGATGGGCTGGTGATACCTAGTCCGTCGTTGCGACCTGTCGCTGCCGACAGTGGCCATGCGAGCACACCTAGCGCACCGATGATGGCTGCGGTGGGATAGAAGTGCCAGGGCTTTTCCGCCAGCAGGTGCGCGAGGCCTGTCTTCTTCGGCTTCAGGGTCGCCATCTTCGGCGCCTTAGCTTCCTGAGCGAGGAAGTGGCGGGTCAGGAAGGTAACCCCTAGCGCAAATGGAATAACGAGCCACCAGACGGAGATCCCCAGAGACCCGTGGATGGTGGTGATGGGTAGCGTCCAGCTGCGCATCCCCTCGTTGAGAGCGTTAAGCGAGCCGCCCTTCATAGCTGCAGCACTGCCGGCATAAAAGATCAGCGCCAGCCACGAGCCGATAAGGCCTTCGGCGGAGCGGTACCAGGTGCCGGATGCGCAGCCGCCCGCCAGCACGATGCCCATGCCGAAAAGCAGACCACCCAGCACGACGGCGAGCGGTGCGAACTGCTTGTACTCGGGCGTAATCACCCCCGCAGTTGTAAGGGCGGCAAGGCCGACCGCGTGTACTGCGATGACGATGAGCAGGGCGGTGAAGCCTCGCCAACTTTTGTTCAAGAAAATGTCGCGGATCATGCCGGTGACGCAGAACCTGCCGCGTTGCATGACCCAGCCAAGGACAGCACCTAATGCCAATCCGGTGACAATCATGGGTTCCCCAACTCCAAACTAAAAATGAACCGATCTGTCTGTCTGTTTGAATGTGCAATATTAACCCCCCGACCAACTCTCCTTCAAGCCCTAAGAGAGGCTCATCACACGCAGAGCTACGTAGGGCAGAACCCCACAAATCGGCATTGATAGCGACCTCCGATTTAAACCCATAACCCGCTACCAATGTAAACCTATCAATCCTTGACTTTTACAAAGCCATCACTATAATGGGTGGTGGATCGCAATCAAGCAGCCCACATCGCCGCCCCCGATGATCCACTTCAGCCCCAAAACAAGACTGAAGAAAATCGGTAGGCTTTGTAGCGACAGTTGCGAATACTGCCAACTAACACCCGAAACCAAGCCCCCCAAGGAGGCACAGCATGTCCCTCATCAACACCGAGATTCTGGATTTCAAGAACCCCGCTTTCTTCAACGGCGAGTTCACCGAGGTTTCCAAGGACGACGTCCTGGGCAAGTGGTCCATCTTCTTCTTCTACCCGGGCGACTTCACCTTCGTCTGCCCCACCGAGCTGGGCGACCTGGCTGAGCACTACGAAGAGCTGAAGGGCATGGACGTAGAGGTTTACGCCGTCTCCACCGACTCCCACTTCGTGCACAAGGCATGGCACGCAGAGTCCGAGCAGGTCGGCAAGGTGAACTACTACATGCTGGGCGACTCCACCGGCCAGCTGACCAACAACTTCCAGAACATGCGCCCGGGTGCCGGCCAGGCCGACCGCGCAACCTTCCTGGTTGACCCGGAGGGCAAGATCCAGTACATCGAGCAGACCGCCGAGGGCATCGGCCGCGACGCTTCCGAGCTGGTCCGCAAGGTCAAGGCCGCTCAGTACGTTGCCGCCCACCCGGGCGAGGTTTGCCCCGCCAAGTGGGAAGAGGGCGAAGAGACCCTGACCCCGGGCATTGACCTGGTTGGCAAGATCTAACTTCCCTTTATCCTTTCCCCGCCGCATCCAGGCGGGAAACCCACGGCGGGCCGGGCTTTCCACTTGCGAATCCCGCCCGCCATTTTTAGCGCCTTTAACCCACCGATAAACCCCATCCCCCGAAGAACCCACGTGTGGCGCACCCCCGCAGGGTGGCGTCCAAAAACGAAGAAAGAGAGCACCCCATGGCTAAGCAACTTCTAGACGAAAACCTGCGCAAGCAGCTAGGCCAGCTCGTCCCCCGCATTACCGAAGACATCGAGCTGATCTACAGCCTGGACGAGCGTTCGGCCTCCGAGGATCTAGAGAAGCTGCTGCAGGACATCGCCGAGCTGTCCGACAAGATCACTGCCCGCCGCGACGACGACGCGCACGAGCGTAAGCCTTCCTTCAGCATCGCGCGCACCGGCTCCGACATCTCCGTGGCCTTCGCGGGCATCCCGATGGGCCACGAATTTAGCTCCCTGGTGCTGGCGCTTCTGCAGGTAGGCGGCAACCCGATCAAGGAAGACAAGGATCTGATCGAGCAGGTAGAAAACCTGGACGGCGACTACGAATTCGTCACCTACATGTCCCTGACCTGCCAGAACTGCCCGACCGTCGTGCAGGCACTGAACACCATGGCGGTGCTGAACCCGCGCATCAAGCACACCGCGGTGGAGGGCTCGCTGTTCCAGGACGAGGTGAAGGAAAACAACGTCCTGGCCGTGCCGACCATTTACCTAAACGGCGAGGAGTTCGGCCAGGGCCGCACCACCATCGAGGACTTCGTACGCAAGCTGGACAGCGGCTCTTCCGCGCGTGAGGCGAAGAAGCTGAACGAGAAGGAGCCCTACGAGGTGCTGGTCGTCGGCCAGGGCCCGGCGGGCGCAGCAGCCTCCATCTACGTGGCCCGCAAGGGGTTGAACGTAGGCCTGATCGGCGAGCGCTTCGGCGGCCAAGTGCTGGACACGAACGCGATCGAGAACTTCATCTCCGTCCCCCGCACTGAAGGCCCGCAGCTGGCCGCAGAATTCGAGGAGCACGTCGGCCAGTACGACATCGACGTTGTGAAGGCCCAGTCCGCCACCGGCCTGACCCCCGCTACCGAAGAAGGTGGCCTGCACACGGTGCACTTTGGTGACGACGCCACCCTGCGCGCCCGTGCCCTGATTATCGCTACGGGCGCCCAGTGGCGAACCCTGGGCGTTCCCGGCGAGGAAGAGTACCGCAACAAGGGCGTGACCTTCTGCCCACACTGCGACGGCCCGCTGTTCAAGGGGAAGTCCGTGGCCGTAATCGGCGGCGGAAACTCGGGCATCGAGGCTGCACTGGACCTGGCGGGTGTGGTTAAGCACGTGACGGTTCTGGAGTTCGGCGAGGCCTGCCGCGCGGATGACATTCTGATGCACCGCGTGGAGGAGACCGCGAACATCGACGTGATTACGTCGGCAGCTACTACGGAGATCGTGGGCGACGACAAGAACGTCACCGGCCTGACGTACACGGACCGGACCAACGACGAAGAAAAGTCGCTGGAGGTCGCGGGCGTGTTCATCCAGATCGGCCTGGTGCCGAATACTCAGTGGCTGGGCGAGTCTGGCCTGGAGCTGAACAAGATGGGCGAAATTGTGGTGGACGAGCACAACGCCACCAGCATCCCCGGCGTGTACGCCGCCGGCGACTGCACCGCCGTACCTTTCAAGCAGATTGTGATCGCCCAGGGCGCCGGTGCCAACGCTGCACTGGGCGCGTGGCAGTACACGGTGACTGCGCCGAAGGCGTAGGGATTGGGTGCGCCGCAGGCCTAGGGACTGGGTGCGCCGCAGGCCTAGCTGGTCTGGGTGCGTCGAAGGCCTAGCTGGTCTGACGGCGCGGCCTGGCTGCGCAGCCTGGCGGTAGCTACTGCGCGCCACATCAGTCCCATCAGCCCCACTGAGCTATCTGCGCCCTTCGAGCGCCCCCATAAGGTTCAGCTCTGGGCTTAAATGTCGGAAAAGTTGCAAAACGTTATTGGGCACGTTTTTCACCTACGTAAAGTGCCTGGTCAGAGAGCTTTACGCAACCAGGGGTATGCGCCGAGATTTACGTTTTGCAACTTTTCCGACATTTCTGCACCTAGAACCCTTCCACGGAGCGAGTTTTGCGCCACAGCGCCCCGCCCAGTAGCTACTTTTCCTTTCGTTTAGTCCTTCCAGACCTGCACAGCACCTTCGTGACCAGTCATTACAACTGTCACAATCACTGCAATCACTGCAATCACTGCAATCGCAGCAATGACGCGCAGCAATCACAGCAATCACAGCAATGACGCGCAGCACATTGGCCAGCCAAGTAGGCAGAGAAACGAAGCGGTCGACAAGGAAGAAACCGACAACTGCAACAAACAACACGACCACACTGGCCGTCAGGTAGTTCGCATACTCTGCATGCTTTGCGAGGCGGCCGGGATCCGCTTCGGAAAGACCCTGCATCTTCAACAGAGCTTCACCCGATGAACGCGCAAGCCAAGTGAACACTAGAGACAGAAGGTTGACGATCACGGCAGCCCGAGCAAGCACCCTGCGTTGCGGCCGAACAGCCCACCAAATAGTGGCAAACGCAGCGAGCGGAGCAAATACCACTGCCGCGTGATAAACAAAGGGTGGCCGGGAACTCCGGCAATCATTGAAAGCATGTCGCAAGCATCTAGCACCAGTTTTGTTTGCCACAAGCAATCACATGCTGTCCTAAGCAACCGAATACTGCCCTAACCAACCGAATGCTGCCCTAACTGAATTAATCCTCGCTTTAGCGAAGCAAAAGTCCACTGGGGGATCTGGCACGATCCCAGCGAAAATAGAATGAAAATATCTCGATTATGAGTAGAATCTAAGAAGCTAAAGGCAATTATCACCACAAACAAAGGACTTTCCATGCGTTTGCGTTCCATCCTCACCCGCCCCTCGTCGAAAACCGAAGGCCACTTAGGCGCCCGCGCGAAGCGGGGTCGGTGGCAGGTTGGGGCGGTGGGCGTCATGACCATAGCAGCTTTAGCAATGACCAGCTGTTCGAGCGACGAACCGCAGGACAACACGGCGGCAAGCAATACAAATAGGGGCGACACGAAGGGTGGCGAGAAGGCGGAAGCAAAGGCCGACCCGACGCAGCAGGCGATCGATGCGTACAAGGATGTTTTGGATAATCCGGAAAAATACGAACGCGATTATTCCGACCGCGACGATTATTATCCGACAGGCACCTATTCTTATGCGTTGATTGAGGCGAATAATGATGAAGTTCCGGAGCTTCTGCTGAAAAACGATTGCAAGGAATTTTCTCCGGTGACTTTTATTGCAATCGGCAAGGACGGAAAGCCTTTCGTGTCAGACACTGCACTGGTGACGGGCGCTGGATCTACCGGCTCTAGGGCTAACGTTGTTGCCTCTAGCGAGGGTGATGGCATTTTCGAGTGGGCTTATTCGTCAGGGCGCCCGGAAGTTCCTACGACTCATTATAATTTCGACGGCAAGCAGCTGACCCAGGGCGAGAGAAGCGAATGGAGCCAGGTCACGGGCACTCCGGCCGAACAGGTTGAGCTGGAATGGTACGCCGCCGACGACGCGAGCGGGCTAAACAAAAACCAGTCTGGCCCCAACTTCGGGTCCGGCGAATCTTCTGCGAAATCCGATAGCTCCAATAGCAAGGATAAAAGCAAGAAAAAGAAGGGTAAAAAGCCTAATCCCGACCTTCCTGCCGGTTATGTGAAGAAGGGTGACCGAAAGGAAGGCAACAAGCCCAATCCTGACGGCGACGCCTCAGCCTCCGCAAATAGGAACCTCCCCGAAGGGGCTTACGCGAAGGCCGGTGGGCCGATTCCTTCGGATGCCCGCCCGGTGCGGACGATTAAGCACAACAGCCTAGGGAATATCGCGGTCTTCAAAACCCCTAGCGAAAATATCGGGTGTGACATCCAAAAAGATTCGTTGAACTGCGGTGTCAGATCCTATCTGGAAAGCGAACCACACGGGAAAACTGGACAATACACCGACTGGTGGGTGAACGTCGACGCTCAGACTGTTGGGGCTAAGAGCGACCCTCCCGCCTATTTTCCCCAAGGTGCTAGTACCGATGACCACGCACCAACCGAAACCGTCCCCTACGGCACCACTGTCTACTATGGCCGCTACGTGTGCCACTCCGCCTATGAGGGGCTGACCTGCTGGAACTCCAATAATGGCAAGGGTGCATTCATCACCCGCGAGCGGACCAATTTCTTCGGCTAACTACACCGCCCTGGCGGTGTTTGTTGTGGCCTAGGTGCGGCAATCCGCGCCGCCGCATAGGTCAGCCGCCGTGCCGTCGGCCTGGTCGTAGGCCGAGGTGGCTGGGTCTTCGGCTTAAATGTCGGAAAAGTTGCAAAACGTTATTGGGAATATTTTTCACCTGTACAAACTGCCTGGTCAGAGCATTTTGCACGGTTAGGGGTGTGCGCCGAAATTTACGTTTTGCAACTTTTCCGACATTTCCCTTCCCCTCCCCCGAGACTCTCCCAAGAAGCCAATTCTCCGCCACAGCGAACCAGTTACTTTGCAGCTACTTCTTTGCGGAAGTCCGCGCCGACACTCCGCGCCCACCCCTGGCGGGAGGGCGGATAGGCGGCGGGCGGGGCTACGGTGCCGTCATCGGCTTAACAAACCTGGACTCTAAGAACCCGGCCCCCCAAGAACCCGGACCCCCAAGAAACTGGACTCCAAGAAACCTAGAGCTATAGACCTGGGTACAAAGAAAGCGCCGGGAGGGTTTTCCTCCCGGCGCTTCGCCTAGTTCAGCGCCTTGCGCCAGCACGCTCGCGGACGCGAGCTACCAGCGCTACACGCGAGCTACCAGCGCTGCACGCGCGAGCTACCCGCGCTACGCAGCGCAGCGCCATCAGGCGCAACTAACGGCTACTTCGCAGCCTGCACGCGATCCTTCAGACCCTTAAACTCGTCCCACACCTCGGACGGAACCTTCGGGCCGAGGAACTTCAGCCATTCCTCGTTGTCGGCCAGGTCGCGCTCCCAGTCGGCCGGGTTCACGGACAGTGCCTCGCGGATGTCCTCCTCGGTCTCCTTCAGACCCTCGGTGTCGATGTCCTCGTAGCGGGCGGTGTAGCCAACGACGGTTTCGTCGGCCTCCACGCGGCCTTCGATGCGGTCGATGATCCACTTCAGCACGCGGGAGTTCTCGCCGAAGCCCGGCCACAGGAAGCGGCCGTCCTCGCCACGGCGGAACCAGTTGACCAGGAAGACCTCCGGCATCTTGTCGCCACCCTTGTTGCCCATATCGATCCAGTGCTGCAGGTAGTCACCGGCGTTGTAGCCGATGAACGGCAGCATGGCCATCGGGTCGTGGCGCAGGGAGCCAACCGCAGCCTCGGCGGCAGCGGCAGTCTGGCCGGAAGCCAGGGTGGCGCCGATGAAGGTGGCGTGGTTCCAGTCGCGAGCCTGGGTAACCAGCGGCACGGTGTCTGCACGGCGGCCGCCGAACAGGATGGCGGAAACCGGCACGCCCTTCGGGTCGTTGAACTCCGGTGCGGCGACCGGGCACTGCTCGATCGGCACGCAGTAACGGGAGTTCGGGTGTGCAGCCTTGTTGCCAGACTCCGGGGTCCAGTCGTTGCCCAGCCAGTCGATGAGGTGCTCCGGCTCGCCCTCCTTAGACTCCCACCAGACGTTGTTGTCGTCAGTCAGACCCACGTTGGTGTACAGGGTGTTGCCCGGCTCCATGGACTTCATGGCCATCGGGTTGGACTTGTAGTTGGTGCCCGGTGCCACACCGAAGAAGCCGTTCTCCGGGTTCACGGCGTACAGGCGGCCATCCTCGCCGAAGTGCAGCCATGCGATGTCGTCACCGACGACCTCTGCACGCCAGCCCGGGATGGTCGGCTGAATCATGGCCAGGTTGGTCTTGCCACATGCGGACGGGAAGGCTGCACAGATGTAGTAAGCCTTGTCCTCCGGGCTGATCAGCTTCAGGATCAGCATGTGCTCTGCCATCCAGCCCTCATCGCGAGCCATGGCGGAGGCGATGCGCAGTGCGTAGCACTTCTTAGCCAGGATGGCGTTGCCGCCGTAGCCGGAGCCGAAGGACCAGATCTCGCGGTCCTCGGGGAACTGGGTGATGTACTTCGTGTCGTTGCACGGCCAGGTGGAGTCTTCCTCGCCCGGCTCCAGCGGAGCACCCACGGAGTGCAGACCCTTCACGAACTCGCCGTTGTCGCCGATCTTGTCCAGCGCTTCCTTACCCATGCGGGTCATGATGCGCATGGACATCACCACGTACGGGGAGTCAGTGATTTCAATGCCCAGCTTCGGGGAGGGGTCGGTGATCGGGCCCATGCAGAAGGGCACGATGTACATGCGGCGGCCCTTCATGGAGCCGGAGAAGTGCTCGCGCATCTCGGCGCGCATCTGCTCTGGGTCCATCCAGTTGTTGGTGGGGCCGGCGCCCTCCTCCGTCTTGGAGCAGATAAAGGTGCGGGATTCCACACGTGCAACGTCAGCCGGGTTAGAACGCGCCAGGAAGGAGTTCGGCTGAGCCTCTTCGTCCAGCTTGATCAAGGTGCCGTGGTCGACCAGCTGCTCTGCCAGCTGGTTCCACTCCTCTTCGGAGCCGTCGCAGAACACGACGGATTCCGGCTGGAAAAGCTCCACGGCCTCCTCGATCCAGTTCAGCATTTCCTGGTTCTTGGTGGGTGCCTCGCCGACAAGCCCTCGAATGGTCATCGATATTCTCCCTACGTTTCGTGTCCCGCAACCCGACCTGGCCAGACATTCACTAGCCAGCCGCATGTTTAAACGTCCAGTTCAAACCCGGTTGCATTCACCTTTTACTCTACTAAATCCTGCGCTATTTGGGCGTTCGGTATAACTGCGATCTGTAATTATCCGGGCCTGTGCCGAGACACAGATATCCCTTCCCACCCCAGACTATCGCGAAGCACTGGGCCGATGTTTTGGTTCGCTGGCCAGTGGTTGCAGGTCACACCCGCGCTAGCCCCATTCCCCCCGATCAACGCATTTCCAGGCATCTGTTTGCCAGCGACCGTGCCCCGTATCGGGGGTGTTACTGCTTTTTCTTATGTGCGCCCCCTCGGCCTCCCCCGCCTCTATCCACCGCCAGGCCGACCATTGCCCGTCATAAGAGACTGAGGAGACGTAATCCACCTTGCCGTCGCCGTCCGTATCGCTGAGGATGCTCATCCCCTGGTCGTCGGCAATGGTGACGGACTCTTCCACTCCCCCGCCGCCGAGCCAGGACGTGGCTCCACTACCAGTGCCGCTACCTGCTCCGCCGCCATAACCATTTCCCGGCGCGCGGTTCGGATCGTGCGCATTAGGGTCCGAAGAATTCAGCTCGTCCACGTAGTATTCGCGTCCGCCGTACTCAACGGTCAGGCCTGCGCCCTCGAAGGTCGGGTCGCCGCCGGGCGACGTACCGTGCAGTTCGTGCCCTCCGACGAGGTCTGCCAAGGGGTTCTGTGGCACAGCATCTGCCCCTCCCTCTGCGCCACCAGCACCGTTGAGGCCATCTCCTAGGAAATCAAACATGTCCATTAGTGCCCCTCCATTGCCAGGCTGCGGATACGGGGAGCCACCGGCGGTATGTCCAGCCGGGCAATCACTTCCGCGACCACCGCCGACCAGTGCTGTCGCAGCACCGCCCCCTCCTGGGCCGCGCGGGCTTTCCTAGCCTCAGAGCGCAGCATCGCCAACCGCGCCCCCAACACCGCTAAGGCCACCAGCACTCCGATGACCACCCCGGCGATCACCCCGAATAGCCTGCCACCCATGGTGCCCAGCCCCAGCCCGGCAGCCGCGCCCGCCGCAGCGGCCAGCACCAGGTTGGCCGGGGAGCCCATCGCTGTAGTCGGACGGCCCGGAGCTTCCACCTGCGCATCTGGGAGGGCGGGGAAGATCACGCCTTGTTCCAGCACCGCCAACCGTAGCTGTGCCATAAAGAGCGCATGCAGGCGCTCGAAATCATCCGCGTTGTTTGCACCACCACTGCCAGCACCGCCCCTCTCGCCTCTGTTTCCTTCGGCTCCCTCCAGCACGTCCTGGGCAATCCGGGTCGCGCTCAGCCGCGTGGCAATGCGCACCCGGTCGAGGCGCTCGGCATCCGCCCGGCGCGCCTGCATTTCCCATTCGTTGATATCCACTCCCAGCGCGCGGATCCACCCGCACACCTCGTCCACGTCCTCGCACCAGACCCAACCTGGAGTGCTGGCCCAGTCGGACGAGGGGGCGTCGCTACCACAGGGCCAGAGCAGCACCACACCCATGGCTTGCGCGACGGCCCGAGCGACCTCCCGATCTTCCTCGGTACCACGGCCGACCGCCGCAACAACAATGTCGGGGCGTTGCTCCGGCCCCGCCCCTTCTACGACCTCGAATCGCTCCCCCGCACTGCTCGAACTTGCCGTACGTTCCATCCGCACCCGCAGCTGCGCAGCACTCTCGGCCACCGCGCGCGCGTTCGGGCCAATGACCGAAATGGTCTTCAACATCTTTGTTAAGTCCCCCCACTTGGCTTAAGACATTCTGCAGACCATCTGCAAGAATGGTCTAGATGAATAATTCTGATAACACGCCAGGCAGCCTTCCCCAAGGCCGCCCACTACAGACAGAGTTTAACGACGGTCGCGACTATCCGCGACTGGGCAACTTCAGCTTCCGCCGCGGCACCCTGACCGATAACCAGGAGGCCCTGTGGAACGAACACTGGCCTCACCTGGGCAAAGTCCTTGCCGACGAAGTCATTGACCTACCGGAATGGTTCGGTCGCGATGCCGAAACGATTGTGGAAATTGGCTCCGGAACCGGCACCTCCACTGCCGCTATGGCGCCGCTGGAGGCCGAAAAGAACATCGTCGCGGTGGAGCTTTACCGCCCCGGACTGGCCAAGCTACTGGGCTCCGTGGTGCGTGGCGACATCCACAATGTGCGCATGATTCGCGGCGACGGCGTGGAGGTCATGCAGCGCATGTTCGCGCCACAGTCGTTATCCGGCGTGCGCATCTACTTCCCGGATCCGTGGCCGAAGGCCCGCCACCACAAGCGGCGCATCGTGCAGTCCGGCACTCTGCACCTGATCGCCTCCCGCCTCAAACCGGGCGGAATTTTGCACGTCGCCACCGACCACGCGGACTACGCGGAGTGGATCGACGAGCTAGTGGAAGTTGAGGAACAGCTGGAGTACTTGGGCTGGCCTGCAGACCAGTCGGATATTCCGCAGCTTACGGATCGCCAGGTAATTACGAAGTTCGAAGGCAAGGGGCTAGATAAGGAACACGTCATCCGCGAGTACCTGTGGCGGAAGAAATAGCTAACACGCCCCGAACGATTTGTTGTTCGCCCTGGTCGGGTTCGTAGACTAAAGAAAAATTCTGGCGCTAAAGGTTTATAGGGAAAGGACCACTCACGTTGTTTAGCTCTTGGGGCGATGTCGCCTACCGGTTCCGCCGACTGATCCCGCTGGTGATCATCGCGGCGATCCTGGTGCTGTATGTCGTCGCCGGGCTGAAACTGGCCGACCGCATGAGCCAGGAAGGGTGGGACGACCCGCACTCGCAGTCCACGAAGGCTGCCCAGATCGAGCAAGAGGTTTTTGGTAGGGACGCCAACGGGGACGTCATCCTGATGGTCACCGGCGACAAGCCAGGATCTGCGACCTCGGACGAGGTCAAGCAGAGCATCACCCAGCAGATCGAGAAGTTGCGCGCGGATCACCCCGATGAGATCGGAGGCGTGACCAGCTACTTCAACCGAGGTCCGGCCGCCATGGCCAACCCGGACGGCACCGCCGCCTTCGCCGCCATTGGGCTGCAGGGCGTGGAAGACGACGTGCTGATTAACTTCCGCAAGATCGAAGACGACCTGCGGGCCATTAGCGCCCCCGGCGTGGACGTGAAGATCGCCGGCGCCACGGCGGTCTCCGACTCGCTGGACGAGGGCATGGCTGGCGATATCCACCGTGCCGAGATCTACGCACTGCCCGCTGTGGGTCTGTTGCTACTGCTCGTCTTCGGCGGCATTATCGCCGCGTTTATGCCGCTGTTGGTGGGCGGCCTGTCGATCCTGGGTTCCATGGGTGTGCTGGCGATTTTGGCCAGCTTCACGCAGATCAACGTGTTCGCCCAGTCGGTCGTCACCCTGCTGGGCCTGGGTCTGGCCATCGACTACGGCCTATTCATGGTCTCCCGCTTCCGCGAGGAGATGGCGGAGGGGAACGACACTCGCACCGCCGTGCGCAACACGACCGCCACGGCGGGCAAGACGGTGGTCTTCTCCGCCGCCATGGTGGCTGTGGCTCTGTCAGGACTATTCATTTTCCCGCAGGCGTTCTTGAAGTCCGTGGCTTTCGGCGCGATCTCGGCGGTGAGCCTGGCCGCACTGCTGTCCGTGGCGGTGCTGCCGAGCATCTTCGCGATGCTGGGGCCGAACATCGACAAATGGTCTTTTAAAAAGAAGCGCGACCGCCGCCGCTCCGAACAGGTCAATGGCATCTGGGGGCGCATCCCCGCTTTCGCTATGCGCCACTCCAAACTGTTCACGGTGGTCATCGTCGGCGGCCTACTACTTGTGGCCGTGCCGATCGCGGGCATCAAGCTGGGTGGCATGAACGAGACCTACCTGCCGCCGTCGAATCAGACGCGCGTGAACCAGGAGGAGTTCACCGAGAAGTTCCCGCAGTTCCGCACCGACCCGATCAAGCTGGTCATCGAGGGCGATTCCAAGTCCGTAGCAGCGGTCTACCAGCAGGCCAACGCCGTGCCCGGCCTGACTGCCCCGTTCCAGGTTTCCCGCCCTACGAAGGACGACGTGACGGTGCTTTCCAGCGGCATTACGGATCGCAAGGATAACGACCGCATCGTCAACGCCCTGGAGGACATCGAGGTCGACGGCGCCAACGTGTACGTTGCCGGCACTCCGGCCCTGGAGGTCGAATCCATCGACGCGCTGTTCGAGAAACTGCCGTGGATGCTGTTGTATATCGTGCTGGTCAGCTTCGTATTAATGGCCATGATCTTCGGCTCGCTGATCATCCCCGCGAAGGCCGTGATCATGAACATCTTGGGCACCGGCGCGACCCTTGGCCTGCTGACGTTGATCTTCGTCGACGGCCACGGCGCGGACATGTTCAACTTCACCGCCGGACCGCTTACTTCACCGGTGCTGGTGCTGATTATCGCCATCGTCTTCGGCCTATCGACCGATTATGAGGTCTTCCTGGTCTCCCGCATGGTGGAGGCTCGCGCCCGCGGCGCATCGACCGACCAGGCGATTCGTTTCGGCACCGCCACCACCGGCAGCATCATCACCGCGGCCGCACTGATCATGATCGTGGTCTGCGGCGCGTTCGGGTTTTCCTCGATTGTGATGATGAAGTACATCGCTTTCGGCATGGTGATCGCGCTGATACTCGACGCAACGATTATCCGCATGCTCCTCGTACCGTCCGTCATGCATCTGCTAGGTTCCGACAACTGGTGGGCTCCGCGGTGGGTCAAGCGTCTATCGGAGAAGGTTGGGCACAACGAGCAGCTGGCTCCCTCACCGCACGAGGCGGAACCTGCTGCGCGTTCGTCGCGGGTGACGGTGGCGGAGCTTTCTGGTGTGGACGCCATTACCCCCGTGCCCGCCCAGCGCCCCGGCGAGGCGCCCGCGCGCCAGCGGGATCTGCCTTTCGCAGAACTGATGCAGCGCATGGAAAACAAGCGCAACAACTCCGAGCGCGGCGCCCCCGACGTCGAGGGCGAGAGCTAATGCGCGACCTGTTGCGCCGCGCAGATGTCAGAGCCGTACTCTCCCTGGCGCTGATTGGCCTCATCGCCTTCCTCGCCCGGGAGCACCTGCACTTCATCGGCGACGGCTGGCGAGAGCTAGAGCACGCCGATAAGCGCTGGATCGGCGTAGCCGTCCTGGCGCTGGCAGTCTCGATGATTGCGCAGGCCGAGGTGATGGTGGTGCTGCTGCGCAGCGCCGGGGTAAAGGTAAAGCGCACCAGCGTGAACTGGTTGGGGCTGGCGGCCAACGCATGGTCGTCGACGTTCCCCGGCGGCCCGGCGTTGTCGGCAGCCATGATCTTCCGCGAGCAAATGAAGTGGGGCGCCACGCCCGTGATCGCCAGCTGGTACATGCTGCTGTCCGGCGCGCTGGCCGGCGGCGGCATGGCGATCCTGGCCATCGGCGCAGTGTTCTTCCTCGGCCTCCCTGTTAAGCCGATGACCCTGGCGATGTCCCTCATAGCCCTGGTTGCGCTATCAATGCTGACCAACTGGGTGGCGAAGAATCCAGATAAGGTGGAGCGCTGGCTGGTCAACCGCTTGCGGACGTACAACACTCGCCGGGGTAAGCCCGCCGATCGCTTCACCGACAACGTACACGGATTCTCCCAGCAGTTGTCCGCCGTAGAACTGCCCCTGTCGAAGCTGGCCGCAGCGATCGTTGCCAGCCTCAGCAACTGGATTTTCGAAATCCTTTGCCTGCTGGCCTGCATCTACGCCGTGGGCGCCACCCCGCCCATCGCGGGTGCGGTTCTGGCCTTTCTCACGGCGAAGCTGGTGGGTCAGGCGCAGGTAACCCCCGGTGGCCTGGGGACTGTAGACGTAGCGCTGACCAGTGCCCTGGTCGGCTTCGGCACCCTGACCTCCGTCCAGGCATTCGGCGCGGTAATTGTCTTCCGCATGCTGAGCTTCGTCGGCCTCACCGTGGTTGGCTGGATCGTCTTCTTCGCTACCAAGATGGTGAACCCCAAGAGTGCGGCTGAGGCTGCGGCGGCGGAGAAGGGGCGTCCAGAAGAGCAGAAAGAAACAGTCGGCCCGGCACAGTAGAGCGCGGTAACATGTAGAGCCATGAGCATCGACAACACCTCTACCGGCGACGCACCGGGCACCGCCCAGCGCTCGCCGGGCATGGCGCTAGGCTTCGACGTGATCGCCATCCTGTTGTTCGCACTACTAGCTCGCATAGCGCACAACACCCCGGAAATGCCGCTGAGCTTCGGAGGCTGGGTGGATACCTCGTGGCCATTCCTGACTGGTTTGGCCATTGCGTGGGCGCTGCTGTGGATCGGGCTGGCGCGGCCGCGTGGGGCGAAGGGGGAAAGCTTCAGTGGCATTGAATTCTCTACCGGCGCGCTAGTGTGGATCGTGACCGTGATCGTTGGCTTGGGCATTTGGGGGGCGCGCCACGCGGAGGTTCCGCACTGGTCCTTCATGATCGTTGCCACCGTAATGAGCGGCCTGCTGTTATTCGGCTGGCGTGGGATGTTCCGTCTGGGTCGGCTGCGGAGGTTGTCGCGTATGAAGCGTATGGGCCGCATGTTCGGCAAGTGAAGCACCTTTCAGTTTATTTAACCTGACGTACATCTTCGCGCCACGTGGGGTTTGTCCATGGTGCTTAAAGTCTTGTAGGAAAACTGCACAAAGCTGCTGACAAACACTGAGGAGAGATCCCCATGGGCCTTAAGGGTCGCAACCTGCTGAAGAAGATGGACTTCACGTCCAGCCGTTCCCACCGCACCTGCGTGTACAAGTGTGGCGACGCTTGCTCCAAGCCGGTGAACAACAAGTCCGACAACAACTACTTCATGGACCTGATCCAGGGCACCTTCTCGCGCCGTACCGCACTGCGCACCGGTGGTGCCGCCATGGTCACCGTCGGTGGCGCTTCCTTCCTGGCAGCCTGCAGCGATGACAACGGTGAGGTCAACGACGCCAAGGGCGGCAACGGCGAGAACAAGGGCGGCGGCTCCAACGGTGACGTTGAAGCTCCGGAGGGCCTGAAGTTCGAAATGGTCGAGCCGAACACCAAGGACGAGGTCGTTGTTCCGGCCGGCTACAAGTCCGAGGTTGTTATCCGCTGGGGCGACCCGGTCGAGGAAGGCGCCGAGGAATTCGACGTAGACAACCAGACCGCGGAGCAGGCCGCTAAGCAGTACGGTTTCAACTGCGACTTCGCGGCACTGCTGCCGATCGAGGGCGAGGACAACCGCTTCCTGCTGGTCTCTAACCACGAGTACACCACCCCGCAGCAGATGATCCCGGACTACGACCTGGAGAACCCCTCCAAGGAGCACGTCGACATCGAGCTAGCTAACCACGGCATGTCCATCGTCGAGGTTGAGGGCAACGACAAGGACGGCAAGCTGAAGCCCGTCATGGGCAAGTACAACCGTCGCCTGACCGGCAACACCGAGTTCGAGCTGCGTGGCCCGATCGTTGGCCACAAGCTGGTGAAGACCTCTGACGACAAGGAAGGCAAGATCGTCAAGGGCACCTTCAACAACTGCTCCGGTGGCGTGACCCCGTGGGGCACCATCCTGTCCGGCGAGGAGAACGTTGACCAGTACTTCGCCGGTGGCGAGAACGTTAAGGACGAGAAGGTTCGCGAGCAGCTGAGCCGCTACGGCATCGAGGATGCCAAGACCGCTCGCCAGTGGGAGAAGCACTACGATCGCTTCGACGTAACCAAGGAGCCGAACGAGCCGCACCGCTTCAACTACGTGGTTGAGGTGAACCCGTGGGATCCGAAGTCCACCCCGGTCAAGCACACCGCTCTGGGTCGTTTCAAGCACGAGGGCTCCAACATCCACGTCACCAACGACGGCACCGTGGTTGCCTACTCCGGTGACGACTCCCGCTTCGAGTACATCTACAAGTTCGTCTCCTCCCGCAAGATCCGCAGCGGTAACTCCGAGAAGGACCGCGAGGAGAACATGAAGATCCTGGACGAGGGCACCCTGTACGTTGCCACCTTCGAGGGCAACGACAAGGACTTCGACCCGGAGAACCCGCCGAAGGGCGAGGAGTGCGACGGCACCGGCAAGTGGATCAAGCTGGTCACCGTCAAGGAGGACGGCTCCGCTGAGTCTCACGTTGACGGCATGTCCGCTGAAGAGGTCATCATCTTCACCCGTCAGGCTGGCGACAAGGTCGGCGCTACCAAGATGGACCGCCCGGAGGATGTCGAGCCGCACCCGACCACCGGCAAGATCTACGCTGCGCTGACCAACAACAAGTACCGCGGCGTGCAGGAAGAGGGCAAGGACTACGAAGAGGTCAAGGAGTACGCCCCGATCAAGGAGAACAAGAACGGTATGGTTCTCGAGATCGAGGACGACTTCACCGGCGAGGAACTCAAGTGGAACCTGCTGCTGGTCTGCGGTGACCCGGATGAGGCCGAGACCTACTTCGGTGGTTTCGACAAGTCCAAGGTCTCCCCGATCTCCTGCCCGGACAACGTCACCTTCGACTCCTTCGGCAACCTGTGGGTTTCCACCGACGGCAATGCCCTGGAGTCCAACGACGGCCTGTTCGCTGTAGCCCTGGAGGGCGAGACCCGCGGCCTGACCAAGCAGTTCCTGACCGTCCCGGCTGGTGCCGAGACCTGTGGCCCGCTGGTCTTCGACAAGCGCGTTATCGTCAACGTTCAGCACCCGGGTGAGGACGAGGAAGCTACCGTCAAGTCCTCTACCTCCCACTGGCCGGATGGCGGCGACTCCATCGCTCGCCCGGCTACCGTGGTCGCTTGGAAGGACGACTTCGGCACCATCGGCGCCTAGGTTGCTGCGCTAACCGAAGCGGAGCCTCCCGCCGCGCTGCACTGCCTGGTCCACGACGAACGCGCGGAACGCCTCGGCGGCGGGGGCTGACCTCGCCCGCCCACTCCAGACCATCCCCAGCTCCCTCTCGCGGTCTTCCTCAAGAGGGAGCATTTTTATGCCCGCAACCACCAGGTTCGGATCCCCCATCGGCAGTATTGCCACGCCCAAACCGGCGCTAACCAGCCCCGCCATGGTGGTCAGCTCCATCGACTCAAACACCAAGCGTGGCCGAAAGCCCGCAGCGGCCGCCAGGTCGTCCAGCAGCATTCGCGTTCCGTAGCCCGGCAGCATTGCCACGAAGGGTTCGTCTGCGGCCTCTGCGATGCTGATGCTTCTGCGCCTGGCCCAGCGGTGGTTCGTCGGAACCGCCATCGCCAGAGGCTGGGTGGCTAGCTGCTGCCAGCGCACTTCGCCGGCCTCCACCAGCGCATGGGGCTTCGGTCCTACCATCGCTACGTCGGATTCCCCGGCGATCACGCGATCCGTTAGCGGTTGCGCAGCCCCCTGCACCAGCTCGAACCTCACCTGCGGGTGCGCGTTCCTGAACTCCCGCAGCAGTTGCGGCACCATCCACGTTCCCAGTGAGTGCATGAAATCTACGCGCACGGTTCCTCGCTCCGGATCCATCAGCCGGTGCACCTCGTCGACTCCTCGCTGCCACGCTTCATCGGCTTCGCGGGCATGCTTAGCCAGCGCGGCTCCGCATTCGTTGAGGGCAAGGTGCCTGCCGTTGCGGTCGAATAGCTCCGCACCGAGCTCTCTTTCCAACGCTGATAGTCGCCGGGAGAGCGCTGACTGGCTGATCCCCAGGCGCAGCGACGTATCCACCATGTTCTGCGTTTCGGCCAGGTCCAGGAACCACGCTAGGTCTTTCACGCTCTGTTACTTCCTTCGCAGCATTCTTTGCGCTCTTCTTTTGGACGCTTATACCTCAGCATATGCACATTTCGGGACAATTAAAGCTATTTATTGCATTTAATGAATTGATACTGGTTGCGTCACACTGGATACATCGATTGCGGATATGAATCGCAAGACAACCACCCGGCCCCGCAGGAAGGAGCTTGATCGGTGACGGACACCCTCGCAGACACTGCAGACACCGCGGACACCGCAGACGTTCGCCCCCTCACCCCGGAGGATAAGGGCTACAAGATGGCCCTCATTGCCTCCTTGTGTTCGGGTCTAGCTTCGTACAATGCCCTGTACGCCACACAGGCTGTCCTCCCCGCTTTGTCGGAGGATTTCGGCATTTCCCCCTCCCTGGCTGCCCTGACCGTCTCCGCCACCACGGGCGGGCTAGCTCTCATGGTCATCCCTCTCAGCATTGTTTCGGAACGCTTCGGACGGCGCCGCGTGATCCAGGCTTCCGTTCTGGCGGCCACCCTCCTGTCCCTCGCGTTGGTTACGCTGCCGTCGATCCAGTCGATTATCGCGGTGCGCCTCCTCCAGGGCATCGCGGTCGCCGGAGTGCCCGCCGTGACCATGGCCTTCCTCTCCGAGGAGATTGATAGCCGCTACCTCCCTCGCATCATGGGCTTTTACATCGCGGGCAATTCGCTCGGCGGGCTGATAGGCAGGCTCATCCCGGGCATCGCTCTGGAGTTCACGGATTGGCGCATAGCTACACTCTTCAGCGCTATCTTCGCCTTCGCGATGGCGCTGATGACCACCTGGGTACTGCCGGAGCAGAGATTCTTTACCCCCAAGAAGATCACGCTCGCCCACGAGCTGCAGGCCTTTGCCAACCACCTGCGCAACCCGATTCTTTGGAAGCTGTTTTTACTGCCCTTTCTGCTGATGGGCAGCTTCGTCTCTCTGTACAACTACATGACCTTCCGGCTGATCAACACCTTCGGCCTACCGGAATCTCTGGCCGCCCTGGTGTTCGTGATCTACCTGTCTGGCACGTGGACCTCCACCCGCACGGGCACGATGGTGAATCGCTACGGGCAGGCCAAGGTTGTGGTCGCCTGTATCGCCCTTGCCTTGGTCGGCCTGTTCCTGGCCTTCATCCCGACCATCCCCACCACGCTAGTAGCCGTCTTACTGTTTACTGCCACGTTCTTCCCCGCCCACTCCATCGCTAGTGCGTGGGTCGGCGAGGTTGCCCACCAAGACCGTGCCGAGGCCTCCAGCGTGTACATCCTGAGCTACTACCTCGGCTCGTCAATCATCGGCTGGGTTTCGGGCTACTTCTTCGCCCACGGTTGGGCACTCTTTGTTGGGTGGTTGATCCTGCTAACTGGCATCGCTCTGGTCACCGCCGTCGCAGCCATGCGGCGCGATAAGGCCATTTCTTAAGTGACGTCCAGTCCCACCACTCCCTCCTGCTCAGTACGGCCCTAGAGCTTGAGCGGGCAGGAAGGATGGGTGCGTGAGGGGTCGGATTTGCTAGAGAAATTATTAGAACTATCAGATTTTTTTAGATGAAAAACCGTCCCCCCAGCCAAAATTGTGCTTAAGATCACTTGCATGGGACATACTCGCAAACTCCGATTCACATCGATTCTCGGCGTAGGACTACTCGCCACTGCTGGCATGGGCGTCGCAGTCGCTCAGGGCGGCGTGTCGGCTCACCTGGCACTTTCCGGCACCATCTTCAACATGCACGTCGCCGAACTGGACGGTAAGGGCTTCGACCTCTTCACCGACGTCGACAAGATGCACAACGGTGACCAGGCCATCTCCCGCCTGCGCATCAAGGATGCGAAGGTGACGGACGTCTGCATGACGGCACCAATCAAGATTCCCGGCATCGGGGATAGGAAGTTCCAAATGACCGTTCCCGGCCAGAACTTCTCCGCCGAGAACATGCTGATCGGCGCGCGCAAACTGTCAGGCGATCTGACCCTGACGAATCCGCAGATCGGCGTGGATGCAGGCAAGATCGACAAGGACGCACCGGCTGGCGGATGGGGCATCGCGGCCGATTCTCTCTCCGCGAAGGGGCAGGGCATCGAAGCGACATCTCTGTCGGCGGACAAGATGACCGCCGGCGGCAGCAAGATCGCGATTGTGGAAAACGACAATGCCGAGTGCTAACCCCGGCACGGATCCCAACACGAACCCAGAGCTCAACCAAACCACCGAGCTAGATCCGAACTACGACCCTGATCTGGATGACGACCTGCAGTCAGACCGGGAGACAGACCTGGAGGCAGATCTGGAGGCAGATCAGGGCGCCGAGGAACAGGGCGTTCCTGCAATGAAGAACACCCGTGGCTTCGGCAACTGGCGTCGCCGTCGTCCATTCGCAGCCGGCCTGTTCATGCTGCTATCGGGCATCATCATGATCGTCCCGGCATACCTGTCCTTCGAGGTATCGAACATTGTCATCCAGGTGTCCACGATCTCCGGTGTGTCCACGCTGCTGATCGGCGCCTTGTTGATCACCTCAGCGCTGATGACGTGGTTCAAACCAGATACTCGCCTGCTCACGGGCGTGGCCTCCCTGATCCTCGGCATCGTGGCCCTGCCCATGTCGAATATCGGCGGCTTCGTTCTGGGCACTTTGTGCGCCGTTATCGGCGGATCCCTGGCGCTGTCGTGGACAGATGAAGAAAGGGCGCCTAAGGGCGTCAAGAAAAAGGGCAAGAAAAGGAAGGTAGATGAGCAAGCAGCGTAAACGCGGCAGCATCGCTAAGGCCGTCGTCGCAGCGGCGTCGATGTGCGGGCTGGTGGTGGCGCTGGCAGTAGAGACATCGCCGAATGCCGAGGCTCAACTTCAGCTACCGCCACCGCCACAGCTGCCGCCACCGCCACAGCTGCCGCCACCGCCGCAGCTACCGCCTCTGCCGCCGCCTCCGGCTCCTCCCGAGGTTCCGGAGAACTTGCGGGTGGATCTCACCCCGCCGGAGCCGATCAAGGGCGAAAAGCCGGTTCAGCAGGGCACCTACATCATCAAGAGCGACAACACGCGCCTGCTTGGACACGTGAAAATGTCGCTTGTACAGCAGGCCACACCCCAGGGGCCAAAGCCAGCGCTGCGGATCGACGCCGACAAGGCGATCCTGACGAACCTTTCGGTGCAGTTCCCGACTCCGGGAGCAGGCCCTGAAGGTGGCATCTGGCAACGCACCGGGCCAGGGCAGATAACCACCCTAACTGGCCACTTCCACATCGTGGTGAGCTCGCTGAACGTCACGCCTCGCGTGGCCGGATTACCGCTGATCCCGCTGCCCATCGACGCAAACATGGCGCCGAAGGAGCTGCAGGAAGCCGCGAAGAAGATCGGATTGGGCACGCCAGACGTGCTCTCCGAGCGCCTGGAGATGACGAACGGCACCATGCACACGTACTTCGTGAAGGCCGACGAGCTGAAACTGCCCGCCGGCACCAGCATCGGAATATAACGCGGGCTTTGCTTACCGCAGGGCAACCGCGTGCCGTAGCTACATCGGCATAATGGTGTGTTTCTTCGGTGGCTCCTGCACCTGCTTGTTGCGCAGCTGGCGCATGGCCTGGCGCAGGCGGATGCGGGTCTGGTCCGGGGTGATGACGGAGTCCACGTAGCCGCGTTCCGCAGCCACGTAAGGGCTGGTCATGTTCGCGTTGTAGAAGTCCATGAACATCTTCTTTGCCGCGGGGCGCTGCTCCTCCGGCATGGCGGCCAGAGCCTTACCCTGCATCATCACCACAGCGGCCTCCGCACCCATCACGGCGATCTGCGCCGTCGGCCAGACAAGGTTAATATCCGCGCCGAGGTTCTTGGAACCCATCACGGCATAGCCACCACCGAAGGCCTTCCGTACCACCACTGTGACCTTCGGCACCGTCGCCTCCACCGTGGCGAAGCCCAGCTTCGCGCCGCGGTGAATCAGGCCAGCCTTTTCCTGCTCCACGCCCGGCATGTATCCGGGGGTGTCCACGACCCAGACGAGGGGGACATTGTAGGCGTCACAAATACGGATAAAGCGTGCGGCCTTATCCGCAGCGTCGGCGTCCAAGCAACCTGCCAGCTCCATCGGCTGGTTGGCCACCACGCCCACCGCATGGCCGTCGATGCGGGCGAAGGCGGTGACGACATTGGAGCCGTAGTCGCCCTGGACCTCCAGCACGTTGTCGTCATCGAAGATGCGGGTGAGCACGTCCATGATGTCGTAGCCCGCGTTCGGGTCGTCCGGGATAATGTCGTTGAGCTCGAAGTCGCGCTCCGTGAGCTCGTCGTTGGGGGCCCAGAATTCCGGGGTTTCGTCAAAGGTGCTGGCAGGCAGGAAGTCCAGCAGGTCCTTGACGTAGTTAAAGGCATCTTCCTCGCTGGTTGCGACGTAGGAAACGTTGCCGTTGCGGGCTTGCTGACGCGCGCCGCCGAGCTCTTCCATAGAGATCTTCTCGCCCGTCACCGATTCAATGACAGCCGGGCCCGTGACAAACATCTGCGTGCGGCCTTCGACGGCCACGACGAAGTCGGTGGTCACCGGGGCGTACACGGCACCGCCGGCAGACGGGCCGAGCAGGATGGAGATCTGTGGGGACTGGCCACTCAGTGGCAGCTGGCGGCGGGAAATCTCGGAGTACATCGCCAGGGACATCACGGCATCCTGAATGCGGGCACCGCCGGAATCGTTGATGCCGATGACCGGGCAGCCGATACGGATGGCCATGTCCATGACCTCGCAGACCTTCTTGCCGAAGGTTTCGCCCACCGAGCCGCCATACACCGTCTTATCGTGGGCGTACACCGCCACGGTGCGACCGCCAACCTGGCCGTATCCAGTGACCACGCCGTCGCCGTAAGGAGCGTCTTCTTCGCCCGGGGTACGCCCCAGGGCGCCGATCTCTACGAACGTTCCCTCATCCAGTAGGGCGGCGATGCGCTGGCGGGGCGTGGTCAACCCAGCCTCGTCACGCTTGGCCTTAGCTTTCTCGGAGCCCGGGTCCTGTGCCTGTTCCAGCCGGCGGTGCAGCTCCGCCAGCTTCTCGGCGGTCGCGCCAGTAGCTTCGGCGCCCTGGGCGCCGGTGGCCTCGGTGCCGTTAGCGGCGGTTGCTCCCTCGTCGGCAGCAGTCACAGTGAAAGTCCCTTCGTTTTTCGACTAGCCCCCTCGCGGGGGTTATCTAGTTACTCGCTAATTACTCGCCATACGTTCGTCGGCTAGTCGCCGTCCGCGATGTGCTTAGCGATTACACGTCCCACTTTAGAGATCTCTGGCTCGTCCACAATAGCCAGGTGGTCGCCGCGCAGCTGAACTATCTCCAGGTCCTCGACGATCTCGCCCCAGCCCCCGTCCGGGGCTACCTCGGCGTAGGCAGGCTCCAGCTCAATCGCGCCATCGTGCATCCGCTCCGCGCGGAATAGCGTGACCGGTGCTTTCACCTTCGCCCAGGCGCTGAAATCCAGGGATTCCAGGATGCGGTTATCCACGAAGCTGGCCCGCTGGTGCTCCAGCACACCGGCCGGCAGCCCCATTCCTTTAGCCTCCGGGGAGGCCAGGAACTGTTGGAACATCTGCATCATCACGCCCTCGCCCTGCTGATCCAGTAGCTCGTGCGGCACCTCGAGCGGCAGACCGTAGGTCTTCTGGGCGAACGCGGCGTAGCGATCCCAGCGCGCGTGCATCTCTTCCTTCGTGTCCGGCGCCGGGTTCTTCGGCTGCACGGTATCCAAAAGCACGATGCGCTCGACCTCCGCGCTCGGCTCGCTCGCGGCACTGCGCTTGCCCAGCTGGTGGGCAACCTCGTAGGCCAGGGCGCCGCCGAAGCTCCAACCGCCCAGCACGATCGGGCGGCCGTCGGCCAGCTCCACGATCTCCGCCAGGTAGGCTTCGGCGCGGTCTGCCAGCTCGCCTTCCAGGCGCTCCACGCCGTATACCGGCACGTCGTCCGGCAGGCGACGCATCAGCGGCGCGTACACCACCGACGAGCCACCGGCCGGGTGGAATAGGAATACCGCAGGCCGGGTGCTGCCCTCGGGGCGCGCCCGCAGCACCCGGATGTTGCCCTCAACCTCGCTTTCCAGGCTGCCGCGAACCTTCTCGCTCAGCGGCTCCAATGTCTCAGCGGCCAGCACATCCTCGGCGCTGACCTCAGCGCCAGAGCGCTCGGATAGACGCTCCGCAATGCCGCGCGCCTGCTCCTCGTCAATGCTCGGCAGCTCGCTGGTCACTCCCGGCGCGGCCTTGCCTGTGACCTTCGCCCAGGTTGCGAACACCAGGCGTTCGCTCGCATCGCGCGGAGCCACGCCGCCGCCGGTTGCCGTGTAATCGGTCGCTGCGTCGCCGTTGTCGCTATCGCTTTCTTGCTGGGCGACGCCACCTTCTCCCCCGGCAGCAGTGCCAGCGCCCTCGTCCGCGTGGCGCTCTGCAATCATCTGCTCCACGAGCGCAATCACGTCGTCCACCGAACCATCGCTCAGTGCCTGGACCTGCAGCGGTGGCAGGTCGAAGTCGTACTCCACGCGGTTCTTGATGCGCATGCCCATCAGGGAGTCCAGTCCCAAGTCGATCAGCGGCAACTCGCCCGGCAGATCCTCGATGTCGTAACCCATCGATTCAGACACAATCGCGCGCAAACGGTCGCCGGCGGACTCGCCAGATTTGGGATCCCAGCGGTCGGCGGTCTCATCAACCTCGGGCAGGGTGTTGCCCGCGCTCTCCTTTGCGGAGGCGTTGGTGGCGGAAACGTTCGGCACCTCGCTGGGGTTGGGGGTGGTTGGAGCCGAGGTGGCGTCTATACCAACAGCCTCCGCGGCACCGCCGAGAGTGGCGATGAAAGCCTCCGCAACCAACGGCATTGCCTGCGCACCCGGCGCGTCGGCGGCGTAGATGGATAGCGACCAACCGCCGAGGGAACCAGTGGCAATGGTCGTCAGCTGGCCTGCCGTCGGCAACGGGGCATGTTCGCGCGTGGCGGCGACAGTGGCGTTGCAGGTGGCACTACCAGTGGAGTTATCGGCCAGTACCTCCGCGGCAGACTCAGCCAACAGCGCGATGCTCGGTACATCTTCAGCCGGAATGCTAAAGACAACGCGGCCGTCCGGAAGGTTCACGCGGGTGCCCGGAAGATCCACGGCGGGACCGGAGGACGGGCGGGCGCTAGTCCAGTGGCGCTGTAGATTCCACGTGGTGCCCGGCACCTTCGGCAGCGGGGTACGGGAACCAGCCGTGGCAGTCGCAATATCCTGCGGGGTGCGGGAGCCGGCGGCCAGGGCCTTCAGATCCAGGTCCGCGCCCTGCACATACAGCTCCGCGAGGGTGGACAGCAGAGTCTGGGATACCGGCTCCTTGCGCTTGAGCAGGAACATCAGCTTCGAATCGCTGGCGTTGTGGGCGAAGGAGTTGTTCATCAGTGGCATCAGCGCCACCGGGTTCGGGGAGAACTCGATAAAAGTGCGGTAGCCGTCGTCGAACTGCTTGCCCGTAGCCTCTGAGAACCAGACTGGCTGGCGGGTGCAGCGCAGGAAATACTCTGCATCGTGGACAACCTCGCCCGGGATGTACACGCGGCCACGATCCACGGTCGAGTACAGCGGGGTGTGGATGGGCTGCGGGTTCAAGTCGCTGATCTCGTAGTGCAGCTCGCCCAGAATCGGGTCCAGCATCGAGGTGTGGCCAGCGCCCTTCACCTTCAGCAGTCGGGCAAACTTGCCCTCGCCCTCCAGATACTCCACCAGCTTCTGCACCGGCTCGGCGGGGCCGCCGACGGTGGTCATGCCCGGCGCGGCGTACACAGCGGGCTCTACCTTGGCATACTCCGGGTGTTCCGAGGTGAAGGTGGCCAGCTCCTCCACGCCGAACTCCACGACGGCCATGGCGCCCTGCTTATCCTCGGGCAGCAAACGTTCGCCCTCGCCCATCAGGCGCGCGCGGTGGCAGGCGGTGCGCACGGCCTCTTCGGCGGTGATGCCACCTACGGCATAAGCCGCCGCGATCTCGCCCATCGACTGGCCGACGACGGCCGCAGGTTTCGCCCCCAGGGTGCGCATGAGGTCGTTCAGTGCGATCTGCACGCAGGTGATGCCCACCTGGGCGCGCTCTGTGTCGTAGTTCTGCTCGTCGTCCAGCACCATCTCGGTAAAGGACCAGCCAGACTCTGCCAACACCACCTTGTCCAGCTCGTCCAGGCGGGCAGCGAAGAACTCGGAGAGTTCGTAGAGGTCCTTGGCCATCTTGCGGAATTGGGAACCGAAGCCGGAGAACACCCACACCGGGCCGTTGGCCGCGGGCGAGTCGGCAGACTTCACCGTTGCCCCCTGCTTGCCGGCGGCGATGCGCTGCAGGCCAGCAATTGCCTCGTCGATCGTGGCGGCGGAGACCACACCGCGGGAGCGGCCGTGGTTGTGGCCTGCTAGTGCCAGGGCCACGCCGCGCAACTGGTCGGCCTCGGTAGCGCCGGAGAGAGCCTGCTTGTTTTCCTCCAGGTACGTAGCCAGCGCCTCGGCAGCCTGGCGGCGGCGCGAGGGCAGCAGCCCGCTGACGGGCAGCAGCACGCGCGGGGCTTCGCCGGCGGAATCCTCACGATCCAAACCGATCGGGGTAGCGGAGTTTGCGCCGGCCGCCCCAACGCCCGCCGCCGCTTCCTCTTCCAGGTCCGGCGCGGCAATCACCACGTGCGCGTTCGTGCCACCGAAGCCGAAGCCGGACACACCTGCGATCGCGCGCCCGGAGTACTCCGGCCACTCGCGTGGATCCTCCACGACCTCTAGGTGTTCGCGGTCAAAGTCAATGTAGGGGTTCGGGCCGGTGTAATTCAGGCTCGGTGGCAGCACGCCCTCGCGCATGGCCAGCACAACCTTCATCACTCCCGCGACACCTGCGGCGGCCTCCGTGTGGCCGAAGTTCGTCTTCGCGCTTCCCAGCAGCAGCGGCTCGGCCACGTCGCGCTGGCGGCCCAGCACAGTGCCCAGCGCGGTGGCCTCAATTGGGTCTCCCAGGATGGTGCCGGTGCCGTGAGCCTCCACATAGTCCACCGACCGCGGATCAATCCACGCGTCGGCGTAAGCACTGTGCAGCACGTCCACCTGTGCGTCCGGGTTCGGGGCGGTCAGGCCATTGGAGCGGCCGTCGGAGTTCACCGCCGAGCCCTTGATCACGGCCAGCACATCGTCGCCGTCGCGGCGCGCATCCTCCAGACGCTTAAGCACGACCACACCCGCGCCGTCGGAACGCACAATTCCATCCGCGTCGTCGCTGAAGGCGCGGATGCCGCCGGTTGGGCTTAACACGCCAAGTTCGGAAAACGCCACGGTTGCAAAGGGGCTGCAAAGGAGGTTCACGCCACCCGCCACAGCGACCTCAGACTCCCCATCGCGCAGCGAACGCACTGCCTGATGAATTGCCACCAGCGACGACGAGCAGGCCGTATCCATCGCCACGGACGGGCCGCGGAAGTCGAAGGCATAAGAGACGCGGTTGGCGATGATGGAGCTGGAGTTACCCGTCAGGGCGTAAGGGTGCGCCTCCGCCGGATCAGCGGAGATCAACATGCCGTAGTCGTTATTGGTGTTACCCATGAACACGCCGACGGGCTTGCCGCGCAGCTGATTGGCGGGAATGTGCGCATCCTCCAGGGCCTCCCACGTCAGCTGCAGGATAATGCGCTGCTGAGGGTCCATGTTTGACGCTTCCAGCGGGGACAGGCCAAAAAACTCCGCGTCGAAGGAGGCGATGTCCTCGATGTAACCACCCGTCAGCTGAGCCTGCTCCATACGGCGAGTCATCTCCGCATCGCGGGAATATTCAGCCCAGCGGCCTGCGGGCAGCTCGCCCACGCCGGAGCGGTAGTTGGAGAACAGCTCCCACATCTCATCCGCACTGTCCGCCCCGGGGTAGCGCCCCGCCATGCCGACCACGGCAATATCCCGCTGGCCCAGCGGCAGCGGGCCACCTGCGCTGGCAGCCCCGTCGGCAGAAGTGGTGGCGTCACTACCAAAAACAACGCCGGAACCACGGCCCTGCATCAGGTGCTCGGCCAGGGCGGCAATGGTGTTGAACTCGTAGGCGATCGTGGCGTCGAGGGTCGTGCCAAGCAGGCGCTCCAGGTCGCCGGACAGTACAACAACGTCGCGGGAAGACAGGCCGAAGTCCTGCATCGAGCGTTCGTCGGAAATCTCCGCGGCATCCAAACCGGTGGTGTTCGCCACCCAAGTGCGTAACCACTCCCGCATCTGCTGAATCGTGGCGGGGCGAGATTGCTGGTCAGCTGTGGGGGCGCCCTGCTGGTTGTCTGCCATGGGAAAGTCGCGTTTCCTTTCAAGCCGGAAGGCCTTGAGCCAGTCGTGAGTGAGTGTCCTAACGTAGCGCTATATTCTAACGCGCCAGGAGTGCTTTATGGATTAAGCGCCCAGCGTGCCCTCCAGATACGCCTTCGCGGCCACGCGGCGGGCGATCTTGTTGGCGGAGGAACGCGGCAGGGTGCCCGGTGCAATGATGCGCACATCAGAAGGCTGCACGCCGTGGGTAGCGGTAACGGCCGCGCGCATGGCCTCGATCGCCTCCGCGTCCCCGGCCTCGCTGGCGTCCGGATCACGCTCGGCGACGATGATGAGCCCCTCGACGGACTCGCCGTCGGCGGCACCGCTTGCGGAACCACCGGCCTCCACTGCGAAGGCGGCGATGACGGCCGGGGCGGTCTGCTCGGTGACCTCGTCGGCGGTGGCCTCGATGTCCTGCGGGTAGTGGTTGCGACCTGCGACGATAATCAGGTCCTTCAGGCGACCGGTGATGAACAGGTGACCATCCACGATGACGGCCAGGTCGCCGGTGCGCATCCAGTTGTCCTCCGGAGCGTCGCCCGTGCGGCTATCGGAATCCAGGCGGTTGGCGGTCGGCAGGAAATTGCGGAACGTCTCCTGGGTCTCCTCTGGACGGTTCAGGTACCCCGCAGCCATGTTGTCGCCGTGGACCCAGATCTCGCCGACGTTGCCGTCGGTCAGCTCCTTACCAGTCTCCGGATCGACGATCGCGATGGCCTGCGGGGCGCAGACCTGGCCGAGGGAAACCAGGGAGAGGCTATCTGCGTCGTCCGCACTGCCCTCCACGGCAGTGCCGGCAGACAACTCTTCGCGCTTGAACCACTTGGTCAGCGGACGCTCGTCGGTCTGCGGAGTGGTGACGATCAGCGTGGCCTCTGCCAGGCCGTAGGACGGGCGCATGGCTCCCTTCTG
Organism: Corynebacterium jamesii; assembly: GCF_046097395.1. NCBI lineage: Bacteria > Bacillati > Actinomycetota > Actinomycetes > Mycobacteriales > Corynebacteriaceae > Corynebacterium > Corynebacterium jamesii. Next base: position 1,755,906 of record NZ_CP175789.1, read on the forward strand.
GAAGCCATAGGGGCCGAATGTATCCAAGAACTTCTGTACGGAGCTGTGGTGCACCGGCTCGGAACCGTTGATCACGCCGTCGATGGCGGATAGATCAACCTCACCCAGCTCTGCGACCTGCGCCGGGTCGGCGTAGCGCACGGCCAACTCCAAGGCGAAGTTCGGTACCACGGTATAAACGTTCTCGTCCTCGCTCTGCCGATTCAACTGGCGGATCCAGCGGCCCGGATCCTGAATAAAGTCGCGCGGGTTCATCAGGTCGAATGGCAGGCCCAGGATGATTACGAATGCAGACAGGATCACGCCCATGTCGTGGTGCAGCGGCAGCCAGGTGCTCAGGCGCAGCGGAGCCTTGAGGTTCACAGCCTTGAAGATCTGCAGCACGTTGGTAACGATCGACTTGTGAGTGAGCACCACGCCCGCCGGGGTACGAGTGGAACCGGAAGTGTACTGCAGGAACGCTTCATCGCTGGCGTTCGGCGCCAACGACGGATCCGCCATGATGGCGGCCATGGGGTTCTGCCAGTCGTCGGCCAGCGCGTCCGGCAGCGCGTCCACCGTCAACACGCGCGGGCGCTCGGTGGTGGGAGTAGCGGCGAAGTGCTTGCGTACTGCCGTAGCGGAGCGCTTGTTCGTCAGCACCACGGTCGGTTCCGAGGACCCCAGCACGGCAGTCAGGTGGCCCGTGTGACCCGGCTCGTTCGGGTCGTACAGAGGCACCGGCACCATGCGGGCATACATCGCGCCGAGGAAGGCATACATGTACTCCGGGGAGTTGTTGGCCAAAATGGCCACGCGGTCGCCGGGCTGCGCGATCTGCTGCAGCCGCACGCACACGGCCTTGATACGAGTGTTCACCTGGGCGCGCGTAACTTCGTGCACCGTGCCCTCGCGGGACTCGCTGAAGTCCCAATGGCGGATCAGCACGTTATCCACCGTGCCCTCCATCTGAGCCATGGTGTACAGCATCTCGCACATGCCGGAAAGGGTCAGCTGGTCGGGCACATTGATGTTGCCCTGCTCGTCGTAAAACTGGCCCATTGCTGCAGTGATGTCCACGTGGGGTCTCCTCTACTGGTTCTACTTGTTCGCTCTGAATTACCGATCTCGGTTTAGCTGTCTAGCTCTAACGCCACAAACATTTAGTTTTACTTGTGAAACACATCGTACCGGGCAGCGCCACCGTTACCCGGGACATACCCGCTCCCGTGTCACACATGCCCCCGGCGGCTTCGTCGCGACCGCCCAACCGTGTCTCGTACACGTACTCCTGCTACTTCCCTACGCGCTCGTTAATCAGACCCCGTGCCCATCCCACGACGTGCTGCGGTACGGTCTGGCCTTCCACGACCTCCCCATTCGTTGCGTACTGCGCATGCACGGCGTTGGCGGCCACCAGATCCTTGGCTCGCATCAGCGCGTTGCCCAGATCCGCTGGGGCGTCACAAATAAGATCCGCAGGAGCACAGTAGTTATTCACCCGATCATTAAGCTCCCCGAACCCATCAGGGCGCGGCCCGCGCATCGTCGCGCCGGGCACGATCGTCTGAATCAGCCCGCTCACCGGGTTCAACGCAATCTCCGCACCAGTGCCGCGGATGCCCTTCGCGCCGACGAGTGTGCCCTTGTCCAGCTCCTGGCGCCCATCGGCAATCAGCGACACTCCCAGGACAAGGTTGGCTGGCACGGGGCCGCGACCGTTGCCGATCTCCCCAGCCATATCGCCTGCGATCACCGCACCCTGGCTAAATCCGGTCAGCACGAAGGACGTTGCCGGGCACTCCTCGTGGGTCTTGCGTAGCTCTTCCTTCATCCGCTCGAAGCCCTGGTTACGCGAGTCGTCGTAGCTCATCTCGTGCTGCGCGTTCATGTTGCGGAACTGCGCGGTATACGGCAGAGTCCACACCTTTACCTGCTCCGGGGAGAACTCGTCAGCCAGCGGGCGGGTGACGTTCAACATGAGCGACCGCGGGTTGGCATGCGGCGCCAACGGATCGTCGTCGGCGGCGGACTCCCACGTGCCCGGCGCAGCCAGCACCTCTACATCCACACACCCGGGTGGATTCTGCGCTTCCGGCGCGGGCGGAGGGGTGGGCTTGCCCGGCTCTGGGGCTTTGCCCCCGTCGTTGGTGAGCAGCCAATTCCCCACGCCCACCACGATGAGCGCAAGCAGAACCAGAACGGCCAGTACGGTCAAGACCTTCTTCATAGCTTCCTTCTTTAGAACAAAACCAGGCTGTCCTCACCACCTGCGGCGGACAGCCTGGTTACTGGGCAGCCTGATTAACGGGAAAGGTACGGTTCGACGATTAGCACCTAACAATACGCCGACTTCGCGGCCTCGCGAATAGCATCTTCGGCCTTCTTCGGATCGCCGTCGATCACACCATTGGTCTCCAGCTGACCTGCAGCCAGCGGAGTGTACACGTCGGCCTGTCCGCCACCCTCGGCAGTGCAGTGCGCGTGACCAGCCGCGATCAGCTGATCCTCTAGGCCGCCAATCTCTTCAGCGTCGTTGGCCTTCGACAGGTCGATGCCACCGTCCTTGAGGCGGTTCAGGAAGTCCTTGTCCTCGTCACTACGCTGCGTGCCGGACGGAATCTCATCCACCTCGTCCACGGTGCCGTCTTGTGCGGGTGCACCATCCCGGCCGCCGGCGGGGGCTGAAGCCTCGCTATCTTCCGCAGAACCAGACTCGCCGTCCTCGCCGTTCTTGTCCTTGCCGTCCTTGTCCTCGCCGTCCTTGTCCTTGCCGTCCTTAGACTCCTCAGACTCAGTCACCGAAGGTACCGTCGTGGACTCAGCCGAATTATCGACCGTCTCGTCGCCACCGCAGGCCGTCAGCGTGCCCAGCGACAGCAGCGCCGCACATGTGGCACCGACGATGGCGGTTACCCGTTTATTCTTTGCGACGCCCACAGTTAGCGAACCTCAACGCGTCCGTTGACCTCGCGGATCTCGCCGTGCTGGAACTTGATCTGGGTTCCGCCCGCCGGGATGTCCTCGTGGTCGCTGATCGGGTAGCCGAGCTTGCCCTGCTCCCAGCCACGCTTACCCCATTCGTCAAACACGTTTCCGTAGTAAATCACGTGCGCGCCGGTGAACGGGGACCAGTAGATGTTGCCGTGCTCGAACTCGCTGAATCGGCCGCCCTTGATGGCCAGCTCGCCGCTGGTCGGCTTACCCAGCTTAGACTTCAAACCGCCCAGCTCCTGGTACTTCTCCGCGATCTTGCCCTGGACGTAGTTCGTCTTGTTGTCCTTATCGCGGACGATCAGGCCGTTCTGGAACTTCTGGATGTAGCTGTCGCCTACCTTCTCCACTTCGGAGATCGGGAAGCCCAGCGGGCCGTTCTCCCAGTTGGTCTTGCCCCACTCGTCAACGAAGTCCTTCGGCACAGCGAAGGCGCCGGTCTCGTGGGTCCAGTAAATCGCACCGTTCTCGAAGGTGGTGAAGCGACCGCGACCACCGGCGATGACGTGCTCCTCGGAGGTTGGGTAGCCCAGCCAGGACTCCGGCCCGTTCATGGAGGCGTAGCGGGCACCGATGCGACCCCACACGAAGTGGGCGCCGGTCTTCGGGGACCAGTAGGCACGACCGCCGCGGAAGTCCTGTACCTTGCCACCATTCTTAGCGTCGTACTCGTTAGAGATGCAGGCGCCCATGTTCGGGGCGTTCTTGATGTTCTCCGCGATGGCGCCGCCTACCTTGCACTTCGCGCCGCGATCAGCTTCCGGCACGCCCAGAGCATCGGCGATGTACGGCCATGCCTGGATCATCTCGTACTGCCAGTACGGCCAGTCGTGGGTGCCGGACGGGCGGAAGGCGGTGATCGGCTGGATGCCAGCCTTCTTGGCACGCTTGACGAAGGTCTCGGTGGTCATGCGGGACATGGCCTCCAGGCCGAAGCCAGCCATGTTGGCGGGCAGGCCTGGGATGGTGCCCGGCTTGTCGTATTTGCCGGCGTTGCCGTTACCGGAGGACACGTAGACGGTCATGTCCTTCAGCGCCTCTACACCCAGCTTCGGGTCGTGGTCGATCCAGTCCTGGGAGCCGAAGTCGCCCCACATCTTCTTTGCGTCGTAGCCGTTGCCGTCGTTGGTGGCGTATGCGATGGCCTCAGGCATACCGTAAGAGGTCGTGTCCAGGTAGCCGGAGAACGAGGCAACGAACTTCCACATCTCTGGGAAGCGCTCTGCCAGGTTCATTGCGGCGGTGCCGCCCATGGAAAGGCCGGTGATGGCGCGATCTTCGTTGGCACGCCAGCCTTCGCGCAGCACGGCGGGCAGCTCCTTGGTCAGGAAGGTCTCCCACTTATAGTGCTTGCCGTTTTCCGGCTGCTGCCAGTCGGTGTAGAAGGAGGACTCGCCGCCGACGGGCAGAACCACGTTGACGTTGCGGTCTGCGTACTGGGAGGCGATGTTAGTGGACAGGGTCCAGCCGGACTCATCCTCGCGGGCGCGCAGGCCGTCGAGGGCCCACACGGTCGGGAACTTGCGGTCCGGCTGGGAGTACCAGTCGCGAGCCAGCAGGATCTGCACCTTAATCGGCTTGCCCGGCATGGCGGCGGAGTTGATGAAGACGTTTGCCCAGCGCTCGGTAATCCACTCGACACGATCAACGCTCACGCCCTCCGGCAGGCCCTGCAGGGGCTGCTCGGTGACCTCGCGCGGGGTGCGCTTCGGAATGCTGTCCGGGTCCAGGTAGCTGGTGCCGGAGCCCGGGCCCATGGAGCCACCGAGGGGGCTCTGGGAGGTAGCGGCCGGCATCAGCGGCATGGCCAGTGCAACGGAAAGCGGCAGAGCCAGGATCGCCGCGCTCTTACGGCGGAGGTTGCTGCTGTTCTTGCTACCGGTCTTGCTGCTGACGGAGCGAGTGCGACGGGAAAGGTTCGCTGCAAGGCGCATAGTCTTCATTCTTTCTGTTGCTCTGTGATTGTTTTTATTTTGTGTTTGGTCTGGTTCAGCCTTTTTAGCCGCGTGCAGGTCGTAGTGTTGCTGCCTAAGCTACGGCCGAAGCAGGTTCCCCTCCTGCTTCGGCCTCCACCAAGCGTTTCTTTAGGCCATTCTCTATTCACGTTGACGTCTATCGCGCTCTGCGGTTTTTACCGGCTTTCCTGGACTTTTCCTCTTGCAGGTGGCCACCCAGGCAACGGTCATCCGCAGGTGCGCTGCTAGCACGTGAGCAATTATGGCAAGCAAAAACGCTTTCACATGGACAACACGCGGAATATTTAAAGTTTTACTTGAGGGTTAGCCTATCATGTTGCCACTGTTACTCATGAGACTCTTGTGGCTTTTGCTTTTGACGCCACCACGCACCCACCGCACCCCAATGTCGTTAAAACGGGAATCTGTTACCGCAAAATATTTTCATTAGCACGAAACCGCAAGTCAGAGCGCTGCTCCGATCGCATGCAAGCTGTGCGGGCGTGGCACTTTCCCGTTCTAGCGACATTCCCCGTTTTACCCCGCTTAGCACCCCACCCAGACATACAAACCCAGACATACAAAAGCCACCGCCAAGGCACCTGACCTAATGGTCAGCACCTCAGACGGTGGTTTTAAGCGGTGGCTTTAGACTGCGCTTAAGTGCGCTCCAGCTAGCCGTTCAGACTACGCGCCCAGCGCACGCAGGATGTGCGGGCGAGCCTTGCTTAGCTCGGCATCCCAGTACGGCCATGCGTGCAGACCGTTAATCGGGTAGCTCACAACCGGCCTTGCCCCAGCCAGGCGAGCGGCCATCTCGAACTTCGCGGTAGATGTGCGCGCCATCCACTCCAGGCCAATGCCAGCAGCAACACCTCGTGGGTTTTCCAGGAACTTCTCGCCACGGGACGGCACGCCACCGGAGGCGGCCAGATACAGCGGCATGCCACGGAAACGGCCGGCCTGAACGGTCGGATCATTGCGGAAGCGGCGCGGGTCAACCGGGCTGCCCCACATGTCCCAGATGTTCGCACCCTGGTCAGCGTCGGACATCGCGTACTGGATTCCGGCGTACATGCCTGGCCAGGTCGGGTTCAGGTAACCAGACAGGGAGGTTGCCTGCTTGAACTGGTTGCGGTGCCATGCAGCCAAGTTCATTGCGGCAGTACCGCCCATGGAAAGACCAACAATGGAGTTGCGGGTAGGGCTCACGCCGAAGTTACGCTGCAGGTAACCCGGCAGTTCGCGAGTCAAGAAGGTCTCCCAACGCGGCTTCTTCGGGCCACCCTTACCGCCGTACGGGCCAATCCAGTCCGCATAGAACTGAGCCTGGCCACCGACCGGCATAACCAGAGTCACGTCGTCGTTGACAAACTTCTTTACGGCATTACCCGACCAAACCCACGCGTTCCAGTCCTGGCGCGCCCGCAGGCCATCCAGCATGTAGACGCCAGCGTTACCACCACGGGAAGCGGGCTTGATCTGCACCTGGATCTTCTGCCCCATTGCCGGGGAGTACACCCAGCAGTTCTGCAGGTAGTACTTGTGCTTGCTCCAGTGGCAGCCCGGGCGCAGGTGGCCACGGTTGTCAGCAGCAGCGGTGGGTGCGGTGACAACAGCCATACCCAGTGCAGTGGCGACTGCAACCAGGAACGCGGTGAGCTTGGAGCCCAGCCCCTTGGTCTTCATAGTCGTGTTCATATAGTCCTAATTTGTCTTGAAACGAAATGACGATGAGGAGAACCCTAGGGGCCACCTCAAAACACAGGATGCGTGTACGTTACCAAATCTTTACGATCCCACTCAACGTAATAATCGAATCCTTTGCCAGAAACGCTACATCCCTAATAGCTCCACATATCGTCCTGAGAATTGCCCAATCACATAGGCACCACGCACCACTCCAGGCACGCAACCGGCAGACTACCACACGATTTTACCCCCAAAAGTGAAAAGCGCCGACTGCCCCACAAAGGACAAGTCGGCGTCAAAAAAGAAGAAACAGATAGCTAGAACAGCGGCACGATGTACACCGCCATCGCCACGCAGAACAGCCATGCCAGCGCCAGCAGCTGCAAAGTGCGATCCTCCAGAGCGATCTCATCCGGCGCGCCACCCTCACCGCGGTCAACATCAGCCGCGTAGCGCAGAATCGCGATCGTAAACGGCACCATCGAAACCTGGTACCACACGGCAGCCACACCAGACTCCACCGTCTGCGCCAGGCCAAAGCCCCACAGAGCGTAGCTCAGCACCACAGCGGTCGCAGCCAAAGTCCAGACAAAGCGCAGGTAGGTCGGGGTGTAGCTCTCCAGCGACTTGCGGATCTTCGCGCCCGAGCGCAGCGACAGCTTCAGCTCCGCATAGCGCTTACCCGCAGCCATAAACAGGGAACCAAACGCCGCGACCAGCAGGAACCACTGCGACAGCAGAATCGCCGCCGCCACACCACCGGCCATCGCGCGCAGCATAAATCCGGAGCTCACCAGCGCAATATCAATCACCGGCTGGTGCTTCCAGCCAAAGCAGTAGCCCAGCTGCAGCGCGATGTACACCGCCACGACGATGGCCAGGTTCGTGCCCGACGAAGCCAGCAGCGAGCCACCAATCGCCGCGATGATCAGCACCACCGACATCGCATACGCCAACCCCACCGGCAGCACGCCCGCCGCAATCGGGCGGAAGCGCTTGGTCGGGTGCGCGCGGTCGGCCTCCACGTCGCGGGCATCGTTAATCAGGTAGATCGAGCTGGCCGCCAGGCAGAAGGCCACAAATGCGATCAGCACATCCAGCAGAACGCGGCTGTGGAAGAGCATGTCGCCACCGGCAGCCGCAGGAGCCGCGATCACCAGGACGTTCTTCACCCACTGCTTCGGGCGCAGAGCCTTAATCATCGCCTCCGGCAGGTTGCGCGGCGGGCGCAACTTCTTCGTGTCGGTGGCGGTACTGGTCGCCTGGTTCGGATCTTCCAGCCCGGACGTGTGCGGCTCCGCGCCGATCAGCGGCTCTGGTCGGCCTTCGCTACGCTGTTCGCTCACTGGCTTTTCTCCTCACTGTTCTTCTTTGTGACGCCCCCACGTCCCCCATCGACAACCCTGCGCACAGCAATGGCCGTGGCAGCGCCGATGCAACTTCCGAGAGCTACGTCAGAGGGATAGTGTACGCCCAACACCATGCGGGACAGCGCCATCGCCGGGATACCAGCCAGGGGTAGCGCCCCTGTGCGGTTGTTCACCGACAGGGTGAAGGCCACTAGGGCGGCGGTGGAGCTGGTCGCGTGCGACGAGGGGAAGCTCAACTTCGAGGGGGTTCCCACGCCGATATTAATCCGCGGGTCGTGCGGGCGCGGGCGGCGGACGATGCGCTTGAGCACCACGCTGGCGGCGTGGGCGAAGAAAGCACTAGTGCCCATGGCCAGCCAGCCGCGGCGTTCCGGACCGTCGGCGGGCTTTTTCTGGATGGTGGCCAGGCCGTAGCCCAGGGCTGCGGTGCTCATCCAACCGAGGGCATGCTCACCGAAGTGGCTCATGCCACGGGCAGTAGCCAACACTCCCGGCTTGTCGGCGAGCTGCTTTTGCAGCGCGACCAACAGGTCGGATTCGCCCAGCGGATCGCCGCTTACGCGTGTGGAGCTCATTGTCTTTGCGTTGTCCTTACTTGTTAGCGGACTGGTCGGCGGCGAACTCGGCAGCGCGCTCGGGCTCGAAGATCTGCGCCCAGCCTTCCTGGCTCGTCAGGTACGGGTGGGCCGCACGGTAAGCGGAACGCATCTCGTCGAATTGCTCGAAGATCTTCTTCTCGAGGCGGGCGTATTCCTTTGCCAGGGCCAGCATCTGGCCACGGTCGCGCTTGCGGAAGAACACACCCTTGCCATCGGCGGTGGTCACTGTGGCGCCATCCAAGCGGGAAAGGCTGAACCAACGAGCCTCGACGGGCGGGAGGTTCACCTGCGGGGCGTGGTGGTGCCGGGCGTCGGCAGGCTTGGCGTTGTTCAGCAGGCCCTTGGCGAGCGTGACGATCTTGGCCTTCTTGCTCAGCGGAATGCGTGTAAGGTCCGCCGGCCCGCCCGTCGCTGCGGGCAGGTCGGTGGCCGACGGGACTACGACTGCGTCGGAGTAGTTCTTGCGCAGCTTCGCGATGCGTGGCAGAGAGGCATCCAGGACGTCGAACAGCTGGTCCGGGCCAGCCAGGAAGTCCTTCATCGCCTCGATGTGCAGGGCGACGGTGGAGTACTCCAGGCACAGCAGGTGCTTGGCGGCAGCCTTGCCCAGCGACAGCAGCAGGCCACGCGGGGAGCCCTCCAGCTGCATAGCTGCCACGATCAGGCGGTTGCGGATGTGGAAGTAGGCCTGCCAGTCGATGGCATCGTCCTTGTTTGCCCAGGCCATGTGCCAGATGGCAATGCCCGGCCAGGAGGCCGTGGGGAAGCCAGCGTCCTTTGCACGCAGACCATATTCGGCGTCATCCCACTTGATAAACAGCGGCAGGGGCTGACCGATGCGATCGGCAACAAAGCGCGGGATCAGGCACATCCACCAGCCGTTGTAATCGACGTCGATGCGGCGGTGCAGATCCTTGGAGTTCTCCGCGTTGTTCGGGGTGCCGTAGCCCTTGTGGATCACATCCGGGGCTACCGGGGCGATGGGTTGGCCTGCCGCATTGTGGGCAGCGCCGTCGCCCAGGTCGCGTAGCGGGTGGCGATAGAAATCGTGGGTGTAGTGGGTGTGCGGTGCCCCGCCCCACATAAACACGTCGCGGTGGACGACCTCGCCCATGCTGTGCAGGTAGCTGCGCTCTTGAAGGTCCAGCATCTGGCCGCCGATCAGCATCGGGGACTTCGCGTAGCGGGCAGCCGCCAGGGCGCGCAGCACACTGTCGGGCTCGATGGCGATGTCGTCGTCCATGTACAGGATGTACGGGCTGGAAGTGCCACGTTCCGGGTGGCGAGCCTCGTACATGATGCGGGAGTAGCCGCCGGAGCCGCCGAGGTTGCCCTGGCTGACGATGCGCAGTCGGTCACCGAAGTGTTCTGCGACCTCCTCGAAGTTCGGCTCGTCGGCCGGGTGCTTGTCACCCTGGTCGGGCATGATGATGGCCTCGATGCGGCCGTCCACCTCTGCGTCAGAGGCCAGCGCGTGCAGCGCGGCCACCGCGTCGGTTGGGCGGTTAAAAGTCGGGATGCCGATGGTGACGCTCGGTTCAGCGGCAGGGAGGGTCTCTCCTTCGAAAGTCTGCTCGCCAGCCTCAATGGTGGCGTACCAGCCCGCGGAGTGAAGACGGGTTTCCTTCTCGCAGGTCAGATCGAACCAGATCCAGCCACCGTCCTCGAACGGAGCCAGGGAGATGGTGAACTCGGCGATACCGTGGCCATTCTCGTCGGTCTCGATCTTGGAGCTTTCAATACCGATGCGGGATCCGTCGTACTTGGAGCGGTACAACTCTACGTGGGCTTCGCCGGTGATCTCGATACGCAGCTTCACTTCGTCCAGCTGGGACCAGCGGCGCCAGTAGGAGGCGGGAAAGGCGTTGAAGTATGTCTCGAAGGAGATCTCGCTACCCGCGGGCAGGATCGCCTCGGTGCGGGACACGGCGTTGACACGGCCGGGGGTGGTGGCCTCGTTCTCCACGATGTACAGCGAGCGCACGTTGCGGGGCTCGCCGCGCTTGGGCAGCAGGATACGCGCCAAGCGGGTGGCGTCGAACCCATCGTTGGTATTGGCTTTCACTGGCTGAGCGTTCATATGCTGAACACAAACCTCCGCATAGGCATTAAAGACATTGGAATATATCCGATTATCCATGAAAGCCGGACGCAACGGCATGCGCGACACAGCCCCAGTTGGGCTCTTAGCCGCGGAGCGCACGCTAAGCAGCTGATAACTTCACACCTAACATAACACTGTGGGATGTTAGGTGGGAAGCTAGGTGTTATGCTCCGCTTCCCATTCAGTGCAAGAATGACAGACCCCCCGGCAGAAGCCTGCGCTGTTTCACATTGGTGAAGCTGTGAACAGATCCTGCGGAGGCAGAATGACTTTGTTTCAGTTCTGTACATAAAGGGGCGGCGTCAGACCCCGAGATTCCTGGGCTCCACGCCAGGTAATAACCGCGCCGGCTGTCGCGATCAGGACGATACCCGTCACCATGAACCGGGTGAGCTGGTCTCCAGAAAAAGCCCATCCCAGGATCGCGCCAGGTCGGGCATGCCACCGCCCTCGGTACTGCCTATCCGGGTTGAAAAGAGCGTGTAGGTACCGAAGAAAGCCGCGCCGATAGCAACGTATCCAACACCGACAACGTCCAGGTCATTGGAGGGTTGCGCGATCAGGGCAACACCGACGAATGCGGCGATGGCCCATAGGCGGGAGCGCCACATTTGTAGCCCCAGGAAGGCCACAATGCAGAGGCCAAGGAAGTCGATGGTCACGGCAACCCCCTGGGGCAAGCGGGCGATTGCTGCGTACACCATCATGTTCATCATGCCCATGGCCACGCCATAAATGACGATGTTGAGGGCGCGGGTGCGCGTCATGCCAGACAGCTTCGGGCGGAAGATGACCACCATGATGATGGCCGCGGCCGTCATACGCAGCCCCGATACGCCTGGCGCGCCGACCGTAGAGAGCACGTCTGTGACCAGTACCGCCGCGGTTTGGGTGCCAATCGACCCAATGAGAACCAGGAGGACCGGCGCCACTGGCAGGGCGAGGAATTTGCTCACTCGCCGCGGCGATAGCTCTTGCTGAGCTGTCCCGGATTGGTTCTTCTAGTGCGACACTCGTGAACTATTAGTGCAGCTTCCTTTGAATGAAGGAACCGCGATCTAGCGACGAAATAGTAAAAATAGTAAAAATAGTAAAGATAGTAAGAGATAGTAAGGAGGCACGATGCTGTCCACTTCATCCCGACCCAAGAACCCCTTCACCGCAACAGTTGGGAAGACACCACTGGTTCTCGCAGGACGCGATGAATACCTCCACGATTTCGATGCCGCTATCCAGGATGGCCCCGGAAGCCATGAACGTATCTCCATCATTACCGGCCCTAGGGGTATCGGCAAGACTGTTTTGTTAAATGAATTCGAAGCGGTCGCGAAGACGCACTCATGGCACGTCATCTCCGAAACCACGACTCGTGGTTTCAACGACCGCATTCGTGACCGTGCCTTCAACCTCCTTCAAGATCTTTCCAACGAGCCCAAGCGTCGCCTGTCCGGCATCAATCTCTCTTACCTCGGCTTCGAGACCGAAGCTATTCCCTCCTATTCACCCACACCGACGTTGAGATCGGTACTCGAAGAGCTTTTCGACCGACAGGCTGAGCTCGACACCCGACTCAACCAAGAACCAGTCGGCCTACTTATCACCCTGGACGAGCTGCACTACGCCCACATGGACGAAATCGTTGAGTTCGGGACAACCATTCAACATCTCGTCCGCGAAGACCGGGAGATTGCGATTGCGATGGCTGGCATTCCTGGTGCTGTGAAACCACTTCTTGCCGCTGACGAAGGTCGTAACCCTGTGACCTTCTTGCGTCGCGCAAACAAAATTGAAACCGGAATGGTGCCGATTGAAGAAGTACGCACAGCGCTTAAAAAGACCACCGAACAAGTCGGGGTCTCGTGGACCCTTCAAGCACTCGACAACGCAACCAAGGCGACCGGTGGCTACCCCTTCATGATTCAGCTAGTTGGGCAACACGCTTTCCGTAACTACACCGGCAACGCGATCGACGAAGAAGCAGTATCTCGCGGAGTTGGTGCCGCCCGGAGAAAGCTCGGACAGCTCGTGCACGAGCCTTCGATTGCGGATCTCTCTGAGGTCGACCGGACTTTTCTCATCGCAATGTCGACCGACGATGGCCCCTCTCGCATGTCGGACATCGCGACTCGAATGGGCGTAGATGCGCAGTACGCAGGAAACTACCGCAAACGCCTCATTGATGCAGAGATGATCCGTCCAACAGCCCACGGGTTCGTCGATTACGAGCTGCCATATATGCGCGAGTATTTGCGCTCCCACCACGCAACCGATGCAATGGAGCAGTTCTCCATCTGGCCGGAGTAACCCCCAAACCGGCCCCTAGTGCCCGCGCTCCTGCTCGATCGCCTGACCATCGTTGAAGTACGGTGCCAGCTTGTTGTCGTACATCGACAGTGCCGCGCCGATGGCCATGTGCATGTCCAGGTACTGGTAGGTGCCCAGGCGCCCACCGAACAGCACCTTGTTCTGTGCTGCTTCCTCCGCGGCCAGCTTGCGGTAGGCCTCCAGCTTTTCGCGGTCCTCCGGGGTGTTGATCGGATAGTACGGCTCATCATTGTCCTCCGCGAAGCGGGAGAACTCCTTCATGATGACCGTCTTGTCCTTCGGGTACTTGTCGCCCCGCTCCGGGTGGAAGTGACGGAACTCGTGGATGCGGGTGTACGGGAACTCGGCATCGTTGTAGTTCATCACCGGGGTGCCCTGGAAGTCGCCGGTATTTAGCACCTCGGTCTCGAAGTCGAGGGTGCGCCAGCCCAGGTGGCCTTCGGCGTAGTCGAAGTAGCGATCCAGCGGGCCGGTGTAGACAACCGGCGCATCTGGGTTGGCCGCACGAACCTCGTCGTGGATCTCGAACCAGTCAGTATCCAGGCGCACCTCGATCTTCTCATCGGCCGCCATGTTCTCCAGCCACGCGGTGTAGCCCTCCACCGGCAGTCCTTCGTAGGTGTCGTTGAAGTAGCGGTTGTTGAAGGTGTAGCGCACCGGCAGGCGGGAGATGTTAGAGGCCGGCAGCTCCTTCGGGTCGGTCTGCCACTGCTTGGCGGTGTAATCGCGCACAAAGGCTTCGTACAGCGGGCGGCCGATCAGGGAGATTCCCTTTTCCTCCAGGTTCTTCGCCTCCGCTGGATCCAGCCCGTCGGTCTGGTCCTTAATCAGCTGCCGTGCCTCGTCCGGGCTGTAGTACTTGCCGAAGAACTGGTTAATCAGACCCAGCCCCATTGGGAACTGGTAGGCCGTGCCCTTGTGCATGGCAAACACGCGGTGCTGGTAGTCGGTGAAATCGGTGAATTGATTGACGTAATCCCACACGCGCTTGTTGGAGGTGTGGAACAGGTGCGCACCGTACTTGTGGATCTCAATGCCCGTCTCCGGCTCTGCTTCGGAGTACGCGTTGCCGCCGATGTGGGCGCGCTTCTCCACCACCAGCACGTTCTTGCCGGCCTGGGTTGCCGCGCGCTCGGCCACGGTCAGGCCGAAGAAGCCGCTGCCGACAACGATGAGGTCGTAGTTTTGTCCACTGTGTGTCTGCTCTGTCATGCCTGCCAGGTTACCGCGCGGGCTCACTGTTTTTTGGGCATGACGCCACCTCGGTGTGCCGCTGAGTGAAGCGCCTCAGGCTAGCGGTCTTCAAATCCGGCCCAGTCCGGGAGCTTATCCACCCAGTCCGCCAGCCAGGCTTCCGCGAAGCCGAGCATTCCGGTGTTCCACATGACCCAAAAAATGCCGCTGAACACCACGGCGCAGCCGAGCAGAAAAAGCACGCCGATAAGGGTCTTCATTCCAGCCCCTTGGCGCTTCCAATACTCCTCGGCGCTGTCGTAGGTCCGCAGTCCATAGTCCAGCAGCCGGTTGGGCCAGGTCAGTTCGAAGGAGAGCACGCCGATGCCGAAGAAGAGCATAAACCAACCCGGCCCGGGCGTGGGGATGATAAGGATGCCGACGACGACAAACAGCCAGCCGACGAACAGGGTGAGGGGGGCTACGAGGAAGCCATAGCTTTTCTTCTTCAGCCCCTCGTGATGTACCTGCAGTTCGGAAACTTTCCGACGAACATTTTCGCTCAGCTTCGACATGGAGCTAGAACCACCGCTCAAGTACGGCGGCCACACCGTCCTCATCGTTAGTCAGGGTGACTTCGTCGGCGATGTCCTTCAAGGACTCCTCGGCATTGCCCATGGCCACCCCGTGGCCGGCCCATGAGAGCATTTCTGTGTCGTTCGGCATGTCCCCGAAAGCAATGGTCTGTGCGGCATCCACACCGACCTGCTCGGCGATCCATTCCAACGCGGAGCGCTTGGAGATCCCCGCCGCCGCGACCTCTACCAAGCCCCCTTCATAGCTGTAGGTGGCTTTCGCCTGGGTGGCGTCAATAAAAGGCCGCACCGCGGCATAGAGCTCGGCCGAGGTTCGGTTGGGGTCCCGCACCAGCAGCTTCACCACGGGCGTGGCGGCAAGCTCGTCGAGGGATTGCACGGCGTGTTCGGTGGAGTCCCAGGCGTGGTCATAGCCGGGAGAGACGGAAAAGAGCTCGTCGGCGCGATCGAAGGCGCTGGTCCCGGCGCGCTCCACGGCGAATCCCACACCGGGGACGGCCTCGGCGAGCTGATCGATAAGTGCCCTCACCAGGGCGGGCGCGAGGGTTGCGGCGTGCAAGATCCGGTCCCGGTCGGCGTCATAAATAACAGCACCGTTGGCGCAGGCGCAGACGGGGCGCACGGGCAGCTGCTCGAAGACGGGCATGAGCCAGCGCGGCGGGCGGCCGGTCGCGAGGGTAAACACAGTGCCCTGGTGCAGCATCGAGTTCACCGCGCGACGCATGCGTTGCGAAACTCGCTCCCTGCTGTTGAGCAGGGTGCCGTCGACGTCGCTGACAACCAGCAACGGGGAATCCTGCATCGCTCGGGCCTACTTTTTGCGCAAGTGGTTAAAGCGCTGGCGCAGCGGCACCAGCAGCTTGTTGATGCCGGTGGCTTCTTCGCGCTCGCGAGCCTCGGTGGCAACGCGCAGCTCGGCTTCCGCCTTGTCCTTGTCGCGCTTCTCCTTGCGCGCCGCAGCATCTGCGCGATCCTGGACGGTTGCTTCCTCCAGCGTCGGGGCAGTGCCACCTAGAGCCGCCGGCACCCAGTACTCACCCTTCGGCATAGGGCCGAAGCGCTCCTCCCAGCGCTGGCGGGTAAGATCCAGCTGCTCGACCATGGCCTGGTGCAGGCGTTCGGTGGTGGCCTCCGCATCATCGGTGACTTCGATCGGCTTGCCGACGGTAATCACCAGCTCAGTCTTCTTGGGCTTCCAGATCGGCTTGCGCCCCTTAGTCCACACGCGCTGTGAGCCCCAGATCGTCAAGGGGATCAGGGGCACGTCAGCTGCGTGGGCAATGCGGGCTGCACCCTGGCGGAACTCCTTGATCTCGAAGGAACGAGAAATTGTGGCCTCCGGGAAGATACCCACCAAATCGCCGGCGCGCAGCTGCTTAATGGCCTGGTCGACTGAGCCTTGGCCATCGGCCCGGTCTACTGGAATGTGGTGATAAGAGCTCATCAGTGCGCCCACGCCCTTGACGTCGAAGATCTCCTTCTTCGCCATGAAGCGCACCAGGCGGCCACCGCGCACGTGCGCCGGAATACCGCCGTAGGTGAAGTCCCAGTAGCCCGTGTGGTTGACGGCGATCATGGCCGGGCCGTCGGCGGGAATATTTTCCGCACCGTAGACCGCGCAGTCCAGGTTCTGCATAATGCGGAACCACAGCTTGGCAATGCCGATGGTCGGAAAGCCATAGGGGAATTCCTTGGCCTCTTTGTGGCCGGTGGTTACTGGCTGGTAGCCATCGGGAAAGCTGAAGCTATCGAGCAACGACATGGGTGGCGGTTACCTCTCCTGGGTTCTTGGAAACTGTGGCTCAACCAGCGTGCGGGGTCGCACACTGGGCCGAGTCGGCGCTTTAGGCGCCGGATTCGCTGAGCTATTTGCTGGGTTTCAGAATATCTTTACCAACGAAAGGACGCAGAGCCTTCGGCACCACCACAGAACCATCGGCCTGCTGGTGGTTCTCCAAAATAGCCACCAACCAGCGGGTTGTTGCCAGCGTGCCGTTCAGGGTGGCCGCAGTCTGCGCCTTGCCGTCGGCATCGCGGTAGCGGGTCTTTAGACGGCGAGCCTGGAAAGTAGTGCAGTTGGAGGTACTGGTCAGCTCGCGGTAGGTCTCCTGGGTGGGCACCCACGCCTCCGTGTCGTACTTGCGAGCAGCCGAGGAGCCGAGATCGCCACCGGCGACATCGATCACGCGGTACGGAACCTCGATAGCGGCCAGCATCTCACGCTCCATGGCCAGCAGCTGCTGGTGAATCTCCGTAGCCTCCTCCGGCTTGCAGTAAACGAACATTTCGACCTTGTCGAACTGGTGCACGCGGATAATGCCACGCGTGTCCTTGCCGTAGGAGCCAGCCTCACGACGGAAGCAGGAAGACCAACCGGCGTAACGCAGCGGGCCATCGGACAAGTCGATGATCTCCTCGGAGTGGTAGCCGGCCAGGGCGACCTCGGAGGTGCCGACCAGGTACATATCGTCTTCTTCCAGGCGGTAAATCTCGTCGGCGTGGGCACCCAGGAAGCCGGTGCCGGACATCACCTCGGGGCGCACCAGCACCGGCGGGATCATCAACTTAAAGCCGTGCTCCACGGCCTTCTGGGCTGCCAGCTGCAACATGCCCAGCTGCAGTAAGGCACCGTCGCCCGTGAGGAAGTAGAAGCGGGCGCCAGAGACCTTGGTGCCGCGCTTCATGTCGATCAACCCGAGGGATTCGCCCAGCTCCAGGTGGTCCTTCGGCTCGAAGTCGAACTGTGGTGGCTCACCCACCACGTCGAGGGTAACGAAGTCTTCCTCGCCGCCAGCCGGGGCGCCTTCTTCCACGATGTTAGAAATCTGCATCTGCAGGTCGTTAACGGCCTGCTCCGCGTTGGCCTGTGCCTCTTCCAGCTTCTTGACGGATTCCGCCTTCTGCTTGCCCTGCTCGCGCAGCTCCTGCTTCTCCTCGTCGGAGGCAGAGCGCATCTTCTGCCCCATCTCCTTGGAGAAAGCCTTCTGCTCCGCACGAGCCGCGTCGGCCGCACTAATGGCCTCGCGGCGCTTCGAGTCGGCTTCCAGCAGCTGGTCGATCAGCGCTGGATCCTCCCCACGAGTGCGCTGGGATTCACGGGCTACGTCGGGGTTATCGCGCAGAAGCTTCAGATCAATCATGGTGCTTAGCTTAGCCGGTTCGCCCGCGCTGTTGTCTGCCCAGTTCCCCCTATGGCGCAACCCCTACTAGACTGGCCTCACGGTTAATAGCCTCAACGTGCAGTCGAACCTCAAGCATCCCCTCAAGCAGATCTTTAAGCGAGTCCCATGACCACCAGCGAAGCGAAGACCCACCGCAGAGCGCGCAGCATCACCGTCGCGCTGTTCTCCGCCCTCTGTGGCGGTGTCAGCGCCGCCGCGTTCGCTTTCGTCGCCCCCGAGGGCAGCTCCCCGCTGGTTCCCACCACCGACGAAAAGCAGGGGCAACACGTCGAGAACACTACTTTTACCCAGGCCAATTACGGCGACTGCGTGAACTGGAAGCCTGGCGCAGACGGTGTGAACTCCAACTTCGCCACCGTGGACTGCGAGCAGCCGCACCGCTTCGAGGTCAGCTCCCGAGAAGATCTCGGCCAGTACCCCACCAGCGAGTTTGGCCCCACCGCGAAGCAGCCGGACCTGAAGCGTCAAGAAGAACTAACCAACGAGCTGTGCAACGGTCCGACGATGCAGTACCTCAAGGGCCGGCTCGACCCGGAGGGGCGCTACTCGATCTCCCCGATCCTGCCGCCGCAGTCGGCCTGGAACGACGGTGACCGCACAATGCTATGCGGCGTGATGGTGCCGGATGCAACTGGTCGCACTACCGAAACCACTGGCTTTGCGGCGAAACAGGATCAGTCGCGATTCTTCGAGAAGGATCGCTGCGTGCGTGTCGATGGCAACCTGACCAATGAGGTTCCGTGCGAGGAAAAGCACGCCTGGCAGGTGACCTCCGTGGTGAACCTCGGCGAGCAGTTCCCCGGGGAATGGCCAAACCCGGAGAAACAGAACGAGTTCCTGAACAAGGTCTGCACAAAGGCAGCACAGGACTACCTGGGAGGCGACGATGCCTTGTACAACTCCACGCTCACTCCGTTCTGGAACACCCTGAAGCGCCAATCTTGGGACGCGGGTTCGCGCATCGTGAACTGTGCGCTGACGTTCGGCCGCCCCGGTGGTGGCTTCGCCACGCTCAACGGCGACGTCCGGCATGACTTCACAATCGACGGCAATCCCCCGAAGACCCCGCCAAAGCGCAACCCGTTGCGCAGGGAGGCACGCTCGAGCGAGAACGCCAGCCCCGCCCCGGAGGCCGCCCCCGACGCAACAACAGCACCGGCCCCAGCAGCGGCACCATAAAGACCAGCAGTAGGCGATAGTTCCATGGCCATCGATGTTTCCCCCGAGCGCTTCGAAGAGCTCGTTGATCTGGGTCTTCGGCGCATCCCCCGCGAGCTGCTGGATAACGTCAGCAACGTCGCCATCGTCACCGAGGACTACAACCCGGTTAGCCCGCACATCCTGGGGCTGTACGAGGGCATCGCGCTCACCGAACGCACCTCCGAGTACACCTCGGCTCTGCCTGACAAGATCACTATCTACCGCCACGCCCTGGAGGATGTGTGCGATTCCGAGGACGAGCTCATCGAGCAGGTAGCCATCACGGTCATCCACGAGCTTGGCCACCACTTCGGCATCGACGATGACCGCCTGCACGAGCTTGGCTGGGGTTAGCACAACCCGCGGTTTCGGCCGGGGCTAAAGCGTTGCCGCTCCCCACCCGAGGATCTCGAAGGATCCCTCTAGACTGTCGAGCACACCGGACTGTGTCGCGGGATTGTCTGTTGCTGTCTTATCTTGGTGCGCCCCGGCAGGCCCGCCGCAACGTTAGCTAACTCGGCAATGTTGTCTGGCACACGGAGGGTGATGACGTTGCCATTGGCCAGGTAGTGCATGAAGGCCCACTCGGGATCCACGCCGCCCAAGAAGCGGGCGACCAGGCGAATTACGGCGCCGTGGCTGACCAGTGCAACATCGGTGGGCGCAGCCCCGCCGTCGGCTGCCGCTTGATTGGTGGCCTCGTTGTCCGCCAAGGCCACCAACAATGTAGCCAGGTATTCGCGCAGCACCTCCGCGCCGGATAAGCCGCCCGGCACCACCTTGTCCACGCGGCCGAGCATCCAGGCACCCAGGATGGAGTGGTACGCCTCGTGCGCATCCTCGTCGTTCTTCATCTCATACTGCCCGGCCGGAATCTCGGAAACCCGTGGTAGGCGCTGCAGTGCTGCGTGGATGTGGTCGGTGGCGCGGTCAGACGCAGTGGCGTCGTCCAAAGACTCCCCGCGAGAAAATCCCGCAGAAACGATCTCTCCCCCGAAGGCGCCGGCCACGCCCACGGCGGTCTGCTGCGCGCGGGCGGCGAAGGAGGAGGCGATCTTCAACCGCTGAGTGCGCTCGCTAAGCCACTGGCCGGCCTCGGCGGCCTGCTGCCAGCCCAGGTCGGTGAGGTTGGCGCCAGGCAGGGCAGTATCCAGGGCGTGGATAGCGTTGGAGGTCGTCTGGCCATGCCTGACTAGGAAAAGCCTTGTCGATTGTGCCTGCACCATTGGCTAAACGCCCTTTCCGCCACGTTTAAGTTCCTCGATCCACCTACTGGATTCAGCGTAGTTGGGCGGGGCACTGCCCGCATGGCGATGCAGCTGATGGACGGCGGAGGCCTCGGTAGCCTGCAGGGGCTCCGCAGATGGCCAGCTGCCCAAGAAGCGCACCGACTCGGCACGGCGGTAGAGTCCGGCCAGGGCTTCGGCCACGGCGGCATCTTCGATATGGCCAACGATGCCGATGTGGAAGACGTAATTGCCGTTCGCCGCACCCTCGCCCTTGTCGCCGGTGCGGCGGGGGCGGGAGCCAATGCGTGCCATGTCCACCTGGCGGGT
Source organism: Corynebacterium jamesii (assembly GCF_046097395.1). Classification (NCBI taxonomy): domain Bacteria; kingdom Bacillati; phylum Actinomycetota; class Actinomycetes; order Mycobacteriales; family Corynebacteriaceae; genus Corynebacterium; species Corynebacterium jamesii. The sequence continues at coordinate 1,776,631 of NZ_CP175789.1, forward strand.
GGACAGCTCGGCGATGGCATCCAGCAAGCTGGAGGGCACGTTCGGCAGCCAGAGGATCATGCCACTGCGGTCGTGTCCGGTGCGGTCAGTGGGTTTGCCGGGGTTTCCGACCAGGATGAACCGGGTCTGGGCGCCTGCTACATCGGCCACGCCTTCGGCCACGGCATCCAGCTCGTGGATCTCGCCCGCGCGCGCCGGGGCTGCGGCAGCATCCGCCTGCCCCGCCTTTACCGCCGCCGCAGCCGCGCCGTTGCTGGAGGCCGGCACAAAGGAAACCTCCGGCAAGTTCTCCGCCACCCAATTGCGCACCTGTGCCTCGGCGACGGGGTGGGTGGTCAGCGTCTTGATGTCCTTCAGCTGGGTGCCGGGGCGCACCAGGATGGAAAACACCACCGGCACCAGTACCTCCTGGAAGATCTGCAGTGGCTTGCCGTAAGTCAGCGCATCCTCAGTCTGCGAAACCGGGCCGTCGACAGAGCTTTCCAGTGCCACACACGCAAAATCGGCTTCTCCGTCACGCACCATGTCCAGCGCTACTCGAGGGGAGGCCACGGGGATCTCAGCGGCCTCCTCCGGTAGGGCGCCAAGCTGCTTAAACTGCTTCAGCGCCTGTTCGGTGAAGGTGCCCTCGGGCCCCAGGAAAGCTACGCGCACGGAAGAATCACTCATGTCACCACTCATGCCACGCAGTCTAATGGAGAACTCAGACAACCCCCGCCGACAGCACCTCCCCACTCCACACCAGGGATCATTTACTGCGGGGTATATCCTTGGGAGGTTATGAACCCCACGCCCACCCAGCGCAGTAACTTCGCCGCCCGCCTCTCCCGCGCCCGGCGCGATACGGGTTTAAGCGACGCGCAGCTGGGCGTGGCTCGCGTTTACGACAACCCCCACAGTTACGACTTTCTGCGCGGCCACCCAGATCTTCCCTTAAGCGGCGAGGAAGTGCTGATAAAGGACCTGCAGCAGGTAGCCGGGGAAGTCACCACCATGGGGTCGGTACACCACAGCTTCGTCGCGGACTATCACGATACGACCGCCCACCGGCTTCTAGCTGCCGGCGCCACACTGGTCGGCGCGTCTGCCTCCGCAGAGTACGGCACCACCGCTTACACCGAGCCGGTCGGCATGCCCCACCCCGTGAACCCGCTCAACTCCGCGATGATGGTAGGCGGTTCCTCCGGTGGTGCGGCCACCGCTGTCGCACGCGGTCTGGTGAACATTGCCCACGCCACGGACGGCGGCGGCTCTATACGCATCCCCGCGGCCTGCTGCGGGGTGGCCGCTCTTAAACCTGCGCACAATCACAAGTTCGGCACGTTCACGCCAGTCGCGCAGGGTTTCATCGCCGCGGATCTGCCCACGACTGCCCGCGCCTATGGCCTGCCCGCGCCGGATACGGGCACGCTGCACCTCGGCGCCGGCCGCACCTGTGGCTCCGCGTCTCACCCGTCGGCGAGCCAGCCACTGCGCATTGGCTACACGAACCAGCCTTTCCATACCCGCAGCCGCGTTTCCCCCGACATCGCTGCCGCCACCGCCGCCGCGACCGCGCTGGCCACCACGCACCCGCTTGTCGAGTCCGTCACCCAGGCACCTGCCCCCTATCCCCCAGCCACGTTCCAGCTCTTCCGCGACCTCATCGCCGCCCGCTGTGCAGATCTGCCGGGCACGCTGTCGCCCATCACCGCGTGGCTGCGCGACGAAGGCCGTCAGGTGCCGAAATGGCGGCGTCAACAATTAGAAAAACAGATAGTCGGGTTAGACCCACAACGGGCGTGGCCACATTTCGACATAATCGCAACCCCCACCCTCGCATGCGCTCCGCCGCCTCCCGGCGCATTTTCGCAGCTCAACCCCGTAGATAATTTTTGGGCGCAGACCGCCTGGACCCCGTGGGGCACGCTGTGGAACCTCACGGGCTGGGCCAGCGTCACACTGCCACTCATCGCCCCAGAGCGCGTGCCGGGCCGCTGGCCGATCGCCCTCATGCTCGGCGCGGTAGGCGATCGGGTGAGCGCGGCAACGTTACTCTCCCTTGCTGCCTTTATTATGGACGCCACCTCGCGCCTGCCCGCCGATAGCCTCAGCGTTGCGGTGCCGGGCGATATCGAGGCGCTGGATTTTCGTGCGAAGCCCGACAACAGTCACAGTCACAGTCACGAGCATGGCCATGAGCTTTAGTACCGACACAACTACGGACGGCAGAGCAAACCCCACACCGGCGCGCAACCGCGCGGCACTGTGGTGGGAGATCCTGCTTGTTTTGGCCATCACCTTCGGCACCGCTGGACTACGTGCGATCGTCCGGTTGGTCGAGGCCGCCGCCAGCCCAGAGGCTCTGAACCAGCAGACCGCTACGCTCAACCGCGCCCAGTCGCCACTGCCGTGGCTGGATCCGGTGCTGCAGCTGGTGTCTAGTGGAGTGCTGTTTGCCTGGGGTGGGCTGGCGATGTTCCTGCTGTTGCGGCATCTCCCCACCCCGGCGCTGGTACGCAGCTGGCGACTACGGAGGATCGACTGGCTACACGGTGCGGGGTTGGCCGCGATCATCGGGCTGCCTGGCCTGGCCTTCTATTTCGGGGCGGTGCACCTGGGGCTCTCGAAGCAGGTCGTGCCGACCGGGTTGGATGAAACGTGGTGGCGCGTCCCGCTGCTCATCGTGAACTCCTGGGCCAACGGATTCGCCGAGGAACTGGTGGTCGTGGCCTGGCTGAGCACCCGCCTGCGACAGCTGCGCGTCAGCTGGGCGTGGGTGTTTGCCGGCACCGCGTTGCTTCGGGGTAGTTACCACCTCTACCAGGGCTATTCCGCCGGCCTGGGCAACATCATCATGGGGCTGGTCTATCTGTGGTATTTCAAGCGAACCGGGCGTATATGGCCCCTGGTGATCGGCCACGGGCTGATCGATACGGTCGCATTTGTCGGCTACGCCGCGCTGTTTTAGCGCAAACCTACTCCCGGTAACCCGTTACTATTGTCCCCATGAATTCTCGCGATAATTTCGGTTCCGGTCGCCCCGCCGACAAATACGGCAGTGCGGACAGCTCCGGTGGCTCCGGTGGCCCTGGTGGCCCGGGTAGTGCGTCCGCCAACGGCGGGATGGAGATCGCTCGGGACCGCCACGGCAAGCCCCTGCTGGATCGCTATGGACGGCCAGTGCGCAGGGGCACGATTCCCCCAAGCACCAACCAGCCGTCGCGCCGCGAAATCCCGAACGAGCCGCCTCGCCGCGAGATCCCGAACCAGCCGGAAGGCCCGCGGTATCGCCGGGCCGAGCCACTTCCGCCACGCGATGCGGGTCAGGGTTCCCAGGGCTACCAGGGGCGCCAGAGCTACACGGGTCACACGGGCTACGAACCGACCTCGGGCCAGGCACCGCACACCAGTCAGGTGCCCCGACAGCCACAGCAACCGGTACAGAGCCAACCCTTCGGCGACCCACAATTCGGCAGCTACTCCGGTCGCTCCAGCCGCTCTGGGCAGGGAGAGCCTCCGCGCGGTACGCGGCGCCCCCGCGGCCGCACCGCCCCGCGCCCCAAGAAGCGCAAGCGTTTCGGATTCTTCAAGGCGGTAGGACTGCTGCTGGCCATCGTGCTGGCCTTCAGCATCGGCGCTGCCGTGTGGATCGATACGAAGCTGCAGCGCACCGACGCTCTGCAGGACTACGACGGCCGCCTGGGCAGCACCTCCGGTACGAACTGGCTGCTGGTGGGCTCGGATTCTCGCGCGGGTCTAAGTAAGGAAGATGCCGACCGTCTGATGGCTGGCGAGCTAGACGATTCGGTGGGGCGCACCGATACGATCATGGTCGTGCACATCCCGCGCTTCGGCGGGGATGCAACCATGCTCTCGCTGCCACGCGATAGCTGGGTGGATATCCCCGGCAACGGTATGAACAAGCTCAACCAGGCGTTTTCCATCGGTGGCCCGGCTCTGCTGCAGCAGACGGTGGAGCAGGCGACGGGCATCCACCTGGACCACTACGCAGAGATCGGCTTCGGCGGTTTCTCCAATGTCGTCGATGCCGTCGGTGGGGTGGAGATGTGCTTGGACGAGCCGCTGGACGACCCGATGGCGGGCATTAAGCTGCAGGCTGGCTGCCAGGAGCTCGACGGGCCGACCGCGTTGGGTTATGTGCGCTCCCGCTACACCTCGGCGCGCGGCGATCTGGACCGAGTGGAGCGCCAGCGCAAGTTCCTGGCAGGGCTGTCGAAGAAGATCAAGTCCCCCGGCACCCTCCTGAACCCCATTAAGGGTCTGAAGGTCGCCGATTCTTTGAGCGCAAACATGCATGTAAACGAGGGCGACCATGTGTGGCACCTCGCCTCGCTGGGGCTGGCTATGGCCGGTGGCGCAAAGCAAGAGACCGTGCCGATCGCGGGTTACGAAAACACATACGCCGGCAACGTCGCACTGTGGGACGATGCCGGCGCGGAAGAGATGTTCGCCAAGCTGCGTTAGCTAGCGGATGGTGACCTCGCGGGACTGAATGGTCTGCTTGGCCTTCTGCTCGTCGGCAGACAGCGGGGCATCCTTCGCCAGGGCTTCCTCGATCTTCGGATCCAAGGCCTCCAGGCCTTCCTTCCAGGAAGCGGACTCGCGGTTACGGTCCAGGTCCCACACCGGAACCAGAATGCCGTGGGTACGGAACACACCGGCGAACTTGGACCCCTCGCCCAGGTGCAGCTCACCAGCTGCGTGCAGGCGCGCCAGGGCGTTTAGCAGCTGCTCCTCGCCCTCCTGGCGCACCCAGCGGATGTGTGCCTTATCGGACGGGTCGATCCACCATGCAGCGCCCTTGATGTCTGCCGCCACGCGCTCGGAGGGCAGCACGGACTCGTTGGCGCGCTGTAGGGTGGCGGCGATCTGCGGGTTATTGCGGTTCTCCTCGGTCAGCCACCAGCCGAAGTCCTGCGCGACGGTGATCTCCGCCTCTGCGTCCTTGTTCAGGATGTCCGCCAGGGCGGGCTCGGTACCGTCGGATACGCCAACCTCAAGGGACTGGCCCGGCTCAGCCTGCTTAACCCAGTTCAGGGCGTACGCCAGGTCGCGGTTCGGGTTGTCACCGCGGCGCTGGGTCTGTAGGGCAACGAAGGCCTCGCCGCCGTCTTCCTCCGAGCGGCGCAGCGCTGCGACTGCACCCGGCAGGACGGTCACGATGGAGATCTTGTGCCCCGCGTCCTTCACGTCGGCAACGAAGTGCGCCGAGGGGACGAATTCCTGCAGGGCGATCAGGTCGGCCTCCATGGCGAAACCATCGAAGGGGCGCGGGTCCTTCTGCAGCTTCGCGCGTTCCGCGGCGCGGGCAGCGAGCTTCGCCTGGCGGCGGCTCATGCCCTCGGGCAGGTTCTCTTGATTCTTTTTCTTCTTAGCCACGGTTGTTAATTGTACCTGGCTGCACCAAGGAAAATGCAGCAGCACTGGGTTCGCTGGCTGTCCCCAGCTTGTCCAGTCCCAGTTCACTGTCACGCCACATCCGTGCCCGCCCGGGGTAGTTCGTCGCCAGCCAGGTCACTCCCTGGCGCGCAGCCCACCGCACCTCATCTTCCTTGTCGGCGGTCCACACGTAGGTTCCATCGCCAAAGCGGCCGATGATGTCGGGGCGAATCCGACCACGTGCGACCGACAGGCCGTGGGCGTCCACAACATGCAGTGCCTCAAGCCCCGGGTTGAGCATGCGCTGGTACTCGCGCCGCAGCAGGATGCGGTGGACTGCCGGGTTGATCATCTTGAAGCGCACCAGCGATTGCGGGCTGAAGCTGATCAGGTGCACGTGCGCGCTCTCCGCAAGGTGCGCCCGCTGCAGTTCGTAGTGCAGGGCGTGCTCGACCTTGGGGCCGTAGCGGTTCGGGTGCTTGGTCTCGATAAAGATGTCTTTCTTTAGTGACGCCCCCTCTCCAGCCGCCGCATTGTCCGGCCTCTGGCTGTGCTCCTGCCTGGCATCGATCCGCGAGGAGTTCACGTCGTTAAAGAAGGTCAGAAGCTCGCGCAGAGTAAGCACCTGCGCGGGCTCTTCAGGAGTGCCGACATTGAGCTCCCGCAGTTCGGCCAACGTCATCTCACTGACTACGCCACTGGACTTCGCCGGCTTGTTCACCGCCACGCGATCGATGGTGCGATCGTGCAGGCACACCAGCTCCCCGTCGCGAGTCAGGCGGATGTCGCATTCGAAGCCGTCCGCTCCCCTTTGCGCGGCCAGTTCATAGGCTGCCAGGGTGTGTTCTGGGCGTTCCTTGGAGGCTCCGCGGTGGGCGACAATTTTCATACCCTCTATTTTTAGTGTGCCGGCGTGCAACCGGCATCCGCTCACGCCGGGCACCCTCCAAGTTTCACTTATTGTTTACTTAAATCAGCCCCGGTTAGATCAGCCCCGCTTCGCCCATCACCTTACGCAGCACGTTCGCGGAGTGGTCGAACCTCTCCTTTTCTTCGGCATCCAGCTGCAGCTCCACGGCATGGCGCACGCCCTGGCGGTTAATCACCGCGGGAGTGCCGATGTAGATGTCCTCGAATCCGTACTCGCCCTGCAAAAGCGTAGAGATCGGAAGCACGACATCCTGGTTGCTGAACACCGCCTGGGTAATGCGCGCCAGCCCCATGCCGATGCCGAAGCTGGTGGAACCCTTGGCCTGGATAATCTCGTAGGCCGCGTCGCGGGTCTTCACGAAGATTTCGTCGACGTCCTCGTCGGCGGTTTCGCCGATCAACTCCAGTCGGTGGTGGATGGAAGTGCCTGCCACCGAACCGGCGGATAGCACCGGCAGCTCGGTATCCCCGTGCTCGCCGATCACGTAGGCGTGCACGGAAGTCGGCGCGAGGTCGAAGTAGCGGCCCAGCGCGTAGCGGAAGCGCGCGGTATCCAGGATCGTGCCGGAGCCGATCACGCGGCTGGAGTCCAAACCGGAGAACTTCCACGTCGCGTAGCTCAGGATGTCCACCGGGTTGCTGGCGACCAGGAAGATGCCGTTGAAGCCGTGCTCCATCACGTCGCCAACGATCGTCTTGAAGATTGCGGTGTTCTTGGCAACGAGGTCCAGGCGGGTTTCCCCGGGCTTCTGCGCCGCGCCTGCGCAGATGCAGACCATTGCGGCATCGCGGCAGTCCTCGTAGGTGCCGACCGTCACGCGGGTGTTGTGGTGCGACCACGGCACTGCGTGGTTGAGGTCCTGTACGTGGCCCCAGGTCTTGCGCTCGTCCAGGTCGATGATGGCCAGGTGGTCGGTCAAACCCTGATTGACCAGGGTGTATGCGTAGGCGATGCCGACGTCGCCCGCGCCGATGAGCACGATCTTGGAGCCGGGGGTCGGTGGCGTGGTGGTGCCGTTGGTGTCGCCGTTGGTGTCATTGTGCGGTTGTGGAGCAGTCACTGTGGCCTTCTTCCTTCTGGTTGCCCTGTAGGTGCCTTCGTTCTTTATTGACGCCCACGGCCAGCATAGCGCTCGGCCCAGACACGCTCACCACAAGATTTTCTGCCCGTTGAACTTTTGATACGTGGCGTCAATAACTAATAAGTTCCTAATAGAAAACCTTGCAGGAACCATATTTTCGCGCCACACTTGTTGTCATAAGCACTCCCGACGTGTGAAAGGAATTTTAGAAACTATGACTAAGTACGAACTTCCCGAGCTGGATTACGCATACGACGCTCTGGAGCCCCACATCTCCGGCGAGATCATGGAGCTGCACCACACCAAGCACCACCAGAATTACGTTAACGGCGCTAACGCTGCCCTCGAGAAGCTGGAGACTGCCCGCAAGGATGGCTCCATCGCTGGCGTAGTTACCGCACTGTCCAAGGATCTGGCTTTCAACCTGGGTGGCCACACCAACCACTCCCTGTTCTGGAAGAACCTCTCCCCGAACGGTGGCGGCGAGCCGACCGGCGAGCTGGCTGAGGCTATCAACCGCGACTTCGGTTCCTTCGAGGCTTTCAAGGATCACTTCTCCGGCGCAGCTCTGGGCCTGCAGGGCTCCGGCTGGGCGGTTCTGGGCTACGACCACATCGCTGGCAACCTGGTTGTCGAGCAGATGACCGACCAGCAGGGCAACCTGTCCATCAACCTGACCCCGCTGCTACTGCTGGACATGTGGGAGCACGCCTTCTACCTGCAGTACAAGAACGTTAAGGCAGACTACGTCAAGGCTGTCTGGAACGTCTTCAACTGGGAAGAGGTTGCCAACCGCTACGAGGCTGCCAAGAAGTAACCCAGCAGTAAAGCCGCCTCAAAGAGGCGCCTTCAAAAGCGCCTTCTAGCGCTGAAAACTAAATAGAGTTAGCCCTGTATCCGCCGGAGATTTTCCGGCTATTTGATACAGGGCTTTTTGCATACCTAGAAACGTTCCGGGCTAGGCGCACGATCCCTTAAATGAGTACTCACTCAGCTCACGCGCTCGACTGGGTTTACACGGCTGGCCCGCAAGTCATCTACACACCCACCTGAGATTGGAGAAGAACAATGAAGGCTCACGCACGAACCATCCGTTCCAACCACTCCCCCAACCCCCAGAGCACGCGCGGCACACGCCGCAGCCGCCATCTTGGCGCCGTAGTCGCCATGGCCGGCCTATTGCTGGGCACCGCCGCCTGCGGTGACGACAACAATGAGGGCGCCCCCTCGGCACCCGCAACCTCCAGCGCCCAGGCCGCGGACAGCGAGACCGCCGACAAGGGCGAAGCACCAGAGGAAGGCGGCGACCCAGCAGCGGAGGCAGACACCGAAAACGCCGCTACGCCGAAGCCCGCCGAAGGCGAGAGCGAGAATGCTGAGAGTGGCTCCGACGAAGGCGAGAAGGACTGCTCTGAGCAGCCGAATTCCCCGGAGATCACGAACAACCTCAGCAAGCTGCCGCCAAACCAGTTCGGCTGGAAGCCCACGGGCCAGTCGAACTACAACCCTTGCAACGACCTCAGCTACGCGCTGATCACCCAGGCACGGCAGGGTAACAGCCAATTCGCCACCCAGCTGATGCTCTTCCACAAGGGCAAGTACATCGGCATTGGCTCCGACACGGTTCAGCAGACGGAGATCCTCTCCGACACGGATTCCTCCGTCACCGTGCGCATGCGCGATTGGGAGGCACTGCAAGAGTCCGGCGGGGCCAACGTGGAGGCCCCCAACTACTACTCGGACGTTACTTTCCGTTGGAACGGCAGCAAGGTAGTGCCCGAAGGCCGCATTCCGAACCAAAACCTCTCCAAGTAGACCTGCAGTCGCTGGCCCGCTAGTCCCCCAGCACCCCGACGGGGCAACTCACGCCATTTGCGCCGTGGTTGCAGTACCCGTCGGGGTTCTTGTGTAGATACTGCTGGTGCTCGTCCTCGGCCAGGTAATACTGCCCGTCGCCGATGTTCGCCAGCTCGGCGGTTTCCGTGGTGATGTCCCCGAAGCCCGCGTCCGTAAAACGCTGTTGCCAGCCGGCGATGGCTCGCCGCACTCGCTCCAGCTGCTCGGCATCCTGCGTGTAGACACACGAGCGATATTGCGTGCCCACGTCGTTGCCCTGCCGATCCCCCTGCGTGGGGTCGTGGTTCTCAAAGGCGATCTGCAGCAGCTGCTCTACGCTCACCGCGGCGGCGTCAAAAACAATCCGCACGACTTCTGCGTGGCCGGTCCGCCCGGTGCAGACCTCACGGTAGGTGGGGTTTGGGGTGTAGCCGCCCGCGTATCCCACCGAGGTGCCCCACACCCCGTCCACGCCCCAGAACATGCGCTCCACACCCCAGAAGCAGCCCAGGCCCAGAACGATCTGCGCGGGTTGCTCTAGCCCGTCCGTCTCCGCCCAGTAGCTATCCTCCACACCGGTCAGCGGCGTGCCCAGCACCACGTTTGGCTGCGGATTCTCCAGCACGGGCGTCCGCCCGCCCTGCAGCGCGTCTTCGGGGCCGACGCGCTCGGCCCGGTACGGCCCCTGACTGTTGAGCGCCATGATCCGTTCGAAAAAGTTCGTCATGCTGGTACCTCTCTGTGCTCCGTAGTGCTGTGCAGTGCTGTGCAGCGCTGTGCCGTGCTGTGCCGCGCTGTGGCTCGGTGGTCTCTTAGTCAGTGTCGCAGCTCCCGCAGCCCCGGCGCGCCCCTGCGCAACCACGCGCGAACCGCCGAGGTCGCCACGCAGTCATCAGCGTTGTAGCGCTCCAGCTTACGCCGGGCGGCCTGCGCCGTACTACGGGAACCGCCAATGGCCTGTTCGAATAGTTCCACCGCGGCCTTGCCATTGATTCCCGCCTGGCTAAATTCGAACCCCGCCAGCGGCGCCACCGTCTTAAGCCCCAGCGAGTCTGTCGGCGCCAGCGCCTTTTTCACCAGCCCGAAGCAATCACACCAGTGCTCAGAGGCAATAAAAGCGTTTACTTCCTCCAGCGTGGGCATTGTCACCCGCGTAGCGCTGCCCGCAACCTCGTAGCGGCGCCCACCGTAGCGCTCGGCGGCTTGGCGCAGCCAGTAGTTCTCGCCCTGCGCCGCGTATACCCAGACCTGGAAGTTCTTCCCGGCCTCCAGTGCGTGGCGCTTCCGCGCCTGCAGCCAGTGCCAGAACTCCGCAACGTGCTGGCCCTCGTCGCCATCCCGGCTGAAGTCTCCAAAGCCGATATAGCGCAAACCGTCGAAAGTTCCCCACAGGAATGTGCCACGGTTCGGGTGGGCCTCCATGTCCACGTCGATCTCCACCCAGTCGCGCAGCTCCCCGGATTCACCCCGCGCGCTGCCACCCCAAAGTTCCGGCTGTTCAAACCACCGTTCCTGCGGCCTGCGCAACGCCGCCTGTCCGTCCATCCACGCTTGGGCCAGCTGGGGCTGCTCCCCGTTGCCGGAGGCCGCCAGCTGCGGCAGGGTCTCGATACCCTCCTCGCGCCAATTGCGGGCTTTATCGCCCGGTAGCAGCAGACTGATCTCTTGCGACTCCAGCAACTGAGCTCGGCAATGGTTATGGAATTCGCAGGTCTGGCACTCCTTTACCCGCCGTGGCCCGGTCGGAATCGGTTCTTCCAACGCGGCCTGGAGGCCGGGGAGGACGGAGGGGGCGTCGAAAAAGAAACAGCGCGGCTTACCCGGCCCAGCGCGCCCAATTAGCGCCACGCTGCTGGCGGCAAAACCCCAGTTCCGAAGTATGACGTGAGCGATGGCGACCTTCTGCGCATCCCCGGCGGCGGCGCGGTGACGAAAGTCGATGGGGGCCGGAACCGCCAACCCCAACGCGCCGATGTCCGCCACGCGGCAGTCCGCCAACTGCGTAGCCTTCGCCCGGCGCGCCACGGAATGTGAGGAAATCGCGACAGGCGTGTACTGCATAAACTCGTCCACTCCCTTGCCGAAATCCGTGCGAACCAGCAGATCCAGCTCTACCCGGAAGGGGCCTTCGGCCAGCACCGGGCGGGTGATCAGGCGCGCGCCCGAGGCCAGGGCCTCCAACGTCTGCTCGACGGTCGTCTCGCGCTCCGCCGGGTCGATATCCACCCGGCTGGGAAATACCTTGTCCCCGATCCGTGGTTTCGTCGGCAGGTGCCGTAGCACCATTTCGCGCCGGATCGACGCATTGGCCCTGTGGTGGATCGCTTCGATGTAAGTCTCGAGGTCCTGCGGAATGTGGATGCGTGCGGCAGTTGCCTGTTCCTGCCTTTTCTTATGACGCCGCAGCGCCGCACGGTGACGGCAGCCCACGAGGTCGCTAGGGCCGAGCGGCGGGAAATCTTCGAGCAAGCTCACAATAGTTTCTAAGCCTAGCGCGTCGGCCGGACGAGCAGTGCGCCTGCCTGGCGGGGCGGGGCGCGCCCTGAGCGAGCCGGGGGACGCAGACACTCATAAGGCGGTGCCCGGGGTGTCGAAGTACGGCGAAGCAAGTACAGTGAAGATGTTTGTTAAGTAATCTGGTTGAACAGTAAGACAGATCAAGACAGATCGATTCGCATCGGAGTGACATGGGACTGCTCAGCGGTATGCGCAAGCGCCGTCAGGAAAAGAAGGCCATCGAGAAGGCTGCGAAGGTTCGCGCCAAGGCACAGGTAAAGGCCGACTCTAAGCTGGAGAAGCGCAAGGAGGCCTACCTGCGCAAGACGGCCAAGCAGGTGCGCAAGATGGACGCCAAGGAGCTGAAGGCTCAGCGCAAGCACAACGAAAAGATGGCAAAGGCCTCGCTGGAGCAGATCAAGGCCGGTCGCTTCAACTCCAAGAATGTGCTGAAGGTGGCCGGCGCCGCCCGTGTGGCCGCCCCGTTTGCCCTGCCGCTGTTCTACCGGGGCGTGACCGCGCTGCAGGAGGCCTCCAACGACTCCGCAGCCCGCCGCAACGGCCTGGCCCTCAAGGCCACCGCCGAGTTCCCGGCCGATGGCAGCCTGCAGCAGGCGCGCATCAAGAAGATCCGTAAGTCCCTGGATAAGGGCGTACCAGCAGGCTTCGCCAAGGATATTTCCGAGCGTCTGGACGACCTGGATACGGCCATCGAGAACTCGCGTTCCATGAACAACGGCCAGACCAAGCGCGTACTGCGCTCCGTGTCTAACGAACTGGACTTGGTGGAGTCGCAGATCAAGGCTAAGCGTAAGTAGGCCTAGCGCAGGCAACTCAAGCGCGCGTAGCTCTAAGCGGGTGCACTTGTTCAGCGAAACCTACTTCAACGTGGTTTTATTAGGGCTATGACGAACAAGCCTCAGAATAATTCCACCCCGTCTCAGCGCGGCCAGATCACCCGTCGCCAGGTTCTACAGACCAGCGCGGCCGGTGCAGCTGCCGCCGGCATCGGCGCCGTTGCCGCCAACTCCACCGCCTCCGCAGCCCCGCTGGGATCTTCGAAGCCCGCCGACAAGCCGATCAACATGAAGATGGGCAAGGAGGCCTTCCAGCACGGTATCGCCTCTGGCGACCCGTACCCAGACAGTGTGCTGCTGTGGACCCGCGTGACCTCTAACCAGAACGACTACCCGGGTCTGGGAAAGGGCGAGACCACCACCGTGAAGTGGGAAGTCGCCGCCGACAGCAAGTTCACCCAGATCGTTACCTCCGGCACCGCGAAGGCAGAGCCCTCCCGCGACATGACCGTGAAGGTAGAGGCCCGTGGCCTGAAGCCCTACACCGGCTACTTCTACCGCTTCACCACCACCGACGGCTCCCGCAAGGGCCAGACCTCCCCTGTCGGCAAGACGCGCACCGCTCCCGCCAAGGGCGCAGACGTTTCCGAGCTGCGCTTCGCACTGTTTAGCTGCTCCAACTGGGAGGCTGGCTACTTCAGCGCCTACCGCGATATGGCCAAGCGCGGCGACATCGACTACGCCCTGCACGTCGGCGACTACATCTACGAGTACCCACGCGGTGAGTACACGGGTAAGACCGGCTCTGTCCGCCTGCACGAGCCCGCTAACGAGATCAAGTCCCTGGCCGACTACCGCCAGCGCTACGCTCTGCACCACACCGACCCCGACCTGCAGGCCGCTCACGCCGTCTGCCCGTGGATCGTCACCTGGGATGACCACGAGGTTGCCAACGATAACTGGGCTCACGGCGCCGAGAACCACCAGCCGGATAAAGAAGGCAACTTCCACGAGCGCCGCGACAACGCTTGGCAGGCTTACCTGGAGTGGCTGCCGATCCGCGCCACCCCGCTGTCCGAGAAGGGCCACATCTACCGCAATTTGTCCTTCGGCAACCTGGTCGAGCTGAACATGTTGGACCTGCGCACCTACCGTAATGAGAAGCCGGGCTTTACCTCTGCCCGCAAGACCGACGACAAGTCCCGCACCATGCTGGGCTCCGAGCAGTTTGGCTGGCTAACTAAGAAGCTGTCCACCTCCTCGGCCCGTTGGAACCTCATCGGTAACTCTGTGATGTTCAGCCCCGTTCTGATCCCGCCGTTGGATCCGGAAGCCACCAAGGCCGTCACCCAGCTGCTGGGACTGCCGGAAGAGGGCATGCCGTACAACTTTGACCAGTGGGACGGCTACGCTGCCGAGCGTCGCCGCGTGATCAAGTACCTGATGGATAACAAGATCCGCAACACCGTGTGGCTGACCGGCGACATCCACTCCTCCTGGGCCAACGACATTCCGGCCGTTCCGGGCACCTACCCGAACGGCGGCACCGCTGGTGTGGAGATCGTCTGCACCTCCGTGACCTCCTCCAACATCGACGACATCCTGAAGCTGCCGGAGGATAACGCACTGTCCCACACCGTCGAGTACGCGTTCACCAACATGAACCGCCACGTAAAGTACCTGGACTTTGATTCCCACGGCTACACCGTCGTGCGGGTGACGAAGGATGCTGTAGACGCCAACTGGATGGCTCTAGCTCCGGACGGCAAGCTGAAGCCAAACCAGCCGCTGCACTTCGCCAAGGCCGCCCGCGCTAAGTGGGGCGAGGGCATTCACACCTCCACCGTGCGCATCGATCCGGCGAAGCACTCCGCCCGCTAAATAACCTCACAGCACTTTCTCCCATACCCCCAGGCACTCCCCTGGGGGTATTTTTATATACATTTTTCTTAGCCACGCTCCCCTTTCCCGGCCTATTTGCACTCCCTTTAACATTTATCAAAAGTGCTTCATTGAAATATGTCATTAATGCGCTACACTAGGTACCGAAAAGTGTTTAACTAAGCAACGAATCTTATGTAATATTAAAGATTCATATGTAGCCATTTTGATGCCATATGGCACCAAACGGAACCATGCGCGACCATAAGCGACCATGAATGAAAGGAATATGCAGATGGCACGCCGCGAAATTACCCAGTTCTTCGACGATCTGGACAATACCCCGCTTAACGAAGACGAAGTTAATGTCGTAGATTTCAGCGTCAACGGCATCGATTACACCCTGGATTTATCCGCCAAGAACAGCAAGGCTTTTGATGAAGCCCTGGCTCCCTTTATTAAGGTTGCTCGCCGCAAGACCCGTAGTGGCTCCGCCGGTCGTCGCTCCGCACAACGTAATTCCAACCCGGAGCGTAACCGTATAATCCGCGAATGGGCTCGCGAGAACAACCTGACGGTCTCCGAGCGTGGTCGCATTTCTGCGGATGTTATTGAGAAGTTCGAGAAGGCCCAGGGCAAGTAAAGCCTAAAGCCAAATAAATGGCAGCGGAGTGATTCCGCTTATGGGAGATTCGAGGTTGTCGAAGTTGGGGCGTCATAAAGCAAAAAGGGCTTCCCTTGCACTCGTGGCAGGCGCGGCATTGATTTTTAGCGTGAGCGCCTGTGGGGGCGACCAGGAGAGCGACGAGGCAACCACGGAAACATCGACTGAGCGCACCGTGGAGCCGGTGAAGGGTACCGAACTGCCTATCGACGTGGCTCCGGAGCCGGTAGGCCAAGGCGGGCAGGAAGTTTGCCCATACCTGGACGGCGAATGGCTGCAGAACACGAACGGCCAGCGGCTGACGGGCACCGGCACGGACGAGCGCTTCGACCCGCCGGCCTGCGTTTTCTGGTCCTACGAGGACTACCCGCAGGCGACGGTGATGGTGCGCCACATGCGCACGAACTCGGACGCGATCGCGGTGGTGGATCATGCCGCGCCGGTCGATTCCACGCTGAAGGCCCTGGATCCGGAAGGGTGGAGTGGCGGGCGCCGCGGCGGCGACGGTGAATCCGGTGCCGTCTACGCAGTGTGGAAGGACGAGACGGCTGTGGTCGTTACCACGGCACAAGAACAATCCGTGAAGGCGCAGAAAATCGCCGAGGAGACGATCAAGAACCTCCAGCTCTAGCGGCGACCCGCAGCAGCCCTTCGGTGACCTCCACGTCGGTCCAGGGCATCATCGGACCGATCCAGGGGAACACGACCTCCATCAATAGGAAGAAGATGCCCACCAGCAGCACGAGGACGATCAGCAGCTTGACCCACCACGGACCCGGCAAAATTCGCCATAGCAGCGCGTACATTTAAGATCCCTCCGTCAGTTCTTGGGGCAGCTGCCCGCCCTGCTTCGGCTCAGAGCGGACGAGTACCGCGTGGACGATCATGCGCTCCTTGTTGGAAAACTGCGGGTGGCAGGTCGTCATTGTCAGCAGCGCCGCATCCTCCGGTTTCGCCTCGATGCGCTGCTGACCCGGGATCGGGTTGATCACGCTGATGTCATTCGGGGTAGTGATGTACCGGCCGTTAACACCCGCGTATTCGCCCTCCGCCATCTTCTGCGCCAGCTCCGGGGGCATGCACTTCTCGGCCTCCGCCTTGCGGCTCCCCGGGTCCACGTCGATCGGCATTACACGGTAGATGTTCCAGTTGCCGGCGGTCTCCACGACGACGGAATCGCAGGTTTTCAACAGACCCAGGTCGTTGAAGGGGGAACCACGCCCCACTCGGTGGCCCGCCATGGCAAAGTTGCCGGGTTTTCCGGGATCCTGGCTGTCCTGGTAGTGCCCAGGCCCCTTGGTCAGATCCTCGTCGGCCACGCCCTTGACCACGGAGAAATTGAAGTCCGAGCCGAAGGAGGGGATGTACAGTCGGGCGAATGCCGTGCCCTCTGCCGGCTCGGTCAGCGGGCGGGGGTTCTTTTCGTCCCACTGCTCGTCCAGCTCGTGGGCGACGGCGGCCTGCTGACGACCGGATTGGATATCGGTCCAAAAGACGTCCCAGAATCCGAACAACAGGGCAAGAACACCGAAGGTAATGAGGATCTCGCCGAGAACGCTAATCGGGTCGAGTCGCGTTGTCTCCGGCCGTCGGTGTCGTCCCATGCGTCACATCGTACTACGTTTCAAAGTTATACCCCGCCTATACACCGAGTTTGTCAGGAGGTTATTTCACGTTAAGCCCCCGCGCCACCAGCTATATCCCACAGCCGGTTTAAGCGACGGGTAAGCTCACCTGCATGAAGATCGTCGAGTACCCCGTCGCGCTATTCCTCAAGGCTTGGCATTACCTTTTCGCCGATATTTTTGGCTGGGATGGTGCGCAAACGTGGCTGCTGGCCCTTGTTCTTCTGATCGTTACCGTGCGCGGTCTGCTTTTGCCCTTCGTATATCGGCAGTCCTATTCCAGCCGCATTCTGATAAACCTCCGGCCTAAGGTTTATCGCCTGGAGCAGGAATATCGCGACAAGGAGCCAGAAAGTCGCAAGGAGCTGGCCAAGAAGCGGCGCGAACTACAGAAGGAACACGAATACCGTTTTTCCGACGGTTGCGTTCCCATGCTTATTCAGATTCCGGTTCTGCTGGGCCTGTACCGCATGCTCATTCACGTCACCAGCCCCGACCCGGAGGTTAACGCTTCAGACAATGGCTTCGGCCCGCTGAATGCCGAAGATGTTCAGTCCCTTCTTTCTGCGAAACTTTTCGACGTGCCTTTGGCGGCCTATGTGCAAATGTCGGGTTCGCAGTTTGCGGAGATTAACACCACCAAGGAGCAGGTGTTCTGGGTGGTATTTCCCATGGCGATCCTGGCTGCGATCTTCACTACGTCTAACTGGGCGTATTCCATGTACCGCAACTACCGCACGCTGGACCATAACTCCGGCATGGCTCGCGGCTTGCTGAAGCTCATGTGGCTCATCGGCCCCATCGTGTTGATCGCACCGTTCACCATTGCCTTGGGTGCAGTCGGCCCGGTGGCGCTGATGGTCTACTGGGTGGGCAACAACCTCTGGACTGCGGCCCAGACCATCTCCATCCAGCGGATCTTGGACCGCAAGATCCCCTACTCCGATGAGTTCCTAGCGCACCACAAATCCATGAAGGACCAGCACATCGAGCGGAAGAAAGAAAAGAAGCTGGCCCGCAAGGCTAAGAGAAACGGCCAGCCCACCGCTATCGCTGAGCAGAAGCAGTCCGCCGAGGAAAGCTAAATGCTGTAGCTCATCGGCGCGGTGAGCAGCAGCTGCTTCGCCAGACCCCGCGCGGTCTCCAGCGGCACTGTGTTGCGCGACATTTTGGCGCCGCTCAGCCCACCGTCCATGAAAACCATCAGCTGGTCGGCCAATGTCTGCGAGGCGTAGCCGAAGCGTTCCGTCAGCAGCTCGGCCATCGTGTCGCGGCACCAGCGGCGGTAGTCCATCGCCGCATCGCGGATGCGCTGTTCCGAGTCGGTTTCGGGCCGCGGGTATTCGCTGGCTGCGTTCTGGAAGTGCGATCCCCGGTAGTTGTTCTCCGGCTCTTGCTGGATGCACAGGTCGAAGAACGCGATGATGCGATCCTCCGGGCTTTCGCGCGGATCCGCCAACGCATGCCAGTCGTCGCGCCACTTCTGGTCGAGCTCGTGCAGGTAGGCGACCACCAGGTTGTCCTTCGACCCGAACAGCGAATACAGGCTGGCTTTCGCCACGTCCGCATCACGCAAAATGCGGTCGATACCGATGACGCGGATGCCCTGCGTGGTAAAGAGGTTCGTCGCACTGGCCAGCAGGCGTTGGCGCGGCCCGGGGCGGTTGCGGCGGCTGGATCGCGGGGCTTGCTTCGCGGCCTTTTTAGCCGCCTTCTTGGTGGACTTCTTGGCCGTTTTCTTGGTGGTCTTTTTTGGCGACGCCCCGTCGCCTGCGCCAGCCGAGGAGTCAGTAGTGGCTGCGGCATCTGCCGCGCGGGAGTTATCCTCTGCCGTTGCCATCTACCTGTCTCCTTACTATCTGTGGCTTTGCAGTATCACAGCTCTGTAGTGATACGACTGTACAGTGTTACAACTCTGCCGAGTCTACAAAATCCTGCAGAGCCTCAGAGACCCTACAGGATGTGAATTATATCGGGGAACGTCGCACCGTTCCTTAGCCGATCCCCTTTACTTGCGCTTGTTGTCCTTCGGGCGCACGACCATCATCGGGCACGGTGCATACTGCAGCAGGGTGCGGGAGGTCGATCCCAGCAGCATACCCTTGAAGCCGCCACGGCCGTGGGAGCCGACGATCAGCAGCTGTGCGTCCTTGGCAGCCTCGGTGAGGGACTGAACCGGGCGCTCGCGCTCCACGATCTCCTCAACCTGCACGCTCGGGTACTCCTTAACGAGCTCTTTCAGCTCGTCCTCCATCATGTCCTGGCGCTCAACGATCATGCGATCCATCTGGTTCTGAGCATCGACCAGGCCAACGTAGGAGGTGTGGATCTGGGTGTCGGTCCAAGAGTGGACGGCGCGCAGCAGGGCACCGCGCGCCTCGGCCTCGCGGAAGGCGATCTTCAGCGCCTGGCGGGAGATCTCGGAGCCGTCCACGCCGACCACGACGGGGCCGTACTTGTTGTCAACGGTCACGTCGTTATCCTTGCGCACAACCACGACGGGGCAATCGGCGTGGGAGACGACGGCGCTGGAGACGGAGCCCATGACCAGGCCAGACAGGCCACCCAAGCCGCGGGAGCCCATGACGATCATCTCTGCGGTCTCGGACAGGTCCAGCAGGGTGTCGATCGGGGCGCCTTCCTTAACCAGGTAGCTGACCTCAATGTCGGCGCTGAAGTCGCTGACAATCTTGCGGGCGTTCTCGATCTTGTCGCCGGCTTCGCTCTCGAGCTCGTCGTAAAGCTCCTGCGGCGGAACCATTCCGTCGGCGTACATGAATTGAGGCATGGTGTAAGCGCTAACCAGCTTCAACGGCTGTTCGCGCTTTAGGGCGGCATTCGCAGCCCACCTAACGGCTTCGTTGCTGGCATCAGAGCCATCAACTGCAACGACGATTTCCTTATCGCTCTTGGTAGCCATGGGAAACGATCCTTCCTTGCAAGGCATTATTCGATTTATCCTCTAACACTTCCCATTATCCTCAAAAGCGGTAATGAATGCAGGAAGGTGCCCAATTCGCCCCTATTTTTGGGACGAATCAGACACCTTGTGAGTGAGTAGTTGAGTGGCCGTTGTAGTTGTCGCTGTAGTTACTGAATGGGTGATTTTGTTGCGCGTTCACGCATTAGCGCATGAACGCCAACGAACTAACCCCGAGTGTCCGGCAGCGGAACGTCGTGGGCAGCGGGTGCGTTGGAGGGGGAGAAGAACTCCAGCAGCGTGCGGAAGATGTTCAGCAGTACTCCGCCCAGTGGGCTCTGGAACAGGTTAGACAGGGAACCGGTAATAGATGCAATATCCATGCCGGGTAGCATAACGGATTGATGGGACCATTACCAGTAAAGAAGGGCTTGAATCCTACACGGATTCTCGTTCCCCCAGCTACCGACACGCCGTGGGTGGCTAAAAATTTCTTATGGCACCTGATTTCTGCCCAGCGCCACCGAGCAGAAGATGATGATTTTAGCGCTGTCTTGGATCGCTTCGCCGCCGGCGAGGTCTGCCTGGATTCCGGCGCCCCACTGCGCCCGGATGATGTATTGCGCCCCGGTAGCTTCATTAACTTTTATCGGCGCCCCGCCCCAGAGCGCCCCGTCCCTGGCGAGATCACTGTTCTGCACCAGGACGCGGACATCGTGGTGATAGATAAGCCTCCCTTTCTGGCCACCCTCCCGCGCGGCCAGCACATCACCCAGACCGCGCTAGTGAAGGCGCGCGTGCACTTGGATATCCCGGAGCTCTCCCCCTCTCACCGGCTCGATCGCCTCACCCGCGGGGTGCTGTTGATGACCGCCCGCCCGGAAGTTCGTGGAGCCTATCAGACGATGTTCGAGCAGCGCATACCCCACAAGGTTTACGAGGCTTTAACTCCCCTGCCTGACGAGGCTCCCTTCGCTCCCATCGCCCCTCTGGCTGATTGGCGCTCGTGGGAGCCACCCACGCACGACCGCCCGTGGCGGCTAGAGCACAGCATGTCGAAAACCCGCGGTCACCTCAGCACTATCCTCACCGACGGACCTCCCAACGCGCTGACGTTGGTCACGGGGCTGCGCACGGAACGTCGCGACGGCCGCGAGGTGCTGGTGTGGCGCCTTGAACCCCGCACCGGCAAGACCCACCAGCTGCGCGTGGTTCTGCGCTCGCTAGGCCTGCCGATTCTGCACGACCCCCTGTACACCGAGTTGTCGGACGCGGCGCTTTTTAATATGGACGCCCCCACGCCCCGGCCGGTGTACGTGGAGGACGAGAACTTTGACGCTCCCATGGGACTGATCGCCAAAGAGCTGCGCTTTCCCGATCCGCTGACCGGCCGGCAGCGGGAGTTCATTAGCCGTTTCTAACCGAGACGTGCAGATCAGTCTTCCAGCTCTACCGTTACGCCCCGCAGGATTCGGGCGGTGTAAAGGGAACCCGCCGCCAGCACCACCACGACCAGGGCGGAGATGAGCGCCAGGGCGTGGGAGTATGCGATGTCAGCGGCCGCGAATAACGGATCAGACCAGCTGGCGCTTGTAGTCTGCGCGATGTGGACGGCATCGTGCAGGCTCTCTTTAGCTGCCTCGGGCGCATCGACGGGCAGGGATATGGTGGCCGAATAAAAGAAGGTGACCAGGCTGCCGAGGACCGCGATGGAGGTGAGGGAGCCGAACTCGTAACTGACCTCCTCCACTGACGAGGCCATTCCCGCACGATGGCTCGGCACGCCTGAGACCATCGCGATGGAGGCTACCGACATTACCGCGCCGAGCCCCATGCCCATGACAAATAGCCCGCTGAGAAGAAGGGGCGTCCATCCCCATAGACCGTAAGCACACACAACCACACCACCAAGGGTTGCGAGGCCGAGCCCGCCGGCGATCAGGCGGCGGATGCCGAACTGCGAGAGGCGCGCACCAGCGTAGATAGAGGTCGCGAGGGCTCCAAGAGCTGCAAAGGTCACGTACAGGCCGGAACGCAGCGGGGTCAGTCCGTCGGCAAGCTGCAGCTTCTGCGTGGTGACGTACTGTAGGCCCGCGAGCGCGAACATGGATAGTGCCGCCCCCAGAGCGCCGGAGCGAAACGCGGGGTAGCGGAAGATGTCGAGGGTAATAAGGGGTTGTGAAAGTTTGTTTTGACGCCGTGCGAACGCCCAGCCACCAAAGACAAGCAGTACGGCGGCAGCGCCAATGACAGGCCAGTTTTGCGGCGTATGGGTTCCCTCCTTAATCAGCAATACGGCACTGACCAGGGTGACCATGGCATAGATGGAAGACAACAGATCCCAGTGCTTGTTGGGGTTAAGCTGTTCGCGCGGAGCGACGAAGGGCAAAGCTACCAGTGCGGCCAGTACGAGCGGAACGTTGACCAAAAAGCAGGAGCCCCACCAGAACAGTTCCAACAGTAAACCACCGACGATGGGACCGAGCGCAGCGGAGATCGTGGAGAGGCTGGCCCAGATGCCGATGGCAAGATTTAGTTCCGCGGGTTTGGTGAACGTCAGGCGGATGAGGGACAGCGTGGAGGGCATCATGGTCGCAGCCCCCACTGCAAGCAGTGCGCGACCGGCGATCAGCACGCCTGCGTTGGGGGCGAATGCTGCCAGCAACGAGGCAATTCCGAAGATGATGAGGCCTGTCACGAACATGACTCGGTGGCCGATTTTGTCCCCTAGGGTGCCGGTCCCGAGCAAGAGGCCCGCGATCACGACGGGGTAGGCGTTGACGATCCAGAGTTGTTGGGTACTGGTGGCGCCGAGGTCCTCTACGAGGCTGGGCAGGGCCGTGTAGAGGATGGTGTTATCGAGCGTGATGATGGTAATGCCCACGCCGACGGTGGCGAGGAGGAGCCAGCGTTGCAGTGGTGTGGCGTTAGATGGCTGGGAGTTCATGAGTGGAACTCTACCAAGCGGTATTTAGGCATAAAAAAAGGGGGAGCATGCACAACCACACAGGCTGCACACACTCCCTCAATCATTTAGTTTTAATGCCGGCGGTGACTTACTCTCCCACACCCTCCCAGGTGCAGTACCATCAGCGCAGGTAGGCTTAGCTTCCGGGTTCGGAACGGGACCGGGCGTGACCCCACCGCTAACAACCACCGACAAACCACAATCAGAACAAAACACACACCCAACCAAACCCAAACCCAAGGGGTTTACTGGTGTGTCGTGCCGTTCCAGACACTGCATAACAGACGCGAGCACACAACAATTTGCGACAAGAAACCACAATCTCAGCAACAAACAAATTGTGTTGAACATCGGCCAATTAGTACCGGTCACCTCCATCACTCACATGACTTCCAGATCCGGCCTATCAACCCCATAATCTATAGGGAACCTCAAAAGAAACCTCATCTCAGAACAGGCTTCCCGCTTAGATGCTTTCAGCGGTTATCCCTCCCATACGTAGCCAACCAGCCATGCCACGGGCGTGACAACTGGCCCACCAGAGGTATGTCCGTCCCGGTCCTCTCGTACTAGGGACAGCCTTCTACAAGTTTCAACGCGCACGGCGGATAGAGACCGAACTGTCTCACGACGTTCTAAACCCAGCTCGCGTGCCGCTTTAATGGGCGAACAGCCCAACCCTTGGGACCTACTCCAGCCCCAGGATGCGACGAGCCGACATCGAGGTGCCAAACCATCCCGTCGATATGGACTCTTGGGGAAGATCAGCCTGTTATCCCCGGGGTACCTTTTATCCGTTGAGCGACACCGCTTCCACAAGCCGGTGCCGGATCACTAGTCCCTACTTTCGTACCTGCTCGACCTGTCAGTCTCACAGTCAAGCTCCCTTGTGCACTTACACTCAACACCTGATTGCCAACCAGGCTGAGGGAACCTTTGGGCGCCTCCGTTACACTTTGGGAGGCAACCGCCCCAGTTAAACTACCCACCAGGCACTGTCCCTAACCCGGATCACGGGCCGAGGTTCAGATGCCCAATCCGATCAGAGTGGTATTTCACCAACGACTCCACAACCACTAGCGTGGCTACTTCACAGTCTCCCACCTATCCTACACAAACCGAACCGAACACCAATACCAAGCTATAGTGAAGGTCCCGGGGTCTTTTCGTCCTGCCGCGCGTAACGAGCATCTTTACTCGTACTGCAATTTCACCGGGCCTGTGGTTGAGACAGCAGGGAAGTCGTTACGCCATTCGTGCAGGTCGGAACTTACCCGACAAGGAATTTCGCTACCTTAGGATGGTTATAGTTACCACCGCCGTTTACTGGGGCTTAAATTCTCCGCTTCGACCCCGAAGGATCTAACAGGTCCTCTTAACCTTCCAGCACCGGGCAGGCGTCAGTCCGTATACATCGACTTACAGTCTTCGCACGGACCTGTGTTTTTAGTAAACAGTCGCTTCCCTCTATTCTCTGCGACCACCACCAGCTCAACACGTCGTTCACCAGTAGTGGCACCCCTTCTCCCGAAGTTACGGGGCCATTTTGCCGAATTCCTTAACCACAGTTCACCCGAACGCCTTAGTATTCTCTACCTGACCACCTGTGTCGGTTTACGGTACGGGCCGTACATGCACTCACTAGAGGCTTTTCTCGACAGCATAGGATCACCAACATCCCCACAACGGGTACGCATCACGCCTCACCCATATGCAGGACGGATTTACCAATCCCTGCGGGCCACACGCTTACACCACAATCCAATAAGTGGCTTGGCTACCTTCCTGCGTCACCCCATCGCTTGGCTACTACCAGATCAGGTCCCACGCATCCACACACCACACACACAAAGTGCACATGACACGCTTCAGGGCGGTTAGTATCACTGATTCACCATTGGTCGCACACACACGGGTACGGGAATATCAACCCGTTAACCATCGACTACGCCTGTCGGCCTCGCCTTAGGACCCGACTCACCCTGGGAAGATTAGCTTGACCCAGGAACCCTTAGTCATCCGGCGGATACGTTTCACACGCATCATTCGCTACTCATGCCTGCATTCTCACTCGCATAACCTCCACCACACGGTCACCCGGCAGCTTCAACGACCACACGACGCTCCCCTACCAACCCAACAAAGTTGAGTTCCGCGGTTTCGGCGGTGTACTTGAGCCCCACTACATTGTCGGCGCAGAACCACTCGACCAGTGAGCTATTACGCACTCTTTCAAGGATGGCTGCTTCTAAGCCAACCTCCTGGCTGTCTTCGCGATCCCACATCCTTTTCCACTTAGCACACTCTTAGGGGCCTTAACCGGCGATCTGGGCTGTTTCCCTCTCGACTAACGAAGCTTATCCCCCGCAGTCTCACTGCCGCGCTCTGACTTACCGGCATTCGGAGTTTGGCTGACGTCGCTAAGATGATAGTCCCGCTCAACCAACCAGTAGCTCTACCTCCGGCAAGAAACACACGACGCTGCACCTAAATGCATTTCGGGGAGAACCAGCTATCACGGAGTTTGATTGGCCTTTCACCCCTACCCACAACTCATCCCCTCAGTTTTCAACCTAAGTGGGTTCGCGCCTCCACAGCCTCTTACAGCTGCTTCACACTGGCCATGGGTAGATCACCCCGCTTCGGGTCCAGGACACGCCACTCACACACCCTCATTAGGATTCGGTTTCCCTACGGCTACCCCACACAACGGGTTAACCTCGCGACATGCCGCTGACTCGCAGGCTCATTCTTCAAAAGGCACGCCATCACCCAAAGGCTCTGACGGCTTGTAGGCACACGGTTTCAGGTACTATTTCACTCCCCTCCCGGGGTACTTTTCACCATTCCCTCACGGTACTCATACACTATCGGTCACAATAAGTATTCAGGCTTACCGGGCGGTCCCGGCAGATTCACAGCAGATTCCACGAGCCCGCTGCTACTCGGGTATCACATCAACCCCAACACCACATGCTTTCACGTACCGGACTCTCACCGTCTACGGCAGGCCATTCCAAACCACTTCCGCTAACACATGGCACCAAGGCACGGCATGGCAGCACCGCACAACACAACCCCACAACCCCACACACGCAACCCCTGCCAGGTATCACACGCATGCAGTTTAGCCAACAATCCACGTTCGCTCGCCGCTACTAGCAGAATCATTATTATTTTCTTCTCCTACGGGTACTAAGATGTTTCACTTCCCCGCGTTACCACCACACAAACTATGAATTCATCCATGCAGCGACCACACACAACTGTGGCCAGGTTTCCCCATTCGGACACCCTCGGATCAACGCTCGATTGACAACTCCCCGAGGACTATCGCGGCCTTCCACGTCCTTCATCGGCTTATCATGCCCAAGGCATCCACCGTGCGCCCTTCACAGACAACACAAAACACTAAGACACCCACACACCAACAACCCACAACACAAACATTGCAAGCCATCAGCGCGTGAACATAATGATTTCAAACAAAAATCACAAAAAAGAAGATACTCGCGTCCACTATACAGTTCTCAAACAACACTGAACACCCACAACAACACACAACACACAACGCCGCATGCCATCACACGCATCCACACACAGGAACAAAAGATTGCCCCAGACACCCAACAGCCATGACAAACCAAACACACACTTCATCAACCCAACCCCACAAAAACAGTGCCAACCCCAACACACGCACACCACAAACAATGCAACAAATCCAACAACCAACAACCACAACAAAATGGCTGAACCGGTTACCTATTCACCCAGAAACAAAAACAAAAATATAAAAACTCCTTAGAAAGGAGGTGATCCAGCCGCACCTTCCGGTACGGCTACCTTGTTACGACTTCGTCCCAATCGCCAATCCCACCTTCGACAGCTCCCTAACAAGTTTGGGCCACTGGCTTCGGGTGTTACCAACTTTCATGACGTGACGGGCGGTGTGTACAAGGCCCGGGAACGTATTCACCGCAGCATTGCTGATCTGCGATTACTAGCGACTCCGACTTCATGGAGTCGAGTTGCAGACTCCAATCCGAACTGAGACCGGCTTTAAGGGATTAGCTCCACCTCACGGTATCGCAACCCACTGTACCGACCATTGTAGCATGTGTGAAGCCCTGGACATAAGGGGCATGATGATTTGACGTCATCCCCACCTTCCTCCGAGTTAACCCCGGCAGTCTCTCGCGAGTCCCCACCATAACGTGCTGGCAACACAAGACAAGGGTTGCGCTCGTTGCGGGACTTAACCCAACATCTCACGACACGAGCTGACGACAACCATGCACCACCTGTACACCAGCCACAAAGGGAAACTACATCTCTGCAGCGATCCAGTGTATGTCAAGCCCAGGTAAGGTTCTTCGCGTTGCATCGAATTAATCCACATGCTCCGCCGCTTGTGCGGGCCCCCGTCAATTCCTTTGAGTTTTAGCCTTGCGGCCGTACTCCCCAGGCGGGGCGCTTAATGCGTTAGCTACGGCACAGGAATCGTAAATAAAACCCCCACACCTAGCGCCCACCGTTTACGGCATGGACTACCAGGGTATCTAATCCTGTTCGCTACCCATGCTTTCGCTCCTCAGCGTCAGTAACTGCCCAGAGACCTGCCTTCGCCATCGGTGTTCCTCCTGATATCTGCGCATTTCACCGCTACACCAGGAATTCCAGTCTCCCCTACAGCACTCTAGTTATGCCCGTATCGCCTGCACGCCCGAAGTTAAGCCCCGGGATTTCACAGACGACGCGACAAACCACCTACGAGCTCTTTACGCCCAGTAATTCCGGACAACGCTCGCACCCTACGTATTACCGCGGCTGCTGGCACGTAGTTAGCCGGTGCTTCTTATCCAGGTACCGTCACCCAAAAGGCTTCTTCCCTAGCGAAAGGAGTTTACAACCCGAAGGCCTTCATCCCCCACGCGGCGTCGCTGCATCAGGCTTGCGCCCATTGTGCAATATTCCCCACTGCTGCCTCCCGTAGGAGTCTGGGCCGTGTCTCAGTCCCAATGTGGCCGTACACCCTCTCAGGCCGGCTACCCGTCGTCGCCTTGGTAGGCCATTACCCCACCAACAAGCTGATAGGCCGCGGGCTCATCTCGCACCGAAAAACTTTCCACCACACACACTAAAGCATGGTCCTATCCGGTATTAGACCCAGTTTCCCAGGCTTATCCCGAAGTGCAAGGCAGATCACCCACGTGTTACTCACCCGTTCGCCACTCGAGTACCTCTGCAAGCAGAGGCCTTTCCGTTCGACTTGCATGTGTTAAGCACGCCGCCAGCGTTCGTCCTGAGCCAGGATCAAACTCTCCATAAAAAATGCCATCAGACACATGGTGAGCCTGAAAACCAGGCAAACAAAAAAACAAAATTACTGACAAAAGAATTGAAAAAAGGATAAATAAATCACATCAACCAACACCAACAACCACTACAGTCGCCGGCTATCGATCAGACACAACATACATCCACAAACTTCCAAACTCTTCCATCAGCCCAACCAACACCCACAAAACAGGCATCCGCTGGGATACGCACATTCACATAACATGGGAACGTTAACCCCACGCTGGCGTAACCACCATCAACCCACAATCCATATGAGCCAACGAGAAGCTGAAAACAAGTCACAAAGCCTAAAAGACATACAATGCATCAGAATCAACACAAAGGTTGGTCAACAAAGTATCTAAACTTGGTTCATCACGCTATTGAGTTCTCAAACAACCTACGCACACAACCAGTCACACCACACAGACAGTGGCGACCACGTTGCGACGGATTACGAGTGTAAAGCAACCGTGAACAAAAAGCAAATTCCCGGTAAACAACCCGCTGCACTCGCATACAACCAGGACTGTTTTTACAGCTTTAAAATGATTGGCCAGACACGCCTTCCAAAGCAAGCAGCAAGTCTAAAACTCACCGCGCCGTGTCGCGCTGACTCGAATAAATGTACACACACCCCACACCAAACACAAACACACAGGTCAAAGCAGGTTTTAGAGAAGCTGTCATCTGCCGCGTGAATGCCCGTAGAGGGGCAGCGTATCTACGGAGTCAGCTTCCACTCCTAGGACTTAACGTTAAGCCTTTGCAGCCAGGCCCAGGTTTTCTTTCACCGACTCGTTGGTCGTATCGAAACGCTGAATGCCCCGACTCAGCGCACCAAAAGCAAGGGCTAGCACCAGGACAACCGCAACGGCTATCGCCAGCACAAACTTCAGCACACTCCCATCGGCTTCGATCACCTCTTGAACGGTGACAATGATTGCACCCAGCACAGAAGAAACCACCATGATGCTGAGGATGATGACCGCGAATTTCAGCCACCCGCTGAACCGGTTACTCACCCAGAAGCTCGTGATTCCAACCAGACCGAAAGTCGCCGCCACTGTCACTGCGACCAGCAGGGTTATTGTCACGCTCTTCGCATCGACAGGCACTTCCAGATCTCCCACGCTCCGAAAAACGGCATGCAGGAGCAGGAACTCCACGATCCCCAACAGCACTAGCAGCGCAATGCTCGGCAGCCACAGCGCTGCCCGCCCCATTGCTTTCGCAAACCACTGGCGCCGATCACCGGAGAACACCAGCCAGTTCCCCAAGCTCGAGTTAAGAGTTTCACCGGAGTAGATCGCTAGCACTGCCAGGATCATTGCTGCCGGGTAGAGCCACATCGCGCCACTGGTTGTGAGCCCTGTGGCAAACCAGCCAATTGTTCCGATGGTCACTGCGACGAGTACAGCAAGGAACGTCCATGCCATATAGCTGTCAATCCGCCAAGCGGCGAGGTAATCCACCGCCGAGGGGTTGTGGCCCTTCTTTTGTTGTTGACGCCACCTCGTCTCCGCACCCAACAACCCAGCAAAAGAACCGAAGGTACCGCCGGTGGTTTCGCCAGCGAGTTCGGCTTCTTCCTCTGCCACTGCAGCCTTGTTTTTCTTGGTGGACTTGATGACTTCACTGTTATCTTCCACCCGAGCAACTGCGCCAATAATGCTGGCCACGTGCACGATCAGAACAGCGGCGAAGACGATCCAGAATGCGGGTACTCGCCAGCTGAATGCTTGGGTCACGAGGTAACACAGCAGCAGCGCTCCACACACCATCGCCGAGGAGATTGGCATAACTATCAGGAAGTTTCGGCGGATATCCGCCACGTTAAAACCTAGAGCACGGAGCTGCGCTTTATCCCACACCATTGTAATCGGTTGCAGCCCCAGTGAGAGTGCGAAAAGAAGGTATATTCCGAGCCTGAATCCGTTAGTTCCCTCCCCAACCATCGCAAAGAAGAGGACAGGAAGTGTGAACGCGATGCTCAGGCCAAGGTTCCCGGATTTAGCCAGCAACTGGCGCAAGGCCAGCTTCCAATGCGTTTCCCAGGGCAGTGGCTGGAAAACGTTCTCCACTGTCGAGGCCGCGACTGTAGACGTTGGGGTTTGCATCAGAATTAAAACTCCCTTCCGGTCAGAGCCAACACTGCCTGCTCCAGGTCCGCACTGGCCACGCGCACGCCGCTGCCTTCTATACGGGCCGCAAGGTCTCGGGCGCTATCGACGCCCAACCCGTGAGTATCGAGGACGACGCGGCGCAGGCCGGAGGATGTGGCGTCATGAAGAACAGAACCGCTAGCCCCCACCTCGCCGAGCGTGGCCTCGACAGCGGTGGCGGAACCGGAGAGGATCGCGATGCGCTCCGTGATCGAATCGAGGGTGCCAATACCCGTGATTCGACCCTTGTCCAGCAGGACGACGGAATCGAGGATGCGCGCTGCATCGTCGACGTGGTGGGTCGAGAGGATAAAGGTGCGCGGGTTACGCTCCACATCCTGCAGCAGGTGCTTGTAAAACAGCTCTCGGTTTTGCACGTCGAGGCCCAGATAGGGCTCGTCGAGGAGAGTAACGGGGCACTGCACAGCCAGGCCAATAACGATCGACACCAGGGATTTTTGACCACGCGAGAGTTCGGACAGGGTCTTACGCCTATCAACGTCGAAATCCTCGCAGAGCTGATCCGCGTAGCGCTGATCCCAGGTCTCCCAGCGTGCAGCAGCCACGCTGAGCAACCGCTTGACCTTGATATCTGCAGGCCACGGCACATCGGGGCCAGAGAGGATCAGGCCATTAAGGACTGCGGTGTTGTCGAATACGGGCTGACCACCGATAAGCACTTCACCCTTGGCGCGCAATTGGCCGGCGATAGTACGCAGCAAAGTGGTCTTGCCCGCACCGTTCCGGCCAATCAAGCCATAGACGCGGCCGCCCGGGAGGTGGGCTGTCGCACCATCCAGGGCGTGGGTGGAACCGAGCTTGCGCCTGACATCGCGCAGCTCGATATCGGGCGCATTGTTAGGGGCGTTGTCCGAAACCAAAGCGGACGCTGGGGTGGCGTTCATTCGTACAGTCCTCTACTTTCTGCAACTTTGTCCATGAGGGTTTTGAGCTGTGTGCGATTCATGCCCAATTTGGCGGCCTCGTCGACGAGGGGAACCAGGTAAGTGGCGGCAAAGGCCTCTTTGCGCAAGGCCAAGATTCTCTCGCGGGCGCCATGTTCCACGAACATGCCCACACCTCGTTTCTTTGCCAACACCCCCCGATCCACAAGCAACGCCAAACCTTTGCGAGCCGTTGCGGGGTTGATGCTGTGAAATTCTGCGAGTTCATTCGTTGAAGGCGCACGTTCGCCCTCAGGAAGCGACCCGTCCACAATCGCGTCCGCAATAAGGTCCGCGACCTGCTGAAAAAGCGGGGTCGACGATTCATCCACGGGGGCACCTCCTTTGTGCGCTACTCAACAAGCTCCCAGTGAGCCCTGCGATCCAGTGCAGTTGCTGTACGCCTTCCGCGCAATATCTCTACACTTAGTTAGCTGGTTGGTTACTTGTGTAACTAACCATACAACATAGTTTTCAGGCATGCTAGAGGGAAAGAACATACGAGAACTGATTACTAACGAAACGAAAAGAGCAATGAACAATGTTGGAGAGAACACAAGTCTATGTCGACACGTCTTACCTGCTAGCGAGCTTTTATAACTCCTGGGACACGGGTGCCCGCGCCCAGTTAGAGATCGACCTTCCGGAGGTAGTGGCAGTCCTTGGACAGATGATCCAAGACCAACTGAAACAGCCCGTTCACCGGCAGTTTTGGTACGACGGCATCCCTGATTCCGGCCCTCACCGCTACCAGCGCTCCCTACGCAGTGAGCCGGGCGTGCAACTGCGCGCAGGCCAACTAATCGAGTGGGGCGACCGCCGCACCCAGAAGGCCGTGGATACACGCCTTGTCGCGGACATCGTGGTCGCCGCGATGAACCGCCAAGTCTCCGATATCGTCCTGGTTTCTGGAGACGCCGACATGTTGCCCGGCGTAGAAGAGGCCGTCGCTGCAGGCATCCGCGTACACCTCTACGGTTTCGGCTGGGATTCCATGTCTTCTGCGCTGCGTTTCGCCTGCGATACGACGACAATCCTGGATCCGCGCGAGGACTTTCGCGACACGATGCGCCTGCAGGTACTGGAAGGTCCGCTTCCTGCCGGTGAACAGCCCGAACAACCGGAGGATAAGCCGCTGGGAGACGCGGAGGAACCCGCGGACTCCAGCCCGTGCGTGCTCACGGCTCCGGACGCTCCCGGCGACGGCACCAGCGATAGCACCAGCGAGGGCGCCGACGATGGCACTGGCACTAGCTCGCGCGAAGGCGCAGACGATGGAACCGATGAGGACACTAAAGACAACACGGGCGAAGGCTCGGGCGAAGATAAGGAGAAAACCACCGAGAAGAAGGTCACCCCTGCCGACCTGCAGCCTGCAGCCAAGCCGCAGATCCCCGAACCTGTACGCAGCGGACCGGCCGCTACCTCCCGGGGCGCAACCCGCCCGAGCGTAAACCAGGAAGGCACGAAGGCCTCGGCGAGAGCGGCAACGTCGGCGGGAGGAACAAGCTCAACAGAACCGGCAGACACCGCGGAAACGAGCCACGCTGCTGAGGTGGCGGCCGAGCCGGAAGCGGCGGCGTCCACAAGTAAAACGGCAGAAGAAGCGCCCAAGCCGAAGCCGCGCCCGAACCCGGGCATGATGGCGCGCCACCGCAAACTGCGTAGCCGTTACGTTCCACTACCGAACGAAGTGTGGTCGACCGCGGGCGAGCAGAGCCCCTCCGACATCGGGCAACAGTACGCCGTGTGGTGGTACGACAACGTGGCGAACGAGGAACAGCGCGACAACGCTCACTTGCTGTCGGGTGGAGGACTGCCGCCGGAGATCGACCGGCCGCTGTTACAGTTTGCATGTGAGACGCTGCACGAATACACGCTCTCCGAGGCACAGCGAGTGGGCCTGCGCGACGGCTTCCATTCCGGAATTAGGGCGATTATGCTGCGCTAACGCACCGCGACTGATTCTGCGCATCCACCCACACACTGCTTCGGGCAACGGGGGTTGTCCGAGGCGTGTGTAAGAATGAAGCAATGAGCTCAAGTTCCGCCACGAAGGCCGATCGGACAGTTCCCTTTACCAAGGATGCGCTGTCCGCGCGCCAGACCCTCGTGCGCCTGGTTGTGACAGGCGTGCTCGCATTCGCCGGAACCACCGTGGGGTGGTTCGTGATTTCGCAGACGAACTTCCCCGCGTTTACCAACAGCTTTGTACTCCGCGGACTGACGACGGCGGCGATTGCGATCCTAGTGATACTCACCGGACTAGCCTGCTACTGGTGGATCTACCCGGCGCGGTGGATGCGCACTACACGGGGCACAAGCACAAGCACAGGCACGGGCACACGGAAGGATCGCTTGGGGGCACGGAGTACCCCCCGGCCCCACCTGCGAGTATGGGTTAGCATCCTACTACAGCTAGTGATGTACCTAGCGCCCGCGGTGCTAGTACTGGCAGCGCTGGGAGTGCCGTTGGCCGCGACTCAGCTTTACCTCGGCGGAATCAGCGTAGACCAGGCATTTCGCACACAGTTTCTGACGCGCATGACGGACCAGCTGGGCTGGGAGGACATGGCTTACATCGACCAGCCATCCTTCTACCCCGGCCTGTGGTTCTTCAGCGGTGGACTATTCGCCCGCACCTTCGGGCTGAGCGGCTGGGTTGCTATGCAGCCGTGGGCGCTGGTGACCATGGCTATGGCAGGCAGCATGCTGGTACCAGTGTGGCAACGGATCTGCGGATCACTCCCGGTGGCCAGCGCGCTGGCGCTGGTGACAGTGGCAGTAACCCTGACGGTCGGCGGCGACGAGCCCTATGCTGCGATCGTGGCCATGGGCATGCCGCCGGCGCTTATTGTCGCCCGACGCGCGCTGCACGGGGGGCGCTTCGCGCTGGTCGGATCCATCGTCTACCTGGGCCTATCAGCCAACCTATACACCCTGTATACCGCCGTCTCGGCACTGACGGTGGTGGTACTGGCCGTGGCTGGCTCGATGACGTCCAAGAGCATCAAGCCACTGATCAAGCTCGTGATAATCGGAGTTGGTTCGTTGGCTATCGCCGCCCTGGGCTGGGGGCCGTACCTGTGGGGTCTGATCTCTCAGCACCACGGCCCCACGGGCACCGCGCAGCACTACCTGCCAGAGGTTGCCACGCAGATTCCCACGCCGTTCTTCGAGTCGGCGGCCATCGGCATTCTTTCCATCATCGCCCTAGTGTGGGCGGTGTTCCGTCGCAAGGATGGCGACGTTCGCGCCCTGACCCTCGGCCTGATCGTCTGCTACGTGTGGGTGATACTGTCGCTGCTGATGACCGTGTTTGGCACCACGCTGCTGGGATTTCGC
Source organism: Corynebacterium jamesii (assembly GCF_046097395.1). Taxonomy (NCBI): domain Bacteria; kingdom Bacillati; phylum Actinomycetota; class Actinomycetes; order Mycobacteriales; family Corynebacteriaceae; genus Corynebacterium; species Corynebacterium jamesii. The sequence goes on from NZ_CP175789.1 coordinate 1,811,009, forward strand.
GTGGCGGTGCCGATTAGCATCATCCTCGCCGTGGCCGGCGTACTGGCCATCGCGGAGTGGCGCCTGGTGTACGTTCCGCAGCTCACGGCACCGGCCGCCCGCAAGGCCGGAAACAGCGTGCTGATCAGCCGTGTTGTGGCGATCGTCATGGCCGTCTGCGGCATTCACTATGCCTCGCAGATCCCCTTTGCGCACGAGGGACACATCGACACGGCCTACACAGATACTGACGGAGAGGGCAAGCGCGCCGACAGGCTTCCCGGCGACTCAGGGGTGTACTTCGCGAAGGTCGATGAAGTGCTTTCCAAGGAGCTCGGCGGCCGGGCAGGCAAGGTGCTGCTCACGGACGAGAAGAGCTTCATGGCTTACTACCCGTACCACGGTTATCAGGCTTTCACCGCCCACTACGCCAACCCGCTTGGAGACTTCGCACGCCGAAACGAAGAGATCGAGCGCTGGAGCGGGATCACCAAGCCCGAGGAACTGCTGGCGGCGATGGACCAGGCCGAAAAGGACAACGGCTGGAAAGCTCCCGATGCACTTCTGCTACGCGGGCAGCTCGACCTCGTGGATGATTCCAAGGAATCGAATGGGGATTCTGGTAGCGACGCCCAAGTCGGCCCGAGCAGCAGTTCCGCAGAAAACGCAGAAAGCGGCAGCGCAGCAGGCACTAGCGCGGAGAACAGCTCCGTCGAAGGCGGCGAGGACCCTGGGACGGAAGGCGGGGTAACTAACGCCGATCGCGCGAATCGCCCACTGCCACAGGTAAAGGGAGCCGGCAACGGAACGTTCACCTACCTGGTGGCGGACGACCTATACCCCAGCCAGCCCAACGTGCGCTTCCGCCCCATCCACTTCGAAGCCACAGCCTTCGCCAAGGGGTGGAACCTGCACCAGGTCGGACCGTTCGTAGTGGCAGTCCGACAGCGCTAGCCGGGCGACGCTAACGCGGTGGCACCGAGACTGTCCCAGGAATCTATCTGCGTAACATTAATTAACAAGAAACTCGGGAAATAGGCTATTTGAGTTCTGTCTTCGTCCTCTCGTGGCCTACAATAACCTGTTGTGTCTAAAGTTCAGCAGCCAACAGGGAAACTAAAGTTAGCGTCCATCGTCTCTGGCCTTATCGGCCTGGTGATGTTCCTTTCTTTGCCCTTCCTGCCTGTAAACCAGGTGCAATCTTCTTTCAACTGGCCCCAGGACGATGACCTCACTTCCGTCCAGGCGCCGCTGATCTCCTACGTCCCCCAGGATGTAGACATCACGGTGCCGATCAAGGAAATCCGAAACCTGGATAACGGGGCGACGAACATTTTGTCGACCCTGCCGCCGGAATCCACGGAGGCCACCCTGCGCGGCCTTTTCGTCCGCTCGACCGACGACAGCCTCGACGTGGTCGTGCGCAACGTGGTTCCCCTGTCCATCCAGAAGGATGCCCTGAAGAAACTGCCAGATGATGCGAAGCTGCGCATCACTGCAGACTACGAATCCACGCGCGCCTGGGTGCCGGACGCAGACAAGTCCCTGGACTACACGCTGGATTCCAGCATCGACGCGGATGTCCGCCCCGCCCTCACCGGCATCTACACAGACATTAAGAACACCGAGAAGAACTCCAACAGCACAATCGACGCGGGCTTCGAGGCACACGTCACCGTCGATTCCCGCTTTACCTCTTCTCCCTCGGCCATCAAATACCTGGCCATCTTCGTGGGCATGATCGCCACCGCGATCTCCCTATACTGCCTGTACCGCATCGACATCCTGGATAAGCGCAGCACCTCTCGTCGCCTGTTCCACCGCAACTGGTGGAAGCCCCGACCCCTCGACGGGGTTGTCGGCTTCATCCTGCTCGCGTGGTACTTCGTCGGCGCCAACACCTCGGACGATGGTTACCTTCTGACCATGGCCAAAGTCGCCGGCGAGTCCGGCTACATGGCCAACTACTACCGCTGGTTCGGCGTACCGGAATCTCCCTTCGGCTCGCCGTTTTACGACCTGCTGGCGCTGATGACGCACGTCTCTTCCGCATCGATCTGGATGCGCCTGCCTTCGCTCATCGCTGGCATCGTCACGTGGCTGATCCTCTCGCGCGAAGTCATGCCGCGTCTTGGCGCCAAGATCAACCAGCGCCAGGTCGCCCACTGGACCATGGCCGCAACATTCCTGTTGTTCTGGATGACCTTTAACAACGGCACGCGCCCGGAGCCGATCATTGCCGTCCTCTCCCTGCTGGCCTGGGTCTCCTTCGAACGCGCCATCGCCACCCACCGCCTGCTCCCCGCCGCGGTCGGCACGATCATCGCCACCTTGGCACTGGGCGCCGGCCCGACCGGCCTGATGGCCGTCTCTGCCCTGCTGGCCTCCCTGGGCGCACTGATCCGCATCCTCACCCGCCGCCTGCCACTGCTGGGCGCACCGAAGGGTGCTCCAAAGAAGACGGTCATCGGCGCCATCATGGCGCAGATCGCCCCGTTCCTGGCCGCCGGCACCGCCATCCTCACGGCCGTTTTCGCCGACCAGACGCTACGCACCGTCACCGAGGCCATCAAGCTGCGCGGCGCCATTGGCCCATCAATGCACTGGTACGACGAGTTCCGGCGTTACGAAGCGCTCATGGAGCAGACCGTCGACGGCAGCTTCCCGCGCCGCTTCACCATGGTCATGCTGTTCTTCTGCATCGGCATAGTCGTCGCCGCCATTCTGCGCAACGGCCGCATCACCGGCGCAGCCAAGGGGCCTTCCACACGTCTACTGCTGGTGACGGTCGGCACCCTATTCTTCATGACCTTCACGCCCACCAAGTGGACCCACCACTTCGGCGTATTCGCGGGCATTGGTGCCGCGCTGACAGCCCTGGCAGCCGTTGCCGCCTCGCGCTTCGCACTGGAGACCAGGCGCAACCAGATCCTGTTCCTGGGGTCTACACTGATGCTGTTCGCCTTCACGCTCGCGGGGCCGAACGGCTGGTGGTACCTGTCCTCCTACGGCGTACCGTGGTGGGACAAGCCGGTACAGATCTCTGGCATCACCGCTAGCAGCGTGATGCTCGGTGTTTCTGTTGTTGTTCTTATCTGGGGCGCAGTCGTTGGTTTTCTTGCCGACGCCAAACACGCCCGTGCCACTACGGAATCGGAAGTGGCCGATCTGGAGCGGGCCGAGCGCAAAAAGCTCTACCGCTTCCGCGGCCTGACGGCCGCGCCGATCGCCGTGCTGACGACCATCACGGTCCTGTTTACCCTAGCCTCCATGTCAAAGGGCATGTTCAGCCAGTGGCCTGCTTACTCCGTGGGCAAGGGCAATGTGATGGCCCTGGCAGGCCAGAGCTGCAACCAGGCCGCGGACGTTCTGGTGGAAAACAACACCAACGATTCCTTCCTAGAGCCCGCCGACGGCAGCTCGCTGAAGGACTCCCTGACCAGCGGTGGAGGCCGTGGCTTCGAGCCAAACAACATCCCCGCCAAGATCGACTCGAAGTCCAGCAGCGATTCCCAATCTGCGGTGGGCTCCACCGAGCAGTTCCGCAACGAGGATTCCGGCACCGATGATTCGGGCACGTCCTCTGACAGTGAAAAAACGCAGGCTGCGGCGTCTCAAGACAAGGCAACAAACGAGTCCGGCAGCAAGGAGGGCAGCAACGACGGCAATGACGCATCCGGTACCACCGGTGGTCTGCACGCCGACAAGGGCGTGAACGGGTCTTATGCCGTGCTGCCGTTCGGGATCGACGCCAACCGGGTGCCGGTGGTCGGCTCGTTCACCGAAGGGCTGCAGATGCCCGCGAACACCACCACCAGCTGGTACAGCCTGCCGAAGAACCGCGACGGCAAGCCGCTGCTGGTATTCAGCGTGGCTGGCCAGGTAGGCCACTTCGACATGGACGGCATCTACAAGTACGGCCAGGAGATCAAGGTGGAGTTCGGTAAGTCCGGTGGCTCCAAGAAGGCCGAGGACTTCGAGGTACTCGGCGAGCAGATTCCGCTGGACCCGGGCTACGCACCCGAGTGGCGCAACCTGCGCATTCCGATGGACCAGGTGCCGGAGGATGCGGACTCGGTGCGCATCGTCGCGAATGATCCGAACCTGACACCCGCGCAGTGGATCGCGATTACGCCGCCGCGCGTGCCGGAGATGGAAACGCTTAACGACTACGTGGGATCTGAGGCACCAACGCTGCTGGACTGGACTATCGCTTTCCAGTTCCCGTGCCAGAGGCCGTACGACCACTGGGCTGGAGTGGCGGAGACCCCCGAGTTCCGCATCTCACCGGACCACGACGTGCGGGGCAACCACACCCCGGTGATGGACTACTCCGGCGGTGGTTCTTATGGACTGGTGCAGATGACCGCGCAGGCTGAGGAGCTGCCGACCTATCTGCAGGACGACTGGCAACGAGACTGGGGCGTGCTGGACAAGCTGACGCCGTTCCCGAACGCGTTTGGCGAGGCTCCGAAGCCGGTGAAGCTGGATACGGAGACGGATAAGCGCTCCGGTCTCTGGTACAACGGCCCGATGAAGTTCTCGGACTAGGTTCCGGGGCTGGGCTCCTACAGAAGAGCGAGCCCAGAAGGCTCCAACGGGAGTGCGAGCTCGGGAGCCTCGGTGGGAGAGCGTGCCCAGGGAACTCCAGCGGAAAAGTGTGCCCAGGGAGCTCCGGCGAAAGTGCGTGCCCAGGGAGCTCCGGCAGAAGAGCGAGCTCGGGAGCCTCTCGCGGCGGGGTGGATGTTTCCACCCCGCCGCATTTGCGCACCCGGGAAGGTGCTCGGGGATACTTGAGGCAAGGTGCAGTGGCTACGGCGTGCAGGCAAGGCGCAGCGGGCACGGCGTTGCAGGCGGGGCGCAGCGGGTACGGCGCTGCAGGCGGGGCGCAGCGGGTACGGCGCAGGAATGTCCAAAATCTACGAGTTATCAGAAGTAGAGGATCTGCAGCTTAAAATGCCAGCGCCCTGACCTGCGCAAATAGAATAGTTATATTTTAAGACGTGGAATTTTGGACATTCCGCACGGACACGGGGGCGAAGCACGTCGAAAACGCTACGCCGGTTGCCGTCCGGACATTCCGCACGGATACAGGGGCGGAGCACGCAAACCACAGCTACCGTACGAAGCAGCTGACGTACGAAGCACTGGCATGGCCCCTGGCATTAGAAAAGCGCCGCCCGAAAGGGCGACGCTCTTGGAACTTGGCTGCTAGTGCGCTACGCGCTACCAGCCAGGCGCAGAGGTTAGTTAGTTGGCTGCAGGCGCAGAGGTTAGTTAGTTGGCTGCAGGTGCAGCTGCGACGGGTGCCGGCGCTGCAGGCGGAACCGGAGCGGCCGGAGCACCCTGTGCCCCCGACTGTGCCCCCGGCGCAGGTGCAGCGGCAGCGTCCGCAGCAGCGGAACTGTCCGGGTTCGCGGCCTGGGCGGCGTCCGCAAGGTCGGCAAACGCGTTCGCATCAGGCTGAACCTCACCGTTTTCCAGCTTGGCGTTCCAGTTAGAGATACCACCGAACTGCTGCAGCAGGCTCAGGATCTGGCCAATGTTCACGGTGCCACCCTGGCCAGCGCCAGCGTTGGGCGCAGCACTTTGGATCAGCTTAAGGATGGCCTCGACCGGCAGCTTCTTGTCGCCAGCGTTGAACTCCTTCAGCGCACCCGACAGGGCGGTGTAGGCGGTCAGAACCTCCTGGGCGGTCTTCATGGAACCGGATACCTGAGCGCCCTGGCCGTCGCTGATGGAGCCGGCAACCTGAGCCGGATCCTTACCCTCGATCTGCTTCTTACCCTGGGTCAGCAGAACATCGGGGGACACGCGGCCACCGATAACACCCAGCAGCTGCATCATGAAATCGGAGGCCAGCGGGACGTTCACGCCGGTGGCGTGCTCAATCTTGTTGGCGATCTCGGCCTCGCCTTCAACTGCCGGGCGCATCGCGTCCATGGCATCGGAAGCCTGGCCCGCAGCAGTGTTCGACGGCAAGCCGGAAGCCAAGGCGTTCAGAGCAGCGTCGTCGCCGTAGTACTTGTTCAGATCCACCTGGGTCTGCACGCCGTTCACACGGCCAGAGCCGGAGTACTGCCAGAAGGTGACGTGATCCCAACCGCCCGGGATGTTATCCGGGAGGGTGTCACGATAGTAGGCCAGCCACAGCGGATACTCAGAGAACTCGGTAGTGTTCGCCATCCGCTGGATCCAGAAGCTGTAGTAGGTGTAGATGATCGGATCACGGCCAGTCAGGGTCTTAATCTCGTCGATCCATTCGCGGACCCAGTTCTGCAGCTCGGTTGGGTTCAGACCCCCGTGCTCCTCCAAGTCCAGCACCGGAGGCAGAGACGGCTGCACACCAGTAGCCAGGACGCTGGCGTAGTGGCGAGCCTCGGCACGCGGGTTGCGGCTGCCCGGGCGGGCGTAGTGGTAGCTACCCGGAACCAGGCCGGCCTGCTGAGCCTTGGCGGAGTCTGTGGTGAACGCCGGGTTGGTGTAGGACGTGCCCTCGGTCGCCTTGACGAAGACAAAGGACTGGCCGGACTGCTTTACCGCTGTCCAGTCAATTGCTGCACCACCGGGGTGCTGGTGAGAGGCAACGTCAATGCCATCCAGCGCCCACGAGGGGACGGGGACAACATCGGTGGCGACGAGCGCTGCCACCGTCAGAGCGGAGCCAGCGAGTGCCGTTGCGGTGAGGCGTTTCGGTACGGACGTGCGCGTGGAGCGGCGCCATGGCAGTGAAATCATGAGTCACACCATACCCAAAAGCCACAACTTTCACATTGTTCACATCAACCACAAGGGGAACACTTTTCGCCTCACGAAACCATTAAGGCCAAAACCCCTGCTCATGTCACTATGTGATTTTCATCACACTCGCTGATATATCGTCACAGCTGGGCAAACGCCCCTCCTCTTCCACCGCAGAAACTCCACACTTGTCCACACGATCAGCCACATCACAAGCACCACCAACAGCACCCACACAAGCCCCATCCACAGCACCTGAAACAACGTCGGCGCATTGAACCACCGGACATTCCACGCAAAGTGCGTCAAGAAACCCAGGCCACCCCACAGCACGATCGCCCCCAGGCGCCAGGCTCCGCCGCGCCGCTTCCCCGCCTTCGCGCCCACAAACATCGCCAGCCCGATTCCATAGCCGACCAACGCGCTAAACATCATGTGTTTAGCGGGCCCGGCTATCACGCGCACCAAGTACGTCGAAAACGCACCCTGCAGGTCAGACACCGGATCCATCACCGCTAGCATCATCGCGTACATCATGTTCTCGTAGACCTCGAAGCCCAGCCCCACCAGCAAGCCGGCGACGATGCCGTGCCACGGACGGTTCCACCAGGCGCGCCCCATCCACAGCAGCAGCCAGATGCCCAGCCCCTTCGCTATTTCCTCCGGATACGCACCGGCAAAGCTGGCGGTCACGGAGTACCACCCCAGCTTGTCCACGACGCTGACCACCGGCGGCTGGACCACCACTGCCGCCATCACCACGGATGCCGCCCCACCCCACAGCAACGCCAACACCACCAACCGCTTCGGCGTGCCGCGATATATGGGCAACGCCCACACACACAGCACCGCCACCGCCAGATGCACCACACCGAGTATCAGCACCAGCCCCAGCGTGGGGCTCACCAGCGCAGGGTTGTTGCCGAGCAGCAAGAACACGGACATCGCGAGGCTCGGAATGAGGATCGCCCAGTACGCGAACATCCAGCCGTCGCGGAACAAGCGTAACGTCGGCCGTTGCTGCTTCGGGTACCGCAGATGCAACTCGCGCGGCACTTCAAACACGCGGTAGTTGCGTGGTTTAAACATTGCTCTTACCTGCGCTTTCTTCGCTATCTTCGCTATCTTCCACGCTGACGCCACGCACCAGCTCGCCGATCTCTTCTAACTGTGTGTCTTTGGACGCCGACTTCACCGGCATTTGGACTACCACCATGGGGGCCGTGCCGTCGGGTTCGAGGCTCTGTTCCACCTCGTTATCCGGGTCCGCACCCGCCCGGCCTTCCTGCACACCATCTTCCTGGGTGCCAGTGTTTTGGGCGCTGTCCTTCCGGCCCCCATCCTCCTCAGCCGCATCTGGATCCCGTACGAAAGCCACAGCCACGAACCGCTCCCCCTCCAGCGTGTAGCTATCACTTACGCGCAGCTGCTTGACCTGCGCGGTCTTCAACCGCGCCTGATCCTCCGCAGACAACTTGCCCAGTACATCCGTCGACTGCAGCTCTACCGCGTCGTGAAAGGTGAGCGCACGCACGGCGCGGCTCACGGCATGGGCGAGTGTCTCCTCGCCCCCCTGTACGTCCACGCCGCCAAGGCCGATCACGCCGTAATCCTCCCCGTCGCAGTCCAGTTGCATCACTCCGGGGCGCCCCAGGCCAGGCGAATCGTGGCACTCCTCCAGAGTCGCGAACCGCAGCGGCCACTCGGAATACGTGAGAATTGAGTCCGCCATTCCCTCCGCGACGGTGAGGGATTGGCGGTCGTCTTCCAGGGTGGCGTCCACAATAAAGGCACCCCCGACCAGCGACAACAACACCCCCAAGAGATACGCCGAATACGCACCGCGCCGCTTCGGGCTAGTGGGTGCGGGGCGATACGTCGTGGGCGGGGCGGGGCGGGCAGCAGGCGTGGGCACAACCGGGAACACCGGACGCTGTGGTGGACGAGCTGGCGGATAGGCTGGCGAGCCAGCGGGCGGACTGGCTGGCGCACCTGGTGGCGCGGGATGATGGAACATACGCCCTAGCGTAACTACTGCGCCGGACACCCTGTCGGCAGCGGTGTCTAAGGTAGTGGGCATGGTAGAAAACAACGCGCAAGAAAATGCCCTGGCCGCAGCAATCCCGGATGACATTTCCGAGGCTCCGGCGCAGAACCAGGCGGGTGAGGCAGCCCAGCCTTCGCCGGCGCAGGATCTGTACCGCCACGTCAACGGCGCCTGGTTGGCCACCCACAAGATCCCGAGCGACCGCCCAGTGGACGGCACTTTCCACGAGCTGCGCGACCGTGCTGAACAGGAGGTTCGCGAAATCGTAGAGGCCGCCGCCACCGACGAACCAGATGGTCGCGTGGGCGCTCTGTACTCGTCGTTCATGGACGTGCAGGGCATCGCCACCGCGGGCCTTGCCGGTCTTCGGGAGCCTGTGGGGCTTATTGAAGGCGCCACCTCGGTCAGCGACCTAGCCAAGGTCCTCGGCACGCTGGATATGGAAGGCACCGGCGGGGTTGCGGGGTATTGGATCGAAAAGGATTCCTCGCAGGACATCGAGCGTGCCTACCTGGTGCAGACGGGTCTGGGGCTGCCGGACGAGGCATACTACCGGGAGGAACAGCACGCCGAGACCCGCAAGGCTTACCGCGAGTTCGTTGAGGACATGCTGGGCTTGGTCAGCGAGCTAGAGCGGCCCGGTAAATACGCGAACGCGGATGCTGCCGCGGCGGCGGATGCAATCTGCGCCTTCGAAACCGAGCTGGCGCGCGGGCACTGGGATAACGTGGCTAGCCGCGATGCCGAGAAGACTTACAACCCGACGAAGGTGGAGGATCTGCCGACCGGCTTCCCGTTCCAAGAGTGGCTAGCCGCCACGGGTGTGGATACGCAGAGCGCCGGCGGAGCCACCATCGTGGTGTGCCAGCCCAGTTACCTGGAGCACGTCGCGGCAATGGCCACTGGTGAAGGCGATAACCCGCAGGTCAGCGGCCTGGATGAGTGGAAGCTGTGGGCCTATTGGCGAGTGATCTTGAGCAGCGCGGCATACCTGCCGACGGAGGTAAACCTGCGGAACTGGGAGTTCTACGGGCGCACCCTGTCCGGCGCGACGGAGCAGCGGGCACGCTGGAAGCGTGGCGTGGCTCTGGTCGAGGGCGCCGTGGGCGAAGAGGTCGGCAAGAAGTTCGTCGCCCAGCACTTCCCGCCGGAGCACAAGCAGAAGATGCTGGAGCTGGTGGATTACCTGATCGCCGCGTACCGCGAGCGCATCGGCGAGCTGCAGTGGATGACCCCTGCGACGCGCGAGAAGGCGCTGGCGAAGCTGGAGAAGTTCGAGGCAAAGATTGGCTACCCGGATAAGTGGCGCGACTTCAGCGGCCTGGAATTCGGCGCTACTGGCGCGGATCTGCTGGCGAACGTGCGGGCGGCCAGCCGCTTCAACCACAACTACGAGGTATCCAAGCTGGGTAAGCCCAGCGACAACGAAACGTGGTTCGCCACCCCGCAGACGGTGAACGCGTTCTACAACCCGGTGAAGAACGACATCACCTTCCCGGCTGCCATCCTGCGCCCACCATTCTTTGACCCGGCGGCCGACATGGCCGGAAACTTCGGCGCTATCGGCGCCGTCATCGGCCACGAGATCGGTCACGGCTTCGACGACCAGGGATCGAAGTACGACGGCGACGGCAACCTGAATTCCTGGTGGACCGAGGAGGACCGCGAGGCCTTCACCGCGCTGACCGACAAGTTGGTGGCGCAGTATGACGGACTGGTGCCGACGGGTCTGCGCCAGCGTGGCATCACGGAGCACACTGTCAACGGCAACTTCACGCTGGGTGAAAACATCGGCGACCTGGGCGGATTGGGCATCGCGATCGTCGCGCTGCGCCGCTACCTGGCCGACAACGGGCAGACATTCGAGACGGCAGAGAAGCTGCCTGTCGAGGGGCTGGTGGATGCCGAGGGCAACCCGGACACCACCGAGTACACAGCCCTGCAGCGCGTGTTCCTGCGCTGGGCGCGTATCTGGCAGACCGCCATCCGCCCGCAGATGGCAGCGCAGTACGCCTCTATCGACCCGCACTCGCCGGCGGAGTTCCGCTGCAACGTAGTTTCCAGCAACATCGCGGAGTTCTACGAGGCCTTCGACGTCCGCGAGGGCGACGGCATGTGGCTGGCCGAGGACGAGCGCGTCTGCATCTGGTAGCGCGCTAGCCGGGCGCACACCGGCGCTAGCCTGGCGCATACCGACGCGGCCCGGCGCAGTCCGGCGCACCCCGGCGCGCTAGAACGCCTGGAAGTTCTCCGGGGCCAGCAGATCCGGCTCGTGTGCGTCCTCGTCGGGGACGAACTCCTCGACCTCGCACAGGTTCACCAGCGCACCCGTCGGATCCTCGATGGTGGCCATACGGCCGAACTCGGACTCCCAGGCCGGGCGGATCACCGTGCCACCCAGCTCGGGGGTGTTGGCAATAGCGTCATCCACACTGGCCACGCCCAAGTAAGCGGTCCACATGCTGGGCACCTCCAGCGCGGAAGTATCCCACAAGCCCGCCACGGCCGCGCCATCGAACTCACCGGTGGCGTAGCGGAAGTCGGCTTCCGCCCCACCAGAGACCTTCACGTCCCATCCGGCGAGCTCGTGGTAGAACTCCAGTGTCGTGTCCCAACTCTGGGCCACCATCAGCTCAAACCACACCGGAGTACCGGGCTCACCCGCGGCGATCAGCGCGTGCTCGTCCGCCGGGTTACGCAGGCCAATGGTCGCGCCCGCCGGATCCACCAGGATCGCCATCTCGCCGCGCTCTCCCAGGTTCTGCGGCTCCAGTGCGGACTTCGCCCCAGCCTCCACGGCCTTATCGTGCGCCTGCTTCACATCCGGGGTGTACAGCAGCAGGCCCCATACCGACTGGTTGTCCTCCGGGATCTGCGCGATACCCGCTACCGGCATGCCCTGTTTCTTCGCCACGGAATACCCCTCGGACGGAGACTCGAACTCCCAACCCAGCAGCTCGCCGTAAAACTTCTGGGCCGCGGCCGCATCGGTGCTGGCCAGATCCAGCCACAGGGGCATTCCGGGCTGGGCGATCATTGCAGGCATAGTTCCTCCACTACTTGCTTCTTGCCTTCGTTTGTTTCTGCGTGGTGTTGGTTCGGGGCTATTTTTAAGCGCGCCACCCCGCTCGCGCCCCGGTGACGTCACCGCCCAACGCTAGATCGCGTTGTCCTCGCGGACATCCTCCAGCTTGACGTTCCGCCACTTCTCCGGATCGAAGTCATCGTCCGCGGTGGATTCGTCGAAGAACTCGCCGAGATCATCGTCGTTCTCGTCGCTCAAAGGCGAATCCGCGCTGGCTGCACTGGCGACGACCGCCCCTGCCAGCACTTCTCCGGTTTCTCCGTCGACCAAGGTAACCTCGTCACCAGGGCGAAGCGCCTTGCCACGGCGGGTATCGACTTCGCCGTTGACCTGCACAGCTCCAGCGGCGATGGCCTCCTTGGCCTCCCCGCCGGTTTCCACCAGGTTGGCCAGTTTGATGAACTGCCCCAGCTTGATCTCGGAATCGCGAATGCTGACCAAAGGAAACTCCATGGGGCTTAGTCTAGCGGCCTTTAGCCGCCCACCAGTATGCGCACGCCCTCGTAGGCCAGAAACGCGCCCAGCACTACGAACAACACTCCGGCCACCATTTCGATAAAGGGGGTGATCCGCTGGATCTTCTCTGCCCCTGCGGCCACCGCCAGAGCGAATCCGCAGAACCACGCCACGCCCACGACGGTCATCAATAGCAGCACCAGCAGCCGATCCAGCAAGGAAACGTCCACCGGGATGAACTGTGCGAACACCGATCCGAAGAACAGCAGTGCCTTCGGGTTGGAAAGGTTTGTCGCAAGCCCCAGGCGCCAGGAAGCGAAGTCCGCCAGCGGCGCACGCGCAGCAGCCTGTGCTCCATCTGCGGCCGTTGAGGTGCTGGTGGCGTCATTAATAGAAACAGCGGGCAAGACCGCCCGGGCGCGCCAATCTGCGTACCCGGAGCGGAACGCGCCTTGACCCATGTACATCAGGAAACAGCCGCCGAACAGGTATAACGCAGTGAGTATCCACGTGAAGGTCGCGATCAACGCGGCGAGACCGAGCATCGTGACCACCGGCCACAACACATTGCCCGTACAGATCCCCAGGGCGGCGAACACCGCTGAGCGGCGCGACCGGGCACCTAAACGAATGAGCTGCACGGTGTCCGGGCCTGGCACAGTAATGGCCAGAACCCAGGCACCGAGCAGCCCTAGGTAAGCGGCTAGGCTCAAGCCTGCATCGCCACGTCAGTCGGGTTGATCGGGCGCGGCAGGGCGGTCTCGCCCATCAGCACACGGTCCAGCTCCGCGGCCGCGGAACGACCCTCGGAAATGCCCCACACAATCAGAGACTGGCCACGGCCCGCGTCGCCGGCGACGAAGACCGGGATGTCCGCGAACTCGGCGGTGGTGGCCTGGGCGCGGAAGGTGTCGTCGCGCTCCAGGCGGCCGCGCTCACCGATCTTCAGACCCAAGTCTTTCACGACCGGGGTCTCTTCGACGGAGACAAAGCCCATTGCCAGTAGCACCAGGTCTGCATCCATCTCGAAGTCGGACTCCGGGATGTTCTCCAGGCCGTTCTCGCCGAAGCGGCACTCGGCGCCCTTCAGGCCGGTAACCTTCTCGCCGTCGCCGGTGATCTCCACGGTGTTGATGGAGTAGCGGCGGATGCCCAGCTCGTCGCCCGGCTGGCGCTCGGCCAGCCCCAGGGCGGCGATCTCGTCGGCGGACTCGTTGCCGGTCACGCGGTACTCGCCCTCTTCGTGAGCGGAGGCTACGCGCCAGATGCGTGGGTAGGTCGGCCACGGGGTGGACGCGCCGCGGGTCTTCGGCGGCTTCGGGGTGATGTCGAACTGGGAAACCTCGATGGCACCCTGGCGCAGCGCGGTACCGAAGCAGTCGGTGCCGGTATCGCCACCGCCGATGATGACCACGCGCTTGCCCTTGGCGCTGATGGTGGATTCCTCGCGGTCTCCCTCGCAGACCTTGTTGGCCTCGGGCAGGTACTCCATCGCCTGGTACACGCCGTTCAGGTCGCGGCCCGCCACGGGCAGGTCACGTCCGACGGTGGAGCCGATGGCGACGATCACGCCGTCGAACTCCTTCAACTGCTCGCCGGTGGGCGAGGTGTTCACGACGAACTTCGTGCCCTCGGCCTCCATCTGTTCCAGACGGCGGTCGATCCATTTCTTTTCCATCTTGTACTCGGGCACGCCGTAGCGCATCAGTCCGCCGATGCGGTCGGCGCGCTCGAAGACGGTCACGTCGTGGCCCGCGCGGGTCAGCTGCTGTGCGGCGGCCAAGCCGGCGGGGCCGGAGCCGACAACGGCGACGCGTTGGCCCGTCTTGAAGCTCGGCTTGATCGGCTGGATCCAGCCTTCCTTCCAAGCGTGCTCGACGATGGTGTATTCGACGGTTTTGATGTTCACCGGGTCGTCGCCAATACCCAGCACACAGGCGCCTTCGCAGGGTGCGGGGCACAGGCGGCCGGTGAACTCCGGGAAGTTATTGGTGGCGTGCAGGCGGTCGTAGGCCTCGCGCCAGTTGCCCTTGCGCACCAGGTCGTTCCACTCGGGGATGATGTTGCCCAGCGGGCAGCCGTCGTGGCAGAACGGGATGCCGCAGTCCATGCAGCGGCTGGCCTGGGTCTGCACCTTGTCGTCGGAGAAGTCCTCGTAGACCTCATTCCAATCCAGCAGGCGCAGCGGGACGGGTCGGTGTGCCGCCGACTCGCGGCGGTTCTTCAGAAATCCGCGTGGATCAGCCATTTACTTCACTTCCTCCATGATTGCGGCGGCGATGCCGTCCTTGTCGAGCCCTTCGGCTTCGGCCCGTGCGATCGTGTTAAGCACGCGCGCGTAGTCGCGGGGCATGACCTTGATTAGGTCCGCGGCGTTGACCTCCACGGTAGACCCAGTCAGGTCGCGGTGGGTCTGGATCGTCTGCTCCACCCATCGCAGTTCTTCGGCGTCGGTGATCTTTTCGATATCGACGAGCTCGGTGTTGATTCTGTTCGTGACGCCACTACCGTCGTCCACCAGGTAGGCAATGCCGCCGGACATGCCGGCTGCGAAGTTGTTGCCGATCTTGCCCAGGACGATGACACGGCCGCCGGTCATGTACTCACAGCCGTGGTTGCCTACGCCTTCGACGACGGCGGTGAGGCCGGAGTTACGCACGCAGAAGCGCTCGCCCACGGTGCCGCGGATAAACATTTCACCCTGCACGCCACCGAAGCCCAGCACGTTGCCAGCGATAACGTCGCTGGTAACATCCTCGGCTGCGTCCTCTGCCGTCGGGCGGATGACGATGCGGCCACCAGACAGGCCCTTGCCCACGTAGTCGTTGGCGTCGCCGTTAAGGGTCAGCGTCATGCCGTGGGTGGCGAATGCGCCGAAGGAGTTACCGGCAGAGCCCGTGAACTGCAGGTTCACCGTATCCTGCGGCAGGCCATCGCGGCCGGCCACGCGGGAGATCAGCGAGCCGGTCATGGTGCCGACCGTGCGGTTGACGTTGGTGATCGGGTAGCTGAGGTCGATCGATACGTCCTCGCCCGCAGCGGCGCGACGGATCGTATCTTCCGCGTCCTTGCGGATCTGGTTGTCTAGCGCCTTGTCCAGCGAGTGATCCTGATCCTTGGTGCGGTGCAGATCCTGGAACATAAAGGGGCTCTCCGGCTGTGCGAAGATCGGCTCTAGATCCAGCTTGCCTGCCGTCTTGTGCTCGACTTCCATCTCGCCGCCGGTCAGGCACTCGGAGTGGCCCACGGCCTCTTCCAGGGTGCGGAAGCCCAGCTCGGCGAGGTACTCGCGAACCTCCTCGGCGATGAACTTGAAGAAGTTCACCACGTGCTCCGCCTGGCCGGTGTAACGCTTGCGCAACTCCGGGTTCTGGGTTGCCACACCCACCGGGCAGGTGTCCAGGTGGCAGACGCGCATCATGATGCAGCCGGAAACCACAAGCGGAGCGGTTGCGAAGCCGAACTCCTCGGCGCCCAGGAGGGCGGCAACGACTACGTCGCGGCCGGTCTTCAGCTGGCCGTCGCACTGCACGGTGATGCGGTCGCGCAGGCCGTTCATCAGCAGGGTCTGCTGGGTCTCGGCCAGGCCGAGCTCCCACGGGCCACCTGCGTGCTTCAGGGAGGTCAACGGGGAGGCGCCGGTACCGCCATCGTGGCCCGAGATCAGCACCACGTCCGCGTGTGCCTTGGACACACCGGCGGCGACCGTACCCACGCCTTGCTCGGCGACGAGCTTAACGTGGATGCGTGCGTCCGGGTTGGCGTTCTTCAGGTCGTGGATCAGCTGTGCCAGATCCTCGATGGAGTAAATGTCGTGGTGCGGCGGCGGGGAGATCAGGCCCACGCCCGGCGTGGTTACGCGCACCTCGGCGATCCAGGGGTACACCTTGCTCGGTGGGAGCTGGCCGCCCTCACCCGGCTTGGCACCCTGCGCCATCTTGATCTGGATGTCCGTGCAGTTGTTCAGGTAGTGGCTGGTCACGCCGAAGCGACCGGAGGCCACCTGCTTGATGGCAGAGCGCTTCCAGTCTCCGTTGGGCTCCGGCTCGAAGCGAGCTGGATCTTCGCCACCCTCACCGGAGTTGGACATGCCCTTCAGGCGGTTCATCGCGATTGCCAGGGTCTCGTGCGCCTCGGCGGAGATGGAACCGTAGGACATCGCGCCGGTGGCGAAGCGCTTCACGATTTCGCTGACCGGCTCGACCTCCTCGATCGGGATCGACGGGCGGTTGGACTTGAATTTGAACAGGCCGCGCAGCGTAGCCAGGCGCTCGGACTGCTTGTTGACCTTCTCGGTGTACTCCTTGAAGATGCGGTACTGGCCGGTGCGGGTCGCGTGCTGCAGCTTGAAGACGGTCTCGGGGTTGAACAGGTGGTATTCACCCTCGCGGCGCCACTTGTACTCGCCGCCGATCTCCAGCTCGCGGTGCGCCTGCTCCTCGGGGCGGGGCAGGAATGCCGCGCGGTGGCGCTTGGCCACGTCGTCGGCGATCTCGTCCAGCCCGATGCCGGAGATGGGGCTGAACGCGCCGACGAAGTACTCGTCGAGCAGGCTCTGGTGCAGACCCACCACGTCGGCCAGCTGGGAGCCGCGGTAGCTCGCTACCGTCGCGATACCCATCTTGGACATGACCTTCTGGATGCCGGTGGTCGCGGCGCTGATGTAGTTTTCCTCAGCCTTTTCTGGGGCGACGCCCACTCGTCCGTCGTTGGCCATCTCGTGCACGGTCTCTAGCGCCATGTACGGGTTGATGGCATCCGCACCGAAGTTGATGAGCATGGCCAGGTGGTGCACCTCGCGCGCCCCGCCTGCCTCTACTACCAGGGAAGCGCGGGTGCGCGTCTTCTCCTGCACCATGTGGTGGTGCACGGCGCTGGTCAGCAGCAGGGACGGGATCGGCGCGTAGCGCTCGTCGGATTCGCGATCGGAGAGAATCAGGATGGTCGCGCCGTCCTCGATGGCCTCCGTGACCTGGCGGCGGACGCGCTTGATGGCCTCGCGCAGCCCCTTTCCACCATGGGCGACGGAGTACAGGCCCGGGATGCGCACGGCCTTGAACGCGCTGAGGTCAGCACCGGAGCCGGAGGCCTCGGCGTTCTCCGCGGCACTCGCCAGGTTGGCCAGCGTCTGGTTACCCAGAATCGGGCTGTCCAGGTGGATCCGGTGGGCGGCGTCGGGCCCAGGATTAAGAACATCCGCCTGTGCACCCAGCTGGGTGAACATGCTGGTGACCATCTTCTCGCGGTAGCTATCCAGCGGCGGGTTGGTGACCTGTGCGAAGCGCTGGGCGAAGAAGTCGAACAGCAGGCGTGGACGGTCGGAAAGCGCGGCGATGGGGGTATCGGTACCCATCGAGCCGATGCCCTCGGCACCCTTGGCGGCCATCGGTAGCAGCAGGGTCTCGAGGTCTTCCTCGGTGTAGCCGAACACGCGCTGGCGCAGGACGATGCGCTCGTGGTTCATGTCGATCGGGGCAGCGGTCGGCAGGTCGGACTCGTGAACCAGGTTCTCCTCTACCCACTGCTGGTAGGGCTGGTCGGCGAGTGTCTGCTTAATCTCCTCATCCTCGACCACGCAACCACGGGAAGTATCAACCAGGAACATTCTGCCCGGCTCCACGCGGGTGCGCTTCACGATCTCACTGTCCGGGATGTCCAGCACACCGGCCTCGGAGGCCATAACGACCAGGCCGTCCTTGGTGATCCAGATGCGTCCCGGGCGCAGACCATTGCGGTCCAGGGTGGCGCCGATCAGGGTGCCGTCGGTGAAGGTGATGGCGGCCGGACCGTCCCAGGCCTCCATGAAGCTGGAGTGGTACTCGTAGAACGCTCGCACCTGCGGGTCGATGTGCGGGTTACGTTCCCACGCCTGCGGAACCATCATCAGCACAGCGTGCGGCAGGCTACGGCCAGCCAGGTGCAGCAGCTCCAGGGCCTCGTCGAAGCGGCCGGTATCCGAGCCCTCCGGGTCACAGATCGGCAGCACGCGATCCAGGTCGCCCAGCACCTCAGAGCGCAGCTGGGATTCGCGGGCGCGCATCCAGTTCTCGTTGCCGCGAACAGTGTTGATCTCGCCGTTGTGAGCAACCAGGCGGTAGGGGTGCGCCAGCGGCCAGGACGGGAAGGTGTTGGTGGAAAAGCGCGAGTGCACGATGGCCAGCGCAGACTCCATGCGCTCGTCCTGCAGGTCCAGGTAGAACTCCCGCAGCTGCGGGGTGGTCAACATGCCCTTGTAAACGACCGTGCGGGCGGACAGGGAGGGGAAGTAAACCGTGTCTCCACCGGAGCCCTCGCCCGGACCCTTGCTGCCGAGCTCGCGCTCTGCGCGCTTGCGCACGAAGAAGGCGCGACGGTCGAGTTCCAGGCCCTCGAGAGGCGAGCCGTCGGCGTCAGTACCGGAGATGAAGAGCTGGTGGAACAGCGGTTCGGCGTCGCGCGCGATGGCGCCCAGGCTCGAGTCGTCGACCGGCACGTCGCGCCAGCCGATGAGGTTCAGACCTTCTTCTTTAACGATGGCCTCGACGGCGCGCACTGCGTCGAGCGCGGCCATGCGGGAGTTCGGGAGGAAGGCGATGCCGGTGGCGTACTGCCCGGCCGGCGGCAGGGTGATGTCCTGCTTGGCCATCTCCTCTCGGTAGAAGCGGTCGGGGATCTGGATCAGGATGCCGGCGCCGTCGCCAGTGTTCTTCTCTGCTCCCGCTGCTCCGCGGTGGTCCAGGTTCACGAGGGCCTGAATGCCCTTGTCCACAATGTCGCGTGTCGCGCGGCCGTGCATGTCAGCCACGAAGGCGACACCACACGCATCATGCTCAAACTGGGGGTCGTAAAGACCCTGGCGTGCAGGGTAGTTTTTCATGATTTACGGCCTAACTCTCGTCACAGGTACTGCATTTGCATATGCGAATAAAGTTGCAATCGGATCGCCGATCAGGTGGTGACTCGTATCTCCACCAGGAATCAGTTGTAGTTCTGATCACATCATTTCGTCATGGGTTATCTAGAGTGCACCGATAGGCGCGAACAGACAAAATTAGGATTGCCTTACTCAAACTAGGCTCCCCGTTTGGTGTGACCGGAATCACTCTGAACAGCGATGATTGAGATGCATTACTCACATTTTGATACATACTTTAACCCGCCTCGGGCGAATGCTCTCGGTTTCTCAAAAAGCCCCACAACTTTTTACTTTCTTAGGAATAATTGCCCCCATGACGAACCAGCCTTCCACCGACGCCACTGCTTCCGCGAATTCTTCCGTCCACACCCTCCTCCCTCTGTCGACCGCACCGGGTGCGGCTAGCCTTACCGCCACCCCCGCGGAGGATCCCGCCACCGACTACAAGACGCTGCTCTCCCCCATCCAGGTTGGTAAGACCACCTTCCGCAACCGCGTGATCATGGGTTCTATGCACACCGGCCTGGAGGATGCCACCGAGGACGTACCGAAGCTGGCGGCCTTCTACGCCGCCCGCGCCGAAGGCGGCGTGGCCGCGATGGTGACGGGTGGCTACCCACCGGTCATGGAGGGCAACCTGACCCCCTACGGCACCCCGTTTAACACCCCGGAGATCGCCGAAGCTCACCGTGAGGTGACCGATGCCGTCCACGCCGGCGGTGCGAAGATCCTGCTGCAGCTGCTGCACGCGGGTCGCTACGGTTACCACCCGTTGGTGCAGTCCGCCTCCGCCTCGCAGTCGCCCATCAGCCCCTTCCCCGCCCGCGAGATGACAGGCGAAGAGGTAGAAAGCCTTATCGAGGCCTACGCCACCTCCGCCGCCCTCGCCGCCGACGCAGGCTACGACGGTGTGCAGGTGATGGGTTCCGAGGGCTACCTGATTAACCAGTTCCTCGCAGAGCGCACGAACCAGCGCACCGACCAGTGGGGAGGCTCGGTGGAAAACCGCCAGCGCTTCCCCGTAGAGATTGTGAAGGCGATCCGCGCAAAGGTGCCGGAGGACTTCATCATCGACTACCGCATCTCTGTGCTGGAGCTAGTCGAAGACGGCCAGACCCAGGAGGAGATTCTGCAGCTGGCCAAGAAGATTGAGGAAGCCGGCGCCGACATGCTGAGCTCCGGCGTGGGCTGGCACGAGGCACAGATCCCAACAATCGTGACCTCCGTGCCGCGGGGCGCCTTCGCCTGGGCCACCCAGAAAGTGCGCGAGCACGTAAACATTCCGGTGGTGGCCTCCAACCGCATCAACACCCCGGAGGTTGCCGAGGCTGTACTGGACGGCACCTGGGATGGGGGCAACGGCGAACCTGCCGGCACCCCGCAGGCCGACCTTGTCTCCATGGCCCGCCCGCTGTTGGCGGACCCGGAGTTTGTAAATCGTGCCGCGCGCGGCCTGAACGCCGAGATCAACCACTGCATCGCCTGCAACCAGGCCTGCCTGGACCACACCTTCGGCAACAAGCGCGCAACTTGCCTGGTGAACCCGCGCGCTGCCTATGAAACTGAACTGGAACTGCTGCCCGCGCAGGGCACTAAGAAGGTCGGCGTGATCGGCGGCGGCGTAGCCGGACTATTTGCAGCCGAGGCGCTGGCTCTGCGCGGCCACGACGTTACCGTCTACGAGGCCGCCGACACCCTGGGTGGCCAGTTCAACCTAGCGATGCGCGTACCGGGCAAGGAGGAGTTCGTGCAGGCTCTGTACGCGGTGGTCAGCCGCCTGGAGGGGCTGAAGGTGAACATCTCCACCGGCAAGGCCGTGACCCCGGAAGAGCTCAAGGCCAAAGGCTTCGAGGAGGTCGTGGTAGCAACAGGCGTGCGCCCGCGCGTACCGGAGTTCCCGGGCGTGGCCGAGGGACTGGAGGGCACCATCGACGGCGTAACCGTCGCCACCTACGCCGAGCTGATCTCCGGCAAGAAGGCTCCGGGCGAGTACGTGGCCGTCATCGGCGCCGGCGGCATCGGCTACGACGTTGCGGAGTTCCTGCTGGAGGATCGCCAGGGCGAGCCGCAGTCCCTGACTTCCTGGAATAGCCAGTGGGGCGTGGTCGAGGATTCCGATGTGCAGGGCAACCTCTCCACCCCCAAGCCGGAACGCCCGCCGCGCCGCGTGGTCATGCTGCAACGCAAGCCCACTCGCATGGGCCGCTCGCTGGGGAAGACGACCGGTTGGGTCCACCGCGCATCGGTCGCTATGGGTGGCGCGGAGCAGATTGTGGGTGTGACATACGAAAAGATCGACTCCGACGGCCTGCACATCACCGTTCCAGTGGAGGATCCGAAGGTCACGTTGAAGAAGATCAAGGAGATCAAGTCCGGCACCTTCGAGGGTCGCACGCTGGATCGCGCCGAGAAGCAGGAGCTGTTGGAGCAGATCGAGCGGGAGACCAAGGAAAACCGCGAAGCGCGCGTGATCAACGTCGATACAGTCGTGCTGTGTACCGGCCAGGAGTCCGTGCGCCCGGAAGGCGCCTCCGACGCTCACATCATCGGTGGCGCGGACGTCGCCGCGGAACTGGACGCGAAGCGCGCCATCCGCCAGGCAGTGGAGCTAGCCGCAAAGATCTAGGGGCTACTACTCTTCGGGCTCCACCACCCGGTCATCCACCATGCCGATGCCCTGCATCAGCGCATAACAGGTGGTGGAGCCGACGAACTGGAAACCCCAGCGCTTCAGCTCCTTTGCCAAAGCCTTAGACTCCGACGACGTCGAGGGCACTTCATCTAGCGATGTGGGCCGCGTGTGTTCCGCCGGCGTGAAGGACCAGATCAACACGGGTAACCCCGGTGCCAGCCTGTTTGCCGCCCCGCCCAGTACCTCACGGGCGGGCGAATCCTCCGGCAGTTCCCGGTATTCCTCCGCACGGCGCAGCTCCATGGTCGCCTTCGCGTTTTCGTACAGCGCCTCGTGCTTCCGAGCATTCCGAATCAAACGTACGTCCTGCAGAGCAGCGCGCCGTTGGGGTTCACTCATTTCGGCGATGCGTTGGGCGTCAAAAAGAAAGAACACAGAGCGAAAATCGCGCCGCTTCCGCAGGATGGTGGCCCACGACAGACCAGATTGGAAGCCCTCGAGGACGATGCGCTCCAGCAGGCCGTGCTCCGTAATGACGGGACGGCCCCACTCGTTGTCGTAATAATCCAGCTCGATCTCGCTGCGGTACGCCCACGGCGGTCGGGCCACTCCCGCCTCGTCAATAAGCTGCCCGGTGCTGGTGGTGAGGAGTTGGCGATTGCCGTCCATCGGGATCCTTTCTACTTTCAACTACCGCCAAAAACATGTGGCGTGAAATTTGGTGTGCGCTCGGGGGCGCTGGTAGACAATCAACAGCGTAATAAAAAGGTCGGACAGGCTCCGCCCAATAAGGTCGCTCCCCCTCCCACAGGGCGAGGTTATCCACAGGCCAGCCAGGTTGTGCATAACCCTGCTTGGGGGTGGAGCCCTGCGGAGTTACCTGGTATTCCACCCCTAGAATGGGGTCGGGTCTCAACATGTAGAAATTGTGGGACTAGGCTTAAGGCAACCCAACAGATTCGACTGTTTATCTTCCTCACTCTTTACGTTTTTGTAGAGCTCCACTCAGCCCTGCGAATACTTGCAGGGGTTTCGCCGCACCCACCACACTGGCGCGAATCCCCCTCTACCACGCAACTTGAAGACCACGGGACGTTATGTCCCACAGATGGAAGGAAACGATGGAAAGCCATCCCAAGGCTGGCACCGCAGAGGTTGCGGCGAGCCAGCAACACGATACGGGTACTTTCAGGGCAGTCCCCGTCCGTCGGGGTGGCTTTATCGATGAGACGGGCTCGCCCGCCGTAAAACCGAAGAAAAAAGGCGCCCGACCGACCGTCGAGGCGCCTGTTCGGGAAGAAGCCAAGGGCGGCATCTTCCGCTCTTATATCTTCATCGGCACGCTACTGTTCATCATTTGCGCGCTGATCGTTTTACTTCTCGTGCTGTGGCTGGGCCACGGCCTAGAAAGCGAAAGCGCACGCTTCAGTGAAGGTGCGCTGTCGATGCTGGTCTTGGGTTAACGCCCCCTCGGGGCGCTAACCAGCTAAAGAATTTTACTTCTTACGCTTGCCGGTAACCAGGCCCACGATGAAGATCAGCAGGCAGGCGCCCAGCAGGCAGGTCAGGAAGCTCCAGATCCAGCCGCCGCTGCCGACACCCAGCAGGCCGAGGAGCCAGCCGCCCAGGAAGCCGCCGATGATACCGACGATGATGTTGAGGAAGAAGCCCATCTGCTCGTCGGTACCCATGATCTTGGAACCGATCCAGCCAGCCAGGCCACCGATAATTACCCAACCGACCATGCCCAGCGGGGGAACAGCGGAGCCATCTGCGAGTAGGAAGGAGTTTGCTGCAAGAAATTCAGTAGTCATACCCGTAACTGTACCGGCCTTCCCAGGGTTCCTCTACAGGTAAACAGATTTATTTTCTTCTTGCTAAGCGAATCCGTCTTTATGCGCCTCCCCGCTTTGTGCACCCCCCGCTTTGTGCGCCTACCTGCAGCGATATTCTTCTCTATTTTCCCCATCCCCCCGCTTACAAGATTGGCAGCATACTCACAGGTTCTGTATAGTCACGCCCGTGAAACAATCTCTCAGTTCCTTCTTCGCTTCCTTTAAGCGCATTGCCGTGACTCTCTCCCTCGTGCTAGCCACTGCGTTCGGCGCAGCGGGTGTGGCCACGTACAACGCCCCGGAGGCAGACGCTGCCCCGCAGGGTTCCGTACCACAGCTCCCGCCGCTGCCGAAGTTGCCGCCGCTGCCGGAGCTCCCGCCACTGCCCGCCGGTTCGGCTGACCTGCAGCGTATGTTGCAGCCGCCAGCTCCGGCTAAGCCCAAGCCGAAGGCGGGCCCGAAGCGCGTGAACAACGCTAAGCCCGCACCGCGCATCGGCAACGGCCGCCAGATCAGCGTGTACACCCGCTCCGCTGGCTATAACCGTCGCTACATCCTGGAGATGCCGACCCACTACAACCCGGCACGCCCCGCTCCGGTGATCTTCGGTTTCGACGGCTGGCGCGACACCCCGGAGAACTTCCGCCGCTACTCCCGCCTGTACGAAACTGGCGCACGTCAGCAGGCCATCAAGATTTTCCCGGAGTCCATCAAGCACGGCTGGGAAGGTGCCCCGTACGCGGTTGTGAAGGGTGGCACGGATCTGAAGTTCATCGTCCAGATCATTGATGAGATCGACCGTACTTACAACATCGACCGTGGCCGTATCTACGCCACCGGTCACTCCAACGGCGGTGGCATGACTGCCGTCGTCGCCTGCCACCTGCCGCACATCTTCGCCGGTGCTGCCGCAGTCGGTGGCGCTTTCTACGATCCAGTGAACCGTGGCTGCAAGAACCGCGCGATTCCGTTCCTGATCATGCACGGCCGTGGCGATACGATGATGAAGATCAACGGCGGCTACCGCCACAACGGCGCCCACTACATGGCTGTTCGCGATCTGGTTGGCAGCTACGCGAAGCGTAATGGCTGCGGCTACCCGCCGCGCATCACTCGCATCCGCGGTGGCGAGCGCCACGTTTACCCGTGCGCCCGCAAGGAGCTGCAGCTGATCCTGAACCCGCAGAACCACACCTGGAACCGCGTTCCGGATGCTTCCCAGGAGGTCTGGAACTTCCTATCCCGCCAGCGCCTCTAGCGTTGGGGCGACCAGCGCCCTAGCTGTCTAGCTGCGGCGCAAGCCAATCTCGGAGCACAACCGCATGGTTGTGTTCCTTTTCCTTTGCCGCAAACAACAACAGGAGTTCCGGAGCTCCCTGCTCCGCCGCCCGCTCCTGATATTCGCGCAATTCGGCCAGCGCGTCCTCCAACTCCCCCGCCTCGTGCCGCTGTTCCAGTTCCGCCTCGTAGCGCTCGCGGAATTCCGCAAAGCTCAAGCCAGCGTGAAACTCTTTGCGCAAGTCGCTGCTCGGCGTGAGCTCTTTCGGCCACCCAGTCAGATCCAGGCTTTCTTTCTTGACGCCCCTCGGCCACAACCGATCCACTAAGAATAAGCCCTCACGCTTCCGGTCGCGCCAGTTGTATACGCGGTCGATGTCCATGCTGACTCCTCTTTTGCCCTTGCGCCTCCTCGTTCTTGCGTCTTCCCGTTTAGGAGAAACGCCCGAGGCAGCGCAGCGCTTCGTCATGCATGCTCTGCACAACCTCGCCCGCGGGCACCTCGGCGCGCAACAGTTCCACGCCTTGGCCGGCGTGCAGCTTCAGCTCATCAGCGAAGTCCCCGCCCTGGGCACGGGCAGCGATCAACTCGTCGTCGGTAACCTCTCCGGCGTCCGACAACGGGCCGTACACATCCACAAAGGCATTACGCACGGTGCGGGTGGGCCACTTTTCCGTATCCCACTTCTGCGCCTCGGCACGGTCGTAGATGTCCGTCAAGACCGTGCGGCTAGCGGTGGCCTTGATAGCGGCCGCGCGCAGCTCCGGCGCCCCGGTGGCTTCGGGGGAGGCCAGCAGTGCGGTACCCACCCATGCTGCGTCCGCACCCGCGATCAGAATAGAGGCCACACCTCGACCGGTGGCAATACCGCCGGCCACGGCGATCGGCACTCCCGGCGCGTTGACCTGCATGTACTCCATGACTATCTGCAGCAGCGGCAGGGTCCCGATACGCCCGGTATGCCCGCCAGCGTCTGTACCCTGCACGCATACAGCGTCCACGCCCGCGGCCAGCGCCTGGCGGAGCTGCGCCATGGTGTTGATCGGCGCCACGACGGAGATCCCGGCCTCGTGGGCGCGGTCCACGTACGGCTTCGGGTCGCCGAAGCCCAGGCTCACTACCGTCGGCTTGGCCTCTAGCACTGCATCGAACTGGGCGGGGTTATCCTCCAGCGCCCAGACCATTAACCCTATGCCGTAGGGGCCAGCTTCGGCGGCGATGCGGGCATTCTCTAAGATCCATTCCGGCTTGGAACCGGCACCTGCACCGAACATTCCCAGACCCCCGGCGCGGCTCACCGCGGCCGCCAGGTTGCCGTCGGAGCGCCCCGCCATCGGAGCGCCGATAATAGGCTTGTCGATTCCCCACAGCTTGGTCAAGCGGGTATCTATGCGTTCAACCATGAAATTGGCCTCCTCATGGTTCTGAAAATAAATGTCTGTCTGCCACCCTAGTCGTCCTTCAGTGTCATTTCCGAAGCCCGGCCCCCAGTACCGGCGTAGGGTTGATCACATGTCTAAGAAGAACCAGCTCCATAAGCTCAAGCCCACTGCCTCGCTGAAGCCCGCGAAGGAGGTCAATACCGCGGCCGTCGTTGCCACCGGCCT
The DNA here is from genome assembly GCF_046097395.1 of Corynebacterium jamesii. NCBI lineage: Bacteria > Bacillati > Actinomycetota > Actinomycetes > Mycobacteriales > Corynebacteriaceae > Corynebacterium > Corynebacterium jamesii. Next base: position 1,837,565 of record NZ_CP175789.1, read on the forward strand.
GGTCGGTGGTTGGCTGACTGCCCGCGAGACTGGCATTCGTCCGCTCGGGGGCGTGATCCTGGCCGCCGCCGGTAGCTACGCTGCCCGTTCCTGGAACGCCAAGGCGGGCACGGGGGTGGCCGCCGGTCTGACGGCTGGATACATCGGCGCGTTCGGCCTCTCCCACCCCCTGGCCAAGAAGATCGGGCCGTGGCCGGCGGTTCTGTCCGTCACCGCTGCGGTCGCCGGTGCTGCGTACGCACTGTCCGACCAGCGCTAAAAGCCCTTAGGTTATAGACGCCACAGCCTGGCCCACCACAGCCTGAGCCATCGCCTCAAGCTGCGCCAGGTGGGGCTCGATGTCTCCCGTGAACTCGACAGGTTCAGCGGCCGTTTCCCACTCCAGACCCGTGAGGATGGAGCGTATGGCTTTCTCCGCACCCGTCGTGTCGTAGCCACCTCGGATCCACCAGCTGGTGGGGGTGGCTTTCTTTTCTTCCAGGACAGGCACGTACACCGTGTCGAAGTAGTGCTTCAGCGCGCCGGAGATGTAGCCGAAGTTGGCGGTGGTTCCCAGGATGACCGCGGCCGCGCCCCGCAACTCCTCTACATCCGGTTCCAGCGCCTGGCGTTCCAGCACCCGCACGGTTGGCTCCCCCAGCTCCGCATTCACCTCGTCGGCGGCGGAGCGCGCAGCCTGCAGCACCGTCTCGGCCAACTTCTGCGCCTTCTCCGTAGGGCTGTGGTGGACGACAAGGATGTTTACTGGGCTGTCGCTGGTGGCAGTCTCGCTCATGAAATCCACGCTACCGATCCTGACGAGTTGGGCGTAATTAGCACCTCGCTTTGTGCCTTATCGGGTGAGTCGTTTCGAAATTTTTCCTGCCCGTCAATAGACTGATTCGAGTTATGGCACAGGGAAAATCTTCGGCGGAAGACAACGCGGCAGAAAAGGCAGAGCAGTCTAGCGCCACTAAAGTAAAGCAGTCGGCGGAGCCAAGCGGCAAGCAAAAGGGCACCTCCGGTAAGTCCGGCGCACAATCTGCGACGATGCGCTACGACATCGAAGGCCTCCGCGGCCTGGCCATTGGCCTGGTTGTGGTCTTCCACGTCTTCGTCGGCAAGGTCAGCTCGGGCGTGGACGTGTTCCTGCTGCTCGGCGGCATTTTCTTCTTCGGCAGCCAGCTGCGCAATGCGCAGAACCCGAAGGGGCTCACCTTCGTTCAGTCGCTCATTCGCATCATTAGGCGCCTGTTCCCGTTGCTTGCGGTGGTGGTCGCCAGTGTGCTGGCGGCCTCGCTGCTGCTAATGAACCGCCTGGTGCACGTGCAGATGGCGAAGGATGCAGTGGCTGCCCTGGGCTACTACATCAACTGGCAATTGGCGTACTCCGGCCGCGAGTACACCTCTGTACGCACCACGGTCAGCCCCTTCCAGCACCTGTGGTCCATGTCGGCACAGCTGCAGATATACGTTGGATCACTGCTGGTCATCACCCTGCTTGCCCTGGTCTTCCGAAAGTACGCCCGCCAAGCACTACTGGTGGTGCTCACCGCCGCCACGGTGCTTTCCTTTGCCTACGCCACGTACTTCCACTTCGAAGACCAGACCATCAACTACTACTCCACGCTGAGCCGCTTCTGGGAGATCGGCCTGGGTGGCTTGCTGGGCATGCTGTTGCTGCGTCGTGACGCTAACGGTAACCCTGTCCTGCGCCCGCTGGGCCGGTGGACCCGCACGGTCATGGGCATTGTCGGCCTGGCCATGATCATCAGCACCGGCCTGTTCCTGGACGGCGCGGACCAGTTCCCCGGGCCGTGGACGCTGATTCCGCTGGTCGGAGCTTTGCTGGTTGTCCTGTCCGGGCACTCCGGCGAGCCGGTGGGCGTGACTCGCCTGCTGCTGACCCGCCCGTTCCAGTTCTTAGGCCGCATCAGCTACGCGCTGTACGTCTGGCACTGGCCGATTCTGGTGCTGTGCGTCTACTACTTCAACGTTCCCAAGGTCAGCCCCGCCCTCGGCGCGGCCGTGATCGCGGGCAGCGTGGTTCTGGCGTGGCTGTCCAATAGGCTGATCGAGCGTTTGCTGCGCCAGGGTAAGAAGCCTCAGCGCAACTGGGTTCTGCTGAGCCCGAAGTACTGGGCCAAGTCCCTTTCCGCGTGGCCGAAGGCTATTTACGCTGTGCTGATTCTGGTAATCGCTGGGGCCGTGGTGGCGTCGCCTACCTACCTTCAGCACCGCGAGGACGTAAACAGCGAACAGCTGTGGGACCTGGCCGACGATAGATCGATCTACCCCGGCGCGGCCAGCTTCCTGGTCAATGCTCCCGTGCCGGAGAACATGCCGCTGGTGCCGCCGCTGGAGGACTTCCGCTCGCTGCTGCCACCGACCCAGCCGGATGGTTGCCAGATCGGCTTCGACAGCGATGCGCTGATTCTGAAGAAGAACTACAACCGTTCCGACGAGGAATGCGCCTACGGCGACGTGAACTCCGATAAGACCATCTACGTGATCGGTGGCTCGCACTCCGAGCATTACATGCCGGCGCTGGACATCGTGGGCCGTAACCGCCACGTGAAGATGATCCCGATCTTGAAGATGGGCTGCCCGGTGAACGCTAAGATCACCCGCGTCAACGGCGACCCGTACCCGACCTGCATCAGCTGGTCGGAGAAGGTTGTGGAATACATCAAGGAGAATCCGCCAACAGAGGGCATCTTTATGACCGGCACCCGCCCAACCTCCATTGGCGGTGGCGGCCCGGAGCAGGTTCCGCAGGAGTACAAGGATCTGGTGCAGAGCTTCACCGACCAGGGCATCCACAGCTGGCTGATGCGCGATAACCCGTGGCAGACCAACGAGAAGGGCGCGCCGCGCGACATGCGCACCTGCGTGGCCGAGATGATGGAGGGCAAGAGCGGCGAGGCTTCCGAGAACGCGGACTTCCCCGGCCTGGCTAACCCGGGCCGCCCGAACTTCGACGAGGTGCTGGCCATCAACGCCGAGTGTGGGCAGAATGTCTGGAAGTCCCTGCTGCCCGAGGATCCGTCGATCGAGGCCTACAGGGGCATGGATGTCACCTTGATGGACCTCACCGCGGCCGTCTGCCGCGAGGACTGGTGCCCGTCGGTGATCGGCAACATGGCGGTCTACCGCGATGCGCACCACTACAACAACGTCTTCGCCGAGACCCTCGCCCCGGAAATGGAGGCGCAGATGTTCGACCCTAACCACAAGATCCCGCCGATGAACGTCGGGCTGATGCCGAAGCATAACCAGCAGGCGCCGCCTAACCCGCAGAACTAATCTGCGGTCTGCGTGGGTTTAGCTCCCTCCTGGCTCCCCTGCCTCTACTAACAGCGGCGTGCCGTTCGCCGTGGTGGTCCGCAGCGACCACGTGCACATGTCCGTCAGATCCGTCCGGGCAGGCGAGATCTCCACAATGGGTGTGCCCTTTTCCGCCGCGATTGCTGGCAGGCCCGCGGCGGGCCACACCACCCCGGACGTACCAATAATCACCACCAGATCTGCCGCCCGCATCGCGTCTTCGGCGGCCTGCCACTCCCGGTGCGGTAGTGGCTCGCCGAACCACACCACGCCCGGGCGAACCGGGTTCCCGCACAGCGAGCACGTCGGTGGCGTTGCCCGTTCTACCTGCTTTTCGGGCAGCTCCGGCATGCGCGCAGGCTTGCTACAAATGCTGCATCGATAGCGAAACAGGCTGCCATGTAAGTGCGCCACATTCTTACTGCCGCCACGCTCGTGCAGGTCGTCGATGTTCTGGGTTGTTACGTGTACGGTGACGCCCCCTCGCTGCGCCCACTGCCCTATCGCCCGGTGCCCCGCGTTTGCCTCTGCGCGGCGGCATAGCACCGCCCGCCAGAGGTACCAGGCAAGCATGGGCTCGGGATCCTGCGCCCAGGAATCCAGGCTGGCCATCGCCTGCGGGTCAACATGCGACCAGATTCCGGTTTGCGCGTCGCGGAAGGTATCTAGCCCAGAGTCGGCGGACATGCCCGCCCCGGTGAAAAACTCCACGTAGTTTGCGCCGCGTAGTGCGGCAACGAGGTCTCTCGGCAGATCTTCCAACGTCAGCGGCTGGAGCGTGTCGGCGGTGGACTGTGGGCTGGCGATCACGGTGACCATGCCCTCAGACTAGCTGGAAGGCCAAGTGACGTTTTTGAGGGCGTAACGCCACCACAGTCCTCTATAGTCGGTGGCATAGGCTCGCCCTCGGGAATGTGGGCGTCACTAGGACAGAGCCACTAAGAGAGAATCGCAGAAAGGTCAACAACCATGATCGTCACTACCACCAACACCGTCGAGGGCCACACCATTGCGCAGTACCTGCGCATCGTCTCTGGCGAGACCGTTGCCGGCATCAACATGTTCAAGGACATCGGTGCGGGCTTCCGCAACATCACCGGTGGCCGTTCCTCCGCATACGAGGGCGAGATCCTGCAGGCTCGCGAGTCCGCCCTGAAGGAGATGGTGGATCGCGCGCTGGAGATGGGCGCGCACGGCATCGTCGGCGTGGACGTAGACTACGAAACCCTGGGTCAGGGCGGCATGGTGATGGTCAGCGCAACCGGCACTGCCGTCACCTTTCAGTAAGGACGTTTAACCCGGTGCCAGCCGGGTTTACACCTGGTCGAGCGGTCGGATCATGATCGACTCGACATCCATGTGGCGAGGGCGGTTCGCAATCCAGCGAATGGTCTCGCCAATATCCTCTGCCTGTAGATTCAGCTTGTCCGCGTAGACCTCCTGCGCGCGTTCTGCGTCGCCCTTGAAGCGATTCAGGCTGAAATCCGTGGCCACACGACCCGGGTCCACCTGGCAGACGCGCACGCCCGATTCAGCGAACTCCATGCGCATCACATCCGTCAGGGCGGTCTGCCCGAACTTCGCCGCGTTGTAGCCCGCTCCCCCGCGGTAAGCACCACGACCTGCGACGGAGACAACGTTAATTACCTGCGGCGCCTCGGCCACCTGCAGCTGATCAAACAGCGCGCGGGTGACTTCGAGGGTACCCATCACGTTCGCTTCGAACATCCAACGCCAATCCTCTAGATTGGCCTCCAGCACCGGATCGAGGCCCCGCGCGCCACCCGCGTTGTTGACCAGCAGATCCACCTTGGAGCCCGTCAGCTCGGCTACGGCCGCGGTGAAATTACTTATTGACGCCCCATCCGTCACATCGAGAACAAGGGGCGTAGCCTTACCGCCCTCCTGGGCGATCTCTTGCACGACCTGCTCTAGCCTCTCCGCACGGCGGGCAGCCACCACGACGTGCCAGCCATCCGCAGCCAGCAGCTTCGCAGTAGCCTCGCCAATGCCGGCACTCGCGCCGGTGACAATGGCGACGCGGGTGTTTAACGATGGGTTGAGGCTGGTCGTAGTCTCTGAATCCTTAGAACTCATAAGCTCCAATGTAGCCGCCGGAGCGGGGCGGCGGGATCGGTTCTGCGTTGATTCCACCGTCGTTGAGGGAGGGGCGTAACCCTGGCGGGGGAACGTAACCGTGCAGAACGATGCAGCGCTCAAGTTAATGCATTAATCTTTTGTGTAATAAAAGATTATAACCCTCTCCTAAGGAATTCTTATGTCTAATAACTACGGTGGCGGCTTCCCTGGCGCCGGCGATGGCTCTCAGAATAACCCGGGGCAGGATCCGAACCAGAACCCGTTCGGCCAGCAGTACCAGGGTGGTCAGCAGTATCAGGGTGGCCAGAGCTACGGTCAGCAGGAATACAACCAGCAAGGGTACGGCCAGGGGGACCCTGGCCAGCAAAACTACGGCCAGGGTTACGGTCAGCAGGGCTACAACCAGCAAGGGTACGGCCAGAGTTACGGCCAGCCGGGCCAGCCGGGTCAGCCAGGCCAGAACCCGTTTACCGCTCAGCCTTATGGGGCTTATGGCCAACCAGGAAACGCCGGCGGCAGTGGTGGCGGAAACGGCGGCAAGATCATTGGCATTATCGTCGCCGCAATCGTGGTTATCGGCCTGATCATCGGCGGCTACTTCTTGCTGAGCAAGGATGACGACAGCAAATCCGAGCAGGCATCCTCCTCGGAATCTACTAGCTCGTCGGAAGAATCCAGCGAGAGCTCTTCCGAGTCCAGCACTGAATCTTCCACCTCGGAGTCCTCTAGCTCGGAATCCTCTAGCTCAGAGACCTCCACTTCGGAAACCACGGACGCTGGCAAGGAGCCACGCAAGCGTGGCGAAACCGGTGGCCCGGACGATTCCTTGAAAAAGAAGTACGCCAACGCGATGCCGAAGAAGTTGCAGGATCTGGTTCACAACTGCGCGTCTGGAACTTTCAAACTTAAGCGGGAAAATAACCGCGAGGTTCCCGGCATGCAGTGCCAGGGTGTGTGGGATTCTCCATGGGATTTCAACAAGATTGATCTTATGCACGACGTAAAGTACGCACCGAAAGAAATCAAATACCTCAAGGACCATAGCGCCACAGTCTGGTCTGACGACCCGAATAACTTTGCGGGCTATGTGATGGACGATATGAAACCGCTTATCTTCATCGTCAACCAGGCCGAGGGTGTCGTGCTGGAGTGCGAGATGCTCTTCGAGGAGGAATCCACACTGGAAGACGTTCTCACAGCTCTTGGTTACGAGAAGCCCTAACCGCACCGAAAACGAGTAATCCCCCCATCGTTCCCCCTATTCCACCCAGTTTGTAACGGAACGGAACAACGTAGGGGTTTCGGATCATTCGACCTACTGAGTGTGCCTGGCAAGTGCCATCCACCCACGTAAAATACTTTTACTTTCCAGGCTCCGGCTGTTAAGAAGTTTCAATAACTTTTAAGGACTTAACCACGATGACGAACAACCCATTCGACAACAACCCCAACCAGAGCGGAAATAACGGAGGTAACCCCTTCAACAACTCCAACCCCGCCGACGAGACAACTCAGTGGGACGCAGGCCAGAACCAGCCGCAGGGCCAGCCCCAGGCACAGGGTGGCCAACAGTACGGCGATGCACAACAGTACGGTGCCCAGCAGTCTGGAGCACAGCAGAACCAGGCCGGTAACTACGGTCAGCCTGGCATGGGCGGCCAGCCCGGACAGAATCCTTTCTACCAGGGTGGCTACGGCCAGCCGGGGCAACAAGGTCAGCCGGGCCAGAACCCCTTCGGCGGTGGCGATTATGCCGCCTATGGTCAAGCTCAGAACTCCGGTGGCGGCGGAGGAACCGGCAAGGTCATCGGAATTATCGCCGCCCTTGCCGTTGTGATTGCCCTTGCGGTCGGTGGCTACTTCCTGCTGGCCAAGGACGATGAAGAATCGAGCTCTGACGAGGCTTCCACTTCCGAGTCCTCCGGCAATGAAAGCACCACAGAAGAATCCAGCCCCGAGAATAGCTCCGAAGAGTCCAGCACTGAGGAAACCTCCTCGTCTGAATCCACTCCCACCGAGACCCCAGCAAAGCGCGGCGATATCGGCGGCCCGGATGATTCCCTGCCGTCCACTTACAAGGACGCAATGCCGGCGAAGGTCAACGATGTCATCAACAAGTGCGAGGAAGGTACTTTCACCCTTCGGTACGACGATCCGAGCAAGAAGAACCGTGATATGACGGGTGCTGCATGTAAGGGCGTTCGCGGTACGCCGTGGGCATATTGGAGCGTTGACTTCGTCAACGACAAGGAATACGCCGAAATGAAGACCAAGGATTACAAGAACGCTAACGCCACGATCGTCAACGACGATCCGAACGAGTACGCCGGATATGTCGAGGAGAAGTTCAAGATTCACGTCTTCCTTGTCAATAAGGACAAGAATGTTCTGATGGAATCTGAGCTCTTCGGCAGCGAGCCTGAGGACGCGAAACAGTTGCTTGAGCTGATGGGTTACTCCAGCTAGACCAGCGATGATCTCCTATTGCTCCGCTTAGCACTCCTGCACCCCGGAAAAGCCAGGTAGCTCTTACAGCTTCCCACTCTTCCGGGGCTAGGCGCATTCTACTTGTGATCTACATTCTCACCTTAAGGGCTTCTTCCTGATGACGAATAACAATCCTTATGGAAGCAACTCCAACCCAGATGTCACCGGCGCTGATTCCTCTCGCGGGCCAAAGAAGTGGGTGCAAGACCAGGGGCACTACCCCACCGAACCGCAGAATCATCCTGGCAACTTCGGGCAGCCCACTGCGCAGGGGGGGTTACAACCAGCAGAGGCAGCCTGGCGAACCAAATGAGCCAAATAGGCCAGGCACCACCTCCCGCACAGGCGGGGGTAAAGGCAAGGCAATCGGCATAATTATCGCCCTCCTCGTGGTTATCGCCCTCGCTGTCGGCGGGTTCTTCTTTCTGCAGAAGGACGATGAAGAGGCCTCCTCGAAGAACACAGAATCCTCGGAGGTTGCCGGATCTGGGGAAAACGATGGAGAAAACGCTGGGGAGAGCTTCGGAGAAAACTCCGCGGAGAATTCAGAAGACAACTCCGACCAGGGCTCCGACGAAAGCGCTGAGGAGCAACAGACCTCCGAGGGAAGCTCTGACGAGGAGCAGGCTGAAGATGGCGACGAAGAAGAACGCCCCGAGACTGGCCCCACGGAACCGTACAAGTCCGCAATGCCGGCGAAGCTCAACGAACTGGTGAGGGGCTGCTACGACACTACGTTGATGCTCCGCTACGACGACCGTTCGCGCCCTGAACGGGAAATGAAGGCCATCCGCTGCCGTGGTATTCCCGGCACAGTTCTGAACGACGCGGTCGTGGAGTTCATTGAGGACGAAGAATACGCGGACATGAAAGTCTCGTCGCTCAGCACCAGAACCGCGAAGGTCATCAGCGGTGACCCGAACAACTTCGCGGGCTACTTGGATACGGTTCTATCCACCAACATCTTCGTCATTAATCAAGAGAAGAATATTGTGATGCAGACCAAGATCCGCACGTACGGGCCCGAGGATATCGAAGAAACGTTCCGCGAGATGGGCTACTAAAAAGCCCGAAAGACCCAAACAGCCCGGACGGGCTCTACAGCGGCTGGATCCAGCCCTGCTGCACGGCGTGCTGGTAGCCGGCAACTGCCGCGGCGCCCAGGGCGACTACTCCGGCGATGCCGCCGCCCCAGGCCAAGATGCCCGCGATCGGCGGCGCATCTTCACCCAAAGAACCTGCCGGGTCGGTGCTGCCCAGCGGGAAGGTCTTCAGCAGCCATTCTGCGCCCGGGTTTGCGTGCTCCGCGCTGCTGGCCAACGAACCTTCGTTGGTCGCCTGCGGATTGTTCGGATTGTGATCCGGGTCGACCGGCTGAGCAATCGGGACAGTGCTGGAGCCCTTACCCTCGGACGGTGCAATGGCCTGCGCCGGAGCAGCGCCCACAACGCCGACGGCTAGGGCGCTCGCGGTGGTCAGCGCAGCTAGAGACTTGGAGGGCTGGAAAGACGGGAAAGAAATGGACCTCATAAGTCCATTAGTTTAAAGCTGCTCCAGAGCATGCGCGACATCTGCGAGCAGATCCTCCAGATCCTCGATACCGATGGAGAGGCGCACCAGGTCGCGTGGAACCTCCAGCTGGGAACCCGCCACGGACTGGTGAGTCATCGTCGCCGGGTGCTCCAACAGAGATTCCACACCACCCAGCGATTCCGCCAGGCAGATCAGCTTGGTGGACTGGCAGAACTTCAGCGCCGCCTCTTCGGAGTGGAAGCGCACGGAGATCATGCCGCCGAACCCCTTGCCGGTGGACTGACGCTTGGCTACCTCATGCCCCGGATGCTGTGGCAGGCCCGGGTACAGGACGGTCGCAACCTCGTCGCGGGAGTCAAAGAACTCCGCAATGGCCTGTGCGTTCGAGCAGTGGCGGTCCATGCGCACACCCAGGGTCTTCAGACCACGGGCATTCAGGTAGGCATCGAAAGGCGAGGCAATCGGACCGGCACCGCCGAGTAGGAAGTCCAGGTCCTCATCCAGCTGTGCGTCGTTGCTGACGATCGCGCCGCCGACCACATCGGAGTGGCCGCCGATGTACTTGGTGGTGGAGTGCAGCACCACGTCTGCCCCCTGGTCTAGGGGACGCTGCAGGTAGGGGCTGCAGAAGGTGTTATCCACGACGAGCTTCGGGCGCGTAAGGGCGTCACTACCAAACTCGTCGGCGAGAACCGCAGCGATGGCAGCGATGTCGGACACAGCGAGCAGCGGGTTCGTCGGGGTCTCCAACCACACCAGCTTCGTCTGCGGGGTTAGCGCCGCGCGGACGGCCTCGGGGTCGGTCGTGTCTACCACGGTGAAGTCCACATTCCAGTCCTTGAACGCCGTTGCGATCAAGCGATACGTGCCGCCGTAAGCGTCGTGCCCCATAATCAGATGGTCGCCTGGGCGCAGCAGCACACGCAGCAGGTGATCGGTAGCAGCCATTCCGGAGGAGTACACGCGACCGTGCTCTCCACCCTCAAGGGCGGCAATGGTGCGAGCCAGCGAGTCGACGGTCGGATTGGCCACGCGGCCGTATTCGTAGCCTCCGCGCAAGTCGTTCGGCGCGTTCTGGGCGAACGTAGTGGAGGCGTAGATCGGAATGTTGATGGAGCCCATAAACTCGTCGGGCTCGTAGCCTGCGTGGATGGCATCTGTGTTGTGGGCCATGGAAACTCCTCTTCGAACTAGTGCTGGTAGCGCGTCTTCGTGCTTATCTGCGCCGGGAATTCACAGCCCGGCGGGCATCGTTTCAACGATTATAGACCAAGCAGTCTAGTTGGAGACAACGATGGGGGCTAACTCTTGGTTTTTCCTCTTGGTGTTTGGAAAGAAATAGCCCCACAATGGCCACATGGATCGGACAGCACAGAGAATCGACTTCACCCAACCCGCCGACGTGGTTGCCCCGCTTCTGCTGGGAGCGGTCTTGCGCCACGGCGGGGTAGCTATAGAGCTGACTGAGGTCGAAGCATACCTAGGCACGGCCGACGCAGCCTCCCACGCCTTCAAAGGCCCGACCCCGCGCTGTGAGGTAATGTTCGGCCCTCCTCAGCACCTCTACGTATACGCCAGCTACGGCATCCATCGCGCCGGCAATCTAGTGTGTAGTCCGGATGGCGAGGCCGGCGGAGTGCTGCTCCGCGCGGGTAGAGTTATCGAGGGTCTTGACGTCGCTCGTGCCCGGCGTGGACCGAAACCTACCAGCGAGGCGCTCGCACGCGGCCCTGGGAACTTAGGCGCGGCACTGGGGCTAACCTTAGACCTTAACGGTTCGGTTGTTGATCAGGTGTTTTCTTCTATGGACGCCACGTCTTCCGCCGCCCCATTTAGCCTTACCCCGCGCGTGTCTGCCCCGCCGATAACCCGTGGCAAACGCATCGGAATCACCAGAAACGCCGATGCGCCGCTACGCTTCTGGGTCCCTGGCGACCGCAGCGTCTCCAGCCCTCGCGGGCCTGGCCAGGGAGTTCCTCTACACACCCCCTAGTCACAGTGCCCTAGCAGCGGGCCAGCTCGCGCTGGATCGCATCTTTCTCCGCTTGCGTGACCCACAGCTGGTATTCCGCCTTCACGCGCACTTGCGTGGATACATAAGTGCAGCGGAAGGCCTTATTCGCCGGTAGCCACGTCGCGGCATCGCCCGCACCCTTCTGCATATTCGACGGTCCGTCAACGGCCAGCAGATTCAGCGGATCGTTGGCAAACTGCTCGCGCCGCTCCGGGGTAAGCTGCTGCGCGCCTTTCTGCCAGGCATCGGCCAGCGCCACCACGTGGTCGATCTGCACCGCCTGGCTGGTTTTCTGCCCACGGACAAAGTGGATGTGCTGGCCAGTGTAGGGATCCTGCAGATCACCAGCGAGCACCTTGCAACCCTTTGGCGCGTCCACGTTGGTGAGGTCGCGAGCGAGTACGTCGTTGCGCTGGTCGCAACCGTTGCGGTCGATATCCTTCCACCGCTGGCCGAACTGATCGCGGCTGTAGCCCGTCTTCGGCGCGCGCCCCTTGACCGCCAGCGTTTCCAGCAGGTCCAGCATGTTCTTCTGGTGCAGTGACCGTTCCGGTACTGTGGGCCGCTCTGGCTGCGCTGGCTGCTCTGGTGGCTCTGGTGGCTCGGCTTGTTCCGACTGTTCCGGTACCGTTTCTGCGGTTGGCTCTACCGGCGCGTTCGAGCTTTGTGACGCCGAACTTCCGTCTTCTAGGAACTCCGTCCCCTCGGCACAACCACCGAGGAGCAAGCTCACGCCTACTAGCAGCGCCGCTGCACGGGCGGATACCCGCCCACTTACCCTCTTGCTCATAGCCCAATACGCTAGCAATCGCCGCGGACAGCCCCGGACGATCATCCACCTAAAGGGTCGAACATGCGTGCGACCCGGCGCTAACGTAGTGGCGTCACAAAAAGAGAATACTTTTATACCTGCCTAACGCTGGCGGTCTCGCGGTAGCATTAACGCATCATGAAACCACTTAAGAAGATTTACCAGGCACAGATGAAGGCAGTTCCGGCCTTCGTGAACAAAATGACCGAAAAGCCGGACCGCATGCGGCGCATGATGAACCTATGGCCGCCGCTGCTATTTTCCGGCATCAAGATGACCAGCGTCTCGCAAGACTGGTCGCGTTCGCGAATCGTGCTGAACCTGCGCTGGTGGAACGCAAACATGCACGGCGCTGCCTTCGGCGGCACCCTGTTTTCCATGACGGACGTGCTGTTCGGCACCCTTATTGCCCGTCGGCTCGGCACCAAGTATGAGGCCTGGACTCGCACCGGCACCTTCCAATTCCTCAAGCCGGGCCGCAGCGGGGCGTACATGGACGTGGAGCTCACGCCCGAGCTGATCGACTGGATCACCACCACCGTCGACGAGGACGGTTACTGCAACGTGCCGTACACCTCCGTTATTTACAACAAGGATGGCTCCGTCGTGGGCATCGGCCAGCAGGATCTGCACGTCCGCCCGCGTGGTGGCGGACAGCGCGCCGAGCGCCCGAAGCAGGCCCTGCAGCCGCGTGGTCTGGTGCTGGAATCGCTGGCCAACGCGGTGGTATGGCACTGCTTCAAGGATCAGCCAGAGATCCTGACTGTGTTGATGTCCGAACAGCGCCGCATCCCCGATCCCGAAGAGCAGATGCGACACGTAGTGCAGGTAGCGCTAGAAAAATCCACCAAGTCCCGGGAGGACCTGGTGGCTCTGGATATTCCCGAAAAATACCTGGACGCTTAAGTTAGTCCGATACCTAGCTCAAGCTATTAGCCGAGCACCTTGCCGCAGTTCGGCCAAGCACCTGCACCCTGCGTGGCCAGGACCTTCTCGGCGATCTCGATCTGCTGCGCCTTCGTGGCCTGATTAGCGGTCGGGGCGTACTTCGTGCCACCGAAGCCAGACCAGGTCTGAGCACTGAACTGCAGCCCGCCGTAGTAGCCGTTGCCCGTGTTGATCTTCCAGTTACCACCGGACTCACACTGCGCAACCTGATCCCAGGCGCTTACCGGTGCGGCCTGTGCGGCCGGGGCTGCCACAGCTGCGGCGGCTGCCGGGGCAGCAACCAGGCCTGCGGCCATGCCGATGCGGGCGAAAGCGGTCTTTACGGACTTATTCATGTAGACGAAAACTCCTTCTGCGAAGCCGGCCGGGTGGCTGGCCTCATATCGATTGTTTGATGTCTACGCGGCCGCGCTTTGCGACTGCACGCTGGCAGTTACGCGAAGTATCGCGCCCCGGGTGTTTGCCGGGCGGCTGCCACTAAGCACGCAAACCTACGCACTCTCCCCCGGGGTGCGTCAACCGAAAAAGCGCTAAATCCCGAAATAATCTCGGATTGATAACGAAAATTAAGGGGCTTCTTAGATCCGCTTACTGGCTGGATTCCGCCATTTAAAGACCAAGAAAATGCCCCTCACCAGGAAAATGCATCACTGCACCCATTGATTGATGCTTTGATGGCGAATATTCTTGTATACATGCGCACCACAATCAATCTTCCTTCGAAAGTCCTAGAGGCGGCTAAACAGCAAGCAAAGCTCAACGACCTCACCTTGAGTTCCTACGTGGAAGAGGTAATTCGAACGGCTCTTAAGCAAGCTGAAAACCCTCCGCAACAAACAGACGGCGCTTCTCTCCCAGTGTTCGACTGCGGCCCCATGCTCGTAGACATCGACGATAAAGATGCACTCTGGGAGGCGCTCGATGATCGTTCCTGATGTCAATGTTCTGATTAACGCATTCAGCTCCTCCGCACCCCGCCACAATGGAGCTAAGGAGTGGCTGCAGAAGGCGCTCTCTCAGCGAGAATCCGTCGGAATACTCGACGTGGTTGCGACCGGGTTTATCCGAATCATGACGAACCCTCGGATTTTTGCAGTGCCTCTCACCCCGGAGCAGGCTACAGGAGCCATCAACTCAGTTCTCGCTTCCCCCAACGCAATGCTTTTGCACCCCGCGAGCACCTCTTGGGACATCTTCGACGAGATCGTGCGGCTGCATAAACTCTGCGGTAACGATATTCCCGACGCATGGATTGCCGCCGCGGTCATTGCAGACGAGGCAACTTTAATAAGCGACGATCAAGGTTTTGCCCGCTTCTCCAACCTACGCTGGAACAGCATTAGCGAAGGAAAGTAGCAACTCTCGATTCGGATTGCTCTCCAAGCGGGAAATTCACTGGAACAGTGGATTTATCGGCGCGGGCCGTAGACCGCAGCCGATTCGATGCGGGAAGGCACCACGTACGCGATTGCGGCGGTGCAAACAATACCCGTGAGCGTGACCAACGTCCCCCAGTCGCCACTCAGAAGTCCGCCTGCGAGCACCCATGCGATCGCGGCAACTGATGCCAGCGCGATCACGGCCATGCCAAAGAGGTGCTCGTTACCGGTGCCGGAAACCGGGATGTACAGGAGTCCGGCGAGTACGCCGATGACGCCCGCAATCACTCCAGTCAGCACAGCAGGCCCCACGCCTGCGGACGCTTCACCTGGAATGAAGCTCACCAGGAGGTCCACGATGAACACCGCAGCAAAAGTGACAGCTGCGGCTAGAACGGCGAGGACGATGAGGTTCATCGCAACCTTCTTGCCGTCGTAGCGACCGGCCAGCAGGCCTTCGCGCGGGTCTTGCTGGGGCTGGTTGTAGCCAGAGTTATAACCCTGCGGGTACTGCTGCTGGTTGTTGTAGCCAGAATTGTAGCCACCATAACCGCCATTGCCCTGCGTGTTGAACATGCGAGTCTGATCGTCGTTTCCTTGCGGGTACGTCACCTAACGCTCCTTTCACCGGCGTTTCAGGTGGCCTATGTTACCGGAGTGACTATTGAGTAGTCACCCCTCTCCGCAGCTTTAGTGATCGTCCCAGTGGTCACCGTGCTTGGCGTGGCGGTGACCGTCGTGAATGTAGTCCACGTGATCGCCGTGCGGAACGGCAACGTGGCCGCAGTTCGGGCCGTGCTCGTGGTCGTGATCCTCGTGAACCTGGTGCTCGGTGGTCTCACACTCATCCCAGTGGCTTTCGTGCTCGCGGTGCAGGTGGCCGTCGTGGACGTAATCGACGTGGTCGCCGTGTGGGATGGCGGCGTGGCCGCAGTTCGGGCCGTGCTTGTGATCATGGTCGGCGTGGGTGGTACAGCTCATGATGAACTCCTTCAATACAGGGCAACCATGGAGCCACTGTCCATGGGTTAGGCGGGCCAGTAGGTTGCTTCGACACTTTCCATATTGTCCTCTCACCTGCTACGTTGTCAATACGTTTTCATTAAATATTGATGAGAAACCGTCGGCGCTGCACGCAAGTACTATTTCTTCAGCCGATTTTCCACACTGGCGATAAGGCTACGAACGTTGGCGAGTAGACGTTCTTCCTTTTCCTCCACCGTTAGCGTCTCCGTCATCTGCGTGGTTCCGTCCGGAGTCTTCGTTCCGCGCACATAATCCACACACGCCAAATCACTGCACATGTACGTACCGATGCTGCCGTAGTTATCCTGCGTGGACTTCGTGGTGACGATCGACATCAGTGAGGCGCCACTCGAAGGGTGCAGCGTGCGGCAGATCTGGCACATACGCGCCCCACCGCCCGTCGGCGCTTTACGGATCTCCATGGTGAGACCCTGCAAACCCTGCACGGTCTCCGCGACGAGGTAGGCCCTCTGAGGCGCCTTGGGGTCCACCCAACTCACAAACACCTGGCTCCCCCAGTCCGCTCCCAGAACGTGTGCCGGAATGTTGATGCGCGCAGCGGCACCCTTAGAGCAGTTGATAAAGCTCTTCCGAATTGCCTTTTCAGAGTAGGTCTGCACGATACTCCACCTTTCCGTCGCGAGAATTGCACCAAACATGCAGGTACGGTGGCCAAGTATAACAATCCTCGAAGGGAGCAGATCATGGCGCATAATTTGACTGAACCACTCGACATACTCATCATCGGCGGGGGGTTCGCGGGCACTGCGGCGGGTGTTACCCTCGCCCGAGCTCAGCGGACCGTCCGAATCATC
Source organism: Corynebacterium jamesii (assembly GCF_046097395.1). NCBI lineage: Bacteria > Bacillati > Actinomycetota > Actinomycetes > Mycobacteriales > Corynebacteriaceae > Corynebacterium > Corynebacterium jamesii. The sequence goes on from NZ_CP175789.1 coordinate 1,853,984, forward strand.
GACAACGGCAAGCCCCGAAATCGCTACAGCACCCACTCTCACGGCATCATGGGGCGCGACGGGGCGAACCCAATGAAGCTACTCGACCAAGGGCGCAACGAATTCATGACATTCGGCGGTGAAGTAACCCAGGATGAGGTCACCTCACTCGAGCAAACAGACAACGCATGGACGGCCACTACGGCCGACGGACGACAGTTTCCGGCTCGACAAGTACTCATGGCGACGGGCATTACCGACGAACTGCCGGACGTCCCGGGACTCAGTGAGCTTTGGGGATCACGAGTTTTCCACTGCCCCTATTGCCACGGATACGAGGTCCGTGGGCGCGACCTTGCCGTCGTTGGTGGGGCGAACCCGGGGTTTACGGTGCGCATGGTGCACCTGATGCGGAAGTGGACCGATCGCGTAACGTTCTTCACTAACGGTCTTTCCCTTAGCGAAGCTGACCGCGCATTGTTCGAGAAGCGCGGTGTTGTTCTTATAGACGCCCCCATTTCCCGCGTGCAGCCCGTCCCAGAATCGGAAACGGGAGTTCTGGTGAACACCACCAATCCCAACGAAGCTGGCGGCTCCGCCTCTACTACCCGCTCCTTCGAGGCGTGCTTCACGGGCCCGGATTTCCACCCCAATGATCAACTACTGCTAGCCGCCGGCTGCGAATCCGACAATGGCTGGGTTGTACGACAGCCCAATGGCAAAACCTCCGTGGCGGGCCTATGGACTGCAGGCAACGTCACCAGCTCCCCTGACCAGGTGTCTCAGGCAATGGGCACAGGCGTGGCCACCGCCATCGCGATCGATCAATTCTTGCTGGACGAAGAGCTGCAGCAGGTTCGAGGGCGGGCTCTTGAATAACGAACGACCACAGAGCGTAGCGTTTATTCTTTTCGACGGATTTGAGCTGCTAGATGTCTTTGGCCCTGCCGAATTTTTCTCCAAGGTTCCTGGCCTTCAAGTGAAGTTTGTATCCGCGGATGGGGAACCTGTAGCCAGCTCCCAAGGTGTGAAGATTCTCCCCGACACAACCTTCGATTCCCTCGTGTGCGACACCGTTATCGTCCCCGGTGGGTACACGACCGAGATCGCTGGACGTCGTCCGGTGTGGCAGCGGGTATAGATATGGCCGTCGCCTTCGTCTCCCACTTCTTCGGCGCTCCACTTGCGGAGAAGATCGCCCATGACCTAGAGATTCAAGTTGACAGCGACCCCGAGCACGACCCGTTCGCGGTATAACGTTCAACCCAACAAACGCCGACTGAAGTGTCCCAGGTTTTGTTCCGTTTGAGTAGATGGGAAAATCTGGAACATGCCAAGGAAATTTGACCAGGATGCGAAGGACCGTGTGGTCCGTCTCGTGGAAGACCGCATCTTGGCGGAAAATATGTCGATGCAAGCCGCGTGCCAGGCAGTAGCCCCAAAGCTGGAGGTTTCATGGCACACAGCTCGTCAATGGACTTAAGCCTGCCCGGCGTGCGGGAAACGTCCCAGAACCTGTGCCTGAAGATTTGGCCGCCGAGAACGCGAGGCTACGCCGTGAAAATCAGGAACTACGCGACACTAATGAGCTGCTGAAGGCTGCCTCGGCTTTTTTCGCGTCGGAATTCGACCCAAGACGTCGGAAATGATCCGGTTCATCGATGAATACCGGAATCGTTTCTCTGTCGAGTTTATCTGTAAGGCGTTGAAAAATAAACGGGCTGGTGGGTTCATTACCTCGCGTGGGTATCGCCAGTCCAAGGCCCGTGGATTAAGTGCTCGCCGTCTTCGTGATGCTGTGCTGGTCGAACGCATGAGAACCGTTCATCGGGATAATTACGGCGTTTACGGTGTGCGGAAAATGTGGCATGCTCTTCGCCGTGCGTGCGCACGAAGAAAAGCTTTGTGTACGCCGCATTTGTCACCGACGTTTACTCTCGACGGATCGTTGGGTGGGCGTTATCGGATTCGATGCGGACTTCAAGCGCTCAACCAGGCGATCGTGTGTGCTGAGGAAACAACAGGTCTCATTCACCATTCAGATCACGGCTCACAGTATGTCAGCGTGGTGTCAACGAGCGACTTGCCCAGCACGGGAGTGCCGCTTCCACCGGAACCGTTGGGATTTTTATGACAATGCTCTTGGCAGAAAACGTTAACGGCTCCTACAAGAACGAGCTAATCCATAGTCGCAGGTGGGATGATGTTGTTGAGGTAGAAATCGCGACGTTCGAGTGGGTGTCATGGTGGAACGAGACGAGACTTCACCAAAGCTTGGGATACCGAACCCCAGTCGAAGTGGAAACCGAATTTTGGAAGCAGAACCCGCCGCAAGAAATAATAGAAATCAAGGCAAATGCCTTGGAACAAAACTCGGGGCACTTCAACCCTACTGTGGGGGTTACTCGTAGCGAAGCGAGCTGACCATCCCGGTTTCCATGTGATAGGCGTTATGGCAGTGAAATGCCCACTCACCGGGATTGTCAGCGATCAGGTCGGCGATCATGGTTTCACCGTGGCGGAGAAGGACGGTGTCCTTGCGTAGCCCGCCGCTGCCGGGCAGCGCCCACGTGTGGCCGTGGATGTGCATGGGATGGGGCATCATGGTTCTGTTGCGCATGACCATCCGCAGGCGCTGACCCTCCTGCACGGTCGCGGAGGAGGATTGGCCGTCGGTGAGAATGCTCCATTCATACGGCATCATCTGCCCGCCCAGGTCGATGCTGACTTCTCGGTCTGGTGTGCCCTCGGGCAGGAGTGCACGGTCTGCTGGCTTCAGGGAGGACAGAAGCAGTCCGGTGGACGACAACTCGGGGAAGTCGACATCGGGGTGGGGGCCTGGCCGCCGGCGGTGCGGATGACGGCGAAGGCGCGGTCGTCTTTACCCACCGCCAAAGCCGTGAGTGGGAAGATGCCGTCGCCGAGGATGACCTCGACGTCGACACGCTCGCCCATCGACAGGTAGATCGATTCGGTCTCCCGGGGCTGGACGGGGAAGCCGTCGGTGTGGGTGACGGTCATGCGGTGACCACCGAGGGCCACCTTGAAGATGGTGTCACCGCCGGAGTTGATAAACCGCAGGCGGGCCTTGTCGCCAGGGCGAGCCTCGAAGGTCCGGTGAGCACGGGGGATACGTCCGTTGATGAGGTAGTGCGGATACATCACATCGCCGGCATCCCCGCCCAGTACCCGGTCCGGGGAGCCGTGCATCATCTGGCCGTGACCTCCCATCCCCTTCTTCCCGTTATGGTCGCCTGAACCCATTCCGGTGAGCTTGTCGAGCTCATCGTCGGGAGTGCCATGAATGCCATCGACCCAGTCGTCGAGCACGATGGTCCACTCGACGTCCTGGTCCTCAGCGTCTTGCGGGTCACGGATGATCAGTGGGGCGTGGAGGCCGCGATCAAGCTGCAGGCCGGAGTGGGAATGGTAGAAGTAGGTGCCACCGTGGGGGACTTCAAAAACATAGGAGAAAGACTCGCCAGGTTCAATGGGGTCCTGGGTCATGCCGGGCACACCGTCGGCTGCGTTGTGGAGTGCGATGCCATGCCAGTGGATGGAGGTGCTCTCAGGCAGTTCATTGGTGATATCGACCTGGAGGACGTCGCCGGCGGTGGCCTCAATGGCCGCATCCCCGGTGTCAGAGACGTATCCCCACGTCTTGGCTTCGATGCCGCCGATATCCAGAGAGAGGGGCCGGGCGGTCAGTGTCCGGCGCACCGTCGGCTCACCGAGCGTAGTGGGGGTGGGAGTGGGGCGAAGGGAGGGACCCGGTGCCGAGGCAGCGGGTCCAGGGTCACTGGTGCAGGCGGCCACGGCCCCGGTGCCGGCGAGGACGAGCCCGCCGAGCAGAAACTGTCGTCGGGAAAACGCGTTCGTCATGATTTAACTTTCCTTGGTACAAGATTTCAGTGACACGGGAGACAGGCGCAGGTGAGGACCCTGCTGAGCCATCACGTCAGGCGCAGGTCTGTGACACAGGTGGCACCGTCGTCGGCGGTGGAAAACTCCGTGGTGCCGGTACGCCCCTGGTAGCTGACCTCAATCAGGCCGGTGGCATCATCGGGAAGCCAGAAGCCAATAAACCCGTTGTCGAAGGTGGTTGTCGTCTCGTCCACCAGCACCTCACCGGTCGCCTCATCGGTGATCGTGACCTGGATATCCTCATTGTCGAGTTCCCCCTGGCAGGTCGTGAGGCTGTGGTAGAAGCAGTCGTGGGTGGAGGTGAGATAGGGTGCGATCGAGACATACGTCTGATTGTCGGGAAGATCGACCACGACTTCCTGATCATCGCTCGAGAGCAGCAGTTCATCGGCACGCACTGAGGCGATCAGGTCCGTGGGACGCTCAGTGACCTTCTGCCGGTCGAGGTGATCAATGATCTCCACCGCGTCCATGTCGGCCAGGCCATGGGTAGTCAGGAATGTATCCTGGGACACCGTCCCGTCGGCGGTGGGTTCCGGGTCGGCGGCCGAACACCCCGTGAGGGCGAGGGCAAGGGTGGCGGCTGCGATCGCTGCTCGTTTCACGTCAATCTCCTTGGATCGTGGTAAGGCCGTGAGAAGACACCGCCTCAAGGTCGATGCCATACCTTTATCTAGCACTGGTGCCTGACGGACTAGAAATCAAAAACCCTGCTCACAGCCTTATAAGAGGGCGAAAAGGGGGTGAATTCGGTGGGCTGGGTCACCACCGGGTCACCACCCCACAGCCGTGGGTGATGTCCTTCTACCCGCCCCGGGTATGCGGTGCAGGCAGTGAAATCCCTGGTGGCGCCTGCTGAACCGACCAGGGGAGGCGATGCCGCCGGCCCGGGGTGGCGCACAGGGGTGACGGCGGTCGAAGGGTGATGTTTGAAGATTTGATGAAGATTTCCCCGCCGGGCACTGAGCGAGGGTGGTATTCCCCCCTGGCCGAAGCGATACTGGGGTCTATGGCTGACCGCACACCGACCACCGCCACGCCCCCGGGGCGGGTGCTGGTCGTCGATGATGAACAACCCCTGGCTCAGATGGTGACCTCCTACCTCATCCGGGCCGGCTTCGATACCCGCCAGGCGCACACCGGCACCCAGGCCGTGGACGAGGCCCGTCGCTTTTCCCCCGATGTTGTGGTGCTGGATCTGGGGCTGCCCGAACTCGACGGCCTGGAGGTGTGCCGACGGATCCGCACCTTCTCGGACTGCTACATCCTCATGCTCACCGCGCGTGGCAGCGAGGACGACAAGATCAGCGGTTTGACCCTGGGGGCGGATGACTACATCACCAAACCTTTTAGCATCCGGGAACTGGTGACCCGGGTGCATGCGGTGCTGCGCCGCCCGCGCACCAGCACCGCCCCACCGCAGGTGACCACCCCCTTGATCGTTGGTGACCTCATTCTTGACCCCGTCGCCCATCAGGTGCGGGTGGGGGAGACGACCGTGGGGCTCACCCGCACGGAGTTCGAGCTGCTGGTTGCCCTGGCCCTGCGCCCCGGCCAGGTGCTGACCCGCAACGACCTGGTCACCGAGGTCTGGGACACCACCTGGGTCGGTGATGAACGCATCGTCGATGTCCACATCGGCAACTTGCGTCGCAAGCTCGGCACCGACACCCGGGGCCGGGGGTTTATCGACACCGTGCGTGGCGTGGGCTACCGGGTGGGGCAGCCATGAATCACGGACCCGGCCTGACCTTCCGCTTCCTGGCCGCCCAAGTGTTGGTCGTGGTGATTAGCCTGCTGGTGGCCGCGGCCGTGGCCACGATGGTGGGTCCGACCCTGTTCCATGATCATATGTTGATGACCGGCCGGGAGGACCCCTCGCTGGAGCTGTTCCATGCCGAGCAGGCCTACCGGGGCGCCAACCTGATCACCCTGGCCGTCGCCCTGCCCACCGCCTTGATCAGCGCCCTGCTGGCCAGCCTGTGGTTATCGCGTCGTCTGCGCACCCCCTGCAGGATCTCACCCGCGCCGCTACCAGCCTGACGGCCGGCAACTCCCGTATCCGCGTGCCCGTCGGAGAAGCAGGCCCCGAGGTCACCACCCTGGCGCATGCCTTCAACACCATGGCCGACCGGCTGGAACACACCGAACAGGTTCGCCGCCAGATGCTCTCTGATCTGGCCCACGAAATGGGCACCCCCTTATCGGTGCTCACGGTCTACCTCGATGGTCTCCAGGACGGGGTCGTGGACTGGAATAATGCCACCCACACGATCATGGCTGACCAACTCACCCGCCTGACCCGGTTGATGGAAGACATTGACGATGTCTCCCGGGCCCAGGAACACCGGATCGATTTGGACCTGGCGGAGGAAGGGCTCGGGGATCTGCTCCATACCGCCGCTGCTGCCGCGGGGGAAGCTTATGCTGACAAGGGCGTCGATTTACAGGTCGAGACCATTACGGACACTGCCCGGGTGCTCGTGGACCGGCAACGCTTTGGCCAGGTGATGAGCAATCTCCTGTCGAACGCGCTACGGCACACCCCGGCCGGCGGGCAGGTCCGGATCAGCGTCCACCGACAGGGGGCGTCCACCGCGCTCATCCACGTCGCCGATGACGGCGAGGGCATCCCACCTGACCAGCTCGGACACATCTTCGAACGCTTCTACCGGGGGGATGCCGCCCGCAGCCGGGACAACGGCGGGGCCGGTATCGGTCTGACCATCTCCAAGGCATTGATCGAGGCCCACGGCGGCACTCTCACCGCCGCCTCCCCCGGACCCGGTCGCGGAGCGGTGTTTGCCCTCCGCCTCCCGCTGTCCCCTCCCGACAGTGAGGAGGCTGCTCGGTGACCACACCCTGCCCCGCGTGAGGGCCGTGCCCTCCACCCCTTGAAAATATACCCCCTGGGGGTATACTGAAAATATACCCCCGGGGGGTATACGCTAGAGAGCGGCATCGCCGCACCCCACCGAACCGAAGGAGCTTTCCCATGATCACCTCCCCGTCCCGCCTCTTGCCGATGGCCTCCCACGGCTGCAGCTGTTGCGGACCTGCCTCACGTGCCGACACCGCCTCCATCCCTGCCACCAGCGACTCGTCAGCAGGAGGGTCCTCCCCTAACTACCAGGTCACCGGCCTGACCTGCGGGCACTGCGCGAAAAGCGTGACCCAGGCCCTTCAGGCCCTCCCCCAGGTCGACGACGTCCAGATTGATCTCGCTGCTGGTGGTGTTTCCACCGTCACGGTCACCGGTGTCGTACCTCCGGAGATGGTTCGCCGGGCCATCGAGGAGGCCGGCTACACGGTCTTATCCTGATCAGTTTTACCCATCATCTCGACCCCGACCGGGTTGAGTGGAAAGGAACGTCATGAGCACTCCCCACCATTCGGGTGGTCACCATGGTGATCACCCCGCTCCGGAAACAGACCACACCTATCACCCGGATCATGCCGGCCACGAACACCACGCGGATGCCGACACCCACGGCCAGGCGATGCCCCACGATCACCCGCACTCCGCCCTGGACGAAGACCATCACGTTCATGGTCACGGCGAACACGCCGGACACAGCACCGCAATGTTTCGGGACCGCTTCTGGTGGTCGCTGATTTTGTCCATTCCCGTCGTTATTTTCAGCCCCATGGTCGCCCACCTGCTCGGCTACCACCTCCCGGCATTCCCCGGATCCACCTGGATCCCCCCGGTGCTGGGCACGATCATCTTCGTCTACGGCGGAACGCCTTTCCTCCAGGGCGGATGGAAAGAACTGAAATCCCGCCAACCCGGGATGATGCTCCTGATCGCCATGGCCATCACCGTGGCGTTTGTCGCCTCCTGGGTCACCACTCTGGGGCTGGGCGGTTTCAACCTGGACTTCTGGTGGGAACTGGCTCTGCTGGTGACCATCATGCTGCTGGGCCACTGGCTGGAGATGTCCGCTCTCGGGGCCGCGTCCTCCGCGCTTGACGCGCTGGCTGCCCTGCTGCCGGATGAGGCCGAGAAAGTCATCGACGGGACCACCCGCACCGTGGCCATCTCCGAGCTGGTCGTCGACGACGTCGTGCTGGTGAGGGCCGGTGCCCGGGTGCCGGCCGACGGAACCATCCTCGACGGAGCCGCCGAATTCGATGAGGCGATGATCACCGGCGAATCCCGTCCCGTCTTCCGCGACACCGGTGACAAGGTGGTCGCCGGTACCGTGGCCACCGACAACACCGTCCGCATCCGGGTGGAGGCTACCGGCGGGGACACCGCCTTGGCCGGAATCCAACGCATGGTTGCCGACGCCCAGGAGTCCTCCTCCCGGGCCCAGGCCCTGGCGGATCGGGCGGCGGCGTTGTTGTTCTGGTTCGCGCTGATCTCCGCTCTGATCACCGCGGTGGTGTGGACCATTATCGGCAGCCCGGACGATGCCGTGGTGCGCACGGTCACGGTGCTGGTCATCGCCTGCCCGCATGCCCTGGGCCTGGCGATTCCGCTGGTCATTGCGATCTCCAGCGAGCGGGCCGCGAAATCCGGGGTGCTCATCAAGGACCGGATAGCGCTCGAGCGGATGCGCACAATCGACGTGGTGCTCTTCGACAAAACCGGCACCCTGACCGAGGGTGCGCACGCGGTCACCGGTGTCGTGGCAGCTGTCGGCGTCACCGAGGGCGAGCTGCTGGCCCTGGCCGCCGCCGCGGAGGCCGACAGCGAGCACCCCGTGGCCCGCGCCATCGTGGCGGCCGCGGCCGCCCATCCCGAGGCCTCCCGTCGGCAAATCCGTGCAACTGGTTTCAGCGCCGCCTCCGGCCGGGGAGTCCGGGCCACTGTCGATGGCGCTGAGATCCTCGTGGGCGGGCCGAACATGCTGCGCGAGTTCAACCTCACCACCCCGGCCGAGCTCACCGACACCACCAGTGCCTGGACCGGGCGTGGGGCCGGTGTGCTCCATATTGTCCGCGACGGTCAGATCATCGGTGCGGTGGCCGTCGAGGACAAGATCCGCCCCGAATCCCGCGCCGCTGTGAAAGCCCTGCAGGAACGCGGGGTGAAGGTCGCGATGATCACCGGCGACGCGCAACAGGTGGCCCAGGCGGTTGGTCAGGACCTAGGCATTGATGAGGTCTTCGCCGAGGTCCTGCCCCAGGACAAAGACACCAAGGTCACGCAGCTGCAGGACCGGGGTTTGAGCGTGGCCATGGTCGGTGACGGTGTCAATGACGCCCCCGCTCTGACCCGCGCGGACGTCGGTATCGCCATTGGTGCCGGCACGGATGTGGCCATGGAATCTGCCGGGGTGGTCCTAGCCAGTGATGACCCGCGGGCAGTGCTGTCGATGATTGAGCTGTCCCAGACCAGCTACCGCAAGATGATCCAGAACCTGATCTGGGCCTCTGGCTACAACATCCTCGCCGTGCCGCTGGCCGCCGGAGTGCTCGCCTCGATCGGGTTCGTGCTGTCCCCGGCCGTGGGCGCGATCTTGATGTCTGCCTCGACCATCGTGGTGGCTCTGAACGCCCAGCTGTTGCGCCGCATTGATCTGGAGCCGGCTCACCTGGCTCCGACCGACGGGAAGGAGGAACACAGTGGGTCGATATCCCCCGTAACCGTTACTGACTGACCTTGTCTCTCGACCCCTAACTCACACCACCTTTGAAAGGAACGCTCATGAAACGCAGCATTACCCTCGCCGCCTTGGTACTGACCTCCACCCTGGCGCTGACCGCCTGCAGCGACGCCACCGACTACTCCGACGATGCCGACACCACCAGCACCACGACGGCAACCGCAGAGACCAACGAGACCCACCAGGAAGACACCACCACTGCCGACGAAGAGCACGGCGGGCACGACCACCCTGCCGACGGCGGGGCACCGCCGGCAGGCATTGAAGAGGCCGAGGATCCCACGTACCCGGTGGGCACCGAGGTCATCCTCACCGCTGACCACATGCCCGGCATGGACGGGGCCACCGCCACCATTTCCGGGGCGTTTGACACCACGACCTATTCGGTCAGCTACACCCCCGCCGAGGGTGGGGCCCCGGTTACCGACCACCGCTGGGTCGTCCATGAGGAGCTCGTCGATCCGGGTCAGCCCCCCCTGCCCGACGGGGCGAGCGTTGTCCTGGATGCCGAGCACATGTCCGGCATGAAGGGTGCTGAGGCCACCATCGATTACTCCACCGAGGAGACGGTCTACATGGTTGATCTCACCGTCGACGGGATGACGATGACCAACCACAAGTGGGTCACCGAGAGCGAGATCCAACCCGCCGAATAGTCCACCCACCCTGAACCGCGAGACCAGACAAGGCACCCGCTCCAGAGTCGGTCATCAATCGCTGCCGACCATGCCGCAGCACACCAGCCACACACGGAACCTGCACGCCCACAGGGCCCACGCTGAGGTAGACCTTCTGTGTCACTGCTTCTCTTAGTCAGGGAAATATGCCCTGGAATGACCCTGGTGACAGGAGTTCATTCCAGGGCTTTGGGTGCTGTTGCAAAGTTGGGGCAGTGGGAAGAGCGACGTGAACTAATCACAGCCATGGGTATCTTCTCCGGTCGTCATTTCCCCTCGTGACATCATTCTGTGGGCAGTGCGGTGGTACTGCCGCTACGGGGTGAGCTACCGCGCTCTGGAGGAAATGATGACTTCAGCGGGGCGTGCCAGTCGATCACACCACGATCTACCGCTGGGTCCAGAAATACGCCCGTGAGCTGGACAAGCAAACACGGTGGTACCGACAGGTACCTGACTGGCAGGCCAGTTCCTGGCGGGTGGATGAGACCTATATCCGGGTCGGCGGCGGGTGGTGCTACCTCTATCGAGCGATCACCGCCGGTGGCCAGACCCTGGACTTTTACCTCTCTCCGAAGCGGAACGTGGCCGCAGCGAAGCGTTTCCTGACCAAGGCCCTCAAATCCAATGCGTCAGCCGGGTATCCCAGAGTGATCAACACCGATAAAGCACCCTCCCTAGCCAGGGCAATCGCCGAGTTGAAGTCAGAGGGAATCTGCCCGCCAACAGTGCAACACCGGCAGGTGAAATACCTCAACAACATCCTGGAAGGCGACCATGGTCGGTTGAAACGGATCCTCGGGCCGAAAGGCGCGTTTAAGAACCGGACATCTGCATATCGGACGTTGAAAGGGATGGAGGCGATGCACTCATTGCGGAAAGGGCAAGGCGCGATGTTTGCCTACGGGCAACCGAACCCGGACGCGGTGATCGTCAACCGGGTCTTCCAGAATATCTAAGCAGGCTGGGCCATAATGCTGGCCAGGCGACGAAGAAAGGAGTGTTCGCGGTTCTCCACCCAACTTTGCAACAGCACCCTCGTATTCGCGTTTACCAGTTTCGGAGCACAGTACGCGTTCGACTGGCGGCTTCTTCGACCTCCTCCGATGGTGTTTCATCACACAATGATTCTAAACTTCAGGTGTAACTGGCTCCTGTAGGTGACTGATGATGGTGGCAGCAACTACGAGCGCTGCGGCACCGAAGACTCCACCGGCAACCGCGACGGCTGTGTGGAAGCCTGTGAGGAACGCTCCACTGGCGACCATTCCGCCGAGGACTGCGACGCCGACGACGCTGCCGGTCTGGCGGGCAGCATTGATGACTCCTCCTGCGATGCCGACATGTTCCGGCGGGGCCGAGGCCACTGCGGCCGAGGTCGCGGCCGGCATCGCGAAGGCCATCCCGAATCCAGCCGTGAAGGTCAACACCGCGACCACCACGTAAGGGGTTTCTGCGGTGAGCAGCACGAGGCTGCTGAAGCCGATCGTGCCGACTACCAGGCCGGTGAGCATGGTGGGGAACGCGCCCCACCGGGCGACGGCACGGCCGCCCAGCGGTGACGCGACCACGGCGCTGCACGCCTGTGGTGCCAGCGCGAGGCCTGCCAGCCACGGCTCGTATCCCAGGTACTGCTGGAAGAAGAGGGAGAGCACGAAGAGTTGTCCGAAGAAGCTGATGTTGAGCGCGAGCCCTACCATTGCGGCCACGGAGAACCGGGCACGAGTAAACAAGGCCATCGGCAGCATCGGGTCCGGGTGTCGTCGCTCTGCGATGATGAACAGGGCGAGGAAGACGCCCCCGGCGATCAGCACGGCTACCCGCCAGGGTGACCATCCGTGTTCGCCTGCGGTGATGACTGCATAGGTTACTGCCACCAGCGTGAGCACGGAGAGCACCTGTCCGGGTAGGTCCACCCGTCTCGCGCGACTGCCCGTGAGCGCGGGAATTGCCCACAAGGTGAGCAGACAGCCGATAGCGACGATGGGGAGGTTGACCCAGAACACCGCCCGCCACCCGATCGTCGACCCCAGCGCTCCGCCCAGGACCGGTCCGATCGCGGCGGCAGCACCTCCTGCGCCGCCCCACAGCCCGATGGCGCGTGCTCGTTCCTTCGGATCGTCGTACACAGCCGACAGCAATGCCAGAGAGCCCGGCACGATCGCTGCCGCGCCCACGCCCTGGACGGCGCGACCAGCGACGAGGAACCCGCCTGTGGGAGCGAGGGCGCACACGGCCGAGAGCACAGCAAAGACCACCAGGCCAGCGAGGTAGACCCTGCGGGCCCCGAGACGGTCGCATGCGGCCCCAGCTGTGAGAAGGAACGCGGCGAACACGAGGGTGTAAGCGTCGACGACCCACTGCAGTGAGCCCACCGTCATGTCGAGGTCAGTGCCGATCTCGGCGAGGGCGACATTGACGATGGTCGTATCGAGCATGACGATGAAGAAACCGAGGAGGGTCGCGACCAGCGCCGTGCGCCGATGCGCGGTCATACGCGAGACTCCAGCGAAGCCTCGGCGGGCGGGTGGCCGAAGTAGGTGCGCTTGCTCAGGTCTTGATCCCAGGTCCGGTAGGACCGGTCCAGCAGTGTCGGCAGCACCAGATCGAACAGGCGCCAGGACGCGGCGAAGTGCATGTCCCGGATCTCCCTGGCCGTCTCTCCCCCGGTGAGCGCGAGGAGTTGCTGGGCGACGAGGGGGCCCTCGTCGAGCCAACCCAGGTTGCGGTCAACGTGTTCCCAGTAGAAGTCCTCATCGTAGTGCCCGCGTAGCCGTTGGCGGTCCCCGTTCATCGCGATCGCTCCCTTCGTCTCCTGATGCAATGAATCTGGTGAGTTCAAACTACGCCTGCGACTGTTCGGTCGTCACCGAACAGTTCCGGGTGCACACTGGAGACATGGTTGCGCGCGTGTTTCCTGAAGCGGTCCCGGATATCTCGACAGTCGCGTCGGCTCTGGCTGACTCGTCGCGGGCGGCCATGTGTGCTGCGCTCATGGACGGGCGGGCCTGGACGGTTGGTGAACTGGGCAGGTACGCGGGCCTGGCCCGGTCGACGGCGAGCGAGCATGTTGACGTGCTCGTCACCCACGGTCTCGTCCATGACATTCGGCAGGGCCGGCACCGCTACATTCGCCTGGCCGGGGAAGACATCGCACGAGTGGTCGAGAGCCTTGGCGTGGTCGCCCGCTCGCCCCTGCCTACTCCTCACAGCCTCAGCGCGTCACGGGCGAATGCGAACCTACGTGAAGGCCGCACCTGTTATCAGCACCTCGCCGGTAAGCTCGGGGTGCGCCTGGCTGAACAACTGGAAGAGCACGAGTTCATCGACTCGCACTGTCAGGTCACTAATCAAGGTCATCGCTTGTTCATACAGTGGGGTGTGCCCCCGAAGATGCTCGACACGGGCAGGTCGTGCATGGACTCCACCGAACGCCGCTTCCACCTCGCCGGCCCTCTCGGCACGGGAATCTGCAAGACTCTGCTGGATAAGGAATGGCTTTCCCGCAGGGGTCGTACCCGGGCCGTGCGTCTCACTCCCGCCGGGCGGGCAGCGCTCAACGACGCGGGGATCTCCCTCAATTGCCCGACAGCCGTCCCTGAGGGCTTCAGTCGTTCTTTGGCACCGACGTGACCTTTCGGACGATCGAAAGCCGGTCGGAACAGGATGAGAGGTGCTGTTGCAAAGTTGGGGCAGTAGGAAGAGCGACGTGAACTAATCACAGCCATGGGTATCTTCTCCGGTCGTCATTTCCCCCGTGACATCATTCTGTGGGCAGTGCGGTGGCACTGCCGCTACGGGGTAAGCTACCGCGCTCTGGAGGAAATGATGACTTCAGCGGGGCGTGCCAGTCGATCACACCACGATCTACCGCTGGGTCCAGAAATACGCCCGTGAGCTGGACAAGCAAACACGGTGGTACCGACAGGTACCTGACTGGCAGGCCAGTTCCTGGCGGGTGGATGAGACCTATATCCGGGTCGGCGGCGGGTGGTGCTACCTCTATCGAGCGATCACCGTCGGTGGCCAGACCCTGGACTTTTACCTCTCTCCGAAGCGGAACGTGGCCGCAGCGAAGCGTTTCCTGACCAAGGCCCTCAAATCCAATGCGTCAGCCGAGTATCCCAGAGCGATCAACACCGATAAAGCAGCCTCCCTAGCCATCCCCGCACCTGCAGCCCTGAGGGTTAATGGACAAAAGGGGATGCGGACGTTTTTTTGGACAGTTTCAATCTCACGCTACATTGACTTTTCGGTATTCGGCAATGCTCAAACCATCGAGGCTGATCTTGATTCGGTAATCGTTGTAGAACTCAATGTATGTCGCGATTGCTTCTTTGAGCTCTTGGGGGTTCTGCCAGGTTCTGCCGTAGTACATTTCGTTTTTCATTCGGCCGAAGAACCCCTCGCATGCTGCATTGTCGGGGCTACAACCTTTCTTCGACATCGAGCGAAGTATTCCGAACTTCTCGGTCATACTTCGCCAGCTGCTGCCTCGATAGTGTGCTCCGCGGTCTGAGTGAATCACCAAGGAGCCATCCATTGCCGGCTTTTCGGTTGCGATTGCTGCGCACAAAGTTTCTTCTGCTAACTCCATGGTGGGATGAACACTTGTTTTTGCTGCCACGACCTTCCCGTCAAAACAGTCGATGATGGCAGACAGGTACACGCGACCTTGGTTAGTAGCGAAAACACTGATGTCAGTCAGCCACAACCGATTTGGATGCTCAGCATGAAAATTGCGGTTCACCAGGTTAGGTGGTGCGGGAGAAATTTCCCCTTGATAGCTGGAGTAACGCCACTTTCGTTTCGGGAACCAGGGACGAATTCCCTCTTCGTGCATGAGACGGCGGACGACCTTCTCACTGATAACGATCCCGCGATGGCGCAGTTCCCACCAAAGTCGGCGATAGCCGTAGGTGTTATTCGACTCAGAACTAATCTCATGAAGCAATTCGCGGATATGCGCGTGCTTATCCGGAGCAAATCGCTGTTGGAGTTGGTAGTAGAAGCTTGATACCGCAAGATCAATAGCAGCAAGCAGCATAGATAACGGAAACTCGCCGCGTAACGCGTCAACCACTTCAGCCTTGTGCTTATTGCTGAGCTGACCCGGGATGACGCTGACGTCTTTTTTTACAAGTTCCAGCTCCTTTTCCAAAACAGCCTTGTCAACGAGCAGTTGAGCCATTTGCTTTTTCAGTTCTGCAGGATCATCGGCTAATGATTTCTCGAATGCTGCTCGGGTGGGCATGCGAGTGTGCTCTTTGCGTTCTCTTTTCGACATCAAACCCCATTTTCCCTCTTCACGGTGGCGTTGTGCCCAAGAATAGACACTCATCTTTGAGCGCAGCTCGCATTCCACAGCGATGTCAGCTGGCCTCCAACCAGCGTTGAAGAGCTCAACAGCACGAAGCTTGACCTCAAACGGGTAGCGGGTCAATGTTTTTGACTGTTTGCGGGGTCGACCAGGTTTGGCGGGTTCACGCAACCATTTGTACAGCGTCCATCGCCCTGGATAACCAAGTTCACGGACGGTCTTGGTCACCGATTGAGTGCGCTTGTAAACCTGCAGAGCTCTGCGTCGCTGCTCCTTGGTGTATGAGCGGTTCATGATGGAATCCTCCAAGATTCCGTCCGCATCCCCTTTTGTCCTTTAACCCGTCCTTGACTCTTATACACCAGAAAACGAAAGAAACCGGAGGTAGCATTCCCTTTCGGGTTTTCTACCTCCGGCAGTGCAGTTTGTTCAACTGCTTGCTGTGGGCGAAGGGGGACTTGAACCCCCACGTCCCGAAGGACACTGGCACCTGAAGCCAGCGCGTCTGCCATTCCGCCACTCGCCCGAGTGACTATGTAGGACACATGGTATTCACCACAGTGTTTACACTGTCTTGCCTGCTGAAGCCGCACATTCCATTTCGAAAATGACGCTCGCTGGCAACGAAATGAAACTTTAGCACGACGCGCCCACGCTTCCAAAAAACTCATCTGACCTGCTGGAAAGTGCACACCCCTCGCCACTTCCCCTATAATGGCCAAATAATCACTCGCAATGTGACTGATTTTTCGCGCAGAACCGCCCCGCTACGAACTCGCAGCGCCGGGGCACGGCTGCCCAGCACAACCTGCCCTCAGGCGCCTGCGATACACGCAGGGCACCCCAAGCCAGGCGATGTTCGCACCCCGCGCCTTGAGGTACGCGACTGTAAAGGAAAACACGGGACGACACAGGAGGACTTACGGCCTATGGGTTTGTTCGGACGTTTCAAGAAGCTCGACAGCTCGCTTCAGCGTGGCCTGGATAACGGCTTCGCCCGCGTCTTCGGCGGCGAGGTGGTTCCGACTGAAATCGACGAGGTTCTCAAGCAATACGCCGAAGAGTCCGTCATGACGGATGCCCAGGGCCAGCGCCTGGCACCCAGTTACTTCCAGGTGCTCGTAAGCACCCGCGATTACGCCAGCCTCACCGAGTCGCGCCCGCGTTTAGCTGAAGAGATGGGCGACCGCCTGAGCCGCTTCATTCGCAACCAGGGCTGGCGTACCAACGAGCCGGTCACAGTTCACCTGTCCGCCCACGACGGGTTGCACTCCGGACAGATGCGTGCGGATGCCCGCTTCGACGTCCCGCACACCGACAATCCCAGCGCAGTAAACGTCGCCATCGGTGAGGATGCCGCCGGATCCAGCGGCGCCACACCCCACCGTAATCCGGACGGCGGCTACGAGGATTCCTATCCACGGGCGGCCGCGGAAGACGGGCACCCAGAATGGCCGTCGTCGCACCCCGGCGAGCGTTCGTTGATGTCGCAAGATTATGACGCCCCCAGTGCCAACGCCGACGCACCCAGCGAAGCTAACGCCCCGGCGCCCGGTAGATCCCTTGGAGATCTGATCTCTCCAACGGAGGCGCCAGAGACATCGCGCCACCGTGGCGGCGCTGCTGCAGGAACGAATGCAGTAGGCACAGCGGGTGCAGGCGCAGTACACCGCGCTGCTCCGGACTTCGCACGGAACCAGTGGGCAGACTCCTCTGGGTCTGGGGAGCCCGCCGAGACTTCAGTACCTTCTGAGCCTTCAGTATCTGCTGGCTCCACCGGTTCGGCCGCAGCTCAGCATCCGGAGCACCGACCTTCGTTTCCGTCTCCAGCTCCCTCTCCAGCCCCGTCACCGAAACCGGTGCCGGAGCAACCGCACGGAGATCAAGAGCGACCAGCACGAGAACAGCAAGAACAGGGAGAAAGCGCCGTGCACCACGGACAGGATCAACAAAATCAACAGCCGGGCAATGGTTTCGAGCGTCCGGTGAGCTACCCGGGTACCGAAATTATCGTGCAAACCACCCCTTCCCCCGTGCGCGGTGGCGTGGGCGCAGAAGGGGGCGAGCGCGAACTGAAGGTCACCCTCACGCTGCGCGACGGTTCCGACCGCACCTACGAGCTGCGCAAGGGCAGCAACATCATCGGTCGCGGTAACGGCGTGGATCTGCGCATTCCCGATACTGGTGTGTCTCGCCAGCACGCGGACATCACCTGGGATGGTTACGATGCCGTACTGACGGACCTGCAATCCACCAATGGCACCTCAGTAAACGGCACCCCGATCGAAAACTGGTTGCTGGCTAGTGGCGACGTAATCTCGCTGGGGCACTCCGAGATCGGTGTGGAATTCCACTAATCCACTAGCTCAAATAACGCTAAATTTCTTTTGCCATCTACTCCTTCGGGGTCATCTAAACTAGGCTATTCACATACACATGTGCCTTGGTGCCCGTGTGCATTCCGCTAGCCGACCTTTACCGACCTTGCTGAGGAGTTGAATACCGTGCAGACCACGCTGCTTTTGCTGGTCAAAATTGGCCTGCTGCTTGTGCTGTGGTTCTTCATCTGGATGACCGTTCGCTCCCTCAAAAAGGACGCGGACCGCACCTCTGGATTGGCGCCTGTCGGGCCCGGGCCGGTCGCCCCGGGCTACGGAGCCCCTATGAACGAGCCCTCCTCCTCCGGCCACGCTTTCCGCAGGCACAAGGCTCCGCACTCCCTGGAGCTGACCACCGGTCCGCTGACCGGCACCACGCTGAACCTTAAGGGCTACGACGATATTTCTATCGGCCGCTCGCAGTCATGCACTCTGGTGCTGGAGGATGACTTCGCTTCCGGCTCCCACGCTCGCCTGATCCGTCGCGGTTCCGACTGGTATGTGGAGGATCTCGATTCCCGCAACGGCACCTGGATCGGCAACGAGCGCCTGGATCAGCCCGTTAAGCTTTCCGCCGGTATGGAAATCCGCATCGGCCAGACCCACGTGAGGATGGACGCATGACCGAAGGAAAGAACGGAACCACCAGCCGCACGCTGAACTTCGCGGCGTGCTCCGACCGTGGCTTGGTGCGCGGTAATAACGAGGACTCTGCGTACGCCGGCCCGCACCTGCTGGCCTTGGCCGACGGCATGGGTGGCCACGCGGCCGGCGAGGTTGCCTCCCAATTCCTGATCAACGCGCTCGCCCCACTTGATTCCCCCCTGATCGACGACCCAAACAACCAAGACCAGCTAGAAAACCTGCTGGCCATGGCTACGGACGAGGGTAACCAAGACATTGCGGCACACGTCGACGAGCATCCAAATCTGGACGGCATGGGCTGCACCCTGACCTCCATGCTGTTCCGCGAGGACGAGGTTGCCATCTGCCACATCGGTGATTCCCGCGGCTACCGACTGCGTGATGGCGAGCTGCGGCAGGTCACGAAAGACGACACGTTCGTCCAATCCCTCGTGGACGAAGGCAAGCTCGCGCCCGAGGACGTCAGCAGCCACCCGCAACGCTCCCTGATCCTCAAAGCCCTCACTGGCCGTCCCGTCGAACCCACCCTATGGCGCGAAAAAACCCAGGTCGGCGACCGCTTTATGCTGTGTTCCGACGGGCTTTCAGACCCCGTCAGCACCGACACGATCCGCGAGGTTCTCTCCCACGGCACCCCGGAAAAGGCAGCCCGTAAGCTCGTCGAAATGGCGCTGCGTGGTGGCGGCCCCGACAACGTCACCGTTGTTGTCGCTGATGTTGTTGGGTTCGACGCCGACTCCAACACCCCGACAGATCCGGAGCTCACCCTGCCACCCCGCCCGGTGATGGCGGGAGCCATCGCGGGAGAAGCAGTGGATATGCCGCGTCCGAATTCCTCGGCGGCCCGCGCAGCGGCAATTCAGGGGCTATCGACGACCACGGCGGCGTCGCCAAAAGACGACGAAGAAGACGACGATCCCGACCCTGCGACGGCCAACCGTGGCCACGATCGCGCCGGTAGCAGCCAGGTAAGCGAGGGCGACGGCGCGGACGCAGCAACCGCGACGAAGAAAAAGGACAAGAAATCGCACCGCGGTCTATGGGTGAGCTTGGCTATCGTGCTCGTCGTGGTGCTGGCCGCTGGGGCGGTGAGCTACGTGATGTACCAGCGCATCAAAGACACGTACTACGTGGCCGAGGAGAACTCCCAGATCAAGGTGATGAACGGCACGGATTCCTCCGTGTTGGGGGTGCAGCTGAACTCCGTGCACCAAGACATTTGTCTGGGCGACGACGGCACGACGACCTTTGTGGAGCCCGGCACGGGCGACGATTGCCACCTGTTTCAAAAGTCAGACCTGACCCCGGCGGCGCAGGGCGCACTGTCGGATCTGCCGGAGGATTCCTACGACAACGTCTCCAGCCAGATCAATCGCCTAGCGGAGCAGACGCTGCCGATCTGTGTGACGCGCGTGCCATCTGACCGCGCGTCATCCGACAAGGACAGCAAGGACCGCAAGGACAGTAAGGACGAGAAGAAGAGCTTTACGAGCACAGACACGAAGGATGACGAAGAAGAGAAGGGCGATGCGCCCGAGGACCTCACGACCCCCGGAGTCTCCTGCCGCGAGGTGAAGTAACCCATGAAGCTTTTTAGCCGACGCACCGAGGCCGGGCTGTTGCTGCTGGCCGCGATCATTCTGCTGCTGGCCATCGTGGCGCTGGAAGTCTCGCAGGGCAACGAGATCAGCTCCGAGGTGTTCTACCTCGTTGGAGGCTTCTTCGTCACGTTCCTGGTGGCGCACTTGGTGGTGTGCTGGACAGCGCCAGAGGCGGACCAGATCATGCTGCCCATCGCGGCACTTCTCAACGGCCTGGGACTGGTCATGATCTACCGCCTGGACCTCGGTTCTGGCTTATCGCTGGCGAAGTCCCAGATCATGTGGACCGCCCTGGGCGTGATCCTTCTCTGCCTGGTAATCGGCCTTTTAAGGGATCACCGTTCGCTGCAGAACTACTCATACCTGCTGGGGCTGGCGGGTCTGATCCTGACGGCCCTGCCGATCGTCTGGCCGACCTCGCTGAATGCGGACGCGAACGTGTGGATCAGCATCGGTCCGTTTTCGATCCAGCCCGGCGAGTTTGCGAAGATCATGTTGCTGCTGTTCTTCGCCGCATTGCTGGTGAATAAGCGCCGGCTGTTTACCGTCGCCGGGAAGTCCTTCCTGGGCCTGCAGTTCCCGCGCCTGCGCGATCTGGGACCGCTGTTCCTGGTGTGGGGCATCGCGCTGATGATCATGGCCGCGCAGAACGACTTTGGCCCGGCCCTGCTGTTGTTCGGCACCGTGCTGGGCATGCTGTACATGGCCACCGGCCGCGCCTCATGGCTGGTGCTGGGCCTGGGTCTGGCCCTTATCGGTGCACTCGGCGTGTACCAGATCTCGGCCAAGATCCAGGACCGCGTATCTAACTTCATCGATCCACTGTCGAACTACGACGGCAACGGCTTCCAGCTTTCCCAGGCCCTGTTCGGAATGTCCTTCGGCGGTGTGACAGGCCGTGGTCTGGGTGAGGGATACCCGAACAATATTCCGGTTGCGCACTCGGACTTCATCCTGGCTGCCATCGGCGAGGAACTGGGGCTGATCGGCCTGGCCGCCGTGCTGCTGGCCTACGCGGTGTTCGCCTCCCGCGGCTTCAACACTGCGATGCGCGCCCGCGATTCCTACGGCAAACTCGTGGCCGCGGGTCTAGCGCTCACGATCGCGATCCAAGTCTTCGTCGTCACCGGCGGTATCTCCCGCCTGCTGCCCATGACCGGCCTGACCACGCCGTTCCTGTCGCACGGTGGCTCGTCGCTGTTGGCAAACTACATACTGTTGGCGATTATCCTGCGTATTTCTCACGACGCCCGCACTCCCCTCGCCATCAAGGAAGGAGAGGAAGCATGAACCGCTCCATCCGCGCGGTAGCCATATTTAGCTTCATCCTGGTGGTCGCCCTCATCGCAAACCTGACCTACATCCAGGCCTTCCAGCAGAAGTCGCTGGCGCAGAACCCGCTGAATTCGCGCCAATTCCTAGAGGCCAAAACAAAGGAGCGTGGCAGCATCATCGCCGGCGATCAGGTGCTGGCGAAGTCGGTGAAAGATTCCGACGACTTCTACGACCGCGAGTACCCGTACATGTCCGCGAAGTACGGCTCCGTGATCGGCTACCTGTCGGACCAGTACGGTGCATCTGGCATCGAGTCGTCCCAGAACTCCATCCTGACCGGCGAGGATGATTCGCTGTTTGCCACCCGCACGTGGGACATGCTGACGGGCAAGGAAAGTGGAGGAGCCAATGTGGAGCTGACGCTCAACCCGCAGGTGCAGGAAGTCGCGTACGACCAGCTGGCCAACAAGGGCTACTCGGGCTCCGTGGTGGCTTTGCGCCCCACGACGGGCGAGGTGCTGGCGATGGCCAGCACCCCATCGGCCGACCCGGCGCAGATCGTTGGCCCACCGGCAGAGCAAGCAAAGGAAAACTTCGAAAACTACGCCAGCGACGAGTCCGCCCCTCTGTTGAACCGCTCTACGCAGCAGATCCAACCCCCGGGCTCAACTTTTAAGGTGATCACTACCGCAGCCGCACTGGAAGAGGGCGACACCCCAGAGACCTCCGTGACTGCCGCGCCGCAGATCACCCTGCCGGATACAGCCACGACGTTGGAAAACTACGGTGGCGCGGCCTGCGGCGGCGGTGGCACCACCACCCTGCGCGAGGCCTTCAAGCGTTCCTGCAACACCGCCTTCGTGGATATCTCCACCCGCCACGGCGCGGACAAGTTCAAGAAAGTATCCGAGGCCTTTGGCATCGGCAGCGAAGACGACTATCTGGGTCTGCCCGTAGAGCCCTCCCGCCTGGGCGAAATCCCGGACGGCGCAGCTCTGGGCCAGTCCTCCATCGGCCAGCGCGATGTGGCGCTGACCCCGCTGCAAAACGCAGTAATCGCCGCGACCGTTGCCAACGGGGGCGTGCGCATGAAGCCGTACCTGGTCAGCAAGATCACCGGCCGCGACCTGTCCACTCTGCGGACGACCAAGCCACAGAAGGCGACCCGCGCGGTACCGCAGAAGACCGCCGATACGCTGAAGGACCTGATGGTGGAGGCAGAAAAGTGGGCCGGTGGCGATTCCTCCATCGCCTCCAAGACGGGTACCGCCGAGCACGGTGAGGATTCCCGGAACTCCAACCCACACGCCTGGTACATCGCGTTTTCCACCACCGCCGATGTGGCGGTAGCCGTTCTGGTGGAAAATGGTGGCGACCGCGGCCAGGCGGCCACCGGTGGTTCAGTGGCCGGCCCCATCGGCCGGGCTGTCATCCATGCAGCTGAAAAGGAGCAGCAGTAGCCATGAGCGATCCCAGGCAACCCGACCGCACTGAAATCGAACGCACCCAGCGGCTGCTGGGCGAGCGCTTTGAACTGCAGTGGATCATCGGCCGCGGTGGCATGTCTACCGTGTGGTTGGCCCAAGACCTCGAGCAGCAGCGCGATGTGGCCGTGAAGATCCTCAAGCCCGAGTACACGGAGAACGAGGAGTTCCGCGCGCGCTTCCGCAATGAGGCTTCCGCCGCGCAGGATCTCGCCAGCCCGAACGTGGTGAACACCTACGAATCCGGCGAAGTCGAGGATCCGGATAACGGCACGGTGTTCTGCTACATCATCATGGAGTACATCCGTGGCGAATCCCTGGCCGACGTGCTGTCGCGCGAGAACTCACTGCCGCAGAACCTGGCCCTGGACGTATTGACGCAAACCGCCGCGGGGCTCAAAGCCATCCATGAAGCCGGACTGGTCCACCGCGACATCAAGCCGGGTAACCTGCTGATCACTTCCGACGGTTTCGTGAAAATCACGGACTTCGGCATTGCCAAGGCCGCTGCCGCAGTCCCCTTGACGCGCACCGGCATGGTAGTCGGCACCGCCCAGTACGTGTCCCCCGAGCAGGCACAGGGCGAGCAGGTCGGCCCGGCCAGCGACGTTTACTCCCTGGGCGTGGTCGGCTTCGAGATGCTGGCGGGCTACCGTCCGTTCTCTGGCGAATCCACCGTGTCCGTGGCCATCAAGCACATCTCCGAAAATCCCCCGGAACTGCCGGAGAATGTCGACCCGAACCTGCGGGAACTGATCAGGGTGTGCCTGCGCAAGAACCCGCGCACCCGCTACGCCGATGGCGCAGAGCTCACCGCCGCGACAGTGATGGTGGCCGAAGGGAAGCGTCCGCCCTCCCCGCACAATGTGCCGGACGTCAGCACCGAACCGCACCCACTGACCGAACAGCTGGGCAACGTCGCCAGCGGCCCGGGTACGCGTGTACCTTCCACGCCCGAGCCGTCTGGAGCAGCCTTGAGCGCTGGCGTTCCTTCCAGCGGATACTTCGGAAACACTCCGGCCACGGGCGCTGGTACTCCCGCGATGGCGCATGGGGTGGGTGAGGCGCAGGGGGCGTCGCCAAAAAAGAACCGCTGGATCATCGCGGTGCTGGCGCTGGTGAGCATTCTGATGTTGGCGCTGGCGACGTTCCTGCTGACCAGTGGCGATGATGGCGGCGGCGATAACGCGCCGAACCCCGAGACGATGACTGTGACGAACGAGGTAACCACCGGCACTGCGGGTGAGGACGATCCAGCAGACCCGGGCGGCGGCGCGCCCGCGCCCGTGAACCCAGTTCCGACGGACACAACCGACGGCCGCGAGAACTCCCCAGAAACTACCAGCGAGCGGCCCGATTCTTCGCGCGAGAACCGGCCTTCTTTCCCAGAATTCCCGTCCCTCCCGAACAGTGGCGAACGTGGCAACGGCAACGGTAATGACGGCGCTGGCACCGGCGATAACGGGAACGGTAACGGCAGCGGCAATGGCGCTGATCGTGGCCAGGGCGGCAACTCTACAGGTGGCGCCCGTGGCAATGGGGGCGCCGAAGCACCTGGCCAGCCGAACCAGCCGGATGCCCCCAATACGAACGATAACGCGACCTCCCCGGACAGCGGTATGTCGCCGGAGCCGGGCGATATGGTGGTTGGCCCCGAAGGCCAGCCGATATTGTAAGCCACGGATGACAGCACTCTTAGAAAAAAGGAAAGAAGGCAAAAACATCGGTGTACTCGGGTGAATGACTATGTCCGCACAGCAAATTCGACTAAGATTTGTTATTTAAAGTGACTAGAGAACTACTCTGGGACCTATCTAGCGACCCGATGGACTAAGCGCAGTTACGTATACGGCGTACATAGAACAGATAAAGAGCGTATTTAGACCACATTTAGAGCACAGAAGTTCAGAAACGTAAACAAACGTAAACCGACGCAGACAAACGCAGACAAAGGAGCAACGGCGTGGACCGAAACGGCACAACCTTGGGTGGTCGATACCGCCTCGGTGCCACCATCGGAACCGGTGGCATGTCCGACGTGTACGCCGCTACCGACGAACTGCTGGGTCGCGACGTTGCGGTAAAGATGATGCGCCGCGACTTGGCGCGCGATACCACCTTCCTAGAGCGCTTCCGCCGCGAAGCGCAAAACGCCGCGAAGCTGAACCACCCCGCAATCGTGGCGGTCTATGACACTGGCCAGACCCCTGACGAAGATGGCGCTGTGCCGTACATCGTCATGGAGCGCGTGCACGGCGATACGCTGCGCGACATCATCCAGGAATCCGGCAAGATGAGCTTGACCGATGCGGCCTCGATCATGTCCCAGGTCTGCTCCGCGCTGTACTTTTCCCACGAGGCCGGCATTATTCACCGCGACATCAAACCCGCGAACGTGATGATCACGAATACCGGTGCGGTGAAGGTGATGGACTTCGGCATCGCCCGTGCCCTGAGCGACAGATCTTCGGCGATGACGCAAACCGCCGCCGTTATCGGCACCGCCCAGTACCTCTCCCCCGAGCAGGCACGCGGCCAGTCCGCCGATGCGCGCTCCGACATCTACGCCGCGGGCTGCGTGTTCTACGAGTTGGCCACCGGTCAGGCACCGTTCCACGGCGAATCGCCGCTATCCGTTGCGTTCCAACATGTGCAGGAGAACCCAGAGGCTCCATCGCAGGTGCCGGACATGCACCTGTCTAAGCGCGAGGCCTTAAGCCTGGACACTATTGCCCTGACCGCGATGGCTAAGTCGCCGTCGGATCGTTACGACGACGCGCAAGAGATGTCGACGGACCTCAAGCGCCTTTCCGAGGACCAACTGCCGCTGGTGGCACAGGCTTATACCAATGACGCCGACTCGGCCACCGCGGGTTCCCACCAGGCGAGCCCCGGGGCCGCCAGTATAGCGGGCGCAGCCGGTGCAGCCGGTCTGGCTGCGGGCGGTCTGGCTGCGGGCGCGGGTTGGGGTAACGACCCGCAGACCTCCGTGATTCCCACCAGCAAGAACAATGCCACGGGTGCGGGGGCGGCTGCCGCCGGACATGAGTTGCCGCACAACTACGATCCTGGCCTCGACGACGAGTACTACGACGACAATGACTATGCGGACGAGGAGGGCGAGTACTACGACGACTACCGCGACTACGACGAATACGACGACTATGACGAGTACGACGATGAGCCGAAACGCCGCTGGTGGGCACCCATCGCATGGGTGGCTGGCATCGCAGCCGTAGTCGCCGGTGGTTACTTTGCATACCAGGCGTTTACCGACGACGACGAAACTGGACAGAAGCCCGTTGAGGCCGAAAACGTTAAAATTCCGACCGTCGCCAACAAGGAGCGCGCCGAAGCCGAGAAGTTGCTGAAGGACGCGGGCTTCAAGGTGACTGTCGAAGAAACCACGCACGACAAGATCGCGCGCGGAAAGGCTATCGGCACCGATCCAGCTGCCAATGCCTCGGTTGAGCGTGGCAGCGAGATCAAGTTGCTCATTTCCAGCGGCCGCGAGATCACCGATGTGCCGGATCTGACCGGCAAAACCACCGAAGAAGCGGTAAAGCTGCTGAAGGGTGCCAAGCTGGCGCTGAACCAGGAAGTCAAGGAGGAAGCCAGCGATGATGTGCCGAAGGGCAAGATCATCACGCAGACCCCACCGCAGGGTTCGCAGGTTTCCGCCGGCACGAAGGTGACGATCACGGTCTCCACCGGCCCGGAGGATGTCCGCGTGCCGGTCGTCACTGGCCAGCAGGTCGAGGATGCCCGGGCGAACCTGGAATCTTCCGGCTTCAAGGTAGTCGTGAACCAGGTGGATTCCGTGGAACGGAAGGGTCAGGTGCTTTCCGCTAGCAGCGAAGGCGAAAAACTGGCTAAGGGCAGCGAAATCACGCTGGAGGTATCCCTGGGCAACCAGTTCGAGATGCCTTCCCTACAGGGCAAGAAGTTCGACGAGGTCTTCCGCGAGCTGCAGTCCGCCGGCTGGCGAGGCACCCCGGATCAGCTGCATCGAAAGAACAAGAACACCACGGATCTGGGTCGCGTAGACGAGGTTGCACAACAGTCCATCCACAGTGGTGAGGTAATCAAGCGTGACGAGGACATCACCGTGACGGTGTACGTCTTCAACCTCCTGCCGTAGTCGGCGGAATGTCGCCAGTACCATCGCCAGCACAGACGCCGGCGCCGACGCCGGCGCCGGTACTACAGCATGGACGCCTCAGCGCTGATCGCGCCGGTGACTTCCAGCTGTTCCTGCACCAGGCGATCCACCACCTCAGCAGGCACAACGTCGCCAGTGCCGGCCTGTCGCCCCGCCTCGTTGAGCCAGTTGGCCAGCATCAGGTGGCCGTACTGCGTCATAACGGACTCGGGGTGGAACTGCACGGAGTGGACGGGCAGCGTCTTGTGCCGCATCGCCATGATCATCCCAGAGTCGGAAGTGGCCGTGACCTGTAGTTCATCCGGTACCGTCGCGGGATCGACTGTCAGGGAGTGGTAACGAGTCACGCGGAACGGGCTCGGCACCCCGGACAGCACACCAGTGCCGTCGTGGGACACGGGCGAGGTCTTGCCGTGGAAAAGTTCATTAGCCCGCACGACGGACGCGCCGAAGTGCATGCCGATCGCCTGGTGCCCCAGGCACACACCCAACAGGGGAATCTGCTGTTCCACAGCGATCTTCAGCACATCCAACAATCGCCCCGCCGCGCTGGGTTCGCCGGGCCCGGGGGACAGCAAAATCGCGTCGAAGCCCCGCAGCAGCTCTGCGAGCCCATCTTCGCCGCTTCCTGCCCCGGTTTCTGGGGCGCCGGTCAGCTCGGGGGCATCGTTGCGCAACACCACGCAATTATCGCCACTAAACCCCAACTGCCCGATGTATTGCACGAGGTTGTAGACGAAGCTGTCGTAGTTGTCGATCACGAGAATGCGCATAGCAAAGAGTTTAGCGTGCAGCGTGCGTCGCTTTGCCGTGGTGTGCTGCTAAAATCAGCTGGTACGTATTTTGCCCATGGGCGCTCGGTACCTCGCATACCGTCCGCTTCGCAGTCAATCCCGTCGAGGTTTTTGAACAATGCCAAAGTCTAAGGTTAATTCCGCTGAGGAGAACTACTCCAGTTCCTCTTCTTCCACGGATCGTCGCACGCCCGTGAAGTTGAACTCCAGTGGTACCCCGCGTTGGTACATCGTGCTGATGCTTGCGCTGATGGTTCTGGGTCTGGCCTGGCTGGTTGTAAACTACATCGCCGGCCCAGAGATCCCCTTCATGCGCGACCTTAACGCATGGAACTACCTGATCGGCTTCGCCCTGCTGATCGTGGGTCTGTTGATGACCATGGGTTGGAAGTAGCTCCGGGCTACCTCCCCTTCGGCACTGTTTAGTAGTGCCACCCCAGGCCGGTCCATATTGTGAAGGCCAGAATGACCGTCGCGGCTAGTGCTGCGATGGTCTTTTTTCTTGTTGACGCCCCCACGCCCCCAGTGCCTTCCGCCCCTGCGGAACTGATAGCTAGTGCGATGACGGTACCCCCGGCAAGCCCGCCGATGTGCCCCCACAGGGAGACATTGGAGAGCAGGACGGAATATCCGAGATTTACCAGCAGCAAGACGATCGGCCCGCGCAAGTCGCGCTTCTCTGTCCGAGATAGGGCGATGAGCATGGCAAACAGCCCGTAGCCGACGGTGGAGGCGCCACCCACGGGCACCTCTGGCTGAAAGTACATGCAGGCCAGCGCGCCGCCAGCGGCGCTGGCGACGATGAGGCTGAGCATGACGATCGCCCCGTAGTAGCGTTCCACCTCGCGACCAATCAGGAAGATCAGCAGCATGTTAAAACCCAGGTGGACCAGACCTAGATGAACGAACGCGGCGGTGAGAATTCGCCACCATTCACCCAGCATGGTGACGCTGGCGGCATTGAAGATCAGCTCGAGCCCCAGGTTAGACGTCCCAAGGCCAAAAGCGGAGCTGCCTTCGAGGGGGCTGGCGATGTTTCCAGATTGAAAAACCGTCACCACGTAAACAAGGCAGCACGCTGCGATGAATACGTTGGTGACGGAATACCGACTGTATCGTCGGCGGGCTCGGGTTTCCGGCCGCGACAAGGAGCTTTTACTCCTGGATCTCGACAGACTCGATCACGACGTCATCGTTCGGACGGTCCATGCGGTCGGTGGCCACGCGGGACAGCTTGGCAACGACCTTCTGGGATTCCTTATCCGTGACCTCACCGAAGATGGTGTGGCGGTTGTTCAGGTGCGGGGTGGCCGTCACCGTGATGAAGAACTGGGAGCCGTTGGTGCCGGGGCCAGCGTTTGCCATGGCCAGCAGGAACGGGCGATCGAACTGGAGCTCCGGGTGGAACTCGTCGCCGAACTGGTAGCCCGGGCCACCCATGCCGCGACCCTCCGGGTCGCCGCCCTGGATCATGAAGCCATCGATGATCCGGTGGAAGATCGCACCGTCGTAGAACGGGCCTTCGTTGGTGCCAGAGGCGTTGGGCTTGAAGTACTCCTTGGTGCCCTTAGCCAGGCCGACGAAGTTAGCCACTGTCTCCGGCGCGTGATTGCCGAACAGGTCGATGGCGATGTCGCCGTGGTTAGTGTGCAGAATTGCGGTTGCAGTCTTGTTAGTCACGGTGATCCATTGTACTGAAAACTGGCGGCGACATCTGTCGCTTACATAACTTAAATGCGGTATTGCACATCCCGTGTGGGAATTTTTCTTTAGGATGGGTGCAAGTACAGATTTACATTGACTCATTCGAATAGATCTCCAAGGAGAATCTCGCACGATGAACCCCACCACGTTGAAGCTGGCGCTGCGCGGCGCCAAGCAGGGTCGCACCATGATGAACAATCGCAAGGAGTTTAAGCGCCGCCAAGAGTTCGATGCGCTGCAGCAGTTGCGCGATAACCTGGCCACTGACGGCGAACGCGAGGGCATTATTGCTGGATCCCCCGCTCACGTGAAGGCCGTGGCGGAGCGTATGCGTAAGGAAGAGGGCGCTGCGGCGGCTCTCGAACAGGCTCGCGCGGCAGCTGCCGCCCGTGCCCACCACCAGGTGCACCACTCCGACGAGTACACCGCGGCGGACGTTGCAGATATGACCACCACCGGGGTACAGAAGAAGGCCGACAAGGCTGAAAAGGCTCGCGAGAAGGCTGCCAAGGCTCGTGCAAAGGCCGACAAGGCACAGGCCAAGGCGGCGAAGCAGGCTGCGAAGGTTGAAGGTGGGGCTGCTGGGATGGTGGCGTCGCTAAAGAAGAAGGGTGAGGACTTGAACAACACCGACCTTGCCGACAAGCTCGGCGTGGATACCGAGAAGCTGCGCAAGAAGATCGACAAGCGCACGCAGAAGCTGCGCGATCGCTTCGACCAGGCGCAGGCGAAGGCCGAGAAGAAGGCAGGCAAGAAGGCTAAGAAGCGCGAGCAGAAGATCGCGCAGCTGACTGCAGCACTGAAGGAGAACGCGCAGGATCTGCAGGAGCGCGGCCAAGCGGCCACCAGCAAGCTGCGTGACGAGGCAGAGGCTCGCAGCAGCGAACTGGCGAAGACCACCCAGAAGAACCGCAAGCAGCTGTCCAAGAAGCTGGAGGCCACCAAGAAGCAGGCCGCCAAGCGCGCACAGAAGCAGGCTAAGGGTGCAAAGAAGGATGCCCGCAAGCGTGCCGCGAAGCTGGACAAGCAGGTCACCCGCGCCACGAACAAGGCGCAGAGCAAGGCGCTAGCGAAGGCCGAGAAGAAGGGGCTGAAGAAGCAGGAGAAGAAGGGCGGACTGTTCGGCAAGCTGCTGCTGGTGGCTGTGCTGGCTGCCGCAGTCGCAGCGGTGCTGAAGGTGCTGCGTGGCGGCGAGAACGCACCGCAGAACTCCCCGAAGGTGCAGGACTTCGCAAACAAGGCCACCGGCGCAGCCGAGAAGGCCAAGGCGAAGGCTGCCGAGGTCAAGGACAAGTCGCAGCAGAAGGTTCAGGGCAAGGCCGAGGAAGAGCAGGCAGCCACTGCACCGGCTGCACCGGTCGCTCCGGCTGCCCCCGCTGAAGCCGCACCGGCAGCTGGCGCTCCCGCACCGGGCGTGGCTGTCCCGGGCGCTCCGGCTGCTCCGCAGGCAGGTAGCACTCAGGGCGCGGCGGACGTAGAGGACGTCACCGATGCAGCCGACGCTGCCGAGGCGGACTTCCCGCTGACCGAGGGCCCGGGCGAGGATCCGGACGAGGGCGGCAAGCACCGCCTCTAACTTGTACCCCCAGATCGCGTGCCGAACCCGGCGCGCGATAATGGCGTACATGACCCCGCGCCGCCTCACATTCCGCACCATCCCGCTGCCGCCGGCAGGAACTCGGGACATCACCGGACATGTCGCGCCGCGGGTCTTTTTGTCTTTATTTGACGACGCCCCCACGGCCGCCTGGCTGGATTCCTCCGGTAACGGCGGTACCCTCAGCGTGCTGGCAAACAGCGCTGGCCCCCTCGCCCGGACCTGGCTGCCACAGGTCGACAGCTCGGCGGCGTTCTTCGCGCAGCTCAGCACTGCCCTTGCCGAGCCGGTGGAGATCCCGGCAGACTGGCCATGCGACTTCGCATTGGGTTGGGTAGGCACGCTGGGATACGGGATCGAGGACATTGCCCGTACTCGACGGGAACACCCGGACGCGGCTCTGCTTTTTGCTGACCGGGCGGTGGTGGTCGACCATACCCGCGCACGGGCTTATGCAATGGCGCTGCTGCCGGAGCCGAGCGGGGACACTCGCGACGCGCACGCCGAGCAGCTGGAATGGCTAGACACTACCGTCGCGGAAGTAAATCGGATCGCGGTAGAGATCTCCGAGAGGAATGATGCGGAACCTGAAACCATTCCGGGTGGCACCCCGATCCGCGACAAGGTGCCCGCCGAGTTCACGCCCCCTCAGCGCGTACCCGCCGAACGCGCGGCGACATTCCACTTCGACCAGCCGAAGCGGCAGTACCTGGCGAGCATCCAGCGCTGCCTGGATTACATTGCCGCGGGTGATAGCTACGAGGTGTGCCTGACAAATACCGCCCGCGGACCGGCACTGCGGGAGCTGGTCAACCCGCGGCTCACTCAGCAGCCTGGCGAGCATCCAGCACTACACCCCGGCAAGCAACCCGGCGCGAACTCGCCCCACGCACCGTCACCGGAATTACTGGCCTACCTGCGGCTCCGCGAAGTAAGTCCAGTTCCCTATGGTGCGTTTCTGCGCTTTAGCCGCCCTGATCAGGCGCCACTTCACATCCTCAGCGCCTCCCCCGAGAGGTTCCTCAAGGTTTCGCCGGAGGGAGAGGTCTCCGCCAAGCCGATCAAGGGCACTCGTCCCCGTGGGGAGGACGAGGCGGCGGATGCGAGGGGGCGTCAGGAACTAATGAGCAACCCCAAGGACCGGGCGGAGAACTTGATGATCGTTGACCTGCTGCGCAACGACCTCGGAAGAGTGTGCGTACCGGGCAGTGTGAAGGTGCCGAAAATATTTTCGGTGGAGAGTTTTTCGCACGTCCATCAGCTGGTCAGCACCATTACTGGGCAGCTGCGCGCGGGACTGGAGGCCGTCAACGTGATCGAGGCCAGCTTCCCCGGTGGTTCGATGACGGGCGCGCCGAAAATCCGCACAATGCAGATCATTGAAGAGCTTGAGCCACGGCCGCGCGGACTATACTCCGGCGCAATTGGCTGGATCTCGCCGAACGCCGCGGCGGAGCTGAACATCACGATCCGCACGCTCATCGACGATGGTTCGGAGTGCTCTTTCGGAGTCGGCGGCGCGATCGTTGCGGATTCGGATCCGCTGGCGGAGTACCAGGAAACGCTAGTAAAGGCGGTGGCACTACTCGATACGCTTGGGAGCCAAATCGTCTAGCATTCTACTCGAAATATTTTCGAGTACGTTGTTTATCGCAGGTCAGTGGCTCGAAATTTGTTTCTAGTAGGTTTCGAGTACGTTTCGAGTAACTTTTCTAGCTACCTAAGTGGCCCCTTTACGGACCACACGGCGCGCGGATCGCGCGGTCCATTTCCGCGCCAATGAACCAACCCAGCGTCACGCATAGC
This sequence comes from Corynebacterium jamesii, assembly GCF_046097395.1. NCBI lineage: Bacteria > Bacillati > Actinomycetota > Actinomycetes > Mycobacteriales > Corynebacteriaceae > Corynebacterium > Corynebacterium jamesii. The sequence continues at coordinate 1,886,945 of NZ_CP175789.1, forward strand.
CTGCAATGCACGGCGCACTGGAGGAGCCGACAAGCCCAGCGCCTCTGCAACATCACCCGTGGACATTGGCCGACCACTCATTTCTAGAGCAGCAAACACATCCTCGGAATGGCGAGGGAGACCACCCAGCACTTGGGCATCTAAACGCTGTGTTGCGGTCAATGAAAGAACTACACTGCCACTAGTTTGCGTATATACCGGATCAGCAAATCCAACCCGCCGCATGCTTGCAAACATACGTCGGATTCCCTCGCCCAGTTCCTGGCCAATGCGGAGCTCAGCGGTTACTCGCGCAATCAGAGGGTTGCGCGCAAAGCGGGCAATGGACTCTGGTTTAGTCGGATCTACAAGGCCAGGGAAGCGCCCCGGGCTAGAGACCTCAATCCGGCTCGGGAAAATTTCGAAACGAATGTGATCCCCAACCATGCTGTACGAGCGATGCACCACCGCGTTGACCAACCCCTCAAGCCAAACGTCGTGGGGGATAAGGTTCTCATCCTCGAATAGACCCGCGCCGGTGAGCCGTCGAATATTTGGCAGTATTCCGCTAATTGCATCCTGAGCTGCTTGAATCTGTTGCGGTATCGGACCATCAAAACGCTGGTCATCCATCAACTGCTGCATCTGACCAGGCAATCGCTCATCCTCGCCAAAGCGTAAAACCCGGATGTGTGCGTTCGGGAAGAACTCTTGAGGATTGTGTCCGAAAAGCAATATCGCGGCAGAACGTGGCCTGCCTTCTCGGTCAACCAGGTTGCGCGCCTTCAGAGCATCTTCGGCACTCGAAGAACCAATGGTCTCGGCATAAGTCTCAACCAGACCCATGTTGAGGTCGTTCGGAGTGGCGTTTGCGGGAACCGTGGCATCGTATTGCTGCTCACCCTTGGTATAACGAAGCTCCAGAATGTCATCAGCCCTCAAGTGCTTCGTTTCATCGCCTACTCGCAAGAAGCAGTCCCCTGATTTCAGGTAATGAACCCGCTCACTGGGCAAGACGTGGAAAAGATACACCTGCGTACGGCCATCCACGTCGCACAACTCGATCCGGACGCGAACCGTCGGATCCGTGTGATCCAACGACGTCTGTCGCAAGGCATTATCTTGGGTGGCGGTCGGCTTTCCTTCGAATTGTCGGTCCGAAATGCCAACCGCAATTACTCCGCCCTCAGAATTGGCCATGCCGACAATTGTCTTAGCCAAGTCCTTCGGCTTAATGCGGAAAGATTTGCGCTCGAACCACTGGTCTTCGGGGAGCTGCAGAAGCTGGTCCGGCTCCTCGTGGAAGTTTCGCTGCACACTCACAATCTGGCATTCTACTCGAAACATTTTCGAGTACGCTGTTTGTCTCAGGTCAGGGGCTCGAAATTTGTTTCTAGTAGGTTTCGAGTAGCTCTTTTGGCCACCTTGGAAGCCGATAGGTTAGCCTGAAAGAAAGCTATGCATACCCACAATGGCAGCGATGCTGGGGCGGGTGTGGTTAAAGCGGTAAGCGTCACTAAGCAAAAGAGGGGTGAATCCGCGCGTGCGAGCAGGCGAACAACACATCGATACCGCGGCGTGGATGCAGGCTATCTTCAACCGCAGCGAACAGGCGGATACGCGCCGCGAGCGGACTAAACAGGCACTGCTGCGCGCCGGCATCGAGCTGATTGCGGAGGAGCAGACAGATCTTTCCATCCTGGCGATTACCCAAAAGGCCGGGGTATCCAACGGCAGCTTCTACAATTTCTTTAAAGACCGCACGCAGTTCTTCGACGCGGTCGCGGAGTACGCGGTAAACAACCTGGCCAGCATCTTTGACCTGGCGGCGGACCAGGATCTGGACTCAATCGATGCGGCGGCCATGAACATCCGCATCCTGGCGTACGCGCACCGCTTAGTGCCGACACTGTCGAAGTCGATTGTGCGCCGCTCCCCGGACTTCTACACCATGCCCAACGAGCTGGTACGCAAGCTGCGCGAGCGTATCAGCACAGGCCTGGAAGATGGATCGTTCCACGTCGCAAGCACCGAAACAGCAGCAGCGATCCTCTTTGGAGCTTCCGCGATGCTGGGCCAGCGCCTGCATCAGGATCCGACGTTGAATAGCAGAACAGCTGGGGATGATCTTGCGCTCGATCTGCTGCGAATGCTGGGTGTTTCAGAGGAACGTGCGCGGCAAGCCATTGCACGCCCCATCGACGATTACCTCACCCCGCCGCAGTAGCCCCCCAACCCCAGTCGGCAAGCTAGTCCTCGCGCGCTACCCCGAAACCAAAGCGATCGAGGAAGCGGTCTTCTTCCCGGCGCGTATCCCGTGAATGCTTTGTAATCCAATCGGTGATGCGTTTCTGCAACGCAGGGTCGAGAGGCACCCGCACCAGATCGGGGCCGAGGATGCGCTCCCACGTAGGCACCATGATGCCACGGTAATTATGGCCGTGACCTTCCGGAGCCTGCTTGGAGTTCAGCATGTCCATCGCTACCTGCCAGCCGGTAGTGAACGGAATCCAGCGCAGCTTATCCACCACGTCACTGTGCTGGGTGGCTGGCGCCGGGACTCCCCTGGCACCCGGTTCGCGCAGCCAATCCGGTTCCCGCCAAAACAACTCCGGACCCCACCAGACAATTGCATCGGAGGCGTGCTGCACTACCGCGACCCGTGGGTGTTGCCACTGCTCGGCGTATTCCTGTCCGCGCCAATCATGGTCTAGATGGTCGGAGTGGCTGAGGAAACGCACGTGACGTCCCCCGTCATAGAGCGGCAGTCGCTCCGGCGAACCCTCGCCACGGCCCTCCGTGATCTCGCGGATCATCTTGGTAAATCGTGGCGCTCCGGAAAGCACTGCCCCGTCCAGCTTGGCCAGCATGTCCTCCAGCCCGTCAAAAGCTGCCGCCGTGCCATACGCTCCCAGAGATTCGCCCGTCACAAACACCTTCGGCGCATTTGGCATGCCGTCCAGCAACTCAAACACGGCGTCAATAAGCAACTTCGCGGCGCGCACCGGCGTATCGCGATCCAGCGCATAAGCGACGGGCGACTGCACGTAGGAATACTGCATGGTCACATTGGCGCAGTTTCCACCCGTAAGGAACTCCACGGTATCCAATTGCCAGTCCGGCACCCAGCCCGTGCCGGTAGAGGTGTGGATGATGATGGCTGAACGGTGTAGCGCACCGGTACGCAGTAACTCCCGTTTTACGAGTTCAACAATGCTTTCCAGCGTTCGCCCGGGGGCCAGGCCGCCGTAGATGCGGATCGGTTCATGCACATCGTCCAGGCCCGTGACCTCCGTGATGTCGCGCGCCCTGGGGCCACCGCCGACGAGCACGCGACCTTGGGCGCCGAGTGAGATCCACCTTTCGTACGACCACACCGAACCCGACCGCTCGGGCTCCCATGGCTGCTGATAACCCCAGTACACGCGGCGATTTACGAGCTCGGCTTTCTCGTTAAACTTCTCCAGGAACTGCCGCAGCAAGATCTTGTCGGAGATGAGATACGCAATGACGCCCACTGCTCCCGCGGCTACAGGCACCGCCACAGGAGCGGGGACGAACCGGCGTAGCGAATGCCGGGTGAGGTCGAAACTGGATTGAAGTAGCTCGCCGAGCAGTAAGAACGCACCATAGCCGAGGGTGCTGACGGCCACTCCGACGAAGGCAGAGGGAGCACCCAGGCGTTGGCTGTGAACCAACTCGGCAGAGTCCCCCTGCCGTTTGTAAAAGCGATAGGCAGCGGCAACGGTTGCCAGGGTGAAGGCAGCGTGCATGGCACGGTAAGCCTCGCGGTAGCCGGGCTTGTTTACCAGTTCCCGCAGGTCCAGGCCAGCGGCACGAAAGGCCGGAAGCACTGCGTTGGCGATGATGGTGCCGTTTAGATGACCCACTGCCTGCGACGTGGAGGCATTGCCAGCAACCGCCCACCAGGGGTGCGGAAGTAGGGAGGGCGAAAAGGCATTCCACATGCCGATCTCCGCGCCGATGATGGCGAAGCCGCGGCGAGGATCCAAGGCATAGCGCCTGTTTAGGCGCACGCCTGGGAAGAGGTTGGCGTAGAGGTCAATAGCGCCGGCGGTGGCCCGGAAAGAGTAGGACAGCGTGGTGAGGGAAGCCCACTTTGCCCGCCGTTTCAGGGCTGGGAAGATCCGTCGCCGCAGTGTACGCATGGGATGGTTTGCCGGATAGTCGCCTAGTTAACGCAGTGCCTAGAACTGCGCCTCGCGCAAGGTGGCGTGGGTGACGTAGTACTTTTCGTAGTCCCGCAGGGTGCGGGCCTTCTCATTCAGTCGGGCCATGACGGCCTCGCGGGCGCTGTCGCGATCGTTGTAGAACTCCAGTGGATCACCGACCCGTACCTCTTCGCCACGTTCGACCAGGAGGTATGCCTTGCCCTCGGGGCCGTCGATGGTCTGCGGCGTGCCGGTGAAGGGGTCGGTGTAGCGATACGTGGTGTTCATGCTGGTCATGGGTCGTGGCGCTCCGTTGGTTGGGGGTTGTCTAGCTCGCTTCTTCAACATTACTTGCTGCCGATGGGACACCACCACGTGGAGCGTAGAGAATATATGGATTATCCGGAATCTATTCAGGTATGCGATGCCAAGTAGTCGTCTTCTAGATACACACTTTGCCTCCAATCAGCCGAAACCCCATCAATTTGAATGCGGTTCTCTTTCTCATCCCAGTAGGTGATCGACGCATTGGTCATCCCGCCTAAAGCTTCCCCTCGGCCAAGACCGTCCCGCCCGGTTCTTTACTTCCGGTCATCGGCTCCTCGGTGACGCGCACCATTATCGTGTCTGCCGGCAGTGGCATCCACACATTGTCGTGCGGATCCTGACCAATCACACCTGCGGAGCGGGCGGATCCTCTTTCGTCGATGGACCACACCTGGGCGCCCATGCCGTCCTTCAACACTGGCACGCCGTTGACCATCGCCCCGCCGGAATCCATTTCCTCCGAGACCACCACGTCCAGCGTCGAACCATCGGCTTTCAGCGAAACGCTGCGCACGTCACCCATCGCCATGATCGAGTGCATATGGTCTTCCGCTTCTTTGCCCTGCATCAGTTCGTCGCTAGGGCCCTGACCAGTACCTTCAGCGTCCGAGAACACCTCTGGGGCGTCTGCCCCACCATCTTCGACGGACTGGTTCGTGTTGTTCTCGGCTAGGTCAGCGTTCTCGCCGCCGCCCCATAGCCCGCTGGTGGTGCCTACGATTCCCACGCCTGCCACCAGGACGACTGCGGCAGCCGCGGCAAAGGCAGTGCGTGCGAACCCCCGGCGGGAACCAGCAGCCTTCGACAAAGGCACTACGTTGCTTGCTGCGTTGTCTTCTCCCGGCGCGACCTCATCACTCGGCGCGACCTGCGGATACTCGCCCGAAGCAATCGCATCCAAAATGTTCGACTTCAACTGTGTCGGAGGTGCCACAGGTTCGGCCAAATCCGCCAGGTCGGCTTCTAGCTCGCCGAAGTCCGGCTTCTCGTCGTTCATCGGGCACCCCCTTCCGCCAGTGCGTCGCGTTGTTCCTTAAGGATCTTCTCTAGCTTACGAAGCCCGTCACGCACGCGCGTCTTCGCAGTTCCCAGCGGCACGCCGGTGGCTTCCGCCAGTTCCGCGTGCGTCATGTCGCCGAAGTAGGCCAACAGAATTGCGGTCTTGTGCGGCTCGCCCATGATCTCCAGCGCAGTCCGCACGGTATGGCGTTGCACGTTCCTTAAGGCCTCGTCTTCCACGCTTTCTTTCTTTATTGACGCCACCAGGAAGGCCTCCCGGTCATCCCGTTTCAAGGTGGCGATGGCGCTTCGGACGCGATCAATGGCACGGAGCCTTGCGCGGCGGAGGATCCAGGCCTTCGCGGACCCTTTACCTGGGTCGAAGTCCCCCGCGTGCTGCCATATTTCGATGAATACTTCCTGGGTTACTTCCTCTGCCTGCGCCTGATCGTGGAGTATCTGCAGGCTGAGTCCCAGAACGTTCGGGGCGATCCGGTCGTAAAGGCGCGCGAAAGCCGCCGCATCGCCCTCTTGGGCGAGCAGCATCAAACTCTCGAGAGTTTCTCTATCGACTATGGCCACCATTTTCATCGTAGTGCCTTCAGGCCTACGACCTGCTAGCTATCTACTGGTTCTGCTTGCCCTGCAGGTCCGGCATCATGCTTTCGTCGGTCTCCATCATGTTCTCCGTCCTGTCCTCCATCTTGTCGGACATCTTCTCGTCCATCTTCTCGGACATTGCAGGCTTGTCCGGCATCATGTTCTCCTCGGTCTCCATCATGTTCTCCGTCTTGCCGGACATTTGGTCACCGCCCTTCATGTCTTCGGTCATTTTCTCCTCAGTCATCTTGCTCTCACTCGTCATTTCAGAAGAAGAGGTTCCGGTCATCTTGGAGTCCGCAGCGTCATCGTCATCGTTGCACGCAACCAGGCCCAAGCCCATCACGCCGGTCAGGGCCACGGCAATGGCGGCACGGCCCGCAGAGAATCCGGCTGCACGATTGGCTGCAGAGTTGGTCTTGAGAATCATCATTTGTACTGCTCCTTCGAGGTAGCGAACTATTCCACACGACCCAGTCGCAGGGTCGCTTCATTGGTACATACGGCGCCCTCCCCCACACCGGATTGGAAGTCTTTAAAAAAATTTTTTCCAATCCATTTCCCGCCTGTGCTCCGTAGTCATTCACATAACTCGTTTGTATGAGCGCCCCGGCCACACGCGCGGTGGGCGTCAATAAGAAAGAAGAAGGAGCACAGGAACATGGGATGGGACATCGCGCTGATTGGGTTGATCGGCGGGTTAGTGACGGGACTTTCGCCGTGCATTCTGCCTGTGTTGCCAATCGTGTTAGCGGTCAGCGCGGATAAGCGGCGTAAGCCGTGGCTGGTGGCGACGGGCATTGGACTGAGCTTTACGCTGGTCACACTGCTGGGCACACTGGCACTCAGCGCACTGGGGCTGCCGAAGGATCTGCTGCGCTGGGCGGGCGTGGTGCTGCTGGTGCTCGTGGGCGTGAGCATGCTGTGGCCCGCGCTGGGTGATCAGCTGGAACGGCCCTTCGCGCGGATCCGGATTCCGGGGTGGATTCAACGGATCACGACGGGCGGGGGCTCCGGGTTCGGCATTGGTTTGGCTCTGGGTGCGGTGTATTCGCCCTGCGCAGGGCCGGTGTTGGCGGCGGTGACCGTGGCGGGCGCGACGGGGCAGATCGGCTGGGGCAGCGTGGCGCTGGCGGTCAGCTTCGCGGTCGGGGCGTGTACGCCTTTGTTCTTCTTCGCGCTGGCGGGCAAGCAGATCGGTACGCGGGCGGATTTCGTACGTTCCCACCGCAAGGGCATCTCTTTTGGTGCGGGTGCGCTGGTGATCGTGCTGGCTGTGGCGATTGCGTTCAACGCTCCGGCGGCGCTGCAGCGGGCGCTACCGGATTGGACCGCGGGCGTGCAGGAGCAGTTCAACGCTTCGGACAGGACCCAGAATGCGATACAGCAGGCCAACGGCAGCGGTGGCAGCGTCGGCGACGGCAGCTTGGAATCTTGCCGCAATTCTGCCCCCGACGAGTTGCAGGACTGCGGCCCGGTGCCGGCGTTCGCCGGTCTGGAGGGTTGGCAGAACACCGAAGCGCCGGTGGATCCGCGCCACCCGGCGAAGGTAAACGGCAAGCAGAGCATCACCCTGGTGGATTTCTGGGCCTATGCCTGCATCAACTGCCAGCGCGCCAACGAGCACGTCACCAAGCTTTTCGACCGCTACCGGGACAGTGGCCTGCAGGTGGTGGGTGTGCACGCCCCGGAGTACGCATTCGAGCACGAGGCCTCCAACGTCACCGCCGCCATCCGCGACCAGGGCATCCACTACCCCGTCGCGCAGGACAACAACTTCACCACGTGGCGAGCCTTCAATAACCGCTACTGGCCTGCGCATTACCTGGTGGATCACACGGGCAAGGTCCGCCAGATCCACGAGGGCGAAGGCGCTTATGCGGAGACCGAACACCTGGTGCGCGAGCTACTCTCGGCGGCCAATCCGGGCATCGAGCTACCTTCGCCGGTAGAGGAAGGTGGGGATTCTTCTAATGACGCCACCAGTTCCCAAAAGCGGAACCCGGAGACGTACCTGGGCACGCGGCGTGCGGAGTATTTTTCTAATCCCGCGGGTGAGTACAAGAACGGAACCCACGAGTTTGCGAAGGTGCAGCCGGAGGCTCTGCACTACAGCTTGGAGGGCAAGTGGGAGTTGGCCGAGCAATCCATCCGTCCGGTGGATGAACCAGCGATGTTGCACCTGAACTACCAGGCCAAGCGAGTGCAGCTAGTGGTCTCCGGCCGGGGTGAGATCTCCGTGACCTACGGCAACGGCACTACCCGCCGCTTCCCCATCAAGTCGGATGGCACGGTGGATATCCTGCGCGGACCCGAGCAGCAACAGGGCGAGTTGAGCGTGGAGGCTGGCAAGGGCGTGGAGCTCTACTCACTGACGTTTGGGTAGTGCTGGCGGGATCTGCGGTATCCCACAGACCTTTCGCTACAAGAAAGTCCGGCAGATAAGTGTTCGATTATTGAATGGCATACCAACTGGGACGTCGCACCCCGCCACTAAACTGAGTTCTATACCCACCAAAGAAGCCCAAGCAATTGCCCGCCGTAGACAACTGCACAGCAGATCAGAAGGAACACGACATGACCGCCGACAATCGCACCGAAGATCAAAAAGCAGCCGCTGTTCGGGCCTCCATGACGATGGCTGGATACGAGATGACTGCTCAAGATGAAGAAGATATCCGCCGGATGTTCCGAGGGGAACTCACTGGCGACGAAGCTGTACTGCTGGCAATAGAACGAGACGGTTACGGCGATAGTGAACGTGCCCAGGAACTCCGCACACGCATCGCTGAGAGCAAGAAGTCGAAGTAAAGTACGCATACATCCACCGAAATGGAGGACTAAGACGTGGCCGTCAATTTCAACACCATTCGAGGCGTCGATCAGTGGATAGACGCCTTCCCTGAGCAGTTCCAACCACTTGACCCCACTCAGCGCGCCGACCTTGCGGAAGCCCTAGCGCTCGGAGTTCATGAGGGGTGGAAGCCTACTGCCGAAGATGTTCAAGCGCTCGCCGACCAGGCAGCTGGAAAACGATCCGAGTTAACCATGCAGGACTGCGTAGAGGCTGCGAAAAGACCTACACAAGCCGAGTGACTTCTGACTGATCTAGACGACATCACCGTCGAATTCGAAAGGCAACACCATGACCGCCGACAATCGCACCGAAGATCAAAAAGTAGCCGCTGTCCGCGCCTCCATGACCATGGCCGGATACACCATGACAACCCAAGACGAAGAGGACGTCCGACGTATCTTCCAAGGAGAAATCACCGGCGACGAAGCTGTACTGGAAGTGTTGGAACGACACGGTTACGGCGACAGCGAACGTGCCAAGTTCCTTCGTAAACGCATCGCTGAAAGCAAGAAGGAAAGCCAAACAGGCAAGAGTGATGACCTAACGGACAATGCGTAGAACTTCCCTGCCTAGCCGTCTCCTCAAGGATTCCGACTTTGCTTCAAACTGAGAATCAAAGTGTCAAACTTTGAATAAAAGTGCGACTTTCAACGAATCGTTTCATAGTTTCACTACCTGCTCATTCACAGTTTGAACCTCAAAGTGCAAATTAAAGAGGGCGGAATCAAGCGGTGGATGCGCCACGCTTGAATAGTTCGTTAAGTATTTCACGTGGGGTTGCGCCGCCGAGGATTTGTCGGGGTGTTTCGTTGAGCTCATTTTGCACCCACGCGACATGTTCGGGTGTGACGGTGGCAAAGTCGGTGCCCTTTTTGTAGAACCTGCGCCTGATCTCGCCGTTGGTGTTCTCGTTGGTTGGTCTCTGCCACGGTGAGTGCGGTTCACAGAAAAACACCTGGCAGCCGTCTTTAATCTGGACTTGTGCTGTGACAGCCATTTCTGCGCCTTGGTCCCATGTGATGGTCTTTAGCTGCTCGGTGTTGAGGTCTTTGACCATGTCCTGCAGGGTTGCGACCACGGTGTGTGAACTGTGCTCATCGGGAAGGTGTCCAAGCAGGGTGTAACGGCTGGTGCGCTCTACTAGGGTAATCAGCGCGCTTTTGCCACCTTTACCAATAACAAGGTCGCCCTCCCAGTGCCCGGGAATAGCCCTGTCATCAGCTTCCGGGCTGCGGTGGGTGATCTCAGCACCTTTGATCCAAGGGCGACCGGTTAACACGCCAGCGTTTCGGGCACGACGCTTGCGTGTTGAGCCGCCGCGGATAAGTACGTCTTTAGTCTTCATGACTTCTTCAAGCTCGGCTCGCAGGCTGCCTTTGCCTTGAATGTATAAGGCACTGTAGATCGCTTCGTGGGAAATACGCATGCTTTCATCATCGCTGAAAGCATGCTCAAGCCATGCACTAATGCGCCCAGGTGACCACCTGCGGGCAAGGCAATCGACTACTACACCCCGAAGCGTTGGGCTTTCATCGAGCTTGCGTAGTTTTGGCCGCACCATCCGACCAGCAGTAGAAACAGCAGCGTTGTGGGCGTTATACCGCAGCTGCTCTGTGCCGTCCTCATCGACGATCTTCCAACCATTACGGGTGATTTCACGAGCGACGACACTGTGGTGCCTATTTATTTTCTGCGCGATGGCTCGTGCCGAATCACCGACACGACATCCCGCTTCAATAGCAACACGGTCTTCAACAGTAAGCCTGCGACCACGCCCTACTAAGGCGTGTTTGTCGAATACGCCGCTAGGAAATCCATCAACGGCTTGAGTTTTCATCGGTGCTGGCATAACAGAATCTTTACCCAGCTTCTTGCCTGTATCTGGCAAAGACACCACCGCCTCATCAGGCGTTCGACGATGTCGCTGCCGGCGTAACTTCGCATACCGCTGCTTCCTTATCCACCCATACACGGTAGAAGGATGCACACCGATAGCATCAGCCACTGTCTGACAGCTCTCACCAGCAAGCACTCGCTCCACGGCCTGGGCACGTTTATCAGGTGACAAGTGGGCGCGTCTAGGCCGCACTTCGATTACACCAGCTTTCTTTAACCTGCTGTGAAGCAAGCCAGTCGATATTCCAACAGTCTGTGCTGCTTGACTGATCGACATACCTGCACGCACCAACCCAACAGCCTCACGGACAAACGGATCACGCAAACGACTCGCACGCCTGCCTGGAGGTTCGACACCTCTTACCCTCAACCAACCGTAAACCGATTCGGGGCCTACACCCACATCACGCGCGACCAGGCTAACTGCCTCGCCTGCCACCACGCGCTCAACAGCAGCATCCTTAACATCCTTCGGAGTCCAACGCGTCACAACTACCTCCCGGTCGAAGTGGCGCATTCACCCCTTGACAGCACGGAGTTAAACAATTAGCAGTTTCACACCTTGATTTATGAGTTTGGGACTTTAAGCACAGCTACATATTCCCCCACAAGCCCCAAGCTCAGCTGCCACTCCCAAGAGAGCGGGACAGTGTTCCGCTATTGTTCCACTATTATTGCACTTTCGGATCTACAGGAGACCATGCGGAACTTTAACCCGAAAGCGCCCTGACCGCCGCAGATACAATAAAATCCCAGGTGGCTGACCACCTGGGATTTTGTGTTTTGTGGAGCATAGGAGAATCGAACTCCTGACCTTCTGCTTGCAAAGCAGATGCTCTACCAATTGAGCTAATGCCCCTTGACTATCGAACGAAGCCTCCGAAACTATATCAGATGCTTTGACTCTCTAGCGAAAGGTGTTCGATTGGTGGGCCTAGGAGGACTTGAACCTCCGACCTCTTCGTTATCAGCGAAGCGCTCTAACCGCCTGAGCTATAGGCCCTCGAACGAGTAGAAACATTACCCACCAACCCAACCAATCACCAAATCGCCTGGTCAGATGCGGTTTTTATGGCTGGAAAGTGGGCGTCACAAAGAACCAAAGAACTAGCGATCCAGCTGGATGCGAACCCCGCCCAGGATGCTCGACGACGCGTTGTAGATCAGCGCGGCGATGGGCGCCAGAAGGGTGAAGAGCACGACCTCGAACAGGCCGATGGCGGCCACGCCACCGAAGTACATGCCGGCAGACATGCCAGAAGAGTTCGTCAGATCACCGATGAGGGAATCCAGACGATCCCACGTGCCCGCTGCGCCAAGAATGATGTAGATCAGCGCCATAGCCACGAACCACACGGCAAACAGCGCCAGGTTGAAGATGAGGGCCATCTTCAGGGCACTGATCGGCTCGATGTAAGTCACCGTGCGCTGCACGCCCCGCTTGGACGGGTTAGTGGGCGTGGTGGTTTTCGCGGGCTTGCCAGAACTGTCAGCCTGATTCTGGGCCGGGTCTACTGGCTTAGCTGGTGTCTGGATCGAAGCCTTGGCGGTTTCGTCGCTGTTGTCGTTCGGCGCCTTCCCAGCATTGTTGGCGTTCGGCGGGGGCGTTTGGTGCGTCATCGCATCTCCGTGCTTTTAGGTGCTTGTCAGTACTCTTGCCGTACTCGTCTTTGTTCGGGGCTACTCGGTCATACCCGAACGTGCCGTTACGACAGTAGCCTAGCGGTAATTCCCGCCAGGCTACGTGGAACAGGCTGGTTGGAACGGCCTATTTACTTTCCAGTGTTGCCCTTGCCAGACTCAGCCTCGGCCTTCGCAGTGGCCTCGGCAGACTCTTCAGCCTCTTCCTCTACGTTCCGATCCACGGCCACCAGCTCGTTGCCCTTCGCCAGGTCCACCAGGCGCACGCCCATGGTCGCCCGGCCACTGTTGCGGATCTGGCGAACCTCGGTGCGGATCACTCCTCCGTTGGAGGTCATGGCCAGGATTTCGTCGTCGTCGTTGACGGTCAGCGCACCGATCAGCTTGCCGCGCTTCTTGTCGTACTTGAACGCGACCACACCCAGGCCGCCGCGGCCCTTCGACGGGTACTCCTCCATCGGAGTGCGCTTACCGTAGCCGCCGGAGGTTGCCACGAACAGGGAGGAATCCTCGGCCACGACCGTCAGAGCCAGCAGCTGGTCCTCTTCGCGGAAGCGCATCCCCTTCACGCCGGCAGTCGCACGACCCATCGGGCGCAGGGTGGCATCGTCAGCGGTGAAGCGCATGGCCTGACCCTCCTCCGAGACCAGCAGCAGGTCGTCCTCGCCGGTGCACAGCTGCGCGCCCACCAGCCGGTCGCCCTCGTTCAGGTTGATGGCGATCAGGCCACCGGAACGAGCCGTATCGTAATCCGTCAGGCGAGACTTCTTCACCCGGCCGTGTGCGGTAGCCAGCACCAGATACGGGGCATCCTCGTAGGACTGGATCTGGATGACCTGGGCGATCTGCTCCCCCGGCTGGAACTCCAGCAGGTTGGCTACGTGCTGGCCACGGGCCGTCCGGGTGGCCTCCGGCAGTTCAAAGGCGCGTAGTCGGTAGACGCGGCCGAAGTTGGTGAAGAACAGGATCGTGTCGTGCGTGGAGCAGACGAAGAAGTGGCGGACCACGTCGTCCTGCTTCAGCTCGGCACCGCGCACGCCCTTGCCGCCGCGGCGCTGGCTGCGGTAGCTATCCACCTTCGTGCGCTTCGCGTAGCCGGTGGAAGTAATGGTCACCACCACGTTTTCCCGGGCAATTAGGTCTTCCTCGGACACGTCGCCAGAGGCGGCGATGATCTGCGTGCGGCGCTCGTCGCCGTACTTGTCCACGATTTCGGCCAGTTCGGCGCGAACGATGTCGCGCTGCCGCTGTGGGGAAGCCAGGATTGCCTTCAGGTCGGCGATGGTCTCTTCCAGCTCCGCCAACTCGTCGATGATCTTCTGGCGCTCCATGGCGGCAAGACGGCGCAGCTGCATGGCCAGGATGTGGTCGGCCTGAACCTCGTCAACGTCCAGCAGGTCGATCAAGCCACTGCGGGCCTCGTCCACCGTCGGGGAACGGCGGATCAGGGCGATGACCTCGTCCAGCATGTCCAGGGCCTTCACCAGGCCACGCAGGATGTGGGCGCGCTTCTCGGCCTCGTCCAGGCGGTACTGGGTGCGGCGCACGATCACGTCGATTTGGTGGTCCACGTACTGGCGCAGCATCTGGTCCAGGCGCAGGGTACGCGGCACGCCATCCACGATGGAAAGCATGTTAGAGCCGAAACTGGTCTGCAGCTGGGAGTGCTTGTACAGGTTGTTCAGCACCACGCGCGGCACAGCGTCGCGCTTCAGGGTAATGACGATGCGCATGCCCACGCGGTCGGAAGACTCATCGTCGATCTTGGAGATTCCAGCAATCTTGCCGTCGCGGATCTGCTCCGCGATCGAGGCCACCAGGTTGTCCGGGTTCACCTGATAAGGCAGCTCAGTGATGATGATGACCTGGCGGTTGCCCTCTTCCTCGATGCTGGTCACGCCACGCATGCGGATGGAGCCACGGCCGGTGCGGTAGGTGTCCTGGATACCCTTGTCGCCGACGATCAGACCGGCCGTCGGGAAGTCCGGTCCCTTCACCCGCTCCATGCAGGCCTCCAGCGCGTCGGCCTCTTCGGCCTCCGGGTTATCCAGCATCCAGTAGATGGCCTCTGCCAGCTCGTTAAGGTTATGCGGCGGGATGTTGGTAGCCATACCCACGGCGATGCCGCCAGAGCCATTCATCAGCAAGTTTGGCACGCGAGACGGCAGCACAGTCGGCTCGGTGGTTTTGCCGTCGTAGTTGGGCTGGAACTCGACGGTGTTCTCACGAATATCGCGCACCATCTCCATCGCCAGGGGCGTCATGCGGCACTCGGTGTAACGCATGGCGGCCGCGCCATCGTTACCGCGGGAGCCGAAGTTACCCTGACCGTCTACCAGCGGGTATCGCATAGACCATGGCTGTGCCAGGCGCACGAGGGTGTCGTAGATCGCGCTGTCGCCGTGCGGGTGGTAGTTACCCATCGTGTCAGCGACGGGCTTTGCGGACTTCACGTAGCTGCGCTCGGGGCGGTAGCCGTTGTCGAACATCGCGTAGAGGATGCGTCGGTGCACGGGCTTCAGACCGTCACGGACTTCGGGCAGGGCGCGTCCGACGATCACGCTCATGGCGTAATCGATGTAGCTGGACTTCATTTCCTCCTGCAGATCGATCGGTGTGACTCGATCAAAGAGGTTGTCGCTACCGTTGTTGTCGTCGCTCACTGTTTTGAGAAGCCTTTCTGTTTAGCCTTCAGACCTATCCATTCTACCCCTTTGTTGTGGGTTTCCTGCGCTTTGGAGGCTTTGTGACGCCACCTTTCCCGCCCCGTTAGGTGAATTCGAGATGTTGCACGGGTAAATAACCGCTGAACTCATGCGGATGCACCCTCTTCGCCGTGCGAGGTCACAGAACCAGGAGTTAGATCAGAAGTGTCAAACACTGACCCTGTTGCAGCCATAGCCGATTCGCAGCTATGACCGCTATCGCAAGAGGAAGCCCAAACAATGAACTCTCCTAAGCCCCTCACCGCTTTTCGCAAAGTCGCGTCGATGGCCGCCTCCAGCGCCCTGCTGGTCGCCGCAACCACCGGCGGCATGGGCGTTGCTGCCGCCGACGACGCTCAGGCCAAACCGAAGACTCCCATCGAACACGTCGTTGTCATCTATAGCGAGAACATCTCCTTCGACCACTACTTCGGCACCTACCCCAAGGCCGCGAACAAGGACGGCGAAAAGCTACAGTCCAACGACCAAGATGCCCCGAAGTTCAAGGCGAAGAAGGACACCCCAAAGGTCAATAACCTGGCTAGCGAAGATCTGCTAGGCAAGAACAACCCCAACTCCGTTAAGCCTTTCCGACTGGGGCCAGATCAGGCCGTCACCGTGGACCAGAATCACGAATACTCCGCGCTGCAGGAGGCCTTTAACAACGGCAAGATGGACAAGTTCCCGGAGACCGTCTCCACCGACGTGGATAAGGAAAACGAGGGTCTTTACGCCCGCCCGGGCATGACCATGGGTTACTACGACGGCAACACCGTGACCGGCCTCTGGAACTACGCGCAGCACTTCGCCATGAACGACAACAGCTACTCCACCATCTTCGGCCCGTCGACCCCCGGCGCGCTGAACCTGGTAGGCGCCACCGTCGCCGGCGCGACCATCCACGATCCATCAAACGGTGAGCAGGTGAAGATTAAGCCGGGTGAGTCCGACGAATTCGCCGGTGTATCCAAGGACGGCAAGACCGTTACCGTCGTAGGCGACCCGGATCCGCTGTACGACGACTGCTCCAACAGCTCTTCCTCCAAGACCGACGAGGTGGCTGCGCTGCACAACAAGAACATCGGCGACCAGCTGAACGAGAAGGACATCACCTGGGGCTGGTTCCAGGGCGGCTTCCGACCGACGGAGAAGGCCACGGACGATGCCCGCGCGCGTTGCGGTGCCACCCACAAAACCCTGACGGGCCAGGAAAAGACGGACTACAACCCGCACCACCAGCCATTCCAATACTTCGCCACCACCGCCAACCCGCACCACCTGGAGCCCAGCAGCCCAGACATGATTGGTAAGTCCGATCAGGCCAACCACCAGTACGACCTGCAGGATTTCGATACCGCTCTGGAGAACAACAACCTGCCGGCCGTGAGCTACCTGAAGGCCTCCAACTACCAGGACGGCCACGCAGGCTACTCCAACCCGCTGGACGAGCAGGCTTTCATGACCCACTACATCAACGAGATTCAGAATTCTGACCAGTGGGATTCCACCGCCATTGTCATCGCCTACGACGACTCCGATGGTTGGTATGACCACCGAGCCCCGGAAATCCTGAATGGCTCCAAGGACACGACCAAGCTGGAGGAAACCGGAAAGCCGATCGACTCCAAGATCTGCACCACCGCAGCCAAGAAGGTTGGCGTAGCCGGTGACGAGAACGGCCAGTGTGGCCCGGGTACCCGCCAGCCGATGCTGGTTATTTCCCCGTACTCCAAGGTCAACCACGTGGACAGCACCTACACCGAGCAGACCTCGGTGACGAAGTTCATCCAGGAGAACTGGGGGCTGGGTCGCCTGGGCAAGCACACCTTCGATAACCGTGCAGGCACGCTGGACAACATGTTCGACTTCGACAATGCCAGCGCGGAGAAGCTGTTCCTGAACGAGACCGACGGCACCGTCGCCAAGGACTACGACTCCATCGAGCGGGTGGATGACAGCGACCGCGCGGGCGAGAAGCTGAAGGACGTCGCCGACGGCATGAACGACCCGAAGGTCACGGAGAAGGACGTGCAGAACGCCGCAGCCTCTAACGGCAAGAACAACGCTGCGGGTGGATCCGATGACTCCAACCACCTGGGCGCCTGGCTGGGCATGGGCGCGGTGGCCGTAATCGTGTTGGGCTTCCTCACCTGGATCTCCAACCGCAAGGGCGGATCCGAGAGCTAGAACTAATAGGCGCCATTATTAGCCACCATCGGTACCAGCCATGACCTCCCCTGAACCATCGGATCGACCCCGCCCGCGGCGACAGTCCGCCCGGGTTGTCGCAGCCCTCGCCGTGGCCTCTGTCTCGGCGAGCGCATTGCTGCTATCCGGCTGCTCTAGCGAGGATAGCGACAACGGCACTGGCGGCAACGGCACAAACGCTGCCGATGGTTCCGGCGATACCGACGTTTACGCTAACGCCGACATTCACATCAAGAGCCGCCGCGCCTGCCCCTCCCCCGGCGATCTGCGCGGCGACCTCAACCACATCCGCGTGACCAACACCGCGGACGCCTCCACCACGGTCTACGTCGCCGACCAGGACGGTTTCGCCTATCAGACCCTCGAGCGAATCGGCAGTTCCGCCACTCGCTCCTGGTCCGTGAAGCTCACCAACGGCACCTACCACCTGGCCTGCGTCTTCCAGGGCAAAAAGGCGATCTCTAGCGACGAGTTTAAGGTCACCGATTCTTCTATTCGTGACGCCCCCAGGATGAAACCGATCACGGACAAAGAGGTCACGGCCGTCTCCATCGCCCACGCGCGTGCACAAAAACCCCAGGTGCGCGAGTGGGTTTTTAAAGACGACGCGCTGTTGCGCGCCGTGCGTTCCGGCAACCGCACAGCCGCCAAAGAAGCCTGGAAGACGGCTTACCTGGCCTACCGCAGGCTAGATGATTCCAACCACGAGTGGCCGGGGCCGGTGGATGACATCGCGGACTTCGGCACCAGTTCGAAGGCCAACGGCAATCAGGCCAAGGAACTTTCGGGCTATCACCGGCTGGAGTGGGGACTGTGGCACGGCGAGTCCATGGGCGATCTGCTCGACCCAGCCGAGAATCTGAACGAAAACGTCCACGAAGTGGCGGACGGCATCGAGCATTTTGCGATCTTCGCACCCAATTATGGCCTGCGAACACACGAGGTCACCGAGGAGGTCGAGCGCTTCGACCTCAAGAGCCATAACGACTTCGGCGCCCACATCACGGGCAGCGCAGTGCGGGCCGCACTCTACTCCACCCGCTCTACCCTCGATCCGCTGCGCGAACTGGTAGAAGACCGCGGGGCGGACCTGCAAGAACTAGATAGGCAGCTAGATCGGACGGACAAGGTAGCCAAGAAGATGGCCGCCAAATACGACGGAAAGAAGCCCTTCACCGCGTGGAAACAGGCCGATCAGCGGGAACTAGGAGCGGCCATTGGGGAGCTGAACGAGCTGCTTGCCCCTCTGGCGACGATGACTGTGATCAGGAGGATGTAGTGAACTGTCCTTTTCATTCCCGTGCCACCGCAGATGACCACGGCGAGCAGGAGAACCGCCCCGCAGGCGCCCGGGTTTCGAGGCGCACCATGCTCGGCGGAATCCTGGGGCTGGCTGGAGCGGGTGGCGTCACTACCCTTGCAAAAACCGGCGCCACCGCCGAAGAAAACGACGGCAACGACGAGCTACCCGACTATCCATTTGAGGGCAAACACCAGCAGGGCGTGATTACGCCACCGCAAAAAGAACTGATCATCTGCGGTTTGGACGTGCTGGTTGAAAAGCACGAGGAGCTAAAGGAGTTGCTGCAGACAATCACCGAACGGGCGCGCGTGCTGACCACCGGGGGTCCGGCGGCGCCCGATGGGATCGCGTATCCGGCAACGGATTCCGGGGAACTGGGCGAGGATGTGCCGGTGGACGGACTGACGATCACGCTAGGGGCGGGCGCAACGCTGTTCGACGATCGCTTCGGGTTGAAGGCCAAGAAGCCAAAGCACCTCAAGACCATGAAGGCCTTCGCGGATGATTCGCTGAATCCCACGCAGTGCCATGGCGACCTGGTGCTGCAGATCTGCGCGCACAACCGGGATACGGCGATGCACGCGCTGCGTGACATTCTGCGGCACACGCGCGGAGCGATGGCGGTGCGGTGGCGCCAATCCGGTTACCAGAACCCGCCCCGACCGAGCGGCACACAGCGCAACCACCTGGGATTTAAGGATGGAATCGTTAATCCCACGCCCGAGCAGCACGACGAGCTGGTGTGGGCCGGCGGCGACGAGCCGAAGTGGGCAGCGGGCGGTAGCTACATGGCCGTGCGTCTGATCGTGATGCTGACGGAGTTCTGGGATCGCATTTCCATCGCGGAACAGGAGCAGATCTTTGGCCGCGAACGCTTCAGCGGCGGGCCGCTTTCCGGCGGCGACGAGTGGGAGGAGCCGGACTATCTGGATGACCCCACAGGGGATGTGATTCCGGTGGATGCGCACATCCGCTTGGCGAACCCGCGGACCGAGGAAACGGCGAACCAATTGATGCTGCGGCGTGCCTATAACTACGACAATGGTGTGCTGGACAACGGCACCCTGGACGTGGGTTTGGTGTTTGTGTGCTTCCAGCAGGATCTGCAGCGGCAGTTTATTACCGTGCAGAAGCGGCTAGAGGGCGAACCGCTGGCTGACTACATCCGGCCGTACGGCGGTGGGTATTTTTATGTGTTCCCCGGAGTGTCTGGAAAAGATGACTTCCTGGGTAAGGGACTTTTCCTTCCCCCATACGTGGGTAAATCAAAGTGACTAGTGTGAAAAGTTGCGCATATGTGCAATACCGCGCTGACCAGTCAATTTAAAGAATCTACTTGGAGAAACCGCCGAAGCAGGGATTTTTGTAATTTCTAGCACTGAAAAATTCGCAAGTAGACATTAATTTTAATTGCGTTCGACGTTTCACCGAAAAGGCCAAACGTTTTGGCTACACACGCACACAAAGGAGAAAGACATGAAGCTGTCCAAGAAGATCACCGCTACCGCTGCTGCTACCGCCCTGGCTTCCGCAGCCCTGCTGACCCCGGTTGCTAACGCTCAGACCGCTGAGAACCCTCCGGCTGGCTCCGACAATGACAACAACCAGAACCCTCCGGCTGGCTCCGACAATGACAACAACCAGGGCGGCGCAAACGGCTCCGACAACATGAGCAAGGAAGACAAGATCGCTGCAGGCATCGGTGGCACCATCGTTGGCCTGGGTGTTCTGGGTGCAGTCCTGGGCAACGCCGGCGACAAGGCCGAGGACGAGGCTGAGGCTCCGAAGGATGGCGAGAAGGAAGAGGCTCCGGCAGCTGAGGCACCGGCAGCTGAGGCTCCGGCCAAGGAGGACATCGAGGCTCCGGCTGCCGAGGCACCTGCGGCTGAGGCTCCGGCTGTAGAGGCTGCTCCGGCAGAAGGCCGCAACGTTCAGCTGGCTAACACCGGTGTTAAGCCGGAGATCTCCATCCTGGCCGGCCTGGCTCTGATCTCCATGGTTGCTGGCGCTTGGATGATGTTCTCCCGCCGCCAGGCATAAACCACGCTTCCATAGCGTGAAGCGGAGCATGTCTTTCGCTTGAAACCGCTAACCCGCGCCTCTTCACCATTCGAAGGGGCGCGGGTTTTTGGCGTCCATTGCTGCCTGCCCAAGCTACTACATGGGCCGCACAGCTCTAGCTAATCCGCCATCTCCTGCAAGAACTGCTCCAGCCGATCAGAAACCATCTGCGGCTCCCGGGCCCAGCGGTTGTGCCCCAGCTGCGAATCGAGCTCCTCTACCTGCACCACGTCGGCGGGCAACTCCCAACCCAGATTCTCCGCGGAAGCCATCGGACAGTCCTCGTCGTTCGCACAGCGAGTCAGCAGTACCGGGATACGCACAGATCTCTTCGCCACTTCATAATCCATGTCCGCATCCGCTAACTTATGCAGGCGGTTCGTATGCCCATAGCGGAACCACTCGCGCAGGTGAGTACCCGACTGGCGCCCGTAACCCGCCATATCCAACACGCCCGCAGGCTGGTAGCCGAACAGCAGAATATTCAGCATGATCTGGTAGGTTCCGTAGCGCAAGCGACGATACTGCTTGCCCTCGAAACCCCCGTAATAAGGCGTACCGGAGCCTACGCCCATCATCCCACGAACACCCAGCTCTGCGGCTTCGGGCCGCGCAAGGAAGAGCGCGCCGATCTGCCCACCCATCGAATGGCAAAGCATTAACGTGGGGTGATTCTTATCGACGCCCAACGTCTCCTTCGCCGCCCGGATCGTTCGCGGATAATCCTCAGAGGCCAGATGATGGTAGCCCCACTGATGTTTGCGGGTGGCCACAGCCGTGGAACTACCTTGACCACGCAGCTCGCCGGTGATCACCGGGTAGCCCCGGTCAGCCAGCTCCCACGCAATCGGGTCGTAATACCGGGCACCCATTCCAAAGCCCGGCCAGACCACAATCAGGGGGCGGGCACGATCCCACGCGGCATCTGCCGGGCTGTTTGCTGGGTTCGCGGTACTGCCGGAGACGGTGGCGTCACTACCTTCCTCCCCCACCTTCGGCGTACCGGGCAGGAACAGGCGAACCTGCGACGTGGTGCCGTCGACCATGGTCACCGGCAGCAAGATCGGCTCGCGGCGTGGTTGTGTTCGAGTGGTTTTCGTTTGGTGTTTCGGATCGCTCACAACAGTCGATTAAACATCAAGGAACCGCACGTCGCGGGCGTTCTTGGTAATAAAGCTGCGGCGCGCCACAACATCATCGCCCATCAGCACGCTGAAGATCTCGTCGGCAGCAGCGGCATCCTCCAGATCCACGCGACGCAGGGTGCGCACCGTCGGATCCATAGTGGTCTCCCACAGCTCCTTAGCGTTCATCTCGCCCAGACCCTTGTAGCGCTGGATACCGTCGTCCTTGTTGATCTTGCGGCCCTGCCCCAGACCTTCCTCGAGCTGCTCATCGCGCTCACGGTCGCTGAAAGCAAAACCCGGCTCGCCCTTCGCCCACTTCAGCTTGTACAGCGGCGGCTGGGCTAGGTAGACATAGCCCTCCTCCACCAGCGGACGCATAAAGCGGAACAGTAGCGTCAGCAGCAGGGTGGCAATGTGCTGGCCGTCCACGTCAGCATCGGCCATCAACACAATCTTGTGGTAGCGCAGCTTCTTGATGTCGAACTCATCGTGAATGCCGGTACCCAGGGCGGTGATAATGGCCTGAACTTCGTTGTTCTTCAACACCTTATCCATGCGAGCCTTCTCGACATTCAGGATCTTGCCGCGCAGCGGCAGGATGGCCTGGTACATGGAATCGCGGCCGGACTTCGCAGAACCACCTGCAGAGTCACCCTCCACGATGTAGAGCTCGCTAAGCTTCGGGTCGCGCGAGCGGCAGTCTGCTAGCTTGCCCGGCAAGCCGCCGATGTCGGAAGCAGACTTGCGGCGCACCATATCGCGGGCCTTGCGAGCTGCATCGCGGGCGTGTGCGGAGGCCACTGCCTTGTCGATGATGGCCTTTGCCTCGGCCGGGTTGGCATCCAGCCAGTCGGCCAGGTGCTCATTCACGGCCTTCTGCACGAAGCCCTTGATCTCGGTGTTGCCGAGTTTCGTCTTTGTCTGGCCCTCGAACTGCGGATCGCCCACGCGCACGGAGATAACGGCCGCCAGACCCTCACGTACGTCGTCGCCACTGAGCTTCGGATCCTTAGCCTTTAACAGCTTGTGATCGCGAGCATAACGGTTCATCAGGGAGGTCAGCGCCGCGCGGAAGCCCTCCTCGTGGGTACCGCCTTCGAAGGTATTGATGGTGTTCGCGAAAGTGTGGACAGACTGGCTAAAGCCGCTGTTCCACTGCAGCGCGACCTCGACCTCGTGATCCTCGCCGACAACGTCGAAGGAAATGATGGTCGGGTGAATCGCGGTGCGCTTGCGGTTGATGTAGGCCACGTAGTCCTTCAGGCCCTCCGGGTAGTGGAAGACGCGGGTGCGCGGACCCTTCTTCTTCTCAGCCTCCGCAGCCTTCTCCTCCGCGGACTTAGGCGCCTGCGCATCCTCGGCAGCGTTTTCCAGCTCTTCCTCGTCCTCAAGGTGCTCGCGCTCGTCGACAAGCTTGATGGTGAGGCCCTTATTCAGGAAGGCCATCTCCTGCAGACGCTTCGCCACAGTGTCGAAGTTGAACTCGACGGTCTCGAAGATCTCGGGGTCCGGCCAAAAGCGCTGTTTCGTGCCGGTACCACGAGCCTTCTTTACCTTCTCTAGCTCCTCGGGCACGGCCTGGGTGAAGTTCTGGCGCCACAGGTAGCCATCGCGCTTAATCTCCGTCTCCATGCGGGTAGACAGGGCGTTGACCACCGAAATACCCACGCCGTGCAGACCACCAGAAACAGCGTAAGAGTCTGAGTCGAACTTGCCACCCGCGTGCAGCTGAGTCATAACAACCTGCACGGTCGGGGGGCCGGTTGGGTGATCCTCCACCGGAATACCACGGCCATCGTCGATGACCTCCACGCCGCCGTCTGCCAGCAACGTTACGGTGACTTCCTTGGCGTATCCCGCCATGGCCTCGTCAACCGAGTTGTCCACAACCTCCCACACCAGGTGGTGCAGGCCGCGCTCGCCTGTGGAACCGATGTACATACCGGGGCGCTTGCGAACAGCCTCCAGGCCCTCGAGGATCGTAATTGAATTCGCGCCGTAGTCGCTCTGCTTCTGTGGTTCAGCCACGGTGGGTCAAACTCCTTTTCTCGCGCGCCTAAATAACCACCCCATTCTAGCGCGTTGGAGGTCTTCAGGCGCCATTAGACAGACCGTTTCGAGCCATTCAGCCCAGCACATATCAGCCGAAGTCATCCCGCGGCCCGCGCCCCTGCACGCGCAACTTACCGTACTTCGGCCGACGTATGTTGGGCCCCTCGATCCGCAGTTGAGCCACCACGTCTTCGCCCGCACGCTTAGCAATGGCCTGCAAAATCACGGTTTGCATGTACCGCAACTGCGTGGTCCAAGGGGTCGAGTCGCATTCAATCACCAGAATCTGCGAGTCTTCCTCGTAGCGCACCGGCCGCGTGTGCTCTGCAATTTTGTCACCCACCAGCTCTGGCCACGCATTCATGATCCGCGCCACGCTCACGCGCTGCTGCCAACCTTGCCGCTTAATTTCTCGCCCAATCAACGTGCCGAAACGCTTCGGATCACGGTAACTGCGATCCAGGCGCCCATCCATGCGGGTCTTATATTTAGTGGCTCTACGAGGTGTTTTCTTTTTGTCTTTTCTTGGTGACGCCACCGTCGGCAACTCCGCCTGCGGAGTACCGCCAGCCTTTTTCATGGCCGCGAGAGCTTCGGCTACCGGATCAATCGCCATGAGTCTCGCCACCCTTCAACTCATCAATAGTGTAGATCTTCGCCGCATCCCGTAGGGCCGCGGGAATGTCTTCGTCCACCGCGGCTGTAATAAGAACTTGCTCGGCGCTGGAGATGAGGTCCACGAGGTGGTGGCGTCGAGAAGAATCGAGCTCCGCAAAGACATCGTCGAGAATCACGACGGGCTCGACCCCATCGCCGCGCTGCATAAAAAACGCGGCAAGCCGGAGCGAAAGAGCAAAAGACCAAGATTCACCGTGCGACGCATAGCCTTTCGCGGGCTGGTGGCCGAGTATCAGCTTCACGTCATCCCGGTGAGGGCCAAGCAAGGTAGTGCCACGTTCAACCTCCTGTGGGCGTTTGGTAGCAAATGCCTGCAGTAAGGTAGCCTCGGCGATCTCGGGGCTGAGCAGTGCGGTGGGCTGGTCTGGTTCGCTGATTCCGAGGTGAATGCCCAACTCCGCAAGTTCAGCGTCGATGGTAGAGGTGTAAGACATATGGGCGGGGCGCGACTGGGGGGCCAGCGCCTGGTAGGTCCGCTGCAAGTGCGGGGCGAGGTCGTGCACTATCTGCACGCGCGCCGACATAATCTGCGCCCCAAGTGCGGCCAACTGGCTATCCCACACGTCCAGGGTGGCTAGGGCAGACTCCGCATCGGCCTTGATCTCCTCGGACAGGTTGTGGCTGGCGCCCTTCGGCGCGCCGATCACTAGGCGCAGGGCAAATGCGGACTGGCGCAGAAGAGCATTGCGTTGCCGCAAGGCCTTGTCGTAATCCGCCTTTACCGCAGCTAACCGCGGGTAACGGGCAATCATGATCGTGTCCAGAAAATGCCGCCGCTGCTCGGGCTCTCCGCGAATAAGCGACAAATCTTCCGGGGAAAATAGCGTAGTGCGCACCACTCCTAGCAGGTCGCGAGGTGAATTCATGGCTGCACGGTTAATGTGCGCGCGATTCGATCCTCGTGCACGAATAGCCAGGTGTGCCGTGAGTTCGCGACCGCCATTTACGGCCGTGGCGGAGACGTTAGCGATGTCTTCACCCCGCCGAACCAGCGCTGCGTCGGTGTTCACGCGATGGGAGCTCAAGTGTGCGAGGTAACCGAGTGCTTCCACAATATTGGTTTTCCCGTGGCCATTGGGCCCGGAAAAAATCGTGATGCCAGGGCTGAGCTGCAGGTCGAGTTCCTCCCACGACCTGTAGTTGCTCAGACGAAGTTTGGAAACATACACGGTTAGCTAAGAATCGGCTCTGGCTTAGCCCGGTAGGCGCACCGGCATCAACAGGTAGGTGAAGTCCGTCTCCGGGGTAGCAAAGTTGCCCTCTGCGTCTGCCTCCGGCAGTTCGCCCGGGTCAGGCAGCAGAATTGCCGGGCGGGAGGCCATAGTGAAGCCGAAGACGACGCGCGGGGTGTGGATGGCCGCCAGGCCTTCCTTGAGGTAACTCGGGTTAAAAGCAATAACCAGTGGCTCGCCGGCAAAAGCACAGTCGAGGGTTTCCGTTGCGGAACCGACATCGCTGCCACCGGCGGACAAGGTAACGGTGTTGTCCTTGAAGTCCATCCGAATTTGGGAATTACGTTCGGCAACGATGGAAACGCGCTTGATGGCCTCCTGTAGCGGGGCGATCTCAACGCTGGCCAGAGCCGTGTGCGTCTTCGGCAGTAGCGGACGGAACTTAGGGAACTCCGCATCTAACAGGCGGGTGGTGGTGTGGCGCGACTCGGTAGAGATGCCCAGCAGGCCATCTGCACCAATGTCCTCGCCGGTGCCCACGGCAATTTCGATGGGATCGGTGTTAGCCGGATCCATAGAGCGCGCGGTGTCTGCCAAAGTGCGGGCTGGAATAAGCAGCTTTGCCTGCGCATCCGCTTGTGCGGGGTTCCACTGGAAGTTACGGACTGCCAGACGGAAGCGGTCGGTGGCAACCATAATGACATTTTCGCCGTCGATCTCAACATGCACGCCCGTGAGCATCGGCAGAGTATCGTCTCTGCCAGCTGCCACGGCCACCTGGGAAATGGATTCTGCAAAGAGGTTTGGATCGATAGTTCCGGTGACATCCGGCAACTCCGGCAGAACCGGGTAGTCCTCGATGGTCATTGCAGGAAGTTCGAACTTGGACTTGCCAGTCTTGAGAGTCACGGTAGTGCCGTCGTACTCGATGTTGATTGGCTTATTTGGCAGCGATCCGACGATATCGGAGGCTAACTTGCCAGCCACTAGAATCTTGCCGGGCTCGTTGACCTCGGCATTGATGCGTACGCGGGTGGATACCTCGCGGTCGAAACCGGAAAGTTCCAGGCCGTCGTCGTCGGCGACAATCATCACACCACGCAAGATCGGCTGGGTGGGTTTGCTGGGCAGGGAGCGAGCTACCCAAGCGAGGGCGGATGCGAAGTCATCCTTGGGAACAATGAAACTCACTGTCTGGCTATCCATGCTCAATTTAACTTCCGTGCTCTCGTTGTTCTCGAGTGCCCGACGGGCCTCGAGATGTCGTCTCGATCAAGATTAACCCACAAGCTCTATTTCTGTTTATTCCCTTTTATTTAGAGAGATAGCAGTCGTAGTAGGTGTTGTGGATCCTGTGTACAAACCCTAATCCATGCACGTCACGGCATAGGTTGAGGTGTTGATGTTCTGGTGGACAGAGTGTGAATAACGAAATCCGGTTGTGAATAACTCGAATGCGTGGCTAGTTGTACACAACTTGTCCACTGTTGTTTACCCAGCTTAGGTGCAGTTTTCCCCAGGTAGTCCCGCGGTGTGTTGTGATCCAGACGACACGTAATGCTTGTGGGGGCGTGATCCGACTAGGCGATCCACTACCCCTTGAATTACAAGTTTGGAATTACATCTGTGGAAAACATTGTGGAATTGTGGATAACTTGGTTGAATCTCGGTCTACCAAAGGTCAGCGCCTTGCAAGTTATCCCCAAGTACCCTGTGGATAACTAAGCGAAACTGGGGAAAACTGTGGGAAACTCGGCACTCAGGCCACTGCCAGGGGGTGCTCGTCCTCGAAGGCGGGGTTAATCCCGGGCATGAGACTTGATCTTCTGTGTGAGTTCCTGCACCTGATCGAACACCTTTTTGTTCTCTGACAGGGACTCACGCACTCGGCGCTCCGCATACATCACGGTGGTGTGGTCGCGCCCGCCAAACGCACTTCCTAGCTTTGGCAGCGAAAGATCTGTCAATTCGCGGCACAGGTACATGGCGATTTGTCGGGCCTGCACAAACTTCTTTGCTCTTCCCTTCCCAACTAGCTCGTCGGTGGTCAGGTTGAAGTAGTTAGCCACCACCTCAATCACGTGCTGCGGGACGATTTCCACATCCTGGTCTGCTGGAGAGATGTCACGCAGGGCGATTTCGGCAGTCTCCACAGTCAGTGGCTCGTGGCTCAGCGCGCAGTAGGCCGTCACGCGGATCAACGCACCGTCTAGTTCGCGGATCGACTTCTCGTAACGGCTCGCGATCAGCACCTTCACGTCTTCTGGCAGCTGCACATTGTCGGATTCCGCCTTCTTCGTCAGAATCGCAATGCGCGTCTCCAGGTCGGGAGTCTGCACATCCGTAATGAGGCCACCCTCGAAGCGGGTGCGCAAGCGATCTTCCAGCGTGGTCAGCTGCCGCGGCGGCCGGTCGGAGCTCAACACGATTTGCTTGTTTGCCTGGTGAAGGGCATTGAAGGTGTGGAAGAACTCCTCTTGTGTGGATTCCTTGTTCTGCAGGAACTGGATGTCATCCACAATCAGCATGTCCAGATTGCGGTAGCGGCGCTTGAAGGATTCGCGGGTGTCGTTTGCGATGGAGTTAATGAAGTCGTTTGTCAGCTCCTCCGAACTGACGTACTTCACGCGCATGTTTGGTTGCAGTTCCTTGGCGTAATGCCCGATCGCGTGCAAGAGGTGCGTTTTGCCCAGCCCAGATTCGCCCCAGATAAACAGTGGGTTGTACGCCTTGGCCGGCGCCTCTGCCACGGCACGGCACGCGGCAGCGGCGAAGTTATTGGAGGAACCGACGACGAAGGTATCGAACGTGTAGTTCTTGTTCAGCAGCGATTCCCCGTCGAGCCCATCACCGAAATTCGAAGACTGTTGCGACGGAATGTGGTGCCGCGGAGCTGGCCGATGCGCTGATTCCTTATTCGTCCAGCGGGTTGGCGTCGGAGACGGGTTCGGGTCAATACGGTTCTCGGTTGGAGCGTATTGCCCGGCGAACTCGTCGGCGTCGAGTTCCCGACGGCGCTGTGCTGCTTCCTCCTCGGTTTCGGATGCGGCAGCAACCCCGTCGCGCGCTGTGTCGTCTTTGCGCGCTGTGTCGTCCTTCTGTTCGGCCTTGTTGACTAGCGCTTCTACTTGTGAACTCGATAGATCGTCGGCGGTGGCTACGGATCGTCTTTCAAGCGCCCCCTCGTCGGAATCGCTTGGAACCCCAGCATCGGAGCCATCGCGTTCGGCCTCGCTGGAGCTTTCCTCTGCGGCTTCCCCATTGGTACTGGTAATGGCCAGGCTGACGGCGAGATCCAGACGAGTTTTGAGGACATGCTTGATGGGATCGATCAGGTCTTTTTCGATCGACTCCTTTGTCCACTTGTTAGGAGTTTCGAGCACAACGATTCGCCCCATGAGGCCTACCGGCTTAACCTTGCGCAGCAGTGATCGCTGCTTCGGGGAAATCGTCGGGAGATCCGGATCCGGGTTGGCCGACGAACTATCGGCTAGCCAGTCGTGCATGATGGCATCCCACATGTCGGGGAAGTGTTCCTCGATGGAGAAGTTCGAGTTGCTCATAGAATTCCAGGCTGGGTTGGGTGTCTCTAGAAGGGTTGTTGGTTACAAGGCTGTCTTGGGGCGGCGTGATGAGAGGCGTGCAAACATTCCTCGTGGCATTTCCCAGGAATACGGGGGTGGCCGAGAGGTTAACGATGGCTAAACCGTGGGTGGTCCACACCTCCGTGTTGTTTGGACGTTGTTCACGGCCTCGTACACAGTCCGAAACGCCGCTTATCCTGCGTATCCACACGGTTATACACACCTGTGGATAACTTCTCTTCACATGTTATCCCCAAGGTACAGGCTCCTTGTGGATAACTCTAATTGAAGCGCATAAATGCTTTCTACCTGCGGAGACGATGATTAAAGTAAAGGTTTAAAGTTTGGGGGTGAGTGAGTTTTCCACAAGTGGTTTACGTATTTGACGAACTCGATTCCAACCTTTACGGCTTCATAATCGTTTTGGGTTTCCCAGGGCGGGGAGCTGCTTCGTTCCAGCCATCGACCTCTAGTTATCCGTAAATTCCTACAGCTATGGAGGGAAAAGTCTGTCTAAAATTTGGATAACTTCCGTCACACCACGTATCCTTGAGTCGTCTATGGCAACCCACGTACGGCAGCAGTTCACCACGCTGCCTATCGGGTGCCTCTGGTACCGGCTCGAGTCTTCCTGGACATTGCCGGTGCAACTGTCCACTTAAATTTGTGGGCGCGCCGCTGGCCTAAGCGATGATCCCAGCCTTGGATACGCTGGTCTTTTGCTGTTGCCGCGTGCGGTGCGTCTGCTGCTAGCGAAAGTTAAGGAGTGAAGTACCGTGGCCAAGGGCAAGCGTACTTTCCAGCCCAACAACCGTCGTCGTGCACGCGTGCACGGTTTCCGTACCCGCATGCGCACCCGCGCCGGCCGTGCCATCGTTTCCGCACGTCGCAACAAGGGTCGCAAGTCCCTGACCGCCTAACTTAGGCGTAGACGTCCCCCTCCACCCCAATTGCTTTGGGGTGGATTGTCGTAGGGGCGTCAATAAATAAGAAAGAGCCACCACAGTGCTAGCTCCCCAGCACCGGCTTCGGTCGACTGCCTTATTTGGGCAGACGATACGGAAGGGTCGGAAGAAGGGCAGCCGCACCGTGGTGGTTCATGTTTTAGTGGGGGGCGCGCGGGCAGAGGAGCTTGCCGTGCCGCTACAGGAGGGGGCCACGGCAGGTCCACGTATGGGGCTTGTTGTTTCCAAGGCCGTGGGTAACGCAGTGGCCAGACATAATACCTCTCGGAAACTGCGGCACGCCTTCCGCGCTGTTTTGGAGGAAGGCGAGCTCGACTTTCCAGCCGGCACATGTGTGGTGATTCGTGCTTTACCGAAGAGCGCTAGTGCGAGCGTTGAGGAGTTGATCGGGGATGTGCGCAGCTGCATCCGACGAGCACTCTCCCGATGAGTCTTGCTCTCACGCACCCCGGAAACGGGGATTCGGTGCCCGGATGGCTCGCCGATTCATCCTTGGTTACCAAAGTTATGTTTCACCCCTTAAAATGGGGCCAACGTGCCGTTTTGAACCTACGTGTAGTAATTACGCCTTAATCGCTATTGGCCGTCACGGTCTGATTAAGGGGTCAGTGCTCACGCTAGGTCGTTTGGCCCGCTGTGGGCCGTGGCATCCGGGAGGTTGGGATCCAGTCCCGCCTCGTCGTCCCCTGTGCTCGTGGGGCAGGCGGCACCGTTAGTCCGTTCACATTAAAAAATGTACTTTCGGCGGCGCCGGTCGTACGAGCCATACACGTTTGATTTCAGGAGAAACCTCGAGTCGCCATGGATTTTATTTATTATCCAGTGTCCGGCGTTTTGTGGTTCTGGCATAGGCTGTTCAGCTACGTCCTCAGCCCGGATTCGGGTATCACGTGGGCGCTAGCGATCATGTTCCTCGTGTTCACCATTCGTATTCTTTTGGTGAAGCCGATGGCCAATCAGCTGCGCTCGTCCCGCAAGATGCAAGAAATGCAGCCGAAGATGCAGGAGCTGCAACGCAAGTACAAAAACGATCGCCAGACCCTGGCTGTCGAAATGCGCAAGCTGCAGAAGGAAATGGGAGTTAATCCGCTGGCTTCCTGCTTGCCGATGCTGGTTCAGATGCCGATCTTCTTGGGCCTGTTCCACGTGCTGCGTTCGTTCAACCGCACGGGTGAGGGCATTGGCCAGCTGGGCATGTCGGTCGAGGAGACCCGAAACACCCCGAACTACTTCTTCGGTGTGGACGAGGTTCAGTCCTTCCTGGACGCTCGAATCTTCGGCACTCCCCTGTCAGGCTTTATCTCCATGGATCCAAATAACTACCGCGCTTTCTCGGCGGACGGTGTTGTGGATTTCACTCGCACGAACATCATCCTGGTTGTCGTTCCGATGATGCTTGTTGCTTCTGTGCTGATGCACTTCTCTGCTCGTATGTCTATGGACCGTGCGGCTAAACGCCGCGCGGAGAACCCGATTAAGGCAAATGATGCAAAGGCTCAGCAGACCCAGATGCAGATGGACATGATGCAGAAGATGATGCTGTGGTTTATGCCTGTTTTGTATCTCTTGGGTGGTTTCGCATGGCAGGTGGGTCTTGCTCTCTACATGGTCACCAACATGACGTGGTCGTACCTACAGCAGTTCTTCCTTTACAAGAAGATGGATGCTGAAGAGGAGGCCGAAAAGGAGGCTGTGGCCGCCGCTAAGCGCACTTCTGCCCCCAAGGTGGGCGCTCGACCTGACAATCCGAAGAAGAAGGGTAAGAAGCGGAAGTAATCTGAGTTCGCTGCATCAGAACCTTTCAACCCTGAGAACCGTCACCCTCTTGGTGGCGGTTCTTTTGTCTTTGTGGCGGTTCTTTGGTTTTTGTTTTATCTCGGGGTTCCTACTCGGGTGCTGCGCCGAGTCGCGCGGCCTATAGAATGAGCTAGGTACTCGTAGTCGAATGTTTCACGTGAAACGGTTTGCAGGGTTTCACGTGAAACATTGCCCTTAACTCCGACCCTTTAAGGAGTGTCTAGATGGCTAATCAAGACGATCTTTATAGCCAAAGCCCCACACTTGGCGAACCACCAGCGGCTGCCGACAACGTCTTTGGTGATCGGCTTCCCCTCGCTCGGGAGTACGCCGAGTTTCTGGCTACCGCCGGCATTGAGAGAGGTTTGCTCGGCCCGCGCGAAGTCCCACGTATTTGGGAGCGCCACGTACTAAATTCCGCAGTACTGGGCGAGGTTATCGAGGATGGCAGTCGAGTTATCGACGTGGGTTCCGGCGCCGGCCTACCCGGTATTCCTCTGGCCATCGCCCGTCCAGATCTTCACATCCAGTTACTAGAGCCGCTGCTTCGACGGTATAACTTTCTCTCCGAGATCAGTGACCGCCTCGAGTTGGGCTGTGAGGTCGTACGCGGTCGCGCTGAGGAGGCCGATGTTGTGAAGGCGATCGGTGGGGCTGACGTGGTGACCTCTCGTGCGGTAGCTCCGCTGGGCAAGCTCGCCCGCTGGTCGCTGCCACTCGTGCGGGTGGGCGGCGCTATGAAGGCGCTAAAAGGTGGTTCTGTCGCCGAGGAGCTGGAACGCGATTCGAAGGAGATCCGCAAGGCCGGTGGAGGGCAGGGAACCATTCAGCTGGTGGGTGAGTCTAAAGTTTCTGAGCCGACCCATGTGATTACTATTCCGCGGATTAAGTAGTCAGTTGCCTCCGCTCACACTGTCTAGGTTTTTGGCGCTATGCCTTCGGCTATGTTCGGTACGCTTGAACCGTTTGGGCTGTGCCTACTTGGGAATTGCGTAGGATTCCTTCCGTTGAACGAACACCGGTGGATGTAGTTGGCGCTGTAGCAGGACGCGTACCAGTGTTGGCTCTCGTTGTGGCCTCTTGCAGGCTGCATTATTCTTTACGTACACCCCAATGTTTCACGTGAAACATCGGTCTTCGATTTTAGGATTGGATGTAGATGTCGAAATTCGACATGGATGAAACCCCCATCGCACGCGCCGCGCAACAGGCCGCGCGTTTGAAGAACCCTAATCGGAACAAACTTCCGCGGCCGGAGAAGTGCAGGAAAATAACCATCGCGAACCAGAAGGGTGGCGTGGGTAAGACCACCTCAACCGTAAATCTGGCGTGGTCGCTTTCCCTGCTGGGAATGAAGGTGCTTGTGATCGACCTAGATCCGCAAGGAAACGCCTCTACAGCGCTTAATGCTGTACACCACGCCGGTACGCCCTCTTCCTACGAAGTGCTTCTCAATGAGATGACCGTGAACGAGGTGATGCAGACCAACGACGAGAACGAAAACATATTCTGCGTACCCGCCACTATCGACCTGGCTGGTGCGGAGATCAATCTGGTGAATGAGGTTCGTCGTGAATATAGGTTGCTTAATGCGATAAGCGACGAATGGCTTGAAGAGCACGGTTTTGATTATGTGTTTATTGACTGCCCGCCGTCTCTGGGTTTGTTGACAATTAACGCTATGGTCGCCGTCGACGAGGTGCTTATCCCCATTCAGTGTGAGTATTATGCGCTCGAAGGTGTGAGCCAGTTGATTGACAACATCGCGATGATACGCGTGAACCTGAACCAAAACCTTCACATTTCAGGCGTTCTATTGACCATGTATGATGGTCGTACGCGCCTATCGCAGAATGTTAGCGACGACGTGCGTACGCACTTCGGATCTGTGGTACTGGATAACCACATTCCACGTAACGTAAAGGTGTCTGAAGCGCCGAGCTATAACATGACCGTTCTGCAGTACGACGGCGGAGCGCCCGGTGCACTTGCCTATTACGATGCGGCGAAGGAGTTTGCGCAGCGTGGCGATTATCTGCCGAGCGCCGAAACTGCCCCAATTGGGATTGCCCCTGAATTACATGATGGGGGTGTTGAATAGTGGGTAAAAACAATAAAGGCGATATCAAATCTTCTAAGAAGGCTTCCAAAGCTGAGAAGAAGGCAGAAAACGTGGAGATTCAATCTCCGGAGTCGTCAATCTCATCGAAGAAGCAGAAGCCCTCATTGCCGAGCTACAAACCTAGCCACGA
Source organism: Corynebacterium jamesii (assembly GCF_046097395.1). Classification (NCBI taxonomy): domain Bacteria; kingdom Bacillati; phylum Actinomycetota; class Actinomycetes; order Mycobacteriales; family Corynebacteriaceae; genus Corynebacterium; species Corynebacterium jamesii. The sequence continues at coordinate 1,921,320 of NZ_CP175789.1, forward strand.
GGAGAACGCAGCCAATTCGGAGGCAAGCCAGGCTCTTGGAGCGAGTCGCACGACGGGAAGTTCTCGGAAGCCACAGATGCCCTCTCCCACTGCTGTAGGGAATACTCGTCGTGGTGGTCTTGGCCGCGGGCTTGCGTCGTTGATCCCGTCTGGTCCTGCACGTCCTTCCCTGGGGGACGGCGCTGCGGATATCGTTCTGGGGAACGGATCGGGTAACGGAGCTAGCTCGCAACGGGCTGGCGCCGTAGAGGAAGCATCCACAGCAGATGCGAAGTCGAAGGCTTCATTAAGCGTCGTACGGCCTCCGCGCTCTTCGTCAGAATCAATGTCTGATGCAACGCATAAGTTCGAAGGACAAAATAGCGCGCATGGAGCCGAGACTGAGGGTACCTCGGGTATGGCCTCGAAACGTCACAGTGACGGAACGCTCTCGCATGGGATCGATGAGCACCGTGCGGACGCTGACCCTTCCATGGTTCGCTCGGTTGGCGATAATGAAGCGAATGTTTCACGTGAAACATCGTCAGGCGAATTTGGGGCTACGTACCAAGAAATTCCGCTCGACTCTATCCGCACTAACGCGAAGCAACCTCGCGAGGTATTCGACGAAGACGCTTTGCAAGAATTGGTGCACTCCCTCAAGGAATTCGGGCTTATGCAGCCGATCGTGGTTCGCATGGCTCCGGACGGGGACTCTACCTATGAGCTAATTATGGGTGAGCGCCGCCTTCGCGCGGCTGGGCGGGCCGGTTTCGAGGTTATTCCCGCCATTGTGCGAGAGACCGCCGATAACGAGATGCTGCGGGATGCCTTACTTGAGAACATTCACCGTGTTCAGCTGAACCCGCTAGAAGAGGCTGCCGCTTATCAGCAACTGATGGAAGAATTTGGGGTAACTCAAGAGCAGCTTGCAAAGAAAATCGGCCGCTCCCGCCCTCTGATTACCAATATGATTCGCTTGCTTCAATTGCCCGTGGCGGTACAGCGAAGAGTTGGCGCCGGCGTGCTTAGTGCTGGTCACGCGCGCGCCCTGCTGGGCTTGAAGTCGGGAGCCGACGAACAAGAGAAGTTGGCTAACCGCGTGGTTAGCGAAGGGTTGAGTGTGCGCGCAACGGAGGAAGCGGTGACGCTGCTTAACCGTGGTGACAAGGGCTCGTCCGATTCAAATGCGAACGCGCGCCAGCCTCAACAGCTGCCAGAGGAGGTCTCTACCTGGGTAGATAATGCGGCCGACGCATTGGATACTAAGGTTTCTGTTCAGATGGGGAAGAAAAAGGGCAAGATCGTTGTTGAGTTCGGTGGACCGGACGACTTTGACCGGATTATTGAGCTTCTGAAGTTCAAAAAACACTAGACAACTGATCGATGCCCATCGAGATCGATACCCAATGAGTAGGAAGAGTTGATATGTCCCTCAGCGTAAGTGACGCTATCGCTAGTCGCCGTGCTACCCGTAAGTATCTACCCAAGGCGGTACCTGCCGATGTTGTGGATACAATTGTCGAAAATGCATTGGAGGCACCTAGTGCCTTCAACGCACAGATGCGCGATCTGGTTGTGATCCAGGATCAAGACGTAAAGCAGGCGATTTTCGATGCTTCCGGCCAGCAGCAGTTCCTGGACGCACCGATCGTTTTCGTCGTTGTCGGCCGTTCGGCGGTTGTCCCCGAGGATGCGGAAGAGATCTTGGGTGCAGAGCTAACCGAGAAGGTCAAGGGATTCAACGGTTCGGCCTCCCCTGAAAAGTTGCGCGAGATCGGAATTCGGGATGCAATGCTGGTCGCTGGATTCCTCCTCTTGTCTGCGCAAGAGCAGGGACTGGGGACCTCTCCTACCACCGGCTGGGACGAAGATGGCGTGAAGAAGGCAATCGGCCTCGAAGGGCGCGACGATCGTTCGGTCGCGCTTGTCGTGGCGGCTGGTTACCCCGATGAGACGCCTGCCCACCCCGGCCGCGCTGCTAACCGTCGCGTAGAAAATCACTACTAAGCAATAATGTGCCGGATCGGAACCCCCGATGTTTCACGTGAAACATCGGGGGCTTTTCGTAGAAAAACTAGTCCATTTTCCAACGGTACAAGAATGAGCGCTATAGGATCTTCGTAGATGACTACGGGGCACTATCAGCGCACATAGCCTGCAAATACGGCCATGTGGGCAACCCAGGCGAAAACCGAGGAAAGGAGCGCCGATGGAAGTTAGTATCCGAGCGATCACTCCACAGCGCTCCGAGGATCTGGAGGCGAGCGCGGCGGCCTCCACTTTCTGGGCGTTCCCGCCTGGTTACAAGCCGGGAGCGGGGCAACACTGCGATCCGGTCTTCGACAAGCAAGTCTGGCTCCAGAACGTCCTGATGGAATGGGGAATCTGCGGCTACACAGCCTTCGTCGGAACGGGAGACGCGGGAACCCGTCCGGTACCAGCTGCCACAGTCTTCTTTGCTCCGTCCCGCTACATGCAGGGCATCGACAACCTGCCGACTGCTCCCCTATCTCCGGACGCGATCCTGCTGAGCACGGTGCATGTGGCGGTACCGTATATGGGGCTCTATCTGGAGCATCAGCTGATTGACACTGTACTGACGGAGGCAAATCGGCGCGGCGTGAAAGCGGTCGAAGCGTTTGCGCGGGTAGAAGATCTGGACGAAGGCGTTGACACACAGTTGGACGACAATCCGCTGGATTCCCTCAAGTACATACCTGAGTCCTATCGGGGGTGGAAGACCGCAGCGGAAAACCTAGCCGGCGATCGAAATGCTCTAGAGACCGCCCCCATGCTCTCCGAGGACATATTGGAGGCGGAAGGCTTCAAGGTGGTGAAGCACCACCGGCGCTTCCCCCGGTATCGCTTTGAGATTAACGGCCGTCAGTCCCTCTTCGGCAAGTTCGCGGAGGAAGACCACGAGCAGGTCAATGGACCGGAGAGACTAACTACAGTAATCGGCGGAAACCAGGGCACCAGCACGCCTAGCCCGGTGACCAACCTACTTGTTCGGAAGCTCCTCCTGTAGCAGCTCCACGAAGCTAAAGGTGCCGGTGGCGTGTACATCCTTGTCCAGCAAGTAGAGGCGCTTCACGGCCACAACAATCGCCTCGGCGATGGTATCGCGCATCGCAGGATCACTGAGGATCTGTACGTCCTTCGGGCTGGTCAAGTAGCCCGGAACAACCTGCACCGTCGGCATGCTAGTCAAGCGCAAGATGTCCCAGGTCTGTCCGTGGTTGAAGCAGTTTTGCAAAGGGGTACGAGCCACAATCTCGCGCTGGATAAAGCCGGACAGCTTCTCGCCCACCATGGACGAGTAACCAGTCAGCGAGCCGAAGTAGAAGGTTGCCGCCCCGTTCGCCTTCTCATTGGGGTAAATGTCGGCGCGAAGGCTGATCATGACGTCCGCCCCGAAAGCATTGGCAATGTTAGCGCGATCTTGATTTGTAGGGTTTGCCGATCGTGGGCGGGACAAAATAGTTTCCATTCCCGCGGCAATCATGCGGCCCTCTACCCTGCCGGCTGAGATCCCATAGGATCTCCTCTTCGGAAATCCGTCCGTAGGGTCCGTCCACGGTAAATCCCTTATTTGAGCCACCGAGACCCGGATCGATCACCACGCGCTTGCCATTCAGCTGTGGGCCCGCAGAACGGATCTGTTCCTTTTCGCGAATAGATTGTGGGGAACCCCCAGTAATCCTTCTGCCTAGGTAGGACAGGGCTCGCAGCGTGTCCGGGCCAACCACACCATCGTTCGTTAGCCCGTAGTTCAGCTGATAGTTCACCACGGCGGAGTGGGTACGTGGGCCGAAGTGGCCATCTACGCGACTGGTGTAGAAGCCGAGGTCGTGGAGCTGCGTTTGCAACTGCGCTACGTCGTCGCCGACGAATTGGTTGCTCTGCAGCGAGAGCACACGGGCCCCCAACGTGTAGGAAGCCTCGCGCAGTGCGCGCAGCGTGCCCGGGGTAATTGCACCATCGGCGATAATGCCGCGCTGCTGCTGGAACGCTTTGAGGGCCTCGGCCAACCCCTCGTCGAACACTTCTTCCTCGCTGGTCCAGCGCTGTGATTTACTGCCGGTCGTATCCCCCTCGTATCCTTCCAGCAACCCTAGGCGAGCCAAGGTGCCGCGGACCTCGGCGACGCGCGGGCTGCGGTCGCCGACGTGGAGAAGCAAACGATCCACTGGGTTCAACACTCCGTTTCTTTTCGCTACCGTGAAACTATAGTCACTGTGACACAGGTCACATATTTTTAAGCCCATCAACAGCGGCAATTTATAGCTGCAATTCTAGGGACAAATCTGCCGATCCGCGTTAAATGCAGGTCAGGCGTGTTTAAGGCTCCCTATAGCTGCGATTCGATGGCAGCGCGCAGCGTGTCGCCATCCTGGGCGCCGGTAAATTCCGCGACCTTCTCGCCGTCCTTGAAGACCATGAGGGCGGGAATAGACATCACTTGGAACATGGCACCCAACATCCGTTCCTCATCGACGTTCACCTTGGCGATCTTCGCCTTGCCATCGAACTCGGCAGCCAGCTCGTCGAGAATGGGTGCCATAGCTAAGCAAGGGCGGCACCATTCGGCCCAAAAGTCCACCAGAACAGGCTGGTCGGCCTCGACGACCTCGGACTTGAAAGTGGCCTGGGTAACGTTCATGATGTCGGACATAGTGGCGACGAACCTCCTGGTTGAGACGCTTTTCTTAAGTTAGAGGTTACCCTTCAACGTGTAGACAGTTTATGCCCGAACGGCGAAAGTTACCTAACGGTGACCGAACGTGTCCGATCCGTTACAGGGTGGCCAGGTAAGCCTCTGCGTCGAGGGCAGCGCGGCATCCGGAGCCAGCAGCGGTAATGGCCTGCTGATAGTGGGAATCCACCAGGTCGCCCGCGGCAAACACGCCAGGCAGGCTGGTGCGGGTGGAGGGCTCATCGACCTTCACGTAGCCGTTGTCCTGCAGCTCCACCTGGCCTTCGAACACCGTAGTGCGTGGGTCGTGGCCGATGGCGACGAACATGGCATCCATCGCGACGTCCTGGCGCTCGCCGGTCTGCGTATCTTCCACCACCAGGGTCTCCACGGCCTTCTCGCCCTGGACTTCCACGACCTTCGCGTTGGTCAGGAACTTGATCTTCGGGTTGTTGCGCGCGCGCTCCTCCATGATCTTGGAGGCGCGGAACTCGTCGCGGCGGTGGATGATAGTGACGGTCTCGCCGAACTTCGTTAGGAAGTCGGCCTCCTCCATCGCGGAGTCGCCGCCTCCAATCACGGCGATCTGCTTGTCCTTAAAGAAGAAACCATCGCAGGTTGCGCAGGCGGATACGCCGCGACCCAGCAGTTCCTGCTCGCCCGGGACGTTCAGGTAGCGCGGTGCCGCACCGGTAGCCAGGATCACTGCACGTGCTTGGTACTCCTCGCCGTAGGCCCACACCTTCTTGATCTCGCCGGAAAGGTCTACCTTCTCGACCTCCTCCTGGCGCAGGTCAGCACCGAAACGCTCGGCCTGCGCGCGCATCTCTTCCATAAGATCCGGGCCCATAATGCCCTTCTGGAAGCCGGGGAAGTTTTCCACCTCGGTGGTCTGCATCAGCAGACCGCCGTACTCCACGCCCTCGAAAACCACCGGGTTCAGCTCGGCGCGGGCGGCGTAGACCGCAGCGGTGTAGCCCGCCGGGCCGGAGCCGATAATGATGACGTCGTGAACCTTGCCCGCCGCCGCGTTGGAAGCACCATCCGCACTACTGGCGCTACCGGCGCCAAGTGCATCATCTGCGCCCGCGACACCCTTCGAATCGCTGTTGAGAATACCGCTGGCCTGCAGGAATGGCTGGTTCATGTTTGTCCTTTGAGGTCGAAGATGTTGTTCACCCCAGTCTAACCGGCCACGGCCATGCCGTATTCCTCTGCCCCGCCGAGATGCTCGTACATCATGCGCTTCGCCCGGTTCTTCCGCGACTTCACAGTTCCCACGGGAATCCCTAACTGTTCGGCCGCGGTAGCCTCGCTGAACCCTCGAATTTCTGTTAGCACTACCACGGAGCGCATTTCGGGCGAGAGTTGCCGCAGGCTGCGGTGTACGTCCAGCCGCGCGACGGTTGTCTCCTCCCGCATCCCCCGCGCCGGTAGAGCGCGCGTACGCTCGCTGAAATCTTCGCGGCCTGGCTGCGCCTCGCGGTTGTAGCGCTGCATGTAGGACAGCGCCGCGTTGCGCATGATCGTGGCCATCCAGGTGCCCACGCTCGCTGACCGTTCGCCGTTGAAGCGCGCGGCGAAGCGGTGCACGCGCAGCAAACCTTCTTGGTAAACGTCCATCTGATGCGCCTCGGGCACGTTCACGCGCCGCACCGCCCACCACAGCGTGCGCTGATGCCGATCAATCAGCTCGCGAAACGCACCGGGCTGCCCCTCGTTGTGCCCGACCAGTAACTCATGGTCGGTCTGTTGCACTGGCCGTCTGTTATCCCTTTTTCTTTGTGACGCCCCCAGCATCATCTTCCCCCTAGTGTGTCTTCGGGAGCCAAGCTGCCCCCGTGCCACACACTTTATTCTTTGAAGGGCGGGTTGTGGGTTCGAAAACTTCTGCCTGTGGATAACTACGAACGGCGCCTGCCTCATTGTGAACTTCACAGTTGAGGCAGGCGCCGTGGTGCGCTATAAGGGTGCGGGCTATTCGACGGGCTGCAGTGGCCGCGCGGGCAGGCGCCCTGGCTGGTTTTGCTGGTTTTGCTGGTTTTGTTGGTTCTGTTGGCGCGGCTGCGCGGGCTGGGAGCTCTCCGTGGTGCTCGACCCCTCGCCTTCATCCGCACCAGCCTGATCCAGCCAGTTGCCGACCGCGGACACCTCACCCACCGTGGCGGGCTTCGGCAGCGGCAGGCCAGTGATCCAGATCAGCAAGCGGTTGCCCTTAGCAGCGCTAACCTTGTCAGTGTCGTACTTACCCTTAGTCTTGTCCGCGCCCTTGCCATCGGCGTTGCTTTGGCCACCGTCCTCGGCGTTCTCGCCCGGCGCGGCGGAATCACCGTCGAGGTTGGCCCCCCAGTTGGAGTCGTCCGAGTCGGCAGAGCCACCGCCGCCGTTCTCACCGCCTCCGCCAGTACCGGCCAGGTCCACCGTCATGTCGGTAGAGTCCGCCTGCACCGTCTTCAGCAGCGTTGTCTGATCCATAGATCCCAGCTTGCCGTTGCTATCAGTCTGCGCCAGACGCAGCTCCAAGGTAGTGCCCTTGGTTAGGCCGCGAAGCTGAACCTGCGACAATGCGGTGCCCTCGGGCAGCGTCATCAAAAGACCAATGCCGGGCTTCGTGGTGCCGGGCTCGCCGCCCAGCTGTACGGTCGCGGGGTTGGACTGCCAGAACGTCTCCGGGTCCCCGTCGGTAATCAATCGCGCCAAATCCGGTCGATCCAATGGCCACTCTACGTCGGAGGGCAACCACTCCAGGGGCCTGCTCAGGGAAACCTCTGCCGGGTCTACGCCGCGTACCGCCTGTGCGCCCTGGCGCAGCGAGTTGGTGGACAGCGGTGAATCCTTGCGGTCGCCACCGACCACACTGATCACCGCCGCTACCAGGGCGGCTATAAGCAGCACCGAGACAAAGGCGATGGCTGCGGCCGCCGCCATGCCCACCGGTCGGTTGCCCCGGGCTCCGAAGCCAGAGCGGGCGCTCGGGTCTGGGGTATGGTCCTCCTGGATCGCCAGCCCGCCGGACTTCAGCTCGCGCAGGCGCTTCGCGGCCGCGCGCAGATCCTCCGGTTCCACCTTCTCGCCATCGAGCTCGTGGATCTTCTTGTAGATGCGGGTCAGTTCCTCCGGCACATCCTGGTATGGAACGTGCTCCAGCAATAGCCGCAGTGCCACGGCCACGCCGTGAGCATCCTGTGCCTTGTCGTCGCTGGGCAGCACACCCGGGAAGGCCAGCACGGCTGCGCCATCGGTGCCGATGCGCACGCGGTCGCGGTGATCCAGGCCCAGTGCGGTGCCGCTATCCTCGGCCTGTGCGGCAGCGTCCGCCAGGGAGGCTACGGCAAAGGCCGCGGCCAGCGGCTCTGGGCGCCCCTCGGCCACCTTCGTCAGCGGGGAACCTTGCACCCAACGGGAAACGATGACCACCATGTTGCCGTAGCCGATCACGCGCGTAACCTGCGCCATGCCCGGCACGTCGAATTGCTTCAGCTTCGCGGAACGGCGCAGCATCTCGTCCTTTGCCCGCGCCACGGCCACCCCGTCGACGGGGACGGAGGCACCGCGTTCGGCCTGCGAGCGGGCGTAAGCCACCGGATCCATAATCGTGAGGCCCACGATGTCTCCCGTGGCCAGCTCGCGGCCCTGCCAGAAGCGGGCGGCGGACCAACCACCGTGGTCGGCCAGCAGGCGGTAGCGCCCCTCCAACAGCGGAGCACCCGGCACCAAGCGCGGACCGCGCACCCGGCCGGCCGCCAGTGGCGGCAGCGCCACGCCCGCCATCATGTGGTCCAGAGCAATGGCCTCGCGGGCGGCCAGCTCTTGGGCCGACAGACGACGGGGCTCGGCCTCGTCGGCGGGTTGTTCGTCGCTGGGAAGTGGGCGTGGAGAAGGAAGAACCCGCGACATGCCCGGAATGCGCGACAGGGCGCCCACCAGGGTTTGGATCTCCGGCAGCGGAGCGCGCACCAGGATCAGTCCCGTGATGCTCAGGAACAGCACCCCGGCGATCAGCAGGCGCACGACGAACCACGGGTTGGCGAGGGTCTGGAAGACGTAGTGTGCCAGCACCACGTCCACGCGCCAGGCGATCAGCGCACCGATTAGCGAGGAACCGAGTGCCCACAGCACCGTCTTCGTCACCTTGCGGAACTGCAGGTCACCCAGCGAGCGCCGCAGCAGGCGATCGCCGATAATCGCACCGGCCATAAAGCCCAGGCCGTTGGCTGCACCCAGCAGCACCACAACCAGGCGCGGCTCGGTGGCGATCTGCGGGGCGATGTAGGCGAAGGTCAGCTTCGTTACGGTAATGCCGGCGATGATGAAGGTGGGGGTCCAGACTTCCTCGCGGGCGTAGAACACACGCAGGTGCAGCAGCACCAGCGCGTAGGGGATCAGGGTGAACGCGGAGAAGCTGATGGTCCAGCCCAGCACGTTCGCATCCTCCAGCGAGAACTCCTTGTAGGCGAACAGAGCCGCGGAGATCAGGGTGCCGAAGCAGGTGAAGAACACGATGATCGGCACCATCGCCAGCATCGTCAGCTTCGAGGCGACGGTCAGGTCGCGCACCACGGCTTTGTCGTCGCCCTCCGCCGCGTTGCGGGACAGGCGCGGCATCACGGCCGTCAGCAGCGTCACGCCGATCACGCCGTAGGGCATTTGCAGCAGCTGCCACGCCTGCATGTAGATCGTCGGGGCGACCTCCCATGTATCGGAGGCGATGCGGTTGTTTAGCAGCCAGCCGACCTGCGAGATGGCCACGTACACGACGATGGCAATGGCCATGCCGCCGAAGGACTTCAGGCGTTCGTCGATGCCCCACAGCGGGCGCAGGTTGATGCCCGCCTTGCGCAGGTAGGGCACCATGATCAGCGCCTGCATCACCACGCCCGCGGTAGTGCCCAGACCCAGCAGCAGCACGTGCGGGTCGGTGACGGTCACGTTGTCCGTCGGCTGTAGCTTCGTATCCCGCGGCAAGAACATGTACAGGCCCAGCACGGCGAGCGTGACCACGTTGTTCACCACAGGCGCCCACGCGCCGGGTTTGAACACTCCCTTGGTATTGAGGATCGCCATGAACACCGCGAACATCGCGTAGAACATGATTTGCGGCAACACCAGGTAGGCAAACGCCGTGGACATGCCGATGTTCACGTGGCCCTCGGAATCAAGGCTCATGCGCACCAGTAGTGGCGCGCACGCCACGGAGACCAGGGTGATGACAATGGTCAGCGAGAACGTGAGCGTCAGAAGTCTTCGTATGAAGGCCTCGCCGCGGTCCGCGTCCTCCTTCTCGGCGCGCACCAGCACGGGCACCACCAGGGAGGTCAGCACGGCGCCGAGAACCAGCTCCGTCACCAGGTTCGGCAGCGTGTTGGCCGTGTTGAACGCACTGGCCACCGCGCCACCCAGCGCAGAGGCGATGAACACCGTGCGCAGGAAGCCAGTGATGCGACTGATCAGGGTGGCAATCGCCATGGAGCCACCGGCGCGCACGATCTGCTCGTCGCTCTGCTTGCCATCGGCCTCCTCGGCAGCTCCGGCTCCCCCGGCACTGCCAGTACCGTGTGCACCGTCAGCGCCGCCGGATGCATCACTGCGCGTGGTAGTCCCGGTGGAGGCATCATTGCGCGTGACAGTCCCGGTGGACGCATCGCTGCGCGCGGCAGTCCCGGAGGAGGTCGCGGCGGCAGCAGGCCTGGCGCTAGCGGCCGTGGCCCCGGCGTGTGTGGCGCCGTCGCCCTGGTCGCTGCGGGAGGTCGGGGCTTTTTCTGTGGGGTTGTGTGACGCCCCGTCTCCGCCCGCCGGCACTCCCGCCCCAGTGCGGTCTTTCTTCGGCGCTAGCGCCGGCGGCTGGGTCGCGCGGAAACGCCCGCGCTGCCCGGCCGAGGGGCTAGCCGGTAGGTCTTCCCTCTCTTGCTCAGAAGTCACTACTCCATCTTTATGCACTAGCCGTACATTGCCTAACGGAGAACCGGGCGTGTCTAGTTTTGTTCGCCACCCTTTACGCCTGGCTTAAGGGCGGGCGACGGGCTTCAGCGGGCGCGCCGTGGGGCGCTTCGCGCCGCGCCCACTCCGACGATCCCACAGCACCTTGCCCGCCGCGCCGATGCCCAACAGCAGGAAAGCGATGATGGTCAGACCGCGCGCGGACAGCCCCGGCACGGACTGCACGCGCAGCTCCACCGGATCCGAGATGCGGGTTCCGCCCTTCAAGTCAGCCTTGCCTTCCTGGCTCACGGTAGCCAACCACAAAGAAAGATTGACCTGCTCTGATGTGTCCGCGATATCGGTGGTGAGCGACCAGGTGATGGAGCCCTTCGCCGGGATCGACGGCGAGCCCGCGGAATCCACGTGGACGGTGACATCCGTGTCGGCGTCTGAAGAATAACCAACCGTGGCGGTTACCGGCAGGGGCAGTCCGTTGCGCGCGACCACCAGCAGCGGCGAGGAATCGGACGTGCGGGTGAAGACATTGCCTGGGGGCAGCAGGCTGATCGATTGGCGCAGTTGGGAGGTGACTTGCCCCACGCGGCCCAGCGTGGTGCCAAGTTGCTCACGCAGCACGTCCAGATGGTTGTGCTCGCGCTTTCGGTAGGCGGACAGGCCGCGCAGTAGGTCGGAGAACAACGGGCTGGTGAAGCCCTCGCGGGTGAGCGCGATGGCGGGGTCGTTGTGCATAAAAAGCGTGAGTTCCCGCAGCCTGCGGGCAGTATCCTCCACTGAGCCGAGGTAGGGCGAAGAATACGCTCCGGGGTCGGTGTACGGCACTGTGGTGGTGCCGGAGGCCACGTGCGAATAGTCGATGCCGCGGGGCTGCACGGCCTCCGGCAGTGGGGCGGGCGTGGCCGATTGATCGTCCAGGTGCTGGCTGATGGTCTGCAGGAAGCTGCTGGCCTGGGCTTTGTCCACGGACCAGGCCGCCGGCGGCACGGCTAGGGTGGGGCGGCCGGAGTCTAGCTCTAGGTTCAGCACCGCCTGCGCGTCGGCCAGGCGGGCGACGGCACTGTCGTCGGCGAGGTTAAAGCGCAGGTCGGGGTTGGAATACGCGGAGACCTCCGGGTGCTCCCCGGTGGCCTTGAGTACGGTGCCGAGGTCCGCGGAGTAGGTCAGCGCGGTGGCGGTTGCCTTGCTGCCGGCGTTGGTTCCGGCGCCGTGCTGCTGCGCGCCGGGCAGGTTGACCAGGCGCTGGTTCCAGGCAACGTCACTGGCGCTGGATGCGGAGCCAGTGCTGGCGCTGGGGTCTGTGCCCTCCTCTGTGCCTTGCTCCGTGCCCTCCCCTGCGCCTGGCTCCGTGCGCGGCTCTGTGGACTGTTCCGTGCCCGGCTTTGCGGACTGTTCGGTCTGCTCCGGCATGGGGGCCGCCGCGGGCCGCTCAATGTTCACTGTATTGTCCGCCACCAGGGCGGTAACGTGCCCGGCCTGTGGAATTGTCGGCTCGCCCTGCACAGTCTGCTCGAAGCGGCGGGACTCGTCGGCCTCGATGGCCTTCGTGCCTTCCGGCACCTTGCTGATGCCTGCCGCCAGTATCTTTTGCGCCTCCGGGGAGACATAGCCGGAATCGGGGATCACTACGTTTTGCGTGGGCACCACGCCCAGGATTCGCTGGATCACTTCGGCACCCATGCCCAGCCCACGCACGCGCAGCCAATCTGAATCTACCTGTGCCAGCGCGTTAATATCCGCCCCGGCGTACGGCAGCGCCACTGAGCAGTTGCTCTGCACTACTTCCCGTAGGTCAGAGATCCACTGTTTCGCGTCTGCATTGCCTGGCATGTGCTGAGCGTTTACATCTTCACCGCCTAGAATCTCGTCCCAGGAGTCACGCAGCCTCTGCGGCTTCTCCACTGGGTCGGGCGTGCGCTCGCCCATCATGTAGCCTTCGGCCAGGCGGTTGACGGTATCCAGCAGCTCCGGGTCAATTGCAATGCACGTCGCCTGTTTGAGCCTCTTCGATTTTGCTTCGCGGTACGCATCCAGCAGCCCGCGCAGCCTGCCGCCCTTGGCGACCTCGGCTGCCAGTACGTCCTTCGTTACAAAAGCCGGCCGCCGCTTCGGCGCATCGCCCGTCAGCCCCGGTGCCATGTACGTCTGCCCGGCCAGCGGATACACGACCGTTACTGGGGTGCTGGGTTGTTCTTTCTTTCTTGTAGACGCCCCCACGCTCAGCGTTGTTCGCGCCACCGCAAGGTACTGCACGCCCCCCTGGCTCGGGTCTTCCGGGTCCGTGTCCTGGCCACTTAGGCTAAACAGCAGGGGATAAGCACCGGGTTCGGCAAAAGCATCTGGCGGAAGGGTGAGGGGTTGGGACGAAGGGGCGTCATGAGAAGAAGACGAAGTGGTGCCAGCGGGGAGGGTGACCGTGACGTCGCGCGTGTCACCGGGGTCGAGCGTGCCGTCGAGCTGCAGAGGCTGGCTCCGCAGGGAGTATTCGCCCTGGTTGGCGAGCTGCGCGACGCGAACCTCCGCGGCGGTGGCGGCGCTGCGATAGTACAGTGTCAGCGAAAGGTTATTGAGAGCATGTGGCCGATCATTGCGGATACGCAGCGTGTACGTCCGGGTGGCGGAGTTACTGGAGTTGCTGGAGTTCCCGACCGTGTCAGAGCCACCGACCGTGTCGATGCCCGTGATCTGTAGATCCACGTTCTGCTGCGGGTCTGTCGCGCGGGCCAGCGGGTTGGCCCAGTTGGAATCTTCGCGAGCCTCGGGGGCGGTCGGATCTGGGGCGGTGGGAGCCGAGGTGGAGCTATTAATAGGGTCAGCGACCGCAGGAGCGATGGGGAGAACCGACAGGCCACAGAGCGCAACAGACACGCCAAACGCCGTGCAGGCGTGGGGGAATCTAGACATTGCGCTCACCTTTGTGCACGATTACATGCTTACCTAAGCTCTTTTAGTTCTACTAGTTTTAGCAGCCCAACCTGGCGATCCGATAGTGATCCTTAGCGTGGCGTGGCACGGCCAGCGTTGGCCTCCGCCCGCGCCAGATCCGCGAGGCTATCGAAGGCCTGGCGGGCAAGACGGCGCTCGTCGGCATAGGCAAGGTGCTCGATCAGCCGGTTGGCGGGCAGCCAGCGAACCTCGGTGACTTCCGGATCCTCGTCGTTCAGATCACCGTCGACATAGCGAAGTAGGTGGTGGTGGACGGTTTTGTGAATGCGGATACCTTCCGATACGAACCAGTAATCAATGGTACCGAGGTCTGCGATGACCTCGCCGGCCACGCCCGTTTCCTCCCACACCTCGCGTTCGGCGGTGGCGTGCTGGGACTCGTTCGGTTCGATGTGCCCCTTCGGCATGGACCACAGCAACCGACCGCGGCGGTCCAGGCGGCCGATAAGGGCTACGTAGATTGCGGAAAAATCGACGTCGCCATTGGGCTGCACGGCCTCTGCCAGGCCAGATAGCACCAGGCCACCTGCGGAGGTTTCCACGGAAATCGGTAGGTTGGAGTGCTCGTCGAAGGAGCGCGGGCGGGAGTTGTGGCGGTGGCGGTTATGAGAGCCAGAGACCTTGTTGCCCCTGCCTCGGGCGCCACGGTTGCCAGCTTTGCCGCCTTTTCCATTCTTGCTATGGTTCCGGCTGTTCGGGTGGGACTGGCCGCTGCCCTTGCCGTTGCCGTTGCGTTTACCCTGGTTATCGCTGGTTTGACCGTTGCTTTGGTCGTTATTTTGCTGCTGGTTTCTGCCTTGCCGGCCGTTGCCAGGGCGGTGCCTTCTTCTGGAACGGCGGCGCCGGCGGCGGGGCGTGCCGTCTCCGGTGCTGTCGTTTCCACTCATTCTGATAACGATAGCCGGTTACGTACACAATGTGGAACTAGTGGGGCGGAAACTGCTACCACCGGCGCATTGGCAGTGGGTAGGGGGCCGTTGGCGCGGGGGCGGGGGCTAGTAGAATTTGGCAGCGTGACGAACCCCGCCCACTCCCCCGACAACCAGGAATCCGCCGAGCCGGTCGCCCCAAAAGCCCAGCAGGCTCAGTCCGCCCCGCAGAAGCAACAGGCCAAGCCGGCCAAGCAGGCCGGGCAGAACCCCCCGGCTAAGCAAGCCGTGGCGTCGGCGCAGCCGCGCACCATCGAAGGCATGTTGCAGGAGGCCTTCACTTCCCTGCGCGCACTCGACCGCGACCTGCTGCCACTTACACAGGCCTTCCACAACGCCGGGCACAGCCTTTACCTCGTTGGCGGGTCGGTGCGCGACGCTTTGCTGGGGCGCCTGTCCCACGACCTGGACTTCACTACCGACGCCCGGCCGCAGGCCATCGTCGACATCGTTACGCCCCTGGCAGAAACCGTGTGGGACACGGGCATTGAGTACGGGACCGTATCCGCTCTGGTCAAGGGTCAGATCCTGGAAATCACCACGTTCCGCGCCGACCAGTATGACGGCCAGTCTCGCAACCCTGAGGTCTCCTTCGGCGACAGCCTCGACGGAGACCTTATCCGCCGCGACTTCCGCGCCAACGCCATCGCACTGGAACTCTCCCCTGACGGAGACCACCAGCTCCGCGACCCCCTCAATGGCCTCGAGGATCTGCAGGCCGGGGTGCTGGACACCCCGGATAGCCCGGAGATTAGCTTCAACGACGACCCGCTACGCATGCTCCGCGCTTGTCGGTTTGTTTCGCAGCTGGAGTTCGGCGTCGCAAAGAGAGTAAAGGAAGCAATGACGGCGATGAGCGGGCAGATCAGCCGCATCACCGTCGAGCGCGTGGCCGTCGAGCTCAACAAGCTCATGCTTGGCGCGGCGCCCTGGGTGGGGCTGGATCTGATGGTCGAAACCGGGCTGGCCGACCACGTGCTGCCGGAGCTGCCCGCGCTGAAGCTCACGCAGGACGAGCATCGCCAGCACAAGGACGTGTACTGGCACTCGCTGAAGGTACTGCGCAACGCCGTGAACTTGGAGGCCGAACGTGGCCTGGAGCCCTCGCTGGAACTGCGCATGGCCGCGCTGCTGCACGACATCGGCAAGCCGGACACCAGGGCTTTTACCGAATCCGGCGCCGTGACTTTCCACCAGCACGAAGTTGTCGGCGCGCGCATTACCCGCCGCCGCCTGCGCAAGCTGAAGTACTCCAAGCAGCACGTCCAAGACATCGGTCAGTTGGTGTTTTTGCACATGCGCTTCCACGGCTACGCGGACACGCAGGGCAAGGGCCAGAACCAGGACGCGCGACGTGGCGCGGGCGAGAAGGACAACAACGAATCCACCTGGACCGATTCTGCGGTGCGTCGCTACGTCAACGACGCAGGCGAGCTGCTGCCGTTGCTGCACCTGCTGGTACGCGCCGACTGCACCACCCGAAACCAGCGAAAAGCCCACAGGCTGCAGCGCACCTACGATAGTTTGGAAAAGCGCATCGAACAGCTGCAGGAACAAGAGGACCTCGCCGCCGTCCGCCCAGACTTGGACGGTAACGAGATCATGCAGATCCTGAACCTCAAACCCGGACCCGATGTGGGCAAGGCGTGGGCGTACCTGAAGGAACTGCGGCTGGATCGCGGACCTATGGATCGGGACGACGCCATAGCCGCGCTAAAACAATGGTGGGGCGAGCAGAAAGGTGGGCCACAAAAATGACCGCTGACCAGCCAGACAACCATCAACATCAACACAGCCAACACGGAAACCAGCAAGACGACCAGCTGCCGTATGGCGTAGTCCCCGGCGACATCATCTTCCAGTCCCCCGCCGTGGTCGCGGACCCAGCCGGCTACCTGGAGGCCGCGGCCGTTCACCCGCTGCACATGGAAGCCTTTCAACAAGCCTTCGGAACTATGCCCGGCGAGCTGGCCACGCCGGGGCTGACTGGCGCGGATGCACTCCTCGTGCTCGAAGCGCAGGAGGGCACGGGCACCGGCAGCGGCACGGACCTTGTCTGCGTCCGCCTTGGCCTCATGAGCGGTGAAGCCGCCGCCAACCACCTGCCTGAGCTTGCCGAAAAGCTCACCAAGCCGAAGGTAATCTTCATCGGCGGAGACAACGAACCCGTCGTGCTCGCCATCGCATTGTTGGACGCTGATCGCTTGGAGCTCGGCGCCCCCGCAAACCGTCCAGCCTCCACCGCTACACGCTTCGGCTCGCGCGGACAGTTCATGCTGATCAGCACCGCTGAGGAAGCGCCGAGCGTGGATGAGCAGATCGCGGAGGTCGTGGGGCACGTGGATCCCTCTATGCTGCGCGGCCTGCGACTCTTCCACAGCTATGTCCGCCTGGACGTCGACGACATGCGCGGTTGGCTCGATGCGGGGATTGCCCGCCTCGGAGCGGCGACTGCCGAGGATGTTTTTACGGACCGACCGGCGGAAACGTGGCGGCAGGCAATGAAGAGGAGCCCCTTCCCCGAGAACCTTTTCGCTACGTGGGCGAGCCACCCGGAGCGTAACTAGATGGGAGCGGATAGCGACCGCCAGCCCTCCCCCCGCAGCGATTGGCGCGCCGGGATCGCCGACGCCTGGCCCGTGGCCTTGGGCATGGTGCCGCTGGGGTTGGCGTTTGGCCTGTTGATCACGCAGGTCGGCTTTGCGTGGTGGTGGGCGCCGATTTTCTCGTTCGTCATCTACGCGGGCTCGATGGAGTTCCTGGCCGTTTCGTTAGTGACCGGCGGCGCGGGCCCGCTGAGCGCCGCGCTTTACGGATTCCTAGTGAACTTCCGCCATGCTTTCTACGCCCTGAACTATCCCATCGCCCACGTCCGTGGTTGGCTGGCCAGGGCTTATGGCATTTATGCACTGACGGACGAGACGTATGCGATCCTCGCCGCCCGGCGCGATGCGCAGTGGTCCACTGCCCGCGTGATGGCGGTGCAGATTCTGCTGCAAGCGGGTTGGGTCGGTGGTGGCCTGGTCGGTGCTCTGTTCGGCAGCGCCCTGCCCTTTGAGATCCAGGGCATGGAGTTCGCGCTGATTGCCCTGTTCACGGTTCTGGCGATCGAGGCTTTCGTGAGCTTCAAGGATCTTTCGCTGCCGATCATGGCCGCGGTGTGCGGGGCAGTAGGCCTGCTGCTTTCACCGGATAACATGCTGATGATCGGCATGAGCCTGTATTTCGTGAGCCTCATCGTGCGCTTCCTATGCCCGCCGCTGGACCGCGCGCTACGGCTGAAGGTCGGCGCGGACAATGCTGTATCCCGGGAGGTGGAGTAAGTGGCCATGCCGATGCAGGTGCTCGCCACCGCCGGCCTGCCCGAAGGTGTGCAGCTGGGCCCCACCCTCGCGATCCTCGGCGCGGTCTTCCTGGTCACCCTCGCCCTGCGCGGCCTGCCCTTCGCCGCCCTGCGCTTCTTCCGCGAGTCCGACCTGGTCGCCTGGCTGGGGCTGGCGATGCCCGTCGGTGTGATGATCCTCCTCGTCATCTACACCGTCTCCGGCCAGGCCAGCGCGCCGGGTGGGCTGGCCGCGATTGGCATCGCCCTGGCCTTCACCGTCGCTGTGCACCTCTGGCGCCGCTCGGCCACATGGTCGATCCTTCTGGGCACCTCGCTGTATCTGGTGCTGGTTAACATTGTTTTTTGACGCCCCGCCACTGGTAGCTCCCCCCAGCGCCGTAGAATAGCGCCCATGCCGACTCCAGAATTTATCGTTGAACTGCGCAAGAAGATCGGCCACGACGAACTGTGGTTGCCGGGTGTGACGGCCATTGTCATCCGTGACGTCCCGGATGACGCACCGATCTGGGCCGTGCCGGAAGTCTTGCTGGTCAAGCGCGCCGACGACGGGCAGTGGACCCCAGTGACCGGCATTGTGGACCCGCGGGAGGAGCCACACCTGGCGGCGATCCGCGAGGTGCGGGAGGAAACCGGTTTGCACGTGCAGGTGGACGCGCTATTGGGCGTGGGGCAAGTCGGGCCAATCGAGTATCCCAACGGGGATGTGACGAGCTACGTGGATACCACCGTGCGCTGCACGGTGATCCCCGACCCCGAGACAGGCGAGTTCAACGACGAACCAGTGGTTGGCGACGACGAGTCCACCCAGGTTGGCTGGTATTCGATCTCGCAAATGCCCCCGATGCAGCCACGCTTCCGCCTGGTTGTGGCCGATGCGGTGGCGCAGATGAAGCACCCTGCCGGGTTCCGTCCGCGCATGGGGTATGTAAAGCGGCTGCAGAAGCCGGAGTAGTTGCGGCAGCCGTCGCCTACCAGGTGCGCGCGCCGGCGGTTTGCCCTCCCTCCGGGAAGCGCGTGGCATAGGAACTGGCGCGCATAGAGCAGATCACCAGCTGTACCTGGTGGAAGATCATCAGCGGCAGGATCATCATGCCCAGGCTCGCCCCACCGAACATCACCGCCGCCATCGGCAGGCCGGAGGCCAGAGATTTCTTCGTGCCTGCGAACTGGATGGCCACCTGGTCGGCGTAGTCGAAGCCCAACTTGCGCGAGGTCGCGCTGGTCACCGTCAGCATCAGGTACACCAGCGCGATGGAGCCTACCACCAGACCCAGCACCGTCACCCAGCTGACGGAACTCCACACGCCAGAGACGATGCCCTCCGAAAAGCTGACATACACCACCAGGCCGATGGAGATCTGATCCACCTTCTTCGTCGCAGGTGAGGCCGCGAACTTAAACACCCACCTGCGCAGCAGCTGGCCGATAGCAAACGGCAGCAGCAGTTGGATTCCGATGTCCAGGAACGTGGTGGCGTCAATATGAAAGCCCTCCGACGAAGACATCAGCAACAGCACCAACAGCGGCGTGAAAAGCACACCCAGCAGGCTAGAGACGCTGGCCGCCACAATCGAGGCGGCGACGTGGCCGCGCGCGATGCTGGTGAACGCGACCGACGACTGCACTGTCGACGGCACGAGGGTGCAGAAGAGAATGCCCAGGTAGAGCTCGTTGCCCACAACGGCCTTCAGCGGCATCATTGCCACACCGATCAGCGGGAAGACCACGAAGGTGAAAGCCATAATCAGCAGGTGTAGCCGCCAGTGCAGCAGGCCTTTCAGCGCCTCCTGCGGCGACAGGCGCGCACCGTAGAGGAAGAACAGGAACGCGATGGCGATTTTCGTGATGATGCTGGCGACATCCGCCGCTTCGCCGCGCACGGGCACCAGGATCGCCGCCACTACTGCGATGACGATGAGGACGATGAGGAAGTCCGGCCGGTAGTTGATGATGCGCTGCCACAGTGACTGCTGCGGGGACTGTTTTTCTGCCATGTGTCCCTATATTATTGACGCCCCATTCCCGCGAACCGCAAACGTCGAGAAACGTTGCAGGCGCCGGATAGGGGCGGAGTGTGCCAGCTAGATGGGCGTGTGGTTTAGACGATGGCGCGGTCGAGCTCCGCGACAGTCTGCTTGGGGATGAGCGATGCTACAGCCGCAGCGATGCCCAAGATGACCGCGGCGGCGATAAACGCCGTGGTGTAGCCCGCTACGGAGTCCGAGCCTTGGGGAGAGCCGGCGACCTGGAAAACCGGCAGGATGGCGAAGGACACGCCTGCGCCCAGGTTGAAGGCGGCGGAGTTCATGCCGGGCAGGAAGCCCTCGTTATCCTGTGGAGAGTTCACCACGCCCAGGTTGTTGATGACGATATTGCCTATGCCCGCATAGGTGATGCCCAGCAGGATTACGGCGATAATCAGCACCGGCAGGGAGTTCACGCCGACGAACGCCAGGCCCAGCATGAGTACGGCGCTGGCGACGTTGGCGATGATGATTAGCCGGCCGTAGCCGACCTTCGGCGCCCAGCGGCCGGCAAACGGGCCGACGGCCCAGCCGATCAGCGCGTAGGGCGTGAGCAGCCACAGGGAGGCCTTGTCGGCCTCCAGTCCGAAGCCTGCGTCTGGGTTTTGCGCCAGGGATACGGCCAGGCCGTTGACGGCGGCGAACACGCCCGTCATGGTTAGCACCGTGGTGGCCAGCAGCGCCCAGGTGTGGCGGCGGGCCAGGTACGTCGGGGCGACCAGCGGCTGGTCGTGGCGGTTTTCGTACTTCCAGAAGGCCACGAACACGGCCGGGCCGATGATGAACATTGCGATGACGTACAGCCAGTTTGCCTCCCCGGCCTTGCCGGCCTCGTTGACGCCCAGCGTGATGCACAGCACCGAAATCACTAGTAGCGCAGCGCCAGCCCAGTCCATTTTCACATTGTCCGAGGGCTTAGATTCCGGTGCACCGAACGCGACAACAACGGTGGCGATGATGCCAATAATGGCGATGAGCCAGAATACAGAGCGGAAGCCGTAGTTTTCTGCCAGCCAGCCGGCGAGGATAACGTCGATGCCCGCTACGCCACCGTTGATGGCTGCCAGCAGACCCATGAGGGTTCCCAGGCGGACCTCCTCCTTCACCTGGCTGCGCAAGATGATGAGGGTCATGGGAATTGTCGGGCCGGCGATGCCCTGCATGGCACGGGCAACCATCAGCACGCCGATATTGGGTGCCAGCGCGGCAATGAGTCCGCCGAGGGACATTACCCCGAGCATGATGATGAGGATTTTGCGGCGGCCGACGATGTCCGACAGGCGCGGTAGGAATAGGCCACACATCGCGCCGCCGGTGAAGAACGCGGTTTGGGTGAGACCGGTGGCGGCTTCATCTGTATTTAGCTCGCGGGCCATAGTCGCTAGCACCGGGGAGAGCATGGAGGCGTTGAGCTGGAAAGCGATGGCCGCGGTGATGAGCACAGTCATCAGCAGGCCGATTCCGCCAGGGCGGGAATCTATCGGGTCGGGCGAGACGGCAGTGGCAGTGCCAGTTTTGCCAGTGGTCGCGCCGGGCGCGTCTGCCGGGGCGCGGTCGGCAGAGGACGGATTGGTGGAATTCATGGGCAACCCCCGAGAGTGCATAAAGATTTCTGCAGAACGTGTAGCTAGCACGTGTAGTTAGCACTGTAATGCATAGTTAGCGCGACGATAAGGTCTGGCCATTGAAGCGCTTGCTACCTATCTAAAGGTAAACAGAGTATTAATAAAGCTCATCGCGTGAGTGAATATTGTTGGACAAATTGATAAAGGGGTAGTCGATTGAGGATGCGTTGGGGGCGAAATGAAGCCCATAGAATCATCTTGACCAGCAGTTATGGTTGATAACTGGGGGGTGGCTGGTGCTAGGAAGAGGTTAAGATCCGCAATGTTGTTGAGGCTTTAGGGGTGGAGTAGCTTAACTCACTGTCGGAAAACTACAGGAACCACACGAGTGGCCTGCGGCCAACTTATTCCGATCTCATCGCCATTAATAGCAGTAACTTAATGTTTAAGGGGTCACTGTCGTGACAACGACGCTCATCATCATGGTCATCGTAGTGCTCACCGCACTAGCTTTTGACTTCACCAATGGCTTCCACGACACCGCTAACGCGATGGCTACGTCCATCGCTACCGGTGCCTTGAAGCCCTTCACTGCAGTAGCTATTTCCGCTGTCCTAAACCTGGTCGGTGCGTTCTTGTCCGTCAACGTTGCCGCCACAGTCGCCAAGGGCATCGTCAACCTTGATTCTTATGACTTGGCGAATAGCGGGGATGGCGACGCGCTGCTCCTTGTCGTGTTCACCGGTCTGATCGGTGGCATCTTCTGGAACCTATTTACCTGGCTGCTGGGTTTGCCCTCCAGCTCGTCTCACGCTCTGTTCGGTGGACTCATTGGCGCAGCTTTCGCTGCCCTGGGCACCGGCGGCGTGGCCTGGAGCTCCATCCTGGGCAAGATCATCGTTCCTGCGGTTGCCTCCCCGTTCATCGCTGCAATGGTCTCCGCTGTCGGCACCTTCATGATCTACTGGGTGACGAACACCATTCCGAACAAGGTGAAGAACGAGCACTTCCGCCACGGACAGATCGTCACGGCCTGCCTGGTCTCCCTCGCGCACGGTGCTGGTGACGCGCAGAAGACCATGGGTGTTATCTTCCTGGCGCTGGTTGCAGCTGGCTCCGCCGACGAAGCCGCCCGCATCCCGACCTGGGTCATCCTTGCTTGTGCAGTTGCCATCGCAGCCGGCACCCTGTCCGGCGGTTGGCGTGTGATCCGCACCCTGGGTAAGGGTCTGGTCGAAATCGAGTCCCCGCAGGGCATGGCCGCAGAGTCCAGCTCCGCAGCTATCATCCTGACCTCCGCTGCAGGCGGCATGGCACTGTCCACCACTCACGTCTCCACCGGCTCCATCCTGGGTACCGGTCTGGGGCGTAAGGGTGCGGAGGTCCGCTGGGGCGTGGCAATGCGCATGGTCGCCGCATGGCTGATTACCCTGCCGTGTGCCGCGTTCGTTGGCTTCGCATCCTGGTGGGTCGCCACCGGCGTGTCCAAGATGACCAACACCATGGGCGGCGTGATCGTTGACTTCATCCTGCTGATCGCTATGGCCGCAGCAATCGTCATTCGCGCACGTATGAATCCGGTTGACGCAAACAACGTTAACGACGATTGGGATCCGAACTCCGAGTCTGTCGACTCCTCCATGAAGACCGGTACCACCGCCGCCGCTGCCAAGACCACCGATCGCCAGCCCACTACCGAGCATGATCCAGAGATGGTCGGAGCCGGTTACCCCACCCCTTCTGACACTGTCGCTGAGGTCGTTGCAGACCCCAAGCACCCTGGCGTAGGCAACGACGGTAAGTAACCACAACACACAGGCACATAAGCCCCACCTTGGCTCGTAGGAGCCAAGGCTAAAAACACAGAAAGTGTGAAGAACAATGACTGCCCCTGAAATCTTCCAGGCCATCATCCGAGTCGCTGCCCTGGCTCTTCTGTTCGGCGCTGGTATTCCTGTTCTGTTCTCCCTTGGCATGCGCTGCATGACTGGTGATCCGATCCGCGACGATAACGGTGTCATCGTTGGAGATACCGAGGCCTCGACGCAGATGAAGGTTCTCGGCTGGACCGTGTACGCGGTACTGGCAGCCGTGATCCTGCTGGGTATCGTCTGGGTGGCGAAGGATTCCCTGAACCACTACTTCGGCTGGAACCTGTTCCCAGGTATGTCTGGTCACCACTAAAGACACCGGGGTTGAGAGAGCCCGGCTTCAGACACACGACTATCGCCAAACGGCCTGCGAAGTGATCTACTTCACTTTGCAGGCCGTTTGTACTTTTTCTGTCAAGATTCCGGAAAATTGTGGACTTTTGGAAATTTGTTGGTAAATTCAACCGTTGTAACAAATGCGGTATCTCCAGAAGAGCCACCGCATTGCGAAGGCACCATTCAAATTCGAAAGTAAAGAGGTGAGCCAAATGATGACCTTCAACGAGATCTTCAGCAAGTTTTCGACAGCATTCACGAGCTCCACCGGGACCGGCCTGGACGTGCTCAATGGCGTTCAGACCGAGGAGCGTATTGCGATGGAGCTGTTCGCGAACGATACCATCCCCGCGACCACCAGCGATATCGCTAACGCCTACCGCACTGTCCTGGGGCACGACGCCGACGTAGAAGACCTCCTCGACACGGAGAACTACCTGTTGGCCTTCGGCTGGCTGCGCTAAGAAGCGCAGCACCTCCTCACATTCCGCGCCAGCATGCGCAGCGCAAGGACTTTGCGGTGTGCGGACTGCGCAGTGTGAGGACTATGCAGTGTAAGGGCTATGCAGTATAAGGACTATGCAAAGTCCGTGTTGCCGATGCGTTGCAGCGCATCGACCAGCAAATCCCAGAACCGATCCGCGTCGACGTCCACCGCAACGCGTGTGCGCAACGGAGCCGTGGTGGCGTCGGAACTAGAAACATCAGAATCATCGGCCGTGCCCAGTGCGGTCGGATCCTGACCACCTTCCTGGCTGCCCCATGTGCGCCGCAGATCCACGACAGTCGCTCCGCGCGTGAACTGGCCCTGCGTCTCTACGTCAATGGGCGCTAGCACAGTGCGTACGACCTGCGGATCCGCGACGGCTGCCACAGCCAGAGGGTCGTGCATCGGCGGGCCTGGGTAGTGCCGCTCCTTCATATAGGCCGCACCGAAAAACTCCACCAGTTCTGCGATGAAGGTCGCTACGTCCGTGCTAACTTGCGTGAGCTGTTCCATGCGCTGCGGCGTGGCCAGCACCTTGTGAGTGACGTCCAGCCCCACCATCGTCACAGGCCAACCCGCGTTGAATACGATCTTTGCGGCCTCCGGATCCGCCAGGATGTTGAACTCGGCGCTGGCAGTCATGTTGCCCGCGTGGTGCGCTCCGCCCATCAAGGTGACGCCACCCACCCGTTCAACCAGTTCCGGATACATGCCGGCGAACAGGGCAATGTTGGTCAAAGCTCCTGTCGGGACGATGGCGACAGTTCCCGGCTCGTTGTCCCGGATGATGTCCGCAATGAGGTTGACTGCGTGGCGCGGGTCTCGTTCAGCGCCAGGGGCGGGTAGCTGGGGGCCGTCCAGGCCGCTGTCTCCGTGGATCTCCTCGGGAATTATCTGCGGAGCGACCAGCGGCCGGTCCGCGCCGGCGGCGAAGGGGATGCCGGTGATGCTGCCGACTCGCGCTAGCGCCAGGGCATTCTTAGTGACCTTTTCTAGAGTCTGGTTGCCCGCCACCGTGGTGACTGCCAGCAGGTCCAGGTTTGGGCTTCCCCAGGCCAGCAGCATCGCAATGGCATCGTCGTGGCCAGGATCGCAATCGAGGATGATTTTTCGTACAGAGTTGGCTGGCATGGAGTTGGCTGGCACGGTGTTGGTATTTGCAGTCATTTAGGCATCCCCTAGGCGACGGATTTCGTTTTCGGTGGCGTAGCTTCCAGCGGCTCCGCGCTTCTGCGTGGCCAGTGCCCCGGCTGCCGCTCCCAGCGTGCAGGCATCCACGAGGGTCTCCCCTTGTGCCAGCGCGGCGGCGAGCGTGCCGCAGAAGGCATCACCTGCACCAGTGGTGTCTACGACATGTTCGACGTAGACGGCGGGGATGTGGACCGGTTCGGCGTCCTTTTCCAGGATCAGCGCACCACGCTGCCCCAAAGTAACGACGACGGAGCGGGCCGTGGCTCGCAGGTCTTCGATAAGGTCCTCGACAGGAGTGCCGGGGGCGGCATCCAGCACCGCGGCGGCCTCGCCTTCGTTCAGGACTAGTGGGTCGGCAGCGGCCAGTAGTTCGGGATCGCGCGTGGTTACCGGCGCGAGGTTCAGCACCAGCCGCGAGTCTGAGTTCGCCACCAGCTTCGGCAGTTCCGCACTGTGTTCAGGAGTGAGCTCGCCTTGCGCCAGGACGATCGGCACCGGCCTCTGGCGTCGCAGCTCGTCGACAGTTTCGCGCTGCTGGGCGGGGCTGACCAGCTCGTTTGCGCCGGAAGTGACGATGATGATGTTCTCACCGCTGGGATCGTTCATGATGAATGCGCGCCCCGTCGGCTGCCTACTCGTGACCAAGTAGTCGGTGTTCACACCATGTTCGCGCAGCTGCTGCAGGGCCAGCTCGCCCTGCGGGTCGTTGCCTACCGCAGATAGAAGGACAGTATTGACGCCCATATGTGCGCACGCTGCCGCCTGATTAGCGCCCTTTCCGCCGAGAGCCTCTATGCCGGGTTTTGCAATGGTAGTTTCCCCTGGTTGTGGGAAGTTCTGGACGGTGACAAAAGTATCGACGTTCGTGGTGCCTGATACGACGACGGTGGCGTTGCTGTCTCTCATGCCTCCCCAGGGTACTGCGTTACCGGGCTGGGGGGCCTGTGTTTAGCGCTGCTGTTTAACGCTGCGCGGAGTCTTGCGCCGAGGCGGCCCGCTGGGCGGCCTCCCAGTCCACGCCGCCCCCTTCGCAGGAGCCATTCAGCGAGCAGCTGCCGCAGGCCTGGCCGCTCGCGCACGCATCCGCGCTCACCGTGCCAGCCTTGGCGCCGGAGCCCGCAGCCTGACCAGCGCTAATGCCAGCACCCTGATCTGCGCCAACGCCAGAGCCGTCGGAACAGCAAGCGCCAGCGGAGTCGGAGCCGGCGGCTGCCTCGCTGGAATCGGAGCAGCAGGAGGCCGAGGTGGCGTCGCCACTAGAGCAACAAGAAGAATCGGCGGCCTCGGCTTGGGCGGCACGAGCATCCAGGCGCGCGACGGTGTGGGCGCCTAGCGCGGAGCCCAGGCCGATCAGGAAAACGGCGCCGACCAGCAACAACGCAAAGACGAGCCACATCCAACCGCTCACCTTCAGGGTGATCAGCGCCGCACCGAGGAACGCCACACCCGCGCCCATCCAGGCCGGGCCGACGATGCGGTGCGCGGTGTTCCAGAGCTCCTGGGACTTGCGGACCTCCGGAACTCGCAGGCCAACGACGGGGTTACCCGGCAACTTCCCCACGGCCCCCAACAGTCCCGCCACGAAAAAGACGAGCCCCACGATTACCAACACAACGGTCAATACGATCATGCGAAACAGTCTATTACCGCAGGTGGTCAACAAGCCAAACGCAATAACGTGCCCTGTCCGGGCGACCTACTAGACTGTAAAACCATGACGAACGGCAGCACTGAAGACAATTCCTACCGCTACACTCCTGACCTCGCGGCCAGGATTGAGGCCAAGTGGCAGAAGCACTGGGCCGACAACGGCACGTTTAACGCCCCGAACCCCACGGGCGACCTTGCGGAGCCGGGCGCGGAGCTGCCGGAAGACCGCAAGTTTATCCAGGACATGTTCCCCTACCCCTCGGGCGTGGGCCTGCACGTCGGCCACCCGCTGGGCTACATCGGCACGGACGTGTTCGCGCGCTTCCACCGTATGAAGGGCGCGAATGTCCTGCACACGCTGGGTTACGATGCGTTCGGCCTGCCCGCCGAGCAGTATGCCGTGCAGACGGGTACCCACCCGCGCACCACGACGATGTCCAACATCTCCAACATGGAGCGCCAGCTGGGCCGCCTGGGTCTGGGCCACGATAAGCGGCGCAGTATCGCCACCACGGACACGGACTATTACCGCTGGACGCAGTGGATCTTCCTGCAGATTTACAACTCCTGGTTCGATCCGGAGGCAAAGAACGCGAACGGCACGCTGGGCAAGGCGCGCCCGATCGCGGAGCTAGAGGAAAAGCTGGCGGCCGAGCGTGCCGACTGGGCGGATCTCAGCGCCGCCGAGAAGCAGGAGATCCTGGATAGCCACCGTCTGGTGTACCGCTCGAACTCCACGGTGAACTGGTGCCCGGGCCTGGGCACGGTGCTGGCGAACGAGGAGGTCACGGCCGAGGGCCGTTCGGAGCGCGGAAACTTCCCGGTCTTCCGCAAGAACCTGCAGCAGTGGATGATGCGCATCACCGCATACTCCGATCGCCTGATCGACGATCTGGAGTACCTGGACTGGCCGGAGAAGGTGAAGTCCATGCAACGCAACTGGATCGGCCGTTCCCGCGGTGCAGAGGTCACCTTCGACTGCCAGGGTCACGACATCGATGTGTTCACTACCCGCCCGGATACGCTCTTCGGCGCGACGTACATGGTGCTGGCCCCGGAGCACGAGCTGGTGGATACACTCGTCGCGCAGTCCGGTGGTTCTTCTGCGGGTGATGACGCCTACACGGATGTAGACCCACGGTGGACCTATGGGCAGGCGAACCCGACTGCTGCAGTGGAGGCATACCGTGCGGCAATCGCCGCCAAGTCCGACCTGGAGCGCCAGGAGAACAAGGAAAAGACGGGCGTTTTCCTGGGCGTTTACGCCACCAACCCGGTAAACGGGGCGCAGGTTCCGGTCTTCATCGCGGACTACGTGCTGACGGGCTATGGCACCGGCGCGATCATGGCCGTGCCGGCGCACGATACCCGTGACTTCGAGTTCGCCACCGAGTTCGGACTTCCGATCGTGCCGGTGGTCGCGGCGGAGGGCTCCCAGCAGGGTGCGGGTGATCAGGGTGCGGCGGCTGGCGAGCAGGGCGGCGCCGGCGTTGCGGCGGACGCTGAGCTGACCGAGGCATTCACCGAGGACGGTCTACACATCAACTCCAACAACTCCGACGGCCTGGAATTGAACGGCCTGGGCAAGGCGGAGGCCATCGACACGGCCATTGAGTGGCTGGAATCTCAGGGCAAGGGCAACGGCAAGATCCAGTACAAGCTGCGCGACTGGCTGTTCGCCCGCCAGCGCTACTGGGGCGAGCCCTTCCCCATCGTCTATGACGAGAACGGCGTGGCCCACGGCTTGCCGGAGGAGATGCTCCCCGTCGAGCTGCCAGAGGTGGAGGACTACAAGCCCGTTAGCTTCGACCCGGACGACAAGGACTCTGCACCGCAGCCCCCTCTGGCTAAGGCCAAGGAATGGGTCGAGGTCACCCTGGACCTCGGCGATGGCGAGAAGACCTACTACCGGGATACGAACGTTATGCCGCAGTGGGCGGGTTCCTCCTGGTATCAGCTGCGCTACATCGACCCGCACAACGACAACGCCCTGGTAGACATCGAAAACGAACGCTACTGGGTCGGCCCGCGCGAAGGCCGGCCCTCGGGCGGTGTGGACCTCTACGTCGGTGGCGTAGAGCACGCCGTGTTGCACCTGCTGTACGCCCGCTTCTGGCACAAGGTGCTGTTCGACCTGGGTGCAGTCTCCAGCTTCGAGCCCTACTACCGCCTCTACAACCAGGGCTACATTCAGGCCTATGCCTACACGGATTCCCGTGGCGTGTACGTCCCCGCGGACGAGGTCACCGAGCGCGACGGTAAGTTCTTCTGGGTTCGCAAGGCGGATGACGCTGAGGGCGTCACAAAGGAAGAAGAAGTATTCCAGGAATACGGCAAGATGGGCAAGTCCCTCAAGAACGCGGTCTCGCCCGACGAGATCTGCGACGATTACGGTGCGGATACCCTGCGCGTGTACGAGATGGCGATGGGGCCGCTCGACACGTCGCGCCCATGGGCCACGAAGGACGTGGTTGGCGCGCAGCGATTCCTGCAGCGCGCGTGGCGCCTCGCCGTCGACGAGGGCACGGGTGAAGGTTCTGTGAGCGATGACGCCCTCACGGATGATGACCTGAAGGCCCTGCACAGGACGATCGCGGGGGTTCACGAAAACTATGCAGAGCTGCGCGACAACACGGCCGTGGCGAAGCTCATCGAATACGTGAACTACCTGACGAAGACGTATTCCGCAGGTGCGGCTCCGCGGGCGGCCGTCGAGCCGCTGGTGCAGATGCTGGCACCGGTGGCGCCGCACATCGCCGAGGAAATGTGGGAGATCCTGGGGCACTCCGAGGGCATCACCTACGAGCCGTTCCCCGAGTGGGATGAGAAGTGGCTGGTGGATGACACCATCGAGCTGCCCGTGCAGGTGATGGGCAAGCTGCGCGGCCGTATTAACGTGGCGGCGGACGCTTCACGAGAGGAGATCGAGGCTGCCGCGCTGGAAGAGCCGAATGTGGCCTCGCACATCGAGGGTAAGACGGTGGCGAAGATTATCGTGGTGCCGGGCAAGATGGTGAACGTCGTCGCAAAATAACCGCTGCACGGCGCCGCCGGGGGCGCCGGGGGGCGCTGCCTTCCACCCACCGATGCCGCCGGGGGCGCTGCCTTCCACCTACCGATCTTTTCTGCCGTGTCTACTGCGCTGCCCGCCGCCCACCTTCTAGGGCGTGGATCGAAGTCGAGGGCATTTAAAGCGCCGTATCCAATACGAGGGGGGTTAAATGCGCTCACAACGTCACGGCGGTGCCTCCGAAGGTTTTCCGGAGGTTTGTGAGCTCGGCACCTTTCACGCGCTGACGGCACGATAGAGGTGTTGCAGAGGCGTAGGGAGGTGTAGGGCGGCGTAGGAAGGTGCAGCTGAGGTGTAAAGAGGTGCAGCCGAGGCGTAAATGTCCCAAATTCTACGTCTTAGAATATAACTATTCTATTTCCGCAGGTCAGAGAGCCGTGAATTTTTGCTTCAAAACTGCTACTTCCAATAACTCGTAGATTTTGGACATTTCTCACTGGCCGCGCACAGTCTTGGCGGAAGCGGGGTTCCGGTGCCGGGGTTGCGGTCCTGCACAGCAACGGGAGCGGGGTTGCGGTCCTGCACAGCAACGGGAGCGGGGTTGCGGTCCTGCACAGCAACGGAAGCGGGGTTGCGGTCCTGCACAGCAACGGGAACGGGAGGCCGTCGGAGGCGTGGAGCGTGTGGGCTAGAGGTTGTGAGCTCGAGACTGCGGGCTAGAGGATACGAGCCCGAGACTGTGGGCCAGAGGTTGCGGGCCGGAAACTGTGGGCTAGAGGTTGTGGTCGAGGATGAGGTACGCGCCCACCGAAGTAATCCAGGCCATGCAGAACGGCATAATGAACCAAATCACAGCAATCCACGGACGCCAGCGCTGATGGGTCTTCCACTTGCGGTAAGTGATGAAAGCCGAGCCGAACAGGCCAAAGAACGCCACCGAGGTGGGGACGATGGCGAACAGTAGCTGGAAAGTGCGGCTGCATAGCTGAGCGGAAGAGTCCGCCTCGCAGTAGGGGCCTCCGACAGCCTTGGAAGCACCCCAGATCACCAGCGCAGACAGTGTCGTTGTGACGATCACGCCGATAAAGAACCAGATGGCCTGGCGAGTGGACTTGTTGTTGCGCTCCAGGCGAAGCAGCGGATCGGCTTCGTAATCCAGCTCGGTGGGAGCGCCGGGGCTATCCAGGTCGGACGTGTCGGGCCGGGGGCCCGCAGACACAGAACCGTCGGGCTGGGAACCCACAGGCAGAGAGCCGTCGAGCCGGGAATCCGCAGACGCAGAACCGTTGGGCCGGGAACTCGCAGACACAGAACCGTCGGGCTGAGACAGAGGATCCGGGTTATCAGCAGGTGAGGGGTCGTTGTTCAAACCATCAGTGCTCATAATGACCTCAAATTTACACGTCCCCGGCGCCTATTCAGAACCCCGCGCTCACCACGTACACACTCACCACCTACTCGCGCAGCACCCAGTGTTTGTTAGACCCAGTGTTAGCCCCTTTGCTAAAGGGAACCCCGCGCGGGCGCCGGTGCATCGCTGGTCTTGGGGTGCACCCTTGCCGTGGCGTTAGGGAACCCCGCACGGGCGCCGGTGCACCCCGCACGAGGACGTTAGACAGTGCTCAGCAGCACCGGCACCGGGCTGTGGCGCAGGATCTGATTCGTCGACGGGCCGATGAACACGCGGTGGAAGCCACCCAGCGTGCTGGAACCCATCACCAGCAGGTCGCCCTTCTTCCACTTCAGGGCGTTTATTGCGCCGGACCATCCGTAGCCGCTGCCAACCTCCATCTGTACAGTCAGATCGCCGTGCCGGTTCAGCGCGCGATCCCGCCCGCGATCCAGCAGCGCCAGCGCCTGCTCGCGCCACTCAACCAGCATGTCCGAGTTGTCGATGAACTCCGTCTCCGTCGGGTACATCGTCGCCCCGCGTGGGCTAAACGCCACCAGGCGCAGCGGCACATTCCATCGGTGTGCCAGGTCGGCCGCGCGACGCAGGGCCTCGTGCGACTGGTCGGTGTCGATGTAACAGCAATTGACCCTGGTAACGCCACGTTTCGACAACTTCGGCGTCCGCGGAGCCAACAGTAGTGGCAGCGGGGCGTAGTGCAATAGTGCGTCCGCCGTCGAGCCAATGCGAAAACGAGAGTGCGGCGCGGCGGGATGGGAGCCCAAGATCATCATGTCGGCGTTGAATTCGGCGGCGGCGTCGATAAGAGCCTTCGTCTCCGAGTGATCGACAGTAACAGTGGAGGGCTCGTCTGCGTCCAGCATCGCCTCCGGCAACTTGGCCAGAGCCAGCGCTTTCTGCGCGGCGGAGGAAACGGCCTTGGATTCCTCGTCGATCCATTCGGAGTAGTTCGAGAACTCAAGCTCCGGCTGCGCTGTCCAGGAACGCGAAATCACAGTGGCGGTGCGCAGGGCGATGGTCTCCGTGCGGCCGAGCCAGGCTGCGACCTGCGCGGCCTCGTCGCCTGCGGATTCCGGGCGCCACGTGAGAAGTAGGCGGAGGGGGGTGCCGGAGGTGCGGGGGCCGTCGGAGTTAGGGGTGTTGCTCAAGGAAGATTGCTCGCTAGCTCCAGCTTTAGCGCTGGTCGTTGTTCAGCTTTGCCTCTATAGCTTCAGTGTAGCGGCGCAGTACCAGCTCGATGACAGAGGTGGCGTCTGCGACTTCCTTGAGCTCCTCGTCGCTGAGGCTTTCCAGCATGCTGGCCAGCTGTTGCGCGCGCTCTTCACCCAGGCGGCGGAGCTCCTCGCGCCCCTTGTCGGTGAGGGCGACGCTCACGCCACGGCGATCGGAAGTGTCGCGCACGCGGGTGACCAAGTCCATCGTCTCCAGCTGATTCACCGCGTTAGAGGCGGTGGGCATGCGGATCGTCTCGGTGGCCGCGATCTGGCTAATGCGCATCGGGCCGTTTTCTTCGAGGATCATGAGGATCGATAGCTGCGCCATGCTGATGTGGGAGTTCTCCGTCTGGCGGAAGTACAGCAGGTACAGCCGCGTCAACGGGAGGCGCAATTCCTTGGCGATTTCGAGAGGTGTGGAAGCCATAGGTACTAAAATACAACAGTTTTGCAAGTAAACTCTCACGAGGGGCGCTTAACGCCCGGGTTTTGCCCCCGCGTTTGGGCAGCGTATGCCGGTGACCCCCGCCATTGCAAAGCCATGCACCGGCACACGATGCTCGCTGCTCTCGCGGGCGCGTCGTTAAGCGCCGTTGATGAATTCCTCCAGCTGCGCCCGTGCGACGTCGTCCGGCAGCTGCACCGGCGGGGACTTCATCAGGTAGCTCGAGGCCGCGTCGACGGGGCCTGCCACTCCCCTGTCCAGCGCGATCTTCGCCGCACGCACTGCGTCGATGATGATGCCCGCGGAGTTCGGGGAGTCCCAGACCTCCAGCTTGTACTCCAGGTTTAGCGGCACCTCGCCGAAGGCGGAACCTTCCAGGCGAACGTAGGCCCACTTGCGGTCGTCCAGCCACTCCACGTAGTCGGACGGGCCGATGTGGACGTTACGGTCGTGCACCTTGCCCGCCAGCGGGCTGTCGTTCAGGTTGGAGGTCACGGCCTGAGTCTTGGAAATCTTCTTGGATTCCAGGCGGTCGCGATCCAGCATGTTCTTGAAGTCCATGTTGCCGCCGACGTTCAGCTGCATGGTGCGCTCCAGGCGCACGCCGCGCTCTTCGAATAGACGTGCCAGCACGCGGTGGGTGATGGTCGCGCCGACCTGAGACTTAATGTCGTCGCCGACGATCGGCAGACCCGCTGAGCGGAACTTCTCGGCCCACTCGGGGTCAGAGGCGATGAACACCGGCAGGGCGTTTACGAAGGCACAGCCTGCGTCGATGGCGCACTGCGCGTAGAAGCGGTCGGCCTCTTCGGAACCGACGGGTAGGTAGCTGACTAGTACGTCCACCTCTGCGTCGCGTAGCGCCTGCGGCACATCGACGGGCTCTGCGTCGGATTCGGTGATGCTTTCCTGGTAGTGGCGGCCTAGGCCGTCGAAGGTGTGGCCACGTTGCACGGTCACGCCGGTGTGTGGCACGTCAGCGATTTTGATGGTGCAGTTCATGCCGGCGTCGATGGCCTCGGAGACGTCCTTGCCGACCTTGTCGGCATCCACATCGAAGGCAGCGGTCACGCGCACGTCGCCGACCGAGTAGGGGCCGAACTGGGTGTGCATGAGGCCGGGGACGTTCTGGGACGCGGTGGCGTCTGAATAAAGGTGAATTCCTTGGATCAGCGAGGTCGCACAGTTGCCGAGCCCCACGATTGCGATGTTGCAAGTTTTAGTTGTCATGCGGACAACGCTAGGGGGCGAGGCTCCTACATCTGTTCTTCGTGGGCAGGTTAACCGATCAAGCCGGGCGGGTGTATCGATTAAGTTTGTGCGCGGTGGGGGTTGTCCGTGCCGTGTTTAGAATGTGGGTGTGTCGATTTCGCGAAGGGTTATTGATAGGTCGCTCGATCGCCGTCGCACTTTGTCTCAGGTGCATGGGGCCGGGCGCTTTGTTGGCGACGCCACCCCGCGGCTCCTTTCTACTGCGGAAGTTCTAGGCCGTGCAGTCGACCGCCCGTGTCCGGTGTGTGGGAGGCATGATTTAAGGGAAACGCAGTGGATTCATGGCGATCCATTAGGTGAAAAGTCAGGTACAGCGCGTAGTGTAAGAGAGATCAATGGTGTTATTGAGGCACTAGTGAAAGTACAGCAGGATGCTGAGTTTTCGATACACACCGTTGAAGTGTGCATGAAGTGTAGATGGAATCACTTGATCCGAGAAGAGCTGATCGGAATCACGATCGATAATCAGGAGACTCGTCTAGTTGAGTAGCGACAAGCCGTCCAAGAATCCCTTTTCCCGCGGTGGGTCCGGTAACTCCGGCGCTGGTCGTGGCGGACAGCGGAAGCCGGGGCAGCCGGGCAAGCCTGGCCAGACCGGCCAGCGCCGTGCCGCGCAGGGCCAGGGGCAGCCGGGCAGGCGCCGGGCTGTGAATGGCAAGCCGCCGCAGGGTCAGCCGGGTAAGAGCCGCGCCGCCCAGGGCAAGCCGGGCAAGCCTGGCCAGACCGGCCAGCGCCGTGCTGCGCAGGGTCAGGGCAAGCCTGGGCAGAGCCGTAGTGCTCAGGCTGGTATGTCTGGCCAGGCGGGCCAGCGCCGTGCCGCCAGCGGTAGGCCGGTGCCCGGAAAGTCGGGGCACGGCAGGCCGGAACAGCGCCGTTCGGCGCAGGAGCGCCCTACACAGGGGCGTCCAACTCAGGGTCGTGGCTCAAAGCCGGTGAAGTCCGGTGGCGCCCGTCGTGCTGGTGCCGCAGCGGGAGCTGGGGCTGGTGCTGCGGGGGCGGCGGCGTCACAAAAGAAGAGGCCGCAGAACAATGGACCGCAGACTCGCGTGAAAAAGAATGGAACCCGCTCTGTGGGCGATGGAAAGCTGAAGGCAAGAACTCGCAAAAAGCGCAGCTGGCGCGACAAGCGCACCCTGCGTAACTTCTTCGCGGGTCTGGCCGCCGTGATGGCAGTACTGATTATTGTGCCGCTGGTGGCCTTCTTTACGGCGTATTCGGTAACGAAGGTGCCGGAG
Organism: Corynebacterium jamesii; assembly: GCF_046097395.1. Classification (NCBI taxonomy): domain Bacteria; kingdom Bacillati; phylum Actinomycetota; class Actinomycetes; order Mycobacteriales; family Corynebacteriaceae; genus Corynebacterium; species Corynebacterium jamesii. The sequence continues at coordinate 1,956,864 of NZ_CP175789.1, forward strand.
CCGGAAGAGCTGGTGAACAACCAGATTTCCTACATTATGGCGAGCGACAGCAACACCGAGCTGGCACGCATCGTGCCGCCGGAGGGCAACCGCCAGAACATCAAGCTCGACGAGGTGCCGATGCCGGTCCGCCAGGCCGTGCTGGCCGCCGAGGACCGCGAGTTCTACAGCAACCCCGGTTTCTCGATCACCGGCTTCGGCCGTGCGGCGATTGGCCAGGTGCTTGGGCGCGAGGGTGCCGGTGGTGGTTCGACCATCACCCAGCAGTACGTGAAGAACGCACTGGTGGGCGACGAATTTAGCCTCACCCGTAAGGCCAAGGAGCTGGTGATCTCCGCGAAGATGGCGCGCGAATGGTCGAAGGACGAGATCCTGGAGGCCTACCTGAACACCATCTACTTCGGGCGCAATGCCTACGGCATCAGTGCGGCCTCGAATGCGTACTTCGGCAAGGAAGTTAAAGATCTCACGCCGGAGGAAGGCGCCGTGCTGGCCGCGACGATCCAGGCACCATCCAGCCTGGACCCATGGACGAACCGCGAGCGCGCGGAATCCCGCTGGAATTACGTGCTGGACGGCATGGTCAGCATCGACGCGATGAAGGAAGCCGACCGTAAGAAGGCTGCCTACCCGAAGGTGAAGGACCCGGCCGAGACTGCCGTGAACACGCAGGCCTCCGGCACTAATGGGCTCATCAAGACGAAGGTCATTGAAGAGCTCGAGCAAGCCGGCATCACCGAGGAACAGGTGAACACGGGTGGCCTGAAGATCACCACGACCATCGACGCGAAGATGCAGGCCGATGCGGTAGATGAGATTCATAAGAAGCTAGAAGGCCAGCAAGAGAACCTGCGCACCGCCGTGGTTTCGGTAGACCCGAAGACCGGTGGCGTGCGCTCCTGGTATGGCGGAGACGACCCGGTGGGCTTCGACTTTGCCGGGGCGGGCCTGCAGACCGGTTCTACCTTCAAGATCCTGGCGCTGGCCGCGTACCTGGATCAGGGTGGCAGCATCTACGATCAGTTCGACTCCTCCCCCGTTATGACCGGCGACGCCCAGGTGACCAACGTGGGCGGTGCCAGCTGCGGCACATGTAGCATCGCCGAGGCACTCAAACAGTCGCTGAACACCAGCTTCATTCGCCTGTCCCAATCCCTGAAGGACGGCCCGCAAGATGTTGCCGACATGGCGCACCGGCTGGGTGTGGCGGAGGAACTGCCAGGCGTGGGTAAGACCCTGCAGGAAAAGAACGGCAAGCCGGCGGAGGGCATCACCCTGGGTATGTACCAATCCAGCCCGCTAGACATGGCTACTGCCTTGGCCACCCTAACCAACGGCGGTACCTACCACCGGCCGCACTTCGTGGAAAAGGTGGAAAACTCCAACGGCGATGTGCTGCTGGATAACACCAACGACGACGGCGACCGCGTGGTTTCTGAGGAAGTCGCCAACGGAGTGATCCAGGCGATGCAGCCCATCGCGGCGTACTCCAACGGCAACGTGTTGGCCGGTGGCCGGCCGTCGGCCGCTAAGACCGGTACCGCTCAGCTGGGTGATACCGGCGAGAACAAGGATGCCTGGATGCTCGGCTCCACCCCGCAGCTGTCCACCGCAGTCTGGGTCGGCACCGGCGACGGCAAGCCCATCCACAACAGCTACGGCGGCGTGATGTACGGTGCCGGCCTGCCCGCTCAGATCTGGAAGGGCGTGCTGGACCGCCAGCTGGAAGGCAAGGAGATCGAGCAGTTCAACACCAGCGCGGCAGCATCCTCCGGCAACAGCGGCGGATACGTCGGTGGCGGCGCAGTCGAGCCGCAGCCCGAGGCAAATGTGCAGGAACAGGCCGAGCCGGAAGCCCCGGAATCGGTTCAGCCAGCGCCGGCCCCGCGCCCCGAGCCACGGCGCCCCGCCCCACAGGGCGGCAACCCTCCGCAGAATAACGATTTACAAGACCTGATTGATGGACTCCTTAACCCGTAGGAAGACCAGCGCTAGCCAGCGCGTCCAGCCCTCCCGCACCGAGCCGCTGGCACGCGGATTCGTCCGCTTCATCGGCGGCCCACCCGGCGCCCACGCCCTGATCGGCCGGGCCAAGTGGTGGACTCCCCTGCGCGTGCTGCTGGCCACCGCCGCCACCTTCCTGGTGTTCGGCTGGCTCCAGAAAGCACAGTGCATCCGCACGGGGTTCACCGCGGAGGGCGAGACCTACGTGGACTGGTCCGGGAAGCGCCAATTCACCTCAGCCTGCTACTCCGACACAATCTCGCTGTGGAGCAGCCACGGGCTTAATAACCTCGACTTCCCCTACTTCACCTCCTTCGACGCCGACGGTGTAACGCGGTACATGGAATACCCCGTGCTCACCGGCCTGTACCAATGGCTCGTGGCGGCAATCGCCCAGCCGGTGCAGGTGGTGTGGGACATGCTTCCCCTGCCACAGGCTGCGCCAGTCGCCATCTATTTCGGCGTGAACGCATTCTTCCTGGCCCTGTTTTGGCTGATCGCCACCGGCCTGATGACGAAACTCACCGGAAACCGGGTGTGGGACACGGTGCTGATGGCCGCCTCTCCCCTGGTTTTCGTCCACGCCTTCACCAACTTCGACCTGCTGGCCTGCGCCGCCGCCGTCGCCATCTTTAGCTTCTGGGCCAACCGGCGCCCCGGCTGGGCGGGCGTGGCCACCGGTGTTGGCGTGGCGCTGAAGCTGTGGCCCGCATTCGTCGGTGGCGCGCTGATCTTGCTGTGCCTGCGCCAGCGCGCCTGGGTTCCGCTGGCAAAGCTGGTCGGCTGGACGCTCGGCAGCTGGCTGATAGTGAACCTGCCGATCATGATCCTCGCCCCGCGCGGCTGGTCAGAGTTCTTTAAGCTGAACTCCGAACGCGGCTGGGAGGGCTCAACGATCTACGCCGTCGTTGCGCACATCATGGGTAATGACGCCTGGAACGGCGTCTCCCCTTCTCAGGCCGTCGACGGCGCGAGCGCCCTGAACCTGCTGACAGGCGTACTGCTGCTGGTGGCGCTTCTGGCCCTGGCCTGGCTGGTAATCTTCGCCGCGCCGCAAACCCCGCGCGTGGGTCAAGTGGCATTCCTGGCAACGCTGGCATTCATGATGACGAACAAGGTGTGGAGCCCCCAGTACTCCATCTGGCTGGTGCCGTTGCTGGTGCTGGCGCTTCCTCGCTGGCGATTGGTCTTTAGCTGGGCGGCGCTGGAGACTGTGTACTGGTACCTGCGCATGTGGCAGTTCCTGCCCGCTAACCAGGCCGCGCCGGACTGGCTGGTCGATACCGTGACCATCGTTCGGCTGGCACTGCTGGGCTTCATGGCGGTACTGGTAGTTCGCCAGATCCTGGGCCGCAGTCCGGATCCGATTCGCCAGGCGCATGGCGGCCGCGACCCGCTGGCCGGAGTGCTGCAGCCGGCAGATGCGTCGGCTGGCGGTCAGACCACGGAGTCGGCGCGCACTGAGCCGCAGCGCACGGAGCCGGCGTGTACAGAGCCGCAGCGCACGAAACCACAGTCTGCGGAACCGGTGCGCGAGAACGGGAATGGTTCTGGCGGAGAAGTGGGCGTCCAAAAGAAAGAGAGCAACGATGGATAACGCGACCGTTTTGATCACCATGGCCAGCGTGCTGGTCGGATTCCTATTCTTCGGTGGCAGCTTCGCGAGCTTTATGTACGGCAAGTCGAAGAAACAGGTGTGGACGTTGTTCTGCATCGCCATCGTGTTTCTGACGATCGTGCCGGTGAGCTTGGCGGTATTCGTCGCTGCGTAGTGGGGGTGCACGGGGGCATTTCTTAAATCGGCAAGGTACCAGGTAGGCTGGGAACGTTGCTGACGCAACGACCCTCCTGCCATGCCCAAAAGGGGTATGGCCGAAACACAAGACCATAGGAGGTGATGAGGTCCGTGCGTCAATACGAGATGATGATCATCATCGACCCTTCCCAGGATGAACGCACCGTTGCCCCGTCGCTGGACAAGTACTTGGATATTGTCCGCAAGGAAAACGGTTCCGTGGAAAAGGTTGATATCTGGGGCAAGCGTCGCCTCGAGTACCCGATCAACAAGAAGGACGAGGGCATCTACGTTGTTCTCGACCTGAAGTGTGAGTCGGCTACCGTGCTGGAAATTGACCGCCTGCTCAACATCAACGACCAGATTCTGCGCACCAAGGTGCTGCGGAAGGACCAGTAGCCCGAATCGCCAATAGACGGTGAGCTACAGGCTCCAAACGGACTGTACAGGCACGTTAAAACCACTAACCTATACACCGTAAGCACTGCAGAACCACTAGGGCCTCTTTTTATTGACGCCCACACGTCACCACACAAAGTTAGGAAAGAAACATGGCACAGGGAGATACCCAAATCACCGTGGTCGGCAACATCGTTGCAGATCCGGAACTGCGCTACACCCCCAACGGGGCAGCAGTGGCAAACTTCCGCGTAGCCTCTACGCCCCGTCGCTACGACCAGCAGGCTGGTCAGTTCGTCGACGGCGAGCCGCTGTTCCTGACCTGCAATGTGTGGCGCCAACCTGCCGAGAACGTGGCAAACAGCCTGAACAAGGGCGACCGCGTAATCGTCACCGGCCGACTGCGCCAGCGCTCCTACGAGGATCGCAACGGCGAGCGCCGTACCGTCTTCGAGATTGAGGTTGAAGAGGTCGGCCCGTCCCTGCGCTTCGCTACCGCGGATATAAACAAGGCATTCCGCGGCGGCGGCCAGGGTAATGGCGGCAATGGTGGCTTCGGCAACCAGGGCGGTCAGGGTGGCCAGGGCGGCTTCGGTGGTAATGGCGGCAATGGTGGCAATGGTGGCTTCGGCAACCAGGGCGGCCAGGGTGGAAATGGTGCTCAGGGTAACCAGGGCCAGAACAACCAGGGCTTCGGTGGCCGTAACGCTGCCATGGACGATGACCCGTGGAACTCTGCCCCTCAGTCCGGTTTTGGTGATGGCGACGACGAGCCGCCATTCTGATCGGTTAGCTTGAAAGCTGCTGGTCAGCGTTAAATTTTTTGAAGATAATTGGTCAAACCAAAGCACAACGAAAGGCTGGATCATGAAGCTGATCCTCACCGCCAACGTTGACAACCTCGGTGTCCCCGGCGACATCGTAGAGGTCAAGGCTGGCTACGGACGTAACTACCTGCTTCCGCGCGGCTACGCAATCGTTGCTACCCGCGGCGCAGAGAAGCAGATCGAAGGAATTAAGCGCGCGCAGGAAGCACGACAGATTCGCGACCTGGATCACGCACGCGAGGTTAAGGAAGAGCTGGACAACCTGAGCGGCGTGACCATCGCGGTCCGCACGGCAGAGTCCGGCAAGATCTTCGGCTCCGTCACTGCAGATCAGATTGTTGATGCAGTGAAGAAGGCCAACGGTCGTTCCCTGGACAAGCACAGTATCAAGCTGCGTAAGGGCGATGTTAAGGCAACCGGCGTTTACTCTGTGGACGTTCAGCTGCACGACGGCATCGTTGCATCCCTGAGCTTCGAGGTCGTTTCCGCGTAACTTCGCCCGGCTTGGTCGGCGTTTCGGCGCTGCCTGGCTGGCATTTCGGTTGGCTTGGCTTTGCTGCGGGCTCCTGCGCCCTGTGCTTAGACACCACAGGTCGCGTTATTCGTGCCTAGACACCACGGATCAAGTGCCTAGTGTTAGACAGCACTGGCCGCGTGCTTAGACACCACGCGGTGGCATCCATACCTGGGAGCTGCGAAAAGAGCCGCTGAGCTGCGAAGATGCGCGTGCGACTATAACGCACCAGAAGAACTTAACTAAGACAACAGCAGGTTGAGGCCCCACGCATTCGTGCGTGGGGCCTTTTCCGTTGCCTGGTCGCTTCTGGCCGTTCCCCAGTAGCGTTCCCCGGTCGCTACTGGCCGTTCCCCAATAGCGTTGCCCGGATCTTGCCTGGCTGCCCTCGCCAGCGGCGCTAAATGTCAAGGAAGCCACAGTAGGGGGCGGCCGGTGGCTGGGTAGACCGCAGTAGGGGGTGGCCGGTGGCTGGGTAAACCACAGTAGGGGGCGGCCGGTGGCTGGGTAAACCACAGTAGGGGGCGGCCGGTGGCTGGGTAAACCACAGTACGCGGCACTAACTGTCGGAAAAGTTGCACTTCGTAGGGCTAAATGTCGGAAAAGTTGCAGAAACAAAAAACCCGTTAGTCTTGCGAGTCAGGTAAAAGGCTCTGACCAGCATGTTTGCTAATGTGGAAATGACTTGCAATAAGAAACTGCAACTTTTCCGACATTTAAGCCTTTGCCACACAGGATTCAGGCTGTGCGGGGCTGTCGGAGGGTCGAAATGTCGCCAGAGCGGGTATGCGTTAGCCCCCTGGGGCGCGCTCTGTAGTGCCAGAAGGTTCTGTTCCGAACCCAATCTACGGAGCTCAGCGCACATAGGGTGGCCTCCCAAGCACATAGGGTGGCCTCCCAAGTACCAGGCGCAGCCACTAAACCCGCAGTTCAGCGGCTCCACCACCGCCGGTGCCGGAGGCCAGCGGCGCCGCTGCCTCCAGCGCCTCCGCGCCGAATGCCATGTCGTGGGTATTATCCGCTCCAGTGTAGGTACGCCGCTCCTTGATGTAATCCTGCTCCATCCGCCACGGATCGCCGGCACCTTGGCGCGGCAGAGACCCAATGCTGCGCTGGATATATCCGCTGGACATCTCCAATAACGGCCGGTCAGCGGCCTCGCCGTCGGGAAGGACCGGGCACGCCCACTGCTCGCCGCGCGTATCCATGTCCTTCCACAGTTGCACCAAATACCGCGACGTCATATCCGCCCGCAGCGTCCACGACTGGTTCAAATAGCCAATGGTGTAGGAAAAGTTCGGCAGCCGGTTTGCCATCATCGCACGATAAGCCACCAGAGATTCGGTGGGGACTGGGGTGCCGTCTACGGAGAAGTGGGCGTCGCCAAAAGCAAGAAGCTGTAGACCCGTGGCGATCACCAGTACGTCCGACTCGATGTACCCGCCAGAGCGCAAGTGCACCCCACCTGCGTCGACGTGCGAGATGTGGTCGGTGACGACCCGGGCTCCATCGCGCACAGCCTTGAAGAAATCGCCGCCGGGGGACTTGCAGACGCGCTGATCCCACGGGCCGTACGGTGGTGTGAAGTTACGGCGGATCTCGTCGGCGGGCAGGTACATGCGGTTCCAACCGCGGAAGACTAGCTTCGCGATGGCGGGGAACGTCTGGCACAGGTGGTATTGGGCCATGTCGCGCCCGATGTGCAGGCTACGTGCCAGGCGATGGCCGAACGTGCCGGGCTCGGTGCTTAAGGCCAGGCCGACGAGGGTACTGATCGTGTCCGTTTCCGGCAGCGGGGCGATGTAGGTGGGCGTGCGCTGCAGCATGGTGACCTCCGCGCCCATGCCATGCAGCGCCGGGACCAGCGTAATTGCCGTTGCCCCCGAGCCGATCACCGTGACCTTTTTGCCGCGTACGTCGAGGTCGCGGGGCCATTGCTGGGGGTGTAGTGCGGTGCCTGCGAAGGTATGGACGCCTTCGATATCCGCCGTAAACCCTTCAGAGTGGCGGTAGTATCCGGTGGCGAAGTGGAGGCGGCGCGTCCACGTGGTGATGGTCGGCTGCTCGAGGCTGGCGGGATCGGTGCCCTCGGAGTTTGCGTGGCCTGGTCGGCCGACGCGCATGGCGACCTCCCACAAGCCGCAGTCCGTGTGGAAGTCCGCGGCCTGCACCCAGGTGGATAGTTGCAGGCGGTCGAGCATGCCGATCTCTTCGGCGGCTTCGTGGCAGTAGTCGCGGATCTGCTTGCCGGAGCCGAGGGTTCCCTTGTGGGGCCACTTTTTGAAAGGCAGGGAGAACGTGGCCATGTCGGAGTCTGAGCGGATGCCGGGGTATTGGAAGGTTGCCCAGGTTCCGCCGACGTCGTAGTTGGAGTCTACAGCTGCCCAGTTCCAGTGGGGGAAGTTCTTGGCTACGTGGTGGGCAATGTCGATTCCGGAGAGACCGGCGCCGACGATGAGGAGGTCGAGCGGGTGCTCCGGGGTGGTGGCTGCGAGGGCGGGGAGGGGAGTGGTGTTCATGGGGCACACGCTACTTCACAGGTCACAGGCGGTGTGGGAAAATCAATATTTTACTTCCCCTTAGAAAAACAGTCTTGAGGCCTGTGTAGAAGTCGAGTCTGGGCGTGGAGGTGAAGGTGAATAATGTGTGAATATTTTGCTGATTTTGGTTGACCTGGGCATTTGCGTAAGCCCGGTCGCCTGGCCTGCGGGTTTGTTTATCCCCAAGTTATCCACCGATGAAAAAAGAGCCTTTCACACCAGTCACACGCCTCTGACCAGGGGTAATGTGAAAAGGTGCAGGTGAGAGCGTTGGCTATCCACAGGTTATCCACAAGGTGTCCTGGACTGTTGTGAGTTATGCACAGTTAGTGCACAAGTATATTCACAAGCCCTGTGGATAACTTGATTTGCATTGCGCCTTAACCGCCCTCAACCGCCCTCCGCCACGTCTCTCGCGCCAAGTTTTGAGGGTGCTTAGAGGTTGTCCGGTGCGGCGATTAAAGTAATCGGCATGAGCGAGAACGCAGGCATGAACTTCGACGACGGCGCCCCGCTGCCCGACGAACCCTTCGATGATTTCGGCGGCTCCAGCGACTTCGGCGCTGGCGCGGGCTTCGGCTCGGGTGGCGCGGGTGGCGCCGGTGGCTCGGGTGGCGCCGGGTTCGACTCCCGTGGCCGCAGGGAAGGCGGTCGCTGGAGCGGCTCGGGTGGCCAGGGCGGTCGGGGTAGCCGGGGGAGCGCCCAGCAGATCGTTCGCGAAATGCCGCAGAACCCGGAGGCCGAGCAGGGCGTGCTCGGCGCCATGATGCTGAACAAGGACGCGATCGCGGATGTCGTGGAGACCCTCGTCGGCGATGACTTCTACGTGCCGAAGCACAAGACTATTTTTGACGCCATACTTCAGCTCTACGGAGAGGGTAAAGAAATTGATCCGGTCATCGTTAGCGGGCGCCTGGATCGAGACGGCGTGCTGGGCTTCGTCGGCGGCTCGGGTTACCTTCACAGCGTCTATTCGAAGACCCCGACCTCGGCTAATGCCAGCTATTACGCCTCGATTGTGCGCGAGAAGGCCACGCTGCGTCGCCTAGTGCAGGCGGGCACGACCATCGTGCAGCTTGGCTACGCAGGCACCGAGGGTGCAGAGGTAGACAGCGTGGTGGATCGCGCGCAGCAGGAGATGTTCGCCATCACCAACGAGGCTGCGCACGACGATTATGAGGTCTTTGCGGAGCTGGTCGCTTCGACGGTGGGGGAGATCGAGCAGCTGGAGAGCCAGGACGGCGTGGAGATGGGCATCCCCACTGGCTTCGCTGACCTGGACGACCTGACGAATGGTCTGCGCGGCGGACAGATGGTGATCGTCGCGGCCCGCCCGGGTGTGGGTAAGTCCACGCTGGCGCTGGACTTCATGCGTTCGGCCTCTATCCAGCAGGGCAAGGCATCTGCCCTTTTCAGCTTGGAGATGAGCAAGTCGGAGGTCATGATGCGTATCTTCTCCGCAGAGGCGGAGGTGCGCCTGGCCTCTATGCGCGGCGGCAAGCTGACCGACGACGACTGGGATCGCCTGACAGTACGCATCGGCGAGATCGAGGATGCGCCGATCTACATCGACGATTCGCCCAATCTGACGATGATGGAGATCCGCTCCAAGGCTCGCCGGCTGAAACAGCAGGTGGACTTACAGCTGATCGTGGTAGACTACCTGCAGTTGATGTCTTCGGGCAAGCGCGTGGAATCCCGCCAGCAGGAGGTCTCGGAGTTCTCCCGCCAGCTGAAGCTGCTGGCCAAGGAGGTTAACGTGCCGGTTATTGCGATTTCGCAGTTGAACCGTGGCGTGGAGTCGCGCGGCGACGATGCGCTCCCGCGCGTCTCTGACCTGCGTGAGTCCGGCTCGCTGGAGCAGGATGCCGACATGGTCATGCTAATCAATCGTCCGGATTCCCAGAACCCGGATCACGAGCGCGCCGGCGAGGCGGACATCATCCTGGCGAAGCACCGTGGTGGCCCGATCGGCACCGTTACGGTGGCCAACCAGCTGCAGTTCTCCAAGTTCTCGGACATGGCTCGCGACATCAGCCCGATGCCTTAGCGCGCCGGGCTCCCGGGCGCTATAGATCGTCGAACACGTAAGGATCACTCCTATGAAACGCCTCCCGCCCATCGCCCTGGTGTTCCTCGGCGGCGCATTGGGGGCGGTTATTCGTTGGGCTCTGACCGTCTGGCTTCCCGCGCTCGGCGATCCCACGCGCGTGCCCGGCGCGGCAACCCCGCTGAACGTCACCGGTGGCATCCCCCTGGGCGACATGGCACTGCTGGTGGTCAATGTTCTAGGTGCACTGTTCCTGGGGATGCTGGTGGGCCTGATCCCGGATTCCGGTCACCCGTGCCGTGCGTTCTGGGGCACGGGAGTGCTCGGCGGTTTTACGTCGTTTAGCTCGTTTGCGGCGGCTGTTGACGCCACCACCGATTCAGCTTCTGCCATCCTCATCGGGGGAACCTACGGCGTGTTCACGCTGGCGCTTGGCCTATTTGCAGCTGCGATGGGGTTGCGCCTCGGCCGGGTTTTCAACGAGATGGCACGGCTGCGGCACGGGAGCAGTGCAGCCCAAGCAGACAGCGGCTCCGGTGCTGAGCCGGAGGCCGCGCCGGGGAATGGGGGCACGCGATGAGCACCGGAGCAACCCTCATTGAGCTGCTAGCCGTCGCCCTCGGAGGCGGGACGGGAGCGGCGGCCCGCTACGCACTGGATACTCACCTAAAGTCCCAACGCGGCTGGGCGCCTCTGTGGAGCCTGGCGGTGGTGAACCTCCTGGGCACCATCGTGCTGGGGTTGGCGCTGGGATTCGTGCTGCAACACTCCGACGGGGCGGGCCAGGTTCTGGGCAAGACCTTCGATAGCTCCCGCCCCTTGAGTATCCTATTCCCCCTGCTCGGGGTGGGTATAGCCGGTGGGTTTACCACGTTTTCCACGGTGATGGTGGAGGTCTTCACCCGCCCCCAGCCCACTCGCCGCATCGTCGGCGTGGTAGCGATGACCGCCGCCTGCTGCGCGGTGTTCTTCCCTGCGCTCTGGGGCGGCGCCGTGCTGGCTGGGGCTTAGTGTGATGCAGTGCTTGCAAGGACGCGCAGTGCTCGCGGACGCTTAACGCGGGTACTTAACGCAGTCGTGCGCGCGGGAGACCAGCCCGCTACTTTTTGGCCGTCACCCAGATGTCGATCTCCACGTACGTGGATTCCGTGCCCTCGTCGTCCGCGAAGTGCACCTTCACCGGCACGGTCTGGCCGCCAGATTCCTTGGTGATCTTCTCGAAGTCCGGCAGCTCCGCCGTCGCGGTGGCCGTCAGGCTGCCCTTCGTCTTCTTCAGGTACTGTGTGCGCATGCCCTGCGGCAGCCAGCGGTGCGTGTTGGGAATGGAAGCCTCCGCCAGCATGCCCATCGCAAACTCCGCAAGGTTGCAGGCCGCGATGGCATGGAAGGTTCCAATGTGGTTGTTCAGCAGCCACCACTTCTTCGACCGAACCTGGCAGTAGCCCGGTCGCAATTCCTGTAGTCGAGGCTGTACGGTAAGGAAGTAAGGTGCCTTAGCGCTGGCTGCCAGCGAAAATAGACCGTTACCAAACGGCTTTTTCGCGAGGTTTTTGTACATTTTGAAGGTGCTGGACGGATTCGCGTTGGCGTCATAAATAGACATAGGGAGAACTCTAACGCGGAATAAAGCCACCGTTGCGTAATGTTGGAAAAATATGCGCTTCCCCTTCAGCCGGGGCGGCGCGAAGAGCTTTGAACCAAGCACAACCAACCCGAAGGGAAAGAAATGGCGACCACCGAAATCACCGGAGCAAACTTCCAGGAAATCGTGCAGGGCGACGGCATCGTCGTACTGGACTTCTGGGCGGAGTGGTGTGGTCCGTGTAAGCGCTTCTCGCCCATCTTCGAGCAGGTTTCCGAGGAGCACCCGGAGGCCGTGTTCGGCAAGGTGGATACCGAAGAGAACCAGGAGCTTTCCGCAGCTCTGCAGATCCAGTCGATCCCGACGCTGATGCTGTTCCGCGATGGCGTGCTGCTGGCTCGCGAGTCCGGCCTGCTGCCGGCGAAGGCTCTAAACGAGCTGATCGCCAAGGCTGAGGAGCTGGACATGGACGAGGTGCGCAAGCAGATCGAAGCCGAGCAGGCCAACGAGCAGTAGCGACTCCGCTCCCGCGTGGGCGGCCGCGTTGGTGGTTCCCGCGTGGGCGGCCGCGGGAGCGCTTTCGTGCGACCGTAGGCGCTACATCGTATTGACGTCGATGACGAAACGGTAGCGCACGTCAGAATCCAACACTCGCTGGTAGGCGGTGTTGATCTCCTCCGCCGGGATGATCTCCGTCGCCGCGGTGATGCCGTGGGTGGCGCAGAAATCAATCATCTCCTGGGTCTCTCTGATACCACCGATGGCGCTGCCCGCCACAGAGCGGCGCTTACCAATCAGGGCACCGGCGCTGATCTGCATTTTCTCCGGCGGCAGGCCCAGCATCACCATCGTGCCGCCGCGTGCCAGGGTGGAGATGAATGGCGCCGGATCCAGTGGCGCGCTGACCGTATTAATAATCAGGTCGAAGCTCGCAGCGAAGGGCTCATGCCAGCCCTCCTCCTTGGTGGCCACGTAACGATTGGCACCGAAGGCTAGGCCGTCGGCCTCCTTCGACTTCGAGTGGCTTAAGACCGTCACGTCCGCGCCCATTGCCGCGGCCAGCTTCACGGCCACATGGCCCAGGCCGCCCATGCCGACGACCGCCACGCGGGAACCCTCGCCCACACCCCAGTGCTTTAACGGGGAATACGTCGTAATGCCAGCGCACAGTAGGGGAGTGGCCGCCGCAGCCACCTCCGAATCCAGGTCAGCGAAGGCTTCCGGAATGCGGATCAGAAACTCTTCGCGGCACACGATGTGAGTGGAGTAGCCACCCTGCGTGATGGTGCCGTCGATGCGGTCGGGCGCGTTATATGTGCCGGTCGCGCCGGGAAAGAGTGGATTTCGTCAGCGCCTCTCCGGCGCCGGGAGCTGAGTAACATGCAACGTCCATGATCCCCAGGCTACGCCGGATCGCAATTGTGCTGCGTGGCTGAGATGCGGGCGCAGGCGGCCTAGGGGGCGTCCACAAGAACCATCGAGGAACAAGTCAACGACCGATTCGCGGAACAGGGCAGCCGCAGGGATAATGCTGTAGGCAATATTTAGGATTATTCGCACCAGGAGGTACGCGATGGGACGCATCAACCCCCGGAAAGCTGCGGTCGCACTGACCGTCGGGCTGGTCGGCTTTGCCGGTACCGGCATGGCTGTGGCGAAGGGCGGCATCTCTGCGAACCTGGCGCTGTCTGGCACGTTCTTCACCGTCACGATGTCGCACATGTCCGGCGAAGAGTTCTCGCTCTTTATGGATAACGACTTAAAGGGCGAGGAGCACTTGCCTGTCGCGCGTGTAAAGCTGCAGGATGCGAAGGCCTCTGACATGTGCCTTTCCACCACCGTGCCGAACCTACCCGCCGTTGGCGAGGCGACCTTGGCACTGCGCGCGACCGGCCAGAACAGCGTGGATGCGAAGGATCTGGTTGTTGGGTCGACCGACATCAAGGGCAGCCTGCGGATGGCGGACCCTAACCTTGGTATCGACGCCAAACAGGTTAACCGCGAAGCGCCGGACGACGCGTGGGGTCTGCATTCGAGAAGTGTGCAGGTCGTGGCCGATAAGATCGTCGCCACGTCCGTCGGGGCGAAGCAGCTGAACGTTTCCGGAGTGGAGGCGAGCGTGCGGCGGGGGACCGAGAATGCCTGCTAGCGAAGACAGCGCGAGTTCGGGGGTAGGCACGCAGCGCGGCGGTAAGGGCAGGCTCGCGCGCTTTGCCGAGTGGCGCCGCGGTCGGCCGTTCGTGCCGGGGTTGTTGGTGCTGCTGTCGGGTGTTGTGATTATGACGCCCGCGTATCTGACCGTGCGCATCTCTGACCTGCTGGTGATGATCTCCACGTTGTCGGGCGTATCCACACTGTTCCTCGGAGCGGCGCAGATCATGTTCGGGTTGGGAATTTGGCTGAAGCCTTCCACGTCGGTGTACCTGGGCGTTTTTGCCATCTTGCTGTCTTTGGTGGCGCTGCCGGCCTCGAATATCGGCGGGTTTTTGTTGGGCTCGTTGCTGGGGATTTTTGGCGGCGCGTTTGCGCTGGCGTGGGAGCCGGGGGACGGCAAGCGGAAAAAGCCCAAGGCCGCCGCGGCTGAGCCGGCCGAGGAGCGCGGCAAGGATGGCGACGAGGAGCGCGGCGAGGAGAGCGCCGAAGATGGCGGCGAGGAAAGCGGCGAGGAGCGCGGCGAAAATGGCGCCGAGGGTGGCGATGCGTCGCAGTCCGGCGGAGGCGGATACTCCGCGACCGTCGCTGCCCTGCTGGTGGCGGTGGGTATCGCGACCGGCGTGGGCATCCTAAACGCGAACGCCCCGTACAGTGTGGCGCAGCCCGCCCGCGTAGGCGACGTCGGCCAGGTCACCGCCGACAACGTAACTTTCAAAGGGAACGTGCGTATCGGCGTGGATACCGTGGGCACGGAGCACGGCCGCCGCGACCTAATACGCATCACCGGAGACCGCCTAGAAATTAAGAACCTGCAGATCCGGCTGCCGGGCCAGTGGGGCGACGGCATGCTGCACACCGGCTCGAACGTGGAGACATACGTGATAGACGGGCCAGTCGTGGTGGAAGCGACGTCCCTACAGGCCGTTCCCGCGCTGGCCGACATCTCCACGATCCCGGTGAAGGTGGACATTTCCGGTAGTGCGGGGGACGTGCTGCACCAGCTGGGCCTGGTCCCCAGCGAGGCACCCATTCCGGATCCGGTGATGGAGGTCGTCTCGCTCAAACAAGTGAAACTCGACCTGATGCACCTGACCGGGCGGGACATGAACGCCCCGGTGATCCACCTGAAGGCGCTCTAGCCAGCCGCCAGCCCCCTTTCGCCCCGTGTGCCAAGTGTGCCGTGCTAAAAGCCAGTACGCTGGAATGCAACAGGCTGCAGTGCAGCTAACTTGAACACACCATCACGTCCGACACAGGAGCTTTCCCATGGCGAATCCATTTTCTAAGGGCTGGAAATACCTGATGCAGTCCCTCGATACCAAGATCGAGGAGAACGCGGATCCCCATGTACAGATTCAGCAGGCCACCGAGGCCGCCCGGAAGCAGCACCAGCAGATTTCCGAGAGCGCAGCCCGCGTGATCGGCAACCGCAACCAGCTGGAGATGAAGATGAACCGCCTGCAGCAGGATGCACAAAAGCTGTCGGACAACGCCCGCACTGCCATCCAGCAGGCCGACAAGGCCGCTGCCGCCGGCGATCAGACCAAGGCCAACGAGTTGAACCAGACGGCGGAACTGTTCGCTTCTCAGCTGGTCACCGTCGAGCAGGAACTGGATGAAACCAAGCAGCTGTACGCCGGCGCGGAGGAAGCCGCCCGCCAGGCACAGCAGCAACAGCAGCAGTCCGCCGCCCGTCTCGAGGAGCAGATGTCCCAGATTAACCAGCTGCGCTCCCAGGTGGACCAAGCGAAGATGCAGGAGGCCACTGCGAACTCCATGCAGCAGATGGATGGCCTGGTGCAGAACGACGACGTGCCGACCTTGGATAGCGTGCGCGACAAGATCGAGCAGCGCTATGCTCAGGCGCTCGGCAGCCAGGAGTTGGTGGAGAACTCGGTGCAGGGTCGCATGGCAGAGATCGAGTCCGCTGGTAACGACATGCGCGCCACCTCCCGCCTGGAGGAAATCCGTGCTCAGATGAACTCTGATGACGGCGCGAACGCCCTCGAGACCGGCGAGAGCCAGGGCGAGCTGGAGCGCTAGCCGACGGCGCTTATCCCCTCCAAGCGCAGCACACCTGGTGTAAAGTATCCAGGGTTCGCGGGTGCACCCATGCACCCGCCCTTTTATCGTCTTGGAGGGATACTTTTGTCCGAAAAGCCTTTTTTCGACGCCGCCGATCCCGACCGCGCCACCACCCCAGCCGACGCGGCCGAGCCAACGGAAAGCGTTTCCGAAAACCTCAGCCCCGAACGCCCGGGTCACCCGACCCCTCCAGGGGAGCCCGCGGCTGGCGCGAAACTGCTTATCGGCATGCTGGTAGCCGCAGCTTTCGTGGTGATTCTCAACGAAACCACCTTGGCCGTGGCACTCCCCGTTTTGATGGGAGAATTTGGCGTCACCGCCGATGCGGCGCAATGGCTGACCACAGCGTTCATGCTCACGATGGCCGTAGTTATCCCGATGACCGGCTACATCATGCAGCGGTTCCGGCTGCGGTCGATCTACATCGCGGCACTGACAACCTTCCTGGTCGGCACGATTCTGGCGGCAGCCGCGCCGACGTTCCCGATTCTTTTGGTCGCTCGCGTGGTGCAGGCCAGCGGCACGGCGCTGGTGATTCCGATGCTGATGACCACCATCATCCGCCTGGTGCCCATCGATCGCCGTGGCGCGGTCTTCGGCCTGGTCTCGGTGGTTATTGCAGTGGCTCCGGCGCTGGGGCCGACGTTTTCTGGCGTGGTGCTGGAGGTTCTGGGCTGGCGCTGGATCTTCATTCTGGTTGCCCCGCTGGTGCTGATTTCCCTGGTCGCGGGCTTGTTCCTAGTGAAGAACTTCGAGGAGCCGACGCGCCCTTCCCTGGACGTACTATCCGTCTTCCTGTCCGCATTCGGCTTCGCGGGCTTGGTCTACGGCCTGGCTGGCCTGTCCGAGTTGTCTGACGGGCTGCCGGTGCAGCGCCTGCTTATCTTGGCTGCGGGCGTGGTTATCCTGGTGCTTTTCTTCCTGCGCCAGCGTTCCCTGGAGCGCAGCGATAAGCCGAACGCTACCCCGCTGCTGAACCTGCAGCCGGTGCGTGTGCGCGAGTACAACCTGTCTCTGGGGTTGCTGCTGCTGACGTTCTCCATGCTCTTCGGCTTCATTATCCTGATGCCGCTGTACGCGCAGAATGTTGCGGGCTTGTCGGAGCTGAAGACCGGCATGGTCTCCCTGCCCGGTGGTCTGGTGATGGGGTTGCTCGGGCCCGCCATTGGCCGGGCTTATGACGCGCGCGGCACCCGTCCGCTGATCATTCCCGGCAGCATCCTCATCGCGATCGGCATGATGGGCTTTGCCGCCCTGGAGCAGACGGAGAGCTTGTTCGCGTGGGTTGGCTCCGGCACGTGGCCGGCGTTTGTGCAGCTCATGGTCCTTACGGTGGTCTTGAACCTGGGCATTGCTTTGATGATGACGCCCCTTATGTCCAATGCCCTGGCGGCCGTGCCGGATTCTCTGGCTTCTCACGGGCAGGCAATTTTGAACACGTTCCAGCAGGTTGCCGGTGGTGCCGGTACGGCAATCTTCGTGGCGGTGATGACGTTCGCCTCCACCCGCTATGCCTCGAGCAACGCGGCGGAGCTGGCTGGCTTGGCGGCGACGGATCCCGCTCTGGCCGAGCAGCAGGTGGTGGGCCAGGGCATCCACGTGGCGTTCTTGGTGGCGGCTTTCGTTTCGGTGGTGCTGATCGTGCTGTCGGCGTTCCTGAAGTTGGACGCCAACGAGTCCGCACATCCAGGCCACCTGAAGAAGTAGAAGGGGAACTGCGAAGCGCCGCCCAGGGGTATGGGCGGCGCTTTTGCTGTGCACGCGGCTGGGGAGGTGGCGGCGCTTTTGCTGTGTGCGCGGCTGGGGTTGGCGGGGATCCGGCGAGGCCCCGCTGAACCCACGGCGAGGCTCCCGTTGAAACGCCGGCGAGGCTCCCGCTGAAACCCCGGCGAGGACCCGTTGAAACCCCGGCGAGGACCCGCTGAAACCCCGGCGAGGACCCGCTGAAACCCCGGCGAGGACCCGCTGAAACCCCGGCGAGGACCCGCTGAAACCCCGGCGAGCTACAGCGGCAGCTTACGCAGAATCGGCAGCGGCAGGTGCTTCAGGATCAGCATGATCGGGCGGAACAGGGGGTGCACCCAGATCAGGGACTTACGGTTATCCACGGCCTTGGCGATGGCCTTGGCCACGTCTTCCTTGTCCACGGTCAGCGGGGCATCGTCCAGGTCCTTAGTCATGTTGGTGCGCACCTGGCCCGGGCGGACGGTCAGCACGCGCACGCCGGTGCCACGCAGGGCCTCGTTCAGCATGCGGTAGAAGCCATCCAGGCCGGCCTTGGTGGAGCCGTAGACAAAGTTGGAGCGGCGAACCATCTCGCCTGCAACGGTGGAGAATGCCACGATCTGTCCGTGGCCCTGCTTCTTCATGTAGTCCGCCAGCAGCACGCCGACGGAGACGGCACCGGTGAAGTTCACCTGCGCGGCCTGCACGGCCAGCTTCTGGTTGGTCCACTGCTTCTCGTTGTCGCCCAGGATTCCGAACGCAACGATGGCCAAGTCCACGTCGCCGTGGCTAAAGATTTCCTCGAAAACCTGCGGGTGGGAATCGAAGTCCACTGCGTCGAAGGGGACGGTGACGACCTCGCTGGCACCGGCGGCGTTCATGCGCGAGGTGGCGTCGTCCAAAGACTCCCCAGCCCGTGCGGCCAGGATCACGCGCGCGGATCCGCGGGAGAGGAACTCCTCGACGACGGCGAGGCCCATGTCGGACGCGCCGCCGAGCAGCAGGATGGACTGGGGTTTGCCAACAGCATCAATCATTGTGACTCTTCTTTCGGGGTGGGGGGAGGCTGCGAACTGGATTCGCAGCTGGGGGGCAACTATTACGGGTGGCGACTAAAGCTCGAGGCGGCGGGACATGTCGGAGGCGAAAACCCCCGTCGGGTCGATGTTCTTACGGGTGGCCAGCCAGCCGGGCAGGCCGGGGTACATCTTGTGGAAGTTCTCGGCAGAGGTGCGGGACTCCTTGGCCAGGTACAGACGGCCGCCGAACTCCATCACACGGCGGTCCAGGTCGTCCAGGAAGGCACCCAGGCCCGGCTTGATCGGGAAGTCCACGCAGACATTCCAACCCGGCATCGGGTAGCTCAACGGGGCCTTGTTACCCTCGCCGAACAGTTTGAACACGTTCAGTGCGGAGTAGTGGCCGGAGGCCTGGATGTCGCGGATGATCTCCTTGAACGGCTCCACGGCCTCCATCGGCACGACGAACTGGTATTGCAAGAAGCCCTTGGAGCCATAGCCACGGTTCCACTCGCCGATCAGATCCAGCGGCTGGTAGAACTGCGTGAGGTTCTGCACCTGGTTGCGGTACTCGCCGGACTTCAGCCACCACAGCTCGCCGATGGCGACCATCGACAGCTTGTTCATGGTGAAGCTCGGGAAAATATCCGGCACCGTCATCAGCTGCGGAGCGTTGAACTTCAGCGGATCCTTCGCCAGCTTCGGCGCATACTCCTTCAGCTGGTCCAGAGTGGCCAGCGAGCCACGGGAGATCGCCGCACGCCCCAGCTTCGGCTCCGGGCTGATCGCATCGAACCAGGCGGAGGAGTAGGTGAAGTTGTGCTCCGAACCGTCGGAATGGAACGCGATGGTCTCGTCCAGGGAGTGCGTCATATCGCCATCGGCGATGAAGTATGCAGTCTCCGTCTTCGTCATCTCAATGGTCGCGCGCAGAATGATGCCGGTCAGGCCCATGCCGCCGACAGTGGCCCAGAACAGCTCGCCATCCGGGTCGTCCTCGGAGCCCTCCGGGGTCAGGTGCAGCACGCGGCCGTCGGCCACCAGCAGCTCCATGGAGCGCACGTGGTCGCCGAACGAGCCCGCGGAGTGGTGATTCTTGCCGTGGATATCCGGGCCGATGGCGCCACCGATGGTCACCTGGCGGGTGCCCGGCAGCACCGGAACCCACAGGCCGTAGGGCAGCGCGGCCTTCATCAACTGATCCAAAGTCACGCCCGCATCCACGTCCACGATGGCGGTATCGGGGTTGATGCTGTGGATCGTGTTGAGCTGCTGCATGTCGATGACGAGCCCACCGGCGTTCATCGCCGGGTCGCCATAACTGCGACCCATGCCACGGGCGATCACGCCACGGCGCAGGTGGCTGGGCTTATCCGCGTTATCGTCGGCCACGCGCGCGACGGCGGCGGCAATCTGATCGACATCCTGTGTGGACAGAACTTCGGCGGTCGTGGGGGCGGTGCGGCCCCACCCGGTGAGGGTACGAGTGCTGGTGTGCAATTCCATGGTCTCTACCCTAGCGCCCGCGCACGACAACCCCTCGGCGCGGCGCCGCGTGGAGCCCAAGTTGCCAGCGTTTTGGCAGTTGCGGCGGTGAGGGCGTCGATAAAAAAGGTGTGCGAGAAGCTAGTAGAGCTCCATGATCTGGCGAATTTCCTCCGGCAGTTCCTCCGGCTCGGTGATGGTTGGGCCGTCGTAGTCGCGCAGGATATCGCGCACGCGCTGGCGGCTGGTGCTGTCGAGGATGGGTAGCTCCTGGGCCATGAGGCGCGTCATGTACTCGTTGAGTGGCAGGTTTGTCCTGGTCGAAGCCTCGTAGCTGCTTTCCTTACCGACGCCCCCAATTCGCACCGGTGCACTCCTGTGCTCCTGCTCGGCGGGGGAAGGCTTGGAGCGCTTAAAGAGCTTGGTGGCGGCGGAGAACTTATCAAAAACAGCCATGGGGATGATCCTAGTCGGTGGTAACCTCCAATAGCGATGAGCACTACTGCCCCCGAACACTCTGCCACTGGCGCTGGAGCTGCTGAAACCCGCGCTGTGCCCACGCCGGTCCGTTACGATCCGATCATGGTCGTCGCTGCCGCGGGCTCCGCCGACGATCCGACCTTCGCCATCTGGCAGGTGGAAACCGACCCCGACGTGCAGCTGGGCGATTTCTCCGGCGCGTGGTTGATCGACGGCGCAGGCATCCACGGCTTCGCCGCCAGCGCGGATTGGATTGAGGGGACCGACGACCGCGCGGCCATGCTCTCCGCGCTGCTGCGCTACCCCGTGCTGTTTGTGGGCGACGAGGCGGCGACGAAGATGTTGCCGACGGAGGTTGCGCTGGTTGATGTGGAGGCGACAGAGGTTGCTCTTAATGACGCCCTCGCTTCCGCCAAGCAGCACTTCAGCGACGAATTCCCGGGGAAGAAGCAGCCAGCGTGGGGGAGCTTCCGCGCACTGGAGGAGTTCCGAGAGGCGGGGAAGGCCGGCGCTGGCGAGGCTGAGGGCTCCGACAGTGGGGCCGGCGAGGCTGAGCGGGCGGCTGCGGGGACGGCTGAGGGTTCTGACAGTGGGGTCGGCGAGGCTGAGGGCTCTGACAGTGGGGCCGGCGAGGCTGAGCGGGCGGCTGCGGGGACGGCTGAGGGCTCTGACAGTGGGGCCGGCGAGGCTGAGCGCGCGGCCGTGGCGGCTGCGCTACAGGAGGCCGCGGTACTGCGGGGCTGGATTGCGCAGTACAACGCCTTCGACAAGCTGCGGGTCCGCCGAATTGGTGCCGTGATCAGCGATTTTGCGGCGGCTCAGCCGCTTCCGGTGGTTCTTACCCAGCGAGGTTAGCCGGGCGCGGTTACGCTTAGACGCATGAAACCCTCACCCCTTATCGGAGCCGTCGGCGGGTATGAATCCGCTGGCGGTTCCGGTGCTGCGCGGGCTACGGGAAGTGATGCTGACGGAGGCTCAGCAGTCGGCGGGAGCGTGGTCTCTCTGTCGCAGGCGCGCACTGCGCGCCGCGACGGCGCTGGGGCTGCTGGCACTGGCGCTAGCACTGGGGCCGCTGGCACGGGCGCTAGCGCTGAGGCTGCTGGCACTGGCGCTGGGGCTGCTGGCGCTGGGGCTGAAGTGCAGGAAAGCATGGGGGTCATGTCCACACCCGGGCGGGGGACGAACAGGGACTCTGGGCCTCATACAACCGTCTTCACCGTGGTGGCGGAGCACCACTTCCCGGGCGTTGGCAGGTACTCGCGCCTGCTCAGTGTCTCTGGTGCCATGAGCGTGGCGGACTTTGCCGACGCAGTCCTCACCAGTTTTCGCTGGCCAGAATCCGTGAACCGGGTCCCCGAGGCGCACCCTACTCGTTACGTTGCACGGGAGGATCGCGCCGCTGACAGCGGTGACAATGCCAGTGGAGTAGACGGCGCCGGAACTGCCGCCCCCGGGCCCGCCTGGAGCTTCCGCGCCCGCACCGCCGGGCGTGTACGCGTCTACGCCAAGGGGGCGAACTCCATCGGCACCGCCCTGGGCGACATCTTCCGCCGCGGCACCATCGGCGTGCTCAAGGTGGAAGGCTACGACTTCAGCGTCAATGTCACGGATACCACCACACGCCATGAAGACTTCGAGCTGGTCAGCACCAACGGAGCCGCCACCGGCTCCCCCTTCGACGCGCCGGGCGAGGCCGAAGCCGAAGCAGTTCTGCTGGCAGCCGACTTCCTTGCCGATGCTGAGGATGACGGCGCTGGGGCGGGTGGCGTCCAAAAGAATCAGGAAGATGAACTCGCCGCGCACCTGCACCCTGCGGGCATTCCCGCGCTGGTCGATATCACTGAGGTGAATGTGGCGCTGGCGGGAGAGGATACCGTCGAGCAGATCCTCGCCGAAATCGACCCTGAGCTGCGGGATCTGCTGCGCGAGCGAGGTCTGTACGAGTTCATTCCGCTGCTGCAGGCACTGGATTTGGAGCGGCCCGCGAACGTCACAGAGCACGCCGCCGAGCTGCTGGCGGATGCGCCGATCGAAAAGAGCAAAATCGGGCGTGCGGCTGCGTGGGCGCGGATCATTGCGCTGTCCACGCTGGTGGATTCGGAAACTGACGAGGTCAGTGAGGCCTTCATGTCGGCGCTCGGCTTTACGCGCGCGGATGCGAAGCTGCCGCCGAGCGATACGGCCCTTGGTACGGACGCCCTTAGTGCCAGCGAAATCAAATGGCTGTCGCGGCGGACCGGGCGCATCTTGGCTCAGGTGGGAGCCAGCAAGTGGGAGCCGCAGCCCGATGACCAGGCTGTTCCGTTGGTTCCGCAGTGTTCGCTGCTGGAGCGGCTGGAGATGTACCGCTTCGTCCTGCAGCACTAGTTTGGGTGCTGGCGGGGCTCCGGCCCGTCCGCAGGCCTTGACCACCTGCTGGTTTGTCTGGTTTGGCCGGGCTGCTGCGGTAGTTTGTGCAGCCGGCGTTTGTGCAAGGGGGGTTTGTGTGTCGGTGTTGGTGTATTCGGCGTGTGTGCAGTGGGTGTTTGTGCGTCGGATTTGTTGCATTGCTAGAGAGCAACCTGGGTTCGTCGGAGCTGCGTGGGTCCTTGGCTGTTAGCTGTCGGAAAAGTTGCAGTTCCGGGCGCGAAATATCGGAAGAGTTGCAGCTCCAGCCGTGAAGTGCCGGAAAGGTTGCAGTTCCGGGTGCGAAATGTCGGAAAAGTTGCATCTCCTGCCGCGAAATGTCGGAAAAGTTGCAAAACGTTTCTGGACACGGTCGGAGAGGAATCGGGAAAAGGCTCTGACCTGCAGGTTTACGAAAGTGGAAATGGGTTGCAATAACAAATTGCAACATTTCCGACACTTAAGCATCTGGGAGAGGTAGAGCTAGCAGGGCTGGGAAAGGTGGGAGTGACTGGAGTGGCTGGAGAGGCCAGAGGGGCGGAGCCGGTGGGGCAGGGGAAGGTGGGGGTGGCTGGAGAGGTGGAGCTGCGTGGGTCTTTAGCTGTCAGCTGTCGGAAAAGTTGCAGTTCCGGGCGCGAAATGTCGGAAAAGTTGCAAAACGTTTCTGGACACGGTCGGAGAGGAATCGGGAAAAGGCTCTGACCTGCAGGTTTACAAAAATGGAAATGGGTTGCAATAACAAACTGCAACATTTCCGACATTTAAGCATCTGGGAGGGGTGAAGTTGGCAGGGAGGAGCGGAGCCTGTCTAGAGCTTCCAGGTTCAGCCCAGCTAGCGCCTGAAGATAAGGAACTTCTGGATCAGGAAGTTCAGCACCGTCGCCGTGCCCTGGGCAATCACGAAACTGATCGCACGCACCCAGAATGCATTCAGGTCAAAGCCTTCCAGCCACGGGATAGACACCTTGTACAGCCCCCACTGCACCACGAAGGTCAGCCCGTAGGTAGCCATGGTGATGGCGAATCGGCGCCCGCTCGGCTCCGCCTGGAAAGTCCACCGACGGTTGATGAAGTATGCCGTCAGGGTTCCCAGCACGAATCCCAGTGCTTTGGCCACGCCATCGCTCAAGCCAAACGCAAAGGTGAACAGCGCCGTCGAGCCGAAGTCGACGATGGCGCTGAAGCCTCCGACCAGCACAAACTTCACTAGCTGCGAGCGGATCATGCGTTGCGCGCGGCTGAGGTTGCCCTGCTCCGCCGCGTCCCGGCTCAGGTCGCCTCGCTCCGCCGCGCCCCGGCTGAGGTCGCCCTGCTTCGCCGCGTCCCGGCTCAGGTCGCCTTGCTTCTCCGCGTCCCGGCTGATGCCGGCAGGTGCAGCCTGCCCGTCCACATCGGGGTCGGAGCCCGGTCGCGGCGAGGGGGCGCCATCAAAAGAGGGCCTAGACATCCGCATCACCCGCGCCAGCACTAGAACCAGCACTAGACCCAGCACTGCCAGTCCGCGGCGGAACCACCCGCACCGCCTTTCGCGACGTGCGTGGCGCCGACCGGAACGTCCACAGCTTGTTGAACAGGAAGTTCGCCGGAACCGCCACGATCACGCCAATGAAGTTGCCCCAGTACGCGCGCGTGCGCAGCCCCGTGGAGTTATCGAAAATATCGTGCGGCAGCGCGATCGGCGACTCCGGGTGCACCAGCGCCGTCGAAACCACCAGCGTGATGATTAGCCCAAACACACCCACCGCCATGAACTGCGGCAGCTGCTTCCACCAAGCGCGTTTCTGCTCGTGGCGGAACGTCCAGTAGCGGTTCAGACAGAAGTTCCAGATGTTCGCCAGCAGGAACGCGATCACCGAAAACACGTGGTACCAGCGGAAATGGTATTGGCTGCCGAGGAGGTTCAGGAAGGCATCCTGCACATCCACGCCCCAGCCGGCCTCTGCGGCCTTCTTCGACAGCACGAAAATCGCCTGGTTGACGATGAACCCGGACGCGCCAACCAGCCCGAACTGGAGGAACTGCCGCGCGACGTTGCGGCGGCGCGAGCGGGTACGCGTTGGCGCGGTGGTGGCGCCTTCGGCGTTTTTCTTATCGACGCCTACCTGGTCAGCGGCCTCGACGGGCTCAGCACTGGGGGAGGTCTGGGTTTCGGACACGGTCACTTCGGCTAACTTAATCCTCGGTTAGGTGGTGCTCTGCGGGGCTGGAGGCTTGCCCGGCTGTGCCCGGGGCTCCGCAATAGTTACCTAAGGGTACGCCTGTGACCGGTTGAAAAGGAAAATCCCGCCCGGTGTGTGTGCTTAAAAAGTTTCTTAGAACTGGGTGCGCCGAGCCTTGCCCGCGCTACCTACCCGGCCGGCGGAACTGCTCGCGCCGCCCCAGCGCATGTAGCCGCAGCCACTCTGCGAACCCCTTCGGGTCTTTCTTCTGCACCAGGAAGAACCAGCCGAAGCGGGCGTATTCCTGCGGCAGCAGCTTGCGCATGCCCGGCTGGTTCATGATGTACCCGCGGTTGCGGTACGTGAAGTAGCGTTTGAACTCATTGTCCGGGTACTGCGTGTGCATCTTCCCGCCGAGGATCGGTTTGAACTCATCCGACCCGTCGGGGTGCAAGTATGCGCAGGTCAGACAGGTTCCGAAAGGCAGTCCGCTGCGAACCAGACGGCGGTGGTATTCCACCTCATCCCCACGGATAAACAACCGATAATCGGGAACACCAATTATCTCCATCGCCCGCGCACTTATGAGCGCCCCGTTGAACAAGCTGGCGATTCCGGGCAGAAAGCTCCCCTCCAGCTCAGAGAGCGTCCGCCGCCACACCAACCCCTGGCGCAGCGGGAAGGCCAGTCGCTCCGGGGCGTCGATATTGCACACCACCGGGCTGACTTCCTCTAGCCCCTCGCGCTCCGCAACCTCCTGCAGGGTAGCCAATACGTGCGCGTCGGCGGGACGTCCGTCGTCGTCCGCGCACCAGATCGCGTCGGCCCCCAGGGACAGCGCCGTCAGGAACCCCAGCGCAAAGCCGCCCGCGCCGCCCAGGTTCGTCGCAGACCCCACGTAGTGCGCGCGCGAGCCGCACACGGATTCCACCAGCGAACGAACCGCCGGGTCGTTGCCGTTATCCACGACCACCACGTGCGCGACCTCCGCGCCTTCCTGGCCTGCAACTTGGCGCAGCGAGGCCTCCAGCAACTCCACGCGATTATGCGTGACGATCACTGCGGCAACGGTATCGTTCCTGCTCAGGGGCATTGTGTTAGGCCTGCTCCTTTTCCGTAACTAGCTCTTGCACCTCGCGGCGGCGCACCTTGCCCAACTGGTCGGCGGGCAACTCCTGGAATGCATGGAATACCTTCGGCACCTTATACGCAGTAAGCCGTTCTTTGGCGAAGGCGCGGAAATCGTCGGCGTCAATAACAGCACCATTGGCCAAAACCACAGCCGCAGCGACGGTCTCGGACCCGTCCTTGCGCTCCACACCAACGACGGAAGCCTGCTCGATGGAGGGGTGCTCGCACAGGACTTCCTCCACCTCGGCGGGGTAGACGTTGAAGCCGCCGGTGATGATCATCTCCTTGATACGCGAGACGATCTTCAGGTAGCCGTCGGATTCCATGACGGCCATGTCGCCGGTGCGGAACCAGTCCTCGTAGAAGGCCTCGGCGGTGGCGTCCGGGCGGTTCAGGTAGCCCTTGAACACCTGCGGGCCGCGGACGACCAGCTCGCCGGGTTCGCCATCGGGCATGGTCTCGGCGGGATTGTCGGGGTTGGCCACGCGGATTTCGGTGGAGGGGAACGGCACACCGATGTAGCCCTCGCGGCCCTTACCCATGGGGTTACCTGCGATGATGGGCGCAGTTTCGGTCAGGCCGTAGCCTTCCACGATGTTGCCGCCGGTGGAACTTTCCCACTCGCGCACGGTCTCTGCGGGCAGGGCGCTGGCGCCGCTGAAGGAATTGCGGATGCCGGAAAGCGGCATGTCGCGCTTCTCAGCCTCCTTCATGATGTTCTGATACAGCGCGGGCACGCCGGGCATCCAGGAAGGCATGTTCTTCTTCATCACACGCATAACCAGCGGCATCTCGGGCGCGGGCAGCAGCTGGATTTCGCCGCCGATCATCGGGGCAAGGGTGATGTTCATAGTCAGGCCGTACGCGTGGAAGATCGGCAGCGCAGCCAGCATTACCTCCGGCTTTGGCCCCTTGCCCAGACCCTTCACCCAGGCCTGGCCCTGCCGCAGATTCGCAATGAGGTTGCGGTGAGTCAGCACGGCGCCCTTCGGCTTGCCCGTAGTGCCGGAGGTGTAGAGGATCAGCGCGGGATCGGACGGGTCGGTCTTCTTCTTATGGACGCCCC
Organism: Corynebacterium jamesii; assembly: GCF_046097395.1. Lineage (NCBI taxonomy): Bacteria > Bacillati > Actinomycetota > Actinomycetes > Mycobacteriales > Corynebacteriaceae > Corynebacterium > Corynebacterium jamesii. The sequence continues at coordinate 1,984,264 of NZ_CP175789.1, forward strand.
CACGCAGCATCTTCACACCGTCTCCGCCCGAGCGCATGAAGCTCTTCCAGGAGACGGCGGCGGGAGCCGGGCCGGTGAGCTTGTCCTTCATAGCCTTGATCTTCGGGATCGGCAGCTTCAGGGCGTAGCGCAGCGGGGCGGGCATTTCGTCCGGCAGGGTAACGGCAATGACGGTATCCAGGGGGCTTTCCAGTCGCAGGTGCTCGGCGACGCCGGCGACCTTGTCCCAGAAGAAGGCGACCTTTGCGCCGTGGTCGTTGAAGGGGTGCTTCAGCTCGCCGGCGGTGTACAGCGGATTGTGCAGGATCGGGACGGCACCGATGTTCTGAATTGCGTAGAAGGCGATGAGGGCTTGGGGGCAGTTCGGCAGGGCGATGGCGACGTGGTCGCCACGTCGCACACCCAGCTTCTGCAGGGCCTCGGAGGCGATAGCGACTTGGTTGCCGTACTCCGCGTAGGTGGTGGTCTTGCCGAAGAAGGTGAATGCGTTCCGCTCGCCGATAGTTTCTACCGCGTGCCAGAAGACCTCCTGGAGGGTGAAGCCCGCGGGGTTTTCTGCCGGGTCTTCCAGGTCGATGGTGTGCGGTGTCCACGGGGTGTAGTGCTGGAGCCACACCTTGGAGTTGAAGGCTTCCGATGCGGTTGCGCCGTCGCTGGAGTTGGTGCCGGCGGGGGTGGCTTCCTCGTTGCTGGCGGGGGTGCCTGCGCCGTTGTCGCCGGGGGTGCCTGCGCCGTTGTCGCCTGCTGGGTTGGTCAACTGTTTCACCTGGTTCTACGTTGTTTTTGGTGGTTGTTTGGGATGTTTTATGACTGGTTGTTTGTGTTTGGTTTTGTACGTCAGCCCTGGAGGAGGCTCGTGAGGGCTGCGACATGTGCCGTAACACTGACCGAGTCTAACTGTTTGGCTGCCTCATCTGGCCGGGTTTTTTTTTAATTCTCTTTTTATCCATATTCTGTGCTGGCAATCTGAGCTGGCGATGCTGGTGCTGTGCTGGCGCGGCTACTGGTCGTGTGCTGCGCGGCGCTGCGCCGAAGGAATTCGTGCGTGGGTGGCGGAGATTGTGCTAGGGGAGGCGAGGGGCGTCAAAAATAGAGCGTTGAGGCTACGACCACGCGGGCGTGCCGCCGCTAAAGAGCGTGCTGGGCGGGCGCGTCGGGCGTGCGGCGAGGAGGCTGAAATGTTCGCTGACCTGGCGAATTGCCGTGCCAGTGTGATAGGTGTCCGCAGTCACGCGCAGGAGTGTGATGCCTCGTGCTTGGATTTCGTTCTCTCGCTGCCGCTCCTGTAGTAGTGCGCGCTGGACGGCTTCCTCGGTGGTGCCGTACTTTTCGCGCCCGTCGTATTCGACGGCGAGGCCGACGTCGAAGAACATGTCGACCCGGCCGATCGTCCAGCCATTCGCGTTAAGTATGTTGACCTGCTGCAACGGTGCGGGCAGACCGCCTTCCCAGAAGCGGATTTTCAGCTGCGATTCGCGCGGGCTTTCGGAGCATGGGGTGATAAGGCGCGCGGCGGTGCGGGCGCGCTGCGTGCCTTTGCGGTTGAGCGCGTGTGGCTTGGTTTCTGGATGGCACAGTCCCTCTTGCCACTCGAGCCATTCTCGCCACTCCCGCCACGTAAGTTTCTTGGTGTGCAGCGCGGCCTCCGTCGCAATGACGGCATCGTCCAGCGAATGTCGAAGCCCCAGTTCATGGCATGTATCCAGTAGCCCGCTCGCCCAAATTTTGCCGAATTCGGTCGCGATCGGTACGGCGCGCCGACCTTGCCCCGGTGCCGCGAGGTAGCGCTCTGACCTGCCGTTTTTGCCCATCATTGCCCTTTTTGGTGACGCCAGTTCCACCGTTTCCGGCGGCCCGAACCTTTCTAGGGGTAGGCCGTGGAGGAAGGCTGCTGTTTTGCCCGCTGCGAGGGCCGGGATTTTGTGGGTGTAGCGGAGGTATTCCGCCACGATGTAGGCCTGCGCTTTGATCGCCTCGGCGTTGGGGTCTTGGCCGATCTCGCGCCAGAGGCTGGCGGGGATGTAGACACCGCGCGCGAGCCGGACGGCTTCGCCTTTTTCCGCCCAGCGCTGCCACTTGCGGGCCTGGGATGGGCAGATCCGGCGCACATCGACCAGGTGTTTTACCGGCAAGTGGTGCTTGGCGGACCTGGTCTTGGTGGTTTGGCTCTTGGCTGGCTTGGTGGCTTGGCTGGTGGCTGGTTTGGTGGTGAGGCTCTTGGTGGTTTGGCTGGTGGCTGGTTTGCTTACGCTGGCTTTGATCCTATCCCCCGTCATGGGAGGTATCTTTACACCTTTTGTCGTGCATCTTTGTCCCGGCTTTTACTGACTTGTGGATAACTTCCGCCGGAAGTGGGACTTTTCCCCAGGCGCAAAATTTCCTGATGCCAAAACCCCTGCGATGGTGTATATAAGCCCAGGTTCAGCGCGGCTGCACACCTGCAAGTGTCGTCAGGCGGGGAGTGGGTGCCTAGATATAAGGTGCTGCCGAGGGGCTTCCAGGTACAACCGAGCCACTCAAATGTCGCTGGATCGGGAATGTGTACCGGTTGGGGCATCCTGCACGCCTCGCTGGGGTGGGAAATGTCGTTAGATCGGGAATGTGTACCGGTTGGGGCATCCTGCACGCCTCGCTGGGGTGGGAAATGTCGTTAGATCGGGAATGTGTACCGGTTGGGGCATCCTGCACGCCTCGCTGGGGTGGGAAATGTCGTTAGATCGGGAATATGTTATTGGAAGTGGTTTGCAAGATTGTAAAAGCACAGGTCAGCGGGCCGGGGAATTTTGCAAGTTGCTGCGGACGCTGGCAGATTCCCGATTCAACGACATTTGGGGCGGATGGGGGTGCTGTTTGGCCTGGTTTGGCCGACAGATTCCCGATTCAATGAAGCGTCCTGGTTTTCGTTCCGCTTATTTAACGCCCAACGTTTGAGCGCCTGATCGTTGATAGTAGGCGTCCTCCATCTCCTGTGGAGTGATATATCCCAGGGATTGATGAAGTCGCTGGTTGTTCCACCAGTGCACCCAGCGAAGGGTAGCGATCTCGATTTCACCGACCGATGTCCACGGCCGGTGGGGATAAATCAGCTCTGTTTTGTAGAGCCCGTTGACCGTTTCAGCCAACGCGTTGTCATAGGAGTCGCCAACGGTGCCGACAGATGGATCGATACCCGCCTGGGCGAGCGCTTCACCGTAACGGATCGACACATATTGCGAGCCGCGGTCACTGTGGTGGACAAGCCGTTCTGAGCGAAGATCACCAGCGTGGTACAGGGCGTGCTCAAAGGCCTCCAGCGGAAGTTCATCGGTACGCATGCTCGCCCGAGTCGCCACACCGACGATCTTCCTGGAGTACACATCGGTGATAAACGCGGTGTAGGCAAAACCAGACAAGGTGCGCACATAGGTGATGTCAGCGACCCACAACCGGTGCGGTGCGGGGGCAGTGAAGTCACGGTTGACCAGGTCAGGGCGGCCATCCGGCACGTTGGTCCGAAGCGTTGTCATCGGTGTGCGGCCACGCCTGCGGCCGTAAATGCCAGCTTGCTTCATCAAACGCGCGGTCTGATCACGACCGATGTTCCAGCCGGCGCGCTGCATAGCCTTCCACATCTTGCGGACCCCGTAGACGCTGAAGTTGTCCTCGTAGACCCTCACCAGTTCAGGAATGAGCAGCGCATCTGACAAACTCCTCGCCGATGGCGCTCGTGTTTTCGCTGCTCGGTAGCCACGAGAGGTGATGAACCCACATTCTGTCTCTTTCAATGTGCGACAGATAGCCTCGACCCCGAAGCGATCGCGATACGCATCGATGTATTCGATCATCTTCTGGTGGGACGGTCGAGTTCCGCTGCGAAAAAAGCTGACGCGGTTTTCAAGATCTCATTAGCCCTGCGTAGCTCCTTAATCTCTTTCCGGAGCCGCTTCAATTCGTCAGCCGTTGACTCGCCGGCGCCAACCTCAACATCGGACGAGGCCATATTCGGCTTCAACCAGTCGTTGAGCGTGTGCGCTGGAATGCCGAGCTTTTCACCGATCTCTACGGCTGCACCCCATTTCGAGCACCCTTCGAGCTCAACGAGGTCCTCAGCCAAACGCACTGCCTTGGCCTTGAACTCGTCACTGTACTTCCTTGGCATGATTCCAATCCTTCCCTAGAAATGATCGGAACTAAACCCAGGACACTTCACAACGACATTTGGGAGCCCGGTTGGAGGCTTTCTAGTGTTTTACGGGTGGGAAATGTCGTTAGATCGGGAATATGTTATTGGAAGTGGTTTGCAAGATTGTAAAAGCACAGGTCAGCGAGCCGGGGAATTTTGCAAGTTGCTGCGGACGCTGGCAGATTCCCGATTCAACGACATTTGGGGCGGTTAGGGGTGCTGTTTGGCCTGGTTTGGCCGGTAGATTCCCGATTCAACGACATTTGGGCTGGATGAGCGGGGCGCAGGTGGGACTGTGGGGGAGGGGGGAGGTTGTGTAGGGCAGTAGGGAAATTGGGTTTGCGTAGGGCAGTAGGGGAAGGTGGGGTGCCTGGGGCAGGGGCCCCACCAGCGGACCTCTACCAGCGGAAACTACATCCGCCCCAGATCCTTCAGCACCTGGCGCACGTGCGCGCCCGCCTCCGGCCCTTCATAGGCCTCAACCACGTCTTCCACGCGGCCGACCTGCCGGACCTCTCCGTGGTCAATCCACATCGCACTATCGCACAGCTGCGCCAGGAACTCGTTGCTGTGAGAAGCGAAGACCAAAATACCGCTCCGCTCCACCATCTCCACCAGTCGCCCGCGCGCCTTGGCCATAAACGCCGCATCCACGGCGCCGATGCCCTCGTCCAGCAGCAGAATCTCCGGATCGATGCTGGTCACCACGCCCAAAGCCAGACGGATACGCATACCCGTCGAGTATGTGCGCAGCGGCATTTCCAGGTACTCGCCCAGCTCGCTGAACTCGGCAATCTCGTCCATCTTCCGCCGCATCGCACGTCGCGTCTGCCCCAGAAAAAGCCCGCGGATCATGATGTTCTCGTACCCGGAAATCTCCGGATCCATGCCCACGCCCAGGTCAAACACCGGAGCCACGCGCCCGCGCACCACAGCCGACCCGCGCGTCGGCTCATAAATCCCACTCAGCAGCCGCAGCAGCGTGGACTTGCCGGCGCCGTTGTGCCCGACCAGGCCAATCCGGTCGCCATCATGCAGATGCAAATTGACGCCCTTAAGCGCCTCCACCATCACCGTATTCGACGAGTTCCTGCCGATCGCGCCGCCGGCAGCCCCCAGGAATGTCTGCTTCATGGAGCGGGTCTTCGCATCGAAGATGGGGAAGTCTACGCACGCGTCGTAAGTGTCAATCGAAACCATGTCATCTCACCTTGTTGTTTCAGTTGTCGCGGCTGTCGGGCGCCCGCACGCCGGGGCGCCTACTTGCCAAAGCCAAGCCATACCAAGCACACCAGCTAGCGCAGCTAAACCCAGTAGCTCACGCGGAAGCGCCAGCGGCGCATCGTCAGCAAAGCCAGCGCAAGCCCGGTTACGGTCAGCACTGCGACGATCCCCCAGTGGTACGCAGGGACGGGCTCGCCGATCATCGGCCCGCGGACAATCTCCAGGTAGTGGTATAGCGGGTTGATCTCCGCAATCTTCGCCCGCTCGGCCACTGCCCCGCCCTGGTCACGCAGGGTTTTGGTGGTCCAGACGATGGGCGTCATGTAAAAAGCCAGCTGTACCAGCGAATCCAGCAACGGGGCTACGTCGCGGAACCGGGTGGCGATGATGCCGAAGAACATGGTCACCCAGATGCCGTTGGCGATCATCAGGGCCATGGCGGGCACCACCAGCAGCACTTCCCACCCCAGCGAGGGGCGGAACACGGCCAGCAGCACCAGCCAGATCACCAGGTTGTGCAGGAGGAATAGGAACTGCCTCCACACCAGGCGGTACACGTGCACCGACAGGGCCGAGGGTAGCTGTTTAATCAGCCCCTCGTTGGCAATAAACACTTCGGAGCCGTCCTTGATGCACCCTGCGATGAATCCCCACAGGATCAGGCCGACGGCGACGTGTGGCAGGAAGCTGGCGAGGTCCTGCTGGAACAGCAGGCTGTACAACAGGCCGAGCGCCAGGGCCATCACGCCGGTGGCGATGGTGATCCATAGGGGGCCGAGGGTACTGCGCCGGTAGCGCTGCTTGATGTCCTGCCAGCCGAGGGCCAGCCAGAGCTCGCGCTGCGCCAGCCCCTGCTTGAGGTCCGTCCACGCCGCGGCGAAGGTTTGGGAGTTGCTAGCTGGGATGTCGCCGTCTGCCGCGGCGGTGATCCGCTGGAGATCCGCGGCCTCTGGCATTTTGTGTGGCATGTTTTCCTGCTTCGCGTTTGTTGTTGCTGTGTTTCTTGTTGCTGCGTTTGTTGTTGATGTTGCTTGGAGGCAGTCTATTTTACTTTGGCGCGCCCATACCTCCTATTCCCGGCGAGTCCTCGACTGCTTGAGCGGTTGTATTGGTGGCAGGGTGCGGGTGCGACCGGGGAGTGGTGTTGTCTGTCCGGATTGGGCGCTAGTATCGGGTGAAGTTAGTTCCCCGACTTTTTCGCAGCGGGCCGTCGGCGCCCGGGTCGGGGAGCTTTGGGCACCGCCATGCACAGGCGGCGCGATGTGCAGGAAGCGCAGTCCGCAGCAGTCTAAATATAAGGAGAAGTCCAGTGTTCGATGTGCCACGGGTACGGGGGTTGTATGCATCGCTATCGGATGGCTGGACGTATTTAAACGCGCAGGATTTCCCGCAGGTACCAGAGAGAGTCTCGTCGGCGGTGGCGCGGAGTTTCCGGGTGGCTTCTTTGCTGGAGCCTCCGGAGTCTGCGACGGGCTCGCATTCCCGTGCGCAGCGCCTGGGCCGCCGCATCGGCGAGTCTTTCGGGGATTCCGCGCGCATAGCCATTGCGGATCTGACGGGCGCGCGGCCGGAGAACGTGGTGCTGGGTGCCTCCCGTGCGGCGCTGTTGGATGACTTGGCGCATGCGCTTTACCGCCGCCTGCGGCTGGGCCAGCAGGTTGTGCTTTCCCGGGTCGACGATCCGGCGAATCTGGCGCCGTGGAAGCATGCGGCGGATCTGTACGGCGCGCGGGTGCGCTGGGCGGAGCCGGATCTTTCCAGTGGGGTGCTGCCGGCCTGGCAGTTTACGAATCTGGTGGAGCCGGAGACGTCCGTGGTGGCTGTGTCTGCCGCGAACCGCTACGTGGGTGCGGTGACGGACGTGCGGGCGATTGCGGACTGTGTGCGGGCGAAGTCCCGGGCGCTGCTGGTGGTGGACGTGGACTCTTTTGCTCCTTACCGCCTGGTGGATGTGGAGCAGATGGGCGCCGACGTGCTGGCTCTGGATGTGGCCAGCCTGGGCGGGCCGAATGTGGGTGCGTTGGTGTTTAAGGAGGATGCCACCCGCCGGGCTGTTTTCCGTTCCGAGCATGGTGTGGGCGTGGGTGGCGTGGCCGAGGGCCTGCTGGGTGGCGTGGCGGAGGCTGTGGATCACCTGGCCCGCCTGGACGATTCCGCCCGCGGCACCCGCCGGTCGCGACTGAAGGCCGGCCTGCCGCGTGCTGCCGAGCACCTGAACATGTTGGCCTCGCACCTGGTGGAGGGGCTGCAGAGCTTAGGTACCGTCCACGTGCTCGGTGTGGATGGTGATGGCGACGTGTTGGAGGAGTTTTCCGCTGTGGACCGCGTGCCGCGTGTGAGTTTCCTAGTGGATGGGGTGCCCGCGGGCGTGGTAGTGCAGCGCCTGCTGGCCAATGGCGTGGTTGCGGGTGTGGTCGCGCCGGGGCAGTCGCAGTTGCTGGAGCGCATGGGGGTTTTCGAGGAGCACCCTGCTGCCTCGTCGGATTCTCCGCTGGATCAAGCCGGTGCAGTCGCCGTGGGGTTCGCCCCGCACAACACAGTGCATGATGTAGAGCAGTTGGTGCGGGTGGTGGCGTCTGTAAGATAGCGCTGCACAAAGTAACGCCACGTAAGTTAGCGCCGCGCAAATTAACGCCGCGCAAAAGGGTTTCCGTGCGGTAGCGTGGCCGTGTGCTTCGACTGATTACTGCGCTTACACCGATAATTTGGGGAACGACATACATCGTTACCACCAACCTGTTGCCGCCGGGCCGTCCGCTGCTGGCGGGAGTGCTGCGCGCGCTGCCTGCGGGTTTGATGCTGCTGCTGTGGTTCCGAAGGCTGCCGCGCGGCCAGTGGTGGTGGAAGTCCGCGGTGTTGGGGGTGGTGAACATCGGTGGCTTCTTTGCTCTGCTGTTCGCTGCGGCGTATCTGTTGCCGGGCGGGGTGGCGGCGATTGTGACGAACACGGCGCCCCTGTGGGTGATTGCCCTCAGCCCGGCGCTGTTGGGCACGCGGATTCAGCCCTACCAGGTGTTGGGTGCGCTCGTCGCCGTGGTGGGTGTGGCTTGTTTGGTATTGACGCCCTCTGCGGCCTTAAATGCCGGCGGTATCCTCGCGGGCTTGGGCGCCAGTGTGTGCATGGGTTTGGGTGCGATTCTGGCGAAGAAGTGGGGCAAGCCGGACGATGTGCCGCAGTTGGCGGTGACGGGTTGGCAGCTGACGTTCGGCGGATTGTTTTTGGTTCCGTTGCTGCTGGTGGTGGAGGGGCTGCCGGACCACGTGACCGGCCAGAATGTGTTGGGGTATGCGTATCTGACGATCTTCGGTGCCCTGATTGCGTACGGCATATGGTTCCACGGTTTGGCGAAGTTGGACGTGGTGCAGGTGGCGATTCTGGGCGTGCTGAGCCCGGTGACGGCGACATTCCTGGGCGTGGTGTTCGTCGGTGAGCGGCTGAGCGTGGTGCAGTGGGTTGGCCTGCTGCTGGTGCTGGCGGCGCTGGTGTTGGTGCAGACGGGTGGGTGGCCGCGGCGGCGTGGGCACCGCGTGAAGTCGCGCGCTTAAATGCTTCGCCCGCTGCTTAGGGGGCGCGGGCGGCTAGCCAAGCCGCGCGGCTAGGTGCGAGCTTGCATGGCGCCGGGGCTCGAGCCGGGCCCGCCGCTTAGGGGGCGCGAGCCGGGCCCGCTGCTTAGGGGGCGCGAGCCGGGCCCGCCGCTTTTGACAACGCGATCGCCGTGCCTAGCTCTGCGGTAGTTCGAGCACGATCTTGCCGGTGACCTCCCCGGCCAGCAGTGCTTGGTGGGCGGCGGCGGCTTCGGCGATGGGCATGATTCGGTCGATGTGGTGGGTGATTTCCCCGTTTTCCAGCAGGGGCCATACGTTGCGCAGGGTTTCGGCGACGATGTGCGCCTTGCCATTTGCGTCGCGGTAGCGCAGGCCGGTGGCACTGATGTTTCCGCGCTTGTTGAGTAGCTTGGCGATGTTTAGTTCGCCCTTCACGCCGCCTTGCATGCCGATGATCACGATGTGCCCGTCGGGGGCTAGGGCTTTGATGTTCTGGTCGAGGTACTTGGCGCCGATGATGTCCAGGATTACGTTTGCGCCACCGTGGGCTGTGAGGACATCGGCGAAGTCCTCTTCCTTATAGTTAATGAGGATGTCTGCTCCGTACTGGCGGCATACGTGCAGCTTTTCCTCGGAGCCGGCGGTGACGGCCACGGTGGCGCCGAGGGCTTTGGCCAGTTGGATGCCGAAGATGCCGATGCCTCCGCCGCCGCCGTGGAAGAGGATGGTATCGCCGTCGCGTAAGCGGGCGGTCATCATGATGTTGGACCAGACGGTGCAGGCGACTTCTACCACGCTGGCGGCTTCGGCCAGGCTGTAGCCGGTGGGGATGGGCAGCAGTTGGCCTTCGGGCACGGTGGCGTATTCGCTGTATCCGCCGCCGGAGAGTAGAGCGGCGACTTCGTCGCCTGCGTGCCAAGGTGTGCCGTCGGCGTGGGTGGCGCCGTTGGGGTCTTCGATCACTCCAGCGGCTTCGAGGCCGATGATGTTTGTGGTGCCGCGGGGTGGGGGATAGTGGCCTTGGGCTTGGAGGGTGTCTGCTCTATTGACGCCCGCGTAGTGGATGCGTACCAGGGCTTCGCCGGGTTGGGGGTCGGCGATGCTGGTGGTTTGCCAGGTCAGGGAGCTGGGGTCTGCGCTGTCTGCCTGGACGATTGCGTTGGTGGTGATGCTCATGGTCTCCACCCTAATGAATCATTGTGTGGCTGGGAATGGGTGCGTTGTGGTGCGGGGTGTAAGATGTTTTGAGCGGTATTGAGCCGCGTTGGAAGTATGGCAGAGCGGCCGAATGCACTGGTCTTGAAAACCAGCGATGGGAAACCATCCGGGGGTTCAAATCCCTCTACTTCCGCAAAATTTTTCACGCCCCCGGGGCGGCCGAGTTGTGCCCTCCGGGGGGCGTGGTGTATTGAACCAAGAATTCAGTGAAGTCTGAATGTTGACTTAAGGGAGTGGGGGTAAAATGGGGGTATTCTTGCAAACTTCGTGGAGGGGAGTATATAGGATCAACCTATGAACGCTCGCTACTGCATGAGAATCATATTCAATTAGTTTTTCGGAAATCTTAAAATTCTATTATATAGAGCTGTAATCGTGCAGTTGCGGGTTTCAGATCCGGTTTGCGGGCGCATAAATCCGAAGTCGGAGAATAATAAATCGTTATATATACGAAATCTCCTTCAATGGAATGAATAACCTACGTCTTGAACTTCATGGCCATGCAGCTAATCTGAATCCGAAGTTCTTAATAGTTTTGCCTCAACTAGGCAATTTCGGTTGCGGAATAGCCTTTCGCATCTGACTGACTATTGGGAACCCTGACGTGTGGCCTGCCCGCTGTGGGTTGGTCGTCGAGAGATTTTTAGAGAAGTCTTCGGAAAGGACTTAACTCATGGCAAACTTGCGCGGACGTTCCATCCGTACTGGTTTCGGGGCAGTTGCCCTTGGTTTCAAGAACAACAGCATGAAGTCCATCGCGGCTGCGGGTGCTGTGCTGGCTCTGGCTACGACGGGCACTGTGGTAGTTGCTACCCAGACCGCCCCGGCGGCTGTGGCTCAGGACGCCGCAGTGGCGCCGCAGCCGGATGCGGATGGCGCGATCAACGTCGACGCCATCGCGGACGGCACCATTTCCTCCGGTACGCAGCTATCTGCTGCGCAGACTGTCGCCAAGGACGTTGTTTCTGGCCGCGTCAACCTGATGACGCCGAAGAACTCCGCGATTCTATCGACGAAGTACGACGGTTTCGAGGGCGCGCCGGATGGCACGAAGGTCTACTTCCAGTGGAAGGATGTAGATGGCGCGGAGTCCCCGATTTACTCCGCAGAAACCCACACTATTGACGGAGTCCTCGGTGCGAACGGCCCGGGTATGTACGCTTTTAAGGTGCCGACGTGGACTGATGCAAACGGTAAGGAGCGTCAGTACAAGGCTTTGACGGCTCAGAAGATGCGCGTCTGGTCTGATACACCGGACAATGAAGAGACTGGAAATGAACGTGAAATCGTTCGTGTAGCTCCGGGTTATACACCGTATGCGTACGGCAAGGGGTCCGGCGACGGGCTGGGTGAGTTCCCGGGTGCTGTTGGTACGAACGGTAACATGCAGGGCACTGGTGTCTGGCTTGCCGAATTGCCGACTAACCCGAACAACTACTGGATGGGCGACAAGAAGCCGGAGCCGGGCTTGCCGCTTCCGAATGGCCTGAAGGTGATCAAGGATGACCGGGAGGTTAGTGGTATCAAAGATTGGTACGACTACTCCGGCCGTGTATGGCTAGAGACCGGCAATGAGCGTCAGCTCTTGACCGGTTCGACTGGTACGGGAGAGCCTTCCGGTATTGGCTACAAGGTGTACGCCGCGACGCTCACGGAGGAAGGCCGTCAGGCTAACGCTGCGGTCAAGAAGCTCCCGGCTGAGGAGCGCGCGCTGGCTACCAAGCAGATGCTCGAGGAGCACCCGGAGTACGTCCAGTCGGTCCGTTACACCGAGACTGATGAGAACGGTGATTACACCATCCGCGTGCCGAAGGATGAGTACCACCCCCACGACACGTTCATGTGGGTTGAAAATAAAGATGGTGAGAAAATCGTTGGCTATGGCCAGTGGCAGCAGCCGGTTTTCCACTCCGTGAATAACTACTCGACAACGTGGGCGCCAGCAGGTAGCCCTGCAGAGAACAAGGCACTTCCGGTTCGTGGTGCCCGTTTCTACAACATCCACTTCGCTGCAGTTCCGGACCGCCGTGTGGATCTGGACATCACCAACTTCAATACCACCGACACCCCGGCCAAGCCCGGTGATGTCGCTGAGGTGAAGCTCTCTGGTGACCTGCCGCTGCTGCCGAACAAGATTGAGTGGCGCAAGAACGGCAAACCGATTGGCAAGTCCTGTGACATTGAGCTTCTCAATGACCTGAAGGACTGTGGCTCCTTCACCGTCCCGGATGATGCTGAGACTGGCGACATCTACTCTGCGGTACTTGTGTCTGGTGCCCAGGATGTTGCTTCTGACTCCTTCATGGTGAGCACCAAGACCGTTGTGGATCCGTCTGGTGTGAAGCCGGTCAACCCGACCGATGCGAAGCAAGACACTGGTATTGACGTTAAGAACAAGGACGACGACACCAAGATCTCTGCGAAGGATAAGAACGGCAAGGACGTTCCGGTTGAGATTGATGAGAACGGCAATGTCATCGTCACCCCGGGCACTGATGCAGAGGGTCCGATTTCTGTAACCATTGAGGATCCGGATCTGCCGAAGGATGAGAACGGTGAAAACAAGGTCGTCGTTGACGTTCCGGTTGAGCCTGTAAAGGATACTGATGGTGATGGCACCCCGGATTCTGAGGATCCGGATGCTGATGGCGACGGTGTGTCCAACGATGATGAGAAGGAAGCTGGCCTTGATCCGCTGAAGCCGGATACCGATGGTGATGGCACCAATGATGGTGACGAGGACACCGACGAGGACGGCAAGCCGAACAAGGACGAGTCCGAGGTTCCTGAGGGACCGGTCACTGACGAGGACGGCGACGGCCTTGGTGATACCGGTGTTACCGATAAGGATCCGGAAGATGGCAAGGCTGACATCACCGATGGCAAGCCGACCCCGAACGATCCGAACAAGGATACTGATGGTGATGGCACCCCGGATTCTGAGGATCCGGATGCTGATGGCGATGGTGTGTCCAACGATGATGAGAAGGAAGCTGGCCTTGATCCGCTGAAGCCGGATACCGATGGTGATGGCACCAATGATGGTGACGAGGACACCGACGAGGATGGCAAGCCGAACAAGGACGAGTCCGAGGTTCCTGAGGGACCGGTCACTGACGAGGACGGCGACGGCCTTGGTGATACCGGTGTTACCGATAAGGATCCGGAAGATGGCAAGGCTGACATCACCGATGGCAAGCCGACCCCGAACGATCCGAACAAGGATACTGATGGTGATGGCACCCCGGATTCTGAGGATCCGGATGCTGATGGCGATGGTGTGTCCAACGATGATGAGAAGGAAGCTGGCCTTGATCCGCTGAAGCCGGATACCGATGGTGATGGCACCAATGATGGTGACGAGGACACCGACGAGGATGGCAAGCCGAACAAGGACGAGTCCGAGGTTCCTGAGGGACCGGTCACTGACGAGGACGGCGACGGCCTTGGTGATACCGGTGTTACCGATAAGGATCCGGAAGATGGCAAGGCTGACATCACCGATGGCAAGCCGACCCCGAACGATCCGAACAAGGATACTGATGGTGATGGCACCCCGGATTCTGAGGATCCGGATGCTGATGGCGATGGTGTGTCCAACGATGATGAGAAGGAAGCTGGCCTTGATCCGCTGAAGCCGGATACCGATGGTGATGGCACCAATGATGGTGACGAGGACACCGACGAGGACGGCAAGCCGAACAAGGACGAGTCCGAGGTTCCTGAGGGACCGGTCACTGACGAGGACGGCGACGGCCTTGGTGATACCGGTGTTACCGATAAGGATCCGGAAGATGGCAAGGCTGACATCACCGATGGCAAGCCGACCCCGAACGATCCGAACAAGGATACTGATGGTGATGGCACCCCGGATTCTGAGGATCCGGATGCTGATGGCGATGGTGTGTCCAACGATGATGAGAAGGAAGCTGGCCTTGATCCGCTGAAGCCGGATACCGATGGTGATGGCACCAATGATGGTGACGAGGACACCGACGAGGATGGCAAGCCGAACAAGGACGAGTCCGAGGTTCCTGAGGGACCGGTCACTGACGAGGACGGCGACGGCCTTGGTGATACCGGTGTTACCGATAAGGATCCGGAAGATGGCAAGGCTGACATCACCGATGGCAAGCCGACCCCGAACGATCCGAACAAGGATACTGATGGTGATGGCACCCCGGATTCTGAGGATCCGGATGCTGATGGCGATGGTGTGTCCAACGATGATGAGAAGGAAGCTGGCCTTGATCCGCTGAAGCCGGATACCGATGGTGATGGCACCAATGATGGTGACGAGGACACCGACGAGGATGGCAAGCCGAACAAGGACGAGTCCGAGGTTCCTGAGGGACCGGTCACTGACGAGGACGGCGACGGCCTTGGTGATACCGGTGTTACCGATAAGGATCCGGAAGATGGCAAGGCTGACATCACCGATGGCAAGCCGACCCCGAACGATCCGAACAAGATCGCTGCAATTGTTGGTGGCACGATTGTTGGCTCCGGTCTGCTTGGTGCTCTGCTGGGTAACCACGATGGTGCTGCTGGTTCCTCCACTCCGGGTAAGCCGGGTGAGGCTAAGCCGGGTAAGCCGGGTGCTGAGAAGCCGGGTGAGGCTAAGCCGGGTAAGGCTGGCGACCAGGGTGCCAAGCCGGGTGAGGCTGGTAAGCCGGGTAAGGCTGGCGACCAGGGTGCTGCCGGTAACCAGGGTGCTGCGGGTAACGCAGGCAACGCTGGTGTGACCGGTAACGGTGGTGCTGCGGATGCTGCTTCCCAGGGTGCCGAGGCCGGTTCCCGTGGTGGCAACCTGGCTGTGACCGGTGTGTCCGGTCTGGCTATCACGCTGGGTGCGTCTGTGATTGCCCTGGCTCTGGGTGGTGCCCTGATGGCACTGCGTCGCCGCCAGAGCTAACTCCCATAAAGTTAGCCCCCAAAGCTAGCCCGCCAGGGGCTAGCTTCCCCGCCTAGCTGGCGCGGAAAACCTCCGCGATCAGCGGCAACTCCTCGAGCCCCGCTCCCGGTGTACGCACCAGGAGCGGGGCTCCTGGCATTCCAGACACACACTCCACCCACTTCAACCTCCGCGCATCCACTGCGCGACGCCCCACCTGGAACCACCACAAAGCGTGCCCCACCAACGCCCACGAATCATCCGCGAAACGCACCACAAACACTCGATCCCCCAACTCCACGCGCCGCAGCCCCTCCAGCGCCACCTCATTGTGCTCCGGAGCCACCGAGAACACCGCAGCTGTCAAACGCTCCACCACGCCCAGGCGATGCACAAACCCCTCCGCATCCTCCACCACCAATGGCGCTCCCGCCCGGCACGCCCGCACTGCCCGAAAACGCCACACCACCGGCTGCGCCCCCGCACGCCGGCCACGCACCACTACCCACCCCAGTGGCTCCTCCGGCTCCACGGAAAGCGTCACCACCGGCCCCGGATCGGCCGTCTCCACCACGACGGTGCGCGGGGCAGGGGAGGCCGAAGGGGCGTCACTAGGTGGAACAGTAGGCGCCCCCGAAAGAACCGGGGCAAAAGAATAAGGGTGCAGGCGCAGCAGCTCATCACACGCCTCCACCAGCTCCGCATCGGTGGCGTTAAAGCCCACGCCCACCGACTCCAACTGAGCCCACAACTGCGCAAACGGCACCGAAGGCTGAGCCTCCCACGCCGCGCGCAGGCGCTCGACGACGGACGGGATGCGTGTTGGATCCTCCGGATGCACGGCGCTAGTCAGCCTGCGGGGAGGCCAGGTCGGCGGACGTGGCGCGGTCAATTGCATCCACGTCGTCGTCCTGCACACCAACCCCGGCGAGCCCGGCGCCCTGCACGCCAGCCCCGGCGAGCCCAGCGGCCGGCAGCGCACGATCCAGCGCGCGGAGCAGCACATCCGTCTCCTCCGGCACCGTCACCGTCACGCGCACGCCCTCGCCCGCGAAGCACCGCGCCACCACGCCCTCGCGCTTCAGCGCCTCATCCAGCGCCTCCGCGCGCTCGCCCGCGTTCAGCCACACGAAATTCGCCTGCGAGGGGTACGTCAGCGGTTCGGCTGCCCCGTCCACATTCGTGGCCGCAAACCCGCCCGTCCCGGCCTCGTTGTCCGTGCCGTCCGCAGCTTCGCCCGCCGCGCCGGCCCTGCCAGCCCTAGCCCCAGCCGGAACAACCTCCGCCAAGTACGCCTCCACCCGCTCGCGCTCCGCTACCGTCGCATCCACGCGCGCAGCCAGCTCGGCTTGTGCGTCCACACTTGCAACCCCCGCCGCCTGGGCCAGCGCATTCACGCCGAACGGAATCGCCACCTTATTCACAGCCTCCACGAGCTCCTCCGGCCCGACCATGTAGCCCAGCCGCAGGCCCGCCAGCCCATACGCCTTCGAGAACGTCCGGCACACCGCCAGGTTTGGGTAGTGGCGCAGCTCCTCCAGCGCCACCGGCGACTCCGCATCCCGGTTGTACTCCACATAAGCCTCATCCAGCACCACCGTCACATCCTCCGGCACACGCGCCATGAACTCGCGGAACTCCTCGCGCCCCACCGTCGTGCCCGTCGGATTGTTCGGGTTGCACACAAACACCAAGCGCGTACGCTCGCCGATTGCTTCACTCATTGCCTCTAGATCATGACGCCCCCTCTTCAGCGGCACACCCACCCCCACCGCACCGGCGATCTTGCACAGGATCGGGTATGCCTCGAACGACCGCCAGGCGTACACCACCTCATCGCCGTCCTGGCACGTGGCCTGCACCAGCTGCTGGCACAAGGCGGAACTGCCGTTGCCCACGGCGACATTGGCCAGGTCCACCCCCAACCACTGTGCCAACTTCCCCCGCAAAGCGCCCGAAGCCATGTCGGGGTAGCGGTTGAGGTGCGAGGTGGCGTCAGTAATAACGGCACTCACAGAAGGCAACGGGGAAAGCGACGACTCGTTGGAAGCCAACTTCAGCGCGCCCGGCTGCGACGTGCCCGGGACATAGGCGGGGAGGGTGAAAAGATCGGGACGAATCATACTGCACAGTGTAGTTGGTGGGGTCAGATGGGCTAGCGGGCCAGGTAGCGTGCGGAGCCGGGGCGCGTGCGGAGCTGGGGAGTGTGCGGAGCTGGGGCGCGTGCGGAGCTGGGGAATGTGCGGAGCCGGGGTGCGTGCGGAGCCGGGGAATGTGCAGAGCTGGGGCGCGTGCGGAGCTGGGTAGTGTTCGAGCATGTGGGGGGCGCGGGATTTTGGGGAAGTTGGGCAGGTTGTGTAGGCTAAAGCCGGTCGAGATTGTGGTATCTGGAAACAGTGCTGCGATACGACGTTCGGAGGCGTGCCAGAGCGGCCGAATGGGGCTCCCTGCTAAGGAGTTGTCCCTTAGGGGACCGCAGGTTCAAATCCTGTCGCCTCCGCAACTTCGACAGAGCGTGCAAGCGCCTGAGCTGCCCATAAAGCTGCCCGGTTACTTGTGGTGAGGTTCCGGGGCTAACAGCTGCGGACAGTGTTGTGGGGCGTGTGGTGCGCCTGTGGTGGTCCGCTGGGATTGTGCCCGGCGTGGAGCGCTTTGTCGAAGTTTCCAAGCGCCCGTAGCTCAACGGATAGAGCATCTGACTACGGATCAGAAGGTTGGGGGTTCGAATCCCTCCGGGCGCACGATTTTCCCGTGGGGTCTTTGCCCCGTGGCTGGCGGTCTACGCCGGTCATGGGGTTTTGCTCCCGCGGCCTAGGCTCGGTGGCCTTAAATCTTGCAGTTTGCCCCGTGACCTTGCCCCTCGCAGTTTTCCCCGTGACCAGCGGTAATCCCCGCCGGTTGCGGGGTTTCGCTTTGCGCTTGAATGCTGGGCGGTTGGCAAGTTCGCCGCGCGTGCGTGAGCACGCGGGGCGCTCGCACGGCGCGCGTTGGTCGCGCCGTGCTCCCCGACTGCAGCGCGCATGCGGGAGCATGGGCGCCGCAGTCGGTTTGGGTCGACAGAGGCGGTCGCGTTAGCGATCGCCTCCGCACAGCGCACACTTTGGCCGCTGAGGCTTCCGGCGCGCTAAGCGCGCCGGGCCTGCAGATCTTCTCCGTTCCGCCCATGGTGCACTTCCTCGTTCTCATGGCGGTCACGCGAATTACCTCATTCCCGTGACGGTCCTGGGGCACTACCTATTTCCCGTGGCGGCCGTGGTTCCATTTCCGCTGGTGAAGTGGGGATTTGTTGTTTTGCGCCCCCGGTGTGTAAAGTTAATCTGCGTTGCAAGGGCAACCTTGCAGACCTAATCGATGCCCTTTGGGGCGGCGGTGATGCGCCCGTAGCTCAACGGATAGAGCATCTGACTACGGATCAGAAGGTTGGGGGTTCGAATCCCTCCGGGCGCACAAATTTCCCCGTGGCCAGCGGTAACCCGCCGGCTGCGGGGGTTTTGTGTTGATGCGCTGGACTGGTGCTTGCTGGTGTGTTGCCCGCTGGTGGGGTGACGCTAGTGTGTTGCCCGCTGGTGGGGTGACGCTAGTGTGGTGCCCGCTGGTATGGGGGACACCGGGGAGGGCGTAGCTGTTCGGAATTGAGCGCTCGAAAGGTCGAGGCCCTGTAAGCGCCATAGACGGCCGAAACGGGGGAGGGGGATACCTGAGTATGGGTGCGAAATTGCGCCCCTCATTCGGGAGGGGCCTGAAAATTGGTCTTTGTCCGCCTGGCACGAAGGGGGAATGTCCCAAATTCCACGTCTTAAAATATAACCATTCTGTTTGCGCAGGTCAGAGTGCTGCAATTTTCTGCTGTAAACCTGCTACTTTCAATAACTCGTAGATTTTGGACATTGGGCCTTAAAGGGCAAGGAAAATGGCACGGTTTCAGGCTGGTGGGGGCTGCGACGCGGGGAACCTGGAAGAAACTAACAGGGGACTCTCACAATCGGCGCAGGAGGGTTCAAGTTTCAGGGATTAAAAAAGACAATCGTTCCGCTTAAGTGCTGGCCGACCGGGCGTGTGGACAAGCTTCGACCGGAGCGTGTGGACAGGCGCCGACCGGAGCGTATGGACGAGCGCCGACCGGGCACGTGAGCCAGCGCAGGCGTGGAACCTTTGAGATTTTGAGAACTGAAAAAGGAGACAGCCGGGTGGTAAAAACACCTACCTTTAAGCGCTCCGCGACAACCCGCGGAGACCAAGCCCCCACCAGCGTAAACAGCGCTGAAACGGCGGCCGACGGGCCAGCCAACGCGAAGCGCACGGAGATGCCAGCGGGAGGCGACGGCACAAGTAAACGCCCGCGCATCCTCGGGCTCGACATCGCCCGCGGACTCGCAATCCTCGGGATGATCTACCTGCACCTTGGCCACCCGCTATGGCAAACGAAGGTGATCCTGTCGGGGCTCCCGGCTGCACTGTTCGCAGTGATCGCGGGCGTGACCATGATGCTCATCTGGACCAACGCCACCGCTCGCGCCGCCACACGCGCCTCCACACACTCCGCCGCGCAAGCACAGAAGGCAGCGCAGGCACAAGCTGACGCCGACGGGAACGCGCGCAAGGCGCAAGCAACCACGCAAGCAACCACGCAAGCGCCCACCACCTTGCAGACCATTGCGAAGCTCGCTGCCCGCGGCGCACTGATTACCCTCATCGGCCTGGCGCTTCTGCCCGCTGGAGGGGAGATCCAGGTCGTGCTGGTCGTGCTCGGCGCAACAATGCTCGCCACCGCCTGGGTGCCTCCACTGCCCACAGCTGCAAAAGTCGCCCTACTGCTGCTGGCTACAGCCGCCGCAACGTGGCGCTACGCCCCGCTGGAACTGCCACTTCCATACCCTCACTTCGCGTGGGTCGCGTACATCATCGCCGGGATGATCCTCTTCGACGTGTACGTGGGGAAGGATGGCACTGGGACTGGTGGCGTCCCAAAGATAACAACCGCAATCGCCTGCCTCGCCGCAGCAACCGGCTTCTACCTGCGATTTCAGACCGACCTTCCCGGCTGGGCGCGCGCGACCGGGCACACGGGCGTGCTGGGCGAGATCGTGCTCTCCATCGCCGTCGCCGCCATCGTTTTGCACCTGAGCCTGATCGTCGGGCGGCGTGTAAAGGCCACGAATCCGCTGGTTGCGCTGGGTTCGATGGCGCTGACGGTGTACATCCTGCACGTGCTATCGGCCTTCTGGTGGCAGACGCACGTGTCGCTGCACTCGGATCTGTGGGCGGCGGCGTTTATCGCGGCGTTCCTGGCGTTCGCGTGGGCATGGAAAAAGCTGGCCGCCGGGCCGACACGGAAAGTGTTTGCAGGGCAGGGGCCAGCGGAGCGATGCGTCGCGCAGGTGGTCCGACTGATCGCAGGAGGACGAGCATGAGGAGTGAAGCGAGCAGCACGAACGGGACGAGCATGAGAACCAGCATGAAGACCAGCATGAGGAAACTAGCATCACGAATGGCAGCCATCGCGGCTGCAGCAGCCCTGGCCGGCGGGTGCGTGGCTCCCGCCAGCGCGCTGGAATACGGCGAGCGCGCCGCGGACAATGCGGAGTCGCGGACGGTCGCATCCCTGCGTATCGGGCGCGTCGGAAAATTCGGCGATTGCACGGGCACGCTCGTCGCCCCGCAGTGGGTGCTGACGGCGCGGCACTGCCTGGAATCCGTCTCCAACGAGGGCACGCAGGCGCGCATCGCGGGTGCTGTCTACGACGCGGATTCGTGGTCGCTGTCGCCTGTTATGGACGCCGGGCTCTTGCACCTCACCAAGCCCGTCGAGGGAGTCGAGCCGGCGACGTTGGCCGATAGTTCGCCAAAGAACGGCGACGAGGGGAATCTCTACGGCTGGAGTAGCAGCTCGCTGATGGCGCGCAAGGGTGATCTGCCGGTGGCGCGGATGCGAGTGCGGGAAGTTCTCGCCGGGTCGGGCGCCGACGGCGGTGATGTCGGCGGCGGTGATGTCGGCGACGCGGGCGCACCACAGATCCTCCGCGGCGACGGCGCTATGCCAGAGCCCGGATCCCCCGAACCCGGCGCCGGCGCGGTTGAGGCCCCGCAGGCTCCGAGCGGTTCGGAATCCGTGCCCGCGCCGGAGGGCGTGGAGTCCGTCCCCGCCGAGATCGCCATGGGCGGTGGGGAGGTTTCCGCAGGTGAGGCGGGTGGCGTCATGCCGAAGATCGCAGGGGGCATCCTCGAGGCAGAGTCCCTCTCGCGTGCGGCGATGCAGGGCGGCGACTCGGGAGCGCCATTTTTTGTCGGCGGCAAACTCGCAGGCCTCGCGACTGCGGGCACGGCCAACGGAGACCCGGATCTGCCCTCGCCGACGGCGGCCATCACCACGCTTTCGGACGCCGCAGCCTGGATCGAGGACGTCACCAGCGGGCGCGACACGTCCAGCGTGCTGACAGCGGACACCACTCCCGCGCCGCCGAAAACACCGCAGACCAGCGGAGATTACGTCGGGCGGTATCTTACGGTGGCTGCGGCCGGGCTGGTGCTAACGCTCGCGCTGGGCTGGTTGCGCCCGGGACGGCGGCTGGGAGCGTCGGGGCAGGCCTAGCTGGCGGGCTGGCTTAGCTGGCGGGGCAGGCCTAGTTGGCGGGGCGGCCTAGCTGGCGGGCTGGCTTAGCTGGCGGGGCAGGCCTAGCTGGAGGGGCGGGGGCGTTCGCGCCGGGCCTGACCGGCGCCTGACGCCGCGTCGAGCCGGAACCTACGGGCGGGATGTCCAAAATTCCACGTCTTAAAACATAACTATTCTATTTGCGCAGGTCAGCGGCTTGCAATTTTGGGCTGCATGCATGCTACTTTCGATAACTCGTAGATTTTGGACATTCGGCGTTGCGAAGGCGCTCATCGGGCTGAAGTGTTCGCGGGTCAGGCCGAAGTGTTCGAAAGGTGGACTGAAATATTCGCAGGGTCAGGCCGAAGTGTTCGCGGGTCAGGCCGAAGTGTTGGCAAGGCGGACTGAAATGTTCGCAGAGGCAGGCCGGGGTGTTGGTGGGTCAGGCCGAAGTGTTCGCAGGGCGGGTGGGGTGTGGCAGAGGCGTGCGGGTAAGAGCAGTGTTGTGGAATTGCTAAGAGAATCGCGAGAGTGAAGCTCTCCAGGAGCGGGAGGGGCTGTTTCAAACTAGAATGAGTGCGATCGCGCGCTGTTGCGATGGCGGTTTTGCAGCCGGACGTGCAAGTACTGAAGTTGTGAGCGTGTAGCGCTGCGAAGACGGACGTGTGCAGCGTTCGGGCTGTGGGTGTGTGGCACTACCAACTTGGACGTACAGCGTTCAGGCTGTGGGTCCGCAATTGTCGAGCCGTGGGTGCGTGGCGGTAACGGAAAGCCTGGTCAAGGAGGAAAAATGGCGGAGCATGGGCGCTTCGAGGGCGCTTCGAGCCGTCCTCACGACCAGGGGAATCCGTATGTTGGCCGGGCTACCCAGGGGGATGGGCATGTCGGCCGGGCTAGCCAGGGGGATGGGCATGTCGGCCGGGCTAGCCAGGAAGACGGGCATGCCCGCGAGGCCGGGAAGCCCCGGCAGGGGAAATTCCGCGGCCGCGGGGGAACCGTCGCGGGCATTGTTGTCGGAGCCGCCGTCCTAGCCGTCACGGGTGGTTTGGTGATGGGGCAGATTGCTGGAAAGGGTGGCGTCGAGAAGGAAGGCAGCGCGGCAAGCCACGTCGCCACAAGCCAAGAAACAACCGCGCCCGCCGAGCCGCCCAGCGACGAGGAGCAACAGGAGCGCCTCGACGCACTGGCCGCGAAGATCGCGAAAAAGAAGAACGTAAAGGTCGGCGTGGCGATCCTCGGGCAGGATGGGCCGCTGCACGCGGGCAGCCTCAACGAGGAAGGCGCCTGGTCCACCATCAAGGTGCCGATCGCGGGTGCGGCCGAGGAGAAACTGCGCCGCGCCGAAGCTCGCGGGCGGCCCGCACCGCGCGCAGCGATGGAAGCCGACATGGACGCGGCGATTCACTATTCGGATAACGACGCCGCCTTCCGCCTCTGGATGTACGTCGGCGACGGATCCGACCGCACGGCTGCGTACAAAGTCCGGGATTACATGCACCGCGTAGGCGACCCGACAAACGCGGCGAAGCAGTTCGAGGACGGGGTTTACATCGGGTTCGGCGCGATTAAATGGAAGCTGACGGATCAGGTGCGTTTCATGGACGGATTCCGGTGCTCGAAGGGGTCCGGGCCTGTGCTGGAGCGGATGGAGCACATCATTCCGGAGCACAGTTACGGGCTAGCGAAGATCAAGGGTGCGCAGTTCAAGGGCGGCTGGGGGCCGGAGCCGGACGGGCGGTTCATATACCGCCAGCTGGGGCTTGTGCCGGGGCCGGATGGAAAAATGACGCCCGTTGCGATTATGGTTGTGCCCAACAATGGGTTCGAGCCAACTGCATGGGAGGGTATGGACGCCCTGGGTAAAGAACTGCCTGACCTGCTGCAGGACGCCCAGCCAGCGAAGGCAGAGGGAGACTGCTAGCCGGGGGTTTGAGGTAGGGGGCTTGAGGCGCGGGGGACTGGAAGTCGATGGCCGAAGGCGCGGGGGCTTGAGGCGCGGGGACTGCTAGCCGGGCGCGCTAAAAGATGCCGATCTGCGCGCCCATAGACTCCGCCGAGCGGAGCTGATCCACCCAACCCGGAGCCCCCGGGCGGACGCGGATGATGGGCCGGTTGGAGGCGTCTCCCTTATTGCGACCCGCGCGGGCCTCGAAGCGGCCGCGGGCTGCGTGCCCCTCCTCGGTGAGGGACTTCAGGGAACGCTCCGGGTTCGCAAGATCCTCCCGCGCACCCTGCAGCAGTTCGATGGTCTGGTCCAGGGCTCCCAGCACTGCGGGTCGGTTGTTTTCCACCATCGCGCGGACAAGATCCGGGTCGGTGCCCGCCACGCGGGTGCCGTCGCGGAAACTAGACGCCGCCAGGCTCAGTGCCAGCGGCCCGCCATAATCACCCGCCACGGCCAGCGCCTCCGCCAGGATGTGCGGCAGGTGGCTGACGCGCCCCACCGCGCTGTCGTGCCGACGCGCAATCGCGGGAACCACCGCCGCACCGACCTCCTCGGCCAGGCCGACCACGCGCACCCACGTGTCCAGCCAGCGCTTGCCGGACGCATTGTCGCCTGAAGCGCCCAATCCACCCGCTGCACTTTCTGCGCCCGCTGTGCCCGCTGCGCCCGCTGCACTTTCGGCGCCTGAGCCCCCCGCGAGCTCCCGCGCGTTGTCGTACGTCACGACCCACACCGCACCCTCAAATAGCCCGCGCATCGTCGCCTGCCAGCCGGAGTTCGCCGTCCCGGCCATCGGGTGCCCGCCGACGAACCGGTCGGACATTCCCTTGGCCTCCACCAGGTCATGCACCTCCTGTTTCACACTGGTCACGTCCGTAAAGCCGCAGGTTGGGGCGTGCTGAGATATGGCGTCCAGAAGAAAAGACAGCGCGGGAACCGGCACCCCAAGGATCAGCAGCGCATCGGCCTCCTCGGCGCGGCGCAGCGTGGCCTCCAAATCGCCCGAGACATCGAAGCCATCGCGGCGCGCGCGCGTGACCGTCTTCTCCGACCGATTCCACCCGAACACCGGCCAGCCAGCGGCCTGCGCGTCGCGCATCAGCGACCCGCCAATCAGGCCAAGCCCCAGGATGCACAGCGGGCGGCGATCCTCGGGCACGGTGCTCAGGCGGTAATCGGAAGAAATTTCGTGGCTCACGCTACCCAGTGTTCCACAAAGCAGACTAGCGTTGGGGAACATGAGCACCAACAGCTTCGATAACGGCGACCTAACCTTCGCCGTGTCCGCCATCCGCACCGACGGCCGTTGGCACCTGCGCGAACTGCCCACCCGCGCTACGGAAAGCCTGCCCGACCTGATCGCGGAGTTGCGGGCCACGCGTGCGGAAGGGCCGGTCGTGGGGCTGCTCTGCGTTGAAGATGACTGGTCCGTTGTGCTCCGCCCCGTGCCGAGCGGCGTGCGGATCTTACTTAGTGACGCCACCGCAGCCCTGGACTACGACATCGCCAGCGAGGCGCTAGAGACTCTCGATATTGACGCGCCTACGGAGGAAGAGGCGGACGATTCCGACGATCCCTGGCCCGAGGGCGACTTCGACCTGCTGGAGGATTTGGGGGCAAGCGAGCAGACAATGTCCCTCATTTTCTACGACGACGACCTGTATGGGGCGGAGCAAGTTTTGCGTGTGGCGGACGAGCTGGGGTTCGCTGACGAGCTGGCGGACCTGGTGGGCGTGGAGCTGGAGTTTTAGCCGGTGGGGGTGGAGGACGCGGGCGGCGCTGGCGTGGGCGAGGGCCTGCCGCGAGCGGCGGGGAGCGTGCGCGCGGAAGCTCTGATGCGCCGGGCGTTGGAGGTCGCGGCGCAGACTCCCGCGGGCGACGTGCCCGTCGGCGCTGTGATTTTCGGCCCGGACGGCCGAGAGCTCGGACGGGGCGTAAACCGTCGCGAAGCCGACAGCGACCCCACCGCCCACGCGGAGATCCTCGCCATCCGAGAGGCCGTGCGCGAACTCGGAGACGCCTGGCGGCTGGAGAATTGCACGCTGGTCGTCACCCTGGAGCCCTGCGCTATGTGCGCGGGGGCGCTGATGGGGGCGCGAATCGGCAGCATCGTCTTCGGAGCCTACGAGCCCCGGACGGGCGCATGCGGCAGTGTCTGGGACGTGCCGCGGGAATCCCCGCTGCATTGGGCGGAGGTTCAGGCAGGCGTGCTGGCTGGGGAGTGCGAAGAACTGCTACGGCGGTTCTTCGCACGTCTGCGTTGACGGTTTGCGTCTGGCCAGCGCCGTAATTGACCTCGCCTGGTTCTTCGCACGTCTGCGTTGACGGTTTGCGTCTGGCCAGCGCCGTAATTGACCTCGCCTGGTTCTTCGCACGTCTGCGTTGACGGTTTGCGTCTGGCTGGAGTGGGGGAAATGTGGGCGTCGATAAGTTTTATAGAAAATTAATTCATGGCTCCCAACTGCGGGTTTAGGGGATAACGCTGGACGTCTGAGGGTTTGTGGGTGGCGAGGGATCGGGAACGTCCTTACGTTGGGATGTGTGCTTCTGGTCGTACGAGTTGCGGCTAGGGGCACGCAAGTTAGAACAAAGTTAGTTACATCCGAAACTAAGGAGACAACAATGGACCTGAACAAGGCTAAGGACATGGCAGGCGAGCACCGCGACAAGATCCAGGACGGCGCCGACAAGCTGATCGACGGCAAGCTGGATGGCGACAAGGCTGACAAGGCCAAGGACGGCCTGAACAAGGGCATGGACAAGGTCTTCGGCGAAGGCGAGAAGTAAGCCTTCAGCTGCTGAAGCTTTGCGCGCTGGCGCGCTGACGCACTGGATTGCCGGAGTGTCGATGTGCTGAGATGCTGGCGCTGGCTCTAGCGCGGTAGTGCTGAGCTACAGGCCCGCTGCGAACGAAGTGAAGTTCGCGGCGGGCTTTTGCGCGCGTGGGGTGGGGTTGAGCGTCGCATGGTGGGGGACTGTTCACCACTGGGAGTTTTTACCTCCGCAGGGTGGGGTTGAGCGTCGCATGGTGGGGGACTGTGGTCTGTGATCGGGGGATTTGCGCGCGTGGGGTGGGGTTTTGTTGCGAAAATGTGGGGGTGTTACGCTAGTACGAGTCTGCAAATGTGGACTGAGGTGGCGTGTCCGAGCGGCCGAAGGTGCTCGCCTCGAAAGCGAGTGTTGTTAGTAGCAACCGAGGGTTCAAATCCCTCCGCCACCGCCAAATATTTTTGACCGCGTGCTATTTCTGGGAAGTTTCCCGGAGGTGGTGCGCGGTTTTTGCGTGTTGGGAAGCTTCGGGAGGGATCCTGCCTGTGGGCAGGAGTTGTTTCTTGGGGGCAGGAGTTGTTTCTTGGGGGCAGGAGTTGTTTCTACGGGCGAATGGGGTGATTTTCCACAATGCGGATAGCCGCTTCGTCGGAGCCGTTTTTTCTGCTTGCGGATGGGGCGGTTAAGCCCCGCGCGACGGGGCTTAAGGTTCGCCGAGGGGGTGCGACGGCGGAGTTGAGGTTCGCCAAGGGGTGTGGCGGCGGGGTCGAGGTTCGCCGAGGGGGTGCGACGGCGAAGTTAAGGTTCGCTGAGGGGGTGCGGCGGGGCTTGGGCGCATCGCGATTGGGGTCGTGTCTTGGCGTGACGCGCTGTGAGGCCCGCAGAGGGGCTAAACGGAGGCCGGGGATACCTGGGTAGGGGGTGCGGGATTGCGTCCGTTATTTGGGGAATGTCCAAAATTCCACGTCTTAAAATATAACTATTATGTTTGCGCTGGTCAGCGGCCTGCAGTTTTGTGCTTCATGTGTGCTACTTTCAATAACTCGTAGATTTTGGACATTGCCTTTGCGGGGGCGATCATTTGGTGCGAGTTGACGACAAAAAGAGGGCTGAAGGGGTGGCAAAAACGGCGTATTGGAGGGTTGGGCGGGGGCAAAAGTGGTGGCAGGGTAGGGGGAGTGGTGGCAAGGCAGGGGGAGCGGTGGCGAAACGGGGTTGGAGGATAGTGAAGTGGAGTCGGGGTGGTGGCAAGACAGGGTGAAGGGTGGAGAAACGGGGTTGGAGGATAGTGAAGTGGAGTCGGGGTGGCGGCAAGGCAGGGGGAGCGGTGGCGAAACGGGGTTGGAGGATGGTGAGGTGGGGCCGAAGGGGTGGTGAAGTGGAGTCGGGGTGGTTATGGAGGGGATGTCAGGGCGGATGAAAACTTCTGCAACACGCGTAACATTGGTAACATTCCACCTGCGGATTTAGCTACGGTAGGATGTATATTTCGAGAACTATTTGCGAATGCTGCGCAGTTCAACTACACACCTCACAAGCCGGCGGAAGGTCAACCAGTGGCGAAAATCCTGTTTAACCTTGGGCGATGGTCCTACCTACACAAGAAGCGGGTGATTGCCGCCTGGCTACTGCTGCTCGTTGGCATCGCCGCAGCCGCCCTCGGGTTCCAAAAGGGCTTCAACGACGTCTTCGAAATCAAAGACGTGCCCTCCACGCACGCCACCGAGATGCTGCAAGAGAAGTTCCCGGGCACGAAGAACCCGGCTGAATCCACCGACGTCAACGTAGTCTTCGCAGCCCCCGAGGGGAAGAAGCTCGAGGACCCAGAGCTGATGGCTGCGATGGATGAGACGGTGGCGTCATTAAGAAAGAACGTCCCCGACTTCAAAGAAGGGATGCAGTTCGGCAATCCCGTAGAGCTCAACGACAAGCTCGGCACAATGCTGGTCGAGCAGATGACGAAGCAGGGGCTGCCCGAGGCCACCGCGAAGGCAGACGCCGACAACCTGCGCATGTATTCCGCCGACGGGCGCTACGGCACCACGACCTTCAGCTACGACGTGCCGCTGCCCGCCGACGTGACCGACGAGGATCGGCAGGCGGTGTACGACGCGATCCAGATCTCGCGCGACGCGGGCATGGACGTAGAAGTCGGCGGCCCGGGCTTCGGCGACCCGATTGCGGTGGAGCCGGTCTCGGAGATTGCGGGCGTGGTGGTCGCGCTGATCATCCTGGCGTTTACGTTCGGTTCACTGCTGGCGGCCGGGCTGCCGCTGGCGACCGCGATCGTGGGCGTGGGCATCGGCGCGCTGGTGACGGTCGGCGCGACGGCAGTGCTGCCGTTGAACTCCATCACGCCGACGTTGGGCCTGATGATCGGCCTGGCTGTCGGCATTGACTACGCGCTGTTCATTATGTCGCGCTTCCGCGACGAGCTGCGGCAGGGGCGGTCGCGCCCGGACGCGATCGGCCTGGCCACGGGGACGGCGGGCTCGGCGGTGGTGTTCGCGGGCGTGACGGTGACCGTTGCGCTGCTGGGCCTGCGCCTGGCGAACATCCCGTTCCTGTCGTACATGGGTTACTTCGCGGCGGTCAGCGTGGTCGTCGCGGTGGTTGTGGCTCTGACGTTTTTGCCGGCGTTGCTGGGGGCTTGTGGCTCTAGGGTCTTTCGTAAGGACGCCACGTTTGGGCAGCAGTACTCTTCCGCCCTCGTGGGCGAGGATTCGGCGCACGGGTACTTCACGGGAGGCCCGGCGGGGCTGGGCAACCGAAACGGGCGTGCGGTACGCGTTGGCAGGGATGACGGGGCTGACGGGGCCGACGGGGATGACCGGGATGACAGGGCCGACGGGGCTGACGGGGATGAGGCTGGTGCTGGCGCGAGCGCTGCGCGCGCGGTAGCGCGCGGGGAACACGAGCGCGTGGAGAGCGGCGCCCACAAGCACGGTCTGGCCAGCCGCTGGATCAGGCTGGTCTACAGTTTCCCGGGAGTCTCGATCGCGGCGGTAATGCTGGCGCTGGCGGCACTGACTCTGCCTGCGCTGAACCTACAGCTTTCGCTGCCGAATGATAAGACGGCCAACGTGGACTCCACCCAGCGCAAAGCCTCCGAGATGCTGGAGGAAGGCTTCGGGCCAGGGCGTAATGCTCCGTTCCTGGTGGTAGTCAATGGCGAGAACGCCAACCCGGATGCCCCCGCGCTGGCTACCTATATCAACGGCCAGGCGGACATGCAGGCTGCGCAGGGTGGCGCGGATCAGGCGGCGCAGGGTGGCGCGGATGAGCAGGCCGCGCAGGGTGGCGCGAACGAGCAGGCTGCGCAGGGTGGCGCGGATCAGGCGAAGGCGGCTGCGCAGGCGTCATTTATGTACACGATGGAGAACCTCGGCAGCAACATTCATGTGAAGCACGCGCAGCTCGTCGGCCAGAGTGACGACGGGCTGGCCGCGCAGCTGCTGATCACCCCCGAGGGCGGGCCGACCGACGAGGGCACCGCCGCGCTGATCCACGCGCTGCGCAGCCAGCAGGACGTGATCGAGAAGGAGACTGGCGTGGACATGGGCATCACTGGCCTGATCCCTATTCAGCAGGACGTCACCACGCAGCTGTCAAACGCCATGCCCGTGTACTTGGCGCTGGTCGTCGGCTTGGCGCTGGTGCTGCTGCTGATGATTTTCCGCAGCATCACCGTGCCGATCATGGCGGCACTCGGATTTCTGCTGTCCGTCGGCGGGGCCTTCGGCCTGACCGTGCTGGTGTGGCAGGAAGGCTGGGCCGGGCTATGGGAATCGCCGGGGCCGCTGATCAGCTTCATGCCGATCTTCCTCATCGGCGTGACGTTCGGGCTGGCGATGGATTACCAAGTGTTCATCGTGTCGCGCATGCGAGAACGCTTCAAGCACGAATCCGCGGAGGCGGCGAAGACCTCGCAGTACACGCCAGTGGAAGACTCCGTGATTTTCGGCTTTGGCATGGGCGCCAAGGTCGTGACGGTAGCGGCGCTGATCATGATTGGCGTGTTCGCCAGCTTCATCTTCCAGCCGCTGCCGTTCATCCAGATCTTCGGATTCGCGCTGGGTGCGGCCGTGCTATTCGACGCGTTCCTGGTCCGCATGACGTTCATTCCCGCGATGATGGTGCTACTGGGCAAGGCCACCTGGTACATGCCGAAATGGCTGGACCGCGTACTACCGACCTTCGACATCGAAGGCTCGCAGCTGGAGACGGCATTCCGCTCCGGGGAGATCCAGCGCTTGGACAACGACGGCCGCGCGGTGGAGCGCGTGCGCGCCTAGCGGCTACTGATCAGCGCCCGCGCAGGCGCTACTGCCCGGCCAAGCGCTACTGCCCGCCCAGGCGCTCCCGCCAGGTCGGGCCGTAGTAGCGCCCCATGAACTCCTCCCGGAACTCGTAGAAACGCCCCTGCTGCATGGACTCGCGAATCCGGTCCACCAACCCCACCATGAAATGCAGATTGTGCAGCGTGCACAACGTGCCAGCCAGGTACTCCTTCGCCTTCAGCAGGTGGTGAATATAAGCGCGCGAATAATTCTCGGAGACATAGCCGCCTACTGCGGCGTCGATAGGCGAGAAATCCCTTTTAAACCGCGCACCCATAAGATTCAGGCGACCGTCCAGCGTGTACACGCCACCGCGACGGCCCAGGCGAGTCGGCGCGACGCAATCGAACGTGTCGGCGCCGGCCTCGATCGCGGTGAAGAGGTCGTCCGGCTCCGAGATGCCGAGCAGGTGGCGGGGCTTATCCTCCGGCAACTCCTCCGCGACCCAGCGGACGATCGTACCGAGGTTTTCCTTCTCCAGGGCGCCGCCGATGCCGAAGCCGCCGAAACCGCGATTGCCCTGTGCCTCGGCTTCGCGGGAAAGCTCCACCAGGCCGCGCGCGGCCTGCCGCCGCAGATCCTCGTACTGTGCGCCCTGCACCACACCCCACAGCGACTGCGGCGGGCGATGCTGGCGAATTTCCGTCAGGCGTTGGTGTTCCGCCAGGCAGCGGCGAGCCCAACGGTGCGTGCGGGCGACGGATTGCTCCTGGTAGGGGCGTGTATTCACCAGGGTGGTCAGCTCGTCGAAGGCGAACATGATGTCCGCGCCCAGCTGGTGCTGGATCTGCATCGAGACCTCGGGCGTGAAGCGGTGCTTGCTGCCGTCGATGACGCTGCGGAAGTCCACGCCGTCCTCGTCGACCACGGCCATGCGCTTTTTCTGCTGCTGGATGATGTCTGCCTCGCTGCGGCCTTTCGTATCCATGGCCAGGACTTTCTTGTAGCCCACGCCGAGGCTCATCACCTGGAAGCCGCCGGAGTCCGTGTACGTCGGCCCGTGCCAGTTCTCGAATTCCGCGAGGCCGCCACCCTCGTCTACGATGTCCGGCCCGGGCTGCAGGTACAGGTGGTACGCGTTCGAAAGCATGGCCTGCGCGCCCGTCGACCGCACCTGCTCGGGCGTGAGGGTTTTGACCGTTGCTTTCGTTGCGACCGGGATGAATGCTGGGGTGTGGATGTTCCCATGCGGAGTCTTTATGACGCCCGTACGCCCCAGCGCGCCCGCACCTGCGTCCACTCGCGCGCTTCCGCCCGCTCGCGTTCCCGGGCCCGCGGCTGCGCCTGCGCTTCCGCCCGTGCCCGCGGCTGCGCCTGCGCTTCCAGCCGCTCGCGTTCCCGTGCCTGCACCCGCGCTTCCAGCCGCGCCCGGCCCCGCGCCTGCGGCCGCGGCTGCGCCTGCGCTTCCAGCCGCTCGCGTTCCCGCAGCTTCGTTCAGGCGGGAAGTCACCTCGAAGGACAGATCCGAGGCGGCTCCTTGGAATCTCTGACCTGCGCAAATGCTTTCTTCTGCGCTGGTGTTTTCCTGATCTTCGGTCATGGCACCCCAGTTTATCGTCCGCTCCGCCGTTTCCCCTCTCCGCGCCGCCGATTTCCTGCGGTTTCCCCTCACCGCGCTGCCGATTCCCTGCCGCTTCCCAACCTCGGCGCTTTCACTTCCCGCCCTCGCACCGTTCACTCCGCCGTCTGCCGCCTCTGCTCGCGGGCGCCCCCGGAAATGATGTCACATTAGCCCCACCAGCCCCACGCTGCGCCTCCGCCCGTGGGCGCCCCCGGAATGGCGTCACATCAGCCCCACCAGCCTCACGCCGCGCCTCCGCTGACCCGGTCTAAAGTGCGGATGTCCAAAATCTACGAGTTATTGAAAGTAGCGAGTGTGCAGCACAAAAATGCAACGCTCTGACCTGCGCAAATAGATTAGTTATATTTTAAGACGTGGAATTTTGGACATTCCGCGCCGTGAGTGTCGGAAAATGTGCAAAACCTCCCCTGCTCGCCTGGCCGATCGGCGTGCCCCTGCCCCTGTCGGCGCCTCAAAAATCGCTTAAACGGGCTTAGAATCGCTTAGCTCTTACGGGAAGCTCTTACGGGAAGCCCTTACGAGGCCTTAGCCCTTACGGGGCTTCCCACGCTGGCACGCCTCCTCGGTAGTTGGTGGCGGGAAACTCAAGCCCGTTCCGGGTCATCTGCCTGTGGAGCCTGCAAATATCCGCCACGGCGGTGCCATCGCGGAAGTTGTCACGGTCCACCCGGTAAATTCGCGCACCGAGGTTCTGCAGTTTGCGCTCTCGAGCACGCTCGCTGATGATTTGCCGCGCGGCGAAGACCTCCTCGTTGACCATACCGCCGCCCGTCACACCGGAGGCGTCGCTACCCGCCTTCCTGGGTTGGTATTTGCTCCGTCCGTCGTACTCGATCACTAGCCCGCAAGGGTAGAAAAAGTCCACTCGACCTGCGAAGTACCCCTCATAGTGCAGTTCCACTTGCTGCAAAGGTGCGGGTAGTCCTGCCTCCCAGAGCTTCACCTTCAGCGCAGATTCCCGCGGGCTTTCGGACGCGCCATTGATTAACCGAAGTGATTCCCGTGTCTTTGAGATCCCTCGGAGTTTCCGCAGTCTGTTTGCGTCGGCGCGCAATTCCGCTATGAACTCCGGAGTTCCCAGTCCGCTCATTGCGGCTCGGGCTGCGAACTCTGCGGCCACGACTGCGTCCGCCACACTGTGCCACCGGGCGAGGTCGATGATCGTATCGTTAACGCTGGTGAGCCGCACTTCCCGCAATCCGTTTGCGGTTTCTATTTGCAGCGTTTCAGCACGGTTGGCGGCGGTCGCGTGCAATGGCCGTGGGGTCCGGAGGTGCAGTTTCGCGGTTGTCCCTTCCGGCGGATGGAACCCGATCTCCGCGTTGGGGTTAGCCCGCCCCGCGAGCGGCAGCCCCCACATCAACGCTGCGGACTGTCCGCAGAGTATCCCGTTTGTGCAGCTCAGCACATGTGCAACCCCGTGTAGTCGCAGTTTATCGTCGCGCGCCAGCGCTTCCCATCGCGCGCGCTCGGTGTAGATCCCCGGCGCAATTTTGTAGTACCGCTGCCCGCGCGCAAGTCCACGCCGCGCGCCGGGCGGAAGCTTTTTGCTCTCGATGAGCAGCGTTGTTGTCTTTTCTTTATGACGCCCCCACGTCTCCACACTCACATTCCCCCCACAGGTTGAGCTGTCCCTTGGCTTAAAAGTATTGCAGACCCGCGGGTAGCCTTGCCAGGGAAAGCGGAAAAGGAGGCGTTGGCATGGTGCGAACACGCAAGCAGTCGGGGGCGAGGGTGCAAGGTCGTGAGGCGGTGCAGGCCGTGGGGGATTCAGCGTCGGCGAGGGTCGAAGGTGCGGCGAGGGTGGAAGGTGCGGGGAGGTATGCGCCCAGTCCCTCCGGGGATCTGCACCTGGGGAACTTTCGTACAGCGGTGCTGGCGTGGTTGTTTGCAAAGCATGAGGGGCGCGAGTTTCGGATGCGAATTGACGATATTGATGCTCAGCGTTCCTCGGAGGAAAGCGCGCAGCAGCAATTGCGGGACTTGGCGGCTATGGGGATTACCTACGATGGGAATGTAGGCTCCCAGCAAAAAACCTGGTCAGAGTACGAAAAAGCGCTTAAGACGCTGCGCGATAAGGGGTTAGTTTACGAGTGTTACTGCTCACGGAAAGATATCGCCGAGGCGGTTCGCGCGCCGCATGCCGCACCGGGAGCGTACCCGGGCACGTGCCGCAACCTGGGGGAATCGGAGCGGGCCGAAAAGCGTGCGGAGTTGGCGGCGCGGGGGCGAGTGCCGGCACTACGCCTGCGGGCGGGCGTGGATGAGTGGGAGGTGCGCGAGCGGTTCGCCGTGGACGCGGCGGGCAGTAAAGCCTCTGACGATGAGGTTTTGGGTAGCGAAGGCTTAGGCCTGGAAGGCTCGGGTAGTGAAAGCGCGGGCGGGGTGTATCGAGGGGTGGTGGATGACATGGTGCTGCGGCGTGGCGGGAACGCACCGAAGGGCGCTGGTGGCGCGAGCGGTGCGGCTGGCGTAAGCGGTGCGGCTGGCGCAAGCGGTGCGGGTGGCGTAAGCGGAGCGGGCGACTTGGGTGGCGCGGGCGACGCGAGCGACGCGGGCGACTTGGGCGGCCCGGGTGGCGCGGGTGGCGCGGGCGACGCAAGTGGCGCGGGAAATGCGGAGGTGGTGAACCGGGACTACGCCTACAACCTGGCGGTGGTCGTCGACGACGCGCTGGCTGGAGTGGGGCAGGTTGTGCGAGGGGATGATCTGCTGAGTTCGGCTCCTCGTCAGGCGTATTTGGCCCATCTATTGGGGTTGCCGACTGTGGAGTATGTTCACGTTCCGCTGGTGTTGGGGCCGGATGGGAAGCGCCTAGCGAAGCGGGACGGAGCCGTTACGTTGCGGGATTTCCCCGGCGGGACAGAGGGGATGCTGCGGTGGATCGCGGAATCGCTAGGACAGGCGGTGAACGTCGAGCTGGCGGGAGGAAATTCGCCCGCCGAGCTGCTGCGAACCTTCCGGCCCGAACTGCTGCCCCGCGGGCCCGTCACCTGGACGCCTGCCGACTAGCTGACCGCGTGGGGTGCGTGCGTGAAACGTGGGGGCGGTGGCAGGCGCCGACTAGCTGACCGCGTGGGGCGCGTGCGTGAAACGTGGGGGCGGTGGCAGGCGCCGACTAGCTGACCGCGTGGGGTGCGTGCGTGAAACGTGGGGGCGGTGGCAGGC
Organism: Corynebacterium jamesii; assembly: GCF_046097395.1. Classification (NCBI taxonomy): domain Bacteria; kingdom Bacillati; phylum Actinomycetota; class Actinomycetes; order Mycobacteriales; family Corynebacteriaceae; genus Corynebacterium; species Corynebacterium jamesii. Next base: position 2,019,701 of record NZ_CP175789.1, read on the forward strand.
GCCGACTAGCTGACCGCGTGGGGTGCGTGCGTGAAACGTGGGGGCGGTGGCAGGCGCGGGCTAGCGCACCGCGCGGAGCGCGCGTGTGAAACGTGGGCCAGCAGGCGCGGGCTAGCGCACCGCGCGGGGGCGAAACTTCGGCGGGATCTTCTTCTGGGCGGCCTCGCGCGCGACCGCAGCGTTCTTGCTTATCAGCAGCCGCGCCTGGCGCAGACGCTCGTGGGCGAAGGTGCGGCGTGCGCCAAGCTCCCACGTCTCGTCTACCAGCTTCTTCGTCAGCGCCACCGAATCGGGCGAGCGCTCACTGATCTGCCGCGCCAGCTCCTCCGCCGCAGCCATTGGATCCTCTACAGCCTTGGCCAGGCCTAGCTCTGCGGCGCGCTCGCCGGAGAAGATCTCCCCGGTCATGGCCAGTTTCTTCACCTCGTCAATCGGCAGCAACTGCTTCAGAGACATGATCCCCGACATGTCCGGCACCAGGCCCCATTTTGCTTCCAATACGGACCAGTGGGCGTCAGCACTAGTAAACCTAAAGTCCGCACCCAGAGCGATCTGCACGCCACCGCCGAAGCAATAGCCCTCTACCGCGGCGATCACCGGGAAGGGGAGGCGACGCCACGTCCACGGCGCCTCCTGGAACGTGTTTGTGCCGCGCAGGAGGCACGGGATGAAATGCGAAAGCATGCGCGGCGGGCTTTTCAGGGTATCGGCGAAGTCGAGGCCCGCGGAGAAATTGCCCTCCGCGCCGGAGAGGATGACGACGCGGACGGAGCGATCGCGGCGCAGCGTGTGGGCGGTATCGATGAGCTGCTGTAGCAGGTCGATCGTCAGCGAATTCAGCTTGTGGGGGCGATTCAGGCGGACGTGAACGAGGCCAGGGATGGACTCGGAAAAGTCCGTAGTGACGAGCGGGGCGCTAGTGGGCGAGCTGGTGTGGTCGGTCATGTCTTTCAAACTAAGGCACGGGGCGCGGGGTGTGGGCGGGTTTCGTGAATCGCGGGCGTAGGGAAGAGCCGGGGCCGGGACGTGGGGCGGGGTCAGGGCTGGAGCTTGGAGGGGGTGGGGCCCATCATTTTGAACTTGCCTAGGTCGGCCTTATCGTCGCGTTGGTAGCTCCAGCCGAGTTTTTCCCAGAAGTACTGGAATTCGTCCTCTGGCAGGGCGACTAGCTGCTTGTGCGGATACATGGCCTCCAGCTGGCGGACGACCCAGCGGGCAAGGCCCCGGCCGCGCTGGGGTTCGCAAACGTCGATGAGTCCGATCTCTAGTTCCTTGCCGCGGGGTTCGAGGCAGACGCGGGCGACTTCCTCGGAGCCCTCCAGGGCAGAGTAGACGGCGACGTTATTGGCGATACCGTCCGGGTCGGACCAGTACTCGTCGAATTGGTAGTGGGGGTTGGATTCGAAAACGGGGCGACGGTCGGTGTGGCGCACTTTGAACAGGCGGAGTTCGAGCAGGTCGAGTTCGTTGCCTGCAGGGGAGTGCGTGCTGCTGCCTGCTCGGGAGTGCGTGCTGCTGCCTGCACGGGAGTGCGTACTGTTGCCTGCACGGGAGTGCGCACTCCCGCCGGGGTTGCTCTGGGGCTGGGGTGCCGGCCGATGATCGTTACGTGAAGGGGGAGTGGTGTTCATGTAAGAGAGCCTGATCCTCGCTAGTTTCCGGGAGGTGGGGGACATATGAAGGCGGGGGTCTGGGCGGTTTCTGAGGGTTGCTCAGGTTTGCTTAATGAGTATTCTACCCGAGGCCGTCTTGAATATGAACCCCATTTAAACACCTCTTGGGGGCGGCGCCGAGTCACCTTTCGGGGCGAAAAGGGGGCTGGCAGAAATGGAGCCCGGTGTGAAAGGGGCGTGGCAGAAATGGAGCCCGGTGCGGAAGGAGCCCGGCACGAAAGGAGCCTGATGCGCAAGGAGCTCGGCACGAAAGGAGCGTGGCAGAAATAGAGCCCGCATTACGGCGCAAGCGGACACAAGCAAGCGCAAGCAAGCGGGTTCAATCGGGCCCAAGCCGGCCAAGCCGGCGCAAGCGGGCGCAGGCCAGCGAACGCAAAACCGGCGCCGGGGAACCGTCTCGCGGTCGCCCCAACGCCGGGAATCTCAACAGAAAAAATTTGGCGGAGGATGTGGGATTTGAACCCACGAGGGATGTGACTCCCGCACGCGTTCCAGGCGTGTGACATAGGCCGCTAGTCGAATCCTCCATGTCGAACGGCAGAAACGGCAGCCGCGGGCTGCCTCTGACGTACTCATGACAGGCTACACAACGCTGCCTTTAGATTCCAAATCCGGTGCTCGGGGTTGGAAAGTGGGCGTCGATAAATAAGAAAGAACGAGCCTTTGGAACAACGAGGGCGCGTGGGCTAGTATGGGCAGCGGATTCCGCGCGGCGTGTATCTTGTGAACTCCCCCAGGGCAGGAATGCAGCAAGGGTCAACGAGCTCTGACGGGTGCGCGGGGTCCCCTTTTTATGCCCTCTTACAGCCAGTTGTTGTGCTTGAACCACCACCACATCAGCACGACCACGGCAAACATCGCCGCCAGGCAAATGTAATAAGCGTAGTGCCACTGCAGCTCCGGCATGTTTTCGAAGTTCATGCCGTAAACACCCGCGATCATCGTCGGCGCCGCGGCCATGCCAACCACCGCCGAAATGGTGCGCATGTCCTGGTTCTGGCGCAAGGAGATAATTGCCGAGCCCGCGTGGATCAGGGAGGTCAGGCGCTCGTCGAAAGAGTCGATTTTGTCCTTGACCAGCATCGCATGGTCCAGCACATCGCGGAAGAAGGCGCGGATCTGCTTCGATGTGATGTCCTTGTGGTTCTGGATCAGCGCGCGCAGGGCCGGGATCAGCGGGTCGATGGCGTGGCGCATCTCCAGGATCTCGCGCTTGAGGGTGTAGATGTTCTCGATGTCGAACTCGGCGCGGAGGGTGAAGACCTCTTCCTCGAGCGAATCGACCCGATCCTCGAGCGCCTCCGCGATGCGCGTGTACTCGTCCACCAGATAATCCGAGATCGCCCACGCGATAGAAAGCGGCCCCTTGCTGCGCAGCTCCGGGGCCTGGTGGAGTCGCATCTCGGGGTTGGGCAGCTCGGTGCCGTGGCTCACGACGATGATGAACTTACGGCCTACGACCATCTGCACCTCGCCGGTTTGGATCAAGTCGCGCCGGTCGGCGAGGTCCTGGTTGCCCGCGTACTGCACAGAGCGAATAACGGAAAACAACTGGTCTTCGTAGCGCTCCACCTTCGCGCGCTGGTGGGCGTTGACGGCATCTTCGACGATCAGTTCGTCCACGCCGTAGTGCTGGGCGACTCGCAGCATCTGTTCTTCGGAGGGCTCTTCCAGGCTGACGAGCACGAAGTTGTTACCGGTGCCATCCGATAGCTCGTCTAGGTCCTTCAGCGCCGACGCGTAGTTCGCCTGCCCCGGGTACTGCTTGCCCTGCACGTAGAGGCGGCATTCGCGGATGGCGCGTTCGACGGGTACGCGGATTCGGTTGGTCTCGTTCGATGCCATGGTGCTTCCTCTCCAACTGAATCCGGTGGCGGCGGTGCGGTGTGGCGTTTTTTCTTATGGACGCCCACGTGTGTGCGGCCGGCACGGCCCCTTTAACCTGTCGATATCCTATCGCCCGCGCCGACGGGTTGCAGGCGCCAGTGCGCTGCCCGGGGCCTGTCCGAGGCTTCGGTTAGACTTGCAGGCAGAAGCCACACCGATGGCTAGAGCCAGTACGCCACAAGCGGGAGAGACATTACATGAACATCGACAACGTCAATACCGAGCTCCTCCTCAGCATGAAAGAGGATGTGCGCCAGGCTTACGAAGAACTGCACTCCCAGGGCCTGAGCCTGGATCTGACGCGCGGTAAGCCGTCGGCGGAGCAGCTGGATTTCTCGATGGATTTGTTGAGCCTGCCGGGAGATAACTACACCTCGCCGTCGGGGGTCGATGTGCGAAACTACGGCGGCGGAGTGGGGCTGACGGAGGTGCGCGAGCTGTGGGCGGATCTGCTGGGCCTGCCCGTGGATAACGTGATCGCGGGCGATGCCTCCAGCCTGAATATCATGTTCGACCTGATTAGCTGGTCCTATACCTTCGGCAACAACGATTCCGAGCGCCCGTGGTCGGCGGAGGAGAAGCGGAAGTGGATCTGCCCCGTGCCGGGCTATGACCGCCACCACTCCATCACCGAACTGTTCGGTTTTGAGATGGTGACTGTGGACATGACCGACGAGGGGCCGGACATGGATCAGGTGCGCGAGCTGGTGAAGGATCCGGCCGTGAAGGGCATGTGGACTGTGCCGATGTTCGCCAATCCGACGGGTATCACCTTCTCGCAGCAGACCGCCGAGGCACTGGCGGCGATGGAGACCGGCGCGCCGGACTTCCGCATCGTATGGGACAACGCCTACGCGGTACACACCTTGACCGGTGAGTTCCCGGAGGTCATTAACATCCTGGACGTTGCTGAGAAGGCCGGTAACCCGAACCGCTTCTGGGCCATGTCGTCTACCTCCAAGATCACCTTCGCGGGCGCGGGTCTGGCCTTCTTTGCCTCCTCCACGGAGAACCTGGAGTGGTACAAGAAAATCGCCAACGTGCGCGGTATCGGCCCGAACAAGGTGAACCAGCTGGCTCACCTGCAGTACTTGAAGGATGCCGAGGGCGTGCGCGAGCTCATGCGCAAGCACGCGGGCTCCCTGAGCCCGAAGTTCACCCGCGTGGTGGAGATCTTGCAGCGCCGCCTGGGCGAGGCGAACGTTGCCGAGTGGACTGTCCCGGAGGGCGGCTACTTTATCTCTGTGAACCTGCTCGACGGCACCGCCTCCCGCGTGGTGGAGCTGGCGAAGAAGGCAGGCGTGGCCTTGACCGCCGCCGGTTCGACCTACCCGCTGAAGCAGGACCCGAACGACCGCAACCTGCGCCTGGCGCCTTCTATGCCGACGATCGAGCAGCTGGAGATCGCCATGGAAGGCTTCGCCACCTGCGTGCTTTACGCTGCGATCGAGCGGGTCGAGCACGCCGCGGGCCAGCGCTAAACACCCACCGAGCAGGGCAATCCACGCAAGGAGGAGGTCGCCATCAATACCGACGAAACACTGGTCTGGGTTCAGGGGCTGCTGCCCGGCGAGCCGACCATCGCGCGCCGCCAGATCGGGGAATCCTTCCCGGAGTTCGACATCGCAGAGGTGTTTCTAGGGGGCGGCCCCGCGAGCTCTGCACGTCCCGCGTACCCCACGGATCAGAATGAGGGGCTCTTGGAGGGCTTCGGCGGGGATGCGGGCGAGGCCTCCGCAGAAGGTGTCGGTGAGGTTGACGGGGATGCGGGCGAGGCCTCTGCAGAAGGTGTCGGTGAGGTTGACGGGGATGCGGGCGAGGAGTTCGTGCTGGCCGAGACGGTTGCCATGACCATCGACGCGGGACGCATGGAATCCGGCTTGCAGACCGAGGATGGCTCCGACCTGCGCGTTGAGCTGCTGACGGTGGTCAGCGGCCACGACGATACTGCCGCCGACCTGCTGGCGCACGCTGCGACGATGATTTCCCAGAACCCCGGCCACTGGCCGCCGCAGCCCGGCACGATGTTGCCGAACGTGGTGCAGCAGATGGATGCGGATTCCGAGCGGAAGATCACCGCCCGCAACGGCCTGCTGGTGGTGCCCTACGTCTGGGACGATGGTGTGCCGCACGTCCACGAGGTGACCTCCGGCGGGGCGAGCCGCCACTCCAAGGAAGACGAAGCGGAGGTGGAGTTTACCCACCCTGGCAGGCTGACGATCGTTGCGCAGCTGGTGATGCTGACCGACGAGGAGCTTGCGATTGCGCAGACGGACGGTGTGGCTGCGGTGCAGGAGCGGTTGGTGCGTGAGGGCGTCGATATCAACAACATCTGGCGCTAAGCCAACCGCAACTGGTGGTCGTAAGCGGAATGTAGGGTAGGTTCGTGGCACTTTATAGGAAATACCGGCCGGCGACGTTTGCCGAGGTCGTGGGGCAATCGCACGTGACGGAGCCGTTGTCGGTGGCGCTGGATAGTGGGCGGATCAATCACGCGTACCTGTTCTCCGGGCCGCGCGGCTGCGGTAAGACGTCGTCGGCGCGCATTCTGGCGCGCTCGCTGAACTGTGTGGAGGGGCCGACCTCTACGCCGTGTGGCGTATGCGAATCCTGCGTATCGCTGGCGCCGGGCGGGCCGGGCAACCTGGACGTCACAGAGCTAGACGCAGCCACACACAACGGTGTGGACGACATGCGCGAGCTGCGGGAACGAGCCTTCTACGCGCCCGCGGAATCACGCTACCGGGTGTTCATTATCGACGAGGCGCACATGATCTCCACGGCGGGTTTCAATGCCCTGCTGAAGATCGTGGAGGAGCCGCCGGAGCACCTGATCTTCATCTTCGCGACCACGGAGCCGGAGAAGCTGCTGCAAACCATCCGTTCCCGAACCCACAATTACCCTTTCCGGCTGTTGGCGCCGCCAGATATGCGCGGGCTGCTGGAATCGGTGGTGTCTGGCGAGGGCGTGCCGGTGGAGGATGCGGTGTATCCGCTGGTCATCCGCGCGGGTGGCGGTTCGCCGCGTGACTCGCTGTCGATCATGGACCAGCTGTTGGCCGGAGCCGGGCCAGAGGGCGTGACGTACAACCGTGCGCTGGCGCTACTGGGCGTGACGGATTCCAGCCTGATCGACCGGGCTGTGGATGCGCTGGCGGAGCACGATTCCGCGGCGCTGTTCGCTGTGGTCGATGAGGTGATTGATGCGGGATACGACCCGCGCCGCTTCGGTGAGGATCTGCTGGATCGCTTCCGCGACCTGCTGGTGGTTCAGGCCGTGCCGGATGCCTTTGACCGGGGGCTGGTGAATGCCCCGGAGGAATCGCGCGACGTGCTTCGCGAGCAGGCAGAGAAGATGGGACAGGCAACGCTGACCCGGTGCGCGTCCCTGGTGAATGAGGGGTTGGCGCAGATGCGCGGGGCGACGGCGCCGCGGCTGCTGCTGGAGATTCTGTGCGCCCGCATGGCGCTGCCCGCCGCGGGAATGACGGTGGAGGCGCTGGCGCAGCGTGTGGAGGCCCTGGAAAAGGGGCATGGAGCAGCTGGTACGGGCACGGGAGTGGGGCCGAGTTCAGGCACGGGCGTGCGCGGCAGCCGCGCGGAGATGTTCGCGCGCCGTCGGAAGACCGCGACTCAGCAGAGCCAACCGGAGCAGCAAAGCGAGCCGGGGCAGCAGAGCCAGCCGGAGCAGCAGAGCGAGCCGGGGACCCTGGCGCCGCAAGAAACTGTACGGGAACCTCAGCGCGGGGTTACTGAGCCGACCCCGAATCCGGAGCGAGGGCAGACCCCTGCTCAGGCCGAGGCTCAAACACAGGCGCCAACACCGGCGCAAACCCCGGCCCAGGCCGAGGCTCATGCTCAGGCTGAGGCGCCAACACCGGCCCAAACACAGGCGCAAGCTCAAGGAACAGCGCCCTCCCAGCCGGACGAGGCGAGTGCCCCGGAGCCGGAGAACTCTGCCGAGCAAGAGCACCCAGCTATCGCTGAGGCGCGCCGGGCACGCGACATCATGCAGCGCCACCGCCAAGCCAGCGCTGCAGAAGCCACCGCCACAAACGCAGCCTCGGTGGAGTCTGCAGCCCAGGAGGCAGCCAAGGAGGCTGCTAAGCAGACTTCCACGAAGTCTGCCGCCCAGGAGTCTGCCGCCCACGAGGCTGCTGCCCAGGAGTCTGCCACCCAGGCTCCGGAGACCCCGAATCAGACCGAACCCGCCGGGATCGACAGCGATTCCTGGGGGCGGATCATGGATGCCGTCTATGAGCAGGACCTCAGCGCCTGGATCGCGCTGCGGGGAGCCACGCCGCGTAAGACCCAGCCCGCCCCGGGCGAGCTGCACGTCGACCACCACACCGGTTCGCTGGCGCGGCTCGTTAGCGGGCAGAAGAACGCGGAGATTTACTCGCAGGCCATCGAAGCCACCACGGGGAGCCCCGCCCACATCGTGGTGTACGTCGGCGGAGAAGCGGTGGGAGGCGAAGCGCCGGGAAAAGCTGAACCGGCGGCGGCTCAGCCCTCCGCCGGTGAGGGACAAACGCCAGCTTCCACACCCACGAATCCCGTGCCGGCGGAAACTCCCGTCGATCCGGCAGAAACGCGCAGCGCCGCCAGCAGTGCACTTGAACGTGCTCGGGCGATGGAGGAGGCGATGCGCAAAGCATCACACTCTCACCGAGGCGCTGGCGCAGCCGCGAACTCCGCCCCAGCAGCTGCGGACTCGCAGGAAGACCCGAACTCCGGCTGGCGCGCCCGCGCCGAGCGGGCGAAGGCTCGCAAAAAATACAACATGGACAACGGCTTCAACGGCGTGCCTCTGCCCGACGAGCCGCCAGCCGACCCCTACGGCGACGGGCCAGTGGATAACTGGGACGGCGGAATGCCCTCGCAGACCGCAGCAAACACTGCAGCAGCAGACACCGCAGCAAACTCCGCAGCAGCAAACACTGCTGCCGCCGACCCCGCGGCCGGCACGGCTGCTGACGTGCCACTGCCTCCCGAGCCAGCCAACGACTTCGCTGATGAACCTATGGGCGGATCAGCGAACGGACCGGCGCCAGGGCAGCCGCCAGGACAGTCGCCTGGTGGCCCACCCGCTGGCGGCCCACCCCCCACAGCCCCCGGCCAGGGTGGGAACCGTCAGCCCCGAGGTGGAATGGGAGCTGGTGGGGACGAGGGGGCGTCCATAAGAAAGGAACAGCGAGAACGCGACGAGCTACTCGCAGACCTCGAGCGCGCACCCGGGCAGCGCGACCACCGCACGCCGTTGGAAATCGCAGGTGAACTGATCGAAAAGAGCCTCGGGGCAGAGCGAGTTCGCTAAGCGTGAACGCCACGGCGCGTACACGCGATGGTGCCTCGCACACCTGTCCGAGCCGACCGGTACAGTTGTGGAAGAACAAAACCTAGTACTGAAAACACTGACGAAAGGTAACGAACAATGAGCCAGCCAGACATGAACCAGCTGATGCAGCAGGCCCAGCAGATGCAGGCACAGTTGCAGGAGGCACAGCGCGAGATCGCCGCCTCCACCGTCAAGGGCGAGGCAGGCAACGGCCTGGTCACCATTTCCGTCGCAGGCTCCGGCGAGGTCACCGACATGGAGATCGACCCGAAGATCGTTGACCCCGAGGACATCGACACCCTCAAGGACCTGCTGCTGGGCGCATTCAAGGATGCCAACCAGAAGCTGCAGACCCTCGCCGAGGAGAAGATGGGCCCGCTGTCCCAGGGCATGAGCGGCCTGGGCTTCTAACATCTATCTGGTACTTCAAAGAGAGACCTAGTTGTTCGAAGGACCACTACAGGACGTCATCGACGAATTCTCCCGGCTGCCCGGCATCGGGCCGAAAAGCGCACAACGCATCGCGCTACACCTGCTGAATGAGGAGCCGGAGGATATCGAACGCTTCCAGGGCGCACTCGGTCGCCTGCAACGCGGCGTGACGTTCTGCCGAATCTGCCACAACATTTCCCAAGAGGATGTGTGCCGGATCTGCGCGGACTCCAACCGTGACAAGAGCATCATCTGCGTTGTCGAGGAGTCCAAGGACATTCAGGTAATCGAGCGCACCGCGGAGTATCGCGGGCGCTACCACGTGCTCGGCGGGGCACTCGACCCACTCAACGGGATTGGGCCGAAGGAACTGAACGTCACGCCGCTGGTGCAGCGTATCGGCGGGGCACTGCCGGACGTTGCGCTCGGCGCGAAGGATGGCGGGGCTTTTCTTGGTGACGCCGACACACCCGCCGGTGGCGAATCCAGCAGCGCGGACGCAGCTGAAACGGGCAACGCCGAAACGGCTGCCGTCGAGACCGACGTCAAGCCCGACGTGGAGTACGACGCGGCCCCCGAAATCACCGAGGTCATCATCGCAACCGACCCCAACACGGAGGGCGAGGCGACGGCCTCCTATCTAGCTCGCCTGCTGCGCGACTTCCCCGGGCTGACGGTCACGCGCCTGGCCTCGGGGATCCCGATGGGTGGGGACCTGGAATTCGTCGACGAGCTCACGCTATCCCGCGCGTTTGCGGGGCGCACCGCGCTGTAGTTTCTTTAGTCGTGGTAGCAACGGTGCGGGGCGCACCAGTCTGTCCGCGCACCCCCCTTTGTCCCGCGGCACGGAGCCCCGCTGTCGCACGGCGGGGATTACAGTGGCGCCCATGAGTAAAAACCCTTTGCACAACGCCCTCCGTCCGCACCGCCTGTCCCGCGCGGCCGGCATTCGCTCCGCCGTATGGGGAACCGTCTTCGGCACCGCAGGCGTGCTGCACTTTGTTAAGCCGGAGGGCTTCGACAGAATCGTTCCGGAGGAACTCCCCGGCACCCCGCACGCCTGGACGCTCGGCTCCGGAGCCATGGAAATCGCCCTGGCCACCAGCATCGCGGCGTGCAGCCTGAAGCCCGAATGGCGCGGCGCGCTGCGCAGTACAATCGCGCCCGCCGCCGCGCTCTTCCTAGTCGGCGTGCTCCCCGGCAACATCAAGATGGCCTGGGACTGGCGCGCCAAACCGCAGCCTTCGCGCGCCATCGCCTTCGCGCGGGTCCCCCTTCAGCTGCCGATGATCCTTAGCGTGGCCAAGCTCGGTGCTTAGAGGCGCTCCTTTCTTAGCCACGCCACCTCGCGGTTCAACTGCTCCGCCAGCTCACCTTGGAACTCGGGCAGCTCGTTGAGTGCAACCCCCATCGCGCGGGCTAACAACCAGTCCGCCAACTGCGGATTCCTGGCCAGCACGGGGCCATGCATGTACGTGGCCACAACCGAACCCTGCACCGCGCCTTCGGCGCGAGTCTGCCGGTGAGCATCCTCGCCGGACAGCCCAGCGGCCTTTGCGCCGTGGTTATCGGTGTTGCCCGTGCCCCGGGTAAGGCGCCCCAGCGGCTCGGCATCCGCGCCCAGGATGGTGGCACCCATGTGGTTGGCAAACCCGGTTAGCGGCTCGGTCAGGCCAGCTGCGCCGCCTGCCGTGCCTGTGCCAGCCGCGCCGGTGCCCACCGCGCCGCCTGCGTTGCCCGCGCCGCCTGCCGCGCTTGCGCCGCCTGCGTTGCTGCTGCCCCTACTGTCAGCTTGAGCTGCCGCAGCTCCGCCCGTCACGGCGGAGGCTGCCGGGGTGGAGGCGATCTCGCCGATCATGCGTTCGGCGAGTTGGGACGTGGTGGCGTCTATAAGCCCCAAACCCTCAACCGTGCGACCGTGGCTGGTGAAGGATCGGCCGAACACCTGCAGCCCCGCGCATATGGCAAGTACCGGCCGGCCGGCGGCGACCGCGCGGGAGATGCCGCCATCGCTGAGGAGGTGTTCCGCGGCCAAAACCTGCGCGGTATCCTCGCCGCCGCCAACGGTGTACACGTCGAGGGTCTCCGGCACGGCTTCGCCCAGGTGGATCGGGTGAATCTCCGCCGACAGGCCGCGCATGCGGGCGCGCTGGCGCAGCACTAGGGCGTTGCCGTCGTCGCCGTACGTGCCCAGCACGTCGGGCAGGATCAGGCCGATGTTGAGGTCTGCAGGTTTGTTGGCGCTGCTCATTTACGCTTCCCCTTCCTTGTCCAGCACCCGCTTCAAGTCGCGGAACGCCGTGTAGTTCGCCAGGACCTCCACGCGGCCCGGCGGGCAGGAGCGGATCGCCTCGACCGTGTCCTTAACCAAATTGTGCTCGACGGCGGCGTAGCCCAAGCGCACCGCCAGATCCGTGCCACGTTCGCCCGCGGCCACGACGTGCACACCCTCGAAGTTCTCGAAGCGCACGTCCCACAGCCACGAGAGGTCCTGGCCGTCGGCGACCTGCCCATTGACGCTAATTACGAGGCTATCGGCAGTGCGGTCCACCATCGACAGGGCTTCCTGCCAGCCGGCGGGTTCTTCGCCAGCATCAGGCGCACCTCGTGCTCGCCGAACTGGATCACGGAGTAGCGGCCTGCGACATTATCCACCTTCTCTGCGGCGGCGATGGCCTGCTCGGTGGAGATACGCTGTGGCAGTAGCTCGCTGAGGGTCACAGCGGCCGCGACGGCCTGGGTGGCGTTGCCGCGGTTTGCGTTGCCCGGCAGGGTCAGGTTCATCGGGTGCAGGTTGCCCTCGCGGTCGATCAGGCCGTCGTCCGTGATGCGCCAATCGGGAGTTGGCCTGCGGAATTCCCGGCCATCGGGGAGTTTCTTTGCGGCGTACCAGTCCACCACGCCGTCTTCGCCAGTGCGGTGAATGATCGCGCCTTCGGTGCGCGGGCAGCTGGTGGAATCGCCCGCCCAGCCGAAGCCGGCGCTGACCCACTGGACGTTCGGGGAGTCCCAGGCGGCGGAGGTTACGGAGACATCGTCGCAGTTCGCGATGATCTGCATGTCGGGGCGGGCCTCTACGCACGCGCGGAGGGTGCGCTCGATCTTGTTGATCTCGCCCACGCGGTCTAGCTGGTCGCGCGAGAGATTCAGCAGTACCAGCACGTCCGCGTCGAGCTTCTCGGCGATGTTGGGGACGTGCAGTTCGTCGACCTCGAGAACCACGGCCTCTGCGTCGCGCCCGGCCAGCAGCGCGCTGATCACGCCCGCGTCCATGTTGTCGCCACCCTCGTTGGTGCAGACCGTGGCCGCCGTGCGGACCGCGCCTGCTAGCATGCGGGTGGTCGTAGACTTGCCGTTTGTGCCTGTGACCAGCACCGTTGGGCGCTTTGTGCCGTCCTTTCCGGCGCCGAGGCTAGCCATTAGTTGCGGGTCGATGGCCCCGCCGACCAGGCCGCCGATCATGCCGCCGGCCCCTCGCCCTGCCTTTCTTGACGCCCACGTGGCCAACTGCGCCATGCGAATCGCAACGGAGCTGCGGATCCGCTGCAGCCTAGAGCGCTGCACGGCGGGGTGCCGTTCTCCGTGCTGCGTGGCCGTGCGCTGTGTGGCCGTGCGCTGTGTGGAGCGCTGCGTGGCCGTGCGCTGTTCAGTGCCGGGCTGAGCGCCGCTTCGATCTGATTTACCCATGGGGACTAAGTGTACCCGCAGGGGCGTGCTGGAATTTGGAGGCTGGCGCGCCGGAGATGGCGAGCGTTAGTCCATTTGGAGAACAGCGCGAAGTTCAGCGAAGAGTTCGGGCTTTACTAGGTGTGTGACAGTGCGACCTGTTCGGGCTTTGCGGAGCAGACCTGCATCGGTAAGCCGCTTTAGGTGGTGTGAGACCGTGGGCTGGCTTAGTCCCGTGATGTCTGTTAGCTGGTTTACGCTGATTGGTTCGCAGCCTTTGGCTGCCAGGTGGGAGAGTATTTGCAAGCGGGCGGGGTCGGATAGGACCTTGAACAAGGTGGCATAACGGGCGGCCTCAGGATCCGATAGCGGTCCTTTACTCAAGGAGCAGCATGTAGAGATGTCTGCGAGCGGAACAATCTGCGGGGTGGCCATACGGAGCATCTTATATTGACAGATATCAATATGCCATTTATATTGACGGACATCAATATGTCATTTGGTTTTATATCGACGTGTGTCAATGTCTAAGGAAGGTTGCATGACAGATTCGTTGCGTCCACGGATGTCCTTTTTGGATAGGTTCCTGCCCGTGTGGATTATCCTCGCGATGGTTGCTGGGCTGCTCGTTAATCAGGTGATGCCGGAAATCGGAACGAAGCTCGGGGAAATGGAGGTGGGAGGGATCTCGCTTCCGATCGCACTCGGCCTGCTGGTCATGATGTATCCGCCGCTAGCGAAGGTGCGCTACGACAAAACCCGGCAGATTGCGGCGGATAAGCGCCTGATGGCGGTTTCCCTCGCCCTCAACTGGGTCGTGGGGCCCGCGTTGATGTTCACCCTGGCCTGGGTATGTTTGCCCGACGAGCCTGAGCTGCGCACCGGGCTGATTATCGTCGGCCTGGCCCGGTGCATCGCGATGGTTCTGGTGTGGTCGGAACTGTCCTGCGGGGATAGAGAGGTGACCGCCGTCCTTGTGGCGATCAACTCTGTGTTCCAAGTGCTCATGTTTGGAGTGCTGGGCTGGTTCTATCTGCAGATTCTCCCTGGCTGGCTGGGGCTTCCTACAACCTCGGCAGACTTTTCCTTCTGGTCGATCGTGGTATCCGTCCTGGTTTTCCTGGGTATCCCGTTGACGGCTGGCTTGGCTTCCCGCGTGGTCGGGGAGAGGCTGAAGGGGCAGCAGTGGTACGAGGCAAAGTTCTTGCCCGCGGTTTCTCCCCTCGCGCTGATTGGCCTGCTTTATACGATCGTGCTTCTGTTTGCGCTGCAGGGAGAGCAGATTACGGACCACCCGTGGACGGTGGCTCGCACGGCGGTCCCGCTGGTGGCCTACTTCGCTGGAATGTTTGCCCTGGCGCTGGCTGTGTCCAAGGCTGCGGGGTTGAACTACGCCCAGTCGGCCTCTGTGTCTTTTACCGCTGCGGGCAACAACTTCGAGCTTGCCATCGCCGTGTCTATCGGTACGTTTGGTGCGACCTCTGCGCAGGCACTGGCTGGAACGGTCGGCCCGCTGATCGAGATTCCGGTGCTAGTCGGTCTGGTCTACGTCATGCTGTGGGTGGGTCCTAAGCTCTTCAACGGCGATCCGACACTGCCCGTGCGGCACGGCAGTCCAGCACGTTCCGTCTCGATGGGGGAGGATTAAACCATGAGCAATAAACCCAAGGTACTTTTCGTCTGCGTAGGCAACGGCGGCAAGTCGCAAATGGCGGCCGCCTTGGCGGACAAGCATGCTGGCGAGGCCATTGAGATTCATTCCGCTGGCACCAAACCGGCAACGAAGCTCAACACGGAGTCGGTGGAAGCCATCAGCGAGGTCGGCGCGGACATGTCTGGCGGCCGCCCAAAGGCTGTAGATCCGCAGTTGCTGCGAGAGGCTGACCGGGTGGTCATCCTCGGCAAGGACGCCCAGCTGGAGCTACCCGCCGACGCGCAGGGGACCCTCGAGCGGTGGGTTACCGACGAGCCCTCCGAGCGCGGTATTGAGGGCATGGAGCGCATGCGACTGGTGCGTGATGACATTGACGCCCGCGTGCGCGCACTTATCACCGAGCTGAAGGGCGCCTAACCGGCACCGAGTTGGGGGCTTGACCGGCACCGAGCTGCCAGCTGGCTAGTAAACGCCGAGCTGGGTCTGACCGGCGCCGAGCTGAAAAGCGCCTAACCGGCGCCGAGTTGGGTCTGACCGGCGCCGAGCTGCCAGCTGGCTAGTAAACGCCGAGTTGTCAGCTGGCTTTTGGGGGCAATGTCCAAAATTCCACGTCTTAAAATATAACTAATCTATTTACGCAGGTCAGAGGGTTGCGTTTTTGGGCTGCAAATAAACTACTTTTGATAACTCGTAGATTTTGGACATTGACGTTCTAGCCGCCCTCTGCTCCGGCGCCTTCGAAGGGGAGGGCGGTGCACACCGGGCTAGCTTCCGCCGTTGGCGGAACCCCCGGAACCCCCGTATCCTCCAGATCCCCGGGAACCACTAGAACTTCCGGAACCACTAGAATTTCCGGAACCCCGGCGCCGAGCTGAAGGGCGACTAACCGGCACCGAGCTGGGGGCCTGACCGGCGTCGAGCTGCCAGCTGGCTAGTAAACGCCGAGTTGTCAGCTGGCTTTTGGGGGCAATGTCCAAAAATCCACGTCTTAAAATATAACTAATCTATTTACGCAGGTCAGAGGGTTGCGTTTTTGGGCTGCAAATGAGCTACTTTTAATAACTCGTAGATTTTGGACATTGACGTTCTAGCCGCCCTCTGCTCCGGCGCCTTCGAAGGGGAGGGCGGTGCACACCGGGCTAGTTTCCGCCGTTGGCGGAACCCCCGGATCCTCCAGATCCCCCGGAACCTCTAGAACTCCCTGAACCCCCTGGGGTCCCGGAACTCTTGCGGCGCCGACGCCTCCGACGATTTCGCTTACCGCTGGGCCCCGGGATTTGCCCCTGGCGGCCGCCAGAGTTGGCGTTGCCCTTGTGGCCGGAGTTGTTGGAGCGACCGGAGCTGCCGGAGTTGGCGTTGCTCTTGTGGCCGGAGTTGTTGGAGTTGTTGGAGCGACCGTTCTTGTTCGACTTCTTAGACTTGCCGGATTTCCCCGAACCCGACCCGCCAGAGCCGCGCCCACTGGAACCCGACCCACCCGAGCCAGAGCCGCGCCCACTGGAACCCGACCCACCCGAGCCAGAGCCGCGCCCGCTGGAACCCGACCCACCCGAGCCCGACCCACCCGAGCCCGAGCCGCCACGCGGCCCCGCCAGCCCGCTGGTCCGTGGGCGCACATCCGCACCCGGCTTCGTCGGCGTAGCCGCCCTCTCGCCGGGTTGCACGTCGTCCAGCAGAGCCAGGAAGTCCTCGTCCCGGATTAGCGGAATGCTCTTCCGGTCCGCGTGCATCGCCTTGCCACGCAACTCGTAGTTCTCGTTGCACACCACCAGCGAGCTGCGACGATTCAGCTTTTCGCTATACGCCAGCCCTGCCGCGACACCCTGGCCGATCAGCACGTCCGGGTCAATCGCCACGTCTGGGCTAACCACAAATTCCATCCCCTCGACCAGCGGTTCACCGCTCTTCCACACGCCGGGGTTCACGTAGGGGCGGGGGGAATCTGCGGCGTCGATACGAAGGGCACTGCGGCGCAGCCCGAACTGATCGGCCGCGAGGTCCTCGGGGTCCAGCACAGTCAGCTCGCCGCTGCGTTGCTGCGCGAGCGCGAGCGCGGCGGTCAGGCGTGCGTTGGCCTCCAGCAGCTCGTCGGGGTCTATCTCTTTCTTGCTTAGCGACGCCACCGCGCCCACCTCTGGCAGTGCAGCCGCCGGAGCCTGCACGGCGGACCGCCCGGCGTTCGCGGAAGCGTCTGCGCCGGTGGCAGAGTCGTCGGCAGTCGTGTTGGCGGTCGTGTCGGCAGTCGTGTCGGCGGCGCGGTTGTAGCCCGCGACGATGGCTCGCAGGCGAGGATCGGTGGAGTTGATGGCCTGGCGACGGGCGGTGGCTAGCGTGTCGATGATAGACATCGGGGCGGGCAGCGGCACACGCCGACCACCGCGGCTGCGGCCGCGACTGCGGCGGCCACGGTTAGCGGAGCGCTGCGAAAGTTTGAACTCGTGGGTGAGGAAGCCCCAGACGTAGTCGGCCTCGTGCATGATCAGCGTGCGCCCGTCCAGCGCCCGGTGGATCAGCTGCGCGCTGGTATTAAAGCCCAGAGCCTGGGAAAGTTCGTTGACCTGGTAGCCGTGGAGGTGCCAGGGGCCGGCGTCCTCACCCGGGTTGAGGTGACGGGTGAGAGCGCCGACTTCCGCGCCGATGTTGATGGTCGGCAGGTCGCCAACCTCGGCGGCACTGGCCGGGGTGTTCTCGCCGGCCTCGTCGGCGCTGGCCGGGGTACCCTCGCCGGCCTCGGCGGCGGACGGCGCCGTGCCGGGGCCAAAGAAGACCACGGAGAGCGCCACCAGGCGGGAGGTCTTCGGGTGAATGCCGGAGGTGGAGACGCTGACGGCTGCGAAGGGAGCCTCCTCCTTGGAGGGGAGGTCGTGCAGCGCGGACTCTAGTTCCTCCCGGGGGCTCGACTGGTCGGGATCTCCACTGTTGTCGTTCGCGGCGGACTCGGCGGTAGCGTTGCGCCCGGTAGCTGCGGCGGATTCGGCGGTAGCGTTACGCCCGGTAGCTGCGGCGGACTCGGCGGTTGCGTTGCGCCCGGTACCTGCGGCGGGCCTGGAGGCTCCCTCAGCCCCAGCAGGCTGAAACTCGGGAGCCGCTACCGGCGTCTCACTGGCCTCAGCCGCCGGCTCGGTGTGCCCCTCAGCTCCCGTGGTGGAGTGGCGAGGCTCCGGGCGCCCCTCGGCTCCCGCGGGGGAGTGGCTTGGGGCGGAGGTGGTGGCGTCCGAAAAAGTACCGTCCGAGAAAGAAACAGCGAGAGAACCTGCAGGGCGGTTTACCCTGCGGCGCGGGCGCCTGCGACGGCGCGCGCCGGTGTGCTCGGAGCCGGAGCCGGCCGAGTGATCGTTCTCGTTCATGGATTACATAATACCCAGCAGGCAAGCGCGCCCCGCTGGCAGCCCGCAGCCTGCAGGCGAGAGGCAGACAGCCTGCCAGGCGAGAAGCGGACAACCTGCCGGGCGAGAGGCGGACAACCTGCCGGGCGAGCGCCGGGGCGGCTAAGGCCAGGCCCCTAGGCACCCTGGGAAACGCCTGCGGCGGAATCCTGCGACCGGTTCACCGCAGAGGTCACGGCCTTCAGCGAGGCGTAGGTGATGGAGCTGGCGATGCCCACGCCCCAGTACTTCGCCCCGTTGACCTCGGCCAGCACGTACGCGGCGGCTTCGGCATCGTCGCCCGAGGTGCGGGCGTGCTGGCTGTACTCCTGAACCTCCACGTCGTATCCCAGCTCTTCCAGTGCGTTGCAGTACGCGCTGATCGGGCCGTTTCCGCGCCCCTGCACCGTCTGTGCCTCGCCGTTGAACTCGATCTGGCCGGTGACCTTGGCCTCTTCGCCTTCGTTCTGGCCGCCGTCGACGGTCAGGGAGATCGTTTCGATCGGAGCGATGCGGTCCAGGTACTCGCCGGAGAAAATGTCCCACATGGCCTTCGGGTTTACCTCGCCGCCCTCGGCATCGGTGACGGCCTGCACGACGGAGGAGAACTCGACCTGCATCGGGCGTGGCAGCTGCAGGTTGTGGTCGGTCTTCATGATGTAGGCCACGCCGCCCTTGCCGGACTGGGAGTTCACGCGGATGACGGCTTCGTAGGAACGGCCGACGTCCTTCGGGTCGATTGGCAGGTAGGGAACCTCCCAGGTCTTTTCGACCATAGCTTCTTGCGAGACTTCCCCGGCGGTGGCTTCCGGGTCGATGGTCTCCGCGATAGCGTCCAGGCCCTTGTTAATCGCATCCTGGTGGGAGCCGGAGAAGGCGGTGAACACCAGGTCGCCGCCGTAGGGGTGGCGCTCCGGCACGCGCAGCTGGTTGCAGTACTCCACGGTGCGGCGCACCTGGTCGATGTCGGAGAAGTCGATCTGCGGATCCACGCCTTGGGTCAGCATGTTGAGCCCCAAGGTGACCAGGCAGACGTTGCCGGTGCGCTCGCCGTTACCGAACAGGCACCCCTCGATGCGGTCTGCGCCGGCCATGTAGCCCAGCTCGGCGGCGGCCACACCGGTGCCGCGGTCGTTGTGCGGGTGCAGCGACAGGATGATGGAATCGCGGCGGTTCAGGTTTCGGTGCATCCACTCGATGGAGTCCGCGTACACGTTCGGGGTGATCATCTCTACCGTGGAGGGAAGGTTCAGGATGATCGGGTTCTCCGGGGTGGGGTCCATGACCTCGACGACCGCGTCGCAGACTTCCTTGGCGTAGGCGACCTCGGTTCCGGTGTAGGACTCGGGGGAGTATTCCCAGCGCCAGTTGGTATCCGGGTAGTCGGCGGCGATGGTCTTAATCAGTTGGGCTGCGTCGGTGGCCAGCTTCTTGATGGCCTCTTTGTCCTTGCGGAAAACGACCTTGCGCTGCAGCTTCGAGGTGGAGTTGTAGAAGTGGACGATGACGTTTTTTGCGCCTTCGCAGGCTTCGAAGGTGCGGCGGATCAGGTGTTCGCGTGCCTGGACCAGTACTTGGATGGTGACGTCGTCGGGGATCATGTTCTTCTCGATGATCTCGCGGACGAAGTTGAAGTCGGTCTGGGAGGCGGACGGGAAGCCGACCTCGATTTCCTTGTAGCCCATGTTGACCAGCAGTTCGAACATGCGGCGCTTGCGCTCGGGGCTCATCGGGTCGATCAGTGCCTGGTTGCCGTCGCGCAGGTCCACTGCGCACCACTGCGGCGCGCGGTCGATGACCTTGTTCGGCCAGGTGCGATCCGGCAGGGTGATCTCTTCTACCTCTTCAAAGAAGGGTTGGTAGCGCGCGTGCGGCATGGAGGAGTTGCGCTGCTTGTTCCATGCGGGTTGGTCTGCGGGGATGTCGCCGTCCGGGGTGTTGATGCGGGCGGGTGCGGAGATGAAAGTGTCGTTAGACATGGGTGGGGGCTCCTGAAAAGATTGAAAAGAATTGGTTGTTCTTGGTTGTGATTCCCGACCGGCAATGCCAAACTCCGCGACGGGGTGCCGGTCGGTGGTTGAGTTGTGAACTCAATTCTCTTAAAACCTTTGAGCCCCGCCGCGTCGCAGAAGCAGGTTGCGCGCTGGCGTAGTCATGCTTTCGACTATAGCCCGGGTATTACCTGAGTCACAGGAAAATGGCGCCTTTTCTCACCCTTTGGGAAATCTGTCCCTCATTGTGGGGTGACCGTTGCGGTGTTGCTTTAGGACGCCGCCGTCTCCGCACCATCAGTCGTCCTGTCGTTCCGCGGCGTGGGGTTACGGAAGTTCTTCCACCACCAGCGAATGAGTAGCGCCACGACGACCGCGGCGGCTGCCAGTATGGCCCACATCCACCACTGCCAGGTAGTCCCCTGGCCATCGAAAACAGACTCTTCCTGCGGATCCATCGGCACGCGCTCGGCGGTGAGGATGAGTCGATGTGTGTTCACGCCGTAGGGGGTACAGGTGATGAGCGTGAGTAGATCCTTGTGCGGGGTTCGGCGCAGCAGGCTGGTTTTATCGGGGGTCACAACCTCGATGTTGCGAACTTCGTATTTCAACTTCTTACCTGCGGCGGCGATGTACACGGGATCGCCTTTCTTCATTTGATCGAGGTTGTCCCACAGGGTGGCGTTCTGGATGCCGGTGTGAGCGGATAGCGCAGACATGCGGCCTTCCGGTGGAGCGGGCGGGATAGATCCATCTTCGCCGGGTTCGCCAGGGGCGCCAACGGGCAGATCCGTGCCATAGAGGTGCCCCACTCCGCGGGAGAGGCTGCTGTCTGAGGTTCCGTGAAAAATGGGCAGGTCGGACTTGATTGACGGCAGCACGATGCGCCCCATCGCGTCGGTTTCGTCCAGTATTGAGAGGTACTTGAGGTAGCGCTGGTAGGCGGGTGAATTTTCGTCATCTGAGCTGGTCCAGGCATCGGTGGGGTCGATGTCTTTAAGCGTGGCGTTATAGCGCTGGGCTTCCCTCCACGTCTCGTCAAGCACCTCGGGTGGTACGCCCTTTTCCAGTTCTGAATAGGCCTCGGCTGCCCTGGTTTGTTGGAAGTTATTCCACTGGGTTGCGAGCACTGGGTAGAGCAGCACGCCCAAGCCGGCGAGGACGAGGATAACCGCGATGATCGCGTTGGCGTTGAGCTTCTTTCCGCGTCTGGGAGAGGCGGTTGCGGCTTTGGTGGGGGAAGGTTTCTGATCTTTCATGGGCCTTAATTTTTGCTCTGTAGTGGTTGAGCGGGCGCCTCGGCGGTGAGCGGGCAAACCGGGATTCATTCTTCGCTGTGGAGTGTAAGAGCTGCAGAATATTCTTGGATACTTCTTAACTCGAACGCCCCTAAATGGGGGTAGGTATAGAACTCGAACGCAAACTCAAGACAATTGTTGAACAGTGCAGGTCAGGTCTAGTTTTTTGGATGTATCCTGAATCAATTTTTGCTCATAAGTGACCCCTAGCCCGAATTCAAAATCATTTCCGAGTAGCTTCAGATGTGCGGATCGTTCTAAGATTCGAGTCGCGATTCACGGTTAGAAGAAGCGCCAACCTGAGGGTTGTTTTGTATTGACCTAAGGGAATGCAGGGAACATGCCAGTTTCCTCATCGGTGCATGCTAGTAAGAGCTAGCTTTGAGGCGATAGGAGTAGCGGCTCCGAAGCCCCTGAAGCGACGCTAAACGGAGTGAATCGCTGGACGTCGAGAGGCGAAAAACGCCTTAGCCACAACTGATGTAAAGGATTTCACTCCAGTGAATAAGAACTCTATGACCCTTCGTTCGGTCACTTTCGCGGCCATCGCTGGCCTGTCCATGAGCATTGCCACCCCGGTGGCCATCGCTCAGGATGGCCAGGAAAACCCGGTGAGCGTTAACGAGACCGCCGGCAACTCCCCGCTGGTGAACAAAGAAGCCAAGGGCGCGCTGACGATCCACAAGTTCGGCAACCCGACCGATGAAGGAACCCCATCGGGCACCGCGGCGGACGCTGCTGCCGTTGAGCAGAACGGCGGCCAGCCGCTCGAGGGCGTTGGCTTCACCGTCTACAAGATCAACAAAACCGCCGACGCCGCTACGAACATTGACGTCACCACGAACAAAGGTCTGGTAGCAGCATCCAAGCTGAAGGCTGCGGACTTCTCCCAGGGCGCTGCTCTGAAGGAGGGGCTGGCAGAGGGTGTGCTGACCGAGGTCGCCACCGGCACCACCAATGCAAATGGTGAGTGGGTTGTCTCCAAGGACTTGGCTCTCGGTGCTTACCTGGTCGTAGAGACCAGCCCGAAGAAGGGCTACGACCCGGCTGTCCCGTTCATCGCGTTCGTCCCGATGACGGCCGACAACGCTGGCGACAACCAGGGCACCACCTGGAACTACGATGTTCACGCCTTCCCGAAGAACTACAAGGATGAAGCGCCGACCAAGACGGTTGTAGATAAGGACCAGAACGCTGGCGACAAGCAGCTGATCTACACCGTGACTGGCACCGCCCGTCAGCTGAAGCCTAACGCAGAGCGCACCCAGTTCCAGGTCACCGATACGATCGACCCGAAGTTGACCGTCACCGATGTGAAGGTTACCGCCGGTGGCCGCGAGATCCAGCCTACTGACGATGTCGATGGCAAGTTCTTTGAGGGCAACCAGGTTGACGTTGACCTGACCCCGGAGGTTGCCAAGACCCTGAAGGCCGGTGAGAAGGTCGAGGTCACCATCACGACCACCCTGAAGCCGGAGTTCAAGAAGGCTACCGACATCGCGCCTAACAAGGCGCTGGTGTTCCAGAACAACCCGGACGGCTCTGAGAACCAGACTCCGAAGGAGACCCCGACCGTTAAGACCTACTGGGGTGGAGTGGAGTTCAAGAAGGTCGATTCCGATCGCAAGGGTCTGGAAGGTGCAGAGTTCCAGATCGCCCGCCAGGCTGCCGGCCAGAAGTGCAGCGACATCGACACCTCTGAGGCAAACACCTGGGCTCCCGTCAACGGGCAGCAGGGCGACGAGGTTAAGCAGACCTTCGTTTCCGGCCAGGACGGCATGGTTCGTGTCACCGGCCTGCACGTCAATGACTTCGAAGACAACAAGCCGGTAGCTGAGGGCGACCGTTCCCACTACTGCCTGATCGAGGTTAAGGCTCCGAAGGGCAAGGAGCTGCTGCCGGAGGCAATCGAGTTCCAGCTGGTCGCAAAGTCCACCGACCCTGAGCGTGTTTACGACCTGGCATCTGTACAGGTCGGCCCGAAAGCGGGCGAGGTTGTTAACAACGACGACACCACCCCGAACCTGCCGATGACCGGTGGCATGGGTGTTGGCATCCTCGCCGCACTCGGCGCTGCCATCCTCGCAGCCGGCGCATGGTTCGCACGCCGCGGCGCTAAGAACTAGTAGCGCAGTACCGCCGCTAGAGCCTGGCCGTTGGAAACTCCAGCGCGCTGGGCTCTACCAGCGAACTAAATAATTTGAAGCCTCAGGAGAACCCCGTGGATCACATCGCCAGTACCGTCGTGGAGCCAAAAAAGGAGCCACGTCGTGTCAGCAGCACCAAATCCAGCCCTGTGCTGGTCATCGTGCTCGTGGTCCTCGGGGTACTTGTGATGCTGTACCCTGTGGCGTCCACATTATGGAACAACTATTCCACGACGAAAGCCGCGCAAGAGTACGCGAAGCTCGAAAAGAGCATTCCGCAGGAAGTCAAGAACAAGCAGTGGGATAGCGCCCACGAATACAACGCCAACCGCAACACCGGCCCGATCCTCGACCCCTGGCTAGCCCGCTTCGACAAGAACAACCCGGACTACCTGGAGTACCTCGATCAGCTCGATGCTAACGATGCAATGGCGCGCCTTATTTTCCCGAAGATCAAGGCAGACCTGCCGGTCTTCCACGGAACAGATGAAGAAACTTTGCAGCGAGGGCTGGGCCACCTCTTCGGCTCCGATCTACCGGTCGGCGGAGAAGGCACGCATGCGGTGATCACTGGGCACACCGGGTTGTCGAACGTTACTATGTTCGATCACCTTAATGAGGCTAAGGAAGGCGACGCCTTCTACGTCCAGGTGTCTGGCGAAAAACTTAAGTACGAGGTCGACCAGATTAAAACTGTGCTGCCCACCGAAACCGAAGACCTCCGCCCGGTGCCGAATGCGGACTACGTCACCTTGATCACCTGTACTCCATACGGAATTAATTCCCACCGGCTGCTGGTACGCGGTCACCGGGTTCCCCTGGACCCAGCGGACAACGACGTTTTTGAAAATAGTCACGGCGCCGGATGGCAGTGGTGGATGTACGCCCTGGCTGCAGTCGCTGTAGGAGCGCTGCTTGCACTGCTGTGGTGGCTGAGGAAGCTCAAGCGGGATAGCGAATCCCTGGAAGATACCGAGATTATGAATGACGAAGGGGCTGGCGAAAATGACTAGCCAAAAAGCTGCGGTGCGGACTCGCCGCAAAATCGTAGCGGCTGTGGCCCTCAGTGCCGGTGTGCTTTGCGGCACGCAGGTCGCAGTCGGCGTGGCCGATGCTGCCAGGGTTGTAGGCGCGGGCGACCAGCCCGGGGTATCCCGTGAAAGTGGGGCAGACACCCTAAGCATCACTCTGTCCCCGGGCAACCCGGAGGCTTTCCGGCCAGCAACGGGCAAGGTCGTTGGCGTGACCATCAAGCTTGAGCGGTTGAAGGGCATCAATCCGGAAAAGGCTGCGGATATGGAGAAGGTGCGGAACACCAGCCCCGAGAAGATTGCCGGCTGGCCCACCGACCGTACCGTCACGGCTGTGACTGACGGCGACGGGAACGTGCGCTTCCAAAACCTTGAAAAGGGCATCTACCTGGTGACCTCCCAGGAACCGTCCGGCGCTGCGGCCGGAGAGTACCGCAAGGTTAGCCCTTTCCTGGTAGCGGTTCCTTTTCACTCGGTGGCTATGAACCCGAACCCGGTGGAAGGGGTGATTGTGGCGAAGACCAACGAAACGACTCCGCCGACGACCCCTCCGGGCACTCCGCCCGGTACGCCGCCTACCGAGCCACCGACGACTCCGCCGACGACCCCTCCGGGCACCCCGCCGACCACGCCAACCCCGCCGCCGGGGGAGGCACCACCAGCGGAGCCAGCCCCCGAGCCTGGCCCGGGGGATGAGGGCAAACGAGGACCGGGCAATCTGCCGATGACCGGTGTGCAGATCATCGGGATTGTGCTTGCGGCAGCGGCGCTGATGGGCGCTGGACTGCTGATGCTGTTGATCTCTAAGAAACGAAAGCAAGAAGGGTAGCGATAATGAGAACGAAATTGATGGGTGCAGTGGCCGCGTTGGCTGCGGCGCTTACGCTTGTCCTCGGCGTCGCTTTCCCTGGCGCGTTGCCAGTGCTGCAGATGCCGACAGCTCAGGCACAGGCCGCGACGATTCCGGTGAGCCCGCAGACAAAGAAATACGTCGCCAGCAGCGGCTCTGGCCAGGAGCCCACCTTCACCGTCGGTGCCGACGCGACAATGACCAGCCTGGACTACACCTTTGCGGGTCCCAACTTCCCTACTACGTACGAGTTCAAGGTCAACGGAAGAACCCTAAAGACGCAGAGGAATCCACCGCACTCAGGCACGATCAACGGACTCAATGTTGCCCTCAAGAAGGGCGATGTTATTTCGATGAAGCTGTCTCTCAGCCAGTACCCGGAAGGTTCGGTCTCCATTACGCCGCGGGGAACCCTGGCCAATAGCACGCCTCCGGAGCCGACTGACCCGGAGCCGACTGACCCGGAGACCCCGACCGACCCGGGTTCCGAAACCCCGTCGGTCACGGCAGTCACTCCGGCTGCGCCGACTGCAGTTGACCCGGCTAAAGCACCCCAGTGTGTGGAAAAGGGATACATCAACATCCCAAGTACAAAGGGCGTTGATTACTTCATCAAGGGAAATAAATCTCCCGAGGGTAAGCACGTCTACGAAGGTACTGGGCCCGGGAAAGTTACCGTTACCGCCAAGGCCCAGTCCGGCTATAAGATTGCCTCGGGCGCCCAGACGAGCTGGTCCTTCGATTTCAGCGGAAAGGTAAAGAACTGCTCGGATGGTCAGCCGACCCTTCCCAATGATGCGCGCCAGTTCGATGCCGAGGGCCACAACTTCTCGCTGAAGGGCGACCCGGTGGATCCGTCGAGCCCCGATTCCTTCACCGCGAAGGTCGAAAAGGACTCGAAGCTCAAGTACCTCAACGTGCGGATTGATACGGACGCCACCTTCTTGGATTGGCAGCATTATCAGCTAAAAGTTGACCAGATCGAGGATGGCGTGACCTTGGAAAGGCGCAACGTCAACTTCGGCAATGGTTACATCACGATGCAGGCTGTGCCGGTTAAGGACGGCAAGCAGGTAGATCTGGCAACCGTACCTGCTGGCGCGGTGTTTACTTTCACCAACAATTTGTCCGAGAATAAACACCTCAAGGTGAAGCTGGACGTGTATGGCGAGGAAGAGTCAACGTCAACCGAGGGAGATATCTCTTCTCCCGATGGTGCCGATTGGGTACACAAACGTGTTGCCAACCCCACGCTGGCTAAGCGCTGTGGCCTGAAGATTGCGGTCGTGGCGGACCTCTCGAGGTCGCTGCAGTACGCAGACGGTGTTGACGGATTTGAAAAGTCCAAGGAGGCCGGCAACGCCTTTATTGACGCATTGGCTGGAACTTCCGCAGAGCTCGGTATCTACAACTTTGCCGGATTCGCACCCGCGAACAAGAACGGGACGACCGGCGGTTCGGTTTCAATGTTGTCCCAGGACGGCGTGAATAAGGCCAAGGAAGCCGTGAAAAATTGGAGTTTCGTCCCTGGCAACGAAGCAACCGACTGGCAGGCCGGTCTGAACCAGGTCAAGGATCAGGGTTACGATGTTGTGTATTTCATCACCGACGGCATGCCGACTATCTCTTCGGGGACAAGGGCCAAGGGAATTGGCGGTGAGTTTGTTCAAGCTACTGCCCTCAACGACGCTATCGACGCCGCTAACGCGCTGAAAAACCAGGGCACCCGCGTTGTTCCGATCATGGTCGACCTGACTGTGGGTGGTAAGACGAGTGAGCGCCCGGTTGTTACTTCCGAATTGGTGCTGAAAGACGTAAAACTCCTTGGTATCGGCGATGATGTTCCCTGGGGTGGTCAGCTCTACTACAAGATCGTTTCTAATATCCCAGAGGCCATCGCGGCTAACTACATCGATACGGATACCATGGTCAACCTGGAAATGGCCTACAACAGGGCAGCCGGTAGAGCAGTCCAGGTGTTTACGCGTCCGGGTGAGAATTTCCGCGCGAAAACAAAGGACATCACCCGAGATATGGGCCAGTGGACTTACGGCTCGCGTGCGGTAAAAACTATGGGTGAGGATATCTCCGGCACGGGCAACACAGTTCGCGTCAACAACTACGGAGCACTGTCTGGCGAGATGCAGAAGATCGCCCAGGAACTTTCTTCCCTCTGTAAGGGCGAGGTCACTGTTAAGAAGCGGATTGTTGATGAGAACGGCAAGGTGCTCGAGGACAACGTACCCGGCTGGGAGTTCACCCTGTCGGCTGGCGGCAACGACGTCATCGACCTGGGCAACGGCGAGGTAGTTCGCAAGTCCCTTAAGGCGACCTCTTGGGCCGATGGCGACCGAGGAATCGCATCCTGGGACATTAAGAGTGAGCAAGAGCAGGAATTGACTCTTACCGAAACCCAGAAGGAAGGCTACTCGCTGTATCAGCGGAACAACTTTAACGCCGTCTGCACGGAAACGCGCGATGGAAAAAACCAGCCCCTGGAGGTGGTAAACGACGGCGCTTTTGGCTTCAAGGTGAAGATGAGTGCAGTGGATAGCAAACTGGCCTCGGTATCTTGCGTAGTAGACAACTACAAGGCGCCGGATACGAAGCCAGGCAAGCTGACCTTCAAGAAGGCCCAGTACGTTGGCGACAAGATTGAGGAAATGCCCGGCCTTGGCGGCGCTACCTTCGAGATTTACCCCTCGAAGGAGGGCAAGCCCGATCTTAGTGGCGATCCGCTGCACGTCATCAAACCCAACCAGGAATCCATCGAAGTGAAGAAGACCGGTACGTTCTTCCTGGTGGAGACCAAGGCCCCGCAGGGGCTCAACCTGCTGGCCCAGCCGGTACCGTTCGAGATTGCGCTTGATCAGGAGACGAAGGAATACAAGATCTCTACCGTGGGCGAAAGCGGCGGACAGATTCAAGTGGGCGGTTCGGGTCAGGAGATGTTCCTGCTCGTGGCAGATACCACGTCCGGAAAGCTGCCGAAGACCGGTGGCCCCGGGGTGGGCCTGGTGGCCCTTGTCGGTATCGCACTCGCCGGGGCGGGTCTGATGATCGGCCGTCGCAAGACCGCCTAGTCAGCGCGCCCGGTGCGCACGGAATGTCCAGCACCTCGGACGCACCAGGCGCGCCAGGCGCGCCCGGCTGGACGCATCCGGAGATGAAGAAAAGGGCGGGCTCAGTACTTCGTGCTGAGTTCGCCCTTTCTCCTTATATATATCCCTCACGATATATCCCTTACGTCGTAGCGCCTTCACGTCGTTACATGTTCGTCGTCCTCAATCGACTTGCGGCTCAGGATCACCGTAGAGACCACCATCACCGCGACGGCCGCCGCCATGTAGGCGTACTCCCAGCCCGTGATCCGAAACTTCTCGCCCAGCACGATGTATCCCAGTACGAAGGCCACCAGCGGTTCTACCACCGTCATCGCGGGCAGCGAGTTCTTTAGCGCGCCCGCGTTGAACGAGGCCTGCTGCACTGCCGTGCCCACACCCGCGAAGGCGATCAGCCCCCACAGCTCCCACGAGGCCAGCAAAGTGGGCACCCCGGCATCGCGGAAAATGTCCACCACTGCCTTCGACAGCACCGCGACGTACCCCATGATCGCGCCCGTGATCGACCCCAGTACCAGCGCGCGCAGCGCGGCGGTTTGTTCCAGCGCGTAGACGAAAAAAGCCAGCAGGATCAACGCGCCGATACCGAGGCACACCAGCCACACCGCTAGGTCAGGTTCGCGGTGGCCGGGGGCGGGGTTGCCGCGGATCACCAGCACCGCCACCGCCACTGTCAGAAGCCCGGCCCATGCTGTTTCGGAGGCCGATATACGCCGCCCGTCGTACTTCGCCGACAGCGGCAGGGTGAACATGAGGGAGAGTACGAGGATTGGCTGCACGACCAGCAGCGTGCCGAAGGCTAGGGCAATGACCTGCAAGAGGTAGCCGAATAGCGCGCTGGCCACACCGACCCACCACATGGGTTGCTTGATGGCGTCTACGATGGCGCCGCTACGGTTCTCGCCGGATTCAATGGCGATGCGGTGGCGCACCACCGTTCCCCAGGCGATGGTGAGTGCGGAGCCCAGCGCGAAAACAACTGCGAGCAGGTTGTTTTCGAGCATCGTGGCCCTCTCACCTCTTCGTTGCCTTCTTGGTCGGTTGTGCCGTACTGCGCCGGGTGGGCGCGCTTACGCTGATGCACCGAATTCGCGTGCTTTGTACCCTGGGTACTTTATCGGACGTCAGGGGTTGTGTCGGATATTGGCCTGCGACGCGCGTGTTACGTATGTGGCGCATGTGGCAGGTGGGGATGTGGGCGTCATAAGAAAAAGAGTTAGCCGAACCCTAGCCCCAGGCAAACAGACAAAGTAGTCTAAAGTTTGATTAAGACTAGATCCGGAAGGTGGCAACAACCAGTGGCGCTCATCGTTCAGAAATACGGCGGCTCCTCGCTGGAAAGCGCGGAGAGGATCCGGCGCGTAGCCGAGCGAATCGTGGAAACCAAAAAGCAGGGCAACGACGTGGTTGTCGTCTGCTCCGCCATGGGAGACACCACCGACGACCTGCTGGAACTCGCCGAGCAGGTGAACCCCGTGCCGCCCGCGCGCGAGATGGACATGCTGCTGACCGCCGGCGAACGAATCTCCAACGCGCTAGTCGCCATGGCTATCGCCTCCTTCGGCGCCGAAGCGCAGTCCTTTACCGGCTCCCAGGCAGGCGTGCTCACCACCGAGCGGCACGGCAACGCGCGCATTGTCGACGTGACGCCGGGCCGCGTGCAGGAAGCCCTGGATGAGGGCAAGATCTGCCTGGTAGCAGGCTTCCAGGGTGTGAACCGCGAGACGCGCGACGTGACCACCCTGGG
Source organism: Corynebacterium jamesii (assembly GCF_046097395.1). Lineage (NCBI taxonomy): Bacteria > Bacillati > Actinomycetota > Actinomycetes > Mycobacteriales > Corynebacteriaceae > Corynebacterium > Corynebacterium jamesii. Next base: position 2,049,902 of record NZ_CP175789.1, read on the forward strand.
CCGCGGTGGTTCGGATGCCACCGCCGTTGCCCTGGCTGCAGCGCTCAACGCCGATGTGTGCGAGATCTACTCCGACGTCGACGGCGTGTACACCGCGGACCCGCGCATCGTGCCCAACGCGCAGAAGCTCGACACGATCTCTTTCGAAGAAATGCTGGAAATGGCGGCCGTCGGTGCGAAAGTACTGATGCTGCGCAGCGTGGAGTACGCCCGCGCGTTCGACGTTCCCCTGCGCGTCCGCTCCTCGTATAGCACCGACATCGGCACCCTCGTCTCTGGATCAATGGAGGATATTCCCATGGAAGAAGCAGTACTCACCGGCGTGGCCCACGACCGCTCCGAGGCCAAGATCGCCGTTCTCGGCATCCCCGACTCCCCGGGGGAGGCCGCGAAGGTCTTCCGCGCCGTCGCCGATGCCGAGATCAACATTGACATGGTTGTGCAGAACATCAGCAAGATCGACAACAACCGCACCGACATCACCTTCACCTGCCCGCGCAGCGACGCAACCCGCGCCATGCAGCTGCTGAAGGGCATTAAGGATCAGAACGACTGGCAGGAGATCATCTTCGACGACCACGTGGGTAAGGTCTCCCTGGTCGGCGCCGGTATGAAGTCCCACCCCGGCGTGACCGCCGACTTCTGTGAAGCACTGCGCGATGCGGGCGTGAACATCGAACTAATCAGCACCTCGGAAATCCGCATCTCCGTGCTGATCCGCGATACCGACGTGGACAAGGCCGTGCGCGCCATCCACGACCGTTTCCAGCTCGGCGGCGAGGAAGAAGCCACCGTGTACGCTGGTACGGGACGCTAAAAGCGGCTAAAACAGCAGCTCACCAGCGTAAGTAACACCCACCAAGATAGAAGAGGTAGATCCCCGCATGACCACCATCGCCGTCGTCGGAGCAACCGGCCAAGTCGGTCGCGTAATGCGCGACATTCTCGTCGAGCGGAACTTCCCGGCGGACAAGGTGCGATTCTTCGCCTCCTCCCGCTCCGCGGGCAAGCAGCTGGAGTTCCGCGGCGAGCAGATCGTCATCGAGGACGTTGCCACCACCGCCACCGAGGATCTGCGCGGCATCGACATCGCGCTGTTCTCCGCAGGAGGCGGCACCTCCCGCGAGCACTCCCCACGCTTCGCAGAGGCTGGTGCCATCGTCGTGGACAACTCCTCGGCCTTCCGTAAGGACCCGGAAGTCCCGCTGGTCGTCTCCGAGGTGAACCCGCAGGACGTGAAGAACACGCCCAAGGGCATTATCGCCAACCCGAACTGCACCACCATGGCCGCCATGCCAGTGATGGGTGCGCTGCACAAGGCCGCTGGCTTGAACCGCCTGCACGTTAGCTCCTACCAGGCCGTGTCGGGCTCCGGTCTGGCCGGCGTGGAAGCGCTGGTGCGCCAGGTGCTGGACAACCTGGGCAGTGGCGTAAACGGCGGCGCCGACAGCGAGGGCGACGGTGCCGCCGAGGGCTTGCGCGCACTCGTGCACGATGGCTCCGCGCTGCAGGCAGACGACCTGGGCCCCTACGTTGCACCCATCGCCTTCAATGCTCTGCCGCTGGCGGGCAATCTCGTCGACGATGGTTCCGAGGAGACCGACGAGGAGCAGAAGCTGCGCAACGAATCCCGCAAGATCCTGGGAATCCCGGAGCTGCGCGTGGCTGGCACCTGCGTGCGCGTGCCCGTCTTCACCGGCCACACCATGACGATCCATGCGGAATTCGACCGCGAGATCACCCCGGAAACCGCCCGCGAGCTGCTTTCCGACACCCCGGGCGTGCAGGTTGTGGACGTACCCACCCCGCTGGCCGCCACGGGCATCGACGAGAGCCTGGTCGGCCGCATTCGCCAAGACCAAACAGTGGACGGTAACCGCGGCCTGGTGCTGGTCGTCGCCGGGGATAACCTGCGCAAGGGTGCGGCGCTGAACACCATCCAGATCGCGGAGCTACTGGTCTAGCGCTGCGCCCGCGCAGCCGAGCGCCGTGTCGCTGCGCCCGCGCCCAGCCGCTAGACCTCGCTTCCACAGCACCCCGGCGCACACGGCTTGCCGTTGAACGTGCGGCCGAAGTCGGGGACCGTCGCCAGCTCGCCGGTAACCTTCGCCGCTAGATCGCGCGCGGCCTGCTGATCTTCGGAGAGGTTGGCGCTGGGGGCGTCACTACCAACAACAAGATCAACCACCATCTCGGCGAACCCGGCGGTCAGGCCCGGGGTGGCAACGCGTACGAAGGGGATGCCCGCCGCCGCGGCAGCGTCGCGCGCTTCGGTATCCAAGTCCCACTGCACCTCCACGTGATCGGTGATGAAGCCCACTGGGCACAGCACTATAGCGCGCTTATTGTTGGCCTCCGCGCGCGCTTCGATGTGGTCGCATACGTCCGGCTCCAGCCACGGCACATGCGGGGAGCCGGAACGCGACTGCCACACAAGCTCGACGTCGAGGTTAGTGCCAACGCCGACATCAACCCCCACAGTTTCACCCGTGTGAGCAGGGCCATCCCCGCGGCCGCCAACGTTCGCGTGACGGGCCAGCTGGCCGGTCCAGCCATAATCTGCGCCGCTGCCGGGGGAGTTAGCGAAACTGCTGGCCTGCTGGATCAGGCGGGAGGAATCCAGGACCTGCTGGGAATACAGATTCCCGCCGAACTTATGCGGACCGGCGGCCTTATCCGCCACCGTCGGCACGGAGTGTGCGGTGAAGATCAGATCTGCCTGCGTGGCGGCCTCCTCGCCGTGTTCGGCGCGCAGCTGCTCGCGGGCGGCATCTACAGCCTGGGCGAATTCCGCGATGAAGGTCGGGTGAGCGTGGAATTGCGGCAGGCGCTCTACGGTCGGGGCTTGCAGGCCAGCTTGCTCACACGCGGCGATGGCACGGCGCAGGTCCTCCTGGTACTGAGAGCAACCAGAGTAGCCACCCCAGGCGCTGGTGGCGAAGACGTAGGCGTGGCGGATGCCGTCGCGGGCCATTTGCTGTAGGGCACCCTCCACATAAGGCTCCCAGTTGCGATTGCCGAAGTACACTGGCAAGCCGATGCCACGGCGGGAAAGCTCGGCCTCGATATTGCTAATCAGCTGCTTATTCTGGTCGTTGATGGGGGAGCGGCCACCAAGCGCAAAGTAGTGCTCGCCCACCTTTTCCAGCCGCTCGCGGGGGATGCCGCGGCCGCGCGTGACGTTTTCCAGAAACGGAACCACGTCTTCGGATTTCTCCGGGCCGCCGAAAGACAGCAGCAGGAGAGCGGAGTCGGGGGCGATAGCGGGGGGTTTAGCGCTCGTGCTCATGAAAACCAGCCTAGCCCGTCGCCCCCGTTGTTCCTTAAACGCGCCGTCGCGCGTGGTGGTACCCGGGTTAGGCTACGCCGAAGCGGCGCTTGTTCTTTTCTTTCTTGGTGACGCCACTTTGTCCCTCGCCTGCCATCTCAACCAGGTCGGCACGTGCGCGGGCTACACGGGAGCGGATAGTGCCCACGCGGACGTTCGCGATTTTCGCCGCCTCGGCATAGGTGTAGCCCAGCACTTGCGTGAGGATCAGGGCCTCGCGGCGGTCGGCCTCCAATTGGTCGATAAGGGCGCGGGTATCCACCCACTCGGCCCAGCTTTGCCCGCCGGTAGTTTCGACGGCGGGGGTGGCACTGGTGGCGTCCTCGATCTCCGTGGCGGAGCTGCGGGGGCGAGCCATGTCGTGGCGAACACTATCCACCCACACCCGGCGCGCCAGGGACAGGATCCAGGTGCGTGCGGTGGAACGGGCAGCGAAGCGGGGGAGGGCGCTTAAAACCCGCAGGTAGGTCTCTTGCGTTAGGTCGTCCGCGCGGTCCGTATCGGCCAGGTGTGCCAGCAGGCGCCACACGTCGTCGTGGGTGGCAGAAATGAACTCCGTGAGCGCCTGGCGGTCGCCACTAGCGGCGCGCAGGGCGAGGTCGGTCACAGCGGCATCGCGTGCCTGGCTGCTGGAGGCCTGGCTGGTCATGGGGAAATCCTAACACGAGGTTTTCGGAATTCTGGCAAGGTGGATTGCAGAGCCTCTCGCAGGCGACACGGATTAGGTATCAGGAGGTACCCATGACTGCTACAAACGACAAACACAACAGCACAGAGGCCATCACATCCGCGAAGGACGTAGCCTCCCGCGGCGTGTGCCCATACTCCGGGGTTTCAACGAACGTGAACGGTTCCCCGGTCAGCACCGAAGAGCACTCTGCCACGGTGGGCGAGCAAGGCCCGCTGCTGCTGTCCGACGTACACCTCGTGGAAAAGCATGCGCACTTTAACCGCGAGCGCATCCCAGAGCGCAATGTGCACGCCAAGGGTTCCGGCGCCTTCGGCGAGCTGACGATCACAGAGGATGTATCCAAGTACACCAAGGCCGATCTATTCCAGCCGGGTCGCGTGACCCCGATGCTGGCCCGCTTCTCCACCGTTGCAGGCGAGCAGGGCTTCCCCGATGCGGTACGCGACGTGCGCGGATTCTCGCTGAAGTTTTACACCCAGGAAGGCAATTACGACATCGTGGGCAACAACACCCCGGTGTTCTTCCTGCGCGATGGCATTAAGTTCCCCGACTTCATCCGTTCCCAGAAGCGCCTGGCGGATTCCGGTCTGCGCTCGGCGGATATGCAGTGGGATTTCTGGACCCGTTCCCCGGAGAGCGCACACCAAGTGACCTATCTGATGGGTGATCGTGGTATCCCGACCGATTTCCGTCACATGGACGGCTTCGGCTCCCACACCTACCAGTGGATTAACTCTGCCGGCGAGCGTTTCTGGGTGAAGTACCACTTCAAGACCCGCCAGGGTTGGGATTTCTACAGCGACGACGAGGCCGCGAAGGTCATTGCTTCCGGTAACTTCGATTCTTCACGCCAGGATCTTTATGACGCCATCGAGCGTGGTGACTTTCCGACGTGGGATGTAAAGGTACAGATCATGCCTGTTGCCGAGGCCGAGGGCTACCGTTGGAACCCCTTCGACCTGACCAAGACGTGGTCGCAGAAGGATTACCCGTTGATCCCGGTCGGCCACTTTACGCTCAACGAGAACCCGCAGAACTTCTTCGCGCAGATCGAGCAGGCTGCTTTTGCGCCCTCGAACCTCGTGCCGGGCATCGGCCTATCCCCGGACAAGATGCTGCTGGCGCGAGCCTTCGCCTACGCCGATACGCAGCGCTACCGCCTGGGCGTGAACTTCCACCAGCTGCCTTCTAACCGCTCCGTGGTGGCAGAGAAGAACTACTACACCGCCAAGGACGGTGCGGGTAACCAGGAGTTCCCGCCGGCAGGTACGCCCGTGTACTCCCCGAACCGCTTCGAGCGTGCCGAGGGCACGCAGGACGTCAACGATGGCTCCGGTGCTGTCGAGCAGGGTGTTGCCGCTGGTGAGTCGCAGTACGGCTTCGGTCGCGGCCAGGAATCTGCTGTGACTGCGGCGGAGGAGCTGGGCCTGTTTGACGACCTGCACGGCACCGACCTGACCCGCGGTGCGTACGTCCGCCACCCGGAGGATGATGACTTTATCCAGGCCGGTCAGCTGGTACGCGAGGTTTTGGATGACGCCGCCCGCGAGCGCCTGGCTAACAACATCGCAGGCGCTATGGACGGGGTCTCTGACCAGGTGGCGGAGCAGTGCTGGACCTACTGGGGCAAGGTGGACGAAAACCTGCGCGACCGGGTGAAGGAGCTCTTCACCGGCAAGTAGGTGCCATGCGCCCTTCGAAGCCATGCGGGCGCGAGGCAAGCGAGTTCACGTAGGCTGGGCGCCGAGCGGTGGCGACACGATCACCCCGCCCAGAGCGAGCTTTAGAAATAACGCTAGAGATCACTTCAACAATCAGTTTGAAGAAAGGACTGTTCTTCACATGAGCGACGCACTGTACACAGCAAAGGCAATTTCTACCGGCGGTGGCCGCGACGGCCACGTCGCTACCGACGACCGTCAGATCGACCTGGATGTTCGCCCGCCAAAGGCTATGGGCGGCTCCGGCGAGGGCACCAACCCAGAGCAGCTGGTTTCCGCCGGTTGGGCAGCGTGCTTCAACGGTGCACTGCAGAAGACCATCAAGGAAGCTGGCGTGGAGATGGAGCAGTCTCCGGAGGTCACCGTTGAGACCTCCCTGAACAAGGTGCCGGAGGGCTTCCGCCTGTCCGCTACGATCACCGCCACCGTCTTCGGCGTGGATCAGGCTAAGGCTGATGAGCTGGTCGCTGACGCACACGCGTTCTGCCCTTACTCCAAGGCCATGCGCGGCGAAATCGACGTTGAGGCTGTCGCCGTCGTCGGCTAAGAGTTCTTAGCATTCGCGGGGGACCCGCACAGCGAATCCAAAAGAAGGGAGCCAGCCCCCCACCTTTGCGTGGGCGCTGGCTCCCTTGATGTTTGCGAAACTGGGAATCTCACTCTGCCTGGAAGGTCTACTTCGGCTCCTTCGCCTTTTGACCGCCAGACAGCGGCACCGTGTGATCCCAGTGTGTCGCGTGCAGCGCGCGACCCATCACATACGAGCCGACAGCACCCACCACCAGCAACGCGGTGATGGCTACGATGGCGCGGATCAGTTCGCCCAGAATGAACCCTTCCGTGGACCAGGAATAAACAAGATTGGCGCTGATCAGTAGGGGAAGGCCCACGCCGATAGCTGGGCCTACCATGTTGACCTGGCTGAGGGCGTCTGGAGCAAGGTACATCGCACGGGCCGAAACGAAGATGAAGATCGCCCCGAGAATGGCCAGCACACCTGCGGTGATGGCGCCCAGCCAGCCAGGCTCGCTGAATTCGACCATATCGCCGGCGGCGGCAAGAACAGTGGTGGACATTTAGCGCCTCCCTCGGGAAATAATGCGGGCATAAGCGATCGTCGACAGCGCACCGAAAAGCCCGGCGAATAGCGCGACTTCGTAGGTGATGGCCGTGCGGTGGAAGATCGAGTAACACAGGAACAGCCCTGCCATCGCCATGAACACCATGTCGGAAAGGACTGCGCGGCGGGCGTCATTATGCGTAGAAATCGCGCGCCACAGCACCGTAAACAGTGCGATGACGACGATGGCGGCGGCGATGCCCACCAGGATGTTGAGCAGATCCTTGGGCTCCATCTACTTGCCTTTCTTCTTCTGGTTCGCTTGCTTCTGCTGGTTCTTTTGCTTCTTCTGGTTCTTCGCGCGCTTGCGTCGCTGCTTGTTCGGATGTTCCTTCGGATACAACGGGTCGTACAACGTCTCTCCAGGTTTGGTGCGACCCTCCTGGTCGGGTTTGGACGCCCCCAGGTTATCCCCGCGGAACGTATCAATATCGGGGGTGGCGTTCGAGATCCGCGCCTTGGCACGTTCCGCATTTCGGCGGGCGATTTCGTAGCGCTCCTTGCGATCCATATCCCGCACGTCGGAGGGGTTCTTCTCTTCCTCATCGGACTGCAGGATCGCGGCGACGAACGCGGCGGCGTGCGGGGTGGAATCCACCTTCTCTACATCGAACACCGTCTCGTCGGAGGCGCGGCCGCCACGCGAGCCGCGGAACCCGCGGGGGCCGGGGCGACCCTTCTCCACCAGGTACTTCACGTCGAAGTCTAGCTGTTTTTCCTTCACCGACGGGGCGAGGTGCTCCTCCATGTCCGCCAGGCTGGCCAACAGCTCCTCCGGATCCGCACCGTACATGGCGTGTACCGCCAGGAAGCGCTGCACGTGCTCTAGACCGTGAGTGTTGAACTCCGAACGCGCCACGGCGAAGGCATCCTTTGAATTGCGTTCGCCCGCCGCCGCGTCGTAGTCAACCTCTTTCGGGCCGGTCACGCCCAAAGAGAGCGTGCCGGGGGTCATGGTAATCGAGGCGATAAGGGCCGCAATGTCCCGCTCGCTGGTCACGCGCAGCGGGTAGTAGATCACCACCGGCGCGATGTTGCGACCGGTGCCCAGGGTATCGATCGCCATCACCACGGATTCCTTGATGATTTGCCCGGTCAGCCACACGGCGTATCCCAACGCGTGGCCGGTGGACTTCACTGCGTGGACAATACTGAACTTTGCCATGGCTTAGTGATCCTCCCCGTGCTGAGCCGGCTGCTCCTGGTTTTCGCGTTCGGCACGCTCCGTGTGGGCGTCATCGTCCGTAGAACTCCGAGCACCCGCAGGAACGTTATCCAATCCGCTCGGCCCGGGCGGTAGGACCGCGCCGACGGCCTCGTCCCGATCGCCAAGGACGGCTTCCACATAGGCCGTCGTATCGGTCAGGTTGTCCGCGGCCTTATTAGTCTGCTGGAAGACGGGGCCGGCGCCGATGAACATGCCGACGGAGAGCAGCATCATCACGGCGGACGGCCAGACGTAGCGGTGCGGTACGCGCAGGTCTGGGTCGGTCTCGTTGGCGTTCATTTGCCGCCCCCAGAACACCTCGCGCCACACGTAAATCATGGAGACCAAGGCACCGATCGACGAAACGATGATCGCCCCGATGGCCAACCAGGTCTTCCACGTGCCGTCCTGGGCCACGCCGAAGACCAGCGCCAGCTTGCCCCACAGGCCGGAAAACGGCGGCAGGCCAACGATAGACAGCGCGCCGGCGGCGAAGACGATGGCAACGAAGCGGTCGCGGCGCATCAAGCCCGATAGCTTGCGCACGCGGCCCGAACCGTAGGTCTCTTCGATCGCGCCGGAGGCCATGATCAGTGCCCCGGCGACGATCATATGGTGCACCATGTAGAACAATCCGGCGCTAAGCATCAGCTGCGCGTTGTTGCTCAAAAAGGCTAGGCCGATCAGCATGAACGGAATGCCATTGACCATCTGGTAGGCGATCACGCTACGCATCGTGGTTTCGCCCAAACCGGCAAAGCCACCGATCAGCATGCCCGCCACCATGATCGCGAGGATGCCCCAAGACCAGTTGGAATCGCCCTCGAACACGGTGAGGTACACGCGGAGGATTGCGTAAACGCCGACCTTGGTGTGCAGGCCGGAGAACAGAGCCATCACTGCCGGGGAGGTGGAGGGGTAGGCGCGCGGCAGCCACGTGTGAACCGGCGCCAGACCCGCCTTGACGGCGAGTGCCAGCAGCACCACGCCCAGCGGGACCACCAGCTGCCACTGGTTGCCGAACACGCCCTCGGCGAACTCGGTGCCGCGCGGGCCGGCAGAGCCCGCCAGGGCGGCGAGGTTGGTTGTGCCCACGACCGCGTAGACCAGCACCACGCCGCTGAGCAGCACCAGGGAGGTCACCAGGTTTACCACGATGAACATCCGGCCAGCCGCCAGGCGAGCCCACGTGCCCGTCATGGCCAGCAGGCCGAAGGAGGGCATAAGCATGACCTCGATGAAGACGAACAAGTTAAACAGGTCCGCGGTCAGCAGCGCGCCCCACACGCCGCCGATCAGCATGAGCGTGAGGGCGGGGTAGAAGCGGGCGCGGGTCTCGCCAACCACATCGCCAAACCAGTTGGCAATGAAGGCGACCACGGAGGTCGTCAGGATCAAGACGCCCGACAGGTTATCGGCTGCCAGCGGGATGGAAATGCCGCCGATGAAGCCGCCGACGTTATCCACCATCACCGTGTGCGGCTCGCTGACCTGCGCCAGTATCCAGATGCCTCCGGCGATGCCGAGGGCGGGGATCAGCAGGCCGAGCGCGCGGCGAACACTGCCCCACGGCGCCATCGCGGCGATGGCGGAGGCCAGCAGCGGGACTGCGATGAACAGACTGAGTAGGGAACTTCCGGCCATTACTTTTGCGCCCCCTTCGCGGTGGCGCCCTCGTCGGTGCACGAGTGGGTCTCGGTGTAGTCATTCGCACCGAGCTTCTTAGCCTGGTGCTCCTCGACCACGCCACCCTGGGTCTTTGCCTCTTCGTAGTTCTTCCAGCCCATCGTCTGCAGGGTGCGCAGGCGGCGGGAGGCCGTCTCTACGTCATCGCTGCCGAACGTGTCGTCGTCGCGGCCGAGTGCGGCCATGGCCAGCATCACGGCGGTGGAGGCCATAGAGATCACGATGGCCGTCAGCACGAACGCCTGCGGCAGCGGGTCCGCCGCCTGCTCCGGGGTTGCCCGATCCATCAGCGGATCCATGCGCCACGCGCCGATGCCCGCGGCGAGGATCAGCAGGTTCACGGCGTGGCTCATCAGCGCAATGCCCATGATGATGCGCAGCATTCCGCGCTGCATCACCAGGTACACGCCGCCGCCCATCAGGATGGCGATGATAGCTGCGATGATCACTGGGGCTCTCCCTTCTGCTCGTTGTGCGGTTGGTGGGTCTTTTCGGGGTTCTTCTTCGGGACGCCATCAGGCTCCGCAGCCTTAGCCTCCGAACCATCCTTCGCGCTCTTGACCGGCGCGCGAGCCGCCTCGCGCTCGGCCCGGTGGGCCTCTTCCTCTGCCTTCGCAGCAGCGGAGACCTGGGAGGGGTTCAGCGGAATGTTGCTGCCGCCGACAGTGACGGCCACCGGCGAGGGCTTATTGGCCGGGTCGGCCTTGCCCTCGATGGGGGAGGGGCGCTTGCCCTTGGACTTCAGCCCCATCTTCTGTGTGGCAGTCTGGGCGCGGAACTTCGACTTCAACGTTGCCGGGTCCGTGCCCGGGCGGTCGCGGCCACCCATCTGGTTGATCACAATGACCACCAGGCCGAGCACTGCCAGGTAAACGCCACCGTCGAAGATCAGCGAGGTCGACACGTGCTGGCCCAGAATGTCCGCGTGGATCGGGGCCAGGAATCCGCCGTGGAAGTAGCCGATCAGGCCGGTGATCAGAGCCATCGCCATGCCAGCGCCGACGAAGGTGTAGGCCACCTGGTCGCTGAACAGCTTCTTGGCCCGCGCCTGCGCCAGGTAGTACATGAAGATGCCGCAGGCCGCGATCAGAGCCGCGACGAAGCCGCCGCCCGGGGCTTGGTGCCCGCGCCAGAATGTGGCGGCGGACAGCAGCGCCAGGATCGGAATCAGCGGATACATCGTCATCCGCGAGTTAATGGAGTTCAGGTGCGTGGAACGCAGGTACTTGGAGTAGAACGGTGCCAGCTCCGGAACCTTGTGCACGTCCGGGAAGCGGGTGGAGCCGGGCGCGCGGAACAACTCCGCGGTGGAACCCGGGCCGTAGCCCGGAACCGGGGAGCGGGGGATGGATTTGATCAGCGCGGCGATGACGATGCCCGCCATGCCCAGTACCGACAGCTCGCCCAAAGTATCGAACGCACGGAACTCCACCAGGATCACGGCGACCACGTTGTTGCCGCCGGAGATCTCCGGAGTGTTCTCCAGGTACCACTGCGCGATCGCGGGCTTGTCGTGGCGGCCGATGAGCAGCCACACGCCCAGGAAGGTGATGAGGCCGACTACTACCGCCAGCACCGTGGCGAAGCGGGTGCGGTTTGCACCCTCGCGCAGGTACAGGCGTGGCTGGTGGCGGATGACCAGCATCATGATGACGACCACGCAGAACTCGACCAGCAGCTGGGTGGTAGCTACGTCCGGCGCGCCCAACGTCAGCATGACCCAGGAGACACCCACGCCAACCACGCCGACCAGCACCACGGAGGCCAGGCGCGAGCGGGTGCTGACCATGCTGATCACACCCAAGCCCACGATCACTAGTCCCACCAGGTCCACGATGCTGTCGATGCCCTCGACGCGCGGGGACAGGTCCGCGATGCCTTCCAACCGGCCCGGCCCCAAGAGCGCGAAGCCCGCCAGCACGATCAGCATGGTGAAGATCCACACAATGTGCCGGTTCGGATTCACAGAGTTCGCCATACGGCCAAACGCGCGGCCGAGTTTGGTCGAGCGTTCGATAAACGCGGAGATCATCTCCGCGCCCGTTGCCACCCCGAGTCGCTTGCCCTCGAGGGGCTGAAGCAGAGGGCGTCGATAAATAACAACAACTACGCCCGCAACCAGCACGGCAAGAGAGATCCACAGCGGCACTGTCAGGCCGTGCCAGAGTGCCAAGTGCGTGTGCGCGTGGCCCAGATCCGTGGCATCGACCACGTGGTCGAGCGCTTCATCGAAGATGCCCATGAAAGCCACGACCGGCAGCGACAGCACACCCGGCAGCACGGCGGGGATCCACAGCTGCGCCGGAGCCTCCTTGACGTGCGAAACGTCCTTCGGGCCGTCGATGAACGCGCCCAGGACGTAGCGGGCGGAGTACACGAACGTGGCCAGCGCGCCGACACCTGCAGCGACTAGCAGGACGATCACGCCGGTATTGCTAAACGGTGCTTCTTCGAAGGCGGTGAGCATGCCTTCTTTCGACACAAAGCCGAAGGTCGGGGGAATCGCAGCCATAGACGCCGCCGCGATCACAGCGGACACAAAAGTAAAGGGCATCTGGCGCCACAGCGGGCCCAGGCGGCGAATGTCGCGCGACCCGGCCTGGTGATCCACCACGCCGGCAATCATGAACAAGGAGGACTTGAACAGCGCGTGGGCGGCGGTGTGAACCAGCGCGGCACTGATGGCGAAGGGAGTGCCCACGCCGATAGTGGCGACGATCCAGCCCAGTTGGGAGACGGTGGAGTAAGCCGTGAGTTTCTTCAGGTCGGTCTTCTGCATGGCGAATACGGCGCCCATGATGGCGGTGGTCATGCCGATGACGATGAGCAGGGTGTGCCAGGCCATCACGCCCTCAAACAGGCCGGAGAAACGGAGCAGCAGGTACACGCCGGCCTTGACTACGGCGGCGGCGTGGAGGAAGGCGGAGACTGGGGTGTCTGCGGCCATGGCCTCTGGCAGCCAGAAGTGGAAAGGGATCTGCGCGGCCTTGGAGAATGCCGCGAGGGCAATGAGGACTGCGACGATGGCTAGGCGCACGTCCTGCCCCTCCCAGGCGGGGGAGTGCAGCATGGCTGTGAGGTTCGTGGTGCCCGTGGTGATCACGCTGATGGCCAGGGCGGCCAGCAGGAACAAGCCGCCGACGAAGGTGAGCAGCAGGGTGCGGATGGCGCCGGCTTCGCCGCCGGATCCGGAGCGAGCGATGAGGAAGAACGAGGCTAGGGAGACCAGCTCCCAGCCGATGAAGAGTAGTGCAACGTCATCGGCCAGAACTAACAGCAGGACGGCCAGCATGAAGGAGGTCATGAGCACGTAGAAGCTCATGATCTTATCGCCCTTGTGCAGGTAGGCGGCGGAGTAGATGAAAACCACCGCGCCGATGAGGAGCGCTAGGAGGGTGAAGAACAGACCCAGGGCGTCCATCTTTAAGGCCAGCTCTAGGCCGGTGCTGGCCGCTGCGTCTGCTGTGCCTCCTGCACTGGCTGCACCCGCTCCACCGCCCGCGCCTGTGAGGATACCTTGGATCCATGTCACGGACCACGTGGCGGTCTTGCCGTTGAGTATCGGATCCGCATGCTTGATCACGTACCCTGCGAGTGCCAGGAAAGTCAGGCCTAAAGGCCAACCGGCTTTACGATCAAGTGTTTTGACCAGCAAGGGGACGAGGATGAGCGCCACCGCTATGGTGACGGGGATGGCCAGCACTGCCACGTGTCTAAAACACCCTAACCAATGAGTTCGACGACGATATCTTAGGCAAACGCACAATCGCCTTCAACGTCCCGAACTGCGGAGCCGATCGATCGCTCCTAGTGTCTCCAAGATGCGCGGGAGGGTGACCTCGGAGGGCTAGAAAAAATTGGGCGGTCCGTCACGTCGGAACATGAACGGAAATATTTTATGCGACTCGCCAAAGTTTAGCAGACCCTCATATTGCCCTTGACGTGGTGATCGCTACATTTCCATCGCCGGTGGGCGTAATCGTTCCGTCGACTCGGTAGACCTCGCGCAGCATTTCTTCGGTGAGCACATCCTCCACGGCTCCATGTGCGTAAACGGTGCCGTTGTGGAGCACTGCGATGCGATCGGCGAAGCGTGCCGCGTGCGAGAGGTCGTGCATCGTGACCACCACTGCCGCGGGTGCTTCAACGGCGTAGGTGCAAATGTGCTCCATGAGGGTCAGCTGATTGCGTAGGTCGAGGGCACTGGTTGGCTCGTCCAACAGAAGAGCTCGGGGACGGCGCACGATCGCCTGTGCGAAGCTCACCAGCTGGCGCTGGCCGCCGGAGAGCTGGGACATCGTGCGAGACTCGAATTCTTTCAGACCCAGTCGTGTGAGTACCGCGCTGACTCTATCCTGGGTGGATGTGGCCACGCGCAGCCCACTGAATCCCGTGTGGGAGTGCTGGAGCGCCAGTAGCACCGATTCAAACACTGTAAGGGTGCTTTCCGGCGGGGGATCCTGTGGCAAATAAACCGCGTCAGGTCCGGTGACGCTGCCACTGAATCGGCACAGCTGAGCCATGCAGCGCAGCAGGGTGGATTTACCAGCGCCATTGGGGCCTACAAGGGCGGTGACGGTTCCGGCGTCGATCCCCGGAAGAGACACGCCATTCAGGATCTGCGCTGCTCCGTGGGAAAAACTGAGGTCGGTGACCTGCAGCGCGGTGGCTGACGGAACCGTGGCGGGCTGTTCCACGAGGTTGTCCTTTCTGGGGTGAGGGAGGGGCTGGAGCGAGAAGAGGTGGGTGCGGCGAGGGGGTATTAGGTGGGAGAGGAGACGGTTCGGGGGCGGCGCAGAACGATGAGGACGACGAACGCTGGCACGCCCACAATCGCCGTGATGATGCCGACGGGCAGGATCGCGCCGGGCTGGATCAGCTTGGAGACCACGGAGGCTGAGGTAAGCAATAGCGCCCCGGAGAAGATGGATGTAGTGAGGAAAAAGCGCTGATCCTCGCCGACAAGCATCCTGGCGATGTGCGGGCCGACGAGGCCGATAAAGCCAATCGTCCCGGCCATCGAAACGGCAGTCGCAGCCATGAGGGAGACGCCCACCAGTGTGAGCGTGCGCAGCCTGTTGACGTTGATTCCCATGGACCTGGCGCGGTCGTCTCCCATTCGAAACGCCGTCAGTGTCCACGCGTTGCGGTAGAAGAATGCGATGACGATCAGCGAGACGAGTGCCAGGAGGCCGATCTGGGGCCACTTGGCGCGCGTGAGGCTGCCCATTGTCCAGAACACCACCTGCTCCAGCTGCGTCTGCGAGGCGAGGTATTGCATCAGTGCCAGGAGAGCGTCGAAAAGGAACACGATTGCAATGCCTAGCAAGATCATTCCCTCCGTGCCGGCGCTCTTTGACCGGGAGAAGAGGACAATCACCGCGCAGGCTGCGATGCCGAACACCCACGCGCTGCCGGCCATCCCCAGCGTTGCACCAATTCCTGCGGCAGTGAATCCGGAGACGGTGGCGAAGGCGGCGCCGAAGCTGGAGGCGGCGGAAATACCCAGTGTGTAGGGCTCTGCGAGGGGGTTGCCCAGGATGGTTTGCATCTCTGCACCGGCGGCAGCGAGGGCAGCGCCGATGAGGACCGCCGTGATGGTCATTGGCAGGCGAATATCAAAGATGATCTGTCGGTCAACAGGGCGGGAATCGCTGGGGTGAAATAGCACATATATCGCCTCATTAGCAGGCATGCTGCTGCCGATGAGGAAATCTGTGGCGGTGACTGCACATAGCAGAGCCGCGAGCCCGGCGATGATTGCCACCTTGCGCCTGCTGGCTGCTCGGTACCAGCTCACGCCGGGACGTTGACGTTGCGGGATGCTGTCTTTGTGATCCTTCCCGTTTACGGCAGGGATTGACCGTGTCGGGGCGACGTGGCTCATGGCAAACCAGTCCAGAAGGTGCCGCTCGCCTCCACGGGGAGGAATTTTTCGTGCAGTTCCTTCATGTCAGCCTGTGGGTCAATGTCGGCAAACAGGTCGGGGTGCATGGCCTTGGCGAACCACTCGATGGCCAGGTAGTTGTACGGAGAGTCGTAGAAGTGATGCCACGCGGCGTAGGCTCTCTTGTCCTTGACGGCTCGCATTTCCTTGAGGACAGGTTGCCCGTTAACGACGCGCTGAAAATCCTTGACGGCCTGATCGGCGGACTCGTCGTAACCGAGGGGGATAAAGCCAGTCTTTTTTGGCTGCTGCTTGGCATCAGTCCAGTCAGCGCCGGTGGCGATGATGACGTCCGGGTCTTTTCCAGCCAGCGCTTCGGGGGAGACTTGGCCTTGCTTACCTTCAATCATGTCGTCTCCCAGGTTCTTACCACCTGCTGCGGTGACTAATTGAGCCAGGTTGGACTTGGCGAAAGTGGAGCAGCAGTCGAAGTAGCCGGGAGCTCGCCAGAGGAAGGTTGGGGTGGGAGTGGCCTTGGCTTTTTCCAACCGGTCGTGAACCATGTCCACCTTGGATTCGTAGAACCGGGCGTACTTCTCCGCCTCCTTTTCGTGCCCGAGTACTTTGCCGAGCAAGCGCACACTTGGTGCGGTGTTTTTTACTGGGTCAGTGAAGTAGTCGACGGCGACGGTGGGGATTCCGGCCTTGTTAAGACCGTCGACGATGCCGGCGTCTTGGGCGGCGTCGAAACTGTTCGCGGAAACAATGAAGACATCTGGGCGAGATTCCAGGGCCTGCTCGACGGACATCGAGCCATCGTAAACCTCACCGGTCTGCTTAATATCCCCGATCTCGGAGAATCTCTGTTGGTACTTCTTGTAAGTGCCGGGGTCGTTCTGCTGCAAGTCATCGGGCCAAGCGACGATCCCCTGGAGCGGGTTTTCCTTGTTGAGGATAGCGGTGGTGTAGAGCATTCTCTGTCCGCCCATGAGAACCCGCTCAACCTTCTTCGGAACCTCGACATTGCGCCCGAGGATGTCGGTGATCTGCTGTTTTTCTACGTTGGTTGCGGAGTGCGCTCCATCACTGGCGCTACAGGCGGCAGCCATAAAAAGGCCGGTGGCAGCGACGGCTGAGACGACTGCGCGAGCCATGCGAAGATGAGGGTGCATGGGGGATCGGGGGCTGCGAGCCCTAAGTGACGTGAGGGTCAACTGTGTTCCTTTCTTTGGGTCGACTTACTTAGGTTAGCCAGACCTTATGTAGATGGCAATGCTTGGCAGAGAATGTCGTCATTTCGCTGCCCCACACCCCCGTTAGCTAAGTGAAGCGAGGCGTCGAAAAAAGGCTCGTAGTAGCAGCACCGCAGTGGTGGCGAAGCCGACAATCAACCCCCACCACACGCCGTAGCCCTCCCATTTCAGGAGCTTGCCCATCACCAGAATCCCGGGTACGCCGACCAGCCAGTATCCAATGAGAGTGCAGCGCAGCCCGGAAGTAGTGTCCTTGAGCCCTCTCAGTAATCCCACCGCCACATTCTGAATTCCCTTAGAGAACTGCTGTAACACCGCGAGGCACAGAAGCAGGACAGCGATATGGAAGGTGGTGGCGTCTGCACTTCCCAGGAACGGGCGCAGTATCCAGCGACCCAGCAGAAGCCACAGTGCGCCCATAACCCCCAGGTACACGACCACGACGAGCAGCACGCGCCGGGTTACCGCGCGCACCGCGTTGGCGCCTTCGGCTCGTGCCCTCGTGATGAGCACCGACCCGCCATGGGAGAAGCCGATGCAAACCTGGTAGACGATGTACGCCAGCTGGTTGACCACGTTGTGTGCTGCCAGCATCTGCGGGCTGAGGGTTCCCATCACCAACCCGGCGATTGTCGTAATCGCAGCCTCCGAGCCATAGGTCAGGCTCACTGGTACTCCGAGGCGCACGAGGTGGCGTATAGCCTCCCCGTCGCCGGCGCGGGGCAGAACCTGAAAGTAAGGTTGCAGCTCGGGTATACGCAGCACGACCACGCGGAAGGCTAGCAACGTGAAAAGTTGGACGGTGGTCGTGGATAGCCCGATGCCCGCCACCTTCCATGTGTCCGACGTTGCCCAAGCCATAAACGACCAGTTCAGGGCGATGTTGACGAAGATTGATACCAGCGTGATGGCAAGCAGGGAGCCAGGCTTGCGCATGCCCACCGCGAACTGGCGCAAGACGTTGAGCCACAACATGGGGATGAGTCCCGGCGCCATTGCGAGGGTCATGGCGAAGGTGAGACGGGCGACCTGCTCGTCGATAGGCAGGGCAAGAACCAGTGCCCCGAAGGTGATGACCAGTAGCGCGCCGAGGATCGCAGTGCCTGTGCCTACGGCGAAGGAGGATCGCACGGCTCGCCGGATCCGCTCCGCGCCTTCCTCCGAGAGCTGACCAGAGGCTTCCTCCCGTTCCATCTCTGCCGCAGCCTCGGCCACGAGATTTGAGCTGGCCGTCACCATGCCCACGCACATCGTGCGGATCTGGTTGTATAGCTGCATGGCCAGGCCACCACCAGCGATCGCCAGTACTCCCACGGATTGCAGCATCAGAACGTCCGTGGTGGTCAGCGCCACCCCGGCGAGCTGCACCCCGGCGATGGGAAGAGAAATTCCAAGGACTTCGCGGTACTTCTGAATGGAGTTCAACCTCGCAGCCACCCTCATCTCCGCACCGCGCTGTATCGTGGCGCCTGGCAGCCGGCGCACAAGGAACGCGAATCGCGGTAGGCGCGCAGCATGTTCTCCACGTGCCGCTCGGCGATCTCGGAGCGCAGCCCGTGGCTATCCAACCATGCGTCGTTAAACACTGTGTCCAGGTATTTCTCCCCAGCGTCGCAAACAAGCACTACAACAGTGCTGTTCGCGGCGCAGGTCTGCAAGGTCTGAAGCCCCTCATGGATTGCTGCCCCGGCAGTTCCTCCAACCATTAGTCCGTGTCGCCGGGCGAGTACGCGCGAGGTGGCGAACGCCTTGACGTCGCCTACCTTGATCTGCTGATCGATTAGGGCATAATCCACGTTCTGCCCGATAGTGAAGCCGCCGGGAGCACCCGCGCCGGACTGTTTGTAGGAGCCAGCCGGTCCTCCGAAAATGATGGATCCTTCTGGCTCGACGCCCACCGTTTTTGCCTCATGGCCCATCCTTCGAAGTTCACGTGTGGTTCCGCAGAGGGTGCCGCCCGTGCCTACGGCGGCGACGAGCACGTCCACGCCGTCCGAACATTGGGCGGAAAGCTCGTGCGCGAGCTGTGCATATCCGCCCGGGTTGTCCGGGTTGTTGTGTTGGTCGGGCCACCAGGCGTTCGGGTCGGATTCGACGATGTGCTTCGCCATGCTCCGCCGGGCTACGGTGGATGGCTTGCTCGTGTCCGGTGAGCCGACGAAAATCAGCTCGGCACCGAGGGCACGCATGGCATCGAGTTTGTCTTTGGCTGCATGATGATCCACCACTGCGGTGAATCTGTACCCGCGCTGGGAGGCCGCGATAGCCAGGCCAAGTCCTGTGTTTCCCGAGGTGGGTTCAACGATCCGGCTACCCGGGCGCAAGAGCCCGGCACGCTCGGCGCCTAGCACCATTTCCATCGCCATGCGGATTTTGACGCTCCCGGTGGGATTGAAGCAGTCCAATTTGAGGATGAGTCGGCTTCCGGTGCCTGTGCGGCAAAGCTCCAGTGCAGGTGTGTTGCCGATCAGGTCGCAGATTTTGGTGCTGACGCGCGGCGGGGCAACCGTGCACACGGCAGGGTGCGCCGACTCGCCGCCCGCGCCGCTCATTGCTGAGTGGGTAGTGCGAGTTGAGATTTTCATGGAACGTGCCAATAGCCTTTCAGAGTTCCACATGCAGGGGGTGATCATGACGAATGGTGCGGACTGAGCTATCCCAGACGAAGCGGCTGGGGAGCGGTAGCTGGTGGAAGGAGCTTTCGTTCTTGTCCATCTGGTATCCAGCCGTGTTGTGGTAGATCAGCAGGTCGCCACGCTTGGGTGCGCGGGGAAAGCCGATGGTTCTCCAGGTGAGCATGTCGTATTCCATGCAGCTTGATCCGCCGACACACGCGCGCGTAGGGATGCCTTCGCGCTGTGGCCAAAGGGTGGGATCGGGCAAGAATTCGCTGGATTTCCATTGCTCGGACAGACTCATGCTGAGCCCTGCAGCGGTGAGTATCTTGTACCTGTAGTGCGAATTCTCTTGCGGATTGAGATCTGGGGATTTGCGTTCAGCCTCTGCGCTTTTGACTCCTTGTACCGGGAACACGGTGAGTCCGCAGCCAGTTAGGAGCGCTCTTCCAGGTTCGAGTGCCAGCTTTACGCCCTCGGTGCGCAATCGCTCTGCGAGGGTATGCCCGTCGACTTTTTTGGTAGGGGTGTTCAGAATGGCGCGCAGCATCTCCGGTCCGGTTGCCTTCTCCCCGCCATAGGGATAGGAGGCGCTGGGGGTGCGGCCTGCGTGGAAAGCGCTCGCGTCCGTCAACGTGGGTTGGAATGCTTCCCAGTCTGCGTCGGCGCTGTAGCGAACTGAAAATCCCCCACCGATGTCCAGAGTGTCCGCTCGCCAGCCTTTGCGGCGCAGCTCACGCATAAAGTCCAGGCTGCGGTGCGCTTCTTTGCCCCTGTGCTCGGAGCTGTATCCGTTGAGGTGAAAGCAGGAGCCGACGATATCGACGTGTTTCCGGAGTTCAGGCAGACCCGAAATGCACGCTGACCACTCTTGAGGTGTACAGCCGAAGCGGCTCTCAGTCTGCTCGGCGGGCAGAATGCGCAGCAGCACGCGTGTGTGGCCGTCGGTGTGGTGTGCAGACGTTTCCCTTCGGGTGATGTCTAGTATTCTTTGCAGTTCGCCGGGCGAATCCGCTGCGATTGTGCACCCGTGACGGATACCCAGCCACAGCAGATTGTCTGCTTTTTCCGCGCCGGTGATCACTAGTTTTGTCCCGCGAATTCCTCCGGCCAGAGCGCCGACGAGCTCCGGTCCGCTGGCTACATCTACGCCTTGATCTGCCGCGGCGATTTCCTGCATCCAACACTCGGCCTTGTTCGCCTTGCGTGCGAAGAACACAGTGCAGTCCACGTTCATATCCTGTGCCGTGGTGGCAAAGTCCCTCAGATTGGTGCGCAGTTGCGTTGGATACAGCACATGGAAGGGACCCGACGCCAACTTCCGCATCTGTGGCAGAGCCCAGGGGTGGTTGAACAGTTCCTCCTCCCACGCCTGTACGAGCGGTGGCAGGCTGGGCGCTAGCTCCACAGTGTGACCTCGCTTCCCCTTCCTGCGGAAAACGCCCGTACGGCGAGTTCGTGGGCGATGGGAATGTCCGTAACGATCATTCCGCTGCAGAAGGCGAAGATGCGTTCAGAGTCGCTGATACGACCCGGAACCTGGCCGGCGAGGATGTCTGGGAGTGTGGCGTCGAGCTGCACATTGCGCCCCTGGAGGAGCCTCTGACCGACGAGGTCGAACTGTCCTTTGCTGGTTGCGATGACACGGTCGGCTTCCGCGACGGCGCCATCGGCTACACCCTTCGAGGCTACGGAGATTAACAGTCCACCCTCGGGAATCCAGCTGGTATGAATCTTTGGGTGCCACGCGCGACCTGACGCCACCACGGTGATGTCGCTGGTCGAGACTGCTTCGCGCACGGCGTCGGCGTCCGTGGCGATGATTTCGCGAGCTGAGGTCACCGCGTGAGAAATGCTATCTGAACTCGTGTTATTCAGTGATTTGGCAGTTCCGATGAGTTCGACGGAGCGGTCCGGGAACCAGCGTTGCAGAACGCCAAGTGTGTCCTTGATGCCCTCGGGGTGGGTGCCGTGTAAGCGGAGATGCTGGAGATTCGGCAGGACGGTGAGCAGATATGCCAGCGTGTTCATACTCTGCAGCCCGGTTCCGAGCATCGTTGCGGAGGTGGCGCCGGAGCGCGCGCATTCGCGGGCGATGAGCGCGGTGGTTGCCGGAGTGCGGGAGGCGCCGATTTTCTGGCAGTCCATGAGGGCGTAAGGCAGACCGGTTTCGTCGTCGTACAGGGTAATTGTGGTGTAGTACTGGTCGCGGTTGTCGCTGCCTTTGCGGTATGAGGCCTTGTAACCAACGAGGTCTCGCGCGGCGTCGAAACCGAGCATGGAAAAGGCGATTGAGTCGCGACTCTCTACGGGGAGGTCGATCATCATCTTTGTAGGGCAGCGGGAGGCGCCGGACTCCAGTGCAAGGTAGCCATCTTCGACTGCTCGGATGACTTGTTCGGGAGGGAGTTCTATATCTGCGAGATCACTACGGGTGAGGACGCGTAGCGATGGGCCGGAATTGGCTAGGTGTTCCATGGTTGCGCTTGTTGAACCTTGTCTCGTGAGGGGAAGTTTCTAATTGTCTCCGGGCTGCCTGCGATGCAATCCCGGTGGCCACAGTGGTAGTCAGCCTTGCGGAAACAAACCTTTGGAAAGGTTAGGTAAGGCTAGGCTACTAACGCGGGGGCTATTAATTTCTTACACGGTGGGCGATAGGGAGCGCAAGGATATGAAAAGCCCCAGCCTGTGACCCGTGTGGGCCACTGACTGGGGCTAAATCTGGTCGGGATAACAGGATTTGAACCTGCGACCCCCTCGTCCCGAACGAGGTGCGCTACCAAGCTGCGCCATATCCCGGTCTGGAGCGGCACGCTAGTCCTGCCTTCTGCGAAAAAATTCACAACGCAACCCTGTGAAAGGGAGCTAAGCAAAGCCAACGGCTGCAACTCGAACAACTATAGCCCCCGAGGGGGGCAATTTTCAAAATGGCTGCATAACGGGCACTTTTAGCCCGCCGGCCTCTCCACAATGTGGATCAACGTCGCCGACGGGCGGCAGAAAATGCGGAAAGGCACGTACTTCGAGCTGCCCAGCCCGTTGGTCACATGCAGCCACATCCGCTCGGTCCAGCGGGACAGCCCACGCACCCGGCTCCTGTCGATGCCGCAGTTCGTCACGATGGCACGCCCGCCCGGCAGGCACAGCTGCCCGCCGTGAGTATGGCCGCTCAGCACCAGCTGGTATCCGTCGGCGGCGAAGCGGTCCAACACGTGCGGCTCGGGGGAGTGGCTGAGCCCAATGGCCAGGTCGGCGTCGTTGTTAGGTCGCCCCGCGATCCGCGAGTAATCGTCCAGCTCATGGTGAGGGTCATCCACGCCCGCGATAGCTAACTTGATTTTCGTCGGGCTGGTCAGCGAGCCCGTCGCGGCGGGGTCGATGGCGAACTCGACGGTGGCGTTCGAGGCGTCGTGCCACCCGCGCTCGACGAAGGCCGCCCGCATGCCTTTCCAGGGCAGTTCCTCCGTGGAGGGTTTGCGCTTCTTGCCGAGCAAGTAGATGAAGGGGTTCACCGGGCGCGGCGCGAAGTAATCGTTGCTGCCGAACACGAACACGCCGGGGCGCTCCAGCAGCGGTCCGAGCGCGCGGAGCACTCCCGGTACGCCCTCCTTCTCGCCGAGGTTATCGCCTGTATTAACCACCAGATCCGGGTCTAGCCGATCCAGCGCTGCGACCCATTCCTGCTTCTGCTGTTGGCTATCCAGCATGTGTAGGTCGCTGACGTGCAGCAGCCGGAAACTGTCCCAATCATCGGGCAGTGTGCCGGGGGCAAGCAGCGGCACTGTTACCTCGTGTAGCTGGAACTTTAGGGTTTCTCTGTATGACGCCGCAGCTACCGCCGCACCCGCCACCCCAAGCCCGAGCGCGCATGTCAGCACGTTGGCGGGGGTGAGCAGGCGTGTGCGGGGCTGGGCTGGGGAGTTCGCTGAGGAGTTCCGACGATTGTTCTTCACGTTCCCCAGGGTATCGCTTTGCTCGGGAGAGCTGCGTTCGTGGTCAACGGAACCCCTGCGGAGCGGGTGGTTGGGAGGCGTGCAGTGGAGCGGAGTAGCGAACCGGGTCAGCGGAACTGGTTGAGGAACTCGTCGAGGTCATTGAGACCACGGCGGACTTCCGGCGGGATCTCGACGTCCTCTGGGCGTGGCATGTTCTGTGGCGAGGGTGCCGGGTTCGCCGGGTTGGCTGGGGTGCCCCCGGCACCGCCGGAGGCGGGAGCCCCAGGCGCGCTCCACTTTCCGGGGTCCGTGCCATTGTCGTACTTCTTGTCGTAGCTCGGCAGCTTGGCGCCGTACTTCTTGACCATCGGCTTGGAGGCCTCGAAGAAAATCTGTGCGGGCTCGTTACCGCCGTAGAGGTTGCCGTTGCTGCATTGGCGCACTGGCGCGGTGCACAGGTTCTTCGCGGTGCCACCGTCGTTGAAGATGTAGGAGGAGCCGGCCCAACCCGAGGTGAAGCCCAAGAATGCAGCAGAGTAGCTGGTTTCCGTCGTACCGGTCTTGGCGGCCAGCGGGCCACTCCAGCCCACCGCGCGGGCAGAGCCAGCAGCCGTACCGCTTTGCGCGTCGCTGCCCAGGCCGTTTGCCAGTGCGTCGGCCACCTTCTTGTCGATGGCCTGTTCGCAGTTAGCTTCTTCGAACTCCACCTTCTTGCCGTTGCGGTCCTTCACAGACAGTACCGGCAGTGGCTCGCACCAGCGGCCGTGGTGGGCCAGGGTAGCGGCCACGTTGGACAGCTCCAGCGGGTTGACGGCCGTGGGACCCAGCACAAACGACCCCAAGTTGTTGTCCTTGACGTACTTCTCCACGGAGTGTTCGCCGTCGAAGCTGCCCTCGTCCTTGTAGGAGCGCAGCCCCAGTTTGATGGCAATGTCCACGATGCGCTCCATTCCGATCTTCTCTGCCATCTCGATGAAGGGCGTGTTCGGACTGGTTGCCAGTGCTTCCTTCAAGGTCATGTTTGGCTTGTAGGAGCCTGCGTTTTCCACGCAGTACTTGTTCGGCGGGCAGCCCTCGGCGCCGCCGGCACCCATGCCCTCGACCTCTGCGCGGGCAGGGACGGCCAGGTTGGTGTTCAGGCCCATGCCGTCTTCAATGGCCGCGGCGGCCGCGAAGATCTTAAACACGGAGCCCGCGCCGTGGCCCTGCAGGGTGTGTGTCAGCGGCAGCACGGATTCCCGCTCTTTCTGGCTCAGCCCGTAATTGCGGGAGGAGGCCATGGCCAGCACTTGGTGCTTGCCGTCCTTCGGAGTGATGTAGTTGGTGGCGGCCGCAACGCCCTCCTGGCCGGGCGATACCTTGCTGCGTGCAGCCTTTTGCGCGTTTTTCTGGGCTTTTCGATCCAGCGTGGTGCGGATCGTATAGCCGCCCTTGGCGATCTCGTCTTTAGAGATGCCCTTCTTATCCAGGTACTCCATTACGTAGTCGCAGAAGAAGCCAGAGCCACCTGCGCCGATGCATCCGTTTTCCGGCACCCGCGGTTTCTTCAGCACGCCTAGTGGCTGGTTGGCAAGCTCATCCGCCTTGGTCTGCGAAAGCGTCTTCGCCGTCACGCGCGCCTGTAGCACGGCATTGCGGCGCTGCTTTGCCCCCTCCGGGTTCGTGTACGGGTTCAGTGCGCTGGTGGACTGCACGATGCCGGCCAGGAACGCCGCCTGGTTGTCGTTTAGCTTCTCCGCACTCACGCCGAAGTAGGTCTGCGCCGCCGCCTGTACGCCGAAGGCGCTGTTTCCGAAGGAGACCAGGTTGAGGTAGCGGGTGAGGATCTCGTCCTTCGTCAGCTTTTCGTCTAGGTCACCCGCCATCTTCATCTCGCGCAGCTTGCGGGGCAGTGAGGTTTCGATGGCCTGTGCGGCCTCTTCCTCGTTTTCCGCCTCGATCAACCATAGGTAGTTCTTCACGTACTGCTGGTTAATTGTCGACGCGCCCTCCGAGACTCCGCCGCTAGATACGTTCGCCGCCGCGGCGCGCAGCGTGCCACGGATGTCCACGCCATTGTGATCGTAAAAGCGCCGATCCTCGATGGCGACGATGCTGTCTTTCATCGCCTGCGAGATCTTGTCCGACGGCACCTCCGTGCGGTTCTGGTTGTACACCCAGGCAATCGTTTTGCCGTCCCGGTCGGTGATTCGCGAGCGCAGTGGCACCGAATTGTTCTCGGAAATGTCCTGCACGTTGGAGTTCATCGTGTCTGTACTGGCGTTTACCACCCAGCCACCCGCACCTGCGAAGGGCAGGATGGCGGCGGCAAGTAGCACGCCACCGGCCAGGATGGCGAGGAAAAGTTTCAAAAATGCCTTCGGTGCTTCCACGCGTATCACCATAACCCACGCCCCGGACAACCCTTTGTTCTTTCTTGAGCACACCCACGCGCCCACCGCCGGGGGTGATCTCTTTCTTTACAGATATGTGCACCTGAGGCGGGGTGCGCTACACCGATGGCGCACTTAAGAAACTCTAGGATTGTGATGCGTGTCACGTTATGCGGATAGGCTGACCAGCGGGATCTTAAGGGTGCTCCAAAAAAGACAAGAAGTAAACCCTGGCGAGCGGACGGTTTCCGCAGGTCAATTGAATCCATACTTGGGAAATGTCGCGTGAATATCAATTACCCCCAAAATGTGACCTATTCGACACTTCTAAAAACGTGTGAATAAAATTACTACTACAGCAAGCCTCTACGGCAGTTGGCGGCAATAGACGACAACCGACGCACAAGGCGCGACGGCCGCCCCTGCTGGAGGCACGTTTCGGAGGAAGAAAATGACTGCATCGCTTGCCCGCACGAAGGTCAATAGCGGCTCCAAGCCGACCTGCCAGCCTGCTGAACAGATCACCACCCGCGAGTCCTTTAACAACCGCGGCGAGTGGATCACGCAGGCGCACTGCCGCAACGTGGATCCGGACGAGCTATTCGTCAAGGGCGCAGCTCAGCGCAAGGCTGTGGCCATCTGCCGCCACTGCCCGGTGGTGCTGCAGTGCCGAGCCGACGCACTGGATAACAAGGTAGAGTTCGGCGTATGGGGCGGCATGACCGAGCGCCAGCGCCGCGCGCTGCTGCGTAAGCACCCCGAGATCACCAGCTGGGCGGACTTTTTCGCAGGCCAGCTCGAGGCTGCCAACGCGGCTAAGATGTAACCACTAGAGTGGTGCCCATGACTAACTGGGAATACGTAACTGTACCGCTGCTTACTCACGCTACTAAGCAGATCCTGGATAACTGGGGTCAGGATGGCTGGGAGCTTGTCTCTGTGCTGCCCGGTCCGACCGGCGAGCAGCACGTTGCCTACATGAAGCGCCCGCTGGAGCAGTAGGTCCACGGGGTAAGCGGTAGAAAACATGGCTGAACAGAACTTTCGTAAGAAACTAGAAGAGCTGGGCTTGGAGCTGCCGCCGGTGGCTGCGCCCGTTGCCGCTTACGTGCCCGCCGTGCGAAGCGGCAACACTGTCTACACCTCCGGACAGTTGCCCTTTGTAGATGGCAAGCTGCCTGTGACCGGACTGGTCGGCGCAGACGTGACGGAGGAGCAGGCTTATGATGCCGCCCGCACCGCCGCGCTGAACGCCATTGCCGCGATCGACGACGTGGCGGGTATCGACAACATCGAGCGGATCGTGAAGGTGAACGGATTCGTTGCTTCCACCGCTGATTTCGGCGGACAGCCAGGCGTGATCAACGGCGCGTCCGAACTATTGGGGGAGATCTTCGGTGAGGCGGGCGTGCACGCCCGCGCCGCAGTTGGCGTGGCCGCACTGCCGCTAAATGCCCCCGTAGAGGTTGAAATCGTCGCGCAGATCAACGCATAATTTGGCGCTTCGATCTACACTGGGAGGCATGGAGCACCCCGCTTATAGCCAACTACGCCCAGTAACCCCGAACGTCGGTGTCGTACTCGCGCCGAACCCCAGCTACGCTGCCCTGGAGGGCACGAACTCCTGGGTGATTAAGGGAGAGAACGACACAGTATCTGTTGTGGTGGATCCGGGTCCGCAGGACGAAGGCCACCTGAACGTACTGAACAGCAAGGCCACCGACGGTGGCGCGGAGATCGGCGTGGTGCTGCTGACGCACCGCCACGCGGATCACGCCAATGGCGCCCAGCGCTTCCGCCAGATTTCCGGTGCGCCGGTGCGTGCCTTCGATAAGCAGTACTGCATTGCAGCCGACGAGCTGCAGGATGGGCAGATCATCTCCTTCGAGGGGTTGACCCCCACCATCGAGGTTGTTCACTGCCCAGGCCACACGTCCGACTGCGTGTCGTTCTTCATTCACTCTAACGGCGGTACCGACGATTCTGACGTGGAGGGCATCATTACCGGTGACACTCTGGCCGGCCGTCACACCACCATGATTTCGGAGACCGACGGCGACCTGGGCGCTTACCTGGAGACCCTCGCTAAGCTGCGTGAGCGTGGCCAGAACAAGCCACTGCTGCCGGGCCACGGCCCGGATCAGCCGAACCTGGCGGAAGTTGCACAGAAGTACATCGACCGCCGCGAGCAGCGCCTGGAGCAAGTGAAGGGCGCCCTGCAGAAGCTGGGCGACGATGCTTCGGTGAACGACATTGTGGACGAGATTTACACCGACGTGGATCCGGTGCTGCGCAACGCCGCTGCGCAGTCCACTCGCGTGACGCTGCGCTTCCTGCGCGGCGACGAGAACTAAAGCGCTCGCCCGTAGGGCGCTACTAGGTCGCTATTAGGGCGCCGCTAGAGCGTTTAGCGAGCGCGCTTCGCCAGGCGCTCGGTGTCGGAGATCAGCACCGACTTTCCTTCCAGACGGATCCAACCGCGGTGGGCGAACTCTGCCAGGGCTTTGTTCACGGTCTCGCGGGAAGCGCCAACCAACTGGGCGATCTCTTCCTGAGTCAGGTCGTGGTGCACGCGCAGCGCTGTGCCCTCCTGGGTGCCGAAGCGGTTCGCCAGCTGCAGTAGGGCCTTGGCCACGCGACCGGGGACGTCGGTGAAGATCAGGTCCGCCAGGGAGTTGTTGGTGCGGCGCAGGCGCCGAGCCAACACGCGCAGCAGCTGCTCGGCGATCTCCGGGTGCTCATTGATCCAGTTGTGCAGCATGATGGAATCCATCGTCGCCGCGTGCAGTTCGGTCACGCAGACGGCGGACGAGGTGCGCGGACCCGGGTCGAAGATGGACAGCTCGCCGAACATGTCGGACGGACCCATGACGGTCAGCAGATTTTCGCGCCCGTCCACCGAATGCCGAGCGAGCTTCACCTTGCCGCTGATGATGATGTACAGTCGGTCGCCCGGCTCGCCCTCATCGAAGATGGTGGTGCCACGAGGAAACTTGACAGTATCCAGTTGTTCGATCAGGGTACGCACTGCGGTGGGTTCAACACCCTGGAAGATGCCTGCCCTCGATAGTATTTCGGATACTTCTGCCATCCCTAGTTTCACTTCCGTTTCTGGCATCGCGGTGGCGCGGGTGACCACCTCACACGTGTAACGTGTGTCACGCCTAAATGTGTATGATACGTCTCTTTTGCTAAATCATACCCAACTATGTCACAGCATGATTCTGGGTGAAGGTACATTTGAAAATATTATTATCTGCCGCTGTCGGCTGCAGTATCTAAAGCCCGCCGATCCCGGAGGTTATTTGTGCCCCGTCAATCTGCTCACTCCGCTCAGTCTGCTCACTCTCCTCAACCGGCTCAACTAGCTCAACCAGCCCAGTCCAGTCACGCGGCGTCTGCCACGCACACCACCGTGGCCGCACCGACTGCCGCACCGACTGCCGCGCCGAATGTCGAGCCGACCCTGCCCCGTATCGGCTCCCACATCGCTGCGAAGGGTAAGGAGACCCCGCTGGGCCGCAAGCGCCGCGCCCGGAAGATCAACCGAACCCTCGCTACGGCCTATCCACATGCGTACTGCGAGCTGGATTTCAGCAATCCCCTCGAGCTGCTCGTGGCCACCGTCCTGTCTGCCCAGTGCACGGATAAACGCGTCAACGCTGTCACCCCGGCGCTGTTCCGCGCCTATCCCACCGCCGCCGACTATGCCGAGGCGAATCTCGAAGACGTCGAACAGCTCATCAAGTCCACGGGTTTCTACCGCTCCAAGGCGAAGAACATCGTGGGGCTCGGTCGCGCGATCGAGGAGAACCACGGCGGTGAGGTCCCCAACAAACTAGAGCAACTAGTCAAGCTCCCCGGCGTGGGGCGCAAGACCGCCAACGTGGTGCTGGGCAATGCCTTCGGAATCCCGGGCATCACCGTGGATACGCACCTGGGGCGCCTGGCTCGCCGCTGGAAACTCACGGAGCACGAGGACCCAGTGCAGGTCGAGCGCGACCTCATGGAGTTGATCGAGCGTAAGGAATGGACCCTCTTTTCCCACCGGGCGATTTTCCACGGCCGCCGTATCTGCCACTCGCGCCGGGCCGCCTGCGGAGCCTGCTTCCTCGCGCACCAGTGCCCTAGCTTTGGGCTGGCGGGGCCCGCTGACCCCGAGGTGGCGTCCACAATGATTAAATCGGACGACCGCGACCACCTGTTGGATATGGCGGGGTTTGGGGCGGGCGGCCAGGTAGACTGATTTTCTGTTATGTCTGCACCTGTCGAACACTCCGCTCGCACGCGCGCGATCATCATCGCCGTCACGTTGGTCGTCGGCGTCGCGATTGCTTGCGTGCCGCTCGTCGCAGCACTGCGCGATGATTCCGCGGACGATGTAGGTGGGGCTAGCTCTTCTGTGGGAAGCGACGCCACCTCGGCCCCCACGCCCGCAAGTCCTATCGAGGTAGCCAACGAGGTTTACTGCCCGGAGAGTACCGGGGAGGCAACCGTGAGCCCACAGGCTGAGCTGAAGGACGTGCGCTTGCCGTGCCTCACGGAGGGGAACGGACACAGAGGGAATGGCGAGACCGGTGGAAACAGCGAGGACGGCGCCGACTCCCTGGCCGAACGGCTGGCGGGCAAACCCGCGGTGGTGAATGTGTGGGCGTGGTGGTGCGCACCGTGCCGCGAGGAACTACCGGTGATACAGCAGCTCGCCGCCGATCACCCCGAGTGGAACGTTGTGGGCGTGCACCTGGACGCGAAGGGTCAGGCCGGGGCTGACATGCTGCGCGATCTGGGTGTGGATTCCCTGCCGAGCTTTCAGGATTCCAACCATACTTTCGATTCCGCGGCGAACTTGCCGAAGGTGGTGCCCCTGACCGTGGTCTACAACCCGGACGGCACCCGCGCGAAGCTGTACGCGCAGACTTTCCACAGTGTTGAAGAGATGGAAAAGGCGGTGCAAGAAGCCCTATGACGGATTTCATCCAGCACTCGAATCGCCACATTGAACAGTGGCTCGCCCACGCGCAAACGCAGCCGGAATTGCCTGCTGACCTGCCTGCATGGCTGCACGGATTCGCCAGCGACTGCCGCGAGGTGGACATTCACCAGTACCTCAACGACTCCGCCCGGATTGTGCCGGAGGCCGACGAACACGGCCGTCCGCCGCGCTACTCGGCGGTACTGATTCTTCTTTCTGGCGACCCCACATTTTCCAGCCCCGCCGGGGCCTCGGGCAGGCAGGCCATCCCCGCCGACGCAACCATGCTGCTGACCCACCGCGCGCCGACCATGCGCAACCACAGCGGACAGGTTGCCTTCCCCGGCGGGCGGGTGGAGGAGGCAGACGCTGGACCGGTGGAGACCGCACTGCGAGAAGCCGCGGAGGAAACGGGGCTGGACCCGGCCACGGTGGAACCCTTTGCAGTGCTGCAGCCGATTTACATCGACCGATCCAACTTTGCGGTGGTGCCGGTGGTGGCGTGGTGGCGTACACCCCATGCGGTAAGCTGCCCCACAACCGAAAACGATTGGGTAGAGCCTTACCCGCTGGGCGAGCTTGTGAACCCGCAACGGCGCTTTGAGGTTGGCTTTGGCGGTTGGCGCGGACCGGCCTGGAACTTGCACATCGGGGAAGAGAACCCGCTAGTGCTGTGGGGTTTCACCGGGGGTGTGATTAACGCACTGCTGCGCCGCGCGGGCTGGGAAGAGCCCTGGTGCAGCGGCGGCGATGGTAGCGCCGAGGGGCCGTGGAACCTCTTCGAGACCCTGGCGGGCTCCGCCAACGGCGAGGCGCTGGGCGAGATGCGGGAAGGGTTCGACAAAGCCAACAAGATGGGCAGAAACGGAGGTGCACCATGAGCGGGGCGACGGGATCGACAGTCCTCGACATTGTGCTGGTATTCGTATGTATCGGCGCGATGGCGTCTGGGTACCGGCAGGGCGGTTTCAGCGCAGCGCTGAGTTTTGTGGGCGTGATTCTGGGCGGATACCTCGGCGTGAAGCTGGTGCCGGTCGCCGTGCACCTGGCGGAGGAGAAGGCCCCAGATAGTTACAGTGCCCGCTTCTTCGCCGCGCTGATCACCGTGACGGTCGTCGTGGTGGTGGGCTACGCCATCGGCTCGAGTATTGGTGCGCGACTGCGAGATAACATCCGTACCCGCGAGGCGCTGCGGGCGGAATCCATCGTCGGCGCGATCGTGCAGGTGTTTACGACCCTGCTGATCGTATGGTTGATACTGGTGCCCATCGCCGCCGGAAACATCGGTGGCTTCGGCAAAGCCATCAAGGGCAGCAAGGTTCTGGGCGCCGTAGGCAACGCTGCGCCGGCCTGGTTTAAGCAGCTCCCTGCGCTGACCTCCCAGTTAATCAACGACTCGGGCTTCCCGATGATCGCCGATCCGATGGAAAACCTGCCCACCGCGGAGGTCGACCCGCCGGATAACGCACTGATGCGTTCCCCGGCGGTGAAGAACACCCGCGACAGCGTGTTGCGTGTGGTCGGCCAGGCGGATCAGTGCAGCCGCCTGTTGCAGGGCACCGGTTGGGTGATTGCCGAGGATACGGTGATGACGAACGCCCACGTGGTAGCCGGCACTAACGAAGTCACGTTGGCAACCAAGGACGGCCCGCGTAAGGCCGAAGTTGCCTACTACAACCCGCAGGTGGACATCGCCCTGCTGCACAGCGACGACTTGCCGTATGTGCCGATGAAGTGGGCCGATGGCGTGGGGAAGCAGGGGCAGGATGCGATTGTGATGGGCTACCCGAACGGCGGCCCGTTCCAGGCAACGCCCGCACGCATCCGAGACAAGTTCGTGGTCAGCGGGCCGAACATTTATGCGGATGCCCGCGTGGAGCGCGAGGCATACTCTCTGCGCGGTTCGGTGGTTCAGGGCAACTCCGGCGGTCCGCTGATCGATACCGATGGCCACGTGTTGGGCCTGGTATTCGGCGCGGATATGAACGAAAAAGATACGGGCTACGCCCTGACGCGCGAGGAAGTTATGAAGCACGTCGGCGATGTGACCTCGCACCACGGCCGTCCGGCGACGGGCGCCTGTGTGGCGGAGTAACAGCGCGGGGCTGGCGAGTGGCGCTCGCGCCGGGCTAGCGAGTGGCGCCCGCGCCGGGCTAGCGCTGCTCGGCGCCGATGTGTGCGCGGAGGATCTCCGCGACGCACGGTGGATCTTCTACATGGGGGTAGTGCCCCACGCCGTACAGCACCTTGAGCTCGGCGGTATCTGCACGCCGGGCGGATTTCTCCGCCAGGGACTCGTCGTAGGTGGGATCCATGTTGCCGTCCACCGCCAGCAGTGGCACTGGCGTGGTTGCCGGGAAAGTGCGTTCGAAGCGCACACCTTCGGGGCGGAAACGGCTGCGGAAGGGCCAGCGTAGGTATTCGCAGGAAAGATGCGCCACCTTATCCACTTGCATCGCTTCGCGGCGCAGTGTGGCGTTCTGAAAGTAGGCGTCCGTATCCCTAAAACCTGGAGCCACACCCGCCCTAAAGATCTTTTCGGCGGCCGCGGCATTATCTGCCAACAGCTTGCGCTCCGGAAGGCGCGGCAGCTGGGCGGATAGCACGCGGCGGGCAAAGTTTGGTTGCGAGAACGGCTGGGCCAGGATGCCGCGGAAGCGCATCAGGGGGTTGACCGAAGACAGGGTGACGAAGCTGCGCACTCGCTCCGGGTTGTGCGCTACTAACGTCCAGGCGACCATGCCGCCGTAGCCGTGGCCGACGACAGTGGCCGTGGTGTGGCCCAGGCCGCGGATTACGCCGGCCATGTCGCTGGCGGCGGTCGTGAGGTCGTAGCCGCGGGGGGTCTTATCCGAGCGTCCATAACCGCGCAGGTCTACGGCGGCCAGGCGCAGATCCTCGCCAGCTAGCTGCTGCATCAGCGGATGCCAGTCGAAGGCGCCGCCACCGAAGCCGTGGATCAACAGCACCAACGGTGCGTGGCGCGGGCCTTGTACGTCTACGCGAAGACGCACACCCCGCGAATGCACGAAAGTGGCATGCGGGGTGTGCGGATCTGAAGCGTGAGAATCTTCGGATGTCATCTCAGGCGCGCGGGGGATTTAGGTGTACATTCCCGGACGGCGCGCGGAGGAGGCGTTCTTGCCCTTCTGCGGGACGACGGTCTTTAGCTCGCCGACGGACTCGATGGTCTTCTCCGGCTTCTTTACACCCTTGACCTGCTTCAGGCCGATCAGCGCCAGGATGGCTACCAGAACCAGCATGAATAGGAAGACGACCAGGAAAGCCGCCCAGCGCCACATGACGGTATCCAGTGCCTCGGCGATGGTGAAGAAGAGGAAGAAGGAGCTGTATGCCAGAATCACACCGGCTGCGCCGAACAGGCCTGCGCCGATGCCGGCCTTCTTCGCAGAGGTAGCGATCTCGGTCTTTGCCAGCTCGACCTCAGAACGGACGAGGGAAGAGACCTGCGCGGACGCGTCCTTCACCAGATCGCTGATGCTGGCCTGACCCTTGGCATGAGTATCCACATCGGACAGTGGAATAGCGTTGACCTGCGGGTTGAAGCTATCGCGGTCGGTGAACATGCCATCGCGATCGTTGTTGCTCACTGTAAAACTCCTGGGGTTACACCTAATTGACTTCCCCTAGTTTGCCAGACCACGGCAAAGAATGCGCGCGCGGGTGCATTATTGTCTTAAATATGTCTGACAATTCTGCGCAAGCCCCGCTGCACGACCCGCTCGCTGGACTGGCCGAGCTGCCCGGAGTGCCGGAGGCCGTGGCCCAAGCCAACGATCACCTGGCGCGCCTGCACCGCCACCCCGCGAACCTACGTGGGTGGGATGTCACGGGCGCAGAATCGGTGCTGCGCGGGGCGCGTGCCTCGGCGCAGCTTGATGGTGGCTCCCCGCGTCTGCCGGAGGATGGCCAGGTGGAGGACCCAATCTTGGCCGGCGCCCTGCGTGCCGCGGAACTGTTGGCTCCGGATGGCATCACGGAGACGGTCACTACGTGGCGCCGTGCCCCGCTGCAGATCATCGCCCGTATCAATGCGGTGGCAAGCCCGCAGATGTCTGATCCCGCCTTCCGTCAGAAGGCTGCGGGCGATGCGGAGTTCCTGGTGCCGGGCCGCCCGCGTCGTTCGACGGACGCGCGCCTGCAGCTGCTGGGCAAGTTCATTACGGGTGGAACCAAGGTGAATGCGACGGTGCTGTCTGCGGTGATCCACGGCGAGTTGCTGGCGTTGCGTCCTTTCGCGGACGCCACTGGCGTGACCGCGCGTGCATGTTCTCGCCTGGCGACCATCGCCACTGGCCTGGATCCGCGTGGCCTGGGTGTGCCGGAGGTGTGGTGGAACCGTAAGCGCGAGGACTACCTGGCAAAGGCCGAGGGATTCGCCAGCGGTACCCCGGAGGGAGTGGCCGAGTGGATCGTGTTCCACGCTACGGGCCTGTCCGAGGGTTCGCTGGAGGGCAAGTCGATCGCAGACGCTAAATAAGCTAGCCGCTGCCGTCGGCGCCTTCCTCACGCCCGCGCCACCACAATGCCAGGCCGGTTGCGGCGATTCCGAGGAGTGCCAGGGTGGCTCCGGCGCCGGCGATCACTGCCGCCTGCGGGAACAGGGGTTCCGGGCGGTTGAACTGCTTGATAGGCCAATCGGATTCCGTCGCCCGCTTCTTGAGGGGGCGGTCCGGGTTCACGGCAACCGGGTTGCCCACCAGCTCCAGCATGGGGATGTCTGTGGCGGCGTCAGAATAGGCGAAGCTTTTCTCCAGGTCGTAGCCGTGCTCGTGGGCGAGCTGCTGGATGCGCTCGACCTTCGCGTGACCCTTGTTGAAGTGTGTGACAGCGCCGGTGAAGCGCCCGTCTTTTTCTTCCAGCTCGGTGGCGAAGAGGTGATCCACGCCGAGTTCCTCGGCAATCGGCTGCACCATGATAGAGGCGGAGGCCGTCACGATGGCGATGCGGTGGCCCATGTTGCGGTGCCATTCAATGAGTTCGCGCGCTTCGGCGTAGATGAATGGGGTGATCACTTCCTGCAGCGCGTCGTGGGCAACTTGCCGCAGGGGTTCGGATTCGCGATCCTTGATGATGCTGGTCAGTGCATCTTTTGTGGATTCCAGGCTGTCCTCGGAGTGTGCCGAGATCATGTAATTGCCCAGCATCGCCATCATTTTCAGCACCTCGCCGGTGTTGAGTAGGCCGCGTTCGGCCATCGGGCGGCGGTAGGCCAGGGATGCTGACGTATCGATGATCGTTTTATCGAGGTCGAAAATGGCCAAAACTCGCTCTGCGCCCGGGGCACGGTGTGGGTCCTGGTGCTGAGTCACATTCGTCATTCTAATAACATTGCGCCACTTATGTCACTCTAATCTTTTTCGGTTTCGGGTTATTCACAGGGTCTAGGCCCTTTTTTATGACGCCAACCCGACTTTTCCACAGCTAAAAAATCAGGGGTACTTTTGCCAGCGCGCAGCTGGGAGCCTTTGGTTCATGGGCGCAGGGAAGTCAGCAAGGCAGACAAAAACAACAAAAAAGAAGGCAATCGCGAAGAAGGCAACCAGAAGGAAGTCAGGCGCAACCACTGCACACGTGGCCGCGAATGCAGCGGGGAGCCTGCGACCGGTGATTATCGACATCAGCGATCCGCTGTGGAACAACGAGGCCCGCATGGTCGTGGCGGTGACTCGCCGGCCGATGATCGTCCACGACGGAACTGAGGAAGCCACGGCGGATCTGCTCCGCGAGCTGGATCGGAAGGACGGCTTCACCTGCCAGAACTCCGCGATTGTGCTGAGCGATAAGGAAAGCGATCTGACCCGACACCGCCTGGTGCGGGCGATCCGCGTGGATCAGCTGGAGCCCTCTTTAGACGCAGGTGGGGCGATGGTACTGGCGGAGATGATCGGCTCGAACGACGCGGTACGCATCGCGGTGAGCTCCGCGGTGGGCGGCGCCGGGTCCAGCTTGTTCGCAGCGCAGCTGGCCTACTACATGTCCTGCGAAGGGAGGCCAGCGGTTCTTATAGACGCCGACCCGCACTCTTGTGGCCTAGACCTGGTGCTGGGTAAGGAACGGCGGCCGGGCCTAACCCGAAACCAGATCCCCGCCGACTGCGATTTCGACCAGTTGCGCAGCCATCTGTTGATGCTGGGCTTTGATAGCGCTGGTGGCAAGAAGATCGATGCCGAAGGAGGTGCGGTTCCCGTGATCTACGCTGACCGCTACCCGACATTCGGTGCGCACAGCGGAGGCAGGGGGGTAGACGTTGGCCAGTTGGCCAAACTGATGCATGCGGACGACCTGGTGGTGGACTGCGGGCGCAGTATACCCGTGGCGGATAGCGCCAGCGCTGGATGGGAGGAGCAGTGGGGCGAGGCAGAACCCGACGTGCATGTTCTGGTCGCCCCGTTGACGATCCAGGGGGCAACGGCCGCCAGTACGCTGCGCAATCGGATGTTGGAAAACGACCGGGCTAAGCCATTGATCGTGTTGCGTGAGGTTCCCGGGGCCTCTACTTCCGTGGCTGTCGCCGCAATGATGATGGACGAGGTTCCCGTGGCGGTGATTCGCCACGATGCGCAGTGCACGCCGGCCCTGGATCGAGGCGAGGCCGAGTACTGGATCGAAAGTTCGTTGAAGCACGACCGCGCCCGGGCGCCGGTGCGTGAGGTGTGGGAGAAGATCCAGGAAATCGTTGGCAGTTGCTCACTGCCGCTGGCTAGCTAGGGGATGAAAGGAGGGGGAGGCCGAGGTGGCGTCACGAAAAAAGCACACAGAGAACCACCAGCCGGAGCGTGAATTGCTGGCTATTGTGCGCGATGACCTGGCCGAACAGGGGATTAGTAGGCCGGATGAGCGAGATCTATCGCGCAGCCTGCACCAGATTGGCAAGGCGAGCGTGGAGAACGTGCGCACGCTGCAGCGCGAGTTCAGCGGGCTGGGGCCGCTGGCCGGTCCCCTGCAGGATCCGCAGGTGACGGATGTGTTGCTCAACGGCGACGGCCGCGTATGGGCAGACCGAGGCGAAGGCATGCAGCGCATTGACGGGCTCAGTTTCGACGCGGAACAGGCCCGCGACCTGGCGGTGCGGCTGGCGACAATGTGCGGGGAGCGGCTGGACGAGGCGCGGCCCTTTGCGGACGGAGTGCTGCGGGATCTGCCGCCGGACGTGGCGGCACAGGCGATCCGAGTTCATACGTTGCTGGCGCCTCCCGCGGCGGGAGGCAGTTGTATCAGTCTGCGGGCGATCACGGGACAAAGAAATTCCCTGGACGCGCTGGTGGCGGGCGGCTTGGCCAGCGAAGAGACGGCAGACGTGTTGCGTAGGATCGTGCGGGCGCGGCGCAATATTTTGATTAGCGGTGGAACGGGCGCGGGCAAGACCACACTGTTGGCGGCCTTGCTGGCGGAAGTGGCGCATGATCAGCGGTTGATCGTGGTGGAAGACACTCCGGAGCTGCTGATCGACCACCCCCACGTGGTGGCGCTGGCTACTCGGGAGGGGAATGCAGAGGGCGCGGGCGCGATCTCGATGACAGCGCTGGTGAAACAGAGTTTGCGCATGCGCCCCGACCGCATCGTCGTAGGCGAGATCCGTGGCGCGGAGGTTGCGGACCTGTTGGTGGCTTTAAACACCGGGCACGCGGGCAGTGCGGGCACCATCCACGCAAATGTCCCGGCGAGCGTGCCGGGAAGGCTGGAGGCACTGGGCGCGATGGCGGGGCTGGATCGGATCGCGCTGACCCGCCAGGTGATCGATGGGATCGACGTGGTGCTGCATGTCTCGCGCACGGAGCAGGGGCGACGGCTGACGCACATTGGGCGGCTGGTCGGCGACGAGCGGGCGCAGATCGAGGTGCTGTGGCAGTGGTGTGGCGGCGCCCGCGAGGGATTTAAGGAGTTCTGCGGTGAGCTGGGCTGAAATCGGAGGCGAAGAATGATCCCGGTACTCGCCGTGGTGGCGGCCGCGTTGATGGTGGCCTTCACACTCAAGATTGTGGTCGGGCGGATGGTAGAGACCCGGCGACAGATGAAAACCCTGGCCGAAGTGCGCGATGTTGTGGACGGCATCGCCCGTGAAGTGGCCGCAGGTGCCCGCCCACTGGAGGCCGTCGAGCACGCGGCCGAGGGGTTGAAATCTGAGGCTCTGCGCCACGAGTTGGGCGTGGCCTGCGTGAAGGTCCGCCTGGGTGCAACACCGGGTGCGGGGGCTGCGGGTGCCGCGCCGGGTAGTGAAGCCCCTAGCCTGCTTGCCCACCTATTCCACATTTGGGGAATTTCCCATCGCCACGGCGTGGGGCTGGCAAGGCTGGCTAGGGCACACGTGACGGACATCGACGCGCAGCTGGCGCACATCTCCAAGTCGACCTCCGCGACCGCGGGTGCGCGGCTGACTGTGACGGTTCTGTTGGCGTTGCCGATCGGTGCGGTGGCGCTGGGGCAGACCAGTGGCCTGGGAACCTTGAACTTCCTACTGACGAACGTGCTGGGAGTGCTGTTATTCCTCGTCGGCGTGGGGCTGGTGTGTGCCGGCACGTTGTGGACGGAACACCTGAGTGAATCGCTAACCGCATCTCCGCTGGGAGGGGTGGGCGTGCGGGCCGGCCCGACCGGTTCCACGCCCGTGGGTCCGCTGGACGCAGCCCGTGCCCTCGATGTCTCTGCCGCTGCGCTGCGCGCCGGAAAGGCGTTGCTGCCAGCGTGGGATGTGGGGGTGGGGCAGCTAGTCCAGAACGACGAGGGGGAGCTTGGCCGCACCATGGCGCTGCTGCACCTCGGCGGGGGACAGGAGGCCTGGCTCGTTCTAGCCGATCATCCCCTATTTGGACCCATTGCCCGCCAGGCGGCGCAGCAAACTCGCGCTGGAACATCGCTTGCCGATGGTATGCATCAACAGGCCGAACACCTCCGCCGAGTTGCCGCGGACAAGGCAACCGCCGGGGCCGAGAAGGTTCTGATTGCACTGGCGGCACCGCTGACCCTCTGCTTCCTCCCGGCCTTCGTCTTCGTTGGCTTGCTACCGCTGGCTATTGGAATGGCCTCGCTGTAGGGGAGCAGATGTACACGACATCTATCCATCACTCACGCAATACGGTGGCGCGTCACCCGCGCCCCGGGAAGGACTTTTGACCATGAACACCTCAACCATCGCGCGCAATGGCTACGAGCCATGCGCCCAGACCATTGCACGCATGCAGCTCCAGGCTGCGCCGGTCGAAACGGACCCGGTCTCTGGAACTGCGGTGGAAAACTATTCTGACCTGCACCCACTTACTCGTTGGTGGAACACGATTATCGGTGGAATCTACAATCGCTACGCAGATGATCGTGGAATGAGCACAATAGAGTACGCCCTAGGCTGCGTCGCAGCCGCAGCTCTTGGTGCGTTGCTGTACACCGTCGTCACCTCGGACACCGTAGAGCAGGCCCTCAGCGGAATTTTTGAGAGAGCTCTGAATACTCAGTAACTGGGAGGCTCTTGGTCGGCCTTCGGCCTCCCACCAAGCCCCCGTGTGCCTGAACTCTTCAAGAGGTCGGGCGCGCGAGGGCGTCACCAAAAACCACACAACACGAACTACACGACAATCTTTAATCAGGAACGAACATGAACACAGTCGAAGGTGCCATCGTTTTGTCCGCCCTGACCCTCGTGGCCGGTGGGGCGGCCGCGGGGCTGACCACCATGTCGCAGGCCGCTGCGGCGCAATCGCTCGCGCGAACCGTCGCTCGGGCCGAAGCGCGCGGCGGCGATGGGGTTGCTCTCGCCAGGCAGATTGATGCCAACGCGGCCGTGTCTACCTCCCGCGAAGGTAGTGCGGAATCGCCGCTGGTGCGGGTGAAGGTTACCAAGGACGGGGCGCTGTTCGACGTCCACGGTGAGGCCGTAACGATGGTCGAGCCGGGTGGGGAATAACTAATGAGCACCGTTTATGGGGTGATGATCACGCTCGGCATCGTGTCGATGGTGTCTCTGTTGGCGCTCGGCGGCGCAATGCTGGGGCACAAGGAGCAGGCCAGCACGGCAGCGGACCTAGCTGCGCTAGCGGCGGCGATGGTGGTGCAGACCGGCGAGGGTGAACCCTGCGATACGGCCCGAAGCATCGCCGATGCCAATGGCGCCGACGTGGAAAGTTGCGAGGTCAAAGGAGAATTCGTGACGGTGAATGTTGTCACCCGCATGGGCTCGAATTCACGCATCCTCCCGCAGAAGGCGCAGGCCACGGCCGGGCCAGTGGAATAGGGGGCGGCCTAGGCCTTGCGGAAAAGATCGGCCAGGAACGGGGTGGAGTGCTGCTGCGATATGGGCACCGTCCCGCCATGGTCGGTGGGGTACCAGTGAACCTCGACACGCTTATTCCGGCTGCGCATGTCGCCGATAAACTGGTGGATCCACATGTCCGAGTTCAGCATGATGCCGATGGGAGTGGGAACGTCCTTATCCATGAGGCCGTGGCCTAAGAACACAGGCTTGTCGTAGCCAGTGGCAGGAGTCTGCATGAACGCTCTTAGAGCAGGCTCCAAACCTGGCACCTCGCGCAGCGGCTTCGAGAATGCGCGAGCCACATTTGTGCCCTTCAAGGCGGATGAGAGCTCGTGGTAACAGGATCCCTCGGCGGCCTTCACCATCCGCTTGCCCTCCGGGGTGAGCGCCGAATCGACATCGATGTTTGGGTTTGCCTCGCGGAAAGCAGCGAGAATATACATCGCATACGTGTTCAAACCAGCGGGTAGAGGAACGGGTGGGAAAGTTGGACTACCTGCCAA
The DNA here is from genome assembly GCF_046097395.1 of Corynebacterium jamesii. Lineage (NCBI taxonomy): Bacteria > Bacillati > Actinomycetota > Actinomycetes > Mycobacteriales > Corynebacteriaceae > Corynebacterium > Corynebacterium jamesii. The sequence continues at coordinate 2,091,459 of NZ_CP175789.1, forward strand.
CATAATCTCCTCGACATAGGCCGGGGCGCCTGTCGCCACTGTGCCTATGAAGTTTAGATTCGCCTCCTTGCTCCGGCTCGTCGCGCGCAACGCAACGTGGAGAGCCGCGCCGCCGCCCTGAGACTGGCCAATAACTGCCCAGTTGCGCGAAAGCGTCTGGCCACCCTGCCTCACTGCAGGAAGATCCTGTGCAGCGATCACGGAATCCACAACGTTAGCTGCAGTGGACTTACCGTTGAGGTAGCTCATGAGACCATCGGTGCTCATCCCGGCATAGTCGCTGGCTACGATGGCATAGCCCTGGTTCAGCCAGTGGTTCAAATAGTCCGTATCCCGCGCAGACCGCGGATTCATGGATGGGGTGCACTGATCTGCCAACCCCACGGTCCCGTGCGCCCACGCCAGCACGGGCCAGCCGCCTGCCGGAGGCTTGCCCTTAGGGAAGAACATCGCACCTGTGGAAGGGGCTACCGCGCCGTGCTGATTGGTTGTGGAATAGCTAAACCGGAATTGCTGCCCCGCCGCCGACAGCCCAACCTTCGGGTCGAGGCGAACAGTGTTCATAAGTATTCCCGGTTCGGCGGGTACCTTGCCGATCTTCAGACCGCTATCGAAAGTAGCGCCCGCATAGGGGGCGGGTGTTCGCATGGCTTCCCCGCGGTTGACCAACGTAGCGGCGCTGGAATGCACCCCAGACGGTGCTAATGGCTGTGCCATAGCAAGGCTCGTTGAACCGAAAGATACCGCTAGAGCCGTCACTCCCGCGATGGTTGCTGCGGCCCCTTTACGCAAGCCAGAATGGTTTTTCTTAAAAAATGACTTCATGAGGGAAAGTATATGGTTAAAGCAACCCTCCCGTGCGGCGTCATAAAAAACCGGCGAATTAGCCCGCGGCATCGGCCAGTGCCCGCAACAACAACACCGCACCCGCCTTAAACAGCGGATCGTTGCCATTACCGCACTTCGGCGACTGCACACAGGAAGGGCAGCCGGACTCGCACTCGCAGGTCTCCACGGTCTCGGCGGTGGCGGCCATCCACTCGGCAAAGCGCGCAAAGCCCTGCTCTGCAAAGCCCGCACCACCTGCGTAACCGTCGTACACAAACACCGTTGGCAGACCCGTATCGGTGTGCAAAGCAGTCGACACCCCACCGATATCCCACCGGTCGCACGTCGCAATCAGCGGCAACAGGCCAATCGCCGCATGCTCCGCAGCGTGCAGCGTGCCCGGCCATGTCGGCTCCGGCAAGCCCAGGTCCAACAACAAATCTGGATCCACGGTGTAAGCCACTGCGCGGGTGCGCAGAGACTCCGGCGGCACTTCCAACGGCACGGTCTCCAGGATCTCGCCGCCCGGCAGGCGCTTTCGATAACCACTGACGGTGTGGGAAACCTCCACATCCACATCTGCCAGCCACACCCCATCGCATATCTTGTGCGTTCCCCGAGTACGGCGCACCGCAATGTCCGTATCGCGGATCACCTGCGTGGTGTACTCCGGGAACTCGGGCCGCACCCACGCCACAGATTCCTCCAGGTCCAGCAGCTGCACCACAAAAGTCTCGCCTTGGTGCATGTACACCGCCCCGGTGTGCACATCCGACGTCGCACGCGATTCGTCCACCGTGCCCAACAGTCGGCCGGAGTCGGCCTCCACGATCGCCACCTGGTTCGCCGCCCCACCACGGATAGAGACCTGCGCATGCACCTGCTCGGCCGCCTGCAAGTCCGCAAAAATGCCCCGTGGCCTGCGCTTCAATACACCCCGGCCCAAGAGGTGCTCCACCACGCGCTCGGCACCCCAGCGGGTAACCTCCGCCTCGGTCAGCGGCTTTTCCGCCGCTGCGCACACTACATGGTCGGCCAGCACGTAGGGGTTCGTCGGGTCGAACACCGTGTTCTCCACCGGCCGGTCCAACAGGGCCTCCGGATGGTGCAACAGATACGTATCCATCGGGTCATCCGCACCCACCAGCACCACCAGTGCGCCCTGGCCGCGCCTGCCCGCGCGCCCCGCCTGCTGCCGGAAGCTCGCGATGGTTCCAGGGAAGCCACTGGTCACCACCACATCCAGTCCGCCGACATCGATCCCCAGCTCGAGTGCATTCGTCGAGGCGATTCCCAACAGCTCACCATTATCAAAGCGCCGCTCCAGCTCGCGGCGATCCTCCGGGGTGTAGCCCGCCCTGTACGCCGCCACCCGAACGGCATCGGCGCTGCGGCCTAGCGCCCCCAGCTTCTCGGCAGCGGCGACAGATACCACCTCCGCACCGCGGCGGGAACGCACGAACGTCAGCGTGCGCGCGCCCTGGGCGATCGCCAGCCCCATCACGTCCGCCGCCTCGGAGTTCGCCGCCCGTCGCACCGGTGCGCCGTTTTCGCCTTCCGCCTCGGGGAGGAACCCCGGCTCCCACAGTGCGACGGTTCGTTCACCTGCAGGCGCGCCATCCCGGGTCACCGCCGCTACTTCCGCGCGCCCGGTCAGCCTGCGTGCGTGCGCCGCCGGGTCCACACTGGTTGCAGAGGCTAGAACGATCGTCGGTGCCGCCGCGCACAGCCGCAGCAGGCGTCGCAGCACCATCGCCACGTGTGCGCCGAATACCCCGCGGTAGACGTGGCACTCGTCGATCACCACGTAGCGCAGTGTGCGCAGCAACCGGCTCCACGACTGTGGATTCCCCAGGATCGAGGCGTGCAGCATATCCGGGTTCGTCACGATCACCCGCGCCTGATCGCGGATCACTCGCCGCGTTTCCGGCGGGGTATCGCCATCGTAGGTGGCCACCATGATGTCGTTTAAGTTCACCGCGCCCGCGCACATCTTGGACAGCGCCGCCCGCTGATCCTGCGCCAGCGCCTTCGTCGGCGCAATATAAAGGACCGTCGCGGTGCTCGCCGTAGCCAGGTGGCTCAAGGTCGCTAGCTGGTAGCCGAGGCTTTTTCCAGACGCCGTGCCGGTCGAGACCACCACATCCCGCCCCGCATACGCGTGGTTCGCGGTTTCCACCTGGTGCGACCACGGGGCGCTAATTCCCTGCTCGTGCAGATACTTCACCAGCGTCTCGTCGGCCCATTCCGGCCAATCGGCAGTCTGCGACGGGCGCGCGGGGATGGTGCGTGTGTGGGTGACCGTGGATCGTGGAAACTCCGGCGTCAGGTCGGCTAGTAACTCCTCACCGAACGACGGCGCAGAGCTGGGCACAGTGCCAGGCGCAGAGCTCTGCGCCGTGCCGGATGTGGAATCGGCGGCGGAATCAGGGGTAGGGGGAGTGGGGGCGGGCATTACCGTCTGTTTTAGACCCATTAGGGGGTGGATACAAGTTACTGACCGGTGAGAATCCCCCCTCGTCCGATTGTTTTCCCCGGAACGTGGCAGACTGTCGAGTGGTTATTAAAATCCTCGGCACTTTTCCGCTCGCCTCGGCGTGAGGTGGGGTCTCGCTGGGTTTTGGGCCGATTGGGTTGGAAACGAAGTATCTTCCGACCTCGGCGTTTGGTGGTCGCAGCAGACTTGCGCCGGACAGATTCAACAAGATAGGTAGAAAATTCATGGCACAGGGAACCGTCAAGTGGTTCAACGCGGAGAAGGGCTTTGGCTTCATCGCCCCGGACGACGGATCTTCCGACGTCTTCGTCCACTACTCTGAGATCCAGGGCAGCGGCTTCCGCACCCTCGAAGAGAACCAGAAGGTCGAGTTCGAGATCGGCGAGGGCGCCAAGGGCCCGCAGGCTCAGAACGTCACGGCGCTTTAAACCCACAGGGTTTTAGCAAGCCCCCGCCCGCGGTGCATATCGCGCCCAGGCGGGGGCTTCGCCGGTTAAGGCCGCGCCTACCCCGGTTGCAAATAAATTGCGTAAACCGCGTAGTGTCGCTTAGAAATGCGTAAGTGGCCCCCGGAAAGAACCATTGCGATAAACCTGTATAAACAATGGCACCCGGCAAACCTTAGATTCTTGAAGGATGTGTGAATTCAACCGATGGCAAACGATGACGTCAAGCGTCTAGTGATCGTTGAGTCGGCGACGAAGGCGAAGAAGATCGCTCCGATCCTGGGGCCGAATTACATCGTCGAGGCTTCCGTCGGGCACATCCGTGACCTCCCCCGGGGCGCGGCAGACGTACCGGCCAAGTATAAGAAGGAGCCGTGGGCGCGTCTGGGCGTCAACGTCGATAAAGATTTCGAGGCGCTCTACGTCGTCAGCCCGGATAAGAAAAAGAAGGTCTCCGACCTGAAGGCCAAGCTCAAGCAGGTCGATGAGCTGTATCTGGCGACTGACCCCGACCGTGAGGGCGAGGCGATCGCGTGGCACCTGCTTGAGGTGCTGAAGCCGAAGGTGCCGGTGCGCCGCATGGTTTTCCACGAAATCACGAAGAACGCCATCCTCGAGGCCGCGCAGAACACCCGCGAGCTTGATTACGACCTGGTTGATGCGCAGGAATCCCGCCGCGTACTGGATCGCCTGTACGGCTATGAGGTCTCGCCGGTGCTGTGGAAGAAGGTCATGCCGCGCCTATCCGCCGGTCGCGTGCAGTCCGTTGCCACCCGTGTGATCGTCGAGCGCGAGCGCGAGCGTATGAAGTTCATCGCCGCCGAGTACTGGGATCTCAGCGCCACCTTCGGGGTAGTCGATGCTGTTTCTTCTTCTCTCGACGCCGCCGCACCGGATTCCTTCGAAGCACGTCTCGCAACGGTGGCCGGCAAACGCGTGGCCCAGGGGCGTGACTTCGGCGACGACGGCAAGCTGAAGGCCAGCGCGAAGGAAACATTCGTGTTGGATGGGACAAAGGCAAAATCCCTGGCCGAGAGCCTGCAAGGCCAGGATTTCGCCGTCACCGCGGTGGAGGAAAAGCCCTACACCCGCCGCCCGTACCCGCCGTTTATGACCTCCACTCTGCAGCAGGAGGCCGGCCGGAAGCTCCGCTTCACCTCGGAGCGCACGATGCGCATTGCGCAGCGACTGTACGAAAACGGCCACATCACCTACATGCGTACCGACTCGACCACACTGTCGACTGCCGGTATCGAGGCCGCCCGCAAGCAGGCCAAGGAGCTTTACGGTGCGAAGTTTGTGGCAGACGGCCCGCGCCAGTACTCCCGCAAGGTGAAGAACTCGCAGGAGGCTCACGAGGCTATCCGCCCGGCGGGCGAAACCTTCCAGACCCCCGGCCAGCTGAGCAACCAGCTGGATGCCGAGGAGTTCAAGCTCTACGAGCTGATCTGGCAGCGCACCGTGGCCTCCCAAATGGCCGATGCGAAGGGCCAGTCGATGAAGGTCACCGTTGCCGGCGATGCGACGTCGGGCGAGACCTGCGAGTTCAGTGCCACTGGCCGTACCCTGACCTTCCCCGGCTTTTTGAAGGCCTACGTGGAGGTCAGCCGCACCGCCGACGGCCGCGACGTGGCCGATAACGCGGAGAAGCGCCTGCCGCAGCTGACCACGGGCGATGAGCTGAACGCCCGCGACGTGGAAGCCGACGGCCACTCGACGAACCCGCCGGCCCGTTACACCGAGGCCTCGTTGGTGAAGAAGATGGAGGAGATGGGCATTGGCCGCCCGTCTACCTACGCTTCCATCATCCGCACCATCCAGGATCGTGGCTATGTGCTGCCGCGCGGCAACGCGCTGGTTCCTTCCTGGGTGGCTTTCGCCGTGGTCGGCCTGCTAGAGCAGAACTTCGGCGCACTGGTGGATTACGATTTCACCTCCGCAATGGAGGACGAGCTGGATGCTATCGCCGCGGGCGACGAGGATCGCGTGAATTGGCTGAAGGGCTTTTACTTCGGCGATGATTCCCGCCCGGAGGCCCCGGGCGCGGTCGTTCCGCGCCTGGGTGGGCTGAAGCACATCGTGGGCGACAACCTGGAGCAGATCGACGCGCGTAGGGTGAACTCCCTGCACATCTTCGATGACGACAACGGTGTGCCGATTGTCGTGCGCGTGGGTCGCTACGGCCCCTACCTGGAGCGCATCAAGCCGCTGCCGGAGGGCGCTGCTGAGGGCGCTGAGCCGGAGGTGCAGCGCGCGAACCTGCCTGAATCTATGACTCCCGATGGGCTGACTCTGGAGGCGGCCGAGAAGCTCTTCGCCACCCCGCAGGGCGGTCGCGAGCTGGGCACCAACCCGGCCAACGGGCGCACCATCGTCGCCCGCGAGGGGCGCTACGGCCCCTACGTCACCGAGGTGCTCGGCGAGGACGAGGAAACCCGCGTGGCCGAGGAGGCTGTGAAGACGTGGGAGGCCGAGCGCGACGAGCAGGACCGCGAGCGCGAGGCCGAGGGAAAGAAGCCACTGAGTCGCGAGACGAAGACTGCCCAGGCGCAGAAGGAAAAGCGCGTCAAGCAGATCGTCGAGGAGACGCTGAAGCCTAAGACCGCCAGCTTGTTCAGCGACATGGAGCCGGCAAGCGTGACGCTGGAAGAGGCTCTGAAGCTGATGAGCCTGCCGCGCGAGGTGGGCGTCGACCCGAGTGACAACGAGCTGATCACCGCCCAGAACGGGCGCTACGGGCCTTACCTCAAGAAGGGCAAGGATTCCCGCTCGTTGGCCAACGAGGAGCAGATCTTTACCATCACCCTCGACGAGGCTCGCCGCATCTACGCCGAGCCGAAGCGCCGTGGCCGTGCTGCCGCGCAGCCGCCGCTGAAGCAGTTGGGCGATAATGACGTGTCCGGTAAGCCAATGACGGTCAAGGACGGCCGCTTCGGCGCCTATGTCACGGACGGTACCACCAATGCCTCGTTGCGCAAGGGCGATACTCCGGAGACCATGACGGATGCCCGCGCGAACGAGCTGCTGTCTGAGCGCCGCGCCAAGCAGGCCGCCGAGGGATCAGCCCCTGCGAAGTCCAGCCGCAAGGCTGCGAAGAAGTCGGCTAAAAAGTCCGCCAAGAAGACTTCCAAGAAAGCCACCAAAAAGGCTGCAAAGAAGTCCGCCAAGAAGACGGCTAAGAAGCCGCCGACGCTGACGAAGCGCACGGTGAAGAAGTCCCGCTAAAACCCGCATACTTTTGCAGAGGAACTGATACGTTCGGGGCATGAACCAGCTTCCGAACTTCACCGTTGTCACCCTCGCCCCGAACCTGCCCGGCCCCGTCGCCGCGAAACGCCTGCACGAGCTCGGCGGCACCGTCATTAAGGTCGAAGGCCCCGGCAAGGCCGCTGACCCCATGCGTCTGTACTGCGAGCCGTACTACCAGCACCTGGTGGAGGGGCAAGAGGTGCGCAGCATCGACCTGAAGCAGGAGTCCGGCCTGCAGGAACTGCATGAACTGTTGGCCAAGGCGGACCTGCTGCTGACGAGTTCCCGACCGGCTTCCCTGCAGCGCCTAGGCCTGGGCTGGGAGGAGCTGCACGAGCGCTTCCCGACTCTGGCGCAGGTGGCAATCGTCGGCCACTCCGGAGAGCACGTGGATGTGGCGGGCCACGACCTGACTTACGAGGCACACGCGGGCACGCTGTCCTTCCACGGCGATACCCCCGCCATGCCCGTGGTGCCTATCGCGGACCTGGCGGGCGCGGAACGCGCCGTCTCCCAAGCACTGGCCGCCCTGTGGCAGGCCGCTGCAACCGGCCAGGGTAGCTACCACGAGGTCGCTCTTGCAGACATGGCTGCGGAGTTCGCCACGCCCGCGCGTTTCCGCCTCACTGGCCCCGATACCCTGTTGGGTGGGTTGCTGCCGGGCTATGGCCTCTACCAGGCTGAATGTGGTAACTGGGTGGCTATCGCCGCGCTGGAACCGCACTTCTTCGTCGGCCTTATCGAAGCGCTGGGCGCAGAAGGCCTCCTGCCGGAAGGCACCACGCCCACACAGCTGCAGTCCGAGGGGATGACCGCCGAGCAGCTAGCAGCCGCAGTGGGGCAGAAGACGGCGGTGTGGTGGGACGAGGTGGCGTCCGCAAGAAACCTCCCCATCGCCTCGGTGCGGCGCGGGGCCTAGGCTTCCGAGCGATCGGCCAGGGTGGCGCGTATGGGGCGAGCGATCTGGGTCATCTCGCGACGGCCGCGCAGTTCCACGGACTTCATCATTGTCCAGCGGGCCTGCTCGGCCTCGTTGGCCGCGCGCAGCGTCGCAGCACTTGTCAGCACTTGGCCGGGGGTCTTTTTCGCCAGGTCCGTCAGGCGGGCGGCCTGGTTTACAGCATCGCCGATGACGGTGTACTCAAAGCGATCCTTCGCGCCGATGTGGCCCGCCACGACGGAGCCGGCAGCCACGCCGATTCCCGCGACGAATTCCAGACCCTGCAGCTTCGCCTTCAACTCGCGGGCGGCGGCCAGGGCGTGCCCGGCCACATCGTCCAGGGGCAGGGGAGCACCAAACACGGCCAGCGCGGCATCGCCCTCGAACTTGTTGATAATTCCCTTGTTGGAGTGGACGACCTCCACCACGCGGTCGAAGAACTCGTTGAGGGCCTTCACCACGTGCTGCGGCTCCTTCTCGGTGGCGAAGCCGGTAGAGCCGATCACATCCACGAAGAGCACGGCTACGCGCCGGGTCTCGCCTCCGAGCTCTGGCTTTTCTTCCAGCGCGCGGCGGGCGACCTCTGTGCCGACGTAGCGGCCGAAGAGGTCCGATACCCGCTGGCGCTCCTGCAGGCCGCGCATCATCTCGTTAAAACCGGCCTGCAGCACACCGATTTCGGAGGAATCGTAGATCCGCACGTCCGTGTTCACCTGGCCGCGGCGCACGCGGTTGATGGCGTACTGCAGCTCGCGGATAGGGTCGGCCACAGCCATAGAGAACAAGGTGGTGCCCATGAAGCCGGTCAGCAGGGTAGTCAGTGCCAGGGCCAGCATTGCAGGGATGATGCCGCGAGAGTTCTCGGGGTAGAAGTCGGTAGCCGCTGCGAATAGCAGCAGAACCATACCCAGCACCGGCACGGCGGAGGTCAGCGCCCAGGTCGTCATCAGACGGTGCGATAGCGGGGAGAGACGCGAATGATCCGGGGCGCCCTTGGCCAGAGCTTTCGCGGCGACGGGGCGCACGAGGCGTTCGGCCTCCATATACGTCATCAAGCTCACCATCATGCCGCCTAGCGTGGCCGTTACAGCGACGGTGATGCCCCATTCCGTACTGTGCCGACAGGCCACGACAGTAAACAGCACCACACCTATTGCCCACAGCACGATGCCCGTGATGGTCTGCAACAGGGGGATGCGCAGCACCAGGTCGCGCACCATGTTTGGGTCGTAGGCCTTCGGCGTGCGCTGCCAGCGCAGCACGGGCGCAAAGAAGTACAACGTCATCGCAATGCCCGCGACCACGGCCACGCCGAAATAAATGATGTACAGCGTGGCGATGGTGGTATCCGGGCTCGTCAGCTCGCGCGCGGCGGGCAGGGGAATCAAAAAACGCAGGAACGTCGCCACTGCGGTCGCGCCGATGACGTTCGTGGCCAGAACGGTTGCTGCGTACAGGGGCCAGGAGGTTCCCCAGGCCCACGAAAGGTAGCGCAGCAATTGTTTCATGCCCTTCAGACTATCGCACCGTGCCCCACGCTGGGTGCGCCCGTCCGCACCCCGGCTACACTGAGTAACCATGACGGAAACCACAACGGCTGGCGCCCCAGACGTCGTAGCGGGAGTTTTCGGGCGCATTACTGCGGAGTCTGTCCGCCGCCCGTTGCAGCGGGCCGTGGAGGATCCGCAGGCGATGACTCACTCGTGGTTGTTCACCGGCCCGCCCGGGTCGGGTCGATCGATCGCGGCGAAGGTTTTTGCCACCGCCTTGGTCTGCCCGCACGGCGGTTGTGGGGAATGCGACCAGTGCCGTAGCGCCGCCGCAGGCACCCACCCGGATATCCTCTGGGTTTCGACCAACGGTGTGGTGCTGACCGTCGACGAGATCCGCGAGGCCATCCACGAGGCCGCGAACATGCCCACCGTCGCCCGCTGGCGCGTCGTGGTTGTGGAGGATGCCGACCGCCTGAACGATGCCGCTGCCAACGCTCTGCTCAAGTCTGTCGAGGAGCCCCCCGCCCGCACCGTCTTCCTGCTGTGCGCACCCTCGACCGACCCCTCGGACATTGCGATCACGCTGCGGTCGCGCTGCCGGCACGTGTACGTGCCCACTCCGTCGCCGGCGGCGGTCAAAGGGGTTTTGCTTAGTGACGCCACCCTGGGGCTCAACGAAACCCAAGCCCAATGGGCCGCCGACGTCTCTGCCGGACACATTGGAAGAGCCCGCCACCTGGCCAGGGACGAGGCCGCTCGGACCAAGCGCGCCACTGCGCTAAAGCTGCCTCAGTTGGTGTACGAGCCCAACGCGCTCTACCGTTTCACCGCTGAACTGGTGAAGAAGGCCGAGGAAGAGGCCGCCAGCGAGCTGGAAAAGCTAGATCAGCGGGAGCGCGAGGATCTGGAGAGCAGTCTTGGCGTAGGCGCGAAAGGTAAGGGTGCGGCGAAGGCCCAGCGGGGGGCGTCCGGAAGAATGAAAGAGTTAGAGAAAGAACAGAAGAACAGGCGCACAAGAAGGACCCGTGACTCGTTAGACCTGGCGTTGATCGACATCGCTGGGCTGTACCGCGACGCGATGCTGCAGGCCGCGGGTGCAGTGGACGACGAAGGTGTGCCGGTAGGCGGCCACCAGCATCCAGACATGGCAGCGACGTCGAAGGAACTGGCGCGCCGGAACAGTGCGTCGGCGTTGGTGAGCTGCATCGATGCCGTGATGGAATGCCGTGAGGTGCTGGGGTACAACGTGCGGCCGGAGGTGGCGCTGGACGCGATGGCGGGGCGCCTGCAGCAGTGCTGCGGGGTGGCCTAGCGGCGTGCGGAGTCGGCGTAGGGTGGCGTTTTGGAGCTGGGTGGGCTCGTCGGCTAGGATAACGCTTCGTACTTAATGTACGCGCCGCTTTAGCTCAGTCGGCAGAGCGTTTCACTCGTAATGAAAAGGTCGCGAGTTCGATTCTCGCAAGCGGCTCCATTGTCATGAGTCGCGACATGGTTGACACTTCAGTCGCGACATCATGGACAAACTGGCGCCTCGGTTTTTCTTTTTCCGAGGCGCCGTTTTCACTTTTAGGTCAGGGGTGGCTGGCCTTTCTTCCAATAAGGTTTTTTGGGGGTTAAAGGACAAAAGTGCGTCTTGACCCCATCGCTGGTCCCTGGCGATCTTGACCGGATCGTCAGGGACTTCAATCGAATGAACCTTCTCATCGCGTCACTAACGGCGAAGCAATTCTGCAGCTTCCGGCGCCCCAGCCTTTGCTAGTGAGTCAAGTACGTCATCAACGGTTCTTGGAGGGTGCTTAAAAGCAGCAGTTGCGTAGGTGATTGCTTGATGAACTAGCGGGCCGCAGAGATCGATTTGGTCACAAAGGAACTCGTCTGCGGATTGAATCTCGATGTCGTACTTTTTCAGTTCGGACTCTGGGAAATCGCGCCTATTTTCCGTGACGATCACCTGTGCACTGCATCGGATGGCTGCAGCGAGGACGTGTCTGTCCACCGTGCCTGAAAAATCCCGGTGTTCGCTAACCGGATCAGAACATCGCGCAGCATGCTGGGGTAGAGCACATTCGCGTCGTAGACCACAGTGAAGCCGCTCATTCATACAGTCCTAATTCATCGGAGAGAACTGCGAGCTTATCGGCAGCGGCACGCTGTTCAAGGGCTCTCTGGTGCTTAAAATCCTGCACGTCAGAGGCGTACAGGCGCCGGTGAGTGCCTACCTTATGCCCTTTGAGTATGCCCTGGTCTAGAAGCTTGACGACATGCGGCCGGGACACGTTCAGCAGATCTGCCGCCTGCTGCGTGGTCAGCTCTGCGCTTGTGGGAATAATACCGACAGTGCGCCCGGCGGCAGTGTTAGCCAAGATCTCGCGGAGTAGCTCGGCAACATCACGGGGCAGACGGATTGGTTCGTTTGTCCCCTCAGTGATGACATCGACGTCGCCGAGGTCTGTGTCCCCTGCAAGGGCGCGGTTAAGTTTTCGAAGGGCTTTCTGGGCCGTTGCCTTGGTATGGGCTGTGTCGTTGTCTTGTGCGTGCGTCATGGTCCTATGCTAACCGTTAAACGAAATAAACGAAACGCTCGACACTGCGAGGGGGCAGTAGGGGTGTGTCAAGTTGTTTGTGTGTGGGGCTAGGTTTATAGGTATTTGTCGAAGCGGTCGGGGTAGGCCACGGCCATGTGGTTGATGGCTTGTTTCCAGCCGGAAACTCGGGCTCCTTCCATGAGTCTGCGTCCAATCATTCGTCCAATCATTCATGGAACCGCACCCGGGGCAAAGAAGGCTTTTGCGCATCTCTACCCGAACCCCTTCAGAAAGGATTGTTCCCCAATGAAGATTCGCAAGTCGCTCATCGCTGGCGTTACCGCCGCAACCGTCGCCGCGTGTCTCGCCGCACCTGCCCAGGCCGAAACCCACACCCCCACAACCCAAGTACAGGCTGCAGAAACTCCGAACACTAAGTCCCCGCTCGGCTCACTGGATACCATCTGGGAAAACACCCCGGCTTGGCTGCGCGTCCCCCTCTTTGCACCGCTGGGAATCATCTTCGGCATTATTTATGGCCTAGTTGGCGCTCAGAACTCTACAGCGCCATCCGGCAGTCTTCATCTCTAAGGCGACAGCACGGCTCTTCTGAAGCTGGGGGCAGGAGGCTGGCGGAGAGACCGGGGTTAGCGGGACTGTGGGGAAACTTCCGGCAGGGGCAGCTTCTCGAAGGGGCTCAGCCCACGGATGGCGGAGTTGGCGAAGCTGGCCACCACCAGGATCGCGAACATCGTCGCCGCAGAGAACAGCTGCACCCGGGAACCCGGATCCGTCAACATCAGCAAAGCCAGCCCCGCCAGGACAACCAGCGTGGCGATGGTCAGCCAGGGGAAACCCCACATGCGGATCGGCAACGCGTCGCCCGCGTGCTGCTCCAGACGGCGGCGCAGGCGCAGCTGGGAGACGGCGATGAACGTCCAGACGATCAGCAGCGAAGCTCCCGCGGAGTTCAGCATGAATGTCAGTAACCAACCCGTATCCAGGTAGTTCAGAACCACCATCACGATGGACAAACACACCGAGAGAACAATCGCAGCGACAGGCACGCCTCGACCGTCGACGCGGGTGAAAATCTGGGGTGCCTCGTGGCGCTTGGCAAGGGAAAACATCATGCGACTGGAGGCATAGATCTGCGCATTGAAGGCAGAAAGTAGCGCCAGAACGATGATGGCTTCCATAAAACCGACGACGCCCGGAATACCCGCCAGGTTCAGCACTCGGGTGAAGGGACTATCGGCCGCGCTTTCTGCCTGCCCCAGCGAAGAGTGGGGGAGCAGGAAGGTAATCACCAGCACCGAACCCAGGTAGAACAGCGAGATGCGGGTTATGGTGGAGCGCACCGCGTTGATTAGCGAGCGCTGGGGATTCTCGGATTCTGCAGAAGCGATGGCTACCACCTCAATGCCTCCGAAGGCGAATGCCACGGCCAGAATCGCCGTGGCCACACCGCCCACGTCGTTGGGCATAAAGCCATCGGCGGTGAAGACCTCCGTGCCGATGAAAGTGTGCCCCGGCAGAAGACCGAATACCAACAGGAATCCGATGACCAGGAAGGCCACCAGCACGGCCACCTTGATGAACGCGAACCAGAACTCGAACTCGCCGAAAGCGCGGATTTGCAGCAGGTTCACGATTCCGAAGAAAAGCACGCATACGGCGGCGGGGATCCAGGCGTCGATACCGAACCATGCCCCTATAAAGCTAGCCGCACCGGTAATTTCGGCGCCGAGCACCGCCACCGTGGCCAGCCAGTAAATCCAACCCTGTGTGAAGCCAGCCCAGCGCCCGATGCCGTGTTCAGCGTATTCGGAGAAGGAACCGGAGGCGGGGATGACGGTGCCCATCTCGCCCAGCATCTGCATCACGAGTATGGCGATGAGGCCCGCGACGATGTAAGCCAAAAGTACGGCAGGACCGGCGGCCTCGATACCCACGCCAGTGCCCAGGAATAGCCCGGCGCCGATGGTGGAGCCCAGGCCCATCATTGTGAGGTGGCGAACCTTCAGTCCACTTCCCAGCTTGGCATCGCCAGCGTTCGAGTCGACGTGCGAACTGGGGTTATCTGAGGAAGCGGAAGGGGTTGAACTCATTCTCTAAGAATACGATGTGTGGTTTGACGAGGAGCACCCAGGGCGCGGTAGTGCCTAGCCCAACCCGGCGGCGACCAGAACCTCCCTGGCGGCCGGCTCTGCAGCCGAGCGATCCGTCGGTACTAAGCCGATGCGGGTTCGGCGGTCGAGGATATCGGCCACCGTGCGAGCTCCCTCATGGGTAACGGCGAAGCTCAGGCGGCCGCGAGTGACGCCAAGGCCTGGAGCAACTGGTTCGTCGGCGCGTTCGACCAGGTCGGATGTCTGGTCTGTGTGGCCGGGCTGTTCGGGTAGTTCCGGTGCACCGATCAGGGGAGTGGACTTTGTGACGCAGGGGCCGGTGGGGATGCCCTGCAGCAGCCCTTCACTGAGAACCCGATCCACTGTCTGCTCTGCCATGAGTCGATACTCGGTGAGCTTGCCGCCGGTGACCGTGACCAGGCGATCGTGCACCAAGATGGCGTGCTCTCGGGACAGATCTGCGGTGGCTTTGCTTCCGGAGTCTGCCAGCTGCACCAAGGGGCGCAGACCCGCAAACTTACCGATGACGTCCTCACTGGTCAGCTTCACCTTGAGTGCCTGGTTAACGACGTTGAGGATCCATTCGACATCCTCTTCGGGTGCGGAGGGTTCCTCTTCTAACGGAGCTGGTTCATCCGTGAGTCCGATATAGCAACGGCCTAGCTGGGTGGGCAGAATAAAGCAGAAGCGGTTCGTGGCCCCGGGTACAGGGACGGTCAGGGCGCCCTCCGGGTTGCCAACCTTGTTCGCATCGATAACCAGGTGAGTGCCACGGGACGGAGTGACAGTGACGGACTTATCCAGATCTCCCGCCCACACACCGGTGGCGTTAACGATGGCCGATGCCGTGACCGTGATCTTTTCTGCAGAGCCATCCAGATCCAGTTCGATGGTGGTCCCCTGGATCGCCGTGGCCTTGCAATGTGTCAGCACGTCCGCCCCGTAACCCCCGGCTGTACGCGCAAGAGCTGTGACTAGGGCGGCGTCATCAAAAAGCTGTCCGTCGTAGTTCAGATACCCGAACTTTGTCTTTTCCCGATCCACGGCAGGGCACAGCTCGGCCACGCGATCGGCGGAGATGGTGCGGGAGCGTGGGAGCGTCTTGCCGGACGTCTTAGCCGCGATGCGCAGAGCATCACCGGCGATAAATCCCAGGCGGGGCAGCACCCTATTTGCGGCGGAGAACTCGTCCATGACGGGAACGATCTGGCCGAGGGCGCGTGTGAGGTGGGGCGCGGTGGTCTCCATCAAAATGCCACGCTCGACGGCGCTGCGACGGGCAATACCAATGTTGCCGGACGCGAGATAACGCAAACCGCCGTGCGCCAACTTGGACGACCAGCGAGACGTGCCGAAGGCTAGATCTTCCTTGTCCAGCAGCAGCACCTTTAGGCCGCGCGTTGCTGCATCCAAAGCCACCCCAGAGCCAGTAACGCCTGCGCCTACAACTACCAGGTCATAGCGCGCGCCATCTTGTAGTTTCTGCACCAACTGCGCACGGCGCTCGGGGGATAGAGCAGCGCCATCGTAGTTGAAATCCGGCTTGGCGGAAGGACGGAGGTCCTTCGCGGTTCGGTTGGCGAAAGTCGTAGCTTCGAGAATCCGATTCATACTTTCAAATTACTATTCGCCGATAAAATTAGGGCATGGATAGCACTCAAAAAGACAACCAGGTTCCGAACAAGGAACAGCACACTCCCGCTACTGGCTTGAACGGCGGGGAAAGTATGCAGTTGCCTCCTATGGAGTTCAACCTGTGGGGCACAAAAGACGAGGCCAAGCCCCTGTCGGAATCGATCCGCAAGATGCTGGGCAAGCTGCTGGGCGTTAACGGCACACTGCCGCAGCGCCCGGCTGCAGACATTCGCCTAAGCCCTTCGCAGTTGACCTCCCAGGATGAAAGGGCGCTGGCGAACATTGTGGGATCCCAGTACGTGTCTGTGGACGATGCGCACCGCATGCTGCGCTCCCGAGGAAAGAGCTACTTGGACCTGCTGGATTGGCGCCTAGACAAGGAAGTTTCCGCCCCCGACGCGGTAGTCACCCCAGGAACCGAGGAAGAAGTCCTGGAGATCCTGCAGTACTGTACGGAGAACAACGTGGCGGTTGTTCCTTTCGGCGGTGGCACCTCTGTGGTCGGCGGGTTGAACCCCGTCCGCGGTGAACACCGGGCCATCATCAGCCTGGACCTGGCGCGCTTCAACCAGCTGGAGGATGTAGATTCGGTGTCCGGGCTGGCCACCCTGGGCGCAGGGCTTTCCGGTCCGCACGCCGAGATGCTGCTTGGCGAACACGGCCTGCAACTGGGGCACTTCCCGCAATCCTTCCCGTACGCCACCATCGGCGGATTCGCAGCCACCCGTAGCTCGGGGCAGAACTCCGCTGGCTATGGGCGGTTTGATGAGATGGTGCGGTCGATGACCGTCGTCACCCCGAAGGGCATTCTGTACCCGGGGCAGGCCTCACCGGCCACCGCAGCCGGACCGGCTTTGAAGCAGCTGTTTCTCGGCTCGGAGGGAACGCTGGGAATCATCACCAGGGTGCGCGTCCGCGTACACCCGATTCCGGATACGAAGCTGTACGAGGCGTTTAGCTTCCCCACCTTCGTCGACGGCGTGAACGCCCTGCGGGAGGTAGAACAGACGGGCGCCGGCCCGACGGTTCTGCGCCTGTCGGACGAAATCGAATCCAGCGTGAACCTGACCAGCACCGATAACATCGGCGAGCAGGATGAATCCGCACACACCGGCTGCCTGGCGCTGAGCGTCTACGAGGGAACCACGCAGCACGCACAATCCCGCCACGCGGAGACCCGTGCGATCCTTCTGGCCCACGGTGGTGAATCCTTGGGCGAAGGCCCGGCGCGGAAGTGGGAACAGGGCCGGTTCGGGGCGCCAGTGCTGCGCGATTCCCTGATCGACGCAGGTGCGCTGTGCGAAACCCTGGAGACTGCCACCGATTGGTCGAATGTGCCCAGGCTAAAGAAGGCGGTTGCATCGGCGCTGTCTAAGTCTCTCGTCGCAGATGGGTCGCCCGCGCTGATCATGTGCCACGTGTCGCATGTCTATGCTGAGGGATGCTCGCTGTACTTTACGGTGATCGCCGACGCAGGGGAGGACCCGGAGGCACGCTGGCGCAAGGCCAAAACCGCAGCGTCGGAGGCCATGGCAACCCACAACGCCACCGTTACTCACCATCACGCAGTGGGCACGGACCACCTGCCGTGGATGGGACTAGAGGTCGGGGAGCTCGGCATCGCCGCCCTGCAGGCTGTGAAGCGGGAGCTCGATCCAGCGGGAATCCTTAACCCGGGGAAGACCTTTGCCCTGTCCGCAGAACAAGCAGCACCTTCTGCGAAGCGGAGCCTCTAGTGGCAACCAACGATCACAACGGTTTCGAAGTCGGAACCGCGAATGTGCGCCGCGTTGCGCTTCTCACCAACCCCGCTGCTGGCAAGGGAAGCGCCACGACGGCGGCGACGAAGGCGAAGGAACGCCTTAACCAACTGGGCGTGGATGTCGTGGCCATTCAGGGATCCAGCCCGGATTCTTCCCGCCAGCTGGCGGCGGCCATGGTGGCTGATGAACGGATCGATGCTCTGGTTGTCGCAGGCGGGGATGGCCTCATTGCGCTGGCCCTGCAGGAACGGGCTAATTCCGGGAAGCCTCTGGGGATTATTCCCGCTGGCACCGGAAACGACCACGCCCGGGAATACGGCATTCCAATCGACCCGGTGAAAGCTGCAGAGGTGATTGCCGAAGGGTTCTGGACCTCCGCCGACCTGGGGATCATGCGTTCCTTCCCTGAGGGGACGGACATCACCCAGCGAGACATCGGCGATCCGGTGGATGACTACTGGTTTGGAACCATCGCGTGTGCCGGCTTCGATTCTTTGGTTTCGGACCGGACGAACCGAATCGTATGGCCCAGGGGACGCAATCGCTACAACCTTGCTATCGCCTTGGAGTTCCTGAACTTCCATTCCATCCCGACGACGGTCGTGCTGGATGCGGGGCTCGAATCGCAACAGGTCCTGCAGCAGCAGATCACGCTGTGCGCAATAGGAAACACCCGCTCTTATGGCGGTGGCATGTACATCTGCCCAGATGCAAACCACCATGATGGACTTTTGGACGTCACGATGATGGGGCAGATGTCCCGCATCCGGGCTGCGCTGAAGTTTAGGAAGATCTTCCAGGGCACCCTCGGGGAAGAAGAAAGTATCCAGCAATTCCGGACGAAGCGCGTGCGGATAAACATGCCAGACATCAATGGTTACGCGGATGGCGATAAGTTCGCGCCTCTTCCCCTGGAAGTAGAGGCCATTCCGGGCGCGGGGAAGTTTATCGTTCCGCGCCCCTAGAGTGCCCTTAACTTGCCTCTAGAATGCCCCAAGCCGCGTCCTAGCTGGCTAGTTCTTTGACGTTTCTATCCAGCTGGGTGGCGGGCACGGGCTGTGCTGCGGCCCTTTGGGCGGCCCTAATACCGCTGGTGCGACCATCATTCGGCAGTTCCGGGGTGTAGCGTTCCCCCGGATCGCCGATTTTTAAAGCGGGCGAACGGTGAACGCTTTTCTTGTGCGCTGCAGCGGACTGCGCGCTGTCCTTACCACCCGTGAGGTAGCGAATAACTGCGCCTGCAAGACCAGGCGTAAAAACTTGGGGGAAAGTCAGGGCGGAGTTCTTCGCCTTCGCGATAAGAGGATGCATGGAAACACTATATGCATGCGGGGCTGGCCGATTTCTAGGATTACAGAGACTGCATTACCCCGCCTGCCCGGCTGCCGGATCCGACTCGTACTTCGGAACCATCGCGTCGTAGTCCTCCATCAGCTTCAGGTCCGTGATGTGATCCGGGATGCCGAAGGCATCCACCAGAGTCTGCGACCAGGGACCCAGCGAGTCCACCAGGTCGTTCAGCGCGGCGCGGGCAGCCTTGGTGCGGGTACCCGTCAGCAGGTTCTGCTCCAAATACCAGCTTGCGTTGTCCACAATGCAGCTGAGGAAGTACACGTCGCGCACCTGCTCCAGCACGCGTTGCGCGTCTTCCGAATCCAGCTTGGACTCGGCCTCCACGAAGGCTTCGAAAATAATGCGATCCACGTGAGCCCAGCCGACGGCCAACAGGTGATCTTGTGCGCGATCCACAAGCTGGGCTGCTTCCTCCACTTCCATCTTGCGGGCCGGGCGAAGGCGCCGGGCGAGCGAGCGCATTAGACGATCCTCCCGCTCGGTGAGCAGGTTAATCTGGTAGGCCGGGTCGAATAGCGAGGTCTCCTCGGAGTCGCTGAACGTATCCACCAGGTTCTGGATCAGCGCATCCGTGGCGGTGCGGCGGCGCAGCAGGTTGCCGAAGCTATCCAGGCCGAAGCGCACCATTTCCATCGGGTTTAAGCCGCCGAGCTCTTTGGCGAAGCCCGTCATCAGCTCCTTCGCTGCCAGCTGCATCATCACCACGTTGTCGCCCTCGAAAGTGGTGAACACATCCGAGTCCGCCTTGAGCGTGGTCAGCAGGTTTTCCGCCATGTAGCCCGCGCCTCCACAGGCTTCGCGGACTTCCTGGATTGTGTCGGTTGCGTGGGCGGTGTTGGCGGCCTTCAGTGCTGCAGCGTGCGCCTCAACCTCGCGCTGGTCGGCCTGCTGTTCCTTGGTGAGCTGGGTCGGATCTAGGCCTAGCTGGTCCAGCTCGTGCACGCGCGCAATTAGCTTGTTTGTGGCGAACTGCAGTCCGTAGGCGCGCGCTACGCGCGGGATGAGGCGCAGGCGGTGCCACCGGTGCTCGATCAGGCGGTTCTCTGGTAGCGAATCGTCGGGAGCGAATTGACGCCGCAGGTTCGCGTACGTCACGCCGATGTCTAGCGCGGTGCGGGCGGCCGCGCCGGCGGCGGCTCCCACGGTTACGCGTCCGCGCACCAGGGCTCCGAGCATTGTGAAGAAGCGTCGGTTTGGGTTTTCGATGGAGGAGCTGTAGTTACCTTCCTCATCAACGTCGGCAAAACGGTTTAGCAGCGCTTCGCGGGGCACGCGGTAGTTGTCGAAGCTGATAGTGCCGTTGTCCACGCCCTTCAGTCCGCCCTTGTGGCCGTGGTCGCCGATGCGCACGCCGTCGACGGCGGAGCCGTCGTCCTCGCGGATGCGCACCAGCAGGCAGTGCACGCCCTGCGATTCAGCCTGTGCGCTGCTGCTAGCTTCGGTCGTGCCGGACCCGGCCGCCGGGTCGTCGCCAGCCTCGGTCGCGTTCTTAGCGTCGGGGACAATGAGCTGCGCGAACACGGCCGCCCAGCGACCGTCGCGGGCGGCGTTGCCGATAAACCACTTCTCGGCGGAGGCGGTGGGGGAGTTGATGATGAACTCCTGTGTGTCTGCGTCGTAGGTCGCTGTGGTCTCCAGCTGCTGCACATCGGAGCCGTGGCCGCGCTCGGTCATGGCAAAGCAGCCGAGAGCCTCGAGGTTCATCAGTTTCCCCACCATCTCCTGGTGGCGCTCGGTTCCTAAGTTGCCGACAGCGCCGCCGAACAGTCCCCACTGAACTCCGGACTTCACCATCAGCGACAGATCCGCATGACCCAGCATCTCGATGGAGGTCAGGCAGCGGCCAGTTTCGCCCGTGCCGCCCTGGTCGGTGCGGAAGGCATCGTTCGGCATGCCAGATTCCAGCACGCGTTGGAGCTGCTCGGTGGTGCGGGTGCGGGACTGCTCGAGGTCTAGGTCAGTGCGCGGCAGGATGTCGGGGTCCGCCAGTAGACGGCGGGATTCCTCGCGTGCTTCGGGGAAGTCGCCGTCGAGCACGGTCTGCAGGGTCTTTGCTATGTACGCCCGCTTTTCCGCACTGGGAGCCGTGGACAAGGTCTGCGGCGCCGAGGTGGAACGGTGGATTTCGTTACCGGACTTGTCAGCAATTCCATCGGCCGAGCCCGGTGTGACCGAGCTATCAGTCGTTGCGGTGGTTTTGGTCGTGTTTAAGGAATTGTTTTGTGACATAAACCCAAGGATACGCAAAATTGTGATCCACAACGCAAGATTTTAGTAATAATTCCATGTTTATTTTGGGGTGCGAGAGGCCTCTGACCTCTTAGTTACGTTGGTGGTCCCTAATGGGAGGGCTAGGATCGGGCTTATGGCCGAAGACAGAGTTGAAGAATCGAATCAGGAAGTGAAGAACCCCACGCCGGGGCAGAGCGTGCAGGATAAACCCCTGCAAAGCCGCCGCGTAGCACCCTCTACCCGTGGTGCGGCGAGCCGTGCCCAAAAGAAGTACTGGATGTTGGTCGCGGGTGCCGTGTTGGCGGTCGCTTACGCGGGAAACGAATTCACGCCAATGATGGTGTTCTACCGTGGCGAGAACGTCTTCGGCTCCGTCTTCGTCGATGCCCTGCTGGCTTGTTATGCCGCCGGCATTGCCGCGGGCCTGCTACTGTGCGGCCCACTGTCGGACCGTTACGGCCGCCGCATCGTCATGTTGCCTGCGCCGGTCATTAGTTTGGTTGGCAGCATCCTCATCGCGGTGGGAGAGATGAACGAGCCGCTGATTTTCACTGGCCGCCTCTTGAGCGGTTTCGCCGTTGGCATGGTGATGACCGCCGGTGGTGCCTGGATCAAGGAGCTTTCCACCCCGGCCTTCGACCCCAGTGCCAACGCGGGTTCGGGAGCTCGCCGCGCCACGATGTCCCTGACCTTGGGCTTTGCCGTGGGGGCAGCGTTCGCGGGCGTGCTGGCCGAGTGGGGGCCGGCACCGGGCCAAACCCCCTACATCATCAGCATCGTGCTGTGCGCTCTGTCGATGGTCGGCATTATGGGCGTGCCGGAGACCCGCCAGAACGCGCACCTCAAGGTCAAGGGCTCTTTTTGGTCGGATCTCAACGTCCCATCCCTGCGCCACCCGCGCTTCCTCACGGCCGTGGTTCCTATCGCCCCGTGGGTCTTCGGCTGCGCGGGCGTGGCCTACGCGATCATGCCGAGCCTGGCCCAGGATCAGGTCCCGTACCCCATCGCCTTCTCCGCCGGCATTACCGCTGTTGCCCTGGCCTTTGGCTTTGGAATCCAGCAGGTTTCCAGTAAATACATCAACCCGAACAACTCCCAGGCCCAGCAGCTCGGCCTGGTGCTAGTGATCGTCGGCATGATCGTTGCCGCGTGGACTGCCCACGTGGGTTCGCTGGTTGGAACGATCGCCGTCGGCTTGATTTTGGGTACCGGCTACGGCGTGTGCCTGATCGCGGGGCTGACCGAGGTGCAGCGCATCGCCAGCGCCGACGATCTCGGTGGCCTGACCGCGTTCTTTTACACGATCACCTATATCGGCTTCTTCTTCCCGATGATTCTGTCGCGTCTGAAGGATGTGTTCACCTACACCCAGATGTTGGGCTTTGGTGCGGTGGTTGCTCTTATCGGCCTTATCGTGGTGACGCTGACTTCCAAGAAGTTCATTCCCACCCCAGAGCAGCAGCGGAACTAGGTTTCGGTTTTCCTTGTTTGGGCGGAGGCTTGGGCGGTGCTTTGGACGGCAAGCGCAAGCACGCCCAGTTGTACCGCCGCGCCTACGCTGGGGCCAACGGCCAGCGCCCAGATAGCGCGCGTGTCGGGGGAGAAGTCCAGCATCAGCACCGCTGTGGATAGGAAAATGGCGATCAGCCATCCGGCGGTATAGAGGTTGTGACGGTCCGCCGCGAGCGCGGCCGACCCACTGATCATCAGGATGGCCGTTGCCCCGGAGACAAGTGTGAGCCATCCGAGAGTGGTGGGGGAGGAGATCACAGCGGCGTCAAAAAATAGCCCCATAAGCGGTGCTGCCAGGAAGTAGGCGGCAATGCCACCGATGGCTGCGACGACCCCCACCGCAGCGGTGGGGAGGGCGGCGGCGCGCAGGACGCGCTCGCGGTGCTTCGTAAAATGTACGATCAACGCGGGCTGGAATCGCTGGAGGGGTACCAGGATCGGCGCGCGGGTGAGGGTTATGGCGGTGATGGTGGCGGCCAGCGCCCCGGGACCCACGTCCGCGCCAGAAGTGTAGCGCAGCAGTACGCTAAAGCCTGTAATCATCACGGCGTTTGCTCCCGAGGCCACCATGGCCTTGACTGTGCGGGAGACGAACGGGCGGGTGGTCACATCCGCGCGGTCATTCAACGCGGCGCGCGCAGCGGGGGAAAAGGCGAGGATCAGCAGCCACGTGGCGGCGCCGATTACCGTGACGAACAGGTAGGCCAACAGCTGCCATCCGACGGCCCACGCAACGGCGGCCAGCGCCAGGCGCACTCCGGAATCAATGGCCATTAGCCAGGCAAAACTTGGCCACGAGTGATTGGCAGAGAGCAGCCCGCAAAGTGTTGCCTGGAAGGCATAGCAGGCTAGACCTGCGGCGATCAGCGCCAGACCCCATCCGGTCTGGCTGGGCACAAGTTCACCGATCCAGAGTGGCCCGGTAACTAGCGTGAGAGCGCCAATGGCCAGTGCGAGGTAGCCTGTCAGCGCGAACGGGCGCGGGGTGCCCGCCCGCGCAGTGTTCGCCAGCGCAGTGCCAGTCTGTGGGTCGTCCATCACTGTGCGCCGGGTGGAGACGGCCCGGGCGGTTTCCTGCATCAGCCCGTCCAGCACGCCCGTCATCGCGAAGAACAGCGACCAGTAGACCATGAAGTCCTCGTACCCGGCCGTGGTCAGCCCTTTGTTGGCAACCCAAATCACCAGGTAACCGGCGAGGGCCACGAATACTGTGGCGAGCGAGATGGCGCGCATCGGTAAACCCGTTCGACGGCTCTATTTATCTTGAATTTTCTCGCCGAGCTCGCCCAGCTTCTCCCCGACGCGCTTCAGGGCATCCACCGCACGTGCCGGACCCGAGGCATCGACCATCTCTGCGGCGGGGCCTGCTGGCAGGTCGCGCAGTTGCTCAACGCTGAGGGTCACGGTCTCGCCGGGGAAGTCGGGCAGTTCTGGGTAGCGTAGCCAGCGGTCGAACAGCCCCTGCACCTCGCCCCGGGCCACACCGTTTTCCTCGGCGACGGTGCCCGCTAGGTTCTCCAGGTCGCGGGTTTCCACCAAGCCCATGCGGTGCTGCGTGGTCCAGCGCTTAACCATGTCGAAGAAGGCGGTATCGCCCAGCAGTACGCGTAGGGCATGCACGGTGACGGCTCCGCGCTTGTACAGCCGGTCGTCGAACATGTCGTCCGCTCCGGGGTCGATAAGCAGGATGTCCTGCGGTTTCTTAGCTAGCGCCTGGTGGTGTGCCCAGGCGTGGTGCGCGGCGGGAATGTCTTGCGATTTTTCAAACCACAGCCACTCCGCGTAGCAGGCAAAGCCTTCGTTGAGCCAGATATCCCGCCACTCGACGAGCCCGACGGAGTTGCCGAACCATTGGTGCGAAAGCTCGTGGGCGATGAGCCGTTCCCAGGTGTGCTTTCCGTCGGCGTGGTTGCAGCCGAACATGCTCATGCCCTGAGCCTCGAGCGGGATCTCCATCTCCTCGTCCGTGACCACCACTGAGTACTCCGGGAAGGGGTAGGTGCCAAAGAGCTCCGAGTAGACCTCTACCATCTCCGTCTGCTGGCCGAAATCCTCGTTGACCAGCTCGCGGACACGCTTGGCGTGCTCCGTGCCTTCGGGGAGCCAGCCGAATACAGGTACGGTCTTGCGGCCGAGCTCCGCGCTGCGGAAGTCCACCCGCTGGTAGGAGCCGACGTAGACCGCAGCCAGGTAGGTGGCCATCGGGTAGTTGGTTTCGAACACGCGAGTGGTGTTGTTGCCCTTGTTGAACTGCTCTACCAGGGTGCCGTGGGCAACGGCGGTGACGTCTCGGTGGGCGGTGATGGCCACGCGGAACATTGCCTTCTCGTCCGGCGTATCGTCGCACGGGAACCAGCTGGGCGCCCCATTGGGCTGTCCTGCCACCAGGGAGCCGTTGTCGGTTTCCTCCCAGCCGACCTCGCCCCACTTAGAGCGCAGTGGGCGTGGATAGCCGCTGTATTTGATGGTCAGGTCGAAGGACTGATCCTCCGTGACCTCCTCCACGAAAGTGATCGTCAGCTTGTTTCCGTTGTGCCGGAAGCGGCGGATCTTCATCGTCCCGTTGTTGGCAGCCGCCCCGTGGCCGGTGACCTCCACGCGGCTGACGGCTAGGTTGTTGGCCAGATCCAACGTCATGGTTTTCAGTGGACGGTAGTTCTCCACGGCCAAGCTGGCCACACCGCGCAGGTGATTGGGCTCTACGTCGTAGTTCAGCTGCAAATCATAGCTCAGTACGTGGAACCCAAGGTTAAAGTCCACGCCCGTGTAGGCATCCCGAGCTCCGGCGATGGGGGAGCTGCGGAAAGGACGAGGCTGCTGTTGGGATTGCTTCATGTAAGGCACACTACTATCTGCATAGGACAACCCCCGCCACGGAGATGGTCTGTGGCGGGGGAAGTGGTGGTAACAGCTGATTGAGCTGTTAGTCGGCGCTTCTCTAGCCCTCTAGTTCTCTAGCTCTCTTGGGGGCTAGTGGACTAGGGGACTAGCGAGAGCCCGAGGTGGAACCCTCCCAGTACTGCTCCGGGGAGATCGGCTTGGTCGGCTGCAGCGGTGGGCGCTTGGCACCGGTGCCCAGGCCGTTGACCAAGTCGCCCCAGTAGCCGCGCAGGTCATCCTGCCAGTAGCCCCACTGGTGGGTGCCGGTCGGGCGGAAGTTGTAGTTCACCGGGATGTTCAGCGAATTGGTCTTACGTGCCAGGTCGCGGGTGCAGGCGTTGGTCGCGCCCTCGATGACGGAGCCTTCGAAGATGACTCGGGCGGCCGAAGACAGCTGACCGTTCACACGCTGGGACCACGGCATGTCGTGCTCACCCGGGAAGCCGGAGCTGGTGGAAACGTAGATGTTCTTCTGGCCACGCAGCTTCTCTGCGTTGATTAGGGCATCGTTGTCGCGGGCGACCTTACCGTTGATCGGACCCCACATCTTGGTAAAGTCCGTGCCACCGCGGTTGAGAACCAGGTTGATGAACTTCGGGGTCAGGCCGGTGGTGGTCGCAGCGCAACCGGAGAACGAGCCGACCGAATCGTAGAAGCCCGGGTGGTGCTGTGCGTACAGCAGGGAGGTGGTGCCGGTCATGGACATGCCCGCGATCGCGCGCTTGTCGTTAGCCTTCAGAGCTGGCTCGATAGCCTGCGGCAGCTCGCGAGTCAGGAAGGTCTCCCACTTCTGCGGCCCCTTGATGTACGGGGTGTTCGGCTCGGTGATCCAGTCGGTGTAGTAGGAGTAAGCGCCGCTCATCGGAATCACAATGTTAGCGCCGATGCCTGGGCTAACAGTGCCCTTGTTCGCATCGTCGTTGCCGCCGTAGTAGCTGACGATGTCGGTCTGACGGATCCAGTTGGCGATGCCCTCGCCGCCGTCGGCACCGTTCAGCATGTACAGAGTCGGAGCATTGTCGCGCTTTGCCTTGTCCTTCGGCTGGATGACGACCAGCGGGATGTGGCGCTTCATCGACGGGGAGTAAGCGGAGACCTCTTGCACGTTGTCGAAGCCCTTGGCGCGCAGAGAGCTAATGATGCTGCGCCACGCGGTAGCCTGCTCCGGCTGATCCGGGGTCTCAGCGCCCATCTCCAGCTTTGCTGGCGCCTGGCCGTCTGCCTTTTGAACAGCGGAAACGCTAGCAGCCTGAGTGGCCGGTGCGGTGACCGCGACGGTTGCGAACGGGGCGATCGCAGCGGTGACAGCGGCGAGAGTGCGGACAATGCTTCGCTTCATAAAATTGATCTTTCTGTGGGGGCACGCTGGGGAAACGTCAAAAATTCTCGCCCGGAGCGTGGGTGATCAGTCGAACGTGGGGCAGGAGAGGTTTCTGGAAGATTCCGGAAACATTCAAGGAATCCACAGTAAATCTCTAAGGACAAAGGGGATACTACCCAACATGCGGGGACAATGGGAACCCAAGGAGGGAAAAACTTTTCCGTGGGAACCCAAAAACGGGGGGTGTTACTCATGGGTCTGGTGTGACTGGAGTTAAAGATGGGTTGGTGGTTGTGCTAAGGCGGGAGGATGGGGGCGTCGATAAGAGTGCCCAAGAAAGAGACCGGGGAGGGAGTAAAGAGTAAAGAGAAGCCCACTAAACACGAGCGACAAACATTAAGTACCCTTGGGGCTTGTGGCTAAAGAACATTTTGACGTAGTAGTACTCGGAGCAGGCCCTGGCGGATACGTGGCGGCGATTCGTGCTGCCCAGTTGGGTCTGAAGACCGCCGTTATCGAAAAGCAGTACTGGGGTGGCGTATGCCTCAACGTGGGTTGCATCCCCTCGAAGGCGCTGATCCGCAACGCTGAACTTGCGCACACCATCACCAAGGAAGCCAAGACCTACGGCATTACCGGCGACAACATCTCGATGGACTTCAAGGTGGCGCACCAGCGCTCCCGCAAGGTCTCGGGCAACATCGTCAAGGGCGTGCACTTCCTGATGAAGAAGAACAAGATTCAGGAGATCAACGGCCGCGGCAACTTTGTTGATGACAACACCATCGAGGTCTCCGACGGCGACGACGCAGGCAAGACCATCACCTTCGACAACTGCATCATCGCTACCGGCTCTGTTGTGAAGTCCCTGCCGGGCGTAGAGCTGGGCGGCAACATCGTCTCCTTCGAAGAGCAGATCCTGGACGAGAACAAGCCGGACTCCATGGTTGTCATCGGCGCCGGAGCTATCGGCATGGAGTTCGCCTACGTGCTGTCCAACTTCGGTGTGGACATCACCGTGGTCGAGTTCATGAACCGCGTCCTGCCGAACGAAGATAAGGACGTCTCCAAGGAGATCGCCAAGCAGTACAAGAAGCTGGGCGTAACGCTGAAGACCGGGCACAAGACCACCGCCGTTCGCGATCTGGGCGAAGGCAATGGCGTTGAGGTGGACATTGAATCCGCCGATGGCTCCAAGTCCGAGACCCTGAAGGCCGACCGCGTGATGGTTTCTATCGGCTTTGCACCGCGTGTGGAGGGTTACGGCCTGGAGAACACTGGCGTGAAGCTGACTGAGCGCGGTGCTATCGACATCGACGACGAAATGCGCACCAGCGTTCCGCACATCTACGCCATCGGTGACGTCACCGCCAAGCTGCAGCTGGCTCACGTCGCAGAGGCGCAGGGTGTGGTTGCGGCTGAGGTTATCGCCGGCGAAGAGACCGAGCTGCTGGGCGACTACATGATGATGCCGCGCGCCACCTTCTGCTTCCCGCAGGTTGCTTCCTTCGGTTACACCGAGGAAGCTGCCAAGAAGCAGGCAGAGGAGGAAGGCCGTGAGGTGAAGGTCGCTACCTTCCCTTACACCGCAAACGGCAAGGCACAGGGCCTGGGCCACGGCGTGGGCTTCGTGAAGCTGGTGGCAGACGCTGAGTACGGCGAATTGCTGGGTGCTCACATGGTCGGCCCGGATGTCTCTGAGCTGCTGCCGGAGCTGACTCTGGCACAGCGCTTCGACCTGACGGCTGAGGAGATTTCCCGCAACGTTCACACGCACCCGACCCTGTCGGAGGCAATGAAGGAAGCCGCCCACGGCATCGCCGGCGGGCACATGATCAACCTCTAAGAAGGTTCGATCGGCCAGTATTTCCCTGGTTAGGTGCAGGTGGAGTAGGATTTCGGGCAAATCCTTCCCCTGCCATGATTGGTGCCCAGACTTGCCAGAGAAGATTGGCTTGCTGGCAGACCGAGGACTGCCAGCGGTGCGCGTGCGCGCCATGCTCCAACAGCTCGCTAAGGCCTCGGAAAACCACATTTCCGGGGATAAGCCCATCCTCGAATTCCGAACCGGGACCCTGCCCATGGATGAGTTCGGAAATGTTCGTCTTGCAGATACCGCCCCTGGCATTTTGCGCGATTACGGCTGGGACCGGCTGGTGTACGTCACAGACCTGCCGCTGACCACCCGCAGGCCGGTAATCAGCCAGACCGTCGAGCAGGGCAAGGCCACCATGTTGTGCCTGCCTGCCTTTGGCCTGCTGCGAGCCAAAGAAGGACTGTGGCAGGAGCTGTCGCGCCTGGTCTGCGGCAAGCACGCCGGAGCTGGCCAGCGCGAAAAGGGTGTGGACGAGATCCAGGGCGGCGACGTGGAGGCAGACACTACCCGCGTGCTCGAAGGCCGTGGGCGCACCCTGCGCCTGCTGTTGGGAATGATCCGCGGCAACCGTCCCGGCCAGTTGCTCAAGGTGCTCTCCAGCTGCCTGGCCACGGGCGTGGCCACAGGCGGCTTCGGCATCTTCTATGGTTCTGTGTGGGAGATGTCCTACCTGATCAGCCCGTGGCGGCAGATCATGATCACCATCCTTTCCATTACCCTCCTGACCTTCTGGTTGATCTACAAAAACGGCCTGTGGAATGGGGGATATAGCCGTAAGGCGGAACCGTCCGTGTTGAGCGTCGGCGCCGATGCAACCTTCACACAGGCTTCCTCCGACAGTGTCGAGTGGTGGCGCGCCCGGATGGATAACCTGGCCACCATCGGCACGGTGCTGATCTCCGCTACCGGCGTCTATGCCCTGATCTACCTGACGATGCTGCTGGTCAGCGCCGCAGTTGTGCCGGTGCCCTTTTTTGAAAACAAGGTGAACTCCACTATCACGCCGCTGGATTATTTGACGCTGGCATGGTTTGCGGCGTCACTAGGTACCCTCGGCGGAGCACTCGGCTCGAGCTTCGATACCGACGAGTCGGTGCGCGAGGCCACATATAACCGCCGCGAACTGCAGCGCAGGCAAATCGTCGGCCTCTTCGACGAAAGTTAGCGCTGCTTTAACCGGCGCTGCGCCAGCCATCTAGTGCTGCCCAGTGCCGGCTAGCTAGTAGGGCGACACGCTCGAACGGTGCGGGTAGATCTCCAACGAGCGGTGGATCGGCGGGAAGGCACGCTGCGGGCAGTTCTCGCGCGGGCACAACCGACAGCCAGAGCCGATGGGCACTGCCGCGGACGTATCCTTCAGATCCAGCCCGTCCGAATACACCGTGCGGCCGGCGTGCCGCAGCTCGCAGCCCAAACCGATGGCGAACATTTTGCCTGGCTGTCCCCACGCCGCGCGGTGATGGTTCACGGTGCGGGCGATCCACAGATAGGTCCGCCCGTCGGGCATTTGCGCGATCTGCCGCATGATCTTGCCTGGGTAGCTAAACGTCTCGTATACATTCCACAGCGGGCACGTGCCGCCGGAGTTGGAAAGGTGCAGGCCCGTCGCCGACTGGCGCTTGGACATGTTGCCCGCGCGGTCCACGCGCACGAACGTCCAGGGCACGCCGCGCAGGCTGGGGCGCTGCAGGGTGGAAAGGCGGTGGCAGACGGTCTCGTACCCCACGCCGTATTCGCGCATGAGGAACTCCAGGTCGTAGCGCGATTCCTCCGCAGAGCTATGGAACTGCCGGTAGGGCAGCAGCAGTGCTGCGGCATAGTAGCTAGCCAGGCCGCGCCGGGCGAGCGCTCGGGTTTCCTCGGATTGAAAGTGCCCCAGCTCGACCAGCGAGTCGATGGTCGTGCCGGCCTCTAGGAATGCCAGTTCGGTGGCCAGCCGGAACGCAATCTGCCCGGGGCGCATCTTCGCCGACACGTGCAGTGTCTTCCCCTTCGGATCGAACTTGTGCTGCGTATCGCCCAGATCGCGCGAGTAAATCACCTGCACTTGGTGTACCTGTTGTAGGCGCTCGGCGAGGATCTGTTCTGTGTGGTGTATCTGGTTCGCCCCGATGTTTATTTTGGACGCCAACTTCTCCGCCGCTACATCGAGAACATCGATGTAGTTCTGCCGGGCGTAGAAGAAGTCACGGACTTCCTCGTGTGGCATAGAGAACGCTTCCGGCCCGGAGGCTCGGCCGAAGAGTTCACCCTTGGGTGTGATGGAAAGAATGGCGGAGCCCTGCACGCGCTCCTCGGTGAGTAGCGAGAGGGTATCCGAGACATTCCGGTAGCGGGAGTGGAGGTCTACGAAGGCGCGGGCCAGGTCCGGGTGGTTCTTCACCAGTGCTGCGAGCTCTGTGACGTCCGCCGGGGTGGGGCTGATTTCCGGGTCTAGGGTGACGTCTTGGATTTCCGCCAGCAGGCGAGTGGAATCTTGATCGGCGAAGAAGGTTGGGTCGATGCCGAAGGCAGCGGTGATGCGCTCCAACACGGCGGTAGTCAGCGGGCGCCCGTCGTGCTCGATCTGGTTGACGTAGCTGGCGGAGAGATCCAAGATTTCGGCCAGGCGGGCTTGGGAGATGCCGCGTTCCTTGCGTAGTTGGCGAAGGCGGGAGCCGACGAAGGGGCGCTCGGTGTTGCGCTCGGTGTTGCGCTCTGGGGCGCGTTCGGGTCTGCGTTCAGATCTGGGTTCAGATGTGCGTTCAGTCGGTTTTCCCATGGTGCTCACCAGTATATTCGGAGGCTTTGGAGCATGGGCGAAGCTTCCATTGGCTTCATCCGTAGTAACTGCTAGTCAGGAAAGAGAAAGAACCCGGCCAGCACTTTCGTGCTGACCGGGTTCTAGCAGTGTGCAGGCTATAAAGCCCGCGCAGCTAGTTCCTAGCGCTTAGAAACAAGCGGCTTAGTGGAACTGGCCCTCCTCGGTGGAGCCCTTCAGGGCGGTGGTGGAGGAGTTCGGGTCGACGGTGGTGGCGATCTTGTCGAAGTAGCCTGCACCGACCTCGCGCTGGTGCTTCACAGCGGTGAAGCCGCGCTCCTTGGCGGAAGCGAACTCGCGGTTCTGCAGCTCCACGAAAGCGGACATCTGGTTGCGGGCGTAGCCGTAAGCCAGGTCGAACATGGAGTGGTTCAGAGCGTGGAAGCCAGCCAGGGTGATGAACTGGAACTTGAAGCCCATTGCGCCCAGCTCGTTCTGGAACTTGGCGATGGTGTCGTCGTCCAGGTGTGCAGACCAGTTGAAGGACGGGGAGCAGTTGTAAGCCAGCAGCTGGTCCGGGAACTCGGAGCGAACAGCTTCGGCGAACTTCTTAGCCAGCTCCAGGTCCGGGGTGCCGGTCTCCATCCAGATCAGGTCGGCGTACGGAGCGTATGCCTTCGCACGAGCGATGCAAGGCTCGATGCCGTTCTGGACGTTGTAGAAGCCCTCAGCGGTGCGGCCGCCGGTCAGGAACGGCTTGTCGCGGTCGTCAACGTCGGAGGTCAGCAGGGTAGCGGCCTCAGCGTCGGTACGAGCAACAACCAGGGTCGGGGTGTTGGCAACGTCAGCTGCCAGACGTGCGGAGTTCAGGGTACGGATGTGCTGCTGGGTCGGGATCAGAACCTTGCCGCCCAGGTGGCCACACTTCTTCTCGGAGGCCAGCTGGTCCTCCCAGTGGGTACCTGCAGCGCCGGCCTTGATCATGGCCTTCTGCAGCTCGTAAACGTTCAGTGCGCCACCGAAGCCAGCCTCACCGTCGGCAACGATCGGAACCAGCCAGTTCTCAACGGAGTCGTCGCCCTCAACGCGAGCGATCTCGTCTGCACGGGACAGCGCGTTGTTGATGCGCTGGACGACGGACGGAACGGAGTTCGCCGGGTACAGGGACTGGTCGGGGTAGGTGTGGCCGGACAGGTTAGCGTCACCAGCGACCTGCCAACCGGACAGGTAAACAGCCTTCAGGCCTGCGCGGACCTGCTGAACGGCCTGGTTACCGGTCAGGGCGCCCAGAGCGTTGATGTAGGAGTCGTCGTCCTTGTTGACTGCTTCCCACAGGATCTCAGCGCCGCGGCGTGCCAGGGTGTGCTCTTCAACAACGGTGCCCTGCAGCTCAGCGACCTGCTCTGCGGTGTAATCGCGCTCGACGTTAGCCCAACGGGGGTTCTCGTCCCAGTCCTTCTGGATTTCTTCAGCGGTACGTGCCTTGCCGACGTTCGACATGTAGGGGTCACTTCCTTACTAATTAAGGGGAGAGTTATGTCATGGTCCCTGCCCGGGGGGTTCCTGGCGGGGGGACAGCGATTCGCACACTCGAAGCCTCAGCATCACTGTTAGGTGAAGTCTGCGTTTCGTGCCTCTGCCTACGACACTACCAACCCGAATGCCCTCGTCAATGCCGGTCAGGCGGATATTTATGTGTGGGGGTGGTCACTCTTTTTGTAAATCTTGTGAAGTTTTTCTTGCGGTGCTTTCTTATGTACGCCCCCTCGTTTCAACGTGATCTGGCTCTCTTACTGCGTTTATAGGTGTGGTGCGCCACGGGTTGAGACGTGGCGTCGAAAAGAAAAAGAGAAACGGTCGTGCCCGATGTACCCCGGTGGTGGGGGTGGGAAAAGTGCGATCTATATCCAACTTCGTACCGATCGTGAGTCAACTCACCTAATCTTTGAAGGTGGAGACCTTTGAATAGGTAGATCGAGCAATGAGTGAGGAGTCACCATGACCCAGACCGAGCGCGTAACCGCTGGCGGCCTTCAGGTTGCCAAGACCCTTTATGACTTCGTTAACACCGAGGTACTTCCCGCCATCGGCAAGGATTCCGCCGAGGAGCAGGAGAAGTTCTGGGATGGCTTCGGCAAGATCGTCGAAGAGTACACCCCGCGCAACCGCGAGCTGCTGAACACTCGTGATGAGCTGCAGAAGAAGATGGATGCCTGGTACGAAGACCACAAGGGTGCCCAGGATCCGGAGGAGTACACCGCGTTCCTGAAGGAGATCGGCTACCTGGTCGACGAGCCGGGCGACTTCGAGATCACCACCCAGAACATCGACCCGGAGGTTGGCACGACCGGCGGCCCGCAGCTGGTGGTTCCGATCCTGAACGCCCGCTTCGCACTGAACGCAGCGAACGCTCGTTGGGGTTCCCTGTACGACGCGCTGTACGGCACCGACGCCATCTCCGAGGACAACGGCCAGGAGAAGGGCACCGGCTACAACAAGGTCCGCGGCGACAAGGTCATCGAGTGGGGTCGTGAGTTCCTGGACCGCGTTGTACCGCTGGAGTCTGGCTCTCACAAGGACGTCACCACGTACGCTGTTGAGTCCGGCCAGCTGACCGCCACCATCGACGGCAATGACGTTCACCTGCGCAACCCCGAGGTCTACGCAGGCTTCGGCGGCGACAAGGCCAACCCGACCGACATTCTGCTGTACAACAACGGCCTGCACATCGACATCCAGATCGACCCGGAGTCCCCGATCGGCAAGACCGACAAGGCCGGCGTGAAGGACCTGAACCTCGAGTCCGCGGTATCCACCATCATGGACTTCGAGGATTCCGTCGCCGCTGTCGACGCAACCGACAAGACCCTGGGTTACCGCAACTGGTTGGGCTTGAACACGGGCAAGCTTACCGAAGAGGTGAAGAAGGGCGACAAGACCTTCACCCGTAAGCTGAACGAGGATCGTGTGTTTACCTCCCGTGATGGTGAGGAGCTGCGTCTGCACGGCCGTTCCCTGCTGTTCGTGCGTAACGTTGGCCACCTGATGCAGAATCCGGCGATCCTGGACCAAAACGGCGAGGAGATCTTCGAGGGCATCATGGATGCCGTTATTACTTCGGCTGCTGCGATCCCGGGTCTGGATGAGAACAACCCGCTGCGTAACTCCCGTAATGGTTCGATCTACATTGTGAAGCCGAAGCAGCACGGCCCGGAGGAGGTTGCGTTCACCAACGACCTGTTCGGTGCGGTGGAGGATCTGCTGGGTCTGGAGAGGTTCACCTTGAAGGTTGGTGTGATGGACGAGGAGCGTCGTACCACTGCCAACCTGGATGCCTGCATTGCGCAGGTTAAGGAGCGCCTGGCGTTTATTAACACCGGCTTCCTGGATCGCACTGGTGACGAGATCCACACCTCTATGCTGGCTGGTCCGATGGTGCGTAAGGCGGAGCTGCAGACCGCGCCGTGGAAGCTGGCTTACGAGGACAACAACGTGGATGCTGGCCTGGCGCACGGTCTGCCGGGTAAGGCACAGATCGGTAAGGGCATGTGGGCCAAGACTGAGCTGATGGCGGACATGCTGGCGCAGAAGATTGGCCAGCCGAAGGAAGGCGCGTCTACCGCGTGGGTTCCGTCCCCGACGGGTGCGACGCTGCACGCAACCCACTACCACGAGGTGGATGTCTTCGAGGTGCAGGACAAGCTGCGCACCGAGGGCCGCCGTGAGACTCTGGGTGACATTCTGACCATTCCGGTGGCGGAGTCTGCTGACTGGTCTGCTGAGGAGATCGCCGAGGAAATTGATAATAACTCCCAGTCCATCCTGGGTTATGTGGTTCGTTGGGTGGAGCAGGGTGTGGGTTGTTCTAAGATCCCGGATATCCACGACATCGATCTGATGGAGGATCGCGCTACCTGCCGTATTAACTCCCAGCACCTGGCTAACTGGTTGAAGCACGGTGTGGTGACCGAGGAGCAGGTTCTGGAGTCTTTGCAGCGTATGGCTGCGAAGGTGGATGAGCAGAACGCTGGTGATGCTGCCTACCGCAACATGGCGCCGAACTTTGATGAGTCGGTGGCTTTCCAGGCTGCGAAGGATTTGGTGTTTAAGGGTCTGGAGCAGCCGGCTGGTTACACTGAGCCGATTCTGCACGCCCGTCGTTTGGAGTTCAAGGCTAAAAACGGCATCGCCTAAAGCCTCGCGCGAAGCTAACGCTGTCTAAAGCGTTGCGGATCTAACCGCCGGTGTGGGCCCGCCTCACCCGGCGGTTTTCCTCTGTGCACTTCCGCGATTCTTCCTTATACGGACAGGTGTCCGACCCCCTGGTTAGACTGGTGGACGCACATGTATATGCACTAAGGCTATATGCACCTAGGCGCCCCGGAAGGAGCCCGATTTGTCCGTCACCACCTTTGGCAACCCGCCCGCTCGCTCTCTTTTTGATTTTGACGCCGTACTGTTCGACCTCGACGGCGTGATTACTCCCACCGCAGAGCTCCACCGCCAAGCGTGGGCACGGATGTTTTCCGAGTTCCTAGAGGTGCAGGGTGCCGAAGCCTACACCGAACAGGATTACTTCGAC
This sequence comes from Corynebacterium jamesii, assembly GCF_046097395.1. Lineage (NCBI taxonomy): Bacteria > Bacillati > Actinomycetota > Actinomycetes > Mycobacteriales > Corynebacteriaceae > Corynebacterium > Corynebacterium jamesii. The sequence continues at coordinate 2,127,463 of NZ_CP175789.1, forward strand.
TACCTGGACGGCCGCCGCCGTGACGAGGGCGTGGCCGCCCTGCTGGCTAGCCGCGATATTGAGATCCCGGAGGGCAACGCGGACGATGGTGCGGATCAGGACACGATCCACGGCCTGGGGGCTCGCAAAAACGAAGACTTCCTAAAGCTGGTGGAAGAAGGCGTGCAGGCCTACGAGGGCTCCGTGCAGCTGCTGGATGCCATCCGGGATCGCGTCGCGGCGGGGGAGAAGGCCCCGCAGATCGCGATCGTCTCCTCCTCGAAGAACGCCCGCCCGGTGCTCAAGGCGGCGGGGCTGCTCGACCGGTTTGAGGTTGTCGTGGATGGGAAGGTGGCGTCCGAAAAGAACCTGCCGGGTAAACCCGCACCAGATACGTACCTGTATGGCGCGCAGCAGCTCGGCGCCAGTGCGGAGAACGCAGTGGTGGTGGAGGATGCCACCAGCGGTGTGGCCAGTGGCAAGGCCGGAAAGTTCGGGCTGGTCATAGGCGTGGATCGCGGGGCAGGTGCAGAGGCGTTGCGCGAGCATGGCGCGGACCTCGTGGTCGACGACTTGGCGGACTTGCTGGGTTAGTGCGCGCAGAAAATTTTTAGACCAGCGGCAATTTACTTATAACCAACGCAGACCTACACAGAACAACTCGGAGAAACCGGAAATACTATGGGGATCAACGCCCAACGACAGACTAAGCGCAGCCCGGCCGACCAGCGGCTGAAGGACTTCCTCGCCGCCCGGCGCGAGGGTGCGGACCAGGGCTTTAAGCGCCCCATCGACGGTGGCGATCTGCGGGCGGAGGGCTTCCGCGCCGACCGGAAACACAGCGCCGTCGATCCGCTGAAGGCTGTGAATCGTGATAACAACCCGGTCGATGAGTGGGCGCTGATTGAGACCCGCCCGAACTACATGGATCTGGGCGTGTCCGAAACCCTCTTCGCGCTGTCCAATGGCTACCTGGGTCTGCGCGGCAACCCGGAAGAGGGGCGTGATTCCAAGACGCACGGAACGTTTATCAATGGTGTACACGAGACCTGGGACATCGAGCACGCGGAGGATGCCTATGGTCTGGCGCGGACTGGCCAAAGTATCGTCTCGGTACCGGATGCCAAGGCCATGCGCCTGTACATCGACGATGAACCGCTGCGTCTGGGTAACGCGGAGGTTATGGAATACAACCGCAGCCTGGACTTCCGCGAGGGCGTGCTGCGCCGCACCCTCGTGTGGCGCACCCCGGGTGGCAAGCACGTACGCGTGACCTCTGAGCGCATGGTGAGCTTCCAGGAGCGCCACCTGGCACTGCAGTCGCTGGAGGTCGAGCTGCTGGATGCACCAGCCGCAGTGGTGGTTTCCTCTCAGCTGCTGAACCGTGAGGATGGGCAGGGGGAGTTCCCGGATAACAATGCACTTGTGGCGGGTGAGGAAGGCTTTGACCCGCGCAAGGGCGAGCAGTTCCAGGATCGCGTGTTCATCCCGAAATACCAGTCCAGCTCTGAGCCGGAGCGTGCGACGCTGGGCTACCAGATCAATCACTCGGGAATGACCGTGACGGTCTCCATGGACCACATCCTGGACATTGATAACCCCTCGGACGAGACCGATACGGGCGTGGATACCGGCGTGGAGGTTTCCACGGAGGTGGAAGAGGACGTCGCGCGCGTGACGTACCACCTGAACGGCAAGAAGGGGATGAAGATGCGCCTGGAGAAGTTCACGGCGTACCACTCCTCGCGCCACGTGGCTCCGCAGGAACTGGCATTCCGCTGTGCGCGCACTATCAACCGCGCCAAGCAGGTGGGCTTTCGAAACCTGATGGACAACCAGGCCGAATGGCTGGCGCGCTTCTGGGAGCGCTCCGACGTGCGCATCGCCGGCCAGCCCGCGCTGCAGCAGGCAGTGCGCTGGAACATCTTCCAGCTGATCCAGGCTTCTGCCCGTGCGGAGACCAACGGCATTCCGGCGAAGGGCATGACCGGCTCTGGCTACGGCGGCCACTATTTCTGGGATACGGAGATCTACGTGATGCCGTTCCTGTGCTACACCAACCCCAACTTGGCCAGGAACGCCCTGCGGTTCCGCTACGACATGTTGCCGGCGGCCAAGCAGCGTGCGCTGGAATTGTCTCACGATGGCGCCCTGTTCCCGTGGCGCACCATCAACGGTCAGGAGTCTTCTGCCTACTACGCCGCGGGTACGGCGCAGTATCACATCGATGCAGATATCGCGTTTTCGCTGATGAAGTACGTCTATGCCACCGGAGACACGGAGTTTTTGCTGCAGCAGGGCATTAGCCTGCTGGTGGAGACCGCCCGGTTCTGGATGTCCATCGGCTTCTTCAACAGCGAGCAGGATAAGTTCGAGATCCACTCTGTGACCGGCCCGGACGAGTACACGACCGTGGTGAACAACAACCTCTATACCAACGTGATGGCCCAGTACAACCTGGAGGTCGCGGCGGCGGTGGTACGCCAGATGGAGGAAGAGCGCCCGGAGGAATACCGCAATCTACAGCACCTCAAGAACGTCACGGCTGCGGAGGTGGATCTGTGGCGCAAGGCTGCAGATTGCATGTACATCCCCTACGACGAGGAGCTGCAGGTCAATCCTCAGGACGATCAGTTTTTGCACCGCCGGGTGTGGGACCTGGACGATCCGGAGGTCGGCCCGAAGCGCCCGCTACTGCTGCACTACCACCCGCTGACGATCTACCGCTACCAGATTCTGAAGCAGGCCGACGTGGTGCTAGCGCTATTCCTGCAGGGGCAGCGATTCTCTACCGAGGTCAAGCGTGCGGACTACGACTACTACGACATTCTGACCACGGGTGATTCCACCCTCTCGGCCGTCGTGCAGTCCATCATCGCAGCCGAACTGGGTTATAAGGAGAAGGCGGAGGAGTTTTTCTACCGTGGTCTGTTTGTGGACATGGGCGACCTGCACCACAACGCCTCGGACGGCGTGCATATCGCCTCGTGTGGTGGCGCGTGGACGGCGTTGACCAACGGTTTCGGCGGCTTCCGCGATTTTTACGGCCAGTACACGATTGATCCGCGTTTGCCGGACGAGTGGGAATCCCTGACCTACCACATCACCCTCTACGGCGAGCGCCTGCGGGTGGAGGTTCGCCCCGGCGAGGTGGAGCTGGTGCTGGAGGAGGGCGACCGCAAGGTCGGCCCGATCTGGGTCATGGGTGAGGAGGTTGTCGTCGGCCACGAGCCCGTCATTGTGAAGGGGCGGACGCTGCTGAGCGAGCACCGAGCCGATCGCGAGTTCCCGACGGGCACGCCGGACCACCGGGTAAACCTATAAATCTATATATTTATTGACGCCCACCGTGTCCGCTCGCCCATGCCGGCGCGCCACGCGCAGCCTGGGTGGCGGGCTTGAGGGGTGGGGGAGGTGGCGTCGTAAATAAAACAGTGAGAGAAACCACGAAAGCCGTGTGACCAGTGTGACGCGACACTGTAATGGCCTCTCATGCCGCACTTAACAGTATGGATGTACCGTTAGCTGGAATTTTGCAAGGTTGGTATTGCGAAAATGTTGTACCCCATAACGGGGTGTGCAACTGCGAATCTGCTGGTACATGAGTAGTCCGAGGGGGGTAACAACACATACAGTGTCTATGACACTGGAGGTGCCATGACTGTTAAATATGACGACCGTGAGGCAATCGCTCACGGAAAACTGAGAACTTCGAGCCTGCGCGAGAAGCCAGGCTTCCCTTCGTGGGCGATGAAGCTGACGATGGCCATCACGGGCATCATCTTTGCGCTGTTCGTCCTGGTTCACATGGTTGGAAACCTGAAGGTTTACATGGGGGCCGAATCCTTCAACACCTACGCCGACTTCCTGCGTGAGTTCGGCTACCCGCTGCTGCCGCACGAGTCCTTCCTGTGGGTTGCTCGTATCGTGCTGCTGGTTTCCCTGATCCTGCACGTCTGGTGTGCATTTGCTCTGACCAGCCGCGCCCACCAGTCCCGCGGCCGTTACCGCCGCAAGGGTATGGTCGGCAGCTGGAACACGTTCACCGCACGCAGCATGATCGTCACCGGCATCGTGCTGCTGCTATTCATCATCTTCCACATCCTGGACCTGACGATGGGCGTGAAGCCGGTTGCATCTGAAGACTTCCAGGGGCCGACTGACGGCGCACACGCCGCCTACCAGAACCTGATTGCATCCTTCGACCGCCCGGCCGTAGCCATCTTCTACATCCTGGCGATGGTCATCCTGTTCATGCACCTGTCCCACGGCATCTGGACTGCCACCTCGGACCTGGGCATCACCGGCCACCGCACCCGCAAGGTCATGCTGTGGATCGCTTACCTGCTGCCCGCGATCGTGATGATCGGCAACATCTCCATCCCGCTGGCTGTGATGTTTGGGTTGGTTGATCAGGTCCCGTTCGTCCCGGCTGGGCACTAACGGCGAGTCTGGTTACAAGGAGAAGAGAGTTAAATGAGCGAAGTAACTAACCACCCGCACAATCAGACCGCGGACTTCGACTACGACAAGGCCGTCGCCGCATTCACGGCGCCGGAATCCGTCGTCGAGGGCGTGACCGTCGGCAAGGTCCTGAAGGACAACGCGCCGCACGCCGTTGGCCAGGACAAGCAGTGGCAGTACGCCAAGGAGCACTTCGGAATGGTGTCTCCGCTAAACCGCAACAAGTTCCGCATCCTGATCGTCGGCACCGGCCTGGCCGGTGGCGCCGCAGCCGCCGCCCTGGGCGAGCTGGGCTACGACGTGAAGGTGTTCACCTACCACGACTCCCCGCGCCGCGCGCACTCCATTGCGGCGCAGGGTGGTGTGAACTCCTCCCGCGGCAAGAAGCTGGATAACGACTCCACCTACCTGCACGCCAAGGACACGGTCAAGGGCGGCGACTACCGCTGCCGCGAGAATGACTGCTGGCGCCTGGCTATGGAGTCCCCGAAGGTCATCGACCACATGAACGCCGTGGGCGCACCGTTCTCCCGCGAGTACGGCGGCACCCTGGCCACCCGTTCATTCGGTGGCGTTCAGGTCTCCCGCACCTACTACACCCGTGGTCAAACGGGCCAGCAGCTGCAGCTGGCTACCACCTCTGCGCTGTACCGCCAGATCGGCGCCGGCCACGTGGAGATCTTCACCCACAACGACCTCGTTGACCTGATCGTCAAGGATGGCCGCTGCGAGGGCGTGATCATGCGCAACCTGCTGACCGGCGAGCTGAAGGCTCACACCGGCCACGCAACCGTGCTGGCTACCGGCGGTTACGGCAATGTGTACCACATGTCCACGCTGGCCAAGAACTCCAACGCCTCGGCTATCATGCGCGCCTACGAGCTGGGTGCCTACATGGCGTCCCCATCCTTCGTGCAGTTCCACCCGACGGGCCTGCCGGTGAACTCCACCTGGCAGTCCAAGACGATCCTGATGTCCGAGTCGCTGCGTAACGACGGCCGCATCTGGACCCCGAAGAAGAAGGGTGACGACCGCAAGCCGAACGACATCCCGGAGGACGAGCGCGACTACTTCCTGGAGCGCCGCTACCCGGCCTTCGGCAACCTGGTTCCGCGTGACATCGCTTCCCGTGCCAACGCCCAGCAGATCAACGCTGGCTACGGCGTGGGACCGATGAAGAACTCCGTGTACCTGGATCTGGGCGACGCTATCGAGCGCCTGGGTAAGGACACGATCCGCGAGCGCTACTCCAACCTGATCCAGATGTACGAAGAGGCTATCGGTGAGTCCGCCTACGAGACCCCGATGCGCATCGCCCCGACCTGCCACTACACCATGGGTGGCCTGTGGACCGACTTCAACGAGATGACGTCCATCGACGGTCTGTTCTGCTCCGGTGAGTCCTCCTGGATGTACCACGGTGCGAACCGTCTGGGTGCTAACTCCCTGCTGTCCTCCTCCGTGGAAGGCTGGTTCACCCTGCCGTTCACCATTCCGAACTACCTGGCCCCGCACCTGGGCGAGGAGATCCCGGATGCGAACTCCGCGCACGCGCAGGAGGCACTGCAGCGCGCCAAGCAGCGCATCGAGCGTCTGACCACCATCCAGGGCGACAACCCGCACGGCCCGGAGTACTACCACCGCCAGCTGGGCGAGATCCTGTACTTCTCCTGCGGTGTGTCCCGCAATGTGAAGGACATGAAGGACGGTATCGAGAAGATCCGTGCGCTGCGCAAGGACTTCTGGGCCAACGTCCACATCCCGGGTGGTACCGAGGAAATGAACCAGACCCTGGAGTACGCAACCCGCGTTGCCGACTACCTGGATCTGGGCGAGTTGATGTGCGTGGACGCGCTGGACCGCGACGAGTCCTGTGGTGCCCACTACCGCGATGACCACCTGTCCGAAGACGGCGAGGCAGAGCGTGACGATGACAACTGGTGCTTCGTCTCCGCTTGGGAGCCGAATGGCGAGAACAAGTTCATCCGCCACTCCGAGCCCCTGTACTTCGACCGTATCCCGCTGATGACAAGGAATTACAAGTAATGAAACTGCATCTTGAAATCTGGCGTCAGGCGGGCCCGAATGCCGAAGGCCACTTCGAGTCTGTTGACGTTGACGACGCTGCCGAGCAGATGTCCATCCTGGAGCTGCTTGACCACGTAAACAACAAGTACGTTGAGGAAGGCAAGGAGCCCTTCGCCTTCGCCTCGGACTGCCGCGAGGGCATCTGTGGTACCTGTGGCCTGATGGTCAACGACCGTCCGCACGGTCCGGACAAGAACAAGCCGGCCTGCCAGCAGCGCCTGGTTTCCTTCAACGATGGCGACAAGATCAAGCTGGAGCCGCTGCGCTCCGCTGCGTACCCGGTGATCAAGGACATGGTCGTGGACCGTTCCGCACTGGACCGTGTGATGGAAAAGGGTGGCTTCGTCTCCGTCATGGCCGGCACCGCTCCGGATGCCGACTCCCTGATGGTGAACCACTCCGACGCCGAGAAGGCACTGGATCACGCAGCCTGCATCGGCTGTGGCGCCTGCGTTGCTGCTTGCCCGAACGGTGCGGCTCACCTGTTCACCGGTGCGAAGCTGGTGCACCTCACGCTGTCCCCGCTGGGGCGCGAGGAGCGTGGCCGCCGTGCACGCAACATGGTTGATGAGGTCGAGGGAACCTTCGGTCCTTGCTCGCTGTACGGCGAGTGTGCTGACGTCTGCCCGGCGGGTATCCCACTGACGGCTGTGGCAGCCATCACAAAGGAACGCACCCGTGCCGCTTTCCGCGGCAAGGATGACTAAGATCAGTCCCAAGTCAATTATCAGGAAAGTAGGAGAGAACCATGGCACTCAGTGAGAACCTGCACATGGAGCGTTACTACGTTGATGGCTACCAGCCGTCCAGCTTCGATGCGCCGCACTCTTCCCTGCAGCGCTCCCTCACTTGGATCGGCATGGGCTTCTGGCTGCTGCTGATGCCGGGTCTGGGCTCCATCGTTTTCGGTCTGGCGACCAACATGTCCGGAACGCAGGAAGACGGCATGATGTACCTCATCATTGGTGTGGTTATGTCCGTCGTCGCTGTTGCTGCGGGCTCCGCGTGTATCCACGCGGGTCGCAAGAACTACCGCGCGTACAAGAAGCGCTCTGGCCGCATCATCTAGTTAGTGGCTAGCTAAGCCGAGCTTAGAGCTAGAGCCAAACGCTTGAGCCGAACTTAGAGCTAGAGCCGAACGCTTGAGCCAAACTTAGGGCTAGAGCCAAACGCTTGAGCCAAAGCTAGGGCTAGAGCCAAACGCTTGGGCCAAAGCTAAGGCGCCTCCATTTGCGCAGACCGCGCCACCATCTCTGGGTGGCGCGGTCTTGCTTTGTCTGCACAGTAATGCGCCGATGTTTCCTTTTGGAGGGTGGGGGATGAGGGGCAAAATGTCGGAAAAGTTGCATTTCGTTTTTCCTGGCTGCCTGTTAGTGAAGTCAGAAAGCGCCTGACCTGCACTTTTGTGATAAGGAAAATAATTGCCAATAACGTTTTGCAACTTTTCCGACATATCGCTTGTTGTCCCCGTGTTCTGTAGCTGTTCTGGAATCGCCCCACAAGTAACTCACTTGCCCCACTGGCCACACTGGCTACCCTGCAGAACTGCAATGGAACCCCGCAGGTGCTTGATCGAAACTCTCTTGGCGCCCCCACCGGTGCCATAATTGAACAATGACTGCTTCTGAGAACTCCGCTGCATCAGGCCGCCCATCGCCGGTGCACCAGCAGCAACCAGCGGCCCAGCCAACATCGCCCCAGACCCCCAGGCCGTCATCGCCACAGGCCGCCCAGGCATCACCACACTTGGACTCACCACTATCCCAAGTGCCGGGGCCAGATCCGGCCACCGAAGCGGCCCGTCGGGCCGAACTGCGCAAGCACAAGACCATCGCAACCGGCCTGCTGGTTCTCGCCACCCTGATTTACGTGACCATGCGGTGGCTCGAATACCAGGGCAACCCCGGCGCCTGGATCGGCTACGTGCGCGCGGCCAGCGAAGCCGGCATGGTCGGTGCCCTCGCCGACTGGTTCGCCGTCACCGCCCTCTTCCGCCACCCGTTGCACATCCCTATCCCGCACACGGCCATCATCAAGCGGAAGAAGGATCAGGTCGGCCACGCGCTCAGCGAGTTCGTGGGGGAGAACTTCCTCAACGCAGCCCTCATCAGCGACAAACTCCGCAAGGCCCGCATCCCGCAGCGCGCCAGCGACTGGGTTGTCGACGGCGGCGGAGCCGAGCGCGTCTCCCAGGAAGTCGGCAAGATCATCGACCTCACGGTCAACGGCATCAACCCCGAGGAAGCCGAGCAGGTGCTTCGTGCACTGGTCATCGACAAGCTCAGCGAACCCACCTGGGGTCCGCCCCTGGGCCGCGGTCTGGAGCAACTCATCCAAGAAGGTCGCACCGAACCCGCTGTGGACGCAATTGTGGTCTGGATGGACGATAAAGCCCGCACCTCTGAGGACTTCGTCGTCCGACTCATCGACGAACGCACCCCTTCCTGGGCACCACGCTTCGTCCGCGAACTCGTCGGCTCCCGCGTGTACCGCGAGCTGGTGGAATTCACCGGCGATGTCCGCCGCGACCCGAACCACGATGCCCGCCGCCAGTTGCGCTCGTTCATTTACCAACTCTCCCAAGACCTGCAACACGACGAAAAGATGATTGCCCGGGTCGAAGGCTTCAAAAACGATGTGATGACCTCCGGGCCCGTCACCGCGATGCCCGGCCGCTTGTGGGAGTCCGCCCGCGCGACACTCACCACGTGGTCTCGCGACCCAGATTCTTTGCTGCGCCGCAGGATCGCGCAATGGGTGGAGGACTATGGGCGTCGAGTCCAAGAAGAACCAAAGCTCCGCGAGGAGCTAGAACGGCGCATCGTCGGCGCGGCCAGCTACCTGGCCGATAACTACGCGGGCGAGGTCACCGGCATCATCGGCGAGACAGTCGAGCGGTGGGATGCCCAGGAGGCCTCGGACAAGATTGAGCTGATGGTGGGGAAAGACCTGCAGTTTATCCGCGTGAACGGAACGATCGTGGGTGCATTGGCTGGCCTGGCGATTTACTCCCTGACCGAACTGATCTTTGCGTTAGGCTGAGTGGCATGGACATGGTCTTTACGTCGTTGTACTACGCCTACACGGGCATTAATCTGGCGCTGGCCGTCGCGATTTTCGTGCTGGCGGCGATCGGGCTGGCGCAGCTGCTTAGCACCCGCGACGATGCCTTTACGGTGATCGATCGCGAGAAGCAGAATTGGTCGATGCTGATGGGCGCTGCGGTGGCGCTGTCCATCCTTAGCTTCTTCATTTCCATCGAGCTGCTGTGGATTATCGCAGCCGTCATCGTCGGCATTTACTGGCAGGACGTGCGCCCTGCAATCCGCGATGTACTGGGGAACGCGGGTGGTTCCTGGTGAGCCAGTTCGACCGTTCTAGTATCTCGCGCGCATCCGTCGCCGCGATTCTGGATGCCACGCTGCTGAAGCCCGAAGCCTCGCGCGACGACGTAGCTGCCCTAGTCCGCGAGGCCACCGAGTTGGGGTGTGGCGCGGTGTGCGTCTCGCCCTCGATGCTGCCTTTGGGGGCTGTGGTGCCTTCGGGTTCTTCGGGGAATGACGCCACGCTGCGCGTTGCCACCGTTGCCGGGTTCCCTAGCGGCAAGCACGCCTCCCTGGTGAAGGCCACCGAGGCGCGCTATGCCGCGCAGATGGGGGCAGACGAGGTCGATGTGGTGATCGACGTGGCGGCGGCGCTGGCGAAAGATCAGAATGCGTTGCTCGCGGAATTGATCACTGTGCGGGAGGCCGTACCCCACCCGCTGGTGCTGAAGGCGATCGTGGAGTCCGCACTGCTGGACGAAGAACAGCTCCGCACCGCCGTGCGTGCGTGTGTACAGGCGGGGGCGGATTACGTAAAAACCTCCACGGGCTTCCACCCGGCGGGTGGGGCAAGCGTGGAGGCTGTGAGCATCATGGCCGACGAGCTGCGCAAGCTGGGGAAACTGGCGCCGTTCGGCATGGGGGAGGAAGAGCGCATCGCCGCGGGCTTGGTGGGGATTAAGGCTTCGGGCGGTATCCGGGATTGGGATGCGGCTCTGGCGATGATAGAGGCGGGCGCTACCCGCCTGGGGGTTTCCGCCGCAGCGAAGGTGCTGGGCGCCTAGGAACCGGTGTGCCTGGGCGCCTGGGAGCCGGTGTGCCTGGGCACCTAGGATCTGCTGTGCCCGGGCAGCCAGGGCAACTTAGGCGGCCAGAGCGGAGGAGCCGACCGGGCCGTCATCCTTCCAGGGGCGGGTGACGTCCGAGTTGCTGCCGCCCGAGCCACCGGAACCGCCGGAACCGCCGGCGCCCTGGTTGCCGTCAGCGTTCGCGCTTCCGGAGTCGGTGGTTCCCGTTTCCAGTTCGCTAAGGTCAACGTCCGTACCGTGAAGGGATACGTCTAGCCCCTGGTCGGTGACGTTCACGGAATCGAATTCCAGGCCACCGCCGATGTCCGCAGGGACGGTGTCTTCCATCTGAGTCTCCATCTGCTGGGAGAATGAATCCGGCAGGTTGATACCCAATACGGAGGCGCTATCCATGTCCATCTTCATCTTCCCGTCCTCAACCACGGGTTTCATCTCGAACGTCGCCAGGCCGCCGGTGAGTTCGAAAGTCAGCGTCTGCTTGTCCGGGTTGGGGGCCACGTCAGTGAGCTGGATGAAGCCGGATAGCGGATTATCGCTCTCGTCGCTGCCCTCGCGGGCACCTTTGGCGGCCTGAGCCAGAAGCATTTCCTTGGGGATAGTCGTTCGCAAGCTCAGGTCGCCCACCACTGCACTGTCGGGGTTGTCGCCATCCATCTTCATATCCCGCATTTCCATGTGGATAGCGGGATCGCCGGAGACCTTGGGCTTGGACTTATCCTGACCCTCGTAGGTGATATCCAGCGTAGAAGGAAGGTCGATCTCCATCTGCGGAATCTTCCCTTGCAACATTCCCAGTAACACCGGGGAGGCACCCAAAGAGACCTCGGGATCCACGGCTTTCGAAATGCCCGATTCCTGCTGCTGCTCCTTAAAGGAAGTCTTGATCTGATCCTTCAGGAACCAGCGAACGCCGAACTCTGCCAGGACCACAAGAAGTACGATGACGAGCAGTAAGCCAAAAAGAACCTTCAGCCACAGCTTGCTCTTTTTCTGCGGCTGCTGCTGGTACATATTCTGACCCGGCTGTCCGAACTGGCCCTGCGGTCCGCCGTAGTTAGCTGCACCGTAGCCCGCGGGGTTGCCGTAGGCGCCCGCACGGTTACCACCAGCGCTACCGCCGCCCACATTGCTACCACCAGCGCTACTACCGCCGTTGTAGCTGCCAGCGTTGGTGTTCCAGACGGCCGTCTGGTTTGCGTCGCCCCCGGCGCTGGGCGGTGTGTCGTTTCCAGGCTTGCCGGTGCCGTTGCTTCCAGCACCGCTGCTGGAGTTCGAATACGGATTTCGTGAAGGGTTTTGTGGGTTAGTCACCCGTATCAGTGTTCCTTATCATCGGAGTTGTGCCAACCCGTAGTGTAGCGTTCGCGCGGAGTTGGCAGGGAACCTACAACTGCTACACAGGCTCGCACACCACGGACCACGGCAGAGTTATTGAGTTGTCCGCCAGGCGGCGGCGCGGGTTGAGCCGCGCCGCGGGAACGTGGGCGTCTATAAGAGAGCCCAAGAACTCCTGCTTCGCCGAACGCCACCGTACCCGCGGGCCAAAGACGGCCAGGGGTGCCGCGCGGCTCCAGCAACGGTCGAGTTCGTTGAGGACATCGTGGATGCGATGGCCGGGGGTATTCCGGTGGATCAATATCTTCGGCAGTCGTTCGGCCAGTTCGGAAGGGGTTTCTATGTCCTTCGGATCCCAGGCGAGGGTCAGTGATTGCGGGCCGGATTCATCGAGCAGAACCCAACAGGAGCGACGACCGATCTCGTCGCACGTGCCCTCGATAATCACCCCGCCGGGGCGCAGGTTCGCGCGCATGATGTCCCACGCGGACTGCACCTGATCCACGTCGTACTGACGCAAGACGTTAAAGGCGCGCACCACGTCGGCCTGCATCCCCGCCAGCTCGAAGCCACCCAGGGCAAAGTGCACGCCCTCGCGGTCGGGGAGTACCCGGGAGGGTTCGATCTCAAGACCCGTGACCTCCACGGTCGGGGCGATGGTGCGCAGCCAGCGTGCCCATTCGCAGGTGGTGGTGTGGGAGGCGCCGTAGCCGACGTCGATGGCCACCGGGTTGCGGTGTTCGTGGAGCACCGCGCCCCGCAGCTGAGCCTGCACCCGCGGCTGTGCGACAAGCCAGTGGTCGGACTTGCGCAGGCGGTTGTAGCCGGTGGTTCCGCGGGTTGGTACGCCAACAGGCCCGTCCGTGTTCCACGAACGGGCCTTGAGGTTGTGGGCGTGGTCAGCCACGCGGGTTAGCCGAGCCTTTCAGTTGAGTGAGTTGATTGAGCGAGTGTGCTGGGCCGGTTTGCCGAGGAACCCAGCGGTTGCTTGGCCGGTGGGGCGGGGAACCCCAAGCGGCTGCCTAGCCAGTGGGGCGAGCGGTGCCTTAGGCGTTGTCGCTGATCCACTTCTGGATGAGGGCGGCCTCGCGGGTCAGGAACTCCTCGACCCACTCGGCGACCTTCGGCTCCAGGACGGCGCCCATCATCGGGATTTTCACGTCCACGGCGCAGTCTGCCTTCAGTTCGGTTGCGTCGCCCGTGCCGTTCAGGGTGACGTCTGCGGAGAAGGAAACCGGGGCGCCCTTGACCTCTGCGTTGACCTTGCCGGTGGTGGTGCCGTCAGCCAGCGGGCCGAACTCGACGACGCGCTTCAGCTTCAAGTCCTGAGACACCATGCCGCGCACAGCCTCCGGCAGTGCGGACTTCGGCAGCAGCTCGTAGAGGACGACCTCGATCGGATCCGGGGTGAAGGAGTTCACCTCGCCCGGCTCGTCGCCAATGTTCTCGGCCTCGTAGGCCCAGTAGTTCGCAGAGGAGAGTGCCTCGTAAACCTTTTCAATAGGGAAGTTAATCGTTGCAGTGTTCTCGCTGTGAGTAGTCATGCCAACAGACTACCTTTAGTGGTGTGACTGATTCGACAAACTTCGCACAAAACATGCCTGAAGAACGCGCGCAGCACCTTTTGGAGCGTCTGCGCGGCAATGGAAACGACTCCGTAGCCATCCCCGGCGTGCATGTCACCAGCCGTTCTTTCGCCGACATGACTACGTTGCGCATCGGCGCCGCGCCCGCTGGAGTTGTTGTGTGTTCGTCGGCCGAGGCTGTTGCTCAGGTTGTTTCTCTTCTTGACGCCCACAAGCAACCACTTTTGGTCGTCGGCGGAGGATCCAACCTCGTGGTCGGCGAAGGGGATGAGGTATCTCAGTTAATCGTGGTGCTGATGAGTGCCGGCGACGGGGGAGCGGGCGTCGAAAAACAGGGCGCCGGTGCTGAGGTTGATGCAGACGCTGATGCCGAGGTCGAGGTTGTGATTGACCACGAAACCGGTGTGGTGCGCGCGTTTGCGGGCGTCGAGTGGGATCGGCTGGTGGCCGCGACGGTTGAGGCCGGGCTCGGCGGGCTGGAATGCCTGAGCGGGATTCCCGGATCTGTCGGGGCCACTCCGGTGCAGAATGTGGGAGCTTATGGCGCAGAGGTGGCTCAGGTGCTGCGGCGCGTGCAGTTGTTCAATCGGGCTAGCGGGAAGCTGGAATGGGTCGAGCCGTCTGCGTTGGAGCTGGGATATAGGTACTCGAACTTGAAGTTCACATCCCGGGCGGTGGTAACTGCGGTGGAGTTCCAGCTGACTGCCGACGGGCTGAGCGTGCCACTGCGCTTTGGCGAGCTGGCCCGGCGCCTGGGCGTGGATGCAGATGAGGCCGCTGCCGGGGAGATCCGCAGGCCTGCAGCGGACGTGCGACAGGCTGTGCTGGAGTTGCGCGCCGGGAAAGGCATGGTTCTGGATGCGTCGGACCACGATACGTGGTCGGCCGGTTCATTCTTTACGAACCCGATTGTCACTGGTGAGGCTGCACGTGATGCGGTGGTGGCCGCGGTGCGGGAGAAGTGTGGCGAGGCAGAGGCGGAGTCGATGCCGCTGTATCCGGTGAAGGGTGGCAGTGCGAGTGCTAGTGGTGGTGCCGGTGGGGCTGCTGGTGCTGGCGCTGGAGGCGGCGCGGGTGCAGGCGAGCCGCAGTTCAAGTTCTCTGCAGCGTGGCTGATCGAACGTGCGGGCTTTGCCAAGGGCTGGCATGTTCCGGGTAATGACCGTGCTTCGCTGTCCACCAAGCACACTCTCGCCCTGACGAACCGCGGCTCTGCGACTAGTGAAGATGTGGTGGAGCTGGCGCGTGCTGTGCGCGCCGGGGTGCACGAGGCCTTCGGAGTAGTGCTGGAGCCGGAGCCAATCTGGGTCGGCGTGAGCATCGACTAGCTGGGGCTAGCTCACCAGCTGGGGTTAGCCGACAGTCTCGAAATCTACCTTGTCGCGAACTCCGCAATCTGGGCAGAACCAGTCGTCCGGCACCTCGGACCAGGGCGTACCTGGAGCGAAGCCTTCTGCCGAATCACCTTGCGCTTCGTCGAAGCGATAATCACAAACGGGGCATTGGAAAACGGACATTGGGAAACTCCCTTGCTTAGGTTAGGGGCTGTTGGTGCGGGAACTAAGGGCGTCACTAGGAAGAAGCAGAGTTCGCCGCACGGTTTTTGTCGGTGAACTTGCGCTGCTTCGGGCGGGGGATTTCGTAGGTCGACGGCTGGCCGGGGCCTCGCCACAGACCAGCAATCCCTGGGATAAGGAAGAACAGGCTGATTAACAGCGGCCACGGCACAACGTTGGCCAAGCCCGGCACACCAAGCACCCCTAGTGAGGCGAGCAGCAGGAAGAATATGCCAATGGCAGTGCCGATACCGCTGAGCGTGTAGTGCACGGTCGGATTGGGCGGAGTGATGTGCGTGCTGGGTGAAGTGACCGTACTCATCGCTGCCACCTCGCAGCCAGCTGCTCTTCCTTGCCGGGGAAGACATTCGCCTTAGAAACGTCGTAGTTATAGTGCTTCATCAGCCTGCTATCCATGACCTTGAACCACAGCGGCGGAATCGAGGCGAGGGCGATCATCGTTGCGTAACCAGCAGGCAACTCAGGGGCCTTCACGTCCGACCGCAGTGACTGATACCTGCGGGTTGGGTTCGCATGGTGATCCGAGTGACGCTGCAACTGGTAGAGGAAAATATTGGTCGTCAGGTTGTCGGAGTTCCAGGAGTGCTCCGGGGTGCAGCGCTCATAGCGGCCGTCGGGCTGCATTTGGCGGAGAAGTCCATAATGTTCGAGGTAGTTAACGAATTCCAGCAACGCAATTCCTAGTACTGCCTGGACAAGCATCCACGGCAGGATATAGATGCCGAAGGCAAAGAAGAGCCCGCCCCACACAACGAGTGTGACCAGCCAGGCGTTCAACACCTCATTTCCTAGGCTGAACTGGGACTTTCCCTTACGCGCTAGGCGCTTTTTCTCGATGTTCCAAGCGCGCGGAATCTGGTGGGGAATGGATCGGAGGAGGTAGGTGTAGACGTTCTCGCCCATGCGGGAGCTAACAGGATCTTCAGGGGTGGCCACCTTCACGTGGTGCCCCTTGTTGTGCTCGATGTAGAAGTGACCATAAGCGGGGATTGCGAGGGTGATCTTGCCCATCCAGCGTTCGAAGCTGCCTTTCTTGTGGCCTAGTTCGTGCGCGGCAACAATGCCGATACCGGAGCTCATGCCCATCGACCACGCAAGACCTAGTCGATCCACCATCGAAAGATCTCCGCTGGTCCATAGGTGGCAGCAGGCGATCAAGCTGGCCAGCATGATGGGGAAGTACAGGTAAGTAACGACGCGGTAGTACTTCGTTTCTTCCAACCAGGGAACGAACTCCTCGGGAACGTTCTCCCCGTCACGGCCGAGGATTACATCGGCTAGCGGGATCAGGATAAATACCGCGATGGGGCCGGCCCACCAGGTGATGTGTACAAGTAGCTCGGGGCCGTTAATTGCCTTGAGCCACGACGCCACGCCCCAGACGATGAGCGGAATGGCTGCTGGAACCAGGCTGAACGTCCAGGCGTATTTCTTGGAGTCTTTCCATCCTGGCGGTCGGCCTTCGACTTGGCTATGTGGGTGGGTGGAACCTTTGCCAACTTTGTTGGATGTGCGCGTTGAGTGTTGTGTAGTTGTCATCGTCGGCTCACCTGCATTTCTGTGCCTAGTAGACGGTGCTTCTGCGGAAGGGGAAGGTGGCACCCTGCTGCAGATATGTGACCCACCTTACAGTATTGTTTTGCGAACAATAGTTGAATGGAGGTATTGCTGCCGCTAGGGGGCGGCGGGCACGCTGGGAAGGTGTGGTTATTTGTGGTGCTGAGTGTGGAAATGTCGCTAGAACGGGAATGTGCCGCCGAGTCTGCAGGCGCCCCATTTTTCGCAACGCTCTGACCTGGGCTTTTGCTCAAGTGGTGATGGTTTTCTTTAGCACATTCCCGAAATAGCGACATTGTGTCGTTTGGCGCCCCGCTAGAAGGGCAGTAGCTTCCTTTCGCAGTGCTCTAAAACGACAGCGCTCCAAACCGACAGCGCTCTAAAACGACAGAGCTCTAAAACGACAGCGCTCCAAAACGACAGCGCTCCAACAGGAAAGCGCTCCAACACGACAGCGAAAGGGGGCAACCATGGTCGCATCTGCCCAGCTCAACTGGGAAGGTATCACCGGCGGGGTAGTGCACGCGCTGCCTGAAGATCTCGGCACCGCCATTCGCGCCGATGCTCGCACCCTCGAGCTGTGGGAAAGTCTCACCCCGCTCGGTCGTAACGAGTTTATCTGTTGGGTCACGGACGCCAAGAAAGCCGAAACCCGAGCCCGGCGTATTCGCCGAACCCGGGAAGAACTGGAAGAGGGAAAGTGTCGCCCGTGCTGTTGGCCCGGGTGCAAGCACCGCGAGCGCACCGGCCACGCCTAGGACGCTTTGTGCGGGCGCCCTCACGCCTCCGCTACAGCATTTTCTGCACTAGCTCCTTTACCTCTCGGCGCCGGATCTTGCCGATCAGGTCCGTCGGCATCTCGTCGATGATGAAGTAGCGGCGCGGCACCTTGTAGCGGGTTAGGCCCTCGCGAGCCCACTCGCGCACAGCCTCCTTGTCGAAGTCGGCCTCGCTCACACCGTCCGCCAAGACCACTGCTGCGACGACCTCCTCGGAGCCGTCTTCCTGCGGCAGGCCGATCACGCCGGCATCCTGAATCTGCTCGTGCTCCTCCAGGAACTCCTCCACCTCTGCCGGGTAGACGTTAAACCCGCCGGTGATGATCATTTCCTTAATACGCGAGACAATCTTGATGAAGCCGTCCGGCTCCATCACTGCCATGTCGCCGGTGCAGAACCAGTCCTCGTGGAAAGGCTGATCCTCGTCCGGGATGTTGATGTACCCGTTGAACACCTGGCGGCCGCGGGCCAGCAGCTCACCGGCCTCGCCGTCCGGCATGGTCTTGCTGAAGTCCTCTGGATCAGCCACGCGCAGCTCCGTATCGGGGAAGGGAACTCCAATGTAGCCTGCGCGACGCTCCGGGGTGACGGGGTTTGCTACAAGGATCGGCCCGGACTCGGTCAGGCCGTATCCCTCGACGATTTTGCCTCCAGTCTTTTTCTCCCATTCCAGGGTGGTGTGTACCGGCAGGGGAGCGGCGCCGGATAGCGCGTTGGCGATGCCCCTTAGGTCCAGGTTGTGCTCCTCGGCTGCCGCCAGGATCTTGTCGTACAAAGTCGGCACGCCCGGCATATAGGTGGGAACCTCGCGCTTTAGCTGGTCCACGATCAGCGGGATTTCTGGCTTCGGCAACAGTAGTAGCTTGCCGCCGGTGGATACGGCCAGCGCTGCGGTCAGCGTCAGCCCGTAAATGTGGAACAGTGGCAGCGCCGCCAGGAACCGCTCCTGGCCGCGCTCGCCAATGCCGCTGATCCACGACTGGCCCTGGACGACGTTGGACATAATGTTGCCGTGCGTAAGCTGTGCGCCCTTCGGCTTGCCGGTGGTGCCGGAGGTGAACAGGATGAACGCGGGGGAGTTCTGGTTCGTCGCGGGATCATTCTGGATGTCGGAGCCGTCGCCGCCGAACTTGGGGCTCTGTAGCTGGGAGAACGGAATTGTGCCCGGAGCATCGCCATGCAACTGCTCGCGCTTTTCCTTCAGCGATTTGATCGGCAGCTTCAGTGCCAGACGCTTCACCAGTGGCATGGCCTCGATCATGTTCACGCTTACGACCTTCTCGATCGGCGTGGTGCGCGACAGCTTCTGGAATAGCGGGGCGATCTTGTCCCACACCACCACGACCTTCGCGCCGTGATCCTTGCACGGTCCTTCCAGCTCGCGGGCGGTGTACAGCGGGTTGTGCTCGGCCACTACGGCGCCTAGCTTGTGGGCTGCGAAGATGGTCATCAAGTGCTGCGGACAGTTCGGCATTGCTGCCGCCACGCAGTCGCCGGAACGCACGCCCAGTTCGCGCAGACCAGCGGCGATGCTATTGACCTGCTTGAGGAATTCTGCGTAGGTCATGGTCTGGCCGAAGAAATCCAGAATGTCGTCGGTGGCGTGGGCGGCGACGGTACGGTCGAGAAGTTTAGCCATGGTGTCGTCCGTGTACTCCAGGCTGTGCGGGGTCCACTCCGCGTAGTACTTCAGGTAGGGCTTGTCCTTCCAGGCCGTTCCTTCTGGGCGCTCGGTATCAGTCATGTACATCCCTTTGGTCTGTAGAAGCGGTCTTTAAAAAACGTGATCCACGTTACTTTGGCACCCTAGCTAACTTTCTTGTTTTCTTTGGGGGATTTAAGCAAAATTTATTGACGCCACTACCACCCCCAGCTCCGCCCTAATCTGTCTAAGCTGGGGCGGTATGCGCGTCGCTATGATCTCCATGCACACCTCACCCCTCGAGCAGCCTGGTACGGGGGATGCGGGCGGGATGAACGTGTACGTCAAAAATACCGCTGAGCAGCTGGAACGTATGGGCGTCACCGTCGATGTATTTACTCGTGCAACGCGTCCACTGCAGGGCGAAGTGGTCAATGTTCGGCCGGGGTTGCGGGTGATTAACTGCGTGGCTGGCCCCTACGAGGGGTTATCAAAGGAAGAACTGCCCACGCAGCTGGCAGCGTTTACTGGGTCGATCCTGGCTTTTTGCCGCGAGGAAGGGGTGACCTACGACCTGATCCACTCGCACTATTGGCTCTCCGGGCAGGTCGGATGGCTGCTGCGCGATTTGTGGCAAATCCCTTGGGTGCATACCGCGCACACGCTAGCGGCAGTGAAGAACAACTCCTTGGCCGATGGTGATTCGCGCGAGCCGGAATCGCGCCGCATCTGCGAGCAGCAGATTGTGGACAATGCGGACTTGTTGATCGTCAACACGGACCAGGAGGTGCAGGATCTTATTGAGGGGTACGACGCCACAACGTGCGCTATTAAAGTCGTCCCGCCTGGCGCAGATGTCAACCGGTTTACGCCTGGATCGGATCGCGCGACTGAGCGTTCCCGCCGCGAGCTGGGCATTCCCTTCCGCGCGAAGGTCATTGGGTTCGTCGGCCGGCTGCAGCGGTTGAAGGGCCCGCAGGTGCTACTGCGGGCAGTGGCGGAGTTGCTGCGCCGGCACCCCCAGCAGCAGGTGGCCGTGGTGATCTGCGGTGGATCTTCCGGGGCTGGCGGCAACGAGTTGGAGCGGCTGCAGTTGTTGGCCGAGGAGCTGGGGATCAGCCGTTGGGTACGCTTCCTGTCTCCGCGCCCGCCCGAGGAACTGGTGGGTGTGTATCAGGCGGCCGACATTGTGGCGGTGCCCAGCTACAACGAATCTTTCGGACTGGTGGCGCTGGAGGCGCAGGCGTGCGGCACACCGGTCGTGGCCACTCGGACGGGTGGTTTGCCGATCGCAGTGGACGATGAGAAATCGGGCCTTTTGGTGGAAGGGCACGATACGGAGGCCTGGGCGGATGCTTTGGGCAGGCTTGTGATGGATGATGACTTGCGGATCGCTATGGGGGAGTATGCCCCTAGCCATGCTGCGAAATTCTCCTGGCAGGCAACTGCGGAAGCTCTGTACGGCTTGTACGTAGAGCTGCCGCCGGCGGGGCACCGTGGGGAGCGCCAGCCTGCTGGGTAGAAGCCAAGCATCCAGACAAACCTCATCTCTGGACAACTGCTAATCTCCATAAAAGGATTGGAAGAATAGTTTCATTACACTTTCTCAAAGCTATCTAGGAGATAAATAAGAATGCCTGGAAATGTTTACGGGGAAAATGAGGAATCGCTCGACTTGGCACGCATCGGACTGTGGTTCGTATCGATCCTATTATCACTGTCGACTATTGCGTTGTTATGTAGTTGGCTATTCTTTCACCGCTATGCAGATGCTTTTGTTGCGTCTCACTCCTCCTCATTTGAAGGGGTGGATGATCCAGAGATTCGAAGCGGCGTGATCCTTGGAGCACTCATCCTCCGTACTGTGGTCGCTCTTACCTGGGGTTTCTCTGCCGTATACCTGTATAGGGAGTTGCGGAACCGGCGCGAGCAGGCTGGGTTGATTTTGATGCTCTATGCGGGCGTGTGTCTTGTAAGTTTTTCGTACCTGGCGTTCCATGCGGATTTACCTGTGATTACCGCGGTGCGTATCGTTCAGTTAATGGTTTCAGTAACGTTATTGCTTTACCTTTTATTAAGGAAAATTCGCAGTTTTTAGTCTTGCTGAGATAATAGTTTCGTTGTTACCGTGGAGAGGTAGTTGGAAACCTTGAATCAGGAGTTTTTCGGTAATGGATCGCCTGAAAATTGAACGACTCAAAGCGGTGGTCATGTCGATCATCGCATTGCTTACATTGGTCGTTGCTGCCATGACACATGACTATGCAATGACCTGGGTGCCCGTTCTGCTAAGTGCTTTTGCTGCTTGGTTCTGGTGGAAGTGGAGCGCGCTTTCCCAGCGCGGGGAATAACTTCCTTGGATAAAGACTGAAGCTACCTGCGCCGGGGCAAGGGGAAATGTAGTTTGGTGCGTATGGATCGCACAAGGATTTGTGAACTTCTGGACGAAGCGGCAGTTGAATACACCGTCCCCGAAGGGCCGGCTGGTAATGATGGCAATGTCGTAGTTGTACTGCCGGGGGAAAAGCGCCTGAAGACGAATTGCATCTTCATCCCGCAGGATGGCATGTTCCGCGTGGAGGCCTTTGTCTGCCGTGCCGTGGAGGAAGGCCAGGAAGAGGTATACAAGCTTCTGCTGCACGCCAACCGTCGCTGCTATGGAGTGCACTACACGCTGGATCGAAACAACGACATTTATCTGGTCGGCCAGTTTTCGGACAATGCAAGTAGTGAGGAAATTCAACAGATCCTCGGCCAAGTGCTGGAGAGGGCGGATGCGGACTTCAACCGTATTTTGGAACGCGGTTTTGCGTCCTCCATCCGCCACGAGTGGGCATGGCGCCTGTCGCGCGGCGAACCCACGATGAACCTCGCTGCATTTGCACACCTCAAGCCCTCGGAACAGGAGGTTCAGTTGTTGGCTCCGCCACCGGGATCCAAGTTGGCGTCCGAAGCAAAGAGCCCCAGCACCCCCGACCTAGACGGCGCCAGCGACGGTACGGAGCGCGGTGGAGCTGACGGCAGTGACCAAGGCGAAGCGGAAGAAACAAAAGCAGACTCGGAAGAATAAACAGAATGGGCGGTGCTGCCTAAACCAGGGGCGCATGGGCGGACAACATGGCAGAATTGGAAGTATGAGCGAGCAAAATAATTCCCACGGAAATCTGATTCTGCTGCGTCACGGTCAGAGTGAATGGAACGCCTCCAACCAGTTCACCGGCTGGGTGGACGTACGACTGACTGACAAGGGCCGCGAAGAGGCAGTTCGCGGCGGCGAGATGATTAAGGAAGCCGGCCTGGAGCCGACCATCCTGTACACCTCCCTGCTGCGCCGCGCCATCACCACCGCAAACATCGCCCTCGACGCGGCGGATCGCCACTGGATCCCCGTTGTGCGCGATTGGCGCCTGAACGAGCGCCACTACGGCGCGCTGCAGGGTCTGAACAAGGCAGAGACTAAGGACAAGTACGGCGAAGAGCAGTTCATGGCATGGCGCCGCTCCTACGACACTCCGCCGCCGGCCATCGACGCTGACAACGAGTACGCACAGACCAACGACCCGCGCTACGCAGACCTGCCCGAGGTCCCGGCCACCGAGTGCCTGCTGGATGTTGTCAAGCGCTTCATTCCGTACTATGAGGAAGAAATCGAGCCGCGCGTCAAGAACGGCGAGACCGTGCTGGTGGCCGCCCACGGCAACTCCCTGCGTGCGCTGGTTAAGCACCTGGACAACATTTCCGACGAGGACATCGCGGGTCTGAACATCCCGACGGGTATTCCGCTGGTTTACCGTATCGATGCGAACGGAAAGGTCCTGAACCAGGGCGGTGACTACCTGGACCCCGAGGCCGCAGCAGCTGGCGCTGCCGCAGTCGCCGCACAGGGTCAGGCTAAGTAAACCGGACTCAGTCAAGTTTTGGGATTCTTAACCTCTGGGGTTGCCCTCGGGCTACTCATTGGGCTGATCGTCGGCGTGTGCCTAGGGGCACTCGGGATGTGGGTGTACCGCAAACGAGTGCAGGCGCAGCGCAACGCACGCACCCAACGGGAGCTCGAGGGTAACCGCGTTTCTACGGTCGCGCAGGTTCTGCACTTTGCCATCCAGTCTTCACCCGATGCGGTGGCGGTGGTGGACCGCAAGCGCAATGTGGTGCTGTCTAACCCCCGTGCCCACGAGCTCGGGTTGGTGCACGAACGGAACCTCAACGTTGAGGCGTGGAGGATGGTTGAGCGGGTCTTTGCCGACCAAGAACCTCGCGAGCTGAACTTCCTGCCGCCGCCACGGCGCAGCAACCGGCCCGTTATTGCTGTGGCCGGACAGGTGCAGCTGCTGTCCTTGGCGGATGACCGCTTCGCCGTGGTGTACGCCACCGACAATTCCGAGACCGTGCGCATGGAATCGGCTCGCCGCGACTTCGTGGCCAACGTCTCCCACGAGCTCAAGACCCCGGTGGGGGCGATCTCTTTGCTAGTGGAAACCCTCATGTCGGTGCGCGACGACGAGGAAGCAGTGGAGTACTTCGGCTCGAAGCTGATCATTGAGGTGCGTCGCATGAACCAGATGATTACCGAGCTGATTAGTTTGTCGAAGCTGCAGGGGGCAGAATCGCTGCCCGACCTGGACGTGCTGAGTATCGACAAGGTTATCGAGGAGGCGATTGACCGCTGTCGACTGGCTGCCGAGGCGCGGAACATCGAGTTGGTGAAAGACTCTCGCTCGTCGGCGATGGTGAAAGGCGATAAGGGGTTGTTGGTCACCAGTGTGTCCAACCTGTTGACCAACGCGATCAACTACTCGCCGGAAGGGTCGTCCGTGTCCATCTCCCGCGAGGTGCACAGCGATACGGTGATTATCCGTGTGACCGACCGGGGCATTGGCATTTCCCAAGACGACCAGAAGCGCGTGTTCGAGCGGTTCTTCCGTGTGGACAAAGCCCGCTCTCGCGATACGGGCGGCACGGGTCTGGGGCTGGCGATCGTGAAACACGTGATGGCCAACCACGGTGGCAGCGTTTCGTTGTGGTCCCGGCTGGGCACCGGCTCGACCTTCACCCTGGAACTACCGCGCTTCCAGGAAGGGAAGGCAAAGGAGCTGCCGAGCGGTGAGATCCCAGTGATCCCGGACGCGCAACGCCTGGATAACGCGGGGAAGGCGTACGCCGCAGGTAAGGACGGCACGCATGGCGCCACCCCGCTGGATGCCACTGCTCCGGATACCGCAGCGCCGCGTACCACCCCGCCCCACGCCGCAGAATGACCGGCGGGTTAGCGTTTGGTGATCCCCCGATGAACAGGGTGTATTGAGGGTTGCTACGCCCTTAATCCCTTGGGGCGTTACGATGGTTTCTGTAGCTGTAAAGCTTTAAGAATTTTTTGAAAGGTATTGGGCAGCTGTGACGAGCGTTTTGATTGTCGAAGACGAGCAGTCTTTGGCAGAACCTCTTGCGTTTCTGCTGAAGAAGGAAGGCTTCGAGGTCTTTATGGCCCCGGACGGTCCAACTGCGCTGGATACCCTCGCCGCGGAGGATATCGATATTGTCCTGCTGGATCTGATGTTGCCCGGCATGTCCGGCACGGAGGTGTGCCGCCAGCTGCGACAGACCTCCAGCGTGCCGGTGATTATGGTCACCGCCCGTGACAGCGAAATCGACAAGGTCGTCGGCCTCGAGCTCGGCGCCGATGACTATGTGACCAAGCCCTACTTTGCCCGCGAGCTGATTGCTCGCATCCGCGCGGTTCTGCGCCGGGGCGGCGAGGTAGAGGTCGAAACTCCAGCCGAGGACGGCATGGTGCTGCAGGAAGACCGTGTGATGATGGATGTCGAGCGCCACATCGTCACCGTCGATGGCCAGAAGGTTCCGATGCCGCTTAAGGAGTTCGACCTGCTCGAATACCTGATGCGCAACAGCGGCCGCGTGCTCACCCGTGGCCAGCTGATCGACCGCGTATGGGGTGCCGATTACGTCGGTGATACCAAGACCCTGGATGTGCATATCAAGCGCCTGCGCTCCAAGATCGAGCGGAACCCTTCCCGCCCAGAGATCCTGGTTACCGTCCGCGGCTTGGGTTACAAGTTCGAGGCTTAGATCCCGCGCCGCCGTGCTTCGACCGTCGCCGGGTGGATCGACAGTAGGGGGAACCCGCTCGGGGATACCTTCGCCATCTGCTCCCGCTGTGCACAGTGCGCCGCCAGTACCTCGTAGGCCTCTTCGCCGATCAGCTCCGTCAGCTCTTCGCGCCCGGTGCGCCACAGTGCCTCGCTACCAGCGTGACAGTTCGGATCCGAGGAGCAGTACCAGTCGAAGTCCTCGCCACCGTCGCCCCACCCGCGCCGGTTGTATTCGGTAACGGTCGTGCGCAGCATCTCCACCCCATCGGGGCGCGTTTCCCAGTCCTCGAGGCGCCGCAGCGGCACCTGCCAGCACACTTCGGGCTTCGCGGACGTCAGCTCCACGTCGTTGCGCAGTGCCCAAGCATGCAGCGCGCAGCCGCGACCAGCTGGAAAGCCTTCGCGGTTGGCGAAGATGCAGGCTCCGTTTGTCGTTACGGTTTTTAGCGCGGGCTCCATATCGCCCTCGTCGTTTTCAAGCTCGTCCCATTCGAGCCATGGCTCGATTTCGTCTGTGTTCTCGTCGTCGCTGCTGTAGTCGCTGTGTTTTTTATGACGCCCCGTCGCCTCCCATTCTTCCATTTCAGCGGGACGGTTCTGCCAGTCTTCCGCTGTGAGCTTCTCCGCGACGTTCCGCAGGGTCGCGCGGTCGTCGTCATCGGTGAGAAATGCACCGTGGGTGCAACAGCCGACGTCCGGATTTTCGGCGTCGATACCCAAACACGCTTCGGTGCCAAACCGGCAACGGTACGTGGACAGCAACCACGTGAGGTCCACCTGGATGATGTGCTCGGAATCAGCCGGGTCGATGAACTCCAACCATTCGCGAGCATGATCGGCAGGCATTTCGCGGCCCGCACGGATGGATAAATCGGCGGGCGTGCCCTCCGGATAGCCGGTGGCCAGACCGCCGTTCGACGCTCCTGATTCGATCTCCGCAGACGTTTCATTCACGCGTTCCACCGTAGACGCATTAGGCTGGAAGGCGTGCGATTAGGTGTGCTTGACGTAGGAAGCAATACTGTTCATCTGGTGGTCGTCGATGCACAGCGCGGCGGACCGCCGACCCCAATGAGCAATTGGAAAACCCCCATGCGTTTGGTGGAGTACCTGGACAAGAAGGGAGCCATCAACGACAAGGGGCAGGAAAAGCTGCTCAACGGAGTTGCCTTGGCGAAGGAGATGTCCGAGCAGTTCCGCTGCGAGGCCATGCTGTCTTTTGCTACCTCCGCGATTCGCTCGGCGGAGAATTCTGAGAAGGTGCTGGATAAGGTCGAGAAAGAAACCGGTGTGCGCCTGCGCATCCTCTCGGGGGACGACGAGGCGCGGCTGACGTTCCTGGCCGTGCGCCGCTGGTACGGCTGGTCCGCCGGACGCATCTGCGACCTAGATATCGGTGGCGGTTCGCTGGAGATGTCCATCGGTATGAACGAGGATCCGGATGTCGCCTGCAGCGTGAACCTGGGCGCGGGCCGCCTGACCCGTGAGTGGTTCGATACCGATCCACCGTCGAAGAAGAAGATCGCCGAGCTGCGGGAATTTATTGACGAGGAGCTGCAGGATCCGGTGGAAAAGCTGCTGGATTCCGGCGATATTGACCTGGCCGTGGGAACCTCCAAGACCTTTAGGATGCTGGCGCGCCTGACGGGCGCGGCGCCGTCGTCGGCCGGTCCGCGGGTGAAACGCACCCTGACCCAGGCCGGCCTGCGACAGTTGATTGCCTTTATTTCCCGCATGACCGCTGCCGACCGCGCGGAGCTGGAAGGCGTGAGCGCGGAGCGATCTCACCAGGTGGTGGCCGGTGCGCTGGTCGCCGAGGCGACGATGCGCAAGCTGGACATTGAGGTTCTGCATATGTGCCCGTGGGCGCTGCGCGAGGGCGTGATCTTTCGCCAGCTCGACCACAGTTCGGAGCTGAATTAGGGAGTTGTGGGGTGGAAGTGCCAGTTGCTTCCACCCAGGCGCGGGGGAGTAAAGTACGCTATTTGAAGACATATGTTTAAAGTGACACTCGAGGGCAGGACGGCTACGGGGATCGCTGACAGTGCGTGAATCTGCGCCGGAATGCACCGCGAGTGATCAAGTGATGGGATCAATGGATGAGTGAGAAGCTGACAGTCGCCGAACTTCTCGCCCGTAATGGGCGCGAAACCAGTTCTGCCGACACTGGCCGGCGTCGACGTCGTCACCGCAACTTGGAAAAGGGCGGCGTGTCCGTTGCCGAGCTGACGGGTTCCATCCCAGTCGTCCAGACCAATGACGATGCCGATACCCCGACTAAGAGTACGGCCGAGAGCGCGTCTGAGGGTAAGCCGACCGCTCCGAAGCCGGAGCAGGAACAGCGTTCCGTCAGCCGCACCCCAGAGCGCCCGGAAGAGAAGACTGGCCAGCTTGCCGCCACCAAGGACGCCGAGGCTAAGCCCGCTGAGGTTAAGACCCCTGAGGCGACCGAACCTGCCGCAACCAAGCCTGAGCCGGCCCAGCCCGTCAAGGCAGAACAGACCGCACCCGCCGACAAGGCTGCAAAGTCGACCTTTGGCGATGTCGCTCGCGGGAAGGTGGCCGAGAAGCCCGAGGCGGAGCCACAGGGTGGAGCCACCAAGGTGGCTGAGGTGGATGCCGCTGAAAAGGCTGACGCTCAGCCAGAGGTCACGGCAGACACCGCGGACGATTCGCCCGTCACCAGCGACGAGCACGCACAGTTCGCGGAGCTGGAGGAATCCCTCGAGGATGGCGAGGTTGTCGAGTACGAGGACGACACGATCTCCTGGCCCATGATGATCCTTCAGGCGATCCTGGCGATCGCCGTGGGTGTGGGCGTGTTCTTCGGCTTTAGCCTGGTGTGGGCAAAGGCCCCGGCGGTTCTGGCGCTGGTGCTGGCGATTGCCGTGACGCTGCTGCTGGTAGGCCTGGTGCACGCGCTGCTGCGCCATCGCGACAAGCTGCTGATGATTCTCGCCGCCATCGTTGGCCTGGTGCTAACGATCGGGCCGCGTTTGGTGCAGGGGCTGTAAAAGCCGTTTAATGCCCGGTCTTCGAAACCGGGGAGCGGTAGGGGAGGCGCGCGCCGGTGGGGGCGGCGCGAAACGAGGGATGGGGTAGCAGGAAGTCGCCAACCCTGGCACGCTGGGTTGTATGACTCAAATTGGAATTATTGGCGGAGGAAACATCGGCGAGGCTCTGCTCGCCGGAATAATTGCGGACACAAAGGATGCCGCAGACGCGAAAAAGATTATTGTGGCGGACCCGTCGCAGGAGCGACTGGATGAGCTGAAGGATAAGTACGGCATGGTCACCGCCCAGGAGGGGCGTGAGGCCGCTGAGGGCACCGATATCCTGTTCATCTGCGTGAAGCCAAACATCGTCCCGATCGTGCTGGACGAAGTGGCGGAGGTGCTAGACGGCAACTCGCAGGACACGATCGTGGTTTCGCTGGCCGCCGGCGTGACCATCAACACCATGGAATCCGCGCTGCCCGCAGGAACCACCGTTGTGCGCACCATGCCGAACACCCCCATGCTGGTCGGCCAGGGCGCAATCGGCATCGCCGGTGGTCGCTTTGCCGAGGCGGACCAGCTGAACACGGTTCAGGACATCATGTCCAAGGTCGGCGAGGCCGTCATTGTTAAGGAAAAGGAGCTGGACGCAGTCACCGCCGTCTCCGGTTCTGGCCCGGCATACATCTTCCTGGTTGTGGAAGCCATGATTGAGTCCGCCGTACAGCTGGGACTAGCCCGTCCGCTGGCCGAGAAACTGGCTATCGCCAACGTCCAGGGCGCGGCCACCATGATGTCCCAGAACCTCGCAGAAGGCGGAGATACGCCGTCTGTTCTGCGTACTAAGGTCACCAGCCCCGGCGGCACCACCGCCGCCGCTCTCCGTGAGCTGGAAGAGTCTGGCATCCGTGGAGCGTTCTTCCGTGCTATGGAGGCATGTAAGGAGCGTTCGGAGGAACTGGGCGCACCGAAGCCAGGCGCGACGGCGGCCAATAACGACGATTAGGTTGTGCGGGGGGCGCTCGCACGGCAGCGTGCCCCGCCCAAATGGGGCTAATCCCACCCCCTCGCCGATCGATCCCAGTGATCTTTTTAGGCATATCTGTTTAACACAGGTCACGCCTGTTTAACCCGGCCACGGCTGGTAACAAGTGTGAGTTTGTGGCACCCCGAGTCGTGTAAACCACTCGGGGCAATCCTCCCTCAACAGTCCCCCTTGTTGCACATTATTCACATGTTTCACGTTATGATGGTTCGCGAGCGATCACGTGTGACGTCCTGCAGGAGGGGAAGCCTGCAGCGCATGAGAGCGCAAAAGAAAGTGATGATCTATGGCTAACACCGAAAATGGAACATTTCTGACCGTCGCAGAGGTCGCTGATCTCATGCGCGTGTCGAAGATGACTGTTTACCGTCTGATCCACTCCGAGGAGCTGCCCGCCGTACAGGTCGGCCGCAACTTCCGCGTACGTGGATCCGCTGTCGAGGCGTACCTCGGAGCTTCCGAGTACAACCCCGGTCAGACCGGCTAGTCGGTTAAATTCCGCTGTCCCGCGTGCCCCGCGCCGCGGAAAGCGAGGGTTTAGCCGGTACAGGCAAGACACAAATAGTCCCCCATTTTCGGTGCCAGGCGGCTGCGGCCGTCTGCCCGGTGATGGGGGATTTTTGTTTCTCTAGGGCAGTGGGCGCTAAACTGTGGGGCATTCGTGTCTACGGATGTGAACAACTCTTGCGCAGCAGCCCATTGCGGCAGGCCGCGTACATCCGAGGGCACATATCCTCTACTGCCGTAAAAGGTCCGGCAGTGGGGGAGCAGACCTTTAATTTTAAGAGATAGCTAACCGAGAGAAACGAGGCTTACCCCATGGGTTCTGTCATCAAGAAGCGCCGCAAGCGCATGTCCAAGAAGAAGCACCGTAAGATGCTGCGCCGGACCCGCGTTCAGCGTAGGAAGCTCGGTAAGTAGCCCGCTGCCGCATATAAAAGAAACCCACCGCAGGAGCCCCCTCGAAAGGGCGTGGCCTCGGTGGGTTTTTGCGTGCACTGCCGGGGGTTCAGCAGGTTCCCCGGCGAGTGACTCTAACGCCGCTTCCGCGCCCACACTCCCGCACTACCGGCAAGCCCCAGCAAACTAACCCCTGCGGCCATTCGCACCCCGCCCCAACGCCGCAGTACGCGGCGCATCCGGCGGTAGTCGCGCACTTCCCAGCCGCGCTCCGTCGCCGCCTTGCGCAGCTTGGAATCCGGGTTGATCGCCACAGCCGTGCCGACGGTGGACAACATCGGCAGGTCGTTGACGGAATCCGAGTACGCGGTGCAGCGCTCTAGATCCAGCCGCTCGTAATTCGCCAGGGCGATTACCGCGTGTTTCTTTTCATTCCCGTGTAGCAGATCGCCGACCATGCGCCCGGTGAACCGCCCGTCCTTCACTTCGGCCACCGTGCCCAGCGCGCCGGTGAAACCCAGCTCCTTCGCGATGATCTGCGCCAGCTGCACCGGCGAGGCCGTCACCAGCCACACCTGCTGACCAGCCTGGATGTGCATGTCCGCCAGTTCCTTAGTATCCGGGAAAATCCGCTCCGAGATCGTCGCCGCCCAGATCTCCCGAGCCATCTCGATAACCTCGGATTCTTTGCGCCCCTTCACCAGGGCGAGTGCCTGCTCGCGGCCACTGGAAATGTCGTCGGCGCTTTCTTTGCCCAGCATGCGGAACTTCATCTGTACCCATATAAAGCCCACCAGCTGCTGTACCGTAAAGAAGCGCCGCTTCGCCAGCCCCCGGGCGAACAACAGGATAGAGGCACCCTTTATCAGCGTGTTATCCACATCGAAAAACGCGCCCGCACCCGCATCCTGCGGAATTGAGGGGTCGTGGTGGTCCAGGTGCCGGGGACGCTGCGCGGCGATACCGGCGCCCTCTAGGTTCGCCAAACCAGTACGCAGCTGGTCGCCTTCGATCTCGTAGCTCTCTGCCAGCTGATCCAGCTGCACCTCCGATAGCTCCCACAGTGCTTGTGGGGCGCCGATGCCGTAGCCGATCTGCAGGTTGTGTGCCGAGTCGTTCGGATGTTCCCGGCGGGGCAGGGGCGCATCCGATTCTTCGGCTGCCGTCCCCGCCTCCTGCTCCGCCGCTGGCTCTGCAGAATCGACAACGGGTTTTTCCTGGTGGCCCCTCGCCAGACGTTCGTCACGGAGTTCCCGCAGGAAGGCTTGCGTAGTCAGCGTGAGTGCGCGCAGGTATCCACGCCACTCGCTGCTGAAATCGCGCCAGCCCGTATGCCAGCCCGAATTCCGGCGCGGAGCCGGATCGGGGTGGTCGGTCGGTTCTAGAGATTCTAGATCAGGCGCTTCGTTCACATAGATAAAGTTACCCTGAAAGCGCACCGCAGGTCCCCTCAAATAGCTGCCGCACAGCTTTAGTTGTGCTTTAGTGCTGCCCCTGCTGGCGAGTAGCATGGGTGCTCGTGAGCTCCGACAGTTTTCCCGCAGATCAAGAACCACACCAGCCCGCGCGAGTGCAGCTAATCAGCCGCTCGACATGTGGCTCCTGCGCGCGGGTGCTTCAGCAAATCTTGCCCATCGCGCAGCGTTTCGGCACAACGGTGGAAGTGATTGAGCTGGACCGTGGTGGCGTCGCCAAAGAAAAAGAAGAATTGGCACTAGAGTTCGGCGATCGCGTCCCCGTGGTGCTCGTCGACGACGAGGAAGTCGCGTGTTGGGAAATCGACGACGAGGAGCTGATCGCGGCGCTCGAGCAGAACGGCCAGAGCAGCTAGAGAGACTAGAGCGGCTAGAGCAACACTGTGAGTGGGGGGAGTGGAGCCCATATATCAGCTGTGCGAACTCGTTTTGGCAACGGGGTGGGTTAAGGGCTACCGTAGACACTCGTAACAACTTGGGAGTGAGCCCCGCGCGCCCGCCACCCCAAGTGATCCCCGCAGGAGGCATGAAGACGTATGAGTAGTAACACCCGGACTGGTTCCGCTTCGGTGTTGCTGGTTGGACTGTCTTTCCACTCGGCTCCGGTGGCCATGCTGGAGCAGGCGACGGTGGCTGATGCGGATCTGCCCAAGCTGCAGCTGTCACTGGTTGATAACGACGTGATCTCTGAGTCGCTAGTGTTATCTACCTGCAACCGCATGGAGTTTTATACCGTCGCCAATGCTTTTCACTCCGGGCTGGATCACATTGTGGATACGGTCGCGCAGTTCTCCGGCCTGCAGGCGGCGGACCTCGAGCCGCACCTTTATGTGCACTACGCGGACTCTGCTGCGGAGCACATGCTGAAGGTTGCCTCTGGCCTGGATTCGATGGTCATTGGCGAACAGCAGATCATCGGCCAGCTGCGCAGTGCCTACCAGTCGGCGAACGAGACGGGCACGGTCGGGCGCACGTTGCACGACCTCACTCAACGCGCCCTGCGGACGGGCAAGCGCGTGCACTCCGAGACTGCTATCGATTCGGCGGGGGCCTCCATGGTGTCGTTCGCGGTGGGCCAGGCGCTGCGCTACATAGAGCCCGGCCGTGCTCTTTCTGCTGTGGTTGATGACGCCCCTTCGTCCCACCCCCTCGCCGGCCACCGGGCACTGATCATTGGTGCGGGGGCGATGGCATCCCTGGCTTCCACCCACCTGGGCAAGCTGGGCATCGACCACGTGACCGTGGCGAACCGCACGCTGTCGCGGGCGGAGAACCTGGTGAGCCACGCGCGCGAGGCGGGAGTGGATGCCTCCGCCGTGCCGCTGGATGGGGTGGCAGACTGCTTGGCGGCGGTGGACATTGTGGTCTCTGCAACCGGCGCGGTGGGCACCGTGGTCGGCGAGCAGGCCGTGCGCGATGCTGTGAGCGGCAGCGCCGGTAGGGGTACAAAGGTGCTGATTGACCTGTCGATGCCCGCAGACATCGAGCGCTCCGCGGCGGACATCGACGGCGTGAAGTTGCTGAACATAGAGGAACTCACCACGATGGCCGGCGATAGGTCGCCGGATGAGGAACCGGCGCGCGTGATTGTGGCCGATGAGCTGCAGAGCTTCTTGGAACAGCAGCGGGCGCAGTCTGTGGTGCCCACCGTCAAGGCCTTGCGCAAGAAGGCCGGCGAGGTGATGGCCGAAGAACTGATGGCACTGGAACGCCTGACCCCCGACATGTCGGAGGCCGACCGCGCGGCAGTGGCTAAGTCGATGAAGCGTGTGGTGGACAAGCTGTTGCACACCCCGACGGTGCAGGCGAAGAAGCTTTCCGCTGATGGCCAACACGTCAGCTACCCGGATGCGCTGGCGGCACTGTTCAACCTTCCCAACGGGATGGTGGAATCGGTAACACAGCCGGGGCAGGCTAATGCAGGACCGGCCCAGACCGCGGGTATTGCTGGAGGCAATGCTGGGGGCACTTCTGCCCGCGCCGATCAAATTCCAAGCACGGCTCGCATTAGTCAGGTAGCGAAGGAGGCATAAGACTTTCCATGTCTAATACGTCCAACAAGAACACCTCAGCTGCAGAGGACGCTCGTACGTTTCTGATCGGTACGCGCCGGTCCGCCCTGGCTACGACGCAGACCAGCCACGTCCGTGCGGGTATGCTCACCGCCGGATTTGAAGCGGAGCTGCACATCGTTCAGACGCCGGGCGATGCCTCGCAGGCGGCGCAGACCCCGGTGGCGCAGATCGGCGTGGGGGTATTCACAGAGACGCTGCGCAAGGCGCTCGAGTCTGGTGAGTGCGACGTGGCCGTGCACTCCTTCAAGGACTTGCCGACCGCCCCGGACCCGCGTTTCTGCACTGTCGTCCCACGTCGCGTGGACCCGCGCGAAGTGCTGGTCAGCCGCAACAGCGAGACCCTACTGGAGCTGCCGCAGGGCGCTAAGGTCGGTACGTCCGCCCCGCGCCGCGTCTCCCAGATTCGTGCAGTGCGCCCAGACCTGGAGCTGCTGCCTCTGCGCGGCAACATTGATACCCGCATGGGGCGCACGGAAAAGGATCTGGACGCGGTCGTTTTGGCCCGCGCCGGGCTGGAGCGCGTGGGCCAGCTGGACCGCGCCGCCGAGTCGATCGACCCGTCCACGATCATGCCCGCACCCGCGCAGGGCGCGCTCAGCGTGGAGGTTCGTGCCGACGACGAGGCCGCCTGGCGAGCAGTTCGCCACCTGGACCACCTGCCCAGCCACATGGCCGCTGTCGCAGAACGCGCTGTGCTTTCCACCCTGGAGGCTGGTTGTACCGCCCCGGTTGCCGCGTACTCGCTGTGGGTAGAGCCGGAAGGCTCTTTAGGCGCGACAGACAGCGCGGA
This sequence comes from Corynebacterium jamesii, assembly GCF_046097395.1. Taxonomy (NCBI): domain Bacteria; kingdom Bacillati; phylum Actinomycetota; class Actinomycetes; order Mycobacteriales; family Corynebacteriaceae; genus Corynebacterium; species Corynebacterium jamesii. Next base: position 2,161,993 of record NZ_CP175789.1, read on the forward strand.
GGCAAGTGTGTCAACCGGTGCGCCACAAGCCACACAGCATGTTCTGCGCGTGTTCGGCGGCGTGTTTGCCATGGACGGCTCCCGCAAACTGGTGCAGGTCAGCGAGGCCACTTTCGGTATTTCGGACCCGACGTCGGACGAGGGTTTCCCCGCCGCCGAGGAGCCGCAATGGCGCGAGTACATAGATGCCGCCAGAGCTCTAGGCGCCGGCATAGGCAGAGCGTTGCTCGCGGACGGTGCCGCCGAGTTAGTGGCTGAGGCCGATTAGCTGTTTTCTTCGGGGCTCCTCTACGGCGCCCCCCGCCCTCACACAACACCGGCACACTGCCGTAGCTCCCTTAAGCTGCAGGCGCACGGCCAGTGAAAAAAATTTTTAAAGACTTACGCACAGACCCAACAAGTTAGAAAGTTCCACTATGACCGATTCCGGAATTGCCCAGGTAGGAGGCATTGATTCCGCCACGGTGGCGGCAGTTACCGACCTGGCTCCCACTGGACACGGCCGGATCCTCTTCGTCGGCGCGGGCCCCGGAAACCCGGAGCTGCTGACCATCCGCGCGCGCGACATCCTGGAGACCACCGCCCATGCGTGGGTGGATCCGTCCGTGCTGGAATCCGTGCGGAACATCATCGCCACCCGCCTGCCGGTGCCGCAGTATAAGCTGGACGCCGCCGAGGCAGAGTGGGAAGCGAAGGTTAAAGCTGCGAAAGAGGCCGGTGCGCGTCGCCGTCCGCCGCGGCCCGCCCCGCCCACCGCAGCTGAGATCGTGCTGGCCGCCCCCGCGGCAGCAGATGGCGCGTCGCAGGCCAATAGCGAGAGCGCAGAGGTCGACAGCGGAAAAGCAGAGCTGAGTACGGTAGCTCCGGACGTGCTGGCCGAGCAGATGATCGCTTGCGCCAAGGCGGGTAACGACGTGGTGCGCCTCGTCGCCGGTAATCCGCTGAGCAACCCTGCCGTGATGGATGAGCTACAGCACGTGGCCGCCAGTTCCGTGGATTTCCAGGTCATCCCGGGCATGACGGGTTCCGTGGCCGTCCCCGCGTTCACCGGAATTGGTGTGGGACCGGATGTGACGGAAGCTGACGTGCGCGGCGGCACGGACTGGGATCAGCTGGCTGCCGCAGGTCTGCCGCTGATTCTGACCGCCGCCCCGGGCGACCTGGCGACCATCGCCCAGGAGCTGAAGTTGCGCGGCATCCCCGGTTCCACCCCCGCGACCGTCACTTTGCACGGCACTACCCGCCGTCAGCGCAGCTACGATGCCAGCTTGGATACGTTGAAGTCCATCGTCACGCAGTCCGGCCCGGCCTCCAAGGATGGCGAGCTGCCCGGAGAGCTGATCGTCACCCTGGGCTCTCAGGTGGGCAACCGCTCGAAGTACTCCTGGTGGGAGAATCGCGCGCTGTACGGCTGGACTGTACTGGTGCCGCGTGCCAAGAACCAGGCCGGCCCCATGAGCGCCCGGCTAGCCTCGCACGGAGCCATTCCGGTGGAGGTGCCCACCATCTCCGTCGAGCCGCCCCGTAGCCCAGTCCAGATGGAGCGTGCCATCAAGGGGCTGGTCGATGGCCGCTACCACTGGATTGTCTTCACCAGCGTGAACGCAGTGAAAGCCGTGTGGGAGAAGCTGCGCGAGTTTGGCCTGGATGCCCGCGCCCTGGCGGGCGTGCGCGTGGCCGCTGTCGGCCCGAAGACCTCCCAGGCGGTGAAGGAACTGGGCATCACACCCGAACTCCTGCCGAAGAAGGACGCGCGCAACGCGGCGGGCCTCGTAGATGTCTTCCCACCGCACGACCCGGACCTGGACCTGGTGGACCGCGTGTTGCTACCGCGTGCCGATATCGCTACCGACGTGTTGGTCGATGGTCTGATCGAGCTGGGCTGGGACGTGGAGGACGTCGTGGCCTACCGCACTGTGCGGGCCGCACCTCCGAGCCCGGAGATCCGCGACATGATTAAGACCGGTGGCTTCGACGCGGTCTGCTTCACTAGTTCTTCGACCGTGAAGAACCTGGTGGGCATCGCAGGCAAGCCACATACCCGCACCATCATCGCCTGCATCGGGCCGATGGCTGCGCAGACCGCCCGTGAGCACGGCTTGCGCGTCGACGTTATGCCCGAGGCCGCTGGCGTACCGGAGTTGGTGGACGCCCTCGCTGCCCATGTGGCCGAACTTCGCGCAACTGGGCAGCTTCCGCCGCCGCGGAAGCGGAGGCGGCGTCGTAAAAAGGCGAACGAGAAAAAGGACACCGGGGCCTAACAAGCCCGTCCGGGCGCGGGAGTAGCATCGTGGGCATGACTTCGAACTACACCCCATTTCGCCGTCCCCGCCGACTCCGCACCACCCCGCAGATGCGCAACTTCACTGCGGAGACGGACCTGAACCCCAACCGGCTGGTGCTGCCGATGTTCCTCGCGGATGGGCTGGATGCTCCCCGCGACATCACCAGCCTGCCGGGCGTGCAGCAGCACACCGAGGATTCGCTGCTGCGGGCAGTGGAAGAAGCTGCAGAGGCGGGCGTGGGCTCCATCGACCTGTTCGGTGTGCCCCGGGACGAAGACAAGGATGCAACCGGTAGCCAGGCAGTTGCCGACAATGGGATTTTGAACCGCGGCCTGCGCGCCATCCGCGAGCGCTTCGGCGACGACATCCTGGTGATGGCAGATACCTGCCTGGATGAGTTCACGGATCACGGCCACTGCGGCGTGCTGTCCACCGATCGCTACGGCCGCCAGATCGTGGACAATGATGCAACCCTGCCACAGTACGCGAAGATGGCAGTTGCCCAAGCGGAAGCCGGAGCGCACATCGTGAGCCCCTCCGGAATGATGGATGGGCAGATCCGCCACATTCGCGAAGCTCTGGACGAGGCGGGCCACCAGGACGTCTCGATCATGGCCTACTCTGCGAAGTACGCCTCCGCCTTCTTTGGCCCCTTCCGCGAAGCTGTTGGATCGTCCCTGCAGGGCGACCGCCGCACCTACCAGCAAGACCCGCGGAACCTGCGGGAATCCATCCTGGAAACCCAGCTGGATATTGACGAAGGCGCGGACATGGTGATGGTCAAGCCCGCCATGCCTTACCTGGACGTGCTGCGCGAAGTGGCGGACATGTCGCCGGTGCCGGTGGCCGCTTACCAGGTCTCCGGCGAGTACGCCATGATCTCCGCAGCTGCTCAGAACGGGTGGATCGACGAGGAAGCGGCAATTATGGAATCCATCTACGGCATCCGCCGCGCCGGGGCGGACATCATCCTGACCTACTGGGCAACCCGCGTGGCGCAGATGCTGCGGGGATAATCAGTGGAACTCAAAGTGCCCAAAGATGCTTAATCGCCAGTAATCACAGTAGGCTAGATGGCTGTATGAACAGCACCGACAGCAGCGCACAGATGAGCACACAGCAACACGATCCCCGCCTACAGGGAGGCCCTCAGCAGGGGCAGCCAGGCCAGCCAGGGTCGCAGAACCCGCACGGTCAGCCGGGTTCACATGGCCCAATGGGATCCCACGGTCCGCAGGGGCAATGGGGGCCGCACGGCCAGCCACACACCCCGAGGCCACCGAAGCCGCCGAAGGTAGGCCGCAAGGACGGCCTGGCTCCGAACCTGAAGGAGGCGCCGGAGGACGTCCGCTACGGCGTATGGGCCTGGTTGAGTGTCGCCGTTTTTCAGCTGCTGGCTAGCGTGGTGCAGTTCGTTGCCAATATCGTTGACCCGCGTGCGCTGACCCAGAGCAGTCAGGGAATCCTCGACAGCCAAAGCGGCATGTTCGCCAGTGTGTTGGCGGATCAGGATGCTTCTACTATCGCCACGCAAGTGAACATCAGCTCGCTGGTGTGGGGCATCATCATTTCGGCCGCGTGTGCGTACCTGACCTGGCGTGCGGGCCGTGGAGCCCCGTATTCCCGCCTGTTTTTGAACGTCGCCTCCGTTTTCATGATCTTCAATGCGGTGCTCATCGTTTTCTCCAGCGGACCGGAATTCATGCCCGTGGGCTTCGTCCTCATCATCGGCATTCTGACCATCCTTTCTGGTGTGGCTGCCGCGCTGGGTCTGTGGTTCATGTCCCGCCCCGACAATCACGACTGGTTGGGCGTGCCCAGCGAAAAGGAGATGGAGAAGTACTCCAAGGAGATGGACGAGTACCAGGCGGAAATGCGGCGTCAAAAAGAAGAAAAGAAACAGAATAAAAACAACAAGCAGAACAACGACCACACCTGGGGAGGGCGCTAGACATGCCCGCCATGTTCCCCTCGATGGTCCCGAGCAGCGACGACCCGAACCGCAAGGTTAGTTATTGGAAGCCAGGCGACCCCACGCCGCGCATCGTGATCGTCAGCTTCGCAATGCTGATTGTGCTGGGGCTGCTGATGGTTTTCTTTGGCTTCCTGTCCCTGACGGCCTCGTGGGATCGCGAGCCACTCGACGCTGAGGAAGCCGAGCGCATGGACTTCGTGCGCAACAACGTGCGTATCCTCGGCGGCATCAACATTGTGGTCGGTGCAGCGCTTATGTTCTTCTCCCCCGGCGTGCGCGACGGTTACCGCGGCAAGCGCCGCCTGGTGCTGTGGATCGGCGCGGTGGGCATCCTGTTCATGCTGGCAGGATGGGTCTTCGGTTTCACTGGCCCGGGCCAGGCCGTCTTGGCCTTGCTGCTGGCCGTCGCGTTGCTGATGGCCTACCGGCCAGCGGTTAATCCATATTTCGACGCCGGGCATCGGCTCGACGAAGCCCCCATCGAAGGCGACGGCACCCTGCCGGGCGACAGCCTGCGGAAGTAATGGCAATGGCTGACAACGACTCGAGCATCGTCCCAACCAGTAGCCGCGTGGCCAGCCAGGCCTCCGTCGGAGTGGACGATGTGGACGAGGCCATCCTGCAGGCCCGCGAGGCTGCCGCGAAGGCCGGCTTTGACATGGATCGATCTCCGCAGACGGAGGAGGAGATCGACCGTGCGGCGCGGGAGCGTTGGGGGCTCGCCAGCTTCGCATACCGCTTGGAGGGGCTGGAATCCGCGGTGGATGCGACCACAGTGGAAGAAGAACTCAACGACATCCCCGGTGTGCAAGCCGCGGTGGTGTACTCCACCGGCATGGCGTGGATCTCCGCCGAGGATCAGGTACGCCCCGCGCAAATCCAGGAAGTGCTGGAAAAGCACGAGCTGGATAGTTGGCTGACGGATTCTTCGCTACGCCGACGCGCGTCGCGGCTGGAGATCGAGGAGACCCGTCGGCGCATGCGGCGCCACGCCAGCGCACACAGACGATCGTGGGCCGCGGCGGAAAGCCGCAAGCGGCGGGACAAAAACAAGGTGGAAATCGACCGCTTCCGTCGCCAGAACCCTTTTGACTCCACCGAGGGGCTGCACACAGCCCGACAGCTGATTACCCGCATGCGGCTGATCGTCGCCGTGGTGCTGGGCCTGCCGGTGGTGGTTTTGCAGCTGGTCTCTGGCTGGCAGTTCGACTACTGGCAGTGGGTCTGTTTGTTGCTGGCCACCCCGGTGGTCACCTGGTGCGCGTGGCCCTTCCACCGCGCATTCTTCGGCGGGCTAAGGCGCAGACAATCCGCCCTGGACGGCGCCAGCTCCGTGGCGATTTTGCTGGCCTACCTGTATTCGGCATGCATACTGATCTTCACTTCCGCCGGCGATGTCGGCTGGGAAAGCCACCAGGTGCTGATCGCGGGAGTGTGGTCGGCGCAGAACATTCAGGGTGCGGTGTTCTTCGATGTGGCCTGCGGCGGCACGATCCTGCTGCTGTTCGGACGGCTACTTTCCCGGCGCACGGCGCTGCGTTCGAAGTCGATCCTTTCCGTGTTGACGGTGCCTGCCGCGAAGGAAGTCACGGTGGTGCGCAAGACGCGTAAGTCGAAGACGGAAAAGAAGAACATCCCACTAGCGGAGATTCGTACGGGCGACGACATCATCATCCCCACCGGCGTGATGGTGCCCAGCGATGGAGAGATCATCAGCGGCAAGTCTCTGGTGGATATGGGCCCGGTCGGTGGCTTGCACCGCACCTTCGAGGTTTCCGTCGGTGACCGCATCTACGCGGGTGCCCGCAACTACGGCGGGCAATTGAAAATGCGCGTGCACGCCACGGGTTCCTCTACCCGCCTGGCCGCAATGCACCGTTGGGTGCGTGGCTCGGCGCTGGACGAAACGCGCCTGACCCAGCTGACGAACCGCACCGCCAGCTTGTTGGTGCCATGGGCTTTCGTACTGGCGGTGGTGAACTTCATCGCCTGGTTGGCCATCACCAAGTCCGTGGATGCGGCGATGGCTACCACGCTGTCGCTGCTGGCGGTGGTTGCGCCAGTCGCCCTGGCGCTATCTGCCCCGCTGGCGCTGCGGCTGGGGCTGTGGCGCGCCGCCACCTCGGGCGCATTGCTGCGCGATACCAGCACCATTCACAAACTTGCAGAGGTTGAGGCCATGATCTTCAACCGTGTGGGCACCCTGACCGACGGACCAATGCACGTCATCGACGTAGTCCCCACCAAGGGCGAGAACCCGGACCTGATTCTGCGCGTGGCCGGTGCGTTGTCGTTGGAATCTAACCACGCCGTCTCGCGGGCTCTGGTGCGTGCCGACCGCGAGGCACGCGACACCGGTGCCGGCGGGGAGGGGATTCCCCACTGGCTGGATGTCGGCGAGGTAAAGATCACCAAGGACGGCACCTTCGAAGGCATGGTGGAACTGCCCATCGACGGCGAAATGCGCAACGTGAAGGCACGCCTGTGGCGCCCACACGATCTGGGCGAGATCCGCGATCCACGCCTGGCTGCCGCCGTGTTGAACGGTGGGTCGCCGGTGATCGTCAGCTGGAAGGGCAAAGACCGCGGGGTTATCAGCCTGGCGGATAGCTTCAAGGACGATGCCCCCGCGGCGATCGACCGCCTGGAAGACATGCAGCTAGAGACCTACATGCTCTCCCGCGACATCTACCCGGTAGCCCGCCGTACAGCGAACTCTATCGGTATCTCCACCGTGCTGGCTGGTATCGCGCCGAACCGTAAGGAAGCTACCGTCCGCGGCGTGCATGCCATGGGCGTGCGTGTGGCAATGGTGGGCGATAGCGACGTACTGGGCGCTCTGCGGGTGGCGGATGTGGGAATTCTCATGGCTTCTTCCAACCGCATCGATCCCACCGCCTCCGACGTGGCGGATGTGGTGATGCAGCGCGAGGACGTCTCTGCCCTGCCGGAGCTGGTGAATCTGGTTCGCCACGTGCGCAACACCACCGACTGGAACGTGTGGCTGTCGTGGACATACAACGTCGTGGGTGCCACGCTGGCCATCGCCGGTGTGCTTAACCCGCTGCTGGCCACCGTGTTTATGCTGCTGAGCTCCACGCTGATCGAAAGCCGCAGCGCGCGTATTCTGCACCGCAACTACGCCCGTGGCACGCTGCGCCAGACCCACTCGTGGCAGGGGTGGGTAGAGCGCCGACGGGAGATCCGCGAGCTACGCAAGCAGGAAAAGCAGCGCGCGGAGGCCATTGCCCTGGCCCGTGCCGAGGCGGCGGATGAGGAGTTCGAACAGTCCCAGCGCTAGGCGCGCTAGGCTGGTGGGGATTGCAAGCTAACCACTAGTGAAGTGGCAGGAAGGATCCCTTTCGTGTCTGTCAACGCTGACTCCCAGCCCTCGAACAACGCTTCTCATCAGGCCAGCGAGGAGGCCTTTGAGCGGGCCCGCGCCCTGATCCCGGGTGGAGTGAACTCCCCGGTTCGTGCCTTCGGCTCGGTGGGCGGCACCCCGCCGTTTATCACCTCCGCGAAGGGCTCCACGCTGAACGACATCGACGGCAACTCTTACGTGGATCTGTTCTGCTCCTGGGGGCCGATGATCCACGGCCACGCCCACCCGCAGATTGTGGAGGCCGTGCGCGAGGCGGCGGGCCACGGCCTGTCCTTCGGCGCCCCGACCACCATGGAGGTGGACTTGGTGGAAGAGATCGTCCGCCGCACCTCCGTGGAAAAGGTTCGACTGGTGAACTCCGGCACCGAAGCCACCATGTCTGCCATCCGCCTGGCACGCGGCTACACCGGTCGCGACAAGATCTTGAAGTTTGAGGGCTGCTACCACGGGCACGTGGATTCTCTGCTGGTCGCAGCGGGTTCCGGCGTGGCTACTTTCGGCCTGCCGGATTCCCCGGGCATCACCAAGGCGGCCGCGGGCGATACTGTCGTGGTGCCTTACCGCGATGTGCAGGCCGTGGAAGATGCCTTCGCTACTCACGCAGGGGAGATCGCCGCGATTATTGTCGAGGGCGCGCCGGGCAACATGGGTACGGTAAACCCACAGGGCTTCAATGCAGAGCTGCAGCGCATCGCCCACAACAACGGCGCTTTGTTGATCGTCGACGAGGTCATGACCGGCTTCCGCGTCACCGAGTCTGGCTGGTTCGGCAAGGACAGTGTGGCGGGTGACCTCACCACCTTCGGCAAGGTTGTTTCCGGTGGCCTGCCCGCCGCCGCGTTCGGCGGTAAGGCGGAGATCATGGACTACCTCGCGCCGGTCGGCCCGGTGTACCAGGCAGGCACGTTGTCGGGCAATCCCGTCGCCGTTGCGTCGGGTCTGGCATCTTTGAAGTTGGCCGACGCCGCCGCGTACCAGCAACTCGACGCGAATGCCGACGCGCTGGCAGGCATCCTGTCCGACGCACTGACTAAGGCCTCCGTGGCCCACCACATTCAGCGCGCAGGCAGCATGCTGAGCGTGCGCTTTGCCGAGGGAGAAGGTGCGAACTTCGCAGATATGAAGGCTGCGGATACCTTCCGCTACCCGGCGTTCTTCCACGCCTTCTTGGATGGAGGGGTGTTCGCCCCGCCGAGTGTGTTCGAGACCTGGTTCGTTTCCACGGCACTCACCGACGCGGACTTCGAGAAGATCGCCGCGGCCGCCACGTCGGCCGCCGAGGCCGCTGCAGCAGCCACCCCGACGGCTTAGGACTCATACGGAAAATCTAAAACCCCAGTAAGAACCCCTTAAAGCAGGGATCGCCTTACTTGGGTTGGGGTGGCTGGCACGCTAAGCTAGGTGACCATGGCAACGATCGTTCACCTTGTACGGCACGGAGAAGTGCACAATCCGGATCGCATTCTCTATGGCCGTTTGCCCGGGTACCACCTCTCCGAGCGGGGGCGGAACATGGCACACGCCACCGCAGCCGACCTCGCTGATCACGACGTGGTGTACCTGGCAGCTTCCCCGTTGCAGCGGGCACAAGAGACCGCCAAGCCGTTCTCCGAGAAACTGAGCCTGGAGGTCCAGACGGACGAGCGCATCATCGAGGCCGGTAACGATCTGCAGGGCTTGCACATTAAGGGCGTGCGCAGCGCGCTGTGGAACCCGAAGCGTTGGCCCATGTTAAAGAATCCCACCATTCCCAGCTGGGGCGAGCCTTACCAGGAGATTGCCGACCGGATGTGGGAGGCCGTAGACGCCGCGCGAGAGAAGGCCCGCGGGCACGAGGCAGTGCTAGTCACCCACCAGCTGCCAATCGTGATGATCCAGCGCGACGTCCAGGGGCTGCCCCTGGCGCACAACCCGGCCGTCCGCCAGTGCGAGCTGGCCTCCGTGACCTCCCTGGTGTACGACGGTGGACACCTAACGGACATTTTTTACTCCGAGCCAGCGCAGGAGATTTAAGGTGCATAAAAAGCTAACGGCAGTACTAGCAGCAACTCTGCTCGCCAGCGGGGCGGCGCTTACCGCCTGTGGTGAGGAAAGCACCGCGGGTAAGGACGCAGTGGCCAGTGGTGGAACGTTTGAATTCGTCGCCCCCGGTGGGCAGACCAGCATCCACTACGAACCAGAGGAGCGCAAGGAGGTCGCTGACTTCACCGGCACCAACCTGGACGGCGGCGACGACATCAACCTGTCCGACTTCAAAGGCCAGGTCGTAGTTCTGAATGCCTGGGGCCAGTGGTGTGGACCGTGCCGCAGCGAATCCGATGACCTGCAGCGGGTTCAGGAGAAGCTGGAAAAGCACGGCGGCGGCACCATCCTGGGCATCAACGTACGCGACAACGTTAAGGAAAAGCCGCAGGACTTCGTCAAGGACAACGGAATCACCTACCCGTCGATCTACGACCCGCCGTTCAAGACCGCCCTGGCGCTGGGTGGCGTGCCGGCCTCCGTTATTCCCACCACCATCGTGCTGGATAAACAGCACCGCCCGGCGCACATCTTCTTAAAGGAAATCACGGACAAGGAACTGTGGGAACAGGTCGAGCCGCTACTGAACGAGGACGAGTAAATGATCCTCGCGGCATCCATCGGAGAGACTTTTGCAGACACGGCCGCTGCCGGCCCGTTGCTGCTGGCACTGCTCGTTTCCGCCGCTGCAGGGCTGGTTTCCTTCGCCTCGCCCTGCGTGATTCCGCTGGTGCCTGGGTACATTTCTTACCTCGCCGGAGTTGTGGGCGCGGAAACCGAGTTCACCGAAGACGGCGCGCTGGTAAAGGCCAAGCGGGGCCGGGTGGCCACTGCCGCCCTGTTGTTTGTGTTGGGCTTTACCGTCGTATTTGTGCTGGCCACGGCCACGGTATTCGGGGTGATCAGCGCGCTGACGCTGAACCAGCAGGTGCTGATGCGCATCGGCGGCGTGATTACCATCGCCATGGGCGTGGTGTTCATGGGGTTTATCTCCCCACTGCAGCGCGACACGCGCCTATCCCCGAAGCGCTGGACAACCATCGCCGGTGCGCCTCTGCTGGGCGGAGTGTTCGCCCTGGGCTGGACCCCGTGCCTGGGCCCCACACTGGCCTCCATCATTTCGGTATCCGCCGGAACCGAAGGGATGACGGCCGCCCGCGGTGTGGTCCTGATCGTCGCCTACTGCCTGGGCCTCGGGTTACCATTCATTGTCGTGGCGCTGGGATCTTCCACGGCGCTGACGGGCATCGGTTGGCTGCGCAAGCACTCCCGCACGATCCAGATGATCGGCGGCGCGTTGCTGGTCGTCGTCGGGCTGTTGCTGGTCACCGGGCAGTGGGCGGTGTTCGTGGACTACATCCGAGAGGTATTCATCTCGGATAAGACCCTGCCGATCTAAAGCCGATCTCCTGCCGTTGGCTTAAGGGAAAAGGCCGCGGCTGAGAAGTGGGCGTCAATAAAAACGAGAGAGCGAAAGTACGAAAGAGCAACCATGCTGAAGACCATCCTGAGCTTGCCGAAGAAGGGCTGGCTGTGGCTCACGAAGATGAAGACAGCCCTGGTGCTGCTTTTCCTTCTGGCGCTGGCGGCGATCCCGGGCGCGCTGTTGCCGCAGCGGTCGCTCAACGAGGGCAAGGTTGCCGAATATATTGACGCCAACGGCAAGACCGCCGAGGTCTTCGACAAGCTGCAGCTGTTCGATGTCTTTAGTTCTACCTGGTTCGTGGCGATCTACGTACTGCTGTTTATTTCCCTGGTGGGCTGCATCCTGCCGCGCAGCATCGACCACTACAAGGCACTGCGTTCCTCCCCGCCGCCGGCGCCGAAGCGCCTGGACCGCATGCCGTACCACTACACCGGCACCGTCGATGAGTCGGTGGAGGATGTGCAGAAATCCCTGCGCGAGGAGTTCAAAGGCTGGAACATCAACGAAGTTGATAAGGATCGCGACCGCGCCGGGGCATGGTCCATGTCGGCAGAGAAAGGCTACCTGCGCGAGGCAGCGAACCTGGTGTTCCACCTGTCGCTGGTGGGCATCCTCATCGCCGTGGCCGCCGGCAAGATGGTCTACTACGAGGGGCAGGTCATCGTGGTGGCCGGGACGGATAATGAACAGTCCCAGTTCTGCAACTCCGCCGTGTCGAACTTCGACTCTTTCCGCAACGGTCCGGTGTTCGACGGCACGGGGTTGACCCCCTTCTGTGTGAACGTCAAGGACTTCAAGGCCGACTACCTGCAAAACGGCCAGGCAGTGGGCTTCGAGTCCAACATCGATTTCGCCAACAAGGACGATGCCTTCAAGCCCACGGAGGAGTGGCAGCACGAGACGCTGAAGGTGAATCACCCGCTGCGTTTCGAGGGTAACCGCGTGTACTTGCAGGGCCACGGCTATGCCCCGACGTTTACCATTAAGTGGCCGAACGGGGAGGAGCGCACCGAGACCGTGCAGTTCCGTCCTGATGACATGACGTACTTCCTGTCCTCCGGTGCGGTGCGTTGGGATCCGCCGGCCGGCATGTACCCGGACCTGCAGGAGCGCCGCCAGCACCAGATCTCTCTGCAAGGCCTGTTTGCGCCATCGGCGGAGTGGACTGGACCGAACGGCAAGATCCTCTCCTCCAACTTCCCGGCGATGCGCGACCCGGCGGTGGCCATCGACATCTACCGCGGCGATACCGGGCTGGACGGTGGCCGTAGCCAGAACATCTTCGCCCTGGACTCGGAGGCTCTGCACTCCGGCCAGATGCAGATGCTGGATCGCGTGAACCTGGAGAAGGGCGAATCCGTCACCCTGGACGATGGCACCGAGATCACCTTCGATGGGGCCAAGGAGTTCGTGAACCTGCAGATCTCCAAGGATCCGACGACCACCTGGTTGCTGGTGTTTGCTGTGCTGATGCTGGCCTCGCTCGTTGCCTCCCTGGCCGTGAAACGTCGCCGCTTCTGGGTGCGCATTACTCCGGAAGGTGAAGGCACGCGGATCCAGATCGCCGGGCTTTCTCGCACGGACTCCGCCGGCTGGGGTCGCGAGTTCAACCGCCGTGCCGAGCGCGTGCTGGGGCTGGAGGAAGAGGCTCTGGACGAGGAATACGATGTGGATTCCGACGACTGGGAGGACCACGTCGACGATCACCTGGCGCCACGGGATTGAGTTACCCCGATTGGGTGATTGTGGAAGCGCGTGAACAGGCGCTAAGCTGATAATTTGTAGCGATTTAAGACTTTCTTTAGAAGGATTCTCGATGCAGATCGATCCGCAGCTATCCGAATTCTCCGACTTGGCTTTCCGCTCCGCGGAGTCCCTTTACCTGCTGGCGCTCGCCATTTCCCTGGTCTTCTACGGAATGGTTCGCGTGGGCGCAGACCGCCGCCGCCAGCGCGCCGAGGAGCTGGAGAAGCTGCAGGCGGAGCACTCCGCGCGTGCTACCTCCACCGCCAAGGTGACCGTAGGCGCAGGTGCTGCGAGCGATGCGGCTGACTCGGATGTTGCCGATGCCGGGGAGATCACGGGTGACGACATTGAGCCCGACTTTGCCTCCTTCGAGGCGCAGCTGCCGGAGCGTCTGCGCTCCGAGAGCGTTTCTAAGACCCTGGATCGCGCCGACAAGCTCGGCGGCATCACCCAGTCCCTGGTGTGGCTGGCCATCGCAATCCACGCAGTGTTCGTGATTCTGCGTGGCCTGGCCACCAACCGCTTCCCGTGGGGCAACCTCTTCGAATACGTCGGCGTGGTCACCCTGTTTGCCATGGTCGTCGCCGCGCTCATGATCCGCCGCAAGGCAATGCGCGTCATGTGGCCGTGGGTCCTGACTCCGGTTGTCGGTCTGCTGTTCTACGCGGGCACCAAGTTGTACGCGGAGACCGCCCCGGTTGTGCCGGCGCTGCAGTCCTACTGGCTGGTCATCCACGTCTCTACCGTCGCAATCGGCGCGGGCATTGGCCTGATGTCCGGCGTGGCTTCCCTGATGTACCTGCTGCGCCGCAAGTACCCGAAGGGTGAGGAACAGGGCTGGTTGGGCACCATCGCCGCCCCGCTCCCGGATGCCACCAAGCTGGATGCGCTGGCCTACCGCACCGCCGTATGGGCACTGCCGATCTTCGGCCTGGGCATCATCTTCGGCGCCATCTGGGCGAATGCCGCTTGGGGCCGCCCCTGGGGTTGGGACCCGAAGGAGACCGTTTCCTTCATCACCTGGATCCTTTACGCCGCCTACCTGCACGCCCGCGCCACCCCGGGTTGGCGCGGGCGTAAGTCCGCGTGGATCAACGTCTTCGCCTTCGCCACGATGGTCTTCAACCTCTTCTTCATCAACATGGTGGTCTCCGGCCTGCACTCTTACGCTGGCCTGAACTAGCCCGGCACTAGATTCGCCGTTTTGCCTTAATCCAGGAAGGAGCTTCCCGTGACCGAGCACAATGCCGCCCAGCACACCTTCATCCCCGCCCTCACAGCACCGAACGATGTGGAGGGCGGTCGCGCTATCCCGCAGGTCAAGGTAGCGGCGAACGTGGAGGGCGCCCGCGTGGTGCGCATCGCCTTCCGGCCCGGCGACGTGTTCGCCGACCACAAGGCGCCGAAGCCGATTCTGGTGATGGGGCAGCAGGGGCGCATCGAGTTCACCGTCTGGCCCGGCCCGGACTCCGAGGGAACTCCGGAGATCATTGAGCTGGCTCCCGGCACTGCCATCCACGTGCCCGCCCAGCAGCTGCACGCCCTGCGAGCCCTCGACGACGCTCCGGCTATCGCCACCCTGATTTTGCTAACGGGGGAGTAGGGTGAGCGCATTTTCCACCGTCCTCATTACCGGCGGGGCAGGCTTCATCGGCGCGAATTTCGTCCACCGAACCCTGGAGACCAGGCCGGACGTTAAGGTTCTTATTTTTGACGCCCTCACGTACGCAGCGAACCCACTGAATCTGCAGACCGAGGACGGCATTCCGCTGGAGGTTGCCTATCCGGGGCGGGTGGAGTTCATTGAAGGCGACGTGGCGGATGCCTCGGCGTTTCGGGCTGCCCTGGAGCGGGCAATCACGGTTACCGAAGCCGCAGGGGGCGCGGGAAACAAAAGCGCTGCCGAGTCCCAGCAGTCCGCTGCCGACCGGGTGGCGATCGTGCACTTCGCGGCGGAGAGCCACAACGATAACTCGCTGGCCACGCCGGCGATCTTCGCCCGCAGCAACGTGGAAGGAACCCTGAACGTCGCCCAGGCGGCCGCGGACCTGGGGGTGCGCCTGCATCACATTTCCACCGATGAGGTCTTCGGCGACCTCGCCCTGGACGATCCACATCGCTTCACGGTGGATACCCCGTACAACCCTTCCTCGCCCTACTCTGCATCCAAGGCGGCGGCGGATCACTTCGTCCGCGCCTTCGTGCGTTCGCGGGGGTTGAAGGCCACTATCTCCAACTGTTCGAACAACTACGGCCCGCGCCAGCACCCGGAGAAGTTCATTCCCCGGCAGATCACCGGCCTCATCGAGGGCCATCGTCCTCGCCTGTATGGCACGGGCGAAAATATCCGCGATTGGATTCACGTGGATGATCACAACGATGCGGTGTGGCAGATTCTGGATTTTGGCAAGCTGGGGGAGACCTACCTCATCGGCGCGGAGGGGGAGCGCTCTAACCTGCAGGTTGTGCAGGACCTACTGGAGCTTTTCGGTCGCCCGGCGGATGACTTTGTGCACGTCACCGACCGTCCGGGTCACGATCGCCGCTATGCGATCGACCCCAGCAGCATTGCCGAGTTGGGGTGGCAGCCGCGCTTCACGAATTTCGCTTCCGGGCTGGCCGAGACGGTGGAGTGGTATCGCCGCAATGAGAAGTGGTGGGTTGAGTCCAGGGCGGCGTCCGAAAAGAAATACCGCGCCACCGAAAAAGAGATGGCTGCAGAAGCGATAGCTACAGAAGAGATTGATCCCACGTAGCGTCTCCCGCGCGGGGGTGCCCGCAATTCTAAGCAAGGCTTGAC
Source organism: Corynebacterium jamesii (assembly GCF_046097395.1). NCBI lineage: Bacteria > Bacillati > Actinomycetota > Actinomycetes > Mycobacteriales > Corynebacteriaceae > Corynebacterium > Corynebacterium jamesii. The sequence goes on from NZ_CP175789.1 coordinate 2,177,632, forward strand.
TAAGTAAGTGGGGGCTAAGTAAGGTTCGGCTAACCGTATGTTGAGTTAGTTTGAATCTTGTAAGGGAAAAATGGCAAAGAATCGCGTCAAGCTGCTGGCTGCACTGGTGGCAGCAGGTATGTCCCTGGCCGCCTGTGGCTCCGCCGACGAGGGTACCTCGAGCAACCAGTCCAGCGAGGGCACGATCTCCATCGAGGACAACAGCGGTGAGGTGCAGGTGCCGAAGAACCCGAAGTCCGTGGTTGCACTAGATAACCGCAGCTTCGAAATCCTCAACGAGTGGGGTGTGGAGCTGGCTGCAGCGCCGAAGAAGCTGATTCCGGCGAGCGTCACCGACTACAAGGATGACGAAGAGATCAAGGATATCGGCAACCACAAGGAGCCCGACCTCGAGGCCCTGGTGGCAGCCCAGCCGGATCTGGTGATCAGCGGCCAGCGCTTCTTGGACCGCGACAACGAGATCAAGGAATTGGTCCCGGACGCAGCGGTAGTGGAGCTGGAGCCTCGTGAGGATAAGTCGATGGATGAGGAGCTGGTTCGCCAGATCACCACTCTGGGCGAAATCTTCGACAAGAAGGACGAAGCCGAGAAGATGGTGCAGGACTTCAACGATGCGAAGGATCGCGCGAAGAAGGCCTACGACAAGCTGGACGGAGACAAGAAGGTCATGGCCGTCAACGTCTCCGGCGGCGAAATCGGCTACGTTGCGCCGCACATCGGCCGCGTGTGGGGTCCAGTGTTCGACTGGCTGGGAATGGAGCCGGCACTGGAGGTCGACAACGCCTCCAGCAACCACGAGGGCGATGACATCTCCGTCGAAGCAATCGCAGATGCAAAGCCGGACTGGATGCTGGTGCTGGACCGCGACGGTGCCATCAACGCGGACCAGCCGGATTACTCCCCGGCGGCAGACGTGATCAAGCGCTCCGATGCGCTGCAGGGCGTGCCAGCGCTGAAGGAAGATCGCGTGATCGTGGCACCGCAGGATACGTACACCAACGAGTCCATTACGACCTACACCGAGATCCTGAACTCCCTGGCAGACGCATTCGAGGGGAAGTAAAACGCGAACGCCGCGCGCCGCCGTGCAGTACTGAACATTGCTACAGAAAGTGAATTGACCAGCTCGAATGACTGCTCAGAGCACTACGTCACCCGAGGTTCGCAACGAACCTCGGGTTGCGCGTACCCGGGGAAAGCTTGTTGATTGGAAGTTCCTCGTCGCCGCATCGATTGTGGCGGCACTTCTCGTTGCCAGCCTGTTGGTTGGCGAATACGACGTTTTCAACGCGAAAGATGGCATCGACATGTTCTCCATCACCCGCGTCCCGCGCACCATCGCATTGGTGTTGGCGGGTGCGGCGATGGCCATGTGTGGGCTGGTGATGCAGATGCTCACGCAGAACCGCTTCGTTTCACCGACCACCACCGGCACTACCGAGTGGGCGGGCCTGGGTCTGCTCTTCGTGATGGTCGTCTTCCCCGGGGCGACGGTGATGGGGCGGATGGTCGGTGCCGTCGTATTTTCCTTCGTCGGCGCGATGGTGTTCTTCTTTTTCCTGCAGCGGGTATCGTTGCGCTCTTCACTGATCGTGCCGATTGTGGGCATTATGCTGGGTGCGGTTGTTTCCGCGGTCTCGACTTTCGTCGCCCTGCAGACCGACATGCTGCAGCAGCTGGGCGTGTGGTTCGCCGGCAGCTTCACCTCGGTCTATAAGGGCCAATACGAGGTGTTGTGGGTGGTGTTGCTGGTCGTGGTGGGAGTGTTCCTGCTGGCGGACCGGCTAACCCTGGCGGGCTTGGGCGAAGACTTCGCCACCGCCGTGGGCATGAACTACCGGCGGATCGTACTGGTCGGCACTGTGATGGTTGCCATTGCCGTGGGGGTGGTGACGGTCGTGGTCGGTAATCTGCCTTTCCTGGGGCTGATTGTGCCGAACATCGTCTCGATGATCCGCGGTGACGACCTGCGTAGCAACCTGCCGTGGGTGTGCCTGGTGGGTATCGCTACCGTAGCGGCTTGTGACCTGCTGGCTCGCACAGTGATCTCGCCTTTTGAGATCCCTGTTTCCGTGGTGCTGGGTATCGTCGGCGCGGTGGTCTTTGTTGTGCTGATTGTGAGGAACCGTTGATGACGAACCTAACCCTTGAGCGGCTGGTCCCGCAACGGTTGCTCCCGAGCACATCCAACCGTTCCTCCGGCGCGTTCCCCACGCGGCCGAAGGCGGCGCGCTACTGGTTAGCCCTGGGCATCATCGTTATTTTGGGCGTGGCCTCTGCAGTGGGGCTGCTGGCCTATGGCAATCCGATGCCTTTCGGAACGCGGGGTTTCTGGCTGTTGGCGGAGCGCCGCATGAACGCGGTGATCGCTATCGCCATCGTCGCGGTCGCTCAGGCGGTAGCCACGGTGGCTTTCCAGACGGTAACGAATAACCGCATCATTACCCCGTCGATTATGGGGTTCGAGTCGCTGTACGTGGCCATCCACACCTCCACCGTGTTTTTCCTGGGCGGCAGCGGTTTGGTTGAAGCCCGCACCATGTCGACCTACATCATCCAACTGGTTCTCATGGTCGGCTTCGCGTTGCTGTTGTACTCTTGGCTGCTTACCGGCAAGAACGCGAACATGCATGCGATGTTGCTGGTCGGCATCGTTATCGGGGCCGGGTTGGGGTCTGTGTCTACCTTTATGCAGCGCCTATTGACGCCCAGCGATTTCGACTTGCTGACCGCCCGCCTGTTCGGGTCAGTGAATAACGCGGAGCCAGAGTACTTTCCGATCTCGATCGTGCTGGTTGCCGTGGCCGCGGGCGCGCTACTGCTAATGTCCCGCACTCTCAACGTGCTGGCCTTGGGGCCGGATGCGACGACGAACCTTGGCATCAACCACCGGGGCAAGGCGATCGTGGTGCTCATCCTGGTTGCAATCCTCATGGCCGTTTCCACCGCGCTAGTCGGCCCGATGGCCTTCCTGGGATTCTTGGTGGCCACGCTGGCCTACCAGTTCGCGGGCACCTCCGACCACCGCTATGTCTTCCCTATGGCCATCGCCACTGCCTTCCTAGTGCTGGCGGGTGCGTACTTCGTGATGAACCACATCTTCTACGCGCAAGGCGTGGTTTCGATCATTATTGAGCTGGTCGGCGGTACAGTGTTCCTCTACGTCATTCTTAGAAAGGGTCGACTGTGATCAAGCTGTCCGAAGTCGCTAAGAAATATAGTGACGCCTCCGGCTCCGGAGCCAGCATCGGTCCGGCGAACCTGGAAATCCCCGCCGGGGGAGTGACCTCCCTGGTCGGCCCCAACGGCGCGGGCAAATCCACCCTGCTCACCATGATGGGGCGGTTGCTGGATCTGGACGAGGGCACCATCGAGGTCGCCGGCTTTGATGTGAGCACCACGAAGTCCAAGGATCTGGCGAAGGTGCTGTCCATCCTGCGGCAGGAGAACCACTTCGTCACCCGCCTGACGGTCCGCCAGCTGGTGGGCTTCGGCCGTTTCCCATATTCCAAGGGGCGGCTGACGCGGAAGGACGAAGAGATAATCTCCACTTACATCGACTTCTTAAACCTCCGCGAGCTGGAGAATCGCTACCTGGACCAGCTGTCCGGCGGGCAGCGGCAGCGCGCCTACGTGGCAATGGTGCTGTGCCAGGAAACCGACTACGTGTTACTGGATGAACCGCTGAACAACCTGGATATCGCCCACGCGGTGCAGATGATGAAGCACCTGCGCCGGGCGGCTTCGGAGTTCGGTCGCACCATCATTGTGGTGCTGCACGACATCAACTTCGCGGCGAAATACTCGGACCACATCTGCGCCGTCAAGGACGGGCAGATCGTGCGCTTCGGCTCCCCGGAAGAACTCATGACCGATGAGATCCTGACCGACATCTTCGACACCCCGGTGACCGTCGTCGATGGCCCCGATGGGCCACTGGCCTGCTACTTCTAAGCCCGCCGCATAACCTTGCCGTTGGTTGTCCGGCAGCGCCGCTAAAGTAGAAACCATGAGTGAAACTACCCCGCGTATCGACGGGCTACTGGCAACCGCCGAACCCGGCAGCATTGTGGATCTACCCCTCCCCGGCGCCTGGGTTTATGTGCCCAAGGTCCATGGCGACGAGCGCGGCAGTTTCCACGAAAGCTTCAAGGCAGAGGCTTTCGGTGAGAAGCTGGGATATCCCTTCGAGGTAGCTCAGGGGAACCTCTCGCGCTCCTCCCGCGATGTCGTGCGAGGCATCCACCTGGCGGACGTGCCGCCGGGGCAGGCGAAGTTCGTCAGCTGCCTATCCGGCGCGATCACGGATGTGTTGGTGGACGTGCGCGTGGGCTCGCCAACATTCGGGCAACACATCACCGTGGAGCTGTCCGCGAAGAACAACTTGAGCGTCTACGTACCCCTGGGCGTGGGCCACGGATTCCGTGCACACACTGATCAGACGACCGTGAACTACCTTGTCACCGAGGCATATAACCCACAGAGGGAATACGGTATCGACCCGTTTGATGCGGAACTGGCTGTAGCCTGGGGCGTCACTAAAGAACAAGCCGTACTATCCAACAAGGATGATTCGGCACCGAGCTTGAGTGAGGTGCGCGACCGCCTGCCCGAATACCGCGAGGTGCGGGCATGGGAGGCACAACTGCGCGCCGACTGGGCCGAAGCGCTGCAGGCCGCCGACGAGTGGGAGCAAGCCGACTGATGAAGGGCATCATCCTGGCCGGGGGAACCGGCTCGCGGCTGTGGCCGATCACGCAAGGCATTTCCAAGCAACTGGTGCCGGTGTACGACAAGCCGATGATCTACTACCCGCTAACGACCCTGATGCTGGCGGGCATCCGCGACATCCTGGTGATCACCACGGGAGCGGATGCACAGCAGTTCCGCGGACTGCTAGGCGATGGCTCGCAGTTCGGCGTGCAAATCAGCTACGCGGTGCAGGGCCAGCCGAACGGCCTGGCGGAAGCCTTCATTGTGGGTGAGGACTTCATCGGTGACGACGCGGTGGCTCTCGTACTGGGCGACAACATCTTCTACGGCACCGGCCTGGGCACTCAGCTGCGGCGCTTCCATAACCCCGATGGCGGGGCGATCTTTGCCTATTGGGTGGCCACACCCGAGGCATACGGAGTGGTGGAGTTCGACCGCGAAGGCACGGCCCTGAGCTTGGCGGAAAAGCCCGCGGAGCCGAAGTCCAACTATGCGGTTCCCGGCCTGTACTTTTACTCCAATGATGTGGTGCGGATCGCCAAATCTTTAGAGCCCAGCGAGCGCGGAGAGCTGGAAATTACGGACATCAACCGCCGCTACCTGGCGGAGGGGCGCCTGCACGTGGAGGTGCTGCCGCGAGGTACTGCCTGGTTGGACACGGGAACGGTCGATGACCTTGCCGCAGCCGGTGACTTCGTCCGCGCTGTGGAGCAACGACAGGGGCTAAAGATCAGCTGCCCGGAGGAGGTCGCGTGGCGCCTGGGTTACATTGATGATGCGGAGCTGAGGGCATCTGCATCAAAGCTGGGCAAAAGCGCGTACGGGCAGTACCTTGGCGCGCTGTTGAAGCGTGGGAAAGAGCGGTAGACAAGTGGCTATTTCGATCGAGACCATCCCTGAGATGGTGGCGCGCACTTGGCGCGACGTGGAATGGACGAGCCAGCGCGTGCCGAAGCAGGGCATCGACCACGCAGTGGTGATTCTGGACGGGCTGCGCTCAAAGGAATTCGAGCTCAACGACATGCTCCCCGAGTCCGTTGTGGTGCGTGTGCCCTTCGAGAAGCAATACCGGGAACAGGCGATGCTGGAATCCTCGCTGATCGCGCAGCTGTTCCGCCGCACCAAGGTGCGGGTGCCGGGGACAGTGCGGCAGGCTTACGCTCGGGGGACTTTCAACACTGCCGAGCCTGTGATGCTGACCATGCAAACCGAGCTGCTGGGCGAACCGCTGACCGCCGAGCTCTGGCAGACGCTGTCGACTAGCCAGCGGGCCTGGGTGGCCGAGCAGTTAGGTAGCTTGTTGGCCACGATGCACGCCTTTGACCCGGACGTGCTGCCCATGAGTCGTGTGGATTCCTGGTGGACCGACGGCAAGGCCACCAGCGAACTCAACCGCGCGCCACGCACCCTCCCGGGCAAGCTGGAGTTGATGAAGGAACGTGTGGGATCGATCCTGGCCCCGCACCTTTCCGCCGCGGAGGCAACTTTCGTCGAGCGTGTGTTTGCCGAGGTGGACGAGCTGATTGCCCGTGCCGGCCAGCAACGCGCCCTGACCCACGGAGAGTTGCACGAGGACCACATGCTGTGGAACGCGGACGGCGGCGTGGGCGTGATCGACTTCTCCGACATGACTATCGGCGACCCGGCTCTGGATTACGCGCACTTCGCGGGCATCTCGCCGGTGCTACCGGGAATGGTTTACGAGCAGGCGATCATTCAGCACGAGAAGCGCCGACAAGCCCCAGCAGTGCCGGGAGTGCCGCCGCCGATGCCGGGGCCGCTGTACCGTGCACCGGGTGAGGGGCGTACACCGGATAGCGTTGAGGATACGGACGTGTTGCGCCGCGCCGAGGTGTACAAGAACTGGGACAACATCTTCCTGCTGATCGACCACTACCGAACTGGCCGTTCGCCGCGCGTGGAGCTGCTTTAGTTACTCTCCGTTTTTCGGGGAGTCCGGTCCTTCGGAGCCGTGCTCGCCGCGCTCATCACCGCGCGCCTCTCGTCGCTGCTGCTCGCGGCGCTCCTGTCGGCGCTTCCGCTCGGCTTCTTCGGCCTCCTTGGCCTCTTGCGCGCGTCGCTGCTTGAAGCGCTCTTTTTCGATGTTCCACAGGAAGTCGGGGTCGTCGTCCGGCCCCTTGTGGCTTAGTCCCTCTTTTTTATTAGGGACGCCCCTACGCCTCAACGGCGACCTATTTCCCCAGGTCTGTGGACCGAATGCCTTCCACAGCAGCACGACAGTGACGATGACCATGAGGAGCAAAACTAATCGACCCATGGCAATGATCTTAGAGTATCTGTGCGACATAGCTCGCAGCCTGCGATTACCGCATAACCAAGGGGTGAACGTAGTGTTGTGGGCGTGACTAACGATGATGTGAAGCCGAAGAATCAGGTAGACGAGGCTGTTCACCCTAGGCAGCCCGTACAGGCTGCGCAGGCGACAAACGCTGAGAATGCAGGCTCGGCTCCGCAAGCGGTGAACAAGGGCAAGGCCGTCCGCGACATCGCGCTGTACGGCTTCCTGCGCCTGCTGCTATTCCTAGTGCTGACGTTCGTCATCCACTCGATCGTGATCCTGCTGGGGATGGCGAACTACTTCCCGCTGCTGGTGAGTATGACGCTGGCTTTGATCCTGGCTCTGCCGCTGTCGATGTTCATGTTTAAGGGGCTGCGTCTGCGAGTAACAGAGCAGGTGGCGGCGTGGGATGCCGACCGCCAGGCTCATAAGCAGGAGCTGCGTAACCAATTGCGCGAGCGCCTGGACGACTAAGGCGATTAAACTCACTGCCATGTATGGCAGACCCCAGGACGTCGTGGTGTGGGTAAACCCGCGAACCCAACGTGGCAAGCAGCTCGGCGGGCTGGCTATTGGCCTAGTATTCGCCGCCCTCGCTGCGGGATGCGTGGCCATGATGGTGGTCGAGAAGACTCTGATTCCGCTGGTGGCCCTCGCCTTGGTGGGGCTTGCGATGTTTGGCTGGTACACCAGCCAGCGACAGGCCAATGCGCGGGCCACATCCAGTACGACGATCAACCCGGCGCTTGTCGTGGACGATTCGGGAGTGGGGGATGCGGCTGTACGAATTCCGTGGAGCGACATTGCGCGGGTGGACGTGATCAGCACTCGTTACCGAGGTGTGGGGCCGGAGTCGGTGGGGCTTGGCCCCGAGCTTGCCGATAAGTGGACGGGCAGCGCCGGGGTTCTGGATGGGGAGTTTGCGCTTCAGGTGGTGTTTCGCCCCGGTAGCCCTGGTAATCCTGATAGCCCCGGTAGTTCTAGCGTACCGACGCAGTCTGCGTTGGATGTGTACCGCATCCAATCGGTGCAGGGGGTGGCAGCTGTGCCGAGCCTGCCGCGAGGAATCTACGAGGTCGATGCGATCGGGGTGACCTTCAGGTTGGGGTCCGCTGTTCCCATGGCTTGGCGGGATGGCCTGACCCAGCAGATCGCGGACAATGTCCGCTTCCGCGGGGTGGCTTTCGGCCCGGCTCCCGCGTAACCCAAAACCGGCTCTGTTTAGGCCAGCAGGGCGGCGGCAAACTCCAGCACCGACCACAGCAGCATTCCGCGGCCGAGCATGCCCAGCACGGGGATCAGGGCCCTGCCCTGCGCGCCGCCGGTCACGGGGCGCGAGGCAATCACGAACAGTGGTACGGCCGCCAGGGCTAAGAGCCCCCACCAGTGGCCGATGCTGATGATGACGGTGACGACGACCGCCAGGGTGACAAGCCCCACCCACAAGCGGCGCGTGTTCGCGTCGCCCAAGCGCACGGCCAGGGTGATCTTGCCCGTGACGGAGTCGGTGGGAATGTCGCGTAGGTTGTTAGCCAGGTTTACTGCGCTGGACAGGCTGCCGACGGCGATGGCCAGCAGCACTCCCCGCCAGGTCACGCTGCCCGTCTGGGTGAACTCGGTGCCCAGTACTGCGACTAGGCCGAAGAACACGAACACTGCGACTTCGCCCAGACCCCGGTAACCGTAAGGGTTCTTGCCGCCGGTGTAGAACCAGGCACCTGCGATACAGGCCGCGCCGACGAGGATCAACCACCAGGCGCTCAGCAGGCTCAGCACTATGCCGGCGATCGCTCCCACGCCGAAGGAAGCAAACGCCGCATACTTGACCTTCTTCGGCTCCACGAGCCCGCTGCCGGTCAGGCGCAGCGGGCCGGAGCGGTCATCGTCGGTCCCCTTGATGCCATCGGAGTAGTCGTTGGCGTAGTTCACGCCCACGATCATCGCCAGTGCAACTACCCCGGCTAGCACGGCGCGCAGCGGGGCCGCCCCGTCCGCCAGCGCGGCCGCTGCGGTGCCGGCCAGCACGGGAGCCACGGCGTTCGCCCAGGTATGCGGCCGTGCTCCTTCCAGCCACTGAGCCGGTGTCGCGCCGGGGTACTGCCTGGTCGTGGAGGTCATGGTTCGCCTTTCTGGGGCTCGCGCTGCACTAGGTACCCGTCACATCGGGGTGCCACAAACCTCTTTAGTCTAGTCCGTTCCGCGTTCGTTCTCTTAACCCCGTGACGGGCCGTAGAAATCGCGGAGCATTGCCGTTGCTCGTTGGCGGTCGATCTTCCCCGGCCCGGTGGTAGGCATCTCGCCTATTGCCCAGACACGTCGGGGGAGTAGTCCGCGGCTCGTATGCTCGCGCATCGCCGCGCGCACCTGCTCGGTCACGTCGCTGTTACTGTCTGTACGGCCCTGTGCGTCGCTGTTGTCTCCGCCCAGCACCACCAGCGCCCCGATCGATTCGCCGAATTCCGCGAACTCCGGGTCTTCCACCCCCGCCGCAAATGCCACTTCGGCCCCCGGAACGTACTGGCAGATGGCCTTTTCTACCTCCTCGGGCAGAACCTTGTAGCCGCCGGTATTGATGGCTCCGTCAGCACGCCCGACAATCCGCAGTTCGCCGTCGGATCCGCCTTCCAGCATCCCAATGTCTGAGGTCACAAACTCACCTGCGACTGGGAACGCCTCCGTCGAGTCCACGTTCCGATACCCGTCTGCCACCATCGGTCCGATGATCCGCACGCGCCCAGCCCCACGCTCGTCCGCATCGTCGATGCGCACCTGTGCGCCTGGCAGGCAGTGGCCGTTGTACACCATCCCACCGGCGGTTTCGCTGGAGCCGTAGGTCAGCGCGATGTGTGCCCCTGCCGCGGCCATCTTTTCTATGACGCCCTCACGCGCCGCCGCCCCACCCACCAGCACGCAGGCGTAGCGCTTCAGCGCCTTAACGGCTGCGGGGTCTTCCGCGACCCTTTCCAGCTGCGCGGGCACGAGGGAGGTGTAGAGGTCCACGCCCGGGTAGGTTTCCGCCAATGCTTCTGTGTCTGCGATGAAGCCCGCGGCGGTGAAGCGCGCGTCGGCGTGCAGATTCTGAGCTTGTAAGTGCGCGGCGGCCAGGGGGGTGTAGCCCGCCCGCAGGCTGCGCAGCAATACCTGTATTCCGGCGATGTGATGGGCCGGGAGCGTGAGCAGCCAGGCCCCCGGTAGGGCTTTAAAGTGGCGCTCGATGAAGGAAGCTGTGGCGTCCGCACTAAAGGTGAGCTGCCGCGACCCGAGCACTGCGCCCTTCGGTGTGCCGGTAGAGCCAGAGGTGCAGGCGATCAATGTGCCGGGCGCGACCATGTCGGCATCGAGCGAGCTGCCCGCCCGCATGTGTTGGGGCAGGTCGGGGCAGGTGCGGTGCCAGTCCGCGGGGAGGGGGAGGAGGGAGATTTCCCCTGCCAGCAGTTGCCTGAGTGCCGTGAGTGAGATGCCGAAAAGTGCTGGCGAGGCAGCACTGATGATGGTCGGCTGCAGTGGGACTCGAGCTGGGGCTCGAGATGGGACTCGGGCTGAAACGGGGGCTGAGGCTGAAACGGGGTTTCCAGTCATGCTGACCAATGTACAACCCGGCGTGGACAGCCCCCGTGCGTGATTAGCTGGCCGTAAGGCCGAACTCCTGGACTCGCTCTACAGTGGTCTTCAGCTCCGCCGGGCCGGGGAGGCGCTTGTGCACTGCGAGGAAGCTGGCCTGAATGTCCTGGCGGGTGGCGGGGGTCTTTCCAGTGTCGATGAGGTAGGCGATGATGTCGAGGTAAGAGGGGCTGCGGGTATCCAAAGCGTTTAAGAAGGGGGTCGGGAGGTCACTGTTGGCTTCGAGGTAAATGCGGTATTCCTCGGGGAGGGGGAGGGCATCGGCGACGTCAGCGACATCGGGGGCTGCCTGATCGGGTCCCTCGGTGGTGTCGGTTGTCCAGAGCTTTGCTCGGAGCTGACTAAATGGGTTGAACATGATGCACGCTCTCCTTCCTGGTGAATCGTGAGTGTGTATTTATTTAAACATAGGGTAAACAACAACTGTTGGAAACGTCAAGTATTTTTTCTGCCCACCTTATGTGGGGAGGGAGAGCCAAAAATAAACCCCCGCCGGTGAGGGTTTCTGCCCTTTCCTGCGGGGTAGTTGTGCTGCTCAGCCGCTCAGTTTTAGAGCCCGGGTAACCTGTGGCTTTTAGTCGCCATCACCGCCGCCGTCTCCGCCGCTGGAGTCGCTGTCAGAGCCCGAATCTGAACCGGAGCTGAAGAAGCTGCCAGAGCTGTTGTTGCTGGAGGGGCCACTGCTTTGGTCGCTGTTCCACTGGGTGGTAGGGGCATCAGCGTCGCCGCCGTTCGTCATGCCCGCCGCACCGGCGCCACCGGCAGCGCCAACGGTGCCAGCACTGCCAGCGCTGTCCGTGCCACCGATGGTGTAGCCAGCGTAGCCGTCGTTTCCTCGATTGCTCCAGGGCGTATTGTTCTGGGGCTTATTTCCCTGGTTGTTGCCCCAGAGGTTGGAACCCTGGTTGGCGGACCCATAGCTGCCGTACGGGCTCTGCCCAGCATTTGGAGCTGCGTTCGGGGCTCCAGCCGCTCCGGCAGGCGCGGCTGCGGGAGCATAACTACCGTTGGCCTCTTGCGCCGCCTTTTCCTTACGTTCCTTGCGGGCACGTACGGGCGTCATAAAGAGATAGTCCAAGCTAAAGCGACCCGAGCCGGATGCGGCCAGGGCGAGGCCCGCCGCACCCAGAACCCCGACGAGCTCCCAGCCACCATCGGCAATGAAGACACCCTTGCCCCAGTGCGCGAAGCCAAAAGCGAAGGCCATTTGGATAAACAGCAGCGGACCGACGATCCGGACCAGCAGGCCGAGGATTAGTAGCACGCCCGCGGCGAGCTCGAAATAGGTGGCGATCTGCGCGGAAGCGTTCGGCCACGGCACGCTCATGGACTCGAAGGATTGTGCCGTGCCGTCGATGGTCCAGGAATCGTACTTTTGCCAACCGTGGGCGATCAGCACGATGCCCACGAGGATGCGGGAAATCGTGATGCAAACATCTTTAAAAATATTCATGTCGCTAACGCTACCAACTTAGCGGTGGCATGGCCGGGCTTGTGGCAGGTCAACCTGCTACAGATAGAGGCCAGAGCCACCATGAATCATTCCGAACCTCAGACCCTGATCGTGAGCGACTCGCAGGCGGATCACTGCCTGGATAAGTACATCTGCTCGCAGGTCAAGGGCGTACTCGCCACGGTGCTGTTCCGCCTGATGCGCACCAAGCAGATCACCGTCAACGGCGCCAATTGCAAACCCGACCAGCGCACCGTTGCCGGCGACAAGGTTCGGTTGCCCGCCCTGGAAGTCGCCGCGGAGAAACCGACGCCAACGGGGGATCGCAAGGCGGCGGAACAATTGGCCCGCAGGCTGTCCCGGCATATCGTTTTTGAAGACAGCGACATGCTCGTTGTGAATAAGCCCGCCAACATCGCCGTGCATGTGGGCAGCGGGGTCAAGGCTGGGGTGATCGAGGCGCTGCGCGTGCTACGGCCGAAGGAAAAGGAACTAGAGCTGGCGCACCGGCTGGATAAGGAAACCTCCGGGTTTGCTGATGGTAGCCAAGAACTCGAAGATGCTGCGGCATCTTCAGGGGCTCCTGCGTACCGGCGGGGAGGACATCCAGCGCTACTACCTGGCGGTGGTTTCCGGTGGAGCGAAAAGGACCGGTAGACAACCGCAGCGGATAGAGGCGCCACTGCGCAAAACCGGGGCGGCCGCGGAAAAGGGGGTGCGGATGCTGATGCTGCACGCCTGCAGGCTGGTGGTGCCGCTGCCGGATGGCGAGGTGCTGGACGTGCACGCCCCGATGCCCCCGGCGTGGAATAAGCTGCGGGGTTAGTGGAGGGGTGTTCATGCCCAATCAATTTTGCCCCCAAAAGTGGTTAGGTTCAATTATCTTATTGATGTCTCGTCCTTGTTGGGATTTAATGCCTTTGAGGGTGGAGTTGCTGCCCCGATGTTGAAAAGGAGATGCATCCAAAATGGTGAAAATGAAAGCTGTGGTTGCAGGCTTGGTATCAGTTATGGGACTTGCAGGGGGTGCGATTCAGAGTGCGCAGGCAGAGGATGTCGGTCATGCTGTTGTTGAGAACAACTTGCGGGAACCTAATGGAAGGCTTGTTGATAGGCAAGAGGGGGTTGCCCATCCTGATGAGAGGGTGGAGGGTGGTTTTATGACCACAGCAGCGGGGAATTGCCGACTTCATACCTGGGCTGTGGGGCAGAAGGGGAAAGGGCTAGGGGTGCAGGGAGGACGGTTTGACTGCGCCAATCCTGTTGGATTTCGAGTGCAGTTGCGGAAGAACCGGAAGTTTCTTCCCGATGAGGTGATTGGTGAATCTTGGGGGTATGGAAACGGAGCCATTCGCGCGTATGGAGTATGTAAAGGAAGGGGGACATACTTTGGCGAAACCAGAAGCGATACTGGTAATAAGAAGCAAGGAGATCGCGGTGTGCGTTGCTAACTTTCCTGTGAGGTTGAGTTCCGCCGCATGAAACTATCATTAGAAGAACTGAGCTTCTCGTATAGGAAGATCTTTGGTACGAAGCCAGTGTTGCGCTCCATTACTGGAACCTTTAATGAAGGTGTCACGGGTATCTTGGGGCCGAATGGTTCCGGTAAGAGTACCTTGCTGAATATTGTCACTGGTCGGTTGAAATCCCCGAAGGGTTCAGTCTACCTGGTGACAGAGCATGGGCGGAAAACGATGGATGAGTATCAGAGAAACTCTTCTATTGGCTACTTACCGCAGCGTTTCACGTTTGTTCCCGGGATGTGTGTCAAAGACACTGTCGAATATGTTGGATGGGTTAATGGTCTAACGGGGAAGCAACTTAATCGTGCTGTGGAAAAATCGCTTGATGTTGTTCGTCTGAATGAGCAGCAAGTGCTGAAGGCTGGTGCGCTCTCGGGTGGACAACGGCAACGGCTTGGACTCGCGTGCGTCCTTGTACACGAGCCGGAGGTAATGATTCTCGACGAGCCCACTACGGGGTTGGATCCGGAATCGAGAATGCTAATGCGGAAATGCATTGCCGACGCTGCTAGCGATGACAGGCTCGTCCTTATTTCTACCCACCATATGGAAGATCTTCGGTATCTGGCTGATGATGTATGGGTCATAGCAGAGGGGCAGCTCCTGTACTCCGGGTCGCTCGAGGGTATGGGAGAGGGTCTTGCTACCAGCGATGACCTTCGATATGGAACTGAGTTTGAAGCTGGATACTCGGACTTGGTTCAGAGCCTGCGATCCCAGAATGGGGCGGATCCGAAGCATGATTAGATTGTATGCTCGGTCTTCCCTCGGTTGGATCATGCTTGCGGGTGCCGGTGTAATTACCTTAACGGAAGTTCTCTTTCAACTTGAGTTGTTGAAGGCTCCCTATCAGCAGTGGGGTCTTATTGAGTCGAACTTGTCGAACTCACTTGTCGTCGTGATGCCACTCGTAGGTGGGATAGCTGCGGTGCTGCAGGTCGTCGGGCACTCTCCGGGGCGGATAAGCACTATGGCTGGAACTCGAGTTAGCCCTTACGGGCAGTCTATCTGGACAACATTAACGTGGTTAGCGGTGTCTATAGTTAGCGTTGTTGCCGTACTGCTTATCTGCTTCGGCTTTGCTATTGCAACAGCTGGGGGTGGAACACCGGAGTTTAAACTGTACCTGGCCATCTTAGGATCGATTGTTTTTTCGGTGTTTCTTGGTCATGTCATTGGCTACCTGGCTGCTGATCTGAAAGTATCCCTGATTGCGGTTGCCTTTCTCGCCGTGCTTCCCATGTCTGCAGTTAATGGATTTTCGACCTTGCGGTTTATTCCGATACTTCCGGCTGAGAAGCTACCTAGTTTCATTTATTCAGATAGTTGGCTGAACCGGCAATTACTGTTGGGGCTTGTCTTTATAGTGATTTTGGTTCTTGTTCTCTATAGTGCTGGCGCAACGAGGTCTCGGGGTGTCATTTCTAGAGTGATTATGTCCTCGGCTGCCCCCATTGCCGTGTTTATCATCGCTTTGGTTTCGCCTGCCGGTCCCGTGGAGGTTTTTGAGTATTCTGCCTCTGCCAGAGAAAAACAGGTCTGTGAAGTAGTTGGTGAGCGCACAGTGTGTGTACACGAGGAGAACCAGCCCGAATTAGTAAGAATTAGAACCTCGCTCAATGCAGTCGATGATGTTGTAGGGAGGTCGAGGGCGGGTTTCTATGAAATGAAAGATTCGTCCCTGGTCGATACAGCGAAGCCTTTGCCTTATGGCGTTGGAATTGTAGAGCTTAAGCCTGGTCAAGGATCTCGTTTTGGTGCTTTATTGATCGAAGCTATTTCCGGGGTTCTAGTGTGTGGACCGGAATCCTCCGAGTCTGCTGTCAACACTTCTTTCGAAGTTAACGACTGGCTGTTGTCTAGGGTTCCCGTCACGGCTCGTGAAACTTTTAGTAGCGAACCAGACCATCCTAAAGAGCGACAGTTTAATGACGTTCAGATGGAAACGATCGTGCAGGAACACAGTGAAGAACTGAGTACCTGCAGTTATTCTGGCGGTACTAATGCAAGTTCTTAAGTACGGTTGGCAGACCCGAAGACTGAGTTGGGTTGTGGGCGCCTCCCTCCTGGCAATGTGTGCAGTTGTCTTGGTTGGCGATGGTGGATTTCAAGTGAACTGGGACACGGTATATGAGCCTAAATACGTGCTCTACATGGAGTTGGTCTTCCTACTTTTGAGTACTGTGGCGGCAGTTTTGATTGAACCTCTAAGTGCTCAATGGGAAGGCAGTTCTTCACGTGCACGAGGGGTTGCATTGTTTTCCCTGTGCGTCACCTTCGTGGGTATATGGCTTGTGGCGGCGGTGGCAATGGGGCAGCTATTGAGAATTTACCCTGCCAACATCGTAGTGTTGATGATGCTGACAAGCAGCACCCTTGTAGCATCGGTGACTCTCGGGTTATCACCGTGGATTGGTCCTTACTGGGCGGGAGTTAGCTCCCTGAGCTTCTATGCGGCTTGTATCGCAATCCAGGGGTTTATGCCTGCCTACCGTTCTTTAGTCCCTCTAGGGGACTCTCGGCTGATACCCGCGCCCACGGAGCCGCATGTCGTACTCACTTCAGTTCTTGCTCTGGCGCTGTGCGTCCTGAGTCATTGGACGACAGGCGGGCTTCGCCAAGGGCGCAGAATTGTCAAAGAAGACTTGTCTTAGAGAGCCCCGGACAGCCTCAGTTAGTAGTAGTACGGGAAGTCGTCCCAGTTCGGCTCGCGCTTTTCCAGGAAGGCATCCTTGCCTTCTACGGCCTCGTCGGTCATGTAGGCCAGGCGCGTAGCCTCACCTGCGAAGACCTGCTGGCCCATCAACCCATCGTCGGCCAGGTTGAAGGCGAACTTCAGCATGCGCTGCGCGGTGGGGGATTTGGTGTTGATCTTGCGGCCCCATTCGATGGCGGTGTCCTCCAGATCCGCGTGGTCCACCACACGGTTGACAGCTCCCATCTGGTGCATCGTTTCAGCGTCGATGGCCTCGCCGAGGAAGAAGATCTCGCGGGCAAACTTCTGGCCCACCTGCTTGGCTAGGTAGGCGGAGCCATAGCCTGCGTCGAAGGAGCCGACGTCGGCGTCCGTCTGCTTGAACTTAGCGTGCTCGCGGGAGGCCAGGGTCAGGTCGCACACCACGTGCAGGCTGTGCCCGCCGCCAGCGGCCCAGCCGTTAACCAGACAGATCACAACTTTCGGCATCGTGCGGATCAGGCGCTGCACCTCCAGAATGTGCAAGCGGCCGCCCTCCACCTTCGCGCGAGCCTCGTCCACCCCATCGGCGCCAGCGGCGGCGACGTCCGTATCGTGGCTGGTGGCGTACTGATAACCGGAACGGCCACGGATGCGCTGGTCGCCGCCGGAGCAAAACGCCCAGCCGCCGTCCTTCGGGGAAGGCCCGTTGCCGGTCAGCAAGATCGTGCCCACGTCCGGGGTGCGGCGCGCGTGATCCAGCGCCCGGTACAGCTCGTCGACGGTGTGCGGGCGGAAGGCGTTGCGCACCTCGGGGCGGTCGAAGGCGATGCGCACGATGCCGTTGGCACGACCTTCGCCGACGTGGCGGTGGTAGGTGATGTCCGTGAAGTTGTTTACGCCCGGCGCATCTACCGGGCGCCACAGCTCGGGGTTGAAGGGGTTGTTGCGGGAATCAGTCATGCCCGCCATTCTATCGGCCGGCCGCTTTTGGCAAGGTAGGAAGCATGAACAGTTCCGCCCCGTCTTCTAACTTGTCTTTCCCGCTGCCGTCGCTCGCTGAGTTACTCGAGCGCGCCGACGTGGTTGCCCTGCCGATGCGGGTGCCCTTCCGTGGCGTGACTGTACGTGAGGCCCTTCTTATTGACGCCCCGTTCCAGTGGGCCGAGTTCGCTCCCTTCCCGGAATACGAACCGGCCGAGGCTTCCCTGTGGCTGCGTTCGGCGATCCAGTACGGCTATGGAGGAAGCAGCGACGGCGACGGCTGGGTGCCCGTCAACGCGACCATTCCCGCTGTGGACGTTGCCGCGCAGCCGGGAGTCATCGGTGAGCTCATGACGCGTTATCCGGGCTGCACCACTGTGAAGGTCAAGGTTGCAGAGAAGAACGCCCTGGCCAACGACCCGGCCGCCAGCATGCGCCAGGATATTCAGCGTGTCCGCGCCGTTCGGGAGTGGTACGCCAACCAGGGGGTTGTCGCCCCGAAGATTCGCATGGATGCCAACGGCGGCTGGACCGTCCAGCAGGCACTGGAAGTCGTGGAAACCCTCGCCGCCGATGGGCCACTGGATTATGTAGAACAACCCTGCGCCACCGTCGCTGAGTTGGCGGAGGTGCGCCAGAACCTCATGCGCCGGGGGCTTTTTGTGCGCGTGGCCGCCGACGAGGCGATTCGTAAGAGTGCCGACCCGATTGCTGCGGTCAAGGAGGTGACGGATGCCGGAGCCTGTGATGTGGCCGTGCTCAAAGTGCCACCGCTGGGTGGCGTGGATCAGCTCCGCACGGTCGCCCGCGAGGTTGCCCAGCGCGGGGTTTCCATCACTGTCAGCTCCGCGCTGGATACCGCGGTTGGTCTGGGTGCCGGGCTGCAGGCGGCCGCCAGCTTGGCGTACGTAGACGACGACGGCATGCTCGCCGAGCCTAACGCCGCTGGCCTGGCCACTGGAACCCTGTTTGAGTGCGACCTCGCGGACCGCAGCATTATCGACGGTCGGATGCACACTGGCGCCGTCACCCCGGAACCGGACCGCCTGGCCGAGTTCCGCGTTACTGGTGAGCGCCGCGATTGGTGGCTGGAGCGTCTGGGGGCGGCCTACCGCCACCTGTAGGCGGGCGGCTGGTGTGTGTAGCCTCTGCCGGGTTGTCCGGAGCGGAAGGTAGATTGTGGAACTGTGACTAACACTGATAGTTCTTCCCCGGATTCACCCCAGAATTCACCTAAGGGCGCAGCTGCTCTGTCCAGCCCCGTTGCCGTGCGTGCGGGGCTGGTTTTGGTAGACCAGCTGATTCGCAGCGGGGTGCGCGAGGCAGTGCTGTGCCCCGGTTCGCGCAATTCCCCACTGAATCTGGCATTTGTGGAAGCTGAACGGGTCGGTCGCGTGCGTCTGCACGTTCGCACAGACGAGCGTTCGGCGGCTTTCCTAGCGTCGGGGCTGGCGAAGGTATCGCGACTGCCGGTGCCGGTTGTCATGACCTCCGGCACTGCCGTGGCCAACTGTTTGCCCGCGATGGTGGAGGCCACGCTGTCCGGTGTGCCTCTCGTTGTGCTGTCGGCTAACCGTCCGCTTTCCATGCTGAGCTCTGGTGCGAACCAGACGATCGACCAAGCGGAGATCTTCGGTTCGCATTCCGTATGCACCCTGAACACGAGCGAGTTGGCGCTGGAAGGCGCCGTTGCCGACGCTGGCACGGGTCAAGCCGCCAAGCACACCGATGCTGCAGCGGAGCTCCGCGACCTGGTGCGCAAGCTAATTGCTGCAGCAACAGATCCCATCGACGGCGGTGGAGCCCACCTGGACGTGCCGCTGCAGGAACCGCTCGTGCCGCCGACGTTGGATCAGCTCTCGCTGTGGGCGGGCGACATCGCCGCCGCTGAAGATGCGGAAACGACCGAGGGTGCGCACGACTCGCACGCGCCAGGTCAGCCCGCCCGTGGCTCCCGGAAGCTGCCCTATGGCCAGGTCGAGGTGGACCTGTCCCGCCGCACGCTCGTCATCGCGGGCTCCGTCAGCGACGTCGCCTGGGCGCGTTCGATCATGGACGAACTAGCGGACGTGCCAACCATCGCGGAACCCGTCGCCCCGGCACCCGACTTCCCCGTGCACAGCGCAGCCGTAGACATGTTCAGTACCCAGCTCGTCAGCGACGGCGCACACTCGGCGGTTACCACGCCCGAGCAGATCGTGGTGATAGGCCGGCCAACGCTCCACCGAGGCGTCACAAAACTTCTGGCGAACAAAGACATCCACGTCATCGCGCTGAGCGATACCCGCCGTGTCACTGACGTATTTGGCAACGTCGACGAAGTCGGCAGCACCGTCCGACCGCGTGGCGAGCAGCCGGAAAGCTGGCTGCAAGTGGCGCGTGCCATTAGCGACATGGGCGTGGGGCAGGTGCGCGACGGGTTGGCCGAGCGCGACCCGTTTACCGCGGTGCATGCTGTGGCCGTTGTTGCGGACGCCCTGCGCGACGGGGATCTCTTGGTTCTGGGAGCCTCCACTGCGGTGCGGGATGCCTCCCGCGCCGGGCTGCCCTTTGACGGTGTGCAGACAATCGCCAATCGTGGGGCGGCGGGGATCGACGGGACTATCTCCACGGCGGTGGGGGCGGCGATGGCGCACGCCCACGCCGACCCGACCGCGATTCGTGCACCCCGCACCATCGCGGTGATGGGGGACCTGACCTTCGTTCACGACCTGGGTGGCTTGAACATCGGGCCGCTAGAGCCCCGTCCCGATAATCTGCTGATCGTGCTGACCAACGATAGTGGTGGCGGGATCTTTGAAACCCTAGAGCCTGGCGCCGAAGATCTGCGAACCTTTGCTGACGGAACCGCCGCTTTCGAGCGTGTCTTCGGCACGCCACTGGATCTGAACTTTGCGGAGCTCTGCGCGGGCTTTGGAGTGGAGCACAAGCTGGCCACCAGCGTGGAGGAGTTGGCAGTGGCCCTCGACGAGCACGCTGAGGTTGGCGGTAGCGGGATCACGGTGCTGGAAGTGAAGGTAGACAGGCGAGGGCGCCAAGAAATAGAAAAAAGAATTGCGGGCGCGTGATGAAGCGCACGACGGACGAAGAGCTCACCCTAAAGAAATTCCGGAGGGGGCGCAGGCTACGGCGCGCGAAGCAGGCCGTGATCGGCCTCGCCGGGCTGGTGGTGCTGGTATGCGGCGGCATGATCGTGACCTCTGCGATGGATGACTTCGCAATTTCGCGCGATAAAGCGGAGGCGACGGCGGAGGTGGTCTCTGTGCAGAAGTTGCGCACAACGGTGCGTTTTCGCGACGCGGAGGGCAACTTTCAGCAGCCAGAGGAAGGCCTGAAGTACCCATCCGGACTGGTGGAGGGGCAGAACGTGCGCGTGGAATACCAGGCCAGCGATCCGGAAAACGTGAAGGTGCAGGGGAGGGGATGGACGTTGGCGTTCTTGCCAGCGCTGTCCTCGATGTCCGCGGGGCTGATCGTATGTGCCTTCCTGTCGCTGCTGATCCGCATATGGCAGAAGAAAAATAAACTCCAATAAACTTTTCGTAACGAAAGTAACCTTCTGTTTCCCTAGACTTGTTAATGTTTTTACCCAGACGAAACGCGGGCGTGAACTACAAAAGGGATGCTGAAGGGTATGCGAGTTGCAATTGTTGCCGAGAGCTTTTTGCCCAACGTCAACGGGGTTGTAAACTCCGTGCTTCGCGTGCTGGAACACTTGCGTGCCAACGGGCACGAAGCGCTGGTGATCGCGCCCGGTGCCAAGAAGGGTCAAGAGGAAATTGCGACCTACGAGGGCTTCCGCATCGCCCGTGTGCCCGCCGTGGACGTGCCGGGAATCAACTCCCTGCCGATCGGTGTGCCGATGCCGAGCGTGTACACGGAACTGAAGAAGTTCCAGCCCGACGTGGTCCACCTGGCTAGCCCCTTTGTGCTGGGTGGCGCAGGCGCGTTCGCGGCGAAGGCTTTGAAACTGCCCTGCGTGGCCATTTTCCAGACCGACGTGGCGGGCTTTGCCAATAGCTACAAGATGGAGTTCATGTCTAAGCTGGCTTGGCACTGGGTGCGCATCATGCACAACATGTGCGCCATGACTTTGGCCCCCAGCTCCGTGACGATGCGCGAGCTGGAGGATAACAAGGTGCGCGGAGTGGCGCATTGGGGGCGCGGCGTGGACACCGTTCGTTTCAACCCCTCCAAGCGCTCCGCTGAACTGCGCCGCGAGTGGCTGCTGACGGGTGAAGAGAAGCGCGGCAACGCAGTGCGAGCTGGCGAGGGCGATGCGATGATTGCTGAGCTGGAAAGCCGCCGCAAGATTATCGGCTACGTAGGGCGCCTGGCCGCCGAGAAGTCCGTGGAGCGCATGGCCGCCTTGAACGGCCGGGAAGACGTGCAGCTGGTGATCGTCGGCGACGGCCCGGAGAAGGACGAACTACAATCCCTGATGCCCACCGCCGTGTTTACCGGCGGGCTGTACGGCGAGGATTTGGCGCACGCCTTCGCCAGCCTGGACATCTTCGTACACACTGGGCAGTTCGAGACGTTCTGCCAGGCGATCCAGGAGGCTCAGGCTTCCCGTGTGGCCACCATCGGCCCGGCGGCCGGTGGACCGATCGACCTGATTAAGCCTGGACACAACGGCTTTCTGCTGAACGTGGATACCTTCGAGGCCGAGCTGGTGGACGCGGTGGATGCCATCCTCGCCGGTGGTGTGGATTCCTACCGCGATAATGCCTTCGAAGGTGTGCAGAACAAGAGCTGGTCCAGCCTGTGCGATCAGCTGCTGGGCTACTACCGCCAGGCCATCGCCCAGGGTGGGAAGGCGGCTCCGCGCACGAACTCGCAGCGCGACTTTACCGGCGTGCGAGAGGCTGCACGCCCGGCCGCAGATGAAGGCGCCGCCGCGGGCACGGCCGCCCCGTCGGCCGCAGACTCTACGGAATCCGCCGAGTCCGCTGAGCCCGCAGCACCTGCAGCTGAGTCTGCAGCGCGCTAGTAGCCGCCTCGGCTTCCTCTTTGGCGCCGGCGCGCGTAGGCTCGCCCCGGAGCCGGTGAAAGGGACGAGCCTCGATCTGGGGCGCGCGGTTTCCGGCTCACACTCCCCGGCACGCTAAGATGTTTGTCGTGTCTCGGGCAAGTTTGGAAAAGAAACCGCAGGAAGTCGCGTCGATGTTCGACGCGGTGGGCAAGAACTACGACCTCACCAACACGGTGTTGAGCTTTGGCCAGGATCGCTACTGGCGCATCCGCACCCGCAAGCGCCTCGACTTGAAGCCCGGCGACCTGGTGCTCGACCTTGCCGCGGGCACGGGCGTATCCACCGAAGAATTTGCCCGCACCGGAGCCACCTGTATCGCCTGCGACTTCTCCTTCGGCATGCTCGCCGCCGGGGCTCACCGGGATGTTCCAATGGTCTGCGCGGACGGCACGAACCTGCCCTTCGCGGACGCGACCTTCGACGCGGTCACCATCAACTACGGCCTGCGCAACATTGTGGACTTTCGCGCCGGTCTGCGCGAGATGGCGCGTGTGACGAAGCCGGGCGGGAAGCTGGCAGTCGCGGAGTTTTCCACCCCTGTCATCCCGATCTTCAAGACGATCTACAAGGAATACCTGATGCGCGCCCTGCCGAAGGTCGCGAAGGTGGTTAGCTCTAACGCAGATGCTTACGAGTACCTCGCCGAATCCATTCGCGCCTGGCCCGACCAGGAGGAACTAGCTGCCGAGATCCGTGGGTGCGGGTGGCACGAGGTTGGCTGGCAGAATCTCACCGGCGGCATCGTTGCGCTCCACAGCGCCATCCGTATCTAGCCTCATACATATGTAGCGCCGTGTAGCCCAGCTAGCGCCGAGCCGCGAAAGGCTTGTCGATCGGCGCGAGGTTCACCATGCGCCCCGCCCCGCGCCACAGCCTGGCTGCTATGTCGCGGTCGGCTGGGCTCACGAGGTTGCCCATCAGTCGCGTCGCTACCCCCATCGCACGATTGGCCAGTGGCCCGCGCATGCCGAGCGGCCCGAGTGCGCTCATCAGCCCCGGCATCGTCAGTACCACCGCCAGCCGCCGGGCCAGCCCAAACGCTTGCCCATACTGTTTCTGTAGCTCGGCCGTCCATTCCGGCTCCATGCCGGCACCGTTGTGGTTTTTTGTTCTCGACGCCCACTTCTCCGGCCCGCCCCACTGCTCAACCAACAACCGAACCAGCAGCTCGGCGGATTCCAAGGCGTAGTCGATGCCCTCGCCGTTTAGTGGATTCACCAGCGCTGCGGTGTCTCCGATGGCGGCCCAGTTGGGGCCTGCCACGCGGCTGACGGCTCCGCCCATTGGCAGTAGTGCGGAGGTGATGGATTCCGGTTCCCCGACGATGCCCCACTCGTCGCCTACCTGACGTGCGTAGTCGTGTAGGAGCTTCTTGGTGTTCACCTTCGCTGGCCGCTTCGTAGTGGCCAGCACCCCGCAGCCGAGGTTCGCTTTGCCAATACCTTCGGCCAGGCCGCTTCCCACCCCTTCGACCGGATTGCCTAGGGGGAACACCCAGCCATAGCCTGGCTGGGCGGTGCCCGTGGAGTCGTTGAGCTCCAGATGCGAATGGATCCAGGGCTCTGCGCCGAAAGGAGTGGTGATGTAACTGCGGGCGGCGATGCCGTGGACCAGCCCCTTATCCCACTGCACGCCCAACTTGCGAGCAATGCCGCTGCGGACCCCTTCGGCCAAGACGAAGAAGCGGGCGCGGACCCTCAATTGTTGGGCTGTTGCCGTCTTGTCCCGAACGCCTTCGCCGGTGCGCGTGTTGTCCCGAACGCCTTCGCCGGCGCGCGTGCCCGCGACCTCGATGAGTTGTTGGGTTGCGGGGTCTAAGGTGGCGTCCACAATCTTCGCCTGGACAAAACGCGCACCCGCAGCGATGGCGAACCTGGCGAGGGCAGCGTCGAGGCGCGCGCGGGGGATGGCCGAGCCGCGGCGTGGGAAACTTCCTTCGGGCCACGGCGCGGTGACGGAGCCGCCGAAACCATGCAGCTTGAGGCCCTGAATGTGGGGCGCGCCGTCGAGCAGGCTGAGTGCCCCCATTGATTCGAGCGCGGCGATGGCGCGTGGGGTGAGGCCATCGCCGCAGGTCTTGTCGCGGCCGAGGGAGCTGGCCGACGTGCCCGGCACGTCGGCCATGTCCACCAGCACAACCTCCAGGCCAGCGCGGGCGGCGTGATAGGCAGCGGCGGAACCGGCCGGCCCCGCGCCCACGATGGCGAGGTCGCACTCGATGCCGTGGGGGAGGGCGGTAGAAGTTTCAGCGGTGGGGGAATTCATCGACCCCTATTGTTCCACGGGGTGGGGGCGAGGGGGCGTTGAGGGCACAGCGAAGACAGCATGTGCGTTAAACACCGCCACGTTAATCGACTAAAGTGTCGGTAGACATGTAAAAGACCACATGTGAAGTTTCAGCATGTGGGAGTTCAAGAGGAAAAGTCGAGGCTGACCACGGACATGCCAAGTGCCACACCCCGTAAACCGGCGCTCCCTGACGTGGGGGACGCGCAACTAAACGAGGCCTTGGGCCAGTCGATGCAGCAGGTTGAGCAGCTGCTGAAGGATCGGTTGTCGGTTGGCGAGTCTTTCTTGACCGACAAAATCAGCCACCTTTTCGACGCTGGTGGTAAGCGCTTCCGCGTGATGTTTGCCCTGCTGGCGGCTTACTACGGTGAGAATCCGACGGCGCAGCAGGTGAACGAGGCTGCCGCGGTGGTAGAGCTGACCCACCTGGCAACGCTGTATCACGACGACGTGATGGATGAGTCCGATCAGCGGCGTGGTGCAGAGTCCGCAAACAAGCGGTGGAACAACTCGGTGGCCATCCTGGCGGGCGACTACCTGTTTGCTATCGCCAGTGACATTATGGCGAAGCTGGGCACCGAGACGGTGCAGCACTTTGCGGAGACTTTCCGCGAGCTCGTCACTGGTCAGATGCGCGAGACCGTCGGCGCCCGCGAGGGTGAGGATGAGATCGAGCACTACTTGACGGTGATCCAGGAGAAGACCGGTGTGCTGATTGCCTCTGCTGGCTGGCTCGGTGCCCTGCACAGCGGGGCTTCCGTGGAACATCGCGAGGCTCTGTTTAGCTTTGGCCGCAACGTAGGTCAGATTTTCCAGATTGTCGATGACATCATCGACGTGTGGGCCGACCCGGAGGTATCCGGCAAGGTGCCCGGCACGGACTTGCGCGAGGGCGTGTTCACCCTGCCGGTCCTTTACGCAATGCGGCAGGAAGACACCACGGGGGCGCGGCTGCGCGAAATCCTTACTGGACCTGTCACAGAGGATGCCTTGGTGGACGAGGCGCTAGAGCTTATCCGTGGCTCCGAAGGCCGCGAGAAGTCGTTTGAGGTGGTGCAGCGCTACCGCCAGTACGCTGAGCAGGAGCTGGCGAAGCTGCCGGATAACCATGTGACCCATGCGCTGCGCAGCTTGATGGACTTCGCCCTGGAGCGCCTGGGATAGTTCGCGACGGTGCCCCCGTACGGGCGCGGGTGTGCGGGGTGTTGTGTCGCGCATTGAGTGCACGGGTTTGGTTGGGGTCTGGGCGTGTTCTGAACAGGCGATTTGCATAAGTTGGGGCTACTCGTAGTAGAGTTACCAGCGCACCGAATGGTGCATGCCAGATTGCCCGAGCGGCCAAAGGGAGCGGACTGTAAATCCGCCGGCTCTGCCTTCGTTGGTTCGAATCCATCATCTGGCACAATGCCTTATGGCAAAACAACCCGGTGGTTGCTTTCCTGTTAGTGGGAAAGCAACCACCGGGTTTTTCTGTGTGCGAAGTGCGGGCTAATGGGGTTAAAGGACAAAAAGTGTGTCTTTCCCGGGCGTGTCGTGGCTATTTGACCCAGCCTTTTTGGATGCCGAGGTTGTGTTGGTAGCTGGTGTCGATGGCGGTGTCGTATTCTGCTGGTGCACCGATGTCATTGGTAGTGGCTGTGGTGTCGTGGGTGATCAAGTTTGTTGCTGTGGAAAGTGCGTCTTGACCCCATCGCTGGTCCCTGGCGATCTTGACCGGATCGTCAGGGACTTCTGTATGTAGGTACAGCCACCAATCCATCACTGTGCGTTGATGCGGTAGTGATAATCCGCGGTGTCTGCGGGCTAGTTCTTTTATTGGGGCGTTGATGCCGCCTTCGAGACTGTTTGTTGTTGCTGCTAGTCCGTCAGGATTGATGGTTGTTGGTGGTGGTTGCAGGTAGGTAAACAACAGGTCCCTGCGGTGCAGGGATAGCAATGACTGATAGGCCGCTCGGACGCGTTGGTGGGTGTAGACCCTGCTGTAGGCACCGCTGGCAGGGTCGCGGATGGTGGTTTTCTCGTTCATCCACACCCGGTAGGTGTGGCTGAATTCGTGCAGGTGTGTGACCCATTCGGTTGCGTGGTCAAGGTCTGTGATGCCAGTGAGTTTCAGGGCTAGACGGTAGATGGTTTTGCCTGCGTCAGTGCGGGGATTGCTGGTGGTATGGCGGCGGACTGTTCGTTGGGCGTGGACGAGGCAGCGTTGGATGCGTGTTGTCGGCCAGCAGTGGTGGATGGCTGATTGGGCGCCTTGTCCGCCGTCTGTCACTGCGACAAGTGGTGCGGCAATGGGGCGTAGGAGTTCGGTGTAGGCGGCGGTGGTTTCATGTCTGGCCCAGGTCCAGTTGATGACGTGGGTTTTGCTGGCAGCGATAAGGAGGCAACCAGATTTTAGGTAGGTCGCGTCGAGGAAGATCTGGTCGTAGATACGGAAAGTATCGATGGTGGGTGTGGGGATGATCCACCAGCACCAGTGGAAGCGGCGTTGCAGTGTTTTCGCTGAAACGTGTTGTGTAACTGCAATGTGTGACAGTGGTTGGGTGCCGGTGACCCATTGGATGAACCAGGTCATGGTAGCGGCGTTTTTGTTGTGTGTTTGGGTGCTGCGGGTAAAGGAGTGTCCGCATGTGGTGCAGCGCCAGCGGGTTGTTCCTTTGCTGGTGGTGCCGTTTTTCTTTGTGTTGTTGCTGCATAGTGGGCAGCTGGGTCGGTTGGTGGTCATCCTTTAATCCAACCGGTGTGCGTTTAGCACAGATGTGGCCGGAGGTGTGGGATGGCGTGGGGAATAGCTTTCGGGGAGCTATTACGCGGTGGTTTGTGGGGTGTGTTCTGCGGTTATGTAGGGATGCGGACACACTTTTTGTCCATTAACCCGGCTAATGGGTTAAAGGATAAAAGGGGATGCGGACGTTCTCCGCGGCCGTACATTGACCTCGTACCTATCGTTGAAGACTGACCTCCAGAACGCTGGGGCGACGTGGGTCGACGAGGAGGTTCACGTGGATAACGGCTTGGTTTCTTCCCGCACTCCAGCCGATCTTGACGCGTTCAATGCGAAGTTGGTTGAGGAGTTTGCCGAGGGGCAGCACTAAACGCTCTTAGGGCGGAGCCGGGTCCCAGATGGGGCCCGGCTCCTGTCGGTTTAAAGTAGGGGACCTGTCGGAAAATAAGTCGGTTAAAATCGCCTCTGACCAGTAGATTTGTGATTCTCATTGGAAACTGGTTATGCTACTTCAGGCTTTGATCGAAGAGCACAGGCGGAAGAACACCGCTGGGTTCAATCGATTTAAGTTATGCCCCCTTAGCTCAGTCGGCAGAGCGTTTCCATGGTAAGGAAAAGGTCGACGGTTCGATTCCGTCAGGGGGCTCTGTCATTTTATGCGCCCCGTCACGCGACGTTAGACACAGACCGTTGGCGGTCCGTAGCAAAGTGGCGATGATGGCGGTGTAGCTCAGCTGGTTAGAGCGCACGACTCATAATCGTGAGGTCGAGGGATCGAGTCCCTCCACCGCTACAAATCAAGACCAAGACCACCCGGTGATGCAAGTCGCCGGGTGGTTTTGCTTTTGCTGTCGCTACGCTCTGTGTCTCGCCTCAAACCGCCTGCCCTAAACCTGCGTGTCCCAACTCCGCCAGCCCCAGCACCCGCGCCCTATTTGGTTGCGCGCTCCGAACCCTGCTATTGTTCTTGAACGTTGCACTGAATGTGCGTCGCGGAACCAGCAAGCCCAACAAATTGGGAATTGCTTTTCTTCGTCCGCAGGATGTTGCTTCACCTATGTTGATCTGGTCGCGTACACTCGTAAACCAGAACTTCGATAGGGGCGTGGCTCAATTGGCAGAGCAGCGGTCTCCAAAACCGCAGGTTGCAGGTTCAAGTCCTGTCGCCCCTGCACGATCTTCCTTGCAGGTACCTTTAAGGAGAAAACAGACGTGAGCGACGAGAGCAAAAAGTCCGCAGCCGGCGCATCCGGCAAAGGCGGCAGTCTTCGCCCGTCCGGTAAGCGCCAGGTGGCCGGTCAGGCCACGACGTCCCGCGCGGTTGCTAACTCCAGCTCCAAGGCTCCGGAGGTTGTAAAGACCAGCAAGAACCCCTTCAGCGCCATCGTGGATTACATCCGCGGTGTGATCTCTGAAATGGGCAAGGTTATCTGGCCTACCGGTCGCGAGATGGTGAACTACACCATCATTGTCCTGCTGTTCCTCATCTTCGTATGCCTGCTCGTTGCTGGCAGCGATTGGGTTGCTAGCTGGGGCTTGCAGCAGATTATGCGCTAACTTGTGTTAAGCTAGCGAACATCAACTTTTATACCGCCTTCGCCGCCCCGGCGAGAGGCGGATTTTTAATGATATGGAGGGTATTTCCATGGCAGAGGAAAACCAGAACGACCAGGCCGTTAGCGCCGAAAGCTTGGCCGCAGCTGCACAGGAAGACGTGCAGCAGGCTGTTGCTGAGGCACAGAAGGATGCTGCGGGTGCTGAGACTGAGGGCGTCACTAATGATGACGCCGCAGCACCAACCACCGAAGGGGCCGAAGAAACGGCGAGCGCCGACGGCGCTGAGGCCTCCGAGGCTTCAGCAGCAGCCGAGGGGGGCGAGAGCGCTGAAGGTGAGGCCGAGCAGTCCGCAGAGGACGCCGCGATGGCCGCCTACAAGGCTCGTCTGCGCCAGTTCATGCGTGCATTGAAGAAGCTGCCGGGCGACTGGTACATCATCCAGTGCTACTCCGGCTACGAGAACAAGGTGAAGACCAACCTGGAGATGCGTGCGCAGACTCTGGGTGTGGACGAGCAGATCCACGAGGTCGTTGTGCCGATCGAGGAAGTAGTGGAGCTGCGCGACGGTAAGCGCAAGCTGGTGAAGCGCAAGCTGCTGCCGGGTTACGTGCTGGTGCGCATGTCTCTGGATGATGCTTCGTGGTCCGTTGTCCGCGATACCCCGGGCGTGACCAGCTTCGTTGGTAACGAGGGTAAGCCCACCCCGGTGAAGATTCGCGAGGTCGCGAAGTTCCTGCTGCCGCCGGAGACTGCGAAGCCGCAGGAGACCGAGGATGGCGAAGAGGTTCCAGCTACCGGCGTGGACGTTTCCGCAACGGGTGTGGCAACCCCGCCGAAGCCGGCCAGCGAGCAGGTTGTGGTGGACTACGAAGATGGCGAGTCCGTCACCATCCTGTCCGGCCCGTTCGCTTCCGTTTCCGCAACTATCAGCGAGATCGATACAGAGAACAACCGCCTGAAGGCCATGGTCTCCATCTTCGGCCGTGAGACCCCGGTTGAGCTGGAATTTGATCAGGTAGAGAAGCTGAACTAAAGTTGTACAGGTTGTCCGTGGTAAAGGCCGCGGATTGACACGCAAATTTTTTCCATTTTCCGGTGGCCGGTGAAATTCCGGCATCCGGTCGATGCGATGAACTCCGCGCTGGCCATCACGGGCGCGGGGAACGGGCGCAGTTTTCCCTTCCAGCCTGCGGGCTGGTGGCGGTGAAAATGGGCGCCCGCGGATCGCGTTGATAACAGAAAGTAGGTTTAAAGATGGCAAAGAAGAAGGTTACTGGCCTCATTAAGCTGCAGATCCAGGCTGGTCAGGCTACCCCGGCACCGCCGGTTGGCCCGGCTCTGGGTGCACACGGCGTGAACATTGTTGAGTTCACCAAGGCATACAACGCTGCAACCGAGTCCCAGCGCGGCAACATCGTGCCGGTGGAGATCACCGTCTACGAAGACCGCTCCTTCGACTTCAAGCTGAAGACCCCGCCGGCAGCGAAGCTGCTGCTGAAGGCTGCGGGCATTCAGAAGGGCTCCGGCGTTCCGCACACCGACAAGGTCGGCTCCGTTACTTGGGACCAGTGCAAGGAGATTGCAACCACCAAGAAGGAAGACCTGAACGCTAACGACGTTGAGGCTGGCGCTGCCATCATCGCCGGTACTGCTCGCTCCATGGGCATCACCGTCAAGGACGCTCCTCAGAAGTAAATTTTTCAGACCGTGGTAAGGCTACTTGCTTCGCCTGCACCACAACTCCAACGTTTCAATAGATTGGATTCATTATGAGCAAGACCTCTAAGGCATACCGCGCGGCAGCGGAGAAGATCGACGCTGGCCGCCTGTACACCCCGCTGGCAGCCGCTAAGGCTGTCAAGGAGACCTCCTCCAAGAACTTCGACGCTACCGTCGACGTTGCTATCCGCCTGGGCGTGGATCCGCGCAAGGCTGACCAGCTGGTTCGCGGCACCGTTTCCCTGCCGAACGGCACGGGTAAGGAAGTTCGCGTTGTCGTCTTCGCCGAGGGCCCGAACGCTACCGCCGCTGAAGAGGCTGGCGCGGACGTCGTTGGCACCGCCGAGCTGATTGAGAAGATCCAGGGCGGCTGGACCGACTTCGACGCTGCGATCGCTACCCCGGACCAGATGGCCAAGGTTGGTCGTGTGGCTCGTGTGCTGGGTCCCCGTGGCCTGATGCCGAACCCGAAGACTGGTACCGTCACCACTGACGTTGCCAAGGCCGTCTCCGAGATCAAGGGCGGTAAGATCTCCTTCCGCGTGGACAAGGCTTCCAACCTGCACGCCATCCTGGGCAAGGCTTCCTTCACCGAGAAGCAGCTGGCTGAGAACTACGGCGCTCTGATCGATGAGCTGCTGCGTCTGAAGCCGTCTTCCTCCAAGGGCCGTTACTTCAAGAAGATCACCATGGCCTCTACCAATGGCCCGGGCGTTCCGGTGGACAACACCATCGTGAAGAACTTCGCCGAAGAGGACTAAGTCTCGTTGCCTAGACTCCTTCTAGGAGACTTCCTCTAGGTTTCGCGCCCTCGCTACTTCTGGGTAGTGAGGGCGTTTTCATTTTGGGGTGTCCTGGCATGGCGGGAAGTATCTGCATCGAAAGAGTGTATCGACTAGGTGTTCTATTATGGACGCCTTTTCGTTTCGATTGATGGTCATTTATGCAGGTCAAGTTAGTCGATGATTGGTTTTGCGGTTTCGGGCAGTGTCGCTGCGTCATGGTATGTTCAATCCATGCAAATACCGCTTACTTCGGTTGAGATTTGCGCTGGCGCTGGAGGCCAAGCGCTTGGTTTAGAGGCTGCCGGATTTATGCATCGTGCGGTGGTCGAACTCGATGCGCATGCCGTATCCACATTGCGGGCAAATCGTCCAGGATGGAACATTGTTCATGGAGACGTGCAAGATTTTGACATTGAGCCGTACGCAGATGATCTTGATCTGCTGGCGGGGGGTGTTCCATGCCCGCCTTTCTCGATTGCCGGTAAGCAGCTTGGGCAGGATGATGAGAGGGATCTGTTTCCGAGGGCGCTAGAGTTGACCGCGCAGTCGCGTCCGAAAGCGCTCATGTTGGAGAATGTTCGAGGATTGGCACAACCAAGATTTGCTCGATATAGAAATGAGCTAGTCACAGAGTTGGAAGAGCTGGGTTACCGTACCTTCTGGGAGGTCGTTACAGCAGCAGATTTTGGCGTCCCCCAATTAAGGCCTCGCTTCGTTTTGGTTGCTTTGAGGGAACCGTATGCTGATCATTTTGCCTGGCCTGAACCTTTAGATACGCGGGTAACTGTTGGTGAGGCGCTTCACTCGCTTATGGCTGAGAATGGGTGGCCGGGTGCAGATGCATGGGCAAAACGGGCAAACGGTATTGGGCCGACGCTCGTTGGTGGCTCGAAAAAACATGGTGGTCCAGATGTTGGCCCATCACGCGCCCGTGAAGGCTGGAAGAGGCTCGGTGTGCGGGGTACAAGCATTGCTCACGAGGCACCAGGGCCTGATTTCCCGATTGGGAATGGTGCAGAAATGCCACGGCTAACTGTACGTATGGGCGCCGTGATTCAAGGATTCCCTTCTGAGTGGAAATGGGAAGGCGGCAAGACCGCAGCGTGGAAGCAGGTAGGCAATGCCTTTCCACCGCCAGTGGCGAGAGCGATTGGCGATCGCATTGTGGCGGCTTTGCGGCAGGATCTGTTAAGTGGAATGGTTCCAGCGGAGCCGGTGGTTCCAGAAATGAGTCTCTTGGAGGGAGTGGGGCTGTGAGTCACTCTGAATCGCTAATAACTCGGGCTCGTAAAGAGCTGCATCGAGAGTTAATTGATAAGGGCGTTTTGACCATTGCTGATTTAGCAAAAGGGAGGATTGCTTCAAATGCGGACAGTAGTAGTAATGCGTCTCGAGAAACTGCGCTTCATCTAGCTGATCAGCTAGGTGCGAGCGTTGCCCGTAAGAAGGCGGGACAGTCTATGGGTGCAGACTTCGAACGTGCGGTCGCTCGCTTTATCAAGGAAACTTTTACGCACATGCAGTCGGTGCGTCCGGGAACATGGGAGGTTCAGAATGTTGGAAGCTCTCGACGGCGCGAACATCTCTTCCTCTGTGAGCCGTACTCTCACTTGGCGGATCTAGCCGAATTGGTGCGCAGGTATCCGGAATTGGGGGCTGCCCTCGGAAATAGTTATTCGATCTCTCCTGACATCTTGGTTCTGCGTGAGCCCGTGACGGATGACGAGTTTAATGAGGGAGAGTTTCTGGTAGACGGTGATTCTGGTTTGGGCTCTCCTGTGAGGGCGAGTAATCGGGAGAATCCTGCCAAGATCGTCCATGCTGTTGTTTCGTGCAAGTGGACGATGCGGAGCGATCGAGCGCAGAACACCCGTGCGGAAGCCCTGAACCTGATTGAGCATAGGAAGGCGCGTGCCCCGCATATTGTTGCGGTGACGGGGGAGCCATTGGTGACAAGAATCGCCAGCCTGGCTTTAGGTACTGGGGATATTGACATGACCTACCACTTCGCACTACCGGAGCTCAAGAAAGCGGTGGAGGCTGTTGGTAATGACGACACTTGCGAGCTGTTGCATACGCTAATTGCAGGAGACCGTCTTCGGGACATCTCTGATCTTCCCTTGGATATGTCTGTCTAACCATTCGAGTGCTTATCTCTTCTTTTTAGGGTGGGGTAGCGCGGGCGGGAGCTACCGCACCCAATGTTTGAAAATGGTTACCACTTCACTATAGTCCTTAATGAAAACTAGACCCATTGTGTTTTAAAGGACTTAATCTGGTGCGCACATCACCCCTCGCAGCATTCTCAGTCGCTCTTATCGCAGGCTTCGCAGCCTTCCTCGGTATTGGTAGCCTCGGCCCGCAGTCCCTACCTGAGGCGAAGGCGGATTCCGTCACCCTTAACCAGGGACACATCGACGCTTTCCATGTCACTTCCTCCGGGGCCGGCAACCTCAAGCTGGACCTCACGGAGGACGTCACGGGTTCCCACGTTGCTCACGATCCAAATACCGTCACCTTGGAGGTCGGGGCGCAGGCCTACGAGCCCCGCACCGCAGAAGTGGCGGAGGTTGGTGTGCCAACCTACTTCCTGCCGCAGACTCAAGAGCAGGACCTGATTTGGCCAGGCTGGGACACTCAAGGCGTGGCTCCCCACTACCAGGGCGTAAAAATCAACTTCAACCGCGTGTGTGGTCCGGGCCGAGTGTTCATGTGGAGCCAGGCGTTCAGCGGCGCCTCCCCGCTGCTCTCCGACGGGGTGGAGGTCAAGTCCGGCAACAGCATCAACCAGGCTAACCCCAGCCATGTCCACGCCAACTGGGGCTTCGAGCGCCCTGGTCGCTACTCCATGCAGGTACAGGCCACCACAGACGACGCGAAGTCGGAAGTGAAGACCTACACCTGGGTCGTCGGTAAGTCCGCCGAGGACGACCAAGCTGACGAGCCCGCAGAGGGCGCTACCCCGTGTGGCAGCGAGGACGAGGCTTCTGCCGGTGCTATCGGCGGTGATTTGGCTGGCACCGGCGCTAGAAACAAGGCCGGTTCTGCGGGCATAGCCGGAGCGGCAGGCAAGCCGAGCGTGGCAGGCAAGTCGAGCGCGGTAGGAAAGTCCCGCTCGTCTAGTAGCACTGCCAGCTCCACCGGCTCTACCAACTCCACCAGCTCTACCGGCACTCAAGGTTCGGCTACCTGCAAGAAGGGCGAACCCGCCCTGCGCCCGCAAATCAAGGACGACCGCCAGCAGCCACCAAAGTGGACCAACCCCAGTGCGCTCAACTTCGGCCTCGGCTCGGCAGCCAAGACGAACCTGCCCCAGGCCCTCGGCCCCGTCGGTGCCGGTACCGCGTGGATGATCGGCGCCACCCAGACCAACGGTGTGCCGTGGGTGGGCGTGAACACCATGCACCCGGACCTGCTGGCAAACACACAAGGTGATGTCACCTTCAAGCTCACCTCCTTCAGCGGGCCGGGCAGCATGTACGTTTTCGAACAGGGCAACCTGGGCCAGGTCGTGGGCAAGGAGTGGTTCAAGGCCAGCGGAGGCAACGCATCCGGCGCTCACGTCGTCCCCCGCAACTCGCACGTTCACCCGAACTGGGTGTTCTCCAAGCCTGGCACGTACAAGGTAGGCATCACGCAGACCGCTACTACCAAGCAGGGCAAGAAGGTCAGCGCTCCCGCGGTACTGACCTTCACCGTCGGTGGCAGTGGCAACGCCAATAGCGGCCACTTCGACTTCGGCGCAAGCATCACCACCGACGGTGATTGCGCTGCCGGTGCTGCGGGTGGCTCCGGTGCTGGAGGGGAGGGCAGTGCTGCCGCCGGTGGCGATGCTGGCTCTGCCGCCACTTCCGACGGTTCCCTGGCGGACACCGGCTCTACTTCCGCCATGCTGGCTCTGGCCATTGCAGGCGTGGGTCTAATCGCCCTTGGCGCGGGTGTGGTGTACATGCTGCGCACGAACGCTCTGGCTGCTGATTCTGTGGCGTCTCTTCGTTCGGTGACGCCCCCTCGAACCCCGCGCCCGAAGTCTTAAACATGGGCTTCGCAGTTTCATCGGGCAAGGGGCCTGCCAAGTCTCTGTGCGCGAATGTCAGCACGGTGCTGCTAGCCGCTGGCCTGGCTGGATGCACGGCCGCCGGCGGTGCGAGCCTGCCGAGCCGGGACGACGGCGTGACGGATGTTGTGGCCTCTACGCCGATCATCGCGGACCTCGCCCGCCACGTTGCGGGTGATTCCGCCCGCGTTACTGCGCTAATCCCGAACACCGCGGATCCGCACACTTACGAGCTGACTTTGCGGGACGTTCGCAACCTTGCCAACGCAGACATAGCCTTCAACAACGGACTATTGCTAGAGCAACAGTCGGTGCTGCGAACCATGGATAATGGTGTGCTGCCTGGCACGGAGGTCGTGGCGCTGGCAGACGTGGCCGCCAACCAAGGGGCGACCGTCATTCCCCTGGTGGAGAACATGGCGCTCGATACCGTCTGGCTGGGTCTGCGCGCCCAGGGGATCGGCGCCAAGCATGGAGGCTCTGCGCACTCAGAGATGCACTTAAGTGTTACCGACGTTAAGGGACCCGGCGACGCGGCGGCCTACATCACTGGTACGTTCGGCCAGCCGGAAGTCTTCTTCAACTCCCGCGATGGCTTCGATTCCTCCCGTGGATACGAGGGCGATACCGCCACGCTGCCGGTCGATGCGCACACCCATATGAGCTGGTCGTTCTCCCAGCCCGGCACCTATACCCTGCACTTGAGCGCCTCCCTGGTGCCGGATGAGGGCAAACCGCCAGAGCACATTGCAGATCAAACCGTGCGCTTTAATGTGGGCACGGAAGAAGGGGCGTCCAAAAAGATAGACAGCGGGCACTACGACATCGCGGTGAACGCCGACGACAACAGCATCAACCTGGTAGGCGACGGCGGCACCTTCGACCCCAAGGATGCAGTGGTCAGCGTGCCTAACCAAACGCTGCAGCCGATCCCGGGCGAACCGACCTTCCGCTTCCTCGGGAATGCGGGCGACGAGACCTACCTGCTGCCGCAAGCCGTGCTGGGTAAGCACGTTCACGGCGAGCTCGACCCGCACCTGTGGCACAACGCGAAGAACGCGATGGCATACGTGAAGGTGATCCGCGACAAGCTCATCGCAGTGGACCCCGACCACGCCGCGGACTACCAGCAGAACGCGCAGAATTACCTGGACCAGCTGGATCGCCTGCACCGTGACATCAAGGACAAGATACGCACGATCCCGGAGCACCGCCGGCACCTCGTTACGGCCCACGACGGCTACGCCTATTTTGCGGACGCCTACGGCCTGGACGTCGCCGGCTTTGTCACCCCGAACCCGGAGATCGAGCCGAGTACACGGGACCTCGTGAGCCTGACCCGCACCCTGGAAAACCTGCAGGTTCCCGCGGTGTTTATCGAGCCGACGATGGCGGGGCGCACCCGAGAGTTGCAGCAGATCGCGGATCGGCTGGGAGTGAGCGTGTGCCAGATCCGCAGCGACACCCTCGACGAGACGGCACCGACATATGTGGATCTGATGCGCACCAATGCGGAATCTATGTCCGACTGCCTGAAGGACGCGTGACCTGGGCTCATGTGGGTGGCCGTGGGCAGTTTGACAGCACATTGCACGACAACCGGCACCCAGACAATAGACGGCAAGACAACAGACAACAAAACAGCAAGAGGAAGAGCAACATGAAAGTTACAGTGCGCAAGAGCATCCTGACCCCCGCCGCAGCCGTGATGCTGGCCGGGGGAGTAGCCGTGGCGGGGGTGCCGGTAGCCGGGCTGCCCTTCGCCGTGGCCCAGGAAGATCCCGCCCTAAAGCAGACCGTGACCGATAAAGAGGAGCACATCCCGGCCGGTACTCCGCATGTGTTCGATCATGGCCATGCAGACCTGGGGATGCGCCTGGACGGCGGCAAGTTGGACGTGCAGCTGCGCGACGACGCGGAAGAGAAGCCCGTGTGGCGCGTGCTGGACGACGTGGTCTTCGACGTCTCGGACAAGGCCAAGCAGCAGCTACCCTCCGACGGCGGTTACGAGTTCACCGGCGCGCAGCCAGGTCAGGAGGTCTGGGTACTACCGCAGACCGAAGTACAGGGCGTGCCGTGGCTGGGCTGGAACACGCAGTCTCCGGCGCTCATAGCGCAGGCCAACCGGGGTGTGACCATGGAGTATCTGGGCCACCAGGGACCTGGTCAGATGAGCATGTTCCTGCAGGCTGGTGGGTTTGAGAAGCCCCAGGAGCTGTGGAACTCCGCACAGCCTACTCCGCAGGATCTCTGGGTGGACCTTAATACTCACACCCATGCCAACTGGGTGTTTACCGAACCTGGCGTGCACCGCGTGGCCATGGGCGTGCGCGTGAAGATGAAGGACGGCTCCGAGAAAACCGCCACCAAGGTACTGAACTTCGCCGTGGGCGTGGACCCTTCCGAGGCCCAGAACTCCGGTTGGGAAGGCGAGCTGCCGAAGGCGGGTGCTGCGGGATCTGCTGAATCCGCGGGATCTTCGGACGGCACCAATAACTCCAGCCCCAATGGTTCCGCCGA
This sequence comes from Corynebacterium jamesii, assembly GCF_046097395.1. NCBI lineage: Bacteria > Bacillati > Actinomycetota > Actinomycetes > Mycobacteriales > Corynebacteriaceae > Corynebacterium > Corynebacterium jamesii. Next base: position 2,215,583 of record NZ_CP175789.1, read on the forward strand.
TGCCAATGCCGCTAGCTCCGACGGGGAGGAGCCCAGCGGTAGCTCCTCTGCTCTGCCGTGGATCCTGGGTGGCATAGGCGTGGTGGTTGTCGCGCTGCTGGCCTTTGGCTTCCTTTCCCTGCGCAAGGGCGCCAAGGAGCGCAAGCGTATCGAGGACGAACTGTGGGGCCAGCTGAAGTGACCGCACTCCAGATAGCGGATTTGAACGTATCGCTCGCCGGGCGGCAGATCCTCACCGATGTGAACCTCGAGGCGCGCCCCGGCGAGCTCATCGGGCTGCTTGGCCCTAACGGCGCGGGCAAGACCACCCTCATGCGCAGCATCCTAGGGCTGATCCCGCGAACCAAGGGCAGCATCCAGGCCGCGAGCGTAGGGTACGTTCCGCAACGCCACGAGTTCGCGTGGGATTATCCCATCGACGTCCGCCATACGGTACTGAACGGTCGCGCGGGGCTGATCGGCCCGTTCCGGCGGTCGCGCCGGGCGGACTTTGCGGCCACGGCCCACGCCCTGAAGCGGGTGAACCTGCAGCATTTGGCTGGCCGCCCCATCGGGCAGCTATCCGGCGGGCAGCGTCAGCGCGTGCTGGTGGCCCGCGCCCTGGCTGTGGAGCCGACGCTGCTGCTGCTAGACGAACCCTTCACCGGCATGGATTTCCCCAGCATCGAGGCGCTGGTAGAGATCCTCCAGTCCCTGGCCGCCGACGGCATGAGCATTCTGATGGTCACCCACGACCTGGCTCAGGCAGTGCACGTGTGCGACCGCCTCGTGCTGTTGAACGGACGTGTGGTTGCCGACGGCTCGCCGGAGCAATTGCAGAGCCCGGAGCCGTGGATGGAGACCTTCGACGTCCGGCCGGATTCGCCGCTGTTGAAGGGAGTGGGGTTAAACCAGTGATTTCTTTCTCTCAGTTCCTAGCCGACCTCACGAACCCCGCCCTGGCCTTCCTGCCGAAGGCTCTGCTGGTGGCAGTTCTCTCCGCTCTGGTGTGTGGGGTGATCGGTACTCACGTGGTGCTGCGAGGCATGGCATTCATCGGCGATGCCGTGGCACACGCCGTGTTCCCGGGCCTGGCCATTGCCTTCGCCTTGCAGTTTTCGGTGATCGCCGGCGGCGCGCTTGCCGGAGCCGTGGTTGCCCTGCTGATCGCCCTGTTCTCGCAGCGCAGGCGCGTGAAGGAAGACACGATCATCGGCATCTTCTTCGCCGCCGCCTTCGCCTTGGGGTTGGTCGTGATCTCGAAGGTGCAGGGCTACACGGCCAGCTTGAATAGTTTCTTGTTCGGCTCCATCACGGGTGTGTCAAACGAGGACATTATTTTCAGCGCTGTCGTCGGTGCCGTCGTGATCGTGGCCGTAGCGGCGCTGCACAAGGAGATCGTCGCGGTCTCCGTAGATCGAGAGACGGCCGCCGCTATGGGAATCCGTGTGCTGTTGATCGACGTTGTGCTCTACCTTGCGGTCACCGCCGCCGTGGTGATGTCGGTGCGCACTGTCGGCAACATCCTGGTTCTCGCGCTGCTCATCACCCCGGCCGCAACCGCGCGACTGTGGACGGATCGCCTGGTCGTGATGATGATCCTGAGTGCCGTGATAGGCATGGTCGGTTCCTTCGTCGGTGTGTATGTCTCGTGGGCCATCGACGTACCCACAGGCGCGACGATCGTCCTGGTTCTCACCGTTGTTTTCCTCTTTTCTTTCTTTGTGGCGACGCCGATTCGTGCCGCCAAGCAATCCAACGAACCCTCACAGGTGGTAGCTACTGATGCAGAATAAGCATGACCTCACACAGCAGCTGGCCAAGCAGCAGCTGGCAGAGCTCAAGCGCAGCCAGAATAAGGCCGAACGGATGATGTGGGCAGCCAAGTCCACCCTGGCGGTATTGGGTGTGCTGGTGCTAACGGTGGTGGCCGGCGCCTGGAATGCGGCGTCACCACTAATCAGTGACCACCGCACCGCCGAGGTGTTGCAGCGTGCGCAAGCAACACCGACAGGGCATAAGCCCGGAACGACTAGCGACGGACCGACCGTCGGCAAGGACGTTAAGGATCCGGCAACCGGGAAAGCCCATGTGTGCGCGGGCAGAAAACTGCTGTACAAGGCGCACGTGGATGCGGTGTACGGCACGTATAACAAGGGCAAGCCGGACGTGATGGTGGTCGATGGGCAGCAACCCGTGCCCGCCGGTGACGTCTGTCTGAGGCTGGCGCCCGACGCGATCGGTGGCAAGGAGGTCTCGCGCATCAAGGTGCCGAAGAACAAGGCACTGAGCTTCCTCGGCAAGCCTGGCACTGTGCTGTGGAACGCCCCGCAGACCGTAGATTTCAGCTCTCAGTGGCGCCCAATTTGGGCAGGTCTGGGTGCCTTTGATCCGGCACACGAGATCGAGGTGCCGACAGATTTCGCCGAGTCGGATGTCCACTTCCACATGAAGAAGTTCTCCGGCCCCGGCGACATGGAGGTCTTCTTCCGCAACTCCGGCACCCCCACGCCGGAGCGGATGCTGTCCACGAAGGAAGGCCTGAAGGACTACGACTACGAGGTCGGCGGTCACGGACACTTCAACTGGACGTTCTCTAAGCCCGGCGTCTACCAAATGACGATGGCCTGGGACGTAAAGAAGAAGGACGGCTCCACCGTAAAATCTGCAGAGCGTACCATCCGTTGGCTGGTTGGTAGCGATAAACAGGTTGGTCTGCCGGAGGGCACGACCACGGGGTTGAACGAGATCGAGAATCCGATCGCGCCGCTGGAACCGGGTAATCCGGGAGATCAAGATCAACCTGAAGAGCCTGAGCAGCCTGAAGAGCCCGAGCAGCCAGGCGAGAATGAAACGCCAGGCGACGAGGAAGATCCGAGCGATGGCACCGACAAGCCCGCGCCGACGTGCGAAGCCCCGCAGGAGATCTCCGACGACGAGGTCCGCAGCGAGGTCAACGATGCCTTCGGTGAGGGGCAGGGATCCGAGCGCGCTGTGATTCCCAAGGGGCACATGGATTTGGGAGTGGGTACGACGGATGAATCAGACTCGGATCCGCACACCTTCCTGAAGGACGGCGCTGACCCCGCGAATGTGCAGGAACGTGAGTCCGGCAGTTTCGTGTTCTTGGTCAACAGCCCGAAGGCGAAAGTAAGAATTCCGGAGGCTTACCAGGAGGAACTGGGGGAGACTGCATACGCACTCCCGCAGGCACAGCAGGAGAACCCGGACGTCCCATGGTTGGGATTTTCTACCGAGCATCTGAACTCGGCGGCTCAGGGCGTGGACCTTTCCATTAAGGACTTTGAAGGCCCGGGGCGAATGGTGACTCTGGAAGATACAGGCATAGAAAGCCACCTGCGTCTGGATTCCGAGCACCGTGAGAACAAGCTCCATTACTCCGTCGGAGCGCACAACCACCAGGCCTTCTTCTTTACCAAGCCGGGAGCGTATCGGGTGGTGTTCCGCTACGAGGGAACCACGGTAAGCGGTGAGAAATTCGACAAGGAACTGGAGACATTTTTCGTCATCAAGGATTCGTGCGGCGATAACGCCGGAGTAAAAACCGGTCTGGAAGAGCTGCAGGATCTACAGAAACACCTGGACAGCGAGAACGCTAAGTTCGGCAAGTACATGGATCAGATCGTCGGCGGTATCGAGGCACTGCGCGGAAACGTGCAGGCGCCACAAAAGCCCGCCGACAGCGGGACGAGCGCGGGGCCTTCCGGCGCCGCAGAAACTAGCCCTGGAACCGGCTCTGGTACCGGCTCTGGAGGCCAGAGCGGTGGAGGCCAGAGCGGTGAAAGTGCGAACTCCGCCGATACGACAAGCTCTGCTGGAGCTTCCGGTGGGGGTGCGAGCGCCTCGTCCGCAGATACATCCGATTCCTCGGGTGCGACTTCCGGCGGAACCGGTGGCGCTGTTGCCGGCGGCGGATCCGGCGAGGTCGTTGATGGCGGAGCGGATGTCGCAGACACCGCAGGTGATTCAAGTGACCTAGGTGGCGCAGCCGACCCAGCCGACCCAGCCGACACAGCCGACACAGCCGACCCAGCCGACACAGCCCGCACAGCCGAGGGCGAGGTCGGTGGTGGTGGCATCCGCCGTATCAACGCTGCCCAGGGGCAGCAGAACGCTCACGCAGCACCCGCGCACTCCGACGGTGCACAGAATGTGGATACCAAGAAAACTGCTACCCAGTCCTTCCTGGATTCCCTTACCGGCGGTGGTTGGACCACCGGATTCCTGCTGGGGTTGGGCCTGATGGGGCTGCTCGGCGGGGCACTGCTTTTCTTCGTCGCAGCTCGCAACATGCAGCGCGCCCACACTCTGCAGCTGCTGCAGGCGTACCGCGAGATCAGCCGCGACCGCGCAGAACAGGCCTACGCGGAAGAGCCCTGGGACGGTCCGCAGGAAGGGCCGGGCAAGCAGGCCTAGCCTCGCCGCCTCCTCATCCGGAACTCGCCCATCATCGGCAGAACCACCCCGCGCCGTAGCGGGTGGGCGGCCCGGTAGGTAGCCGGGCCATCCTCGCCCGGCTCCAGCGCTTCGAGAATCAGATCCGCCACGCGCGGCGAATACAGCATCGCCAAGTGGCCGGACAGATCAAACGGGTTGTCGTCCTGAACGCTTAAATTGCGCACCCGCGCGCCCTCGCCGGCAACCATCACCTGCTTCAACCGGGGCGTGGCAATGCCGTCGTACTTTGCGGTGATCATCGTGTAGTCCACCCCTGGAGTGGTATCCCCCTCACGGTTCAGGTGCTCGCCAAACTCGCTACCCACACGCTGGTCGATCGCAGCCCCACCCAGCAGTTTTTCCAAGAATCCGGCGGACTTATTGTGGGGGTCCACCCGCTCTGCCAGCGTAGATACGCCCGACAGGGTAGTGCCGTGGTGCGCCGGACCCACGCCCACTAGGCGATCCACTTTGTTGCGCGCCACGTCTGCGCGGTCTGCACCACCAGAATCGGAGAGGTACAGGCGGGCTTGCGCCACGCCCTGCGAGTGCCCAACCAGATTAACTTTGCTAGCCCCCGTGCGCTCGATCACTTCGTCGATGAAGGCCGCCACCTCTTCCTGCGAGGTGCGAAGGAAGTTGTTCGCGTACACGCCCGCGGCCTTGCCCACGAACGCCGAGCGGTCTTTGCCGTAATTCACCGCAAACACTGGATGGCCTGCGGCGATGAGCTTCTTCGCCACGTAGTCCCACGTGTTGTATGCGTTGAGCCACGTGCCGTGGATCAACACCGTCGGCGTTGCACCGTCCAGGGGTGTGTCCCATTTATTGACGCCCTCCGGCAGTGGATTGTCGCGCAGCAGACTGGAAAGGAACTTAGGAATGAATGCGTCCATAAACCCCAAGGGTAATCAAACTGCTAACCCCACTTTTGTAAACGAAAGATTTTTTGGGGTGCAGGGTGGCGTCATAAGACAAGCACAACGGCGATTTGGAGAAGCGTTGAGGAGGGGTGTAACCTCTTTCGAGGAAGTTTGACTAGATCAACAACGAGATCAGCAACGTCAAGTTTTCACCGAAGACCGTCGGTCATCACCGTCCGTTCGACCCCTTTCGCGGGGAGCGAGTGGGCAGGAGATTGAAGGATCATCGTCATAGATGACGGCCCACGCAGGTAACACGATAGACGTTCGGATCGGATTCCAGCCTTTTGTAGGCCGGGGATCCTACGAATGCGCCTTGTGTTTCTTGCGTATAACGCCGGAAACGCGAGGCGCTTTGTCGTTTATGTACAGTGTTGCCCTTCAAACAATGATCGTCGGTGGACGTACTGCGTAAAACGTACACCGTAAACATCAGGAAGGAGGCGAGAGTATGGCTAATCCGAAGAACACCGCTTCGCTGGAAGAGCTCAAGGCACGCTTCGAGCAGGCTCAGTCCACTCTGTTGACCGAGTACCGTGGCCTGTCCGTGGCTGAGACCACCGAGCTGCGTCGCGCTCTGGGTTCGGAAGTTACCTACTCCGTCGCCAAGAACACCATGATCAAGCTGGCTGCACGCGAAGCCGGCATTGAGCTTGATGAGTCCCTGCTGACCGGTCCGACCGCAATCGCATTCGTTAGCGGCGAGGCCGTGGACGCTGCGAAGGCCATGAAGGACTTCAGCAAGGATCACAAGAACTTCGTGATCAAGGGTGGCTACATGGACGGTGCCACGATTGATGCAGCTCAGGTTGAGGCAATCGCCGAGCTGGACAATCGCGAAACCACGCTGGCCAAGCTGGCCGGTGCCATGCAGGGTTCCTTGGCAAAGGCCGCAGGCCTGTTCAACGCACCAGCATCCCAGGTTGCACGCCTGGCCGCTGCACTGCAGGAGAAGAAGGAACAGTAAGTTCCCTCCCCACTTACATAAGACATAAAACAATTTGCCGGCCGGGCCGCCAACATATTCTGGCTCACCGGCGCAACTACGAAAGGATGCCATTATGGCTAAGCTCACCAAGGACGAGCTCATCGAGGCTTTCAAGGAAATGACCCTCATCGAACTGTCTGAGTTCGTTAAGGAATTCGAAGAGGTCTTCGACGTCACCGCTGCTGCTCCGGTTGCTGCCGTTGCTGCTGCTCCGGGCGCTGAGGGCGGCGCTGCTGCTGAGGAGAAGGACGAGTTCGACGTCGTTCTGGAGGACGCAGGCGCTAAGAAGATCGGCGTTATTAAGGTTGTCCGCGAGATCGTCTCCGGCCTGGGTCTGAAGGAGGCTAAGGAGCTGGTTGAGGGTGCTCCGAAGGCTATCCTCGAGGCTGCTTCCAAGGACGACGCTGAGGCTGCTAAGACCAAGCTGGAAGAGGCTGGCGCAAAGGTCTCCCTCAAGTAAGCTCGTCTTACTTACCTCGCTTTGGCCTAGCGCCGAATGTAGAGGTGAACCAAGCCGCCGGGAATCACGTTCTGTGGTTCTCGGCGGTTTTTTGTTGTCTTGCTACGCTAGGGTGACTACGAACCGACTAAAACGCAGATGGTGGCAGAAAAGTGACAAACCGAAAGAGCTCCGGCAAGGGTCCCTACATCCTGGGTGCACTTGGTGCACTGATTGGGGTAGCGCTGATCACTGTGGGCGTCATGCTCCCCAAGGTCGTATCGAACGAGAAGGCCGTGCCGCTAGACCTGGCCGCGACGACGATCACTTTGCACGATCCTGCCGCCGAGATCGGGCCAAACTACCAAGGGCCGGACGGCAAAAAGGAGTTGACGGCGCCGGTCAACCGGCAGTTCAAAATCACACTGGAAGAGCCCGCCACCGAGGAAGAAGCCAGTGCGCGCGTAGGCGTGACCACCGCCCGCACCGACGTTGAGGACGATTTGGAGTCGCTGCTGGAGGCGCAGGTCTGGAGCTTCACCGTGGATCGCCGCTCGGGTGAGGCGAAGGGAGGCGCCAAGGTATCGGATACCCCTGCTACTCCCGCCACCGACGGCGAGATCGCGGGATACTGGGCCAAGTTCCCTCAGGGAACCGAGCAGCGCTCCTACGACTACTTCGATATGACGCTTCGTCGCGCATTACCTGCGGAGTTCACCGGTACGCGCAATGTGACCACCGCGGACGGCCACGAGCATGAGCTGTATGTGTTCCGCCAAGAGATCCCGGCTACGTCGGTGGCAAAGGAGTACGCGGGAATCCGCAACACCATCACCGTGGAAGGCGAAGATGGGAAGCCGCAGCGTGCACAGCTATACCACGAGGGGTGGCGCGAACTGACCGTGGAGCCGGCATCTGGCTTGCTGGTGAGTGTGGAGGAGAAGGTGAAGGATACGTACCGCGATAGCTCCGGTAAGGACGTACAGAACCTGTTGAAGTTCCACGGGAAGACCCCGCAGAGTGTAACCCAGTCGATGCTGGACCAGGCCATGGAAGTTAGCGGCCAGCGCAACACCGACAAATGGGGAGTTGCATTGATTGTTGCGGGTGTTATTGTGGCAGCAGCATCCGTGGTGTTGGTTCTGTGGCTCCGCGTGAAGCGGCGGGCCGGGCTGAAGGCCGAGCGTGAGGGTGACCGCGAGGCCGTAGGAGAGATCCCAGAAGAAGCCTAGACAACTGCGCATCGATGCTATAGGATAGTTCGTTGCGCTGGATTTGATTTGTTGAGCTATCCGCTACAACGAAACGACTACAAAGCTACGCAGAAGTGATGTGAAGACATTACGCCCAAAGCAGACTTTGCCAAACGTGCCAAAAAGGCCATTTGACAAGGTCGTTTAGTCGTTTCTGCGTGGGGATAGTTTGGCAGGGAAAATCCAACTAAATCGACCATCACGAGACCGTACACACACAATTACGACCGCGCACTACAGCTCCACCACGTAGTGCCGACCGATGTTGTGCTGGAAGGACCCATCTTGGCAGTCTCCCGCCAGACCAGCTCAGTGGCCGGAATTCCCGGAGCTCCGCAGCGACACAGCTTTGCGAAGATCGATGCTCCGATTGAGGTTCCAGGCCTTCTTGACCTCCAACGAGAGTCCTTCGCTTGGCTCGTCGGTACGCCCGAGTGGCGTGCCCGCGCCCAAGCAGAGGCAGGGGAGGATGTCCGCATCATGAGCGGACTTGAGGAGATCCTCGAGGAGCTATCTCCGATTGAGGATTACTCCGAGAACATGTCCCTCACCCTGTCCGAGCCCCGCTTCGATGACGTGAAGTCCACCATCGACGAGGCGAAGGATAAGGACATTAACTACGCGGCACCGCTGTATGTGACCGCGGAATTCACCAACTCTATGTCCGGTGAGATCAAGTCCCAGACCGTCTTCATCGGTGACTTCCCGATGATGACCGACAAGGGCACGTTCATCATCAATGGCACCGAGCGTGTCGTTGTTTCCCAGCTCGTCCGTTCCCCGGGCGTGTATTTCGACGCTTCCATCGACGCATCCACCGAGCGTCCGCTGCACTCTGTGAAGGTGATCCCTTCTCGCGGTGCGTGGCTGGAGTTCGACGTTGATAAGCGAGACACCGTTGGCGTGCGCATCGACCGTAAGCGCCGCCAGCCGGTTACCGTCCTGCTGAAGGCACTGGGTCTGACCACGCAGGAGATCACCGATCGCTTCGGCTTCTCCGAGCTGATGATGTCTACCCTCGAGAAGGACGGTGTGGATAACACCGATGAGGCTCTACTGGAGATCTACCGCAAGCAGCGCCCGGGCGAGTCCCCGACGCGCGACTCTGCGCAGGCTCTGCTGGAGAACTCCTTCTTCAAGCCGAAGCGCTACGACCTGGCCAAGGTTGGCCGCTACAAGGTCAATCGCAAGCTGGGTCTGGGTGGCGACACCGACGGTGTGATGATCCTCACGGAAGAGGACATCCTGACCACCATCGAGTACCTGGTGCGCCTGCACGCCGGTGAGAAGTCCATGACTTCCCCGGACGGCACCGAGATCCCGATCGATACCGACGACATCGACCACTTCGGCAACCGTCGTCTGCGTACCGTCGGCGAGCTGATTCAGAACCAGGTTCGCGTGGGTCTGTCCCGCATGGAGCGTGTTGTGCGCGAGCGCATGACCACCCAGGATGCGGAATCCATCACCCCGACCTCCCTGATTAACGTACGCCCGGTTTCCGCGGCGATCCGCGAGTTCTTCGGCACCTCCCAGCTGTCGCAGTTCTTGGACCAGAACAACTCCCTGTCCGGACTGACCCACAAGCGCCGTCTGTCTGCGCTGGGTCCAGGCGGCCTGTCCCGTGAGCGTGCGGGACTGGAAGTTCGAGACGTTCACCCGTCCCACTACGGCCGCATGTGCCCGATTGAGACTCCTGAGGGTCCGAACATTGGTCTGATCGGTTCGCTGTCCTCTTACGCACGCGTTAACCCGTTCGGCTTCATCGAGACTCCGTACCGCAAGGTCGTGGACGGACAGATCACCGATGAGGTCTACTACTTCACCGCGGACGAAGAGGACCGCCACGTGATTGCTCAGGCGAACACCCCGTTCGACGAGAATCACCGGTTCACCGAGGATCGTATTGAGGTTCGCCTGCGCGGCGGCGACGTGGAGGTCGTCCCGTACACCGAGGTGGACTACATGGACGTTTCGCCGCGACAGATGGTTTCCGTGGCAACCGCGATGATTCCGTTCCTCGAGCACGACGATGCTAACCGTGCACTGATGGGTGCCAACATGCAGCGTCAGGCTGTGCCGCTGCTGCGTTCCGAGTCCCCGTTCGTGGGTACCGGTATGGAGCTGCGCGCTGCGTACGACGCCGGCGACATGATTATCGCGCCGAAGGCTGGCGTGGTTGAGTACGTCTCCGCTGACTACATCACCGTCATGGATGACGAGGGCGTGCGCGATACCTTCGTGCTGCGCAAGTTCGAGCGCACCAACCAGGGCACCTGCTACAACCAGAAGCCGCTCGTCGATGAGGGCGACCGCGTGGAGGCCGGCCAGGTTCTGGCTGACGGACCGGGTACCGACAACGGTGAGATGGCGCTGGGTAAGAACCTGCTGGTCGCATTCATGCCGTGGGAGGGCCACAACTACGAGGACGCCATCATCCTGAACCAGCGCATGGTTGAGGAAGACGTTCTGACCTCGATCCACATCGAGGAGTACGAGATCGACGCCCGCGACACCAAGCTGGGTCCGGAGGAGATCACCCGCGACATTCCTAACGTGGGCGAAGACGTGCTGGCAGACCTCGACGACCGCGGTATCGTCCGCATCGGCGCCGACGTCCGCGATGGCGACATCCTGGTTGGTAAGGTCACCCCTAAGGGTGAGACCGAGCTGACTCCGGAAGAGCGACTGCTGCGCGCCATCTTTGGCGAGAAGGCCCGCGAGGTTCGCGATACCTCCATGAAGGTTCCACACGGCGAGACCGGTAAGGTCATCGGCGTTCGCGTGTTCTCCCGTGAGGACGACGACGACCTGGCCGCTGGCGTTAACGAGATGGTCCGCGTCTACGTCGCCCAGAAGCGCAAGATCCAGGACGGCGATAAGCTCGCAGGCCGCCACGGCAACAAGGGTGTCGTGGGCAAGATCCTGCCGCAGGAGGATATGCCGTTCCTGCCGGACGGTACTCCGATCGACATCATCCTGAACACCCACGGTGTGCCGCGTCGTATGAACATTGGTCAGGTTCTGGAGGTGCACCTGGGCTGGCTGGCCAAGGCTGGCTGGAAGGTCGATACCGACTCCCAGGATCCGAAGATCCAGAAGATGCTGGAGACCCTGCCGGAGGAGCTGTACGACGTTCCGGCGGATTCTCTGACCGCCACCCCGGTGTTCGACGGTGCTTCCAACGCAGAGCTGTCCGGCCTGCTGCGTTCCTCGCTGCCTAACCGCGACGGCGAGCGCCAGGTCGACGACTTCGGTAAGTCCAACCTGATTGACGGCCGCTCTGGCGAGCCCTTCCCGTACCCGGTTTCCGTGGGCTACATGTACATGTTGAAGCTCCACCACCTGGTTGACGAGAAGATTCACGCCCGTTCCACTGGTCCTTACTCCATGATTACCCAGCAGCCGCTGGGTGGTAAGGCACAGTTCGGTGGCCAGCGCTTCGGTGAGATGGAGGTGTGGGCAATGCAGGCATACGGTGCCGCCTACACCCTGCAGGAGCTCCTGACCATTAAGTCCGATGACGTGGTTGGCCGTGTGAAGGTGTACGAGGCGATCGTGAAGGGCGAGAACATTCCGGATCCTGGCATCCCGGAGTCCTTCAAGGTTCTTCTGAAGGAGCTGCAGTCGCTGTGCCTGAACGTTGAGGTTCTGGCCGCTGACGGTACTCCGATGGAGCTGTCCTCTGACGATGACGATGAGCTGGAGAACGCTAACGCGGCTCTGGGCATCAACCTGTCCCGTGACGAGCGTCCGGATGCTGACATGGATGTCAGCTAGGGCGTTGACGACCCTAAACATCTGACTTTCGTACATTCGCCGTACTTTCGGCGCTTGAGCCCGACAAACAACACAGCTAAGCGCCGCAACTACCCAAAGCCCTCCGCCAAGAGGAGGGGAAAGGAAGTCCACGTGCTGGACGTCAACTTTTTCGATGAGCTTCGCATCGGACTAGCGACCGCTGATGACATCCGTCGTTGGTCCCGTGGCGAGGTCAAGAAGCCTGAAACCATTAACTACCGCACCCTGAAGCCGGAGAAGGACGGCCTGTTCTGCGAGCGCATTTTCGGCCCCACCCGCGACTGGGAGTGTGGCTGTGGCAAGTACAAGCGCGTGCGCTACAAGGGCATCATCTGTGAGCGCTGTGGCGTTGAGGTGACCAAGTCCAAGGTCCGCCGTGAGCGCATGGGCCACATCGAACTGGCCGCTCCCGTCACCCACATCTGGTACTTCAAGGGCGTGCCTTCTCGTCTGGGCTACCTGCTGGACCTGGCTCCGAAGGATCTGGAAAAGATCATCTACTTCGCCGCCAACATCATCACCTCTGTCGACGAGGAAGGTCGCCACAACGACCAGTCCACCCTGGAAGCAGAGATGCTGTTGGAGAAGAAGGAGGTCGAACAGGAACGCGATGCGGAGCTGGCCGACCGTGCCAAGACTCTCGAGGACGACCTGGCCGAGCTCGAGGCAGCGGGCGCTAAGAACGATGCCAAGAAGAAGGTGCAGAGCGCAGCCGACCGCGAGATGCGCCACATCCGCGAGCGCGCCGAGCGTGAGATCGATCGCCTGGACGAGATCTGGAACACCTTCGTCAAGCTGGCTCCGAAGCAGATGATTGTGGATGAGAACATCTACAACGAGCTGGTCGACCGCTACGAGGACTACTTCACCGGCGGCATGGGTGCAGAGGCCATCCAGACGCTGATCCGCAGCTTCGACCTCGAAGCCGAGGCCGAGTCCCTGCGCGAGGTTATCCGCGACGGCAAGGGCCAGAAGAAGCTGCGCGCTCTGAAGCGCCTGAAGGTCGTCGCCGCGTTCCTGCGTTCCGGTAACGACCCGGCCGGCATGGTTCTGGACTGCATCCCGGTTATCCCGCCGGAGCTGCGCCCAATGGTGCAGCTGGACGGTGGCCGCTTCGCGACCTCCGACCTGAACGACCTGTACCGCCGCGTGATTAACCGCAACAACCGCCTGAAGCGCATGCTGGACCTCGGTGCTCCCGAGATCATCGTGAACAACGAGAAGCGCATGCTGCAGGAGTCTGTGGACGCGCTGTTCGACAACGGCCGCCGTGGCCGCCCCGTCACTGGCCCGGGCAACCGCCCGCTGAAGTCCCTGTCCGACCTGCTGAAGGGTAAGCAGGGCCGCTTCCGCCAGAACCTGCTGGGTAAGCGCGTGGACTACTCCGGTCGTTCCGTGATTATCGTCGGTCCGCAACTGAAGCTGCACCAGTGTGGTCTGCCGAAGCTGATGGCTCTAGAGCTGTTCAAGCCGTTCGTGATGAAGCGCCTGGTAGAGAAGTCCTACGCGCAGAACATCAAGTCCGCAAAGCGCATGGTGGAGCGTCAGCGTCCCGAGGTGTGGGACGTGCTGGAAGAGGCCATCGCCGAGCACCCGGTGATGCTCAACCGTGCACCTACCCTGCACCGCCTGGGCATCCAGGCCTTCGAGCCGATCCTGGTCGAGGGTAAGGCCATCCAGCTGCACCCTCTGGCTTGTGAGGCCTTCAACGCCGACTTTGACGGTGACCAGATGGCGGTTCACCTGCCGCTGAGCGCCGAGGCGCAGGCGGAGGCTCGCATCCTGATGCTGGCTTCCAACAACATTCTGTCCCCGGCCTCCGGTAAGCCCCTGGCTATGCCGCGTCTGGACATGGTGACCGGCCTGTACTACCTGACCCTGCTGAAGAAGCCGGATGAGCTCGGCGGCCAGGGTGCCTACGCACCGGCCACCGCGGATGGTCCGGCGCAGGGCGTGTACTCCTCCCTGGCCGAAGCCATCATGGCTTACGACCGTGGCGTACTGGGCCTGCAGGCTCCGATCCACGTGCGCATCAACCACCTGCGCCCGACCGAGGAGATCGAGTCTGAGCTGTTCCCGGATGGTTGGCAGCGCGGCCAGACCTGGCTCGCGAAGACCACCCTGGGTCGCGTGCTGTTCAACGAGCTGCTGCCGTGGAACTACCCATACGCAGAGGGCGTCATGGCGAAGAAGCCACAGGCCGCCGTCATTAACGACCTCGCGGCGAAGTACCCGATGATCACCGTTGCGCAGACGGTGGACAAGCTGAAGGATGCCGGTTTCTACTGGGCAACCCGCTCCGGCGTGACCATCACCATGCACGACGTGCTGGTGCTGCCGAACAAGCAGGAAGTCCTGGATAGCTACGAGGCCAAGGCCCGCGTTATCGAGAAGAAGCTGGCTCGCGGCAAGATCAACGAGGCCGAGCGCTACCAGTCCCTGGTGGACCTCTGGAAGGAAGCCACCGACTTCGTTGGTCAGTCCGTCGAGGACCTGTACCCGGACGACAACCCGATTCCGATGATCGTGAAGTCGGGTGCTGCCGGTAACATGCGTCAGATCTGGACCCTGGCCGGCATGAAGGGCATGGTTACGAACTCGCGCGGTGAGTACATCACCCGTCCGATTAAGACCTCCTTCCGCGAAGGCCTGTCCGTGCTCGAGTACTTCAACAACTCCCACGGTTCCCGTAAGGGCCTGGCCGATACCGCTCTGCGTACCGCGGACTCGGGTTACCTGACCCGTCGTCTGGTGGACGTGGCGCAGGACGTCATCGTGCGCGAGGACGACTGCGGCACCAAGCAGGGCGCCGTTATGCCCGTCGCCGTTCCGGTTCTGGATGCCGAGGGCAAGCCGACCGGCGACTACACCCCGGCAGACTTCGTTGAGACGTCTGTTCTGGGTCGTTACCTGGCTAGCGACGCCACCGCCTCCGACGGCAACGTTATCGTCGCCGCGGGCAATGTCATTGGCGAGGGCGAGCTGAAGACCCTCCTGAACGCTGGCGTGGAGGAGGTAAAGGTCCGCTCCGTGATGACCTGTGCCACCAACACCGGCGTGTGCTCCACGTGCTACGGCCGCTCTATGGCGACCGGCAAGAAGGTGGAGATCGGCGAGGCCGTCGGCATCGTCGCCGCCCAGTCCATTGGTGAGCCGGGTACCCAGCTGACGATGCGTACGTTCCACCTGGGTGGTGTCGGTGGCGACATTACCGGTGGTCTGCCGCGTGTTCAGGAGCTGTTCGAGGCACGCGTGCCGAAGGCGAAGTCCCCGATTGCGTCGGTGGACGGCAAGGTGCGCATCGAGGACGACGACAACTTCTTCACCCTCACCATCGAGCCGGACGATGGCTCCGACGATGTGGTCTACGAGAAGCTGTCCAAGCGCCAGGGCCTGGCTACGCTGGGTAGCGGTGGCGTGGAGCGCCCGATCCGCGACGGCGACCACGTGAAGATGGGCCAGCAGCTGCTGAAGGGCGCTGCGGATCCGCACGAGGTTCTGCGCGTGCTGGGCCGCCGTGGCGTGCAGCAGCACCTGATCAACGAGGTCCAGAAGGTTTACCGCGATCAGGGTGTGGCCATCCACGACAAGCACATCGAGATCATCGTGCGCCAGATGCTGCGCCGCGTGACCGTCATTGACTCTGGCTCGACTGAGTTCCTGCCGGGCTCCCTGGTGGACCACGCCGATGCAGTGGCTGCGTCCAAGGAGGCCGTCAAGACCGGCGGCCGCCCGGTGGAGGTTCGCGCCGAGATCATGGGTATCACGAAGGCCTCCCTGGCCACCGAGTCCTGGCTGTCCGCCGCCTCGTTCCAGGAGACCACCCGCGTGCTCACGGATGCTGCCATCAACAAGCGTTCTGACAAGCTGATTGGTCTGAAGGAAAACGTGATCATCGGTAAGCTGATCCCGGCCGGTACCGGTATTTCCCGCTACCGCAACATCAGTGTGGAGCCGACGGAGGAGGCCCGTGCAGCGGCCTACTCCCTGCCGTCTTCCTTCGGCGATGGCTTCTACGCCGACGACACTTACGGCGAGTTCACCGGTGCTGCCGTGCCGCTGGACGACATGGATCTGATGTAACCCATTAGGATCCCCGGACTGGCTGCGCTGCGGGTTTGCCAGTTCACTATTTAAGCGGGCGATTCTCCTTCCGTAAGGGGGCGCCCGCTTTTTCATGCCCGTCGCCGGCAGCGCATTATCGTCAGTGCTCTATGATGTGCTGCATGGGTATGATGTTTCGCAACTCCAAGAACTTCGGTCCGTTTCGTGTGAACACCTCGTCGGGCGGTGTGGGTGGCTCCACCCGCCTAGGGCCGATGCGCATTACGCAGCGCGCCGATGGTCGCCGTTCCGTTACGATCCACACCCCGATCCGGGGCTTGAACTTCACTAAGACCTTCGGCAGCAAGCGCCGCTAGAACCAATACTTCTGGCCTGCGCGCTAGTTCTCCAGCGCCCGCTTTGTTTTCTTCGTTGCCGTAGCCGACCACGGGTCTTCCGGCCACGGGTGCTTCGGGTAGCGCCCCCGCATGTCCTTACGCACGCCCTGGTAGGGGCCGTTCCAAAAACTCTTCAAGTCGTCGGTGACGGCTAGCTCACGGCCCGCTGGCGATAGTAGGTGAAACAGAACTTTCTGCCCCGCGATAGTGGGGGATTCCGCCAGCCCGAAGCATTCCTGCAGCTTAACGCGCACAATCGGCCGCCCGGTTTCGTAGTGAACCTTCGGAGCTGATCCGCTGGGTACTTCCAGTCGTTCCGGCGCGAGCTCGTTCATTCGCCCTGCCTCGGGCCACGGCAGTTGGCGCATGATCGCCTGATACGCGTCGATGTCGGCGATTCTTTCGCCCGCCACGACCCGCTCGGCCTCGGGGGTGTAGTCGCCTGCCGCTAGGTCCGGCCACGGTTCGCCGAGCTGCTCGCGGAGGTAGTCGACTCGCTCTTTCATTCTGGACGCCCCCTCCGTCATCCGCATCCAACCCAAGCCCTCGGCAGCCAAGGCTGCGACCGCTTGGGCTTTCTCTTCTTCGCCCAGCTGGCTGACGGAAACTGGAGTGCTGGATAGCTCGATGGCTCCGAGGTGGCGGGTGCGCCGGGCGCGTAGCTTGCCGTCGGATACGTGCGCGGTGATGTTTTCTTGAGCCTGCGACATATCCGGTTGCGTCAGCCGGGCAGCCGCGCGGATCAGGGGAGTGCGACCCAGCTGCACTTCCGCCACTGCCAACCATTCGGACCCGCCGAGCGGGCGGCGTAGCTCCGGCGCGAGGGTGGCGCGGGTGCCGGAGGCCAGCAGGTACTCGGAGGCTTGGCTGCTGCCGCTGTTGCCTCTGTTTCCACTGCCGTCGCTGGCTTCCATCAGCTTCGCCACGCGGTCCGGGTATGAGGAGGCTACAACCTCGCCGGGAGTGGCCGGGCCGTGGTCGTCCACCATCCGCGCGAAGCGACGCACCTCGGCTGCCGCGGGTTGCGCCTCGGCCAGATCCCCCTGTAGGCCGATCGAAAGGGCGGCGACCACCTCGGCGGCACCAGAGCCGTGCGCCAACAGAGCCGCCCCCAGGCGCGGGTCGGCGGGGATGCGGGCCAACTTCTGGCCCATCTCAGTAATCGCGCCGTTCCCGTCCAGCGCACCTAGAGCGCGTAGTTCCTTGTGGGCATCGGTGAGAGTTGCGGCCGGAGGGGCGTCTAGAAGAGAAATATCGGGGGAGCCCCAAGCAGCGAGCGTGAGGGTGGCGGCGACGAGGTCTGAAGAGAGGATTTCCGGGGTGATGTCCGGCGCAAAGTGTGAGTAGTCGGCTGCGGAATAGGCGCGGTAGACCTGCCCGGGACCGAGGCGACCGGCACGACCAGCGCGCTGGTCGGCGCTGGCCTTGGACGTAGACACGGTGACTAGGCCCGTCATGCCCCGCGCTTGGTCGCGACGGGGTGTACGAGATAGACCGGCATCGACCACCGCGTGGACGCCGGGGACAGTGAGGGAGGACTCGGCGATGGAGGTGGCGACGACGATGGGGGAGCCGCCGGTAAGTGCAGCATCCTGCTCGCGAGAGGTCAGGCCGCCGTGGAGGGGAGCCGAACCCGGAAGATGCGAGCAGACCCAGTCGATTTCCTTGCGGCCCGGAACGAAAACGAGCGTGCGGTGGTCTGGGTGGCCGGATTCGCGCCTGCTTGTGTGTACCTGGAGGGCAAGGTCCGCAACGTGCCGGTAGAAAGCCGGTGAGCCCTGGGCGCGCTCGGGGTGTGGGTGGTATGAGATGTCCAGGGGATGGGTGACCGCCGGGGTGAATACAACCTGCGCACCCATGTATTCCGCGAGCTTCTGCGTATCCACGGTGGCGGACATGGCGCAGAGGTAAAGCTCTCCGACGGGGTCGCCTTCGCGCAGCAGTGCGACCTCCTGGCACATGGCCAATACAAGGTCGGAGTCCAATTGGCGCTCGTGGACCTCATCGATGAGAACCGCCCCCACGCCTTCCAAGGCAGGGTCGGCCAAGAGGCGATTGAGTAGCACGCCGGGGGTGACGAATTCCACGAGCCTGCCGGGGTGGTGTTCGCCGCGGATGCTATAGCCGACGCGGTCGCCTACGCGGGAGCCGTCGAGGTGGGCGAGGCGCCGGGCGGCGGCGCGGACGGCCACGCGACGAGGTGCGGTGACCAGAACTTTCGGCGGGATGGTCGGGGTGGTCGGGGGCTCTCCCGTGGCTTCGTCGGCTGTGCGCGCCAGAATATTGGACAGCGCGGGCGGGACGAGGGTTGTCTTACCAGTTCCCGGCGGTGCTTCCACCACCAAAGGGCCGCGTTGGGGAATTCGGGGGAGCAGCTCGGCGGCGGGTAGCCCCTCGCCGATGGACGCAAGGTCGAACGGGTAAGGAAACATCGGGATGATTGTAGGCCAGTGCGTTTAAGAAAATGGGATTTGGTAGCTGGCACAAAGTGCACTAAACTCCTCCCCGTAGATTGTATTGTCTCCACTGGTGCAGTGGCGGCCCTAGAACAACCGAGGTTCGGATTGGCCCGAAACCGACGGATGCTCGAAGGCTGGTTGTGCAGCTGGGGTGCGATGCAGGGATCTCCACGTAGATACGTGGGGTGATACACCACGGAAGAGGCCCCGTAAGGAAGAGCCCCTTATTTTTCGTGTGTGCGCATCCTTTGAGATTCCCACGCTACAGATGCTCAAACCGCAGAGCAGTCGCCGCCGAGGCGGCCGCGTTGCGATACTGCGCCGAAAAGAACCGAAAGAAAGTTCATCTATGCCAACTATTCAGCAGCTGGTCCGCAAGGGCCGTCACGACAAGAGCACGAAGGTTGCCACTGCTGCGCTGAAGGGCTCCCCGCAGCGCCGTGGCGTGTGCACCCGCGTGTACACCACCACCCCGAAGAAGCCGAACTCCGCACTGCGTAAGGTCGCTCGTGTTCGCCTGACCTCCGGTATCGAGGTTTCCGCTTACATCCCCGGTGAGGGCCACAACCTGCAGGAGCACTCCATGGTGCTCGTCCGCGGTGGTCGTGTGAAGGACCTCCCGGGTGTTCGTTACAAGATCGTGCGTGGTTCCCTCGACACCCAGGGTGTTAAGGACCGCAAGCAGGCACGTTCCCGCTACGGCGCTAAGAAGGAGAAGTAAACAATGCCACGTAAGGGTCCAGCACCTTCCCGACAGCTAGTCAAGGATCCAGTATACGGCGACGTTCTCGTCTCCCAGCTGGTCAACAAGGTTCTCCTTGACGGTAAGAAGTCCACCGCAGAGCGCATCGTCTACGGCGCACTGGAGCAGTGCCGCGAGAAGACCGGCACCGATCCGATCCTCACCCTGAAGAAGGCACTCGACAACGTCAAGCCGGCTCTTGAGGTTCGCTCCCGCCGTGTTGGTGGCGCAACCTACCAGGTTCCGGTTGAGGTTCGCCCCGGCCGTTCCACCACCCTGGCACTGCGTTGGCTGGTGACCTTCACCCGTCAGCGTCGTGAGAACACCATGACCGAGCGTCTTGCCAACGAGATCCTGGATGCATCCAACGGCCTGGGTGCTTCCGTGAAGCGTCGCGAAGACACTCACAAGATGGCAGAGGCCAACCGCGCCTTCGCCCACTACCGCTGGTAACAGCATTCCTATAGCCTCGCCGCCCAACTTCATAAAAGGGTAGTGGGGCTATAGTTTTATCTAGCGCGCGATGGCGTCAATAGACCCCTCGACGCGACGTGACGGCGCAAAGCTGGCACAATAGAACGAGTACATAATCGCCTGCGGCTTGCGGGGCTTTTGAAAGCACTTCAAAACATCAATGTGAACAACATGGAAGTTCCAGCCAAGTCGCTCAACAACGAAATGAGCGGGGTAACCCAGTGGCACTTGAAGCGTTGACCGACCTGAAGAAGGTCCGCAACATCGGCATCATGGCGCACATCGATGCTGGTAAGACCACCACCACGGAGCGCATCCTCTTCTACACCGGTATTAACCGTAAGATCGGTGAGACCCACGATGGCGCTTCCACGATGGACTGGATGGACCAGGAGAAGGAGCGCGGAATTACGATTACTTCCGCAGCTACCACCTGCTTCTGGGAAGGTAACCAGATCAACATCATCGACACCCCGGGTCACGTGGACTTCACCGTTGAGGTGGAGCGTTCCCTGCGTGTCCTGGATGGTGCGGTTGCTGTGTTCGACGCCAAGGAGGGCGTGGAGCCGCAGTCCGAGCAGGTCTGGCGCCAGGCAACCAAGTACGACGTTCCGCGTATCTGCTTCGTCAACAAGATGGACAAGCTGGGCGCTGACTTCTACTACACCGTGCAGACCATTGTCGATCGCCTGGGTGCAAAGCCGCTGGTAATGGCCCTGCCGATCGGTGCCGAGGACGACTTCGACGGCATCGTCGACCTGTTGAACATGCGTGCAGTTACCTGGCGCGGCAAGGTCGAGATCGGTGCAGAGCCGACCTACGAGGACATCCCGGAGGATCTGAAGGACAAGGCCGAGGAGTACCGCGAGAAGCTCATCGAGACCGTTGCAGAGTCCGACGAGGAGCTCATGGAGCGCTACTTCGCCGGTGAGGAAATCACCCTCGACGAGCTGAAAGCTCAGATCCGTAAGCTGACCGTCAACTCCGAGGTCTACCCGGTGTACTGTGGCTCCGCTTACAAGAACAAGGGTATCCAGCCGATGCTGGACGCTGTGATCGACTTCCTGCCGAACCCGATGGACGTTGGTTCCATCGTCGGCCACGATCCGAAGGATCCGGAGGCCGAGAAGCTGCGCAAGCCGTCCAAGGACGAGCCGTTCTCCGCTCTGGCCTTCAAGGTTGCCGTACACCCGTTCTTCGGCAAGCTGACCTACGTCCGCGTTTACTCCGGCTCCGTTGAGTCCGGTGCGCAGGTCACCAACTCCACGAAGGACAAGAAGGAGCGCATCGGCAAGCTGTTCCAGATGCACTCCAACAAGGAGCAGCCGGTGGACCGCGCTTCCGCGGGCCACATCTACGCCTTCATCGGTCTGAAGGATACGACCACGGGCGACACCCTGTGTGACGCACAGGATCCGGTGATCCTGGAGTCCATGGACTTCCCGGATCCGGTTATCGAGGTGGCCATCGAGCCGAAGACCAAGTCTGACCAGGAGAAGCTGGGTACCGCTATCCAGAAGCTGGCAGAAGAGGACCCGACCTTCACCGTGAAGCTGGACGAGGAGACCGGCCAGACCGTTATCGGCGGTATGGGCGAGCTGCACCTGGACGTCCTGGTGGACCGTATGAAGCGTGAGTTCAAGGTCGAGGCAAACATCGGTAACCCGCAGGTTGCTTACCGCGAGACCATCCGCAAGCCGGTGGAGAAGCTGGAGTACACCCACAAGAAGCAGACTGGTGGTTCCGGTCAGTTCGCTCGCGTTATCGTCGCGATCGAGCCGTACCAGCCGGAGGAGGGCTCCGAGGAGACCTACGAGTTCGTCAACGAGGTCACCGGTGGCCGCGTGCCGAAGGAGTACATCCCGTCCGTCGACGCTGGTATTCAGGACGCTATGCAGTACGGCTACCTGGCGGGCTTCCCGCTGGTGAACATCAAGGCCACCCTGCTGGATGGTGCTTACCACGAGGTCGACTCCTCCGAGATGGCCTTCAAGCTGGCCGGCTCTCAGGCTCTGAAGGAGGCCGTTGCTAAGGCAAAGCCGGTTCTGCTGGAGCCGCTGATGGCTGTTGAGGTCATCACGCCTGAGGAGTACATGGGCGACGTCATCGGCGACATCAACTCTCGCCGTGGCCAGGTTTCCTCCATGGACGACCGCGCTGGCGCCAAGATCGTCAAGGCCAAGGTGCCGCTGTCCGAGATGTTCGGCTACATCGGCGACCTGCGTTCCCGCACCGCCGGCCGTGCAAACTTCTCCATGATTTTCGATTCCTACGGCGAGGTTCCGACCAACGTCGCATCCGAGATCATCGCGGAGCGCACTGGCGGCCAGGCCTAACCCTTGGCTTAGCCCTTTAAGCCAAGCCCCAGCAAGGTTTCGTAGCTTTTGTCGCGCTCCCTGGGGCGCCCACTCGATTGGGCGCCTGCAAGGGGGCGGCACGGGTCCGGGGCCTTGCGGGGTAGGGGTCAGCACGGCGTAGCCCTGCGTCAATAAATAACCAAATAGATAACCAGCTTTCGTGGCTATGACTGGCCACAGGCGAGCCTTTACCCCAATGTTCGTGGGTTTTCGCATCGCTTGCAGGGGCTAATTTTTCTAGATGGGTAAAGTGACGTAGGATGCGGTGTGCTGGCCGTTACCCAGTTCGCGTGTAGCGCGACTGGCCTCGAAGCACAATGTCGAGGCAGAGAGGTTCGTTACACGGATAATCTGATATTCGGCAAGAAGTAAGAAAAACTAGCCAGTGGGCGACTCGCAAACTGCGGGGAAGCAGCTGGTTGGCAACAAAAAGTTAATGTGGCTGCGAGAGTCGTAGCCACCGAGCAGTCCAGGAGGACACAAAGTGGCGAAGGCTAAGTTCGAGCGTTCCAAGCCGCACGTAAACATCGGCACCATTGGTCACGTCGACCACGGCAAGACCACCACCACTGCCGCGATCACCAAGGTTCTGGCTGACGCATTCCCCGAGGCCAACAAGTCCTTCGCTTTCGACGCCATCGATAAGGCGCCGGAGGAGAAGGAGCGTGGCATCACGATCAACATCTCCCACGTTGAGTACGAGACCGAGAAGCGCCACTACGCTCACGTTGACGCTCCGGGCCACGCTGACTACATCAAGAACATGATCACCGGTGCTGCTCAGATGGACGGCGCTATCCTGGTTGTTGCTGCAACCGATGGCCCGATGCCGCAGACCCGCGAGCACGTTCTGCTGGCGCGCCAGGTCGGCGTTCCGTACATCCTGGTTGCACTGAACAAGTGCGACATGGTTGACGATGAGGAGCTGCTGGAGCTCGTCGAGATGGAGGTTCGCGAGCTGTTGGCCGAGCAGGAGTTCGACGAGGAAGCTCCGGTTGTTCACATCTCCGCTCTGAAGGCCCTGGAGGGCGACGAGAAGTGGGGCAAGCAGATTCTCGAGCTGATGCAGGCTTGTGACGACGCCATCCCGGATCCGGAGCGCGAGACCGACAAGCCGTTCCTGATGCCGGTTGAGGACATCTTCACCATCACCGGTCGCGGTACCGTTGTTACCGGCCGTGTTGAGCGTGGCGTTCTGAACCTGAACGATGAGGTTGAGATCCTGGGTATCCGCGAGAAGTCCCAGAAGACCACCGTTACCTCCATCGAGATGTTCAACAAGCTGCTGGACACCGCAGAGGCTGGCGACAACGCTGCACTGCTGCTGCGTGGTCTGAAGCGCGAGGACGTTGAGCGTGGTCAGATCGTTGCTAAGCCGGGCGAGTACACCCCGCACACCGAGTTCGAGGGCTCCGTCTACGTTCTGTCCAAGGACGAGGGCGGCCGCCACACCCCGTTCTTCGACAACTACCGTCCGCAGTTCTACTTCCGCACCACCGACGTTACCGGTGTTGTTAAGCTGCCGGAGGGCACCGAGATGGTTATGCCGGGCGACAACGTTGACATGTCCGTCACCCTGATCCAGCCGGTCGCAATGGACGAGGGCCTGCGCTTCGCTATCCGTGAGGGTGGCCGCACCGTCGGCGCTGGTCGCGTTACCAAGATCACCAAGTAGTAGTCCACTACTTCACGTTGATCGCCGTTTAGCGCCACGGCGCTAGACGGTTTTAGGCCCCGGGTTCCGAAAGGAATCCGGGGCCTTTGGCATGTCCTGGAACTAACCCCAGGGAAAACGATTCAGCGTGGTCCAGCTGAGAACGTTGTTCTTGCCAGACGTGGGCACGGCGAGACTAAGGGCGTCTGCAATATAGCGATCCTCACTCATCTCTAGCGGCGTGCCCTTCGCATCGCGCGAGAGACGTCGGTGCACAAGTACCGGATCGCCAGCATCGAGAGGCAGCCACTTCGCATCGACCTCACCGGCCTTAGCCGCAGAGAACACGTTATCCGCAGCAAAGAAGTGCACATTGTGGCGGGAGGCCAGCTCGTTCGTCACCGAGGGGCACGAGGGATCCATCGGCTCAACCTTCGCGCCCACCCAGGCGGGGTAGCGAGTGCGCTCCAGCATGATGGGAGAGCCATCAATCGTTCGCACACGCAGCACCTTCAGCACCTTCTCGCCTTCCGCGAGACGCAGCAGCCGGGCATCCTGCTCGGTCTGCACCACCCACTCCTGGTGAATCACGTGACCTCCAGGGGTGCGTCCGCGACCGTAAGCCCACTGGGCGAAACTGCGGAACTTTGAAATTTCCGGAAATCGAGCCGGCATGCGCAGGACAACTTTGCGCGCTCCACGCTTGGAGCTGAGCGTCCCCTCGTCTACCAGCACGTTAAGAGCTTGGCGCATAGTTCCGGGGGCTACGTGAAAGCGCTCGGAGAGCTCCTTCTCGCTCGGTAGTGGTGCCCCGACTGCGAACCGCTCGCTGCGAATGTCCTCACGCAGCTCGCGGGCGATCTGTTCGTAGCGCGTGCCCATCTAGCTGTCTCCCTCGCGATAGCCGCGGCGAAACTCCTGGGGCAGCTTGTCGAACAGTGTCTGGCGAACGTTGCCAGCGAAGCGCCCCGCACGTCGAGCGAAGTTCTCCGCCACACCCATAGCTTGCTCTGCGGCGTCCATGGCCTGTTCGGCCTTGTCTTCGGGGATAAAGCTAGGCCGGTGTTCCTGTACTTGGCGGCGCAGACGGGCGCGTCTGTCCCAGTTGTCGTCGAGGGCACGCAAAGCGTCGATCAGCTCCGCGTCTGTCCCTCCGGCGTCTGGGTGGTGCTGCCGAATCAACGCGCGCCGTTGGCGTTGGTATTCGGGGTTGCTGCGGTAGTCGCTCATTGCTGTTCCTTCTTTAGATGACGCCACCTTTAGGGCATGCATCGTCACACTCCACTATGGGGGCGATTGTAGTGCTAAAAGGGCTACGGAAGTAAAAGGTCACCGGCGCGTAGGGGCGTCAAAAAAGAAGAGACAGAAGTGATTTGGTTTCGGCGCGCCCGGTGTGGTTGAATACTTGACGTTGCTTTAACACGGCACATGAGGCCAGCAGCGCAATAGTGAAGCTGGATCAAGAAGGTGTCGATGGTGAAGTGAGCATGATCCATCGTCGGTGAAGAAACTCGCGCAACGTGATTCGTACAGAATCTAACGGCGGGGCTGCTTTGCTGTGCGGTACTTAAAAAGCGGAAGGGCGACACGCCCGACCGCGGGTGCCGGAGGATGGGGCATGGTAAATGAACAGCGGCAGTAAGCGAAGGGGATTCCCTTCCGACAAGGCGCGGAACACGTTTCCAAGCTTGTACTCCATATATTTCGTATATAAGGCCTCGGTAAAACGAATTTGGCCATGGAGCGAGCAAGGGGCGGGAACCGGGTGTTGTTACATCACTTGTTAAATCGAGTGCTCTTGGCGTGTGTTCATGAAAACCAAATGACCCGCATTCCGTCGATGGCACAAACAAGTAAATGTAAGACACAAGCGACACTGGCGACTGGACCAGGCCCCTAGGCCGGACAGCGTTAAGACTAAGACAGATAAGAAGCGTGTATACCTGCTGTTTTCAACGGCGGGCAGCGCTTTGAAGGAAGAGGACAAGCGTGGCGGGACAGAAGATCCGCATTAGGCTCAAGGCCTACGATCACGAGGCTATCGACGCTTCTGCCAAGAAGATCGTCGAGACGGTAACCCGTACCGGCGCTCGTGTTGTCGGCCCAGTGCCACTGCCAACTGAAAAGAACGTGTACTGCGTCATCCGTTCTCCGCACAAGTACAAGGACTCGCGCGAGCACTTTGAGATGCGTACGCACAAGCGTCTGATCGACATTCTCGACCCAACCCCGAAGACCGTTGACGCTCTTATGCGCATCGATCTTCCGGCCAGCGTCGACGTCAACATTCAGTAAGCGGCAAACGAGTCTGAACTACTGAAACGGCAGCGGAAGAGAAACTATGAGTGATATTGAGATCAAGGGCATCCTGGGCAAGAAGCTCGGCATGACCCAGATCTTCGACGAGGAAAACCGTGTTGTACCGGTCACTGTCGTCGAGGCTGGGCCTTGTGTCGTAACCCAGGTGCGTTCCAAGGAAACCGACGGCTACGAGGCCGTACAGATCGCCTTCGGCGAGATCGACCCGCGCAAGGTAAACAAGCCGGCCGCTGGTCACTTCAAGAAGGCTGGCGTGACTCCGCGCCGCCACGTCGCTGAGATCCGCGTTGCAGACGCATCCAGCTACGAGGTTGGCCAGGACGTCACCGTCGACATCTTCAACGATGTCAAGTTCGTCGACGTGACGGGCACCACCAAGGGCAAGGGCTACGCTGGCGGCATGAAGCGCCACGGCTTCGCCGGCCAGGGTGCTGCTCACGGTAACCAGGCTGCTCACCGTCGCGTGGGCTCCATTGGACAGGCAGCCACCCCCGGCCGCGTGTTCAAGGGCAAGCGCATGGCAGGCCGCATGGGTAACGACCGCGTTACCCAGCAGAACCTGAAGGTTGCCAAGGTCGACGCAGAGTCCAACCTGCTCCTTATCAAGGGTGCAGTTCCGGGTGTCAACGGCGGCCTCGTCGTTGTCAAGACCGCAGTGAAGGGCGGTGCACACGCATGAGCAATCTAAAGCTTGATGTCCACACCGCTGACGGTAAGACCAACGGCACGGTCGAGCTGCCCGCATCCATCTTCGATGCAGAGGCTAGCGTCGCACTGATGCACCAGGTCGTTACCGCTCAGCTCGCAGCAAAGCGTCAGGGTACCCACGCTACGAAGACTCGTGGCCAGGTTTCCGGCGGTGGCCGTAAGCCGTTCCGTCAGAAGGGCACCGGTCGCGCACGTCAGGGTTCCATCCGCGCTCCCCACTTCACCGGTGGTGGCACGGTTCACGGCCCGCAGCCGCGCGACTACTCCCAGCGCACCCCGAAGAAGATGAAGGCCGCCGCTTTGCGCGGCGCCCTGACCGATCGCGTGCGCCACGACCGCATCCACGTGGTTGAGGAGCTGGTTCCGGGGCAGACCCCGTCCACCAAGGCTGCACGTACCTTCATCGAGCGTCTGACGGACCGCAAGTCCGTGCTGGTCGTCCTGACCCGCGAAGACGTCACCGCATGGAAGTCCGTAAACAACCTGCCGCAGGTACACACCCTGGTCAACGACCAGCTGAACACCTACGACGTTCTGAATGCGGACGACGTTGTGTTCTCTGTGGAGGCACTGAACGCTTTCATCAACGCCGCTGATAAGACCAAGGAGGAGGCAAAGTGAGCACTGTAGCTGATCCTCGCGATATCATCATCGCCCCGGTCGTGTCTGAGAAGTCCTACGGCCTGATGGAGCAGAACGTTTACACGTTCCTGGTTAACCCCAGCTCTAACAAGACCCAAATCAAGATTGCCGTCGAGCAGATCTTTGGTGTGAAGGTCGCCAGCGTGAACACCGTTAACCGTGAGGGTAAGCGCAAGCGCACCCGCACCGGCTACGGCCAGCGCAAGGCAACCAAGCGCGCCATGGTGACCCTGGTCGCCGGCAGCGATCCGATCGACATCTTCGGTGGAGCGACCGCCTAAGGGCGGCCGGATACCGAAAGGTAAAGAGGAAGCAAAAGTATGGCTATTCGTAAGTACAAGCCGACTACGCCGGGTCGCCGCCAGAGTTCTGTCTCCGAGTTCGCGGAAATTACCCGTTCGACTCCCGAGAAGTCTCTGCTGCGCCCGCTGTCGAAGACCGGCGGCCGTAACGTTCACGGCCACATCACTACCCGTCACAAGGGTGGCGGCCACAAGCGCCGTTACCGCGTTATCGACTTCCGTCGTAACGACAAGGACGGCGTGATCGCCAAGGTCGCTCACATCGAGTACGACCCGAACCGCACCGCTAACATTGCGCTGCTGCACTACCGCGACGGCGAGAAGCGTTACATCATCGCCCCGCGTGGCCTGAAGCAGGGCGCCCTGCTGGAGTCCGGTCCGAACGCCGACATCAAGGTTGGTAACAACCTGCCGCTGCGTAATATCCCGACCGGTACTACCATCCACGCTGTGGAGCTGAAGCCGGGCGGCGGCGCCAAGATGGCCCGTTCCGCTGGTGCCTCCATCCAGCTGCTGGGTAAGGAAGGCAAGTACGCAGTTCTGCGTATGCCGTCCACCGAGATCCGTCGCGTCGACATCCGTTGCCGCGCAACCATCGGTGAGGTCGGCAACCAGGAGCAGATCAACATCCGCTGGGGTAAGGCCGGCCGTATGCGCTGGAAGGGCGTTCGCCCGACCGTCCGTGGTGTTGTTATGAACCCGGTCGACCACCCGCACGGTGGTGGTGAGGGTAAGACCTCCGGTGGTCGTCACCCTGTGTCTCCTTGGGGTCAGCCTGAGGGACGCACCCGCAAGCCGAACCGTCCCAGCGACCGGATGATCGTTCGCCGTCGTCGCTCCAACAAGAACAAGAAGCGCTAAGAGGAGGTAGTAGAGAATGCCACGCAGCCTGAAGAAGGGCCCATTCGTCGACGAACACCTCCTCGCGAAGGTGGACGCTCAGAACGAAAAGGGCAACAAGAACGTCATCAAGACGTGGTCCCGTCGCTCGACCATTCTTCCCGATTTCATCGGCCACACTTTCGCCGTCCACGACGGCCGGAAGCACGTTCCGGTGTTCATCGACGATTCCATGGTCGGTCACAAGCTAGGTGAGTTCGCTCCTACGAAGACCTTCAAGGGTCACGTCAAGGACGACAAGAAGGGCCGTCGATAAATATGTCTGACACCGTAACCACCGCACGCGCAACCGCGCGTTTCGTCCGCGTCACTCCGATGAAGGCTCGCCGCGTGATCGACACGATCCGTGGCAAGTCTGTCGAGGACGCACTGGCGATCCTGAAGTACGCTCCGCAGGCCGCTTCCGAGCCGGTCGCGAAGGTCGTTGCTTCGGCCGCCGCCAATGCCGAGAACAACTTCGGCTTGGACCCGCAGACGCTGGTCGTCTCTGAGGCTTACGCCGATGAGGGTCCGACCATGCGCCGTTTCCGTCCCCGCGCCCAGGGTCGTGCATTCCACGTCCGCAAGCGCACCAGCCACATCACTGTGGTCGTCGAGAGCCAGAAGGGAAGTGCTCAGTAGTGGGCCAGAAAATCCACCCCCACGGCCTCCGGCTGGGTATCACTTCCGAGTGGCGCTCCCGCTGGTACGCCGACAAGCAGTACGCTGATTACCTCGCCGAGGACATCAAGATCCGTGACTTCCTGTCTGAGGGTCTTGACCGTGCCGGCATCGCCGATGTTGTCATCGAGCGCACCCACGACCGGGTTCGCGTTGACATCCACACTGCCCGCCCGGGCATTGTGATCGGCCGCCGTGGCTCCGAGGCTGACCGCATCCGCGGCCAGCTGGAGAAGCTCACCGGCAAGCAGGTTCAGCTGAACATCCTCGAAGTCAAGAACATCGATGCCAATGCACAGCTGGTGGCACAGTCCATCGCTGAGCAGCTGACCAACCGCGTTGCCTTCCGTCGTGCAATGCGCAAGGCAATTCAGGGCGCAATGCGCCAGCCGCAGGTCAAGGGCATCAAGGTTGTTTGCTCCGGTCGCCTGGGCGGCGCGGAGATGGGTCGCACCGAGCGCTACCACGAGGGTCGCGTTCCGCTGCACACCCTCCGCGCGGAGATCGACTACGGCACCTACGAGGCTCACACCACCTTCGGACGCATCGGCGTCAAGGTGTGGATCTACAAGGGTGACGTCGTCGGCGGCCGTCGCGAGAGCCTGATGAATGCACGCGACGAGCGCCCGTCCCGCGGTCGTCGTGAGCGTCCACGTCGCGGTGGCGCCCGTCGCCAGCGCGCAGAGCAGAAGCAGGAGGGCTAAGACAAATGCTTATCCCGAAGCGCGTTAAGTACCGTCGCCAGCACCGCCCGACCCGTCGTGGCGTGTCCAAGGGCGGCAACCGCGTAACGTTCGGCGACTACGGCCTGCAGGCCCTGGAGCCGACCTACATCACCAACCGTCAGATCGAGTCCGCTCGTATCGCCATTAACCGCCACCTAAAGCGTGGTGGCAAGGTGTGGATCAACATCTTCCCGGATCGTCCGCTGACCCAGAAGCCGCTCGGCGTGCGTATGGGTTCCGGTAAGGGGCCCGTGGAGAAGTGGGTTGCCAACATCAAGCCGGGCCGCATCCTCTTCGAGGCCTCTTACCCGAACGAAGAGGTCGCCCTGGAGGCACTGCGCCGTGCTGGTAACAAGCTGCCCTGCAAGGTTCGCATCGTGAAGAAGGAGGATCAGTTCTAATGGCTACCGGAACTCCGGCACATGAGCTCCGCGAGCTCAACAACGAAGAGCTGACCACCCGCCTGCGTGAGGCGAAGGAAGAACTGTTCAACCTTCGCTTCCAGGCTGCGACCGGCCAGCTGACCAACAACCGTCGTCTGGGTGTTGTCAAGCGCGACATCGCCCGCATCTACACCGTCCTGCGCGAGCGCGAGCTCGGGCTGTCTACCAACCCGGGTGGTGACGCAGCATGAGTGAGGCAACCGTGAATGACAACGCAGCTGTGGAGAACGAGAAGGGCGCCCGCAAGGTTCGCTCCGGATACGTTGTTTCCACCAAGATGAACAAGACCATCGTGGTCGAGCTCGAGGACCGCAAGCAGCACGCACTGTACGGCAAGATCATGCGCCGTGACTCTCGCGTGAAGGTTCACGATGAGAACGAGACCGCCGGTGTCGGCGACCGCGTTCGCATCGAGGAGACCCGCCCGCTGTCCAAGGACAAGCACTTCCGCCTGACCGAGATCATCGAGAAGGCTCGCTAGTCCCAGCAGCTCTGGCTGCTTAGGTGGCGCAGACGCTGCGCCGTCGGGCGCTAAGGCCCTCTCCCGCACATTGCTGCGGTAGGGGGCCTTTTTGTTTCTTAATGACGCCGAAGCCAACCACTTGGCCGTGCCCCAGTTGAGCGCGGAAATGTCGCTAGAACGGGAATACCCTAAAGCCACTGATTAGCGTCTTTGTAAAACCGCAGGTCGGGAGGTTGCTGGAATTTCCGGCGGCGAGACTGCACTGACAGATTCCCGTTCTAGCGCCATTTGGCCTCCGGCGAAGCGGGTTTGGGTCGGTAGTCGTCCCCGCGTGGCCAGGTCCTTGTGTTGCCGAGGCGCGAATGTCGGAAAAGTTGCATTTTGTTATTGGCCCCCATTT
Source organism: Corynebacterium jamesii (assembly GCF_046097395.1). Classification (NCBI taxonomy): domain Bacteria; kingdom Bacillati; phylum Actinomycetota; class Actinomycetes; order Mycobacteriales; family Corynebacteriaceae; genus Corynebacterium; species Corynebacterium jamesii. Next base: position 2,247,114 of record NZ_CP175789.1, read on the forward strand.
TCACTACCGTAAATCTGCAGGTCAAAGCGTTTTTGAATCTCGCTGGCTCGGAGACTATTTTCCGTTTTGCAACTTTTCCGACATTTGGTCTTTGGGAGTGCAACTTTTCCGACAGTTGGCGCCACGAGTTGCAATAGCGGGGGCATCTCGGCGCTGAGGGCCAGGGTAGCCAGGGGTGATAGTGGCAGGGGGGCGATGGTGGCGGGCGAGGCCCGGGGTTGCAATGGTGGCGGACTAGGTCTGGGGCGCCGCTGGTAATGGCGGCCGAGCGGGAAGGGCGGTAGCTTAAGGTAGATTATTGTGTGGTTAGCCTTACCTCTGTAATATAGGCGCGATTGCTGTGTTGACCGTAGCCGAAAGAGGCCAACAGTCCCTTGGGGGCTATGGGTAATACACAGCGCCTCAAAGAGTTCCTTACACGTTAGGCTTTCGCATGTTACGCAACAATTCGCTGACCCGTCGAGCGGCACTGAAGACCGCCGCTGTCTTGGCAGCATCCACTCTTGTTCTGTCTGGTTGCTCCCGAGGCGACGACGCGGCGGCGTCAAAAAATGAGGGCACCGGGGACGAGCGCATCGCCGCAGTTGGCCTGGGAGACAGCGATACCTTGCTCGCCCTTGGCATCCAACCAGTCCTCGTAGCGCCCTGGGGTGCTGAGGGAGATGTTGATGCGTCTGGCGTTGGCCCATGGGCTACCGAAAAGCTCGGCGACAACAAGCCTGAAGTGGTTTACGGTACTGCCAACGGATTCACTGCTGAAATCCTGGAGAAGATCTCCGCCGCTGATCCGGACAAGATCATTGCGGTGAACTCTGCCGTAGACGCGCAGGCGAAGAAGGCGCTTAATGACATCGCCCCAACCACCGTTAAGCCAGACGGTGCCACGGACTGGCAGATCCCATGGCAGGATCAGGTCAACCAGATCGCCGGCGCTGTAGACAAGCAAGAAGAAGGCGACAAGCTTGTCGAAGAAACGCAGAAGGCCTTCGATGATTTCCAACAGCAGCACCCTGAGCTCAAGGGCAAGCGTGCGGCTATCGTCATGCCTTATCAGGGAAAGATCGGCCTGTACACCTCCGGTGACGGTCGTGGGCAGTTTATCGAGAGTCTGGGCTTCGAGATCCCGAAGGAACTCGAAGGTGACGGGGGCGAGTTCTACCGCGACATCGCACCTGAGAACTACAGCGACCTCAACAATGTCGATTACCTCTTCGTCCTTGATTATCAGGGTGCCGCCGATACCTTGAAGAAGGATCCAACATTCAGCAAGCTGGACGTTGTTCGCGAAGGCAAGGTCCGATGGATGGACGAAAACGTGGGCAATGCAATGAGTATGCCGAACCCATTGACCATCCCCTGGGCAGTCGACAAGTTCTCTGACGCAATTTAGTTGAAAGTGTCCGTCTCAAGAATTCGACATTCTTTGGTATTTTCCAGGCGTTTGCTTACTTCGGCCGCACTCGTTGGTTTGGCTTTGCTGCTGGTTGCCTCCCTGTACTTGGGTTCCAAAGATCTTTCCATTGGCGAGGTGACCAGCATCCTCATGCATGGTTCGCACCCGTCCGCGCAGTCCGGCATTAATGCTGAACAGTCCGGCATCATTTGGGACTTGCGCGTTCCGCGTACCCTCTTGGCTGTGATCACAGGCGCAGCCCTGGCTATGGCGGGTGCCATTGCTCAGAGCTGGACCCGCAACCCCTTGGCAGATCCCGGCATTATCGGCGTGAACGCCGGAGCAAGTTTTGCAGTCGCCGCGGCACTGACCTTGGGCTGGGCAACGACGGTCGGAGAGCGAACACTTGTGGGGCTCCTCGGAGCTGCCGTCGCCGCTCTAATCGTGCTGTTGATTTCCCGCGTATCCCGTAACCCGCTAACTCTGGTACTGGTGGGCGTGGGAGTTACCTTTGCCCTGCAAGCGGCGACGAACATGCTGAGCCTCTATTCTTCCGACACCCTGGAAGGGCTCCGCCGCTGGACCGTCGGCTCTACGGCTGGGCGGGGTATGGAAGACGTGACCTTAGCTGCTTTAGGTCTAGCACTAGGTGCTCTATGTGGTGCGCTTGCAGCACGCCCGCTGGATCTACTTGCGATGGGAGAGGACTCCGCCCGTTCCCTTGGCAGCTCGCCCACGAGAACCCGCTTGTTGGCTGCCGCAGCGGTGATCATCCTCGCCGGCTCGGCGACTGCCACGGTGGGGCTTGTGACATTCGTGGGCTTCGCCGTGCCACACTTACTACGCCCGTTTACCGGCCCGGCACTTACCCGCCTCTTGCTACCAACTGCCATCGTCGGCGGTGCGGCTGTACTGCTAGCCGATATTGCTGGCCGCTTCGTCCTGCAGCCTAACGAGCTGGAAATGTCCATTGTCCTAGCTATTGTCGGCGCCCCAGTGATGATTCTGGCGGTGCGGCGTGAGAAGAGTTCACCGACCTCGAATGACTCGGAGCTGACGATATGAGCGATATGACGTCTATCCGTAGTATCAAGCGTTCACGAAGCAGACGCGTCCTGGCGGCTTCGGCAGGGTTCGCCCTCATAGCGGCTCTTTGTTACTGCTTAATCCTGGGGCAGGGTGCGGTGAAGCTCAGTCCGGTGGAAGTCATCGAGGTTCTCACCGGTGGGGGCACACAGCAAGCAATCAACGTGGTGTGGGATCTCCGCCTGCCTGTAGCAATCGCTACCGTTCTGGTCGGTGCGGCTCTAGGGCTGGCCGGTGCGTGGACCCAAACCATGGCTCGCAATCCGTTGGCCAGCCCGGACATTCTCGGTGTCTCCGGTGGCGCGGCGGTTTTGGTTGTGGCGGGCACCGTAGTTACCCGCCCTGCATGGAGTGAGGGGGTGCCGACGTTCTGGTGGCGTGCTGCACTCGCTTTGGTTGGCGCACTAGTGATCGTTGGTTTGCTCGTTCTACTCGGTGGTTTCGGGACGTCGCAGCGCGTAGTGGTCATCGGCCTGGCACTGTCGTTCCTCACGCAGTCTTTAGTGCAGTATCTTCTGCTCAGGGCTGACTTAACTCGTGCCACGGATGCCCAAACTTGGCTCGCTGGGTCCACCGGCTTTGTGCGTACGGAGGCTTTGTTGCCTATGGTGTTGGGCCTATTACCCTTCGTGGTTTTAGGCCTCTGTGTTACGCGCGATGTCCCTCTTCTTTCTCATGATGACGCCACCGCGTCCACACTTGGTGTAGATGTCACGAGGGTGCGCGCTATTTTGCTCATTGCTGCAACGGGCATTGTCGCGGTGGTGGTTTCCTTTGTCGGCCCAATTGGATTCGTGGCACTGTTGGCTCCTCAGCTGGCCAAGCTGGTGGCCGGAACGCCCACGCCCCATCCGCTGTGCTCTACTTTTGCAGGCTCCGCTCTATTGGCTGCGTGCGCCGTCGTGGCGGGCGCACTGCCGTTTACATCCCCTGTGGGTTTGGTTACCGCCATCATCGGTGGCCCCGCGTTGGTGTTGCTTGTCTGGCTGGCGGCCCGTCGCGGAACTCTGAAAGGAATGGTTCAATGAACGTTCAAGTTGATCACGTCACCGTGGGCTACAACTACGGCCCAAGCATTGTTAAGGACGTGTCTTTCACTGCAGAACCCGGGAAGGTCACCACGCTCTTAGGCCCCAATGGTTGTGGCAAGTCAACGCTGCTCAAGACGCTTTCTCGGCTGCTTGCTCCCACCGAAGGGCAGGTACTTGCCCAGGAGAAAGACGTGCATAGTTTGGGGGCACGCGAAGCCGCCCAACTAATTGCGCTTTTGCCACAGCATCCGCTGTGTCCGGCGGGGTTGACTGTTGGAGAACTCGTGGAACGCGGACGGCACCCTTATCGTCGATCGCTCTGGGGTGGGGGAGCGACGGCGTCAGAAGATAAAGAAAAAGTGCGCGAGGCGCTGAAGAAGACGAAGGTTGACCATCTTGTTGCCCGCGACGTGGCGGAGCTATCCGGCGGTCAGCGACAGCGCGTCTGGATGGCGATGGTGCTGGCGCAGGATACGCCAATTGTGCTGTTGGACGAACCGACTACCTACCTAGATCCGGCACATGCGATAGAGATTCTAAGTATCGTGCGGGAGCTCGCTCAAGAGGGCAAGACGGTGATTACCGTACTTCATGATCTTGGCCTGGCGGGAGCTTTTAGTGACGAGATGATCGTCATGAAGGAGGGGGAAAAGATCGCCGAGGGTTCTCCGAAAGAGGCTCTGACGGTGGATGTGTTGCGCGACGCATATGGCCTGAACGCCGAGGTGTGGGAAGATCCCCGCGGTATGGCTCCGATCATTGTGCCGCGAGGAATTGTGGCTAATTAAGGTCGCGCCCTGCCAAGGAACCAATACGGGCACCACTGCACGGATTCGCTATTAAGGCCCCAAGTGTGAACTACGTGGTGCCGAACATCCTTGCAAAGCTGGCCTTCGCCTGCGACCCAGACGTACTTCGACTGCGTTGCAGGGTGTTCGGCGTGGTCTAGCTGCTGTAGGTGGGACATAACCGCCGCGTTGAAATCCGTTGCCGCGCTAAACAACACCTTTAGGCTGCCTAGTTTGCACTCCCAGTCGGCGACGAGGGATGGCTCGAGGTCGTGCTGGCTCTCGGCGACCACAATGACGTGCATGTCGCACAACTGTTCCGGGGCGAAGGTTTGCGTGTATTCCAAGACGGCATGAACAGAAGGCGCGGCAGATGGGTCTGCGATCAGCGTTTGCGAACTGTGTGCACGGTGCCATAGCCCCCGGCCTGTCCAGATGCCCACTTGGTCGCCGACACGAGTCCTGAGGGTCCAGGCAAGTCCTGGTCCGACGCTCTCATCGTTAGGATTCTTGACGCCATGAGTCGCCACGTCGAAAGCTATCAGCCCACGTTCGGAATCGAGTGAGCGAACGGTATACCAACGTAGGTTTGGGCGCTGGCCGTCCGGCATAGCTGCAACACATGCACGGATATTGGTGTCACCGTTGTAGAGAGGTAAATGAAGATCCTCGTGGGGGTTTGGCGGCATAAGAAGACCAAAGAACTCGTCAGGGCCGGAAAGCTGAAAGCCGACTAATTCGGGGGAATGGATGACAATCCGTTGCAGGTTTTCGGCAGGGGCGCTGACGCTATGAACAGTGGCACGGAAGATGCGGTGGCGCGGTTCAGAAGGTGTGGCCAGGAGTTGGTGGTCAAAGAAGGCCGCGCGGTAAGTGGAAGTGTTCGTCGGAGCGTTTAATGTAAGAAGTTCTGAGACCATAGTGAAAGTTAACCTACCCTTACCTGAACTAGAGAGAAAGAGTGGGGGTATAAATAAAGCCCCACGGCGATCCAGGGATCGCGGCGGGGCTTGGGGTCTCAGCTGAACGGACTCGTTCTAGCTTGAGAAGGCTGTTCTTACTTGAACAGGTTCTGGATCTTGCCGAAGTTGGCGGCCAGGGTAACGACGCCGGCAACCAGAGCACCAATGGTGGTGATCAGGGTGACAACGCTCTTCATCTTCTCCAGGCCGGAGGTGTCATCTTTCCAGCCGAAGAACTTGTCTGCGGAACCAGCCAGCTTGGACGGCTCTTCCTTGTCGCCGTCCTTGTTCGGCTCGGTTTCGGTCTTGCCGCCAGCCTCGTTGTTGTCGGTAGCGGTGGAGCCTGCAGAGGGGGTGTTCTCCTCAGCAACAGCGGTAGCGGTGCCAGCAACTGCAACGGTAGCGGCGGTGGTCAGAGCCAGCAGAGACTTCTTGAGCTTCATGTGTTTAATCCTCACAAAAAAGTTGGTGCGTCGGCCTTAACCGGCCGGGGTACGTCCAACAACGTAGCATGTCTATTATCTTCAAGCACAGTTCGAAAATGCTACTCAACCGCTGTATTACGCCGAAGAGTACGCTGCTAGGCGACGTTGCGGCTAGGTATTGGCTGCCTGTAATTGCGGCGAAAAGTACTGGAATCGGGGAGTAAGAGTGATTTGCTGCAGTGCTTCATCAGATCACTTTCAGCAAAAGCCCATGTAGCGGTGGCGATCGGTGTGTGGTTTCGAAGGAAAAAATGAATCCGATTCCATAGGGTCGGGTTCTGCTGTTGTGTGTGGTTAATGGGGCGTGGGGGCGGCGTCCCTAAAAAAGAAAGAGAGAACTCCACGGGGGTAGCTGTACCTACCCCCGGATGGCGAAATGGCGCGCCACGGTTCGAACCTCTGGTACAGCGATTTGGTTGGGGGAAGTGGGGTGTGGAAGAATATAGCGGTTGCCAGAAGGCGTATTGGTATTGCGCTCAGTCAGCGGCTGATGCGAAGAACCGACTGCCATGCTGGCACAGACCGCGTGCGCGAGGGTCGGAAATCCCACGCACGATTAGCAAAACATTCTAGGTCAATTTAGGAGACTCAAGTGATTCAGCAAGAATCGCGTCTGCGAGTTGCCGACAACACCGGTGCCCGGGAAATCCTGGTCATCCGTCCGCTCGGTGGTTCCGTTCGACGCTCCGCTGGTATCGGTGATGTCGTCGTAGCAACCGTTAAGGAAGCTACCCCGGGCGGCACCGTGAAGGCCGGCGACATCGTCAAGGCTGTTATCGTCCGCGCCAAGAAGGAGACCCGTCGTCCGGACGGTTCTTACATCGCATTCGACGAGAACGCGGCTGTCATCATCAAGGCAAACGACAACGATCCCCGCGGCACCCGTATCTTCGGCCCGGTCGCACGTGAGCTTCGCGACAAGAAGTTCATGAAGATCGTTTCCCTGGCTCCGGAGGTGCTCTAAATGAAGATCCGTAAGGGCGACACCGTACTGGTTATCTCCGGCCCGGACAAGGGTGCCAAGGGCAAGGTCATCGAGGCCTACCCGCAGCGCGACAAGGTCCTGGTCGAGGGCGTCAACCGAATCAAGAAGCACGTTGCAAACTCCGCTCCAGAGCGCGGCGCTGAGTCCGGCGGCATCGTTACCCAGGAAGCTCCGATCCACGTCTCCAACGTGATGGTCGTTGATTCCGACGGCAACCCGACCCGTATCGGCTACCGCTTCGACGAAGACGGTAAGAAGATCCGCGTGTCCAAGCGCAACGGGAAGGACATCTAACGATGAGCGAAAACTACACCCCACGTTTGAAGACTCGCTACCGTGAGGAAATCCGCGAGAAGCTGAACGGCGAGTTCAGCTACGAGAACGTTATGCAGATCCCGGGCGTCACCAAGGTTGTCGTCAACATGGGTGTCGGCGACGCTGCTCGCGATTCCAAGCTGATCAACGGCGCAATCGAGGACCTGACCAAGATTACCGGTCAGAAGCCGCAGATCCGCACCGCGAAGAAGGCAATCGCTAACTTCAAGCTGCGTGAAGGCATGCCCATTGGCGCCCGCGTTACCCTGCGCGGCGACCGCATGTGGGAGTTCCTGGACCGTCTGCTGACCGTCGCTCTGCCGCGTATTCGCGACTTCCGCGGTCTGAGTGACCAGCAGTTCGACGGCCACGGCAACTACACCTTCGGCCTGTCCGAGCAGTCCATGTTCTACGAAATCGACGTGGACAAGATCGACCGTCCGCGCGGTATGAACATCACTGTTGTGACCACTGCGACGAACAACGACGAAGGTCGCGCACTGCTGCGCGAGCTGGGCTTCCCCTTCAAGCAGAAGGGCTCCGCTGAATAATTCAGCGCTGAGACGTTAGCTCGGGCGACGTTAGCTTAGGCGCCGATGCTGTTGCAGAGGCGCTAACATAAAAAGACCCCCGCTTCCCCTCGAACTATTTCGAAGGTAGGGAAGCGGGGGTTCGTTGTTTCCGGGGAACCCCTACTGGGGGTTCTCCAGTGCTGTAGGTCTTGCAGAGACTACAGAACGATCTTGACGATCTTGCCGATGAAGCCCAGAACGTCCTTGATCTTCTGGATGGTGGAGGTGGACTCGTCCCAACCAACCAGCTTGTCGATAGAGCCCTTCAGCTTCTGGCCCTTCTCACTGTCAGCGGAGCCGTTGGCCGGCTCGTTCTCGTCAGCGCCAGCCTCGTCCTCAGGCTTGGTCTCGTCGGCGCCTGCCTCGTCGTTACCAGCCTCGTTCTCGGTAGCAGCAGCGACCGGTGCGTCTTGTGCAGCCGGTGCCTCTTCAGCGGTAGCAGCCGGGATGCCAGCCATTGCTACGGAGGATGCTGCGGCCAGGGTGATGAGGGACTTCTTGAACTTCAAAGGAATTTCCTTCCGAGAGGGGTGTATAAAACTGCGAAATGGCGACGGTTTAGGGATCGGTTCTGCGGGTTCCGATCAGGCGCCGCCGGGTCTGTACTTTGTGTACGTACAACATGTCTAGTGAACGGCGACTCACTTGCGCAAGAAGTGCGCTAAAAGTGTGATATATATCATGTAACGCCTGAAACGTGCAGGTAAGAAGCCTTAACGTCTCTGTAAGGCCACTCATGCAGCACAAATGCTGTACACATAGTTCGCTCATCTGCGGGCAATTGGCACGGTGGTTAAAAAGCAGAAATAGGCTCCGCTGTACGTGCCTGCCTGTAGCTTTGAGCTATGTATTCAAACGGTGCGCCGCGCCCCGCCGGCTCCCACCCAACTGCTTTGAACTGGAATGGGCTCGAAACCTTTCAGGCTTTCGACCCGATGAGTCTCGCTGTCCTCTGTGGCGGCCGTTCCCACATGACTATGGTTGCGGTTCAACAACTCCTCCGCGGAGGTGCCCTTAAGGTCGGAGACCTCGCCGACAAGCTCGGTCCGATCGCTCGACGTCTACCGTCCTCACTAAAGAACAGCCTCTCCGTTTTGCTCCCCGTCGAGCCCATTCTCGCTAACCAGCCGTATCAACGTGCGGTTCTGCGCCGCACTAACGGTCGCCTTTACTTCTTTGGTCGTCGGAGGTTGTCGAAGGCGGTTGATTCTTTTGTGACGCCCCTTGCCTTCGCCGGTCTAGTCCACCGACCACAGCGCCTACGTATTCGCGGGATTGGAGACTGTCGGGATCCCCAGCTCACGCAGGCTGGCGTGCAAGCGCGCGATGCGCTGCGCAATCAGCTGGCAAGCGGAGGTGGCTACCACGCACTTGCGGAGCAAGCGGAAGATTGGGAGAAAGATGTGCTCGCGGCAGTCTACGGCGAACGCTTCATCCATTCCCTTGATCCGCATCTGTGGGGCAGTATGACGGTTACGTTTGGCGGCGTGCCCGCACGCGGGCCTTTCGGGTTCGGCAGGGACTGGGATTGGAATGCAACGGACTTGCTGGATTTCTGGCCCTAAGGGCGTCAGAACCAAAAAAACAGCGATTTGGGTAAATTCGCAGGTGATTGCTAGAGTTATCAAGTCTTACGTTGCTCCGTGCCAAAAACAGGGCCAGCAACGTGAGCAGTGTAAACATCAAACCACTTTGTTGTAGGCCCCTCGCCCAATAAAGCGGCCGCGCGGACACGGCGGCGAGCACCCCACGTTATTTAGCATGGGGCGCGCTAGTAGCCAGCAAGCGCGCGGTACACGCACTCTGGGTGGGTTGGGAACCGCAATAAGAAAGGCTATGGGTCAATACTTATGACCATGACTGATCCCATCGCGGACATGCTGTCCCGCGTGCGGAACGCATCCAACGCGTTCCATGATTCCGTCTCCATGCCTTCCTCCAAGATTAAGGCCAACATTGCCGAGATCCTGAAGGAGGAGGGTTACATTGCTGACTACACCGTCAACGACGCCAAGGTTGGCAAGACACTGGACATCGAGCTGAAGTACGGCCCGTCCCGCGAGCGTTCCATCTCCGGGCTGCGTCGTGTCTCCAAGCCGGGTCTTCGTGTGTACGCAAAGTCCAACGAGCTGCCGCAGGTTCTCGGCGGCCTGGGTGTGGCCATCATTTCCACTTCCCACGGCCTGCTGACCGACCGTGAGGCTCAGAACAAGGGTGTGGGCGGAGAAGTTCTCGCCTACGTCTGGTAACTAGAGGAGGTCTAAACCATGTCTCGTATTGGCAAGGCACCGGTGGCTGTCCCCTCTGGCGTCACCATCAACATCAATGGCCAGTCTGTTGAGGTGAAGGGGCCGAAGGGCACCCTGAACCAGGACATTCCGGCTCCGATCACCGTGGCTCAGGAAGGCGACGAGGTCGTCGTCACCCGCCCGGATGATCACCGTAAGAATCGTTCCCTGCACGGCCTGTCCCGCTCCCTGATCAACAACATGGTTGAGGGCGTGACCAAGGGTTACACCATCAAGATGGAAATCTTCGGTGTTGGTTACCGTGTGCAGCTCAAGGGCAAGAACCTGGAGTTCGCACTGGGCTACTCCCACCCTGTGCTGATTGAGGCACCGGAGGGTATCACCTTCGCCGTGGATGGCAACACCAAGTTCTCCATCGCTGGTATCGACAAGCAGCAGGTCGGACAGATCGCCGCGAACATCCGCCGTCTGCGTAAGGATGATCCTTACAAGGGCAAGGGTATTCGCTACGAGGGCGAGCAGGTCCGTCGCAAGGTCGGAAAGACGGGTAAGTAATGAGCAACACTGCACAAAACGAAAAGCGTCTACCGGTGGGCAAGGACATCTCCACCCGCCGTCGTACCGCACGCGCACGTCGTCACTTCCGTATCCGCAAGACTCTCTCCGGCACCCCGGAGACCCCGCGTCTGGTCGTTCACCGCACCTCTCGCCACATGCACGCACAGGTCATCGACGATGTTGCAGGCCACACCCTGGTCGCAGCGTCCACGATGGAGGCCGACGTGCGCGCTATGGAGGGCGACAAGAAGGCTCGCGGTGCGAAGGTAGGCCAGCTGATCGCCGAGCGCGCCAAGGCCGCTGGCATCGAGGCTGTCGTCTTCGACCGCGCAGGTTACAAGTACCACGGCCGCGTCGCCGCTCTGGCTGATGCTGCCCGCGAAGGTGGTCTGAAGTTCTAATGACCAACTCCACGAACAACACCAACGGAAGGAACGCGTGATGTCGGGACGTGAACGTAACGGCGGACGCTCCGCCGAGAACAACGACAAGAACGAGCGCAACGGCCGCAACGATCGCAACAACGATCGCGGCGGACGCAACGATCGTCGCAACCAGCAGGATGAGCGCAGCCAGTTCATCGAGCGCGTGGTTACCATCAACCGCGTCTCGAAGGTTGTTAAGGGCGGTCGTCGCTTCAGCTTCACCGCGCTGGTAATCGTCGGCGACGGCCAGGGCATGGTCGGCGTTGGCTACGGCAAGGCTAAGGAAGTTCCTGCCGCCATCCAGAAGGGCGCAGAAGAGGCTCGCAAGAACTTCTTCCGCGTACCGATGATCAATGGCACCATCACCCACCCGGTTCAGGGTGAGGACGCTGCAGGCATCGTCATGATGAAGCCTGCTGCTCCTGGTACCGGTGTGATCGCCGGTGGCGCTGTCCGCCCGGTGCTGGAGTGCGCCGGCGTGCAGGACATCCTGTCGAAGTCCCTGGGCTCCGACAACGCCATCAACATTGTCCACGCAACCGTCGCTGGCCTGAAGCAGCTGGTACGTCCAGAAGAGGTTGCCGCACGCCGTGGCAAGGCTCTGGACGAGGTTGCTCCGGCCGCTATGCTGCGCGCACGTGCAGCAGGACAGGGGGCATAAACAATGGCTTTGAAGATTACCCAGACCAAGGGCTTGGTCGGAACCAAGCCGAAGCAGCGCGATTCCATGCGCTCTCTCGGCCTGAAGCGCATTGGCCAGTCGGTTGTCCGTGAGGATACCCCGATCGTTCGTGGCCAGATCAACGTTGTGCGCCACATGGTCGAGGTCGAAGAAGTGGCAGGAGAGTAAACATGAGCGATCCAATTAAGCTCCACGACCTCCGCCCCGCTCCGGGCGCCAAGAAGTCTAAGACCCGCGTGGGTCGTGGTGAGGCGTCTAAGGGTAAGACCGCAGGTCGTGGTACCAAGGGCACCAAGGCTCGTAAGCAGGTTTCGGCAGCATTCGAGGGTGGCCAGATGCCACTGCACATGCGCCTGCCTAAGCTGAAGGGCTTCAAGAACCCCGCCAAGATCACTTACCAGGTGGTCAACGTGGCTGACCTGGAGAAGGCATTCTCCAACGGTGGCGACGTTACCGTTGCAGACATCGTCGCAGCTGGTCTGGCTCGCAAGAACCAGCCGGTGAAGATTCTGGGCAACGGCGAGATCAGCGTGAAGCTGAACGTCACCGCTAACAAGTTCTCGGGCTCTGCAAAGCAGAAGATCGAGGCTGCCGGTGGCACCGTCACCGAGGCTAAGTAACGCTGATTAAGTTTTAGTGGGGCTTAGCCCTCGCCGATCGCCCTGCCAGTGCTGTGTTGCGCTGGCAGGGCGATTTCTTTGTTTATTGACGCCCCAATTCCAGGCTGCTTCACAACCCGGTTTTCTTGCACGGAATTGTGGTTAGGTAACGGCGCACCCCGGGGCTCTTGAAAGATCTCTCGATAGTAGTGGTACAGTGTCGTAAGCATTTGCCCTGTCTGCTAACCTGTACAGGTTGCAATTAGTATCGCCTCTTTTGCGGGCGTATCTTGAAGTGCAGGTGCGCTAGCCACATAGATCCCGCACGAAGGTAAGAAACTACACAGGAGGCAAAGTTTGTCCGCCCTCTCCTCGGCGTTCAAGAACGTGGATCTTCGCAAGAAGATCTTGTTCACGCTTGCGATGATCATCCTCTATCGCATTGGCGCCCAGATCCCCACCCCAGGCGTGGATTACGGCTCGATTCAAGCGCAGATCAAGGGCCTGACCGATAACTCGGCCATGTACTCCCTGATCAATCTGTTCTCAGGTGGTGCGCTGCTGAAGCTTTCTGTCTTCGCCGTCGGCATTATGCCGTACATCACCGCGTCTATTATCGTTCAGCTGCTGACAGTGGTGATCCCCAAGTTCGAGCAGCTGAAGAAAGAAGGCCAGTCCGGCCAGGCGAAGATGACGGAATACACCCGTTACCTGACTGTGGCGCTCGCGCTGCTGCAGTCCGCAGGCATCGTGGCGCTGGCGGATCGTCGCCAGCTTTTGGGCCAGGGCGTGCAGGTTCTCAAGGACGGCACTGGCGTGTTCGGCCTAGTCGTCATGGTGCTTGTCATGACCTCCGGTGCCGTGCTGCTGATGTGGATGGGTGAACTCATCACCGACCGCGGTATCGGTAACGGCATGTCCCTACTGATTTTCGCGGGTATCGCTACCTCGCTGCCCGCACAGGGTGCTTCCATTTTCTCGGGCTCCGGCGGCTTCGTATTCGCCGGTGTCATCGTCGGCGTGCTGATCCTGGTTGTCGGTGTGGTCTTCATCGAGCAGGGCCAGCGCCGCATCCCCGTCCAGTACGCAAAGCGCATGATTGGCCGCCGCCAGTACGGCGAGACCTCCACCTACCTGCCGCTGAAGGTCAACCAGGCTGGCGTTATCCCCGTGATCTTCGCCTCCTCGCTGCTGACCGTCCCTATTCTGATCACCCAGATCATCCAGTCGGGCAACTCGCAGGGCGCAGGCCAGGATAACTGGTGGAACCGCAACGTTATGACGGTGCTGACCGACCCGGCGGCCTGGCAGTACATTCTGCTGTATGTTGCGCTGATTATCTTCTTCTCCTTCTTCTACGTCTCCGTGCAGTACGATCCCTACGATCAGGCGGATAACATGAAGAAGTACGGTGGCTTCATCCCGGGCATTCGCCCGGGCCGCCCGACCGCGGAGTACCTTGGATACGTGATGAACCGTCTGCTGATCGTCGGTTCCATCTACCTGGCTGTCATCGCCGCCCTGCCGAACATTCTGATCAACATGGGTGTGCAGACGGCTCAGGCCGGCGGCCAGGGCCAGATGCCGTTCGGTGGTACTGCCATCCTGATTCTGGTGTCCGTGGCCCTGACCACGATCAAGCAACTCGAATCGCAAGTTATGCAGTCTAACTACGAAGGATTCCTCAAATGAGACTAGTTCTGCTCGGCCCTCCCGGCGCTGGCAAGGGCACCCAAGCATCCCTACTGTCCGACTCGCTGAAGATCCCGCACATCTCCACCGGCGATCTGTTCCGAGCCAACATTTCCCAGGGCACCGACCTGGGCAAGCAGGCGCAGGAGTACATGGATGCCGGCAAGCTGGTCCCGACCTCCGTTACCGCAGACATGGTGCGCGACCGTCTGAACCAGGACGATGCCGCTAACGGCTTTTTGCTGGACGGCTTCCCGCGCACCATCGAGCAGGCAGAGCTGCTGGAAAAGATGCTGCAGGAAGACGGCCACTCCCTCGACGCAGTTATTAACTACGTCGTCTCCGAGGACGTTGTCGTCGATCGTATGCTGGCGCGCGGCCGCAACGATGACAACGAGGAAACGATCCGCACCCGTCTGGAGGTCTACCGCAACGAGACCGCCCCGCTGATCGACCACTACAAGGACGTTCTGCTGAACATCGACGCAGAGGGCACCGTGGAGGACATCTCCACCACCACGCTGAACGCGCTGGATAAGTAACTACTCCGCGCGATACTGCTCATCCCGCCAGCCGGCCCCACACGGTCCGACCTGGCGGGATTTGTGGTTGTTCGTCCCCGCGAAGGGGCGTCATTAAAACCCCAAAAACAACAACGAACAGGACAAACGAAACGATGGGCTTTCGGCGTAGGAATAAGAAGATCGCGGCAAAGACTGCCGAGCAGCTAGACAAAATGCAGGCCGCGGGTGAGATCGTTGGGCTGGCGTTGCAAGAGGTCAAAAAAGCCGCGGCGCCGGGCAAAACCACGCTGGACCTCGACCGCGTGGCCGAACAAGTGATCCGCGACCACGGTGCCACTCCGACGTTCAAGGGCTACGGCGGCTTCCCGGGTTCCATCTGCGCGAGCCCGAACGACATGATCGTCCACGGCATCCCATCTGCAGATGTGGTGCTGCAGGAGGGCGACCTGATTTCCGTGGACTGCGGTGCGACGCTGAACGGTTGGGTCGGCGATTCCGCGTGGACTTTCGGTATAGGCGAAATTGCCGAGGAACACAACCGCCTGAACCGCGCGACCGAATGGGTTCTGCACGAGGGGCTGAAGGCAATGGTGCCGGGCAACCGTCTGACTGATGTTTCCTGGGCGCTGGAGCAGGCCACCGATGCAGCCGAGAAAAAGTTTGACGTGGAGCTGTGGATCGTAGACGGTTACGGCGGCCACGGCATTGGTCGCACTATGCACGAAGACCCGTACCTGGCTAACGAAGGTCGCGGCGGGCGTGGACCGGTAATCCAGGAAGGTTCCGTGCTGGCGATCGAGCCCATGCTGGCGCTGGGTACCGCCGATTCTCACGTGCTCGACGACGAATGGTCCGTCTTGACCGATGACGGAAGCTTCGCCTCGCACTGGGAGCACACCGTCGCCGCGACTATCGACGGGCCGCGCATCCTCACGCCGCGTACGTAACCCTTCTTTAGAGGCTCCCTCTGCCCGCCACACCCGCACCGGCGCAGACTCACGGGTTGGGGGCAGGAGCCAGGGGAGTAGGGGAGTAGGGGTTAGTGGGCGGCGCGCGATTATTGGGGTGGAAAGTATTCAGAGTAGGCTAATCATTAATCGTTTCTTGAGGACCTACAAGCTTGTATAAAGGGAAAGCGCCAGCATGAACCTATCCCGAGTTTTTAATTCGCTGCTATTCAAGATCATCGTCGCGATCATCTTGGGCGTAGTGTGCAGCCTCTTCTTCCCGGATTGGGCGGGGCGCGTATTCGCAACCCTCAACGGGCTGTTCAGCAACTTCCTGGGATTCTTTGTCCCGGTACTGATCTTTTCTCTCATCGCACCGGCTATTGCCAGCCTGGGTCGCGGGGCAGGAAAATGGCTGGGCGTGACTGCGGGCATCGCATACGTGTCTACCGTCATTTCCGGTCTTATTGCCTACGGTGTGGCGGAGGGCACGTACCCGTCGTTGCTGGGGAACGAGTCGATGATCGAAGCCGAAGACATCGATGCAGGGGCGCTGGAGCCATTCTTCTCCGTCGAGATGGACCCGCCGCTGGGTGTGATGTCCGCGCTGCTGCTGGCCTTTACCGTGGGAATCGCGATGGCTTCCATGCGCACGGAGATTCTGTATAAGGGCGCAGAGGAACTGCGCGAGGTAAGCATGCGGGTGATCGAGAAGTTCATCATCCCACTACTGCCGTACTACATTTTCGGTGTGTTCTTGACTATGGGCATGAACGGCAACCTCAAGGTCACGATCGTACAGTTTTCGAAGGTGCTGATCCTTGCCGTAATTATGACGTGGCTGATCCTGGCACTCCAGTACCTGCTGGCCGGCGCGTTTGCGGGGCGCAACCCGATAACTGCGCTAAAGAACATGCTGCCCGCGTACTTCACAGCGCTAGGCACCTCTTCTTCTGCCGCGACTATTCCGGTGACGCTGGAGTGCACCCGTAAGAACGGTGTGTCCCAGTCCGTGGCAGACTTCGTGGTGCCGCTGTGTGCGACGGTGCACCTTTCTGGCTCCATGCAGAAGATCGCCCTGTTCGCATTCTCCATTGTGTACATGACCGGTATCGACATGACACCGGGTATGGCCCTGGGCTTCATCTTCCTGTTGGGCGTGATGATGATCGCCGCCCCGGGCGTGCCGGGTGGCGCCATTATGGCGGCCGTCGGCTTGTTGCAGTCTCAGCTGGGCTTCGACGACGGCCAGGTGGCGCTGATGATCGCCGCCTACATCGCCATCGACTCCTTCGGTACTGCATGTAACGTCACCGGTGATGGCGCGATTGCGCTGACTGTGAACCGTCTGGCTAACGGACAGCTGCGCCGCGAAGTGCAGCACGCCTAGCCCTGGCCCGCGAGGAACAAGCGAGGAACAACCGCCGACGGCTCGACGGCTTGACGGCTAACGTCGGCCCCGCTCTCGCCGCCCCCACGCTCGCGCCGCCCCCACGCTCGCACCGCCCTTCCTTGGAGGGGAGGCGCGAGCGTTTTTGCATCTGTGCAGGTCGCGTGTATTGTAAGCAGTTGGTGCAAGAGGTTTTCGCATCGGCTGGCCCACAAGAAAGCTGGCGTGAGCGAGATCCCTAGACTGTGCCAAATGTAGCAAAACATCACCCATTCCAGCTGCTGAGCTGGGGAAACGTTGGAGGATATGGCAAAGAAGGAAGGCGCCATCGAGGTTGAGGGTCGCATTGTCGAGCCCCTGCCGAACGCGATGTTCCGTGTCGAGTTGGACAACGGCCACAAGGTATTGGCTCACATCTCCGGCAAGATGCGCCAGCACTACATCCGTATCCTCCCCGAGGACCGCGTCGTGGTGGAGCTGTCTCCCTACGACCTGACCCGTGGGCGCATCGTTTACCGCTACAAGTAAACCGTTAAGCCTCCACACATCCAATCTGGGCAGAACCGCTGAGGTGGGCCCTGCCTAGTCACTACCTCTGGCCGCGGCGGCCGGAGCCCTCCTTCCAACACCCCAATTGTTGGGGTGTTGGTTTCGCACGTTGAAGGCACCTGGTGTCCGAACAGTCTCTTCCGTGACTGTTGGCGAGATACTCGAAGGATCAACAGGGACGAGTGTGGAGAAAACCGTCGCTAAACCGGAAGGAAACTGCCCTATGGCACGCCTTGCTGGTGTTGACCTGCCACGCGAAAAGCGCATGGAGGTCGCACTGACCTACATCTTCGGAATTGGCCCCGCCCGTTCCAAGGAGCTGCTGGAAAAGACCGGCATCTCCCCTGACCTTCGCTCCAAGGATCTGACCGACGAGCAGCTGTCCGCTCTGCGTGACGTTATCGAGAACACCTGGAAGGTGGAGGGTGACCTCCGCCGCGAAGTCCAGGCCGATATTCGCCGCAAGATTGAGATTGGTTCCTACCAGGGTCTGCGCCACCGCCGTGGCCTGCCGGTCCGCGGTCAGCGCACCAAGACCAATGCTCGTACCCGTAAGGGCCCCAAGAAGACGATCGCAGGAAAGAAGAAGTAACCTATGCCTCCGAAGACTCGTTCCGGCGCGCGCCGTTCCGGCCGTCGCGTCGTAAAGAAGAATGTGGCCAACGGCCACGCATACATCAAGTCCACCTTCAACAACACCATCGTGTCCATCACGGACCCGAAGGGCGCTGTGATTTCCTGGGCTTCCTCGGGCCACGTCGGCTTCAAGGGCTCCCGTAAGTCCACCCCCTTCGCCGCTCAGATGGCTGCCGAGTCCGCTGCCCGTAAGGCAATGGATCACGGCATGAAGAAGGTTGACGTTTTCGTGAAGGGTCCGGGCTCCGGCCGCGAGACCGCTATCCGTTCCCTGTCCACCGCGGGCCTCGAGGTTGGCACCATTGCCGACGTCACCCCGCAGCCGCACAACGGTTGCCGCCCGCCGAAGCGTCGTCGCGTCTAAAGAGAAGAAAGGATTAGGGATAGAAAATGGCTCGTTATACCGGCCCCGTAACCCGTAAGTCCCGTCGCCTCCGCGTCGACCTCGTCGGCGGCGACAACTCCTTCGAGCGTCGCCCCTACCCTCCGGGGCAGGCTGGCCGTGCTCGCATCAAGGAGTCCGAGTACCTCCTGCAGCTGCAGGAGAAGCAGAAGGCGAAGTACACCTACGGCGTTCTGGAAAAGCAGTTCCGTCGCTACTACGCAGAGGCCAACCGTCGCCCGGGTAAGACCGGTGACAACTTGGTCATCCTGCTGGAGTCTCGCCTGGACAACGTTGTCTACCGCGCAGGTCTGGCACGCACCCGCCGCCAGGCTCGCCAGCTGGTCTCTCACGGTCACTTCACCGTGAACGGCAAGAAGGTCAACGTTCCTTCCTACAAGGTCTCCCAGTACGACATCATCGACGTGCGTGAGAAGTCCCGCGCGATGCTGTGGTTCGAAGAGGCTCAGGAAGCCCTGGTCGATACGATCGTTCCTGCTTGGCTGCAGGTCGTACCGTCCACTCTGCGCATCCTCGTGCACCAGCTGCCCGAGCGCGCTCAGATCGACATTCCGCTGCAGGAACAGCTGATCGTCGAGCTCTACTCGAAGTAAACCTGACGTACCTATTCGTTAGACTTACTTCGGATAGAACACCCAACGCGGTTTCTACCGTCCGCACCGTCCACCAAACCTGGTGGCGGTTGTCCCCGTAACGGCGTCATATAGCGGTCGCCGAAAAAGGAGAAGCTTTAACAATGCTCATTTCACAGCGCCCCGCGCTCACGGAAGAGTTCATCGACGATTCCCGCTCCCGGTTCATTATCGAACCGCTGGAGCCGGGCTTTGGCTACACGCTGGGTAACTCCCTGCGCCGAACCCTGCTGTCGTCCATCCCGGGCGCGGCAGTGACCTCCCTGCGCATCGAGGGTGTGCTCCACGAGTTCACCACCATCCCGGGCGTGAAGGAAGATGTTTCCGACATCATCCTGAACATCAAGTCCCTGGTTCTGTCCAGCGACTCCGACGAGCCCGTCTCGATGTACATCCGCAAGGAAGGCCCGGGCGAGGTAACCGGTGCCGACGTGGAGGTTCCGGCTGGCGTGGAGGTCCACAACCAGGATCTGCACATCGCCACCCTGAACGAGCAGGGCAAGCTGGAAATCGAGATGGTTGTCGAGCGTGGCCGCGGCTACGTTCCGGCTGCCGCAGCTTCTTCTGAGATCGGACGTATCCCGGTCGACCAGATCTACTCCCCGGTGCTGAAGGTCAGCTACAAGGTTGAGGCTACCCGTGTGGAACAGCGCACGGACTTCGACAAGCTGATCCTGGACGTGGAGACGAAGAACTCCATCACTGCCCGCGATGCCATGGCTTCCGCTGGTAAGACCCTGGTGGAGCTGTTTGGTCTGGCTCAGGAGCTGAACAACGAAGCAGAGGGCATCGAGATCGGCCCGTCGCCACAGGAAAGCGAGCACATCGCTGCCTACAGCATGCCGATCGAGGACCTGAACTTCTCCGTCCGCTCCTACAACTGCCTGAAGCGTGAAGAGATTCACACCGTTGGCGAGCTGGCTGCACGCACGGAGTCCGACCTGCTGGACATCCGCAACTTCGGCCAGAAGTCCATCAACGAGGTCAAGGTCAAGCTGGCTGGCTTGGGTCTGGGCCTGAAGGACGCGCCGGAGGGCTTCGATATCAACGATATTGAAGGCTACGACGCAGAGACCGGCGAGTTCATCGACACCGAGGGCGAGGACATCGCGGAATAACCCGGTGGTTTAACCGCACGCGCTCACTGATTTAAAGATCCACACGAGGAGAACTAATGCCTACCCCAAAGAAGGGCGCCCGCCTGGGCGGTTCTGCTTCCCACCAGAAGAAGATCCTGTCCAACCTCGCTGCTCAGCTGCTTGAGCACGGCGCCATCAAGACCACGGACGCAAAGGCGAAGCTGCTGCGCCCCTACGTCGAAAAGATCATCACCAAGGCCAAGCGCGGCACCCTGGCGGATCGCCGCAATGTGCTGAAGCTCATCCCGAACAAGGAAGTTGTTGCTTACCTGTTCAACGAGCTGGCCCCGAAGTTCGAAGGCCGTCCGGGTGGCTACACCCGCATCATCAAGCTGGAGAACCGCAAGGGCGACAACGCTCCGATCTCCCAGATTTCCCTGGTGACGGAGCAGCTGGCCTCCACCGAGGCAGAGCGCGCTAACCGCGTTGCTGCTTCTAAGGCGAAGAAGGCTGAGGCCGAGGCTGCAGAGGCCAAGGCCGAGGAGACCAAGGCTGAGGAGGCACCGGAGGTTGAGGCTGACACCGCAACCGACAAGGCCGCCGAGGCTGAGGCCGCTGAGGCACAGTCCGCCGAGGCTGCCGACGCTGACGAGGCTGAGGCCGCTGAGGACAAGTAAGTCCGGCGCCTTCGCCAAGCTCTGAGGCGGGCCACCGTTACCCAATCGGGTAGCGCGTGGCCCGCTTTTTCTGGTTCTTGTCTTTTACTATTGACGCCCCCGCGGTCCCCACCTGTCCCCAATGTCGCCTATGGCTCAGAAGTCTGGCTGAGCACCGCCCGGCGAGTCGGCTAGTCCATCTCCAGCTCCGGTTCCTCCGCACGAGCCTGCTCGAAGACCTCCTTCGCCGCCGATAGGTTAATTAGGCCGATAATCACGCCGACCACGATGTCCGGCCAGGCGCTGGCCCAGAACAGCATCACCACGCCGGCACCGAGGATGAGCAGATTCGCGGCGGCATCGTTGCGCGCCGCCAGCCACGCCCCCTGAACCAGGGCGCTATTCGCGCCGCGCAGTCGCAGCAACAGCGCAGCGCACACCAGGTTGATTATCAGTGCGCCGATGGCCGTCACGCTTAGAGTCGTTGGCTCCGGTGGCGTACCCGTCACGATCTTCCACGCGGCCGTGCCGAAGGCGGCGAAAGCCGGAATCAGGATCAACCCCGCCAGGCCGTAGCTGGCCTTCCGCCGGCTGGCCACCGACCACCCCAGGGCGGTGAGCACGAGCACGTTGATGAGGGTGTCTTCGAGGAAGTCTGCGGCGTCCGCAAAAAGGGCGGCCGAGCCGATGACCAGCGCAATCGTCACCTCAATGACAAAACCCAGACCGTTAAGAGCAGCTACCCAGGTAACTAAACGGCGGGCGCGCGAGTCCAGGGTGGATGCGGAGAATTCGTTATCGCTCACACAGACTAGACTAAGGCGCGCGTACAGGAACCACCAACCATAAAGCATCGACGACGAGCGTAGAAAGGCGGCCGATCATGCCCGAAAACCTGCAGGCCGGGATGCTAGACCAGGCACCCGGCGAGCTCGTCCGCGTGCGCCTGGAGGTTGCCTACGACGGCACGGCCTTCCACGGCTGGGCCACTCAGTCTGGCGGACTGCGCACCGTCGCGGGGGTGCTGCAGGACAAACTGTCGCTGGTCACCCGCCACCCGATTGAGCTGGTCGTCGCAGGCCGTACTGATGCGGGTGTGCACGCCAGCGGCCAGGTCTGTCATGCAGATATTCCGCTGGAGGCGTTCGGACAGCGCTCGCTGACACGGCCGGAGGATCTGGTGCGACGTCTGTCGCGCATGTTGCCTGCCGACGTACGGTTGCATGGGGCGACAGTTGCTCCGCAGGGGTTCGACGCCCGCTTCTCCGCGCTGCGCCGACACTACGTCTATCGCGTGACGACCCACCCGGCTGGCCCCGTTCCAGTGCGTGCGCGGGATACGGCAGCGTGGCGCCAGCCGATTGATCTAGCTAAGACTCAGGCGGCCTCCGATGCCCTGCTGGGGTTGAACGACTTCGCTGCGTTTTGCAAAGCCCGCGAGGGGGCGACAACTGTCCGCGAGCTGCAGGAGTTCCGCTGGGTGGATGTCTCCACGGAAGCAGAGCCCCAAACCTATGAAGCCCACGTGACCGCCGATGCGTTTTGCTGGTCGATGGTGCGCTCGCTGGTGGGGGCGGCGTTGACGGTCGGGTCGGGTAAGCGGCCGGAGGACTTCACCCCTGGGTTGTTGAAAGAAAAGAAGCGCAGCTCTGCGGTGCCAGTCGCGCCCGCAGAGGGGCTGAACCTGGTGCGGGTGGATTACCCAGCCGACGAAGAGCTAGCGGAACGGGCACTGACAACCCGCGCTAAGCGTTCGCCGGTGGGCCTGGGCAAGGAGTCGTCCACGGAGGGAGCGGAAGCTGCGGAGCCGGGGGAGCCCACAGCACCTGGCACCGAGCCGTGAGGGAAACGGTGCTTGTGGGAGCGGGGTTGCGCTCGGTGGGATTTAACGGTCTTGGGGCGCTGGGTTAATCCCGGGGTGGTATTCGTAGCCGTAGCTGGGGGCGCGGGCGCGGGAGCGGTCGCAGTCGCCGTCGCAGTCGCCGGTGCAGCCGTGACGGCGAAGAAGTTGAAGTACTCCCGGTGTTTACCGTGTGTGAGGACTGTTCCCGTGCCCACGGGCGGCACCGCAATGCAGACATCCACCGTAGGGTGGCCTAGCAATTGCAGTCGTTTGCACCCCTGGCTCAGTACAGCCTCTGCGGCGGCGAAGCCAGTGCCAACCTGAGCGGTCGGGCGATGTGCGCTGTGGTGGGTGCCGTGCTGTGTGCTCCGCGCAGCCGGCGGAATTTCCACCAGCAGTACCTGAGTCTTCGCGGCACTGTTGCCCGCAGCGTCTGCCCCGTCCACACCGTCTGTCCCGTCCGCAGCCGCCGTTGCGTCTTCCGTGGCGTTTCCACCACCGCCGAACCTCTGCACTTCGTAGATTTCTGCCGGCCAGTTCATCGATCCCTCCACCGCGCGCAACTGGGGCGCCGTGCCGAACACCGCAAACGTCGCCCCAGGGATGGGGTGCACCTGCATGGGTTCGCCCGCATCGGTCAGCCCGACGAACCACCCCGGCGCCGCCGGAACCGTCAGCTGCTCTGCCAACGCGGTCACCTGGGCACCTGCCGGCGGTGCCGCGGCCGGTAGTGCCCACACCCCGCACCCGCTGGCAGCGAAAGGCATCCGCGCTGCCGCGTGCTCTGGCACGCCCACCAGCGTGGCATGGGAGCTCCCCAGCCAGCCGCGCCCGAAAGGTGTGGTGGGGACGGTTGTGGTGGAGATAGTGGCGTCTAGAAGACTAAGCCCCAAACCGCCGGCCAACCGGTCGCTAGAGATCTGCCGAGACGTCGGCTGGCCCCACAGTCTGTCGTGCACACACAGTAGGCGAAACCAGCGCGTTCCCTGGTCTGTAGTGGCTCGGCTGCGGGCAAAGGCGAACCAACCTGCCGCGATGCACGCAACGGCTACCACCCCGCAAAGAACCCACGCCCACCAGGCAGTATGCTGTGCCTCGGCAGAATCGGCGGCAGAAAGAGCCACAGAACCCATTATTCCCATCCCCCAAAGTAGAAAATCCCCCGTATGCAAGGTTCCCCTCGCGCCAGCAATTCAATCATGGAATACTTAAGCGCGCTAGCGGGGGCTAGCCACAACAAACACAACGAGGGGGAGCGCAGCACACATGCGCACAACGGGGATACAAGTATCTGGATTTAACTTTCTACTGCGCAGGCTTGAGCTCGCGCTGGTCATCGGCGATCCGCGAATGGCTCACGATCCGCTGCGCAGCCAGCGGCGCGCACTGGTCGTCGGCGTGCTGCTTAGCCTGCTGATCGCCGGAGGGGCGGTGATGCTGGGGCTGCTACGCCCACAGCCGGGCTTGGACGGCGCGGACCTAGTGGCCGACGAGACCGGTACGCTGCACGTGCGGCTGGAGGATTCCTACCATCCAATCACCAACGTCGCATCCGCGCGGCTGATTCTGCAGCAGCCCGTTGAGGTGCAGAAAACCACCGCTGAGCAGCTATCCCAGGTTCCGTTGGGCCAGCCGATTGGTATTCCGCAGGTGCCGGGGTTGGTTGCTGCGCCGGATCGCGAGTGGCTGTACTGCGATCGGGCGGCCGGTGGCGTGGGAACGGTCGTGGCCACGGAGCACATCACGGCCCATCGCCACGCCCTATTGGCTGCGCCGTCGGGGTATTGGCTTATCGACGCCACCACTCGCGCCCGCATAACTCCAGACGCAGCCAGAGCTTTCGGCACGGAGGCGGTTCCGGCTACTGATGGGTTGGTCCAGCAGTTCCGCCGTACCCCCGACATAGCCATGCCCGTAGGAAAGACGCGCATGCCCGCGCCCTTCGACGTGGCGGGCAGGGTAGTGACCTCTGGCGACCGGGCGTTTCTAGTGGATCGGGAGGGCGTGGGGGAGGTCAAGGGTTCGCGGCGAGATTTTGCCCTCGCCAGCAGTCCGGTTCCTTCGGTGGAGGCGCCACTGGCAAACGTCATGCGCCAACCCAGCGTAGACGTGCTGGTTGGGATTCCGGAGTTCGACGTCGAGCAGCCCGTGTCGTGGGCGCAGCCGCAGATGGTATGCGCGGGGCCGGATGGGTTGGCGGAGCCGGCAGGCAGTTCTGCCGCCGGTATCCACGATGTGCTGGTTGCAGACAAGCCGACCGCGTTCTCTGGCCCGCGCGGCACCGCCGCGCTGCAGACAGAGCGCGGATACGTGCTAATCAGCGAAAACGGCGTGCGCTACTCCGTGGGTAGCGAGTCCGAACTGCACGCCTTGGGGTTCACCACGGAGCGGAGCGTTCAATTCGCGCGGGTGGCTTCGTTGCCGGACGGGGGCCTACTGTCTGCAGAGAAAGCCCGGCAGACCACCGTGGCAATGATGCCTAGCGCGAGCACCAAGGACAGCACGACGGGCACGGAGTAATCGGCGGCGCCTGGTTCATTGGGGTGAGTGCGGACGGTATGCAAGGCGTAGGTCGCATCCGTTGAACCATCGGTGCCGCTGTCCCGGGCCTTCGCGTCCCGCAGGTCCAAGGCTCTATCCACCGCAGCGGCGGGATCGACAACCAACAGTTGTTTGCCTAGTCCCGGTCCACTTGCGCCGGGGGAGGCCGTGGAAGTCAAAAGGTCGCGGACCTCGCGTGCGCTGAAGTGAGGCACGATCTGCCAGACCAGGGCGGCTGTTCCGGTAACAACGGGCGCGGCGAAGCTGGTGCCCTCGAAGGGGTCGGGGTTGCCGACGATAGTGTGCACCTGTCCCCGGACATCTACCTGCCCCTCGACCGGCCCACCGGGTGCGAATACATCCACCCAGTGCGTCGGCGCGCTGTACTGCGCGGGCACGCGGCCTTGGTCGGCGGAGTTCGCCTTCCCCGCGCCGGATTCTGCCTTCGGTGCGGCGGTGCTACTGTCACCTGCCACCGGCTTTCGCACGCGCGGCGCTACAGCGCCCACCGCCAGCACCGGATCTAGGCTAGAAGGAAAAGTTGGGCCGCCCTCCGGGCACTGGCCAGTGTTGCCGGTAGAGGCCACCACCAACACTCCGGCCTTTTCCGCGCGGCCGATAGCCCCGCGCAATTCCGCCGTATCCTCGCAGGCCACCATCGAGATATTGATGATCTTCACCCGCGCCTTCAGCGCCTTGTCGATCGCGCGGACAAGATCCTCCACCGTGCCCTCGGCCCGGTCGGGGGCTGCGCTATGTCGCAGGGAATGCACCGTGGCTTCTGGCGCTACCGCGAGCAGCACACTGGTGACTACGGATCCGTGCAAAACGCAGTAGTCACGGTCGCCCAACACGCCCGGCCCGGCGGAGCCCGTATCTATCACAGCCACGTCCACACCCCGGCCCTGCGACAGGGCGTGCAGTGCTGGGTACGAGGGGGCGCCTATATCCGGCAACGGTACTGTTCCTGCCGGGGCGACCGTGCCTTCCTGGCAGTTCCCGTGTGGCGAAGAGTCCTGAACGATCATCAGCCAATGCCCCGAATCACCGTAAACAGCCCTGTGGTCTGCAGTGCCAGTGGGATGGCCAGGCAGAACGCGACAGCCTCCACCATGTCGATCGCGCGGCCCAGCATTGGCGACTGGACGCGCACCGCAGGCAACCCGACCAACACAAGGCACGCCGCACCCCACGGTTCGTGCAAAGCCAGCCACAGAATTGTCGCCGCCGACAGCGCTGCCAATGCCACCGAGTGCACCGGCCGAGTACTGCGCGCACTCACGCCGAGTACCGCCACCATTACCAGCAGCGCGGAAGTCCACAGGTTCAGTGATTCGCCCCACGGCGCCAGTTGGTACACACACGCACCCAGCACCACCACGATGGCCACTACCAGGGCGGAGTGCACCTCCACCACCTGCCCCGCCCGCGTGGTCGTCGGCGGAGTAAACACACCGGTCGCCGGCACCCTCGGCAGCTTGATTCCCGCCAGACCGATCGCGATCTGTCCCGAGTAAGCCAACGCGAACATAGCCAGTAGCAGCGTGATCCCCGGCCACAAGTTCACCGCTGCGAACACGACCCACGTGACCGTTACGATCCGCGCCGGGCCGCTGCGCCACACCAGCGCCGCCGCCACAAAACACGCGCATAGGACATTGACGTGCAGCCCCAGTCCGAAGCCCAGGATCGCGGCGAGGTAGCTGAAGTTGCGGTGGTGCAAAGAGGCCGCCGCTGCGGCGAGTGCTGCCACGGCGGTCGCCGCGATCGTTGCGGTATCTGCAGAGTGGTTGATGTTGACGGCGCCCCCGGGGCCCACGAGCCGATTTTCCAACGGGTGCCACGCCGGTGCCGCTTGCAGGCTAAACAGCGCCACGATGGCAGCAGCTACCCAGGCAGCAGGGCTGGTGGGGATGGGGCCGGAGAGCTCCTCGACGGCCTCGGCCGGTGGGGCGGGAATTGCGGCGATCTGTAAGGTCAGCGACTCGCCGGGGCGCACCCCGGCCTCCGCTAGCGTGTGCTGCGGCTGGACCTGGCCGACAGCTCGGTGAAGAGTCCAGTGCTCTCCGGGTTCCGCCTCCACGAGGTGCGGTATGAGTTCTGCGACCGGCACGTGGTCGGCGATCGCGGCGTTGATGGTGGTGCCCTTCGCGGGCACGGAAATGCTTAGAGCCAGCACTTAAATCCCCCTGTGCAAAGTGTTGAATGCGTTCGTTCGACGCGGTTGGTTGGCGAAGATCCCCCCTTGGACGTTCGCCGTTCTGTGCTGCAAGCGTAACCGACCGGTGCGAGTGACCGGTGTGGCTTACACGGCACAGATAGTAACCCAGACGTGGTTCACGCGCTTGCCCTGCGGTTCCCCAGGGGAAGGTTTAGAATCAGAAACCACATCCAGGGGGTTGGATGGGGGACAATACGGGGACGAGTAGGAAATCGGGGGATTTCTGCACTATGCAAACACAGGCGCCGCCTACGTTGCCGAGAGACAAACAACCGTTCATTAGGCTGCTCATGCCTGCCGTCATGCTGATCGCGGTGGTTGGCATGGTTGCCGCGATGATTTTGTCCGGGTCCGGGCGCAACCCCATCAGCTTTATCTTTCCGCTGATGATGTTGGGCAGCATGGCGATGATGTTCCAACCGGGGGCGAACGTGGATGAAACTCGACGTTCGTTCCATAGGCACATCGACGCGCTGAAAGACAGCGTGCAGCGCAGCCATAAAGAGCAGCTACAGACTATGCTGGCGGCCCACCCGCACCCGCAGGCGCTGTGGACACACGTGCACACCGGCACCGATGTGACTGCCGAGCCGGGAGTGGTCCGCATCGGCACGGCAGTGCAGACTCCGGACGATCCGCTGGAGGTGCCAGTCAGCGCGCCGCCGGAAGACTTAGAGCCCGTCAGTGCAATGAGCCTGCGCGAGGTCGCGCTGCGCTACGCCACCATCGAGGCTCCGGTCTCGGTGGAGCTGTCCAGCTTCCACTGCATCGTGCTGCTTGGCGACGGGGCAGCGGGTCTGGCGCGCGCCATGCAGGCACAGCTGGCGATGCAGGACCCGGACGTTATCGGGATTACCGGCCCATTCGAACAGTGGCTGCCGCACGATGGGCCGCGCAAGGTGCACTTCTGTACCGGGCAGAGCCCCGTAGTCGCCGGCGCTATCGTTACGGAGCCCACCGAGGAATGGGTGGAGAACGCCAAAGGGCATGGCCTATTGCTGCAGGTGGATGACGCAGAGAACGGATGTCTGCTGAGCGCCTGGACCGTTGATGGCTGGGTTCCGTTCGGGGTAGCAGACCAGCTTAGCGAGGTAGAACTGGCCCAGATCTGCCGTGCCCGATCCACAGTGAAATCCAGCACGTCCCTGCTGGAATTACCCGGTGGAGACCTGCGCGCACCGATCGGGTTTTCCGGCGCTCCGGTGTACCTGGACATTAAAGAATCCGCCCTGGGAGGCATCGGCCCGCATGGCCTGTGTGTAGGCGCCACGGGTAGTGGAAAGTCGGAGCTGTTGAAAAGCGTAGTGATCAGCTTCGCCCACCAACACAGCCCGGAAGAGCTGAACTTTGTGCTGGTGGACTTCAAGGGCGGCGCCAGCTTTCTGGGAATGGATCGCCTGCCCCATACCTCCGCGCTGATTACTAACCTGGCTGAAGAAGCGGGGCTGGTCGACCGAATGCAGGATAGCTTGCTGGGGGAGATGCATCGGCGTCAAGAAAAACTACGCGCTGCTGGCCTGACCACGGCGGCCGAATACAACCGCACTTACCCCGGGCAGATGCCAGCGCTATTTATCGTGGTAGACGAGTTCTCCGAGTTGCTGCATGCCCGGCCCGAGTTCGCCGAAGTGTTCGCCGCCATCGGGCGTTTGGGGCGAAGCCTACGGATGCACTTGCTGCTGGCCACCCAACGGCTGGAGGAGGGGCGACTGCGAGGGCTGGAATCGCACCTGAGTTACCGCATTGCGCTGCGCACGTTCTCCGCCTCCGAATCCCGCGCGTTGATCGGCACGACCGAGGCGTACGAGCTGCCGGCCACCCCGGGCGCGGCGATCCTTTCTGCCGGGGACAAAGTGCGTTTCCACTCGGCTTACGTCTCTGGCCCCGAGCTGCCCCGCGACCAGCGGCTGGTGCGGGTGCTCGGGTCTACCGTAGAGGCGGAAACGACCACTATGCGGATGGTCATCGATCGGCTGGAAGGGCCGAACAAGAATCCGGTGTGGCTACCGCCGCTGGTAGAAGACTTACCGGCCAGCGAGGTTATGGAGCCCCGCGCGCCGGGAGTGGCCCGCATCGGCTTAGAGGATTTGCCCTTCGAGGGACTGCAGGTGCCGTTGGATGTGGATCTGCGCCGCAAGCACTGGGCGATCGTGGGTCAGCCCCGCGCGGGTAAAACCACGGCGGTGCGCAGCCTGGTGCTGGGCTGGGTTCTGAGTTCGCCGGGGTGGCCGGTGTACATCTTCGATCCTGGCGGTGGCCTGCGAGAGTTGGAGCGTTTGCCGCAGGTGGCGGCGGTGGTGGGACCCGATGGCTTAGCTCGACTGTTCGACGAAATGGAGCAGACCGTGGGGCAGCGCCTGTTGGTCATCGACGGCCTGGATCAGGTTGGTACAGCTGGTGCGGGCAATGGTGAGGAAGAACAGCGTTTAATCCGCTTGGCGACCACCGGCCTGGAGCGCGGCCTGCACGTGGTGGTCACGGCGCTGCGGTGGAACTTCCGCCCATCGTTGCGCGACGTGCTGACCGGGCAGATTGAACTGCGGATGACTCCGCTGGATGCGCACTTCCGCGATGCGCAGAAGTCCCTGCCCGACGTGCCGGGCCGGGGTGTGTCGCCTCGCGGTAAGCATGTGCAATGTGTCAATTCCACCGCGCAGGACATCGAGCACGTGCGGATGGAGAGCGCCCGGCGTGGCGAGCCGGAGGTGGCCATGCGCGTGTTGCCGGACCACGTTGGGTGGGAGGAGCTGGGCAATCCACAGGCATTTGCTATCGGTGGGCCCCGCCTGGATCCGGTGTGTTGGGACCGGGGTACCTTCCCGCACCTGGTGGCTATCGGCCAGGCGGGCAGTGGTGTGACGACGGCTTTGCGCGCGGTGATGCAGTCGGTTGCGGAGACTCGTAGCCACACCGGTGAGCCGCCAGAGTTCCTGGTCACGGATACCCGCCGCGGACTTTTAGGGGTTGCGGGCTACCGCGTGCCGGAGGATTTCCGTGCCGATCTGACCACGTGGGTTGCGACGTTGCGGGAACGCATCCCTGGCAGCGACGTTACCCCGCAGCAGTTGCGCGAGCGGAGCTGGTGGTCTGGCCCGGAACTATTCGTGGTCGTCGACGATGCAGACGCAGATCCTGGGCTGGACCAGCTGGTTCCTCTGTTGCCTTATGCCGCCGATATTGGTTTGCACCTGGTGCTCGGCCGCCGTTCGGGTCAGTTCGCCCGCGCGGCTTACCAGCCGCTGATGCAAGCCATGCGCGACCAGAGTGCGTGGTTGCTGTTCTCTGCGCCGCGTGAGGACGGGCCGATCGCGGGGGTTCGCTTGGTACGACGCCTAACGGGCCGCGCCGCCTATGTTCACAAGGAAACGTGGACGGTGCACGTGGCTGAGATTGCCGATGAAAACTGATGGACACAAGAACACCTGAGCGGGGGAGAAGATGAGGGTAGATCAGAAGACTGGGGAGACGCGGGGACTGCTGGCTGAGGCGTTGGCGCTGCAGGAGTCGGGTGTGCTGGTCAGCGGAATGACAGTAACGGACCTGGCCACGGGTTTTGTGGTGACGGGGGAGGCCGAGATGCAGCAGCCGGGGTATCTGCAGTACACGGGTACGGCAGATGCAATGGACCCAGGGGGCACGGCAGGCTCAGCGGGCACGGTAGACACGGACGCAGCAGACACAGTGGGCACAACGGGCACCGCGGGCGCAGCAGACACAGCGGAGGCAGCAGATACCGCGGAGGCGATAGTGGACGTTGAGTTCCAGCGCTCCGGGTTGAGTCTAGGCCGACTGTCGGAGCTGTATGAGATGGTCAGCGAAGTCCTGGAACAGAGGTTCGACCACCCGGAGGCTGCAGCGGTGAACCCGCCGGAACCCCGCGAACAGTTCCCGTGGGGGATTGGGCTGCCGGAGGTAGACGTGTTGGTCACCGGCTCCTTCGCAGTGAAGGTGGTGCACTACCTGCGGATCATGGGTGTGCGTGCGCGGTTGGTAGATAACGATACGGTGTTGCGTGTAGCCAGTGAACTGGCGCTGGCGCAGCAGGAGTTGGAACATCTTGACCTAGCTGAACCAGCCAGTGCGCCCAAGCGGGGAAGTTATTTAGAGGAGACGGCAGGGGAACCGGAGGAGTGGGGAGGGGGAGACGAAGGGGCGTCCATAAAGAAGGAAGAAGAAAAAGACAACCGTAGGCTGCCGATAGCGTTGGCCGCGCTGGCGCTGTTCATTATCGGCGGGCTGGTGGCGACGTTTACGGTGTTTGACTCACAGGCGACGGGTAGGAATGCGAGTGTGCAGGAGAGCGAGCAAGTGAGCACACCCGCGGAGGGGCAGCCTGACGAGCAACCGGAAGAACAGACCGAAGAAGTAAGCGAACCTTTCCCCGAGCCACACAGGAATGGTGCGACGTCGGCAGATCAGAGCGTGCGGCGAGCGGATATACCAATCAGCGTGAACGTGGATGGGTGGCGCCTCGGCAGCGCAACGCGGGCACGCGAAGAATACGTTGGCAACGACGAGGGGATGCGTGTACTGGTGGCGGCGAAGGAAACACCGCTAAAGACGCAGGACGATCTGGACGCGGCGATGCTGAGTGCCCTGAATGACGTGGACGGAGGCGAGGGCGGGGTGACTGTTGTATCGAACCAGCCGGTGAGCTACGAGGAGAGTTATCCGAATTCGACGACTTTGTGGCACGTCCGCCTCGTAGACGGACATCAGATTTCGGTCGGCTGCCAGTACCGGCAGTGGAACGAGCAACGGGAAAAGGTGTGCCAGGAGTTTGTGGACACGGTGCGGCCAGAGAGGTAACCGCAGAGGAAGCCTGGTGCCGCTGCGTAAAAAAGATCTGGAGGCGGTGAACCTTAGTGGTGGCTGGTGAGTATAACTCTTACGATGGCGCCTTCGACAGGGGACTATCCAGGGGGATACCCGGCGGCATGAATATTCGATTGCAGATTCTAAATAGGGGGAGTTTGAGGCATGAGCTTTAAAACAGATGTCAGCACGATGAACCAGGCGGCGAATAACGTCGATCGTGTAAAGGACGAGGTCCAGGGGGAGCTGAGCCGACTGCGCGGTGTGGTGGAGGATGTCTCCGGAAGTTGGAAGGGGCAGGCGCAGGGCTCTTTCCACTCGCTGATGCAGCGCTGGGATGAAAACGCACGGAAGTTGAACGAGGCACTGCAGAGCATCGCGGATAACATCCGATCCAACGCTGGCGACTTCGATAACACCGACGCAGACAACGCCTCGGCCTTCAATGTTTAGGCCTGCAGCCTAAAGGCCGATCGCTCGACTACACAAGAGATTCTTTTCTAAAAGGGGATAGAAATGATTCAGTACAACTTCGCACAGATCGCCAACGCGGCGGATGACATCAATCGGGGCAACAACACCATCAACAGTCTGTTGGGTGATCTGAAGCGCGACCTGCAGCCGATGGTGAACGAGTGGGAGGGTTCTGCTGCGGAAAGCTACGGTGCTGCGCAGAAGAAGTGGGACGATTCCGCACGGGAGATCAACGATGTGTTGGGGCAGATCGCCCGTACTGTGCGTCAGGCCAACGACCGCATGAGCGAGATCAACACCAACGCAGCGAATAGCTGGGCGTAAAAGTCCAGCTAGACCATTTCTTTACCGAGAACCCTCAAGTTCCTTTAGAAATCTAAAGGGGAACCTGAGGGTTTTCTTTATTCGACATCAAGGGTCGCGCTTTTCGGTGATCGGACGCATTGTTGAGAAATGTAACCGAACTGTAATGTGTGCTGTGATCTGCGGCTTTGTGGAGCGAAACGGCACTTTTTGTTAATTGAAAAGCGTTTTGGTTGAAACGTGAATAAAACCATGCGTAGCGTCAATTGTGTACGGGAAAGACGAAAGCAATCAGCGACACCAATGCTGTAGCTACACCACTAAGTAATTTTCCCATTGTTGGTGCTCACCAAGCAAGACATAACCCCGTATTGCGTACCAACAAGGTGAAAGGATTTATTAACAAATGAGCAACGATATCAAGGATCTTTTCAAGGCAACCGCTTACGACAACGCTGGCGACAAGCTGGGCAGCGTCAAGGAAATCTTCGTTGACGACAAGTCCGGTCAGCCTACCTTCGTCGAGGTCAACCACGGTCTGTTCGGCATGAACTCCAGCCTGGTTCCGATGCGCGGCCACAAGTTCGACGGCGAGAACCTGAACCTGGCCTTCGCCAAGGATCGCGTTAAGGACGCGCCGGACTTCGACGCTGACCAGGCTCTGACCCCGGAGCAGCAGAACGAAATCTACCGCCACTACGGCCTGGACAATGTTGAGGACACCACCCGTTACGGCGATAACGCTGGCCAGCAGGGTGTTGCTGACGAGCGCGACGCCCAGGATCGCCACGAGGGTGCTGCAGGCACCGGCGCCGCTGGTGCCGGCGTTGCGGGCGCTGGCGTTGCTGGTGCAAACGAGCGCGAGGTTGCAGACCGCGAGGTTTCTGACCGCGAGGTTGCAGACCGCGATGCTGCTGCCAACACTGCTGCCGACGTTAACAACAACGGCGAGATCATCCGCTCTGAGGAGCGCCTGAACGTCCAGAAGGACAAGGTTCAGACCGGCGAGGCTCGCCTGCGCAAGTACGTTGTTACCGACACCGAGACCGTCGAGGTTCCGGTTACCCGCGAAGAGGTACACGTTGAGCGCACCCCGATCTCCGCTGACGAGGCTGCAAACTTCAAGGGCAGCATCGACGAGGGTGGCCAGGAAGCTTCCGTTACCTTGAGCGAAGAGCGCGTTTCCGTCAACAAGGAGACCGTCCCGGTAGAGAAGGTCTCCCTGAACAAGGAGCAGGTCACCGAGACCCAGCGCCACACCGAAGAGGTTCGCAAGGAGCAGATCGACACCGACATTGACGGTGACGTTCGCAAGTAATAAAAATCGGGATCGTTAGATCCCCGGCTGGCTAACCAGTCAGCCTCCAAAACCCCGGCAATTCCGACTTCTCATACTGGGAAAGACGGAACGGCCGGGGTTTTCTGCTGCCCAGGTAGAAAGCGAGTGGTAGAGCGCAACCGTTTTTGGTCTTTAAGCTTGTCTGCACTAAACTCCCAAGGGTTGTATGTATGGCGCTCGGCCTACGGCGGAGCACATTCATTTCTGCGGGTCACAACCGGCCGCCGCAGAAGCACTCACGTACCTCAGTGTTTAGTGTTCATCTGGCTGGCAGTTCCAAGATCAAGACTTTAAGGAGTCCACTGTGACTACTTTCCACCCGAAGAGCGGTGACATCACCCGTAAGTGGTACGTCATCGACGCCACCGATGTGGTGCTGGGTCGTCTTGCTGTTACCGCAGCTGACCTGCTGCGCGGCAAGAAGAAGCCCTACTTCGCACCCAACGTTGACTGCGGCGACAACGTCATCATCATCAACGCCGACAAGGTTCACGTTTCCTCCAACAAGCGCGACCGCGAGATGCGCTACCGTCACTCCGGCTACCCGGGTGGTCTGAAGACCATGTCCCTGGGTCGTTCCTTGGAGCTGCACCCGGAGCGCGTCATCGAGGAGGCAGTCAAGGGCATGATGCCGCACAACAAGCTGTCCCGCGCGTCTATCAAGAAGCTCCGCGTCTTCGCTGGCCCGGAGCACACTTTCGAGGCCCAGAAGCCTGAGACCTACGAGATCAAGCAGGTGGCACAGTAATGACTGAGTACAACGAGAACGTAACCGACGAGCAGAACGCTGCCGTCGAGGAGAACTTCGAGGGCGAGTACACCGCTACCGACGCAGTGAACGAAGAGTTCGTTGCCTCCATCGGTGACTCCGTCGCTTCCGAGGATGATACCGAGCAGGTTGAGGCTGAGCCGGTCGTCTTCGAGGGCACCATCCAGACCGTTGGTCGCCGTAAGGAAGCTGTCGTCCGCGTCCGCATGGTTCCGGGCTCCGGCGAGTTCTCCTGCAACGGCCGCAGCCTGGAGGACTACTTCCCGAACAAGCTGCACCAGCAGCTGATTAAGGCTCCGCTGGTCCTGCTGGACCGCGAGAACCAGTTCGACATCCAGGCCAACCTGAATGGTGGTGGCCCCTCCGGTCAGGCCGGTGCATTCCGCCTGGCTATCGCCCGCGCACTGAACAAGTACAACCCGGCAGAGCGCACCGACCTGAAGCGCGCTGGCTTCTTGACCCGCGACGCTCGTGCCGTGGAGCGCAAGAAGGCCGGTCTGCACAAGGCACGTCGCGCACCGCAGTACTCCAAGCGTTAAATCGCTTCGCCCTTTTTGGTGGCGACGCCCCCACGCTCCAGCCGAGCAGTTTTTCGGCCGGGACGTGGGGGTTTCCCTTTATTGGAGCATTTATGACAATTTGCTGATATCGGGAGTGGCACCCGCCAGACCGGCAAGGTGGCCAGGTAGAATTGCGCCCCATGGGTAAATTGTTCGGAACTGACGGCGTCCGTGGTCTAGCGAACAGGAAGCTGACCGCAACGCTGGCAATGAAGCTGGGTGCTGCCGCCGCGCGCGTACTGGTATCCAAGGAAGAAGTAGGCGGCCGTCGCCCCACCGCCGTGGTGGGCCGCGACCCGCGCGTATCGGGGGAAATGCTGACGGCTGCGCTGTCGGCAGGCATGGCTTCGCAGGGGGTGGACGTGCTGGATGTCGGCGTGATCCCGACTCCGGCGGTGGCATTCCTTACCGACGACTTCGGCGCCGACATGGGTGTGATGATCTCCGCCTCTCACAACCCGATGCCGGACAACGGTATTAAATTCTTCGCAGCGGGTGGCCGCAAGCTGCAAGATGACGTGGAGGATGAGATCGAGGCGGCGATGCTGGATCTGCCGGAGACCGGCCCGAAAGGTGCAGCAATCGGGCGAATTCTTGATGAATCCGCAGATGCACTGGAGCGTTACCTGGCTCATGTGGGCACGGCCATTAATCATCCGCTGGATGGTATTCGCGTGGTGGTGGACTGTGCCAACGGAGCGGCCTCGACTGCCGCGCCGGAGGCTTACCGCCAGGCAGGTGCGGACGTTGTGGCGATCCACAGCCGCCCAAATAGCTTAAATATCAACGACGGCGTGGGTTCCACCCACATTGATGTGCTGCAGAAGGCTGTGCTGGAGCACCAGGCAGACCTGGGGCTGGCCCATGATGGCGACGCGGATCGCTGTCTGGCTGTGGACTCCGAAGGAAATGTGGTGGACGGCGACCAGATCATGGCGATCCTGGCCGTGGCCATGAAGGAAAACGGTGAGCTGAAGCAGAACACTTTGGTGGCCACCGTCATGTCCAACCTCGGCATGAAGTTGGCGATGCGAGCCAACGGCATCAAGGTGCTGGAGACGAAGGTGGGCGACCGTTACGTACTGGCCGAGCTGTTGGCATCCGATCTATCACTGGGTGGAGAGCAGTCGGGACACGTCATCATCACCGAGCACGCCACCACCGGCGATGGCACGCTGACGGGGTTAACCTTGATGGCGCGTATGGCGCAGACAGGCAAGCCGCTGTCCGAGCTGGCGAAGATCATGACCGTTTTGCCGCAGACTCTGATCAACGTGCCGGTGGCGGATAAGTCCGTGATCGCGGACGACGAGCGCGTCGTCGAGGCCATTGCCAAGGCCGAGGAGGATCTGGGTGACGCGGGTCGTGTGCTGCTGCGCCCTTCCGGCACCGAAGAACTATTCCGTGTGATGGTGGAGGCCGCGGACCCGAGCACTGCCCGCCGCATCGCCGGCAAGCTGGCCGCAGTGGTGGCGGAGGTCTAGCGGGCACCGATCGGACGGAAATTGGCACTGGGAATTCCCCGCGAACCTTTCTGACATCCGCGCAGTATAACTGTGCGGATGTTTTTTAGTGCGCAGTGTTGGCATGCCGGGGTGCATGCTGTGAAGGCGCTGCCGGGGAATTCAAGGGGGACAAAAAACCGTGGGGGAGTTACACGTAGAACCAGCGATCGCCGCAGATCGGGCGGCGGCGCTACAGGAGGAGCAGCAAAGCTGGGCAGATCATTTGGGCGGTAACCGTCCGAACGTGCCTGTAGCGGCATTTGGGGCGGGGTTGCAGGCTAAGGCGCAGCAGTTCCTGGAGCTGGTGGATCAGGGGCATTCGGTGCGGCTGAACCACGCTCTGCGCCTAGCCAAAGCCGGTGAAGATCTAGTGGGATTGGTTGATCGGGTGGATCAGGCGGAGCAGGAAAACGCCACCAGTCTGATCGCAGGGGGTGGCTGGGCATGACGGGCTCTTTGGATCTACGTCTGAACGCTGCGCTCGATGTCATGGCACGCTATGGCGCACCGGTGGACGGGGCGAAAACTGCGGCGTCATTCACCCACGGCATGAACCCAGAGACCATCCGCACCTCGCTTGGTCCCGTAAGCAACCAGAAACAGCAGGCACCCCGGCTGAACGGCGAAGCGTACGCGGAGGAAAGTCTGGACGGGATGGCGTATTCGAAGCCGCGCAACGCTACAGAGAAAGCGGGCAAGGAGCAGCGCGACCATGAGCACTGCGTGCAGGATCGCTGCGTGGCGGTGAGGGATACTGCCGAGATCATGGATACGACCTCGGAAAAATCAGTGAGCACCATTGAGGACATTGCCGAAAAGCTCGAGGTCTTCGGGCTGGCGGTGATTGGCATGATGGCTGGTGGAAAAATAATGATGGATCTGCTGGCAAAGGCTGCGGGGAAGCTTTCCGAGAACATTATTCGCAGCCGCAACAAGTGCCTGGATAAGACGTTGGATCAGTTGATTTGCGACGCGAAGCCTGCCAGCGAGCCTGGGAACTCGGACAAGCCGGTGTGCCATGATCCGAAGCCCGAACAGATTACGTGCCCGGAGCCGGTCAAGAAGCCCCACGTGGACTGTCCTGCACCGAAGAGCTCTGCTCCTGAGCCGTCGGGCCCTGCGCCTACGGTAGTGACGCCCCCTCCGGCGCCCGAGCAACCGTGTGAAACTGGGCCTACACATCACCACGCACCTCAGGCGGCGGCTCAGGTGGTTACGCAGACAGCTATGGCGCACATTCCGCAACCGGCCCCTGCGCCTGCTCCGGCGCCAGTGGCTACTCCAGCGCCGGTGCCCGAGCAGATGCCTATGCCCACGCAGTCGCTGGTGCCACCGCCCCCGCCGCCGGCTCCACCGGCGCCTCCGTTGGCGGGATCCTTGCAGATCAACATTCAGGGTGCGGTGAAATTGTGGGAGGAGATCGTACATTGCGCCACTGAGGCTCTTGCGCCGCCCACGGAGAACTGTCCGCCGCAGGCAGCCGAACCTCAGCCGGCGCCGGAGCCCGCCCCGGCGACAGAGTCGGCGCCGCCTGCGGAAGAGGTCGTTCACCGAGACGAGTGCGTAGTCGAGCAGCATAAATGTACCGCCCCGACCGAAGCTGAAGTGGAACAGAAGCCGGTGGGGAATCCTCAGCCGGAGCCGACGCCGGAACCAGAGCCGAAGCCCGAACCAGAGCCCGACTGCGAGGAACCCAAGCCGGAGCCGAAGCCCGAACCAGAGCCCGACTGCGAGGAACCCAAGCCGGAGCCGAAGCCTGAACCCGAGCCGAAGCCTGACTGCGAGGAGCCCAAGCCGGAGCCGAAGCCCCACTGCGAGGAACCTAAGCCGGAGCCCGAGCACAAGGCGCCAGCGCCACCATCAAGCGACACGAAGGGGGAACCGATCACGCCCGCCGCTCCGGGGAACTCTAGTACGCCGCACCAGCCTCCTCACCCCGCACCGCACCCGGAGGCACACCCGAGACCGCAGCCAGCACCGTCTACGCAGTGGACTCCGGACGTGTGGGTATCCGCAGCGGGAGCTGCATCCATTGAAGTGACAGGAACCTCTGTGGAACTGGCTGGCGCGGGAGCTGCGGCAGTGGGCGTCCACATCGAAAGGAGCGGTGAGTGGTGACCCGCAGAGAGGAACTAACGGCGCGCTACCAGCGCATCGTCGACGAATACATGTCGGAGGTCGAAGAATCGGTGCGAGAGTTCGAGGAAACTCTCAAAGAGTGCACGCGCCAGCTCGAAGAAGCCAAAAAGGCGCAGGGAGACAAGGAAAAACAGCCGGGTAGCACCAGGGCTACTGGTGTGGCTTCTGTCGGAGGCAACGTCGGCCCAAGCTATGGCGCCCGCGGGCTTCGCGGACGGATTTTCGACTAAGGAGCAGGCCTAGAGGAACTCCGCCAGACGCTCGTCTAGGTCTACGTTCTCGGGCAGGTTCTTGTACAGCTCGTGCTGGGTTGCAGTGCGAGTCTTCTTCAGCTCGGCGTGGCCGTCGCGGAAAGACTTGTACTTGTCTTCGTGCTCAGCAAGAACGAAGCCGGTCATCAGACCACGCGCCAGCTCCTGTTGGCCGAACTGCGGCAGGCCGGAACCCAGTGCAAAGTTGCGGAGGTACTTTTCGTGGAAGCCATTGGCAGAGGCGGCCAACAGCTCGCGGTAAACAACGTCGCCACCCCAGTGCGCAGCCATACGCTTGGCGTTACCCATCGGAGTTTCCCCCAGACGGCCAGCCTCCAGCAGCAGGCCTGGAGCCTTCACGTACTTTGCAGCCTCCGTCGCATCCGGGGAAGTATCCGCCGGGTACACGGCCATCACGCCGGCGATGGTGGGCTGGGTCTCGTACCCCTCCAGCTCGCTGCGGTGGCGGCGACCCGTCGCTGCCAGCACGGCGGCCGAAGCACCCATGCCGTGGCCAGCCAGGTACAGTTCGTTCGGCTGCACGGTGATGTTGCCGTTGCCCAGTCGCACACCGGCCAGAATCTGCAGTGCAGTTTCCAGATCCGCGGCGAAACCCCGGTGGTTCGGGGCAATACCCTTTTCGGTGTCCGGTGCCGCCACCGCGAAGCCCCAGCTGGCCAGGTGGCGCAGTAACGCGTGGTAGGAATCCACGCCGACACGCCAGTCGTGCCCGAAAGCGATTCCGGGGATGCCGTTGCCTTCCGCCGGGGTATACACGCGCCCCGGAATTCCAGCGAAGTTCAGGTCGCCTACCATCACGCGGTGCGGGCCACGCTTGCCCAAGCGGGTAATCAGGTTCTTCATCTTATCTGCCACAGCCTCTCACCTTACCGAAATCGAGTGACCATTGTGTATCGTCAGAGGCATGTGTGCAATTGTTGGCTACGTAGGTAACTCCGAGGCCCTCCAAATCGGTTTGGATGCGCTGGAGCGAATGGAATACCGCGGATATGATTCCGCAGGCATCGCAGTTGTCGAGCAGGGTTCCCTGCACCTCGAAAAGAAGGAAGGCAAGCTGCAAAACCTGATCGACCGGATCGATGAGGTCGGTCGCGAAAGCTTCCAGGGCTCCACATGTATCGGCCACACCCGCTGGGCCACCCATGGCCGCCCGAACGACGTCAACGCACACCCTCACCGCTCCTTCGATGGCAAGGCCGCCATCGTCCACAACGGCATCATCGAAAACTTCTCCACCCTGCGTGCCGAGATCGAGGCCGCTGGAATCGAGCTGGAATCCGAGACCGACTCTGAGGTCGCTGCACACCTGCTGGCGCTCGCCTACAACGAGGGCGAGACCGCGGGCGACTTCCAGGCCTCCGCGCTGCAGGTTCTCTCCCGTCTGGAGGGGGCCTTCACCGTGCTGTTCGTCCACGCCGACCACCCGGGCACCATCATTGCCGGCCGTCGCTCTACTCCGCTCATTGTTGGCGTGGGTGAGGGCGAGACGTTCCTAGGTTCCGACGTGGCCGCGTTCATCGATCGCACGAAGAACGCTGTGGAGTTGGGGCAGGACAACGCAGTCGTCATCACCGCCGGCTCTTACGACATCTACGACTTCGACGGCAATCCGGTGGAGGGTAAGCCCTTCACCATCGACTGGGACTTGGATGCCGCGCAGAAGGACGGTTTTGATTCCTTCATGATGAAGGAGATCCACGAGCAGCCCGCCGCCGTCCGCGACACTCTGGCGGGCCACTTCGATGGCCGCCGCATTGTCTTGGACGAACAGCGCCTGTCCGACGAGGACCTGCGCGGTGTGGAGAAGGTCTTTGTCGTCGCCTGTGGCTCGGCCTACCACTCTGGCCTGCTGGCCAAGTACGCCATCGAGCACTGGGTGCGCCTGCCCGTCGAGATCGAGGTTGCCAGCGAATTCCGCTACCGCGACCCGGTGCTGGATCAGCGCACCCTCGTCGTGGCTGTCTCCCAGTCCGGCGAGACCGCCGACACCCTAGAGGCTGTGCGCCACGCGAAGATGCAGGGCGCCCGCGTGCTGGCCGTCTGTAACACCAACGGTTCGCAGATTCCGCGCGAGTCCGACGCAGTGCTGTATACCCACGCCGGCCCCGAGATCGGTGTGGCCTCCACGAAGGCTTTCCTGGCGCAGGTTGCCGCGAACTACCTGGTGGGCTTGGCTCTGGCTCAGGCCCGCGGCACGAAGTACGCCGACGAGATCGCGGAAATCTACTACGCCCTGGAGGCCATCCCGGAGAAGATTGAGAAGACCCTTGGCCTGCGCCAGCAGATCCTGCAGTTGTCCGAGGATCTCGGTCCGGTGAAGACCATGCTGTTCCTGGGGCGCCACGTCGGCTTCCCGGTCGCCCTCGAGGGTGCACTGAAGCTGAAGGAGCTGGCCTACATCCACGCCGAGGGCTTCGCCGCCGGTGAGCTTAAGCACGGCCCGATCGCCCTGATTGAGGACGACCTGCCCGTCGTCGTGGTCGTCCCCAGCCCGAATGGTCGCCCGGTTCTGCACTCCAAGATCGTCTCCAACATTCAGGAGATACGCGCCCGCGGCGCCAAGACCATCGTCATTGCGGAAGAAGGCGACGAGGCTGTGCGCCCGTACGCCAACTGGCTGCTGGAGATCCCGGGCACTACCTCCCTGATGCAGCCGCTGTTGTCTACTGTGCCTCTGCAGTTCTTGGCCGCCGACATTGCGCGCCAGTGCGGCAACCAGGACATCGATAAGCCACGCAACCTGGCCAAGTCCGTCACCGTCGAATAGCTCGGGTTTCTTTCTTATCGACGCCCCCTGCCGTGCCCCGTTTCCTGGAATTCCAGGAGGGGTGGCTAAGGTTATGAACATGTCGGATCGTCACCTTGCGGAATTAGTCGTTGACCTGGAAGCCATTGCGCACAATGTGCGGGTGTTCCGTAAGGCTGCGGCGCCCGCCGGGGTGATGGCGGTGGTGAAAGCCGATGCGTATAACCACGGGGTGGACAAAGTAGCGCCGGCAATGCTCGATGCCGGAGTCGAACAGTTGGGAGTGGCAACACTCGGGGAGGCCTTGCAACTGCGGGAGTTGTTGCGGGCAAAGGGGGAGCGCTATCTTCACGCCCCCATCACCGCGTGGATGTGGATGCCCACCGATGACCTAAGGGACGTTTTCGCCGAGGAGATCACTATAGGTATTCCCTCGTTGGCACATGCACGCACCCTGGTAGAGCAGGCCGTCCGCGCGGACGTGCCGGTGCGAGCATCCCTCATGGTGGATACAGGTCTGTCCCGTTCCGGGGTGAGCCCCGCCGAATGGGAAGCGACGGTGCAGCTGCTGGCCGCGCATACTGAACATGTGAACGTCACCGGTGTGATGAGCCATATGGCTAGCGCCGATGAGCCACAGTCACCGGCTAACGACCTGCAGGCTACCCGCTTTGCGGAAGCTATCGAGTTTTGCCGCGCCCGCGGCTTGCAGGTGCCCCGCAATCACATTGCCAACACACCGGCTACGCTCAACCGCCCGGAGGTGCGCCACCAACTGGTCCGACCGGGCGTCGGGCTATATGGCATCGACCCGGCAGGGGCGGGCGTCGAGCTTCGTCCGGCGATGACGCTGCGCGCCCGAGTTATCACGACCCGTGTGGTGCCCAAAGGCGAGGGTGTGAGCTATAACCACACGTGGCGGGCACAGCGAGACACCCGCACAGCAGTGGTGGCGCTGGGCTACGCCGATGGGCTGCCGCGCAGCGTGTCGGGGAAGATGCAGGTGACAATCAACGGGCGTGCATATCCGCAGATCGGGCGGGTATGCATGGATCAGATCGTGGTGGAACTCGGCTCGGCGGAAGAACCCACCGACGTGAAGCCAGGAGACTGGGCGGTGATTTTCGGCCCGGGTGGCACAAGTGTTGACGACTTTGCGGAGTTGGCGGGAACGATTAGCTATGAAGTGCTGACGATGCCCCGCGGGCCGCGGATTGCGCGTGTCTTTAGTGG
This sequence comes from Corynebacterium jamesii, assembly GCF_046097395.1. NCBI lineage: Bacteria > Bacillati > Actinomycetota > Actinomycetes > Mycobacteriales > Corynebacteriaceae > Corynebacterium > Corynebacterium jamesii. Next base: position 2,290,512 of record NZ_CP175789.1, read on the forward strand.
CGGGGAGCCCGACTTTTCCGCGGACGGGTCGCGCGACGTAGCCACTGCGGAGGACATGCGCCAGTTGGGAGAACAACTAGGCGCGGCGCTGCAGGCAGGGACCGTCGTCGTGCTCTCCGGTCCGCTGGGAGCAGGGAAGACGACGCTGACTCAGGGACTGGCTTCCGGGCTCGGGGTGAAAGGGCGCGTGCAATCGCCGACTTTCACCATCGTACGAACCCACCGCGCCGGACAGCGCGGTGTGGGACTGCTGCACATGGATGCTTATCGCCTGCTGGGGGCAGACGTGGATCAGGGAATCGAGCCTGGGCGCCACATTGACCGCAACGAGGTGCTCGACGCACTAGAAAGTTTGGACATCGACGCGGACATCGATGATGTGGTTGTGGTGGCCGAATGGGGGCGCGGGGTGGTCGAACCACTGAGCGAAACTGTGCTGGATGTGCAGATCGAACGCGGTAGTGTGGCCGGCGATGAAGGCGACGCTGCCGACACCCGTACCGTGACATGGCACTGGAAGTAGCCTGCCTCGCCGGGTAAACAACCTTGGCAGGTGCTTCTCTGGTAGTTTCTCGGGGGCTTTTCTGGCAGTTTCTTAGGAAAAACTGGGGAATCTCTCGGGTAGGTTTGCTCGGGTAGGGGTTGATGTGTAAAAATGGTTAACGAATCACCGTGAGGGGTGTTTCACAAGACGCTGGCACTGAAGGGCCTGATCAACCCGCCAGGCGTACACCGTCCCTGAGAGGTTTACTGCGAGAGCCTCTCAGGGATTTCTTGTTTCTTAGCGGTGCCGCCTTGAACGTGAGCTCTTTATTACCAATGTCTGGGGAGCGCTCCCGACAAATCAACAAATGTGCTTAAAAGTAAGTAATCATGAGGCTGTGAGTTACCACATGGTTCTCAACAAACCAACCAAACAACAGCTGGATTCGTGGCCTGAATCCGGTTGCGTACCAGCAGTATGCTCCGCGGTATGATTCCCAAGGGAGAATGTCTGCGATAAACACGTTTCGAGGAGAATGCACATGACTACTTCAAAGAAGTTGCTGGCGCTGGGAGCTGCGGCAATTACCACGCTTTCAATCGCGGCATGTTCAGAGGATGATGCTCCGCAGGCGGAGCAATCATTCGAGGTGCAATCTTCGACCGCAGAATCTTCTTCCCCGGAGTCCACGAGTTCTGAGTCAGAGACTCCTTCCGCTTCCGCCAAAAATGAGAAGGAAGCCGAGCCAACTTTGGTTGATCCTGCGAATTCGCTTGAGCTGAGCAATGGAAAATTTCGCTTAACCAAGGACGAAGCCGGCCCCGGTTCTCCGGAGGACATCGTCACCTCATATCCGGAAATGCCCGATTATGGCTTTTCGGAGCTGCAGGTAACCGTGCCACGAGCTGAAAGGAACGGGATCATGCAGTACAAGAAGGGTTCAAAACTAGAGCTCAAGATTGCTGCGGCTGATCTCTCAAAGGTTCCTTTTGAAGAAAGAGAATGGGCGGCACTGGACTTCAAGCTGCTAGACGAAAGCGGTGCTGACGTCTTAAAGGGGCAGAATATTCGTCCCGAATGGTTGCCGGGCTATCAAAATGTGAATTACGATGAGATCAAGTTTGAGAATAAGGATATCAAGCTATCGGATTACTCTGAGGCAAATGTTGCTTATGACCTCGAAAAGGCGGGGAAATTCACCCTTGAAATCGAGGTTGCAATCCCAGGCTACAAGCCATTTAACATTAGTCAGCCTCTAGTTGTTGCCTAAGTCGAAATGTTAGCTGCCACTGATGGATCACACCTCATCGTCGATGATTTGATCGGAACCCGCAGGGTTTTATCTCAAGCAGTTAGTGTGACCCTTGGCCGGGCATCTGAATTCCCCATTGGAGCAGACGACCCTGCTATGCATCGCGCTTTTTTGCATTTCTGGTGTGACCATGGGATGTGGATGGTGCGCAATGTAGGCAGTTTCATTTCGGCTACCATTCAGCCGTCCTATGAAACCACCACGTATTCACCGGTTCGTCTCACTCCGGGGATGCAGTGGCCCCTCCCCGCAGGTACGAATTTCATTCTTTTTGCGACTAGAAACTTGCGGTATGAGATTGAAGTGACGGTTGTCCGACCAGTTGATTCCGTTCCGCGAATGAATACTCCCCTGGCTCCATTCACAATGGGGACATTTGATCCAAATATCGAGCAGCAGCAGGTGTTAGCTGCACTAGCAGCGCCGCTTCACCGTGACCCAAGTGCAGATCCGCGCATTGTGGTTCCTTCTGTGAAAGACCTTGCATGCCAGTTAGGCTGGGGAGAAAAGAAAACCTCGCAGAAGATTCAGTACATGGCGGAGACGTTGAAGAGGTTGGGTGTTCCACAGTTTCAGGATGGAGTGAACATCCCGTGGCGCATCGTGCTTGCGAAGTTCGCAGCGGAAAATCCGCATTTGTACTCTTAGTTCTACTTGCTCGTATTCACCATGTTCACCATGAATTTTTCCAAAGCCCCTGTCTCTGAAGACTTCTTAAATGATTTAAGTGCCCTGGGGTACTCAAACGTCCAACAGCTTGGACAAGGTGGTATGGGCACCGTATTTCGTGCTTACAAGCGAAATCTGGATCGGACAGTGGCAATCAAGGTTGTTTCCCAGGATCGTGTTTCTAACTCTGAATATGTCCAGAGGTTCTACGCGGAGATGCGCACCATGGCAGCGCTTGATCACCCTGCGATCGTTCCTGTATACGACGGGGGAGTGACCTCACATGGTTTTCCGTACTTCACAATGAAGTACATCGATGGTGAGAATCTTTATGACTTCCTACACCGACGTCGAGCATCGCGCCAGCTTCTTACTGTTCAGGAAGTTGTGCAGATTCTGGCTCCAATTGCCAGTGCGCTTGACTATCTCGCGGCGCTACCGAATCCTGTGGTTCATCGAGATATCAAGCCGGCTAATATTTTGTTGCCCTCTTCAGGGATGAACGGTATTCCGGCTTTGCTGACGGATTTCGGTATTGCAATTGATCGAGAATCCACTCGTATGACTCGGGTAGGGATGCGTATCGGTACAGATGGATACATTGCACCCGAATTGTTGGTTACGAAAGACGTGGCGGAACCTCCGCAACCGGATGCGTTGAGTGAACAGTATTCACTGGGTCTGGTTGCTTTTGAGCTGTTAACGGGCATTTACGTTCGTGGCTCCGTGACGTATGAACAGTGGGCTGTAAATCGACCAGTGCCAGAGCTTAAAGGGGAATTGATAAACCCCGCGGATGCTTCACACGTTAAGAAGCTCAATGAGGTCTTCGCGAAAGTTTTGGACGGTGACCCGAAGAAGCGTTTTGCAACCGCCTCGGCCTTTATTTCTGCTTTGCACTCCGTAGAAATGGAGCAGCAGTCAGAGCATGTGAAGCGAGGAGCGAAGCACAAAGGCGTTCCGAAGAAACTACTAGTGCTTGCCACGGCCGGAATGATGGTGGTCGTGATCGCTGCGGCAGTCTTTTCTTATCTGACCGCGCCCCAATGGGAAGGGGAAGATGCAGTTTTAGCTGACACTTTCCCACACATCGTGAGCCAGAATTCCGGAGGAGAAGGATGGCAGTCTACGTCGTGCGAACATCGAGAACCAAGCAGTGGAGAGCTTGCCCGTATTGCCTGTAACTCGGGGCAATTTAGCGTGGTTGTTGCTCACTTCGAATCGGTGGAGGCGAGGAATGCCGTGATACCAGTCGAAGGTGCTCAAACAATGAGATCAAGTCGATGCAGTGCGTTAACTATGCCGATGGGTTCAGGCGATTCTGCCTACGGGGTGTTTCCACAAGGTGATCTAGCCGCCTACGGGTTTATTGTTTCTGGGGACAACGCTGAGGATCTGCGGTTGAAACTTCCGATCTGTTAGCCTCCTGCTACGCGTCGCCATCTTTGTTGTACTAAGTCGTATTAGGGCATTAATTCGAGCTGACCACACAAGAAGCCTAAACTTGGTCACCATGATCAACGTGCTGGCCGTCGATACCTCCACCAATTACGTCACTTGTGGTGTTGTCCGCATTTCCGCCAACGGCCAAGTCCGTGTGCTGGCGGAGCGTCTGGTGGATAACGTTCGCGGCCACATGGAACTACTCGCCCCCAACATTCAGGCTTGTCTGGACGAAGCCTCGTTTTCCCCGCGCGATCTGCACACCGTTGTAGTCGGTACCGGCCCAGGTCCGTTTACGGGGCTACGGGTTGGCATGGCTACCGCTGCTGCTTTTGGCGACGCCCTCTCGATTCCCGTGCACGGAGTTCCCAGCGCAGCTGGCACCGTGTGGGAACACGTCGTTTCCCAGGTGGGTGCGAAGGCCTTCGGCGATTACCTTGTTGTCTCCGATGCACGTCGCCGGGAGTTCTACCACTCCCGGATCAGTTTTGTTCAGGGCGTAGCAGGGCAGTTGTGCTCGGAGGTGCAGGTTCCGGCTTCTGTCCACGCTCCCGATGTGGTGCTGGACATACAGCGACGAGTGGATCGCTGGCCTCTACGAGTCCTGAGTGCCTCGGCGGTGGCCGATCAGGTTCAGGAGCTATGCGCCTGCCAGGAAGGTTGCCAGGTGGAGAGCCTGGATGCTCACCCCACGCCGCGTGGCCTCGTGCTTGCTGCGTTGGAATCCCTTGGCTCAGTCCCCGGGCTGCTCACAGATGCTCCAGCGTTGCGGGCACTGTACCTGCGCCGTCCGGATGCGAAGGAGCCAGCGGCGAAGGCGATTTCGAAGGCACTGGATTTCTCCCGAGTAGGGGATCCGCATTTGGAGGTAAGCGAGCCTGAAAGCACGGCGGGGGCGGCCGCGGTGACTAATGCAGAGCCCGCTGTGGATGCTTCCCCTCACGGCGCCCGGGTACGCCAGCTCAAGGTCACTGACGCGCCGGCATGTGCGACCATTGAGCAGCGACTCTTTACTGAAGATTCCCCCTGGTCAGCCGATGCGGTCGTTAGTGAGATTGCTGCGCCGCATACGCACTGCCTCGGCTTGGAGGCCGCCGGTGAACTTGTCGGATACGCCATCCTCGCAGTCGGTGGCCCGGCGCACGATCCGGAAGGGGAGATCCACACCATCGGTATCCTTCCCGAGTGGCAGGGTAAGGGATTGTCCAAACTACTCGTGGATCCCCTCGTCACTATTGCCGACCGCCTGGGAGCCCCGATTTTCCTGGAGGTTCGCACCGACAATCAGCCCGCCGTGAGCCTCTACGAACGCTACGGCTTCACCATCGAAGGCACGCGCAAAGACTATTATCAGCCTTCTGGGGCCGATGCCTTCACCATGGTGCGCCCTGGTTTTATTGCTGACGCCATCCCGGCCCCAGAGGTCGAAACTCCAGATCGACCCCGCTATATCCTGGGTGTCGAAAGCTCCTGCGACGAAACTGGTGTGGGGATTATCGCCAGTACCTCAACTGCCGACGGTGCCGAACAGCTGGAGATCATCGCGGACAAAGTGGCTTCCTCGATGGAACAGCACGCCCGTTTCGGTGGAGTGGTTCCGGAGATTGCCTCCCGTGCCCACCTGGAGGCTATGCAACCGACGATGCGCGCCGCACTGGTGGAGGCGCGCGCGAACGTCCCAGGCTTCCATACTCCGGACGTGGTGGCTGCGACCGTAGGCCCTGGCCTTGCTGGAGCTTTGCTGGTCGGCGCCGCTGCGGCGAAGGCCTACGCGCTGGCGTGGGAGGTGCCCTTCTACGGCGTGAACCACCTGGGTGGACACGTGGCTGTGGGGACGCTCAGTGAAGGAGATGCGGCGGATACTACGGATATTACTGCCCCCGGAGAGGATCTCAGCAATGCAATCGCTTTGCTGGTCAGCGGTGGGCACACGCAGATTCTCCACGTCTCCGGCGTGGGTTCCCCGATGGAGGAGCTTGGCAGCACACTCGACGACGCAGCAGGTGAGGCCTATGACAAGGTCGCTCGTTTGTTGGGGTTGGGCTATCCCGGAGGCCCTGTTATCGACCGACTAGCGGCTCAGGGGAACCCGCAAGCTATAGCCTTCCCGCGCGGCATGATGCGCCAGCAGGACTCGCGCTATGATTTTTCCTTCTCCGGCCTCAAGACCGCCGTCGCCCGCTATGTCGAGAAGGCCGATAAGGAGGGTGCAAGCGTTCCGATTGAAGATGTGTGCGCTTCCTTCCAGGAGGCGGTGGTGGATGTCCTCATTACTAAGGCGCTGCGCGCCTGTGAAGATAAAAATGCCCGCGTCATGCTGCTCGGTGGAGGTGTGTCCGCGAATAGGCGCTTGCGTGACGTGGCGGCGCGCAGGTGCGGAGAAGTGGGCGTCCACCTAAAAATCCCGCAGGCAAAGCTCTGCACCGATAACGGCGTGATGATCGCCGCATTGGCCGCGCGACTGGTTGTTGCGGGAGAGGAGCCGAGTGGTTTATCCACGCCCACAGATCCTTCGCTCGATGTGGAAGAGCCCATCCTGCGTAATCCCTAATTTGCTGGCAAGATGGGTAATGACTGTGTAAAAATTCACAACTCTCTCATCACACATCTAGCTAGGAGCTCACGATGGCACGCAGCATGCTGGTAACGCCTGATCTGCAGGCGAAGGAACTGGATATCGATCTTTCGGAGGCCGCCGATGTCCTCGGCGGCAGCGAGCAGGACCGTCTGCACGTCGTTTTCGTGGAGAGTGGCCTAACGGTCGCCGCCATTTACTCCTCCGATGCGCGCAAGGCGGAGAACCCGGAGCCGAACCCGCTGGCTTCCATGGGGCGCAAGGAACAGGAGACCGGTGATTCCGCCTTCATTTCCGATCCGACCCGCGCCATCATCGGCCCGGTACTGTTCGTCGGCGACGAGGGAGAGGACCTGACCGACGAGGATGTTGAGTCCATTCACACCGGCATTCGTGCGGTGGAGAACTACAAGGCGGACAACGCTGAGGATTACCAGCTGTGGCACGACGCGGTCATTAACCTGACCAAGGGCGTCTAACTTTTCGAGCACCAGCTCCTGGTGCTGGAGCCCAGTGTAGGCACCTAGCACTGGAGTTGGTTGAGCGTTAGCACTTGCGAGGGTAGAGTGCCAGATAGGTTGTTTGACTCACAGTTGTTCACCCGCGACGACGGCTGTATCTGGAAAACCAACCGGCACAACAGTTCACAAGAGTGAAACCTACAGCTCGAATACACGGAGGTATTCAATCGTGGCTAACGTCAACATCAAGCCCCTTGAGGACCGCGTCCTCGTCCAGATCGTTGAGGCGGAGACGACCACCGCATCCGGCCTGGTCATCCCGGACTCCGCAAAGGAGAAGCCGCAGGAGGCTACCGTCATCGCAGTCGGCCCCGGCCGCTGGGCAGATGACGACGACCGCATCCCGATGGATGTGAAGGAGGGCGACACCGTCGTCTTCTCCAAGTACGGCGGCACCGAGCTGAAGTACGACGGCGAAGAGTACCTGCTGCTGAGCCAGCGCGACATCCTCGCTGTCATCGAAAAGTAAGCGGGTAGCTGCATGTCAAAACTCATCGCATTTGATCAAGAGGCCCGCGAGGGTCTGCAGAAGGGCGTAGACGCTCTGGCGGACGCGGTGAAGGTGACCCTGGGCCCGCGCGGCCGCAATGTCGTGCTGGACAAGGCCTTCGGTGGCCCGACCGTGACGAATGATGGCGTGACCATTGCGCGCGATATCGACCTGGAGGATCCGTTCGAGAACCTGGGCGCCCAGCTGGTGAAGTCCGTCGCCATCAAGACCAACGACATCGCCGGCGACGGCACCACTACGGCCACACTGCTGGCACAGGCTCTGATTAACGAAGGTCTGCGCACCGTGGCAGCTGGTGCCAACCCGATTGCTGTGAACCGCGGCATCGCCCAGGGCACCGAGCGCGTGCTGGAGCTGCTGCGCGAGCTGGCGCAGCCAGTTGCCGACAACGCCGCTATCGCTAATGTCGCCACTGTGTCTTCCCGCGACGAGAAGATCGGCGCCATGGTTGCCGATGCCTTCGACAAGGTGGGTAAGGACGGCGTGGTGACCGTCGAGGAGTCCCAATCCATCGAGGACGAGTCGATCGTTACCGAGGGTGTCTCCTTCGACAAGGGTTACCTCTCCCCGTACTTCGTGACGGATCAGGAGACCGGCCACGCTGTGCTGGAGAACCCGGTGATCCTGCTGGTGCGCGAGAAGATCTCTTCCCTGCCGGACTTCCTGCCGGTTCTGGAGAAAGTTGCTAACTCCGGCAAACCACTGCTGATCGTCGCCGAAGATATCGAGGGCGAGCCGCTGCAGATGCTGGTGCTAAACGCCATCCGCAAGTCCCTGAAGGTTGCTGCAGTGAAGTCTCCGTACTTCGGTGACCGCCGCGCGGCGTTCATGGACGACCTGGCCATCGTGACGGGCGCTACCGTCATCGATAGCGAGCTGGGGCACAAGCTCTCCGAGACCACCCTGGAGCAGCTGGGCTCCGCCCGTCGCGTGAACATCACGAAGGAAGAGACCGTGCTGGTCGACGGCGCTGGCTCTGCCGAGGCTGTCGAGGAGCGCCGCAATCAGATCCGTGCCGACATCGAGCGCACCGACTCTTCCTGGGACAAGGAGAAGTTCGAGGAGCGTCTGGCGAAGCTGTCCGGTGGCGTGGCCGTCATCCGTGCCGGTGGTGCTACCGAGACTGAGGTCAACGAGCGCAAGCTGCGCATCGAGGATGCGATTAATGCCGCCCGTGCCGCCAGCCAGGAAGGTGTAATCGCCGGTGGTGGCTCTGTGCTGGTGCAGATTGCCGCCGAGATCGAGGAGCTATCCCGCCAGGCAGAGGGGGACGAGGGCATCGGTCTACGTTCCCTGGCGCGCGCCCTGCGCCGTCCGACCTATTGGATCGCTGACAACGCCGGCCTGGATGGTGCCGTGGTAGTTGCTAAGACTGCCGAGCAGCCCAACGGTTCTGGCTTTAATGCCGCCACCCTGGAGTACGGCGATCTGTTGGGTCAGGGCATCATTGACCCGGTGAAGGTCACCCACTCCGCTGTGGTGAACGCAACGTCCGTAGCCCGTATGGTGCTGACGACCGAGACCGCTGTGGTGGACAAGCCCGCAGAACCGGCCGCACAGGCGGGCGGACACGCGGGTCACGCACACTAGCGCTGTGAGCGCGAGCTAGCGGTTGATTCGCTAACGCGAGCCGCGTCTCGCCGCCACACATAAACAAAGAGGGGATGCTTCCCACGCTGTTGGTGTTGGGCAAGCATCCCATTTTTGTGTGCCTGTGCCGCAGAAGCTTGCTTTTAGGAGGCTACGCGGCGACCACGGTTGCGGGAGGTGGGGCGCAGGATGGCATCGCGTTCAGACTCGCTGAGGCCGCCCCAGATGCCGTAGGGCTCGCCCACGCTGAGTGCGTGGTTGCGGCACTGCTCGATGACCGGGCATTCGCGGCAGATGGCCTTGGCGCGGTGCTCACGCATAGCGCGAGCGCGGCCACGCTCGCCGTCCGGGTGGAAGAAGATGGAAGAATCGGCCCCGCGGCATGCGCCGTGAAGTTGCCATTCCCAAGTCGAAGAAGCTGGTCCCGGAAGCTGGCTGGGCTGTGGCATTAGGTGGTAACTCCTCGTGAAAAGTCAGTTGATCACTTGTAGTGACGTGAGAGAGGTTCCAATCCTTAAGTGAACTCTAAGTAACGAGTGGGTGCCATCCGGGTGTCGCGAGCCCGCCCGCGCGCTCATTATTCTGGATCTTATATATGTCTACCTGCAACAACGGTCTTAATTGAACAATGGATTAACATGTTTCCGCGCCACGCCCAGATTCCCCCAAAGGGGGGTTAAAAAATAACTGTATGGCTGCAAATTTGCTGGTTGGCTGCCAAGGGTGTTGGGGTTGGCTGAAAATGCTAAGGATTCATGGGAACATGTTCCAAGTTTGTTCAATTGCATGCGTATGAGGAGTATTCGAACGGTCCCCATCAGTCGAACAGGGGCTGTCGGCGCAGTGTGATAGTTTCAATCCACATTAATAAAGACGTACGAACGGTTGGCGGAGTAAAGGCGATGGCTGCAAGCGGTGGTGGAGACGAGGAGATCCAGGATCTCCTCCCTGCAGCTATTGCTCGAGATCGTCGAGCGGTAAATCGTCTAATTCAACTGATTCACCCCAAGGTAGTCCTCTTCTGCCGTGGCAAGCTGAGTGCGAATGGCTACCCTACGCCCGACGATGTTGCGCAGGATACCTGCATCGCTGTGGCCAAGGCGCTGCCAAGCTTCGAAGATCGGGGCGTGCCGTTCATGGCCTTTGTCTACCAGATCGCGCGCAATAAGATTACGGACGCCTACCGATATCAGGAACGGGACATGTCCGACCCCGTAGATGAAATTCCGGAAGGAGAGTCCTTCACGGATTCCCCCGAAGAGGTGTATTTAAACCTTGATTCGTGTAACGATTTAGCTCGAAAGCTCGATATTCTCAGTGAGAAATCACGAGAAATTATTCTCCTTCGGGTCGTTCATGGTTACAGTGCCGAGGAGACTGCGAGGATTGTGGGATCGAAACCCACGGCCGTTCGGGTGGCTCAGCACCGAGCGGTAATGAAGCTAAAGAAGCACGGAATTATCCAGAATTAGGTAACTACCTCCAGGTAGTTTTAAGAAAGAAAAGAGCTCAGGCGATATGGCGCAGAACGACGACTTCCGGGGGAGCGAGGAGAACTTCTCCTCCATCCTGGATGTTGATCGCATTCTCGATGCGATCGGCCAGGGTGAGCCGATTCCGGAGACGGAAAGCTTCGACTCTAACGACCCTGTTTTCACGGAGCTTATTGCCGCCCGTGAAGAGGCCTACCGGGATATTCCGCCCGCGCCGGACGTGAGTTATCTGTTTGACGAGGAAGTCGATTGGGAGGGGATTGAAGCTGGCGGTGCCGCCGGTGAGTCCAGTAACAGCTCCCGTTTGCTACGCACAGGTGCCAAAGCGGCTGCGGCTGGCAGTATCTCCCTGACCAGTATGCTGATCGCCGGTGGCGTGGCTGCCGCTATCGCCGTGGGCGGGCTGGGCATTGCTGCCTACACCAATTCGCATGATGCGCTGATCAAGCGCGAGGATACTGCGGAGAAGGATGTTTCCGAACTCGATAGCCCCAACGGTTCTGGTGAAGGCGTGTCCGGCAGGGAAGATGGCGCTCTGCACGAGGAAAACGTTGCGGATAAAAGCGATCGCAACGATAAGGGCCGTGACGATAAGCGCAAGAAAGATAAGGCCAAGGACAAATCAGGTAAGAAAACTTCGACGGAGAAGTCCAAGGCGCCGGAGGTAACGTCGGTGGAGGAAATCCCGACGACTACCATCCTGCTTGGTGGTACGGCCTCGGGCATGCCCGTGGAGCCGGAGCAGCCGGGTGGGCCACTGGAGCCGATCGAGACGACATCGAAGCAGCCTGCAGAACCGACATCGACATCTCGCACCAAGAAGCCAGCTCCGACTTCTACCGCGCCACGTCATCCGGAACCACTCCCCACGCTGACTGACTACAATTCCCCGCGCCCTGATGGCAGTGGTTAATCATTGGTGACGGAGTAGTAGGCGGCTATTTGCCCCACAAGAACGGTGGGCGCAAACCGTGGAACGCGAAATCGATTGCGTCCGCATAACCTAGGCAATAATCCCAGGTCACGTAATCATTCGGATCTGGCTGGGCAGAAGGCTCGTGCACCGGCACGAGCTCCTGGTTCAACATGGTCTGAATATTCGACTCGATGATGTCCCAGTCGTAGAAGTGGTTGTCGTTGCAGTCCTCGCACAGCATCGTGACCCCGCGAACCCCACGTGGCTCCAACAGCTTGCGGAAATCACGGACGTTTTTCAGATCCTCCCGCAGAGCCTGAACCTCATCGGGTGACAGTGGCGGAACGGCCTCGTCGAACTCGTCGGGATCCAGAAAAGACGCTGGGTCGTTAGGGTCATCAGCGAAAGGATCCGGCGGCATCTGATCGTGGTTAAAGCTCACACCAACACCGTACCCTGTAGCCACCCGAGAGCCCGCAACGCACCACAAAAGCACCACAAACGCACCACTAAAGTACCTTCCCCGGGGCAGCCTCGAAGCGCCAGTACCTGCCCTATGAATACTACGTAGCCCCGGCACACAAAAACGCGCCTCAAAGGGTTATTCTGTAGTACATCGGCGAGAAGACGGCGAAAACTCCCCAGGCGTGCACCGCACTGGCGAATTAGCGCCGCAGAATTTTTTTAGAGGAAGGTCGGGCAACCCGTGACGAACCCTGAGATGAACGCGAACACCAACCCAGTTTCCACCGGTGGCGACGACCCCAACAAGGTTGCACTGGTCGGACTGACTTTCGACGACGTCCTGCTGCTCCCCGCCGCCTCCGAGGTGATCCCCTCCGGCGTGGATACCTCCACCAAATTCACCCGCAACATCGACCTGAACATCCCGGTGGCCTCCGCGGCCATGGATACCGTCACTGAGGCTCGCATGGCAGTGGCCATGGCCCGTCACGGTGGCATCGGCGTGCTGCACCGCAACCTGTCCATCGAGGACCAGGCGCAGCAGGTGGAGATCGTCAAGCGCTCTGAGGCTGGCATGGTCACCGATCCCGTTACCGCCTCCCCGGACATGACCATCCAGGAAGTAGACGAGCTGTGCGCCCGCTACCGCATCTCCGGCCTACCGGTCGTGGACGACGAGGGCGTGCTGGTAGGCATCCTGACCAACCGCGACATGCGCTTCGAGACGGACTTCAGCCGCAAGGTCTCCGAGGCCATGACTCCCATGCCGCTGGTTGTCGCCCAGGAGGGCGTATCCGCCGAGGCCGCTCTGAGCTTGCTGTCGGAGCACAAGGTAGAAAAGCTGCCGATCGTTGACGGTGCTGGCAAGCTGACCGGCCTGATCACAGTCAAGGACTTCGCTAAGCGTGAGCAGTACCCACTGGCAGCTAAGGATTCCTCCGGTCGCCTGCTGGCCGCCGCCGGCATCGGCACTGGCGAGGATGCGTGGACCCGCGCAGGCAACCTGGTGGACGCTGGAGTGGACGTACTAATTGTCGATACCGCCCACGCTCACAACCGTGGCGTGCTGGACATGGTCTCTCGCGTGAAGAAAGAGTTCGGCGACCGCGTGGACGTCGTCGGAGGCAACCTGGCCACCCGCGAGGCCGCCCAGGCAATGGTCGACGCTGGAGCCGACGGCATCAAGGTCGGCATCGGCCCCGGCTCCATCTGCACCACCCGCGTCGTCGCGGGCGTTGGTGCCCCACAGATCACCGCCATCATGGAAGCAGCCGTTCCGGCCAAGAAGGCCGGCGTGCCGATCATCGCCGACGGAGGCATGCAGTTCTCCGGCGACATCGCCAAGGCGCTGGCCGCTGGGGCGTCCACAGTAATGCTGGGCTCTATGCTCGCCGGATCGGCCGAGACCCCCGGTGAGATCGTGACCATCAACGGCAAGCAGTACAAGCGCTACCGCGGCATGGGCTCCATGGGGGCCATGCAGGGCCGTGGCCTGAGCGGCGAGAAGCGTTCCTACTCCAAGGACCGCTACTTCCAGGCGGACGTCAAGTCCGAGGAGAAGCTGGTGCCGGAAGGCATCGAAGGCCGCGTACCGTTCCGCGGCTCCATCGGATCTATCCTGCACCAGCAGGTTGGTGGCCTGCGCGCAGCCATGGGTTACACCGGTGCGGCGACGATTCCGGAGCTGCACAATGCACGCTTCGTGCGCATCACCGGCGCAGGTCTGCGCGAATCGCACCCGCACGATGTGCAGGGCATCATGGAAGCGCCGAACTACAACCCGAACCGCTAAAGCACGCCCGCTACAGTACGCTAGCTAGAGCACTCTAAAGGAGCCATCCCGTCATGCAGGAATACGTGGACATCGGACGCTCGCGCACCGCGCGCCGGGTGTACGGCCTGAACCAGATCGACATTGTGCCGTCCCGGCGCACCCGCAGCTCGCACGATGTGGATACGTCGTGGAAGATCGACGCTTATTCCTTCGACATTCCGGTGATGACGCACCCGACCGATGCGATCGTTACGCCCGAGTTCGCCATCGAGTTTGGCCAGCTCGGCGGCCTACCGGTTATCAACGCCGAGGGTCTGTGGGGTCGCGTGGATGACCTGGATGCAGCTTTGAGCGGGGTCGTTGAAGCTGCCCGAAAAGCCGAGGTTTTCCTGTTCGAGGAGCAGGGGAGTGCCGCCACCACGGACCGAGATCTCTACGGTGCCAACGCGGAGCTGCAGCGCCTCCACGCGCTGGAGCTGAACGTGGATCTGCTGCAGGAGCGCCTGGACAAGGTTCGAGAATCTGGTGTGCGCTTCGCCGTCCGCGTATCCCCGCAGAATGCTCGCGAGCTCGCGCCGGTGCTGATTAAGTCTGGCATGGATCTGCTGGTGGTTCAGGGCACCCTGGTCTCTGCAGAGCACGTGCATCGCGACGGCGAGCCGTTGAACCTGAAGGAGTTCATCGGCAGCCTGGACATCCCGGTGATCGCCGGTGGCGTGGTGGACTACACCACTGCCATGCACCTGATGCGCACCGGCGCGGCGGGTGTGATCATCGGCTCTGGCCACACCACCAACAACGAGTCGCTGGGTATCGACGTGCCGATGGCTACCGCTATCGCCGATGCGGCCGCGGCGCGCCGCGACTACTTGGATGAGACGGGCGGCCGTTACGTCCACATCATTGCCGACTCCTCGCTGCACAATTCCGGTGACGTGGCCAAGGCTATCGCCTGTGGCGCGGATGCCGTTTCTCTTGGTCTTCCCCTGGCCACTGCAGCCTCCGCAGGTGCGCCGAACTGGTACTGGCCGTCCACTGCGGGGCACCCGAAGTTGCCACGTGGTCTGGTGGAAGAGGTAGGCCTGGGCGAGACACAGCCTCTGGAGGAGCTGCTGTTCGGGCCGACCACCAACCCGATTGGTGGAGAGAACATTATCGGCGCCCTGCGCCGCTCGATGGCCAAGTGTGGTTACACGGACATCAAGAGCTTCCAGAAGGTCGACTTGGTCGTCCGCTAGTACAGAAAGAACACAACTGATCCGAATGAAGTTTTCCCAGTGGTGGCAGCGCACAACTGAACGGCTGCCGATGCAGCTAGCGGTGCTGTCGTGGGCGTCAATAATAATCGGCGTGATCGGCATTATCGCCACGGTCGTGCTTTACCTGGGCTACCAGCCACAGCAGGGTGACGAGACCGTGAAGATGAACGTCGGCGCAACCGGCGTGATGGTCGGGCTGTACTTCTTTGCCTTTGCGCTGTTTGGAGCGATGATTATCCAGGGGCGTACGTGGGGTGTATCCGGGTTGGTGCTTACGCACATCACGCTGGTGTTGATTGCTATCACCGTGGTGCAATCGGGCGTGATCTGGCTGGCCACGATCCTCGGCGTGGTGGCCGTGGTATCGCTGGCCCTTATTTTCTCCCCGCCGTCGATGGACTGGTACAAGCAGCGCTTTGTAGACGGGCGGAGCTAGCTTCTCGCCAGCCCCGGCGACCGGTGTGCTGGCGGGGCCGAATGTGCGTTAGAGTTAGGGGCGTGACTCAACAAGACCCAGCTGCCGCCACTCCACGGCCCGTACTTGTCGTGGATTTCGGCGCGCAATACGCACAGCTCATTGCCCGCCGTGTGCGCGAGGTTAACCTGTATTCCGAGGTCATCCCGCACACCATGTCCGCCGACGAGGTTGCCGCGAAGAACCCTGCGGCTTTGATCCTTTCTGGTGGCCCTTCTTCTGTTTATGCTGATGACGCCCCTTCGCTGCAACTTGGTTTGCTGGAGCTAGGGGTGCCGGTATTCGGTATTTGCTACGGCTTCCAGGCGATGACCCAGGCCATGGGTGGCACCGTGGCGAAGACCGGCCTGCGCGAGTACGGCCGGACCGAACTGCAGATCCAGTCCGAGGCTGGCGTGCTGCACGAGGGCATGGGGGATAGTCAGCAGGTATGGATGAGCCACGGCGATTCCGTATCGGAGGCGCCGGAGGGCTTTACCGTGACCGCCCGCACTGAGGGCGCGCCGGTGGCTGCGTTCGAGTGCCCGGAAAAGCGCATGGCGGGCGTGCAGTACCACCCAGAGGTCTTGCACTCCCCGAAGGGGCAGGAGGTGCTGCGCCGCTTCCTGTTGGAAACCGCTGGGCTGGAGCCGACGTGGACCGCTGGCAACATTGCCGAGCAGCTGATCGGGCAGGTGCGCGAGCAGATCGGCGACGAGGGACGTGCGATCTGTGCCTTGTCTGGTGGCGTGGATTCCGCCGTGGCCGCTGCGCTGGTACAGCGTGCGATTGGCGACCGTCTGACCTGTGTGTTCGTCGACCATGGCCTGCTGCGCGCCGGTGAGCGCGAGCAGGTAGAGAAGGACTTTGTGGCCGCCACTGGCGCGAAGCTGGTGACGGTGGACGAGCGCGAGGCGTTCCTGCAGAAGCTGGCCGGCGTGAGCGATCCGGAGGCTAAGCGCAAGGCGATTGGTGCGGAGTTCATCCGCTCCTTTGAGCGCGCCGTTGCTGGCGTGCTGGCCGATGCCCCGGAAGGGGCCAGCGTGGACTTCCTGGTCCAGGGCACTCTGTACCCGGATGTTGTGGAATCTGGTGGAGGCACCGGTACCGCAAACATTAAGAGCCACCACAACGTCGGCGGCCTGCCGGACGACGTGGAGTTCGAACTGGTGGAGCCGCTGCGCCTGCTGTTCAAAGATGAAGTGCGCGCGGTGGGTCGCGAGCTGGGCCTGCCGGAGGAAATCGTGGCGCGCCAGCCGTTCCCGGGTCCAGGGCTGGGCATCCGCATCATCGGTGAAGTGACGGAGGAGCGCCTGGAGACGCTGCGTGCTGCCGACGCTATCGCCCGCGCGGAACTGACGGCTGCTGGTTTGGACGACGTGATCTGGCAGTGCCCGGTGGTGCTGCTGGCAGACGTCCGCTCCGTGGGTGTGCAGGGCGATGGTCGTACTTACGGCCACCCGATTGTGCTGCGCCCGGTATCCAGTGAGGATGCTATGACGGCCGACTGGACGCGCATTCCTTTCGACGTTCTGGAGAAGATCTCTACTCGCATTACCAACGAAGTGGAGGAAGTAAACCGCGTGGTGCTGGACGTGACCAGCAAGCCGCCGGGAACTATCGAGTGGGAGTAGAAGGCGGTTCTGGAGGCCGTTTTTAAGAAGACCGTTGGTTGTGTCGCATATTTATGCGGCACTGACCAGCGGTTTTCTTTGTGTAAGAGCTTTTTTAGAAAAGGCTGCAAAAATACTGATTTTGTTCCACTAACTAGGTATGCTGTAGTTCATAGTCGCTTGCAGTGCTCTGCATGTTGATTTATATCCTCTTCCCCCGACCTTCCACAGGAAAGGTACATTCCTATGACTTCTAAGTTTGTTCGTAGCGCAACCGCCCTTGCTGCAGCTTCTGCGCTGGCTTTCGGTGGCGTGAGTGTTGCATCCGCCGCCCCGGCTGGCTCTCTGGGTGGCCTGACTGGCTCCCTGGGTGGCCAGAAGGATCTGGACATCCCGCAGGGTCCCAAGGTTAAGCTGGGTAACCTTGGCGGGCCGGCTTTCAATGTTGACGTGTACAAGCAGGTTCACGGCGCCAGCACCGTGGCTCCGGGCGCTACCGTCAAGACTCGTGTTGAGGTTCAGGGTGTTAAGGGTAAGACCAGCATCAACGAGGTCATCGAGTGGATGCCGAAGGGCTTCAAGCTGGTCAAGGTTGAGCGCGTTAAGGGTGGCCTGCTAGGCGACTCTGTCCACCAGCTGGGCCAGACCGAATATGCCGTGACTCAGAATGGCGACAAGACCGAGGTTCACGTTTCCTGGGAGGAGGGTGTGCTGATTAAGCACAAGCCCACCGTCGATACCGCCACTCCGCTACTGCTGGACTTCACCTGGAAAGCTCCGGCAAAGGAGAGCACCTACAAGAATGGTGCTGGCCTGAAGGTTGGCGCTGTTATTAATAACAGCAAGGTCTTCGACAACGGCACCCCGATTGTTGTGAAGAAGGGTGCTAAGCCGGCCGGTTCCGGCGCCTCCGGCTCCTCCATCTCCGGTTCCTAAACCGGGGCTTTCTCCAACTGGCATTGGGCCCGCCTTTCCCGCGTGTGTGGGGGAGTGCGGGCTATTGCTGTTTCTAGCGTTTCTTCGCGCCCCGGTGGGGCTGCTTCTTCGTATTCTTCGTCGCGGTTTTTGCCTCGTCGATGGGCTTGATGTGCGCGGTGCCGTCGATGTGCGGGTAGATGAACCATGTGTATGCGCCGGCGATTATCCATGCGATGATCACTAGCGTCCATGAGCGCGTATTGAGAAGCGGGATCGCCATCAGTGCGATCCACAGTGGGAATAGGGGCGCGACCTGTGCTGCGCTGGTGCGGTAACGCTCACCGCGTTTTTCTACTTCTGCGCGCACCTGTCGGCGGTACGGGTGGCTAAAGGTTAGTAGTAGTGCCGCGCCGACGGTCACGACCAGCACAATCACTTGAAAGCCGGGGGCGAGCGGGGCGGCCATGATGCCCACTGCCAAGCCGAATAGTGCTGAGGCTGCGGCGCGGACGGCGCCGGGCGGGGCGATGACGGGCTCGTTGCGGTGTATTGGGCTCATAGTTGCCTATTTTAGGTGACGCCACCTCCTCCGCCCCTTGCAACCTGCGTCTTTAGCTCTGCGTTTGACGCCGCTTTGCGGGGGAGAGTACATTCAAAGCCGTCAAGATAGAACAAGTGTTCTAATATTTACTTCTGGTGGAGCAGGCTGTCCGTGGAGCTTGATAAAACAAGCGGTGTCGGACAAGGCGGCAGGCACAAGGTGCTGGATGGAAGGGAGGTGGAAGAAGTGGCGAAAACTGCAGCGCAGGCGACGATTGCCGACTTGCGGCGCAAGATGCAGCAGATTGAATCCGGAGATGCGCCGGTCGCTGGCGTATCGAGCTCCGCGGTGCTGGGGTCGGCACCGGCGAGGGAGGAGGCGCCGCAAAGAAAAGACAGTGTGCACGTTGCGCCGGTACCGGACTGGTTGGCCGGGCATCTGCCGGGTGGTGGCGTGGCGCGTGGGCGGGCGACGCAGGTGTCGGATTGTCCGGCAGTGCTGGTTGATGTGTTGGCGCACCTGACGGCGCAGGGCATGTGTGTAGCGGTGGTTGATTATCCGCGGCTGGCGATTGCGGCGGTGGCGGCAGCGGGCGGCGATGTGGAGCGGCTGGTGCTGGTGCCGGACTCTACCCCGCACACGGCGGCGGTGCTGGGAACGCTGGTGGATGGGATGGACGTGGTGCTGTTCGCCGCGCACGGTCAAGGCAGTTCTGTGAGCCCAACTTTTGCGCGTCCTGTGGAGGCACGACTGCGAAAAAGCGAATGCGCCCTGCTGGTGTGTGGGCAGGCGTGGCCACAGGCGAGAATGCACGTGGAACTGCAGGTGTGTGGCGTGCTGGGGCTGAGCCGGGGGAGTGGGCGCATCCGTGCCGTGGAGGTCGAGGGGCGCGTGTGGGGCACAGCCCAACCGCCGAGTGTGGTGCGGGCGACGATTGGTACAGAGGACGTGATTGGTGCAGAGGACGTGATTGGTGCAGCGAGCATAGAGAGTGCAGGGGGCGTGGCTCATGCACACTTCGGATAGTGCAGTGCGCACGGCTCCCGCGACTCGTAGCGCGCGGGTGGCCGTGTTGTGGTTTCCGGACTGGCCGGTGTACGTCCAGGCCCAGTCGCGTGGGTGGGATGTGTTGGCGCCCGCTGCGGTGATCGCGGACTACCGAGTGCTGGCTTGCAACGCGGCCGCGCGCGTCCAGGGAATCAGGATCGGGATGAAACAGCGGCATGCGCTGGCGGCGTATCCGCAGCTGAACGTTGCAGCGGACGACCCGACCCGGCAGGCCTCCGTGCACGAGGACGTGCTGGCCGCGTTGCAGGACGTCAGCGCGGTTGTGGAGACCCTGCGCCCGGGCTTGCTGGCCTTCCCCGTGGATGCGCTGGCCAGATATTACGGCGACGAAGGTGAAGCCGTAGAGAAACTGTTGGACGCAGCTGCGCGGATGCACGCCGACTGCCTGGCCGGGGTAGCCGATGATCTGGTTTCGGCGATGTGGGCGGCACGGCTGGGCAAGGTTATTCGCCCAGGTGGAAGTGCGGATTTTATTGCAGATCTGCCGATTACTGCGTTGGCTCTTGAGCCGGAGCTGCGCGCCCCCGCCCAGCTCAGCTCCACGCTGCAGCAGCTGGGGTTGCGCACGATGCGCGACTTCGCCAACCTTCCGCGTGCGGATGTGGCCGCCCGCTTCGGGCAGGAGGCCGTGGAGTGGCACCGCATCGCCAGCGGGCAGGTGGACCGAGATATATCGCCTCGACGGCACCGCGCGGATCTAGCGCTGCGCTACGAGGCCGACGAGCCCATCGCACGGACCGAAACTGCCGCGTTCGTTGCACGTCACGTGGCCACCGCGCTGCATAACAAGCTCTTCGGTGCCGGGGAGGCCTGTGTGCGCCTGGCCGTGCGGGCCTACCTGGAACCCCCGGTGGATTACACGGGGCCGACCGTCATCGAGCGGCTGTGGCGTTGCCGTGAGCCACTGTCGGAACAGGACACGGCCCAGCGGGTGCGCTGGCAGCTCGACGGCTGGCTGACACGCCTGCGGGCAGGTGCGAATAGCGGCACAGGTTCCAAGGGGAGGGATTCTGGGAGCGCTGACCCTGCGGCTGACATCACCGCCGACTGGGCGGACCATACCGTCGGCGTGACGTGCATCGAGCTTGTGCCCGTAGAGACTGTCCCGGCGGGAAGCCTAGCCGTGCCACTGTGGGGCGGGCCGGATGAAGGCATCCGAGCCGCTCGCGCCGCCGCTGGCCGCGCACAAGCGTTGATTGGCATGAACCGCGTGCTCCGCCCCATCCACCGTGGTGGTCGCGCCGTAGCCCGCCGCATCGCCACCGTGCCCTATGGCGAGGACGACCCGGAGGCCGTCACCGCCCTGCCCACCCGCCAATGGGAAGGCCAATTGTTGCACCCGCTGCCCGGGCTTATCGGGGCTCCTGCCAGCGGAAATGGTGGCCTCAGTTCTGGCAATTCTAACCCCAGCGCCGCACACCCCGCGGCACGGCTGGCTCTGCTGGACCGAAACGGTGATCCTGTGTACGTCACCGCCCGTGGGCTGATGAGCGCCCCGCCAGAAGCTCTGCGCTGGGGCGCTCGACAGTTCCGCATCATCGGCTGGGGTGGCCCCTGGCCCGTCGACGAACAGTGGTGGGCAGAGGGCAAGCGTTATGCCCGGCTGCAGATCTCGGTCCGCGAGGAGGCTCGCGGCAACTCGCCCTACAGCACCCGGAGCGCCTACAGCACCCGGAGCACCCACAGCGCCCACCGGAACTATGCATTCCTACTGGTCTGCAAGGGGAAACAGTGGCGCATCGAAGCTACCTACTAGCCCACCCGACCCTCTCGCCGCTTGGTAACCTGGATGGCATGCCTACAACTAGAAACGCGCAGGCCGGACAGCCCGAAACCGGACAGCCCACCACCACTCAGCCCTCCGCTGGAATCTACGCGGACATGTGCTCTCAACTTACCGACGAGACTCTGCCCGGCACCGCCAAGCCAGGCAAGATCATCCTGGCGCTCGAGTACGTTTCCAATTGGGGCCACGACATCCTTGATGGCACGGCGCTGGGGGAGGAGCTCACCAAGAAGATAGAGAACTTTCTTGATGAAAACGGGGCCCAGCTGCAGTTTATCCGCCGCCCCGGCCGCGAAGGCCAGCAGCGCGCCGCGAACCCCACCCGCCAGCTCTACATCAGCTGGGCAGAAGGCTACGGCGACGACCCCACCCCCATCCTCGAAAGCCTGCAGGTATCGGGCCCCGAAGATCTGCTAAACCTCGACCTCAGCGCCCCCGGCGCCGCCGGTGGTCAGCGCATCGACGGCCCCCTGCTACTGGTATGTACCCACGGCAAGCGCGACAAGTGCTGCGCCGTCTTCGGTCGCCCCGTGGCCGACGAACTTACTGCAAGGTACGGCCAACTCGTGTGGGAATCCTCCCACACTAAGGGCCACCGCTTCGCACCCTCCATGATCCTGCTGCCCTACAACTACTCCTACGGGCAGCTCGGCACCGCGGGCGCTAGCAGCATGCTGGAGCGCACCAAGCAGGGCGAGCTGTGGTTGGAAGGTTGCCGTGGCCGCGGAATCTGGGATCCAGTCGGCCAGGCCGCTGAGCTCGCCGTGGCGGAAAAGCTTGCCAGCGAGGGCCACCCCGTCAAGCTGGCCAGCATGCACGTGGCCAAGCCGGAAACTACAGAGGCCGCAAACCCTACGGGTGCTAACACCGAGGTGCGTATCGTGACCGTAGCCGGAGAATACAGCGCTACAACCAGCCCAGATACCGACCCCACAGGTGCAGAAAAAGAATTCACGGTCCGCCTGACTGCCCACCCAGGCGGAACATCTGTTCCCTCCTGCGGTAAGGGACCCAAGCAGACCGTGACGTGGGTCGCGGAGTTCTAAACGCACAACAAAACCCCGGGGGCAGTTCATTCTGAACTAACACCCGGGGTTTCGTGCTCACTAGTAGAGCGGGCCGACTAGCGCCGCATAATCTTCTTCGACAGCCAGTTTCCGCCCAGCTGGGCGATCTGCACGATGACGATGATCACTGCAACGGTCGTCCACGTAACGGCGTCGTTAAACGAGCGATAACCGTAGACAATCGCGAAGTCACCCAGACCACCAGCACCGATGTAACCGGCCATGGCGGACATATCCACAATGGCGATGAACATGAAGGTGAAGCCCAGGATTAGCGGCCCCAGCGCCTCGGGGATGATCACCGTGAATATGATCTTCAGCGGCGAGGCGCCCATTGCCTTGGCGGCCTCAATCACACCCGGGTCGATCGCCACGAGGTTCTGCTCGAAGATACGGGCCGCGCCGAACGTGGCGGCGACAACCATGCCGACGATGGCGGCGTCTGTACCAATACGGCTCTGCACCACCAGGTCAGTCAGCGGTCCGATCGCCGTCAGCAAGATGATGAACGGGATCGGGCGGATGAAGTTCACCAGGAAGTTCGTGATCCAGTAGACCACCCGGTTCTGCAGAATGCCGCCCTTGCGGGTCGTGTACAGCAGTAGGCCGATGATTAGGCCCAGCACCGAAGAGATCACCAGCGTGATCGAGACCATGTACAGCGTCTCGAAGATCGCCTTCTGGAATGTGTGGCCGTAGCGGTCCCAATCCATTTGCGCGAGGGTCATCGTGTTCATCAGATCTCCTCAATCTCGGTGGAAGCCTGCATGTGGCTGTAGAACTCCTCGATCGCCTTTTCGCCGTCGGCGCTGTGGGGCGTCAGGCGCAGGGTAAGGCGGCCAAAGCTGTGGCTCTGTAGGGTAGTGACGCCACCGTGGACGATGTTTACCGTCACCCCTGTAGCGGACAGCTTAGAGACGGCATCGAAAAACCCGATTCCTTCGGCCATCGTCACAGTGAACAGCCGGCCGTTCTCGGTCTGCAGCGCCTCTGCCTCGACCATGTCGGGGGTGTTGCGCAGCGAAGTGGCAACGAAGTCGGCGGCGGTCTGCGTCTGCGGGTTAGAGAACACGTCGTAGACGCTGCCCTGCTCCACAATGCGACCGTCTTCCATCACAATCACGGAGTCCGCGATGGAACGCACAACCTCCATCTCGTGGGTAATCACCACGATGGTGATGCCGAGCTCGCGGTTGACCTTGCGCAGCAGCTCCAGCACGTCGTGGGTGGTGGAGGGGTCCAGCGCGCTGGTGGCCTCGTCGGCCAGCAGCAGGCTGGGGTTGGTGGCCAGCGCGCGGGCGATGCCGACGCGCTGTTTCTGGCCACCGGACAGCTGCTCTGGGTAGGCCTTGCCCTTATCGGATAGGCCGACGAACTCCAGCAGCTCCTTGACGCGCTCTTCCCGTTGCTGCTTGGACATGCCCTGCAGGCGCAGTGGGTAGGCCACGTTGCCTGCCACATTGCGGGAGGAGAACAGGTTGAACTGCTGGAAGATCATGCCGATGTCGCTGCGCAGCTTGCGCATCTGCGATTCCGGCAGGGGTACAATGTCCTGGCCGTCCAGCAGGATCTGCCCGCTGGTGGGGCGATCCAGGCCGTTGATCTGGCGGACGAGGGTGGATTTGCCGGCGCCGGAATAGCCGATGATGCCGACGATGGAACCCGCCGGGATCTGCGTGTTGATCTCCTGCAGCGCGCGAACTTCCTTCTTGCCCTGCTTGAAGACCTTGGTTACGTCGCGGAAGACGATCTCCGTACCGGTAGTGCCGGTGTTGTTGCTCGTGCTGGTGGTGCCGGCACGGGGCTGATCGACGCTAGTTTGTGCGTCTGTAGCCATAAGGAACCTCTTTTAAGAGTTGGGGTTTCGGGTAGCCGGGGTGGGAGGCGGCTACTTCTTGATCTGGTCCTCGGTTTCCTTCAGGACCTTAGCCAGCTCGTCGGCGCCCATCTTGACCTCGACGGAGGTGCCCTTGGACTGCTCGTTCAGTGCGTCCTGAACCTCCTTGGAGTGCCAGACGTCGACCAGCTTCTGCAGGTCCTCGTCGTCCTTGTGCTCTTCGGTGGTGACGAAGGCGTTGATGAACGGCTTCGCTGCCTCTGCCTTCGGGTCGTCCTCGACGATGGCGGACTTCGGGTCGATGTTGCCGCGCTCCAGGAAGGAGTTGTTGATGACGGCTGGGGTGCCGTCCTTGTAAGCGGTCACGGTCTGCGCCGCATCCACCGGGGTGACCTTGACCTTGGACTTGCCCTCGTCGATGTCAGCCGGGGTGGGGGACAGGATCTTGTCGTCCTTCAGCTTCACCAGGCCGGCGGATGCCAGCACGTGCAGGGCGCGGCCCTGGTTGGTTGGGTCGTTCGGAATGGCGACCTCGCCGGCCTCTTCGATGTCCTTAACCTCGCTGTGGTCCTGGTAGTACACGCCCAGCGGGATGATCTCGGTAGCGCCGATCGGAACCAAGTTGGAGTCGTTGTTCACGTTGTAGTCAGCGAGGAACATCAGGTGCTGGAAGTTGTTCACGACAATCTCGCCGTCCGCCAGTGCACGGTTCGGCAGGCTGTAGTCGCCGAACGGAACCAGCTCAACGTTCAGACCCTCTTCCTTGGCCTTTTCCTCGAATACCTGCCACTGCTTCTGGCCCTGGTCGGTGGTGCCGACCTTGATCGTGTCGTCGTCACCGCCACAAGCGGTCAAGCTGAAAGCCATGGCTGCTGCAGCTACACCGGCTGCTACCTTACGGCGAAGGGACATAGGATCCTCCTGGATTGTCGTGGTTAATCATCATGGTCGCCCGGTTCTTAGTTGGTTGTCCGGGCTGAACTGTGCGTTTAAGGTAGCAGTCTAAACTAGAATGAACAACTTAGTCTAGTCTCAGTTTGAGGCTTTTAAGGCACCCTCCCGCGTTGGCAATTAATAGAATACCTGTTCTATAATTGAGTTCGTGTCTGATGAACCTCGCCGCACACTGCGCAAGCCGCAATCCAGGAGCTTCTCCCAGGGGCGGCCACTGAGCTGGGCGCAGCTCGAAAGTGTGCTGTCCGGGAAAGGTTCGGGTCTTCGGAACCTCCGCGCCGTGGGAGTGGGGGAAGGCCAGCGGCGCACCATGCCGCTCGACCTTGCGGATACGGAGGCAGAGGGGGCCGAAGGGGCGTCCCAAAGAAAAACAACAACCCCCTTCGCAGAGCTTCACGCCTGCAGTGCCTACAACTTCCTGCGTGGCGCGAGCCAACCTGAACAGATGGTGGCGACGGCGCGCGACCTGGGGCTAAGTGCGCTGGCGTGCGTGGATCGCGACGGTTTTTACGGTGCGGCGCGCTTCGCTACGGCGGTGGCGGAGAGTGCAGGGGCAGACCTCGCGACGGTGTTCGGCGCGGAGCTGAGCCTCGATGTACCGCTCACGGTGCTGTGCAAGGGCCGCGAAGGCTACGCGCGGCTTAGTCGCCTGATAGCGGACGCCCGCATGGCCGACCCGCACAAAGACTCCGTCCGGTACCCCGACCTGCCCCGGCTGGCGGAAGAAGCGGATGGGCACTGGCTGGTGCTGCTGGACTGGCGGCGGGCGAGCGCAGGCCGTGCGAGTGGCACGAGTTCGGCCGAGCGCCTGGTGGAGCTTTTCGGCGCGGCCAACGTCGTGGTCGAGCTGCAACACACGATGAACCCCGCCGATGCCGACCGCAACGAGCGCCTCCACGCGCTGGCGGTGCGCCACGGCTTGCGCGA
The DNA here is from genome assembly GCF_046097395.1 of Corynebacterium jamesii. NCBI lineage: Bacteria > Bacillati > Actinomycetota > Actinomycetes > Mycobacteriales > Corynebacteriaceae > Corynebacterium > Corynebacterium jamesii. The sequence goes on from NZ_CP175789.1 coordinate 2,316,689, forward strand.
GATCGTCAGTAGCGCCCCGACATGCGCAACCCCGAAGCAATCCCGGCTGGCCGGGGCGAAGGCGGCGCTGCGCGAGCGGCACGACGTTGCCACGGCGGAGCCGACCACCCACCCCGTCGGCGGCTCGTGGCTGCGCTCGGGTGAAGAGATGCTGCAGCTCGCGGGCGATTGCGAGTGGTTGTCCCGCGCCGTGGCGACCACTGCGGACGTCGCCCGCGAGTGTGCCTTCACCTTGGACCTTGTCGCGCCGAATCTGCCGCACTTCCCCGTTCCGGAGGGCTACACGGAAATGTCCTGGCTGCGCGCCATCACCGAGCGCGGAGGGACGGAACGCTACGGCCAGCGCGACTCTTCCGCCGCCGCTCGCACGGCCTGGGCCACCATCGACCGCGAGCTGGAAACCATCGAGCAGCTGGGGTTTCCAGGCTACTTCCTGATCGTCCACGACATCGTGGCCTTCTGCCACGAAAACAACATCTTCTGTCAGGGGCGAGGGTCCGCGGCGAACTCCGCGGTGTGCTTTGCACTGGGGATTACAACGGTGGACGCTGTGGCGTCTGGCTTACTCTTCGAACGTTTCCTTTCCCCCGAGCGCGACGGGCCGCCAGACATCGACCTCGATATCGAATCGGGGCGGCGCGAGGAAGCGATCCAGTACGTGTACTCCCGCTACGGCCGCGAAAACGCCGCACAGGTGGCGAACGTCATCACTTACCGCCGCCGGGGCGCGACACGCGATGCCGGTCGCGCGCTGGGTTACGCGCCGGGGCAGATCGATGCCTGGACCCGCCACCCGGAACAGACCCCTGCCGTGGTGCAGGACCTTGCGGAGCAGATGCTGGACCACCCTCGCCACCTGGGTATTCACTCCGGCGGCATGGTGATCTGCGACCGTCCGATTGCACAGGTTGTGCCGACGGAATGGGCGCGGATGGAAGGCCGATCAGTGGTGCAGTGGGACAAGGACGATTGCGCGGCCGTCGGCCTGGTGAAGTTCGACCTGCTGGGGCTGGGCATGCTGGAGGCGCTACACCACGCGGTGGACCAGGTGCGCGCCCACCGGGGCCGGGAGGTCGAGCTGTGGCGGTTGGATCCCACGGAGCCGGAGGTTTACGCGATGCTGGCCCGCGCCGACGCAGTGGGGGTGTTCCAGGTGGAATCCCGCGCGCAGATGTCCACCCTGCCGCGCTTGAAGCCGCGCACCTTCTACGACCTGGTGGTGGAGGTCGCGCTGATCCGCCCCGGCCCCATCCAGGGCGGTTCCGTGCACCCATATATCCGCCGTCGCAATGGCCTGGAGCCGGTGACTTTCGATCACCCGTGCCTGGAGCCCGCCCTGACGAAGACCCTGGGGATTCCGCTGTTCCAGGAGCAGCTGATGCAGATGGCCGTGGATTCCGCGGGCTTTAGCGGCGCCGAGGCCGATACCCTGCGCCGGGCGATGGGGTCGAAGCGTTCGCCGCAGAAGATGGAGCGGCTGAAGAAGCGCTTCTACCAGGGGTTGGAGGCGAAGAACGGAATCCGCGGTGCGGTAGCCGATCGGTTGTGGGACAAGATCGTGGCCTTCGCCAGCTACGGCTTCCCGGAATCACACTCGCAGTCTTTCGCCTCCCTGGTCTACTACTCCGCGTGGTTCAAGTACCACTATCCGGCGGAGTTCTGCGTGGCTCTGCTGCGCGCCCAGCCGATGGGGTTCTACTCGCCGCAGTCCCTGCTGGCCGACGCGCGCCGGCACGGCGTGGAGGTCCTTCCCGTGGACGTGAACGCTTCGGACGTGCAGGTGGATGCGGTTGTTTCCTTAATGACGCCCCCACGCACCAACCGGCCCACGGGAGTGCATGGCGGTGCTGCTGCGCCTGCTGGCGGGGCGGACACCTGCGCGCGTGTGCACAATGAGCCGCGAGGTGTGCATGGGCTGGGGCGGGGGACTGGTGAAGCGGTAGGGAAGATTCGACTCGGGCTCAGCGGTGCGGGTGGAGTAAAGGGGATACCCGCCGAAGTGGCGGAGCGCATCGTAGAAGCGCGCGAACGGATTGGTCGCTTCACCAGCGTGGAAGACCTATCCCGCGAGGCCGGGCTGACCGTCGCGTACGTGGAAAAGCTGGCGCGAGCTGGAGCTTTGGGGAGCCTGGGTCTGACTCGCCGCCAGGCGGTGTGGGCTGCCGGGGTGGCGGCTACTGAGCGGCCGGGGATGCTGCCGGGGACGTCCGGTGTGCATGCGCCGGCGTTGCCTGGGATGAGTGCTTTCGAGATGGTGGCGTCCGAACTAGCGACCACGGGTGTGACGACGGCCGAGCATCCGGTGCGGCTGCTGCGTGCGTACTTGGACGAGTGGCATCTGCGCCCTGTACCGCGCGGTGTGCACTCCGGTGATGCCTCCCCGCGCGGTGGCGCGGCGGTGGTGATGGCCGACAGTCTGCTGCGCATCCCCGATGGCACGCGGGTGCGGGTCGCGGGCGTGGTGACTCACAGGCAGCGCCCCGCTACCGCAGGTGGGGTGGTGTTTTTCGGCTTAGAGGACGAGACTGGCCTGGCGAACGTTGTCGTTTCGCAGGGGCTGTGGGCGCGGCAGCGGGTGGTTGCTCTGAACGCGAAGATCCTGGTCGTGCGGGGGATTGTCCACAACGCGGAAGGCGCGGCTACCGTGACGGCGGATCTGCTGGAGCAGGTGGAGACTCAACTGCGGCCGGCGGGGGAGATTGCAGGAGCACACGCGGGCTCGCGGGACTTCCGCTGAGCTCGCGCAATTTCCGCTGGGTCCGTGCAACCTCCGCTGAGCTCGCGCAATTTCCGCTGGGTCCGTGCAACCTCCGCTGAACTCGCGCAACCTCCGCTGGGCCCGTGCAACTTCCGTTGGGCTCGCGCAACCTCCGCTGGGCCCGTGCAACTTCCGCTGGGCTCGCGCGACCTTCGCTGAGCCCGTGCCGCCGTACTGCCGCACGTTTCCCCCCTCCCCTTCTTTGCTGACATAGGGGCTCTAACGGGTTGTTCGGCGGGGCTCACGAGCTTGGGAATGTCCGGGATGTCCAAAATTCCACGTCTTAAAATATAACTATTCTTTTTGTGCAGGTCAGAAGCCTGTGGAAAAAGGCTTCAAGGTCGATACTTTCAATAACACGTAGATTTTGGACATCACCTCATGAGGGCGTGAAGAGTGGGGCTCCTGGGGCTGGTGTGCTGCGGGGCTGGGAGTGTGCTGCGGCGCTGGGGGTGTGCTGCGGGGCTGGTGTGCTGCGGCGCTGCGAGTGTGCTGTGGTGCTATAGCGCCGAAGGTCGTGCGCCGGGGGGGTTGGATCGTTAGGGGTGATGGTGAACACGGCGCCGGGTAATTGACACAGACGTATGGGCAAAGAACAATCGTCCACGTGACTCGCAAGCCTTTCGACCCCGACGACCCCCATGCGCAGCAGCGCGCGCGGGGCAGCTCGGCTCGAAAGGTACACCATCACATTGCGAAACCTCCGCAGGTCAGCGATGGTGACGATAACGATATGCATGGCGTGTGGACGAGGCGCCGCAACCTGCCGCCGCAAGCGGATGCGCAGACTGGCCGTCACACCGCCCTGTCACAGGCGGGTGCACAGACTGGTCGCCACGCCGCTCTGTCGCAGGCGGCGAACCCGGGTGACGAAACCGTACGGTTCGGGGGAGATTCTTGGCGGGGGACCCGGCGGCGTCATCGGCTAAGCGACCAGAGCCACAGCGGACAGAGCCCCAGCGCCGAGAGCCAGACCGCGGCACGGCATCGAAGGGAAGACCGCGCGCCGGGTGGCCGCCACCGTGCGCCGGAGCGCTCCTCCAGCAGGCGCCCCACCGACCAGCAATTCCGCCGCCGGCGCATCGCGGCGACGATGCTCGCGACGTTTATACTGCTCTGCGCGGCGGGCGTGGGCGTGGCTGTGCAGAAGCTGGCTAATGCCTCCCACGAAACCCCGCAGGCGCATAACACGGTGAAGGAACCCGCGGATTACGCCCCGACAGAAGCAGTGGCGATTCCACCTGCCAACCCAAACGTGCAGGTCACGCCAGCAGTGGCGCGCATTCCGAAGAATTTCCATCCAATCCGCAAGGTTCCAAAGGCAGGCCAAAACAAAACCATCGAGCTGAAGTCGGGCAAGCACGACCGCCGTTACATCATCAATGTTCCGCGCGCCGCGAAGCCCTACAACAAGGACACGCGGGCCGCCGCGAAGAACTCCAAGCCCCTACCCCTGATTTTCTCTTTCCACGGTTACCGCGAGCAGGCCGACCAGATGGCGCGCTACACGGGCCTGGCGGGCAAGGATGCCATCGTGGTGTACCCGCAGGGTCTGGGAAATGCCTGGGAAGGCGCCCCGTACGCGCGCGTGCAGCCCGGTGAGGACGTGCGTTTCGTCCGCGACATCTTGGATGCGGTCTCCTCGACCTACCAGGTAGATGCGAACCGGATCTACGCGACGGGTATGTCTAACGGTGGTGGTTTCGTGGGTAAGCTGGCTTGCGAGATGCCAAAGGAGTTCGCAGCCTTCGCGGCAGTGTCCGCGGCCTATTACTCGGGCACGTGGCGTGCCTGCGCGGAGAAGGGGGCGGACCCAAAGCGCCCGGATGACGTGCGCTTTAAGCGTAGCGAAGCGACCCCATTCCTGGACATACATGGCCGGAAGGACGAGACGATCCGGTACTCCGGGGGTTCCCGCTACGAGGACGAGTACCTAGGAGCTTTCGAGTTCGCGCAGTTGTATGCCAGCCGCGCACACTGCGTGGGCGCACCGATTACCACGCGCGTGACGGATGCTGTGCAGCGCGTGCAATGGCCGAACTGTGGCAGCGGGATGGAGGTCACGCACTTAGCCATCGGCGATGCCGGCCATACCTGGATGGGGGAGCGCACGGGCGAGGCCGGCGCGGGCGCGGCAGATCGTTCGCGCGAGCGCCGTTCAAATGCGGTGACGGCGACGGGGGAGGTCGCCGCATTCTTCGACGCACATAGCCGAAGCTAGCGCCATAGGTAGTGCAGTAGCCCCCCTTGCCACGGGGGCCGCCCTTACGTGGAGAGATCTACATCGTCGTACGCGATAACCGGATCGGTCAGCCAGGTGATCGCACGGTGGCGTTCCAGCAGGGTGGAGTGATCCTGTGGCTGCATGGTGCCGGGGCCGGTCTGGCCGGGAGTGTCGGACTGTTGCTCGACGGAGATCCAGCGCAGGGAGTAGATGTGCTCCAAAGCATCGCAGATGTCCGAGAGGCTGCGCAGAGGAAGCTCGGAGGCATCGCGTCCCTCTTTGTCTACCCCGCGCAGTGCACCGCGGAGGCTCGGAAGATCGACGGGGTCGAAGCTGAAGACATCGATGTCGATCAGGCCGATCGTCCAGGCGAGGAACTCGGCGGCGGTGTAGGCCCAGGCGAGCTGGTAGGCATCTTCCCGCACTTCCTGGCCGTAGGCTGGTGCCGGAGCGGCCGGTGCTGCTTCGGCTGGTGCTGGTGTGTCCGCGGCTGGTGCTGCTGCGTCCGCGCCTGGTGCTGGTGTCTCACCAGCTTGTGCGGCTTCCGCGCGGTCGAGGAATGACTGCTCAATAGGTGAGAGATTATCGAAAGCGCGCCGCGATCCCGCGCGCAGTGCACCGAAGTCCACGGCCTCGCCGTTCAGCACGCTCACTGCAACAGTCGCAATCACGGCTAGGGTGACGGCCCGGTTAAAGATCTCCTCGGCCGGGCGCAACAGCAGCTCGGCTTCGCAGCGAACCGGCGGCAGCGTCGGCGCCACCTGGAATCCTTGCCGCCACAAGCCACCGCGCACACGGCGCATCCGCGCCTCCGCATCCGGGTGCTGCGGCACGGAATTTGCCTGCGCTCCGTTGGCCGGGGAACTGCCGACCAGCGCGGGATCCAACAAATCCGCCCCGCCCGCGTTGCGCACGGTTCCGTCGGACAGGAAGAACACCGCGTTGGCCTCGCGTGCCCAGTCGGCAAAATCGCCCAGGTGGGAAAAGTCGAAGTTGTCGTCCCGTTCGAAGACGTAGTGGCGGCGCACACTGTGGATGTGCTGTATCACCGTGTGAATGTAGGAGTTGAAGCTGTCGAAGCGCTCCTCGCCCTGTTCTGCCACATATCCCGCGAACCCGGCCAGATGTTCCAGCAGCTCGTGGGTCTGCTGGTCTTCGGCCGCAGTCGCACCGTTGGCAGTGGTTTTTAAAAACGGCCGGTCGGGCGCATCGAAGCACAGCTCGCGGGAGGCGGTGGCGGGTTCGCCCGGGCCGCGGAAGGGCACATCCGCGCGGACGGTCGAGTAAGCGTTCACATAAATGCTCATGTCTCCACAGCATAGAGTCTCTTCGCTCCACCTGCCGAAATCTTCGCCCCGTTGGCCTTAAGACCGTGCCAGCTTCGCTAGAATACTAAACTCATGCGCCATACGACCGCCCCCTCGCTCGCTCCCAACGGCACGGCTATCGCCTACATCGTCCGCGATGGCGGATACCCCTATGCCGTTCAAGCAGCGCTCACCGAGGACGGCGTAGGCACCGAGAGACCCGTGCAGCTGCCCATCGATGGCCCGGTCACGCGCGTGCTGCATTCTCCGGATGCACAGTGGATCGCCTGCGAAGTATCCCCCAAGGGTTCGGAAAAGCTCGAGACCTTTACGGTATCTACAGATCCTGGAGTAGAAGGGGCGTCCCCACTTAGGAACACCTTCGATGCCCGCACGCGCCTGGTGGAGTGGGACCGCGACAACCTGGCAATGGATGCGGTGGCGGCCGATGGCATGACGGAGGCGCGTCTGGTCGATCCGAACACGTCGCGCTACCAGGTGATGGACCGCCGCATCGATGCGTTGCTGGTCGCCGCCGAAGCCGGATATAGCCTCATGCGCGTCGGCCCGCGCGGCAACCGCGAGTTGCTGCTGGTCACCCCGCAGGGTCGTTGGATGCCGCTGCTGCCGCCGGAACCGGGTGCTACCACGGAGGACGGGCGGATCCTGCCGATCACGGACAGCCAGCTGGTGATCCTGGTGGTCACCGACCATGGCGCCGATCGTCGCCGCCTGATGCGCTTGGTGGTGGACATTCACGGCGAGCGCCCGATATGTGTGGAGCGCGAGGAGATGATCAGCAACCCCGAGGCCGACGTGGACGAGTTTGTCATCAGCGAGGATCTGTCCACCGCCGCGGTGCTGTGGAACCAGGCGGGTATTTCCAACCTGGAGCTGCTGAGCCTCGGGGACGATCAGCGCGTGCAGGTCCGCCGCACCGTCGAGCTGCCGGGCATGGTCGCCGCGGACCTGTCCATCACGGATAATGGCCAGTTGTTGGCACTGACGGTGGAGGGACCGAACCTACCGCCGACGGTGGAGGTGCTGCGCCTGGAATCCGGCCGCGTGGAGCCGCTGGATCCGGATCGCACCGACCGTTTGGACGAGCGCGCCCGCCAGGGCGACGTGCCGGAGCTGGTCTACTACACCGCCCGTGATGGCCTGGAGCTTTCTGGATGGCTGTACCTGCCGGAGAACCCCGCGCCGGGTCGCCCCGTGTACGTGCACCTGCACGGTGGCCCCGAGGGGCAATCCCGCCCCGCGAACCACGACGTGCTGGCGGACATTGTCGCCGCTGGTTACACCGTGTTTACCCCCAACATTCGCGGTAGTAAGGGCAATGGTCGCGCGTTCATCCACGCCGACGATCGTTACGGCCGCTTCGCCGCAATCGACGATGTGGCGGATACTGTTTCTTTTCTTTGCGACGCCGACTTGTGCACCGAAGGCCGCGTATTCCTGGGAGGTCGCAGTTATGGCGGGTTCCTAGCCGTGCTGGCGGCGGCCCGCTACCCGGACATGTTCTTGGGGGTGGTGGACGCGTGTGGCATGACGAGCTTTGAGACATACTACGAGTCCACGGAGCCGTGGTTGGCGAGTGCGGCCTCCCCGAAATATGGCTACCCGATGCACGATGCGGAACTGCTGTGGGAGATTTCTCCACTGCACAAGGCGGAACTGATCACCACCCCGGTGCTGTTTATCCACGGGGCTAACGACTCGAACGTGCCGCTGCAGGAATCCCAACAGTTGTATGACGAGCTGGTGAAGTTAGACCGTGCCCCGCAGTTCCTGGAAGTACCAGGGGAAGGCCACCAGTTTGTGAAGCCGAAGTCGCGACAGCTGATCGGCGAGCGGATTCTGGAATTCTTCGCGGCGCTGGGTTAGAACTGCGCCGAACCAGAACGGGGTTGGGCTGCACGGCGAAAACAGCCGAACCGTCCTATCGTGGGAGGTGCTAGAACCTTCAAGACCACTTACAAGGAAAGTTGTTAGGAGAGCGTTTTTCCTATGGCACACCAGAAGCGCCAGATCCCGAATCCCGTCGAAATTTTTGACCTGCTGAAATTTAAGAAGCCCACCCTGGATTTTAAAGCCCGCCGCCTCAGCAATGCGCAGACGATTTGGGATCTGCGCGACATTGCGAAGCGTCGTACCCCGGCTGCAGCCTTCGATTACACCGATGGCGCTGCCGACAATGAGATTTCCATGAACCGCGCACGTAAGGCTTTCCGTGACGTGGAGTTCCACCCGTCAATTCTGAACGACGTTTCCCACGTGGACACGACTGCGGAGGTCTTCGGCGGTACGTCCTCTCTGCCTTTTGGTATTGCACCGACGGGCTTTACCCGCCTTATGCAGACCGAGGGCGAGTTGGCCGGTGCCGGTGCCGCCGGCCGTGCGGGCATTCCGTTCTGCCTGTCCACCCTGGGCACCACCAGCATCGAGGACGTGCAGAAGGCCAACCCGAATGGCCGCAACTGGTTCCAGCTGTACGTAATGAAGGAGCGCGAGATCTCCTACGGTCTGGTCGAGCGCGCTGCTCAGGCGGGCTTCGATACCCTGCTGTTCACCGTGGATACCCCGGTGGCCGGTAACCGCCTGCGCGATGCCCGCAACGGCTTCTCCATCCCGCCGGAGATCTCCCTGGGTACCGTCCTTAATGCCATCCCGCGCCCTTGGTGGTGGTGGGACTTCCTGACCACCCCGCCGCTGGAGTTCGCCTCGCTGACCAGCACCGGCGGCACCGTCGGTGAACTGCTGGATTCCGCGATGGACCCCTCCATCAAGTTCGAGGATCTGAAGACCATCCGCGAGATGTGGCCGGGCAAGCTGGTTGTTAAGGGCGTGCAGAACCTGCCGGATTCCAAGAAACTGGCCGACCTGGGCGTGGATGGCATCATCCTGTCCAACCACGGCGGCCGCCAGCTGGACCGCGCTCCAGTTCCGTTCCAGCTGTTGCCGGAGGTTGTCCGCGAGGTCGGCAACGACCTGGACGTGGCTATGGATACCGGCATCATGAACGGTGCGGACATCGTCGCCGCCATCGCCAAGGGCGCGAAGTTCACCCTGATCGGCCGCGCTTACCTGTACGGCCTGATGGCCGGTGGCGAGGCCGGCGTGGCCCGCGCCATTGAGATCCTGGCCGGCGAAGTGCGCCGCACCATGCGCCTACTGCAGGTTTCCTCGCTGGACGAGCTCACCCCGGAGCACGTCACGCAGCTGAACTCTCTGGACATCAACCAGGTCAATGGCGTGGCATCCGACGAGCAGAGCCTGTTTAGCTAATCGCTGAACTTCATGCCCGCATCGCGCAAGCGCTGCACGTAGGGCATTCCCAAACCGGTGGCCGGGGTCAGTACCCCGCCGCCGGTTTTTCCTTGGTAGGGGGAGGCTGCGGGCAGTTCGGCGTCCGAAAGAACAAGGGTGAGCGCCGCTTCGCTAAGCATCAGTGAGGTGCCCTTGTACCCCGGGTCGGCGTCCAAGCTGATGGTGTTGGTGTAGGTGGCGCCGCTGGCGCCTACGCCGATGTGGGTGGTGTGGAAGAAGCCTGCGTCGCGCTCCGCCTCGGACGGCCCTTCGCCGGGCTCCGGCACCCAGCGGGAGAGGAACGAACGCAGCTTGTCCTGGTTCAGCGCCGCCACTGCCGCGCCGAGCGCTGCCCCCATGGCCACGGCTTGAATGCGCCCCTTGGTTCCCTTGCCGGTGTACATGTATTCGCTGTAGCGCAGCTTCGCACCGTAAGCGTGGCTAAGCAGTGCATTGGAGCGGCGCACCACGCGCGTGTTGGAGCCTGCCATGATGAAGGGGCCAGCCCAGACGTCGTCGCGACCGTAGCCACTACCGCCGATGTCACTTTCGCGCACCACGCCGAAGTCGGGCTGTTTACCCAGGTTCGGTTCGGATTCACGGTTGGGGGAGAGGGTGTACGGGTCGGCTAGCAGCCGCTTCTTGTCCGGGTTGCCCTTGGCAGCTGCGAACTGCTCGCGCATCGAGTCGATGGTGCCGCCGGAGAGCCCACCTTTCATCTTCACGATCATCGTGGCGGTTTCTAGGGGGTCTTTATTTTCGGACGCCCTCTGTCCCAGCAACATCATTCCCAGGTCACTCGGAATGGAATCAAAACCGCAGGCGTGAATGATGCGTGCCCCGCTGGCGGCGGCGCGATCGTGGTAGGAGTCGGCGGATTCGCGCATGAAGAGCGGCTCGCCAGCTAGATCTACGTAGTGTGTGCCGTGGGTGGCGCACTCGCGGACGAGTGGAAAGCCGTGGCGGTAGTAGGGGCCAACGGTGGAGATAACTACGCGGGAGGCGCGGGCCAGCTTTTCCAGGGAGCGGTTATCGCTGGAATCGGCGATGACCAGCGGGAATTCCTTGGCCCGCGGGTGCTTTGCAGCTAGCTGGTCGCGCAGGGCCTCTAGCTTGGACTGGTTGCGGCCGGCCAGGGCGATGCGCACCCCTTCCGGGGCGTTGGCAGCAAGGTAGTCAGCGGTGAGGGCACCAACAAATCCAGTGGCACCTAGCAGTGTGATGTCGTAACTGCGGGAGGGGGAGTTGCTCATGGCCTCCTTTGTACCGGTTAGATTGGGGAAATGACGTCTATCAACCACGATGCGGGTGTGGCCGGCGTGCCGGATCCGCTGAACCCGCCGCTGCACGTTGTGTTTGACCGACCGGAAATCCCGCCAAATACGGGCAACGCTATCCGCATGTGTGCAGGTACGGGGGCATCGCTGCACTTGGCGGGGCCGCTGGCCTTTAAGTTCGACGACAAGCATGTGCGCCGGGCGGGGCTGGATTACCACGAGCTGGCAGACGTGCACGTTCACGAGGGGATTGATGAGGCGCTGGCTCATGTGACTGACCCGGTACGCGGCTCGGGCCGGGTGTTTGCCTTCACCGCGCAGACGGGCATGTGGTTTACGGAGGTGGACTATCGGCCGGGCGACGCGTTGCTTTTTGGCCCGGAACCGACGGGACTGGCCGACGAGGTACTGGCCGACCCGCGGGTGACGGCGAAGGTGCGCATCCCGATGTTGCCGGGGCGGCGGTCCATGAACCTATCGAACGCGGCGGCAGTGGCGGCCTACGAGGCGTGGCGCCAGTTGGGGTTTGTAGGCGGGGTGTAGCCCTCCTGCCTGGGGTGAACACTCTCGCACCCCAGGCGCTTCTTAGGCATGAAAAACCTGGTACGGCATACACTTCGGTCCGCTGATAGCGGCATCAAGTACCACGGGGCGGCCAATGGGCGGCAGCCGAGACAACAGCCTCAACGTCTGACAGGATCTAAAACATGACGTACCCACATTACGGTCCGCCCGGCCCGTACCACTTTGGCCCGCCCGCGCCAGCCCCCATGCCCTATTACGGCGTGGCGGTGGATGCCGGTCGGGATGCCCGCTTCATGCCCCTGCTGGTTGGTTGGCTGGCTGCGTTCTTCTTACCCGTCCTGTTCTGCCTGTTGCGCTTCGCCTTCTTCGGCAAGGACTGGCCCGGTGTCTTCCTGGTCGCCGTTTTTCTGAGCCCGGCCTTCTTTAGCATGCAGGTCATTTTGAACCTCATAGCTTTGGCAATTCCCAAGCGGACCCACGATTCCCTCGCAATCTTTTGGGGCGGCATGCTCGTCTGGTGGGTTGGCGTGTCCGCCTTCGCATTGTCCCCTGGCTGGCAGTACCGCCAAGAGATTCGGGAGATCGGAGACAAAGCCTGGCTCACAGACGGCAATGGCACTACGGAGACGCTCACTGCGGAGGAAGGCAAGCGGTACGTGGAAATCCTCAACTTCTGGCTCTACGAAGACGGAAACCTGCAACAGGCTCTCACCGTTCCCGGCATTATCACAGTTCTCGGCATCGGCATCATTATCGTCGGCTTGGTCGTCGCTGCCCGCAGCGAAGTCCAGCCCGCCCTCGCCCCGGCGCCCTCGTGGCCCGGTCCGGTGCGCTAGGTGCGCTGTGTGGGATACATGCCATCTCGATCCCATCCACCCCGCGTGGAATAATGGGAAGCATGGCAGCTACTAAATTGGATGGAAAACTCTACCGCGACGAGATCTTCGCCGACCTGGAACAGCGCGTCGCCGCGTTGAAGGAAAAGGGCGTGACTCCCGGCCTGGCCACCGTGCTGGTGGGCGACGACCCGGCCAGCCACTCCTACGTGCGGATGAAGCACAAGGACTGCGAGCAAATCGGCGTGAACTCCATCCGCAAGGACCTCCCGGCGGATGTGTCCCAGGAAGAGCTCAACGCGGTCATCGACGAGCTGAACGCCGACGATGCCTGCACCGGCTACATCGTGCAGCTCCCGCTGCCGAAGCACCTGGATGAAAACGCAGTGTTGGAGCGCATCGACCCGGCCAAGGATGCCGATGGCCTCCACCCGGTGAACCTGGGCAAGCTGGTGCTTAACGAGCCCGCCCCGTTGCCTTGCACTCCCAACGGTGCGATTCACTTACTCCGCCGCTTCGACGTGGAACTCAACGGTGCGAAGGTTGTCGTTATCGGCCGCGGCGTAACCGTTGGCCGTCCAATTGGCCTGATGCTCACCCGCCGCAGCGAAAACTCCACCGTCACCCTGTGCCACACCGGCACGAAGGATCTAGCGGCAGAAACGAAGGCCGCCGACGTGATCGTCGCCGCGGCCGGCGTGCCACACATGATCAGCGCGGATATGGTCAAACCGGGTGCAGCGATCCTGGACGTAGGAGTCTCCCGCGGCGACGACGGCAAGCTGAAGGGTGACGTGCACCCAGACGTATGGGACGTCGCCGGTGCGGTCTCTCCGAACCCCGGGGGAGTGGGTCCGCTGACCCGCGCCTTCCTGGTGCGCAACGTCGTCGAGCGCGCGGAGAAGCTGCTGCGTGGCTAATCGCTCCCGCCCAGCTCGCATCGGCGACGCTCGCCAGCAGCTCCTTGATAACCCCCACGACCGGGACAATTCACCCTCCCGATTTTCGCGCCCTGTCCAGTGGGCACTTGTAGGAATATTCGGGTTGATGCTGTTGGCCGTGCTGGCGCTGTTGTTGGTGGACAGGTGGCGTCGAGCTAGCGTCATGCTGGGCAGTGCGATGGTCTACCTGGCCGTGCTACGGCTACTCCTCGATTCCCGGGTGCTGGGCGTGCTCGCGGTACGCTCGCGCAAGTTCGATACCGCCTTCACTGCCGCCATCGGCCTCGGCATCCTGTGGATCGCCGTGAGCGTCGACCCGCTGACCAGCTAAGCCCGCGCAGCGCCCTCGGTCCCCTCGGTACCCTCGGCGATGATCTCCGCCTTCGCCAGGAATTTCGCCAACACCTGACCCATTTGGCGCGACTCGATGAGGAACCCATCGTGGCCCGTCGGCGAGGTGATCTTCGACATGCCGATGAAGTCGCCCAGGTTGCGGGACAGGTGCTCCTGCTGGTGCAGCGGATACAAGATATCGGTATCCACACCCACTACCATTGTCGGCACCTGGCACGAGCCCAGAGCGGCGTTCATGCCACCCCGGCCACGGCCGACGTCGTGGCGGTTCAGCGCGTCGGTCAGCACTACATAGCTGCCCGCATCGAAGCGCGCGACCAGCTTCTCGGCCTGGCGATCCAGGTAACTCTCCACCGCGAAACGCTGGTGAGGGTCGCGGTACGGCCCGTAGGGGTTTTCGCCGTTCTGCGGATCCACCCCGAAACGCTCATCGACTTCCAGCTCGCCTCGATACGTCAGATGCGCGATGCGGCGGGCCTGCCCCAGCCCGTGCGAAGGAACCACGCCCGTGTCGTAATAGTCGCCGCCCTGCCAGGCCGGGTCCGCCTCAATGAAGCGGATCTGGCTGGACTGCAGGCCAATCTGCCACGCAGACGCACGCGCGCTCACCGCGATCGGTAACGCCGCGTTGACCATCTCCGGGTACATGAGCGACCACTCCAGCACCCGCGCCCCGCCCATCGAGGCACCCACAAGGGCATGGACCTTTGTGACGCCCACACGCTCCAACAACAGCCGTTCCGCCGTAACCATGTCACGGATCGACAAAGCGGGGAATCGTGAACCCCACGCCTGGCCGTCGGGGTGCGGCGAACTCGGGCCGGTGGACCCCTGGCAGCCGCCCAGCACATTCGCGCAGAGCACCAGATAACGGGTGGTGTCGATGGGCTTGTTTGGGCCCACCATGTCCGCCCACCAGTCGGCGGCATTGCCGTCGCCAGTGAGGGCATGCTCGATCAGCACAATCGGCCGCTCCTCCGGGGACAGCCCCGGCTCAGGGCCGGCGGAGAACTCGGCATAGTCCGCGGCGCCATCCGGAGAGTCGTAGAACGCGAAGTAGCGGAGTTCGGCGTCAAAAATAGTTACACCCGCCTCCGTGACCACGTCGCCGATAGAGACCGTGCGCGACGCGCCAGAAGCGGGGAGGAACTCGGGGTTCATGGGAATCAGCCTAAAGCCTAGATCCTAGACGGCCTTAGATGGCCGCGAAGCCGAGCTTCAGGTCGTTGATGATGTCTGTGATGTCCTCAATGCCCACAGACAGGCGAACCGTCGCATGGGACACACCCGCGCGGGCCAGGCCAGCCGCATCGGACTGCGAGTGGGTGGTCGTGGCTGGGTGCACCACCAGGGAGCGTACATCACCGACATTCGCCAGGTCAGAGTGCAGCTGCAGAGCATCGATGAAGGCCCAAGCCTGTCCCTTCGCCTCCTCCGAGGTCGGGTCGTCGACCTTCAGATCGAAGCTCAAAACAGAGCCGGGGTACTCCAAGCCCAGCTCCTCCTTGACCTTGAACCACGGGGAAGTCGGTAGGCCGGCATAGTTCACGGTAGCCACCTGCGGCTGCTCGGCCAGGAACTCCGCCACGGCTTTCGCATTCTCGTTGTGCTTAGCAATGCGCAGAGTCAGTGTGTCAAGGCCTTGAGCCACAACCCATGCGTTGAACGCAGAAAGGGTGGCGCCCGTATCGCGGATAATGCCGGCGCGGAGTTTCATGCCGAACGCGGCCGGGGCCAGATCCGCGTACTTCAGGCCGTGGTAGGCGGGGTCGGGGTTGACGAAGCCAGGGAAGACCGGCTGGCCGTCGCGCTCGACGGACCAGTCGAAGGAGCCGCCGTCGACGATGATGCCACCCAGACCCGAGCCGTTGCCCGTGTAGAACTTCGTCAGGGAGGCGACCACGACGTCCGCGCCGAGCTCCAGCGGGCGGACCAGGGCAGCGGTAGCCAGGGTGTTGTCCACGATCAGCGGTACCTGGTTAGCGTGGGCAACGTCAGCGACGGCGGGGATGTTCAGGACGTCTGCCTGCGGGTTTGCGAAGGTCTCGGCGAAGAAGGCCTTGGTGTTCGGGCGGACGGCGGCCTGCCAGGACTCCGGGTCGTCGGGGTTTTCCACGAAAGTGGTTTCGATCCCTAGCTTCGGCAGGGTGTGCTGCAGCAGGGTCTCGGTTCCGCCGTACAGGCGAGGGGAGGCGACGATGTGGTCGCCGGCGCCGGCCAGGTTGAGGATTGCGGCGGTTTCGGCGGCCATGCCGGAGGCGAAAGCGACTGCGTGCACGCCGCCCTCCAGGGAATTCAGGCGGTTCTCCAGGGCCTCGACGGTGGGGTTAGTTAGGCGGGAGTAGATAGGGCCGAGGTCTTCCAGGTGGAAGCGCTGCTTGGCGTGCTCTGCGTCGTTGAAAACGTAGCTGGTGGTGAAGTGGATTGGCAGGTTACGTGCGCCGGTATCGCCGACGGGTTGGCCCGCGTGGATCTGGCGGGTGGCGAAGCCCCACTGTTCTGCTTTTTCGTTGTTGTACTTCGGCATTGGTGTGATCCTTTGGGGTGTCGCGGGTTCTGGGTTTGTTATTTGGCTATGTTGCTTTACGACGATAGACCTACGCGCGTTAAAAGTAAACCGCTCTGTCTACTTTTTTCTTTATGACGCCATAAAGTCCCAGTTGAAGAGGCATTTACCGCTCTAGTAATTACTGTACCGCTTGGTCTAGAATCTCTGAATTTTTCGTAAAACTTGCCGTCTTCAGCGCCCCGTGCCTTGGCCTCTCCGCCGCCCTGCCTCTCCGTCGCCTTACCTTTCCGTCGCCTTACCTTTCCGTCGCCCTGCTTCTCCGCGGTCTCGCTGCTTCGCCATCGCCTCTCTGCAGGCTCACAATTTCGCCACCTCGCGCTCTTTCATGGCTTGGCTCTTGCTATCTGTACACCCCCGATGTGCCCGGTGGTGGGGCTTCTCTGCTGGGAGGGTGAAAATGTCGGAAAAGTTGCAAAACGTTATTGGTGACAATATTCGTTAGTGTAAATGTGCAGGTCACGGGCCTGCGGGGCCGAGCCTCGTTTTTCCTTCCGGAACGTTTTGCAATTTTTCCGACACTTAAGGCACTGTGCGTAGCCTGTGCGCCCTGGTGGCGCCCTGGTGGCGCCCATGCTAGCGAAGGCGTGCGCAGGCACAAGAAAACCCCAGTGCCAGCAGCAAAAGTGCCAGCGCTGGGGATGTTATGGGCCGGGATCCAGCGACCCAGCCCCGGCTTAGCGAGCCTGGCTGAACCAGGGATCCAACCCGCCCGGCCGTTACTTGTTGGCGTTTAGGCCGTCGATAATCTCGTTGAACGTCGAGGACGGGCGCATGACAGCGGAAGTCTTCTCGTCGTTCGGCCAGTAGTAGCCGCCCAGGTCCACCTCGTGGCCCTGAACATCCAGCAGCTCCTGGGAGATTTTCTCCTCGTTGGCCTCGAGTGCGTCCGCGACAGGCTTGAAGATCTCCGCCAGCTCCGCATCGGTGGTCTGGTCAGCCAGCTCGCGGGCCCAGAACTTCGCCAGGTAGAAGTGCGAACCGCGGTTGTCGATCTCGCCGACCTTGCGGGACGGGGACTTGGACTCGTTCAGCACAGCTTCGGTCGCGGCATCCAGAGCATCGCCCAGGATCGGGGTGCGCGGGTTGTTGTCCGTCTCCTGCAGCTTGCGCAGAGATTCTGCCAGCGCCAGGAACTCACCCAAGGAGTCCCACCGCAGGTGGTTTTCCTCCGTAAGCTGAGCCACGTGCTTCGGTGCGGAACCTCCCGCACCAGTCTCGAACAGGCCTCCACCGGCGATCAGCGGCACCACAGACAGCATCTTTGCAGACGTACCCAGCTCCATGATGGGGAACAGATCCGTCAGGTAGTCACGCAGCACGTTACCGGTGACGGAAATCGTGTCTTCGCCAGCGCGGATACGGTCAACGGAGAGCTGCATGGCCTCTTCCGGAGGCAAAATGCGGATATCCAGACCCTCAGTGTCGTGATCCTTCAGGTAGGTCTCCACCTGCTTCTGCACGTTCCTATCGTGTGCGCGCTCCGGATCCAGCCAGAACACAGCCGGGGCGCCGGTAGCGGCGGCGCGCGTCACAGCCAGCTTCACCCAATCCTGCAGCGGAGTGTCCTTGGTCTGGCATGCGCGCCAAATATCGCCCTCGGAGACCTCGTGCTCCATCAGTACGTCGCCGGCCTCGTTCAGAACCTGCACGCGCCCCTCGGCCGGAATGCGGAAAGTCTTGTCGTGCGAACCGTACTCCTCGGCCTTCTGCGCCATCAGGCCGACATTCGGGACGGTGCCCATCGTCGTCGGGTCGAAGGCGCCGTTCTTGCGGCAGTCATCGATAACTACCTGGTAGATGCCTGCGTAGGAGGAATCAGGCAGAACCGCCAGCGTATCCTGCGTCTCATTGTTCTTGTTCCACATCTGGCCAGAGGTGCGGATCATAGCTGGCATGGAAGCATCCACGATCACGTCGGAAGGAACGTGCAGGTTAGTGATGCCCTTGTCGGAGTTCACCATCGCCAGATCCGGGCCATCAGCCAGAGCCTTGTCGAAGGCCTCGCGGATCTCGGCGGCGTTGTCCACAGCGTTGGCATCCAGCGCGTCGAGGATGGCACCCAGGCCGTTCTCGCCGTTCAGACCTGCCGGCAGTAGCTGGTCGCCATACTGCTCGAACACATCGTGGAAGTATGCGCGCACCGCGTGGCCGAACATGATCGGGTCGGAGACCTTCATCATCGTGGCCTTCAGGTGTACGGAGAACAGCACACCTTCCGCCTTCGCGCGAGCCACCTGCGCCCTGAAGAATGTACTGAGAGCATCGGCGCGCATCACTGTGGCGTCAATAATCTCCTTATCCAGAACCGGCAGAGCCTCCTTCAGTACCTGCGTCTCACCGTTCGGCTTGACCAGCTGGATGCGCAGCGTGTCGTCGCCTTCGATGATCACGGACTTCTCGTTGTGGCGGAAGTCATCTGCCTCCATCGTCGCGACGTTCGTCTTGGACTCTGCCGTCCACTCGCCCATGGAGTGCGGGTGCTTACGCGCGAAGTTCTTCACGGCCTTCGGTGCGCGGCGGTCGGAGTTGCCCTCGCGCAGCACCGGATTCACGGCGGAGCCCTTCACAGAGTCGTAGCGAGCCTGCGCGTCGCGCTCTTCGTCGGTCTGCGGCTCGGACGGGTAGTCCGGCAGGTCATCGCCGGCCTTCTGCAGCTCCGCGATGGCAGCCTGCAGCTGCGGGATAGACGCAGAGATGTTCGGCAGCTTGATGATGTTCGCATCCGGGGTCTTGGCCAGCTCGCCGAGCTCCGCCAAAGCATCGTCAACCTTCTGCTCCTCGGGCAGCACGTCGGAGAACGCGGCCAGGATGCGGGCGGCCAGCGAAATGTCGCGGGTCTCCACCTCCACTCCAGAGGTCGAAGCAAAAGCCTCCACGATTGGCTTCAAAGAATACGTCGCCAAGAGTGGGGCTTCGTCGGTGCGGGTGTAGATGATCTTTGCCATGTGGCGTTCGTCTCCCAGCCTCTAGTTAGTCAGTTGATCTTTTTGTGGTTTACGATCCAAGAATACGGCAAATGATGAACCCGTGAATGATACGGGGTTATTGCCCACCGCGCGGCCTGTTTGTGTTTAAAGCTAGAAATATTTTTTTGGACGCCCACCCGCCGCCCCGCCCGCCGTCACCTTCGGCACCCAACCCGGTCGGCTACCCGCCACCCGATCTACCCAATGAAAGCTAACGATGCCCGTGAACCAGTCGAACCAGTCGAGCCAGTCGAGTCAGCAGCGCCCCACTAAGCCGAGCTCCAGCAAGCTGCCCGCGCGTCGCCCAGTCCCGCGCCAAACGGAGATCTCTACGCGCCATCGCTACATCGCCATGGTTGCGATGGCCTTGGGCGGCTTTGGTATCGGCACCACGGAGTTCGTGGCGATGGGCCTGCTGAACCTCATTGCGGACGATTTCGCCATCTCCGAAGATCAAGCAGGACACGTGATCTCCGCCTATGCGCTAGGGGTGGTCGTCGGCGCCCCGCTGATTACAACGCTCACCGGCTCCATCCCGCGCCGCCGCCTGGCGCTGTTGCTAATGGGAGCCTTCGTTATCGGTAACGGCCTGAGTGTCTTCGCACATTCCTATTGGATGCTGATGGTCTCCCGCTTCATCGCGGGCTTCCCGCACGGCGCGTACTTCTCCGTCACGGCGCTGATCGCCGCGTCGATGGCACCGAACGGCAAGCGCGGAAAGGCGGTCGCGCTGACGGGCATGGGGCTTTCCATCGCTACCGTCATCGGTGTGCCGGTGGCGCAGTGGCTGGGCTCGGCGTTTGGGTGGAACGCGGCCTTTGCGATGGTCGCGGTGATCGGCGTGATCACCTTCATCGCCCTGTGGTTCACGGTGCCGCACATGACGTTGATGCCACGCACCAAGCCCATCACGGAGCTCGGCGCCCTGGTGAATTCGCAGGTATTGATGACCCTAGCCATCGGCACGGTCGGCTTTGGCGGCATGTTCGCCGTTTACACCTATATTTCCTGGACCTTGACAGAGAACGCGGGCTTCAACGGTAACCTCATCTGGATCCCGCTGATGGTGTACGGCATCGGCATGGTTGTTGGCACCTACATCGGTGGTGTACTGGCCGATCGGAATCTGGAGTACGCCATCCTCGGCACCCTCCTGTCCCTGATCATCGTTCTTTCTGCTTTTTACTTTCTGTCCCATAACGCGGTGGCTGGCATCGTTAACTTCGGCGTGATCGGTTTGCTGGGTTCGATGCTGGTGCCGAACCTGCAGACTCGCCTGATGGATGTCGCGGGTGAGGCACAGACCCTCGCCGCAGCTTTGAACCACTCTGCGCTGAACATGGCCAATGCGGCGGGCGCAGCAGTCGGTGGTGCCGTTATCGCCGCTGGTTATGGCTATTCCACCCCGGCGTTGGCCGGCGCGGTGATGGCTGCGTGTGGCGCGTTGTTGTGGGTTCCTGCCTACTTTTTACGACGCCGTCAGCTCGCAGCCGCCCGCGCGTGAAGCCGAACGCTCGAAGGTCGCGTGAAGTCGAACGCTCGAAGGTAAGGAGCGCTTAGTAGGGTAGGGCGCATGAAGTCTTTGACCATTGCGACGGTGAACGTCAACGGAATTCGCGCGGCGGCGAAGGTTCGCCACGAGGGGAATCGGGGGATCCTGCCGTGGCTGGAGGCCACGTCGGCGGATGTGGTGCTGATGCAGGAGGTTCGCGCGGACGAGAAGCAGACCCGCGCCGCGCTGGAGCCCGCGCTAGATGAGTGGCATCTGGCCCAGGCTCCCGCTGCGGCCAAAGGACGAGCCGGCGTGGCGATTCTGTCGCGTTTACCGCTGCGGGACGTGCAGATCGGCTTTGCTGGCAGCCCCGGGAGCGAAGAGTTTGCAGATTCCGGCCGTTACATCGAGGCCACCGTGGATGCCGGGGATCTGCCGGTGCGCGTGGCCTCCTTGTATTTGCCTAGCGGAGCGGCGGGGACGGAGAAGCAGGACGAGAAGTACCGCTTCCTGGATTCCTTCGGCGAGTACCTGCAGGCTCGCTCGGTGCAGGTGGAAAAGGGGCAGTTGGATGCGCCCGAGCTGGTTGTCGGCGGCGACTGGAACATCTGCCACCGCCGCGAAGACCTGAAGAACTGGAAGACTAACCGCAAGAAGTCGGGCTTTTTGCCAGATGAGCGGGCTTTCTTGGACTCCCTGTTGGGCACCTTCCCGGATACCGCCACCCAGGTGGCGGATGCCGAGGATTCTGGGCGTAACGGCAACCCCGCGGGCGTGGCTGGGGACTTTTACGGTGCGGTGGACTACGCGCCGGGTGAGGTCGCCGCAGCCCGCTTGGCGGCCGGCGCCGCAGCGAAGCCGAGCTATTTTGATGTGATGCGCCGGGTGCTGCCAGCCCAGGCCGGGCCGTATTCCTGGTGGACGTACCGCGGCCAGGCTTTCGATACCGACGCGGGCTGGCGCATCGATCTGCAGGTGGCCACCCGTGGCATGCTGGATCGCGCCCTCACCGCAAACAATGTGTGGGTGGACAAGGCCGCAGCCTACGATCAGCGCTGGTCCGACCACTCCCCGGTACTGGTGGAGTACACATGCTGACCGTCCTGTATGTCCTGGGGCTCACCGCCGAGTCGATGACGGCCGCGTTGGCCGCAGGGCGGCAGCGGGTGGACATATTTGGCGTCATGCTTATTGCCGCAGTGACGTCCTTCGGCGGCGGCACGGTGCGTGACTTGCTGTTCGGCCACTACCCACTGCGCTGGGTCAACGAGCCGATCTTTTTGGCCATCGTGCTGGGGGCAGCGCTGGTGACGGTGCTGGCGAGCTTCCTGATGGATTACTTCCGCACGATCTTCTTGATCCTCGACGCAGTCGGCCTATCCACCTTCGCTTTACTGGGTGCACAGGTGGCTCTTGATATGGGGTATAGCCCGCTAATCGTCGTGGTCTCTTCTGTGGTCACGGGAGTGTTTGGAGGCGTGCTGCGCGACATCCTGTGCGACCGCGTTCCGCTGGTGTTCAACGAGGAGCTCTACGCCTCCATCGCCATCCTCGTAGCAGTGATGTATATGAGCATGCTGCACTTCAACTTGGATGAGACGATCGGCAGTCAGCTCGTCATCGTCATCTGTCTGATCTTCGCCTTTGGGCTGCGCTTGCTGGCGATCTTCTACCGCATCTCCCTGCCCGTGTTCGAGTACCAAGAGCGCGAGTATGCGCGCGACCCCGCTGGGCGGCTGACCATGTGGGCCCTCAACAAGGCTGGTGTGCGCCGCCGCGAGATGCGCAGGCGCAGCGTTGGGGCGCCACGCACACCGAAGGACAAGACCAAGCGGAAGAGGCGCAGGAGGCAAAACCGGTTCGAGCTGGTCGATCGCGGAGAGTTCGAATACGAGGACGAGCAGGCGCCACAAAACCCGCACGAAGAACCCCACAACCGCGACGAGTAAGGTTACCTACTATGAACCAACCTGCGAAGAAACAGCGCGTGGTCTCTGGCCTGCAGCCCACCAGCGATTCCTACCACCTGGGCAATTACCTGGGAGCGGTCAAGCAGTTTATTCAGCTGCAGGAGGATTACGAGACCTTCTACTTTATCCCCGACCAGCACGCCATCACAGTGCCCGGTTACAACCCCAAGGATCTGCGCAAGCGCACCCTTGCGGGTGTGGCACAGCTGCTGGCGCTGGGTATCGACCCAGAGCGCTCCACGCTGTACGTGCAGTCCCACGTGCCGGAGCACGCACAGCTGGCGTGGGTGCTGATGTGCATCACCGGCGACGGCGAGGCACGTCGCATGACGCAGTTCAAGGACAAGTCCGCCAAGCAGGGCGGGGACAACACGACCTCCGGCTTGTATGCCTACCCGATGTTGATGGCGGCAGACATTCTGCTGTATCGCCCGCACCTGGTGCCGGTGGGCGAGGACCAACGCCAGCACCTAGAGCTGACCCGCAACTTGGCGGAGCGTTTTAACTCCCGCTACAAGAAGACCTTTGTGGTGCCGGAGGGTTTCATTCCCGAGGGTGCAGCGAAGATCTACGATCTGCAGAACCCGACGGCCAAGATGTCGAAGTCTACGGATAACCCCAAGGGTCTGATTAACCTATTGGACGACCCGAAGGTCTCCGCCAAACGCATCCGTTCTGCGGTGACCGACAACGACGGTGAGATTCGCTACGACAAGGAAAATAAGCCGGGCGTATCGAACCTGCTGGTTATCCAGTCTGCACTGGGGGATAAGACCATCGACGAGCTAGTGGCGGGCTACCAGCAGGCCGGAGCCGGCTACGGCGACCTTAAGAAGGACACGGCCGAGGTGCTGGAGGCATTCTGCGCGCCGCTGCGCCAGCGCTACGACGAGTACATGGCGGACCCTGCCGAGTTGCACCGCATCCTTGCCGGTGGTGCCGAGCGCGCCCGCGAGATCGCCGCGAAGACCATCGAGCAGGTGTACGAGCGCGTGGGCTTTCTGGCAGGAGCAAACCAGTAAAGCACGGCAGTAGCGCGAACCAGTAAAGCACGGCAGCCCCCGCCGTGCTTTACTAATGTGAGAATCTTCGAGACGAGACGACCGGAAGGAAGGGCCGTCCCCTTGGCGACCACCGATCCCGATAAGAACAAGCTGGATAACTACGGCGTGGAGCGATCCCGCAAGGATGATCCGGGCCCGCTGGATAAGTACCGCGACAAGTGGCCGTGGCTGGACCACGTGCTGCGGATGCAGGATCGGTACACCGAGCAGGGCGGTAACCAGTTCGCCGCTGGCATCACTTACTTTTCCGTGATGACGATCTTCCCGCTGATGATGCTGACCTTGGCCGTGCTGGCCATGATCCTGGCAGGCAACGAGAAGTTGCTGAACGATGTCATGGACAAGGTCGCCAACATGGGCGACGGCAGCATGGGTGACGTGCTGCAGACCATCATCCAGCAGTCCATCGAGCAGCGAAAGTCCGTGTTCTCCATCGGTCTGCTGCTGGCGCTGTGGACCGGGCTGGGCTGGATCGCCCACCTGCGTCTGGGTGTTTCTGAGATGTGGAAGGTGGATGGCAAGCCGGCCAGTTTCCTGTCTGGCAAGATCAAGGACCTGATCGGCCTGATTGGCCTACTGGTTTCGCTGATCGCGGCCTTCGCCATCACCACTATTGGTAACTCCGGTCTGACCACCCAACTACTGGAGGCGGTCGGCCTGGATCACGTTCCGGGCATCCGCTACATCACCTTCGCAGTGGCCCTGCTAGTGGCGCTGATCGCCAACTTCTGCGTGTTCTTCTGGATGATCCTCTACTTGCCGCGCACCAAGGTGCCGCGCAAGTCCGCTGTGAAGGCAGCCATCATTGGCGCAATTCTGTTCGAAATCTTCAAGCAATTCGCCACCATGTTCTTCTCCAACGCACTGTCTAACCCCGCCGGTGCGGCTTTCGGTCCGATCATTGGTGTGATGGTGCTGATGTACTTCATCTGGCGCATCTTGCTTTACTGCTCCGCGTGGGCTGCCACTACTCCGGAGTCTCTGGCCAACCTGCGCCCGGACGCGCCGCCGGCTGCGGTCATTCGCGTGCGCCAAGAGGTGCGTTCGGGTAGTTCGGACGCCAACCGTGCCGGAATGCTCGGCGTGGGCGCTGCTGCGGGCGTGGTCGTCGGTGGATTGGTCTCCAAGATTTTCAAGCGCTAGCCCCGCATGCCACTGGCTGCGAGCGTGGGACGCGGATGCAGCTAGGATCTTTAGACATGATTGACTCTGACATCATCGCGTCCCTTCCCAAAGTAGAGCTCCACGACCACCTGGACGGCGGCGTGCGCCCCGCCACCCTGGTCGAGCTCGCCGAGAAGATCGGTTACGAGTTGCCCACCACCGACCCAGTAGAGCTGGAGAAGTGGTTCTACGAGGCTGCTAATTCTGGCGACCTGCCGACTTACCTCACCACCTTCGACCACACCACCGCCGTCATGCAGACCGCCGAAGGCCTAGTGCGGATCACTCGCGAAGCCGTCGAGGACCTGGCTGCTGATAGCGTCTGTTACGCCGAGCTGCGCTATGCTCCCGAGCAGCACCAGGCCGACGGTCTTACCCTGCAGCAGGTTGTCGAGGCCACCGTGCAAGGGGTAAAGGAGGGCGAGCGGGCGGTCGCCGAGCGGGATGGTCGCATCCACGTGCGCCTGATCCTGTGCGCCATGCGCCACGCGGACCGTTCGGAGGAGATCGCGCAGCTTACCGTAGATAACTACGGCGAGCACACCCCGGGCGAAGGCTACGTGGTGGGCTTCGACATCGCCGGCGCCGAGGATGGCTTCCCGCCGTCGAAGCATGCCGCGGCGTTTGACCTGCTGCGTAAGAACCTCGTTCCTTTCACTATCCACGCAGGTGAGGCCGCCGGTGTGGACTCTCTTCATGACGCCCTAGCGCAGGGCGCCCGACGCATCGGCCACGGCGTGCGCGTGTACGAGGACTTTAATGCCACCATGAGCGGCATTGAGCTGGGTCCGGTCGCCCGCTTCATGCGCGACCAGCGCATCGCCCTGGAGATCTGCCCGACCTCCAACACACAGACGGGCATCTGTGACGACGTGGCGGACCATCCATTTGGCCTTTTGTACGAGATGGGCTTTTTCTGCACTGTAAACACGGATAATCGCCTGGTCTCTGGCACCACGATGTCCCGCGAGTTCGAGCTGCTGGCCGAGCACTGCGATCTGGAGCTGTGGCAGTTGCTAGAGCTGACCAGCAACGCCTTGCAGGTGGCGTACTGCGACGAGGGACTGCGCGAGGATCTCGAGCGCAACGTGATCTACCCGGCCTACGCCGAGGTTGGCAACAACTTGCCGGACGAGGCGCTGGACTCTAGCGACGAAGAGGGCACCGAGTTTTCCAACGGCATGCAGCGCCTGCACGGCCACGGACAGCCACACGCTGCGGGTGTCGCAGCGGGCGCCGGCCAGCAGGATATTGAGCTTTCCATGGAGAACCTCAAGGCAGAGCTGGAGGAGCTGGGCCTTAGCCTGGATGATGAAGATGGTGGCGCCGGGGCCGAAGATGGCGACGGCGAAGCGGGCGACCAAACCTCCAGCTAGACCCATCTGAATGCTTTCAGTTGGCCCGCCAATGGTTGGGCTTTAACTCCGTGAACTGGCAAAATGCCTTGCATGGCGATTTCTGAGAGCATTCTGCACAACCCGCGCAGCCTCCGCCGGATGGTGGCGCTGCTGGTTGTGATCTGCACGGGCGCGGCCCTCGCTGCGTGCTCGTCTACCGGCGGGCGCCCCCGGGGTGGCGCTTCCGGCGATGGCGGCGGGGGAGTGGATACCCCACGCTACACAGTGGCGATGGTGAGTCACGGCGCGCCGGGCGATACCTTCTGGGATCTCGTCCGCGCGGGCGCGGAAGATGCCGCCAAGAAAAACAACCTAGAGCTGCGCTACAGCTCCTCTCCACAGGCGCCGGACCAGGCGAACCTGGTGCAGAACTCCATCGACTCCCACGTCGACGGCCTGGCCCTGACCATGCCAACCCCGGAGGCTCTGGGGCCGGTGGCCAAGCGCGCAGTCAAGGCAGGCATCCCGGTTGTTGGCTTGAACTCCGGCATGGAGCACTACAAGAAATACGACCTCAGCGCGTTCTTTGGCCAGGACGAATCGGTTGCGGGCGAACGCGCAGGCCAGCGTCTTAAAAAGGACGGTGCGAAAAAGGTTCTCTGCGTGATCCACGAGCAGGGTAACCCCAGCCAGGAGGCACGCTGCGCGGGCATCAAGAAGGGCCTGGGCGGCGGTTCGGTGGAAAATCTCTATGTCAACGGCATGGACCTCACCAGCGTGCAGTCCACCGTGCAGGCGAAGCTGGCGCAGCAGAAGGACATCGACTGGGTCATGGGTCTGGTCGCCCCCGTTGCGCTGACCGCCGTGCAGGCCAAAGAGCAGGCCGGTTCTGATGCGAAGATCTCCACCTTCGACACCAACGCGGAGCTCGTCGCCGCTATCAAGAAGGGCACCATCGAATGGGCCGTGGACCAGCAGCCCTACCTGCAGGGCTACATGGCCATCGACGCGCTCTGGTTGGCTAAACGCAACGGCTCCACCGTGGGTGGCGGCCAGCCGGTGCTCACTGGACCGTCGTTCGTGGATAAAACTAACGTAGACACCATCGCCGACGCAGCCAAGGAAGGTCTGCGATGAAAGCGATGAAACTGCTCAAGCGGCCCGAGTTCACTTCCGTGCTCGGCGCGGTCCTGATCTTCACGCTGTTCATGATCGTCGCGCCGTCGTTCCGCTCCTTCGATGCGTTCTCCACGGTGCTGTACGCCAGCTCCACGATGGGCATCATTTCCCTGGCGGTCGGCCTGCTGATGATCGGCGATGAGTTCGACCTGTCCTCCGGCGTGGCCGTCACCACCGCTGCCCTGGCCGCCACGATGCTGAACTACAACTTCTGGCTGAACTCCTGGGTGGGCGTATTCCTCTCCCTGCTGATCGCCCTGGCCATCGGCGCCTTCAATGGCTTCATGGTGATGCGCACGGGTATCCCGTCGTTCCTCATTACCTTGGCCGCGTTCCTAATGCTGCAGGGCATCAACCTGGCCGTGACGAAGCTAGTCACCGGCCAGGTCGCCACCCCGTCGATCGCCGACATGGAGGGCTTCGATTCTGCCAAGGCCGTCTTCGCCTCCTCGATCAATATCTTCGGTGTGGAGGTTAAAACCATCGTGTTCTGGTGGCTCCTCTTCGTGGCCCTGGCCAGCGTGCTGCTGTTCAAGACGCGCTTCGGCAACTGGATCTTCGCTGTCGGCGGCGATGCCGAGGCTGCCCGCGCCACCGGTGTTCCCGTTCGCCGTGTGAAGGTGATCCTCTTCATGTTCGTCGGCTTCGCCGCCTGGTTCGTGGGTATGCACAACCTGTTCGCCTTCGATTCCATCCAGGCCGGCCAAGGTGTGGGAAACGAGTTCCTCTACATCATCGCCGCGGTTATTGGTGGCTGCGCCCTGACGGGTGGGCGTGGCACGGCCATCGGTACGGCCATCGGCGCACTGATCTTCGGTATGACGAACCAAGGCATTGTTTACGCAGGTTGGAACCCGGATTGGTTTAAGTTCTTCCTCGGCGCGATGCTGCTGTTTGCGGTGCTCACCAACAACTCTGTCGCCAAGTTCACCTCTGGAGGGCGTAGCTAAATGTCTTCTCTTATCGACGCCACCCCGATCATCAGCCTCCGCAATGTCTGCAAGGACTATGGCGATGTCCATGTGCTGAAGGACATCGACCTGGATATTTATCCCGGCAAGGTGACCTGCATCCTGGGTGACAACGGTGCGGGCAAGTCCACCCTGATTAAGATTCTCGCCGGTCGCCACCAGCACACCAGTGGCGAGGTATTGGTCGACGGTGAGGAGGTCAGTTTCAACGGCCCGAAGGACGCCCTGGATAAGGGCATCGCCACCGTTTACCAGGATCTGGCAGTTGTCGGACAGATGTCCGTGTGGCGTAACTTCTTCTTAGGCCAGGAACTCACCGGGCGTTTCGGTATGCTGCGCGCCGACGAGATGCGTCGCATCGCTGCCGAGGAGTTAGAGAAGATGGGGGTGCACTTGGATGATGTCGAGGTGCCCATCGCGAACCTCTCCGGTGGTCAGAGGCAGGTCGTGGCCATTGCGCGGGCAGTGTACTTCGGCGCGCGAGTGATCATTCTGGACGAGCCAACCGCAGCGTTGGGCGTCAAGCAATCCGGCATGGTGCTGCGCTTCGTCAAGGCCGCCGCCGAGCGCGGGGTAGGCGTGGTGCTGATTACACACAACCCCCACCATGCGTATCTGGTGGGCAGCCACTTCGTGCTGCTGAACATGGGCGAGCAGACCCTGGACGCGGATTACTCCGAGGTCACTCTGGAGCAGCTGACGTTGGAAATGGCCAGCGGGGGCGAGTTGGATTCCCTCAACCACGAGCTGCGGGATTTAAGTTAAGCTAAATGCCTGTATAACGACGTTCTAAGGATGGGAGCTGACCTAAGCCGTGGCGCATTACAACCTGTACGAGTCGCTTGGGATTGACCGGAGCACAAGTACTCAGGACATCGCGGAGGACATCGATAAGCGTTTGAGCACGGGTAATGCTTCCAACCCGGGTGGGGAGGACGAGCTGCAGGTGGCCCGCAAGGTGATTGCGGATCCGACGAAGCGCGGCATGTACGATGCCCGCCTGGATGATCCGAACGCCCCCGAGATCGACATTGCCGCGCTGCGTGATCTGGCTGAGCTTCAGGTGCCGGCGCAGGGGCAGCAGTCGCAGGCACAGCCCATTTCCCAGCAGCTCCAGCAGCCCGGACAGCCGCAACAACCGCAGCAACCTAAGCAGCCGTCCAAACTGAAGCGCGAGTTCGCCCGCTCTTCGAAGCTGGCGCTCACCTTAGCTGCTGTTGTCCCCCTCCTCGCAGTGCTGGTGCTGTTTGGGGCCTACAAGGGTGTGAGCTGGTTCTTCGGAGACGAGCGAGAGGTGAAGAATCTCTCCCAGGAATTCCTGGATCTGCGTAAGAAGGGCGAGACTCAGATGTGGCTGGACGATAACCTTGGCAAGGATGCCATGCCCTATGCCCAGGATTACTTCGATCTGGACGACGGCGGATACGAGGGCATGAATGAGGAGTTCGACGCACTCGCTCCCGAGCCGGGAGAAATCACCAAGAGCAACGATTTCGCTCGGTTTGTCCTGCCCGAGGATCAGATCGACCGCTACAAGGACTTCTACTTGGTCTCCGTGAATGACAACAACGGCAAGTTGAAGGGCATGCTGTTCTTCGGCATCGGTAACAACGGTCCGAAGCTACTCAACGCGGAAAAGTTGGACCACTAACGGTTAAAAGACCCCATGAGCAACAACTGGAATAACTGGAACTCCAACTATCCTGCGCAGCAACCCCCGCAGCCGCAGCCAAATAAGACCTCTCCGTGGGTATATTCCATCGTCGCAATCTCCGTGGTGGCGCTGCTGGTCGCCGGCGTGCTGACGGCCACGGCAATTATGGGCAAGGACGGTGGTGACGGTGAGGAATCGCCGGTAGCGGCGGAGACGGTGGCGTCCAAAAAGAGCAGCGAGAGCCCCGCCTCGACCACCACACGTAAAAAGACCAAGACCAGCGAAGCGGAGCCGACCTCGGAAACCCCGGAGGAAGAGCCAACCCCGGAGGAACCGCGGAGCCACGACGCTGCTGACTCGGAATACAGGCTGAGCAGCTATGGCTGGGAGGGCAGCCCCGCGCACTGCAATGCTGATGACCAGTGGCTGTACGCAGCCTATGGCGACGGCGATTACGTCGTGGTGTGCAAGGTCGGGGAGTACGGCGACTACTACTACCGAAGCTATGTCGGTGGCCACTCGATCGAGAAGGACGTGGACATGTCCTACGCAGACCCGAGCCGCGGCAGCTACAGCGTGCCGGTCGGGGGTGGAACGCGCATCGAGATCAACCAAAAAGACCTAAAGGTCTACGAACACGGCGAGGTAGCCAGCACCGTGAAGTTCGACCAATTCTTCGTAGCTGATCGATAATGCCATTCCGGTCGCTGAATCAATAACAAGCTGTAATAATTAGGCGGATCCTACACAGGAATTATTCGCAGAAGAATTCGCTGAATAGATGGAGAGCAATCGTTATGAGTAACCCGAACCCTTACGGCCAGCCGGGACAGAACCCCGGTGGTCAGAATCCGTATTCGCAACAGCCGAACCAGCCACAACCGCAGAATCAGTTCGGCCAGCCGGGACAGCCGAACCAGTTTGCTCAGGCAGCGCCGCAGGGGCAGCCGGGACAGCGCGGGCAGGCAATGAAGCAGGGGCTGCAGTCCCTTGCGTGGAACCAGCTGGCTGCAGGCGTGGCTGGCATCGCAGCGCTGCTGGTGCTGCTCTTCAGCTTCTTCAAGTGGGTCGGTTTTACAACCACTCTCGGTGAGGATAAGTACACCGCTGGCGTGAATGGCTGGGGCGTGCTTTCGGTGAGCGACAATGCCGATAAGCAGGATTTCTCCGGCGATTTCGGTAACACCGGCCTGGGCGTGCTCTTCATGCTCTTGACCTTGGGTCTGCTGATCGCCGCGGCCGTGATGCTGTGGCTGAAGATCCAGCCGCGCGTGGCCGTCTACCTCGGCATCGCCGGTGGTGCGGTGCATCTGATCTGGGCCATCTGGTCCATCGTTGATTTCAATGGCCCCTACAAAGAGGCAAAGGACGAGCTGGAGGCAGCCAAGTCTTCCAACAGTGGTTACGGGTTCGCTTCTGACATCACCTTGGACGGCGGTCCGAAGTTCGCGGTCTTCCTGGCAATCATCATCGCCTTGGCGATCATCGCGCTCGGCGTGCTGGCGATCGTGAAGTTCGGCCCGCAACTGAACGTTCCGGGTAATGGAAACAACGCCCCGGGGCAGTTCGGTCAGCCGAACCAGCCGCGCCAGCCTCAGCAGTTCGGCCAGCCGAACCAGCAGCCGCAATTCGGTCAGCCGCAGAACCCGCAAAACCAGTTCGGGCAGCCAGGACCGCAGAATCAGCCTGGCCAGCCGGGCAACCAGAACCCGTTTAACCAGCCGGGGCAGTAAGAACCTTTCTACATCGCAAGAGAGCTCGTCATGGTAAGCCCAGACGAGCTCTTTTGTTAGTAGCTGCCCTTGAATGACCGGAAGTGATTGATCCATGAATAACCCCAATCCCTACGGCGCGATGGGGGGAAACGCTCAGTTTGGATACAGCTACCGTCCGCAACCAAACCCGTCGTATGGCTCCCGCCCCGGCACATGGATGCTGCTCGTCTCCGGCGGCGCTACAGCTTTAGCCCTGCTTATATTCACTACGAGCTTTCTCGGATGGACGGAGCTGAGGTTTAACTACGATGAAGGAATTATGAGGCTGAAGGTGAACGGCTGGGGCAGGGTTGTCGTCACAGGTGCTCCGGAGGGTGCTGACGTTGTTGATTCGAAGTTCAGCAGTGCCGGGGTCGGCGTACCAGCCAATGTCACAGCCCTGTCGCTCCTGATTGTGGGTGCCGTCATGTTGTGGCAGGCGGTGAAGCCGCGTGTGGCCTTTTCCATGTTTATTGGCGCGGGTCTGGTGGTTCTAGGCTGGGCGATCTGGTCGATCATGAAGATCCAGCGAGCATTGAAGGCCATGGAGAGGGAAGAGGGCGCTCGACTGCGGGAAGAAGGCCTGGTTTTCGAGGAGGTGTTCCAAGGGAATGCAGAAATCGGCGTTTATTTTGCAATCGCCCTTTCGTTGGCGGCCGTCTCTCTTGGTGTATTTGCGCTTTTCAAATACAACAGCCAGGCGAAGATGCCCTGGGGCTGGCCGGGCCAGCCATCTAATTTCTAAAAGCGCGTAAAGCGCTTAATCAGGCCCTCTTCCAGAGCCTTCCAGCCCTTGGCCTCCTCGTCGAAGGGGGCAGAGGGCTGCGAGTCGGACGGGGAGCCCAGCATGTAGGCCAGGTAGTTCTGTAGCTTCGGGTAGCTCAGCAGGATCTTGTTCACACCGTCGTCGCCCGCCCAGTCCGCAGCATCTGCCAGCAGCTCGTAAGCGCGACCTAGCTGGTCGGTATCCACCGCGTCGATGGATTCCGAAATGTCATCGTGCAGGCCAGCGAAGGAGTACTGGTTCGAGTCGTGCACCGTGACCTCCAGCTCGCCGGCGTTGGCGGCACTGACCAGGTCGCCCCAGGTATCCAGCTCTTCGAGGTCGTGATCGTGGGCGTCGATAAGCCACCGCACCAGAGCACGAGAGTTCGGGAAGGTGTTGATCTCCCCGTGGCGGCCCAGGAAGCGGGGCTTGTCGTCGACATAGCAGCGCAGGGTGTAGACGTACTGGCCGTTCAGACTGATGCGGATCGGATCGATGCCGGCCTCCGCCCAGATGGTCTTGTCGTAGGGGTCGATGTCGGCACTGTCCGTGGACTTGGCCGCGGCTGCTGCCTCGGCCTCCTTCTCCTTCTGGCGCTTCTCACGGGCCTCCTTGGCCTCGTCGATGCGCTTCTGCGCGTCCTCCACCTTCGCCTCATCGACCTCTGGCTCCGTCAAGCGGTCCTCGACGTCGTCGAGCATGCCCTTCCAGCGATCCAGCACGGTGCGGCCTACGCCAGACCATTCCTCCAGGCCGTTCTGCGACTGGTAGTGGTCCGGGCCACGGCGCACGTTATCCAGGATGGAGTAAGAGTGGAACCAGTTGTTTACGCTCTTTAGCCCCAGCACGTTACCCATGGAACGCAGCAGGTCGAAGCCGCGGGAGACAGCAGAGGTGGACTCGTAACCGGGGCGCTGAGCCAACTTCCGTGGAACCTCGATGAGGCTGATCGTGCCGGCGCGGGCAGGTACCACGTTGGTCACCATGTCGGACTTAAACTGCGCCCACTTCGGGTGCTCGGCCAGCTCGTTGCGGCCGCCATCTTCCAGGAAAGCCAGCAGCTTAGCGGGAGAATCGAAGACGAAAAGATCGTCGTCGTCGCCCAAGAAGCCCTGCCAGCGCTCACCCTTGACCAGCCAGTTCGGGGCCCACAGGGTGTACCAGGTGCCGCTGGTGATCTCTAACTCCACGGCGACGATGCCGTTGCCGAATGTCCTCAAGCCATTATCTGCTGCCATGGCTAGGCATTCTACTAGGTCGTTTAGTCCTGCGTTTGATCTGCCCGCCGGGTGCGCAGCTCCGCAGTCAGCACCGCCGGCACGGTCTCTGGCATCTCGCCCAAGAACTGCGCTGTCAGGTATTCCCGCGGCGGGGGAGTGCTCACAATGCGCGCCAGCCCGCTGCCGTGGGAACGTCCGTTGATGAGTGGCATGGTGTGTTCTCCTCTTTTCGCCTGTGTCTGTTTACTTAGGCCGCCGTCGGCCGGTAGAACCCCTTGAAGGTCATTCCGCTGTTGTCTTGCCGGATGGGGCTAATCTGCACCGGGTTGCCGGCCTCGATCATGTTGCCGCCGTCCACGATCATCGCCACATGCCCATCCCACACTGCGAGGTCGCCCGCCTGCACGGCTGCCCGTGAGATTTGTGGCCCGACCGCCTGCGCACTTGCCGTCCGCGGCAGATCCACACCGGCCTGCTGGTAGGCCCACTGCACCAGCCCGCTACAGTCCAGCCCCTTACCCGGCACTGTCCCACCCCACTGGTACGGGGTGCCCAGCGCGGTCTTCGCCGCAGCCACCGCCCTATGCGCCTTATCCGACGGTGCGCCCGGCTCGCTGTGGTTATCTTGTGACGCCACCGCCTCCACCGCCGCCGCATCCGGATTCTTCACGGGCAGCCGCTCGGGGATGTGCTCGTCCTTCACCTTGTTCACGTCCAGGGTCAGCCCGCGCAGCTGGTCTTCCAGCGTGTGTATGCGAGATTCTGTCCGTCCCACGTGTTGCAAAACCACCGGCACGGCCGCGCCCAGACCATTCACCCAGCCCAGTGGGCCAGCCATGCCGCTGGTGGCCACCGCCTGGCCGACCTCCCGCACGCAGTCGTCGAAGATGATGCTCAAATCCCCGATTGCCCGCTCTACGGCCTGGGCTGCCTGCCCGGCCAGCTTGTCCAGTGCGCCGCCTGCGCCTAAGGCCTGGGAGACCGTCCGGGCGGCGGAGTCTAGGGACCCGTGTACGTTATCGCCCGCTCGTCCCTGCAGCGCGGCAGCTGCCAGGTTCCCCAGTTCCTCCAGTCCTCCCATTCCGGGCACGGCGGCACTTACGCCCGGGGTGAAAGGCGAGGGGATCGCCGCAGCCAACGGCGCCACCAGGCTCGCAATGTCTAGCACGGTTAAACCTCCATCAGCCCGCCGAGCACCCTGGAGTATTCGCCCTCATGCCCGTCTAGTCCGCGATCGATGCTGGCCAGGGCAGACGTGGCGTCGCTAAAATAACTATCCGCATCCCCCAACAACCGTTCGTGGGCTTCCCGCGCTAGCGTCAGTGCACGCAGAAAATCCCCCAGCGCCGTCGGCGCTACCGGCCCCAGCACCCCGTGCAGCGGTGCGACCCGCCCCTGCAGCGCTGAACCCACGTCGTGCGTACGCCCCCTGAGCTGCCTCAGCAGATCCGAATCGGCCGCGAGCACGTTCCCTAAAGGCATTGAAACCCCTCCCCAAAAATCACACTCAGATCAGTTAGACTCCGCTCAGTTAGACTCCGCTGCGGGCACAAAGGTTCAATCGGGGATCAACGCGGGTATCAACTACAGTGGGGAAGCATGGACATTCAGGTGGTTAATCATCCGCTCGTCGCCGCTCGGCTCAGCATCATGCGCGACAAGAACAGCGACAACGCGCAGTTTCGCGCCGCCCTGGCCGACCTGGGCGCAATGCTGATCTACGAGGCTTCGGCGGATCTGGCGGCCGAGAACTTCGAGCTCGAGACCCCCGTCGCCATCACCCAGGGTGCACGGCTGGAAAAGCCCCCGATCATCGTGCCTGTGATCCGCGCGGGCTTGGGCATGATCGACCCAGCGCTATCCATGATCCCCGACGCACAGGTCGGCTTCATTGGGATGGCTCGCGACGAAGCTACACACCAGCCGGTGCCCTACCTGGAGGCCCTGCCGCACGACCTTTGCGACCAGCCGGTATTCCTCGTCGATCCGATGCTGGCCACCGGCGGCTCGCTGCTTCACGCCATCCGGTTGCTGGAAGACCGTGGGGCCAACGACATCACTTGCGTGTGCATGGTCTCCGCGCGGCCGGGTGTAGATGCCCTGCTGGAGGCCAACGTCGGTGTGCGCAAGCTCGTCACCGCCACCATCGACCCCAGCTTGAACGAGGACGCGTACATCGTCCCCGGACTGGGAGATGCCGGCGACCGCCTATACGGCCCCCGAAACATCGACCTGTAGACGCTCTAGCAGCGCCTCCACTTCCTGTGCGTCGGCCCCCGGCTCTGCGCTGACCTCCAGGTAGAATTTCGCCTTCGGCTCGGTGCCAGAGGCGCGCGCCACCACGCGCACGGCCAGTTCCCCGGACGTCCCCACCAGACGCACGCCGTCGGTGCGGTTGCCCGCGGAATCCTCGATGGGGCCGGCCTGCACGGCCACGCCCGCAAGCTCTACCGGCGGAGTATCCGTCCAGCGCTCGATCAACTCATGTGCCTGTGCTACGTCTTCGAACCGGGCGCTGACCTGCGCAGTTCTAAACACACCGTAGCTGGACTCAATGTCTGCCAACTCGGCGTTTAGGTCCGCCTCTGTCGCCCACGCCGCCGCGATCAGCGCCGTCGCAATGCCGTCCTTGTCGGCCACGATGTGCGGTGCCGGAGCCGTACCGATCGCCTCCTCATAGGCGAAGGCCAGCTCGCCGGGCCGCCCGTCCGCGGCGCGCGCCAGGTTCTTGAAACCGGTCAGCGTTTCCACATAATCCCAACCCTCGGCGCGCGCCATGCGCCCCAGCAGCTGCGAGCTGACCACCGTGGTTGCCACCACAGGCTTTTTCTTTGTAGACGCCCCCACGCGGCCCACCACTCGGCGCGCCAGCAAGGGGCCGGCCTCGTCTCCGCGCAGCATGTGGTACTCGCCGTCAGCGCGCTTCAGACCCAGCATGCAGCGATCCGCATCCGGATCCAGGGCAATCAGCAAATCCGCGTCGATGGCGCGCGCTTCCGCCAACAACGCGTCGGTGGCACCGGGCTCTTCTGGGTTAGGGAAGTCCACAGTGGGGAAGGTCGGATCCGGCCAGCGCTGCGAGGCCACAGAGTGAACGTTGCCGAAGCCGTTTTCGCGCAATGCCCATTCCAGGGCGTTGCCGCCCACACCGTGTAGTGGCGTGTACAGGATCTTCAGCTGTCGCCGCGGAGCCAGTTCGGACTGGCGGCCGGTGGCCACCAGGGTACCGAGGTCGGTGACGTAGCCGGAGACCGCGGACAAGTCCACCGATTTCGCCTCGGAGCGGGGGATCAGCGCCGCGTCGGTGGGTTGGGCGGCGATGTGTTCTTCAATCTGCCGGTCGGCGGGGGAGACCAGCTGTGAGCCACCGTCTAGGTACAACTTGTAGCCGTTATCCTGCGCTGGGTTGTGGGAGGCCGTGATCTGCACACCCACGTCCATCCGTCGGGAGCGCACCAGCCATGCCAGTACCGGAGTGGGAGCGGGTTCTGCGATGAGGGTGACGTCGAAACCCGCACCGGCGAACGTTTCCGCCGTCGCGCGGGCTAGGGCGTGGGAGCCGTAGCGGGCGTCGTACCCAACCGCCGCGCGAAAAACCCCGTCGGCGCGCAACGGGCGCTTCCGCTCCTGCAGCCAGGCGGCGACACCGGCGGTGGCGCGGGTGGCGGTGCCGACGTTCATCTCGTCAGCGCCGGGGCCGACCTTGGCACGCAGACCCGCGGTGCCGAACTTCAACTCGCTCATAGGTGGTTTACCAGCTCGCCCAGCAGCTGTCCCATCTCGCTGGCGGCATCCTTGCCGGCCTGCAGGACCTCCTCGTGGTTCAATGCTTCGCCGGTGATGCCTGCCGCCAGGTTCGTCACCAGCGAGATTCCCAGCACATCCACGCCCGCTTCGCGCGCCGCGATGGTCTCGTAGACCGTGGACATTCCCACCAGACCTGCGCCCAGGGTGCGCAGCATGTGGATCTCCGCCGGGGTTTCGTACTGCGGGCCGGGCATCATCGCGTACACGGCTTCGCGCATGCCCGGGCGCAGCTTCTGCACCTTGGCGCGCAGGGCGGGGCTGTAGGCATCCACCAGGTTCACGAAGTTCGCACCGGTGAGTGGAGTTTTCGCCGTGAAGTTGATGTGGTCGGCGATAAGTACCGGTTCGCCTACGCTCATGCCCTCGGTCAGGCCACCGGCAGCGTTCGTAAGCACCACCGTTTGCACACCCGCTGCAGCGGCAGTGCGTACCGCATGGGCTGTGCGCCACAACTCGTGGCCCTCGTAGGCGTGGGTGCGGCCCAGTAGCACCAGCACGTTGCGGTCGCCGATCCTTCCACTGCGCACGGTGCCGCCGTGGCCCTGCGCGGTGGGGGCGAGGAAGCCCGGCAGTTCAGACATCGGGAACTCCAACAGATCCTGTGCGCCCTCGCACAGCACATCGGCGGCGGGGCGCCACCCTGAGCCGAGCACCACTGCGCAGTCGTAGGAGTCGAGGCCCGTGCGCTCCTTCAGCGCTGCGGCAGCCTCTGCAGCCAGTTCATAGGGATTTGGGGAAGCAGTCATGCCAACCAAGGATACCGCAGGCGCTAGACTAGACAGGTCAGTAAAAGTGAGAGGGACGTGAGTATTCAAGTGCAAGACGGCACACAGGAACGCGTACAGGAAAGCAGCATCCATTCCGTTGCCCAGTTCGTGCAGAACTGGACGCGGGACAACGCCCAACGAATCGTCGACTGGCGCCGCCACCTGCACCGCAATCCCGAGCTGTCGCACATGGAGACGGAAACCACCCGCTTCCTGTCCTCCGAATTGGAGCGCGCCGGGCTGCAGCCCGTGGCTCTGCCCTCTACAGGCCTGATCGCGGACATTGGTCCGGTCGGAGCGCCCCGCATTGCCTTTCGTGGGGATATCGATGCACTGCCGTTGCAGGAGGTCACGGGGCTGGACTTCGCCTCCGAGACCCCGGGCATCATGCATGCCTGCGGCCACGACATCCACACCACGGTCGTGCTGGGCCTAGCCGTTGCTCTAGCCGATTTTGTGGACGCCCACGGGGAGGATGCCCTGGGAATCCAGGTGCGCTTCATCTTCCAGCCGGCCGAGGAAGTCATGGATGGCGGTGCGGTGGATGTGATCGAGGCCGGGGCGCTCAACGGAGTCTCCCGCATCTT
Organism: Corynebacterium jamesii; assembly: GCF_046097395.1. NCBI lineage: Bacteria > Bacillati > Actinomycetota > Actinomycetes > Mycobacteriales > Corynebacteriaceae > Corynebacterium > Corynebacterium jamesii. The sequence goes on from NZ_CP175789.1 coordinate 2,355,487, forward strand.
CGCTGTCCACTGTGAACCAAAGCTGCGTACCGGCGAGATCGGCGTGCGCACTGGCGCTATCACCTCCGCCAGCGACGTGGTGGAGATCATCTTGCGCGGCCACGGCGGCCACACCTCCCGACCACACTTGGCGGCAGACCTGGTGTACACAGCAGGGCTTATCGCGTCGCAACTGCCCGGCCTGCTGTCCCGCACGGTGGATCCGCGCACTGGCACGGTGTTAACCTTCGGCGCGATCAACGGCGGCTCGACGTTCAACGCAATTCCGCAGGAGGTTCGCCTGCTCGGTACGTTCCGCACGGCGGAGGTTGGAGTGTGGCGTCGTGGCGAAGAGACCTTGCGCGAACTGCTAGAGCACCTGGTGGCACCTACCGGCGCCCAGCTCGAGTTGCGTTACACGAAGGGAGTGCCGCCGGTGATGAACGACGACGTCTCCACCGCCGCGCTGGCGCAGGCCGTTAACGATGTGGATCCGAATGCGTTGAAGGAGGCCCCGCAGTCTACCGGTGGCGAGGACTTCAGCTGGTACCTAGAGCACGTGCCGGGCTCCATGGCTCGCCTCGGCGCGTGGACCGGCAAGGGGGAGCGCCCCGACCTGCACCAGCCGGACATTGTCTTCGATGAACGGGCGCTGGGGATCGGTATTCGCCTCTTCGCCGGGGTTATCGACCAGTTCCGTTAAACCGCTTCTGCGCGAAGTTCATCGCGCTCGTGGTCAGTTGGTGGGTGCGCTGTTTGCGCTCGAACTTCCACTGTTCCTGCTGGGCGCGTTGCTGCATCTTCAGTTCGCGGAAACGCTGGCGCTCCAGTTGTTCTGGACTGGGCTCGTACCAGCTCTGCGGGCCGACCTTCATCACGTACAGCAGCACGAAGACCAGCGGTATCAGTAGTAACAGCACCGCAGAGTTGGCCCAGGCTTCCGCAAGTGCGATGGCCAGGCCGCCACTGCCGATCACGGTGCTCAGCAGCAGCCCCAGGCGCACGTTTCGGCCGCTGCGGTAGTGACGTTCGACCTCGCGCGCGGAATAGTAGGGAACCAGTTCGCGTGATGCCTCCAGCGGCGGCAGATCAGCGAAAAGCTGCTCCAGCTCGCGCCATCGTGGCCTGCTGCACGCGCTCCTCGTACTCGGTCATGGTGAGCCGGCCGTCGGCGAAGTGCTCACCGAGGGCGCTGATAGCGTCGCTGCGATCGACATCGGAGATACGCACATCTCTACGAGACGGTTCGTTCATACCTCTAAGTTAGCACTGAGCGTTTAATCCTCGGACCAGTCGAATGTGCGCTCCACCGCGCGCTTCCACTTGGCATAGGCGATTCTCCGCTCCTCCGGGTCGCCCTCGGGGAAGTACGTCTTTTCCTCTTGCCAGAGGGAGACCAACTCGTCGAGGTCCTGGTAAAAGCCCACGGCCAGCCCGGCGGCGTAGGCTGCGCCGAGGGCAGTGGTTTCCGAGACCTCGGGCACCGTCACTGGTACCTCCAGCTGGTCGGCCTGGAACTGCATCAACAGCGAGTTCACCACCATGCCGCCGTCCACTCGCAAGTTTTTTAGATCTACCTTGGAGTCCGCATTCATGGCCTCGACCACCTCGCGGGTTTGGAACGCAGTGGCCTCTAGGGCGGCGCGGGCGAGGTGCGCTTTCGTCACATAGCGCGTCAGCCCCGCGATGATGCCGCGTGCTTCCGGGCGCCAGTGCGGCGCCAGCAGTCCGCTGAAGGCTGGCACGATGTAGCAGCCCCCGTTGTCGTCCACGCTACGGGCCAGCGGCTCGATGTCGTCGGCAGCGTCGAAAAAGCTCAGGTTATCGCGCAGCCACTGCACCAGAGAGCCGGTGACGGCGATCGACCCCTCCAGCGCATACACAGCAGGCTGATTGCCTAAGCGGTAGGCGACGGTGGTGATCAGGCCGTGCTCGGACCACTGCGGCTCGGTGCCCGTATTCATCAGCAAAAAGTTGCCGGTGCCGTAGGTGTTTTTCGCCTCGCCCTGGTTAAAGCACACCTGACCGAAGGCGGCGGCCTGCTGGTCGCCCAGGATGCCCGCGATGGGCACGCCCTGCACCGGCCCACTGCGGCGAACCTTGCCCACAACCTCGGAAGAGCTCACGATCTCCGGCAGCATGGATTCCGGGATGCCAAACAGCTCGCACAGCTCCGGGTCCCATGTCTGCGTCCGCAGATCCATCAGCATGGTGCGGGAGGCGTTTGTGACGTCCGTGACGTGCCTAGCATTCCCAGCCCGACCCGCCTTGGACTTTTTGTGCGAGCGGCGGGTGAGTTCCCAGATCAGCCAGGAGTCGATGGTGCCGAAGGCGAGCTCGCCGTTTTCCGCTTTCTCACGCGCGCCGTCGACGTTATCCAGGATCCAGCGGATCTTTGGCCCAGCGAAGTAGGTGGAGGCGTTGAGGCCGGTGCGCTCGAAGATCATGGCCTTTTGTTCGTCACTCAGGGCGTTCACGATTTTGTCGGTGCGCGTGTCTTGCCAGACGATAGCGTTGTAGATCGGCTTGCCAGTGTTGCGGTCCCACACGACGGTGGTTTCGCGTTGGTTGGTGATGCCCACCGCGGCGAAGTCCTCCATCGGGATGTCGTGAGAGGCTGCCGCGTCGGCCATCACACGCCGGGTGTTGCGACGGATCTCTTCCGGGTCGTGCTCTACCCAGCCTGGCCGAGGGAAGATCTGCCGGTGCTCCATGTGGCTGGAGCTGATGATCTTGCCGTGCGCGTCAAAAATGATGCAGCGGGTAGACGTGGTCCCCTGGTCGAGTGCCAAAACGTAGCCCCGCTTGGAGCTTTTCCATTTAGCCAAGGTTCCAGTCAGCTGGTTTGTTAGGTTCTCTACCACTTAGTCTTCGGTGTTCTCTTCTGCAGGAGCATCTACCTTCTTCCGCTGGCTCGCAAACGCCGCCAGAATCAGGATCGCCACACCGGCCGCGCCGCACAGCATCGTCACCCATCGCAGTGCTTGCAGAGTTCCGGAGGAGAACGTCGAGATGTAGATGTTGCCCTGGTTGCAGTTGTACTTGACGTTCTCGACGTCCTCGGCGAACTTAATCGAGGTGTACACGCCCTTGTTCTTCGTCAGCGGCAGCGAGACGTCCGTGATCTCCAGATCATCCTGGTTGAATTTCAGATCCGCGGCTTCGATGCGGTCGGCGAGGTTCCTGCTGTTGCCGTCGATCAGGGTGCACTGGTTGGCGTTCAGCGCCTCTTCGTCGGCCAGCAGGAAGTACTCTTTGCCGGCCTTCACGTCGTAGCCTTTGCTGAAGTCCTTCACACCCACCAGCGACACGATGGCCGTAATGACGGCAACGATCAGCAGACCGAGACCGAGGAAGACCATACTCTTCGGTGTCTTCTTCTCGTTTTCTTCCCGCTTTGCCGGGTGCTGCACAGCGGAAGCTTCCGCTGTGGCGTTGTCGAGGGTGGAATCGGAATCGTTGTCCGGGCTACGGTGAGTCATCGTGGCTGCTTCCTGTTAAGTAATTTATTCTGCGACACTATCAGCAGAGCTGTCATCCTTCAGCTCCATCAGTGCTTGGTTCTTTGTGACGCCATCACCGCTTCCGACGCTCAGCGACTGCACCACACCGGTCTTGTGCGCCTTCACGGCGTTTTCCATCTTCATCGCCTCCAGCACCAGCAGAACGTCGCCCTCGGCTACCTCGTCGCCTTCGGAGACTTCCACCTTGATCACGGTGCCCTGCATCGGAGCAGCTACAGTGTCGCCAGTGATGGCGATGTCGGCGGCGTTCGCACGGCGTTTCTTCGCCCGGCTCACGGAGCCGCGACCTGCCAGGATCTCTCCCGGTACCAGCACCTCCACGCGGCGCCCGTCGACCTCCACGACCAGCTTTTCCTTCGGCAGCTCAGCCTCAACAGCAGTGGCGAGAGTCTCCTCGTAGGCGGGTAGCTGATTGTCCCATTCTTCCTCGATCCAGCGGGTGTACACGCGGTAGTCGCCGCCCGCGGCGACGAAGGCCGGGTCGGTCAGTGCCGCCTGGTGGAAGGGGATCACCGTCGGGATTCCCTCGACTTCGTATTCTTCCAGCGCGCGCAGGGAGCGATGGATTGCTTCGTCGCGATCCGCACCGGTGACGATGAGCTTGGCGAGCATAGAGTCGAACTGGCCGCCGACCACGGCGCCGGTCTCGATGCCGGAATCCATGCGAACGCCGGGCCCCGCGGGCTCGCGGTAAGTCTGAATGCGCCCCGGAGCGGGCATGAAGTTATTGGTCGGATCCTCGCCGTTGATGCGGAACTCGATGGAGTGGCCGTGAATCTTCGGATCCTCCGTGTGGGAGAGCTCCTCGCCACGGGCAATGCGGAACTGCTCGCGCACCAGATCCCAGCCGGTGACCTGCTCCGTGACGGGGTGTTCCACCTGCAGACGGGTGTTCACCTCCAGGAAGCTGATCAGCCCGTCGGAGCTCACCAGATACTCCACCGTGCCCGCGCCGTAGTAGCCGGCCTCGCGGCAGATGGCCTTGGCGGAAGAGTAAATACGCTGGTTCTGCTCGTCGCTGAGGAACGGAGCTGGGGCCTCCTCGATGAGCTTCTGAAAGCGACGCTGGGCGGAGCAGTCACGGGTGGAGGCCACCACGACGTTGCCGTGCTTATCGGCCAGCACCTGCGCTTCCACGTGGCGGGCGCGATCCAGGTAGCGCTCTACGAAGCACTCGCCACGGCCGAAGGCGGTGATGGCCTCGCGGGTGGCGGATTCGAAGAGATCCGGAATTTCGTCCATCGTATAGGCAACCTTCATGCCACGCCCGCCGCCACCGAAGGCGGCCTTGATGGCAATGGGTAGTCCGTGGCGCTCCGCAAAGGCGGTGACCTCTGCGGCATCCGCGACGGGTTCCTTAGTGCCCGGAGTCATAGGGGCGTCCACACTAAGGGCAATGTTGCGAGCCGTAACCTTATCACCGAGCTTGCGAATAGCCTCCGGTGGCGGGCCAATCCAGTTCAGACCCGCATCGACGACCGCCTGGGCGAAGTCCGCATTCTCCGACAGGAAGCCGTAACCGGGGTGAACCGCATCGGCGCCGGACTTGCGGGCAGCGGCGATGATCTTGTCGATGTCCAGGTAGGTCTCCGCCGAAGTCTGACCGCTGAGAGCCAGTGCCTCGTCCGCCATGCGCACAAAGGGTGCCTCGGCATCCGGATCCGCGTAGACGGCAACGGTGGCGATGCCCTCGTCGCGCGCAGCCCGGATGACGCGCACTGCGATTTCGCCACGGTTGGCGATCAGTACCTTCGTCAAGGGGGCGGCGGTGCTGGAAGTCACGGGCAATCCTTTCGGGTTATTAGTTAGGGGTTAGTTAATGAGGCTACACGCCCGGGTTAGCCACGCTCGATGGGCACGCGCATCATGTTTCCCCATTCAATCCAGGAGCCATCGTAAACGCGCACATCCTCCCACCCCAACAGGAAGCGCAGAACGAACCACTCGAGTGCGGCCCGAGCGCCGTTGTTGCAGTAGGCCACAGTGGGGCGAGAACTATCTAGCTGCAGTTCCGCGTGGGTGGATGTGATGTGGTCGATGGGGCGGAAGCGGGAGTTGGCCAACAGTGAGGAATCAGCGCGGAGGTTCACGGCGCCAGGCACGTGACCGTTGCGCCGAATGGGGTGGCCGGGCAGGATGACGTCGCCGTTGTATTCCTCCGAGTTGCGCAGGTCGATCAACTGGGAGCCCTCGAACTTGGTGCGCAGCTCGTCGACGAAGATGCGGTTGGTGTGGTCGTTGCGGCGGGCGGCCACGGAATAACCGGTCTGGTTGGGGGATTCGTCCACCGCGTAGGAGATCTCGCGTTCCTCCTGCATCCAGGCATCGCGTCCGCCGTCCAGGATGCGCACGTCGGGGTGGCCGAATAGTTCGAAGACCCACAGTGCGTATACGGCCCACAGGTTGGCGTGGTCACCGTAGAAAACCACCGTGTCGTCCCGGGCGATGCCCAGGCGATCCATCAGTTTTTCGAACTCTCGGGATCCGATCAGGTCGCGCCACACGTGGTCAGAGAGGTCCTCGTCCCACTTCAGTCGTACCGCGGTGGGAATGTGACCAATATCGTATAGCAGCGCGTCCGCGTCGACCTCTACGACCTTGAGGCCGGGGGTGCCTAGCTTCGCTCCTAGCCACGCGTTCGTGACCAGCTTGTTTGGGTGGGCATATTGCTTCAGCTGAGGGCTGGGGTCGAACTCGATTCCCATGGGTTACCTGCCTTTCGATCGTTTGAAAGTCTAGCGCCTTGTGGCGCAGTTATCTTCCACTGCCGCAAAAGGTTTCCGGCCGTAGAATTGTATGTGTTGGCTAAACGTGGCCACACGCACCGCATTTTTACTTCTAGAGCTAGGGGAAACCGTGCACAAGAACATTGTTGTCTTTGAGGTCCAGGGCGGAAACGACAAGGGTGAGGACGGCCACCGCCGCGACACCATGCCGATCGTTGAGGCTATCCGCGAGAAGGGTTGGGGGGCCGAAGTTGTCTACTTCGACCCGGAGAAAGCCGACGAGATTTACGACGAGGTTGCTGCGACCTACGATGCCTACATTTCCCGCGTTAACCCGGGCCACATTCCCGGCGGCGAAAAGGGCTACTTCGACATGCTGACCAAACTGACGGAGGAGGCCGGCCTGATCGGTATGTCTACTCCGGCTGAGATGATGGCCTACGGCGCCAAGGACGCGCTGGTGAAGTTGAACGATACCGACCTGGTGCCGGACGATACCGCCGCTTACTACGATGTCGATTCCTTCCACAAGACCTTCCCCTCCTCTCTGTCTTACGGCGAGCGCGTGCTGAAGCAGAACCGTGGCTCCACCGGCTCCGGCATCTGGCGCGTGCAGCTGGAGGACAAGCAGCTGGCCGACACGATCGAGCCGGGCACCGCGCTGCCTTTGGATACCAAGCTGAAGTGCACCGAGGCTGTCGACAACCACACCGAGGTCCGCGAACTGGGCGACTTCATGGACTTCTGCGACCAGTACATCGTTGGCGACAACGGCATGCTGGTGGACATGCGCTTCATGCCGCGCATTGTCGAGGGCGAGATCCGCATCTTGCTGGTCGGTCCGCACCCGGTGTTCGTGGTTCACAAGAAGCCGGCCGAGGGCGGCGACGCGTTCTCCGCAACCCTGTTCTCCGGTGCGAAGTACACCTACCAGAAGCCGGAGGAGTGGCAGGATCTGGTGGACATGTTCGCCGAGGCTCGCCCGGTCATTGCAGAGAAGCTGGGTGGCGACAACATCCCGCTGATCTGGACCGCCGACTTCATGCTGGCTGATGACGACGAGACCGGCGAGGACACCTACGTTCTGGGCGAGATCAACTGCTCCTGCGTGGGCTTCACCTCCGAGCTGGATATGGGCATCCAGCAGCTGGTTGCCGAAGAAGCCATCAAGCGGGTCGAGGAAAAGCACGCCTAAACACAAACTGACGTTTTGGCGTCAAAAAATGTTTGTTTAACTACATAAATTGCCGCGGGGCGTTAGAGTGAGGCGCATCACAGCCTCAATTTCCGAAAGGACCTAACCCCCGCGATGATTAACCACGACGTTCGCGTCCACCCCTCTGCCGACGACTTTCCGCAGGAAGAACACCTCGCCTGGAAGGTCGCGCAGGTCGCCGCCGACCCGGTCGAGGTGCCGCAAGATACCGCGGACATGGTGGTCAACCGCATTATCGACAACGCGGCCGTCGCTGCTGCTTCCCTTGTGCGCCGCCCCGTTACGGCGGCGCGCACCCAGGCGCTGTGCCACTCCGGGCCCAGCGCCGTTTTTGGTACGGACGCCACAGTTTCCCCCGAATGGGCTGCCTGGGCCAACGGCGTGGCGGTGCGTGAGCTGGATTTTCACGATACGTTCCTGGCCGCCGAGTACTCCCACCCAGGTGACAACATTCCCCCTATCCTGGCCGTAGCGCAGGCGCGCGGGCTGGGCGGGCACGACCTAATCCGCGGTATTGCCACGGGTTACGAGATCCAGGTGGACCTGGTCAAGGGTATTTCCCTGCATAAGCACAAGATTGACCACGTTGCACACCTGGGGCCTTCTGCGGCCGCGGGCATCGGCACGCTGCTGCGCCTTGACCCACAGGTGATTTACCAGGCCGTCGGCCAGGCACTGCACACCACCACGGCCACGCGCCAGTCCCGCAAGGGGCTCATCAGCTCGTGGAAGGCCCATGCGCCCGCGTTCGCCGGAAAGATGGCGGTGGAGGCCGTGGATCGCGCCATGCGTGGTGAGGGCGCCCCAGCGCCGATCTGGGAGGGCGAGGACGGCGTGATCGCCTGGCTGTTGGACGGGCCGGACGCTCATTACGTCGTACCCCTGCCGGAGGCGGGGGAGCCGAAGCGGGCGATCCTGGATACCTACACCAAGGAGCATTCTGCGGAGTACCAGTCCCAGGCTCCGATCGACCTGGCCCGCCGCATGCGGGACGAAATCGGGGATCTCAGCCAGGTGGAAAGCATCGTGCTGCACACCAGCCATCACACCCACTACGTGATCGGCACCGGTTCGAACGATCCGCAGAAGTTCGATCCCCAGGCTTCGCGCGAGACGCTGGACCACTCCGTGATGTACATCTTCGCCGTCGCTCTCGAGGACGGCGAGTGGCATCACGAGCGCTCCTATGCACCCGAGCGCGCCCAGCGCCCAGAAACCGTGGAGCTCTGGCACAAGATCTCCACCGTGGAGGATCCGGAGTGGACCCGCCGTTACCACTCCACCGATCCGGCCGAGAAGGCCTTCGGCTGCAAAGCGGTGGTCACTCTGCGCGACGGCACCGAGATCGTCGACGAGCTGGCGGTGGCAGACGCTCACCCGTTGGGTGCTCGCCCTTTCGGCCGCGCCGATTACATCAACAAGTTCCGCACCCTTGCCGAGGGCGTGGTGGACGAGGCTGAGCAGGATCGCTTTCTCGCCGTCGCCGAGGCCACTGCAGACCTGGCGCCTGGCGAGCTCGGCCAGCTGAACCTAGTGGTCAGCGACGACGTGCTCGCACGCGCCCCGCAGATCCCCGGCGGCATCTTCTAATTCGAAAGGACACCTCACCATGACTAAGCCCATCAAGGTTTCTAACGCACCCTTCGACCGCGGACGCACCAACTTCACCACGCCCCGCGCCCAATCCAGCAAGACCTCCAACGCCACTGGTGCTGAAAAGAACATCAACAAGGGCCTCAACGGCGTGGTGGTGGACACGTCCGGTGTTTCGAAGGTGAACCCGGAGACCAACTCCCTGACTTACCGGGGCTACCCCGTCCAGGAGCTGGCCGAGCACTGCACCTTCGAGGACGTTGCCTACCTTCTCTGGAACGGCGAATTGCCGGACTTCCGTGAACTGGAGCAGTTCCGCCAGCGCGAGCGCGCCCTGCGCCCCATCGACCGCAGCATGCTGGACCTCATCAACTCTCTGCCGAAGACCGCCCACCCTATGGACGTGCTGCGCACGGCAGTCAGTGTGTTCGGCACGGAGGACCTCAACGCGGACGACCGCAGCCCCGACGCGGTACGCCGCACGGGGCTCACGCTACTGGCGAAGCTGCCGACGATCATCGCCTACGACCTGCGTCGTCGAAAGAATCTGGAGTACATCCCGCCGTCTCGCGACCGCGACATCGCCGAGAACTTCCTCTACATGTGCTTCGGCGACGAAGAGGGCAGCCCCGCTAACAACCGCGACGATGTGGAGGCCTTCGACCAGTCCCTCACCCTGTATGCGGAGCACGGCTTCAACGCCTCCACCTTCACCGGCCGCGTGATCAGCTCCACCATGAGCGACGTCTACTCCGCCGTCACCGGCTCCATCGGCGCCCTCAAGGGACCGCTGCACGGTGGCGCGAACGAGGCCGTGATGCACAACTTCCTGGCTGTCGAGGACCCGGCAGCCGCCGAGCAGTGGGTGCTGGATCAGTGCGACGCGAAGAACAAGATCATGGGCTTCGGCCACCGCGTGTACAAGAAGGGCGACTCCCGTGTGCCCACCATGGAGGCCGCCATGCGCCGCACTGCCGCCAACCACGACGGCCAACGCTGGGTGGATATGTACGACAACATGCAGAAGGCCATGGACCAGCGCACCGGCATCCAGCCGAACCTGGACTTCCCAGCGGGCCCGACCTACTACATGCTGGGCATCGATATCCCGTTCTTTACCCCGATTTTCGTCATGGCTCGCGTCGTCGGCTGGACCGCCCACATCGTGGAGCAAAACGAGGACAACGCCCTGATCCGCCCGCTATCCAGCTATGTCGGCCCGGAGCAGCGCTCCGTCAAGGCCGACTAGCCGAACTAGCCCCACAGGTCGGAGAAGTCGTAGCCGAATTGGTTCAGCCCCCGCCGCAGGGCGGGGAGCGATAGGCCGATCACGGCCGACGGGTGCCCGTCGATGCTCTCGATGAACCACCCGCCGAGGGCCTCCAAGGTGAAGGCGCCAGCACATTCCAACGGCTCGCCAGTAGCCGCGTATGCTTCGATCGCTCGTTCGGAGACGTCGGCGAACTGAATCTGAGTGGCCACTACTTCTTCGTAGATTTGGCCCGTGGTGGCGTCAATTAGCGCATGCCCGGTGACTAGCTCCGCGCGCTTCCCGCGCTGCTGGCGCCACCGGCGCACCGTCTCTTCGCGCGTGTGCGGCTTGCCCTGCAGCTCGCCGTCGATCAGCAGCATGCTGTCGCCGCCCAGCACTAGTTCACCGTCTACCGCCCGCGCCTTCGCGGTGGCCAGGTGCTGCACATACTGCGCCGGGGTAGGGTTCACCAGCTCCGCCACCGCGGCTTCTTCGTCCACGCCGGGGGAGACCTTGCGTGGGTACACCCCGGCGGCGTTGAGCACTTTCTCCCGCGCTGGCGAGGTGCTGGCCAAGGTTAGCTCCATGGCCTAGCCTCGCGGCATCCGTGGGTTGCGAAATGCCCCCGGGTTGCCGTGTAGCACGCTGTGGCCGTAGTGCCCGCGCGTATCCGGCTTCGCGTTGCGCAGTGCCTCGGCCTCCGCGGCCAGGTCGTCGAGGATGAGCTGCAGCGCCCGGGTCTCTACCTCGTTCGGGTTTCCCTTAATTACCTGAAAATCAGTCACGCGCTTCCTCCTAGAACGGCAGGTTGTCGTGCTTGCGCGGATAGCCGTCCTCGGCCTTGCGCTCCACTAGGCGCAGGCCGTCGACGATGCGGGCGCGCGTCTCGTGCGGCGGGATCACAGCGTCTACCAGGCCGAGCTCCGCAGCGGAGTAGGGCTCCGCCTGGTAGCTATCGTCCTGCGCGATCTGCGCGGTTGGCCATGCGTACACTAGGTCGGTGCCCAGGCGCTTCGCACCCAGGGAGAGGTAAGCATCCCCGAATGCCTTGCGAGTCACCACCGCGATCTTGCCCACGCTCGCCGCGGCCGTCACGCCGATCAGCTTCGCGGTGCGGCGGAACAGCACGTCCGGTGCGTAGCCCGCCGAGTCCACGAAGGTCACTAGCGGAACGTTGAAGGCGTCGCAAAAGCGGATGAAGCGCGCTGCCTTCTCGGCCGCCGCGTCGTCGATCGCCCCTGCCTGATGTTCTGGCTGGTTCGCGATGACGCCCACACTCCGGCCGCTCACCCGCGCCAGCGCCGTAATCAGGTTCGGTGCGTGGAACTTCTGGAGTTCCAGTACAGAGCCCGCGTCGACCACACGGTTCAGCACCTCGTGCATGTCGTAGGCTTGCACGTCCGAGTCGGGGATCAGGCCGTCCAGCTCGTCTGTAGCCGCTTCCGTCTCCGTCTCGTCCCCGCGCAAAGGGAGCGCCCGGTTGTTACTGGGCAGGTAGCCCAGAATGTCCGCGACGAGTCCCAGCGCGGAAGCGTCGTCCTCGGCGACGACGTGGGCGGTGCCGTCTGTAGCGTCATCTACCAGTTCGCCGGCTCCCTTGACCGCAATGACAACGTCGGACAGAACCACCGAGTGCACCAGCGCACCGCTGGTAGGGCCGGCTACCAGGGCGATCTGCGGAACCACGCCGGAGAGCTTCGTCTGCAGGCTCTGGATGCGGGAGAAGAACTCCAGGGCGGCGATGCCCTCGTTCGGGCGGGCGCCCGCGCCCTCGTAGATGCCGATCAGCGGGGTGCCGGACTTCACGGCCAGCTCCATGACCTTCAAGATCTTCTCGCCTGCGGTCTCGCCGATCTGGCCGTCGAACAGGGTCGCATCTTGCGAGAACACGCACACCGGGCGCCCGTCGATGGTGCCGTAGCCGGAGACAATGCCGTCGGTGAGTGGGCGGAACTTGTCGGCCTTGAAGGCGGTAGAGCGGTGGCGCGCCAGCGCGTCGGTCTCCACGAAGCTACCAGCATCCAGCAGTGCGTCCACGCGACGGCGGGCACGTGGGATATCGTCCCCCTGCGGCTTGTGGGTCTCCGCGAGACGATCGCGGAGGTCGGCGATCTTCCCGGCGGTGGTCGATGTGTCGGTGGTAGAGCTCATGGTCGCCATAATACGGTGTAAAAACTTCTATGCCGTTATTGGTGGGGCTAGAGTGTCTTGGGGAATGCATGTGAACAGAAAGGACGGTGCAGCCATGCGCGCCTCGCTGGACCCTCGCAACCTGGCCGAGCGCCTGGCCCCACTGGGCTATCGGCATGTCGAAATAGTCGAATCCACCGGCTCCACCAGCACCGATCTGGCCGACCGCGTGCGCCGCGGCGAGGACTTGCCCGACATGTCCCTCTTGATGGCCGAAGAACAGACTGCCGGGCGCGGCCGTAAGGGGCGTACCTTCGAAGCCCCGGCCCGCAGCCAGCTGATCTGCTCCGTACTGCTGCGGCTGCCGGACGTGCCGGTCGACCGAATTAGCCTGCTGCCGCTGTTGACCGGCCTGTCGATCGTGGAGGGCGTGCGCGCATCCGCCGACATTCCCATCCAGCTGAAGTGGCCGAACGACTGCGTGCTGGACGGACGCAAACTGGTAGGCATCCTGGTGGAAGCCGTGCACCTGGACCCGCACCCCGCCATCATCCTAGGCTTCGGCATCAACTACGACCTGCAGACCGACGAGCTGCCCGTCGCTCACGCCAGCTCCATCGACCTAGAATGCGCCCGCCTGGGGCAACCCTGCCCGAAGCGCGAAGACGTCGCGGTGGCCGTGTTCGCTGAGTTGGCGGCGAATCTGGAGAGGTGGCGTCGATTAGGAGGGGCAGCACAAACCGTCCTGCCGCGATACCGCCAGCTATCCGCAACCATCGGTACCTCCGTGCGCGCCTTTCTACCCGGCGACGAAGTAGTGGAGGGGACGGCCACTGACATCGACGACGACGGCGAGCTCCTTGTGCGTACTGCCGACGGCACCCGTGTGATCCGCGCCGGGGAGATCGTGCATCTGCGCGCTGACGGCACGGGCGACTACGGAGGGCGCTACGCATGAGCAAGATCACCTTCGACCCCGGCGAGCAGGTCCTTGCCGAGCTGAGCCCCGCCCGTCGTTCCATGTTCTTCCCTGTACTGCGCCTACTGCTGTGGACCGGTTTGTTCTGGATGGGCATCGGCGTTCTGGACCAGTACTTGGCCACCAATGCTTTGGACGCCCCTACCGTGGAAGCCTTCCTCTGGCTCCGCCGGGGCCTGCTGGTTGCGTGGCTGTGGGTCTGCTGGAGGCGCTGCGTGCGCCACCTGATCTTCCGCGCGCGCTCCCGCATGCTGCTGACGGACAGGCGGCTGATCACCGCCACCGGCCACCTGCGCAGCCGGATCGGGCAGATCCCGCTGGCTAATGTGGTGGACTGCCGCTCCCACCGCGGGGACGTGGCGGTGTATGTGGCAGGCGCCCGGGTGCCGCTGGTGCTGCATTCGGTTCCCTATACCCGCAAGTTCGAGAGGCTGCTGAAGAGCCAGCTTAGGCGTGTCGGCCCGGGGAACTATAGTTAGGAGCTGTGAGTGAAAACAACGGGAAGAACACAGCCGATTGGTCGCTAGCCCGCGAGGCAGCGCACGCGCCGGGCGCACCGCTGGTGACGATCATCGGTGACGGGCAGCTGGCGCGAATGACACAACAGGCGGCGATCGAGCTGGGCCTTAGCTGCCGCGTGCTGGCCGGGGCGCCGGATTCCTCGGCCGCGCAGGTGACCGCCGACGTGGTGCTGGGGGACTACGCGCTGGAGGAGCACGTCCGCGAGGTCTCCCGCGACTCCGACGCGGTGACCTTCGACCACGAGCACGTACCGAACCGCTTCCTGGATGCCCTTATCGACGAGGGCGTGAATGTGCAGCCGCAGCCGTCTGCGCTGATCCACGCGCAGGACAAGCTGGTGATGCGCAAGAAGTTGCGAGAGCTGGGTGCTCCGGTGCCGGCCTTCGCCGCGATCGAGTCCGCCGACGATATCGCCGGGTTCTTTGACGCCGTGGGCGGCCAGGTCTGTCTAAAGGCGCGCCGTGGTGGCTACGACGGCAAGGGCGTATGGTTCCCCGCCTCGGTGGAGGAAGCCCGCGAGCTGGTGGAGAAGCTGCTGGAGAAGGATATTCCGCTGATGGCGGAGAAGAAGGTCGCGCTGGTCCGTGAGCTGTCCGCTATGGTGGCTCGCACTCCGTCCGGTCAGGTGCAGGCGTGGCCAGCGGTGGAATCGCTACAGGAAGATGGCATCTGTGTGGAGGCCGTGGCCCCCGCCCCGAACTCCACGCCGGAGATCCTGGCCGCCGCCGAGCAGTTGTCCCGTGACGTCGCCACGGAGTTGGGTGTCACGGGTGTGCTGGCGGTGGAGCTGTTCGAGACTACCGACGAGAACGGCCAGCCGGAGATTATCGTCAATGAGCTGGCCATGCGCCCGCACAACACCGGCCACTGGACCCAGGATGGTTGCATCACCAGCCAGTTCGAGCAGCACGTCCGCGCCGTGCTGGACCGCCCGCTGGGCTCCACGGAGCCGACCGCGTCGGTGGTAGTGATGGCAAACGTGCTGGGAGCGGCCGAGGATCCGGCGATGCCGATGCACGAGCGCATGGATGCGGTGTGGCGTCGCTTCCCGAACGCAAAGATTCACATGTACGGCAAGGATTGGCGCCCACGCCGCAAGATCGGCCACGTCAATATGCTGGGGGAGGATCCGGTGCGCACACGCGAGCAGGCACGCTTGGCCGCAAAGTTCCTGGAAACCGCCGAATGGGAGGACTAACCGATGACTGAGAATGCACGCACCCCACTGGTGGGCCTGGTGATGGGCTCCGATTCCGACTGGCCGACTGTCGAACCAGCAGCCGAGGTGCTGGCCGAGTTCGGTATTCCCTTTGAGGTCGGCGTGGTCTCCGCCCACCGCACCCCGGAGCGCATGCTTGACTATGCCCGCACTGCCCACTCCCGCGGAGTAAAGGTGATCATTGCTTGCGCCGGCGGTGCCGCCCACTTGCCGGGCATGGTCGCCGCGGCCACTCCGCTGCCAGTGATTGGCATCCCGCGCGCTCTGGGCAACCTGGATGGCCTGGATTCCCTGCTCTCCATCGTGCAGATGCCGGGCGGAGTGCCGACTGCAACCGTCTCCATCGACGGTGCGAAGAACGCTGGCCTGCTGGCTGTGCGCACCCTCGCGGTGGCGGATGCAGCGCTGATGGACAAGATGGTCGAGTACCAGGAGAACATGCGCGACGCGGTGCTGGAGAAGGATCGTGCCCTGCAGCAGAAGCTGATGGGGTGAAGCGTTCTAACTGGGTAGTGCTCGGCGGGGCTGCCTACTCATCGACTTTGTGGAGAACGGGGAAAACTCCTTGAGGCCTGTCGGTAGCAGAAAAACTATCTTGCAAAGTTCTTATAAAACCATCTTCGCAGAGGATTAAACTATCTGGTTTCGTGTCGTCTAGTTTCGCGGCCTGAACTCGGTATTTATCCCCTAAATGTGTCAGGGTTACATCATCTATATGGTCAATGCTGCCAATTTTGTGAAGTCGAGTTCCTTTCTTGACGCTTATCTCTTGAATATTTGTGGAGTAGGATGATTTATCCTTGCTTCCTTGGTAGAGGTCGACAATTCCGGGAAGAAAATCAACTTCATAGTCCCCGTCGGGCGTGGTTATTCTTAGGAAGCTGACGGTCAGAATCTGCCCTGTGTCTGGATTGGATACAACATCTCCATCATTCGGGCGACTTAATGGGTTTCCGGATGGGTCGATGATTAAATAGGCCATAATTTACCTCATCTCGCAATTTGTGTAGCCCAAGAGACCGACTCATCCCCAGTAGGTGTGAATCGTATCGTCTGGATGGCTGATTTTAAACCAGGTATCAAAGAAAATCAAGATCCTCGATCGATAAGATTCTTATCGAACTCGGTAGAAGTATTCCTTGGGGGGATTAATGGCTCAAGAATCTCATTTAGGATTGCGCAAACAAGGGCGGCAATTAGGCAGGCATAGAAAGGCGTAAGGATAATGTAAAAAACAGCAGCCAAGAGAAAGGTGCCACCAATTGTGGACGCCCAGTACTCTGACGGGCAGATTCCGAGCATAATGAAAGCTCTAGCAACAATCGCAACTGAGATGTCCAATATCGGCGACAGGATGAGGACGGTTAAGCTCCACAGTGGCACAGCCCAAACGCCGCCGACGCTGAATCGCCAGTGCGCGTTTGGGATGATCCACTGCGTTGCAATCACAGTCAATACTATCGGGAGACATATGGCCGCAAGGGTGAGGGTTAATGCAATGAGTGAGCCAAGTTCGCCGATTTGCTTCTTCATCAGTTTTAGAAGCCTAACATGATCTCCAGCCAATCTGCCATGTCTCGGGCTAGGTCTGGCGACATCCTCTGGTTGATCATATAGCGTTCGAACGCCATTTGTTGTCGAGCAGAAGTTGTTTCGTCAATGGCCTGCTTGTTTACGGCGATAGGGTGCGACTGTAACTAGACTCTTCATACATGTCTTATGAAGCAGTTCCTCGCCCGGTGTGGTGGCGGGATGCCTCCTGGTGGGTGTTCGTATCCATCGCGGGCTTCCTATACTTCTTCCTCGGTGCCGGCGCGACATTCGGCAGCGGGATCGTTAGCGCCACCTGGCAGGTCGTGCTTGCAGTCGTTGGGCTGATCACCAGCTTCATCGGCCTGCTTCTGCAGAGGTTTCGGCCCGAGCCGGGCGTGGCAGTCGTGGCGCTCGGCATGTTTTTTTTCGCTGCGTCTGCGATGCTGGTCTGGCCTCTCGGCTACCTGGTCGTGGCCTACGAGGCTTACTTCATCTCCGCGAAGCTGACGCTGCGCCGCAAGCTGTGGCTGACTTTGCTGCTGCTCGGCTCTTTCTTCGCGATGGTGTGGGCGACTTGCTACAACGCGGGCACCACTGGGGTCGGCGTAGACTCTCGGACCGGCGAGTTCTGGCTATTCTGGGGGCTAATTGTCCTGCTCACCGTCTTGACCGTCGCCCTGATGTGGCTGACGGGCCGCTATTCGCTGCGCCGTGACCAGGCCGTTGAGGCGTTGGCCGCCCGCGCCGAACTCGCCACCGTCAGCGAGCGCAACCGTATCGCCCGCGAACTTCACGACATCGTCGCGCATTCCCTCACTGTCGTCATCGCGCAGGCGGACGGTGGTCGTTACGCGGGTCGCAAGGATCCCGACAAGGCCATCGAAGCCCTCGACATGATCGCCGCGCGTGGTCGTTCGGCTTTGACCCAGATGCGGGAGCTGCTCTCTGTTCTTCATGAGGACGCCCCCTCGCCGCGATCTACCAGCGTCACCCCTGGGGTGGCCGGCGTTCCCGACCTGGTGGCGGATGCAAAGCGCAGTGGGGTTCAGGTGGAGCTGCACGTCACTGGTGAACCACGTCAGCTGGATGAGGTCCGCGACTTGAGTGTTTACCGCATCGTGCAGGAATCCCTGACCAACGTGCTGAAGCACGCGGGTTCTGTGCCCGCGCAAGTGAGGCTGGAGTGGGAGCCCGCCCAAGTCACCATTAGCGTGGACAATGCACCTGGCGACGAGCAGATCGAGGGATCTGGCCGAGGCTTGACGGGTATCCGCCAGCGCGTTGCCATCCACGGAGGCCAGGCCAAGTGGGGTGCTTCCGCGGTGTACCCCGGAGGGTGGAACGTGACCGCGACGGTACCTTTTGCGAAGGAGGATTAAGTGATTCGGGTGGGTTTGGCCGACGACCAGCAGTTGGTGCGTGCCGGGTTTGGGCTGGTGTTGGATTCGCAGGACGATATCACCGTCCGTTGGCAGGCCGCCGACGGGCAGGAGGCCTGCGAGTTAGCAGAGTCGCAACCGGTGGACATCATCCTCATGGATGTGCAGATGCCCCGGATGGATGGCATCGAGGCCACCCGTCAGGTGGTCGCCGGCGGAACGGACGCGCGCGTGATTGTGCTGACCACCTTCGACAACGACAATTATGTCCTCGGTGCGGTCGAGGCCGGGGCCAGCGGTTTCCTCCTCAAGGACACCGACCCCGAGGATCTCATCTCCGCCGTCCGCACCGTTGGTGAGTCCGCGGCCGTCATCAGTCCGAAGGCCACCGCACGCCTGCTGCGCAACATCCGCATGGCGCAAACTCCGCGGCGCCGTGAGCCGGTGGAACTCGACCTTCCCGATCCTCTGACCCCGCGCGAGCTGGAGATTCTGAAGCTTATTGCGCTGGGCTTCAGCAACCAGGAGATCGCCGACAAGCTTTTCATTTCGCTGCCCACCGTCAAGACGCACGTTGGCCGGGTGCTCACGAAGACGCAGTCGCGCGATCGCGTCCATGCGGTGCTGTTTGCCTTCAAGCATCACCTGGTGGACTCTGACGATATACTAGATCAAACGTTCTAAAACCTCTACTGTAGGTTTAGGGGAATTTCCCCTGTTCGGGCTGGTGGCGTCAATAAAAAAGAAAAAGCTTCAGCTAGGGTATTGACGTGATTTGGTTGTGTGTTCTATTCTCTAATTAGGAAGTTTGGCGGGGAGCACCACAGCCCCGTCGTCGAATTAGGGGAAATACCATGGCTACCTCACCACCATCATTTCGAATAGCCACGTCGCAGGATCCGCTGACGGTTGCTGCGCGGCAGCTCAATCGGCAACAGTTCCAACTGATCATGGCATGCGCCCCGGACGGGGAGGATTTGGTGCCGGATTTCTGCACCCGCCTCGCCGTGCGCTTGGGTGTGTCCGCCGGTGTAGCGGAGGCGTGGGCAGAGGCCGCCTTCGTGCTGCGCGACTACCCGCGTCTCGCCGAGCTATTTGGCGAGGGCTGCTTTACCGCCCGGCACGTGCTACGGGTGGCGCAGGATCTGCTGCCGGTGGCGCCGGATGATCGCTCGTCCGTCGAGGAAAAGGTTCTTTGCGAATTGACGCCCTCGCGTCCCGACCAGCACGTATTCTCCCCGAGGACGATTCACAACCGCATCTCTAAGATTTTGCGGGAGGTGGATCGCGACGTCGTACCTAGGGATGAGGCCACGGCTACCGAGCAGAGTTTTAATGTGGACTGCCGCGACCCGGAGTACACCACGTTCACCTTGCGAGTTCCACGCATGGAGGGCATCGAGATCGACAAGATTGTGCGTGCCACTGCGGCTAAGTACGAATGCTCACAGCCCGAAGCGATGATGCGGCTGATCGCCGGCAAGGCCGAGGTTTCGGTTACCTTGAACCTGTACCACGACCCGGCCAACGACGGTGCGGTGCTGGGGGAGGATCACTGGCTGAACCGCTCCGCCTCCCAGACCTGGCTGCAGCGGGTGACGCACCTGTCCGCGCCGGGTTATGCGAAGTGTGAGGGGTACGTACCGACGGAGAGCATCAAGGCCGCGGTCGCGGGCCGCGACCTGCACTGTCGCTTCCCTGGGTGCGAGGTTCCCGCCTACAAGTGCCAATACGACCACGTAAGGCGATACGGCAGCGGACCGACGTCCACGGCGAACCTGCACCTACTCTGCTCGAAGCACCACAACCTCAAAACCGCTGGCAGTTGGGATGTCGCCCTGCACCCCGACGGGCACGAGGTGTGGACCTCCCACGGTGACGGGCACAGCGTGATCACCGAGGCGGAGGGGCCACTGGGGCGGGAGACCTTTGCTCAGCGCAACGTCCGCAAGACCAAGGCGCTGGCCGAGTACCACCGGGCAATAGAGGAAAGGGGAGGCGGACCATCGTACTGAGGTATGACACCTAAGATCAGCCCACCGTCCGATGTGGAAGCCCCACCTCGGGCGGCAGCATGGGAACCATGATCATCGTGGAAAACCTCAGCAAGAGGTACGGCAAGAAAACAGTAGTCAACGACCTTTCATTCACCGTCCCGGACGGGCAGGTGACCGGCTTCCTCGGGCCCAACGGCGCGGGCAAGTCCACCACCATGCGCTGCATGCTCGGACTAGATAGGCCGAGCGCCGGCAAGGTGGCCTTCAGCGGCAAGGGGTACGCCGGAGATTTCGCGAGCCTGGACAACAAGTCCAGCGTCGCCGGCGCAGTCCTCGACGCAGGCTGGTTCACGCCTGCCCGCAGCGGCCGCAACCACCTGCGCGTTATCGCGAAGGGCGCCGGCATCTCGGACAAGCGTGTCGATGAATGCCTCGACATGGTGGGGCTCACCAGCGCGGGCAAGAAGAAGGTCGGCGGCTACTCGCTGGGCATGAAGCAGCGCCTCGGGCTGGCCGCAGCCCTCCTCGGCGACCCGCAGCACCTGATCCTCGACGAGCCGGTTAACGGCCTCGACCCAGAGGGTGTGTCCTGGATGCGTCGCATTATCCGCCAGCTCGCGGACGACGGCCGCGGCATACTGGTCAGCTCCCACCTGCTCAGTGAAATGCAGCAAACCGCCGACCGTCTTGTGCTTATCGGACAAGGCAGGCTCATTGGCGAGCAATCCCTGCAGGATTTCCTCGCGGGCGGCGCCCACGTAGAGGTCGAGTGTAAGCAAGCGGTCCTGCTGGCAGACAGCCTGCGCAGCCGCGGCTTCCAGGTGGATCTGGAACGAGATCGGACGCTGCGTGTGGGCGTCGACAACATGCCAGAGCACGAGGTACGCGCGGCAATCGCGGCAACGGCGCTGGAGGAAAGGTTCGCGGTGACCAAGCTCGCGACGACAGCAGACAACTTGGAACAGCGCTTCCTCGCCGCCACGGCGGGGCAGCAGGAATACCGCAGCCACTAGGTCCAACAACAGAAAAGAGAACCACAATGTTTAAGGCAATTTCCTCCGAGGTCACGAAGCTGCTGAGCCTTCGCAGCACCTGGATCTACGTAATCTTGTTCACGGGCTCGCTCTACGGCCCAGTTACGCTCTACCTGCTTTTTAGCGACGCCGAAGGTCTCTACTTAAACTGGCCCGACCTGCTCATCGGCGGGATGATCTTCCTGATGATCTCCATAATTTTCGGTGCCTCGACGACCGGCGGCGACATTAGCAACCGCATGACGGCCCACGCGTTTCTCACTCAGAAGGGCAGGAGCGCCTGGCTACTGGCCCGCGCACTGGTGGCAGCCGTGTTCGTAGAGCTGAACTACATACTCGGCCTGGCGCTCAGTTGGGTAGTGGTTACTGTCTTCCCGGCCGGGCACTTCACCGGAGAAGATCAGTTACTGATGTGGGGCTACGCCGTCGCCGCTCCGGCATTCGCTGTGATGGCCGTCGGCATCGCCGCACTGCTGCGCAATCGAGTGGGTGCCATCGCGCTGCCGCTGGTGTGGATGCTGGTGGTCGAGGGGCTGCTGTACGCGGGCAGCGAGAAAATCTCCTTCCTCAAGACGCTGTACCACCTGTCCCCGGGCAGCCGCGTGCAAGATATGCAGGCGTGGATTTACACCCCGGACCACTCCGACATGGTCAGCCCCGGCTTCGGCTTCGCGGTGATGATCGCCTGGATGGTCGTCCTGCTGGCGCTGGGTTTGTACAGCAACAAGGTGCGCGACGTGAAATAGGATTTGATAGCCTGTCGGCATGATCGCAGTCAAAGAATTAACTAAAAAGTATGGGTCCACGGAGGTTCTCCATGGGCTCACTTTTTCTGTCCCAGATGGCCAGGTCACAGGTTTTCTGGGGCCGAATGGTTCCGGAAAGTCCTCCACGATGCGCTGCATTCTGGGGCTGGATACGATTGGCAGGGGAGAGGTCACTTTCGACGGCCAACCTCTGCATGCCTACCGTGCGCAGCGTCCTCACATCGCTGGCGCTCTTCTCGAACCCACCTGGTACATGCCGGGTCATTCCGCCCGGACGCACATCCGCTCCATTGCTCAGGCGGCGGGGATCTCGCAGTCCCGCGCCGACGAGTGCTTGGAGCAAGTCGGCCTGACAGGGGTGCAGAAGCGCAAGATCAAGAAGTTCTCCCTCGGTATGAAACAGCGCCTCGGCCTGGCCGTGGCTCTGCTGGGCGACCCGAAGCACCTCATCCTCGACGAACCGGTCAATGGACTCGACCCCGAGGGCGTGCACTGGATGCGCGAACTCATTCGTCGCAGCGCGTCCGAGGGGCGCGCCGTGCTGGTCAGCTCCCACCTCCTGCACGAAATGGAGCTCACCGCCGACCGCTTGGTCGTCATCGGCAAGGGCTCCCTCATCGGCGAATACACAATGGACGAGTTCCTCCGTTCGGGCACCCAGCCCACCATCCGGATGCGCGTTGCCGATCCCGATTCTTTTGTGGACGCCACCTCGCGCCTGGAGGGCATCAACCTCACCCGGCAAACCGACGGCTCCCTGGTGTTCGCCTCCGAAGCTCCCGACCTGGATAGGCTCCTCGGCGAACTGGCACGCGATACCGGTGCTGTGGTTCTGGAGATGGCACCCCAGCGCGCCGGCTTGGAGCAGAAGTTCCTGGACGCGACCGGGCAGGCAGTGGAGTACAAGACCCAGGGGAGGGAAGGCCAATAATGTTTGGAATTATCCGCAGCGAATGGACGCGCTCGCGCGCGATGTGGGGCACCTGGATCATGTTGGGCTTCGTCCTGCTGTTCTACGTGGGCGCCAACGTCTTGACCCTGAGCTACTACAGATCCGAGTACGGGGCCAACGAGCCCGAGGTGAACTTGGCGGAGCTGGGCGTGGGCCTGCTACCGGCCTACCTGATGATCCTGTCGCTATCGGCCGTGAGGGTCAGCGGCACCCGCGGGCACAACCTGCACGCGCAGTCCTTCTTGGTGATCCCCGCCCGCTGGCAGCAGCTGTTCGCGCAGATGTTCGTCAATGCCGCCCTGGCGGTGGTGACCATGGTTGTGGCGGTGGGCGTATCGCTGGCGATGGTGGCCACCCTGCCGCAGAAGATGAACACCGAGCAGCTGCCGCTGCTGGGCTACACGATCCTTTTCGCCGGTTTGGTTAGCCTCATGGCTTCGGCCATCGGCGTGTTGATTCCCTCCTCGGCCGGCGCGGTAGCGCTGCCGCTGGTGTGGGCCACTGCGGTGGAGCTGATCTCTCAACAGCTCAGCCAATGGATTGCCGACAACATCGCGCCCTACCTGCCATTCAACAACATCTGGATGGTGCTCGGAGGCAATGTCTCCGTAGGGGCGCACGCCACCCCGGTCAGCGTGGCGATCGTTTGCGCCTGGACCGTGGCGCTGGTGGCCTGGGCGTTCCTCGTCCACCAACGCAGGGACGTTAAATAGTCGCGTTCTCCGCCGCTGCGATCTCGGCAGTGGGCTCGGTGGCCATCACCACCGAGCCGCCGTCGCGCAGCGGCTTTAGTGTATCCAGCATCGACTGGGTATCAGTCCACGCGCGCACCAGCACCCGTGGGCCTTCTGGGGCGGGGGCTGCCGCCGGGCCGGGGTAAGCATCGGGCTGTACGCGCAGCTCAGGGGAAAAGTCGTTCACACCGAAGGGCAGCTCGCCACCGGACTCCTCCACGCCACGGCCGAAGGGGTCGTCGGAGAGTACGAAAACCTCGCCCGAGTGGGCCTCCGCCAGGGTTAAGTCGTCGGTAAAAAGCACGTCGCACGAGTCGGCGTCCACAATAGGAACATCAGTGCGCCAGCAACCCAGAACAATCATGAGCGGCTGCCACCCCGGGGCGCAGGCGATCCCGACCGAGGCCGGGGCGAGCGAATCCAGTAGGTGAGCGGCCTTCGACTGCCAGTTGTGCAGCGTCTGGGCGGACAGCTCCATGCGGCCGGCCGGGGTGTACGTAGTCAGCCGCGGGGCGGCCGGATCCTGGGCTACGAGGGGGGCAATAATATCCATTAGTTCACACACATCGGACCGTCGCCGCCGGCGTCGATCGGGTCTTTACGGTCGGTGCCCTCGCCGGAGCCCGGCGTGCCGACGGTGGTGGGCTTTTCGGTGTTGGTCGCGGAGCCGCTAGTAGTGGCGGTTTCGTCCGGGATGCCGTCACCGTCGAGGTCCTTAATGCCTTCGGTGAGCGTGCCCACGTTTGGATCGTCTGGCTTAGTCAGCGGGGCCGACTGCGCCAGGATGCCCGGGCCGGAGTAGGTGCCGGATAGGGTGACAGAGAGCTCGTGCTCGTCCAGCGAGGGATCCTCTACCACGTGCAGGCCACCCAGCTGCTTGGCTAGGGCGCGGGCGGCGGGATCATCGGCGCTTTTCGCATTGACCTGCGATTCCGACACCCCGGTCTCCGCGTAGTTGCCGACCTTGCCCGCCTTGTAGCCGTAGGCCTTCGTCAGGTCCGCAACGCGGGCGGCCAGGCCGGCCTGCTCGGAGGCGTTGAAGACGTTGACCTTGTAGTCTTTGGCCTCGTAGTCGGTGATGCTGGCCGGCTTGTCCGAGTCCTTCTTCTCTTCGCCTGGCTTGTCGCCCAGGAGCTTTTCGAAGAACTTGTGAACCTGGTCGGTATCTACCGTCACGACGGATTCGCCGTAGTCACCGGTGCCGTCGATGCTGGTCACGGGAATGGTCTGGAAGCTCACGTCGCCGCCGGCCATGTTCTGCATCTGCGTGGCCAGGCCCATGACATCCCAGCCGCTATCCAGCACCACGGAGCGCTGCACAGCGTCGTTGAGCTTGGACATGCTGCCGGGGTCCGTCAGGGTCTTGGACGACAGCACTTGGTTGGCCAAGCTGGCCATGTAGGCCTGCTGGCGGGTGATGCGATCCAGGTCGCCGCGCGGCAGTTCGTGGCGCTGGCGGACGAAGCTCAGCGCATCCTGGCCGTCGAGCGTCTGGCGGCCCTTCTTGAACTTCGCGCCGGACAGTGGCTCGTTCACCTTGTTCTTCAAACAGACGTCCACGCCGCCGACCGCGTCGGTGAGCAGCACGAAGCCCAGCAAGCCGACCTCGGCGTAGTGGTCCACGTTGATGCCGGTGAGGTCGGCCACGGAGCTGATCAGCGCCTGGCGCCCCGCCTCGGTGGATTTCTTGTCGATATCGGACTCACTGTTGTCGCTGTCTTTGGCCAGCTCCTGCGACTTCTCGAACTTCGCCGTGCCGTACACGCCGTTGAGCTTCATGTTGCCGTTGTCGCGGGTGCTGACGTACGTGTCGCGAGGCAGAGAGACCGCAGTGGCCGAGGAGCCATCGTTCGGAATACGGATCAGGATCATCGTGTCCGTGTTCGTGACGTCCTCTTCGCCCGCACGGAGCATGTCGATTTCCTTCTGCGACAGCGGGTTGCCCTGTGCGTCCGTTCGGGAATCCACGCCCACCAGCAAGATGTCGGTCGCACCGTCCGGCTGGTTGCCGAGGTTTAGGTTGTCGGCCTGAGCCAGCCCGTCGTTCAGGTTTCCGACGGTCATGTAGCCAATGCCCATGACTGCCAGCGCGAGTGCCGAGATCGCAGCCAGCACCCCGCGCGACCATCCGGAGCCGATCTGCTTGGCCTCCGGACCACTGGGAGCTGCCTGAATGCGCCGCGAATGGCGGCCTCTCTCATGCTCTGTCATTGTTCACACTTTAGCGGCAAAGATGGCGCTGGTGTAGTACTAAATTCATGAGTGTTTTGGTTTTCGGAGCTTCCGGTCAGGTCGGCCGGGCTCTGCTGCGCCTCCGCCCCGACTTTGTGCCGGTAGGGCGTGCGCACGCGGACCTCGCCCTCGCGGGTTCTGTGGACTCTTTCCTTTTGACGCCGCCGTCTCCCGTGTCGGCCATCGTCAACCTCGCCGCATTCACAGCCGTTGACGATGCCGAGAAGCCTGAGAACGCGAGCGTGGTGCATCAAGTAAACGCGGTAGCCCCGGGGAGGTTAGCCTCCTGGGCACAAGTGCACGAGGTGCCGATGTGGCACGTCTCCACCGACTACGTGTTCTCGGGGAATCTGCCGGTGGGCTACGAAAACCCGGTCGATGGCCAGCCTGGCCCGGTCAATGCCTATGGCCGCAGCAAGCTGGAAGGGGAGCGGCGCGTGCTGAACCTCGGCGGGCGCGTGGTGCGGACTGGCTGGGTCTATGACGCGACTGGGCGGAACTTCGCCACCACAATGGCACGCCTGGCTCGGACGGGCGTGAACCCCAGGGTGGTGGACGATCAGTACGGCCGCCCCACCCACGTAGACGTCTTGGCCACAGAATTGGCGGCGATGGTGGACGGGCGACAGGCCTCGGCAATTAGCCATGTGACCGGTTCTGGCCCGCTGACCACCTGGTGTGGCTTTGCCCGGGAGATCTTCGCCACAGTGGGCCACGACCCAGGCCGTGTGAAGGCAATTGCGAGCAGCGAGTATCCCACCCCGGCGTGCCGTCCGCACAACAGCGCCTTGCAGATTCCGGCGACCGGCCTGCCCGCGTGGCGGGATAGTTTGCGGGCAGCCCTGGGGTAACCTCAACGCCCATGACAGAGGCACCCATCGCGATTATCACCGTGACCTATTCACCGGGGGAGTACCTGAACAAGTTCCTGGACTCGGTGCCGACTAACGCGCGGGTCGTCATGGTGGACAACGGCTCCACGGACGGCGCTCCCGAGGCCGCTGCGGAGGCCGGCCGGGCAGAGTTGGTTTATAGCGGGGGCAACGTTGGCTACGGAGCCGGTATGAATCTCGGCGCCCGGCACCTGCGCGCGGCGCGGGAGGCTGGGGAGATCAACCCAGACTACCTGGTGATTTCTAACCCGGACGTCGTGTTCGGTGACGGCGCGATCGAGGAACTATTGGCGGCGGCGCGGCGTCATCCACGAGCAGGGTCGCTAGGCCCCCGCATCGTCGAGGCAGATGGCAGCGCTTACCCGTCTGCGCGCGCAGTACCGCAACTGGGCTCGGGCATTGGGCATGCGCTGCTGGGCAAGGTCTGGCCGTCGAACCCGTGGACGAAGCGCTACCTGGATGACGACGATATGGACACTGAGCGGACAGCGGGCTGGTTGAGTGGGTCCTGCCTGTTGCTGCGCTGGGATGCCTTCGAGGCTCTGGGCGGCTTCGACGAGCGCTACTTCATGTACATGGAGGACGTGGACCTGGGCGACCGATTGGGGCGCGCGGGCTGGCTGAATGTCTTTGTGCCCAGCGCCGAGATTCGTCACGCCAAAGGGCACGTGGCGGGTAAGCACCCGGACGTGGTGCTGAAGGCTCATCACGATAGCGCTTATCGCTTCCAGGCTGACCGTTTGCCGGGTGTGCGCTACCTGCCGGTGCGGCTGGTACTGAAGGCGGGACTCAAGATCCGCGAGAAGATTGCAATTGCGTTAGCACACGGCGTGGGGTGACCAGCAGGGCGCAAACAGTGACTAGTGTGTGAAAACCAATAGTAAGAGCAGTAAGGAATAGAAAGGCCAAAGAAGTGGTAGATCTCGCAGCCACGACCGATGCAGTGATCCTGGTCGGCGGCAAGGGCACCCGACTGCGCCCCCTGACTAACTCCATCCCGAAGCCGATGTTGCCGGTGGCGGGCGCGCCTTTCCTGGAGCACCTGCTGGCACGCATCAAGGAGGCTGGTATGACGCACGTCGTGCTGGGAACCTCCTTTAAAGCCGAGGTCTTTGAGGAGCACTTCGGTGATGGTAGCCACTTGGGTCTTGAGATCGAGTACGTGGTGGAGGAGGAACCGCTGGGCACCGGCGGCGGTATCCGCAACGTGCTGGATCATCTGCGCTACGACCGTGCGATGGTCTTCAACGGCGACGTCTTGGGCGGCACCGACCTGCAAGCCGTGCTCAACACCCACGTGGAGCAGGAGGCGGATGTTACTTTGCACCTGCTGCGCGTCTCCGATCCCCGCGCATTCGGCTGTGTGCCGACGAACGCCGATGGCCGAGTGAGCGCCTTCTTGGAAAAGACGGAGGATCCGCCGACGGACCAAATTAACGCGGGTAGCTACGTATTCAACCGTTCCGTGATAGAGAAGATCCCCGCCGGACGCCCGGTTAGCGTGGAGCGTGAGATCTTCCCCGGCCTGCTGGAGGCCGGTGCCCGCGTGTTCGGCCACGTGGACCAGGCGTACTGGCGAGACATGGGTACGCCGACGGACTTCGTGCGTGGATCCTCTGACCTGGTGCGCGGAATCGCTCCGTCGCCTTTGCTGGCTGGCCGTCACGGGGAAAGCCTGGTGGACGAGTCCAGTGCCATCGCCGGTGGTGCCTTGCTGTTGGGTGGCACGGTGATTGGCCGTGGTGTGGAAGTTGGCGGTGGCGCGCGCGTGGAGGAGTCCGTCATTTTCGACGGCGTGCACATCGAGGCGGGCGCCACCGTGGAGCGCTGCGTGGTGGCTGCGGGCGTGCGCATTGGGGCGCGGGCTCACCTGGTGGACTGTGTAATCGGCGAAGGTGCCGTTATCGGTGCCCGCTGTGAGCTGCGCGATGGCCTGCGTGTGTGGCCGGGAGTGACCCTGCCGGATGGCGGAGTGCGTTTCTCCTCGGATATTTAGGTTTTTTCGGGAATCTTCCCCTCTAAAGAAAAATTTTGGAAAATTTCACTACATCTAGTGTGTCCTGAACTAAAGGTTCAGGAAAATTTCCATATATTGTGGTTTCGAGTAGGGGGTCGCGCACACATTGTGGTCGTGCGCGGGACCATTTTCTTAGGGGGCTGGGGGAATTGGGGGCTGTGTGGCTGGTGTGACTCCAGTGACTGACGGGATTTCGCTAAAGCTTGACGCAGTGTAATTACCAGTGTGTAATCTTCAATAGAGCGACAAAGACAGGCCGGAAACCAAACACCCATCAGATGAGGAGAACCCCCGTGGACAAGTCAGTAGACACCGCCCTTCGTGGCCACTTTGCTGACGGCTCCTCGGCGGTGGAGCAGGAGGCGAACGTGGACAACGAAGCTCGCCAGAAGAACCTCTTCGACCTAACGCAGGACTTCGACCTGCTGTTCGATGCGGTGGAGCAGGATTGGCAGGAGCAGGCTCTGTGCGCCCAGACTGATCCGGAAGCTTTCTTTCCGGAGAAGGGCGGCTCCACCCGCGAGGCGAAGCGCATCTGCCAGGCTTGCGGTGTGCGCGACGAATGCCTGGAGTACGCACTGGAGCACGACGAACGCTTCGGTATCTGGGGTGGGCTCTCTGAGCGTGAACGCCGCCGCCTGAAGAAGCGGATCGGCTAGCTCATCCGAGGGTCGATCTGATCGGGAGAGACGTTCAGGTAGCAGGCCACCAGGCGGACGATAATCATCCGCAGAATGTTCTGTAGATCCAGTGCGGAAGCGGCGCGGGATTCCACCGGACGGCGGAAAATGATGATCCGCGGGCGCGTCGGCGCGCCCGCATTGTCCACGCCCGCGGCCACTAGCCGCCCCAGTGGTACCTGACCGTCGGCCACCACATCCTCCGGCCACTGCCGGTATCCTGCACTCAGACGCATGCGCGGTACGACGTCGACGGCGATGTCGAGGCTGGAAAGCTCGGCGTCAAAACGCTCCAAAATGGGCTCGAACGCATCGATGACCGCATCGTCGAAGCGCTGCGAACGGGACTTATTCCGAGGCACCTCCGGCAGCAAGATACCCCGAATGCCCCTGCCGCGGGGATCTTGCCTCATGCGCGCGTCCTGCTTCATAGGGACTCATCTTAACCGCGCCGCGGCGACATGCCACGAGGGCACGCTCGAAAGCGAGGGTAAAAGGGCTACACTAATGCGCGTGACTTTCATCCGACAATGCTCTCGCCCCGGCTGCGGCAAGCCTGCCGTAGCTACGCTGGAGTTCAACTATGCAGAGCAGCGTGCCATTGTGGGGCCGCTGAGCGTTAGCGGAAACCCTCACCGGTGGGATCTGTGTGAAAACCACGCCCGCCGTACTACTGTCCCGCAGGGCTGGACGTTGGAATTTGCCGACGAACCCGCCGAAGAGGCCGACGAAGAAGACCTCATGGCGCTGGCCGAGGCCGTACAACAAGCTGCCGAGCACGAGGCCGAGGTGGAGTCGCAGCCCGCCCCGAGGCTCTACCGGCGCTCCGAGATTCCGGAATCCACGCCGCATCACCCTTCCATGAAGAACCTGCCCAGGTCCACACCGCGCCGCCACCTGCGCGCGGTGCGCGACCAGCACTAGCGAAAGGAAACCCCCATGGCTACCCATTCCCCCACAGACGTAGCAGCGGCCATTAAGGCCTACGACGTCCGCGGAGTCGTCGGCGAGGGCGCCGGATTCTTGAACGAAGAGTTCGTGCGCGACGTGGCGGCATCCTTTGCCCGTCTGATGCGCGAAGAGGGCGCGCAGCAGATCGTTATCGGCCACGATATGCGCGACAGCTCCCCGAGCCTCGCCG
This sequence comes from Corynebacterium jamesii, assembly GCF_046097395.1. Lineage (NCBI taxonomy): Bacteria > Bacillati > Actinomycetota > Actinomycetes > Mycobacteriales > Corynebacteriaceae > Corynebacterium > Corynebacterium jamesii. Next base: position 2,385,986 of record NZ_CP175789.1, read on the forward strand.
CTGCCTTTGCGGACGGGGTGAATGCTCAGGGACTGAACACCGTTACCCTGGGGTTGACTAGCACTGACGAGCTGTACTACGCCAGCGGCGTGAAGCAGTGCCCGGGAGCTATGTTTACGGCTTCCCACAACCCGGCGAAGTACAACGGCATCAAGCTGTGCCGTGCCGGCGCGCGCCCGGTGGGCCAGGATTCCGGGCTGGATCGGATCTCCGCCGAGCTGGTCGCCGGTGTGCCCGCCTACGACGGTGAGCGTGGTGCCAACACCACCGAGGACGTGCTCGCGGGCTACGCCGAGTATCTGAACAACCTCGTGCCGCTCGATATCCGCCCGCTGAAGGTCGCGGTGGACGCGGGCAACGGCATGGGTGGGCTGACCGTCCCGGCCGTGCTGAAGCAGGACTCGCTGGAGATCTTCGACCTCTACTTCGAGCTCGACGGCACCTTCCCGAACCACGAGGCCAACCCGTTGGACCCGAAGAACCTGGTGGATCTGCAAAAGTTCACCGTCGACAAGGCAGCGGACCTGGGCATTGCCTTCGACGGCGACGCGGACCGCTGCTTCATCGTTGACGAAAAGGGAGAGGCCGTGTCTCCTTCCACCGTGTGCGCGATGATCGCCGAGCGCTACCTGGATGAGCAGCCGGGCGCGACGATCATTCACAACCTGATTACCTCCAAGTCGGTACGCGAGCTGGTGGAGGCCAAGGGCGGCAAGCCGGTGCGCACCCGCGTGGGCCACTCCTTCATCAAGGCTCAGATGGCAAAGGAAGGCGCAGTCTTCGGCGGAGAGCACTCCGCGCACTACTACTTCAGCGACTTCTTCAACGCGGATTCCGGCATGCTGGCCGCCCTGCACGTCCTGGCGACCCTGGGCGGGCAGGATAAGCCTCTGTCCGAGCTGAAGCGTGCCTACGAGACCTACCGCGCCTCCGGCGAGATCAACTCCGAGGTCGCCGACCAAGCCAAACGTACCGAGGCCGTGGTTGAAGCCTTTGCCGATCGTTCTGTATCCGTCGACCGACTGGACGGGGTGACCATCGAGCTGCAGGATGGCTCGTGGCTGAACGTGAGGGCGTCGAACACAGAGCCCCTGCTGCGCCTCAACGTCGAGGCGCGCGACGACGAGGGAGTGCAAGCCATCGTCGACGAAGCGCTCGCGGTAATCCGGGCTTAGGGGGGGGCACCTATGCAGCGCATTGAAGGTGCAGTGCAAAACTACGCCTGGGGTTCGCACGAATCCCTGGCGAAACTGCAAGGTCGGCCCCTGCCTACCGCGCAGCCCGAGGCCGAGCTGTGGTTTGGCGCGCACCCAGGGGCGCCGGGCGTGTTGCTGGACCTCATTGAGTCCGACCCAGAAGGGCAGTTGGGCAAGGGGCATACTCGCCTGCCGTTCTTGCTGAAGCTGCTGGCAGCCGAGCGTGCCCTCAGCATCCAGGTGCACCCCACCAAGGCACAGGCCGAGGCTGGTTTCGCCGCCGAGAATGCCGCGGGGGTTGATCGCGGCGCGTTTGAGCGCAATTACAAGGACGACAACCACAAGCCCGAGCTGCTGGTTGCCCTGGGTACGTTCGAGGCGATGGCGGGCTTCCGGCCGGCCGCACGCACAGCGGAGCTGCTGGACTGGCTGGCTCTGCCCGAGTTGGATTTCCTGCGTGGCGATCTACACGGTGCGGTCGAATGTGCCCTGAAGCTGCCGGAGAGGGAGCTTTCTGGGATTATTGACGCCCTCACGGGGCGCTGCCAGCAGCTCGCAGCCGACGCGGACGACTGGAAGGGCGAGGTTGCGGACCTGGTGCTGCGCCTGGAGGAGCAGTACCCGAACGACCGGGGAGTGTTCTTTGCGCTGCTGCTGAACCGCGTGGTCTTGGAGGAGGGCGAAGCCCTGTACCTGGATGCCGGGCAGCTGCACGCTTACGTGCGTGGCACGGGTGTGGAGATCATGGCGAACTCGGACAACGTGCTGCGCTGCGGCTTGACTTCCAAGCACATCGACGTGGACGAGCTACTGAGCGTGGTGCGTTGGGAAGAGCTCGACGACCCACGGCTGCGAGCCGACACGGACGGGGTTTACCACACCCCGGCAAAGGAATTTAGCCTCCGCCGACTGGAGGGAGAGGCAGGGGTCCCCGGCCCTGCGATCGTGCTGGCCGTTGGGGGTGTGGCACGGTGCGGCGAGCTGCATATCGATAGCGGCTCCGCCGCGTGGGTGCCCGCCGGCGAAGAGGCGCGCGTTAGCGGTCGGGCCTTTATCGCTCGTCCTGGCGAGTAGTAGTCTTTGGCCCCGCCGTGGTGTCGGTGGGTTCCGAGGGCTCAGCGGACTCAGTGGGCTCAGCGTGCTCCGAGAGCTCAGTAGACTCAGCGGGCTCGTCGGCATTGTCGGAGACGGAAGGGGCCTCCGTCGGTTTCGTGAAAATCGGGGTTTCGGTGCTCTGGTCCGTCGGCTGGCTAGGCTGTGTCGGTCGAGTCGGCTTCGTAGGATTGGATGGCTTTGTCGGAGGTGTCGTGGTCGGCGGCACGATCGGCCCGTTGTCCTGCTCGGGGCGGGTTTGGGGCTGGGGCTGGGGTTGGGGCTGGGCGGGAGCCTGTGTCTGGGTCCGAGTCGGAGCCTGCGTAGTCGCGCGCGGATCCAGACCCTCCGCGACGATTGTCCGGGATGGCTGCACGTTGGAAGTTTGGCGGCCGTTCCAGGCATTCGGCGGAAGGTAAGGATCCTGCCCCAGCGGAGCAATATTGCGGAAATTCGCCCCGTCGCCGGCCTCCGGACGGTGTGTCGAGTAAGAGGGAGCCTTTGGCTGTGACGAGGGCTCATCGGAGACCACGTCGTAATCCTGGGATGCTGCATCGGTGCTGATGGCAATCGTTGACTCGTCCGAAGAGTTCCGCTTCGGAGACGTCGCGTCCGAGCCCGCCTGCCATGTCCACACGCCGATTACCCCGGCCAGAACCAGGCCGACAATGGCGATGCCGCTGATGACGCGCGGCACCGGTGAGTGTTCCTCTTCGGTGGTGTAGAAATCTTCTTCCTCCGTGGCCATCTGGCTCACCTCCTTAGAATGGCTTGTGCTACCACAGTGCGATCACGACGAAGATCACAATTTGATTAAGGCAGAAGCGAGCCTATCAGGGATACCGTTCTTTCACCAGCGTTCCCGAGCGTGTAAACGCGCTACAGTCGGTAATTGAGCAACAGAAAGGGCAGCACGATGAGCAACTGGGACGAATTCATCTTCGCGCAGGAAGACAACGTGGACTTCCTTGACGAATTGGCAGACCTCGACGGCCCCGACCTCACTGAGGCTTTAGTGGATGCCGTAAACCTGGCCCTGCGCGACGACCAGCCCGGCTCGGTGGACCACTCCATCGGCCTCTGCGCTGCCACAGTCGCAGCCATTTGGGGCGGCGCGCCCTTTAGTACGGCCACTGTGGCCGACGAGCACCCCTTCATCCGCGCGCACATTGGAGAATGCCCGAACAGCTTGCAGGAGGTGGCGCTGCAGCTGCTGGATGGAGAGCTCGAACGCCGCGAGGGCCGCCAGGACGAGGACGCACTAGAAAACGAGGGGCTGGAAACCTTTGTCGAGGCCTTAAGCTAGCGGGCAAGCTAGTAGACTGTCGGAAGAAAATACAGCCCTGTAGTTACGAGGAGTAGCCCCACCCATGGAGTTTAAAGTCAAGGATCTCTCGCTGGCAGAGGCCGGCCGCCACCAGATCCGCCTGGCGGAATACGAGATGCCCGGGCTGATGCAGCTGCGTCGCGAATACGCGGAAGAGCAGCCCCTGCAGGGCGCCCGCATCGCCGGCTCCATCCATATGACCGTGCAGACGGCCGTGCTGATCGAGACTCTTGTCGCACTCGGAGCGGAGGTGCGCTGGGCTTCCTGCAACATCTTCTCCACCCAAGACGAGGCCGCCGCGGCCGTCGTTGTCGGTGACGGCACCCCGGAAGCTCCGGCCGGCGTGCCGGTCTTCGCTTGGAAGGGCGAGACCCTGGACGAGTACTGGTGGTGCCTGAAGCAGATCTTCACCTGGGGTGAGGGCATCGAGGCCAACATGATCTTGGACGACGGCGGCGATGCCACCATGGCAGTCATCAAGGGCATGGAGTTTGAAAACGCGGGTCTCGTACCCGAGGCTGAAGAGCAGGACGCTGACGAGTACAAGGCTTTCCTCGGGATGCTGCGCGAGGCGTTGGCGGAAGACGATAAGTTCTGGAACCGGGCGTCCCAAAACATCAAGGGCGTGACGGAGGAAACGACGACGGGCGTGCACCGCCTGTACCATTTCGCGGAACAGGGCCTCCTGCCTTTCCCGGCGATGAACGTCAACGATGCGGTGACGAAGTCCAAGTTCGATAACCGCTACGGCACTCGACACTCCTTGATCGACGGCATCAACCGCGCCACTGACATGCTGATCGGTGGCAAGTCCGTACTACTGTGTGGCTACGGCGACGTCGGCAAGGGCTGCGCCGAGGCGCTGGCGGGCCAGGGTGCAATCGTGAAGGTTACCGAGGTTGATCCGATCAACGCCCTGCAGGCGCTCATGGACGGCTTCGAGGTCGTGCAGGTCGAGGACTTTATTGGGGACGCCGACATCGTCATCACCGCGACGGGGAACCTCGGAATCATCACGTTCGAGCACATGCAGATGATGAAGAACCACGCGGTGCTGGGCAACATCGGCCACTTTGACAACGAGATCGATATGGCCAGCCTGATGCACCGCGATGACGTTAGCCGCGTGACCATCAAGCCGCAGGTCGACGAGTTTACCTTCCCTGGAGTAAACGGCGACCCGGTCTCCATCGTGGTGCTAAGCGAAGGCCGACTGCTGAACCTGGGCAACGCCACTGGCCACCCGTCGTTCGTCATGTCCAACTCCTTTGCCGACCAGACGATCGCGCAGATCGAACTGTTTACGAAGTCCGACCAGTACGGCAACGAGGTTTACCGCCTGCCGAAGATCCTGGACGAGATGGTCGCCCGCATCCACGTGGAGGCGCTCGGCGGCAAGCTGACGACCCTGACTAAGGAACAGGCGGAGTACATCGGCGTGGACGTCGCCGGTCCATTCAAGCCGGAGCACTACCGCTACTAAGCATGATCGTTAGCTTCGAAGGAGTCGATGGCGCAGGGAAGAACACCCTGGTCATGGCCGTAGAAAAGGAATTGGTGGCGCGCGAGGTGCCGGTGGCGCGTATCGCGTTCCCGCGCTACGAGGAATCTAACGCGGCGATGCTGGCACGCGAGGCGCTACACGAGAACCTGGGCGACCTGATCGATTCTGTGCACGGCATGGCTACTCTGTTTGCTCTGGACCGGGCTGAGATTGGAGTGGAGCTGGCGAGCTTCGACGCCGACGGTTATATGATTTTGATCGACCGTTACACGGCCTCCAACGTGGCGTATTCCGCTGCCCGTACGCATGGGGACGTGGCCGAGGTCGGCGAATGGATTATGCAGCTAGAGCAGGACATGCTGGGGATTCCCGCCCCCGATCTGCAGATTCTGGTGGATGTGGAGGCTCAGGTGGCCGGGCAGCGCGCGGAGTCGCGCGAGGCGCAGGACCAGACGCGGGCGCGTGATGCCTATGAGCGCGACAGGAGCCTGCAGGAACGCACCGTCCAGGCCTACCGGGCGCTGGCCGAGCAGCAGTGGCTGAGTCCGTGGGTAACAGTCGACAGTACCGGGGACGACTATGAGGGCCGCGCAGAGAAGGTCGCGGATCTGCTGGAAGAAATGAGAGGATGACAACCGTGGAAACAACAATTCTGGTGGTCGACGACGACCCAGCTATCGCGGAGATGTTGACCATTGTCCTGCAGGGCGAGGGCTTTCGTACCGTCGTCGTAGGTGATGGCGTAGAGGCAGTGAAAGCCGCCGAAGAGCACAACCCGGACCTCATTCTGCTCGACGTCATGCTGCCGGGGATGAACGGCATCGACGTCTGCAAGGCGATCCGGGAGAACTCCACGGTGCCGATCGTCATGTTGACCGCGCGCACCGACACGGTGGACGTGGTGCTGGGTCTGGAATCCGGCGCAGACGACTACGTACACAAGCCCTTCAAGCCGAAGGAACTGGTCGCGCGCGTACGCGCTCGCCTGCGCCGCACCCCGGAGGAGAACCAGGCGGCTTCCATCGAGGTCGCGGACCTGAAGATCGACGTCCCGGGCCACCAGGTGATCCGTGACGGCCAGGACATCGCCCTGACCCCGATCGAGTTCGACTTGCTGGTCACGCTGGCCTCTCGCCCCCGCCAAGTGTTCTCCCGCGAAGAGCTGCTGGAGAAGGTGTGGGGCTACCGAAAGTCCAGCGATACTCGCTTGGTGAACGTTCACATTCAGCGACTTCGTTCGAAGGTGGAGAAGGACCCAGACGACCCGAAGATTATCCAGACCGTCCGCGGAATCGGCTACAAGACCGGCGAATAGGTTTTCGTGGAGCAGGAGCAAGCCCGCCCAGTGAGGCGACTGCAAGCCGCGCAGCCGCGGCCGAAGAAGCGCAAGAAGCCCCGCCCGGCGCAGTCGGGTCCCACGCGCTGGCGCGACCCGGAGGCCACTTTCTACCCGTTGAAGAGGCGGAGGAAGACGTTAGGCGCAGGCGCAACGTTCCGATCCGTGCTGCGCGATTTCTTCCGCAGACCCCGGGATACTTCACGGCGCGCAATCAACTCGCTGCGGCTGCGCTGGCACCAGTCCATCCAGCTGCGCGTGATCGGCAGCGTGCTGGCCTCCAGTACATTCGCGTTCCTGCTGATCGGCTTCCTGCTGGTGGGCTTTTTGAGCCAGCAGCTGCTGGCTACAAAGTTTTCCGAGGCAGTCGACGGCATGGATCGGGCGCGCTCGTTGGTGGAGGAGCAAATCAGCGCCACCGATTCTTCCAATCCCGTTTCCGTGCGTCTGACCTCCGCCAGGGCTGTGCTGACGAACCGTTCGGCCGGGGTGAATCAGTCGAGCGGCTCGGTGTACGAGTCGGTGCTCATCGCCTCTAATGCGAGCGACGCCGAAACGCGGATCCCAGATAATGTCGACATCCCCGATAGACTCCGCGAATTTGTGCACCAGGGGCAGGTGGCTTACCAGTACGCCCGCGTAGAGGGCGATAACGGCAGCTACAAGGCTCTGATTATCGGCAGCCCCGTGTACTCCGACATCCCGGGGCTAGAGCTGTACCTGCTAGTGCCGCTGACCTCTGAAGAAGCCACCCTCGGCCTCATGCGCGGGTTGCTTTCTGCCGGCGGCCTGGTTCTGATCATGCTGCTGCTGGTGATTGGCTGGGTGTTCTCCCAGCAGCTGATCGGCCCCGTCCGCTCTGCTTCGAGGATCGCCGAGAAGCTTGCGGCCGGTCACTTGCACGAGCGCATGGTCGTCGATGGCCAGGACGAAGTGGCCAAGTTGGCTTACAGCTTCAACGACATGGCGGACAAGCTGTCAACGCAGATTCGCAACCTGGAGGAGTTCGGTTCGCTGCAGCGCCAGTTCACCTCCGACGTCTCCCACGAGTTGCGTACTCCGCTGACGACGGTGCGCATGGCGGCGGATATGATCGAGGACAACGCCGACGAGCTCGACCCGATTACCGCTCGCGCCGCGCACCTCATGACCAAGGAGCTGGATCGCTTCGAAACTCTTCTCGGCGACCTGCTGGAAATCTCCCGGCACGACGCTGGCGTGGCGAACCTCTCCGCAGAAAAGGTCGACGTACGCGGTGTGGTTCGTTCCGCTCTGCAGCAGGTGCGCGCCATCGCTGAGGATATCGGTACTGAGTTCAATGTGGATCTGCCGGCTGATCCGGTGGTCGTTGCTGTCGACTCGCGCCGTGTGGAGCGCGTGCTGCGCAACCTATTGGCCAACGCCGTCGACCACTCCGAGGGAAAGCCCATCGACGTGAAGATGGCCGTCGGCGACCACGCCTTGGCTGTCACCGTCACCGACCGCGGCGTGGGGCTCAAGCCCGGTGAGGAAGAGATGGTGTTCAACCGCTTCTGGCGCTCCGACCCCTCCCGCGAGCGCCGTACCGGCGGCACCGGCCTGGGCCTGTCTATTGCTAAGGAAGATGCGAACCTCCACGGCGGTCGCCTCGAGGCCACCGGCGAGCCTGGCGTGGGTGCGTGCTTCCGGCTGACGCTCCCGCTGGAACAGGGCCGCACCGTGAAGACCTCGCCGCTGCCTTTGGCGGTGGGGGATGAGGGCGTCGATAGCCACGATCAGGAAGGCGGCAGCGATGAGTAACAAGACCACGAAAGTGCTGGCCGCGGTGGCCGGGCTGGGACTGCTGGCGGCGTGCTCGACGTTGCCGGACGATACGAGCCCCGAAGCAATCTCCAAATACGCGCCGGCCCCTAGCGGGCAAGAGGCACCGACCCCGACCGACGGGCAGCCCTCCGACTTGCTGCTGCGCGACTTCTTTACCGCCAGCGCCCATCCGCTGCGCAACCACCAGGCGGCGAAGAAGTTCCTCACCGGTGGCATGCAGGGGCGCTGGCACTCCGAAGCACCGACGATGGTGCTCGACCGCATCGACATCGCCTCCGAAGGGCCGGGAGACGACTCGAAGATCACCTATCGGGTGCGCGGCAACATCGTCGGCACACTAGGCGTGGGCGGCGTATTCGACCCGCAGTACACCGCCTTTGAGACAAGCTACGAAATGCAGAACGTCGACGGGCAGTGGCGCATCAGTAATTTGCCGAACGTTGTGGTGCTCGACCGGCAGGACTTCGTGGGCGCGTACCGCGCGCACAACATTTACTTCCCAGACTTGGACGGCCGGGCGCTGGTGCCGGACCGCCGATGGATTTACACCGGACAGCAGTCCACCGCTGCCTCCCTGGTCTCGTTGCTGGTTGCGGGGCCGCAGGAGCGTTTAAAAAAGGCGGTGCGAAACCTTATTCCGGATGGCACCACTGCCCAAGTCGCCGACGACGGAGACCCCACCGTAAACTTCACCGGGCTGCAGGGCCTTTCGCCTGATGCGCGAAGACTACTGGCGGCGCAGGTGGTGTGGACGTTGGCGGGATCCGAGGTTCGCGGGCCGTACGAGCTCACCGCCGACGGCACGCCCATCACCGACGACATGCACGGCAAGTGGCTGGTGCAGGACCTTTCGCAATACGACCCGAACGTGCAGGTGCAGGTGCCGCTGCGAGCTGTTTCCGGCGGAGATATCTACCAACAGGACGGCGCACGGGCAAAGAAGCTGGACGGCTGGCTGACCCAGCGGTACGTCGAATCCGTGGCCTTGAGCCCGCGCGACGAGATGTACGCTGCGGTGACTGGGCGGGGCGACGAGCGGCGTCAGCTGATGATCGGAGCGAAGGAAGACCAGCCGGTGAGCTCCGTGCGCGCGGACTCTCTGACCCGCCCGACCTGGGGGCTGGATGCAACCACGGCTTACGTGGTGGCCGACGGCGAGCGAATCATGGAGGTCACGCGGAACCCCGAGACCGGCATCGCTGGCGAGCAGGAGGTGGATGCCTCCACGCTAGCGATGATCGATGGGGACAAGAAGCGAATCAGCGTATTCCGCCTATCCCACGACGGTGTCAGAGCCGTGATGGTCGTGAACGGGCGGGTGTACGTGGTGGTTTTGGAGACCACTGAGGAGGGCACGAAGCGGCTGGGTGCGCCGGTGGAGATTGGGTACGCGGTTGGCGATACCGCGGTGAGCGCGGATTGGTCCGACGACGGATCCGTACTGGTGGGCACACGAGCCAACGATGCCCCGGTGTGGGACATCGAGGTTGATGGCTCGTATTCGCAGCAGATCACGGGCCGCAACCTGGCTGCGCCGGTGGTCTCGGTGGCCACGGACGGCAACAAGATATACGTCACCGATGCCAATGCGCTGATGCAGTTCGACGTGACCTCAGAGGAATCGCGATTCTGGCGCGAAGTACCGACCATGCAGGGAAAGCGGGCGACACCGGTGTTGGCCGACTAGGCTGGCTGCCCGTGGGGATAACGGGGGATCTGAGCGCGCTCGCTGGGTTGGTGTGGCGCGCCGACTGTGTGTGCTGCGGTGCAGTAGCTGGCGGGCAGCTGTGTGAGGCGTGCGGCTTGCAGCTGCTACAGCCCTGGCAGCGCTGGCAGCCGCGAGTAGCAGCCGTGCCCGTGTTTGCGGCGGGAACCTACGGCGGAGCTCGGAGGATGCTGATTCTGAGTGCGAAGGAGCGGCTGCGGCCGGCGGCGATCGAGGTCGCCGGGCGAGTGCTGGCCGCCGGCATTCTGCACGTTAGCGGCCTGGGCTTGGTGCCTGACCCGCGCCTGGGGCGGGTGGTGTTGGTGCCCGCGCCCACGCGCCGGTCAGCGGCGCGGCAGCGCGGTGGGGATATCGTCACGCGTTTCTGCCAGGCGGCGGCCGCCTTGTACCCCGGAGTGGAGGTGTGCCCGGTGGGGTGGCTGGACGAGGCGAGCGTGGACTCTGTGGGGCTGGGCCGCCACCAGCGGCGCGAGAACGTGGCCCGCGGCATCCGCTGTGACCCGGTGGCTGTCGGCCAGTTGCGTGGGGTGCGGGAAGTGGTGATTGTGGACGACGTGTGCACTACCGGGGCGACGACGGCGCAGTTTGCGCTGGCCTTGTCCGCGCACGGGGTGCATCCACAGCTGGCGTTGGTGTTGGCGGGTGCCTAGACCGCATAAATAAGGGGTATATGCACAAGTGCAGTAGTGCCGATAGGTAGACTATTGGTTGGAACGATCACCGTTGGAAGGTGGGTAATCCGGCCCGATTTTGGCGGTGAATGACTTTGGAGGTTGAGCAATGTCGACCGGCAACAACTCGTCCAACCTTGGCAACGAGGAACTGGCTGCACCCGAGGCAGGCGTAGAGATCACCGGCCGCAACGTTGAGGTGCCGGAGCACTTCGCAGAGCGTGTCAATGGCAAGCTGGCAAAGATCGAGCGCCTGGATCCCACCCTCACGTTTTTCCACGTAGAGCTGCAGCACGAGCCGAATCCGCGCCGTGGTGACCAGCAGGATCGCCTGCAGATTACCGCTACGGGCAAGGGCCACATCGCTCGCGCAGAGGCCAAGGAAGACTCCTTCTACGCTGCCCTCGAGGTAGCTATCGGCCGTATGGAGCGCTCCCTGCGCAAGGTAAAGGCGCGCCGCAAGATCGCGCGCTCCGGCCACCGTGCCCCGATGTCTATGGGTGAGGCAGCTGCCAACCTGGTGGAAGAGGCACAGCCGCAGGCTGAGGCGAAGCCGGAGGAGGTCGGTCAGTACGATGTCGACCCTTACGAGGATCAGTTCAAGCCGGGGCAGGTTGTGCGTAAGAAGGTGCACAAGGCTTCCCCGATCAGTGTCGATCAGGCGTTGAGCGAAATGGAGCTCGTGGGTCACGACTTCTTCCTATTCATCAACGAGGAGAACGGCCAGCCGTCCGTGGTGTACCGCCGCCACGCGTTCGACTACGGCCTGATCACCCTGCAGGAGAAGGAAGCAGAGAAGTAATACCTCTCTCGCCCCGTTAAGCCGCCCCTGACGATTAACTCGTGAAGGGGCGGTTTTTCTGGTAGAAAATGCCGGGTGCAGTTGCCCGCGGACTTGGGGGTGGGGGTAGGATTGGCCGAAGCCAACAAGTTAGCTAACAAGTTTTAGAAATCTAGAAATCTAGAAAAGGACAGCATCAGCGTGCTAGGACTTTCGAAAATCCTCCGTATGGGCGAAGGGCGTGCGGTCAAGCGTCTCGCGAAGATCGCCGATCAGGTGATGGACCTCGACGAGGAATACACCGCACTGAGCGACGAGGAGCTGCGGGCCAAAACCGACGAGCTGAAGAAGCGAGTCCAGGACGACGGAGAGAGCTTGGACGACATTTTGCTCGAGGCCTTTGCCGCTGCGCGTGAGGCCTCCTGGCGCGTGCTGGGCCAGAAGCACTATAAGGTGCAGATCATGGGCGGTGCCGGCCTGCACTTCGGCTACGTCTCCGAGATGAAGACCGGTGAGGGTAAGACCCTGACCTGTGTGCTGCCCGCCTATCTGAACGCACTGTCCGGCAAGGGCGTGCACGTCGTCACCGTGAACGACTACCTGGCTAAGCGCGATGCCGAGTGGATGGGTCGCGTGCACCGCTTCCTGGGGCTGTCCACCGACGTGATCCTGAGCGGCAAGAACCCCGCCGAGCGCCGGGAGGCCTACAACGCAGATATCACCTACGGCACGAACAACGAGTTCGGCTTTGATTACCTGCGCGACAACATGGCGCACTCCCTGAACGACTTGGTGCAGCGTGGCCACAATTACGCCATTGTGGATGAGGTCGACTCGATCCTCATCGATGAGGCGCGTACCCCGCTGATCATCTCCGGTCCCGTGGATGGCTCCAGCAAGTGGTTCACCGCTTTCGCTGCCATTGCCCCGAAGCTGACCCGCGACATCCACTACGAAATTGACGAGCGGAAGAAGACCGTGGGCGTCAAGGAAGAGGGTGTGGAGTTCGTCGAGGACCAGCTGGGCATCGAGAACCTGTACGCCCCCGAGCACTCACAGCTGGTGAGCTACCTGAACAACTCCATCAAGGCCAAGGAGCTGTTCACCCGCGACAAGGATTACATCGTCCGCAACGGCGAGGTCGTCATCGTCGACGAGTTCACCGGTCGCATCCTGGACGGCCGCCGCTACAACGAGGGCATCCACCAGGCGATCGAGGCGAAGGAACACGTCGAGATTAAGAACGAGAACCAGACGCTGGCCACCGTCACGCTGCAGAACTACTTCCGTCTGTACGACAAGCTGGCCGGTATGACCGGTACGGCAGAGACCGAGGCTGCCGAGCTGAAGTCCACCTACAAGCTGGACGTCGCTGCGATCCCGACGAACAAGGAAAACAAGCGCAAGGATCACGTCGATCTGATCTACAAGACGCAGGAGGCAAAGTTCGAGGCGGTGGCCGAGGACATCGCCGAGTGCGTGGAGACCGGCCAGCCGGTGCTGGTGGGTACCACCTCTGTGGAGCGTTCCGAGTACCTGTCGAAGCTGCTGCAGCGCCGCGGTATCAAGCACAACGTGCTGAACGCGAAGTACCACGAGAAGGAGGCCGAGATCGTCGCGCAGGCCGGTCGCCTGGGCGCGGTGACCGTGGCTACCAACATGGCCGGCCGTGGTACGGACATTGTGCTGGGTGGTAACCCGGACATCATCGCCGACATCAACCTGCGCGAGCGTGGGCTGGATCCGGTGGAGACTCCGGAGGAGTACGAAGAGGCATGGGACGGCGAGATCGAGAAGGTTCGCGCCGAGTCTAAGGAAGAAGCAGAGAAGGTTCGCGAGGTCGGTGGCCTATACGTGCTGGGCACGGAGCGCCACGAGTCGCGACGTATCGACAACCAGCTGCGTGGTCGTTCCGCACGTCAGGGTGACCCGGGCGAGACCCGCTTCTACCTGTCCATGCGCGACGACCTGATGGTGCGCTTCGTCGGCCAGACAATGGAGGCGATGATGACGCGCCTCAACATCCCGGATGACGAGGCTATCGACTCGAAGATGGTCACCAACGCCATTAAGGGCGCACAGTCCCAGGTGGAGTCCGCCAACTTCGAGATGCGCAAGAACGTTCTGAAGTACGACGAGGTTATGAACGAGCAGCGCAAGGTGATCTATGGCGAGCGCCGCCAGATTCTCGAGGGCGAAGACGTGGAGTCGCAGATCCGCAGCATGCTCAAGGACACTGTCGAGGCGTACGTCGACGGTGCCACCGCTGAGGGGTACGTCGAGGACTGGGACCTGGATACCCTGTGGAACGCTCTGGATTCCCTCTACGGGCCGTCCTTCACCCACGAGGAGCTGGTCGATGGCAACGAGTACGGCCGCCCGGGCGAGCTGAGCTCTTCCCAGCTGCTGGATGCCGTGCTCGAGGATGCCAACCACGAGTACGACGAGTTGGAGGAGAAGGTCACCGAGATCGCCGGCGAGGAGCAGATGCGTGGCATGGAACGCGCGGCGCTGCTGAACGTTGTGGACCAGAAGTGGCGCGAGCACCTCTACGAGATGGACTACCTGAAGGAGGGCATCGGCCTGCGCGCGATGGCGCAGCGCGATCCTCTGGTGGAGTACCAGCGCGAGGGTGGCGACATGTTCAACCGCATGAAGGACGGCATCAAGGAAGAAACTGTCCGCCAGCTGTTCCTGGTGCGCAACCAGTTGAAGCAGGCCGGCCAGGTGCACGTCGACGATCCGGCGGCGGGTAACGAAGGCGTGGCCGTGGATCGCGCCACCCAGACCACCATGGGAGGCTAAATCAAGCTGAGGCTATCGATTGCCCAGACCTTGACCCCGCGCCGCGTGGAGCTGCGAAGTTGATGCAGCCCCGCGCGGCGCTTTTGCGTGTGTTGGGACATGGTGCCCGCTAGCGCTCGCACCCGTTCGCCCATCTGTACCGATGCGCAGAATCGTACACAGTCGCTCGCGCTGGGCTGTATGTGCAGGCTTATGATGTGCGCACCCTGTTCCGCCCGCCCAGCTAGCGGCTCCGGGCGCACGGCTCGGCGTACCCGCAGCTGCTCCAAGACCCGCTCACCGAAGGGTGCCCGGCGCAGACTATCGATTGGGCGGCGCCCCTCCAAAGCCTCCAGCCACATCTTTACAATCTGCGCGATGCGTTGGGGTGGCGGAGTGTGGGCGTCCGAAAAAGAATCAGCAACTTCCTCTTCGGTAGCCTGCACGGCGACGGCCGGCGTGGGCGGGCGCAGAAACACGAAATCCGCAAGTGGGCGCGCGGAAGCAGAAGTGGTCACGAAAGAAAATCCCCCTAGGTAGTGCCCGGTAGTGCCCCGGTGGCGCCTTCCCCCGAAGGCGCCGTACGGCCATAACTATAGCGAAGAGTGTGCCCTTCGGGGTGCCAGCGGGCGAAAAGATGGCAGAATGTAGGGCATGCGTGGACTAGTAGTTGATTATTGTGGCGTGCTGGACGGCGCCGAGGAAGACCGTCGACGGTGGCGCAAGCTGCTGTCGGCTGCGCGGGCGGAGGGCATTGCTACGGCGATCCTTTCCAACGATCCGGGCGGGGCGGGCGCGGCTCCCATCCGCACGTGGCTGGAGGGCGGCTACGTGGACGCCGTGATTTTGTCCGGCGAGGTAGGCGCCGAGAAGCCGTCGGAGGAAGTTTTCCGCATTACTGCCGAGCGCTTGGAGCTGCCGCAGCAGGATCTGGTGCTGGTGGACGACAACATCCTGAACATCCGCGGTGCAGTGGACGCGGGCTTGATCGGCATTTACTACCAGCAGTTCGACCGCGCGGTCGTGGAGATCACCGGCGTGTTCGAGCTGGAGGGGGAGTTCTAAACCATGCTGGTGTACATTCCCGCGACCTTTGACATGCTGGGCACCCTCGCGGAGCAGGGCGAGCACCCCGTGCGCTCTGCGGTGGGTTTTGCCCTGACCCCCGCAGTGCGGGAGTTCTACACCGGCGGCGACGAGGAAGAGCTGGCATACACCGCGTTCCTCGACGCTGCACGCGCCTCGCTGCGCCTGTTGAGCGCGGGCGGGGAGGAGCGCTTCCCACACCGTCGAGTGGTCATCAGTGCGGAGATCGACGATGCCGCGGTGACGCTGGCGCCGGAGGATGGCGAGTCCGTAGTGCGTCTGGACCCAGCCGTTGTTGCGGTGCGGCAGTTGTTGGCGATCCATGTTGATGACGCCGACGCGGAGGCCGCTACAGCGAAGGCGATCGAGTGCATCGACGCAGCTGACCTGGGGGATGAAGACGCGGAATTCGCGTTGGGGGACTGCGAAGACAACCTGATGAGTTGGTACGACGGCAAGGAGCTGCCGTTCCTGGTGGACCTAATGTAGCGGTTCTGCTACATTTCCCACTCGTTGTTGCTGCGTAGGGCCTCTAGCAGGCGACGGATCGCGGTGACGCGTCGGGCGGACGCGCCGGTGAGGGTATCCAGGGCGCACTCCGGATCCGCGGGTGGTCCCATGTGAGTGCAGCCACGCGGGCAGTCTTCGATGACTTCGCGCAGATCCTCGAAAACCTCCACGACCGTATCGGGGTCAACGTGCGCCAGACCCAGGCTGCGGATGCCGGGGGTATCGATGATCCAGCCACCCTGGGGTAGTTTGAGCGCGACCGACTGGGTGGAGGTGTGCCGGCCCTTGCCCACGCCGCTGACCTCGCCGGTGGCGCGCTCTGCGTCGGGGATCAGGCGGTTAAACAGGGTGGACTTGCCCACCCCGGAGTGGCCGACCAAGGCGCTAACATGGCCTGTGATGCGTTCGGTGAGCTCTTCCAAGGAGTCGTCCACGCCGGTGGTGAGGACTTCTACGTCGAGGTCGCGGAACTCGGCGGCGAAGGTGCTGGGGTCGGCAAGGTCAGATTTGGTGAGGCACACCAGCGGCGTGAGGCCGCCGACGAACGCGGCGATAAGGGCGCGCTCCACGAAGCCGGTGCGGGGCGGGGGATCGGCGACGGCGCTGACGATCAGCAGGTAGTCCGCGTTGGCGACGACGATGCGCTCGAAGGAATCCGTATCGTCCGCGGTGCGGCGAAGTACCGAGGTGCGGTCCTCCAACCGAACGATGCGCGCGAGGGTGTCCTTCTTGCCGGAGGTATCACCGACCACGCCCACGTGGTCGCCTACGACGACGTTCGTGCGCCCCATCTCGCGGGCGCGCATACAGGTGACAAGGGTGCCGTCTTCGTCCAACACCACCCCCCAGCGGCCGCGATCCTTGGAAACAACCAGGCCGCGCTTGGCGTTTTTGTGGCTGGGTCGGTCTTTGGTGCGGGGGCGGGAGCCCTTTCCGGGGCGTACCCGAACGTCGGATTCGTCCCAGTTGCGGGCGCTACTGCGGCGCCCCATCTAGCGCTCCTGGCCCAGCAGCTGCGCCCAGCGGCGGCGGAAGCCGGGGAGAGTCTTGGCGGTAGTGTCCACGTCTGAAACCTCGATGCCTTCCACGCGCAGGCCGAGGATCGCACCGGCGGTGGCCATGCGGTGGTCGGCGTAGGACTCCCAGCGGCCACCTTCCAGGGCGGCGGGGTGGATGACCAGCCCGTCGGCGGTTTGCTCGACGTGGCCACCCAGGGCGTTGATGTTATCCGCCAGTGCCTGCAGGCGGTCGGTCTCGTGGCCGCGCAGGTGTGCGATGCCGTATAGGTGACTGCGGCTATCGGCCAGGGCAGCAAGGGCGGCCACGGTGGGAGTCAGTTCGCCGATGTCGTGCATGTCCCAGGTGATGCCGTTGAGGTGGCCAGTGCCGGTGACGACAAGCTCGCCGTTGTGGACGTCCAACTCGGCTTCCGCGCCCATGTCCAGCAAGATCTGGCGGAATTGGTCACCCGGCTGGTTGGTAGTGGCGGGCCAGTTCTTGATGCGCACGCAGCCGCCGGTGAGCACGCCCGCGGCCATGAAGGGGGTGGCATTCGAGAGGTCGGGCTCCACATGCCAGTGGCGGCCGTGGATCGGCCCTGGGTGGACGGTCCAGCGGTTGAAGGAGGTCTCTACGGCCACGCCGGCCTCGCGCAGCATCTGCACCGTCATTTCCACGTGCGGCTGGCTGGGCAGGGAGTTGCCCCGGTGGATGACCGTCACGCCCTCGGTGAAGCGGGCGCCGGTGAGAAGCAGACCGCTGACGAACTGGGAAGACTGGGAAGCGTCTATAGTGATCTCGCCTCCCTGGATCGTCCCCTTGCCCTCGACGAAGAACGGTAGCCCCTCGGGGTTGGATTCGGTGGCGGCGTGCACTTCTGTGCCGAGGGCGCGGAGGGAATCGAGGGTGGTGGACATCGGCCGACGGCGAGCCTCGACGTCGCCGTCGAAAGCGACTGTCCCTTCCGCTAGCGCGGCGATTGGCGGGACGAAGCGCATGACGGTACCAGCCAAGCCACAATCCACCTGGCCACCGTGTAGCTTTTCTGCCGGTGTGACGTGCATCTGGTCGTTCTTTACCTGGATTTGGGTGCCCATGGCCCGTAGCGCGGCCATCATAAGCTCGGTATCGCGGCTGATCAGGCCACCAGTGATGGTGGAGGGTTCATCCGCCAGCGCGGCGAGGATCAACGCGCGGTTCGTGATCGACTTCGAGCCGGGGATAGCCACGGTGGCTCGCACCGGCTCGGTGGCGACGGGAGCCGGCCAGAGTTGTTCAGACATACCTGCAGACATACTCGTATTGTCTCACTTTTTTGATGGAAAAGAAGCGAGGGGTGGGCATAATGGGCAGGTATGTGTGGCCGATATGTATTGTTCAGCTCCCTGGAAGAACTCTCGGGTGACCTACGCCGCCGACTGGGAACCCGGCGCATCCCGCGCGCCGGAACGGGGGAATGGCCCGCCAACTACAATGTGGCCCCCACCGCGGAGGTGCCCATCGTCCGGGAATTCAAGGGCGAGGCGGCGATTGGCCCTGCGCGGTGGGGCTACCCGCCGAAGACGGTGTTTAATGCCCGGGGAGAGACCGCGTTTTCTAAGCCGATGTTCTCTAGTTCCCTGCCGTGTGCCTTCCCGATGAATGGTTGGTACGAGTGGACGGTGGGGGAGGACGGCAAGAAACAGCCCTGGTTTACCTCTGCCACCGACGGCCAACCTATGTATGCCGCTGGACTGTGCAAGGCCGTCGAGGGGCAGCTGTACGGCACCATCATCACCGTCGCGGCTCTGCCGGAACTGGAATGGCTGCACAGCCGCATGCCCAGGATTTTGGTGGGCGATGAGCTAGGTGCTTGGCTTAAGGGTGAAGGGGCGGAGGAGGTGGCGTCGCCAAACAGGGCAACAACAGTTGATAGCCGGAAGGCGGACAGAAAGGTTGGCTCCGTGGCGAACAACTACCCGGGGCTGGTGGGAATGAATGGGGGATAGAATTGCGTTGTAGGAATGGTGAGAGGTGAGCGAATGAGACGCAGCGAAGACACTGCAGATGAGCTGCTGCAAAGATTCGAGGCCGACGCACTGCCGTTGTTGGATCAGCTGTACGGGGCGGCGCTGCGGATGACGCGCAACCCGGCCGACGCCCAGGACCTGGTGCAAGATGCGTATATGAAGGCTTACCAGGCATTTGGTTCCTTTAAGGAAGGCACCAACCTGAAGGCGTGGATGTATCGAATCCTGACGAACACGTATATCAACAACTACCGCAAGGCGCAGCGGCGCCCGACGGAGTCCAGCGCTGACGAGATGACCGATTGGCAGCTGGCCGAAACGGCGAAGCACGACTCCGTGGGGCTGCAATCCGCCGAGGTGGAGGCCCTGAAGAACATTCCCGATAAGCGCATCCAGGATGCACTGATGAGCTTGGGCGATGACTACCGCATGGTCGTGTACTACGCGGACGTGGAGGGGCTGGCTTACAAGGAGATCGCCGAAATCATGGACACTCCCATCGGGACCGTGATGTCGCGGTTGCACCGCGGGCGCAAGCAGCTGCGCAGCAAGCTGAAGGACGTAGCCGCCGAGCACGGGATCGTGACGGAGACGGCACATAACAAGCTGACGGAAGCGAAGGGATAGAGCATATGTGCAAAGACAATTCGCGAAAAACGGACTGTGACGACCTGCTAGATGCCCTGTACGAGGTCGCTGATAGTGACGCCGACTGGGAGAGTCGCGAGCGCTTGCGCGCACACGCAGACGCGTGCCCGGAGTGCCTACGACAGTTGGGGATTGAGCAGCAGGTCCGGGACCTCCTGCGGAGCTGCTGCAGCCAGCCCGCTCCAGTGGAGCTGCGGGCGCGGATCTGCACGCAATTGCGGGTGATTAGCTACCGCGTAGAGGAGTAGGTACAGCAAAAGGCCGGCAGAGACACCGTTCTATGCGGTGTGCCTGCCGGCCTTGTGAGTTACGCCTTAAGAGTTCGGACGCTTGCCGTGGTTGGCGTTCTTCTTGCGACGATCCTTGCGCTTGCGGCCACGCTTGCTCATTGTGCAGCTCCTCGGTTTATACAGGGGATAGTTTCAACCAGTTCAGCTTAGCCGGGGCGCGAAGCTGGACAAAATGTCGGGGACTAAACAGTGATGCGCTTGCGGCTGCGGCTGCGGCCACGGTTGGTGCGGCGCTTCAGTGCGCGACGCTCGTCCTCAGCCATGCCGCCCCACACGCCAGCATCCTGGCCGGACTCGATGGCCCAGTTCAGGCACTGGGAAGCGACGGGGCAGCGGTTGCATACCAGCTTGGCCTTGGCGATCTGTGCCAGAGCGGGGCCGGAGTTTCCTACGGGGAAGAACAGTTCGGGGTCTTCTTCACGGCAAACGGCTTTGTGGCGCCAATCCATTGTTGTATTTCCCTTCTATTTTTTAGGCAATGAATGCCCGAGGTGTGTCGTCTGTGTTGTTGCGTTGGTGTGGGACACTTTTGGCTAGGGGATACCCTGGTGGGTTCCCTTCGCAATCGAAGTTGGGATCGACGAATAAACCTAGAGATTCTCTAGGCAAATTCAGGCAAAAGTGGTTGTGGCGAAGTGGCGTGCAGACCTGTGTGTAGAGGGGGTCGCGGCGGCTTCTCGCCTTCGATTAAGGCCTTGTTGGTTTGTTGTTAACCTTTTGGCCTCTTATCGGTTACTCGGATGATTTTGGCATGCTTTTGCCAGTTTGGCTAGAGTTAAAACTTAAATTGTGATGAAAGTCACAATAAAACGATTTGGTCAGGGAGGCAAAAGCGGTTATTGCACTGTGCCCACTGTGTTCACGGTGCCCACTGCTATTCGGCTCGCCCCAGCGCCACGACAGCCTCCCCGCGCTTCTCCACCAGCACGTCGCCTGACAGTTTGAGGGTTACTTGGCCGGTGTAGCCCTGGCGATCTACCGGGATGGTGCGCAGGATCTTGCCCTCATCCCAATCCACCACGGCGATGCCCTTGGCTGTGGGTACTAGTAGCCGTCCGTCGAGGGAGGTCGCTGGTCCGATAGCGCCTTCCACCGTGAACTTCGCCTTCAGCGTAGACGGGCTAAATGTGACAACGCGCGTGCCGTCAAACCAGCTCATCAGGTGTGCGGAGTCCGCGGTCTGAGCCCTAAACAGAGTCCCCTCGCGCTTCTGTGGATCCAGCAGGGGCGCCGGGTCGGCGGGGAACTGCTGAAAATTGCCTTCCATATCCAGCACTTGAAAGCGCGCACCTTCGTTGTCCATCTCGTCCTTCGCGCGGGTGCCATTGCCCGGCGCGTAGATCACTACCCGATCCACGCCGATGGCCACCAGCTCGCTGCCCGCGGGCACTTCGTACTCGTGGAACTTCTCCGGCGCGTCCGAATCCTCGGGCTGTGCTTTGAGCAGCCGGATCAGCTTCTTATCCTTTTCCGGGCACGTCTGTGCCGTTGCCAGCAAGTCCTTGCGCGTCAGCGCGGAGGTGAAACTGCACTCCAGGTACTTCTGCTTTCCGGGCTTAACGGCGGTCAGCTTCTCTCCGACCTCCACGCGCCGCACCAGGTCGGAACGCAACAGCTCTGTGCGGGAAGGGCTGAGCATGCCGAGGTTGTCCCGGCTTTGAAACAGTGCAACATCGTCAGTCGCCAGCATGTCGCGGGTGTGCCGGTACTCGCCGCTACCGCTATCCAGCGACACCACCTGCCCGCACCCCTTGGGGCCGTGCAGGAACAGGTTTGTTTTCCCCCAGTTCGCCGCCACGGCGCACAGGTCGTTCGGGGCGCGGTAGTGCCAAACCTCGGAACCATCCTGGCCGCGCACCATCGTCGCTTTCGTCCCCTCGGTCAGCACCACGCCGCCCTGATCCACTACCAGGTCATCGGAATCTGTCGTGGCGGTCCACAGTTCCCGCAGCTTCTCCGGCACCTGGGCGCCGAGTGCGGCCGCGTCCGGCGACTGGAGGGTTCTATCCTTAGCCGAGATCGGTTCGGCGGCAACCTCGTGCTCAACTGTGCGGGCATCCGATCCCAGCCACGTGGCGCCGCCTAGCGCCAGCACACAGCAAGCTAGCGCGGCGGCAACGATGTGGTCGCTGCGGCGCGCACGCTCGGGGGAGGGGAAGATGCGGCTCATCGGCGCGGCCTCCGCTGGGACTTCTTCACTTTCAACGCAGCGCCCTTTACACTGCGCGCTGGGCCAACCTGGTCGCCGACGTTATTCGGCAGGTCGAACTCCGCCAGGAACTCTTCGCTGGAAGAAAACCACTGCGGTGGATCCTGCAGGCCTAGGCCCAGAGCGTCGCTAATCGCGTTCCAGCGCGTGACCTCGTCCCAGCCGATGAGGCTCACCGCCGTACCGGTGTTGCCCGCGCGTCCGGTGCGTCCGATGCGGTGGACGTAGGTGCGCTCGTCGTCTGGCACCTGGTAGTTGATCACGTGCGTGACGTCCTCGATGTCGATGCCACGGGCAGCCACGTCGGTCGCCACCATCACGTCAACCTCGTTCCGGCGGAACTCGCCCAAGGATTTCTCGCGGTCGTTCTGTCGCATGTCGCCGTGCACTGCACCAACGCGGAAGCCCAGCTCTGCCAGCTCTTCGGCCACGTTCGCCGCCTGCCTTTTGGTGCGCGCGAACACGATGCTGCGGCCGCGCCCCGGCGATTGCAAAATCCGGGCGAGTGCGGAGAGCCTGTCGAGCTTGTGGGACTGGAACACCACCTGCCGGGTGGTGTCGTGGGTGGCCTCCGTCGCCGCACTGTCGGCTTGGATCAGTACCGGGTGGCGCATCAAAGTCCTGGTCAGTGCTGCAATCGGGCCCGGCATCGTGGCGGAGAACAACATCGTCTGCCGCATGTCGCTGGTCTGTGTAATGATGTCGCGCACGTCGTCTAAGAACCCCTGGTCCAGCATCTCGTCGGCCTCGTCCAGCACCACGATCTCGACTGCTCCCAACTGCAAGTAACCCTGCCGTGCGAGGTCCAGGAGCCGGCCCGGAGTGCCGACGACGACATCCACGCCGCGCGCCAACGCGGCGGTCTGCTTCTCGAATCCCACGCCACCGTACAGCGCCTGTATCTGCAGCGCGCGGGTCTTGTTGTTCTTTCTTTGGGACGCCCCCTCGGCCCCCACCGGCACCCGTAGATTTTGGGCGGCCAGGGTCAGATCGTCGGTGACTTGCAGGCACAGCTCTCGGGTAGGCACCACGATTAAGGCGCGCGGGGTGCCGTCGGGGGCGGTGACGGTGGCGTCATCAAAAACCCGATCGAGAACAGGAATGCCGAAGCCCAAGGTCTTGCCCATGCCCGTGCGTGCCTGGCCGATGACGTCGGAGCCTTTCAACGCAATGGGAAGGGTGTATTCCTGGATGGCGAACGCATGGGTGATACCGGCTTCTGCCAGGGCTTCCGTGATTTCCGCGGCTACTCCGAGGGTTACGAAAGAGGGGCCAGAACGTGCGTTCATGGGGGCTCCCACCTTCCTTCCAAACCTTCGAGAAACGTGCCTGTAGAATCGTGCAGCATCTTGCGTCGCGCATGCGGTAGCTATGATGGTCACAATACTGCACGTGAGTATAGAACGAATATGAAGGAAGGGTTCCCCATGCAGATCAAGGTCGGATTCGTACACAACGCCCGCGAGCTGGCAATCACCATTGACACCTCTGGCGAGCAGGCTAAGTCGCAGGACGACTACGTGGCGGAGATCGAGAACTTCCTGCGTTCCGAAGACAACCAGACCCTAACTATTGAGGGCGCCAAGGGTGCTCGCTACGTGCTGGTGCGTGCGCAGGTTGCCTACGTTGAGGTTGGCGCGGAGTCTAAGAACTCCGTCGGCTTTGTGAGCTAGGAGCAGCGGCTAGTTGTATGAATAGCGGCAGTAACATGGAGCGTCACCCGATCCCGCCGGCCCGGAAGACACCCGCGGTGAAGGGGGCGCAACAGGCGCCACGCGGGAAGTTTAGCTTCCGTAGCGTGGTGCTAATTACTGCCGCTTTTGTGTTGGTTACGCTGCTGGTGATGTATAGCGTGCTGCGTGGCCTGGCCACGACGGACAGCGCGCAGGGGGAAGATGGGGCAGGGCAGTCGGCGCAGGCCAGTGGCACTGATGGCAGTGCTGGTACCGACGGTAACGAATCCGGGGACTACGACGACCTAAAGCTCGGCGCGCTGCCACCGGGAGGGAAGTACGCCAAGAAGGGGAGCGGAAAGTTCCGCACTGTCGGCAAGCCCGGCAAGAAAGTCGGAAAGGGTAAGAAGAAGTTCACCTACGTGGTGGAAGTCGAGACGACGGTGCGAGCCGCGGACTACGGTGGCGACGATGCCTTTGCCGCGATGGTGGATGCCACTCTGGCCAACCCAAAGTCCTGGGTAGGGGCCCCGCAGTATTCTTTCCAGCACGTGGACGAAAAGAAGCTGCCGAAGGGTGCAGTTCCCGACATGCGGATCCAGCTGACTTCTACCGAGACTACCGCCGCGGACTGCGGGGATAGCTATGGCATCGAGACCAGCTGTAACTACTCGGGAGAGCGCCGAGTGGTGCTGAACGAGGCCCGGTGGGTGCGTGGCGCCATTCCTTTTGATGGCGACCTGGGAGCCTACCGGCAGTACGTGATTAACCACGAGGTCGGACACGCGATCGGGCACAAGGCGCACAAGCCGTGCACGAAGGACGGCAAGCTGGCGCCGATCATGATGCAACAAACCATCAGCCTGAACAATGCCGAAATCTATAAAATCAACCCAGACGAGGCCTTCGGGAAAGATTCGAACACCTGCAAGGCCAACCCGTGGCCTTTCCCATTCGGGTACAAGAAGAGCAAGTAAGCGAGCCCATGATCAACGACGACTCTCACAGCGACTTTAACTCCCCGCCGCCGGCGCACATTCTGGCAAGCTTCCAGGTGCCCTCCGCACACCCGGTGTTGCTGGAGCAGGAATGGAGCCAGGGGTGGCGCTGCGACCGGGCAGTGATATCGCGGGCGGACGAGCCGGCGCGGGCGGCGTGGATAGCCAAGATCATGTCGAAGGTGCGCCCGGCAGGAGTGTCTATGTCCCGACCCATCTTCTCGTCCGACGGGCGGTTTAGCGTATCCGGTTGGCGGGCACGAACCTTCATGTCTGGCCACCAGTCGCCGCGTTTCGACGAGATGGTGGCGGCCGCACTGCGCCTGAACGAGGCCCTGCGTGGCGAAAGGAAGCCGACGTTTTTGGCGCCCCCGGTGGCGGGGAAGAAGTGGTACGAATACGACTTGTACGCTGCGGCGGACCAGGCGGCCTTCGCCGAGGATCCGGCCGAGTGGGTCACCCCAGTGTTGGCACCGGAGAGTGTGCCGCGCGAGGACGTGGCCGCCGCACTCGTGAAAGCCGCGAGTCTGGCCGAGCTTCGCGGGCAGATTAAGGAGGCTGATCAGCTGGTACACGGGGACATTGCCGGATGCACCATCTTTGACGGCACCGCCGACCCCATCGTCACGGATCTGTACCCCGCGTGGCACCCGGCGGCGTGGACGGTGGCACTGTTGATCGTGGACACGATGGCTTGGGGCAATGCCCCGGATGCGTTGCTGGATCGCTGGGCGCACCTGCCCGACTTCCCGCAGCTGGTCCTGAGGGCCGTGATGTACCGGCTGTTCCTGCACGCGATGCTGCCAAACTCCCAGCCGGATTCGTGGGAGGGGTTGGCGCGCGTTGCGGATGTAGTGGCGGCCTGGGTGACGATGCAGGAGAGCTAGGTGCGAAAGTCCTAGCTACCACCAAAAATCGAACACGGAATAAGCAATTGTGGGGAGGGTGTCCCAGGCGCATGACAAACTAATGGTCATGGATCACGGCAGCCAGCACACCGCCCACAACAACTCGACTAAAAACCCTAACAACGACCTAGAAAAGCGCCTCGGCGCCAACGGAAAACCGAAAGTCCGGCTGGGACAGCCTACCGATGGAACAGCGGATCAGGAGCGCTTCGACGGGCTCGCCGGCGCCCTCGTCGAAGGCTCGACACAGGTTGATTATTCTCTGCCCTACGCGATCCTGGGCGGGCCGGGCACAGGTAAAACCTCACTATTGATCGCCGCAGCGCGGGACTTTCTGCTGCAGGGGGGATCGGCGTCCGAGATAATGTTTTTTGCACCGTCGAAGGAAGCTGCAACGGCCGTGCGCGCAGCGCTGTACCAGCGCATGGCGGGGGAGGGCGACTACGCTGCGTCCGGCACGTTTGTGCGTTCGGTGCACTCGTGGGCCTTCGCGTTTTATCGCAGTGTACAAGCGCTGCGTAGCCAGAAGCAGCCACGGCTTATCACGGGTGCGGGGCACGACATGCAGGTTCGTGAGATTCTGCGTGGCACCGCGGAGGACGGTAATCGGTACTGGCCCGCCAACGTCGTACCCGCGCTGAGCTACGCGGGCTTTGCCCAGCAGCTGCGTGATCTGCTGCTGCGTGCCACCGAGCGTGGTCTATCAGCCCAGCAGTTGCGGCAGCTAGGGGTCGAACACGACCGGCCGATGTGGGAGGCCGCGGGGCGCTTCCAGGAGGAATACCAGCAGGTCCAGCGCCTGAGCCGCTCGGAGAGCCTGAACGCTTCCGAGCTACTGCACGCGACCCTGGCCGCCTTTGAGGAGCCGGAGGGCGAACAGCTGGTCGAGCGGCAGCGGCAGAAGGTGAAGCTGCTGCTGGTCGACGACGCGCATAACCTGGACCCGGCCTCCGCCCGGCTGATCGAAAGATTCATGGTGCCGGGGACCCGGACCCTCATCGCAGGCGACCCGGACCAGTGTGTGTTCCACTTCCGCGGTGCCGATGAGGCTTTCCTGGACTCCTACTCGCAGGATCCGGACCACCGGGTGGTTTTGAGTGCTTCTTATCGTTTGACGCCACCTGCGGCCGAGTCGGTCAACGCCGTCCGTAGGCACCTGGGAGCTCAGCTGAGCCGCGTGGAGCTGCGCTCCGCCGGTTCGGGGGAGGGGACAGGTGGAGGCTCCACAGGCGCCGAGACTGTGCAGGTGACGATCACCCCGACGGAGACGGCGGAGCGGCTGAAAATTGTGGATGTCGTGCGGCGCGCGCACATCGAACAGCAGGTTGCGTGGGACGACATCGCGGTGATCGTGCGCGGCACCGGAAGTATTGCGCGGATACGCAGATCGCTGATGGCCTACGGCGTGCCCGTGAAGGTGGATCCGACCTCCGTGGTGCTGGCGGAACAACCCCTGGTGCGGATGTTGCTGCTGGCCGCAGAGGCGAGCTACCGGGACCTCACTGTCGCGGAGATGCACAGTGTGCTGGAAGGCAGCGTGGGCGGCGCGGATCCGGTGATGGTGCGCCGCGTACACCGCGCGGTGGCGCTGGCCATCCGCTCCGCGCAGATGACCGGGCAGTCGCTTCGAGCCCACGAGGACGGCAGGCCCTTCCAGGCCGCGGACTACGTCACGGAGCTGCTGAACCACCCCGACGATCCGGACAATCAGTGGATTCTTGGCCACTGCGGCCCCCGCGAGCAGGAGGTCATCCAGCGCGTATCCGCCGTGCTAGAGGCCGGGCGGCAGGCGTGGAAGAACCGCCAGGGCACGGAGATGGTGCTGTGGAAGATCTGGCAGGCCACCAAGCTGGACATGCACTTGCGTGCGCAAGCGCTGAAGGGCGGATCGCTCGGCGCGCAGGCCGACGCGGACCTGGACGCAGTGATGAGCCTGTTTGATATTTTGGGCGACTTCGCGGAGCGCAACCCGCATGCGCAGGTGAAGAGCTTCGTGGAGAACCTCCGCGCCCAGAAGGTGCCCACCGGCGGGCGCGACCAACGCGGCGTGCGCGCCGGGGCGGTGGAGATCCTGCCCGCCCACGCAGCGGCCGGGCGGCAGTGGAAGGTGGTGGTTATCGCCGGAGTGCAGGAAGGCGAATGGCCGACCGGCCCGACCGTCGGCGGGCTTTTCGGCCAGTTGGAGCTTGTGGACCTACTGGACCGGGGGATCGACCCGAGCGTGCCGGTGGCACGCATCAACGATGCCATCGAGGAGGAGCGCAGGCTCTTCCTGCTGGCACTCAGCCGCGCAACCGATAGTGTGCACGTGACAAGCGTCCGAAACTCAGGTGACGAGGCGATGGCACCCTCGCGCTTCATCGCCGAGATGGGCGTGGAGCCCACGGAATTGGCTACAACCGGCGAGGCAGAACAAGCCGCAGGCCACGCGGTCGCCGGGGTCGGCGCGGGTACGTTGCCGCGTGTGCTGGCACTGGAATCCCTGATAGCAGAGCTGCGGGATGCAGCCACCGATCCCGACCGTCCCGGCCACGAGCGTCGCGCGGCGGTGCGGAACCTGGCGAAGATGGCGCAGGCCGGGGTGCACGGTGCCGCGCCGGAGGACTGGTGGGGCATGGCCGAGCCATCCACGGAGGCACAGGTACTGGCGGGAGACGCGGTCCGGCTGAGCCCCTCCAAGCTGGAAGGCTGGAGCACCTGCGCCCTGCGCACGTTCCTGGACAGTAACGGCGGGGTCAGCGAAACCACCGAGCCGATGCGTGTGGGCATTGTCATTCACGCTATCGCGGAGCAGATCGTGCACGGAATGGAGCTTGACGAAGCTCAGTTGGCCGTACGGACGATCCTGCCGCACGTGCTCGACGGGCCAGAGTGGAAGGATGCCCAGACTGTGGCGCGCTGGGAAGGTGGCGTCAAGAAACTGCACGGTTTCATTACCAACTACAAGGAACAACAGTTCGAACTAGAGACCGAGCGAACGCTTAGAGCCCACGTCGGGCAGACACCCGATGGGGTAAAGGTAACGCTGAGCGGACGGGCGGATCTTTTGGCGACGAACCCGCAGGACGGGCTGACAGAGGTGATCGACTTCAAGACCGGAAAGACCGCAGTGTCGAAGAAGGTGGCAGAGGAAAGCCCGCAGCTTCGTGCCTACCAGTTCCTCCTGACGATGAACACACACCCGGGGGGCACCGGGCAAAACTACCGGCCGGGAGGGGCAGCGCTGGTCTTCCCCGGCGCTACGAGCACGACGATCACGAAGCCGCAAGCAGAGCTGACAGAGGAAAAACTGAGTGAAGTGCACGATCAATTGATGGCGGTGGCGCCGTTAACGGCGGGGCCGCAATACCTCGCTATGCCAAACGATGGCTGTAGACATTGCGGATTCAAGGCGATCTGCCCCGCACAGCCCGAAGGAAAGCAGGTGATTTAAGTGGAAAGCAACCGACACATTTTTAGCCCCCAGGAGCTATCCCAGCTGATGGGGCAAAAATTCGCCCCGACGGACGAGCAGGCTAACGTGATCCAAGCTGGACCATTCGGCAACTTCCTGGTCGTGGCCGGCGCTGGTGCGGGAAAGACTGAAACGATGGCGGCGCGTGCCGTGTGGATGGTGGCCAACGGCTTCGCCCGCCCCGAGCAGATCCTGGGCCTGACTTTTACCCGCAAGGCCGCCGCCGAGCTGGGCGAGCGCATCCGCCAGCGTTTGCAAACCCTGGCGGGCAGCGCCTTCATGGACCAGCTGTCGGCAGATGATCCGCGGCGGGAGGTGCTAAAGAACATTGCGCCGGCGGTGGCGACCTACGACTCCTATGCGGGCGATATCGTCCGCGAGTACGGCCTGTTGATCCCCTCGGAGCCCGCAGCACGGCTTATCACGAACGCAGAACGGTGGATGGTAGCCCGCGATGTGGTGCTGAACTCTAGCGCGTCAGTGACCGTTGACAGAGCCGTATCGACCGTCATCGCAGATGTGTGTGCGCTGTCAGACGAGATGGACAACCACTTGAAGGCCGCGGATGAGGTCGAGAGGAAGAGCAACGCAGCGAAGGAATCGCTGGAAGAGCTGTCTACGAGGGGTAGTACCGAGAGTAAGTTCACAAACGAAAACAAAAAATTTCTTAATGCCCAGCAGTATCGCATCGAGCTGCTGAGCCTAGTGCAGCAATACCGCGAAGCACTGCAGGAGCGCGACCTACTGACCTTCGGGCAACAGATGAGCAAGGCCGCGGAATTGGTGCGCGACCACGAGATTGTGGGCCAGGAACAACGACGGCGCTTCCGCGTGGTGATGCTGGACGAATACCAGGACACTGGCCACGCCCAGCGCATCATGCTGTGTTCGCTGTTCGGCGGTGAGGCCGTGAGTGACGGCGAGTTCTCCGCGATGGCGGTGGGCGACCCCATGCAGTCCATTTACCAATTCCGCGGGGCAACGGCCTCCAACCTGGAGAAGTTCCGCACGGACTTCCCCGATGCCAACGGCGAACCGGCGGCAAAGCTAGAGCTGCTGACCTCCTGGCGTAACCCCACCACTGTGTTGGACATGGCTAACAAGGTTTCCACCTGGTCCATGGAACGCAGCAGCCAAAGCACCGGGCGCCTGGTTTCCGAACTGCGGCCCCGCCCCGGAGCCGCAGCGGGCGAAACAGCAATAGCGTTCTTCGATGAGCGCGAAGCAGAACTCGACTGGCTGGCCGACAAACTGCAGTCGCAGTGGGAGGACTACCAACGGAAGCTGGAGATGGCCGACGACCTGACTAAGGTCAAGCCGTTTTCCGCCGCTGTGCTGGTGACGGTGAACAAGGACGCAGTACCGATCTACGAAAAACTGGTGGAGCGCGGGGTGCCCGCGGACATGACAGCCGGGCCGGGGCTGCTGGACATTCCCGAGGTCGCGGACGTGTTCGCCACTCTGCGCGTGCTGGTGGATCCGACGGATGACGTGGCTCTGCTGCGTCTGCTGACAGGCCCGCGATGGAACATCGGCGCCGCCGACCTCGCAGTTCTTACGCGACGGGCAGAACAAATCGTAGCCCGTGGGGCCGCTGCGACAGACGGTAAGGATGCCGCCGATGCTAATCACTCCGATGATGCCGGGGATGCAGCTGCGCTGGCTGGAGCCGTCGCCCAGATACGGCAAGAAAAGATGGACGAGTTTCGCTCTTCAGGTCTGCGAGAAGAACTCATCGAGCAGGTGCTAGAGGCCATCCCGGACCCCACCGAGTACACGGTGGGGCTGATCGATGCGCTTGCCGATCTGACTGATGCTGAGGAGATGGGCATGTCGGCAGAGGGCACCAAGCGACTGTCGCAGCTCGGCAGGGAGCTCGGTTACCTGCGCCGCCACAGCCTGGGTAAGAACCTGCCAGACCTAGTGGCTGACATCGAGAAGATGCTGGGAGTGCGCACGGAAGTTCTCACGCGCTGGCACCGCCGGCCCGAGCAGTCGATTGGCACGAGCCACCTGGACAAATTCGCGCAGATTGTACGCGAAGTCTCCCGCGTTAATACCGCCAACCCCAAGGCGCTGGTGGAGTACCTCCTGGCGGCTCATGCGGAAGAAGACGGCCTGGACCCGGGTGAAGTGCAGCGGAAAGACAACACCGTGCAGATCCTCACCGTCCACAAAGCCAAGGGGCTGGAGTGGGACATTGTCGCTGTGCCGCACGCCTCGCGCGAGCGCTACGGCGATTACTCCCAACCACGAAGCGAGTCCGCGTGGACCACCAACGCAAAGGTTATGCCGAGCAGCCTGCGCGGCGATGCCGGTAACACCCCGGGAGCGTACCCGAAACTGTCTATGGAAGGCGTAGCGGACCGAACGGGGCACACCAAGGTATATAAGGAGTTCAACAAACAGGTCAGCCGCTTCCGGGCCAAGGAAAACGACCGACTCTTCTACGTGGCTATCACTCGTTCCGAGCGAGTGCTCTACGTCAGCGGCTCAGCCTTTAAGGAGTCTGCAGTCAAGGGCAACGATCCATCCATTTGCCTCTCCCTACTTCGCGAGTACATGCAAGGCACCGGCCTCGAAGGCAACGTGGAACGGTGGTCCGATATGGGCAAGTACTACAAGGATCTGGATGACATGCTGAAGAACCCAGACCTGCCGATCGAGGACAAGCTCATGCTGCCCACCCCGCAGCTCAATGGCGAGCGCCTGGACTTTCAAGAGGATCGCAAAGAACGAGATGCCGTCGTCTCCCTCGGCGCTAGCTGGCCCAGTCCCGCGCCCGCAATGGCGACCCCTGGTATGGCCGAAGCCGCCGAGCAGGTGCGCAAGGAAATCGCAGCCGTGCCCGCGCAACGTGCAGAACACGCCCGACATGCACAGCATCAGCTCGGATCAGGCGCCACTGCGGGCAAAGCGCCGACAACTCTCGCCGAGGCATGGGACCTAGAGACAGCCCTGCTGCTGGAGGAGTTCTCCGCGATGGATAATGCCGAGCTGGTGGTTCCGCTGAACGTCCGCATGACCGCCACCGAGGCCGTGAGCCTACGCAAGGACGACCAGGAATTTGCCCTGCGTGCCCGCCGCCCCATCCCGCTGGAGCCCAAGCCTTACGCCAAGCGCGGCACCGCCTTCCACAACTGGGTGGAGGAGCATTACAAGCAGGTCAGTCTACTGGACGAAGAGCAGCTCCCCGGCGCCTCCGATGCAACGCTGGAAGACCCGTACCTCGAAACGCTGAAAGAAGCCTTCCGGCGCTCCGAGTGGGCTGACCGTCAGCCGGAGAGCGTGGAGGGTGCCTACTCCGTCACCATCGCCGGCCACGTGTTCGAAGGGCGGATCGACGCGGTCTTCCACGACGGCGACGACCCCACCGACGGCTGGATCGTCGTAGACTGGAAGACCGGGCGCAAACCCACTGGCGCGGATATGGACGCAGCCGCCATGCAGCTGGCCGTCTACCGGCTTGCGTGGGCGAAGCTGCTCAGCGCGAAAATGGGTGTAAAGGTGCCTGCCGACAACGTCCGGGCTGCGTTTCACTATGTCGCGGCCAATGAAACCTATGAACCGCGTACACTACTGTCTGCAGACGAGCTCGAAGGGATGCTTGGGGGCGTCACTAAGAAGACGACCCACGACCACGACGAGCAGTGACGAGAGGACGTAGATGAAGGATCGGTTGCGCGAACGCTTCCGCGCCGACGATGAGGTCGACGAGCTACCGCCGCACGCGCTACTCAACATCGTCCGAATCCCGACGTCGGTGGAGCAGAGCCCCTGGTGGCTAATCATCCGACGGATGTTCTATGCCTTCCTGCTGGTGCTGTTTGTAGCCTGCCTGGCCTACTTCGATCGCCACGGCTACGAAGGGATGGAGACGTTTGTTGACGCCCTCTATTACGCGTCGGTATCACTTTCCACCACGGGGTATGGTGATATCTCGCCGCAGACGCAAAACGCGCGCATCGTCAACACCCTCATCATCACCCCGGCCCGCCTGGTCTTCCTGATTCTGCTGGTCGGCACTACACTGTCGGTCCTTACCGAAGAGTCCCGCAAGACGTTCAACATTCGCCGCTGGAGGAAGAAAATGCGCAACCACACCATTGTCATCGGCTATGGCACCAAGGGGCGCTCTGCCATCGCAGCCCTGCTGGCCGACGGTGTCTCGCCCTCGCAGATCGTGGTCGTGGATACGGACCGGGAGGTGCTGGATCAGGCATCTGCGCAGGGCCTGGTGACGGTTCAGGGTTCGGCGACCCGCTCCGATGTGCTGAAACTCGCCGGAGTAAACCGCGCCCGCGCCGTCGTCGTGGCGCCGAACCAGGACGATACTGCCGTGCTGATCACCCTGTCGGTGCGCGAGATCGCGCCATCAGCAACCATCGTCGCCAGCGTGCGCGAATCCGATAACTCGCACCTGTTGCGCCAATCCGGGGCCGATTCGGTAGTCATTTCCTCCGAAACTGCAGGTCGCCTGATGGGGCTGGCCACCGTCACCCCGTCCGTGACGGAGATGATGGAAGATCTGCTGTCCCCGGACGAAGGCTTTTCCATCGCAGAGAGGCTGGTCAGCGAGGAAGAGGTCGGCGGCAACCCGCGCGTGCTGGAAGACGTGGTGCTGGGCGTGGTGCGCTCCGGCGAGCTGTACCGCATCGATTCCTCCGAAGCCGAAACCATCGAACCGGGCGACCGTGTGCTGTACGTGCGCTCCAACCCCGGAGCCGACGACATCCTGGGCATGAAGTAGGGGTGCTTGAGTGAGCTCCCTGCTAGACGGACTAGACCCGGAACAGGCGAGGGCGGCCTCGGCTCCACGCGGGCCGGTGAGCATCATCGCCGGTGCGGGTACCGGTAAGACCCGAACCATTACCCACCGCATTGCCCACCTCGTCGACGGCGGCTTCGTGAACCCGGACCACGTGTTGGCCGTCACCTTCACCGCCCGCGCCGCCGCGGAGCTGCGCGAGCGCCTGGCTCTGATGAACATCCCCAAGGTGCAGGCCAAGACCTTCCACGCCGCCGCGATGCGGCAGCTAAAGTACTTCTGGCCCGCCTACGCGGGGGATCTGCCGTGGACGCTGCTGGATAATAAGTTTCGCATCGTCTCTCGCGCCGCCCGCGCCGTCGGGGTGGAAACTAGCACGGCTATGCTGGCGGACCTTATCGGGGAGATCGAATGGGCGAAATCTTCCCTCATCAGTGCCGAAGACTACCCGGATTTCGTCGAGCCCCGCCGCCGCGATTGCCCGGTGGATCCCCAGACCTTCGTTAAGGTCTTCCAGGGTTACGAGAGCCTGAAGGCCACGCCAGAGGGCATGCTACTGGACTTCGACGACCTGCTGCTGCACATGGCAGCAGCCATCGAATCCAACACCGGCATCGCCGACGAGTTCCGTTCCCGCTACCGTACCTTCGTCGTCGACGAGTACCAGGACGTCACGCCACTGCAACAGCGCGTGCTGGATGCCTGGGTGGGCGACCGCGACGACCTCACCGTGGTGGGCGATGCCAACCAGACGATCTATAGCTTCAACGGCGCCACCCCGGAGTACCTGCTGGACTTCACCACCAAGTACCCAGAATCCACCACCGTCCGCCTGCACCGCGATTACCGCTCCACCCCACAGGTGGTGGACCTGGCCAACAACGTGATCGGCAAGGCGAAGGGACGGGTGGCGGGCACCCGGCTAAAGCTGGAGGGCCAGCGCCCCGCCGGCCCGCAGCCGCAGTTCCACGAGCACCCGGACGAACCCGCCGAGGCCGTGGCGGTGGTCAAGGAAATCCAGACGCTGATCAGCAAGGGCGTGGAGCCAGCGAACATCGCGATCCTCTACCGCATCAACTCTCAGTCGGCCAACTACGAATACGAGCTAGAACAGGCCGGCATTGGCTACCAGGTCAAGGGCGGGGAGGGGTTCTTCAAACGCGCCGAGATCCGTGAGGGCATGAACGCCATCGCCGCCGCGGCGAGGAAGTACGACCCAGCCCCGGAAGACGTGCCAGACGCTATCCGCGCAGCCCTCGTGCCAGTAGGCCTGACCACCACAGAGCCTTCCGGCGCCCAGGAACGCGCCCGGTGGCAGTCTTTGCAGGCATTGTTCGAGCTGGTGAAGGAAATCACCACCACCGCCGCTGAGCCCTTGAGCATGCCGGGCGTAGTTGCGTTGCTGAAGGAGCGCATGAGCGCGAAGAACCCGCCGAAGTTCCAGGGCGTTACCCTCGCCAGCATCCACGCCGCCAAGGGGCTGGAGTGGGACGCGGTGTTCCTCGTCGGCCTCAACGAGGGCACCCTGCCGATCCGCCACGCACTCAAGGGCGCGGGGGCTGACGAAGCGATCGAGGAGGAACGCCGCCTGTTCTACGTCGGCATCACCCGTGCCCGCGAGCATCTCCACCTCAGTTGGTCGCTGGCCCGCCAGGAGGGCTCCAAGGCGAACCGCCGCCGCACTCGCTTCCTCGACGGGCTAGTCCCACAGGAAGAAGCCATCGCGAAGCAGCGCGGTACGGGGCGCGATATCAAGCGCGACAAGCTCGGCGCCCCGAAGAGTGCCTGCGTGGTCTGCGGCGCCCGCCTGGGCAGCCCCGAACTGAAAATCCTCGGCAGGTGCGGCGAGCATGCCCCCGAGACCGACCACCTTTTGCTTTCTGAACTGCGCGAATGGCGCTTGGGCCTAGCTAAGGAGAAGGCGGTGCCGGCGTATGTCATTTTTACGGACGCCACGTTGCGCGCCATCGCCGAGAAGCTGCCCACTACGTCTGACCAGTTGGTGGCCGTGCCGGGGATCGGCCCGGTGAAAGTCGAGGAGTTTGGCGAGGACGTGTTGGCGATCGTCGGCAACTACGCCTAAAACGTCTTGTGCCTTGCGCGTTACCGCCTCACTCGACAGCCACTACACCCGCACCGCCCGGCAGGAGAGGCAATTATCGTCGAAAGGCACCTGATATGTGTGCGCGGCTCCGGTGGCGAAGTCCACCAGGCGCCGCTGGGTAAGAACTTCCGGGATCGCCGGCACCTCCGGTGGTGCCTCCTGCTGCACGCGCGCCTTCCGGCGCATCCGGATGAATTCCCGCTGCGCCCGCCACCAGGGCAGCACGTGCTCGTTCACCATCATCGCCAACTGCGTGGAAGCCGCCTGGATCAGGTGCCTCTCCGTGCTGCCAGGTCTGCCCGTCGCCTGCAGTCGCACTCCGCGCCAGCCGTCGTCGATCTGCCCGTAGTAACTGTCCGCGCAGGCCAGGCACGGCGTTACGCCGGGCACCACCAACGGGCCCAATACCGACCGGCCATCCACGATCCCGGCAGGGTAGTGGGCCACACGGTTGACCATCAGCGCGTGCTGCACGTCGGGAGTGGGAAACACCGCGCCGGGAAGAACCATGAGCGACCGCCGGGCCTCGCTGGGTGAAGAGGTGATGCGGAAGCGCAAGCTCAACGCCTCTAGCACGGGCTCCAGTCGCTCGCTGGCCACTCCGGAGGCCAGTACGTGGAACTCCACGCCCGCCTGGGAGGGGCGCAAGATCTTCGCCTGCACCATCTCGGAAAGCATCAGCCGCGCGTCTTCCGGTTTCAGCCCGCAGTATCCCAGCTTCTGGTGCAGCTCGTCGAACTCGATCCCTCCGCGTGCCAACGCGAATACGTGCGCGACCTGGCCGGGGTTCACGCTCTTCGGCAACGGCAGGATCATCGACTCGTGCGGCAGCACCCCGAACTGCAGACCAATCGTCGGCCTGGCCAGGATGGCTGTGCTCGACGGCAGGTTAAGCTCTAGCATGAATGCATTCCCCTTTTAAACCCCCTAGGCAGTCGCGCTCCCCGTGCGCGCTGTGCAGTCGCCTCTCACCCTAGCAGCGCAACATGGTCTTCGCTGGTGGAAAGGATGTTCTTGTGGCCCCCTCCCTCCGGTCCCGCGCGATAGATCCGCAGCAGCTGGCCCGCGAGGTGCAAAGAGATCTGGCCCTGCAGCTGGGCGCTGAAGCCACAGTTCCGCCCGTCACAATCCGCCTGTCCACCCGTCGCAAAAAGACGGTCGCCGTGCGGGAGGAGGGCGATGGTTTTCTGGTGATGTCGCCCGCGGCCATCGGGGAGGCCGAGCTGCGCAAGATCAGCGTAGAGCTGGTGGGTAAGGCGCTGAAAAGTCGGCGTCACACAATAGGCAACAACGAGCTCGCCGAGCGCGCGGCAAAGCTCAACAACAAGTACCTCGGCAGCCGTGCGATTATCGGCGAGATCAAGTTCGTCACGAATATGAACACGCGCTGGGGTAGTTGTTCGGTGCAGTCCAAGCGCATCCGCATCGCCCACCAACTGCAGGATGTGCCTGGCTACGTGCTCGATGCGGTGATCATCCACGAACTGATCCATACTTTCGTGCCGAACCACGGGGCCGAGTTTCACCGCTGGGAAGAACGCACCCCGCAGCTGGAGAAAGCGCAGGGGTACCTGGAGGCTTTCAAGCGCTGGGGGATGCGCGGCTAGTTACTCTCTTTACTCTCTGCCTTACTTTTCGTCGCTGTCGCTGTCGCTGTCGCCGTCTTCGTCGCGCTTCTCGTTGAGCTCCCGCTCTAGCTTTTCGATCTCGCTGATGGGGTTGAAGTCCTTCATTTCGTCCTCGTCGAATGCCACGTTGCTGATGAAGGCCGCGGGGTTGTCCAGGTCGGAGGCCACCGGAAGGAAATCGGGGTGGTCCCACACACCGTCGCGTTTGGCTACGCCCACAGCGTCATCCAGCTTGCGCCACAGCTCGGCTGCCTCGTTCGCCTTGGGAGCAGTGAAGCTGATCCCGACGGCCTTGGTCAGCGCATCCATCGCAGGAGAGCCGTTGTTGCGGAACTCAGACCAGGCGGCGCCGATCATGGCCGCGCTGGGGATGCGCGAATTCAAGGCGGAGCCCACGACATAATCCACCCAGCCTTCGATGAGGGACAGGCTGGTTTCCAGGCGCTCGCGGGCGTGGGCGTTGGCAGAGACAACCTGGGGG
Organism: Corynebacterium jamesii; assembly: GCF_046097395.1. Lineage (NCBI taxonomy): Bacteria > Bacillati > Actinomycetota > Actinomycetes > Mycobacteriales > Corynebacteriaceae > Corynebacterium > Corynebacterium jamesii. The sequence continues at coordinate 2,423,971 of NZ_CP175789.1, forward strand.
GAGAGATCCTGGCCCTGCATCCGCTCCATCATTTCCTGCATCTTCGCGGGGTCGTTCATGGATTCCGGGGTGAACTCGCTGGTGGCCTCCTCGATCGCGGAGTAGTCCAGCGACAGGCCGGCGGCGAACTCCTCAACATCGAGGATGAGGCGCTCTACCAGCCACGGCACGTGCTTAAACAGGCGCAGGTGTGCGGCCTCGCGGGCCGCAAGGTAGATCAGCGCCTCGCGCGGTTCGCAGCCCAGCTTCTTGGCCATGGTGTCCAGGTGCTCGGTGGCGATGGCGGCGGTATCGCCCTGCGCTAGTGGCACGCCCCACTGGGTGGATAGCACTACGTCGGTGGACATCTCACCCAGCGTGTTGCCCAGCTGCGCACCGAAGTTCATGGCATTGATCTGCTTCATCATTCCCGCCAGCGGGCCGAGCTGGCTGCGCATCTCCTCCGGCACACCGCCAAGCGCAGCATCGCCTAGCTTGTCGGCCAGGGGAGTGACCACACGCTTCCATGTCTCGAAGGTTTCGTCCAGCCACTGCGCAGGGCTGAAGGCCACGGAGCCGGACGCGCCGGCGGGCAGGTTGGTCACCTCGTCCAGCCACAGCTCGGCCAGACGCACAGAGTCGGCCACCGCCTGGGAATCGTTGTGGCTGGGAGTGGTGTCCTTGGAAGTAGCCGCGATCCGCTGGCGGGCGGTGCGCTTGGCCAGCGCGTAATTCACCGGCCCCTTACCCTCGGAGCTATTCATGTCTGAACCGAAGCCGGAGAGCATAGAACCGAACTGGTTCAGGATGTCGCCCAGGTTGCCAGCGCCCATGCTGCCACCCATGCCGCCGGAGCCCATACCGCCGGCGCCGCCGCTGCCCATCGGGCCGCCGAAGAAGAAGCCGAACGGGTTGCTGTCGTTCCCGTTGTTCTCGTGATCACCGTTATCGCCGCGGTGGTTGTCCTTATCGCGGTCCTTGTCGCGGTCGTCATCGGAATCGTGCGGGCCGTGGAAGCCAAAGCCGAATTTACTCATGTATCCCACCGTACCGACTGTTGCAGGGCGAAAACGACCTCGAAAGGCTGCCGTAGCGCCTAATTCCGTGTGCTGAGAGCGAACATCGCCGAGCTGCCCCGGGTGGGCAAACCTGGCAGAGGATGCATGTAAAGTTAGGCGGGTGAAATTCTGGAATAGGCGAAATCGCACCGTCGTCGTGGGCGCTGTGCCCGTCGTGGCGATCTTTTCCCTCCTCGGGCTGCCGTCGATCCCGGGCACAGACATCGACCTGACCGTCCCCTATGCCGCAGAGGGCAGCGGGCCGACGTTCGATACGTTGGGCGAAGTCGATGGCCGCGAAGTCGTGGAAATCAGCGGCGCGAAAACCCACCCCACCAGTGGGAATCTGAACATGACCACTGTGTCTGTGCGTACGAACATGACCCTCGCCCAGGCCCTGAAGCGCTGGTTCACCACGGACGACACCCTGGTTCCGATCGAGCACGTCTTCCCCTCTGGAAAGTCCTCGGAAGAGGTGCAGCGCCAGAACGCTGCCGCCTTTGCCAACTCGGAATCCAACGCCACGATTTCGGCCATGAATCACCTGAACAAGCCCCTGGAGACGATGGTGTTGGAAGTCTCCCAGGACTCCCCGGCGCAGGGCAAGATCGAGGTCAACGACATCGTCACCAAGGTCGATGGCCAGAAGATTACGCTGCCCAGCGAACTGTCCGAGAAAATCAAGGGCCACCGCCCGGGCGATGAGGTCACCATCACCGTCAAGCGCCAGGGCAAGGAAAAGGACATCGAGGTCAAGCTCGACGAGCTGCCGGAGGATGTGCGTGGCGACCACCCGAAGGGCACCGCGTTTCTGGGCGTGACGACTGTCGCCCAACCCGGCGGCGACATCAAGGTGGAATACAACCTCACCGACATTGGCGGCCCGTCCGCTGGCCTCATGTTCTCTATGGCGGTTGTCGATAAGCTCTCGCCCGAGGAACTGACAGGTGGGAAGTTCGTCGCCGGTACCGGAACTATCGACGCCGCAGGCAAGGTCGGCCCCATTGGTGGCATCACTCACAAGATCGCCGCCGCCAAGGAGGCCGGTGCAGAGGTGTTCCTCGTGCCGGAGCAGAACTGCGCCGAGGCCGTCCACGAGCCGCCGGAGGGAATTACCCTGCTGAAGGTCGATACGCTCGACGACGCGATCAAGGATCTGCAGGACTACAACGACGGCAAGCAGGCCGATACCTGCACGTAGCTTCTACTCGTCGGCCTCGAAGGTTGCGCGCAGGGTATGGATCACGCCAGGGGCGATGTCGTCCCCGCCTAGCAGCTGCACCTTGTCCTGGCCGAAGGGATCTTCCGCAAGCTCCTCCTCGCTGGGGCGTAGCTGAATGAGGGAGCGTTCGGGGCCGGAAAAGTCGGCGTCACAAAGAAGTCCGCTAAACAGACGAGCTTGGCGCGGGGCAGGATCGGCCCCCGGCGCGGCGTTGGAAAAGGTGATTTCCTGCGCGAGGATCGCGCCGACGACGGGCGCGGGCCAACGGATGGTGGCTAGGAACTGGCCGAGCTCTTCGCTGCCGGGGCGAATGTCCTCGGGGATGTCCTCCTGCACGACGAGGGCCAGGGGGTTGGCCGGGGCATCGTCGTCGAAGGCCTGCGGTGCGGCATCGGCGATCAGCGTGGCGGGTACCAGGGCGAACAGTGTGGCGGGCTGATCCCACCCCTCGGCCTGCACGAAGTCCACGGCCTCGCGCAGCGCGGCATTGAGCACACGCTCGTCCTGCAGATCGACGGACGGGAAGGAATCGGGTGAGGTCATGCGCGATGCCTTTCTAGGGTCGGGGGGGTTGGGAGTTGTTATGACGCTGTAAGAATTGTACGTATTCTGGTGGAAACATCGCGATCAGCGATAGAGACAGGCGCGATTAGTAGGAGAGTAACTAAGCCTTGAGCACGCCCACGCCACCGCCTTCGAACCGCCCGAAGCCGCAGTTCCCGTCCGCCCCAGGGTCGAGCAGTCGCTCGAAAATGCTGGGAATCCTGGTGGCGATCATCGCCATCGCCATCTTTATCGTGCCGGTGGTGGTGAGCACGTACACCGATTTCGCCTGGTTCCGCAGCGTGGAATACCAGGGAGTGTTCATGAATGTGATACTCACCCGCCTGGCACTGTTTGCGATCTTTGGGCTTTTCGGGGCGTTGATCTCCTGGCTGGCAGCATTCTTGGCCTACCGGGCGCGGCCGGACGAGATCGACTCGCTGGGGTCCTCTTCGCCGTTGGCGGAGTACCGTCCGCTGATTCGCCGCAATATGCGCCCGTTCCTGGTGGGAATTCCGCTGTTCGTCGGTGTGATTACCGGCATGATCGTGCAGACCAACTGGCGCTCCGTGCTGTTGTTCCTCAATGGTTCGAACTTCGGTGTGCACGACCCGCAGTTCGATAAAGACCTAGGTTTCTACGCCTTCAACCTGCCTTTCCTGCAGATGTTGGTTTCTACCTTTAGTGTGCTGCTGCTTCTAGCCTTCGTGATTAACGGCATCGGCCACTACCTACTGGGTTCTATCACGACGGGTAACCCGCGTGTAGGGGAGAAGGCTCACATCTCCGTTGGCGCCCGCCGCCAGTTGGCAGTAATCGCCGGCGTGTGGATGCTGCTGAAGGCGGTCGGTTACTGGTTTGACCGTTACGGGTTGCTTACTCGTTCGCACGAAACTTTTACCGGTGCTTCCTACACGGACGTGAACGCGGTGCTGCCGGCGCAGATCGTGTTGCTGGTGATCTCGATCTTCGTGGCGGCCATGTTCTTTGTCACCATCGTGCTGCGCGATCTGCGCATTCCGGCGCTGGCAGTGGCGCTGATGGTGGGTTCCTCGCTGACGGTGGGGTTGGCGTGGCCGGCGATGCTGGAGCAGTTCTCCGTCAACCCGAACCGTGCGGAGAAGGAGCGCGAGTACATTGCCCGCAACATCGAGGCCACTCGCTACGCCTACGGCATCGGCGACGACAAGGTTTCTTACGACCGCGATTGGGGTTCCTCGCAGGATGCCGCCTCGAAGGAGCAGAAGAAGGCCGTGGCCGACGACTCGGCCACCCTCTCCAATGTTCGCCTGCTAGACCCCGAGGTGCTGAGCCCGACATTCACCCAGCAGCAACAGCTGCGTAACTTCTACGGCTTCCCGGACGAGCTGGCTATCGACCGCTACAAGGTAGACGGCGAGATGCGTGATTTCGTGGTGGCAGCTCGAGAACTGAACCCGAACACTCTGGACGGTAACCAGAACGACTGGATCAACCGCCATACCGTATACACGCACGGTAACGGTTTCGTGGCCGCGCCCGCCCGCAAGGTTGATGAGGTTGCCCGCGATGTCGGTTCGGCACGCGGTGGCTACCCGGTGTACACGGTCGCGGATCTGCAGTCGATGAACTCCGGCAAGCAGGGCGGCGAGCTGAAGCTGGACGTTAAGCAGCCGCGCATCTATTTCGGCCCGGTTATCGCATCGTCGGCGCAAAGCAACTCTGATTATGCGATTGTCGGCAACACCGAGGGCGAGCCGCTGGAGTACGATACCGACGCTTCTAATTACTCCTACACCGGTACGGGTGGCGTGGATGTGTCCAACTACTTCAACCGCCTGATGTTCTCGGCCCACTTTGAGTCGATGAACATGCTGCTGACCGACCGTATCGGCGAGGGTTCTAAGATCCTCTATGAGCGCGATCCGCGCGAGCGTGTGCACAAGGTTGCCCCGTGGCTGACCACGGATTCCAAGACCTACCCGATCGTCATTGATGGCCGCGTGAAGTGGGTCGTCGATGGTTACACGACGTTGAACAACCTGCCCTACTCCGAGCGGATTGGGCTTACTGATTCTACTGCGGACGCCCTTAATCCCAATGGCGTGAGTGAGACCCAAGTCGTTGACAACGAGGTTGGTTACATTCGCAATTCCGTGAAGGCCGTGGTCGATGCCTACGACGGCAGCGTGGACCTGTACGCCTTCGACGAGTCCGACCCAGTGCTGAAGGCGTGGCGGGGAGCATTCCCGGATGTGGTGAAGCCGCGCTCCGAGATCAGTAAGGAGCTGGAGAATCACCTGCGCTACCCGGAGGATATGTTCAAGGTGCAGCGCGAGCTCATTGCCAAGTATCACGTCTCTGACCCAGGGGTGTTCTTCCAGAACGACTCGTTCTGGTCTGTGCCGACGGATCCGACCGCACCTCAGGATCGCCAGGATAACGCGCAGCCGCCGTACTATGTCGTGGCAGCGGACCCGAAGACGAATAAACCTTCCTTCCAGCTGATCACCCCGTTCCGCGGCTTGCGTCGTGAGTTCCTGGCGGCGCACATGTCCGTGGGCTCCGACCCGGATAACTACGGACAAATCAGCGTGCGGGTGCTGCCGACGGGAACGCAGACGCTGGGCCCGAACCAGGCACAGGACACGATGATGTCCTCCGACGAGATCGCCCGCGAGCGCACCCTGTTGAAGGGTACGAACGACCTGACGAACGGCAACCTGCTGACGTTGCCGGTGGGCGACGGGCAGATCCTGTACGTCGAGCCGGTGTACTCGCAGCGCAGTGGCCAGGATTCGGCCTTCCCGAAGCTGCTGCGCGTGCTGGTGAGCTACAACGGCCAGGTGGGCTATGCCCCGACCATTGCCGAGGCTCTGAGTCAGGTGGGCATCAACACGTCCTCCACCACTGACATCCGGGAGATCGACGGCTCGGTAGTGGATCCGAATAAGAACAAGAGCGATAAGTCCAAGGACGACAAGAAGTCCGACGCGAAGGGTACTGCCGGCAAGTCTGGCCAGAGTGATTCCGACAAGTCTGAAGACAAGGGCACTGATACCGCTCCGGAGCAGCGCGTGCGCGATGCGATGGACAAAGTGAATAAGACCCGCGAGTCCGGCACCTTCGAGGAGTTCGGTAAGGCGCTGGACGAGCTGGATAAGGCAGTGCAGGACCTGCAGACTGAGCGCTAGTCTCTGGTGAAATCGCCTATGACCAGGCGATTTCACTTTATCCAAGCTCTGCGTTACAGTAGGGGAGTCGCTGACGCGATGGCGTACAGCACTCGTCGCGGGGTGGAGCAGCTCGGTAGCTCGCTGGGCTCATAACCCAGAGGTCGTAGGTTCGAATCCTGCCCCCGCTACAAATTGATCCCCTCGTTGGTTTAGATACCGGCGAGGGGATTTTCTCGTTGAGAAGGCCTAGTCCAAGTCGAATAGGGGTTAAAGGACAAAAGGGGATGCGGACGTTTTTTTGGACAGTTTCAATCTCACGCTACATTGACTTTTCGGTATTCGGCAATGCTCAAACCATCGAGGCTGATCTTGATTCGGTAATCGTTGTAGAACTCAATGTATGTCGCGATTGCTTCTTTGAGCTCTTGGGGGTTCTGCCAGGTTCTGCCGTAGTACATTTCGTTTTTCATTCGGCCGAAGAACCCCTCGCATGCTGCATTGTCGGGGCTACAACCTTTCTTCGACATCGAGCGAAGTATTCCGAACTTCTCGGTCATACTTCGCCAGCTGCTGCCTCGATAATGTGCTCCGCGGTCTGAGTGAATCACCAAGGAGCCATCCATTGCCGGCTTTTCGGTTGCGATTGCTGCGCACAAAGTTTCTTCTGCTAACTCCATGGTGGGATGAACACTTGTTTTTGCTGCCACGACCTTCCCGTCAAAACAGTCGATGATGGCAGACAGGTACACGCGACCTTGGTTAGTAGCGAAAACACTGATGTCAGTCAGCCACAACCGATTTGGATGCTCAGCATGAAAATTGCGGTTCACCAGGTTAGGTGGTGCGGGAGAAATTTCCCCTTGATAGCTGGAGTAACGCCACTTTCGTTTCGGGAACCAGGGACGAATTCCCTCTTCGTGCATGAGACGGCGGACGACCTTCTCACTGATAACGATCCCGCGATGGCGCAGTTCCCACCAAAGTCGGCGATAGCCGTAGGTGTTATTCGACTCAGAACTAATCTCATGAAGCAATTCGCGGATATGCGCGTGCTTATCCGGAGCAAATCGCTGTTGGAGTTGGTAGTAGAAGCTTGATACCGCAAGATCAATAGCAGCAAGCAGCATAGATAACGGAAACTCGCCGCGTAACGCGTCAACCACTTCAGCCTTGTGCTTATTGCTGAGCTGACCCGGGATGACGCTGACGTCTTTTTTTACAAGTTCCAGCTCCTTTTCCAAAACAGCCTTGTCAACGAGCAGTTGAGCCATTTGCTTTTTCAGTTCTGCAGGATCATCGGCTAATGATTTCTCGAATGCTGCTCGGGTGGGCATGCGAGTGTGCTCTTTGCGTTCTCTTTTCGACATCAAACCCCATTTTCCCTCTTCACGGTGGCGTTGTGCCCAAGAATAGACACTCATCTTTGAGCGCAGCTCGCATTCCACAGCGATGTCAGCTGGCCTCCAACCAGCGTTGAAGAGCTCAACAGCACGAAGCTTGACCTCAAACGGGTAGCGGGTCAATGTTTTTGACTGTTTGCGGGGTCGACCAGGTTTGGCGGGTTCACGCAACCATTTGTACAGCGTCCATCGCCCTGGATAACCAAGTTCACGGACGGTCTTGGTCACCGATTGAGTGCGCTTGTAAACCTGCAGAGCTCTGCGTCGCTGCTCCTTGGTGTATGAGCGGTTCATGATGGAATCCTCCAAGATTCCGTCCGCATCCCCAAAAGTGTGTCTTTCCCGGGTGTGTCGTGGCTATTTGACCCAGCCTTTTTGGATGCCGAGGTTGTGTTGGTAGCTGGTGTCGATGGCGGTGTCGTATTCTGCTGGTGCACCGATGTCATTGGTAGTGGCTGTGGTGTCGTGGGTGATCAAGTTTGTTGCTGTGGAAAGTGCGTCTTGACCCCATCGCTGGTCCCTGGCGATCTTGACCGGATCGTCAGGGACTTCTGTATGTAGGTACAGCCACCAATCCATTACTGTGCGTTGATGCGGTAGTGATAATCCGCGGTGTCTGCGGGCTAGTTCTTTTATTGGGGCGTTGATGCCGCCTTCGAGACTGTTTGTTGTTGCTGCTAGTCCGTCAGGATTGATGGTTGTTGGTGGTGGTTGCAGGTAGGTAAACAACAGGTCTCTGCGGTGCAGGGATAGCAATGATTGATAGGCCGCTCGGACGCGTTGGTGGGTGTAGACCCTGCTGTAGGCACCGCTGGCAGGGTCGCGGATGGTGGTTTTCTCGTTCATCCACACCTGGTAGGTGTGGCTGAATTCGTGCAGGTGTGTGACCCATTCGGTTGCGTGGTCAAGGTCTGTGATGCCAGTGAGTTTCAGGGCTAGACGGTAGATGGTTTTGCCTGCGTCAGTGCGGGGATTGCTGGTGGTATGGCGGCGGACTGTTCGTTGGGCGTGGACGAGGCAGCGTTGGATGCGTGTTGTCGGCCAGCAGTGGTGGATGGCTGATTGGGCGCCTTGTCCGCCGTCTGTCACTGCGACAAGTGGTGCGGCAATGGGGCGTAGGAGTTCGGTGTAGGCGGCGGTGGTTTCATGTCTGGCCCAGGTCCAGTTGATGACGTGGGTTTTGCTGGCAGCGATAAGGAGGCAACCAGATTTTAGGTAGGTCGCGTCGAGGAAGATCTGGTCGTAGATACGGAAAGTATCGATGGTGGGTGTGGGGATGATCCACCAGCACCAGTGGAAGCGGCGTTGCAGTGTTTTCGCTGAAACGTGTTGTGTAACTGCAATGTGTGACAGTGGTTGGGTGCCGGTGACCCATTGGATGAACCAGGTCATGGTAGCGGCGTTTTTGTTGTGTGTTTGGGTGCTGCGGGTAAAGGAGTGTCCGCATGTGGTGCAGCGCCAGCGGGTTGTTCCTTTGCTGGTGGTGCCGTTTCTCTTCATTTGCCCAGTACATACGGGGCATCGTGGTCTGTTAGGTGTCACCGGCAAAGCTAACCAACATCCGGCTACCACACTGGGACGCCGTTCCGGTGGATTGAAGGAAAAACGCGCCCGAATAAGGTCTGGAACCTTATTCAAGCCCGCTTTACATAGTCTGATCAGCAGATATGCTGGAAACCAGACACATTTTTGTCACTTAACCCGCGGTAATTTTCACTGAATCAGCGTATTGCAAAAATGGAGCCATCTTCGGTGAAAACTACGAGCCATTAATATTGTATGGTAGAACTCTCATTTCAGTCGTGACGGCCGCCTTTGGCGCCAAGGATGATTGCAACAAAACGAAGATAAACGCTTATCACAACCGTGAAAGCTTAATTGTTGCCATGCCGATGGCGATAGCGATAGTCGCAATAATAAATGATGCTTTAATTGAATCTGATAAAAATAGCCCGATAACTGCTGGTCCTACGACTTGTCCTAGGCTATACCAAGTCGTTAATCGGGCAGCCCCGCCATTTATTCCATAGGCGACGCCTATTGAGATTGTAAGCATTGTAATCCCCATGAAGGTAGCGCCGAAAATTATTGCGGCAACCATTAGTAAGAAAACTGAATTTCCAAAAATAGCTGCAATCGCTCCACCAACTTGAAGTGTATAACAGCTAAGTAGCGTATGGCGCCGACCGTAACGCTTTGCCAATGCTGACCAGAGGTAGGGTGAGGGAATTGCTGCGATGCCAGCCACGGCCCATGTGATGGCGGCTGCTGATGAGCCGAAAACAGGGTTAGCTAGTATAACGAGATAGGTTCCGATAATAATGTACCCAAAGCCTTGAAAGAAATAGCCTGTATCTAATAATCGGAAAGCTCGCTTAAACTCCGAAGTAGATCGATCCGCGGAACTGTCCGGAATCTTTCGATTTCTAGGGGGCGCTTCAGTGCTAATGGGCCAGGTCCAAGCTACGATGCTAAATAGGGTACTAATTAGGGCGGCAGCTCCCCATAAGTGTGCCCATGCCAAGGTTTGGCCTAGTAGCCATACTGCTATTCCAGAAACAGTGATGCCTAATCCAACACCACCATAAACAAAACCAACCAGAGAAGGGGAGTGTAAATTCTGGCTGGCAAACTGTGTAATACACACGAAGATGAATGCAGACGCTATTCCAGCCAAAAATCGAATGAAACTATGTATTCCTGGGTTATCTGTCAATGCCATTGTGGCAAGCAGTAATGTCGAGCAAATTAGCGATCCACGATAAACGGGCGCCGTTTTGGGAACCCAGTCTTTAGAAAGGGCTAATGATCCGAAAAGATAACCAAGATAGTTTGCTACTGCAATCCAAGACGAGATGGAGCTTGACCAGTTTAGAGCGGCCGCCATGAGGGGAAGTAGTGGAGTATAGAAGAACCTGCCGATTCCCATTGCTACTGCAAGTCCAAGTGTGCCTTGAATGCTTGAAAATGGTGCTCGCTTATATCTGGATTCTGCCATTTATGAAGTTCCTTGTAGCTATCCCTCTTCGGTTCGTTGAGTCACTTTATTTCCCTCTACTGCTGTGGGCAACCCGGGATCTGTACCAGGATGAAGGATCATTTCGGTAGTATCTCGGTTGCGTCCCTTAATTCGGTGTATCTGTAGCCCGCGGTAAACCTCGAGTCAGTGCGCATTGGGCGATCATTGCGTGTAACTATCGAATCAACTCCTACCTACTCTTGAAAGAAACGCACTTTCGGTGGCCGTGAAATTTCCTTAGGGCAATCCCACTATCTATTCCCAAGGCTTACTGCCCCAAATTTTCCCAGATTTGCCGCGTCAAATGCCCGGAGATTTCATTAATCAGATTATCTCTACTTAGGCTGACAGCGTCTGCGGCGGCAAGTGCGCCACCGTATAGCCAGAAAGGACTAAAACCCGTCATGGACACTGCCGCGGCCAACTTGACACCAGAGTCGGGTTTGTGACGTAGCCATCTCTAAGCTGCGTACGGAGCCGGGCCCGCTGGCGATTACGGCAGCGCCGTCAGCAGTGTGGCCCAGATCTGGTCGAATACCCCGCTGTTGGACTCAATCGGAAGATTCGACGATGCACGAATAACGTGGGAATCTTCCCGGATCGTGCTGCTTTCATTCGCCTTGTTGGCGCGGAACGGGCTGAACAACATGATGGGTGGATACAGCAAAACGTTACATTTCGCTGACTAGTCTGGCCCAGACCAAACAGGTCATCGCAGCCAACGCTGTCGACGGCATTGCTACTGGCAGCAGGGAAATCGCCACATGATCACCACCTGCTGTTCGCGAGTTGACCCATGACACACAGTCCAAAGATAGCCACAGATACGATAGCCAGATACGCCATTAGGGCTTGACCTATTTCAAGAGCGAGCGTACATAAGCGTACATAGATGAGATGCAAGATTTGGAGGTTATTCGATGAAGCTTGTGGACAAATTCGGTAGGGTAGCGACTGATTTGCGTATCTCTCTGACAGATCGGTGTAATCTCCGATGTACTTATTGTATGCCTGCTGACGGTATGGATTGGTTCCCTACATCGAACCTACTCTCTGATTCCGAGGTCGTACGGTTGGTGAAAATCGGGGTTCGAGACCTAGGCGTAACAAAGGTACGGTTTACTGGTGGTGAGCCGCTTCTACGCAAGAACCTTGAGGGGGTTATTGCTGAGATTTCAGAATTGGAACCTCAACCAGTTCTGGCCTTGACGACTAACGCAACTGCACTTACGCATCGCGCCGAGAAGCTGCGAGAAGCTGGGCTTAGCAGAGTCAATATTTCTTTGGACACCGTGAATCGCTCCCGATTCGCTGCGCTGACTCGGAGGGATCGCCTACTCGATGTGCTGCGGGGAATTGAAGCGGCGATTTCCACGGGCATGACAGTAAAAATCAATGCTGTTTTGCATCATGAGGATGATCCGGCAGCGCTTTTGTCTTATGCTTTGCGTGTTGGCGCGTCGCTGCGTTTCATCGAGAACATGCCAATTGGCACGGAGAAATGGGATCCATCAGTTGTAGTGACCAGTGCTGCCGTGAAAGAGAGGTTGACCGATGCTGGTTTTGAGTTGGGGCTTGCGCGCGAGCGAGGATCAGCACCAGCTGAGGTTTTCCCGGTGAGGGGAAAAGGTCTCCCAGATGGAGATGTGGGCTTCATTTCGTCGGTGTCTGAGCCTTTTTGTGGTGCGTGTTCGCGTACCCGCATCACTGCTGATGGAAAGGTTCGCTCGTGCCTTTTCTCGACAAGGGAAACAGATTTGATGGAGCTAATGCGCGGTGGCGCTACTGATAGTGAGATAGCTGCTGTGTGGCGTCAGGCGATGTGGGGGAAACCTCGTGAGCACGGTATCGAGCAAGTCGGGTTTGCGACGCCGTCGCGGACGATGTCAGCCATCGGTGGGTAGGTATCGAAGTGATCTGTCCGAGTGGTGTGCTTTTGGCAACGGTACGGCACGTTGGTAAGGGTACCGAGACTGCCGTATCGAAAACGAAAAGCTATTTTACTCTTAAAAGAGAGATTTGAGGTGAAAATTAACGTGAAGGTGGAATTCTTTGCGGCCGCCGCTAGTGCGGCGGGGTGTTCGGAACGTGATATTCAGGTTGACGGTAGAGTCGTTCTTTCAACCGTGTTGAACACACTGCGACAGGAAAACTCTGAGCTCGCACGGGTTTTGGAACATTCCACGTTCCTTGTTGATGGTGTGCGGGCTCGGCGGGATTCGTTGGTGGGGCCTCAATCAGAGCTCCATGTTTTGCCTCCATTTGCGGGAGGATAGGAGAGTGCCATACGCATTTATTTCGGTACAGCCTCTTGATGCCCAAGCATTGGAAGAGTTAGCTGAGGATGAGCGCTGTGGTGCAACTGTCGTATTTCGCGGCGTGGTACGAAACCACGATGGAGGACAACTCGTAGCTGGTATTCAGTATTCAGCGCATCCTTTCGCCGAAGATGCTTTGGCGGACATCGCCGAGGGCGTTGCGAAGCGAGACCAAGTTCACCAGGTTGTAGTGGCTCATCGAGTAGGTGATTTGGAGGTTGGGGATGATGCTTTCATTGCAATTGTCTCTGCAGAGCATCGGGCTGAGGCGTTCTCGGCCTGTTTAGATATCGTTGAAGAGATCAAAACGCGCGTCCCGATTTGGAAACTCCAGCAGTTTTCTAACGGCTCTACGAGTTGGAGTGGTCTTCCGTGAAAGGCCTTAGTGAGAAGGCATTAGCACTCCATAATCCCGTTAGATCGCTATCTCCCCGTGAGCGAGAGCGGCATCAACGCACAATCTCAGTTATTGGGGAAGAAGGCCAGGCGAGACTACTTGCTGCCCGGGTGCTTGTCGTGGGCGCTGGTGGCCTTGCCAGCCCAGTACTGAGCTACTTGGCTGGCATGGGGGTTGGGCACATTGGGCTGTGCGACGCTGATGTCGTCGAGACCGGTAACCTACCACGCCAAATAATCCATAATGAGGCGGCACTGGGAATGCCAAAGACTTCCTCAGCGCGTAGGAGCATTGAAGCACTTAACTCGGATGTCGATGTGGCGGAATACGGTTGGGCTATGCCAAATTTGCTGGACCAAGTTGCGGGAAGCTACGACATTGTCCTCGATTGTTCTGACACTTTCGAATCGAAATACACCGTGGCCGATTGGTGTGCGGGGTCTGGGCATCCTCTGGTATGGGCGGTGGTCGCAGCGACTACTTGGCAGGTCTCAACATTCTGGTCAACTAGTCCGAATAAACCGACGACTCTTAGAGACCTACATGCTGCTCCGCCTCCACCTGGTGCTGTTCCGACCCCTGCCGCGATGGGGGTCGTCGGACCTGCTGTTGGAGTGTGTGGTTCCCTGATGGCCGGAGAAGCGATGAAGCTATTGACAGGTTGTGGGAGTCCACTCATTGGCCGTGTCGCAGTCGGCGACGTTAAGTTTTCAGATTTTAAGGTGTGGCGATTTTTATGATGACTCCTGAAGAGTACTCAAACCGCTTGCAACGCTTAGTTAGGGTTACTCCAGTTGAGGAGGTGTCGGTCGGCGAAGCAGTGGGGCAGTGCTTAGCGGAAGCCGTGCGAGCTGAGGTTCCGGTGCCGCCCTTCGACAACTCATCAATGGACGGCTATGCAGTGGCTTACCGCGATATTGCGGTTCTCGCTGAGAGCTCGACAGGGTCGGTAACCTTACCAGTTTCAGGTGATATTCCGGCAGGGGCAGTACCTCGAGCGCTGCGTGGAGGAACCGCGATGAGAATCATGACAGGCTCGGTTCTGCCCTCCGGAGCGGATACTGTCGTTCCTGTAGAGCTCACGGATCAACCCCCGGGTGCTGGACCTGCACCACGGGAGGTGACAATTACCGGACACGTAGAGCAGGGAGCGAGTATCCGTTTTAGAGGGCATGACATAGAACGAGGAAAGATGGTCGCTTCCGCCGGCGAGCGAGTCACTCCGTCACTTCTTGCGGGAGTTCTCGCGGCTGGTGTTGCCAGGGTGTTGGTTCATAGGCGCCCGCGCGTAGCGGTGATTGTTACTGGAGACGAACTAACGGAGGCCGGTGAATCGTTACATCTAGGGCATATTCCCGATTCCAACGGCCCGATGCTGGCATCGTTGGTAAGACAGGCGGGAGCGGACATTGTTCAGCAGTCTCGCAGCGTAGACCGGGAAGATGAGTTCCTTTCGCTACTTTACAAGGCTGCTTCGTGCGCCGATTTAATTCTCACCACAGGCGGTGTGTCTGCAGGAGCCTTCGAAGTGGTGAAGCAGGCTATGTCAATAGAGACCAAGGATGCTGATTCGCCTCGAATGAGCTTTGTAAAGGTTGCTATTCAACCTGGAAAACCGCAGGGGTACGGTACCGCAGATGGGACACCGATTATCGGGCTTCCGGGAAATCCTGTCAGTGCGTTTACGAGTTTCCATGTTTTTGTTCGGCCGTTTCTCTCCGCGTTGTCGGGGGGTCCGGGCATGCTTTCAACCCAGCCTGTAGAAGTCGGTACGGGCTGGGTGTCGCATCAGGGAAAAGCACAGGTTATGCCTGTATGTCTGGTACCGAAGGCGGTGCCATCTCATGCATTGGGCTCGGCATCGCACGCCATAGCTAGCCTTCATCGGGCCGACGCCTTGGCGCTGATTCCGCTAGAAGTTACGCAAGTGAAACCGGGCATGATTGTGGACGCGATAATCTTGGAGGGAAAATGAGGTTCACGCACCTGACTTCGACGGGAGAGGCACACATGGTCAATGTGGCCGCTAAGCAGCCGACTATCCGAACCGCAACAGCTACCGGAATAGTAGATGTATCACCGGAAGTCCTCGCAGCGATTCGAAGTGGGGAAGTTCCCAAGGGGGATGTACTTGCTGTGGCAAGGATCGCCGGAATTCAGGCAATTAAGAAAACTCCGGATTTGCTTCCCCTTGCTCATGTCATAAGTGTGCAAGGGGCACAAGTTGAAATTGACGTTACCGAAAGTGAGATACTCATTTCGGTCGAGGTGACTACCGCCGACCGGACAGGCGTTGAAATGGAAGCATTGGTGGGCGTGAGTGCGGTTGCGTTAGCCATCGTGGATATGGTGAAAAGCGTAGACCGTACGGTGACAATTAGGGAAGCAAAGATAGTTAGGAAGACTGGCGGCCGTTCGGGTACTTGGGTTCGCGAGGATTAGCCGCCCCGCAC